>NZ_SIUB01000009.1 GCF_004310425.1 Hansschlegelia quercus | reverse complement strand
TGCATTGAGGTGCCGCCTGTAGGGCCCGAATGTCGCGATCGCATCGTCGTTGCGCGGCGTCTGAACAAACAACGTCACACTGAGGCTCCAGTATGGGAAATCGCGGCCCATCGGGACGAGCCACCCTGCGGCATGCTTCCGCGCAGTTCGATCCAAAATCCGCAGCGGGCGCGCGGCCCCATACGGCTTCTGTGGGTAGGTGTATCACTCAGAGCAGCCATCCTGCTTGGTTGCCGCGCGCACGCTAACTCCATATCACTGTCGGTTCTTGTGGCCGACGTTGGATTGTACCTCCAAGGAGCATCCCGGCCCGTACGCTGCTTAGTCGTATCGAAGTCCGGGGCCCAAATTTTGACCGACACAGACATCGTCATCGCTTGGGTTAGCGGCGCAGATTCCCAACACCGGAAGAAGCGCGCTCGATACCTCGCGAATGGGCCGTCCCCCGAAACTGTGGCGACTAAGAATAGGCGCTTCAGCGACAACGAAGAAATCCGTTTCAATCTTCGGTCAATTCGCAATCACGCGCCGTGGATTCGGCGCATATGGCTGATCACAGATAACCAGTTTCCCAGCTGCATCGATCGGGAATTGGCGCAATCAAGCAATATCGAGGTTGTCGACCATCGCACGATTTATCGCGGCTTCGAAGGTTTCCTGCCGGTCTTTAATTCTCTCGCCATCGAGACGATGCTCTGGAGAATCCCTGAGCTGGCGGAGCAGTTCATCTACTGTAACGACGACATGATTTTTGCCGCTCCGACGCAGGAGACGGACTTCTTCCGCGAAGGTAAGATGGTTCTACGCGGGAGTTGGACGAGCCTTATAGATAAGCCTATAAGCTTCCATAATTCGAATCAGATCATGGCCGCCCATATGTTTGGTTATGATCTTAACAATTTCTTTGCAACGCCACACGTCCATTACCCGATGCTGCGTTCAGTGATGGAAGACGCGTTCGCCCAATTCACGCCAGAGTTCGCCCGCAACATGTCCTTTCGCTTCCGGGATCGATCGCAGTTTTGGCCGATCTCAGCGCACGCATACTTGGCTATGCAAACAGAGCGTGCGACAGGCTATGTTGGAAAAGCCGACTACAAGCATTTTTCCGTCAATTTCTGCAAAACTGCATCGAAGGAGCAGTTGATTGAGCGCCTAAAGATGATAAGCCGCCATAAGGTCAAGATGACCTGCATAAACTACTTCGAGCCTGTCGAATCTAAGGTGCCCGACGCACTGCGTTATCTTTCGGAAGCCGCCGGCCCCGCTGCAGACTTCGAGCTGCCACCGATCGACGAGTAGATGAGAACATCGTCTAAGCGATGGCAGGCGGAACCAGTTAGATGGGTTCATACTTCAGCCTGTAAGTGACAAAAGTGTTGAGCAACCTGCTCTAATCGCTGATCAACTTCTTGGCCAAGCAAATCCTGTACGCTGCCCTCGCACTAGTCTTCGCTATTCCACATGCGGAGGCGCAGCCTGCTCTAAGCCTACAAGAATACCCTGCGCCAGCGATGGCGCATTTGAGTGTCTACTTTACGCCGCAGCAGAGCTGCGCACCGATTCATGTCCGCCAGATCGAGCCGCCAAAGACGAAATCCTCGTCAACGGCCACAACTTTACTAACTGGCCGATAATGAAGGCGCTCGTTATAGCCAAGCGGCGCGGGGGTAACGTCCGCGTATCCTGAAAGCGCCCCACCAAGACACGCAAAGCGCACTCAAGATGCTGGTCGCGGGCGGCATCCCCGTGTTCATTGATAAATCTGCAGGCGTCGCGCACAACAAGGTCATGATTTTCGATCGGCGCGCGGTGACCACCGGCAGCTATAATTTCACGTATAACGCTGATAAGCGAAATGCAGAGAACCTGCTGCTGATCGAGGACTATCCATCGCTCGTGGAGGCTTACCTCAGAAACTGGAAGAGCCGCCTCACCGTGTCGAAGCACGCAATCGTCGGCCAACGCGCGCCAACGACAATGAGCCCGACGAAGACGATAACTGATCGCGCATTCGCCGCCGGACGCTAAGGAGCGCCTGCGACGAACAGGTGGTGAGAGATACAGCCCCGTAAGACATCACGAGGGGCTCCGGGTCCATTGATAACCTTCGGAACGCTTGTTGCTTTAATGACAATCATCAACCTGCGGCTTAGCGCCGGCGGCGCCGTCTAAGCGCGTTTCTGAAGACCGCACCTTTTCTTGCTGCAATCGCTGTCGCGGGCGGGCTTCCAGCGATTGGATTGACTCTAAGGACGCTTAAATCTTCGGAGATTCCGGTGGCGACCCCGGCTGGATTCGAACCAGCGACATTCAGCTTAGAAGGCTGACGCTCTATCCAACTGAGCTACGGGGCCTTGATGGTCTAGTTCAGTGCGTCCAGGGCTCGGCGATGTTGGCCCGGAAATTGTCGGAATAGGCGGCCGTGCGCGGCGCGACCTTCTTCGGTTCCTCGACGCGGTAAGCGAGGCCTTCTCGGACCGCATAGGCGATCGCATCCTCCTTGGTGTCGAAGAACAGGCGCACCTGCTGGCTCATGTCCCCCGAGGAGGTCCAGCCCATCAGCGGCTCGACCCGGCGGGCCTCTGTGAGTTCGTGCTCAAGGATCCAGCGTTTGGTCTTCGCCACGCCCGATTGCATTGCGGTGCGCGCGGGCTTGAAGATGCGAACGGCCAAAAGATCATCCTCCGCAGCATGAACGAAGACATTGGTCGGGGCGACACGATTCGAACATGCGACCCCCTGCTCCCAAAGCAGGCGCTCTACCAGGCTGAGCTACGCCCCGAGACCAACGAACGCCGCGTTTAT
Source organism: Hansschlegelia quercus (assembly GCF_004310425.1). Taxonomy (GTDB): domain Bacteria; phylum Pseudomonadota; class Alphaproteobacteria; order Rhizobiales; family Methylopilaceae; genus Methylopila; species Methylopila quercus. The sequence continues at coordinate 124,391 of NZ_SIUB01000009.1, read as the reverse complement.
GCCTCGACGGGCTCCGCCCGACAACAGCCGAAACGCTGACGCCGTTTGAAAGTGCGCTCCTGGGGTAATAGGCGCAACGACCTGCGGACGGCGAGGATGCTCTGGACCGCCTTGTCGCGTCCTGCCATCTATCGTCAAGGACGATCCGAACGAATAAGGAGCTTCCATGGCCCGCCGACCGACCGATCCACGCGCAGCGGCCGAGGCTGCGTTCCGTCCGAAGCCTGCGCCGCTCGCGACGCCGCCGAAGCCGGCGGGCGTTCCCAGCGCGCGGGAGTTGGTCTCGATCCGGATCGACAAGGACGTTCTGGAGCTGTTCCAGGAGGACGGGGCCGGCTGGCAGGACCGCATCAACGCCACACTGCGCGAGGCGATGGCAGGGCGGCTCGCGGTGGCTTCGGGCCAGGCTTTCACGTCCGTCGACAAGCTGAGCGGGGAGAACGACGATGGCGCAGGCTAAGATGCCGGAGACCGGCGGCGCGGTGATGGACGTTAGAACCAGCACGCCGGCCGGGTGGCGGCTGACGCTGCCGCTGGCGAATCTGAAGGGCGAGGACCGCGCCAAAGGCGGCTCGTGGGCTGCGGCGATCGCCGACAAGGCGGCTGCGCGGAAAGCGATTCCGTACGGCGCCGCGGTGCCAAGCGCGCCGCTTCAAGCCCTGTCCGCTCAGGATCTCGAGCGGCTCGGCGTGCTCCCGGGCGGCGTCAAGCGGCTGTCGGTCTAAGCGGCCTCAGTTCGAGGTCAGCGCTCGCGTGATGAAGAAGCCTGCGGTCGAGGCGACGGCAGTCAGCGTCGCGCCCCATGCGAGGTCGGCAAAGGCGAGCGCCGCCGGCCAGTCGCGAGTTGTGGCGAGGTTCGTCAAATCGTAGGTCGCGTAGGCGATCAGGCCGAGCATCAGCCCCGATACCAGCGCCGTCGTCCATGAGCCTGCATTTAGAGCAGGGAGGACAGCGAAGTAGACCACTCCGACGATGTAGATCAGGTAGAACGCAACCGCTGCCGTAAGGCTGACGTTCGGCGCCATAAGCTCGCCCATCTGGTTGCGATAGAAGTCGCGGGCGACGTAGCCGAGCCAGATCATGTCCCCGGCGAGGAAGACGAGAGCGGTGGCGACATAGGCGATCAGGATGCGCATGACTGCGCTTACGCGCCCACCCTCGGGTGGATCACCCGGTCGCCCGGCTTGAGGCCGATGCGCTTCGCCGTCCCCGCGAGCAGCTCGACAACGAATTTCACGGGAGAGCCCGACGAGATGATGCGGGTCGAGAGCGGCTGGGCGTCCTCCTCCACCCGTGTCACCCGCCCGTCCTCGCCGACAAAGGCCATGTCGAGCGAGACGTAGGTGTTCTCCATCCACATCGAGACGCTGTCGACCTTGCCAAAATCGAACAGCATTCCGTGGTCGGGATCGAGCGAGCGGCGGTACATCAGGCCGACTTCCCGCTCCTGCGGGCTGGCCGCGACCTCGACCTGAAATTCGTGGCGCCCAGACGAGGTCTCGAAGGCGAGGCTCTCCAACCTCGGGGCGGCGACGGCGGCGAGCGCCGTCACCACGGCGACGAAGGCGAGCGCGACGGACAGGCGCATGCGGAGCTGCATCGACGCGGACGCCTTGACGGTCAGTGTGAGGACGGGACGCCGGCCGGTCCGTCGGGGCCTTCGGGCCGCACTTCTGCCGCCATCAGTCCCTTGGCGCCGGGACCGTAGCGCACATAGACGCGCTGGCCGGGCTTCAGCTCCATGATGCCGAAGCGGCGAAGCGTCTCCATATGCACGAAGATGTCGGGCGAGCCATCGCCTCGCGTCAGAAAGCCGAAGCCGCGCAGCCGGTTGAACCACTTCACCTCGACCAATTCGAGCGGACTCGTCGGCGTCACCGAGACATGGGTGCGCGGCGGCGGCATCTCGCCGGGGTGACGGGCGGTGCTCTCATCGATCGAGATCACGCGGAAGGCCTGCGCGCCCTTGGGGCGCAGCTGCGCCTCGCAGACCACGCGCGCGCCCTCGGTCGCGGTCTGGAATCCGTCGCGACGCATGCAGGTGACGTGGAGAAGGACGTCGGGACCGCCATTGTCGGGCACGACGAAGCCGTAGCCCTTCGCGACGTCGAACCACTTGATGACGCCGGAGACCTCGTAGAGGTCTACGCCCTCCGCGTCGCCGTGGTCGAACGTGTCGGGGGAAATGTCCCCGGCCCTGTCAACGCCCATACGATTCGCCCGCCCGGATACACCCACCAAACCGAGGAAACGAAGCCCTCGACTCGGTCCCTTCAAACGATAGCATCCGATCCCTCACGGGAAAGCGGAAAATGGCTCAATCGTGGCGCTACGTTAACGATTGAGGCACGGACGCATCACTTCACATGTTTCAAGGTCAAAAGGAGCTGAACACGCGACCCGCGCCAGCGAGCGTCGCGGCGAGGCGCTCGATCTTGCGATCGTCGTCGAGGCTCATAGCTACGTCCTCCCGCCAGACGGAGACCGGCCTTGAAATACCTCCATACGATGGTCCGCGTGACCGACGTCGACGCCTCGCTCGACTTCTATTGCCGCAAGCTCGGGCTGGAGGAGGTCCGCCGCAGCGAAAGCGAACAGGGCCGCTTCACGCTGATCTTCCTCGCGCCCCCGGGCCAGCGGGAAGCTCAGATCGAGCTCACCTACAATTGGGATCCGGAGACCTACGGCGAGGGCCGGAACTTCGGGCACCTCGCCTATGAGGTCGACGACATTTACGCGCTTTGCGAAAAGCTGATGGCCGAGGGCGTGACCATCAACCGCCCGCCCCGCGACGGCCGCATGGCGTTCGTACGCTCGCCCGACAACATCTCGATCGAGCTGCTGCAGAAGGGCGCGGCGAAGGCGCCCGCCGAGCCATGGGCCTCGATGGCGAACACCGGCAAGTGGTGAGGGGCGCGGCCTAGGGCGCGCGCGAGATCGGAGGGGACGCGGCCGTCACCGTCCCCGCCTTACGCCACGGGCTGCGGCTGAGGCCGAACTTCTCCAGCCGGTCGAGCGCCGCCCAGAAAAGCGGGGCTTGTCGGCGGCGCAGCGGCCCGAGCGACCAGAAATCGCCGCCGACCCACGGGATGAACGGGTTGCGGCGCGAATAGGCCCAAATCTCGACCCGGGTCGATGGCCGCTCGCTCTTTCCCCGCGCGTGAAATCCGCAGGTGTCGCCGACGACCAGCGTGTTGGCGGGCGCCGCGAACTTCTTCGGCTGCGGCAGCCCCATCCGCGTCAGGTCCTCGCCGGCCACCCTGAAGGAGCCGCGGGCGGACAGCCGGTCTAGGCTGGAGGCGGCCACGCTCATGCGCCGCTCCCAGGCGAGCTTGCGGGGCGTCGGCTTGTGCGAACCGGGAACGTAGACGAAGGGGCCGAGGTCCTCTTCGACGTCGTGGACGAAGAGCCACGCTTTCATGGTCGGGTGGAAGCAGTCGGCGTGGACGGCGGTCTGCGGGTCGGTCTTCGAGCGATCGACCTGGGCGAACACCGTCTGGATATAGACGACGGGCTCGATGTCGAAGCTCGCGACATAGCGCGTGAGATTCTGAAATTCGGGCAGGTCCAGCACCGCGGCGCAGGCCGGCATGCGCTTCAACGTATCCGGATCGAGAGCGATGCGCCGGGTGATGGCGTCGCCCTGCTTCATCTCGCGGGCCGGCGCCTGCACGCTGTCGAGCTCGGCGACGAGGTCACGGAACAGCGTTTCGGGCAAAAAATTCCGTTTCTCGATGAAGCCGTTCTGAGCGAAGGCCGCACGGTCTTCGGCGGCGACCCGGTGCGCGAGCTTCGCGCGGCGGCGCTCGGCCATAGCGTAAGCAAGCTTCACCCGCCAGACATGCAGGCCGCGGCGGTTCAGCTGTTCGCTACCGAGCACGCCATTGTCCGCAAAGGACTTTGCGCCCGTGAAGATTTGCGCCGCCCATACCGGGGCAAGAAGCCAGCGCAGCGGGCTCAGGGTTTTTTCGGTCGCACTCATCAGGCGATATCTAGCGCAGATTGGTGGGGTCCGTCACGCATCCGTCGTTGACTTGGCCAGCCCGGCGCGCTCGACCTGCCGGCCAGTTCAAGATGGCGGAGCATGATGTGAGCGACGGAGCGAGGCCCGAAATAGCGGTCGTCGGGGCCGGTCCTGCGGGGCTCGCCGCGGCTGAGCGACTGGCGGGCGCCGGCTGCGCGGTGACCGTCTATGAGCGCATGCCGAGCGTCGCACGCAAATTCCTGCTGGCGGGGCGCGGCGGGCTGAACCTCACCCATTCCGAGCCGCACGAGCGCCTGCTGGCGCGCTATGGCGCGGCGGCCTCGGCGCTTGAGTTGGCCCTCGCCGCTCTGCCCGCGACGGCGCTCAGAGATTGGTGCGAGAGCCTCGGCGTCGAGACTTTCGTCGGCACGAGCGGGCGCGTCTTTCCGAAAAGCCTGAAGGCGTCGCCACTGCTGCGGGCCTGGCTGCGACGGCTTGCGGAGTTCGGCGTCGCGATCGAGACGCGCACGCGCTGGGTCGGCTTCGAGGGCGATCGCGGGCTCACCCTCGAAGGTCCGAGCGGACGCTTTGTCAGGACGCCCGACGCCAGCGTCCTCGCGCTCGGCGGCGCAAGCTGGCCGCGGCTCGGATCCGACGGTTCATGGGTCGGCCCGCTTGCCGGCGCCGGAATCTCCGTCGCCCCGCTTCAGCCGGCGAATTGCGGCTTCGTCGTTCCCTGGACGCCGTTCGTCTCCGAACGCTTCGCGGGCGAGCCGATCAAGCGAGCGGCGCTGAGCTTCGAAGGGGAGACCGCCCGGGGCGAGGCGATGGTGACGTCCGACGGGATCGAGGGCGGGCTGATCTACGCGCTTTCGGGCCGGCTCCGCGACGCCATCGCCCGAAATGGCGAGATCAGGCCCATGCTCGACCTCCGGCCCGACCTCTCGGAGGAGGCGCTCACCGCGAAGCTCGCCGAGCGCCGCGGCAAGAGTTCACTTTCCACACATCTGAGGAAGGCCGCCTCGCTCAGCCCTGCGGCGGTTGCGGTCCTGCGAGAAGGCGGTCCGCTCGACGAGAACCCGGCGGCGCTCGCCCGCCGCATCAAGGCGACGCCGCTGAGGCTGGTCGCGCCCACGGGTCTTGACCGCGCCATCTCGACCGCGGGCGGCGTGACGTTCGACGCGCTGGACGATGCGTTCATGCTGAAGCGGCGACCGGGAACCTTCGTCGCCGGCGAGATGCTGGACTGGGAGGCGCCGACCGGCGGCTACCTCCTGCAGGCGAGTTTCGCGACGGCGGTCGCGGCGGCGGAGGGCATTATGCGCTTGGTGAAGCGCTAGATCGAAGCTCGCAGCAGGGTTTCTCCAAACGTTAGCTTTCCTTCGCCGCTTTCGCAGCCTTGAACTGCGCCTTCAGCTTCGAGGCGCGGCCGGGTTTCGTCACCTGCCGCGCCCGCGCGATCACCAGCGAATCGGCGGGCGCATCCTCCGTGACGACGCTCCCGGTCGCGACGAAGGCGCCGTCGCCGATCGTCACGGGAGCGACCAGTGCGGAATGCACGCCGATGAACGCGTCCGCGCCGATCGTGGTGCGGTGCTTGGCGAAGCCGTCGTAATTGCAGGTGATCGTTCCGGCCCCGAGATTGGCGCGGGGCCCAACCTCGGCGTCGCCGACATAAGTCAAATGGTTGAGCTTGGCGCCCTCGCCGATCGCCGCGTTCTTCACCTCGACGAAGTTGCCGACGCGCGATCCCGCCGCGAGCGTTGCACCCGGCCGCAGCCGGGCGAACGGGCCAACGGAGACGCCGGGGCCGACGCGAGCGCCTTCGAGATGGCTGAAGGCGTGGATCACCGCGCCGTCCGCCAGCGTGACGCCGGGTCCAAACACCACGTTAGGTTCGATCAGCACGTCTTGGCCGACCACGGTGTCGTGCGAGAAAAACACGGTCTCCGGCGCGATCAGGGTCGCGCCTCCGGCCATCGCCGCGCGGCGCAGGCGCTGCTGAAGCGCGGCCTCGACCACCGCGAGCTGACCGCGATCGTTGACGCCCTGCACCTCCGCTTCCGGAGCGGCCTCCACTGCGACCGCCTGATGGTTCGCCACCGCCACCTCGACGATGTCGGTGAGATAGAATTCGCGCTTCGTGTTCCGGTCGCCGATCCCGCGCAGCAATTCGAGCGCGCGCGCGCCAGCGATCGCAATCAGGCCCGCGTTCGACAGCCGGATTTCGCGCTCCTCGTCGGTCGCGTCTTTCTCCTCGCGGATCGCGACGAGATCTTGCCCCTTCGAGATCAGCCGTCCATAGCCCGTGGGGTCTTCCGCCTCGAAGCCGAGGACGACGACCGAGGCCCCGTGCGCAAGCGGCGCGCGAAGACGCTTCAGCGTTTCGGGCCGGATCAGCGGCGTGTCGCCATAGACGATCAGGACGTCGTCATACCCGGACTGGATCGCCTCGGCGGCTGCAAGGACGGCGTGGGCCGTGCCGCGCCGCTCCGCCTGCACGAAGACCTGCGCGCCCGGGACGACGCGCTCGGCTTCCGCAGCCACGTCCTCGCGACCAGGCCCGACGACGACAGAGATCGCGTCTCCGCCGGCTTCGCGCGCCGCCGCCAGGACGTGAGCGAGCATCGAGCGCCCGGCCGCCTTGTGCAGCACCTTCGGCGTCGTCGACCGCATCCGCGTGCCCTCGCCTGCAGCGAGCACGATCGTGAGGCATGAGCGGGCGGCGTTCATCGGGTGAGCTCTGGCATGGAGGCAGGACGGAGAAGGAGGGAATCCAGCCGGCCGGACAGTGGCGGCTCGCGCGCGCCTTCGCAACAGCGGCGGATCATGCGCCGCCTGCGCAAACCCGCGACTCAGCTATGCTTCCGCCCATCGTCTCCCTGCAGGCTTGGGCTAGAGCGTCCTTGAACCACTCCGACTACGACCATCACTCGGTCACCGACATCCGGCTCGCCCCGGCGTCGCCCGCTCTGATCTGGGGCGCGCTGATGATGGTGGCGCTGTTTGCGGCCTGCACAACCGCCTGGGTTTCGCGGAACAGCAGCAGCGAACGGATCGTCGCGAGCGACGGCGAGGGCCTGCGCCGCGAGGTCGCCCTGCTCGCGGAGCAGCGCACCCAGCTTCTCGACCGGGTGAGCCGGCTGGAGCGCGGCGTCGGAGAACTCAAGATCGCGGCTCGGGCGACCGAGGTCGACGTCACGGGTTCGATCGCGCACAGCGTGAAGACCGCTCCGTCCGGGACGTTCGCGCTCTCGCTCGGCCCGGACGTCTCGGTCGAAGCCGTCCGCCGGCGCTGGGCGGCGCTGGTGGCGCGCTACCCGCAATCGCTTGCGCAACTGACCGGGCGGGCCGCCAAAGGGCAGGACGGACAAGGGGCCTACGACCTCGTCGCCGGACCCTTTGCGACGCGCTCGGAAGCGGAACGCGCCTGCGCCACGCTTGCGGACCAGGGCTTCCCCTGCGATACGACGGTCTTCGCGGGCGAGCCTCTCGCGACGCCCTGACGGAGCGGTCGGGGACTGCAAGACTCCGCTGGACTTGTGACGGGAGCGCGACATCATCCCGGCTGACCGAACCACCGTCATTCCGTCGTCCGGCCCCGCCGGAGTCGATCGCCCGGCATCCATGAAGCGTAGAGAGTTCCTCCTCGGCGTCGCGATCCTGCCTTGCCTCGGCGCCGCCGCTGGCGCGCAGGAGCAGCAGCCCGCCCCGTCCCCGCCCCCGGCCGACATCTTCGCGAACGGCGCGCCGTTCTCGCGCGAGGCGCTGGAGGAGCACGCGCGGCTGCTCGCGACGCGCGGCCATGAAGCGCCGGGCTCGACCCTGCCGAACGGCTTCGCCGACCTGCCGCGCGACGTCTTCAACACGATCCGCATGCTGCCGGAGCGTACGCCCTGGGGTTCGGAGAACCGGGGCTTCACGCTCGACCTCATGCCCGGCGGTTCGATCTATCGCCAGCCGGTCCGGATCGCCTCGGTCGACGACGGCAAGGTCAGGCCGTTCGACGTCCGGGGCTCATGGTTCGATTTCGGCCGCGCGCCCAAGCCCAATCCAGATCAGCCTTATCCGCTCTCGGGATTCGCCGTCCGAACGCCGCTCGATAGACCGGATGAGATGCGGGAAGCCGCGGTGTTCCAGGGCGCTACAATCTACCGCGCGCTCGCGCGCGGCCAGATCTTCGGCACCTCCGCACGCGGACTCGCGATCGATACTGGCGAGCCGAACGGCGAAGAATTCCCGATGTTCCGGGCCTTCTGGATCGAACGGCCGACGCCCGGCTCGAACGCGCTCGTCATTCACGCGCTGCTCGACAGCCGCAGGCTGACCGGCGCCTACCGATTCACGCTGAGGCCGGGCGAGATCACCGTCGTCGACGTCGAGCTGACGCTGTTCGCGCGCGAGACGCTGACGCATATCGGCGTCGGGCCGATGACCTCGATGTTCCTGTTCGGCCCCAACGACCGGGCAGGCGTCGACGATATTCGCGGGCAGGTCCACCGCTCCGACGGCCTGCAGATGTGGACGGGCGCCGGCGAATGGCTGTGGCGACCGCTCACCAATCCGCGCGATCTGCAGATCAGCGTCTTCACCGACCAGAACCCGCGCGGCTTCGGCCTGCTGCAGCGCGAGCGCTTCTTCCCGGCCTATAACGATCTCGGTCGCCGCTACGACCGGATGCCAAGCGCATGGATCGAGCCGATCGGCGATTGGGGGCCTGGACAGCTCCAGCTACTCGAAATCCCAACCGACACCGACATCAACGAGAACATCGTTGCCTATTGGCGGCCCAAACAGCCGCTTGAGGGCGGCCAGCGGCTATCGATGGCCTACCGCATGAACTGGTGCTGGACGCCCCCGGACCGGCCGACCAATGCGGTCGTCGGCCAGACCGTCATTGGGAGCGGAGGCGGCAGGCGACGGCGGTTCGTGGTCGACTTCGTCGGCGAGGCCGTCGCGGATCCCGCCAAGGCGCCAGGGGTGCGCGTCAACGTGTCGACCTCGGTCGGCCAGATCCGCGAACCTCTCGGACGTTATAATCCCGAGACGAAGGGCTACCGGGTAACCTTCGACCTCGACCCCGGCGACGACGATCTTTGCGAACTGCGCATGCTGCTCGAAACGGACGGCGGCCCGATCAGCGAGACATGGCTGTACCGATGGACCCCGTGAACGACCAGACAGCCGCACCGCCCGTGTCCACGCCGGCGGCGATGCCGCCCGAGCGGCCGATCGCCATGCCGCCGCAGCCGCTCAAGACGTGGTCGCGCGGCGACGAGCGCTCGCGTATCCGCCCTGAGGCTTGGAAGACGCCATGGGGCAGCCGCGCCGTGGTGTTCACCGTCTCCGTGCTCGCGACCGGTTTCGGCGCGCGTGAGATGTACGGGGTCGTCGAGGTCGGCGGCGTCACGGTGCTCGAATGGGCGCTGCTCGCGCTGTTCCTCGTGAACTTCGCATGGATCGCGCTGGCCTTCGCGAGCGGCATCATCGGCTTTTTCGCGCTGATCGGCCGGCCTGCCTTGTCCCGGCCGGAGCTGCCGGAAAAGCTGACGACCCAGACTGCGCTCGTGATGCCGATCTACAACGAGCAGCCGAGCCGCGTGTTCGGAGCGGTGCAGGCCGCCTATGACGACGTCAAGCGGCTGGGCTTCGCCGACCATTTCGACTGCTTCCTGCTCTCCGACACAACCGATCCGGACGTCTGGATCGCCGAGGAGCGGGCCTTCCTCGAACTGCGCGAGACGCTTGGGCCGGACGCCCGCGTCTATTATCGCCACCGCGCGAAGAACCACCGCCGCAAGGCCGGCAATATCGAGGATTTCGTCTCGCGCTGGGGCGGCGCCTACGATCACCTCCTGATCTTCGACGCGGACAGCCTGATGACCGGCCACGCCGTGATCGCGCTCGCAGCCGCCATGGAGGCCGATCCCGACGCCGGCATCATCCAGACGCTGCCGCTCGTCATCAATCGCAACACGCTGTTCGCGCGGGTCCAGCAGTTCGCGAGCCGCGTCTACGGCCCGGTGATCGCAGCTGGCATCGCCGTCTGGTACGGGCGCGACGGCAATTACTGGGGCCACAACGCGATCATCCGGACGGTCGCCTTCGCGGAAGGCGCGGGGCTGCCGGATCTGCCGGGCAAGCCGCCCTTTGGCGGGCTGATCCTGAGCCACGACTTCGTCGAAGCCGCGCTTATCCGGCGCAAGGGCTGGGCGGTCTACATGCTGCCGCAGATCGAGGGCTCCTATGAGGAGAGCCCGCCCTCGCTGATCGACGTCAGCCAGCGCGACCGGCGCTGGTGCCAAGGCAATCTTCAGCACTCCGCTTTGCTGGGAACCGCCGGCCTGCACCCCTTGAGCCGCCACCACTTCCTCAACGGCATCTTTTCATATCTCGCCTCGCCGTTCTGGATGTTCATGCTGCTCTGCGGCATCGCACTGGCGCTGCAATCGAAGTTCATCCGGCCGGAATATTTCACCGACGAGTTCTCGCTGTTCCCGGCTTGGCCGCGCTTCGACGCGGAACGTGCGCTGGCGTTGTTCGGAATCACCATGGCGATCCTGATCGCGCCGAAAATCTTTGGGCTGATCGTCCACCTCCTGCACGGACCTTCGCGGCGCGCCGGCGGGGGGACCATTCGCATTGTAATCTCCGCCATCCTCGAGATCATCCTGTCTTCGCTGTTCGCGCCGATCATGATGCTGGTGCAGTCCGGCTCGGTGTTCCAGATCCTGGCCGGGGGGGCGACAGGCTGGAACCCGCAGCGGCGCGACGACGGCTCGATCCCGTTCGCCGATATCGTCCGCCGCCACCGCTGGCACACCGTGCTCGGCGTCGTGGCGCTCGGCGCGGGCGCCGCGATCGCGCCCTCGCTGGTCGCCTGGATGTCGCCGACGATCGCCGGCCTTCTTCTCGCCATTCCGCTCTCCTGGCTCTCCGGTCACCTCGGCTCCGGCCTCGCTCTAAAGCGGCTCGGGCTGATGCTGATTCCCGAGGAGACAAATATCCCGGAGATCGCCACCGCTGCGCGCGAAAACGGGCGACGCCTCGCTGCGGCTGGCGTGGACGAAGGCGACGCGCTGGCTACCGTCCATGCGGACGAGAAATTTTTCGCGGCCCACGAACGCATGCTCGCGATCGCTCCGGCCCGCAAGAAGGGCGTCATCGAAGCCGATCGCGTGATGGCTGCGGCGAAGCTTTCGGAGGCGGAGACGCTCGACGACGCAAAGGCTTGGCTGACGACGAAAGAAAAGACGATCGTGCTGCAGGACCGCGCTCTGCTCGGCCTTCTCGCCCGGCTGCCGATCACCCCGGCGCCAACCGCTCTCTGACGGAGACGTGAAGGCGACGAAACCCGCCGAAACTCGGCCGTAATTCGATGGTTGTGTAAACATCCCTTAGGCGTTGCGCCCAAATCAGGTCGCGGCGGTCGCAATTCCCAGCCGCTCGTCTCTCTCGACGAGCGGCTTTTTTTAAGCCGAGAGGCGTCGGTTAGAGCTCGGCCGCGGCTTCGAAAGGCAGGAACCCGATCGGATCGCCGATGCGGATATCGGCCCGGCCAGCGGGAATGACCGCGAGCCCGTCGGCAGCGATGAGGGGGGCGAGCCGCGCCGAGCCGCCGCGGCCAAGCTTCTCGACCACCATGAGCCCCCGCTCATCGACGCCGCGCAAAGCCGCCGGCGCGAACTCGGTCCGGCCGCCCGGGCCCTTCTGCGAAAAGCCTGCGGAGGCCGGCAGCGGTCGGAGCGGCTTCGGCGCCAGTCCGGCGAGCCGCTCCAGCGCGACGCGGCCGACAAGGACATGGGCGACGAGCGCGGCGAACGGATTGCCCGGCAAACCGATCAGCACCGCGCCCCTCAGCGTTCCCGCGACGACCGGCTTGCCCGGCTTCAGAGCGACACGAGCGAGCTCCAGCCTACCGCCGCCGGCAAACACCGCGGCGGCGAGATGGTCCTCGTCGCCAACCGAGGTCGCGCCGGAGGTGACGATCGCGTCGCAGCGGGCAGCGGCGTCGAGCAGCAGACGCCGCAGCGCCGCGGGTTCGTCCGGCGCGACGCCGAGATCGACGATCTCGTGGCTCGGTCGATTGAGGATCGCCATCAGCATCGGCCGGTTGGCGTCGTGAATGCGGCCGGGCGTCAGCGGCTCGCCAGGACGCGCGAGTTCGTCGCCGGTCGAAAGCACGCCAATCCGGACACGTCGCCGGACACGCGCCTGGGTGACGCCGGCCGCGGCCAATATCGCAATGTGGCGCGCGTCAAGCCGCACGGCGGCGGGGACGATGACTTCGCCTGCAGCGACGTCCTCGCCGCGCCGACGGATGTTGGCGCCGGCCTCGACATCCGCCTCGAGGGTGATCCGGTCGCCTTCGCGCCGCACCCGCTCTTGCATGACGACAGCGATCGCGCCCGCCGGCATCGGCGCGCCGGTGAGAATGCGCGCAGCTTCGCCTGGAACCAGCGTCGGCGTCTCCTCCGCCCCGGCGGCGAGCCGCGCTCGCACCACATGGCTGCGCCCGAGACCAGCGAGCGCATATCCGTCCATGGCGGAGTGGTCGAAGGGCGGCAGAGGGGTTGGCGTGGCGACCGACTCGGACGAGACGCGTCCCGCGAGCTCCCGAAGGGGAACAAGCTCGTCCTCGACGGGACCCGCCACGAGCACCGCCGCCTGCTCCTGCGCGGCGGCGATCGACAGCAGCGCAGGGTCGGCGCAGAGGTCGCGGGCGAGAACGCTCACGCGCTGTCTCCATCTTCGTCGATCCGTAGACGCTGGCCTTTACGGTTGAAGAACGCAGCCTCGTTCAGCGCCATCCGGTCGTCGTCGATCATCTGCTCGACGCGGCGGAGCTCGATGCGGGCGAGCGGCTCGTCGAGCGGCCCGCCGTCCCGCGCGGTCTCGGCAAAGAAGGCCGCGCCGTTCCATCGGTTCGGCGCGCCTGCGAACAGGCGGCTCATCTCCGCCCAGTCGGCCTCGTCCCCAATGACGTGGAAGAAGGTGGAGGCGACGGGGGTCGCGTCCTTCCTGCCGATATCGACGAGGACAACCAAGGCGGTGAACGCGCCAGTCTCCGCGAAGGCCGCCTTCAGCCAACCGTCGAAGTGAAATTCTTCAGTGCTCGCCAAGACGGCTCTCACAGGTGCTGCGTGCTTCGAGACGCGCCTGCGCGTTCCTCAGCAGAGGAGGGTTGAGATGGCTCAAACGCTCCTCATGCTGTGGAGCCCGCGTTTACGAGCGTCTCGAAGCACGCATCACGTATCGTCGCACCTATCAAGCGTCCTCCTCGGCGCCGATCCCCGCCGTGACGTCGGCGCGGCGGAAGAGGTTGCGCCTCGCTTTGTTCATGCGCCGCTCGTCGCCGCGCCGGATGGTGACGCCGTGGCGGTCGAAGAATTCGAGGATCTGGATCGCCACCTTGCGACCGTTGTCCAGCCTGTCGCGGAAGCGCGCGGCCGTCACCACGGCGCCGGGATCCGCGAGCGCGGCGTCTTCGGCGGTGGCGACCATCTCGGCGGTCACCTCGCGCAGGAAAAAATGGTCGTGGGCGATCTCGTCGACCCGGCCAAGACGGCCGAGCAGCTTGAGGACGCGGCGAACGTCAGCCTCATCCTCTCCGGTCTCGGTCGCGAGGTCGCGCACGCGCGGCGGGCGGAAGCGGGTTTCGCCGCCGAGCCGCGGCGCGATGTCAGCCCACAGCGCCTCATCACCCTCCGCAAGCCGCGCCTCGTGGCCGGGCAGCCTTATCCACGCGCCCTCGACCGCGATCGCGCCGGATTTCTGCAGGGTCGCGAGGCCTGCGAGGAACACACGGCCCGGCAGCACGGGCTCGATCGAGAGCCGCAGCCGCTCCGCGCCGATCCCCTGCAGGTCCGGGTTTTCGGCATGGTGGAGGGCGAGCGCGGCGGCGATGGCTTGGCCGAACGCCGCCCAGGTCGCGGCGCTGAGCGCCGCAGTTCCCCGAGCAAGGCGAACGAGGCCGAGCCTGGCGACGATCGCCCCTTGCGCATCCGGCGCGACGTTGCGGTCGCGGAAGAAGGCGTCGAGCTCGACCGCGTGAGGCGGCACGGCCATTAAGGCCCGCAACGCCTCGCCATGATCGGAGATCGCCAGCGCATCGAGCTGGGCGCGCCGCTCCGGCGACCGGCGCTTTCGCGCAGGAGCGCGCAGATCGAGGATGCGGCCGCCCGCAATGGTGCGGCCCCCGGCTCCATCGCGAAGGACGAAACGATCGAGCGCGACTGCCGCGATCGGCTTTTCCAGCACGAGCTGCGCGCGCGCCATCTCGCCCGGCCTGATCGCATCGCCTTCGATCGGGACCAGCCGGGCGGCGAGCTCGGCAGAGCCGCAATGCAGCCGCAGCGGCGCCCAAGCGGCGAGGGCCTTCGGTTCGGAGGCGAGCACCCGGAGCTCGACGTCGATCCTGTCCGTCGGCGCGTGCAGATGAGGATCGAGCGCCACGTCGCCGCGCCGGATCGCCTCCTTCGAGACGCCGGGTCCGGCGAGATTCAGCGCGCAGCGCTCGCCGGGACGGCCCTCCTCCGCCGGCCGATTCTGGGCATGGATGCCGCGCACTCGCGCCGTGATTCCTGAGGGCGAGACCACGATCTGATCGCCGACCCGCACCACGCCGTCGCGCACGGCGCCAGTGACCACAACGCCGGCGCCGGTGAGCGTGAAGCAGCGATCGATGGCGAGCCGGAAACGGCCGGTCTGCGCAGGGCGGATGAACCGGGCGCGCTCGGCGTCGAGCCGTTCGAGCAGTTCGCCCTCGCCTTCCCCCGTAATCGAGGAGAACGGCAGCACGTCGGCGCCTTCGAGCGCGGCGCCGCGCGTCAGCTCCGAGATCTCGGCCTCGACGGTGGCGCGGCGCTCGGCGTCGGCGAGATCGCTCTTCGTCATCACCACGAGCCCGCGGGAGACGCCCAGCATGTCGAGAATCGCGAGATGTTCGCGGGTCTGCGGCATCGGCCCGTCATCCGCCGCGACGACGAGCAGCACGAAGTCGATCGCGCTCGCGCCGGCCAGCATGTGGCGGACGAACCGCTCGTGCCCGGGCACGTCGACGAAGCCCAGCGTCGCGCCGTCCGGCCGGGGGAGGTAGGCGAAGCCGAGGTCGATCGAGACGCCGCGGGCCTTCTCTTCCTTGAGCCGGTCCGGATCGACCCCCGTCAACCGGCGCACCAGCGCCGACTTGCCGTGATCGATGTGGCCGGCCGTGCCGACGATCACTGCGCGGCTCCCGGCTCCTCAGCCTCCTCGACCAGAGGCTTGCGGGCAATCGCCTCGGCCTGGGCGATCTGCTCTTCGTCGAGCGCGCCCCTGACGGCGCCGAGGAACGGCGCGGAGAGCAGGCTGCCGCCATCCTCCGCGCGCGTGAGCCAGACGAGCGCGGCGCGGTCGTCCTTCTCGACGCCTCCGCCCATATGCAGCGCCGCGCCGAGCATCGCCTGACCGTCTGGATCGCCCCGGCGCGCCGCCTCGTACCACCAGCGCGCGGCTTCCTCCGGGTCGCGCTCCATGCCGAGCGCGTTGTGCGCGATCAGGCCGAGCCGCGTCATCGAAGTCGCGACCTCCCGTTCGGCGGCGGCGAGCGCCCAGCGGCGGGATTCGATGGGATCGGGCTCCACGCCATGCCCCTCCAACAGCATCCAGCTCAGCATGTCCTGCGCCGCCGCGTCGCCAGCTTCCGCCGCCGCGAGGTAGAGCGCGTAGGCCGTGGCGTCATCCTGCTGCGCGCCGCCCTCGCCCTTGAAGTGCAGCGCCGCCAGATTGCGCTGGCCGACGGCGTCGCCCGCCTCCGCCGCGCGTGCGAACCACGACGCGGCAACCTCAAGGTCGCGCAGGACGCCGAACCCTTCCGCATAGCAGGCGCCGAGATTGCTCTGCGCACGCGGCACGCCGGCTTCCGCAAGTTCGCTCCACATCGCGATCGCGCTCTCGTAGTCTCCCCTCTCCGCGGCGGAATAGGCGGAATCGAGCAGCGCCTCGACATCGGCCGCGTCCTGCTCCTCCTCGGATTCCGGCTTGTCGCCGAAGAACTTGCCGAACCAGCTCAAGTCGCGGCCCTCGCGCGCGTCATCTCGTCGAGCGCCGCGACGAAGACCGCTTCGTCATCAAGCGCGCGGAGGTCTAGAACCAGGCGATCCTCCGCGATGCGGCCGATGACCGGAACGCTCAGCGCCCGGAACGCGGCTGCGAGCGCGATCAGCGCGGACGATCCCCCCAAGAGCGCGCGTATGGCGAAGCCGCCGCTCGGGATCGTCTCCAGCGGCAGCGCGCCGGAGCCGATCTGGCTTCGCGTGTCCGTGACCGCCGTTTCGTAATCGGCGCCTACGGCGCGCGCGAGCGCGGGCAGCAGCCGCGCGGCCTGCGCCTTCAGCGCTTCCGGCGGCCGCGTCAGCAAAGCGAGCGTCGGCAGGCGGCCGGCGAGCCGGTCCGGGTCACGATAGAGCTTGAGAGTGGCCTCGAGAGCGGCGAGGCGGAGCTTGTCGAGGCGCAACGCGCGCTTGAGGTGATTTTTGGCGAGCCGCTTCACGAGATCGGCCCGGCCGACGACGAGCCCAGCCTGCGGACCGCCGAGCAGCTTGTCGCCGGAAAATGTGACGAGGTCCGCGCCGTCGGCCACCGCCTCCTGAACCGTGCGTTCGCGGGCGAGGCCGTGGTTGGAGAGATCGACCAGGACGCCTGAGCCGAGATCGTCGACGAGCGGCACGCCCTTTTCGCGCGCGAGTGGCGAAAGCGAGCGCGCGGAAACCTCCTTGGTGAAGCCCTCGATCCGGTAGTTCGAGGGATGCACCTTCATCATCAGCGCGGTGTCGGGGCCGGCGGCTTCCGCATAGTCCGAGAGATGGGTGCGGTTGGTCGTGCCGACCTCGACGAGCTTCGCGCCGGCGCGCGCCATGATGGAGGGCAGCCGGAACGAGCCTCCGATCTCGATCAACTCGCCGCGCGAGACGATGGTCTCGCGCCCCTCACTCAGCGAATTCAGCGTTAGTAGAACGGCGGCAGCGTTGTTGTTGATGACGACCGCATCCTCCGCGCCGGTAAGTTCCCGCAGCAGACCGCGCACATGGTCGTCGCGCTCGCCCCTTTGCCCGCTCGCAATATTAAACTCGAGCGCGGTTGGGCTGCGCATCGCGGCGGTGACGGCGGCGATCGCCTCCTCCGCCAAGAGGGCGCGGCCGAGATTGGTGTGCAGCACCGTGCCGGTGAGATTGATCACGCGCCGCTGGCTGGGCTGCTCCGCGCCCTCGAGCCGAAGCGTCGCGGCCGCCGCGATCCGCTCCGGCGCGACATCAACGGATGCGCCCGCGAGCCATGCCGGGCGAATCTCATCGAGGCTCGCACGGACGCTCGCAACCGCAGCGGTCCGGCCATAGGTCTCGGCGGCCACCCGCGCGGCATCGGTCGCCATCACGCGGTCGACGGACGGCAACTGCGCCTTGCGCTCGATCAAGCTCGCGTCGGTCACGGCTCCTCGGCCCTCGCGGAAACGCGTGGGAACCATCAATAGCCGAGAAGGAAGGGATTGAAAGCGGCGCGGCCCCAGCCGCCCTCCCGGACCTTGAGGTCGAGGCCAAGCGTCGCGACGTCGTCGGCGACCGGATCCGCCTGCGGATCAAGCGTCTGGTAGAAGATCTTGAGGTAGCTCTTGCAGGCGTCGCACGTTTCGGCCTTGGCGGTCGCCTCGTCCTCGCGCCGCTTCGCTGGCTTTGCTTCGACCGCTTCGCCCTCTTCGCTCAGCGCGTAATAGGCGATGCCCTTGGTGCTCTCGCAGATCACGCAGCGCACGCGGACCTGATTCCAGAGCGTGCCGCAAAGGCCGCAGGCGACGTAGCGTGAGCCGTGGGTGGCCGACCAGCTGACCAGCAGGCTCGAGACCGGCGCGCCGCCGCAGCACGGGCAGGCCCCCGCGCCGACCGGAACAAGCCGCGAAGCCCCGACTGCGGCCGCGAGTCGTGCGAAATGAACCTGCAGCGCCGCCGCGGCGAAGACATGCTCGGCGAGCGCGTCGACCGACGCGGAATTTTCCAGAGCTTCGGCGAGCACCGTCCGGCGAAGCGCCGGATCGGCCGCGAGCCGGGCGCGGGCCGCCATAGTCTGCGCGGGCGCGGCGACGGTCTCCATGTCGGCGAGCAGGCGCAGGAAGGTCTCGTCGAGCAGCGCGCCGAGCTCGATGCGGGCGCGATCGACCGGGGGCATGCCGAATTCAGCCGAGCGCTCCAGCGCGGCTTCGTCCGGACTCTCGGGCAGCGCCAAGCCCTGCTGGATCGCGTGCTGCGCATCACAGAGCCGGCCGAGGAAGCTGAGATAATCGCCGAGCGGATGGCCTTCCGCGAGCGAGCGGAAGCGCATGGCCCGGACGGCGAACATCGTTTCGGGCTTCGGGGCGACCGCGAAGTCGGGCTCCGATACGCCGCCGATGATGTCGGGCTGGGGCGAGATGGACGAGAAATCGACCAGGAGACGGCTCCGCATGCGATGTGTTGGAAGCTTAACGCGTTGGCGCGTGCGCGGATACGCCACGCTTCGTCCGGCGGCTGCGGCGCCGCGGATCATGAATGGTCGGCGGCAGGCAGCGGCTATCGAAGGCAAGAATTTCAGGAAAAACGCAGTTGAATCAATGATAGGTGCTACTTTAGGCGAGTGCTAAGAAATTCTGAACGTCGCGATGCGGTTTTCGCAAATCTGGCATGCCAGAAGCCGAGTTCTGCGCGTACCTCTGGTATGCCACATACCAGACACGAAACACGGTGGTCCCAAGCCGCCGCATCCAAGGTGCACGTCATGACCGCTCTCTTCTTCCAGGCCGCCTCGAAGTCCAGCCTGTTCGACACCCTCGCGAACCTCTTCCGCGACATCGTCGCGAACCTCGAAAAGTCCGGCCGCGCCACCTACGAGGCGCACCGTTACGGCCTCGGCGGCCTCTGAGCCGTCCGACATAGACTGACTAAGAACGGCGGCCGGGAAGAAATCCCCGCCGCCGTTCTTTGTTTTCAACCCTCGGTGCTCCCGCCGGGCTCCGCGCCTCTGACTTCGCGCCGCAGCCATTTGCGATGGTGCCGCCAGGCCCAGCCGCCCGTGACGTTGCCCTGCGTCATGCTGCGCACCGAGCCCTTCACCCAGATACCGGCATAGACGTGCACGATCAGCAGCAGGATCGCGCAGATCGCGATCGCTGAGTGCACCAGCGCGGCCAAGCGGTTGGTCTCGATCGTGACGATTCCGTGGAAGTACTGGTCCCAGATCACCAGGCCGGTGCAGAACAGGATCAGGATGAACAGCGCCATCAGCCAGAACACGATCTTCTGGCCGGCGTTGTATTTGTCGAGTTCTGGCAAGTGCTCCTCGTCGCCCTTCACGACATCGTCGATCTGCTTCACCCACTGCGTGTCGTCACGGTTCCAGAAGTTGTGCTTCCAGAACTGGATGAAGAGCAGCGAGAAGCTCATCAGCAGCACCACGCCGAACCAAGGATGGATCGCCCGCGTGCCCGACCCGCCGCCGAAGAACGCGGTGAGCCAGTAGAGCCCGGGGTGGAAGAGCGCGAGGCCGCTCAAAGTGAGGAGGGTGAAGGTGATGGCCGTCACCCAGTGGTTCACCCGCGCCTTGGCGTGGTAGCGGTCGATCACCGTATGCTCGACGAGCGGACGGACGGAGGTGCGTTCGACGTCGATCGCCATCAGCCTGCCCTCGTCGGTTCGGGCTGAGGCGAGCCGTTCTCGGCCTCCTCCACCAGATCAGCCGCATTCTCCTCATCAGTCGGCGACACCTTGTTGGGGCCGACCACGGTGTGGTGGAAGAAGGCCCCGACCGCCGCGAAGGCGATCGCCCCGAGGGCGAGCAGCTTCGCCCCGCCCTTCCAGGCGTTCACGAGCGGGCTGATCTTCGGGTCGTTCGGGAGACCGTGGTAGATTTCCGGCTTGTCGGCGTGGTGCAGCACGTACATCACGTGCGTGCCGCCCACGCCGGCCGGATCGTACAGGCCGGCATTGGCGTAGCCGCGCGACTTCAGGTCCTCGACGCGCCGCGCCGCCTGTTCTTGCATGTCCGTCTTCGAGCCGAACATGATCGCAGCCGTCGGGCAGGCCTTGGCGCAGGCCGGCCCTTGCCCCACCGCCACACGGTCGGAGCAAAGCGTGCATTTGTAGGATTTGCGGTCGACGGCGGAGATGCGCGGGATGTTGAAGGGGCAGCCCTTCACGCAATAGGCGCAGCCGATGCAGTTCTCCGAGATGAAGTCGACGATGCCGTTCGTGTACTGAACGATCGCGCCGGGGGCCGGGCACGCCTTGAGGCAGCCCGGATCCTCGCAGTGCATGCAGCCGTCCTTGCGGATCAGCCATTCCATGTTCCCGGTGTCGGGATTGTCCCACTCGCTGAACCGCATCAGCGTCCAGCTGTGCGGCGTCAGGTCGTGCGGGTTGTCGTAGACGCCGACATTGACGCCGACGTCCTCTTTCAAATTGTTCCACTCCAGGCATGCCGACTGGCAGGCCTTGCAGCCGATGCACTTCGAGACGTCGATGAGCTTGGCGACCTCGAGGCCCGTGGAGCGGATGGCCGGCGGCGTGAACTCCGTCGCCGAGCGCCGCTTGATGTCGAGGGACTGGTAGCTAGACATGGTTCAGCCCTCCCTCACGCCACGGGACCCGAGGCGATCGCCTCGATGTTGACGAGGAACGCCTTGTATTCGGGCGTCTCGATGTTCGCATCGCCGACGAACGGGGTCAGCGAGTTCGGGTGAAAGCCCTTCTTCGTCTTGCCCATGAAGCCCCAGTGCTGGGGAATGCCGACGACGTGAACCGGCTTTCCGTCGACCATCAGCGGCTTGATGCGCTTCGTGACGACGGCCTTGGCCTTCACCGAGCCGCGGTTCGACCAGACCCGGACCCAGCCGCCCTTATCGATGCCCTTCTCCTTCGCGAGCTGCTCGGAGATCTCGACGAAGAATTCGGGCTGCAGCACCGCGTTGACCCAGACATGCTTGGTCCACTGGTGGAAGTGCTCGGTCAGGCGGTAGCTCGTCGCGACGTACGGGTATTTGTCGGGCGTTCCGAGCGCGACGAGATCGTCCTTGAAGATGCGCGCGGCGGGATTGCCGCGGATCTTCGGAGCGATGACGTTCGCGACCGGCGACTCGAACGGCTCGTAATGGCTCGGGAACGGCCCGTCGCGCATCATCCCGCGACTGAACAGTCGCGCGACCCCTTCCGGGTTCATGATGAACGGCCCGACGGACTGTTCCGGCCTGATGGTCGGACCGTAATCGGGCACGTCGAACCCGCCCCACTTCTCGCCCGTCCAGTAGACGAGCTTGCGCGAGGGATCCCACGGCTTGCCGTTCACGTCGGACGAGGCGCGGTTGTAGAGGATGCGCCGGTTGACCGGCCACGCCCACGCCCATTTCGGCGCAAGGCCCGCGTCCCCGGGATCGGAGACGTCGCGGCGCGCCATCTGGTTGCCGGACTCGGTGAAGCAGCCGGCGTAGATCCAGCAGAACGAGAAGGTCGAACCGTCGTCCTTGAGCTGGGCGAAGGTGTCGAGCTGCTTGCCCTTAGCGACAAGAATCTTGGTCGGGTCGGTCGGATCGGTGACGTCGGCGAGCGCGGCGCCGTTCATCTCCTTCGCGAGCTCTTCAGGCGTCGGGTCCTCCGGATTGGCGTAGGGCCAGCGCAGGTTGACGATCGGGTCGGGGAGCTTGCCGCCCTCCTCCTGGTACATCGCCTTCAGCCGCAGATAGATCTGCGCCATGATCTCGGTGTCGAGCTTCGCCTCGCCCGGCGGCTTCACCGCCGGCCAGTGCCACTGCAGCCAGCGGCTCGAATTAACCAGCGAGCCCTCGTCCTCGGCGAAGCAGCTCGTCGGGAGCTGGAACACCTCGGTCTGGATGTCGGCCGACTTAACCTCGTTATATTCGCCGTGGTTCTCCCAGAAGCGCGAGGTCTCCGTCTCCAGCGGGTCCATCGTCACCAGGAATTTGAGCTTCGACAGCGCCTTGGTGATCTTGCCCCTGTCCGGGAAGGTCATCAGCGGGTTGAACCCCTGGCAGAAGTACCCGTTCATCTTGCCGTTCGCCATCAGGTCGAAGGCGCGCAGCACGTCGTAGGTGACGTCGAGCTTCGGCAGCCAGTCATAGGCCCAGTCGTTCTCGACCTTGGCGGCGTCGCCCCACATCGACTTCTGGAACGAGACGAAAAACTTCTTGTAGTTCTGCCAGTAGCTGGTTTGGCCCGGCCGCAGCGGCTTGAAGCCGCGGGTCGACATGTAGGCCCCGAGGTCCTTCTCCTTGTCCGTCGGCATGTTAAGGTAGCCGGGGATCAGGTTGGACATCAGGCCGAGGTCGGTCAGGCCCTGGATGTTCGAGTGGCCGCGCAGAGCCTGCATGCCGCCGCCGCGAACGCCGATATTGCCCAGCAAGAGCTGGATCATCGCCATGCCGCGGATGTTCTGCGCGCCCTTGGAGTGTTGGGTCCATCCAAGCGCGTAGAGCGACGTCATGGTCTTCGTCGGGGTGGAGCACTCCGACATCATCTCGGCCACCTTCAGGAACTTGTCCTTAGGCGAACCGCAGATCCGCTCCACCATCTCCGGCGTGTAGACCGCGAAATGCTTCTTCATGAGCTGGTAGACGCATTGCGGGTCCTGCAACGTGTCGTCGATCTTGGCGAAGCCGTCCTCGCCCAGCTGATAGTCCCAACTCGACGTGTCGTAGCCGCGCTTGGTCTCGTCGTAGCCCGTGAACAGCCCCTCGTTCCAGCCGAACTCGGGCTTGATCAGGTAGGAGGCGTTGGTGAACGCCTTCACGTACTCATGCTGAATTTTGTCGTTCGCCAGCAGATAGTTGATGACGCCGCCGAGGAAGGCGATGTCCGTGCCCGGCCTGATCGGACAGTAGAAGTCTGAGACCGACGCGGTCCGCGTATAGCGCGGGTCGACGACCACGAGCTTCGCGCCGCGATTGGCCTTCGCCTCGATCACCCATTTGAAGCCGCACGGATGCGCCTCCGCCGCGTTGCCGCCCATGACGACGACGAGGTCGGTGTTCTTGATGTCCTGCCATGTGTTCGTCATGGCGCCGCGACCGAACGTAGGGGCGAGACTCGCCACCGTAGGTCCGTGTCAGACGCGCGCTTGGTTGTCGAACACCAGCATGCCGGCGGAGCGGACCACCTTGTAGGTCAGCGTCGCCGTTTCGTTCGTGGTCGCGGACGCCGCCAGGAAGCCCGTCGTCGTCCAGCGGTTGACGGTTACGCCGTCCTTGTTCTTCTCGATGAAGTTCGCGTCGCGGTCGTCCTTCATGAGGCGCGCGATGCGGTCCAGCGCGAAGTCCCACGTCACCCGCTCGAACTTGTCCGAGCCGGGCTTGCGGTACATCGGGTGCTTCAGCCGCGTGTCGGCCTTCACGAAGTCGAGCAGCGCGGCGCCCTTGGGGCAAAGCGTGCCTCGGTTCACCGGATGGTCCGGGTCGCCCTCGATATGGATGAGCGACGCCTGGGTGTTCCTGGAACGGTCGCCGAGACCGTACATGATGATGCCGCACGCGACAGAGCAATACGGGCAGGTGTTCCGGGTCTCGGTGGTCTGGGCGAGCCTGAAGGGCCGCACCGCCTGGGCGAGCGCTTGTTCAGCGCCGCCAAAGCCCATCGCTCCGAGCGTTGTCCCGGCGATCCCTGCGCCCGCAGTCCGAAGGAACTGGCGGCGGGAAAATTCGCCGATCATGAGGGATGCATCCTCCCCTATAGGCGCTCGCGTTCCATCGGACGAAGCGCTCGACAACCGGCTCCATGCCAGCTTCAGGGTATGAGGCTACGACTCGCCTGCTTTCAATGTCAAACTATTCCAAGTCGTCGCCGAGCAAGAAAATCGTGTTAACAGAGGCTGTTAGCATGCGCAGCATGCCGCTTCGCAAGATACCGTCGCTCCGATTGCAAAACGTTTCCAATCAATGGGTTGTCCGTGACCGACGCTGATGAGCCGCGGCTGCGGGTTCGACCTCCGCGGACTGCGCTGTCCGCTCCCGGCGCTCAAGGCGAAGCGCGCGCTCGGCCGCGCTCGGACGGGAGAGCAAATTGTCGTGATCAGTGACGATCCTCTCGCCGGTATCGACGTCCCGAACGCCGCGCGGGAGGCCGGTGGCGAAATTGTCTCTGTCGAGCCGGATGGAGCGGCGTCCCGCTTCACCATGCGAAAGCCCGGATGAGGCGACGCAGACTTGACGCCCTTGCGAACAGACAGTGAATGGCGCCTCCTCGAACCGTCGTTCCGGAGCGTCGATTCGTGCCTGCAGCCGCCTATCTCGAGACGCTCAACCCCGAGCAACGGCGTGCGGTCGAGCATGGCGTCGGGCCGAAGGGCGCGGCCGGAGCGCCGCTGCTGGTGATTGCCGGCGCGGGCTCGGGAAAGACCAACACGCTCGCCCACCGTGTCGCTCATCTGGTCGCCTGCGGCGCCGACCCGCGCCGCATCCTGCTGCTGACCTTCTCCCGCCGCGCGGCCGCCGAGATGACCCGGCGGGCGGAGCGGATTGCGATCAAGGCGCTCGGGCCGAAGGCGGGGATCGCCGACAGCCTGCCCTGGGCCGGCACCTTCCATGCGATCGGCGCCCGCCTCATCCGCCGCTACGCCGAGACCATCGGGCTAGACCAGCAGTTCACGATCCTCGACCGCGAGGACGCTAGCGACCTGATGAACCTCGTCCGCCACGAGGCCGGCCTCTCGAAGGCGCCCAAGCGGTTTCCGACCAAGGGAACGTGCCTCGCGATCTATTCGCGCGCCGTGAACGCCGAGAGCTCAGTCGAGCAGGCGCTGGCCGCCGCCTTCCCGTGGTGCGCCGGCTGGACGGCGGAGCTGAAGGCGCTGTTCCAGGCTTATGTCGAGGCCAAGCAGCGCCAGAACGTGCTCGATTACGACGACCTGCTGCTCTACTGGGCGCAGATGGCGGCGGAGCCCGCGATCGCGGCCGAAATGGGCGCGCTGTTCGACCACGTGATGGTCGATGAATACCAGGACACCAACCGCCTTCAGGCCTCGATCCTGACCGGCCTCAAGCCCGACGGGCGCGGCCTTGCGGTGGTCGGCGACGACGCGCAGTCGATCTATTCGTTTCGGGCGGCGGAAGTACGCAACATCCTCGACTTTCCGAAAACGTTCTCGCCTCCCGCCGAGATCGTGACCCTCGACCGCAACTATCGCTCGACTGCCCCGATCCTCGACGCCGCGAACGCCGTCATCTCGCTCGCCCAGGAGCGCTTCACCAAGAATTTGCGCTCGGAGCGTGGCGATGGCGCGCTGCCGCGCCTCGTCTCGATTCGCGACGAGGCCGAACAGGCCCGCTATGTCGCCGACTCCGTGCTGGAGAACCGCGAAGCCGGCGCGACGCTGAAGTCGCAGGCCGTGCTGTTTCGCACCTCGCACCACAGCGCGGCGCTGGAGCTGGAACTTGTCCGGCGCGATATCCCGTTCGTAAAGTTCGGCGGCCTGAAATTTCTCGACGCCGCGCACGTCAAGGATCTGCTTTCGATCCTGCGCTTCGCCCAGAACCCACGCGACCGCGTGGCGGGCTTTCGTGCGGCGCAGCTGCTGCCGGGCGTCGGGCCGGGATCGGCGTCGAAGATCCTCGACGCCGTGGTCGCCTCCCCCGCCCCGCTTGAAACCCTGCTTGCCCAGCCCGCCCCTCCCCGCGCAGGCGCCGACTGGACGGGCTTCGTCGCGGCCGTCGCAGCCATCGCGCACGGTCAGGGCGGCTGGCCGGCGGAGATCGGCCTCGCGC
Source organism: Hansschlegelia quercus (assembly GCF_004310425.1). Classification (GTDB taxonomy): domain Bacteria; phylum Pseudomonadota; class Alphaproteobacteria; order Rhizobiales; family Methylopilaceae; genus Methylopila; species Methylopila quercus. The sequence continues at coordinate 98,658 of NZ_SIUB01000009.1, read as the reverse complement.
GACGATGGTACGAGCCGCATCTCGAACGCATCCACGACGATGCAGGCGTTCGCGCGCTCGACCTCGCTCAACTCGAGCAGATCGCCGCGAGCTATCCCTCGCGCGAGCGCTTCCTGACCGAAGTCACGCTCGACCCGCCGGACGCGACCAGCGACGAGGCGGGGCCGCCGTCCCGCGACGAAGATTATCTGATCCTGTCCACCATCCACTCCGCCAAGGGCCAGGAATGGCGCTCGGTGTTCGTGCTGAACGGGGTCGACGGCTGCATGCCCTCGGACCTCGGCGTCGGCGCATCCGCCGACCTCGAGGAAGAGCGGCGGCTCCTCTACGTCGCCATGACGCGGGCGAAGGATGATCTGCGCATCCTGCTGCCGCAGCGCTTCTTCACCCACCAGCAGCGGGCGCATGGCGACCGCCACGTCTACGCCGCCCGCACGCGTTTCATCACGAAGGCCATGCTCGACCGATTCGAGCAGTTGCGCTGGCCGCCGCCATCGGCGGAGAACGAGGCCGCGCGCGGTCCTCTCCCGCGGGTCGATATCGGCGCCAGGATGCGCGCGATGTTCCGATAAAACGGCCGGGCGCGCTACTTATTGCTACGCGCTCTTCTTGCGGCGCAGCAAGGTTTCGGCTGGCCGAGACTTGGGCGACGCGCTAGCTTTCCAAGTTGACGCATCGGCACGACAAGATGCGCGAGGAGGACCGCCATGCAATGGCTTCAGCTCACCACACCAGGCAAGCACGAGATTTTCGTGAACATGTCGCTCGCGGTGCATATGCGCCGTTACGGCGACAAGACGACGATCGACATGCTGACCAGCTCGATGGACCGGACTCACTGCGTCGGCGTCGTTGAGACGCCGGAAGAGATCCTGCAGAAGATGTGCGACTGCGGCTGGGTCTCGCGAAAGGACGCCGAGGCCGACAGGCTGGCCGTCCCGAACTAGGCTGATCGCGCCGCGGGTTTGACGTCGGAGGCGTTTCGCGCTCGAAGTCGCGCGCCTTGATCCAGCATGTCGCGACCAATGAACGGACGGTCCTGCGGACCCTAGCCGTAACGGAGCTCGGGCCGCGAATCGGCCGCGGCCTCAGGTCTGAGGTGCACGCGCTCTGCGATGGCCGCGTAGCGAAGATTTTCAGGCGCTCGCGCAAGCTGCGTCGCGTCGCCCGCGAGTTCGACGTAACCCGCGCCGCACGCGCGGCTGGGGCGGCGGCCTGGCGGGTGGACGAGATCGTCCGCCTCGACGGGCGGCTCGCGATCATCGGCGAGCGCGTCGCGGGCGAGACTTACGCGGACGCTCTGCGCGCGGGCCGCGTTTCGGCTCGTCAGGCGCTCGAGGCCCTCGTCGTCGCTCAACGAACGATCGCCGGCCTGAGCATCCCCATGGAACTTGCCGGAATCGGGCGTCCGCTATCGAGGACCATCGGCCCCTCCCCCGTCGATCCCCGGCTGATGGCGCGGCGCGCCTTCAGCCACGGCGATCTTTCGCTCGAAAACCTCATGATCGACGCTGCGGGGCGGACGACCATCCTCGATTGGGGATCGGCCGGATACGGGCCGCTGCTCGCGGACGTCACCGTCGCGAACCGCGCGCTGCGGCGTACGCTGTTTCAGCGCAGCACGCCCCTGCGCCTCCGCGTGACCGCGCCGGCGATCATCCTGGCGCACCGCTGTCTCGCATTTCGCGCGCTCGGGCTGCCGATCACATCCTTCGTGCTGCTCTCGCCGGCGTGGTCGCCCCTGACGAGGCGGCGACCTGCCGGCCTCAGCGCCTGAGGCCCTTCGCCTCCAGCGCCTCCTCGTAATCCCGGAACATCTCGTCGCCCTCCTCGCCGAAGCGGCGCAAGGCGGGCCAGGTGTAGATGCCCGTGTCGTGGCCGTCGTCGAACACCAGGCGCACCGCGTAGGAGCCGACCTCCTGCACGTCACGGATCGTCACGTTCCGCTTGCCCGGAACAACGGTCTTCTGCTCGGCCGAATGACCCTGCACCTCGGCGCTCGGGCTCTCGACGCGCAGCAGCTCGGCCGTGATCGCGTGGCGCGTTCCGTCCCCCCAGGCGACGGTCAGCGTCCGCCCGTCCGGCGACAGCCTGAGCTCGGTCGGCCAGGTCGCGTCATCCGCCATCGTCATACCTCCCGAAGCGTCCGGACCCTTTACGGAAGGGGTCCGGGCGCCTAGCTTGTCGCGGACCACCCCTTTCGACGCAAGCGCCCCCGCTAAGCGGACCTTTGGCGCGCCGCGCGAAACGCGAAAGCTGCTGAAGCGCCTGATGGACGCCATTCCTTCTCTCGCCCCCGCTCCGCTGATCGATCCGTTCCAGCGCGCGATCTCCTATCTGCGCGTGTCGGTCACCGACCGCTGCGACTTCCGCTGCGTCTATTGCATGTCGGAAAACATGACCTTCCTGCCCAAGCGCGACCTGCTCACGCTTGAGGAGCTCGACCGGCTGTGCACCGCCTTCATCGGGCTCGGCGTGCGCAAGCTCCGCCTCACGGGCGGCGAACCGCTCGTCCGGCGGGACCTGATGACGCTGATCCGTTCGCTCGGCCGCCAGATCAAGACAGGCGCACTGGAGGAGCTGACGCTCACTACCAATGGCAGCCGCCTCGGTATCTACGCTGAAGAGCTCTACGCCGCGGGCGTGCGCCGGCTGAACGTCTCGATCGACACGCTGGACCCGGACAAGTTTCGTGAGGTCACCCGCCGCGGCGACCTCTCTGTCGTGCTCGCCGGCGTCGACGCCGCGCTGAAGGCCGGCCTCAAGATCAAGATCAACACCGTCGCGCTGCGTGGCGTGAACGAGGACGAGATCGCCTCGATCGCGGAATGGGCGCATGGCAAGGGCATGGACCTCTCGCTGATCGAGACCATGCCGCTCGGCGATATCGACGGCGATCGCACCGACCAGTATCTGCCGCTCAGCCTCGTGAAAGCCCGCCTTGGCCAGCGCTGGACGCTGAACGACATTCCTTATCGCACCGGCGGGCCGGCGCGTTACGTCTCGGTCGCCGAGACCGGCGGGCGCATCGGCTTCATCACGCCGATGACCCACAATTTCTGCGAGAGCTGCAACCGCGTCCGCGTGACCTGCACCGGCACGCTCTACATGTGCCTCGGCCAAGAGGACGCCGCGGATCTGCGGGAGCCCTTGCGGGCCAGCGCGAACGACGACCTGCTGGTCGAGGCGATCCGCGAGGCCATCACCCGCAAGCCCAAAGGCCACGACTTCATCATCGACCGGCGCAACGCCAAGCCCGCAGTGGCGCGGCATATGTCGACCACGGGCGGCTGAGCGCCCGAAGCGTCACTCGTCCTTCTCGATACCGATGACCTGGTTCCGGGCCTCGGAGGACCTGACGAGCTCGTCCAGCTTCGCGTGCACCGCCTCTGTGTCACGCCGTTGCGCGACCAGAACCGCATTGGTGATCGTGATGGCGGCGATCGACAGAGCGAGCGTGTAAACGTCGTCGTGGAGGAGATCGAGCCAGGTCAAAACCAGGCCGACCGCCATGATCGCGTTGACGATCAGGAAGCCGGCCGAACTCGACAGTGAGTTGGAAAAGCGGCCGATGAACCGTTCGATGAAGTTGCGACCACGACGACGCGCCATTCACGGGACCTTCTGATCCGACACGGCGAGGACCGCCGTCGCGGCTGTGCGATCAGCACACAGGGCGAGACAAAGCAGCCGTTTCACGGCTCAAGATCGAGCAGCCTGCGCGGTTTCTTGAATTCTGAGCCTCAACGCACCGCTGCGATCTTCGGCGTCGTCCGTTCCGGCTCCTCAAGCGCGCCGATGAAGGCTTTTCTCCAGTCCGTGACGTCGAACTTTGAGATGCGGTCATACATGCGTCGCCAGCGGTCAACACGCTCGTCGAGCGGCATTTCAAGCGCCCTGGCAAGCGCTCCGGCGGTGCCGTCGACGTCGTAAGGGTTCGTCAGCAACGCTCCGATGTCGAGCTCGTGGGCGGCGCCGGCGAAGCGCGACAGCAGCAGGACGCCCGGATCCGCCGGATCCTGAGCCGCCACATATTCTTTGGCGACGAGGTTCATTCCGTCCCGCAAGGGCGTGACGAGACCAACGCGTGCAAGCCGGTAAAGTCCCGCGAGCGCGTTGCGGCCGACGGTGCGGTTCACGTAGCGGATTGGCGTCCAGTCGAGATCCGAGTGCGCGCCGTTCACCCGGCCCGCGAGTTCCGCGACCTCGCGCTCCATGGCGGCGTATTCCGGCACGTCCTCGCGCGATTTCGGCGTCACCTGGAGATAGGTGCAGCGGCCGCGCCACTCCTCGTCGAGCGTCAGGAAGGTCTCGTAAGCCTGAATGCGCTCGGCGATGCCCTTGGAATAATCAAGCCGGTCGACGCCGATGATGAGCTGTCGACCAAGCAGACTCTCCTTCATCCGCTTGACCAGCGGGTTCTTGGCGGCGTGCTCCGCAGCCTCCGTGAACGCCTTGGTCTCGATCCCGACGGGATAGGCCCCGACCTTGATCGCGCGCCCATGCACGACGAATCGACCGTCGGAGAGACGGTGGCCCACCTTCTCGCGGCGGATATAGGTCTCGAAATTCTCGACGTCGCTCGGCGTCTGGAAGCCCACGACGTCATAGGCCGCGAGCCCGCGCACGATGTCGGCGTGATTCGGCAGCACGGTCAGGATGTCCGGCGGCGGGAACGGGATGTGGAGGAAGAAGCCGAGTCGGTTGGTCAGACCCTTGGCGCGCAGCTCGCCGCCCATCGGGATCAGATGGTAGTCATGGACCCAGATCAGATCGTCGGGCTCAACCTTCGGCGCGAGCAGCCGTGCGAACAGCTGATTGACCCGGTAGTAGCCCGCGAGCGCCACGCGGGTGAAATCGGCGAGGTCCATCCGGTAATGCAGCAGCGGCCACAACATGCGGTTGGAGAAACCTGCGTAATAGTCGTTGAGATCGCGCTCCGTCAGGTCGACGAGCGCATAGGTGACGCGGCCCTGTTCGACCATCTCCGGCTCTTCCTGGGCGGCGGAAGTCGCTGGCAGCGTGCGTCCGCTCCAGCCGAACCAGATCCCGCCGCGCTCCTGCATCGCGCCTGCGAGCGCAACTGCAAGCCCGCCTGCAGGCGGCGTGCCGGGCGTTGGAGTGGGAACCCTGTTCGAAACGACGACGAGACGGCCCATCAGATGGTCTCTCCCCGGACCGCAAGAACGCGCTGCTGGCGGGTCAGTAGAATCTGGAACTGGGTTTCTGTCATCTTGTTCATCCAACGTTCAGGGCCCGAACCCCGTTCCACCTAATCCCCGACGCGGGCGAGCCATTCCTCTTCGGTCAGGGTCTCGACGCCGAGCTCCTGCGCCTTGGTTAGCTTCGAGCCGGCGCCGGGTCCGGCGACGACGATGTCGGTCTTCTTCGACACCGTTCCCGAGACTTTCGCCCCGAGCCGCTCGGCCATCGCCTTCGCCTCGTCGCGGGTCATGCGCTCAAGCGTGCCGGTGAAGACGACCGTCTTCCCCGTCACCGGCGAACTTTTCGCGATCGCCTCCATCGGGGACGGCGTCAGCTCCTTGAGCAGCGCGTCGAGCGGCGGGTCGTTCTTCGGCTCCTGGAAGAACTCGACCGCAGCCTGCGCCACGATCGCGCCGATGCCCTCGATGTCGACCAACTCCCGCCAAGCTTCGTTGCCCTTGTCGCCTTTCACGCCCTTTTCAGGGGGCGTGGCGACCTTCGCAGCTTCGCGCAAGGCGTCGACCGTCCCGTAATGGCGCATCAGCCGCTTGGCGTTGATCTCGCCGATGTGGCGGATGCCGAGCGCGTAGAGCACGCGGTTCACCTCGCGCGTGCGGGCGTCCTCGATCGCGGCGAATAGCTTGTTCGCCGAAGCCTCGCCCCATCCGTCGCGGTTCTTCAGCCGGGTGAGGCCGTTCGCCTCCTCTCGCGCCTTGACCGTGAAGATGTCGGCCGGCTCGCGGATCTCGCCCCACTCGTAGAACGCCTCGATCTGCTTCTCGCCGAGCCCCTCGATGTCCATTGCGTTGCGCGACACGAAGTGGCGGAGCCGCTCGACGGCCTGCGCGCGGCAAGTCAGCCCGCCCGTGCAGCGCCAGACGACCTCGCCCTCGTCGCGCGCCGCATGGCTGCCGCAGACCGGGCAGACGTGCGGGAACTCGTAAGGCCTGGCGTCCTTTGGCCGCTTGTCCTCGACCACGGCCACGATCTGCGGGATCACGTCGCCGGCGCGCTGGACGATCACGGTGTCGCCGACGCGTACGTCCTTGCGGACGATCTCGTCCTCGTTGTGGAGCGTCGCGTTCTGCACGACGACGCCGCCGACCGTGACGGGTCGGAGCTTCGCGACCGGCGTCAGCGAGCCGGTGCGGCCGACCTGAATGTCGATGCCCTCGAGCACGGTCTGGGCCTGCTCGGCCGGAAATTTGTGCGCGATCGCCCAGCGGGGACTGCGCGAGACGAAACCTAAGCGCCGCTGGAGGGCGAGACTCTCGACCTTGTAGACGACGCCGTCGATGTCGTAGCCGAGGTTCGCGCGCTCGGCCTCGATGGCGTGATAATGCGCGATGAGATCCTCGACCGTGTCGAACGCCTTCATGAGTTCGTTCACGCGAAAGCCCCAGCGGCCGAGGTTTCCGACCATCTCCGTTTGCGTCTTCGCCGGTACGATGCTCGCCTCGCCCCAGGCATAGGCGAAGAACCGCAGGGGCCGAGCCCTGGTGTTCGCGGGATCGAGTTGGCGAAGGCTCCCCGCGGCGGCGTTGCGCGGGTTGGCGAAGACGGGTTTGCCCGCCTCCGCCTGACGCACATTGAGCGCCGCGAAGTCGGCGTGGCTCATATAGACCTCGCCACGGACCTCGAGCACGTCAGGAACGTCTTCGCCCTTCAGCCGCTGCGGCACGTCGCCCATGGTGCGGAGGTTCGCGGTGACGTCCTCGCCGACCGCGCCGTCGCCTCGGGTCGCGCCGCGGACGAAGCGGCCCTTCTCGTAGCGGAGCGAGGCGGAGAGCCCGTCGATCTTGGGCTCGGCAGCGACGCTGAGCGTCTGGTCGGCCTTCAGATCCAGAAAGCGCCGGACGCGCGCCACGAACTCGGCGACGTCGTCGTCGGAAAACGCGTTGGAGAGCGACAGCATCGGCACGGCGTGCCGCACTTTTGCGAAAGCCTCAGAGGGCGCGGCGCCGACGGTCTCGCTTGGAGAGTCCGGAGTTTTCAGCTCGGGATGCAGCGCCTCGAGCTCGTTCAGCCGGCGGCGGAGCGCATCGTATTCGCCATCGGAAATCGTAGGCGCATCGTCCTGGTAATAGCGCCTGTCGTGGCCGCGGATCTCCTCGGCGAGCCTCTTGTGCTCGGCGGCCGCATCTTCGAGCGAGGGCGGCAGTTCGCCGTCATCGTTCGTCACGCAGCGCCCTCCATCAGCCGCTTCGCCGCGGCGCGCGCTTCGTCCGTGACGGAGGCGCCGGCCAGCATGCGGGCGATCTCCTCGCGCCGCTCGGAGGCGTCCAGCGCCTGCACCCGGGTCGCGACGCTCGACGCGTCTCCCGTCGCGCCTTTCGAGATCAGGAAGTGGCGGCCGGCGCGCGCGGCGACCTGCGGCGCGTGGGTGACCGACAGCACCTGAACCCGCCGCGCAAGCCTCGCGAGCCGCGCGCCGATGGCGTCCGCGACCGCCCCTCCCACGCCGGTGTCGATCTCGTCGAAGACCAGCGTCGGCGCCGAGCCGCGGTCGGCCAGCGCGACCTTCAGCGCCAGCATGAAGCGCGAAAGCTCGCCGCCGGACGCGATCTTCGCGAGCGGACCGGCGCGCGTGCCGGGATTGGTCTGGACCCAGAACTCGACGCGATCGACGCCTTCGGGGCCGGCGGCCGCCGGCTCGTCGGCGATGTCGGTCATGAAGCGCGCGCGTTCGAGCTTGAGGTCGGGCAGTTCGTCCATCACCGCCGCATCGAGCGTTGCGGCGGCCGCCCGTCGGGCGGCGCTGAGCGCAGCCGATGCGGACTCATAGGCCGCCTCCGCCGCCTGCGCCTCTTCCGCCAGGGCCGCGAGCCGCGCCTCGCCAGCGTCGAGCGCCTCGAGCTCGCTTGCGCATTTGCGGGCGAGCGCGGAGAGATCGTCGACCGGCGCGCCGTATTTGCGCGAGGCCGCGCGAAGCGCGAACAGCCGCTCCTCGATCCGCTCTAGCTCGCGCGGATCGAACGCCGCGGCGTCGAGGGCCGCCTTCAGATGCGCGCCGCCCTCGTCGAGCGCGACCAGAGCCGCGTCGAGCGCTTTGATGGCGGGATCGACCAACTCGGGCGACGCTGCGGAGCGGCGCTCCAGCCGGCGGATCGCGTCGGCGATGCCGTGCGCCGGCGAGCGCGAGCCGGCGATCGCCTCATAGGCCTCGGAGAGATCCTCCGCCGCCTTCTCCGCCTTCATCATGGATTGGCGGCGATCGGCGAGTGTCTCTTCTTCGCCGGCCTCAGCGGCGAGCTTCGAGAGCTCCTCGCTGGCGTGGCGCAGGAAGTCGGCCTCGCGGCGGGCCTCTTCGACCTGCGCCTGATGCTCGCGGAGCGCCTTCGCGGTCGCGCGGCGGCGGTCCCAAGCCGTGGAGACAGCCAGCCGCTCGGGCCACAAACCGCCATAGGCGTCGAGCAATGTGCGATGAGCTGCGGGATCGACCAGCGCGCGGTCGTCATGCTGCCCGTGGATCTCGACCAGAACGGTCCCGAGCGTCTTCAGCGCCTGAACGCTGACCTGCTGATCGTTGATGAAGGCGCGGGTGCGCCCGTCGCGGGCCTGCACGCGGCGCAGGAACAGATCGCCGTCGTCCGGGATGTCCTGCTCTTTCAGGATGGCGCGCGCTGGATGGTCCGGCGCGAGGTCGAACACCGCCGTCACCTGGCCCTGCGCTTCGCCCGCGCGCACCAGCCCGCCGTCGCCCCGTCCGCCGAGCGCCAGAGAGACCGCGTCGAGCACGATCGACTTGCCGGCGCCTGTCTCGCCGGTGAGCACGGAGAGGCCGTCGCCAAAATCGAGATCGAGGCGGTCGATCAGGACGATGTCACGGATCGATAGCCGTGCGAGCACGGGTCCTCCCGCGCGGGGCTCTAAGTCAGCCGACGACGCCGCGGAATGCGCGGCTGATCCAGGAGTCCTGATTTTCCTGCGGCTTAAGGCCGTTGGAGTTCATCAGCGCGAAGCTCGCCTTGTACCACTCGCTGTCCGGATAGTTATGGCCGAGGATTGCGGCGGCGGTCTGCGCCTCACCGGTGATGCCGAGCGCCATATAGGCCTCGACAAGCCGGTGCAGCGCCTCCTCGATGTGGCGGGTCTGCTGGTACTGGCTGACGACGACACGGAAGCGGTTGATCGCGCCAGTGTAGTCGCGCCGCGAGAGATAGAAGCGGCCGACCTGCATCTCCTTGCCGGCGAGCTGGTCGCGGGCGACGCTGATGCGGTTGCGCGCGGTCGCGGCGTATTCGCTGTTCGGCCAGCGGCGCACCAGCTCCTCGAAAGCGTCGACCGCCTTGCGGGTGGTGTCCTGGTCGCGACTGACGTCCGGGACCTGATTGTAATAGGACATGCCGACGAGATACTGGGCGTAGGCCGCGTCGGGGCTCGTCGGATGCAGCTGGACGTAGCGCTGGCCGCTCTGGATCGCGTCCGTGTACTTGCCGCGCCGATAGTTCGTGTAGGTGGTCATGAGGACCGCCTTGCGGCCCCAATCCGTATAGGGGTGCTGGCGGTCGACCTCGGCGAACTTCTTGTTCGCCGCCTCGTAGTCGCCCTTCTCGATGCCGCCCAGGCCTTCGCCATAGAGCTTGTCGGCCGGCTCGTCGGGCGCAACCTCTTCCTTCTTGTCGAACATCGAGCAGCCCGCGATCGGCAATGCGGCTGCGAGCAGCACGGCGAAGCGAACCGTGCGGCGGCTGCCCGGAAGCGCCTGAGTTGAGGGCGTACGCACGACCATCGGGAGCCTCGCTATCCGATTCGAAACATCAGTCGGATCGGCTCGCCGATCCACGGGGCGCACGATGCAGACGCCGCAGCCGATGTCTATAGCGGAATGGCCGGAGGGACGCCACGCGGAGCGTTAACCACCCACAGTTGGACGCGCACCCGCTTCAGATCTCCTCCAACCCCGCTATTATCCCGCGACCTTGCTGAAGCTCAGCCATCGAAGCGCTTATCGTCGCCGATGAGAACGTCCCTCAGATCTTTGGGCGCGGAAAAGCCATAGCCTCCTCCGGCTCCGGGCCAGTTGAGTTCGCCTGCCTCATGATACGGACTGGTGTAGAGTTCGAGAGCGATCATCTGAAACGTCAACTGAAGCGCCTGAAGGGCGTCGACGCCGGAAGCGGCCCGTAGCGTCGCTCCATCGGGCCAGTCGATTTCGTACTGGCACTCCCAGTGACTGCCGACCTCAACAGGAGCGTGGACGCGCACGGCCAAAGTCGTCTCACCGAGACTAAGCGAGCGCTCCCCGACAACCATCAAAACAAGTCCATCTGCTGGAAATGATGAGGCCCGGATCGGCGGCGCGATCCGGGCCCGTTTTCAGTCAGACGTGGAGCCCCGACTCAGTTCGCCTGACGGCGAAGGAAGGCCGGGATTTCGAGCTGGTCATCCTCGAGCCCGCGCGGGTGCGAGACGGGAGCGCGGCCCTGTGGGTCGAACTGGCCCTGCGCCGGACGATGGATCGGCGCTTGGGGGCGACGGTTCATGTCGGGGTTCGGGGCCGGAGCGTGCGGCGCCTGCGGGTGCGGGGCGTGGGCCATCGGCTGCTGCGGAGCGTGGGGCGATTGGCCCTCCTCCTTGCCGCCGCTCAGGCCATTCGCGAGGCGCTGCAGCAGCGTCATGCGCTTCTTGTCCGGCGCGCCGGCGGCGGCCTCAGCCTGCTCGCGGTTCGCGCGGAGCTGCTGCTGGACCGGCATCGGCAGATCTTCGATCTGCGGCATGCGGGGCGCGCGGGAGGCCGGGCGTTCGGCGTGCGGCGGGATGAAGGGCTGGTCGACGCCGTGGTCTTCCTCCGCATGCGCCTCCTCGTGGAGCGGCTGCTCCATGACGGCCTGCTTCGGCGCGGCCTGACGGATCGTGACGTCCTCAATCGCGGCGACGATCTGCGCGTCGTAGTGGTTCTCGGCCTCGGGGGCCGGAGCCGGGGCGCGGAACTGCGGCAGCGGCTGCGGCTCAGGCGAGCGAGCCGCCGGGGCCTGCTGCTGCTTGATGCGGTTGGCGAGTTCCGCCACGCGCTGCTCGGCCGGGCTCTGCTGGCCGGCTTCGAGGATGTGGTCGATGCCGGTCGCGACGACCGACACGCGGATGATGCCGTCGAGGCTCTCGTCGAAGGTCGCGCCGAGGATGATGTTGGCCTCCGAATCGACTTCCTCGCGGATGCGGGTGGCCGCCTCGTCGACTTCGTACAGCGTGAGGTCCGAGCCGCCGGTGATCGAGATCAGCAGACCGCGGGCGCCGCGCATCGAGACGTCGTCGAGCAGCGGGTTGGCGATGGCGGCTTCGGCGGCCTGGACGGCGCGCTTGTCGCCAGAAGCTTCGCCCGTGCCCATCATCGCCTTGCCCATCTCACGCATGATCGCGCGGACGTCGGCGAAGTCGAGGTTGATGAGGCCTTCCTTGACCATCAGGTCGGTGATGCAGGCGACGCCGGAATAGAGCACCTGATCGGCCATCGCGAAGGCGTCGGCGAAGGTGGTGCGCTCGTTCGCGACCCGGAACAGGTTCTGGTTCGGGATGACGATGAGGGTGTCGACCGCCTTCTGCAGCTCCTCGATGCCGGCTTCCGCCGTCTTCATCCGGCGCATGCCTTCAAAGTGGAACGGCTTGGTCACGACGCCGACGGTCAGGATGCCGGCCTCGCGGGCCGCGCGGGCGACCACGGGGGCCGCGCCGGTGCCGGTGCCGCCGCCCATGCCGGCGGTGATGAAGGCCATATGCGCGCCGGAGAGGTGGTCGCGAATCTCGTCGATGACCTCTTCGGCGGCCGCGCGGCCGACTTCCGGCTGCGAGCCCGCGCCGAGGCCTTCGGTGACCTGAACGCCCATCTGGATGATGCGCTCGGCCTTGGAGAGGGTGAGGGCCTGCGCGTCGGTGTTGGCGACGACGAAGTCCACGCCCATCAGGCCGGCCTCGATCATGTTGTTGACGGCGTTGCCGCCGGCGCCGCCGCAGCCGAACACGGTGATGCGGGGCTTGAGTTCCCGGATGTCAGGCATCTTCAGGTTGATGGTCATCGCGTGCCTCTAAGGTTTGTCGCGCCATTCCGACGGGCGCCAATTCGAAAGTTCGGCGATCGGAGGGGCGCGATCGGCCCCCTTCCTGATCGACGGCCGCCGCGCCGCCGCTCAGAAACTCTCCTTCAGCCACCGGCCCACCCGGTGGATGTAAGTGTTCTTCTCAGGCGCTCCGCCGCGGCGCGCCCGCTTGGGATCGACATGCTCGAGCGCCGCGACCTGGGGGAAGACGAGCAGCCCGACAGGACCGGCGAAGGCCGGGCCCTTTGCGGCTTCCGGCAGCCCGCGGGCGCCCAACGGGCGACCGATGCGGACCGGACGGTCGAGGATGCGACGCGCAAGCTCGGGCAATCCCGTGAGCTGGCAGGCGCCGCCGGTGAGCACCACGCGGCGCGCCTCGGAGGCGTAGCCGGACGCTTTCAGCCGGTCGCGCACCAGCTCCAGCGTCTCCTCGACGCGTGGCTTCACGATCTTCACGATCATCGACTTCGGCAGATAGCTCGCGGCTTCCGGCTCGTTCTCGCCGACGGGAGTGACCGCGATCTGGTCGCGCTCGTCGGCGATCGAGGGGAACACGCTGGCGTGCAGGGTCTTCAGCCGCTCGGCCTCTTCGATCGAGGTCGAGAGCCCGCGGGCGAGATCGAGCGTCACGTGATGGCCGCCGAGCGCGACCGCGTCGCAGTGGACGAGGTTGCCGCCCTGGAAGACGGACATCGAAGTGGTGCCGCCGCCCATGTCGATCAGCGTGACGCCCATCTCGCTCTCGTCGTCGACGAGGGCCGCAAGACCAGAGGCGTAAGGCGCCGCCACCATCGTTTCGACGTTGAGGTGGCAGCGCTCGATGCAGAGCATGAGGTTGCGGAGCGGCGCGCCCTCGGCGGTGACGATATGCATGTCGACGCCGAGCTGCTGGCCGACCATGCCGCGCGGATCGCGGACGCCGCGCGTCGCGTCGAGGCCGAAGCCGGTCGGGATCGAGTGCACGACCGCCCTGCCCGGCCGCACCGAATGAGCGCAGCCCGCCTGCAGCACCCGGCGGATATCGCGGTCCTCGACCGGGTGACCGGCGATGCCGACATCGGCATGGAACGTCTCGCTGGCAAGCCGGCCTGCGGAGATCGAGACGATAACGCTCTCGATCTGAACGCCGGCCATGCGTTCGGCCGCGTCGACCGCGAGGCGGATGGCGTGCTCCGCTGCCTCCATGTCGACGACCTTGCCGCCCTTCACGCCGCGCGAGCGCTGATGGCCGACGCCGATGAGCTCGACGGTGTGGCTGCGGTCGGGCAGCGCGTCGCCGGCTTCCGTCGGGCGCAGCCGAGCGACCATGCAGACGATCTTCGACGTGCCGACGTCGAGCGCGGACACGACTACCGCGCGACGCGCCGGCAACGGCCGCATCTTGGGAACGACGCCGTAGGGGAAGGGCTGGCTCACGTCTGGCCTCCCTTCTTCTTCGCGGCCTTGGCGGCGGCCTTGTCGGCCTCTTCGGCCATCGCGGCGGCTTCGGGCGCCAGTCGGACGATGGTCCGGTCAGCTTCGCGCATGTCTACGACGTCGATCCACTTGGCGAGGACGTTGTCGCGGTCCTGCATGACCTCGAGGCGGCCGAGCGCCTCGGCGAAGCCGGTCTCGGGCAACTTCACCTCCACACCGGAGCGCAGGCGCAGGTTCCAGCGCCGCTCGGCGACGAGCACGGCGGCGTAGGTTTCCGCCTTGATCTTCGGGGCGGCGTCGAGGGCTGCGAGGAGAGTCTGCGCCCGCGTGTTCGCCAGGGGGCCGACGACAAGCGGCAGATGGGCGAAACGCGAATCGCGGAATTCGTCGATCGGGGTGCCGTCATCGGCGAGGATCTGCACCTTGCCGTCGTGCTGCCAGAGCGCGAACGGCTTGCGCTCGGTCAGATGGACGGTGACGCGGTCGGGATAGAGCTTGCGGACGGTGGCTTCGGCGACCAGCGGGTTCGCCATCAGCCGCTCGCGGGCCGCTTTCACGTCGAGGAAAGGCAGCGCCGTATCGTCCTTGATGCCGAGCGCGAGCAGGACCTCGTCGTCGGTCAGCGCGCTCTGGCCTTCGGTTTGGACCGCGAGCACGCGGAAGCCGAGCGCGTTTGCGGTCGTGATGTGGAGGTTCAGCGCCTCTTCCTTGACCGCCGGCCAGTGGCCGCCGTCGATCATGCCGAGCACGCCGACTGACGCGTAGAACAGCGCGGTCAGGCCAAGGCCGAGGCGGCGCTTGCGCGCGAGACGGGCGAGCTTGAGGCGAAGGTTCGTCGAGCGGCTGGCGCCCAGCATCTCGTCGAAGTCTTGAGAACCCGAGCGGCGGACGCGGCCGCCCTCATGGGTGGCGCGCATGTTGGGGTCGGTCTTGTAGACCAGTCTGGGCGCGGGTCGGCTGCGCGGAGCGCGACCGGCGGCGACCGCAAAGGGCGGCTCGTCTACCGATCTAAGGAGGCGTCCTCCACTAGCCATTTAACGAGCTCACCAAACCCCATGCCGGCATATGCGGCGAGTTCCGGCACGAGCGACGTCTCCGTCATGCCAGGCTGCGTGTTGACTTCGAGGCAGACGAGCTCGCCGGTTCCGCCCTTGCGGTCGTCGAAACGGAAATCGGCTCTGCTGACCCCGCGGCACCCGAGAGCGTGGTGCGCCGCGACAGTCAGTTTTCGGACCTGTTGGTAAACAAAGGGTGAAATTTCGGCCGGGAGAACGTGCTTGGAGCCGCCTTTGGCGTACTTCGCATCGAAGTCGTACCAGCCGTCGGTCGGCAGGATTTCGATGACATCGGAGGGCTCGCCCTTGATGACGGCGCAGGTAAGTTCTTTGCCAGCAACGAAATTCTCGGCGAGCAGCAGTTCGCCGTGCTCCCAGTCGTCGCGCGTGAGCTCCTGGGGCGGATGCCCATGGTCTTCGTTAACAATCAGCACACCGACCGACGATCCACCGTCGACAGGCTTGAGGACGTAAGGGGGCGTCAGCACATGGGCCTTCGCGGCTTCTGCTCGTGTGACCACTTTGCCACGGGGCACCGAAACTCCCGCTGCGGCCATCACCGTCTTCGCGCGCTCTTTGTGCATCGCGAGCGACGAGGCCAGCACGCCCGAATGCGTGTAGGGGATCGCCATCACCTCCAGCACGCCCTGGACCGTGCCGTCCTCGCCGAAGCGACCGTGAAGCGCGTTGAAGGCGACGTCCGGCTTCAGTCGCGCAAGCACGTCGGGAAGATCGCGGTTGGCGTCGACACGCGTGACGCGAAAACCCTCTCCCTCCAGAGCCTTGGCGCAGGCCTCTCCCGACCAGAGCGAGACCTGTCGCTCGGAGGACAGGCCGCCCATCAGGACGGCGACGTGCTTGGACATTGGGCAGTTCCCCCAGCAGAGATTTCGCGTCCCGGCCTTGAGCCGGGACCCAGATGCAGCCCGGCTCTCAGAGCCAGGCGACATCCGGCGCTTTCTTCTTTCGATCCAGCGGTTCTGGGTCCCGGCTCACGGCCGGGACGCGAAGGCGGCGGTTCTTAATCCACCCCTATCCGCTTGATCTCCCATTCTAATTCCACCCCGGAGGTCTCCCGCACCCGGCGACGGACTTCCTCTCCCAGAGCCTCGATATCGGCCGCCGTGGCGCCGCCGACATTGAGGAGGAAGTTGGTGTGCAACACCGAGACCTGCGCCCCGCCGATCTGCAAGCCCCGGCAGCCGGCCTCGTCCACCAGCTTCCAGGCGGTATGGCCGGGCGGGTTCTTGAAGGTGGAGCCGCCGGTGCGGCTCTTGGTCGGCTGCGTCGCCTCGCGGTGCGCGACGACGGCGTCGATCTCGGCCTTGATCGTCTCGCGCTCGCGCCGCTCGCCCTGCATCAGGACGCTGGTGAAGATCACGCCTGTCGGCGCGGCGGAATGCCGGTACGAATAGCCCATCTCGGCGTTCGAGAGCGTCACCGCGTCGCCGGATCGGTCAAAGCCGAACACCTCGACCACGCGCTGCGAGGTTTCCGTCCCGTTCGCCCCGGCGTTCATGGCGAGCGCGCCGCCGATCGCGCCGGGAATGCCGGCGAAGAAGGCGAAGCCGCCGATCCCCGCCTCCATGGCCTCCAACGCTACCCGCTTGTCGGCTGCGCCCGCTCCCGCCCAGATGGTCGCGTCCCTGCCGGGGGCAATCGTCGCGAAGGGCTTTCCGAGCCGGATCGTCACGCCGGGAATTCCCCCGTCGCGCACCAGCACGTTCGAGCCGAGCCCGATGACGACGTAAGGGACCTCGCTCGGCAGGCGACTCAGGAAGTAGGCGAGATCGTCCTCATCCACCGGCTGGAACAGGGCTTCCGCCTTGCCGCCGACCCGGAACCAGAGCGATTCCGCCAGGCTCTGCTCGGCGGCGAGCTTGCCGCGCAGCTTGGGCATGGCGGCGGAGAGAGAGGCGGCGAGTTCGGTCATCGGCCTCGGGCCGTCATCCCGGCCGCGGCGAAACGGAGAGCCGGGATCGTCTTCAGGAAGAGGCGCACTGTGCTGCGCGCGATCCCGGCTTGGCTTGCAGCCGTTCGGGATGACGGCTCTGGCGTCACGCGGCCGCCCCTGGTCCTAGCGCGGCGAGTTCGTCCGGCAGCGCTGCCGCCCAGTAGGTCGAGCTTCCGGCGCCGAGCAGAACCACATAATCACCGGGACGCGCTACGCCGGTGACCACGCCGGCCAGCGCCTGCGGATCCTCAAGCGGGATGACGTGGCGGTGGCCGCGGGCGCGGAGCGCCGCAACGAGGCCATCCTTGTCGGCGCCTTCGATCGGCGCTTCGCCGGCCGCGTAGACGTCGGCGACGATCACCGTGTCGGCGTCGTTGAAGCAGCTCGAAAAGCCCTCGAACAGCGCGTTCAGTCGCGAATAACGGTGGGGTTGGACGACGGCGATGACTTTGGCGTCCGTCGAGGCGCGGGCTGCCTTCAGCACGGCGGCGATCTCGACGGGGTGGTGCCCGTAATCGTCGAAGATCGTGACGCCATTCCATTCGCCCATGCGGGTGAAGCGCCGCTTCACGCCGCCGAACTTGGCGAGCCCGGCGCGGATCTTGTCCGCCGGAATGCCGAGTTCGTTCGCCACTGCGATCGCAGCGGTGGCGTTCAGCGCGTTGTGGCGACCGGCCATCGGCAGTTCCAGCGCATCGATCGTCCGCACCTCCCCGGATTTGCGGTCGCGCAGCGCGACCTTGAACCGGCAGACGCCGCCCTTGAGGTCGAGGTCGAGCAGGCGGACGTCGGCCTGCGGGTTCTCACCATAGGTGACGACGCGGCGGTCCTCGATCAGGCCGACCATCTCCTGCACGGTCGGGTGGTCGAGGCACATCACCGCGAAGCCGTAGAACGGCACGTTCTCCACGAAGGCGCGGAACGCGGTCTTGATCGCGTCGAACGTGCCGAAATGGTCGAGGTGCTCGGGGTCGATATTGGTGACGACCGCGACCTCGGTCGGCAGCTTCAGGAAGGTGCCGTCGCTCTCGTCGGCCTCGACGACCATCCAGTCGCCCTCGCCCATCCGGGCATTCGCGCCATAGGCGTTGATGATGCCGCCGTTGATCACCGTTGGGTCGAGGCCGCCGGCGTCGAGCAGGGTCGCGACCAGCGAGGTCGTCGTGGTCTTGCCATGCGTGCCCGCCACCGCCACGCAGGTCTTAAACCGCATCAACTCGGCCAGCATTTCCGCGCGGCGCACCACGGGCAGGCGCTTATCGCGGGCGGCGGAGAGCTCGGGATTGTTCCGCTTGATCGCGGAAGACACCACCACGACCTCGGCCTCGCCGAGGTTTTCGGCCGCATGGCCGATCGTGACGGAGATGCCCTTCTCGCGCAGGCGCTTCACGTTGGCGCTCTCGGCCGCGTCGGTGCCCTGTACGACATAGCCGTGGTTCGCCAGCACCTCCGCGATGCCGGACATGCCGATGCCGCCGATCCCGATGAAGTGGATGGGGCCGATTTCCTTGGGAAGCTGCATCGTTCTTCGTGAAGAGGTTCGGGGAGCCGGGACTTATCAGGAAACAGGCAGCGCCGTCGCGCCCTTCGATCGGTTGGCGGCGGCGAGCACCATGTCCGCGAGGCGGGCGGCGGCGTCCGGCGCGCCGACGCGCTTGGCGGCTTCGGCGGAAGCTTCGAGCGCATGGCCGTCGGCGAACTTCGCCGTCAGCTCTTCGGCCAAGCTTTCCGGCGTGAAGCGGGCCTGTGCGGTGACGACCGCCCCGCCGGCGAGCGCCAGCGCGTTGGCGTTGGCGAGCTGGTCGTTGTCGAGCGCGTGCGGCAGCGGCACAAGGATCGAGGGCCGGCCGATCACCGCGAGCTCCGCGACCGTCGAGGCGCCGGCGCGCGCGATCACGAAATGGGCGGCTGCGATTCGCGCCGGCATGTCGTCAAAGAACGAAGCGAGCTCGGCCTGGACGCCCGCCGCGGCGTAGATTCGCCGGACGCCGTCGATGTCCTCGGGCCGGGACTGCTGCACGACGCGGATGCGGGACCGAAGCTGCGGCTGAAGCATCGCGAGCGCCACCGGCACGACCTCGGACATCACGCGCGCGCCCTGGCTGCCGCCGAAGACCAGGAGGTTGATCGGCTCCGTTCCGTCCGGGGCCCGGTAGGGCGCGCCCGCGACCGCGAGCACCTGTGGGCGCACGGGATTGCCGACATGGGTCGCGGCGAGGCCCTTTGGCAGATGCGCAACCGTCGGGAAGCCCGAACCGATCGCCGTGGCCAGTTTCGCGAGCATGCGGTTCGCCCGCCCCATTACGGCGTTCTGCTCATGCAGGATGACGGGCGCGCCGAGGAGCTTGGCCGCGATCAGCGGCGGGAAGGTGGGATAGCCGCCGAACCCGACGACGGCGCCCGGTCTCACTTTCTTCAGGATGCCGCGGCTTCGGAGAACCCCGCGAGAGAGCGTCGCTGCGAGCTTCAGATAAGCGCCGGCGCCGGACCCGCGTAGCGTGTCGGCGGGCGTCGAGTGGATCGCGCGCGCCGGGAAATGCGTGGCGTAGGCGAGCGCGCGCTCGTCCGTGATCAGCTCGACGGGGACGCCGCGGCTCGCGAGTTCGACGGCCAGCGCTTCCGCCGGGAACAGGTGGCCGCCGGTGCCCCCCGCCGCGAGCAGGATCGGACGGTCAGAACTCACGCCGTCGCTCCGGCCGGCCGCGGCGCATGCCTGCGCTCATGCCGGGCGATCTCGGAGGCGAGCGCGTCGCTGCGCGGCCGGCGACGCGTCAACGCGAGCAGCATGCCCATCCCGAGCGCGAGCGCGAACATCGACGAGCCGCCGTAGGAGACGAAGGGCAGCGTCATGCCCTTGGCGGGGATCATGTGCAGGTTGACCGACATGTTGATCGCCGACTGGAGGCCGAACAGCATCGACAGCCCGGCGATCGCGAGGCGGGTGAAGCCGTCCTGCTCGCGGCGCGCGTGCATCAGGCTTCGGATCACGATGAAAGCGTAGACGGTCACGATCGCGATGCAGAACAGCACGCCGAACTCCTCCGCGGTGACGGCGAAGATGAAGTCGGTGTGCCCGTCCGGAATAATGCGCTTGACGGTGCCCTCGCCCGGCCCCTTGCCGAACCAGCCTGCGGAGGTGAAGGCCTCGGTCGCCTTCTCGATCTGAAAGTTGTCGCCGGTCTCCGGATCCATGAACCGGTCGATGCGGCGCGCCACGTGCGGCAGAAGCTCGTAGGCCGTCGTCAGGCCGATGACGCCGACGCCGCCGAGGCCCACCACCCATATCCACGGCAGGCCGGCGAGGAAGAACAGCGCACCCCAAATCGCGGTGGTCAGGATCGTCTGCCCGAGGTCGGGCTGCAGCACGAGCAGGCTAAGCACGCAGCCGAGCAGGATCGTCGCCAGGATATGGCCGGGCATGTCGCGCCGCTCCGAGCCCTGCGCGAACATCCACGAGGCCAGCACCACGAAGGCCGGCTTCACGAACTCCGAGGGCTGCACGACGATGCCGGCGAAGCTCACCCAGCGCCGCGCGCCCTTGATCTCGGTGCCGACGAACAGCGTGGCGGCGAGCAGGGCCATGCCGACGATGAACGTGACCCAGGCGAGCCGCCTCACCTGCCGCGGGCTCAGAAACGAGACGCCGATCATGATGATGGCCGCCGGAGCCAAGAACAGCGCCTGGCGGTTCACGAAGTGGAACATGTCGAGTCCGATGCGCTCGGCCACCGGCGGCGAGGCCGCGAGCGACAGCACCACGCCGAGCACCATCAGCGCCGCGACTGCGAACAGCAGCGCGCGGTCGATCGTCCACCACCATTCGCCGACAATCGTGCGTTCAGCGCGGGAGGGCATGTGAGGTCGCTCCGGGAAGCATTGGCCGCCGAGCATGGGCGATTTAGGGTTAACGAAATGTCGCCAGGCGACCCGCGCTGCGAGCCCGCGGTCAGAGCTTCAGCGCGAGCACAGCCTTCCGGAACGCCTCACCACGCTCCTCGAAGTTGCGGAACTGGTCGAACGAGGCGCAGGCCGGCGAGAACAGCACGACGGGCTCTTTGTCGGTTGACTTCGCCGCATCGGCGGCCGCCATCTCGACCGCCTTATCGACCGTGCCCGCAAACTCGTGCTCGACGCCGTGGCCGCCGAGCGTCTTCGCAAAGGCTTCCGACGCCTCACCCACGAGATAGGCCTTCTCGACCTTCGGGAAGAACGGCGCGAGCGCCTCTATGCCGCCGGTCTTCGGCTTGCCGCCGAGGATCCAGAACACTTTTGGGAACGAAGCCAAGGCCTTGGCCGCGCTGTCGGCGTTGGTCGCCTTCGAGTCGTTGACGAAGGTCACGCGGCCGGAGGTCGGGATCTCCTCCATGCGGTGCGCTAGACCCGGGAAGGTCGCCAGCGCTTTGTGGGCGACCTTATCCGGAACGCCGAGCGCCCTCGCGACGGCGAGCGCAGCGCTTGCGTTCTGGACGTTGTGCGCGCCACGCAGAGCGCGCGCGCCGGCGAGGTCGATCGCGTCATTTTCCGAGATGGCGACGACGTTTACGCCGTCCGCCTGAAGCGATTTCGCCATCGCCGCGGAGAGCGGATCGTCGGTCCCGACGACCGCCGTCCCCGAGCGCGCCACAAGGCGGCGCTTGATCGCGGCGTAGTTCTCCATCGTGCCGTGGCGCTCCAGGTGATCCTCGGAGAGGTTCATCATCACCCCAACCGTGGGGTCGAGGCCGGGCGCGAGGTCGATCTGGTAGGACGAGCACTCGACGACGTGGACCCGGGTCTCGGACGGCGGATCGAGGTCGAGGATCGCGACGCCGATATTGCCGCCCATCTGCACGTCCCGGCCGGCCTCGCGCAGCACATGGGCGATCAGCGCCGTGGTCGTCGACTTGCCGTTGGTCCCCGTGATCGCGACGAAGGGCGCGCCCGGCGCAATGGCTGCGCGCTCGCGAACGAAAATCTCGATGTCGCCGATGATCTCAATGCCCGCGGCTTTGGCTTTCTCTACCGTCCAGTGCGGCTTCGGATGCGTCAGCGGCACCCCGGGGGCGAGCACGAAGCTGTCGAAGGAGGAGAAGTCGGCCTCGCGCAGGTCGCCGGTCGGCAGACCCTCGGCGCGCGCCTTCTCGACGCTCGCAGAAGAATCGTCGAACGCCGTCACTTCCGCCCCGCCGGCGACGAGGCTGCGCACCGTCGCGAGGCCCGAACCGCCGAGGCCGAATACGGCGACGCGCTTGGTCTTGAAGGACGTGGCTGGAGTCACGTCAGCGCAGCTTCAGCGTGGCGAGACCCGCCAAAGCGAGCACCACGGCGATGATCCAGAAGCGCACGACCACCTGCGGCTCCGACCAGCCGAGCTGCTCGAAATGGTGGTGGATCGGGGCCATGCGGAACACGCGGCGGCCGGTCAGCTTGAACGAGACCACCTGCACGATGACGGACACCGCCTCGAGCACGAACAAGCCGCCGATGATCGCGAGCACCAGTTCGTGCTTGGTTGCGACCGCGACGACGCCAAGCAGCCCGCCCATCGCGAGCGAGCCGGTGTCGCCCATGAAGATCGAGGCGGGGGGCGCGTTGAACCAGAGGAAGCCGAGGCCCGCGCCGAGCACCGCGCCGCATACGACCGCAAGCTCGCCGGTGCCTTGCGTGAAGTGGATCTGCAGGTAGTCCGCGAACACCGCGTTGCCCGCGAGATAGGCGATGAAGCCGAAGCTCGCGCAGGCGATCATGACGGGCACGATCGCGAGGCCGTCGAGGCCGTCGGTCAGGTTCACCGCGTTGCCGGCGCCGACCACCACCACTGCCCCGAAAATCACGAAGACGTAGCCGAGGTCGAGCAGCAGGTTTTTCAGGAAGGGAAAGGCGAGCGACGTCGAGAAGCCGAGGTCGAGCAGCGGAAAGCTGGCCGCATGGAAGCCGCCGGGCTGGCCGGCGATCGCGATCAGATAGACGGCGACGATCGCGATCGCGAACTCTACGGCGAGCCGCATACGGCCGGAATAGCCGGCGTGGCTCTGCTTCGTGACCTTCAGATAGTCGTCGTAGAAGCCGATCGCTCCGAACCCGACGGTCACGAACAGCACGATCCAGACGTAAGGATTCGTGAGGTTGCCCCACAGCAGCGTGGTGACGATCAGGCTCGACAGGATCATCAAGCCGCCCATCGTCGGCGTGCCGCGCTTCAGGAGATGCGAGGCCGGTCCGTCGCTGCGGATCGGCTGACCCTTGCCCTGCTTGAGCCGGAGCTGATCGATGATCAACGGCCCGAACAGGAACACGAACAACGCCGCGGTCATCACCGCCCCGCCCGTGCGGAAGGTGATGTAGCGGAAGATGTTGAAGCCGGGGACGTGGCCCGACAGATCGGAGAGGAAGAAGAACATGGCGCGCGCTATCCGGCCGTGACCGTCTCGTCAACAGGGACGGCTGCGAAGCGCGCCTGAAGGGCGGCGACGATCGGCCCCATTCGAGAGCCGTTCGAGCCCTTCACCATCAGGGCGTCGCCGCCCTTCAGCCGGTCTAGAAGCATCGGTTGAAGCTCTGCCGCGGTATCCGCCCAGCCGCCGCGTTTGGCCGCAGGCAGCGCGTCGTGCAGCGCCTTCATCAGTGGACCGGCGGTGAACACGAGATCGACCTTGGCGCAGGCTTCCGCGACGCCGGCATGCAGCGCCTCGGCTTGGGGCCCAAGCTCCAGCATGTCGCCGAGCGCCGCGACCCGGCGGCCGCCGGAGCCGACCGGCGTCTGGCCGAGCAGCGCGAGCGCAGCGCGCATCGAGGCGGGGTTGGCGTTGTAGCTCTCGTCGATGACAGTGATCGCGCCGCTCGGCGTCTGCAGCGCATAGCGCCGGCCGCGGCCTGTCGGCGCCTCAAAATGCGCGAGGGCGAGCGCGGCGAGCGCGAGGTCGGCGCCGAGCAGCTTGGCTGCGAGCAGCACGCCGAGCGCGTTCTGCACGACGTGGCGGCCAGGCGCGCCGACCTTGAAGGTCAGAGGCTCGGCGAGGATTGTCGCGGCGACGCAGGAGCTTGCCTCCTTCAGCGCCACACGGTCGAGGCGCGCGTCGGCGCCGACATGCTCGCCGAAGCTCATCACCGTCGCTCCACAGGCGCGGGCGGCGGCGGCGAGCCGTTCGTAATGCGCGTTGTCGCGATTGATCACGGCATGGCCGCCGGGCTCCAGCCCTTCGAAGATCTCAGCCTTAGCGTCCGCGATCTGCTCGACGTCGCGGAACTGCGCGAGATGCACCGGCTCGACATTGGTGACGATCGCGACATGCGGCCGGACCATCTTCACCAGCGGACGGATCTCGTCCGGGTGGTTCATGCCGATCTCGAACACGCCGTAAGCGGCTGATTTCGGCAGTCGGGCGAGCGTCAGCGGCACGCCCCAATGGTTGTTGAAGGAGGCGGCGGACGCGTGCGTCGGACCGTCCTGCCCGAGCGCGGCGCGGAGCGCCTCCTTGGTGCTGGTCTTGCCGACAGAGCCGGTGACGGCGACGATCCGCGCCTGTGAACGCTTGCGCGCGGCGATCCCGGCGGCGGCGAGGGCCGCCAGCGTGTCCTTCACGACGAGCAGAGGGCCGGCGCTCTCGAGCTGCGCGGCATGCGCTTCGTCGACGATCGCGAGCCCCGCCCCGCGCGCGAACGCGCCGACCGTGAAGGCGTGGCCGTCATGCACGTCGCCCTTGATCGCGACATAGATCTCACCCTGCCCGATCGTGCGGCTGTCGATCGAGACGCCGACGAGAGCGCCTGCCGGAGCGCCGACGAGCCTGCCCCCGGTCGCGGTCGCGAGTTCCTCTGCGGTCCACAGCGGCTCCGCGAAGCTGGTCGGCGCGCTCATCAGGCGTCTCCCCTCGATGCGAGCGTCGCCCGAACGACCTCATGGTCAGAGAACGGAAGAATGCGATCGCCCACGATCTGGCCGGTTTCGTGACCCTTGCCCGCGATCAGCACCACATCGCCCTCGCCCGCCTCGTCGATGGCGGCTTTGATCGCCGCAGCGCGGTCCCCGATCTCCCGCG
Organism: Hansschlegelia quercus; assembly: GCF_004310425.1. GTDB lineage: Bacteria > Pseudomonadota > Alphaproteobacteria > Rhizobiales > Methylopilaceae > Methylopila > Methylopila quercus. Next base: position 73,976 of record NZ_SIUB01000009.1, on the reverse strand, counting down.
CGCCGCGCGCCGCGCTCATGATGGCGGCGCGGATCGCCGACGGGTCTTCGCTGCGGGGATTGTCGTCGGTGACGATCACGACGTCGGCGCCCTTCGCCGCGATCTCTCCCATGAGCGCGCGCTTGCCGGGATCGCGGTCGCCGCCCGCGCCGAAGGCGACGATCAGCCGCCCGGTCGCGAACGGCCGCAGCGCCTTGAGCACGGAGGCCAGCGCGTCGGGCTTGTGGGCGTAGTCGACGAACACCGCCGCGCCGCGGGTCTCGCCGACAAGCTCCAGCCTGCCGGGCACGCCCTCGAGCTTCTCCAGCGCGTTGAGCGTGACATCAGCGGCGACGCCAGTCGCGATGGCGAGGCCGGCCGCAACAAGCGCGTTCTCGACCTGGAAGCCGCCTGCGAGCGGTAGCCGGATCGTATGCGCCGCGCCGTCGATGGTGAGTGAGAGACGCTGCGTCAGCCCGTCATAGGCGACATCGTCGAGCCGGATAGCATCGCCTTTTTCGCCGACGGTGAGCAGCCGCGCGCCGCGCTCGCGGGCGGCGTCGATGAAGAAGGCGGCGTCCGCGGCATCGGCCCAGACCACCGCCGTTCCGTCCGTCGGCAGAAGCTCGCGGAACAGACGGAGCTTGGCGTCTCGGTAGTGCTCGACGGTCGGATGGTAGTCCATGTGATCGCGCGACAGATTGGTGAAGCCGACGGCGCTAAGCCGCACACCGTCCAGCCGTTTCTGATCCAACCCGTGAGACGACGCCTCCATCGCGAGATGGGTGACGCCTTCTTGCGCCAAGCCGTCGAGCGTCTGGTGCAGCGACACCGGATCGGGGGTGGTCAGCGACCCGTAGGTCGCACCTGACGGCTTCGTCACGCCCAGTGTGCCGAGGCTTGCGGCGTCGAAGCCCGCGTAGCTCCAGATCTGGCGCAGAAAGGTGACGGTCGAACTCTTGCCCGACGTGCCGGTGACCGCGGCGATCACCTTGGGCTGGCCGGGGTGGAGCCTCGCCGCGGCGTCCGCCAGCGCTCGACGCGTGTCCGGAACCGCCACGACCGGGATCGCGACGTCGATCGCCGTCTCCGACAGGATCGCGACCGCGCCCGCGGCGATCGCGGCGTCGACGAATCGCGACCCGTCGGTCTTGGAGCCGGAAAGAGCCGCGAACACGAAGCCGGGCTTCACCGCCCGGCTATCCGCAGTCAGCCCCGAAACAGCGAGCGTCCCGGCCTCGCCCGAAAGGATGACGCCGGGAAACAGCTCCGCCAGGGTCCGCGTGGCGCTCAATGATCGGGATCCACCGAGCCGGTGGGGATGTTGCCAAGCAGTTCGATCGCGGACGGCGCGTTGAAATCCGGCTGGACGCCGAGCAGCGGCGCGATGCGCTCGACCATCTGGCCGCCGACGGGCACCACGTTCCAGCCCGACGTCGCGAAGCCGTGGGTCTCAGGCAGCGCCTTCGGCTCGTCGAGCACTGCGAGCAGCATGTATTTCGGCTTGTCCATCGGGAACACGGCGGTGAAGGCCGTGAGGTTCTTGGTCTTGGAGTAGCGGCCGCCGATCACCTTCTCGGCGGTGCCGGTCTTGCCGCCGACGCGGTAGCCCGGGATGTCTGCCTTCTTCGCCGAACCCTTCTCCGCGTTGAGGCGCATGAGGTAGCGCATCATCACGCTGGTTGACGGCTTGATCACCTGCGTCGACTCCGCGCGCGCCTCTTCGGCGGTCCGCTGCAGGAAGGTCGGCTTCATCATGTAGCCGCCGTTCACCAGCGCGCTCACGCCCATCACGGACTGGATCGGCGCGATCGCGATGCCGTGGCCGAAGGAGATGGTGATCGTGTTCAGCTCGCCCCAGCGTCCGGGCACGATCGGGCGGGCGCTCTCCGGCAGCTCGGTCTGCAGCCGGTCGAGCTGCCCCATCTTCTTCAGGAAGGCCTTGTGCGCCTCGACGCCCATCGTCAACGCGATGCGCGCCGTGCCGATGTTGGAGGAATGCACGAACACCTCCGGCACCGTCAGGATGCGGTGCGTCGGGTGGAAATCGTGGATGCGGAACCGGCCGTATTGCAGCGGGGCGCGCGCGTCGAAGCGGCTCTGCAGGTTCACCTTGCCGCTGTCCAGCGCCATGGCGAGCGTCAGCGCCTTGAAGGTTGAGCCCATCTCGAACACGCCGACATTGATGCGGTTGATCGCGTCGGGCTTCAGCGCGTCGGTCGGCTTGTTCGGGTCATAATCCGGGATCGACACCAGGCTGACGATCTCGCCGGTCTCGACGTCGGCGATGGCGGCGGAGGCGGCGATCGCCTTGAACTTCTGCATGCCGGCGATCAGCTCGTCACGAACGGCGTGCTGAACGCGCAGGTCGAGCGCGAGCCGGATCGGCGCCATGCGCTCGCCGTGCTTGGCGGCGGCGGCGGCCTCAGCGGTCTTGCCGGAGACGTCGAGATACTTCTCGATGCCGGCGATGCCCTTGTTGTCGACGTCGGCGAAGCCGAGGATGTGCGCGACCTCCGAGCCGTTCGGATAGACGCGCTTGTTCTCCTGGACAAAGCCGACGCCGGGGATGCCGAGGCGGAAGATCGCGACCTGCTCGCCGGGCGAGATCTCGCGCTTCACCCAGACGAAGCCGCGCTTGGTGGAGAGCTTCGCGCGCAGATCCTTCTCGTCGAGCCCCGGCAGAGCGCGGGTCAGCAGGTCGACCGCCTCATCGACGTCAATGATGTTCTTGGGCTCGGCGTAGAGCGAGGAGACCTTGACGTCGGTCGCCAGCACTTCGCCGTTGCGGTCGACGATGTCGGGCCGCGAAATCGCGGCGACGGTCTGCGCGACCTCCTCGCCGCTGACCGTTCCGGGCGCGATGGCGTAGCTCATCAGCCGGGCGCAGACCGCGAGGTAGATCAGGCCGAACACCATCGCGGCGATCCGCAGGCGCCCGGTGGTCAGCCCAAGCCCTTCGCCCGAGCCGATCAGCAGCCGGACGACGCGCCGGAGCGTGCGCCAGCCGACCACCGAGGCGGTCGCCACGGCGGCGCCGAACGTGATGAGGCCGCGGCCGAGCGCTGCGCCGGCGACGGCGCCGCCCCGGAACGCTCCATCGAGGACGTCCTGCCCGGTCATTGGGCGAGCCCCATCTTCTTCAGGAAATCAGAGATGCCGAACGGCGCGTTGCGGCGCTCCGCCGGCATAGGCTTGGGCGCAGGGATCGGCCGGGAGTCCGGCGCCTTGAGCTGCGCCACGGGCTTCACGGCGATCGTGGTCTTCTTCGGCGCGGACGCCACAGGCTTCTTGGCGGCTGTCGGCGCCGTCGGCTGAGGGTCGACCGCGATGCTCGCGTCCTGGCCCATCAGGCCGAGCGCCTCGAGCTTGTTGCCGATCTCGTCGACCGGCGCCGGCCTCGCGGGAAGCGAGGCGAGCGTCACCGTCTGCTCGCGACCGAGCGGCGCCAGATCGAGGTGCTGCTTGGTGAAGGTCTGCACGCGGTCAGGCCGCGCGAGATAGGCCCATTCCGCCTTGAGCGTCGCGATGGCGTCCCGCTCGAGCGTGATCTCGCGCTTGAGCTTCTGCGCGTGCTCGGCGTGCATCGTGGCGTCGTATTTGATGCGGTAGAGGTTCACCGCGGCCGCGACCAGCGCGCCGACGGCGACCACGTTGAGGATGCGGGCGATCTTCACGAGCCGCCTCCCGAAAGCAGCGCGAAGGGCAGCCGCGGGGCGCCGAACGCGAAGGGATCGCCATCGCGCGCCGGCGCGTCGGTGCGGACCGCCGCCCGAAGCCTCGCCGAACGGGCGCGCGGGTTGACGGAGACCTCCGCCTCGCCCGGCGTTTCGACGCCGCGGGTGAGCAGTTCGAAGGTTGCGGGCGGCACCGGCGTCTCGGGCGCATGGCGCGAACCACCGAATGACGTGCGCGAGCGATCGGTGAGGAAGGTCTTCACGATCCGGTCCTCAAGCGAATGGAACGCCACCACGACAAGGCGGCCGCCCGGCTTCAGACGCTTCTCGGCGGCGAACAGCGCCAGAGCGAGCTCGCTTAGCTCCTCGTTCACGGCGATGCGCAGCGCCTGAAAAGTGCGGGTTGCGGCGTGGATCGGATCTGTCGGCCGGCCGATGGCGCGCTCCACCGTCCGGGCGAGCGCGAGCGTCGTAATGATCGGCTCCTTCGCGCGCTCGGCGCAGATCGCGCGGGCGACAGCGCCGGCGCGGCGCTCCTCGCCGAGCGTCCTGAGCACGGCGGCGAGCTCCTTCTCATCGAGATCGGCAACGAGGTCGGCCGCGGTGGGCCCATCGCCGCCCATGCGCATGTCCAGCGGTCCGTCATTGCGGAACGAGAAGCCGCGGCCAGCCTGATCGAGCTGCATGGAAGAGACGCCGACGTCGAGCACGACGCCGTCGATAAGGTCGAGGCCGAGGCCATCAAGGGCGACTTCAAGCGCGGAGAAGCGCTCCATCACCAAGCGGAGGCGCCCGTCGCTCGCCTGAACGAGGGCTTCGCCGCCAGCGATCGCCGTGGGGTCGCGATCGAGCGCGACGACCTGGCAATCGGCCGAGCCGAGAATGCCGCTGGTATAGCCCCCTGCCCCGAAGGTGCCGTCGAGGATGGTTTCGCCGTCTTTGGGCGCGAGCGCTTCGAGGACTTCCGCGAGCATGACCGGGCGGTGACGCTCGGTGGCCTCCGGCTTCGGACCGCGCGGGCTCACGAGGCCGCGTCCGCCGATTGCCGGCGGAAAGCGCGCAGGCTCTCCCGCGAGGCCGCGAGATGCGCCGCGAACCGCTCCGGCTCCCAGATCTGGAACTTGGATCCCTGCCCCACGAAGGTCGCGTCGTCCTTCACCCCGGCATAGGCCTTGAGGCTTTCCGTCAGCATGACGCGGCCCTCCGCGTCGACCTTCAGGATTTCGCTCACCCCAAGCAGCGCCGTCGAGAGCGCGTCCCGCTCCGTCGAATAGGGCGCGAGCCGGCCGAGCAGGCCATCGATCTCCGAAAGCAGCGCCGATCCCCCACAGTCGAGCGCCGGCAGCTCCAGAGAGGGATGCAGGAACAGCCCCTCGAACCCACCGCGCGCGAGCGTCGCGCGAAACGAGGCAGGGATCGAGATCCGCCCCTTGGCGTCGATCCGATTGGTGAAATTGGACACGAACCGGTCCATACGCCCCCGCCTGCCGACCGCCTCCCCCCGAGGCCGATCCCGCAAGAGAGCGGGCGTCGAAAGGCAGCGCCGCGGCCTCAGAGACCGCGGGAACTGAGGACCAGCATCCTGTTTGGAAGCCGTCGCTGAGCCGTCTCGACGGGATGGCTTGGGATAGCATGGGGCCCTATGGGCGTCAACGACACGTTAACTTCGTCGCGGCCCGCGATGCGGCTCAGGACGCAGAACCTGACAAGAGCCGCCTCGCGGCCAGCGCGACGAGGTGAGTAGAACTTCCTTAGGGTTAAGAAGGCGTTTCGGCGGCTCGAAATCAGCCGCTCATGATCGATCTCTGGCCGGCTTTCCCGCCCGCTGCGACGCAAGGCGGTCCTCATGCTCCGAGCAGGAGCAAACGCAGCCGAGCCGAGCCAAAACAAAATCGCCAGTCGGCCTGTAAGCCGGGTTTTGTATGGCGGGGCCGCCCGAAGACGGATCCCACGTGACGGCCATTCCTCTGGGACGCCCGTTACCGGACGCCTCTAGCGACCAACCCGGGCGACGGCCCGGAAACGGGCCTGTCTTGCGTCCGAGAACGCAATCCGTGTCGCCCCTATTCGGTCTTGCTCCCGGCGGGGTTTGCCGTGCCGCTCCCGTTACCGGTCGCGCGGTGCGCTCTTACCGCACCCTTTCACCCTTACCTGCGGCCGAAGCCGCAGGCGGTCTGCTCTCTGTGGCACTTTCCCTGGGGTCGCCCCCGCCGGACGTTATCCGGCGCCGTGCTTCCGTGGAGCCCGGACTTTCCTCCCCGATCTTGCGATCGAAGCGGCCGTCCGGCCGACTGGCCGGGACGTCGTCGCCCAAGCGGCGCGCGCGGTCAAGCGCACGCCGCTCAGGAGGATCGCTTCTCAGTTCGAGGCGACCTTGCCGGATGACGGAATGCCTTCGGCCATGTAGCGCCGCACCTTGGCGCAATAGACCGCGCCGGCGCGGGTCACGCCGCGCACGCCGTGGCCGCCCTGGTACTTCGAGACCGCGCCGCAGGTGCTGCCGCCGGCGAGCCTCACGGCCTGTGCGAGATAGCGCATGCCGTAGGTGAGGTTGTTGGACGGCTGGTAGAGCGCCTGGCGGCTGCCCTTGAAGCCCATGCCCTGCGCGGTGCGATAGCTGAGCTGCATCAGCCCGACATAGCCGCCGCGGCCAGTGGCGTTCGGCTGATAGCGCGACTCGACCTTGACGACGGCGTGGGCGAGAGCCGGGCTCACGCCGGCGCGCCGCGCCTCGGCGGTGACCATGGCCTGGATCGAGCCTGCCGGAGCCGCCGCGACGTCGGTCTTCGGCATGGGGATCTCGATGTCGCGCTGCAGAGAGACCGGGCGGCTTCTGGAAGCGAGCTTGCGGATGGAGGCGACGCGCTGGCGCTCGAAGCGGCGGATGGAAGCAATCTTGCGCGAGCGATGCTCGACCTTCACGACCTTAACCGGGGCCGGCGCGGTTGCGGCGGGCTGCTGCGGCTGAGGACCACTGCGAAACGCGATCCAGCCTGCGGCCGAGCCGTTTTTGGAAGGAGAACCGCCACGGGGAACCGAAGCGACATAAGGCGCGTTAATGCGCTGTTGAGAATTGTTGGCCGAAGCCGAAGTCAAAACCTTTTTCTGACTGATCTTTGAGTGAACGCCGGCCTGAGCGCCAAGTCGTTCTTTGATCGGCGCAGCTCCCGCCGAGGCGACGGTCGCCGCTAGAAAAGCGACGACGATCGTCGATCTACGCATATTCACGCTCCCGATGACATTACGTTCAGCGGGACCAAAGCCTTCTAAAAATGACCTTGGATTGTCTCCGAAGTGTCGACAACAAGGCGCGTCAGTCAGATAGCCGGCAACGTCTTCAACAGCCGGCGCAGCGTGTCGGTTGTTGAAAAATCGGCAATCCCGTCGACTAGTCTTTGCCGAAAATGGCGCTGGAAGGCCGCCACGACGGCGACCGTGGGCGGCCCATAGCTGCCGTCGATTTCGATGCCGTAGCCATACATGGACAGCAGCGTTTGAAGCTGTTCCACCGGGGTTCCTTGCTCGCCCGGAGCGAGCGAAGGGCCCGGCCGGCCGACCGGCGTCGGCACGGTCCAGTGGCCTACTCCGGCCGCGAAAAGCTTGTTCCAGGGAAACCGTTCGCCGGGATCCTGTTTACGGCGCGGCGCAACGTCCGAATGCGCGAGCACGCGCTGCGTCGCAATCTGGCGTCGTGCGCAAATGTCGCGGGCAAGCGCGATCACGGCGTCGACCTGTCCTTGAGGAAAATCGACATAGCCAAATTCGTGGCCGGGATTGCCGATCTCGATCCCGATCGAACGCGAGTTCACGTCGGTTTCGTCCTCCCACGAGGAGAGGCCCGCATGCCATGCGCGCCGCTCCTCCGGCACGAGCTGAAGGACGCGTCCGTCCTCAAAGACCACGTAGTGGCAGGAGACGCCGCTGGCCTCCTCGCACAGCCTGACGCAGGCCTCCTCGGTCGATTCCATGCCGGTGTAGTGCAGCAGCAGGATATCGGGCGAACGCTCGTCGCGCCGCTCGTCGTGATTGGCGGCGGGGCGGACCTCGTCGACCAGCGGGCTGTCGGCCGAAAAGGTCACGCGATGCCCCGCTGGGCGCGGATCGCGTCCCACGCCGCATTGATAGAGGCGAGCTTTGAGGTCGCGATCTGGACGGCCGCCGCCGGCAACCCGCGGGCGACGGCGCGGTCGGGGTGGTTCTCGGCGACCAGCGAGCGATGCCGGCGCTTCAGCTCCTCGTCGGTCGAGGCGGCGTCGGCGCCCAGCACCTCGTAGGGATCGTTGTCGGGAAAGCGCACGTGGAAGCCGAGCGCGCGGCGGAAGCGCGCGCGGTCGAAGCCGAAGATCTCGCCGACCTTCTCGAGGAAGCCGAGCTCGTATTCGTGGATCGCCCCATCCGCCGCAGCGATCGCCGCCAGCCCATGCAGGACGTCCTCGAGCGTCGCCGGTTCGCTCGCGAACATCTCGGCGAGCTGCCGCGCATAGGCGTCGAAGCCCGCAATGTCCTTCGCCGCCAGATTGAAGGCGTGCTCGACCTCCGGCCGGTCCTTCTCCTCGATCTGGAAGGTCTTTTCGAACGCCGCGACCTCGACCGGCGCGACGACGCCGTCCGCCTTCGCCATCTTGGCGGAGAGCGCAATGACGCCGATGGTGAAAGCAAGGTTGCGGTGGTCGCGCTCCTCGGCCTCATGCTCCGCCGGCGTCTCCCGGTCGATCAGCAGATGCCCCGCCAGCGCGCCGCCGATGGCGCCGAGCGGGCCGCCGAGCGCGAAACCGCCCGCCGCGCCCGCGAGCTTTCCCCAATAGGACATTGGCTCCTCCGATTCGCTGGGAATGATAGGCGAGACGCGCGCCGTCATCCGCCCTCCGCGGCAAAACGTTATTTCGAGGGCTTTCGAGTAGGACCCTTTAACATCGCGGCGGCCAAGACCAATTCCGTGGTCGACCGGAGCGCAGCGATCGTCATAAAACCGCGATCACGAAGGCGGGTCTGGTCCGATCGCCTTGAGGAGTTTGGGTCATGAGCGCACGTCGACCGACCTCGGTTGAGGGCGGCAAGGCGTCGAAGCCCGTTACGGTTTCTTCGATCCGCAACGCCAAGGGGCGCGAGCCCCTTGTCTGCCTCACCGCCTACACGACGCCCGTCGCGCAGGCGCTCGACGAGGCCTGCGACCTGCTGCTGGTCGGCGATTCGCTCGGTATGGTCGTCTACGGCCTGGATAGCACCATCCCCGTTACGCTCGACATGATGTCGGCGCACGGCGCTGCGGTGGTCCGCGGCGCGCGCCACGCTCTGGTCGTGGTCGACCTGCCGTTCGGCTCCTATCAGGAGAGCCCCGGCCAGGCTTTCCAGAGCGCGGCGCGCATCCTCGCCGAGACCGGCTGCGGCGCGGTCAAGCTGGAGGGCGGCGCGGTGATGGCCGAGACCATCAACTTCCTCACCCAGCGCGGCGTGCCCGTGCTCTCCCATATCGGCCTACAGCCGCAATCAGTGAACGCGCTCGGCGGCTATGCCGCGCGCGGCAAGCAGGCGGCGGAAGCCGAGGCCATCGTCGCCGACGCCCGCGCGGTCGCCGACGCCGGCGCCTTTGCGATCGTGGTCGAAGGCGTTGTGGCGCCGCTGGCGGCGCGCATCACGGAGACGGTGCGCGTGCCGACCATCGGCATCGGCGCTTCGGCGGAATGCGACGGCCAGATCCTCGTGACCGAGGACATGATGGGCGCGACCTTCGGGCATGTCCCGAAATTCGTTCGGAAATACGCCGATGTCGGGAATGTCATGCGCGAGGCCGCAAAGGCCTATGCCGAGGACGTCCGCGCGCGGCGCTTCCCGGCCGAGGAGCATCTTTACGGCGTGCCAAGTCCAAAGGTCGCGGCGGTCTGATGGGCGCCCTTCCAACCGCTCTCAGCAGAAGCGGCTGTGGGTATTGTCCATAGCGTCACTAGCATTTATGTGAAATCCCCACACTGCCGCTCCGGGATTTCTTCAATGGACGCGACCTACAAGTTAAATCTGCTCGCGACCTTCGCCGCCTTCGGCCTTATCGCTGCAGTTGTCGTCGGCCTGCTCTGAGCCCTTTCCCGCTCCTCCCGGCCGCGCGATGCTGGCGGCCGAGAACGAGGAGCAACAATGAGCGACGAACCAAAGACCCTGCTTGAACTCGGCGGCGGCGCGCCCGCGCCGGCCTCCCTCAAGGACGCTACGCTCGTCGTGATCGACGCGCAGAACGAATATGTCCGCGGACCGCTCGCGCTGCCGGGCGTCGCGCCTGCGCTCGACGCCATCGAAAGCCTGCTGGCTGAGGCGCGCGCGGCGGGAACGCCGATCGTCCATCTCGTCCATCGCGATGTCGAAGGCGTCTTTGTTCCCGGCACGGAAGGCGCCGAGATCGCGCCGCAGGCCGCCCCTTCAGGCGACGAGCAGGTGTTCGAGAAGACGCTGCCGAACGGCTTCACCAATGCCGAGTTCGGGCCCGCGCTCAAGGCGCTCGGCCGCGACAAGCTCATCCTCACTGGCTTCATGACGCATATGTGCGTCGACTCCACCGCTCGCGCCGCGGTCGATATCGGCTACGGCGTCACCATCGTGGAGAACGCGGTGGCGACCCGCCCGCTGCCGGGCGTGCTCGGCCGGCCCGCACGTTCGGCGCAGGAGGTGCACGACGGCGCGCTCGCTGGGCTGGCGGATCTGTTCGCCGTGGTCGTGCCGGACGCTGGCGGCTTGTCGAGGTAAGCGGGCTCGGACGCATGACGAGAGAAGATGACGATCGCTCTCCGCCTCCCGCCAGCGAAACACCCGAGCCTCCCTCAGAGACGCTGACGGGATCAGGGCGCCCGTCCGTTCTCGTCTACAACGAGCAGCTGAAGTACACCGCGACCTGGTTCAACACGATCGCCGCTGGCGCAATCATCGCCGGCTTTGTCGCGCCCCTCGCTGCGCTCGCCGCAGGAGGCGCGTCGCAATGGACGATCCTGCTGTCGCTCGTTTGGATTCCGGCGGGGATCGCATTACATTTGGTGGCGAGAATGGTCCTTACGGACCTCAAAGACGGGACGTGAAGCGATGAGCCTCGTCGAAATCATCACCTACTTCGTCCTGCCGGCGATCATGGTGGCTGGCGGCTATGGTTTCGCCCGATACGCTACGACGCGCCCCGAACCGCTGAGCGTTGTCCGCTCTCGAAACGACGCGTCGGAAATCGGTGGCTCACAGCCTCGCGGCGCGGTGTCTCGTAAGACGCCCGGGGCCGCGCGCTAATCCGGCCCGTTACTCCCAGAAGTCCGGAAGCGCTTCGCTAAGTGCCCCGCCGATCCGCACCGGCGCCGCACGGGTCGCGAGCCCTCTGCCGTCGATCTCGACGGCAAGCCCCGACAGCGTGCCCTCGCCTTCCGCCGGCTCGAACCGGCCGGAGGGGAGCTTGGTCAGGAAGCGGTGGACCGGCTCATCCTTCTTCATGCCGAGAACGCCGTCATAATCCCCGCACATGCCGGCGTCCGACATATAGGCCGTGCCGCCCGGCAGCACGCGGTGGTCGGAGGTGGGGGTGTGGGTGTGCGTGCCGATCACGAGGCTGGCGCGGCCGTCGAGGAAATGGCCAAACGCCTGTTTCTCGCTTGTCGCCTCGGCGTGGAAATCGACCACGATAGCGTCGACCGCCTCGCCCAGGGGACAGGCGGCGAGTTCGGCGTCGATCGAGCGGAACGGATCGTCGAGCGAGGTCCCCATGAAGACGTTGCCCATGACGTTGACGACGAGCACCCGCGCGCCGTTGCGCGCCTCCGCCATCACGGCGCCGCGGCCGGGCGTCCCCTTCGGGAAATTGAGCGGCCGCGCCAAGCGGTCTGCGCGTTCGGCGAAGACAAGCGCCTCGCGCTGATCGAAAGCGTGGTTCCCGAGGGTGACGGCGTCGCAGCCGGCGTCGAGCAAATCCTGGTAGATCGCCTCGGTGATGCCGAAGCCGCCGGCGGCGTTCTCTCCGTTGATCGCGACGAAATCGAGCGCCCAGCGCTCGCGAAGCTCCGGCAGACGCTCCGTCACAGCGAGACGCCCGGCGCGACCGACGACATCGCCTAGAAAAAGTAGCCGCATCTCGGATCCAGACGTGAAAAAGCGCGCCGGCCGAGCAGCCGACGCGCTTCACTATCCAAGCTCCGCGGCGCCGTCATCGCGATTCGCGAAGCGGCGCCGTCGAAATCAATGTGCGACTGCGTTGCCGGTCGCCTGCACGTCGCGCTTCGCGCCGCGAACGGTGTTCGCGCAACCGGCGACGGTGACGGAGAAGGCGAGAAGCATGGAAAGAGCGATCAGACGACGCGCCATTTGAGGAAACTCCCGATGCCATAAGGCGGCGCCCCGAGCGGCGCGGCGCGAGATGAACGCGCGAGCCGCCACAAGGTTTCCAGCGAGCCGATCAGCCGAAGGTTACGACGCCGTTTTCTGTGAGCACGCCATCGAGCGGCTCGTCATGCGGCTCGACCGGCACGTCCTCGAGCGCCTGAGCGGCGAAGGCGAGGCCGATCGCCATCGCGGGCCCGGTCGCGCGCAGTTTCTGCAGCGTGCGATCGTAGAAGCCGCCGCCATAGCCGATGCGGCCGCCGGCGCGGTCGAAGGCCGCGAGCGGCACGAACAGCAGGTCAGGCGTGACCTCCGGCGCGCTCGCGGGCGGCTCCTTGAGGCCGAAGCGCCGGTCTTCCAGCGCGTCTCCGGGAGCCCAGGCGCGGAAGACGAGCGGCTCCCCCTTCTGGACGATCGTCGGGAGGCACATCGACACGCCGGCCTCGGCAAGCTTCGCGGCAAGCGGGCCGATGTCGATCTCGCCGCGCACGGATACGAACAAGGAGACGCAGGCCGGCTTCTCGCGGGCGACGAGCGCGGCGCCCTCGGTCGCGATCGCCTCCGCCGCCGCCGCGCGGATGTCGGCCCCCAACGCGGCGCGCGCGCCGAGCGCCTGCGCCCTGAGGGCCGCCTTGCGCTCGTCGATGGAGGCGGTGGTCTTCTGGTTCATGCCGAGGAGGAAGAGTGCGGAGCCACGGTGGCCGTTGGAGGTATAGATCCCGGGACACCTACAGAGTAGGTGGGCGCCGTAATGACCAAGACCACGGTCGAGGCCAGTGACAGCTCCCGTTCGGAATCGTAAGGGCCCGGGGATTCAAAGTTCCTGACGCGCCCCGCAGCACCGCACGGATGAAGATAAGCGACGGAGAGGCGAAGCGCCAGACCAATGAGGAGCGCCGCCGTCGCCGCTCCGCCCCTTACTCCCGCTTCACGCCCTCAGCCAGTTCCTCCGCCAGCCGCTCCAGCCTTTCGGCGGCGGCGGCGATGTGGTCGGCGACTTCGGCGTGGCGCTGGTCGAAGGCGCGCACGGCGTCCTTATCCGCGACCTTGAGGGACTCGAGCTCGACCTGCAGCGCCTTGTGACGGCGCTTCGCCTCGTTGAGCTCGTCGGCCATCATGATCGCGGTCATGATGGAGAGCCGGTTGTCGCCGACCTCGCCGAACTGGCCTCTCAGCTCGGCATGCCTCGCGTCGACCTCGCGGGCGAGGCTCAGGAGGTGCTCCTCCTCACCCTCTCCGCAGGCCATCTTGTAGTCGCGTCCGCCGATCTGGACCGTCACCTGCGCCATCGGATCAGCCCTCGCTCTCGGCGAGAACGGTCTCGACCGCCGCGATCGCAGCTTCAACCCGGGCGGAAATTTCCTGGCGTGCGACGTTCGCGGATTCCGCCTGCGCTGCGGAGACGTCGAGCAGTTCGATCAGGCGCAGCCGATCGTCAGCGAACGCGGTCAACTCCTCTTCCCGGGCGCGGCCGGAATCCGCGGCGTCGAGCGCGCGGCCGACGGCCGCTTCGGCCGCATCCAGCGCGTGGTCGAGGCGCTTCAGCGCGACGTCGAGCTCACCCACGCCCCTGCCCCCCGGTTCACCTGCTTGACCAATTTTCGCGCTGCAACAACATCTTGCGAGCGGCAGCTTAGGCGGCGAAGCAAAAGCCCGTCAATGCGCGGCCGGCTATCGTCCACCGCGGCTTGCAGGAACGAAGGCCCAAACGCCGAGCCCCTAGCATGAGCGGCCTGCGCCGTACTCGTATTGACATGAAGGAGAGCCACCTTAAACGTCCCAGCCAAATGACGGACCGGCCTCGTTTTCGCGGGGAACGGCGCCGCGCCGATGACGGTTTCGCCAGCAGCCAGGCGCGCGCTTCCTCAGCGCATCTTCAAGATTGGACGGACAGCCAATGACCGACGCTCCCACGATCCGCCGGATGGCGAACGCGATCCGCGCGCTCTCGATGGACGCAGTCGAAAAGGCCAATTCGGGCCATCCCGGCATGCCGATGGGCATGGCCGACGTCGCCACCGTGCTGTTCACCAAGGTCCTGAAATACGACGCGACCGATCCGCATTGGATCGACCGCGACCGCTTCATCCTCTCCGCCGGTCACGGCTCGATGCTGCTCTACTCTCTCCTTCACCTCACGGGCTCGAAGGAGATGACGATCGACCAGCTCAAGAACTTCCGGCAGGTCGGCTCCAAGACGCCGGGACACCCCGAGCGCGGCCACACCGAGAGCGTCGAGACTACGACCGGCCCGCTCGGCGCCGGCATCTCGAACTCCGTCGGCCTGGCGCTCGCCGAGCGCATCCTCGCCGCTGAATATCCGACGCTCTTCGACCACCGCACCTTTGCGATCTGCTCCGACGGCGACCTGATGGAGGGCGTCAGCCAGGAGGCGATCGCGATCGCCGGGCACTACAAGCTGTCGAAGCTCGTCTTCCTCTATGACGACAACGGCATCTCCATCGACGGCCACACCTCGCTGTCGGATTCGGTCGACCAGATCGCGCGCTTCAAGGCCTGCGGCTGGAACGCCGTCGAGATCGACGGCCATGACGACGAGGCGATCGAGGCGGCGCTGAGGGCGACCGAAGGGTCGGACAAGCCGACCCTGATCGCCTGCAAGACGATCATCGGCTTCGGCGCCCCGAACAAAGGCGGCACCGAGAAGGTGCATGGCTCGGCGCTCGGCGCGGACGAGGTCGCGGCCGCCCGTAAGGAGCTCGACTGGCCCTACCCCGCTTTCGAAGTGCCCGGCGACGTAAAATCCGCTTGGGAGCAAGCCGGCAGCCGCGGGGCCGACCAGCGGAAGGAATGGGAAAGCCGCTACGCCGCGCTCGACGCCGGCGTCCGTGAGGATCTGGAGCGCCGCCTCAAGGGTGGGCTTCCGAAGACCTTCGGCAAGGCGATGGCGGACTACAAGGCGAAGCTCTACGCCGAGCCGAAAGAAATGGCGACGCGCAAGGCCGGCGAGGCCGCGCTCACCGTCGTGCGAAGCGAGCTGCCGGAACTGGTCTCGGGATCGGCCGACCTCACGCCGTCGAACAACACGCTCACCAAGAACATGAAGGTCATCACGCCGGGCGACTACGGCGGGTCGTTCATGCACTGGGGCATCCGCGAGCACGGCATGTGCGGCGCGATCAACGGCATGGCGATCCACGGCGGCATCCTGCCGGTCGGCTCGACCTTCCTGGTGTTCTCCGACTACTGCCGCCCGCCGCTCCGCCTTGCGGCGCTCATGAAGATCCGCGTGATCCAGGTGTTCACGCACGATTCCATCGGCGTCGGCGAGGATGGCCCGACCCACCAGCCGGTCGAGCATCTGGCGAGCTTGCGGGCGATTCCGAACCTCAACGTGTTCCGCCCGGCGGACACGATCGAGACCGCGGAGGCCTGGGAGATCGCCGTCGCCAGCCTCGAGCGGCCGAGCGTGCTGGCCCTCACCCGTCAGAACCTGCCGCAGCTCCGGTTGAAGGACGCCGGCGAAAACCTGACGGCCAAGGGCGCCTACGAACTCGCGGGCGCCGACGGTGTGGCGGAAGTCAGCCTGTTCGCCTCCGGCTCCGAGGTCAGCCTCGCGGTCGAAGCCAAGAAGGTCCTGGACGCGGCGGGCGTGAAGACCCGCGTCGTCTCAGTTCCTTGCTTCGAGCTGTTCTTCGACCAGCCCGGCTCGTACCGCGCCGAGACGATCGGCACGGCGCCGGTGAAGATCGCGATCGAGGCCGCCATCCGTCAGGGTTGGGACGCGATCGTCGGCTCCTCCGGCGGCTTCGTGGGGATGCACAGCTTCGGCGAAAGCGGACCTGCGGGCGAGGTCTACAAGAAGTTCGGCATCACCGCGGACGCGGTCGTCGAGCTGGTGAAGTCCCTGCGCGGGACGGCGGCCTGAACCAGGCTTCACCGTCGCGCATGAACCACACGCACAAAATTCATGCGCAATTTGGCGTGCGATCCGCCATATAAGCCGCGCGGCGCAACCGATGGTTTGCGCCCGCAGGTCGGCACGGGCGCTTCGAAGCGCCCATTGTAGATTGAGGAGAAGCGCCACCATGGCTGTGAAGGTCGCGATCAACGGTTTCGGACGCATCGGACGGCTCGTCCTGCGCGCCATCGTCGAATCCGGGCGCAAGGACATCCAGGTGGTCGCGATCAACGATCTCGGCCCGGTCGAGACCAACGCGCATCTGCTGCGCTACGACAGCGTGCATGGCCGCTTCCCGGCCGAAGTCACCGTGAACGGCGACGTCATCACCGTCGCAGGCCACGGCGACATCAAGGTCACCGCGATCCGCAATCCCGCCGAGCTGCCGCATGGCGAGCTCGGCGTCGACATCGCGCTCGAATGCACCGGCATCTTCACCGCGAAGGACAAGGCGGCAGCCCACCTTCAGGCGGGCGCCAAGCGCGTCATCGTCTCGGCGCCTGGCGACGGCGTCGACCTGACCGTCGTATTCGGCGTCAACGAGGACAAGCTGACGAAGGACCACCTGATCGTCTCGAACGCGTCCTGCACCACCAACTGCCTGGCGCCCGTCGCCAAGGTCCTGAACGACGCGATCGGCATCGAGCGCGGCTTCATGACGACAATTCATTCCTATACGGGCGATCAGCCGACGCTCGACACCATGCACAAGGACCTCTACCGCGGCCGCGCCGCGGCGCTGTCCATGATCCCGACCTCTACCGGCGCCGCTAAGGCCGTCGGCCTCGTGCTGCCGGAGCTCAAGGGCAAGCTCGACGGCGTGTCGATCCGCGTGCCGACGCCGAACGTCTCGGTCATCGACTTCAAGTTCGTGCCGAAGCGTCCGACGACGGTCGACGAGGTCAACGACGCGATGAAGGCCGCGGCCGCCGGCCCGATGAAGGGCATTCTCGACATCGTCGACGCGCCGCTGGTCTCGTCCGACTTCAACCACAACCCGCATTCGTCGAGCTTCGCGCTCGACCAGACCAAGGTGCTCGAAGGCAATTTCGTGCGCGTGATGGCCTGGTACGATAACGAGTGGGGCTTCTCATCCCGCATGTCGGACACCGCAGTCGCTCTGGGCAAGCTGCTCGGCTGAGCGTCCAGCCGCCCCGGCGCTGGGCCGGTTCGAAGAATTTCAGAACGCGCGGCCTTCACGCCGCGCGTTTTCTTTTGGCTTCGGATCTCCGGCCCACGGCCGGACCCAAGCGCCGCCAATCGGAGAATTCTCCGTGAATGCGACGTCGCACCGGGTGGCGGGACGCTTAAAATTCTCTAGAACGACCCTCGAAGCCTGCTCCGGGGATTTTTGTCCATGACCGCCTTCAAGACCCTCGACGACGTCAATGTCGCCGGCAAGCGCGTGCTCGTGCGGGTCGATCTGAACGTTCCGATGGATGGCGCGCGGGTCACCGATGACACGAGGCTGACCGCGATCGCGCCGACGATCGGCGAACTCGCCCAGAAGGGGGCGAAGACCGTTCTGCTCGCACATTTCGGCCGGCCAAAGGGCAAGCGCGACGAGAGCCAGTCGCTCAAGGCCGTCGTCTCCGCGCTGGAGACGGTCCTCAAGCAGGACGTGCAGTTCGCCGACGATTGCGTGGGCGAGGCGGCTGAGGCGGCGGTCGCGAAGCTGACGCCCGGCGACGTGCTGCTGCTCGAAAACACCCGCTTCCATGCCGGCGAGGAGAAGAACGATCCGGAATTCGCGGCGGCGCTGGCGAAGCTCGGCGACATCTACGTCAACGACGCCTTCTCGGCCGCCCACCGCGCGCACGCCTCGACGGAAGGCGTCGCGAAGTTGCTGCCGGCCTATGCCGGGCGCTCCATGCAGGCGGAGCTCGACGCGCTGACCCGCGCGCTTGGCGACCCCGAGCGGCCCGTGGTCGCGGTCGTCGGAGGCGCCAAGGTCTCGAGCAAGCTCGACCTCCTCGGCAACCTCGTCTCCAAGGTCGACTATCTCGTCATCGGCGGCGGCATGGCGAACACCTTCCTTGCGGCTAAGGGCGTCGAGGTCGGCAAGTCGCTGTGCGAGAAGGACCTGCTCGACACCGCCCGCGACATCCTCGCCAAGGCGAAGGCGGCTGACTGCCAGATCGTGCTGCCGAACGACGTCCGGCTCGCCAAGGAGTTCAAGGCGAACGCCGAGAACCGGGTGACCACGGCTTCCGACGTTCATGCGGACGAGATGATCCTCGACATCGGTCAGCAATCGGTCGACGAGGTCGCGGTGGTGCTGGCGCAGGCCAAGACGCTGGTGTGGAACGGACCCTTCGGCGCGTTCGAACTCACCCCCTTCGACACCGGCACCGTCGCGGTCGCGAAGAAGGCCGCGGAGTTCACGGAAGAAGGCCGGCTGCTTTCGGTCGCAGGCGGCGGGGATACCGTCGCCGCGCTCAATCATGCAGGCGTCACGGACAAGTTCTCTTATGTTTCGACCGCCGGCGGCGCCTTTCTCGAGTGGCTCGAGGGCAAGGACCTGCCCGGCGTCGCCGCGCTTCGCGCGACAAGCTGACGTCGCCGCCCTATAGTGCCCCTGACGAAACCTGACGCGAGAAAACCGAGAACCCGATGAACGTCTCGACCCCGATCACCGCCGCGCGCCCGCTCGCGATCACGCCCCGCGTGAAGGAAATCCTGTCCTGGTACGAGAGCGACAATCCGGGGACGAAGGGCAATCTCTTCCGCTTGCTGATGACCGGCCGCCTCGCCGGCACTGGCAAGCTGGTCATTCTGCCCGTCGATCAGGGTTTTGAGCACGGTCCGGCGCGGTCGTTTTCGGTCAACCCTGCGGCCTATGACCCGCACTACCACTTCCAGCTCGCGATCGACGCGGGGCTGAACGCCTACGCGGCCCCGCTCGGCATGCTGGAGGCGGGCGCCGACACCTTCGCCGGCCAGATCCCGACCATCCTCAAGATGAACAGCGCGAACTCGCTGTCGCGTCTCAACGAAGACGCCGACCAGGCGGTGACGGCGTCCGTGGAGGACGCCGTCCGCCTCGGTTGCTCGGCGATCGGCTTCACGATCTATCCCGGCTCGGACGTAGCCTACGACCAGATGGAGGAGATCCGCGAACTCTCCGCGGAAGCCAAGTCCGTCGGCCTCGCCGTGGTGATCTGGTCCTACGCCCGCGGCGGCACGCTCGACAAGAAGGGCGAGACCGCAGCCGACGTGATCGCCTACGCCGCGCATATCGCGGCGCTGCTCGGCGCGCACATCATCAAGGTCAAGCCGCCGACTGATGCAATCCACCTCGACCCGGCGAAGAAGGCCTACAAGGCCGGCGACATCAAGCTGGACAGCCTGTCGGACCGCATCCGCGACGTCGTTAAGTCTTGCTTTAACGGCCGCCGCATCGTGATCTTCTCCGGCGGCGAGGCGAAAAGCGACGCTAACGCGGTTCTGGAGGAAATCAGCCAGATCGCGGCCGGCGGCGCATTCGGCTCCATCATGGGCCGCAACGCCTTCCAGCGCCCGCGCGACGAGGCGATCAAGCTGCTGAACGACATCATGGACATCTACGCCAAGCAGGCGTGAGATCCGGTTGATCGCCTGACGCCGCGCGCGTACCGGTCGAAGAGCCGAGATCCAGACGCACAATCGTTCGAGGAAGGCGCGGCGGATGCCGCGCCTTTTTCTTTGGATCGAAGCGGTTCTGGGTCCCGGCTCAAGGCCGGACGCGGAGCCGGCGCTTGATCGGCCCTCGACAAGCAGCCCTCCTTTCGCCATCACCGCGGACAAGCCTCCTTCCGCCGCACTGTCTCTTGAGAGTTCCATGTCCGCCGCGAAGACGCCTCCCCGCCCCGTCACCCGCCTGATGCTGGTCACGCCCGAGCTCGCCGACATCGAGACCTTCGAGCCGATGCTCGAGGCCGCGGTCAGCGCGGGAGATGTCGCGGCGGTCGTCATCCGCCTTGCGCCCGCGGACGAGCGCACCCGGCTGTCGCGCGCCAAGGCGCTGGTGCAGATCGTGCATGCCGAAGGCGCCGCCGCCTTGCTCTGCGGCGAAGACATCGAGGACATCGTCGGCCGCTCCGGCGCCGATGGCGTCCACGTCGCAACGCCGGGCGAGGACATCGCCGAGATCGTCGCCCGCTTCCAGCCGGAGAAGATCGTCGGCTGCGCCCCGCAATCGCGCGACGGCGCGATGTCCGCCGGCGAGGCCGGCTGCGACTACGTTCTGTTCGGCGAGGATTTCGGCGGCGCGCCCTTCCCCGCGACGCTGGAGCGCGTCGAGTGGTGGGTGCCGATCTTCGAGACGCCCTGCGTCGCCTTCGCCCAGACGCTCGAGGACGTCGCGCCGCTCGCGGCGCTCGATGCGGAATTCGTGGCGCTCGGCGAAGCGCTCTGGCGCCATGAAGGCGGCCCGGCGACCGCTATGGCGGGCGTCGGCGCGACGCTCAGCCTCGTCAAGGCGCCGACCCCGTGAGACGTTTGGCGCTTGTCGTCGCCGGCCTTCTCGCGGCGGCGCCGGCGCTGGCCGCGACCCAGAAGAAGCCGGCCGCGAAGCCAGCGCCCGAGCCGATCGCCCGCGATCTCATGAAGCCCGAGCTCACCGTGCCGAGCCTGCGCTACATGATGCTGCCGCCACCGGCCGCGTCGGCCGCCCCGCAGGCCCCCGGCTCCTCCGTTCGGAAGGAGGAGGGCTTCCTTCCTCATGCCGATGTGGGGCTCGGCGATCCGAATTCCGACCTTGCTTACGGCGCCTATCAGCGCGGCCTCTATGTCGCGGCCTTCAAGGAGGCCAAGAGGCGCGCGGCGGAACGGCCCCCCTCCCCGCAGGCGATGACCCTGCTCGGCCAGCTCTACGCCTCCGGCGCAGGCGTCGCGCGCTCGCCGGAGGAGGCCGCGCGCTGGTACGCCCGCGCGGTCGACTATGGCGACCGAAAGGCGATGGTCGCGCTCGCGCTTGCGCGCCTCGGCGGCGACGGCGTGCAGAAGAGCGAGACGGAGGCCGCGAAGCTGTTTGCGCAGGCCGCCGAGCTCGACGAGCCCGAGGCGCTTTACAACCTTGCGGTGATGCGGCTGCAGGGCGCTGGCGTCCCGCGCGACCCTGCTGCCGCCGTGCGCGACATGAAGGCCGCAGCCGAGCTCGGCCAGGCCGAGGCGCAATACGCCTACGCCGTGATGCTGCGCGACGGGACCGGCGTCGAGCGGGACCTGACCGAGAGCGCGCTGTGGCTCGGCCGCGCGGCCGGACAGGACGACATCCCCTCGATGGTCGAATACGCGATCGCCCTGTTCAACGGCAAAGGCGTCGCTAAGGATGAGGCCGCCGCCGCCAGCTTGTTCCGCCGGGCGGCCGAGCGCGGCAACGCCATCGCCCAGAACCGTCTGGCGCGTCTCTACGCCAACGGACGCGGCGTCGAGCGCGATCCCGCGCGCGCCGCGGCATGGCACCGGCTCGCGCGGGCGCAGGGGCTGAACGACACATGGCTCGAAGGCTTCGTCGGCTCGATGAGGCCGGAGGACCGCGCAGCCGCCGACAGGCTCGCCGCCAAGTTCGGCGAAGGCTTCGGCCCGGTCGCGCTCTCGACGGCCGCCGCCTCTCCCAAGCCCTGACGGCGCGCAAAACCTTGACGGGAAGGCCGCGCGGGGGCAAACGGGCGGCCTTGCGTCGCTCCGGCTGACGCCACCCTTTTCCGGAACGCTGCACATGAAGCTCAACGGCAACCAGATCACGCCCGGCATGGTGATCCAGCACCAGAACGGCCTGTGGGTCGCGGTGAAGACAAACGCCGTGAAGCCCGGCAAGGGCGGCGCGTTCAACCAGGTCGAGCTGAAGAACCTGATCGACGGCCGCAAGCTCAACGAGCGCTTTCGCGCCGACGAGACGGTCGAGCGCGTTCGCCTCGAGCAGAAGGACCACCAGTTCCTCTACGCCGAGGGCGACAATCTGGTGTTCATGGACAACGACTCGTACGAGCAGATCACCATCCCAACCGACTTCATCGGCGAGCGCGCGGCCTTCCTCCAGGACGGCATGACGGTCACGCTCGAAATGCACGAGGAGACGCCGATCGGCGTCAAGCTTCCCGACCAGGTCACGCTCGAGATCGTCGAGGCCGACCCAGTCGTGAAGGGCCAGACTGCGGCGTCCTCCTATAAACCGGCGAAGCTTGAGAATGGCCTGCGGGTGATGGTGCCGCCCTTCATCGGCACCGGCGAGCGCATCGTGGTCGACACCAACGAAGTGACCTATCTCCGCCGCGCGGACTGAGACTTTTCCCTCTCTCCCTGCGGGAGAGGGTCAGGTGACGGCTGCGGGCGGCGCCTCATCCGGATGGGACGCCTGCCCCCTCATCCGACCGGCGCTTTGCGCCGGCCACCTTCTCCCGCAAGAGGAGAAGGGAAGACGCCAGGCGAGAGCGCCTACTGACTTCTGCTGCTCTTACCGGTAGTGCGTGCTTCGGGACGCCTGCTTCGTAGGCTCCTCAGCATGAGGAGGTCAGAGGTCCCTCTACGGTCCTCATGCTGAGGGGGCCAAAGGCGCGTCTCCAAGCACTCGCGTCCCGCCTGTCCTGCGCTAACCTCCGAAAGCTGAAGACCCGACCATGGCCCGTTCCCCCGTTCTGCAAGTCATGGTCCAGGCGGCGATGAAGGCTGGCCGCGCGTTGAGGCGCGACTTCGGCGAAGTCGAGCATTTGCAGGTCTCGACCAAGGGACCCGGGGACTTCGTCTCGGCGGCCGATCGCAAGGCCGAGGAGGTGATCCTCGCCGAACTCCAGCGCGCCCGGCCGGGCTACGGCTTTCTGATGGAGGAAAGCGGCGCGATCGAGGGCTCCGATCCCGACCACCGCTTCATCGTCGACCCGCTCGACGGCACCACGAACTTCCTGCACGGCATCCCGGTGTTCGCGATCTCGATCGGGCTGGAGCGCGCGGGCCAGCTCGTCGCCGGCGTGGTCTTCAACCCTGCGACGGACGAGCTCTACACCGCCGAGCGCGGCGGCGGCGCTTTCATGAACGATCGCCGTCTTCGAGTCGCCGCCCGCCGCGATCTTGCCGATAGTGTGATCGCGACAGGCGTGCCGCATCTCGGCAAGCCTGGCCACGACCGGTTCCGCGACGAGCTTTCGCGGGTCCAGATCGAAGTCGCCGGCATCCGCCGCTTCGGCGCAGCCTCTCTCGACCTCGCGATGGTGGCGTCCGGCCGCATGGACGGCTTCTGGGAGCGCAGCCTGAAGCCGTGGGACGTCGCGGCCGGCATCCTGCTGGTCAAGGAAGCCGGCGGCTTCGTCACCGACATGAGCGGCGGCGACGGCATGCTCGCTGGCGGCTCAATCGTCGCCGGCAACGAGGCGATCCACGGACACCTGCTGAAGCTGGTGAAGTAAGCGGGCCGGCGGGCCCGACGCGCCGCCCGTCACCCCCTCGCCGCCCAACGCGCGTTCTGTGTCCTGCCGCCATAGCCATAGGCGTCGCCGTCGACGGCGTGGACCAACACGTAGCTCTCCTCATGGAGGGGCCCGAGCAGGTCGGCCATCCCTGCGAACGCCGCCTCGACGAAGGACGCGGTCTCCGCCTTCACGTTCGTGCCGGCGGTGATCTTGATGTCGAGCCAGAATGCCGCGAGCCCGTCATCGGCCGGGCGCCGGCCCGCGATGAACCAGTTCTCGGCCGCAGCCTCCTCGACCAGAACGGCGGTGACGCCGGGATCCTTGCCGAGATGTTCGGCGGCAAGACCGGCGGCGAGCGTCGCTATGGCGTCCTTCAAGCCGGAAGAAGCTGTGGGCGTGACATAGCGTACGATGATCATGGGCATGGCGGTCGCTCCTATTGAGGACCTCTTCTTGACGGATCTTCTGAGATCGCGGAACGATATGATGATGTCTTTTCATCATATCGGATTATTATGATGCTCGATCTTCAGTCCGTTCGAATGTTCGTACTCGCCGTCGAATTCGGCAGTCTGACGCGCGCAGCCGAGGCGGCGGGAACCGTGCAGCCGGTCGTCAGTCAGCGGCTCAAGGCGCTCGAGCGAACCGTTGGGAGACGGCTGCTCGATCGCACGCCCCGCTTCGTTCGGGCGACCGCCGATGGCGTCGCCTTCCTCGACCGCGCGCGGACGCTGCTCGCCTCGCACGACGACGCCCTCCGGTTCTCCGACGCGCCGACGGTGCGATTGGCGGTCGGCTTCAGCGATCATGCCATCGGCCTCGGCGCGTCGGCCGTGCTGCGGCGATTGCGCGCCGCCCTACCGGCGGGCGCGACGCTCGAGGCGCGGACCGGCATGTCGCAGGATGTCGAGGCGCTGTTCGACGCCGGTGAGCTCGACGCCGCGATCGTCCGGCGCGAGACGGCGGGCGGCGACGGAGAGACGCTCGGCGCCGACCCGCTCGGCTGGCGCGCGGCGCCCGGATGGGTCCCGCCCGCCGGCGCGCCGGTTCCGCTCGCGGTGCTGGCTTCGCCCTGCGGCGTCCGAGCCGCCGCGATCCGCGCGCTCGACGCAAGCCGCACACCCTGGCGGGAAGCCTTCACGGCTGGTAGTTGCGCCGCGCTTCTCGCAGGCGTCGAGGCGGGACTTGGCGTCGCGCCGATGGGCCGCGCGGCTTCCGGCGACGCTCCCGATCAGGGCCCTGCTCTCGGCCTACCGGACTTGCCGCCGTCACGCATCGTGATGCTCGCGCGTGCGGGCTCGCCGACCGCGGCGGCAGCTGTGAACGCGCTTTCCGCCGCGGTCGTGGCCGGGCTTTCGCGGCCGGCGTGACCCGCCTTCAGTCCAGAAACGCCCTGCCCTGCCGGTCCTCGACCGCGACGATCCAGAGGTCGGAGTCGAATTTCAGCTCGCGTGCGATCCGCTCTTCGACGGTGAGCCCATCGACGGCCTCTGCGATCCGCTCGAAGACGCGACCGCGCGTGTCGTCCAGCTCGGTCTGAGGCGCGGGGGCGTAGAGGTCGTTCGCGCCGTCGAGCCGGTCGACCACGATCAGGATCGCGCCGGCCTCGGCTGCGCCGCGGCGGCGGATCAGCGCGAAGGCGCCCTCATGATGGCAGCGGCGCACATAGGCCGAGACCCAGAAATCCGAGGTCAGCCGAGCGGGCATCGGCCGCTCACTGCAACGGCGCGCCCGTGGTCGCCTGAAGCGCCCGGAGCACCGGCGGCGTCGGCTCGCCGGTTTCCGGCATGTTGCGGTCGCGCTCGAAGTTGATGATCGCGGCGCGCGTGCCGGCGCCCATCTTGCCGTCGACCGACACCGGTCCGTAGCCGAGCTTCGCGAGCGCCTTTTGCACCGCCATCAGCTTCGGAGCGGAGATCGAGGTCGAGCCGGTGGTGGCGGGCGCAGATTGCGGCAGCGGTGCAGGCGCAGGCGCAGGCACGAGGCTTGCGGCTCTGCGCGGCGGCGCGACCAAGGCGGCCGCAAGCAGACGGTCGCTCGGCGCGCCGGTCGGCTCCATCTTCTGGGCCTGCTCGAACGCGCGGATCGCGGCGCCGGTGCGCGCGCCCATCAGGCCGTCGACCGCGCCGTCGTAATAGCCGATATCCGTCAGCGCCTGCTGAACCTGCGCGACGAGTTCGTTTCGCTGGGGCGCAGCGGCGTGCGGCGTCGCGGCGGGCGCCGCCTCGCCGAATAGCGGCGCGGGATGGCGACCGGACTGAAGCGCGAGCGCGTTGACGAACACCATCCCCGTACAGGCCATCGCGAGCACGACGGCCAGCGTGTCGACCGGCCTGCGCTGCGCGCGCGCGAGCAAGCCTGAGAGCGCGCCGGAGGCCGGCTCGTCTAAATCCTCGTAGCGGGGGGCTCGCTTAGGCACGCAATCTCACCCTGTCGGCGCGGTGGATCGGCGTCGGGCGCGCGGCTTGCGCCTCGACGGGAAGGAGGACGGCGAAGCGGGCGCCGCAACCGGGCGCGCTTTCGACCTTGAGCTCGCCGCCATGGAGCGCCACCAGCCCGCGGACGACGGAGAGACCGAGACCCGCGCCCTCATGCCCCCGCTTATAGCTCGAATCGCACTGGAAGAACGCCTCGCCGAGCCGTGCGATATGCTCCGGCGCGACCCCGACGCCGGTGTCGCGCACGATCAGCGCCAGCCGGTCCTCGAGATGCTCCACCGCGACGTCGATGCGGCCGCCCTTGGGCGTGAACTTGATGGCGTTCGACAGCAGGTTCAGCAGGATCTGCGTCAGCGCGCGCGTATCGGCGCGGATCGCCGGCAGCGGCCGGTCGATCTTCACGCCGACGGCGATCTCCGCCTCTTCGGCCTTCAGCGCCATCAGGCTCACGCAATGGGCGACGACGGGCTCGATCTCGCAGGGCTCCCGCAGGATCGAAAACGCGCCGCTCTCGATCTTCGCCATGTCGAGAATCGAGTTCACGACCTCGAGCAGATGCGCGCCGGACTTGTGGATCAGCGCCGCGTAATCCGCCCGGCGCTCGGGGCCGAGCTGGCGCAGATTGTCGTCCGACAGGATCTCGGAGAAGCCGATGATGGCGTTGAGCGGCGTGCGGAGCTCGTGGCTCATATTGGCGAGGAAGCGCGTCTTGGCGACGTTGGCGCGGTCGGCTTCGTCGCGCGCGGCGATCAGCGCTTCGGCCTGGGCGCGACTCTCGCTGACGTCGCGGAAGGAGGCGACGACCACGGTTTCGCCCGCGGTCTCGGCCGGGTCGACGAGGCGCGCGCGCATCTCGACCCAGACGAAGCGCGGCGCGCGCGTCTGGTCCTCGCCGGCGCGCAGGCGGATCTCGGCCGGCCGGGGCCCCTCCCCGGCGCCGGCGGCGCCGAGCGTCTGCAGGAAGGCCGGGCGGTCGGCGATGTGGACGCGATCGAACAGGCCGTGGCCCATCAGTTCGCGGGCGGAGGCGCCGAGCAGGCGCTGGGCCGCGGTCGAGGCGTAGGTCGCCGAACCGTCGGCGGTATGGCGGGTGACGAGGTCGCTCGCAGCTCCGGAGACGAGGTTGAGCGACGCGCGCAGGCGGCGGGCTTCGGCGGCCGCGCCCGAGACGAGGGCGAAGGCGCGACCGCTCAGCGTCAGCGCGTAGACCGCAGCGACCCCGATCCCGAGCAGACCAGGGCCCTTGACGGATATTCCCGCCATCTGCGCGCCCGCCACGCCGAGAAGCGTGAGCAGGATCGCGACGCTTGCGGCGCCGAGAGCCCTGCGCGATCCGGACATGCCGGCCTCGATCAGCGGCAGCGCGAGAAGCAGCAGCGCGAGCGATGACAGCCCGCCCGAGCCCGCCGCAATCAGGCCGACCAGAGCGGAGAAGGCGAAAGCGGATAGCGCGGTCGCGCGGAACAGGTCGCCCGAGCGCAGCAGCGCAAGGCCGGTCAGGATCGCGCATGCGCCCCACAGGAACGGCGCGAAGCCTGCGCCGGACGGTGCGACGCCGAAGGCAAGCAGCGCGGGCAGCGCCGCGAAGGGCGCGACGCCGGCGAGCAGATGGCCACCCGCGAAGGCGCGATGGCGCAGCGCTTCGAACGGTTCGGCTTCGGCTGCGGGATGGACCCCGCGCCTCGCGACCTGCTCTGCGATGGCAGCCACTTTCGCGAACTGACGCAACCGGCTTACTCCGACGCCCTGGACGGCGACAGGCCGTCCACCGGCCGCGCGCCCTGCTTGAAGGGGTCGTCGGCCGATGACGCACAGTCGCAGTCCCGGCTTAAGCGAACGCTAAAATGCGCCACGTCGATGCATCTGGAGGGAACTGAATTGCTCGTCCTGTTCTTGCCAAAGAACTTTACGAAGTCTTGTCATTTCCTTTCGAGAACGTGAATTTGAACATACAACTTGAACGAGCCGGCTTCAGCGCGATTTAGCGGAGGCCTGCTAGGGTCTCGTCAGGTGGGGTCCGCGACCGGCGGGCCGTGGGCTTCTTGTTCAAGGGCGTCGACCGATGTTCTTCCTGTTGCGTACCGCGTTCTGGATTTCTCTCCTGCTGCTCTTCCTTCCGCTCGGCGGCGTCTCCAAGGACGGCCCGAACGCCGACGAGCGCGCCTCGCTCGACGCCCTGTCGGCGCTCGCCGCCGCCGGCGCGACCGTTTCCGACGTCGGCTCCTTCTGCCAGCGGCAGCCGGACGCCTGCACGGTCGGTAGCCAGGCGCTGAAGATCGTCGGCGAACGGGCAAGCGTCGGCGCTTCGATGCTGCAGGATTACTTCGGCTCCGACGCCAAACCGTCGGAGGTCAGGGCGAAGCCGGTCTCGGCGACAGCGGCGCCGGCGGGCCGGGACACGCTGAACCCCACCGATCGCAAGCCGGCGTGGCGCGGCGCGGCGCGCACACAGGCCTAACCCAACAGTTTTCCTTTGCAGCGGAGCGGCCCGCGCCCTACCTCGTGATCGACCGCGAGGAGAGCTTCCGTGACGATCGACGAGATCATCGACGGCTTCGAGTATATCGACGACTGGGAGGAGCGGATCCGCTTCCTCATCGAGCTCGGCCGCGAGCTCGAGCCGCTGCCGGACGACGCCCGCTCCGACGCCAATAAGGTGCAGGGCTGCGCGAGCCAAGTCTGGCTGCAGACGACCACCGGCCCCGGCCCGGACCCCGTTCTCACCTTCCGCGGCGACAGCGACGCCCATCTCGTGAAGGGCCTCGTCGCGGTGACCATCGCGCTTTATTCGGGCAAGCACGCGACCGAAGTTCTCGCGACAGACGCCGGCGAGGTCTTCGACCGGATCAAGCTCCGCGAGCACCTCACCCCCCAGCGCTCCAACGGCCTGCGCTCGATGGTCGAACGGATCAAGCGAGAGGCGGCCGCGGCGGCGCAGTTGTCGCCGGCCGGGGCTTCGTAGAAACGCTCGACGCCCGAGGCCCCTCACCCGCCGTCGATCGTCGGCCGGCTGCCGTCTGCGCCCCAACTCAGGATCCGGCCGGGGCCCTGCTTGTCCGGGACATAACCGTAGTGCCGCGCGAGGCGGGCGAGGCCGAGGCCGAGCACGAGCTTCGCGCCGCGCGCCGGCCAGCGACGGTCGCGCTCGACCTCCTCCAGTCCCTTCAGGAAGCAGCAGACGTCGACCAGCGCGCCCGCAAGTTCGGGTCCGACGGCGTCGAGCGCGCGCGACACCCTCGTGCGCGCCGCGATCGCCGCGTCCGCGAGGTCGACGCCTGCCCCGCCCGCGCCACGTGGTCCGCGGGCGATCGAAGCCTCCCAGTTCGCGGTGACCCGCGGCGTCATCTGCCCGCGGGTGAAGTCAGCGCGTAGCCGCTCGCCGGCGAGCACCTCCTCGGGGGCAAGCAGCGGGCGACCGTCGCGATCCTTGCGGCGGGCGAGCCAGGCGAGCGGGCTCTCGTCGAGATCGACCAGCGTCTCGGGCCCCACGCCGCCCTCCGGCCGGCGGCGCGCGAGAGTGCGGTGTTGGGCGAGGAAGGCCGCCTCGCCACCGGCTTCGCGCGCGGCGCGCGCCAGCCCCTCGGGCGTCGCGCGCAGGAGGCCGCCTTCGTCCGCCGCCAGCCCGCGCGCCATCAGCGCCGCAGCGGCCGCCTCCTCGCGCTTCGCGATCAGGAGCCCCGAGGAGCCCGCCGCCGCGATGCGCGCGAGCAGCCGCACCGCTCCTGAAACCTGCTTCTCCTTTTCCGGACCATGTCCCGTTCCGCCGCGCGCTTGCGCCATCGACCCCTCCTCCACATAATGGATAAATCCATATTATAGGATTTTCTTCTTGTCCAGATCGTTGCGGTCCTTCATTGTCGATGACGAACAGAGCTGGAGAGGCGGCATGACGACCGGAGACATCGGATCGAACATGAAGGGCGTGGTCTGGCCGACGGAGCGGTCCGGGCTGGAGCAAGCGGTCCGAGCGACGACCGCCTCGGCGCTGACCGAGACGCGCCGCAGTGGGATCGCGGCGTACGACCGGGAGCGCGCATTGCCGCGGCTGATCGCGATCGGACCAAGCGAGCTTCACGACCGGGGCCCGGACATTCGCCGGAAGATCGTGGCGCGGCTCATCCGGGCGTGGCGCGCGGAACGCCGCCGCGGGATCGCCGGGCATTGGGCCTACGATCTGAACCGCCACCTCGCGTTATCGCAGGCGTTGGCGGCGGAAAGTCGTTCGTTATGACGAACGAACTGGCACATCCCGGCAAACGCTCTTCCGGACTGCGGCGCAGCACGAAGGCGAGGCTGGAAACGCTCTAATTCTAGAGTGACTTAACGCTTTCTTATGATCGTCGAATTGCCGGCCTTCTCCCTTGGAGAACTTGACATGTTCTCTTGAGAGAACGAAATTTGGCCGTAGCTCGTCGCGGAATGGCCGCGTCGTCGTCATGGCGGCGTCGCACGATTCGCCGAGTGTCGCGACGCTTCAGGAGAGCGGCGCGAGGAAGCGCCGAAAGGGATGTCGGGCATGACGTGGGTATCGAAACGCTGGGGCTGCTGACGCCCCTCCCATTGTCAGCGGCCGCCCCGATCCGGCGACCGTTCGTTCCGCCTTCCCTTCGCCTTTCCGGCGCTTTTGACATCGTGACCTCGGAGTTCGCCATGAACGCTCCGCTGCGCTTCGCGCATTCCCCTGCCGTTGCTGGCTCGCTGCTTGCCTTCGCCGATGTCCGAAAGGCTTATTTTGGCCGTGACGGCGTGGAGCGCGTGGCGCTCGACGGCGTCTCCTTCGAGATGGCCAATGGCGAGATCCTCGCCGTGATTGGCTCCGCAAGCTCCGGCAAGTCCGCGCTTGCGCGCCTCGCCGCCGGGCTCGAACATCCGAACTCCGGAATGGTGGCGCTCGACGGCGCCGCGATGTCCGGCGAGCAGGCGCGCGCTGGCGTGGTCTACCTCAGCGCCTCCGCGGAGCCCCCCTCGCAGCGGCCGATCCGCGAGATCGTCGCCGAACTCGCGGAGAAGGCGCGGCCGGACGCAGGTCGCAAGCTCGACGCGCTTATGGAGTTGCTCGAGCTTGGACCCGACGGCGATCGCTATTTCGACGAGCTGTCGGACGGCGCGCGGCGCCGCGTGGCGCTGGCCCGGGCGCTTGCGGCCGAACCGCGCCTGCTGGTGCTCGACGGCGCGACCTCGGCGCTCGACCCCGAGATCGCCGAGGCGGTTCTGGCCGCGCTGTCTTGGGCTAACCGCGAGATCGGCGTCGGCATCCTGCTCGTCACGCACGACATGAGCGCGGTCACCGCGCTTGCGACGCGCGTCGTTGTGCTCGACGGCGGCCAGGTCGTCGAGGAGGGCGCGACCGCGCGGGTGTTTGCCCATTCAGGTCACGCCGTGACGCGGCGCTTCGCGGCCGCGGCCACCGGCGCGACGCTGCCGCCTTTCCTCGCCGGCAAGCTCTCCGCGACGCCCCAGCCGATGGGCAAGGCGCTGGTGCGGCTCGCCTTCGAAGGGCCGGCTGCGACACGGCCGGTGCTGACCTCGGTCGCGCGCGAGCTCGGCTTCGACGTCGGCATCGTGGCGGGCTCGCTGGGGGCCGCTGGCGGCGCGCCCTATGGCGTGCTGATCGTCGCGGCGCCGTCGGACGAGCCCTACTTCACGGCGGTCGTCGAGCGCTTCGAGGATTCCGGGCTCGGCGTGGAGTTGCTCGGCTTCGTCGCCTGACGCGCAGTCAGGCGACCTTGCCGGCGACGCCGAAGAAGCGCCAGACGCCACGACCGTCGCGTTTGGCGGCGTAGAGCGCGCGGTCGGCGCGAACGACGAGGTCGTCGCCGGCCTGCGCGGACGACGCCGCCACCGCGACGCCGATCGACACCGAGGCGGTGATCTGGCCGTCGCCATAAGGGACCGGCGCCGCGAGCTCGACGCTCAGGCGCTCCGCGAGCGCGTCGAATTCCGCCGCACTCTGGCCGATCGAGATGACCGCGAACTCGTCGCCTCCGAGCCGCGCCGCGACGTCGCCAAGGCGCACGCCCTTCCGTAGCCGGTCCGCGACCGCGACCAGCAGCGCGTCGCCCGCGGCGTGACCGTAGGTGTCGTTGACCTGCTTGAAGTGGTCGACGTCGATGAGCAGCGTGGCGAGCCGCCCGCCCTGACGGTCGAGCCGCGCCGCGAAGCGGTCGAGTTCGCGCTCGAAGACGGCTCGGTTGGCGAGCCCGGTCAGCGCGTCATGATTGGCGAGATGCTCGAGCGCGCCTTCAAGGCGCTTGCGCTCGGAGATGTCGGTATAGGTGCCGACGGCGCGCAGCGGCGCGCCATTCTCGTCGCGCTCGACGATCTTGCCGCGATCATGCACCCAGATCCATTCGCCATCCTTGCGCCGGAAGCGCAGCTCGGCCTCGTAAAACTCGGTCTGCCCCTTGATGTGGGCGTCGAACATCGCCCGCGCCGCGCCGTAATCGTCCTCGTGGATCAGGTTGTCCCAGGTCGCGGCCTCGCCGAACTCCTCGGCGTCGTCATAGCCCAACATGCGCGAGGCGCGGTGGCTGAAGAAGCCTTTGCCGGCCGCGATGTCCCAGTCCCACAGGCCGTCATTGGCGCCCTCGAGCGCATAGGACAGGCGGCGCGCGTTGACGTAGAGTTCGCGGCGCGCCTTCTCGCGCTGGGAGGCGATTGCCGCAACGAGCAGCGCCGGCAGCGTGGTGAGCGCGAGCATGGCCTGCAGCGCCAGCATGTCGGCCTGGTGATGGCCGTTGGAGGCGCCGGCCGGCCACAGCCCCATCAGCCCGCAGGCCACGACGCCGAGCGCGAACAGCGTGGTGGTGGCGGCCGTGTAGAACATGCCGAAGCGCAGCGCGAACCACAGCAGCACGGCGCCGGAGAGCTCGATCAGCCACAGCATGCCGGTGAACGGCACGACGGCCGCCGCGCCGACGAGGGCCACGATCGCCACCGCCATCTCGACCGCGCGCGCCCGGGTGATGCCGGGACGATGGTGAGGGCTCGCCGCCGCCTTGCGATGCCGCGGGCTGCGCCAGAACAGGAAGGGCGGCAGGATCAGCAGAAAGCCCACCGCCTCCACCAGCCACCACGAGCCGATATAGTAGAACGACGGCGTCTCGGGGCTCAGCACGGCGCCGATCGCCAGGCCGCCGAGCGCGGAGCCCGGGATCGGTCCGAGTAGCGAGATCAGGATCAGGTTCAGCACCGAGCCGACATGGGTCGGCTGATCGCGCGACACCCGCCACAGGCTGAGCAGCGCGCCCGTGACGCCGATGCTGAGGCCGTTCGCGACGCCGGCGAGGACGGAATGGGACAAGCCGTCGGCCATCAGCCAGTGCGCGACGGCGTTCGCGACCGCGAGCCCGACGATCTCCGTCCAGCCGTTCGCGCGGTTGAGCGCGACGAGCACGCCGAAGGCGAGCGCGTTCGCCGGCCACACGACGGCCGACACGCCCGTCGCGCGTCCGAGCGCCAGCGTCCCATAGGCGACGGCGCAATACACGATGCTCAGGAGGACCGTTCGCACGATCGTAGAGGTCGACGGCGTCACTCAAGTTCTCCGAGACCGGCCCATCTCGGGGCCTACCCTCGGTGGTAGAGCAAAGCTGCTACGATTTCGTTTAGCGGTCCATTCGAATTGCCGCGCAGCTTACAACCGAAGCGCGAAGCGCTCACCCGCGGTGAACGGCGAAGGCGGAGAACGCCTGATCCGTGGGCATCACCTGCAACCTGTTGATGTTGACGTGCTGCGGCAGCGTCGCGCACCAGAAGATCGTCTCCGCGACGTCGTCCGCGCTCATGCCGCGCATCCCGGCGTAGACATTCTCGGCCTTGCCCTCATCGCCCTTGAACCGCACCAGCGAGAACTCGGTCTCGACCATGCCGGGTTCGATATTGGTGATGCGGACGTTCTTCCCCAGCATGTCGGCGCGGGTTGCGAGGCAGAACTGCTTCACGAAAGCTTTTGTGCCGGCATAGACGTTGCCGCCGGGATAGGGATAGTCGCCGGCGACGGAGCCCAGGCCGAACACATGGCCCCTCCCCCGCTTCACCATGCCGGGCAGGCTGGCGCGCACCGTGTTCACGAAGCCGGTGACGTTGGTGTCGATCATCGTGTGCCAGTCCGCGATGTCGACCTCGTCGGCCGGACCGAGACCGAGCGCGAGGCCGGCGTTCGCCACCACGACGTCGACCGCCGCAAACTCCTCCGGCAGATCTGTGAGCAGCGCCTCTGTCGCCGGCAGGTCCCGCACGTCGAGCTCGCGCCCGAGGAACAGGTCGCCAAGCTCCTGCTCCAGCTTGTCCAGCCGCTCCTTCCGCCGCCCCGTCCCGACGACCCGCGCGCCCGCCTTCACGAACCGCTTCGAGATCGCCTCGCCAAAGCCGGACGTGGCCCCGGTGACGAGCACGGAGAGCGTGGCGGGATCGAGCGTGGGGTAGGACATGGGGAGGCTCCGCACGGAAGGGTGCGGAGGAGTTAGCGCGGATGGAGCGGCACGTCGACGGCTTCCGATCTGAACGGAATTCCTCGACCGATCCCAAATCATCGCCGGATTTTTTTCGCAGTCTTCGCTGACCGTTAGATTAATCCAGAGGACCAGCCGACTGACCGAGCGTCAGGCTCCATCAACAAAAAATCCCGCGCCGAAGGCGCGGGCTCATCAGTAGGCGTTCAGCTGATTTTGTTCAGCGCTCGATGACGGTCGTGCTGGTCGACGGCGCTTCGTCGACGTGGGTCTTGTTGACCTCCTTGGTGACGGAGCCGTCTTCGTGCTCGGTCACGGTTTTGCGCTTCTCGACGGTGTCGCCCATGTCGTTGGTGTGGGTCTCGACCGTGGTCTTCGAGGACTCCGTCGCCGGCGGCTGGTCGGTGATGATCGTGGTGCTGCTCTGCGCCAGCGCCGGGCCGGCGGCGAGGACGGCCGCGACGAAAGCCGGCGCGGCGAGACGGCCGATGCGCGACAGCGCGGCGTCCAGGTCGTGTCGGTTCATGATCTCTCTCCTTCGAGGCGCAGGTTCGGCGCCTATTTCTCTGCCCCGCAGCCAAACGCATCCCCCGTCCGCACGGTTCCTCGCGCAAGCGTGAAGGCGGCTAGGGAGAGACAACGTCATCCCCCTTAAGAGCTGGGATGGCGCCCGGGATGCCGAGCCGGCCGTTTCAGAACCTGACGATCGTCGCCACGCCGAAGATCGTCGCGTTCTTGACGCGGCGCGCACCGTCCTCGTCCGGCTCCAGCGTCCCGGCGCCGGGGTGGATGACGTATTGCAGGCTCGGCTGCACGGTGAGGCCGGGGACCATCTCCATGCGGTAGGTCGCTTCGATCACGCCTTCGAAGCCGTGCGGGCGGTCGGCGAGGCCGAGATCTGCGTTTGCTTCGCGCGCCTCCCGCAGCAGGCCGGGCGAAAAGCTCGCCCAGGCCGCAGCGATGCCGAACACGTCGTGCGGGCGGGAGGCGAACAGGCCGGTCGCCGCGAAGCCGCCGTCGACGTAAGCGTCGACGGGGTTGCGGTCCGAGGGCCCAAAAATGCCGCGCAGGAACACGCCGAGGCCGCGCTCGTCGTCGCGTTCGCCGAAGCGCAGGACCTGCTGGTCGAGCACGGCGTAAAGGTTGAAGTCGCCACGGCGCGTGCGGCTGTCCTCGTCGAGGCGTTTGAACCGGCCGCCGTGCCAGTATCCGCCGAGCTTGAGCGTGCCCGGCAGACCTGAGGCCTCCTCGCCGCCGTTCCAGCGATATTGCCCCTCGACGAGGACGAGCGGCGGATCGCCGATTTCGAAGTTCAGGCCGTGGCGGTTGCGCTTCTCGGCGTCGCCTTCGCCCTTGCCCGCGGGGTAGCCGTTGAACAATCCGGCCAGCAGGGTGAAGTCCTCGCGCGGCGTGTATTTCAGCCGAACGCCGGGCGCCGCGAGCGGATAGGCCGGGCCGCCGGCGGGCAGGTTTTCGGAGGGCGGCCCCGCCCAGCCGAAGGTGGCGTCGAGGAAGTTCTCGCCATAGTCGGAGGTGATGAACTCGACGTCCGTCGCCATCTGCCCGACGCGGATCTCGAGCTGGTCGTTAAGCGGCTGCTGCCACCACAGCTCGAACAGCCGGGTGGAGGGCCGGGCGCCGATGTCGTTCGCCGACAGAAAGTTGCCGACGAAGCGCTCGGAGACGTCCTTGCCGTGGATCTGGAACATGTTGGCGTGGAGCTTCGCGCCCTCGACGCCGAACAGTTTTTCGCCGTCGAGATCGACCGCGAGATTGAACAGGCCGCTATAGGTCGCGCCGCTGTCGCGGCCGCCGGAGAGGCCTGCGCGCGGGTCGGAGAAATAGAAGCCGGAGACGCGCACGCCCTTCTCCGCCAGGGCGTCGCGCGCTTCTTTGAGCGGCGCAAAGGCGGGGAGATGATCGAGGATGGAGGGCTCGTCCGCCGCCTCGTCCTCGCCCGCCAATGCCGGCGCGGCGACGAGCGCGGAAAGAGTAAGCGCGCCAAACAAACGCGCGATGCGAAGCGCCATGCGTCCCCCGGACCGGGCCCCTTATGAGAGTGTTCTTAAGGACCGTCCGGACGCTTGCATGTTCGTCGCGTAGTCTCAACGCCGCGGCGGGCGAGAGCCTAGGGGTGTCGCCGGCGCGTCACATGAAGAGCTTCTCGCCCTTCATGTCCTTGTAGAGGTCGGCGACCTGCTCGCCATAGCCGTTGAAGATCAGGGTCGGCTTTGTCTCGCTGGTGCCGATCACGCGCTCCTGCGCCTGGCTCCAGCGGGGGTGCGGGACGGCCGGATTTACGTTCGCCCAGAAACCGTATTCGCCGGGGCCGGCGGTCTCCCAGAGGGTCTTCGGGCGCTTGTCGGTGAACTCGACGCTAACGATCGACTTCACCGATTTGAAGCCGTACTTCCACGGCACGGCGAGGCGGATCGGCGCGCCCATCTGGCGTGCAAGCGGCTTGCCGTAGGCGCCGGTCGCGAGAAAGGCGAGTTCGTTGGTCGCCTCGGCCATCGTGAGGCCTTCGGTGTAAGGCCAGTCGTAAAGCGGGCTCGCCTGCCCGTCGGCGACGTCCGGGTTCATGAAGGTCTTCAGCACCACGTATTTCGCCGAGCCGAGCGGCCGCGCGAAGGCGACAAAATCCTTCATCGGGATGCCTGACCACGGCAGCGCCATCGACCACGCCTCGACGCAGCGGTGGCGGTAAAGCCGCTCCTCGGGCGGAAGCTGTTTCAGCAGGTCGTCGATCGCGATCTCGCGGGGTCGCTCCACCATGCCGCCGATCTTGATCGTCCACGGGCGGATCGGCAGCGCCTGGGCGGCTTCGGCGATGTCTTTTGACGTGCCGAACTCATAGAAGTTGTTGTAGCCGAGATTGATGGGCTCCGGCGTCACCGGGCGGTCGAGCGTGAAGGCCGGATTGCGTTTGACCGGATAGAGTCCGGCGGACGGATCCGGCGGCTGCGGCGCGACGTCCTTCTTGCCCCAGCCGAACAGGCCGGCCTTGGCAGCGGAAGGCGCGAGCGCCGCGGCGCCGGCGGCGGCGCTCATGAAGGCGCGGCGGTTGAGGAAAACGCTTTCCGGGGTCGCCTGCGATTCCGGAATGGCCCAGGAGGGCGGCTTGCCGATCAGCATATCGCGCCTTTCATGGCGGTGATGTTCATGATCGGCTTACGAACGAAAACGGCCGAGGGTTACGCCCTCGGCCGCGATCAGACTCACGATGCTGCGATCTTCGCTCAGATCGGGTCGAGCGTCAGCGAAGAATAGCCGGCGGTGACCGAGAGGCCGGTATTCCCCTCGAGGCTGAGCGGCTGGAGCGAGATGGTGGCGTCAGAGCCGCCGACCAGGAGGTTCGCGCCGGCGCCGATGAGCGCGGTGGCGCTCGCGGAGGCCCCGCGATACTTGCCCGCGAGATCGCCCGGCCCGAGATCGTTCGAGTGCGCGACGACCGCCCACGCCATCACGCCCGGACCCGTCGCGCCGACATCCACGCCAACCTTGTTGACATGGCCCATGTAGAGATCGACCGCATTGCGGCCGGCGACCGGGCGGTACTCGCACGACACCGCCTGCCGCGAGCCGACGACATAGCCGATCGTGCCTGACGTCTCGCAACGCAGCGTGCCGACCTGATAGCCCGAGACGGGCTGGTAGCGCTTCGAAACCGTGACGTCGGGATGGCCCAGATCGGCCGCTGAGGCCGCGCCCGCCGAAAGGCAGAGCGCCGCCGCCGCGCCGGCCTTGATGAATGCGTGCATTGGATCAGTCTCCAGAAAACGTCCCCGACTCGAGCCAACGCCTAAAGCAAGGCGTTTGTTCGGCGGCGCCGTTCCGGATTTTCGAAGCTCGCGGCCTCGTTATCGAAGCTCCCCGCAAAAGCGCTGAATCCGGCGGCAGGCTTCCTCGAGCTTTTCGTCCGCCGCCGCGTAGGAGATTCGGAAGTTCGGGCCGAGGCCAAAGGCCGAGCCATGAACAACCGCGACGCCTTCGGCCTCGAGCAGTTCAGAAACGAAATCCTCGTCGGTCGCGATCACTTTGCCTGACGGCGCGGTGCGTCCGATGGCTTCGGCGCAGGACGGATAGACGTAGAACGCGCCCTCTGGTTTCGGGCAGGCGACGCCCTTCGCCTGGTTGAGCATCGAAACGACGAGGTCGCGTCGCCGCTCGAAGGCGACGCGGAAGCCCGGCAGGAAATCCTGCGGCCCGGCGAGCGCTTCGAGCGCCGCCCATTGCGCGATCGTGCAGGCGCCGGACGTCTGCTGGCCCTGGACCATCTCCATCGCCTTGATCAGCTTGTCCGGCCCCGCCGCGTAGCCGATGCGCCAGCCGGTCATACAATAGGCCTTGGAGACGCCGTTCATCGTCAGCGTGCGGTCGTAGAGGCCAGGCTCGACCTGCGCCGGGGTGAAGAACTCCAGCCCGTCGAAGAGGAGGTGCTCGTACATGTCGTCGGTGAGAATCCAGACGTGCTCGTGGCGCATCAATACGTTGGTCAGCGCCTTGATCTCGGCACGCGAATAGGCCGCGCCGGAGGGGTTCGAAGGCGAGTTCAACAGGACCCACTTGGTCTTCGCCGTGATGGCGGCTTCGAGCGCTTCGGGCCTCAGCTTGAAATTGTCCGCCTGGGTCGTGTCGACGATGACGGGCGTTCCGCCGTTGAGCGCAACCATCTCGGGATAGCTGACCCAATAGGGCGCGGGAATGATGACCTCGTCACCCGGATTAAGCGTCGCCACGAAGGCGTTGTAGAGGATCTGCTTTCCGCCGGTCGCGACGATCGTCTGCGTCGGCTTGTAGTCGAGGCCGTTTTCACGGCTGAACTTCTGGGCGATCGCCTCGCGCAAGGGAGCGATGCCGGCCACGGGCGGGTACTTGGTCTCGCCGCGGCGGATCGCGTCGATCGCAGCGTCCTTGATGTTCTGCGGGGTGTCGAAGTCCGGCTCGCCGGCGCCGAGCCCGATGATGTCGCGGCCGGCCGCCTTCAGATCGCGCGCCTTTTGGCTGACGGCGATGGTGGCGGAGGGCTTCACGCGCGACAGCGCGTCGGCGAGGAAGGCCATGGATCGTCGCTCCTTTGGGGACAGCGCGGGGAGGCTTAAGCGCCGTGGCGGGCGGGCGCAAGGCTCGGGTTAGAGCGGGCCCTTGAAGACGAAGAATGCGCCGAGCGCGATCAGCGCGAAGCCGGCGATGTGGTTCACCGTCAGCTTCTCGCCGAGATAGGCGACCGAAAACACCGCGAAGACGCAGAGCGTGATCACCTCCTGCATCGCTTTGAGCTCGGCCCCGGAATAGACCGCGGCGCCGATGCGGTTCGCCGGCACGGCGAAGCAGTATTCGACGAGCGCGATGCCCCAGCTCGCCAGCACCACGATCCAGAGCGGCGAGTCCCTGAACTTTAGATGGCCGTACCAGGCGAACGTCATGAAGACGTTCGAGGAGATCAGCAGAAGCACGGGCGCGATGGACGCGGGGATCGCGGGCATGGGAGGTCTCGCCGTTTTGTGCGTCAGCCGAGCCGCTTGCCGGCGAGCGCCTCGAGCTGGAGCAGAAGCGCGGAATGGTCGAGCGCGCCGCCGTCCATCACGTCGCGCAGATGCGCGAAGCGGTCGCGCGCGTCCTGCGTCAATGGCAGCGTGACGCCGGCCTCGCGGGCCGCGTCGAGCGCGGTGTCGAGATCCTTGACCTGGGTCGAGACCATGCCGCCGGGCGCGAAATCGCGCTCGATCATGCGCCGGCCGTGCTCTTCGAGGATGCGGCTTTCCGCAAACCCGCCGCGGATAGCCTCGCGCACCGCCGCAGGGTCGGCGCCGCCAGCGGCGGCGAGCAATAGCGCTTCGGACACCGCGCCGATCGTCACCCCGACGATCACCTGATTGGCGAGCTTGGCGAGCTGTCCTGCGCCCGCCGGGCCGACGCGCACCGCGCGGCCGAGGGCTGAGAACACCGGCGCCGCAGCGTCGAAGGCGGCCTGCTCGCCGCCGACCATGATCGCGAGCGTTCCGGCCGCGGCTCCGCGCGTGCCCCCGGAGACCGGCGCGTCGAGATGGGCGACGCCGCATTCGCCCAGCCTGGCGGCATGGTCGCGCGCGGTCGACGACGGGATCGAGCTCATGTCGACGAGGATCGCGCCTGGCTTCAGCGCCTCGGCGACGCCCGCGTCGAACAGCACGTCGGTGACCGCCGGACCGTCGGAGAGCATCGTCACGACGATGCCGGCGCCGTCGACCGCAGCCGCTGCGTCATCGGCGACGCGGGCGCCCTCCCCGGCAAGTGGCTCTGCCTTGGCGCGGGTGCGGCTCCACACCGTCACGTCGAGCCCTGCGCCGATCAGGCGACGGGACATCGGCGCGCCCATCAGACCGACGCCGAGGAACGCGACGCGCATCATTCCGGAAAGCTCAGGCGCCGGCGCGGGGGCCGCGCCAGGTCACGAGCTTCGCCAACACCTCCGCAAGCGCGCCGTCGAGCGCGCGGGTTGCGTTCGGGCCATCGATCGCGCCGCCGACCGGGCGGCGCGCAGAAAATACGCCGGCGACCGCGATCTTGCCGGTCTTGTCGTTCACGGCCTTGGCGGTGATCTCGACATACGCTGTCCCGGTCGCCGCCTCGATCTCGAAGGAGCGGATCTCGGTTACGAGCTGGAAGTCCGGACTCAGCCGATCGCCCGGCCTGCCGACAGCGCTCAGCCAGCGAGCGTTTTCGAAGGCCTCGATCATGCGCGCCTGGACGAGCTTGGGCAGCCGGTCGGCCCACTGGGCATTGGGCAGGTAGGTGACTTCGCCCGCGCTCGGCTTCACGACGACGCGCTGCCCGTCGAGCGTCGCGATCGCGGTCGGCTCCGGCACGATCAGCACGCCGCGCGGGCCGCCTCCGCCCGACAGACGCTGCGGGGCGGTGAGGTCGAAGGTGGAGGGCGGCTTGCCGCCGCCGCAGCCGGCCAGCGCTATCGCTGCGCCGAAGACGAGGGCGAAACGGGCCATTGCGGATCGAGTGGTCATCGGCCGCGATACTCCGGCACGCCGCCGTCGCTGCCGAACAGGAACTGGCGCGGGTTTCTCTTGAGATCCTGAATCACGCTGTCGAGATTGTTCAGCGTGCGGCGGCTGTCCGCCACGAAGCCCTGCAGGTCGCGCGAGCCTGAGCTCGAGATGCGGCCGACGCTGGCGGCGATCTCCGCGGTGCGACCGTCGAGCTTGATCGCGAGCTCGCGGATCGCCTGGCTGGTCTTCTGGAAGTCGTTGACCGCGCCTTGCGTCTCGTTGCTCCCGACAAGCCGGCGGGCGTCGTCGATCAGTCCGTCCAGCTTCGCCGCGGTGCCGTTCAGCCGCTCCGAGATGCTGCGGGCGTAGGCCATGATTTGATCGACATTGCCGGAGTTGCGGCCGAGCGATTCCGCGAAGGCGTTCACGCTGTCGACGGTGGAGCGGATCTTGTCGCCGTCGACCGCGGAGATCGCACGGTCTAGGCCGGCGATCGTGCGGTTGATGGTCGGGCCGTCGATCGATGTGGCGAGGCTGGTGAAGCCGTCGACCGCGCGGTTGATCTTCTGCGGATCGACCGCGGCGATCGTGTCGCGCGCGCTCTTCGCCGCATCGTCGATGGAGGCGATGGCGCTCGACACGCGGTTTGGATCCACGGACTGCAGCACTTCGGTAAAGCGCGCGACCGACTGGTTGATCTTTGCGGGATCGACCGCCGCGACCACGTTCTGGACCTGCTTCAGCACCTCGTCGACCCGCTCGCCCGAGCCGCGAAGCTGCTGAGCGAGGCCCGCCACGTCGCCGAGCGCTTTCTCGACCTGTGGGCCGGCCTTCTTCAGCGCATCCGTGAAGGCGACTGCGTTGGTCATGGTCTGGTCGACCTTGTTCACGTCGACCGCGCGGACGAGGTTCTGCACGTCGGTGACGAGCGGCACCAGATTGTCGGCGAGGTTGCCGATCTGCCGGGCGGCGACGCCGGTCGACTGCATGAAGGATTTAAGGTCGTCGGAGTTCGCGGCCAGCGCCGCGGTGAACTGCTCGACGTTCTGCAGCGAGCGCTCGATCGATCCGCGGGAATTGCCGACGAGGCCCTGCACATCGCCAAACGTCGTCTGCGCCTGCTGCAGCACGGTGCGCGCGCCCTCCAGGATGTCCTGGAAGGCGGAGCCTTCGGCGATCAGCACGGGCGCGTTGGCGGGGTCTCCGCTTTCGGTGGTCACCAGCGGCAGCGCAGGCGCGTTCTGCGCGCCGCCCGTCATCTGGATCACGGCGCCGCCGGTGAGGCCCGTCATTTCGAGGCGCGCGCGGGTGTCGCTACGCACCGGCGTGTTCTTGAACACCTCGATTCGCGCGACGACCTTGGCCGGATCCTGCGGATCGAAGTTGAGGTCGGTCACGTCGCCGACGCGGATGCCGTTGAACAGGACGCCCGAACCGGGGGTGAGCCCCGAAACGGCGCCCTGGAACTGGATCCGGTAGATCGCACGCTCGCGGTTCTGCCCCGCGGCGGCGAACCACCACACGAACAGGAAGGCGGCCGCCAGCACCAGCAGGGTGAAGGCGCCGACGAGAGCGTGATTGGCGCGGGTCTCCATACGTTTTGCTACTCCGCCCTTACGCCGCCGCGCCCATGCCGGCCGCCCGGGCCCGCTCACCGCGGAAATACTCTTTCATCCAGGGATCGTCGTTCTTGACCATCTCGGATAGCGGCCCGATCGCCAGCACCTTGCCGCCCTTGAGCGCACAGATGCGGTCGCACGCCGTGACCAGCGTGTCGAGGTCATGGGTCACGAGATAGACGGTCAGCCCCAAGGAATCTTTGAGCGTCATGATCAGCCGATCGAAGGCGTTGGCCCCAATCGGGTCGAGCCCGGCCGTCGGCTCGTCCAGGAACACAATGTCGGGATCGAGCGCCAGCGCGCGGGCGAGAGCCGCGCGCTTGATCATGCCGCCGGAGAGCTCCGAAGGGAGCCGGTCGCCGGCTTCCTGTTTCAGGCCGACAAGGTCGATCTTCAGCCGCGCGATCTCCTCGCGAAGCTTCGGCGAAAGGTCGGTGTGCTCGCGCATCGGCATCTCGATGTTCTGCCGGACGGTGAGCGAAGAGAACAATGCGCCCTGCTGGAACAGCACGCCCCAGCGTCGTTCGACCGCAAGCCGCTCCTTCTCCGTCGCCGTGTCCATGTCCATGCCGAACACTTCGACCGTGCCGCCGCGCTTCGGCGTCAGGCCGGTGACTGCCCTGAGCGTCACCGACTTGCCGGTGCCGGAAGGACCGACGACGCCGAGAATCTCCCCACGGCGCACATCCATGTCGAGGCCGTCGATGACGTTGCGTTCGCCGAAGCCCACGACGAGGTCGCGCACCTTGATGATGGTCTCTGGTTCGTTCGAGGAGTTCGTCGCGGCGGCGCCCATAATCAGATCCCCAGCGCGGCGAACAGCATGGCGAACATGCCGTCGAGGACGATCACGACGAAGATCGCCTTCACGACAGACGACGTGGTGCGCGCGCCGAGCGATTCGGCGGAGCCTTCGACCTTCATGCCCTCAGTGACGGCGATCAGGCCGATGATGATGGCCATGAACGGCGCCTTGATGATTCCGACGAAGAAGGTCTGCAGGCTGAGCGCGTCCTTCAGCCGCTGCAGGAACGTCACCGGCGTGATGTCGCCGTAGATCCAGGCGACCAGCCCACCGCCGACCAGCGCC
Source organism: Hansschlegelia quercus (assembly GCF_004310425.1). Taxonomy (GTDB): domain Bacteria; phylum Pseudomonadota; class Alphaproteobacteria; order Rhizobiales; family Methylopilaceae; genus Methylopila; species Methylopila quercus. The sequence goes on along the minus strand of NZ_SIUB01000009.1, from coordinate 30,096 downwards.
GACATCGACGCGATGAAGGAGAGCAGCGGCATGGCGATCAGCAGCGCGACGAGGCGCGGCATCGCCAAAACCTCGATCGGATCGAGGCCCATCGTTCGCAGCGCGTCGATCTCCTCGCGCATCTTCATCGAGCCGATTTCGGCGGTGAACGCCGAACCGGAGCGGCCGGCGACCATGATCGCCGTCAGCAGCACGCCTAATTCGCGGAGCACGAGGATGCCCAGCAGGTCGACCACGAACAGGCTAGCGCCGAAATTCTTGAGCTGGAAGATCGACTGCTGCGCGACGATCGCGCCTACGAGGAACGAGATCAGCGCGATGATCGGCACCGCGCGGAGGCCGACTCGCTCGAGATTGGCGACGGTCGACGTGAAGCGGAATCGCCAGGGGCGGGCCGCGAGCCGTCCCGTCGTCATCACGACCGCGCCGAAGAAGCCCAGGCCCTTCTTGAGGTCCGCGCCGATATCGACCACGCCTTCGCCGACGTCGGCGAGCAGCGCGATTGGACCCGCCTCCTGCTTCTTCGTCGGCGGCGGCTCGCGGGTGCGGTCTTTCAGCGCGTCCATCAATCGGGCGTGCTGAGGCTTCGCGCCGTGCGTCTCCGCCGTCGCGCCCGCCGTTTCGGCCGCATCCTTCAGCCGGTCGATCAACAGCGCGCCGACCGTGTCGAGGCGCGAAATCTCGGCAAGGTCGATCGCGAAGGTCTTGCCGGAGATCTTGGAGAGATCGACGCCTTCGACCATGTCCTGGCCGCGGTCGCCGGTCCTCGCCGTCCAGACGCCGGTCGGAGTCGCAACGAGGCCTTCGTCGAAGGTCTCGACCTTCAGATCGCACACGTCTTCGTCGGCATCCACCGTGGTTTAGCCCGTCCTGTCCAGCCGTCCCCCGGCTTGCGGCAGCGTCCCCCGCCTCTAATACTCAGGTGCGTCGCGGCCTGTCGAGGAGACGGCCCCAGCGGAGAGCTCCCTTGGAGATAACGAAGCCGTACGTGTTGTTTCTGGGAGACGCGAAGGATCAGCTCGCAGCGAAGACGGCTGCGGGCGTCGTGGACTGGCGGCGCGATTGGTGCGTCGGGCAGATCCGCCTGCGCGGCTGCAAGGCTGATGTCGGGCTGGACGACGTCACGATCGCGGACGGCGCCGCCCGCGGGGCCAAGACGCTTGTGATCGGCGTCGTGAACCCCGGCGGCACGCTTCCGGACCATTGGATCGACGAGATCGTGGCCGGGATCGAAGCGGGGATGGACGTCGCGAGCGGGTTGCACATGCGCCTCGGCGACGTTCCCCGCATCGCCGAGGCCGCGAAGGCGCATCGCCGGAAGCTGTTCGACGTGCGCCATTCGACCGAGCATTTCTCGGTGGGAAGCGGCGTGAAGCGGCCCGGCAAGCGCGTGCTGACGGTCGGCACCGACTGTTCTGTCGGTAAGAAATACGCCGCGTTAGCGCTCGAAGCGGAAATGACGGCGCGCGGCCTCGACGCCGAGTTCCGCGCGACCGGCCAGACCGGCGTGCTGATCGCCGGCCGCGGCGTCGCGATCGACGCGGTGGTCGCCGACTTCATCTCCGGCGCTGCGGAATGGCTGACGCCGGCGGCCGATCCGGATCATTGGGACGTCGTGGAGGGTCAGGGCTCGCTGTTTCACCCGTCCTTCGCCGGCGTGACGCTCGGTCTGCTGCACGGCAGCCAGCCCGACGCCTTCGTCGTCTGCCACGAGCCGACCCGGACCACGATGCGCAACGTCCCGAACCCGCTGCCGACGGTGGCCGAGGTGATCGACGCCACGATCTCGGCCGGCCGGCTAACCAACCCCGCCATCCGCTGTGTTGGCGTCTCGATCAACACCTCGGCGCTTTCTGAGGCCGAGGCGCTCGCCGTGCTCGACAAGGCGATGGCGGATTACAGCCTGCCCGCGAGCGATCCCGTGCGCTTCGGCATGGGAGCGATCGTCGATCGGCTGGTGGCCGAGTTCCCGTGAGGACATCGCCATGCCGCCCGTCCTGACGGCCACAATCGAGCATTGGCCGGTCGCGGGCGCGTTCTCGATCGCCCGCGGCTCGGTGACCGAAGTCGTCACCGTCGTCGCCGAGATCGTCGACGGACCGTTTCGCGGTCGCGGCGAGTGCCGCCCCTACCCTCGCTACGGTGAGACGCCCGAGGGCGTGAAGGCGGAGATCGACGCGCTCGGCCACGAGATTGCCGCCGGGCTGACACGGCAGGCGCTGCAGAAACGGCTTCACGCCGGCGCCGCCCGCAACGCGCTCGACTGCGCCCTGTGGGATCTTGAGGCGAAACGAGCCGGGACGACAGCGGCTGCGCTCGCGTGCCTCCCGGAGCCTGGACCGCTGGTTACGGCCTACACGCTGAGCCTCGGAGCTCCGGATTCGATGGCCGAGGCTGCGCGAAAAGCTTCGACGCGGCCGCTGCTGAAGGTGAAGCTCGGCGCGACCGACGGGCTTGATCCTGAGCGGATTGCGGCGGTTCGCGCTGGCGCGCCGGAGTCGGAGCTGATCGTCGACGCTAACGAGGGCTGGACCGGCGCGGCGCTCGAACGGAACCTCGTCGCCTGCGCGGACGCCCGCGTCACGCTTGTCGAGCAGCCCCTGCCGGCCGACGACGACGCCTTGCTGGCCTCTATCGACCGCCCGATCCCGGTCTGCGCCGATGAGAGCGCCCATGACCGCGCCAGCCTGAAGGCGCTGATCGGCCGGTACGACGCGATCAACATCAAGCTCGACAAGACCGGCGGCCTGACCGAGGCGCTGGCGCTCGCCGCCGAGGCGCGCGAGGCCGGGCTGACGGTGATGGTCGGCTGCATGCTGGCCTCGTCGCTCGCCATGGCGCCGGCGGTGCTCGTGGCGCAGGGGGCGGCGGTCGTCGACCTCGATGGACCGCTCCTCCTCGCGCGCGACCGGGAGCACGGTCTGGTGTTCACCGGCAGCACGCTGGCGCCGCCCTCCCCGCTTCTTTGGGGTTAAAAGAGCCGTCGGGTACTTTTCGGCTGGCGTCGAAGTTCAGAATCTCGGCTTACTGCGGCTTAACCCGAAGTTAACCGGGTCTCATCTGCCGCAAGCCGATATGAACCCGCCCGCGCCCATATCCGACCACGATTACGAGGCCATCGCGGAAGCGGTCATGGAGACTGAGCGCGGCCGCTGGTTTTTGGCCGAGTTCGCGCGCCGCAACCGGACCGCCGATACGACACAGGTTCTCTCCGCGCTCGAGGAGATCGAGCGCAGGCTCGCCGTCCGAGCGCCGGCTGAGAACGAGACCTTCGCCGATCTCCTGCGCCACGTCGCCTCCCGCGCGGCCCTTCTCCGCGAGGCGCTCGAATCCGGTCCGGACGAGACCCGCGCCGCCCGCGCCCTTCGCCATCTCGACCGGCTGGAGAGCCTCGTCGCCCTAGCGTCGCCGAGGGAAGACCAGCCGGCGGAGCTGATGGCGCCCTCTTCCTCACATGCAAAAGCGTCAAAGCCGCCCGAACCGATCGACGCTGCGCCGAGCGCGGCGCCTCTCTTAGAGCGGCCTGCGCTTCCGGAAGCGAACGTGCTCGTAGCTCCCGAGCCGATCGCGGAGTTCGATCAGGTGACGGCGGCGCTCGCTGAAATGCTTGAAGAGACGCCCGTCTTACGCGAGACGCCGGCCATCGTGCAGGACCCCCCGCCCCCGGTCGACTACAAACCGTTAGTCCCTGCGGTCGCGAAGCTGCCCGAGGCCGAGCCGCCGCTGCGGCCGGTCGAAGCGCGTCCCGCGGGTCGCGAGTTCCGGCCTGCGCCGAAGATAGATCCCGTCGAGCCGCCATTGTCCACGCGGTCGGGTCCCGATCTCCTGGGCAGCCTGTCGGCCGCCGAAAGAGCGATGCTCTTCGCCTGACCTCAGACGCCGCCCGCCGCCCTCTGTGGGGCGACGACGGCTCTCAGATTGTCGAAGAAGTCCCGCGCGGGCGCGTCCCAGCCGTGCTTCAGCGCCAGCACCCGCGCGTTCTCCGGAAAGAGCTTGAGCGCCGCCAACGCCGCGGCTCGGAGATCCTCGTCCAGCACGCCTGCGCCGTCCTTCAGAACGTCGATCGGGCCGGTCACCGGGTACGCCGCGACGGGGAGCCCGCTCGCGAGCGCTTCCAGAATGACGATGCCGAACGTGTCGGTTTTGCTCGGAAAGACGAAGACGTCGGCCGACGCGTAGGCGAGAGCGAGATCTTCCCCGTCGAGCGCGCCGGTGAACAGCGTGTCCGGAAACGCCGCCTCCAGCCGCTTCCGCTCCGGGCCGTCCCCCACCACGACCTTGAAGCCTGGAAGGTCCAGCGCGAGAAAAGCCTCGATGTTCTTTTCGGTCGCGACCCGTCCGACATAGAGGAAGACCGGCCGCTTGAGACCGAACACGTCCGCGCCCGGGCGCGGGTGGAACCGCTCGGAATCGACGCCGCGCGACCACTTCATGATGCGCTCGAACCCTCGGGCGCGAAGCTCCTTCGCCAGCGAATCGGTCGCGACCATCACGCCGGCGCCGGCGTTGTGAAAGCGCCGCAGCAGCGCGTAGGTCAGCCGTTCCGGTACGGGCGCGCGCCGCCGGATATATTCGGGGAATCGCGTGTGATAGCTCGTCGTGAACGGCCGCTTCGTCTTCAGACAGACGCTGCGCGCGGCGAAGCCGAGCGGCCCTTCGGTCGAGATGTGGATGTGGTCGGGCCGCGCCTCGGCGATCATCCGCGCGACCGTCTTGGGCCGCGCCAGTGCGAGCGGGATCTCCGGATAGCTCGGCATCGGCACGGTGCGAAACCGATCGGGCGTCAGAAGCTCGACCTCCGCGCCGAAGCGAGGCGCGGCCTTCACGATCTGCTCGATCGTGCGGACGACGCCGTTGATCTGCGGCGCCCAGGTGTCGGTCACCAGGAGGACGCGCATCGGTGGGGCGTCGCGCGCCTGCTCGGCGGCGCTCAAGCGACGGCTGGCAGCTCGGCGAGGGGCTCGCCCGAAATATCGGCCTCCGCCCCGCGTCTTTCGCTCCAGCGTATGAGTTCGAGACGACCGTCCTCGTGCTCGGCGATCGCAGTGCAACTCTCCACCCAGTCGCCGGTGTTCACGTAGATCACGCCGTTCATCTGCTGGATCGCGGCATGGTGGATATGGCCGCAAATGACGCCGTCCACCTGGTGCCTGCGGGCTTCCGCCGAAAGCGTGTCCTCGAAGCGCCCGATGAAGTTCACGGCGTTCTTCACCCTCATCTTGGCCCATGCGGACAGCGACCAGTAGCTCAGGCCGAGGGAGCGGCGAGCCGCGTTCAGGTAGCGGTTGAGCGTCAGGGCGGTTTCGTAAGCCCAGTCCCCCAGAAGCGCGAGCCATTTGGCGTGGCGCACCACCATGTCGAAGAAGTCGCCGTGGATCACGAGATATCGCCGGCCGTCCGCGGCTTCGTGTATCGCGGTCTCCGCCACTTCGACTCCGCCGAAGTGCTGGCCGTAATACTTACGCAGGAACTCGTCGTGATTGCCGGGGATGTAGATGACGCGCGAACCCTTGCGCGCCTTGCGCAACAGCTTCTGAACGACGTCGTTATGAGCCTGAGGCCAGTACCAGCTCTGCTTGAGGCGCCAGCCGTCGACGATGTCCCCTACAAGATAGAGCGTGTCCGCCTCGTTGTGACGCAAAAACTCCAGAAGCATCTCCGCCTGACAACCTTTGGTGCCGAGATGCACATCAGAGATGAACAGCGTCCGGAAACGGCGGGCTGCAGGTTCTTCCAGCATCGTCCCCATCGACCCCTGCTTCATTGATCCCCGCGCTAAAGAACCTTCGTCTCATGAGTATGACAGCTCAAGCAGTCGAATTGGAGGGCCAGCTAGCGGCCTCAAATTCCGCGGGATATCTGCTTGAACGAGAAACCAGGCGTCGCCAAATGAGAGGTAACGCGGCGCCGTCGCGGACCCCGCCGATCGATTCGCTGGAGACCCCGATGACTTCGAACCCCCCTTTCGACGACGCGGCGACCGCCGCCATACCCGGCGTTCCCCATCGCTGGACGGCGCTGACAATCGCGCTGACGGTGATCGGGTTCATCGTCTTCTGGCCGCTCGGCCTCGCCATGATCGCCTATGTGCTCTGGGGCGAGAAGATCGCAGCCACGGCGCGCGGGTCCGCCGGCGCAGGCGACTGGTTCAAGAAGACCGCCGACGATTTCGGCCGCAACATCCGCAAGGAGTTCTCGCCGAAGGGCTTTTATGGCGTCCGCCAGACCGGCAATGCCGCCTTCGACGCCTGGCGCGCTTCCGAGCTCGCCCGGATCGAAGATGAGCGTCGGAAACTCGACGAGACGACGGCCGCCTTCGAGGCGCATCTGCGCGCAGAGCGCGGCGCCCATGACGAGGGCCGGGCGCGCGAAGAGTTCGAGCGCTTCATGTCGGAGCGCCGCGCGGGTTGACTTCAACTCCATCAACGAGTGAAGCCGGCCTACGGGCCGGCTTTTTCGTGTCTGGAGGACGCCATCATGGATCTCGGCATTTCAGGCCGCACGGCCATCGTCTGCGCGTCGAGCAAGGGGCTTGGGCGCGCCTGCGCAATCGCGCTGGCCGACGAGGGCTGCCGAGTGATCGTGAACGGTCGCGACGCCCATAGCCTCGAGCGGACGGCCGCAGACATCCGCGGACGTTCCCGCGCGGAGGTGATCGCGGTGGTCGGAGACGTCTCGACGCCGGAGGGTCAGGCGGCCTTGCTTGCAGCCGCCCCGGAGGCGGACATCCTCATCAACAACAATGCCGGCCCGCCCCGCCGCAGTTTCCGGGAACTCGACCGCGACGCCATGCTGAACGGCGTCATCGCCAACATGGTCACGCCGATCGAGCTCATCCAGCAGGTGATCGACGGCATGGCGGAGCGAGGCTTCGGCCGCATCGTGAACATCACCTCGGGGTCTGTGAAGGCGCCGATCGCGGGTCTCGACCTGTCGAGCGGCGCCCGGGCGGGCCTCACCGCCTTCATGGCGGGCGTGGCGCGCGAGGTCGCCCATCGCAACGTCACGATCAACGCGATCCTGCCCGGCATGTTCGACACGGATCGGCTGCGAGGCGCCTTTCCGGCCGACGCGAAGCGCCGGGGGGTAAGCGAGGACGAGGTGGCGGACGCCAGGCGCGCGACGGTCCCGGCGCGGCGGTTCGGCGATCCAGATGAGTTCGGCCGCCTCTGCGCGTTCCTCTGTTCGCAGCACGCGGGCTACGTCACCGGGCAGAACGTGCTGATCGACGGCGGTCTGTTTCCCGGCGCGTTCTGAAGCCGCATTGGATTAAAAAGGGGCCGACCTCCCCCAAGGCCGGCCCCTGCCGGAAGCGATAGCGGCTGCGCGTCAAACCCCCGAAGAGACGAGCGCCGCCGGCGTTCGCCGCCGAACCAAAAGTTCGCAGCGCATTTCGCGTCCCTTCACAGGGCATTGACAATCGATTTCGCACGCTTGGCCACATTTTCGCCTCAAGCGTGGCGCCGACGCCGCACTTTTAGCGACGCTCCAAAGTCTTTCGTCGAGGGGATGCATCGCGTGCTTGGCGCAGCCGTCAGGCCGGGTAAAAGGGTGCAGGGAAACAAAAATACCAATGCAAATAACAATAAGGAGACGTCCATGAAGCTGGTGCGTTTCGGCGAAGCTGGCGCAGAGCGTCCGGGTCTGATCGACGCGCAAGGGTCCATCCGGGATCTAAGCGACGTCGTGCCGGACATCGCCGGCCGGGCGCTGAGCGCCGAGGGCCTCTCCCGGATCAAGGCCGCCGATCCGTCGAGCCTGCCGCTGGCCCCGGCCGAAGCGCGCCTCGGCCCCTGTGTCGGCTCGGTCGGCTCATTCATCGGCGTCGGCCTGAACTACGCCGACCACGCCGCCGAGACCGGCCTTCGGATTCCAAAGGAGCCTATCCTCTTCAACAAGGCGGTGAACTGCATCGTCGGCCCGAATGACGACGTCATCCTGCCGCTCGGCCAGCAGCGTACGGACTGGGAGGTCGAGCTCGCCTTCGTCGTCGGAGAGCGCGCCCATCATGTCGCGGAAGAAGACGCGCTCCGCTACATCGCCGGGGTGTGCATCTGCAACGACGTCTCCGAGCGCGCCTTTCAGACGGAGCGTTCCGGCCAGTGGATGAAGGGCAAGAGCGCGCCGACCTTTGGTCCGCTTGGGCCCTGGCTCGTGACCCTCGACGAAGCCGGTGACCTCGGCGCGCTGGACATGTATCTCGACGTGAACGGCCGCCGGATGCAGGACGGCGGCACGTCGACGATGATCTTCAAGATCCCCTATCTCCTCAGCTACATCTCGACCTTCATGGCGCTTGATCCCGGCGACGTGATCACGACGGGGACCCCGCCAGGCGTCGGCATGGGCAAGAGCCCGCCGGTCTATCTGAAGGCCGGCGACGTCATGCGGCTCGGCATCTCCGGTCTCGGCGAACAGCAGCAGCACGTTTTCGATTACAGCGAAGGCGTCGAGGGGCGCGCGGCTCACTACAAGTCCGGCTTCGACCTCGTCTAGGCCCAAGCGGCGCAGGCCGCGTTCAATTCCAATCGTCAGGGAGATCCGGCCATGGACCGGCGCAAATCGCGGATAGCCTTGTGGCTTCTGCTCATCCCCTACATCGGGCTGCTCTGGGTCCCGTTCTACAACTTCCTCGAGCCGCGGCTGTTCGGCTTCCCGTTCTTCTACTGGTATCAGCTCGCCTTCGTGCCGATCACAGCGCTGCTGACCTGGTTCGCCTACAGGAGCGTGCGCGATGACGCCTGACGCCGCAGCCGCGCCCGCCGTGTGGGCGCCTCAGATCGACTATTCCGCGATCGCCGTCTGCGTGTTCTTCTTCGGGCTTGTGACGGTGATGGGCTTCATCGCCGCCAGGTGGCGCAAGCCGGAGACCCTCGCTCATATCGACGAGTGGGGCCTCGGCGGCCGCAATTTCGGCACCTGGATCACCTGGTTTCTGGTCGGAGGCGACTTCTACACCGCCTACACCGTGATCGCGGTGCCGGCGCTGGTCTACGCGGTCGGCGCCTACGGCTTCTTCGCCCTGCCCTACACCATCATCGTCTACCCGTTCGTCTTCCTCGTCATGCCCAAGCTCTGGCAGCGCGCGAAGGACATGGGCTACGTGACCGCCGCCGACGTGGTCCATGGGAAGTATGATTCCCGCGCGCTCGAACTCGTGGTGGCGATCACCGGCGTCGTCGCGACCATGCCGTACATCGCGCTCCAGCTCATCGGCATGGAGGCCGTGATCAAGGCGCTCGGCCTGTCCGGCATGTCGGTTGGCCCGATCCACAACTTCCCGCTGACGATCGCCTTCCTGATCCTCGCGCTCTACACCTATTCCTCGGGTCTCCGGGCCCCGGCGCTCATCGCCTTCGTCAAGGACATCATGATCTACATCGTGGTGATCGTGGCGGTGATCATCGTGCCGATGAAGCTTGGCGGCTACGGAGCGGTATTCGGGGCGGCGCAAAACGACTTCGCCGCCGCCGGCAAGGGCGGTCTCACGCTCGGCGGCAATCAGGTCGTGGCCTACGCCACGCTCGCGCTCGGTTCGGCGCTCGCGGCCTTCATGTACCCGCACACGCTGACCGGCATCTTCGCCGCCAACAGCGGCGACACCATCCGCAAGAACGCAGTCCTGCTGCCGGCTTATACGCTGCTGCTCGGCCTCATCGCCATGCTCGGCTATATGGGCCACGCCGCGGGCCTGAAGCTCGCGAACAACAACGACGTCGTGCCGGCGCTGTTCAGCACGTTGTTCCCGGGCTGGTTCGCCGGCTTCGCCTTCGCCGCCATCGGCATCGGCGCTCTTGTGCCGGCGGCGGTCATGTCGATCGGCGCCGCCAACCTCTTCACCCGCAACTTCTGGAAGGCCTACGTGAACCCGAGCGTGACGCCCGCAGGCGAAGCCTCGGTCGCGAAGATCACCTCGCTTGTGGTGAAAGTCGGCGCCCTGCTCGTCATCCTCTACATGCCGACGCAGTTCGCGCTCGACCTTCAGCTGCTCGGCGGCATCTGGATCCTCCAGACGCTTCCGGCGCTGGTGTTCGGCCTCTACACCAACTGGTTCCGCGCGCCGGGCCTGCTTGCGGGCTGGCTGGTCGGCTTCATCGGCGGCACCTGGATGTCTTGGGCGAACGGCCTCAAGCCGCTTCAGGCGCTGCCGTTCGGCGGGCCGACCGGCACGACGGTCTATATCGGCCTGATCGCGCTCGCGCTGAACATCGTGGTCGCGTTGCTCGTCAACGCCGTCACCCCGAAGCGGGCCGCCGTTTCCGCCTGATCGCTGCTGATCAGCGCTCTCCGGGCTCCGGCCCGGAGAGCGTCTCAGTCCATCACCGCGGCTTTCATGATGCACACCATCGTGGCGTGCAGGTTTTCGGCGCCGATGGCGCGGATCGTGTGCGGGCGGTCGCAGCGGTAGCGCAGCGTCTCGCCGGCCTTGGCGGTCTCGATGATCCCCGCGACATCCACCTCGGCCTCGCCGGCGAGAACCGAGAGGCACTCCAGCGCGCCGCGTTGGTGGCCTTCGGATTCAAGCGAGCCGCCGGGTTCGGCGGAGACGTCGTACCATTGCAGCCATTCGACGGTCTTGATCCAGCCGATGATCGAGAGACGCATCTTGCCGTCGTCGGAAACGATGTAGGGCGTGTCGCGCCGCGCGAGCTTCTCGACGAACGGCTCCTCGTCGGCGGAGGCCAGCACCCGCTCGATCGACACGTCGAGCGCCTGGCTGAGCCGCCAGATGGTGGCGAGCGTCGGGTTGGTTTCGTTGCGCTCGATCTGGCTAATGATCGATTTCGCGACGCCGGACTGCTCGGCGAGTTCGGACAGCGAGAGATTGTACGCTTTGCGCAGCCGCTGGATGGTCTTACCGAGCTGCCCGGAGACGACCTGCGCTCCGTTCTCGATCTCGGCCCTGCCGCGTCCAGCCATTCGTCTCGCCGCCGTTTGCTGCGCCGAACGATTGTCCGGCGTACCGGACGGACCCTAGGAGCCGGCCGAGGTCGGCGCAAGCGCACCGCGCGTGTCCGCCTTCCCGCCCCACCACCGGACGAAATGGTGAACCGGCCCGTGTCCCTGGCCGATGTCGAGTTGACCCGCGGCGTCGATAGCCTCGGTGACGTAGGCTTTGGCCTCGCGCACCGCCTGAGTCAGGTGCAGGCCCTTGGCGAGCCCCGCGGCGATCGCCGAGGACAGGGTGCAGCCGGTGCCGTGCGTATTGCGCGTGAACCGCCGCGGCGACGCCAGCCGCAAGGTCGAGCCTTCGGCGTCGATCAAAACATCGACGGCGTCCGGCCCGTCGCCGTGGCCGCCCTTGATGAGCACGGAGCGCGCGCCGAGCACCTGCAGCGCCCAGCCCTGCGCCTCCATTTCCTCGACGCTACGCGCCTCGTCGAGGCCGAGCAGAGCCGCGGCCTCGGGCAGGTTCGGCGTGATCAGCGTCGCGCGCGGCAGAAGCTGCGAGATCAGCGCCTCGGTTGCGCTCTCCGAAAGAAGGCGCGCACCGGAAGCCGCCACCATCACCGGATCAAGCACGATCGTCCGCGCCCGATGGCGATCGAGACCCGCCGCGATCGCCGCGATCGAGGCGGCCTGCGAGACCATGCCAATCTTGATCGCCTTAACGGCGAGATCAGACATCACCGAATCGATCTGGGCTGCGATGAAGTCCGGCGGCACGTCGTGAATGCCGGTGACGCCGCGGGTGTTTTGGGCGGTCAGGGCGACGATGACCGAGGCGCCATAGACGCCAAGCGCCGAGAACGTCTTGAGGTCGGCCTGGATGCCGGCGCCGCCCGAGGAATCAGAGCCTGCGATGGTGAGTGCGATGGGCGCGGCCATGCTTCTCCTTAGCCGCTCGCACGAATTCGTCCAAGGGGCGGAGGAGGTTCAGCCGATCGGCGTCTGAGGAGCGGCCTTGGCCAGCCGGGCGCGCTTCAGCCCGAGGCGGCGCTCGTTGAGCGCGACGGCAGCGCTGGAGGCGATCACGATCACGCCGCCGATCAGCGTCCAGCCGGTCGGCACGTCGCCAAACGCCAATGCGCCGATCCCAAGCGCCCACAGGATCGTGGAATATTCGAAAGGAGCGATCAGCGAGGCGTCGGCGTGGCGGTAGCTCTCCGTGAGCAGGATCTGCGCGACCCCGCCGACGCAGCCGATCAGCACGAGCAGGATCGCCGTCGGTCCGTCGGGAAGCGCCCAGCCTGCGAAAGGCGCCACGCAAAGCGCGAGCATGGTGGACCAGACCGTGAAATAGAAGACGATGGCACCGGTGCCCTCCGTCTTCGTCAGCCGCCGGATCTGGACCATCGCGCCGGCCACCAGCACCGCGCCGGCCAGCGCGTAGAACGCGCCGACCGAGGTCGCTTCCATCTGCTCACCGTGAAGCGCCGCGGCCAGCGAGCCCGACACGAGGTTCGGCCACAGCATGACGATGACGCCGCCGAAACCGACGGCGACGGCCGCCCAGCGTGCGCCATCGACGCGCTCCCCCAGCGCAATCGCCGCGAACAGCACGATGAACAGCGGCGAGGCGTAGCCGAGCGCGGTCGCGTCGGCGAGCGGCAGATGGCCAAGCGCCGCGAACATGCAGAACATGGCGGAGATGCCGATCACGCTTCTCAGCAGATGGCCGAACGGCCGGTCGGTCGCGATCGCGCGCCGCAGCCCGCCTCGCCAGACGAGCCAGGCGATAATGGGCGCGAGCGCGAAGAAGGAGCGCGCGAACACGATTTCGGAGGTCGGCGCCGCGTCGCCCACGGCGCGGATCAGCGCCGCCATCACCGTGAACAGGAAGGCTGAGCAGAGCTTGAAGATGATGCCGAGGTTCATGGCGCGCCGTCTTGCCGAGGGCGCTTCCCTAGCATACGCAGCCGGCGTCGCGACCCCACCCGGCCGCAAGGAGGCTATCGCGCCGCCTCAGTTCTGATCGGTCGCGTTGTCGCTGGGCTTGAACAGGCGCGCCGCCGTCCAGCAGAGCAGCGCCCAGGCCGCGCCGAGGCTCCACCCCGCCAGCACGTCCGTTGGATAATGCACGCCGAGATAGACGCGGCTTATCCCGATCACCAGCGTCAGGGCCACAGCGACGGCGAAGATGAACGCGCGGACGCGGAAGCGCCGCTCCGTCCGGGCGAGCAGCACGCCGAGCGTGAGATAGGTGACCGCGGACGCCATGGCGTGTCCGCTCGGGAAGCTCAGCGAATTCACCGGCACGAGATGGTCGACGAGATCGGGCCGCGGGCGCGCGAAGCTGAACTTCATCGCACGGGTCAGAAGGGCGCCGCCGACGACGGAGGCCGCGACGAGAGCAGCGTTCGCGAAGCGCGCGGTGACCAGCAGATAGGTGATGACAAGCGAGCTGATCAGCGTCAGCACCGTCACGCTGCCGAGCGACGTGACGTCGATCATCGAGCCTTCGAGCCAGCCCGGCCCGAGCGGGGAGGCCCGGTTCGCAGGGTCGCGGAAGGCGAGCAGAATGGTCTCGTCAAAGCCGCGGGTCTCGCCCTCCTTCATCTCGCTCGCGATGCGGATGAACCCGAAGGCGAGGCCCGAGAACAGCAGGAACGCCACCAGCGTGCCGAACTCCGGCAGACGCCATGACGGCGTCCACCGCGCGACGGAAAACAGCTTACCTGCGAATGGAGAGCTCATGACGGTCCGGAGAAAACCTCGACCGCCGTTGAGATAGCGCCGGATCGAGGCTTTGGCAGCCTGGAGCCGAACTCAAGCGTCGCGCGGCGTCGGAATCGGGCCGTGCTTGTCCTTGGTCGGGCCGTCGTGATCTTGCGCGGCCTCGCCAGTGCGGGGCTGGTCCGTGGGCACCTTCTCGGCTTCCCCGCGCGTCGGGCGCTTCCCCTCGGCCGCCTGCTTCAGGATCGTCAGCGCTTCCAGCACCGGCGGTTCGAGACCAGCGCCTCCATTGTCGAGATGCCGGAAAATCTCGCTCCGCATGCGCGGATCCCAGAAGTGCTGAATGTGGTCGAGGATGCCGGGGACGACCTTCTCCTCGGGCTGGCTCTTGAAGAACCAGCCAATCTGGTTGCCCATGTAGATCAGGCGATCGAGCGTCGACTTGTGCGGATGGTCTTCCTGGTGTTCGCCCAAGGATTCGACGACTTCCGCGCTGCCCTGTTGTGCGCTCATGGTGCGGTTCCTCCGGCCGCGAGCTTCTCCGGCTCGGCGGCGATAATACGTCGATGGTGAGTGAAGACTTCGAAGCCGTCCGACCGGGCGATGGCGGCGAGCGTGATCCCCGCCTCCTCCGCCATGCGCACGCCGAGCGCGGTCGGCGCGGACACGGCGACAACGAGTCCGACGCCGATCACGGCGGCCTTCTGAATCATCTCGACGGAGACCCGGCTCGTCAGGACGACGAAGCCGTCCTCAGGATTTTCGCCGGCCCTGGCCAGAGCGCCCGCGAGCTTGTCGAGGGCGTTGTGGCGGCCAACATCCTCGCGCGCCGCAACCAGCCCTTGTCTTGGCCGATAGAAGCCAGCGCCATGCACCGCGCGGGTCGCGAAATTCAACGTTTGCGCACGGGAGAGCGCATCAAGCGCCTCGTGAATGTCGGCTGCTGAAAACGTCGCATCTGACGTCACTTGGCAGGCGGGCTTCACAGCTTGCTCAAGGCTGTCGATGCCGCAAATCCCGCAGCCGGTCGGGCCGGCGATGTTGCGGCGCCGGCGGCCGAGCCGTTCCGCTCTGCCCTTGGCGAGCCACATCCGCGCTTCGAGACCAAGACCGTGATCGACGATCTCGAGACTCTCGATCTCGTCCACGGACGCGACCGTTCCCTCGGTGAGGCTGAAGCCTACCGCGAAATCCTCGACGTCGGCCGGGCTCGCCATCATCACGGCTTCCGTTCCGCCGTCATAGACGATGGCGATCGCGGTCTCAGCCGGCGTCGCTCGCTCCGACGTCTCGCGCAGTTCGCCGTCGCGCCAGACGGCGCGGGGCGTGCGGACGATGGCGGGCGGCAGGTCGGTCATGGGATCTTTTTGGCGCTGTCCCGCCCGAGCGTCAGCGGAGAGCAGGGATCGCGCGCCCGAAAGGCGCTTCGTTCTAATGAGATCCCGGACCGGCGCGTGCGCGCGGTCCGGGATGACGTTTTTGGCCTTTTCCGAGGATTACTCCGCCGCTTCCGCCGTGATGCGGCGGCTGAGCTGCGAATGCTCCTCGTACTCCTCCTGCCAGGCGCTCGGCCCGTTGGAGGGCGAGATCTGCACCGCCGTCACCTTGTACTCCGGACAGTTGGTCGCCCAGTCCGAGAAGTCCGTGGTGATGACGTTGGCCTGCGTGTTCGGGTGGTGGAACGTCGTGTAGACGACGCCCGGCGCCACGCGGTCGGTGATCAGCGCGCGAAGGCTGGTCTCGCCGGCCCGGCTTCTGAGCATCACCCAGTCGCCGTCACGAACGCCGCGGTCCTCGGCATCGATCGGGTGGATCTCCAGACGATCCTCCTCATGCCAGCGCGAGTTCTCCGTGCGGCGGGTCTGCGCGCCGACATTGTACTGGCTGAGGATGCGACCCGTGGTGAGCAGCAGCGGGAAGCGCGGGCCGACCTTTTCGTCAGTGCCGACATATTCGGTGATGACAAAGTTGCCCTTGCCGCGGACGAACTCGCCGATATGCATCGTCGGCGTGCCTTCCGGCGCTTCCTCGTTGCACGGCCACTGGATGGAGCCGAGCGTCTCGAGCTTGGCGAAGGAGACGCCGGAGAAGCTCGGCGTCGCGCCGGCGATCTCGTCCATGATCTCCGAGGGATGGTTGTAGTCCATCTCGTAGCCCATGGCCTTGGCGATCATCAGCGTGACCTCCCAATCCGCGTAGCCGTTCTTCGGCGCCATCACCTTGCGGATGCGCTGGATGCGGCGCTCGGCGTTGGTAAAGGTGCCGTCCTTCTCGAGGAAGGAGCAGCCCGGCAGGAAGATGTGGGCGTAGTTCGCCGTCTCGTTCAGGAACAGGTCCTGCACGACGACGCATTCCATCGCCTTCAGGCCGCCGATGACGTGCTTGGCGTCGGGGTCGGACTGCGCGATGTCCTCGCCCTGGACGTAGAGGCCAAGGAAGGTGCCGTCGACGGCCGCGTCGAGCATGTTCGGGATGCGCAGGCCGGGCTCCGGATCGAGCGGCACGCCCCAGAGCTTCTCGAACAGTTCGCGCGTGTCGTCCTGGCTGACGTGGCGGTAGCCCGGGTACTCGTGCGGGAACGAGCCCATGTCGCACGAGCCCTGGACGTTGTTCTGGCCGCGGAGCGGGTTCACGCCGACGCCCTCACGACCGATATTGCCGGTCGCCATGGCGAGGTTCGCGATCGCCATGACGGTCGTCGAACCCTGGCTGTGCTCGGTGACGCCGAGGCCGTAATAGATCGCCGCGTTGCCGCCGGTCGCGTAGAGCCGCGCGGCTTCGCGCACGAGGTTCGCCGGCACGCCGGTGACGAGTTCGGTCGCCTCCGGAGAATGACGCTCCTCGGCGACGAACGCCGCCCAGTCGTTGAAGGTGTCGAGGTAAGCGCGCTCGCGAACGAAGGCGTGATCGACAAGGTCCTCGGTGACGATGACATGGGCGAGCGCCGTCACCAGCGCGACGTTGGTGCCGGGCTTCAGCGGCAGGTGATGATCCGCGCGGATGTGCGGGCTCTTCACCAGATCGATGCGGCGGGGGTCGGCGACGATCAGCCGGGCGCCCTGGCGCAGACGCTTCTTCATGCGGCTGCCGAAGACCGGGTGACCATCGGTCGGGTTCGCGCCGATCACGAAGATCACGTCTGAATAGTCGACGGAGTCGAAGTCCTGTGTGCCGGCCGAGGTGCCGAAGGTGGTCTTCAGGCCATAGCCGGTCGGCGAGTGGCAGACGCGGGCGCAGGTGTCGACGTTGTTGTTGCCGAACCCGGCGCGAACCAGCTTCTGGACGAGGTAGGTCTCTTCGTTCGTGCAGCGCGACGAGGTGATGCCGCCGATCGACGACCGGCCGTGCTTGGCCTGGATCCGCTTGAACTCGGAGGCGGTGTATTCGATCGCCTCCTCCCACGAGACCTCACGCCACGGATCGGTGATCTTGGCGCGGATCATCGGCTTGAGAATGCGGTCGCGGTGCTGGGCGTAGCCATAGGCGAAGCGGCCCTTCACGCAGGAATGGCCGTGGTTCGCCTTGCCGTCCTTGTAGGGGACCATGCGGACGAGCTCGTCGCCGCGCATCTCCGCCTTGAAGGTGCAGCCGACGCCGCAATAGGCGCAAGTGGTGACCTTCGAGTGCTCGGGCGTGCCGATGTCGATGACCGACTTCTCCATCAGCGTCGCCGTCGGACAGGCCTGCACGCAGGCGCCGCACGAGACGCATTCGGAGGTGATGAAGGCCTCGTTCATGCCCGGAGAGACGCGGCTCTCGAAGCCGCGGCCGGAGATCGTCAGCGCGAAGGTGCCCTGCACCTCCTCGCAGGCCCGCACGCAGCGCGAACAGACGATGCACTTCGACGGATCGTAGGTGAAGTACGGGTTCGACTCGTCCTTCTTGGAGACGATGTGGTTGTCGCCCTCGTAGCCGTAGCGGACCTCGCGGAGGCCGACGACGCCGGCCTGCTCCTGCAACTCGCAGTCGCCGTTCGCCGAGCAGGTCAGGCAGTCGAGCGGGTGATCGGAGATGTAGAGCTCCATCACGCCCTTGCGGAGCTGCTTCAGCCGCGGGGTCTGCGTCTTGACGACGATGCCTTCCTGGACCGGCGTGGTGCAGGAGGCCGGCGTGCCGTTGCGGCCTTCGATCTCGATCAGGCACAGGCGGCAGGAGCCGTAGGCCTCGACCGAGTCCGTCGCGCAGAGCTTGGGGATCGCGTTCCCGGCGTCCATCGCGGCCCGCATGATCGACGTGCCTTCGGGCACGGTGATCCTTTCGCCGTCGATGGTCAGCGTGACCATCTTCTCGGCCTTGGAGAGGGGCGTGCCGTAGTCGATCTCGTGGATCAGTGACATGGGTTCTTCCTCACTCCGCAGCTATGGACAGCGGCGAACCGCGTCCGAAGTCTTCGGGGAAATGGGTGAGCGCGCTCATGACGGGATAGGGCGTGAAGCCTCCGAGCGCGCACAGCGAACCGAGCTTCATCGTATGACAAAGGTCCTCGACGATCGCGAGATTACGCTCGCGGTCGACGCCTGCGATGACCTTGTCCAGAGTTTCGACCCCGCGGGTGGAGCCGATGCGGCAGGGCGTGCACTTGCCGCAACTTTCGACGGCGCAGAACTCCATCGCGAAGCGCGCCATCTTCGCCATCTCGGCGGTGTCGTCGAACACGACGATGCCGCCGTGGCCGATCAGGCCGTCACGCTTGGCGAATTCTTCGTAATCGAACGGCGTGTCGAACAGCCCCGTCGGGAAATAAGCCCCGAGCGGACCACCGACCTGAACGGCCTTCACCGGGCGACCCGTGAAGGTGCCGCCGCCGACGTCGTCGACCAACTCGCCGAGCGTTACGCCGAACGCGATCTCGTAAAGCCCGCCATACTTCACGTTGCCGGCGAGCTGGATCGGCATCGTGCCCCGCGAGCGGCCGAAGCCGACATCTGCGTAGGCCTTCGCGCCCTCGGCTAGAATAAAAGGCACGGAGGCGAGCGAGATGACGTTGTTGATCACCGTCGGCCTGCCGAACAGGCCCTTGTGGGCCGGCAGCGGCGGCTTGGCGCGGACAAGTCCGCGACGCCCCTCGAGGCTCTCAAGCAGCGAGGTCTCCTCGCCGCAGACATAGGCGCCGGCGCCCTGCCTGATCTCCATGTCGAAATCATAATCCGAGCCGGCCACCCGCGAGCCGAGATAACCGGCTTTGCGAGCCGCCAGGACCGCCTTGTTCATCGCGGCGATCGCGTGCGGATATTCCGAGCGGCAGTAGACGTAGCCCTTGGTCGCGCCGACGGCGAGACCGGCGATCGTCATGCCCTCGATGAGCTGGAAGGGGTCGCCTTCCATGATCATGCGGTCGGCGAAGGTGCCGCTGTCGCCCTCATCGGCGTTGCAGACGATGTACTTCTGCTGCGGCGGGGTCGCGGCGACCGTGCGCCACTTGATCCCGGTCGGGAAGCCCGCGCCGCCACGACCGCGCAGCCCGGACTGGAAGACCTCCTCGACGGTCGACGGCCCGCCGAGCTCGATCGCGCGCTGCAGGCCCTTGTAGCCGCCATAAGCGAGGTAATCGTCAAGCGAGACAGGGTCGGTCAGGCCGACGCGCTTGAAGGTGAAGCGCTCCTGCTTGGCGAAAAATGGAATTTTCTCGACGTTGCCCAGGCTTAAAGGACCGCCCTGCCCGTCGAGCATTCCGCCGTCGAGCAGCGTCTCGACATCGCTCGGCTTGACCGGGCCATAACCGACGCGACGGCCGAAAGGCGTCACCACCTCGACCAGGGGCTCCAGCCAGAACATGCCACGCGAGCCGTTGCGGACGATCTGAATGTCGAGCCCGCGACGCGCAAAGGCGTCGGCGAAGGCCTTGGCGACCTTGTCGGCGCCGAGCGCGACGGCGCCGGCGTCGCCGGGAACGTAGATGCGGGCGGTCACTGGCGCACCTCGGCGGCGATCTCTTCGATCGCTTCATCGTCGAGCCGGCCCATCAGGCGGCCGTCGACCATGGCGGAGGGCGCGCATGCGCACAGGCCGAGGCAGTAGATCGGCTCGAGCGTCACCTGCCCGTCCGGCCTCGTGTCGCCATAGCCGCAATTCAGCGCTTCGGAAATCTTGGCGGAGGTCGCGTGTCCGCCGGCCGCCTGGCAGGCTTCAGCCACGCAAACCTTCACGACATGCTTGCCCGCCGGCTCATGCCGAAAATCATGATAAAACGTCATCGTCCCGTGCACCTCGGCGCGCGAGAGATTGAGCGCGTCAGCGATCAGCGGGACCGCGTCCTGCGGGACGTAGCCGAAAGCCTCCTGCATCGCGTGCATGATCGGAAGTGCCGGACCTTCCAGAGCAAGGTGGTCCGCGATGATCTCCGTGCCGCGCGCAGGCGTCCAAGCTTCGTAGCGCCCTCGCGCCGCTCCATGTGCGGCAGATTGGCCGATCGTCATAGCGCCGCGTATCCTCCAGACTATATTTTTTCTTATCCTAGACAGTGGGTCTTTCTTACCTCGGTATCAATGCTGGTATACCGTTGGGCGATAGATAAATCCTATCGCCAAGGCTGATTTGCCGATCAGTCGCTCTCACCAAGTCGGACCGTCGGATCGAGCCGCGCCGCGAGCGCTTTTGCCTCCGCCGCCAGCACCTTCGTCGCCGGCGTCATCGGATCGCGATGGGGAACGACCAGCCCGACGGTGTGCACGACTTCCGGATCAACGATCGGGATCGACCGTATGTTCGGCGGCAGACCCATAGTTTCGACGAAAGTCTGAGGCATCACGCTGGCCCAGGCGCCGGTTCGCACATGCGCGAACAGCACCACCGTCGAGTCGGACTGAAGGGTTGGAGCGGGCGCCGCTCCGGAATCGCGGAGCAGACCCTCGACGATCCGTCGGTTCTGCATGTCCGGCGTCAGCAGCGCGAGCGGCAGGCGCCCGACGTCCCGCCACGTCACCTGATCGCGATCGCCGAAGACGCCGTCAGTGGCGGTGAACAGGCGATAGCCCTCACGCCAGATCGGAACCGCGGAGACGCGGCCGAGCGGCTCGTTGTCGAGATAGGTGATGCCGGCGTCGATCTCGAGATTGTCGAGCGCCGCGCCGATCTCGACCGACGTACGGCTGAGGATCGTGAAGCGCACGTCGGGATGCCGCGCGCGATATGGCGTGGTGAGCTGCGCCACCATCGGCAGCGCGGTGGGAATGACGGCGATCCTCAGATGCCCGACGACGCCCCGCTTCAGCGCGTCGATATCCTGGCGCATGGCGCGAGCGTCGCCGACGATGCGGCGCGCCCATTCGAGCGTGCGCTCGCCTTCGGCCGTGAAGCCATGGAAGCGGGAGCCGCGCTCCACGAGCCGAACGCCAAGCGTGTCCTCGAGCTGCTTGACGCCCGCCGAGAGCGTGGGCTGCGTGACGCCGCACGCCTCGGCGGCTCTGCCGAAATGCCGTTCCTGGGCGAGCGCCAGAAGAAAGTCGAGCTTGTCGAGCATGCCTTGGCCGCGCGCTATCCTATTGAGCCTCTAGGGACGGCTCATTAGCAGCTTTGCGCGTGGAATGGGCCCATTCCAGAGGAACCCCGGCTCCGCAGCTCGATAGAACAGCCGCGGAGCTCTGGGACACTGGTCAGGAGGCGGACGGCCACCAAGCGATGTCGATGACGTCAGCAAGACCGGAGATCTCGCCGGTTTTCGTGGTCGCCCCGGTCTTGAGATCGACCGAGTAGAGCGCGCCTGACGTCAGCAGCCAGGCGGCGTTCGAGCCGTCTGCGGCGGCTGCGATCTCGAAGGCCACCGACCCGGATGGCTTCATCCCGATCTTGCCGATGGCCGAGAGCACGCCGTCGTTCGGCGGGGCCTGCTTCACCAGCGCCGGGATCGTGGCGTCGATGTTGAACAGCTCGGTCTTCTCGGCCTTCTTGCCGTTCAGCGAATTGGTGTAGGCGCCGGCGACCACGTTGGGCGTCTCGCCCTTGTGCATGTCGGTCTCGGCATATTTATGCGAGCCATCGACCGTCGCCTTGCCGTCATCGACATTGACGCGAAGGCTCATGCCGCCGTCGGTCATAATGCGCAGGCGGTCGGCCATGGGGTTGAAGTCGACAGTGACCTTGGCGCCCATAGGCAGCTTTTCGGACAATGCGGACTTCTTCGTCGCCGCGCCGGTTCTGGCGTCGATCGTGACGATGTCGCCGCTGGCCGTGACCCCATAGAGCATCCCGTCCATGGGACGCACATCGATGCCGACCAAGTCGGAGGCGCCGGAAACCTCGACCTTGTCGGTCACCTTGAGCGTGCCGGGATCGATCATGTGGAGGGACTTGCCGCCCGCGAGCGCGAGGAGGCTGTCTGCTTTCGCGGAAGCGGCCAAACCGAGAGTGGCGACGCCAAGCGCGCCGGCGGCCGTCAGCGCGCGCAAGGTGGGGCGGGTCGTGGCGTTCATGGCGTTTCTCCTGTCAGAACAAGCGCCGATCCAGCCGACGCGCCGCCATTACCCGGCGGATGCCGATCCGGATGCGCTCAGGCTGATCCCAATTAGTTGATCGCCCTCGGGAGACGGTTGCATCCAATGGAGCCTGGCCGGGGTATGGGATGGTTCGCGCGCCGAAGGACCAAACCGAACCCATGACGCAGCTCCCCGCGGCCGGTCGCGACGACATTGCTGTTGCGCTCGCCTCCTGCGCGCGCGGCGATCGTTCGGCGCTCAAAGTGATCTATGACAGCGAGACCCCCGTCCTGCTGGCCGTCGCCACCCGCATCGTCCGGCGACGCGAGGTCGCCGAGGAAGTGCTTCAAGACGCCTTCGTCCGGATCTGGCGGTCCGCATCGACTTACGACCCGGCGCTTGGCTCCGGGCGGGCCTGGGTGTTCGCGATCGTCCGCAACCGCGCGCTGAACCAGCTCCGCGACGATCGGCACACGCCTGTCGATGATGCCGAACTCGAAAGCTTCGCCGCGCGCGACGCTGAAGCCGCTGCCGCCTACGACCGGCTTGGCGAAACGAGCGCGCTGCGCCGCTGCCTCGAACGGCTCGACCCGACGCGGCGCAACGCCATTCTCCTCGCCTACGTCACAGGGCTCACCCATGGCGAGATCGCCGGGCGGCTCAACGCTCCGCTCGGCACTGTGAAAGCCTGGATCCGCCGCTCGCTCCTCTCGCTGAGGGAGTGCATGTCGTGAGCGAGACCGACGCCGCCGCCGCCGAATACGCCTTTTCGCTTCTGGCGCCTGAAGAACAGCAAGCGATGGAGGCGCGCATGGCGCGGGATCAAGCGCTCGCCGCCGCCGTCGCGGAATGGCGCGTGCGCCTGCTCGAGATCGACGCCGCGGCGGCGCCGCTCGTCCCCTCCCCCGATCTCTGGTCGCGGATCGAGGGCGGACTGGAGCGCGCCGCTTCGCGGGCGGAGGTCCGGAAGACGAAGCCGCTATTGCTGTCGCGCCTTTGGGCGGATCTCGCGACGCTGCGCGGGGCCGCCCTTGCCGGCGCGGCGGCGAGCGCTGCGCTCGCCGTGTGGCTCGGCGTCGCGCTCGAAGCCGGTCGGCAGCGCCCGCAGGTGATCGCGGTGCTGCTGCGCGCCGACAACCAGCCCGGCGCGATTGTCGAAGTGTTCGCGGACGGCTCGGCCTATGTCGCTCCGATCACCGACGTTCAGGCCGCCGCCGACCGCGTCATGCAGGTCTGGACCTTGCCCGATGCTGCGACCGGCCCCGTGTCCCTTGGCCTGCTCGAAGGCGAAGGCGGCGCGCGCCTGGAGCATGCGAACCTGCCTTCGCCCAAGCCAAAGCAGCTTTACGAGATCACTCTCGAACCAACGGGCGGATCGCCCACTGGCAAGCCGACCGGCCCCATCCTCTTCAAAGGCTTCGCGGAACGGCCACGCTGACGCGGGCGCCTTGTCTGCGCGCATGACTCGTTTAGCTTCGGCCTCGCAAGACGAAGCGAGGACGAATAATGGCCGAGGCTCCAAACCAGTCGATCGAGCTCTTCTACTGGCCCACGCCGAACGGCTGGAAAATCACGATCATGCTGGAGGAATGCGGCCTTCCTTATGAAGTCCGCGCGGTGAACATCGGCGCCGGGGACCAGTTCAAGCCCGAATTCCTCGCAATCTCGCCCAACAACAAGATGCCCGCGATCCTCGATCCGGAAGGGCCGGATGGCCCGCCGATCACGATCTTCGAGTCCGGCGCCATCCTGCAGTATCTCGGCCGCAAGACCGGCAAGCTCTACCCTTCAGCGGAACGGGCTCGCATTGAGGTCGACGAGTGGCTGTTCTGGCAGATGGCGGGCTTCGGGCCGATGCTGGGCCAAGTCCATCATTTCAGGAACTATGCGCCGGAAAAGATCCCTTACGCGATCGACCGCTACGTCAACGAGGCGCACCGGCTCTACGGCGTTCTCGACAAGCGGCTCGAGGGCCGTGAGTTCGTCTGCGGCGACTACTCGATCGCGGACATCGCGATCGTCGGCTGGGCGAAACTCTGGGACAAGCAGGGCCAGGATGTGAGCGATTTCCCAAATGTCGCACGCTGGTTGGACGTCATGCTGGCCCGCCCCGCTGTCCAGCGCGGCCTCGCCGTGAAGGCCGAGGGGCCTACCTTAGATTTGGCGAACGACCCGGGGGCGCAGAAAATCCTATTCGGCCAGCGCGCCCGACGCTGACATCATCGGAACGGGCGCCCTCGACAGGGCGTTTGCACGTGCGACTTCCGAGCGAGGGGGAGAGCGACGACCGCTCCCTTCCCGACGCTCTCGACGAGACTTCCAGGAGAAGAACTAGATGTCCGATACCCCTACCGGCGGCGCGGCCGCGCCCGACGCGTCCAACGTCGACACCGACATCGAGATCCTGAAGGGCGACATCGCGCGTCTGACGGATACCGTCTCCACGTTGCTGTCAGACAGCGCGACGGCGGCGCGGGCGGCGGCGCAGCAGGGCGTCGACCGAGCGACGGCCGCCGCCGAGAACGCTAGGGATTACGCGGAGAAGAAGGCCGACGACCTCAGCGCCGCCGTCGAGCAGAACCCGCTGACCTCCGTGCTCATCGCGCTCGGCCTCGGCTACATCATCGGCGTTCTCGGCCGGAGCCGCCACTGATGTGGAAGCTGCTCCTGCATTCAGGAGTGGGCCTTGCGACGTTCGGCGTCGGCCGACGGATCGCGCAGATCAAGCGCACCGTCACCTATCTTGCGATCGCCGGGATCGTCGCTCTGCTTGGCGCGGGGGCGTTGGTCGCGGCGGCGATCATCGCCCTCGTTCCCTATTGGGGGCCGCTTTGGGCGACGGCCGCGGTCGGCGGCGGGCTCCTGCTCGTCGCCATAATCGTCGCCTACATCGGCACGCGGACTCAGCGTCCGGTCAAGCAGCCCACGCCGATTGTCGACCGGGTGCGCGCGGAGCTTGGGGCGGCCGGCTCGGCCATCGCGTCGGCCCGCGCGACACGACCCGCTCCTCAGTCCGCAGCGGTCGTTACGCCGCCGCCTCCGCCCGGCGCCCGCAAGAAACGAGCGATCAACATGGTTCTGATCGCGACGCTCGCCGGCGTCGTTTTGGGCCGGCGTCTCTGAAAACTAAAAAGCCGCCGGCGGATCGCCGGCGGCTTTTTAGTCATCGACGCCCTCAGTTGCGGGTGTCGGTCGCCTGCTTAGGCTTTCCGCCGGTCCCTGTCGCGGATCCGCCGGTCGCGTTCTGGCCTTCCCGCACCTTGTAGTTTTCGTCCTGCGCCGCAGCGTTCGCGCCGCTCCCCCCCGACTGAGTCGGGGCCGGAGAGGTCACCGAGCTGCCGCCGCCGGAGCTCGCCCCCTGTTGATCGCGAACCTTGTAATTCTCCCTCTGCGACGCCGCGTTGTCGCCGTTGCCCGTTGAAGCGGGGGCCTGCGCAAGCGCAGCGACAGGGGCGGCAAGCAAGCCGGCGGCGAAAGCGGCGGCGGCGGTGACGTTCACGAGCTTGGACATATGTTTTTCCTTATGTCTGCCGGTTCCGTCCGCGATATCGAGCCCTAAAAGTACGGCAGGCGCGACAGGAACCTTGCGTTCACATTTAAACGTTCGTCGCGCCGTTTGGTTTGTTCTTCGCTCGCAGAAATTTCGTCCTGACCCGGAACAGGCGCGTGGCCCTTACCGCCGGCGCCCGCCGCACGACGCCAAACAGCCGCCGCTTGGATCAGCCTTCGTGGTTGATGGAACGTATAGGCTGCAGCTCCTTCAGCGCAGCCTCTCGACGCCGCGACGGTTCCTTTTCTAAGACTCTTGAAGTCAACAATTCTCTAAATTCATCTTTCATTTCAATCTTGTTTAAAGCGCATTCATGTAAAGTTTTAAGCGCCTGGTAGAAGGCATGCCCGATACTTCTTCTATCAGCCGGACGAGAAAGTCAGGCGCGGGACAACACGGCGATTACAAGCGCCGCCGAGGACAGGGGATGTAACGATGGCTCGCTTCGACATGTCTTCCATTGAATGCGGCGCGCTCGGCGCGGTGCGTTCTGGGATCGTCTACTTCCAGCTCGGCATGACCTACGCCATCGGCAAGTCGACGCCGATCGACCGCGTCGCCGCGCACAAGTGGTTCAACCTCGCCGCCCGCGAAGGCGTGTCGGAGGCCGTCCGCATGCGCCGTGAATTGTCGCTCGAGATGTCGACCGCCGAGATCGCCGACGCCCAGCGTGCGGCCCGCGAGTGGCTCACCGCGCACTGAACCCACGGAACAATCTCATCCGGCCGTTGACCGCTCGAACGCCCCCGTGTACCCCTCGCCGCAACGGAGACGTGGCCGAGAGGCTGAAGGCACTCGTTTGCTAAATGAGCAGGCCTGGAAACGGGCCTCGAGGGTTCGAATCCCTCCGTCTCCGCCACCCCTTTTTCGCTCCGATCTTTACTGGTTGTTTTTGAAAGATTTGGGCGAGAAGGCTGCGCCCGTTGTTACCCGAAATGTTTCTCAATGATGCCAGCCGTTGTCTCGCACGCGCCACAGTCGCAACCCGCCGCGAGGATGGCTAAAGGACCGACGACCCGCTTGCCCCCCACGGGATCGGGTTGAGCTCGATGCTGGGATGGGCGCTCTCGATTTTAAGCGTCGGGGGCGTTGATCCGGCCGGTCGGCTATTTGATGCGTGGGCCGGAGCACAGCCGCCAGCCTGATCGTCTCCCAGTGGATCGTTGTGTATCCTGCAACATTACTAGGTTCGACGGTCGACTCCGGGGCCTCACCGCCATCAGGTCGACTGTCGATGTGCCGGGCGTGGAGGCGAGTGAGGGTTGGAGCGCGCCTCCGCGCGCCCTCCGCAGCCGGCGAGCGCGACGCACGAGGCAAGAGCAAGCGCTTGAGCGAGCCGCGATGCATCCGAGACAAGGACCCCGATATCTCGACGCCCAGCGGTCGCCGCAGGTCGACCCTTAGTGCGGATGCGCAGTCAGGTTGAGAGTGCGACACCGCCGCCGCAGAGCGCTGAGCACCGCCGATGACGAGGACAGACCCCCTAGCCATGCGAACCGCGGTCCGGCGTTGGCGCCGCGCGCCAACGACTCTGCACCTGAGCGGGAACGCGCCGCGCCATGCGGTACAGCGATTCCGCGAATCTTTAACACTTAGGCTTACCCATGAACCCGGTGCGCTCAAACCGAGCCTGAGGCGATCCTCAATGCTGGCGTCATTATCCATCCGGACCCGTCTGGCGTTCTACCACTCGCTTACGGTTGCGTTGCTCCTTGGAGTTTGCGCGGTCGCGTTACTTGGGGTGGTCTCGCTGAACCGATTGACGGATTCGCTTGACCAGAAATGGGTGGCGGGCACCCGCATGCTTGGCGAGGCCGCGGACCTAATTTCCAAAATCCGCGCCGATGATCTGCAACTAGCTCTCGCGTCGGGCGAGGCAGAGATCGCCGCTGCGCTCGCCAATACTGCCAGGCACGAGCGAGAGCTCGCTGCACAGCGATCCGCTTACGCTGAACTTCCGAAGACGGTTGAAGAAAAAGGATTGTTCGAAGCGTTCGGTCGCCTTGCGGATTCTTGGGAGGCTGAACATCGCGCTTGGAGCGCTCTCCCGGCTGATGCGCGAAAGGCGGCCTCCGCAGCGTTTCAGGGCAAGGCTAGTTCGCTCTATCTGCAGGCGGACCAGGCGATCGTCGCTCTCATAGACGCGAACACGCGAGGCGCTAGCGCTGCGGGCGAGCGCGCTCGAGTGATCGCCGGCAGATCTGCGCTTATTTTCTGGCTGTTCATCGGGGCTGCGCTGGTCCTCGAGGGCACGCTCTTCATGGTAATCCGCAGCCAGATCACGCGGCCCCTTGCCTCTATTACCGAGGCTCTTTCGGCGCTCGCGGGCGGCGATCGCGATGTGGCCATGCCGGAGAGTCGCCGCCATGATGAGATTGGCAAGCTCGCACAGGCATTCGAGGTCTTTCGCGCCGCGGCGTTTACGCTCGAAGATGCGCATAGGGCCGCTGAAGCCTCGCAGCTCCGAGCGCAAGCGCTTGCCCGTCATGACATGTTGACAGGCCTAGCCAACCGCCGCGTGCTTTTTGACGAGTTGAACAAAGCTATCGCGCGGACCGCTGACGGTTCGGCGAGCTTCGCCGTGCTTCTCCTCGACCTCGATCAGTTCAAGCCAGTTAACGACATCTATGGGCACAGCGCCGGAGACATGGTGCTGGTCGAGATCACGACACGCCTGAAAGGCGCTTTACTGACCGACGACACGTTGGCTCGGATCGGCGGCGATGAATTTGTAATCATCCTCGATTTGCAGGGGAACGGTGAAAAGCTTCGCGAGGAGGCGATCCTCCTTGCCGAGCGCATACTGAAAGCGATTTCGGATCCGGTGGTCGTGGGCGAGAGCCAGGTCGAGGTCGGCGTCAGCATTGGCATCGCGCTCTGGCCGGGCGACGGCAATGACGCTGAAACAATTCTGCACGCCGCCGACATGGCTATGTATCGCGCAAAAGCGGCCGGCCGCGGCACCTTCCGGTTCTACGAAGCCGATATGGACGCTGAGCTTCAGGCGCGCACGCGGCTTGAGAGCGCGGTGCGCCAAGCGGTGACCGATGGCGCGATTGAGCCGTACTATCAGCCTCTGATTGAGATCGCCACCGGCCGGGTTATCGGGTTCGAGATTCTGGCGCGCTGGACTGACGTCGAGAACGGACCGATTTCCCCTGACACCTTCATTCCGACAATCGAGCATCTTGGTCTCATGTCTCGATTCACCACGGACATGCTACGGCGCGCCTGCATCGCCGCCAGACGATGGCCCAACCACTTGACCCTCTCGCTCAACGTCTCCCCGTCAGAGCTGAGGGACGCTTTGTTTCCGACTCGCCTGCTGGCTGTTTTGTCAGAGACCGGCTTTTCGCCCCGCCGCCTAGAGATAGAGATCACTGAGAGCGCGCTCTTGGCCGATCTGGACACTGCACGCGACATCCTCCTCACCCTGCGGAGCATCGGGATCAAAGTCGCCTTGGATGACTTCGGCACGGGATATTCGAGCCTCTGCCATTTGCGAGAGTTGAGCTTGGACAGAATCAAGATCGACCGCAGCTTCGTGCAGTCGATGAACGAGGATCCCGAGAGCGCCAAGATCGTTCACGCGATCCTCGGGCTTGCGAAGAGCCTCCATTTGCCGACCACAGCCGAAGGGGTCGAGGACACGGACGTAATGGCTGGCCTGGGCGGCGCCGGCTGTGAGATCGGACAAGGCTATCTCTTTGGGAAGGCAATACCGGCGGATATGGTCATGAACTGGATCGAGGATCAGACCGAGCAGCAAGGCGCAGCAAAGATCGCGTAACAAAGCGCGCCTGGTCTAGACCGACAACTTGCTCGCTCCGCTGGTCGAGTTCCGCGGCCGCACACCGAGTGGCGGGCTCAGGCATCCCGGCTGGAAGGCATGCCGGATGCCACTAATCCAAATCAGCATCGTTCGGGGCTGCGCTCGTAACCTCTTCTCTGCGCCTGGAGAAACGCGGCGCCTCAGGAGAAAATGTGGCAAGTCGGTCAGAATTCGTCGAATATATTGCATCTCTCGCAGATGAACTAAGGGTCATTGCGCAGCGCGAGAGACTCGCGATGATTGGATATCTACTTGCGTTGGTGGTTGCTGAAGCGAACGACGTCCTTTTAGAAAGCGGCGAGGCGCCCGATTCCCAACATTAAAGCAGGAGAACGGCCGCCCCATCTTCCTTGCCGCCCCGCGCGACGATCATAGCGCGTCGTTCGGGAGGGGCCGCTGCAGCGCCTTCGCCTCGCTCCAGTCCGAGCGCGCTTCCACACTCCGATCTCTTCGGGCGTCGCAGGATTAGCGGCATCGCCTTTGGATGGATCGCGCCATGACGGCGTCCGGCTCGTTGTCAGGACACCGTAGAGATCGCACGTCGCTCGCCTTCTGCACACGTCCAGCCGGCTCAGACACCGGCGACAGCTACGACGCCTTATCCCATAAGCGTGCGGTCAGCCGCTTGCGCGTTGCTTTGTCATCGACCGTCATGTTGCTCGACGCCCCGCATTCGTCGATGGCTG
>NZ_SIUB01000008.1 GCF_004310425.1 Hansschlegelia quercus | reverse complement strand
GCCTGCTCGGAATGGAACGTCCCGTTCTTGCCCGTAAAACCCTGGCAGATCACCCGCGTGCTGGAATCGATCAGGATCGACATGACTCAGGCCCCCTCGACGCGCGCCGTTACTTGCCGAGATTCGGCGCAATCGCCTTGCAGGCGTCGATGAGGCCCTTCACGGCGCCGACCGACTTGTCGAAGGCGGCCTTCTCGGCGTCGTCGAGCTCGATCTCGACGATGCGCTCGACGCCTGCCGCCCCGATCACCGCCGGCACTCCGACATAGATGCCGTCGACGCCGTACTGGCCGGTGAGGTGAGCCGCGATCGGCAGCACACGCTTCTTGTCCTTGAGGTAGCTCTCGGCCATCGCGATCGCGGAAGCAGCCGGCGCGTAGAACGCCGAGCCGGTCTTAAGCAGGCCGACGATCTCGGCGCCGCCGTCGCGCGTGCGCTGGATGATCTGGTCGAGCTTCTCCTGGGTGGTCCAGCCCATCTTCACGAGGTCGGGCAGTGGAACGCCGGCGACCGTGGAGTAGCGCGGCAGCGGCACCATCGTGTCGCCATGGCCTCCGAGGACGAAGGCGGTGACGTCCTCGACCGAGACGCCGAATTCCTCCGCCAGGAAGTAGCGGAAGCGCGACGAATCCAGCACGCCGGCCATGCCGACGACCTTCTCCGGCGGCAGCCCGGACGCTTCCCGCAGCGCCCAGACCATGGCGTCGAGCGGGTTGGTGATGCAGATCACGAAGGCGTCGGGCGCGTATTTCGCGATGCCGGCGCCAACCTGCTCCATGACCTTGAGGTTGGTCCCGATCAGGTCGTCGCGGCTCATGCCGGGCTTGCGCGGCACGCCGGCGGTCACGATCACGACGTCAGCGCCGGACAGCGCCTCGTAGGACGAGGCGCCGGTGAGCTTGGCGTCGAAGCCTTCGACCGGCGAGGATTCAGCGAGATCGAGCGCCTTGCCCTGCGGCACGCCGTCGACGATGTCGAACAGCACGACGTCGCCAAGCTCCTTCAGGCCCGCGAGGAATGCGAGCGTCCCGCCGATCTGGCCGGCGCCGACGAGTCCGATCTTGCTGCGGGCCATTGTCTGGTTCCTCGTTTCTGACGGGTTTGCGCGGGGGCTGAACTAGACCGAAGGGCGAGAGGCTTCAAGCGCGGCTGCGCTCGGAAGCGATGCGTGCTTCGAGACGGTGTCCTGACGGAAGGCTCCTCGGCATGAAGGCCGTATGCGCTTTCAAGACGCGATCCTTCCTCATGCTGAGGAGCGAAGGCGCGTCTCGAAGCACGCAGGCGGCCGCCATCATGGAAGCTCGGCGGCGCGTCACGTCTCCACCAGCCCGGTCGTCTGGCCGCTTGCCGCGCTGTCCGGCTTTCCGTGGCCGCGAGCGAGCCATTCGTCAGATCGCATCTCGGCCAGACGGGAGGCGGTGCGGGCGAAGCCGAAGCTTTCGTAGCCTTCCGACCCTGTCCACAGCGCGTCGGGCTCGGCCTCCGCGGAGGCGATCAGCTTCACGTTGCGCTCGTAGAGACCGTCAATCAGGGTCATGAAGCGGCGCGCCTCGTTGCGGCGGTTCTCGTCGAGCTTCGGAACGCCGTCGAGCACCAGTGCGTGGTAGCGGCGGGCGAGCGCGAGATAGTCGGCTGCGCCGAGCGGCTTTCCGCATAGGTCGTCGAAGCTCGCGCGGGCGACGCCGTGGCTGACGCGAGCCAGCCGGACGTCGTGGCCCTGCACCACGAAGCTTGTCGGCGCGCCGTCGTCGCCTGCGAGGTCGCGGAAGGCTTCGTCGAGCTCAGCGTGCGCCGCGTCGTCGGCGGGGACGAGCCAGAGCCTGCGGTCGCCGAGCTTCTCGCGCCGGAAGTCGGCGCGCGCCTCGAGCTTCACCACCTCCATCCGCTCGCGGATCAGCCCGACGAACGGCAGGAAGAGCGAACGGTTCAGGCCGTCTTTGTAAAGTTCGGTCGGCGGCACGTTCGAGGTCGCGACCACGACAACGCCCTCCGAAAGCATCGTCTCGAACAGGCGGGAGAGGATCATCGCGTCGGCGATGTCGGTGACGTGCAGCTCGTCGAAGCACAGCAGGCGGGTCTCGGTCGCGATCGCCCGGCCGACGAGCGGCACGACGTCTCCGGACGGGCCGCGGTGCTCCTTCGCCGCCTGTCGAGCCGCGTGGATACGGGCGTGCACGTCGATCATGAAGTCATGGAAGTGCGCGCGCCGCTTCTTCTCGATCGGCACGCTGTCGAAGAAGATGTCCATAACCTTGGTCTTGCCGCGGCCGACGTCGCCCCAGACGTAGAGACCCTTCAGCGGCGTGGGCTTGGAGGCGAACAGCCAGCCAAGCGCGCCGGACTTGCCGCGGTTGCGCTCGCGCAGGCGCTGGTCGAGCAGGTTCAGCCGGCCGACCACCGCCTCCTGCGCGGGATCGCGCTCCAGCGCCTCCGATCGCACGAGCGCCTCATAGCGCTGCTGCGTGGTCTCGATCATCTCTTGAAGGCGGGTCCGGAACGGGGACAGGAACGACGGCGAGGCGAGGGCGTTCAATTGCTGGGAGGCTGTTGCAAGACGCCTCGTCCGGTCTCGCTTCAAAAGGTTTGCGGCGCAATCAGACTCTCGGCGGCCCTACTTTTCGCTCTCGTCATAGCTCTGCCCTCGGTCGCGGAGGCCGGTCAACGCCGCCGCGTCTATCGCGAGCCGGCCTATGACCAGCCGCAGTACCGATCGGAGGCCGAACGGCGCGCCGGGATCTGGCGGCGCAACGGCGAGCGGGTCGAAGGCAGGGACGACACGCCTTATGGCCCGCGCTACCAAACGCAGGAGCAGGAGCAGCAGTCGATGTACGACTTCTCGCTGGGCCGCCGCGGGAACATCAAGGAATATTGGTGGCGCTAAGCTCCGGCGTGCCCGATCATCCGGGCATGAGCGCGCGTCGCCTTCTAGCGATCCTGTTGGCCCTTTGCCTGTTCGGCGTCAGCGCCGCGCCTTCCCATGCATGCGAAGGTAGCCAATCCGCTCAGGCGTCCGCCAGCCATGATCCGTCGCATGGCCCTCACAAGGCTTCACATCACGCCAAGGCCTGCTGCGCGGGGCAATGCTGCGCCTTGCCGGAAGCCATGGCAGCCAGCTGGCCAGCGCCGTTCGCGGCGCTCGATGCGTTTCCCCGCACGACGGCCGCGTTGAAGGCCGCAGCGTCGAGGCCGACGTCGCCCCCGCCGCGGAACGCCTGACGCCTTGGGCTTATCGCCCGTGCACTCCCACATCGAAGACCGACTGAAGCAAGGATCAGCGCTATGCGCGTTTTGACCTGCGGCCTGTTCGCGGCCGCCCTGATGACGTCCGCCGCCGTTTCCGCGGCCGAAAACATGAAGACGATGGACCATTCCGGCGAGATGGATCACGGCGCCATGAAGGTCGCCGCGGATGCGCCGTCGACCAAGGCCTATGAGGCCGCCGACATGGCCATGCACAAGGCCATGAAGCGGTCCTACACCGGCGATGCGGACAAGGACTTCCTCGCCGGCATGATCCCTCACCACCAAGGCGCGATCGCCATGGCGAAGGTCGCGCTGCAATACGGAAAGAACCCGAAGGTGCGGGCGATGGCCGAAAAGATCGTCGCCGACCAGGAGCGCGAGATCGCCGAGATGAAGGAGATGCTGGCCGCGGCGAAGTAAAGGCGCGGCGCGTGACCCGGATGCGTATACGGGTATCTACGCATCCGGGAGCTGGGCTTAAGCATTTGCTCACACTCTTCGCGTTTCTTTGAACCCGAGAAGTCGGGAGCGCATTCCGTCAGCCCGCGTGGCGACGGGGACACAGTCCGGCCTCTGGTTCGCGTTGCGTATCGAGTTGGAGCGTCAAGGCGTTGTCACGCCCCTCAGCCATCACCCTGCGCACTGCGCTGGTCATCACCGTGTCGTCGGCTGCGCTTGCGGGCTGCGCCTCGCGCGGCGGCGTCGCCCGCGTTAGCCTCACCGAGCGTGAGTGCATGGCGCGCGTGATGTATTTCGAGTCGAACCGTTCGAGCGACGCCGGCATGCTGGCCGTCGGGACGGTGGTGATGAACCGCTTGAAGTCTGGCAGGCATGGCTCGACCGTCTGCCAGGTGGTGGGGCAGCCTAACCAGTTCGCGCCGGGCGTTTTGACGCGTCCGATGACCGACAGCGGAAAGCCGCGCGCCTTCCGCATGGCTGACGCCGTCTTCAATGGCGCGCGCCATACGGGCGCGGGCTCGTCGATGTTCTTCCACACCTACGGGTACCGCTACCCCTACAACAACATGCGGTACACGCTGGTCGCGGGCGGAAACGCCTTCTACGAGAAGGTCCAGCCGCCCAAGACCTGGTACGGCGCGAAAGGTCGCTGGCCCGGTCCGCCGACCCCCACCGAGCGCGTGATGATCGCGCATGCGGAGCCCTATAACGACCGCTCGCTGTCCTCCACGCCGCGCGAAGTCGTGGCGGCGTCGGTGCGGCCGGCGCCAGTCATCCGGGACCGGCCGATCGCGGTCGAAGAGCGTGTGGCTGTCGCCCGCAATGGGGTGCGGGAACCGGAGCCTTTCGATATCGCCTCGAACGGCGTCGACCAGCCGATGCCCGCTGGCGGTCCGGACGGCGTTCCGCAATACGAGCCGCTGCCCTCCGCCCGACCGCAGCAGCGCGGCGCCGCGTCGCGTTACGAGCGACTGGCGCAGGCCGATCTGCCGCGACAGGCCCCGTCCCGGGCCGCGGAGGTTCCGCAATATGAACCGGCGACGGCGCAGGTCCAGCCGCGCTCCACGCCGTCGCGCTACGAGCGCCTGGCGCAGGCCGAGACGCCGCGCCGCGAGATCCCAACGGATGTCCCGGTCTATGAGGCGTCGGCGGCTGCCATGCGTGCGCCGGCGCGCCCGGCGCCGTCCCGTTATGAGCGTGTGGCGCAAGCGGAGACGCCACGACGTGAAATCCAGCCGGACGTGCCGGTCTACGAGCCCGAGCCGGCGCCCGCACGCTCCCAACCCCGCGTTGCGCCGTCGCGTTATGA
The DNA here is from genome assembly GCF_004310425.1 of Hansschlegelia quercus. GTDB lineage: Bacteria > Pseudomonadota > Alphaproteobacteria > Rhizobiales > Methylopilaceae > Methylopila > Methylopila quercus. Next base: position 132,793 of record NZ_SIUB01000008.1, on the reverse strand, counting down.
GCGGCTCGCCCAGGCCGAAATGCCGCCGGCGACGTACGAGCCTCGTCGCGAGCGCCGTGAGGAGCCGCGCGCGGTCATGAGCCGTCCGCTTGCGGAACCCGTTGAAGCCCGTCCGCTTCCCGCGCCCGTCGCCGAGCGCGCACCGAACCGCGTCGCGGCCCGCGAGATGCAGGACGACTACGACGCCCCGCGGCAGACCGCGCCCGCGCGCCGTCGCGAGACGCCGCAGGAACTCGGCTGGAACGCCGGTCCGCAAGGCGTCCCCGTTGACGACGTGCCGACCGAGTACGTGCCCTCGGCTCCGTCGCGCAGCGAGGCCCAAGGGTTCGACGAGCCAACCGGCGCGACGAAGCTGCGCGGCAAGAACCGGATTGTCCGGGGCTACTGAGCCGGAGAACTTACTGACGTCTGCATGCTTCGAGGCGCCGTCCTTTCGGACGGCTCTTCAGCATAAGCGGGCCGTGTCGAAGCACGCAGGGCCGGCGTTCTTCTAGCGATCCGCCAGCCAGCGAGCGGCTTCCCGATCGTCCGACAGTCGAAACACCTTTGGATTCCTGGCCCCGCATGCGCTGCAGGCTAGCCGCCTGAGCGCATCGCCCTGAAGGCTGCGCGCTTCCGGGCTTGTCGAGCGATAGGCAGACTTGCGGCTGCAGGACCGGCACTGGATGCAGACAGGCCGCAAAGTGAAGGCGGCGACGTCGCTCACCGCCGCCTCCACGCCGTCGTCGTTCAAACCCACGAGCGTCAAAGCAGCTTGTCGATCGTGATCGGCAGCTCGCGCACGCGCTTGCCGGTCGCGTGGAACACCGCGTTCGCGACTGCAGCCGCAGCGCCCACAATGCCGATCTCACCAAGGCCTTTGATCCCGAGCGGATTGGAACCGTCTTCCTCGTCCACGAAGATCACATCGACTTCCGGAATGTCGGCGTGTGCGGGCACGTGATACTCGCCGAGATTGGCGTTCATCACCCGGCCGAGCGTCTTGTCCCACTTGGTCTCTTCGTGGAGCGCCATGCCGCAGCCCATGACCACGCCGCCGAGGATCTGGCTGCGGGCGGTGAGCGGGTTCAGGATCTTGCCCGCCGCGATCGCGCTGACGATCCGGACCAGGCGGATGACGCCGAGCTCTTCATCAACGCGCACCTCCACGAAGCAGGCGCCGTGCGTGTAGCCCGCGTACTTCTTCGTGAACTCCTCGTCCGGCGCGTAGCCAGCTTCGCCGTCGAGCTTTTCGACGCCGGCGCTCTTCAGAACGTCGGCGACCGAAACCGCTTTAGCGAGATCGGCCTTCAGCGCGATGCGGCCGTTTGAGAACGTCACCAGGTCGAGCGAGGCGTTGGCGAGCGGGGAATTGTCGAGCCCGCGCGCATGCTTCAGCAGTTCTTCCTTCAACGCCTCGCAGGCGAGCTTGACAGCGGAGCCGGCGGACGCCGCAGCCCAGGACCCGCCCTCAACCGGCGCCATCGGCAGCGACGTGTCGCCGACTTTTGACGTCACCTCGGCGATATCGACGCCGAGCGCGTCGGCGCCGATCTGGGCGAGGATCGTGTAGGTGCCGGTGCCGATGTCGGCGGTCGCGCAGGCGACCTCGAGCTTGCCGTCTGCGGTCAGGGTGGCGCGCGCCTTGTGAGGCATGGTCATCGCCTCCCAGCAGCCCGTCGCCATGCCATAACCGATGAGCTCGTGGCCCTCCTTCATCGAGCGCGGCTCGAAGCTCCGCTTGGACCAGCCGAAGCGCTCAGCGCCCTGCTCGTAGGCGGCCTTCAGCTCCTTCGAGGAGAACGGTTTGTCGTCGTTCTGGTCGTGGTCGGAGTAGTTCAGCAGACGGAGCTCGATCGGATCGACCCCAGCGGCGTAGGAGAGCTCGTCCATCGCGCATTCGAGCGCGAACACGCCGGTCGTCGCGCCCGGCGCTCGCATGTCGGACGGCGTAGACGTGTCGACCTTTCCGAGCTCGTATTTCAGCGAGACGTTGTCGCAGTCGTAGAGCAGGCCCGACCAGTTCACGATCGGCTCCTGGTAGTCCTCGAACATCGAGGTCGCCTGGATCGCGTGATGAGTGATCGAGGTCAGCTTGCCGCTGGTTTCGGCCCCGAGTGACAGCGTCTGGAGGCAGTCCGGCCGCCAGCCCATCGTGAACATCTGCGCGCGCGTCAGCACAAGGCGGACGGAGCGCTCCAGCTTGAGGCTCGCCATGACGGCGAGGAACACGTCGTAATGCGGGCGCAGCGCCATGCCGAAGGCGCCGCCGACATAAGGCGAGAAGAACCGGACCTTGTCCTCGTCCAGCCCGAACACCGAGCAGATGTAGTTCTTCGGGTTGACGACGCCCTGCGTCTTGTTGTGGACCAGCAGGCGGCCGTCGCCCTCCCAGATCACCGTGGTCGCCTGGAGCTCCATCGGATTGTGGTGCTCGGCGACGACGCGATAATCGCTCTCGACCTTGATCGGGGCCCTGTCGAAAGCGCCCTTGGCATCGCCGCGGGGGTCCGGCGGCGGGGGAATGCCGTCCCGCTTCTCGGGCGGATCGTAATAGTTTGCGGACGTCGCGACATCGACGTTCGGCGTCTCGACGTCATAAGTCGCCTTCACGAGCGTCGCGGCGTAGCGCGCGTTCTCGTGGGTGTCGGCGACGACCAGCGCGATCGCCTGTCCCGCGTAGTGGATCTTGTCGTCCCGGAACGGGCGGAACGGGCTGCCCGGCACCGCCACCATGTCGTTCTTGAACGGCTCGTCGTCTTCCGGAAAATCGATCCTGTTCTTGTGGCTCAGAACTTCGATCACGCCGGGGGCGGCGAGCGCCGCGGAAACGTCGAGCGCGGTGATCCGGCCCTTGGCGACCGCGCTCGGCACGGCTGCGGCGTATGCCAGATCCTCGGCGCCGAATTCAGCAGAATACTTCGCGAGACCGGAGACCTTCAGAGGGCCGTCGACGCGCGTGTTGGCGCGGCCGACATAGGGATGGATGTTGGACATCGGCGCGCCTCCTCAGTTCACGATCTTGTTGGACTGAACCTGCGGCGCGCCCGCGGCGGCCTGGGTCAGCGCCCGGACGACCGCGCGGCGGGCGAGCTCGATCTTGAAGTCGTTATCGCCGAACCCCTTCGCGCCTTGGAGCAGTCTGTCCGCCACTTCGCCGAACAGCTCTCTGGTGGCGAACTTGCCCTTGAGCAGCGCCTCCGCCTCCGGAACACGCCACGGCTTGTGAGCCACGCCGCCGAGCGCGACCCGCGTCTCGCCGATCACGTCGCCGTCCATCTCGATCGCCGCTGCGACCGAGACCAGCGCGAAGGCGTAGGACAGGCGGTCGCGGAGCTTGAGGTAGGTGTGGTTCTGGCCAAAGCGCGGCGCCGGCAGCTCGACGGCAGTCACCATCTCGCCATGCGCGAGCGTGTTGTCGTACTGCGGCTCGTCGCCAGGCAGGCGATGGAAGTCGGCGAAGGCGATCGTCCGTTGACCGTCTGGCCCCTCGACATGCACCACCGCCTCCAGCGCCGCGAGCGCGACGCACATGTCGGACGGGTGGGTCGCGATGCACGCGTCGCTCGTCCCGAGGATCGCGTGGATGCGGTTCACGCCCGTCTTCGCCGAGCAGCCCGAGCCGGGCTCGCGTTTGTTGCAGGGCGTCGCGACGTCGTAGAAATAGTAGCAGCGCGTGCGCTGGATCAGGTTGCCGCCGGTGGTCGCCGCATTCCTCAGCTGCGCCGAAGCGCCAGCAAGGATCGCGCTCGAAAGAAGCGGATAATCCCGCTGGATCCGCTGGTCATAGGCGAGGTCCGAATTCGGCACGAGCGCGCCGATCTTCAGCCCACCGCCATCGGTCGCTTCGATCTCCCTGAGCGGCAGCCGCGTAATATCGACGAGCCGGCCCGGCTTCATCACGTCGTACTTCATGAGGTCGACGAGATTGGTGCCGCCAGCGATGAAGCGGGCGTCCGGGTCGCCGGCCACCGCGGCGACGGCATCGGCGATAGTCTCAGCGCGGGTGTAGCTGAAGTTCATCATTCCGCGGCCTCCCGCACGGCGGCCGAACCCATCACGTCCTCGATGGCGTCGACGATGTTGCTGTAGGCGCCGCAGCGGCAGAGGTTGCCGCTCATCAGCTCGCGGATTTCAGGCTCGGTCTTGGCGTGGCCTTCGCTCATCATGCCGACCGCGGAGCAGATCTGGCCGGGCGTGCAGTAGCCGCACTGGAAGGCGTCGTGCGCGACGAAAGCCTCTTGCAGCGGGTGCAGGCTTCCGGGCTGGCCGAGGCCTTCGATGGTGGTCACCTCCGCGCCGTCGTTCATCACGGCGAGCTGGAGGCAGGAATTCACCCGGCGGCCGTTCACGAGCACGGTGCACGCGCCGCACTGGCCCTGATCGCAGCCCTTCTTGGCGCCGGTCAGATCGAGCCGCTCGCGCAGGAGGTCGAGCAGGGTAGTGGAGGGAGGAATGGTCAGCGAGCGCGGCTCGCCATTGATCGTAATCGTGACGGCGAAGCCGTCCGGCGCTGCTGCGGCCACTACGCTTCTCCTTCGAGCACGGCGCGGGGTCTGGCGGCCGCCCCATCGGGCGGCTGCCGACTTAAGAACCGTTCAAAGGATAAGACGTTCCCGCCTGCGCCGTTGCGCCAGCGCATGCGGGATGTTGGAGCGCCGCGATCAAGCCGCCTTCTTGAACGCCGCCTTGCCCTGGTCATCGAGCGCGTGGAAGTCGGCGTCGGTCAGCGTGACGTTCACTGCCGCGACGTTCTCCTCGAGATGCGAGACCTTACCCGTGCCGGGGATCGGCAGCATCACGGGGCTGCGCTTCAGCACCCAGGAGAGCGCGACCTGGCTCGGCGAGGCGCCGTGGGCCTTGGCGATCGTGTCGAGCACCGAGCCGGGCTTGGCGAGATCGCCGGCTGCGAGCGGGAACCACGGGATGAAGCCGATGCCCTTGGCCTCGCAGAAGTCGAGGACCTCCTCGCTGGTGCGGTCGACGAGGTTGTAGCGGTTCTGGACGGTGGCGACGGTGAAGTGCTTCTGCGCGGCGCCGATCTCCTCGACAGAGACTTCGCTCAGGCCGGCATGGGCGATCAGCCCCTCCTTCTGCATATCGGCGATAACGCCGAACTGTTCGTCGCGCGGGACCTTCGGGTCGATGCGATGGAGCTGCCAGAGATCGATCTGCTCGACGCCGAGCCGGCGAAGGCTCATCAGCACGCACTGGCGCAAATATTCCGGGCGCCCGACCGGCTGCCAGATCTGCGGGCCATGGCGGGTCAGCCCGCCTTTGGTGGCGATCGTCAAGCCCTCATAGGGACGCAGGGCCTCGCGAATGAGGTCCTCGCTGACGAAGGGGCCGTAGCTGTCGGCGGTGTCGATGAAGTTGACGCCGAGCTCCGGCAGGCGGCGCAGAGTCTTCAGCGCTTCGTCGCGATCTTTCGGCTCGCCCCAGATCCCGTCGCCGGTGATGCGCATCGCGCCGTAGCCGAGACGGTTGAAGGTATGGTCACCGAGCGTGAACTGCCCGGACGCGGATGCGTTGAAATCGCTCATCGGAATGGCTCCTTGATTGCCAGCCTGCGCGCCGAGCGACGGCGGCCGTCACGCAAGCTGAACGCGATATGGAGATCATCGCCGCGATAACGACCCCGCAAGGTCCGCCGCCTCGCGTTGCGCTGGCGCAATCAGGGCGGGCGTCCCCGTTCAGTCGCGGCCCAGCGCCCGACGATACAGTGTGCTTCGGCTGACCCCCAGTCGGCGCGCGGCGGCGGCGACGTTGCCGCCGCAATCGTCGATCGCGGCCAGCATCGCCGCGCGGGCCAGGCTCTCGAGCTTCGACGGCGGCGTCGCCGGCGTCTCGGGAGCTGCACTACGCACGCTTGCCGGCAGGCAGTCCGGTCCGAGCGTCTCGCCGGCCTCGGACAGCGCGATCATCGCCTTGAGCACCCCAGCGAGTTCTCGGTGGTTGCCCGGCCAGTCATGAGCGGCCATCGTCTCAAGCGCTTCGCGGCCGAGTCGGCGCCCGTCGCGGGCCATGCCGTCCCACACCGCCTCTATGGTCGCGATCCGGTCGGCGGCGGCCCTCAGCGGCGGCAGCACGAAGGTGAACTGCGCCAGCCTGAAATAGAGGTCGGATCGGAAGGCCTCCGCGCCGACCAGCCCGTCGAGATCGCGATGGGTCGCGCAGATCAGGCGGATGTCGAGCGGGATCGGCCTTCCCCCGCCAAGCGGCGTCACCGCGCGGTCTTGCACCACCCGTAAGAGCCGCGCCTGCAGCAGCACGGGCATGTCGCCGATCTCGTCGAGGAACAGCACGCCGCCGTCGGCCTCCCGGAGAAGACCCTTGGAGCCCGCGCGCCGCGCGCCTGTGAAGGCGCCGTGCTCGTAGCCGAACAGCTCGGCCTCGATCAGCCCCTCCGGCAGCGCCGCGCAGTTCACGGCGATGAAAGGCTTGGATCCCCGCGCGCTACGGGCATGGACGGCGCGGGCGAACATCTCCTTGCCCGAACCAGTCTCGCCCTGGATCAGCACCGGCACGTCGCCGTCGACGAGCCGCACGGCGCGGGCGAGGTCGGCGAGCGTCGCAGGCTCGAACACGGGATCGGGCGCTCCCGCGTGATCGCGCTCCGGCCCCCGAACCGGATGAAGCTTCGCCGCCTCCGGCTCGACGATGTGGAGCGACCCGCCGCTGCGGCCGCGGATCATGCCGCCCTTCGCGACGCCGTCGAACAGATCGCCGAAAGAGCGGCCGCCAAGCGCCGTCCAGTCGAGTCCCATCAGAGCCAGACCGTGCCTGTTGGCCGCGACCAGCCGGGCGCTGTCGAACACCAGCACGCCTTCTTGGGGGCTGCCGAGCATGGCGCGGTCTGCGTGCAGCCGGACGATCTCGCAGCCGGAAAAGCCCTCCGCGAACATGCCATGCTCGATGCGGTCGACCCCGAGACGGACGAGCTGGAGCGGCGGCGGGTAGGGGCCGCCCGCGGCCGAAGACAGATCGAGCGCGCCGACCATCCCGCCGAACGGATCGAAGATCGGCGCCGCCGCGCAGGCGAGAATGCGATGGCTGTCGAAGAAATGCTCCGCCCCGCGCACCTCGACCCCGCGACGCTCCAGTAGCGCGGCGCCGATCGCGTTGGTGCCGGTCGCGGCTTCCGCCCAACGCACGCCTGGCTTGAGCGCGACGTTCGCGGCCTTGGCGCCGAAGTCGGCGTCGCCGAGCGCGTCGAGCACCGAGCCTGCGCCATCGCTGAGGATCACGAGCCCTCCGACGTCGTGCGCTTCGCCCGCCAGCATCTCGAGTTGAGGGCGGGATAGGCGGATCAGCCTTTCGTTGCGCTCCTTGAGCTCCCGCAGGCCCGATTGGCCGAGCGGCTCGATCGCTGGCTCGCCATGAGCGTCGAGGCCGCGCTCGGCGCAGCGGCGCCACGATCGGAGAATGGGCTCGCGCAGGCCGATCGGCTCCGCCCCGCGGTCGAAGAAGTCTCGGCGGGCCCTGGTGAGGTCGGAAATCAGCGCAGTCGCCATGGCAGTCTCGTCCCTGCGTCTCACGGTGCGACCAGTGTCGCAGCGACGAATGTCGCGGGTTGCGACACTCTTTCACCCAAACGAAGACTGAGTCCATGGCAGCTATCGGAGAGCCGTCGGGCCGTCGCTCGCCGGTCTTGCCCGCACAACGACTTCCCGCGACGCAGCAAACGGCGACGCGTCAGCGGCCGTCCTTGGCACGAACGCTGCGACGACGGCGCGAACGACGAATTCAGGGAGAAACGTCATGAACAAGCCGGAACGGATGGAAGCCTTCACCCGCGCGCCCTTCAAGGAGCGCTACGACAACTTCATCGGCGGCAAGTTCGTAGCGCCCGTCGGCGGCCGCTACTTCGAGAACACCAGCCCGATCACGGGCCAGAAGATCTGCGAGATCGCCCGCTCGCAGAAGGAGGACGTCGATCTCGCTCTCGACGCCGCGCACAAGGCTAAGGACGCCTGGGGCCGAACCAGCGCCGCCGAGCGCGCCAAGATGCTGAACAAGATCGCTGACGTCATGGAGGAAAATCTCGACGTCATCGCGACCGCTGAGACCTGGGATAATGGCAAGCCGATCCGCGAAACCATGGCGGCCGACATTCCGCTCGCGATCGACCATTTCCGCTACTTCGCGGGTTGCATCCGCGCTCAGGAAGGCGCGCTGTCAGAGATCGACCACGACACGGTCGCCTACCACTTCCACGAGCCGCTCGGGGTCGTCGGCCAGATCATCCCGTGGAACTTCCCGATCCTGATGGCGGTCTGGAAGCTCGCCCCGGCGCTCGCCGCGGGCAATTGCATCGTCCTGAAGCCGGCCGAGCAGACTCCCGCCTCGATCATGGTTCTGTTGGAGCTGATCGACGGCATCCTGCCGGACGGCGTGCTGAACGTCGTCAACGGCTTTGGCCTGGAATGCGGCAAGCCGCTCGCCTCCTCGCCCCGGATCGCGAAGATCGCCTTCACCGGCGAGACCACGACCGGCCGCCTGATCATGCAGTACGCCAGCCAGAACCTGATCCCGGTGACGCTGGAGCTCGGCGGCAAGTCGCCGAACATCTTCTTCTCCGACGTGACGGCGGAGGACGACGACTTCTTCGACAAGGCGGTCGAGGGCTTCGTGATGTTCGCGCTGAACCAGGGCGAGGTCTGCACCTGCCCGAGCCGCGCTCTCATCCAGGAAAGCATCTACGATCGCTTTATGGAGAAGGCGATCGGACGGGTGAACGCGATCAAGCTGGGCAACCCGCTCGATCCGTCCACCATGGTCGGCGCGCAGGCATCGAGCGAGCAGCTCGAGAAGATCCTGAGCTACATTGACATCGGCAAGCAGGAAGGCGCGGAAGTGCTCGCCGGCGGCGGCAAGAACGAGCTGGAGGGCGATCTCGGCGGCGGCTTCTACGTCAAGCCGACCGTGTTCAAGGGCCACAACAAGATGCGGATCTTCCAGGAGGAAATCTTTGGGCCCGTGCTCTCGGTCGCGACCTTCAAGGACGAGGCCGACGCGTTGTCTCAGGCGAACGACACGCTCTACGGCCTCGGCGCCGGTGTGTGGACACGCGACGGGACGCGAGCCTACCGCTTCGGTCGGGGCATCCAGGCCGGCCGCGTCTGGACCAACTGCTATCACGCCTATCCCGCCCACGCGGCGTTCGGCGGCTACAAGCAGTCCGGCATCGGGCGCGAGAATCACAAGATGATGCTCGACCACTACCAGCAGACCAAGAACATGCTGGTCAGCTACTCCGCGAAGAAGCTCGGCTTCTTCTGAGAACATGTCGCTGTGAAACAGCAGGGCGGGTCCTTCGGGGCTCGCCCTTTTCTTTGCGCCCTCAAAGCCGAGGCGGGTTCGTTCGACGGCCGCCATAGCCGAAAGACTTTTCGCTCCCGCCGTAGCCGCGCCGCAATCCGGGATCGATCTTTGACGCGCGCGTGATCGACGCGCTTCCGGGAGGACATGCAATGAAGGCGCAGATCGGGCTTTTCTCCACCGTGGCAATCGTCGCGGCGTTCGCCGCCGCATCGCCTGCGTCGGCGCTGACGATGAAGGAATGCGGCGCAAAATATCAGGCGGCCAAGAAGGACGGCTCGCTGAAGGACTTAAAGTGGGCGGACTTCCGCAAGGCTCAATGCGGCGGCGACGAAGATGCGCCGGCCGACGAGGCGAAAGCGGTCGACCCGGATGCTGGCCAGCCTGCTGCGGCGGCGGCGTCGAAGCCGGCCGTCAAGACCGGCGACGCCAAATCCGGAGCGGCGGCAGCCGGCGCCAACGTCTCTACGCCCGCATCGAGCGCCCCGGTCTTCCCTAGGGAAGTCTCGGCGAAATACGCCAGTGAGACCCCGGGCCGTGCGCGCATGCACACGTGCGTGGACCAGTATCGAGCGAACAAGGCGGCCGGCGCGACCGGCCTGCGCTGGATCGAGAAGGGCGGCGGCTACTATGCGCAGTGCAACGCCAGGCTGAAGGGCTGAGCGAAGCAATCGCCATCGAGCGATCCCGCACAAAAGAAAACGCCGCGCTCTTTCGAGCGCGGCGTTCGCGATCAGAAGGTCATTCGGCCGAAGCTTACTTGATCTTGTTGAACGAGGTGTCGAAGGCGATCTTGCCGACAACCGCGCTGCCGCACCAGTTGCGAACGCCGGTGTTGAAGTCGCACTCGTTCTTGCTCAGATCGGTGTCGCTGTAACGAACGTCCAGGGTCATGGCCTTATAGGTCATGCCGCCGCCGACGTTGTAGGTCCAGTAATCATTTGCCGGACGAGCGCCGTTCTTGGCGTTGTAGTACCACTGCTTCCCGATTTCGCCGGAGACATAGAACGCGATGTCGGGGAACGCGGAAACCGGGATGTTAACCTTCGGAGCGAGCGAGAGGTAGATCTCGTCCTGACCGGTGTTGGCGTAGTCGCGCGAGTACCAGGCGTTGAAGGTGATCGAGCCGAAGTCGCCGAAGGCGTAGCTCGGCAGAGCCTTGAATTCCCAGTAGTCGGTGTTGAAGCCGGTCTCTTTCGGGTAGTAGTAGTACAGCGCGCCGACGTCGAGCGTGAAGGCGTCCCAGGTGTGACGGAAGCCGCCGTAGAGGTCGACTTCGGCCGCCGGATCGCTCAGGCCGAGGCGGGTCGGGAACGAAACGCTCGAACCCCAGCTGCCGATGTAGAACCAGTCGGTCTGCAACTCGGCGTAGCCCTGGACCGCCGCGCCCTTGGCGGAGTTCGTGATGCCGCGGTAGCGATAATCAGTCACGCCGGCGACGCCGAACGCGACGTCCCAGGCCGGAACGACTTCCATCGCCGGCTCGGCGACGGGCAGGTCTGCGGCGATTGCGGCGCCCGAGATCATGGACACAGCCGAGACGCTCATCAGCGTTGAAAGGGCAAGTCCGGCAAGCTTCTTCATATCAGTTCCCCGATTCGTAAGTACACTCAGGCGGTTGAACGTAAAAATCAGCCCACGGGGGTTGGAAGTCGAGCCTGATTTTTAGGCGAACGACATGATCGCAGCTAGAGATGCGAAATTACCACACTCAGTATAAGGCCCAGGTAAGATAATAACTGAGAAAAGTCGCCGTCCTGAAGAAAACCTTTAGCAATCATTACCTCAGCAACGGTGGACTCTCATCCGTCGAAATCGCCTTGAATCTTTGAAGAAGATGCTGTGGCTTCGACCGAGTTAAACACGCTCTCGGCGCCGCTATTCAGCCTTTGGCATGCAAGCGATCGTATTTCGCCCCCTACCGCAGGTAATAAAAAAGGCCGCCCGGCGTAGGGGCGGCCTTGCTTGGCGGAGGCTTTGAGCATCTGCAGACCCCACGTTGCAAAACGGGAGCGCGGCGCCTGATTTCAGGGCGCCTTCGCAGATGCTCAGCAGTCGAGCGTGTTGTCTCGCTCCCACTGCGTGAGGTGACGGGCATAGGCGTTCCATTCAACCGTTTTCAGCTTGGAGAAAGCGGTGACGAACTCCTCGCCGAGTTGCTCCTTGAGCACGGTCGACGCCTCGAAAGCCTTCAGCGCGTCGAACAGGTTGAGCGGAAGCTTCTTGCAGTCCTTCACCGTGTGGCCGTCGACATACATGTTGATGTCGAGCCGCTCGCCGGGATCGCGCTTGTTGTCGATGCCGTCGAGGCCGGCCGCGAGCAGCGCCGCCTGCAGCAGATAGGGGTTCGCGGCGCCGTCGGGCAGGCGGAACTCGAAGCGACCGGGATCGGGGATCCGGATCATGTGGGTGCGGTTGTTGCCGGTATAGGTCACAGAGTTCGGCGCCCAGGTCGCGCCCGAGGTGGTCCGCGGCGCGTTGATGCGCTTGTAGGAGTTCACGGTCGGATTGGTCATCGCGCAGATCGCGTCCGCGTTGTGGATCAGGCCGCCGATGAAGCTGTAGCCGAGCGCGGAGACGCCGAGTTCGCCGCCGTCGTCCTCGAACAGCGCCTTGTCGTCTTTCCAGAGCGAGACATGCGCGTGACAGCCGGAGCCGGTCAGGTTCATGAACGGCTTCGGCATAAAGGTCGCGCGCAACCCATGCTTCTCGGCGATGGATTTCGTCATGAACTTGAAGAACGTGTGCTGGTCGGCGGTCCGCAGCGCCGGACCGAAGTTCCAGTTCATCTCGAACTGGCCGTTGGCGTCCTCATGGTCGTTCTGGTACGGGCCCCAGCCGAGCGCGAGCATCGCGTCGCAGATTTCGGTGATGACGTCGTAGCGCCGCATCAGCGCCTGCTGGTCGTAGCAGGGCTTCTCCTGCGTGTCCGAGGCGTCGCTGATCGCCTGACCGTCGGCAGTGGTAAGGAAGAACTCGCACTCGACGCCCGACTTCATCTCCCAGCCGCGGTCGCCGGCCTTGCCGATGAGCCGCTTCAGCAGATTGCGCGGCGCGTGGTCGACCTCCTTGCCGTCCATCCAGAGATCGGCCGCTAGCCAGCCGACTTCGGGCTTCCACGGCAGCTGGATCAGGCTTTCCGGATCGGGCTTGGCGAACAGGTCGCTGTCGGACGGGCTCATGTCGAGCCAGGTCGCGAAGCCGGCGAAGCCGGCGCCGGATCTCTGCATGCCGGCGATCGCCGCGGCCGGTACGAGCTTCGCGCGCTGCGAGCCGAACAAGTCGGTGTAGGAGATCAGGAAATACTTGATCCCGCGATCCTTCGCGGCCTTCGCAAGATCAGACGCCATTTTCTTCCCCCGTCTCAAAGCTCGTCATCCCCGCCGAGGCCTTGAGCCGCGAGCCGGGGATCGTCGTCAGAAAATGGCGCCTCGTCCGGACGACGATCCCGGCCGAGCCTCCGGCCGTCCGGGATGACGCCATAGACGCCTGTCGTCAGAACCGGCCCGTCTGCCCCGGGATCCAATCCGTCCCGGCCAGCGGCACCTGGGCCATGGCGGCGGCCTCGATGGTGAGCGCCACCAGATCTTCCGGCTCGAGATTATGCACGTGGCTTTTGCCGCAGGCGCGGGCGATCGTCTGCGCCTCGAGCGTCATCACCGCGAGGTAGTTCGCGAGCCGGCGACCGGCGAGAACCGGGTCGAGCCGCTTCATGAGCTCAGGGTCCTGCGTGGTGATGCCGGCGGGGTCGCGACCCTCGTGCCAGTCGTCATAGGCGCCGGCGCGCGTGCCGAGCTTCTCGTACTCGCCTTCCCACTGCGGGTCGTTGTCGCCGAGCGCGATCAGCGCCGCCGTGCCGATCGCCACCGCGTCTGCGCCGAGCGCCAGCGCCTTGGCGACGTCGGCGCCGTTGCGGATGCCGCCGGAGACGATCAGTTGCACCTTGCGGTGCATGCCGAGATCCTGCAGCGCCTTCACCGCCTGTCGAACGGCCGCGAGCGTGGGGATGCCGACATTCTCGATGAACACTTCCTGCGTAGCGGCGGTGCCGCCCTGCATGCCGTCGACCACCACGACGTCGGCGCCGGCCTTCACCGCGAGCGCGGTGTCATAATAGGGCCTCGCTGCGCCGACCTTCACGTAGATCGGCTTCTCCCAGTCGGTGATCTCGCGCAATTCCTCGATCTTGATCTCGAGGTCGTCCGGGCCGGTCCAGTCGGGGTGGCGGCAGGCGGAGCGCTGGTCGATGCCCTCGGGCAGGGTGCGCATCTTGGCGACGCGCGGAGAAATCTTCTGGCCGAGCAGCATGCCGCCGCCGCCGGGCTTCGCTCCCTGGCCGACCACGACCTCGATCGCGTCCGCCTTGCGGATGTCGTCGGGGTTCATGCCGTAGCGGGAGGGTAGGTACTGGTAGACGAGCTTGGTCGAATGCCCGCGCTCCTCTTGCGTCATGCCGCCGTCGCCGGTGGTCGTCGAGGTGCCCATGGCGGAAGCGCCGCGGCCGAGCGCCTCCTTGGCCGGACCCGACAACGAGCCGAAGCTCATGCCGGCGATCGTGATCGGGATCTTGAGCTCGATCGGCTTTTTCGCGAAGCGCGTGCCGAGCACGACTTCGGTCGAGCACTTCTCGCGATAGCCTTCGAGGGGATAGCGCGACATCGAGGCGCCGAGGAACAGGAGGTCGTCGAAATGCGGCAGCTTGCGCTTCGCGCCCGCGCCGCGGATGTCGTAGATGCCGGTGGCCGCCGCGCGGCGGATCTCCGACAGCGTGTAGGCGTCAAAGGTTGCGGATTCGCGCGGCAGGGTGCGCGGCGCCGCGGGGGGCTTCATGTGCTCGTTCACTGCGAAGCCCTCAGTAGGCCGACGCGTTGTCGACGTGGAAATGATAGAGCGTGCGGGCGGAGCCGTAGCGCTTGAACTCGGACGGATCGATCTGGCCTTCGACGCCCGCGAGCTTGAAGCGCTCGAAGAGCTGCGCCTTGTGCTCGTCGCGCATCTCCTTCTCGATGCAGTCCGCGCCGAGGCTCTTCACCGAGCCCCGCACATAGAGCCGCGCTTCGTAGATCGAGTCGCCGAGCGCTTCGCCCGCGTCGCCGAACACGGTGAGCGTGCCGGCCTGCGCCATGAAGGCCGACATGTGGCCGACGGAGCCCTTCACGACGATGTCGATGCCCTTCATCGAGATGCCGCAGCGCGCCGCCGCGTTGCCGCCGATGATCAGCGTGCCGCCATGGGCGGTCGCGCCCGCGGCCTGACTGGCGTCGCCCTCGACCTCGACGAGGCCGGACATCATGTTCTCGGCGACGCCGACGCCGGCCGATCCCTTCACGAGGACCGTCGCCTGCTTGTTCATGCCGCCGCAGTAATAGCCCACCGGCCCATCGACCTCGACGGTGATGGGAGCGTCGAGGCCGGCGGCGATCGCATGCAGACCGCCCGGGTTCGTCACCCGCCAAAGCGAAGCGTTCGATCCGGCCTTCAGCGCGTGAAGCGCCGTATTAAGCTCGCGCACGGTCGAGTTTGACAGATCGACCGCATGGGATTGCGTGCCCGCGTTCATGAGACGGCGTCCCCCTTAGTTCTTGTTTTCAGGCAGCCTTGCGGTCCCAGAAGTAGGCCTTAGCGGGCTCGGGCTCCCACACGCGCGCGTTCTCGATGCCGGGCAGACCGGCGAGCGCGCGATATTCGGAGCCGAAGGCCACGTACTGGTCGGTCTCGGCCATGACCGCGGGCTTGCAGGCGATCGGATCGCGCAACACGCCGAAACCGGATTCTGTGCCGACCACGAAGGTGTAGAAGCCGTCGAGGTCGCCGAGCGAATCCTCGAGGGCCTCGCCGAGCGACCGGCCCTCGTTCATGCGCCAGGTCAGGTAGCCGGCGGCGACTTCGCTGTCATTGTCGGTCTTGAGCGAGACGCCCTGGCGCTCGAGTTCGCGGCGCACGCCGCGGTGGTTCGAGAGCGAGCCGTTATGGACGAGGCACTGGTCGTCGCCCGTTGAAAACGGATGCGCGCCGTTGGTCGTCACCGCGCTTTCGGTCGCCATGCGCGTGTGGCCGATGCCGTGGCTGCCCGACATCTCCGACAGCTTGAAACGTCCGGCGACGTCGCGCGGGAGGCCGACTTCCTTATAGAGCTCCATGCGGGCGCCGGAGCCGACGACGGTCACCTCAGGCGCGACCTCGGCAATGCGGGTCTTCACCGCGTCGACCTCGGCCTCGGGCACGGACAGCACCGCGTGCGTCTCGCGCTCGATCAGCGTCGAGGAGCCGCCGAGCTTGTCCTTGAGCCCGGCGAAATCGTAGCCCTCGGAGGCGCGCAGCGTCAGCTTCACACGACCGGGCTCACTCGCGCCGTAGACGGCGAAGCCCGCCGAGTCCGGACCGCGATCCGTCATCACTTCGAGCATCTGGCTCAGCATCTCGCCAAGCTTCGGCTCGAGCGCCTTGTCCTTGATGAAAAGTCCGACGATCCCGCACATCGCGTGACGGCTCCGGTCCGGGTGGCTGGCCCTGAGGCCTGTGAACCGGACGCTATCGGCCGCGGTAGGCGACGTCAATCGAGTTGGAAAAAATAATTCTTCTGAGGAAACATGCCGCGGCCACGCCCCTCAGAGCGCCTTCTCATAAATGCGCCAGACCTTGGTCCGGCTCGCCGGCATGCTGCGCACGAGGTTGAGGATTGGATTGTTGTCCTCGAGCATCCAGCTCACTTCGAGCCGGGCGCACCCCGCCTTGCGCGCCTTCTCGACGGCGTCAGCGAGCAGAACGGCGGCCGCCATAGCGCCGACACGGGTGCCGCGCCACGCGCGTCGCACGCCGATGACCGGCACGCGGGCGCGCGACACGCCGGAGACGTTGAGCCGCCACAGCAGCTTCGCCCAGCCGAAGGGGACGAGGCGTCCTTTGAGGTCCCGCACGGCCTCGTTAAGGTCTGGGGCCATCACTAGCGCGCCGATCGGCTGGCCCTTCCAGTCGGCGAGCGTCGACCAGTCCGCCGGCAGGATCTGCTGCGCGAGGCCGGCAAGGAAGCTCGCCTCCTCGTCGGAGACCGGGACGGCGCCCCAATTATCAGCCCAGGCGTCGTTGTAGACGGAGTTCAGCTCCGCCACCGCCGCCGCTCCCTGCGCAGGGCGCAGCGTGAGGTCGGCCGACCCTGGCCATTTGCCGCGGATCGCGGCGACGCGCTCGGGCAGGCGGCTTTCCGACAGGCTTCCCTCATAGCCGACGATATCCTTGACGCCGGCGAAGCCAAGACGCTCGAGCTGGCGCGCGTAAAACGAGGGAGCGTAGTTGGTGTGAGTGGTGGCGCGCTCGCCGTAGCCCCCGACCATCAGCCCGCATTCGTGGTTGATCGACGCGCTGAAGGGCCCGCGCAGGCGGGTCAACCCCCGTGTGCGCGCGAAATCAGCGACGGTCGCGAACAGCGCGTTCCAGACGACATCGTCGTCGATTGCTTCGAGAAAGCCGAACTGCGCCGCGCCGTCGCCGTGGCGGGCGAGATGCGCCGCATTGCGCACGGCGTAGATGCGGCCGACCGGCCGGCCGGCGCGGAACGCCGTCCAGGCCATGCCGTCGTTCTCGCGTGCAAACGGCGTGCGGCCGGGCGTCAGGACTTCGTAGGTCTCCTTCAGCAGCGGCGGCGTGAAGGCGGGATCGTCGCCCTGCGCCACGAGCGCTGCGCGCCAGAACGGCTCGATATCGCGCCGGGACGCTACAGGCCTGATCTCGACCGCATCGATGACTTGGGGGGCGGCGCGCAAGCCGTCAGCTGGATCGAGTGGCCTTGGCAAGCGTCGCCACCATCTTGATGCCGAAGCCGGCCTTGGCGAGCGCCGCGTGTTCTTCCGCCGTCACCGTCACCGCCTCGTCGATCTGCTCGAACGAATGATCGGAGGTGATGAAGAAGCGGATCCGCGCCGAACGCTCCGGCACCGCGGGATGTACGATCGGCAAGGCGTTGACGCCGCGCTCCAGCAGCTTGTTCGACAGATGCACGGCGCGAAGCGAGTCTCCAACCATGACGGGAACAATAGCGCGCCCGGTGGCGTCGCCAACGTCGAGGCCAAGCTCCCGGGCTTTGGCCACGAAACGTTCTCCGTTCGCGCGGAGCTTCGCCACGCGCTCGGGCTCGCGCTCCAGCAGGTCGAAGCAGCCGATGGCCGCGGCAGCGACCGCGGGCGGCATGCCGACGGAATAGACGAAGCCCGGCGCCGTGAACTTCAGGAACTCGACCAGCGAGCCCGAACCGGCGATGAAGCCGCCGCAGCCCGACAGCGTCTTTGATAGCGTGCCCATCCAGATGTCGATGTCCAACGGGTCGACGCCGCATTCCTGCGCGATGCCGCCGCCGGTATCGCCGAGCACGCCAAGGGAATGAGCCTCGTCGACCATCAGCCAGAAACCGTAGCGCTCGCGCAAGCGCACGATCCGCTTAAGGTCGGGGAAGTCGCCGTCCATCGAGTACAGGCCCTCGACCGCGACGAGCACGCGGTCATGGTCGTGCGCGTGCTTGATGAGGATCTCTTCGAGCGCATCGATGTCGTTGTGCGGGAACATCCGCCGCGTCGCGCCGGAAAGGTTCGCGCCGACCACGATCGAGTTGTGCGCCAGCGAGTCGTAGACGATCAGGTCCTTCGGCCGCATCAGATGGCCGATGGCGGCGACGTTGGTGGCGTGGCCTGACACGAAGGCGACCGCGGCCTCGACGCCGTAATACTTGGCGATGCGGGCTTCGAGCTCGCGGTGGATCGGCCGTTCGCCCGCGACCACCCGGCTTGCCGAGACCGAGACCCCGTAATGGTCGATCGCAGCCTTTGCTCGGGCCGAGACCTCGGGATGGCCGTTCAGGCCAAGATAATTGTAGGACGCGAAATTGATGTCGGTCCGGCCGTCGATATGCGTCGTCGCCCCGGCGATGCCGTCATGCAGCCGGAAGAACGGGTTCGGCACGCCGAGCAGGTCGGCGACCGCCTGCTGGGTCTTGAGGTCCTTCAGTTCGGCGAGGTCCGCGAAGCGGTCCCCGCGTTTCGGTTTGGCGCGTAGCGCCTGGCCGCCGCTCGCAGTGTCCGGTCGCGCCGGCGCGTCGGACTTCGGTCCGGTGCGTAACGCGCCGAGGATGCCGTCTTTCGCGGTGCGCGAGAGCGCCCCGATGCCGCGGCGTCCGCTCATCGAGTGACGTGCCCAAGCGTGGCGCGGCGAGCCTCGACCTTTTCGCTGAACTCGGCGAGGTCGGCATGGTTTACGTCGTCGCCGATATGGCGGTTGACGAGATCGGCGTTGACCGAACCTGCGTCGCCCTGCGCGTCCGGCTCGTGGATTCGGGAGACGATCGACTGGGCGATGGTGGTCAGCGTCGTGGAATCGCCGATCGCGACCAACGGCAGCTCGATGTCGAAGCGCCGCTCCACGCTCATCCGCAGCTCCAGTCCCATCAGCGAGTCCATGCCAAGTTCGGCGAGCGGCCGCTGAGGCGAGATTTCCTTCGCCGGCAGCTTGAGGATTCGCCCGACCTCGCCCGCAAGGATTTCGGAGACGATGTCGCGCGCTTCCCGCGCGTCCTTACCCCTTACAAGCGCCGCCAGGTCGATCTGTTCCACCGCGTCCTGCGGTCCCATCTCGGCGCCCGCCAGCACCTGGGCGAACATCGGCGAGGCGAGATAGGCGAGGTCGCGGCGCGCCCCGGCCCAATCGAGCGGCGCGATGGCGACGACCGCGGTCTCCAGTCGCAGGTCGTCATGCGCCAGCACGCGGCCGAGGCCCTCGAGCGCTTCATCGCCGGAAAGGGTCGCGAAGCCGAGACGCTTCTGGATCTTCTCCTTCACGTCGCCGGTCCGGGCGAGATAGCCGACGTCGCCGAGCGCGCCCCAGGCGATCGCGAGGCCTGGAAGGCCCTCCGCGCGGCGGACGCGCATCAGGCTTTCGAGCCACATGTTCGCCGCGACGTAGTTCGCTTGACCGGGATTGCCGATCAGCGTCGTCGCCGAGGAATAGACCACGAACTGCTTCACCGGGTCCTTGCGGGTCAGCTTGTCGAGCGCATAAGCGCCGTCGATCTTCGGCCGCAGCGTCTCGTTGAAGCGCGCCTCGTCGAGGTTGGCGAGCAGCGCGTCGTTGAGCACCATCGCGACGTTCCAGGCGCCGCCGATCGGACCGAGCCCCGCCCGCGTCTCGTCGAGCGCCTTTGCGAGCGCTGCCTCGTCCGCCGCGTCGACGGCGAACACCTTGACCTTGGCGCCCGCCGCTTCGAGTCGAGCGACGCCCGCCTTCGCGGCTTCGCTCGATGCGCCCGAGCGGCCGATGAGCGCGAGCTTGGTCGCGCCGTTCGCGACTAGCCATTCGGCGGTCGCGAGGCCGAAGCCGCCGAGGCCGCCGACCATGACGTGGACGCCCTCGGCCGCGCGGAACGTTGGCGGCGTGGCCTCGCCGAGCGCATCCGCAGGAAGCGGCCGCACCACGATCTTGCCGACATGGCCGGACTGCTGCATCAGCCGGAAGGCGTCGCGGATCTCGCCGGCCTCATAGGCGCGGTAGGGCAGCGGCGCGAACACGCCCTTGCCGAACAGCTTCATGCATTCGCCGAACAGGCGCTGGCCGAGGTCGCCACGGTGGATCAGCAACTGGTCGGCGTCGATGCCGAAATAGCTGATGTTGCGGCGGAAGGGGCGCAGACCGAGGCGCGAGTTGGCGTAGTAGTCGCGCTTGCCGAGTTCGAGGAAGCGGCCGAACGGGCGCAGCACGCTGAGCGAACGCTCCATCGCTTCGCCGAACAGCGAGTTCAGCACGACGTCGACGCCCTCACCTCCGGTGATGGCCTTCACCTCGTCGACGAATTCGAGGCTGCGGCTCGACAGCACATGCGTCGCGCCGAGCGCGCGCAGGAGGTCGCGCTTCTCATCGGAGCCCGCGGTCGCGATGACCTTTGCCCCGCGCCACAGCGCGATCTGGAGCGCGGCCAGGCCCACGCCGCCAGCGCCGCCATGGATCAGCACCCACTCGCCCTTGCGGATCTGCGCAAGGTGGTGGAGCGCGTAATAGGCCGTGAGGAAGCAGACCGGAATCGTCGCGCCTTCTTCGAAGCTGATCGAATCCGGCAGCGGCGCGACCGCGATCTCGGAGGTCACGACGCGCGAGGCAAAGGCGCCGGACGCGAAGGCCACCACGCGGTCGCCTTCCTTGTAGCGGGTGACGCCAGGGCCGACCGCGCTGACCACGCCGGCGCATTCGATGCCGAGGCCGGGGCCGGCGAAGCCGTCCTCCAGCGCCTCTTCGGGCAGCAGGCCGAGCGCCCACATCACGTCGCGGAAGTTGAGGCCGACGGCGGAGACGTCGATCGCGACTTCGCCCGCGCCCGGCTCCAAAGCCGGCGCGGCGCGCCAGCCGAGGTCGTCGAGCCCGCCTTCCTTGCCAATCTCCAGCACCGCCGCCAGCGGGCCTGACTCGGCCCCGTCGTCGAGCGAGAACTCGGGCAGTCCCGGCCGCAGGCGCGGCGCGATGATCCCATCGGCGGTCACCGCGATCTCCAGATCCGGCCGCGCGGCCGCGATCTCGGCCGCGATGGCGGCGCCGGCGGCGTCTTCGCCGAGGTCGACGGAGACATCGACGAGACGGATGTCGACGCCGCGAAGCTCGTTGCGCACGACGCGCAGGAAGCCGGCGAGCGCCGCCTGCTCAGGGCGGTCGACGCCCTTGTCGAACGTGCCGGCGAGGCTGCCGGGCGCGATCACCCAAAGCCGGGCCGAGAAGTCATGCGCCGCGCGGGCGAGCGAGAGCAGGCGGCCGGAGCGCTCGGTGGTGATCGAGGACAGCGCGCCAACGCCCTGGTCGAACACGGCGACGATGTCGGCGGACGGCGCGGTCGCGTTCTTCGCGGGAGCGACAAGGCCGAGATCGACCGCGCCGCCCCATTCGATGGCGTGGCCGTTACGCGCCGGCGTCTCCTTCACAGTGACCTTGCGGCCGAGCGCTTCGATCGCATGCAGCGCCGAAAGGGCCAGGCCTTCAGACGCGCCGACCGCTTCGCTGACGAACACGACGGGGCGCGCTTCGGCGTGCGCCTCCTCCGCCGACGTGCGGCGGCGTTTGGCTGCGAGCACGAGGTTCGCGGGCGACCGGGCGCCGGCGAGCGGGGCGACGACATGGTCTGATAGGCGGGCCTCGCCCAGATCGGCGGCCCAGTCCGACGCAGACCGCGCGCCCCCGATCGGAAACTCCTCCGAGGCCGAGCGCTCGAACCAGTCGGCCTGCGCGCCGAACACGACGTCGAGGAATGGGGTCGGCGCGAGCGCGCCGAGCGCCAGGACGCCGCCGTCCGCGACGCGAGCCGCAAGCCGGCGTACCGCGTCATGCGAGGCGAGCGCGGAACCCCAGGCGAGGGAGCCGACCACGAGATCGAAGCGGCTCTCGTCCGGCGCGTCGACGCGCGGGTCGAACTGCTCGACCGAGAGGTTCGGCAGCGAGGCGAACGCGAAGCGCAGGCGCTCTGCGACCGTCGCATCCGGATCGGACACGGCGAGCGTGACGCGCGCATCCTCGGCGAGTGCGACGAGGCGGCGTGTCAGCGCGCCGGAGCCCGCCGCGATCTCAAGAATGCGGATCGGCCGATCGGTGGGAGCGGCGGCGACGATGTCCGCGGCGATCGCCGCGATGGCGTCGGCGCTGGAGGCGGTGAGCGGCGAGGCGCCCCCGGCATGCGAGAGGGTCGCCGAGCCATAAGCCTTTGGCAGCGGACCGTCCTTCAGCACGCGCGGCAGCAGCGTGATGCTTCGCGTCGCGAGCACGCATTCCGCGCCGCGATCCGGATAATCGGCGATCACCGTGCGCAGGATCTCGGCCGGCGAGGGCAGGCCGGTCTTGGCCGCCAGCGTCCAGGTCTCGCCCGCAAGCGTCGCATGCCCCTGATGTTCGAGCAGCGACAGCAGGCTGTTCGCGAGCGGAACGGCTTCGGCGTGGAGCCTGCCCTTGTTCACGAGCGCGCCGAGCACGGCCTCGCGCTTGCGGCCGAACAGGCCGGCCAGCGCTTGGTGAGCGAGCGCCACGGAAAAGGCTTCGAGCAGCAGATCGTCTTCGGGCCGCTCGCTCTCGCCGGTGAGCTCGAGTTCGGCTGCGCGGGCCGAGAGCGTCTGGGCTGTGAAGGGATCCGCGTCCTCGGCCCCGACGCCTTGGCCGACTAGCGCCGGCTCGTAATAATAGGACAGGCGCTCGAGCGGGGTGCGGCGGGTAAGCGTCACGGCGCGGAAGCGCGCGTCGGCGAGCACGGCGATGACCGCGCCGGCGTCGTCGACCAGCGTGAAGGTCGCGTCGATCGAGCGCGGCGACAGGCGGCGCACCACGATCTCGGCGCCGGCGATGGTCGCGCCGGGCTTCAGAAGCCGGAGCGAGCCGAAGCGCATCGGCAGATAGGTGACGTCAGGCCGATCGCCATGCGCGCCGAACAGCGTCAGCAGCGAGTGGAAGCACGAGTCGAAATCCGCGGGATGCAGGCCGTAGCGCGCGTCGCGGGCGCCCTTGCGGTCGGCCTCGGGACGGAGGCGCACCGACAGACGGTCCGGGCCGTAGCGCACGACGTGGTCGACGACCTGGAAGCCTGGGCCGAAGTCCAGCCCGTGGGTCAGCGCCTGGGCGTAGAGGCCGGCGGCCTCAAAGATCTCGCCTTCCTTGGCGGGCGTCGCGGGAACAGAGGTAACGATGGTCGGCGGGGCCGAGATGCGGCCGCTCGCATGAACGATCCAGCCGTCATCCCGCAGGCGCGGGCGGCTGAGAATCTCGACCGTGCGGCTCTCCGGCGAAATCCGCGTCTTGACCTCGGTGACCTGGTCCGGGTCGAGCGTCAGCGCGTGCGGGATCTCGAAGTCCGAAAGCTCGACGACTTCGGCGCCCAGCCAGGCGCGACCCGCGGCGAGCGCCATTTCGGCGAGCGCAGCGCCCGGCACGATGACGCGGCCGGAAACGCGGTGGTCGGCGATCAGCGGCGATAGTTCGGGATCGAGATGGACGGTCCACTCGTCGGAATCGGCGCGCAGGCGCGCCCCGATCAGCGGGTGGAGGTCGTGGCCGCGGTAGAAGGACTGCGCTTCGGCCGAAGCGCCGACCCGGAAGGTCGCGTTCTGCCAGGGGTAGGTCGGCAGCCGCAGCGCCGCGCCGTCGAGCTTGCCGAAGGCGAGATCGCGGTCGACCTTACCGCCCTTGGCGACAACGCGCGCAATGGCGCGGCGGACGGGATCGTGCTCGCCTGCACCGTGGTCGTCGCAGGACAGCACGCCGCCGGTGACTTCCGCCGCGGCGACGCAGTCGGACAAATAGGTCTGAAGAACCGGCCTCGGCCCGATTTCGACGAAGACGCGCGCGCCTTCCTTGATCGCGGCGGCGACGGCGTCCGAGAACGCCACCGGACGGCGCACGTTCTCCCACCAATAGTCGGCGTCGAGCCGCGTTCCGTCGATTGGCGCGCCATGCACGCTAGAGACGAAGGTCCGCGCGGCGACCCCAGGCTGAAGCGTCGCGAGGTCGGCGAGCAGCGGACCCCGCACGGCGTCGATCAGGCCGGTGTGGAACGGATAGTCGATGTCGAGCACCCGTACCGGCACGCGGCGCGTGCGGGCGAAACGGCTCATCTCCTTGATTTCGGTCTCGGAGCCCGAAATCGTCACCGAGCGCTCGCTGTTGATGGCGGCGATCTCGATGGTCTCGTGCCCGCCGTCGCGGATCAGCGCGCGCACCTCGTCAGGCGACTGCAGGACGGCGGCCATGATGCCGGCCTTCCACGCGACTTCCTGATGGATCGAGCGGGAATGAACGACCTGCACGGCCTGCTCGAGCGACAGCGCGCCCGAGGCGGCTGCGGCGGCGACTTCGCCGACGGAATGGCCGAGCACCATATCGGGCACGAGGCCTTCGGCCGCGAGCGCCGCCGTGGTGGCGACCTGCACCGCGAACATCAGCGGCTGCGCCGTCTCGGCGCGGCGCATGAGATCGGCGAGATCGTCGGCGAACAGCCGCTCGACGATCGACCAACCGGCGATCGCCTGGAAATACCTGTCGACTTCCTCGATCTTGGCGCGGAATGCGGCGTTGGTGGCGTGCAGACGCCGGCCCATGCCGGGCCATTGCGAGCCGTTGCCGGAGAAGGCGAAGGCGACCGGAACGTCGCGGCCGACCGCCTGGTCGATCGCCGCGTCCTGGGCGTCGCCGCCCTGGGCGACCGCCGCGAGCGTCGCGGCCCAGGTGGAGGGATCGTCGCTCTCGAGCACGACGCGGCGCGCGAGCAGGTCGCGGGTCGCGGCGACGCTCTTCGCGATATGCCGGGCGCCGGCGGCGTCGCGGCCCTCGAGCAGCTTTGAATAGGTCCCGGCGAGCTGGGACAGCGCCTCGCGGGAGCGCGCCGAGAGCGCGAGGATCGGCGTGCGGCGTTCCGCCTCCACGACGCGCGGGGCGGCGCGGCCGGCGCGATCCTCCGAGGTCGGGTCGCAGACGATGACGTGCGCGTTGGTGCCGCCGAAGCCGAACGAGTTCACGCCGGCGTAGCGGGGCTTGGCGCCGCGCGGCAGCTTCACGGCCTCGGTCGCAACGTGCAGCTTCAGCTCGTCGAAGGCGATGTCCGGGTTGAGCTCGGTGACGTGCAGGGTCGCCGGGAACAGATCGTGCTCGAGCGCAAGGTCCGCCTTCAGCAGGCCGACGAGGCCGGAGGCGGGCTCGAGATGGCCGACATTGGTCTTCACCGAGCCGATCGGCAGCGGGCCGACCGTGCGACGCTTGATGGCGGCGCCGATCGCGCTCGCTTCCGCCGGATCGCCGACGCGGGTGCCTGTGCCGTGCGCCTCGATGAAGGCGAGGCTGTCGGGGTCGATCCCGGCGTCGGCATAGACGCGCTCGAGCAGGCCGAGCTGCGCGTCGGAGGAGGGCAGCGACATGCCGACGGTGCGGCCGTCCGAGTTGACTCCGGAGGCGGCGATCATCAGGCGCATTGGGCGCTTCGCGGCGCGCGCGATGTCGGCGCGCTCCAGCACGATCGCGACGCCGCCCTCGGCGCGGACATAGCCGTCGCCGCTGGCGTCGAAGGCGTGGCAGCGGCCGCGCGGCGACAGCATGGTCGCCTGCGCGAACA
This sequence comes from Hansschlegelia quercus, assembly GCF_004310425.1. Lineage (GTDB taxonomy): Bacteria > Pseudomonadota > Alphaproteobacteria > Rhizobiales > Methylopilaceae > Methylopila > Methylopila quercus. Next base: position 107,394 of record NZ_SIUB01000008.1, on the reverse strand, counting down.
TGACGAAAGGCATCGGGCTGGCGAGGATCGAAACGCCGACCACGATAGCGCGGTCAATGCGGCCGGCCTTGAGCGCCGCGACCGCCTCGTTGAGGGCGACCAGCGAGGACGAGCAGGCGGTGTCGACCGTGTAGCTGGGCCCATGCAGATCGTAAATGTACGAAATACGATTTGATACGATCGAGAGCGTGTTTCCGGTCGCGAAGTAGGCGTCGGCGGACGCCGGATCGAAAACGATGCGGTTGCCGTAGTCGAGGGACGAGGTGCCGACATAGACGCCGGTTTCCGATCCCGCGATCGAGGAGGGCGGAATGCCGGCGTCCTCGAGAGCCTCCCAGACGAGCTGCAGCGACAGGCGCTGCTGCGGGTCCATCTGTTCGGCCTCGCGCGGGCTGATGCCGAACGCTGCGGGATCGAAGCCCCAGATGTCGTCCAGCACGCCGGCTGCGAAGGTGTAGGTCTTGCCGAGCTCGCCCTTGCGCGGATGCAAATAACGCGCGTGACCCCAACGGTCTTCAGGAACTTCGGTGACCGCGCAGCGCCCGTCGGCGAGCAATCGCCAGAATGCGTCGACGTCGTTCGCGCCGGGGAGCCGGCATGAACGACCGACGATCGCGAGAGATGCGGATTTCATCATGAGCTCGAACTGCGACGGTTAGCGCGCGCCACGGCGTCAGGAGCACGGAACGCGCTGGCTTCGTATCGGTCGGGGCGGCGGTACGCCGCCAACGCGAGACGAGTCATGAACCCGGGGCTCCGGGGCGCGGCCCGGCTGCCGGGCGGGACCAAGGTCGTGAGGGCTTTGGCCGTCTATCGTGGCTTTACTAAAATGTGTCAAGCACGTCCGGGCTCATCGCGGGGGGCTTCCGTGACGGCTGCAAGACAGATTTCAGCGGTATCCTGGAACCGCCATCGTTCAGGATCGCGGGGCGGATCGGCGGGGGCTTCGCCTCAGCTCTTGCGCGAAAGCCTGCGGGCGTTTGCGCGAACGGCCCGGCTCACCGGGCGCAAAGCCGCCTCGCCTGCGGCCACCATAACCCCGGCGGCGGCGACAGGGCTGCGCGCGCCGGCCAATCCGCCGAGCACCCGGCCGGCGGCCGCTCCGCTTTCAGACACTGCGGCGACCTTCTCCGAGACCATGCGCTCCGCCTCCAGAAGGCCGGCAGGGGATGGCCGGCCGAACTCGGTCGCGATCTGCGTCATGCGGTTCGCGAACACGAAACCGGCGAACGGCGCCATGGCGGCGACGCCGCCGGCGAGCGCAGCCTGCCGCTTCCAGAGATCGAGGATGTCGAGGAATTCGCCGGTCACGAGGAGCTTTCTGAAGCGCGGGAGGACGGGTGCGCTGCAGCAAGACATAGTGGCTTTCCGTCCGAAGTCTCGGAGCGCTTTCGTCGCAGGACTTTAGACGCGGGCGCAACGCTCCTTTGCGCGGCTCGCGATTGACCGGCGGATGCGACGCCTGCGATGACCCGCGCATGTCCGACGCGACGACCTCCGGCGGCGTCCGCCTGTTCGACCGACCCTACGTGCTGCTGACGCTGACCTCGCTGTTCTGGGCGGGCAACCTCGTCCTCGGCCGTCTTGTCGCGGGCCAGGTTCCACCGATCGCGCTGGCCTTCGGCCGCTGGACCGGCGCCTTCCTGCTGCTGATTGGCTTCGCCTGGCCGCATGTGAAGCGGGACTGGCCGCAGATCCGCGCCCATCCCTTCCTGCTGTCGCTGCTCTCGCTGACGGGGGTCGGCCTTTACAACACGCTGGCCTACTGGGGGCTGCAGTACACCGAGGCCCTGAACGTCCTGCTGATCCAGTCCACCGGGCCGCTGCTGATCGGCGTGTGGACTGCGCTGCTGTTCCGCGACGTCATGACCCGCGCGCAGCTCGGCGGCGTGGCGCTCTCGCTGCTGGGCGTGGCGGCGATCGTCACGCGCGGCGACCCCGCGGCGATCCTCCACATCCGGCTGAACGTCGGCGACGCCTGCGTCCTGGTGGCGATGGTCCTCTATGCGCTCTACTCGGCGCTGCTCAGGATGAAGCCCGCCATGCACTGGCTGTCCTTCCTGACGTCGACCGTCGCGCTGGGCGTCATCTTCCTGATCCCGGCGGTGGCCTTCGAGATGGCTTCAGGCCGCGTGATCGCCTTCAACGCGCCGACGGCGGCGGCGATCGCCTACACGGCGGCGTTTCCCGCAGCGCTCGCCTCGATCTTCTATATTCGCGGCGTCGAACTGATCGGCGCCAATCGCGCCGGGCCGTTCTTCCATCTCATGCCCGTGTTCGGCGCGGCCATGGCGATCTTGCTGCTCGGCGAGCGCCCGCAGCCTTACCACGCCGTGGGCTTCGCGCTGGTGATCGCGGGCGTGGTGGTCGCGGCGCGGAGCCGGAAGGCGCCGCGGGAAGAGCCGGACGCGCCCAAGCCGCTGTGAGCTGAAGGCGCGGGCGGCGTATCGCCCGCGTCCAAACCTTACGCGATGCCGTCGATCGTCCCGTCCGGCAGCAGCTTGATGTTCGCCGAGGCCGGCACCTTGGGCAGGCCCGGCATCGTCATCAGGTCGCCGCAGATCACCACGATGAAGCCGGCGCCTGCGGAGAGCCGCACTTCACGGATCGGCAGCACGTGGCCGGTCGGGGCGCCGATCGCGTTCGGGTCGGATGAGAACGAGTTCTGGGTCTTGGCGATGCAGACCGGGAACTTGGCGTAGCCGGCCTCTTCCCACTCCTTCAGCTGCTTCTTGATCGCGGGCGAGGCCGTCACCTTGTCGGCGCGGTAGATCTCGGTGGCGATCGTCTCGACCTTCTGCAGCAGGCCCATCTCGTCGGGGTAAAGCGGCTTGAAGTCGGCCGTCTGCTCGGTCGCGGCCATGACCACGGCGCGCGCCAGTCCTTCGGCGCCGGCCGCGCCGTCCGCCCAGTGCTTGCAGACCACGGCCTCGACGCCGAAATCGTTCCGGACGGCGTTCTGCAGCGTCTCGATCTCTGCGTCGGTGTCGGCGAAGAAGTGGTTGATCCCCACGACGACCGGCACGCCGAATTTCTTGGTGTTCTCGATGTGGCGGCCGAGATTGACGAGGCCCTTCTTCAGCGCCTCGACATTCTCGGTGCGCAGGTCGTTCTTCGCCATGCCGCCATGCATTTTCAGCGCGCGGACGGTGGCGACGATCACCACCACGTCGGGCGCGAGGCCCGACGAGCGGCACTTGATGTCCATGAACTTCTCGGCGCCGAGATCGGCGCCGAAGCCGGCCTCCGTCACGGTCCAGTCCGCGAGCTTCATCGCGGTCGTGGTGGCGATCACCGAATTGCAGCCATGGGCGATGTTCGCGAACGGGCCGCCATGGATGAACACCGGCGAGCCGTCGATCGACTGCACCATGTTCGGCCGCAGCGCGTCGCGCAGCAGCACGCCGAGCGAGCCTTGCGCGTCGACGTCCTTGGCCGTGATCGGCTTCTTGTCGGGCGTGTAGGCCACGACGATGCGGCTGATGCGGTCCTCGAGGTCGTGCAGGTCGTTGGCGAGGCAGAAGATCGCCATGATCTCGGAGGCGACGGTGATGTCGAAGCCGGCCTCGCGCGTGTAGCCGTTGGTCGGCGCGCCAACGCCCGAGATGATCGAGCGCAGCGTGCGGTCGTTCATGTCGAGCACGCGGCGGAACACGATTCTCCGAGGGTCGATGTTGAGCGGGTTGCCCCAATAGAGCGAGTTGTCGACGAGCGCCGCCAGCAGATTGTTCGCCGAGGTGATGGCGTGGAAGTCGCCGGTGAAGTGCAGGTTGATCTGCTCCATCGGGATGACCTGGGCCTTGCCGCCGCCGGCGGCCCCGCCCTTTACGCCGAACACCGGCCCGAGCGAGGGCTCACGCAGGCACATGATGGCCTTCTCGCCGATGTGGTTGAGCGCGTCGCCGAGGCCGACCGTCGTGGTGGTCTTGCCTTCGCCCGCAGGCGTCGGCGAGATCGCGGTGACGAGCACGAGCTTCGCGTTCTCCCTCTTCGGGAGGTCCGCGATGAAGCGGTCGTCGACCTTGCTGATGTATTTGCCGTGAAGATGCAGCGCATCCTCCGGAATGCCGGCCTTCGCCGCGATCTCCACGATCGGTCTCAAAGTGGCCGCGCGGGCGATCTCGATGTCGGTCGGCATTCGGGGGCGCCCCTCACAAAACACAGGAAAACGTGGCCGGATCGGGCCGGCCGCTGTTTTGCCGTGACGAGGCTGGCGCCGCAAGCCGAGGGCGGCGTTCGGACGCGGGCGCGCGACGAAGGTATGAGGAAAAGCGGCTTAAGCGCCCGTCGCGTCAGCCGAAGAAGCTGATGAGCGCGATCAGGCCGCCGGCCCCGATGATGGCGAACTGGTCGAGGGCCGCGAAGGCGATCGCGGCGACCGGAAGTGCCGCAACGCGCGCGGGACGCTTCTGACGATGGCGAGGATGCATGGCGCCGTCTCCCGCAGAGGCGCCAAGGACGCCGTCGAAGACGAGTGTGCGCCGCAGAGGTTAACGAGAGGTGACCGGCTCGGGCGTCGGGCTGCCGGCCGACATGCCGTTGCGCGTCGTGATCTGGCCGGCCGTCGCGGAGAAGCTGTCAGCACTGTCACCAAGGGACAGGACCGGCTCGCAACGCGGATTGCAGGCAAAACTTTCGCGCTTCGCTCCTCGCTGCACCACCACCGTGTTGTCGGCCGCGCGGCGGACATTGACCGTGGTGTCGCTCAGCACCGTTCCCGCGCCGTCGAGCAGCATGATGTTGGTTGAGCCGAAGCTCTTGCCTGTGATCACGAGCACTCCGGCCTTCTGCGACGTGGCGTCGGCGATAAGCGGATTGCCGATGATGACCGTCGAGGTCCCCGCCGGCGCCTTGATGATGCTGGCGCGGTCGACCGCGACCTCGATCGGCGCGTCCGAGGCGAAAGCCGGCGCAGCGCTCAGAAGCGCCGTCGGCAGAAGGCTGAAAGCGAGAAGACGGACGAAGTCGGTCATTGGGGCGTTCCCCTCAGTGCGATGGCGGCACTCAACAGCATTGAGGTGAACGAACCCCTAAGGGCCGGCAGCCTTAGGTCTCGCCAGCCGTCGTTCGCGCTCTCCAGAGGGGGCCGGGTTTACTTGGAGTGTCACGGTTAGAGACAGCTGTCCAATTGACAAGAAAACAAGAACATCAAGTAAGGATGTCTTAACCGTGATGTATTAGAGGTTTAATCACATAATAATCGCTTTGCGCATTAACTCAATCGCAACGGGCGCCGCTTATGGTCCGGCTATTCCCAGCCGACGACGGCTCGGGACAGGAGCTGTCGCAACCTTCGCACGTCAGGAGCATTCCCATGAACGTCCTCAAGAGCTTCATCAAGAACGAGTCCGGCGCCACCGCGATCGAGTACGGCCTGATCGCCGTCGGCATCGCCGTCGCCATCATCAGCATCGTCAAGGCCGTCGGCACCAATCTCACCACGGCCTTCACCAAGGTCAACACGGGCCTCGTCACCCCGTAACCGACTAAAACGACGATCGAAGGATCGTCTGACGCTCCTGTTCCGGGGTCGCGCTCGACGCGACCCCGGGCAAGCGCCGCGCGCCGCGGACCTTTTTTTGGCGACGGAAGGAGGCCGACCCAATGCTCGAAACGCTGGTCGTCGTGTTCCTGCCGGCGCTGGTCGTCGTGGCCGCCGTGTCCGACCTCCTCACCATGACGATCCCGAACCGGCTGGTCCTCGGGCTGGCCGCCGGCTTCGCGCTGGCCGCGCCGCTCGCAGGACTGACCGTCGACGACATTCTCTGGCACCTTGCCGCCTGCGGAATCGTGCTCGCGGCAGGTTTTGCGATGTTCGCGCCGGGCTGGATCGGCGGCGGAGACGCCAAGCTCGCCGCCGCGCTCGCGCTTTGGCTCGGCATGGAGCCGCTGCTCACCTGGTTCACGCTGTTCGCACTGTTCGGCGGCGCGCTGACCTTCGCCATCCTGTACTATCGAAAGGCGACGCCGCCGGTCGCCGTCATGCGCCTCGGCTGGGCGGCCAGGCTGCATGATCCGAGCGTCGGCGTACCCTATGGGATCGCGCTCGCGGCCGGCACCCTGCTGCTCTGGCCGCAGACGAACTGGTTCGCCAGTCTCACCTGAGTGACGTCAAAGGTTTCCGGATCCGCAACGAACGCGCGATCTGTCGACGACCTGTTAACCACGAATTGACGTTTGGCTGACAACTCTCTCCCGAAGCATTCGAGGCCGGTCCGGTCTCTTTCGTTCGGGGGACCACATGAAAGCGGCACGTCTTGTCGTTCTCGGCATCGCCGTCGCAGCCGGTCTCGGCGCAGCGATGCTTGCCGGCGGCTCGAACGACCCCGCGCCGGCTCCCGTCGCGCAGGACGTCAAGCCCCTCGAAACAGTCGAAGTTTTGGTTGCGAACGCCGACATCCCCATGGGTTCCGCGATCGCAGCCGATGATCTGCGGTGGCAGGTCTGGCCGAAGGAGGCCGCGAACGCCGTCTATGTGGAGCGCGCTTCCGCCCCGACCGCTGCGCAGGACTGGACCGGAGCGATCGCCCGCTCGCCCTTCGTCAAGGGCGAACCCATTCGCCCGGACAAGCTGATCAAGGGACCGGGCTCCGGCTACATGGCGGCCATCCTGCCCGCCGGAATGCGCGCCATCTCGATCGAGATCTCTCCCGAAACAGGCGCGGGCGGCTTCATCCTGCCGAACGACCGGGTGGACGTGATCCTCACGCGCAAGGTGAGCGGCGTCGCGGGCCGCGACGAATCCTTTTCCGAGACGCTCACGAACAACACGCGCGTTCTGGCCATCGACCAGGCCGTCGAGGACAAGGACGGCCAGAAGGTCGTCGTCGGCAAGACCGCGACGCTCGAGCTCTCGCCTTCCCAGGCCGAGAAGATCGCCCTCAGCCGCCAGCAAGGCGTCGTCTCGCTCGCGCTTCGCTCGCTCGTCGACAGCGGGCCGACGGCCGGCGTCGAGGATGCGCCCGTCGTCCCCAAGGCCGACGCGCTCACCATCGTGCGCTACGGCGTCTCGACGGGCCACTGACCATGTCCATTCCGATGCAGCCCAGTTCACGGACGAACGCCATGCGCCGCGCCGATCGCATCAAGCCTGGCGAAAGCCTGATCGCCGTACGCCTGGCTTCGTCGCTTAGAAGCAGCCTTAAGGCGGCGCTAGTGTCCGTAAGCGTGCTGTCGCTGGTCGCCGCGCCTCATGCGGCGCTTGCGGCGGACCCCGCCTATCTCTCGGCAGACTATGGCGCATCCGGCGATTCCAGCATTTCCCTGGGCATCGGCAAGTCCTACGTCGTCAGCTTGCCGCGCGACGCCAAGGAAGTCTTCGTCGCCGATCCCGCGATCGCGAACGCCGTCGTGCGCTCGGCCCGCAAAGCCTACCTGATCGGCGCCGCGCCGGGGCAGACGGACGTCAAGTTCATCGACTCCGAAGGCCGCGAGATCGCCTCCTACGAGGTCTCCGTCTCGCGGGATGTCGGCTCGATCCGCTCCTCGATCGGCCGCTCGATCAACGGTGGGAACGTCCGGGTCGAGGGCGTCGGCGACGGCGTCGTCGTCACCGGCTCGGTCAAGTCGGCGCAAGAAGCGCAGACCGCGATCGACATCGCCGGCGGTTACATGGCCGATCCTAAGAAGGTCGTGAACGCCTTGAGGATCGAGGGCCAGGACCAGGTCATGCTCAAGGTCAAGATCGTCGAGATGCAGCGCGAAGTGCTGAAGCAGCTCGGCGTCGACTATGCGGCGAACGGGCTCGATGTTCTCGGCACGAAAGTGATCGGCGCAACGCTTTTCCCGTTCTCCGCCACCGGCACTACCCCGAGCGACATCGTTCGACCGATCTTGCAGGGCGAGACCGGCACCGTGGCCAATCCCGTGATTGGCGCCGTCAACAGCAAAGGCACGTTCGGTGCCCAAATCCAGGCTCTTGAACGCAACGGGGTGGCGCGCACGCTTGCTGAGCCGACTCTGACCGCGATCTCCGGCGAAAACGCCAAGTTCCTGGTTGGCGGCGAGTTTCCGATCATCACCGGCGTCGACGCCGACACCCGCACGGCGACAGTCAGCTTCAAGCAGTTCGGCGTCGGCCTGAACTTCACGCCGGTCGTGCTGAGCGGCGGCCGCATCAGCCTGCGCCTCTCGACGGAGGTCAGCGAGATCGACAACAACTCGTCGGTCACGCTGAGCGGCACCACCATTCCTGGCCTCAAGACCCGGCGCGCGGATTCGACTGTTGAGATCCCGTCTGGCGGCTCCCTGGTGATGGCCGGCCTCATCCAGCAGCAGACCAAGCGCGCGGTAAACGGGCTGCCCGGCCTGATGAACCTTCCGGTGCTCGGACAGCTGTTCCGGTCGAATGACTACCAGCGCAACGAAACCGAACTCGCGATCTTCGTCACGCCCTACATCGCCAAGGCCGTCGCCCCGCAGAAGCTCGCCAGCCCGGACGACGGCTTCGCCGAGCCGAGCGACCCCTCGAATCTGCTGTTTGGCCGCCTGAACCGCATCTACGGCCTTCCCGAGGGACGCGCCGAACGCACCATCGTCAGCAAAAGCCAAGGCGGCTTCATCCTCGACTGAGCCCGGCTGAACGGAGTCAATGACATGACCGCTCCCCGTCCGTTCCGCCTCAGCGCCGGCTTCGCCGCGCTGGTCGCGGGCTCGGCGCTCCTGCTCGGCGGCTGCGACGCCGACGGACTTGCCCCTTATCCGCAGACCTATGCGCAGCGGCATCCGATCGTGCTGTCGGAAGGCGCGGAGCGTCTCGACTTGCCCGTCGGCGCGGGCGCCCGTGGGCTCACCGAGCGGCAAAAGGTGGACATTCGCGCCTTCGCGGCGAACTGGCGTCAGAACGGCCGCGGGCCGATCGGCATCGTGACTCCTGCAGGCGGGCCGAGCGCAAACTCGGCGAGATATGCGGCTCCCGAAATCCGGCACACGCTCGCCGCGGCCGGCGTCCCGGCGACCGCGATCATCGTCTCTCGGTACCGCTCCGAGGAGGCCGGGATCGCGCCCGTCAAGCTCGGTTTCGTGAAGCTCAAGGCGCAGGTTCCGCACCCGTGCGGCGAGTGGCCGGAGGATCTCGGCGGCGCCGACTTCATCGGCGCGACCCAGAACCGCGAGTACTGGAACTTCGGCTGCGCTAGCCAGCAGAACCTCGCGGCGCAGGTCGCCGATCCCGAGGATCTTGCGCGGCCGCGGGCTGAATCGCCCGTCTACGCCGCGCGTCGGCAGACCGTGATCGAGAAGTATCGCGAAGGCCAGGACACTGCGGTCCAGGTCCAGGATGCGGCGAAGATCAGCAGCGTTGGCAGCGGGAATTGAGCGGGACCTGGCGATGACAGACAACAGCAACGACAGGCCGAACGATCTCGCGGCCAAGTCCCTTGCGGTGATCGCGCCGCTTCCGCGCATCTCCATCCAGGCCTTCTGCGAAACGCAGGAGATCGCCCGCCTCGTCGAGCAGGCGACCGCCGACCGGCGCATGGAGAAGGCGCACGTCAAGGTTCAGATGGGCGGCGGCGCTGCGGCGGCGGAGGCCTACCGCAACGCGCCCACGCCCAACGTCGTCCTGATCGAGGGCGACGCGCACCGCGAGCGCCTGCTCGAGACGCTCGATCGGCTTTCGCAGGTCTGCGACAACGACACCAAGGTCATGGTGATCGGACAGGTCAACGACGTCCTGCTCTATCGCGAACTGATGCGCCTCGGCGTCAGCGACTATCTCGTCCCGCCTTTCGGCGTGGTGGATCTCGTCCGCTCGCTCTCCGAGATCTTCCGCGCGCCGGGCGCCGAGCCCGTCGGCCGCGTCGTCGCCTTCGTCGGCGCCAAGGGCGGCGTCGGCTCCTCCACCATCGCGCACAATGTCGCCTGGGCGATGGCGCGCCAGCTGAAGCTCGACAGCGTGGTGGTCGACCTCGACCTCGCTTTCGGCACCGCCGGCCTCAACTTCAATCAGGATCCGCCGCAAGGCGTCGCCGAAGTCGTGTTCGCGCCCGATCGCCTGGACGCAGCGGTTGTCGATCGGCTGCTGTCCAAATGCGCCGAGCAGCTCAATCTGCTTGCCGCGCCGGCGACGCTCGACCGAGTCTACGACTTCCACGAAGACGTCTTCGATCCGCTGCTTGAGATCATGCGCGCGAACGTGCCTTGCGCCGTGCTCGATATGCCGCATGTCTGGACCGCGTGGTCCAAACGCGCGTTGATCGCCGCCGACGAGGTCGTCATCGTTGCGAGCCCTGATCTCGCAAACCTCCGCAACGCCAAGAACCTGATTGATCTGCTGAAGGCCGCGCGTCCGAACGACGCCGCGCCCCGGCTCATCCTGAACCAGGTAGGCGTTCCGAAGCGCGCGGAGATCAAGCCCGGCGACTTCGCGAAGGCGCTCGACCTAGAGCCCGCGGCCGTCATCGCGTTCGATCCGGGCCTGTTCGGCGCGGCCGCGAACAACGGTCAGATGATCGCCGAAACCGCGCCGTCGAACAAGGTCAACGAAGTCTTCACGGATCTCGCCAAGCGGGTCACGGGCAAGGCCGAGACGCGGCGCTCCAAGCGGCCCGCGATCTTCGAGCCGTTGATGGCGGTGATCAACAGAAAGAAGGCCGGCTAAGGCCGGCCGGTCGGAGGCGCGAGATGTTCGGTAAGCGCGGCACTGCGGTCACTCCCGGAACGGGCGGGTTCGGCCGCACGACGGCCAATGGCGACTATGGAGCGCCGGTGATCGCCGTGGCTCCTATCGCGCCGTCGCCGGCGACGCCCGCGGAGGTCCGACCGCAACCGTCTTCGGTTCCGACTCCGGCGGCGCAGGAGCACAGGCGCAGCGACGACTATTTCCAAACCAAGAGCCGCATCTTCGGCGCGCTGATCGAGGCGATCGATCTCGCTCAGCTCGCGCGCCTCGACATCGAGAGCGCCCGCGAGGAAATCCGCGATATCGTCAACGAGATCATCGCGATCCGGAACGTCGTGATGTCGATCGCCGAGCAGGAGGAGCTGCTCGAGGACATCTGCAACGACGTGCTGGGCTATGGCCCGCTCGAGCCTCTGCTCGCCCGCGACGACATCGCCGACATCATGGTCAACGGCGCCGACCGGACCTACATCGAAGTCTCCGGCAAGGTGCTCACCACCCATGTCCGGTTCCGCGACAACGCGCAGCTCCTGAACATCTGCCAGCGCATCGTCAGCCAGGTCGGCCGCCGCGTCGACGAAAGCTCGCCGATCTGCGACGCGCGCCTGCCGGACGGCTCCCGCGTCAACGTCATCGTCGCGCCGCTTGCGCTCGACGGGCCGACGCTCACCATCCGCAAGTTCAAGAAGGACAAGCTGACGCTCGATCAGCTGGTCCGCTTCGGCTCGATCAGCCCCGAGGGCGCCGAGATCCTCAAGATCATCGGCCGTGTCCGCTGCAACGTCTTGATCTCGGGCGGCACGGGCTCGGGCAAGACGACCCTGCTCAACTGCCTCACCCGCTATATCGACGAGGACGAGCGCATCATCACCTGCGAAGACGCCGCCGAGCTGCAGCTCCAGCAGCCGCATGTGGTGCGTCTCGAGACCCGTCCCGCGAACCTCGAGGGCGAGGGCATGGTCAACATGCGCGACCTCGTGAAGAACTGCCTGCGTATGCGTCCCGAACGGATCATCGTCGGCGAGGTGCGCGGACCGGAGGCGTTCGACCTCCTGCAGGCGATGAACACCGGCCATGATGGCTCGATGGGCACGCTCCACGCCAACTCGCCGCGCGAGGCCCTGTCGCGTCTCGAAAGCATGATCACGATGGGCGGCTTCACGCTGCCCTCGAAGACCATCAAGGAGATGATCTGCACCTCCGTCGACGTCATCGTGCAGGCGTCCCGCCTGCGCGACGGCTCGCGCCGCATCACCCACGTCACGGAAGTGATGGGCATGGAAGGCGACGTGATCATCACGCAGGACATCATGCTCTACGACATCCTCGGCGAGGACGCGAACAAGAAGCTGATCGGCCGCCACCGCTCGACCGGCATCGGGCGTCCCCGCTTCTGGGAGCGCGCCCGCTATTTCGGCGAGGAGAACCGGCTCGCCGCCGCGATCGACGCGATGGAAGGCGACGCGCCTTCGCGCGTCGCCTGAGCGATCTAGGACCGGGATCGTCATGGACCTGAAAGGCAATCTTCCCGTCATCGCCCTTGCGACGTTCGCCGCGGGCGGCGCGGCTTACGCGCTGGTCTATCCCTATCTCTCGGGCGCGCTCCGGGTCGAGAAGCGCCAGAAGATGATCGGGCTCGACCGGCGTCGCGCCGCTGCCGCCCTAACGGTCGAAAGCCTTCGCCGCGGGCAGGTCGCCGACAGCCTCAAGGAGCTCGACGAGCGGCAGAAGCGCATCAACCGGCCATCGCTGAAGATGCGCCTCGCCCACGCCGGGCTCGATTGGGAGCCGCAGCGCTTCTACCTGATGAGCGCCGCCATCGCGATCGCGCTCGCTTTCGCCGGCTTCATGGCGACGGGCGGAGACCTGAGGGTCGCGGGCTTCTGCGCGGTGGTCGGCGGCCTCGGCCTTCCGCGCTGGATTCTGACCTACATGAAGAAGAAGCGCGCCGCCCGCTTCCTGAACTTTCTGCCTGACGGCGTCGAGGTGATCCTGCGCGGGCTTAAGTCCGGCCTGCCGCTCGGCGACTGCATCCGCATTGTCGCAAACGAGGCGCAGGAGCCGGTGAAATCCGAATTCCGCAAGATCGTCGAGGAAACGACCATCGGCATCCCGCTCGCGGACGCGGTCGGCAAGCTCTATGAGAGGATGCCGGTCTCAGAGGCGAACTTCTTCGCGCTGGTCATCGCCATCCAGTCCAAGGCCGGCGGCAGTCTGTCGGATGCGCTTGGCAATCTGGCGCGCGTTCTGCGCGACCGTAAGAAGATGAAGGCCAAGATCCAGGCCATGAGCATGGAGGCGAAGGCCTCGGCCACCATCATCGGCTCGCTGCCGCTGATCACCATCGGCGTCATCTCGATGACGAACCCGGCCTACATAGGCCTCATGTGGACCACCGATATCGGCCGCGTGATGCTCATCATCTCGGGCGCATGGATGCTCACCGGCATCCTCGTCATGAGGAAGATGATCAACTTCGACTTCTGAACGCGAAGGACCGTCCGCGTGGCCAACCTCATCTTCAACACGCTGATCGACCCGAAGGCGCTGGCGGCGCTGCTTGCCGCCGTGGCGGCGATGGCGACCGTGATCACGCTCGCGATGCCGCTGCTCGCCGGCGACGCCTTGGGCAAGCGGATGAAGGCGGTCGCGCTGGAGCGGAACAAGATCCGCGCCCGCGAGCGCGAGCGGATGGCGAAGGGCAAGGGTCTGAAGCGCGAGCCGAAGGCCTACATGCAGAGCATCGTCAGCCAGTTCAATCTGGCGAAGCACCTCGGGACCGAGGACGCCAAGGAGCGTCTGCAGATGGCCGGGCATCGCGGCGGCGGCGCGATGGTGACCTTCCTGTTCTTCCGGCTGGTCGCGCCGATCGTCTTCATGGTCGTCGCGCTGTTCTACCTGTTCGTCGTCAACGATTTCGGCCTCGACCCGCTGTGGCGGATCGGAATCGTCGTCTTCGCCGTCTACGCTGGCGTGAAGGCGCCTGAACTTTACCTCAAGAATCAGAGGCAGAAGCGCCAGGCGCAGATGCAGCGCGCCTTTCCCGACGCGCTCGACCTGATGCTGATCTGCGTTGAATCCGGCATGTCGATCGAGGCGGCCTTCCGCAAGGTCGCCGACGAAATCGGTGGTCAGTCCGTCGCGCTCGCGGAAGAGCTTACGCTCACCATGGCCGAGATGTCCTATCTGCAGGACCGGCGTCAGGCGTACGAGAACTTCGGCGCGCGCACGGGCCTCGAATCCGTGAAATCGGTCGGCACGGCGCTGATCCAGGCCGACAAATACGGCACGCCTGTCGGCCAGGCGTTGCGCGTCCTCGGACAGGACAGCCGCGACACGCGCATGGCGGAAGCCGAGAAGCGCGCCGCCAGCCTGCCCCCGAAGCTGACCGTCCCGATGATCGTGTTCTTCCTGCCCGTGATCTTCATCGTCATTCTCGGGCCGGCCTACATCACGGTGATGGCGCAGCCCTGAGGCGGACGAGCGCTGTCACTCCCGTGGCGGCAGTTCCTCCGCCGGCTCGATGTCCGGCTCCGCCGGCGCGGTCGGCTGGTGCGGGAAGCCCTCGATCGAGCCGAGCGGCTTGGCGTCGCGCTTGATCTCGATTGGGCTTGTCACATAGGCCGTCATCAGCTCGGCGAGCGAGCGCAGCGCATGCATGTGGATGCGCTCGTAGCCGTGGCTGGCGTCGACGCCGAAGGTCGTGAGCGCGGTTCGCACGTCGGCGCCCGCCTCGATCGCGGAGGCGCTGTCGGAGCGGTAGTAGCGGAAGACATCGCGCTGGTGGCGGATGTCGTTCTCGCGGCACAGCCGGATGAGTTCGTGCGTCAGGTGGTAGTCGAACGGCCCCGTTTGGTCGGCCATTGCGATCGTGACGCCGAACTCGTCGGAGGCCTGGCCGGGCGCGGTGGTGCCGTTGTCGATCGTCACCATGGCGGCCACGTCGTGCGGCAGGACCGCCGCGGCGCCGACGCCGACTTCCTCGGCGATCGACAGCACGAACCAAGTATCGACCGGCAGCCTCTCGCCGGACTCGACGATGGCCTTCAGCGCCGCGAGCAGGATCGCGACACCCGCTTTGTCGTCGAGATGACGGGAGACGATGAAGCCGTTGTCCAGGAACTCGGCCTGCGTGTCGATCGCGACCATGTCGCCGACATGAAAGCCCAGCCGGTGCAGATCGGCGGCGTCGCGCACCAGCGCGTCGACCCGGACCTCGACATAGGGCCAGCCGGTCGGCTGGGTGTCGACTTCGTCGGCGTAGGTGTGGCCCGACGCCTTGAGCGGCAGGATGGAGCCGCGATAGGCGCCCTGCTCGGTGAAGATCGTGACGCGCGCGCCTTCCGCAAAGCGCGCCGACCAGTTGCCGATCGGGACGAGCTCAAGCCGTCCGTTCGGCTTCAGATACTTCACCTGCGCGCCGAGCGTATCGAGATGGGCGATCAGGGCGCGTGAGGGATCCTTGGCCTTGCCCTTGATCTTGGCGCGGATCGCGCCCCGCCGCGTAACCTCGGGCTCGACGCCGAGACGGACAAGCTCGTCCACCACCGCATGCGTGATGGAATCCGTAAAACCGGTGGGGCTTGGGATCTTCAGCAGCCCTCGGAGCTGCTCGGCCAGATAATCGATGTCGACGTCGAGACGCGGCATGGAACCTCAAGGCGAGGATGATTCGTGCGGCCGCTGACGTAGCACAAACCCGGCGAGCGATCCCAGATGACGCCGCCGCAGTGAGTTAGCCCAGCCCCACTCGGCGGATCGCGGCCGGCATGGAGAGCGGGAACAGGAGGTCGACGAAACGCTCCGCGGTCGGCTGCGGCTCGTGGTTTGCGAGGCCCGGACGCTCGTTTGCTTCAATGAACGCGTAGTCCGGCTCGTGCGGCGCCTTGATCATGAAGTCGACGCCAACGACCGGGATGTCGATCGCGCGGGCGACCTTGACCGCCGCATCGACCAGGCGGGGATGCACCGAGCCCGTGACGTCGTGGATGGTGCCGCCGGTGTGGAGGTTCGCGGTCTTCCGGACGACGATGGTCTCGTTCTCGGGTGCGACGTCGTCGAGGCTGTAGCCCGCGGCTTTCACCGCCTTCTCAGTCTGGCCGTCGAGCGGGATCGAGCTCTCGCCGCCGGTCGCGGCCGCGCGGCGCTTGCTCTGCTTTTCGATCAGCTCGCGGATCGTGCTCTTGCCGTCGCCAACGACGCGGGCCGGCTTGCGCATCGCGGCCGCGACGAGGCGGAAGTCGATGACGATAAGGCGGAGATCGTCGCCCTCGACCATCTGCTCCACGATCACGCGGTCGCAGAACGCCTTGGCGTGCTCGACCGCGGCCTCGATCTCCTCGATCGTCTCGAGTCCGACCGAGATGCCGCGGCCCTGCTCGCCGCGGGCTGGCTTCACGACCACTGCGCCATGCTCTTCCAGGAATGCTTCGAGGCCTTCGCGGTCGCCGGCTTCGATCTGCGCAGGCACGACGACGCCGGCCCGCTCGACAGCGCGGCGCGTGACCGCCTTGTCGTCGCAGATCGACATAGCGACGCCGGACGTGAGCTCGCTCAAGCTCTCCCGGCACAGGATCGAGCGTCCGCCATGGGTCAGGCGGAAGAACCCGCCCTCGGCGTCCACCACGTCGACGCCGATGCCGCGTCGCCGCGCCTCGTCGACGATGATCTTGGCGTAGGGGTTCAACCCCTCGACGCCGGGCTCGCCCACGAACAGACGTTCGTTGATCGAGTTGCGGCGCTTGATCGAGAAGGTCGGCACGCGCGCGAAGCCGAGCTTCTCGTAGAGCCCGATGGCGAGGTCGTTGTCGTGCATGACCGACAGGTCCATCGTCCGCGCGCCGCGCTCCTTGAGGAACTCGGCGAGCCGGCGCACCAGCGTCTCGCCAACGCCCGGATGGCGCGACTGCGGGTCGACCGCAAGGCACCAAAGCGACGAGCCGCGCTCGGGATCATCGAACGCCGCCACGTGGTCGACGCCCGTCACCGTGCCGATCACCTCGTCCGAGCGGGCGTCGACCGCAACGAGATGGATCACCGTCTCGCTGTCGCGCGCCCGCTCGTAGAAGTCCGGAGGACCGGAGACCATGTGCCGCGAGGCATAGATGCGGTTCACCGCGTCGATGTCGCCGCCGTTTTCGAGCCGCCGCACCGCGAAGGCCCGCTGGCCTCGTCGCGACGGCTGATAGGCATCGAGATCAAGCCGGAACATATGGCTGGGGTCGAGGAACAGCTCGAGCGGAGCCTGCGCCAGCAGCACGTGCGGATCGTCGACATAGACCGCGATGTCGCGCCGGTCCGGCCCTTCGCCACGAAGCGCCTGGGCGAGCGCGGCGGGGTCCGTGAAGGTCTGTCCGAACAGCAGTCGGCCCCAGCCGCAATCGACGATGGCGTTCGCCCGCCTCTCCGTAAGAGCGGCGGAAATCGGCGCCGCGGGCGTCTCGGTATGCTCGACGGCAAGCGCCATGATGGTGGCCTTCCTCTTCCAGTCCAGTTCAGTTCGCGGGTTCAGACGCCATGCGTCTGCAGCCACACCTCGAGCAATGCGCACTGCCACAGCTCCGAGCCACGCAAGGGCGTGATGTGCTCGGCAGGGTTCTCGAACAGCGTCTCGAGATAGTCCGGACGGAACAGGCCGCGCTCGCGCGCAGCCCGGCTGCCCAGCGCGTCGCGCACCATCTCGAGCGTCTGGCCCTCCAGGTATTTCAGGCCCGGCACCGGGAAATAGCCTTTCGGCCGGTCGACGATCTCCTTCGGCACGATGTGGCGCGCGAGGTCCTTCAGGACGCCCTTGCCGCCATCCGCGAGCTTGTGCTTGCCGGGAATGCGCGCCGCGAGTTCGACCAACTCGTGGTCGAGGAACGGCACGCGCGCCTCTAGGGAGTGGGCCATCGTCATGTTGTCGACGCGCTTCACGGGGTCGTCGACCAGCATGACGGTTGAGTCGAGACGGAGCGCCTTGTCGACCGCGTCGTCGGCGCCCGGCATCGCGAAATGCTCCTCGACGAAGGCGCGGGCGGCGTCCGCCGTGGCGTACTCGTCGGTGACATGGGCGAGATAGCGGGCGTTGTCGCGATCGAAGAACGCCTTGGCGTAATCCGCGGCGGGGTCGTTCGAGGCGGCGACCGGCGGATACCAGTGATAGCCCGCGAAGATTTCGTCCGCGCCCTGGCCGGACTGCACCACGGTGACGTGCTTCCGCACCTCTTCCGAGAGCAGGTAGAACGCCACGCAATCGTGGCTCACCATCGGCTCGGACATCGCCTGGATCGCGCCGGGCAGCGCGTCCAGCATCCGGCGCTCCTCAATGGTGATCTTGTGGTGCTCGGTGCCGAACTTTTCGGCGATGATGTCGGAATACTTGAACTCGTCGCCCTCTTCGCCGCCGCGGGCTTCGAAGCCGATCGAGAAGGTCTCGATGTCCTGGTGGCCGAGTTCGGCGAGCAGCGCGACCACGACGCTGGAGTCGACCCCGCCCGACAGCAGCACGCCGACCGGCACGTCCGACACCATGCGGCGCTTCACCGCCGTGCGCAGCGAGTTATGGACCTCCTCGCGCCACTCGTCGAAGCTCCGCGCGACGTCGGCGGAGGAGCGCTCGTAGGAGACGGTCCAGTAGACCTCCTCCTTGGTGCGGCCGTCCGGCTCGTAGATGCGCAGCGTCGCCGGCGGCAGCTTGCGCACGCCCGACAGGATCGTGCGCGGCGCCGGCACGACCGAGTGGAACGACATGTAGGCGTTGAGCCCGAGCGGATCGATCGACGTGTCGACGCCGCCCGCCTTCAGCAGCGAGGGCAGCGACGACGAGAAGCGCAGCCTGCCGGCGCCTTCGGAGAGGTAGAGCGGCTTGATGCCGAGCCGGTCTCGAATGAGGATCACCCGGCCGCTCTCGCGCTCATGGATCGCGATCGCGAACATGCCGAACAGCTTCTTCGGCAGCTCCGTTCCCCAGGCGTGCCAGCCCTTGGCGATGACTTCCGTGTCGCCTTCGGAGAAGAACGTATAGCCTTTCGCCTGGAGCTCGGCGCGCAACTCCTTGTGGTTGTAGATGCAGCCGTTGAAGACCAGCGTGACCCCGAGCGCGGGGTCGACCATCGGCTGTTCGGCCTTTTCGCTGAGGTCGATGATCTTCAGCCTGCGGTGCCCGAATGCGACGCGTCCGCGCGAGACGATGCCGTCGCCGTCCGGTCCGCGCTGCGTCATGCAGCCCGACATGGCCGTGACGGCCTCCACCGAGGCCGGCTGACCGAGGAAGGTCACCTCACCACAAATTCCGCACATTCTTCAGACGTCCGCACTTCTGGGGTTTGCGTGCGGAGGTATGGCGATGCGGGGAAAAGGCGAGTCCGAAGCGGGGGCGGAGGCGGCCCAAAGAGTGGGCGCCTCCTGTCCCTCCCCAGGCCTTCGGCGCGAGGAGGGTTAAGAGCGTCTACTTCCCCGTCGTCAGCAGGATCTTTCCCATGTGGGAGCTTTCCTCCATCAGCCGGTGGGCCTCCGCCGCCTGCTCCAGCGGAAACGTCTTGTGGATGATCGGCTTCGCCTTGCCCGCAGCGATGATCGGCCAGACCTCCTTCTTCAGCGCCGCCGCAATCATTCCCTTCTGAAGATTGGTCCGCGAACGCAGCGTCGAGCCGGTGAGGTTGAGGCGCTTCAGCATGATCGGCGTGAGGTCGATCTGCACCTTCGGCCCCTGCATGAAGGCGATCTGGACCAGCACGCCCTCGACCGCGAGCGACTTCAGGTTCTTGTCGGTGTATTCGCCGCCGACCATGTCGAGGATGACGTTGACGCCCTTGCCCCCGGTCTCCTCCTTCAGCACGGCGCGAAAGTCCTCCGAGCGGTAGTCGATGCCGCGCTTGGCACCGAGCTTTTCGCAGAACGCGGCCTTCTCCGCCCCGCCGGCGGTGGCGTAGACCGTCGCGCCGCGCGCGACCGCGAGCTGGATCGCGGTGGTGCCGATGCCGGACGTGCCGCCATGGACGAGGAAGGACTGGCCCTCGGCGAGCCCAGCGCGCTCGAACACGTTGGTCCAGACGGTGAAGAAGGTTTCGGGCAGGCCGCCGGCGTCAACGAGCGAGACGCCGTCCGGCGCAGGCAGGCAGGTCACGGCCGGGGCGCAGACATATTCGGCGTAGCCGCCGCCGGAGAACAGCGCGCAGACCTCGTCGCCAACCTTCAGCGTCGAAACGCCGGCGCCGAGCGCCACGACCCGGCCCGAGGCCTCCATCCCGAGCGTCTCCGGCGCGCCGGGAGGCGGGGGATACATGCCCTTGCGCTGCATGACGTCGGGGCGGTTCACGCCGGCGGCGACCACCTCGATCAGCACCTCGCCTTCCGCGGGCTGCGGGAGCGGACCCCTGGCGGCTTTCAGCACCTCGGGGCCTCCGTCGCCGTCGGCGCGGATAAAGGTCATCTCGCTTGGCAGATCGGCCATCGGCTGCTCACCCTGAGTGCTTCAAATCATGCGACGTCACGGTTTGGCGCGGCCGGACGCCCGCGGCAAGCGCCGGGACGTTTCCTTCCTGAGCCGGAGGGGCTATGGCTCGCGGCCGTCCCCAAGCCGCCGACCTGCGATGACCCCGACCTCGCCGCTGTGGCGGCCCTTCACCCAACATGCTCTGGAACCCGCGCCGCCGAAGATCGTGCGGGCCGAAAACGCGTGGCTGGAAACCGAGAGCGGCGAGAAGATCCTCGACGCGATCTCGTCCTGGTGGGTGACGACGCATGGTCATCGCCAGCCCAAGATTATGGCTGCGATCGCGGAGGCCGCGGGAACGCTCGACCAGATCATCTTCGCAGGGCTGACCCACGAGCCGGCGGAGCGGCTGGCGCGCGAGCTTGTCGCGCTCGCGCCGGAGGGACTGGCGCACGTCTTCCTGTCGGATTCCGGATCGACCGCGGTCGAGGTCGGGCTGAAGATGGCGCTGGGCTTCTTCGCCAACCGCGGCGAGGAGCGCACGCGCGTCGCCGTGCTCGAAGGCGGCTATCACGGCGACACGATCGGCGCGATGAGCGTCGGCGAGCGCGGCGTGTTCAACGCGCCTTACGCGCCGCTGCTGTTCGAGGTCGAGCGCATCCCGTTTCCGGCGCCCGGCGCCGAGCAGGCGACGCTCGACGCGCTGGAGGCCGCCGGCGGGCGCGGAGACCTCGCGGCCTTCATCGTCGAGCCGCTCATCCTCGGCGCCGGGGGCATGAAGATGTACGGCCCGGAGACGCTCGCCGAGATGAGGCGCATCGTCCGTGACACAGGCGCGTTGTTCGTCGCCGACGAGGTGATGACCGGCTGGGGCCGCACGGGAACCCTGTTCGCCTGCGAGCAGGCCGGCGTCACGCCGGACATCCTCTGCACCTCGAAGGGCCTCACCGGCGGCGCGGTGCCGCTCGCGGCGACGCTCGCCACCGCCGAAATCTTCGAGGCGCACTACTCGCCCGACCGGACAAAGACCTTCTTCCACTCTTCCTCGTTCACCGCGAACCCGATCGCCTGCGCCGCGGCGGTCGCAAATGTCGGCGTGTGGCGCGACGAGCCGGTCGCGGAGCGGGTCGCTGCGCTGTCCAGCGCCCAGGCCGCGCGCATCGCGCGTTTCGAGGGCGACCCGCGGTTCCGCAACGCGCGGACGTCCGGAACGATCGCCGCCGTCGATCTCGCCGTTCCGGACGCAGGCTATCTCGCGGAAGTCGGCCCGCGCTTGCGCGCCTTCTTCCTGTCGCACGGCCTGCTGGTCCGTCCGCTCGGCGACGTCATCTACCTCATGCCGCCTTACTGCGTGACGGATGCGGAGCTCGACAGTCTTTACGACGCCATCGCCGAAGCGCCGGACGTGCTCGGGATCGCGCGATGAAGGCCGCGGGAACACAGATCCTCGGCCTTGGTCATGCCGCGCCTGCGCTCCGTGTGCTGAACGCCGAGATCGAGCAGCGGCTCGGCCTCGATCCCGGCTGGATCGAGCGCCGCACCGGCGTGCGCGAACGGCGCTGGGCGGTCGACGGCGAGACGCTGTCCGGCCTTGCTGCGGAGGCTGGCGAACGCGCGCTGAGCGCCGCCGGGATCGACCGAAGCGAGGTCTGCCTGCTGCTGCTCGCGACCTCGACCCCAGACCAGCCGTTGCCGCCCTCCGGTCCGTTGGTCGCGCATAGGCTTCGGCTGACGAAGGCCGGCGCCATCGACATGGCCGGGGCCTGTGCGGGCTTCCTCTATGCGCTGACGCTGGCCGATGCGCAGGTCCGCGCGACGGGCAGACCGGTCCTAGTCATCGCCGCGAATTTATTGAGCCGGCGCATCAATCCGGCGGAGCGGGCGAGTTCGGTCCTATTCGCTGACGCCGCGGGCGCCGTTCTGCTCGGACCGGCTCAGGAAGGCCGCGGCGTCATCGGCCAGTCGCTCGCGTCCGACGGCGCCGGCTACGGCCTCGTCGGCATCTCTGTGGGCGGCAGCAGCCGGCCATTTGGCGCGGACGTGGAGACCGCCGAAACGCTGATGACGATCGCGGACGGCCGCGGCCTGTTCACGGAGGCCGTCCGGCTGATGGCCGATTGCTCGCTCGAAGCGCTCGGCGAGGCTGGCGTGGCGCCCGAGGCGATCGACCGCTTCGTGCCGCATCAGGCCAACGCGCGCATCTTCGCAGCGGTCGGTCGCAAGGTCGGCGTGCGGGAGGAGGCGACGGTCTCGACGGTCGCCGATTACGGCAACTCCTCCGCAGCCACGATCCCGCTGAGCCTGAGCATCAGCCATGAGGCGCGTCCGATAGCCCGGGGCGAAACTCTGCTGCTCGCGGCGGCGGGCGCAGGCCTCGTCGGCGGGGCCGTGGTGTTCCGGACTTGAGCGGCGAGGGCTTACGCGCTTCGAGACGCCGTCGTGCGGCCTCCTCAGCATGAGGAGGGTTTGAGGCGCTCCACGGTCCTCATGCTGAGGAGCCTCGCTTTGCGAGGCGTCTCGAAGCACGCAGCACTGCGACGCTTCACTCCTCCGAAACGATCGCGATCCCCGTCAGGAAGCCCGTGAGGTCGTCGGTCATGTGGTCGACATGCGGGGCAGGGGAGGCGTCGTCGAGCGCCGTGAGGCGGTCGAGCGCGTCGGGTGAACCTTCCGGCGGCACGATCAGCACGGTGCGCATCCCGAGCGCATGAGGGACAACGAGGTTCTTGCCCAAATCCTCGAACATCGCGGCCTTTCCCGGCTCGATGTCGTGCAGCTTGAGGAAGGCGTCGTAGGCCGCAGCCTCGGGCTTGGGCACGAACTTCGAGGCCGCGATGTCGAAGATGTCCTCGAACAGCGCGCTTGCGCCGAGCCGCGCGATGACGTTTTCGGCGTGCCGGCGCGACCCGTTCGTCAGCACGAAGCGCCGGCCGGGCAGCCGCGCGATCGCCGCCACAAGGTCCGGCGCGGGCGCCAGCACTGAGTGGTCGATGTCGTGCACGAAGGCGAGGAACTCGTCGGGGTCGAGCCCGTCCTCCGCCATCAGGCCTTTCAGTGTCGTGCCGTAGCGCCTGTAGTAATATTTCTGCAGCGCCCGCGCGCTGAGTCCGTCCGTGCCGTAGCGGTGCGCGACATAGGTGGTGATGCGGTCGTCGATCTGGTCGAACAGGCGCGACGACGCCGGATAAAGCGTGTTGTCGAGATCGAACACCCAGGTGTCGACATGGTCGAACCCTTTCGCCTCCGCGATCCGCGCATGTTCTTTCAGGACGGCGAACGACTGGGGATCTGGAATGCGGTTCATCTCGTCTTGTCGCGCGTCGATCGCTGAAACGGGTCTACGGCGGAGTCTAATCCTCAGGTTATGACGGATAAGTTGTTGCGCGCTCCGGTGGCGTTTCCAAGGCCGATAACGCCGCAGCCTCCAACGCCGCCGAGGCTTGCGCCTCGGCCAAGCCTGACTAGAGTGCGCCGCGCCTCTCAGACCGCCGGACAAAGCCCCAGATGACCGAACAGAAATCGCCCAAGAAGGTCGTGCTCGCCTATTCCGGCGGCCTCGACACCTCGGTCATCCTGAAGTGGCTGCAGACGACCTACCGCTGCGAGGTCGTGACCTTCACCGCCGATCTCGGCCAGGGCGAGGAGCTGGAGCCCGCGCGCAAGAAGGCGGAGCTGCTGGGCGTCAAGCCGGACAACATCTTCGTCGACGACCTGCGCGAGGAGTTCGTCCGCGACTTCGTCTTCCCGATGTTCCGCGCGAACGCGGTCTATGAGGGCCAATACCTGCTCGGCACCTCGATCGCCCGGCCGCTGATCGCCAAGCGCCAGATCGAGATTCTTCGCGCGACCGGCGCTGACGCCGTGTGTCACGGCGCGACCGGCAAGGGCAACGACCAGGTCCGCTTCGAACTCGCTTATTACGCGCTCGAGCCCGACGTCACCGTCATCGCGCCATGGCGCGAGTGGGACCTGACCTCGCGCACAAAGCTCATCGAATTCGCCGAGATGCACCAGATCCCGATCTCGAAGGACAAGCGCGGCGAGGCGCCGTTCTCGGTCGACGCCAACCTGTTGCACTCCTCCTCGGAAGGGAAAGTGCTCGAGGATCCGAGCCTGGCGGCGCCGGAAGACGTCCACATGCGCACCATCGCGCCGGAGGACGCGCCCGATACGCCGACGCTGATGTCGATCGACTTCGAAAAGGGCGACGCGGTCGCGATCGACGGCGAGGCGATGTCGCCGGCCACGATCCTGACCAGGCTCAACGAACTCGGCCGCGCCAACGGCATCGGCCGCCTCGACCTCGTCGAGAACCGCTTCGTCGGCATGAAGTCGCGCGGCGTGTACGAGACGCCCGGCGGCACGATTCTGCTCGCAGCGCACCGCGCAATCGAATCCATCACCCTCGACCGCGGTGCAGCGCACCTCAAGGACGAGCTGATGCCGCGCTACGCGGAGCTCATCTACAACGGCTTCTGGTTCGCGCCGGAGCGCGAGATGCTGCAGGCTGCGATCGACTTTTCGCAGAGCGAGGTCTCCGGCCGCGTGCGGCTGAAGCTCTACAAGGGCAACGTGATCGTCGTCGGGCGCGAGAGCCCGAACTCGCTCTACGACCAGGAGCTCGTGACCTTCGAGGACGGCGCGGTCGCCTACGACCACCGTGACGCCGCCGGCTTCATCAAGCTGAACGCGCTCCGGCTCAGAACGCTCGGGGCGCGCAGACGCCGGAACGGCTGACGCTCATCGCTCTGGCGAAGAACTTCGGAAGGGCGCGCGGGCGGCAACCCGCGCGCCCTTGCGTTTCGAGCGCTTTTCGCGCATGTGTGCGCCGCACACGAGAGATTTAAGCGACAGGCGGAGCCGCGCGCGCGGTTCTGAAGCGAGACCCTATGAAGCTCCACAATATCGCGATCATCGCGCACGTCGACCACGGCAAGACCACGCTCGTCGACAAGATGCTCTCCCAGTCCGGCTCGTTCCGTGACAACCAGCGCGTCGCCGAGCGCGTGATGGACTCGAACGACCTCGAGAAGGAGCGCGGGATCACGATCCTGGCGAAGGCCACGTCGATCGTGTGGAAGGACACCCGCATCAACATCGTCGACACGCCGGGCCACGCCGATTTCGGCGGCGAGGTCGAGCGCATCCTCTCGATGGTCGACGGCGTGATCGTGCTCGTGGACGCCGCCGAAGGCCCGATGCCGCAGACCAAGTTCGTGGTCTCCAAGGCGCTGAAGATCGGCCTCAAGCCGATCGTCGCCGTCAACAAGGTCGATCGGCCGGACGCTCGCGCCTCCGAAGTCATCAACGAGGTGTTCGACCTGTTCGCGGCGCTCGACGCCACCGACGAGCAGCTCGACTTCCCGATCCTCTACGGCTCCGGCCGCGACGGCTGGCTCGCCGCAACGCCGGAAGGCCCGAAGGATCAGGGCCTCGCCCCGCTGTTCGAGCTCGTCCTCAAGCATGTCCCGGAAGCGAAGACCGAAGAGGGTCCCTTCCGGATGCTGGGCACGCTGCTCGAGGCGAACCAGTTCCTCGGCCGCATCATCACCGGCCGCATCATCTCCGGCACCGTCAGGCCGAACCAGACCGTCAAGGTGCTGTCGCGCGACGGCCAGGTCGTCGAGAACGGCCGCGTCTCCAAGATCCTCGCCTTCCGCGGCATCGAGCGGCAGCCGATCGAGGTCGGCGAGGCCGGCGACATCGTGTCGATCGCGGGCCTCGTGAAGGCCTCGGTCGCCGATACGTTCTGCGATCCGCAGGTCACCGAGCCGATTCAGGCGCAGCCGATCGACCCGCCGACCGTCTCGATGAGCTTCCTCGTCAACGACAGCCCACTCGCCGGCACCGAAGGCGACAAGGTCACCAGCCGCGTCATCCGCGACCGCCTGCTCAAGGAGGCCGAGGGCAACGTCGCGTTGAAGGTCGAGGAGGCCGCCGACAAGGACAGCTTCATCGTCTCCGGCCGCGGCGAACTCCAGCTCGCGATCCTGATCGAGCAGATGCGTCGCGAAGGCTTCGAGCTCGGCGTCTCGCGTCCGCGCGTCGTGCTGCAGCGCGACCCCGAGACCGGCGACATCGTCGAGCCGATCGAAGAGGTGGTGATCGACGTCGACGAGGAGCATTCCGGCGTCGTCGTGCAGAAGATGTCGGAGCGCAAGGCCGACATGCTGGAGATGCGTCCCTCGGGCGGCAACCGCCTCCGCCTGTTGTTCCACGCTCCGACCCGTGGCCTGATCGGCTATCAGGGCGAGCTGCTGACGGACACCAAGGGCACGGCGATCATGAACCGCCTGTTCCACGCCTATGGCCCCTACAAGGGCGAGATCGCCGGCCGCAACAACGGCGTGCTGATCGCGAACGAACCGGGCGAGGCGGTGGCCTATGCGCTGTGGAACCTCGAGGACCGCGGCCCGATGATCATCGAGCCGGGCTGGAAGGTCTATCAGGGTATGCTGATCGGCATCCACAGCCGCGACAACGACCTCGAGGTCAACGTCCTCAAGGGCAAGAAGCTCACCAACATCCGCACCCAGTCCAAGGACGAGGCAGTCCGCCTGACGCCGCCGATCCGCATGACGCTGGAGCGATCCTTGGCGTGGATCCAGGACGACGAACTGGTCGAGGTGACCCCGAAGTCGATCCGCCTGCGCAAGCGCCTGCTCGACCCGAACGCCCGCAAGCGCGACAGCCGCAAGGCCGAAGTCGAAGTCGCTTGATTTGAGGCTGTGACGAGAGGCTCCGTTCCTCTCGGCCGCTGTTTTCCCTAAACCAGAAGGGACGCGCCAGCATGGCGCGTCCCTTCTTTGGTTTTGGGGGCTCCGATGGCCGGAAGACTTGCAGGCAAGGTCGCGATCGTCTCCGGCGGCGCGACGGGGATGGGCGGAGCGTCGAGCCGGCTGTTCGCGGCCGAGGGCGCGAATGTCGCGATCGTCGACGTCAACGGCACCGCGGCCGAGGAGACCGCAGCCCTCATTCGCAGCGAGGGCGGAATCGCTCAGGCTTTCGTCGCGGACGTTTCCGACGAAGCGGCGGTCGCCCGCGCGGTCGAAGGCGCCAACGCCGCCTTTGGCCCGGTGACGGTGCTGTTCAATCACGCAGGCACGCTGGTGGTGAAACCCTTCCTTGAGACCACCGTCGAGGAGTGGGACTGGCTGCACGCCGTCAATGTGCGCTCGATGTTCCTGATGACGAAGGCGGTGCTGCCGCAGATGATCGCCGCGGGCGGCGGCTCGATCGTCTGCACGTCTTCGATCTCGGCGGTCGCAGGCACGCCGATGGAGGTGCTTTACGACACCACCAAGGGCGCGTGCCACATGTTCGCCCGCGCGATCGCTGTCGAGTTCCGCGAGCGGAACATCCGCTGCAACGCGGTCTGCCCCGGCTTCATCCGCACGCCCCATGGCCTGCGCGAGGTCGATGACCTCATCCGCTATGGCGTCGATTGCTCGGACGCCGCGCTTGCCGTTCAGCAGGGCCGCATCGGCGAGCCGGAGGAGGTGGCGAAAGCGGCGCTGTTCCTCGCGAGCGACGAAGCGAGCTTCGTCAACGGCGCGCAACTCTTCGTCGACAACGGCTACACGGCGGCATGAGCCTCACGCCTTGATGCGCGCCATCGTTGGATCGTAAAGGGCTTTGAGGAACGGCGTCGCCGGGATGATCTCGCCGGCGACGTCGAGCTCATAGCTTCCGGACATCACATAGGCTGCGTCGACGCCGTCGGGATCACGGACATAGCCGTAGCCGATCGGCTTGCCGACGGTGTGGCCGAAGCCGCCGCTCGCGAGCCAGCCGACCCGCTTGCCGTCGCGGATGATGGTCTCGCGGCCGAGCAGCACGATCCCCGGATCGTCCACCGTGAAGCCGGTAAGCAGCCGGGGCAGCGGCTTCGCCGCCTTCTCGACAAGCGCCTCGCGGCCGAGGAAGGGCGTGTTGGACTTGAGCTTCACCGCCCAGCCGAGACCCGCCATCTGGGGCGTGTGATCGGGGCCGATCTCCGCTCCCCAGGCGCGGTAGCTTTTCTCGAGCCGAAGCGTCTCGATCGCGCGATAGCCGGCCGGCGCGATCCCGTGCGGCTCGCCGGCGGCCATCAGCGCGTCAAAGACGGTGGCTGCGAACTCCGTCGGCACATGCAGCTCCCAGCCGAGCTCGCCGACATAGGTGACGCGAAGCGCGAGGGTCGGCGCGCCGGCGACGCCGATGGTCTGCGCCGTCCCAAAGGGGAAGGCGTCGTTGCTTAGATCTGCCGAGGTGACCGCCGCCAGCACGTCGCGCGCCTTGGGGCCGAACAGCGAAAGCACGGCGCGCGACGAGGTGACGTCGACGAGATGGGCGTCGCAGTCCGCCGGGATGGCGCGGGAGATCCAGTCGAAATCGTGCGTCGCGAAACCGGTGCCGGTGATGATGGTGAATTGGTCTTCGGCGATCCGCACGACGGTGAGGTCGCATTCGATGCCGCCGCGCTCGTTCAGCATCTGCGTGTAGGTGAGCGAGCCGACGGGCTTGGCCACATCGTTCGCGCAGATCCATTGCAGCGCGCGCTCGGAATCCTTGCCCACCATCAGGAACTTGGCGAATGAGGTCTGGTCGAACAGCGCCCCCCGCTCGCGGCAGGCCTTGTGCTCGCGCGCGACTGCCGCGATCCAGTTCGGCTTCGTGAAGGAGTAGACGTCGTGCGGCTCGTCGCCTTCGCCGGCGAACCAGTTCGGCCGCTCCCAGCCGAGCTTCTCGCCGAACACGGCGCCGCGTGATTTCAGCCGGTCATACAGCGGTGAGCGGCGGAGCGGACGACCGCTCTCATGCTCCTCCGAAGGCCAGGCCATGGTGTAGTGCTTGGCGTAGGCCTCGAGCGTGCGTTCGCGGACCCAGCCGGTGTCGTGATGGTTCGCGCCGAAGCGGCGGATGTCGACTGGCCAGAGATCGTAAGGCGGCTCGCCTTTCGCGACCCATTCCGCGAGCGCCATCCCGGCGCCGCCGCCGGCCGCGATGCCGAAGGCGTTGAACCCGCAGCCGAGGAAGATGCCGCGCACTTCTGGCGCCTCGCCGAGGATGAAGTTGCCGTCCGGGGTGAAGCTCTCCGGCCCATTGATGAGTTGTTTTATGCCGGCGGTCTCGAGGGCGGGAACCCGACCGAGCGTCAGCTCCAGCGTCGGCGTGAAATGGTCCCAGTTTTCTTCGAGCAATTGGAAGGCGAAGTCCTTCGGCAGCCTGTCGGCCGTGCCCCAGGCGATCGGGTTCGGCTCGTAGCCGCCGACGACGAGGCCGCCGACCTCCTCCTTGTAATAGGTGAGCCGGTCGGGATCGCGCAGCGTCGGCAGGCCGCGGGTGACGCCCTCGATCTGCTCGGTGACGATGTACTGGTGCTGCACGGGGGCGAGCGGCACGTTCACGCCCGCCATCTTCGCGAGCTCGCGCGACCAGAGGCCGGCGCAGATCACCAGCTTCTCGCACTCCACGCGGCCGAGATTGGTGACGACGGCGCGGACCCTGCCGTTCTCGACCTCGATGTCCTGGACCGCGACCTCCTCGCGGATCGT
Organism: Hansschlegelia quercus; assembly: GCF_004310425.1. Lineage (GTDB taxonomy): Bacteria > Pseudomonadota > Alphaproteobacteria > Rhizobiales > Methylopilaceae > Methylopila > Methylopila quercus. The sequence goes on along the minus strand of NZ_SIUB01000008.1, from coordinate 77,822 downwards.
CACGCCGTTCTGGCGGGCGCCTTTGGCCAGCGCCTGCGCGATGTCGGAGGGGTTGGCCTGCCCGTCGGTCGGCAGGAAGGCCGCCCCGATGACGTCGTCGATGGTCATCAGAGGCCAGAGGCCTTGCGCCTCCTTCGGCGTCAGCAGCTGCATCTCCAGCCCGAAGGAGCGCGCCGTCGTCGCCTGCCGCTTCACCTCGATCCAGCGATCGGGCGTGCAGGCGAGGCGCAGGCCGCCGTTCATCTTCCAGCCGGTGGCGAGCCCGGTCTCCGCTTCCAGCTCCTTGTAGAGCTTCACGCTCTCACCCAGCAGCTGCGTGATGTTGGCGCTGGTGCGGAGCTGCCCAACGAGGCCGGCCGCATGCCATGTCGAGCCGGAGGTCAGCTTGTCGCGCTCGAGCAGCAGGACGTCCGTCCAGCCCATCTTGCCGAGATGATAGGCGGTCGAGCAGCCGACGATGCCGCCGCCGATCACGACGACCTTGGCGGACGAGGGAAGCTCGGTCATTGCGTCATCTCATCGAAGCGTAGAAGCGCCCGCTCAAAGCGGCTGAGGTTTTCCGCGGTGTAGGCGCGGTAGTCGAAATCGAGCGGGGAATGCAGTTCTGAGACCATGCTCCACAGCGCCTCGCGCAGCAGCGAAGCGACGAGCATCGCCTGCACCCGCGCGCGTAAGGCGTCGTCGGGCGCGCGGCGGTAATAGATTGCGACCAGTTGGTCGGTCTCGTCCGGGCTGAAACCGTTGTTCGAGGCCACGCCACCAAGATCGAATAATGGGGTGTTGAAGCCGGCGTAATCCCAGTCGATCAGCCAGAGCTTCTCGCCGTCGTCGATGAAATTGCCGGGCAACAGATCGTTGTGCGCGAACACCACCTCGGTTGGCCCGACGAAGGCCTCGATGCGGTCGGCGATCGCCTCCAGCCGGGGCAAGTCGCTGACCATCCGGTGCCCGCCGTCGCGCAGGGTGTGGCCGTAGTTCCGCAACACGTGGAACGTCCAGAAGGCGAGCGCCGGACCTTTGAGGTGTTTTCCGAGATCGCGGTGCGTGCGGCGGATGAGTTCGGCGACCCGCGGCAGTTCGGCCCGCACGTCGGCCTCACCGAAGGTACGGCCTTCGATGTGGTCGATGACGATCACGCCCGGCTCGAAGTGGCGGAGCGCGGGCGAGACGCCCGCCGCTTCCGCCGCCATCGCCGCCGCCCGCTCGTTGAAGCGCATGACATTGTGAAGCGGGATGTCTTCGCCGAGCCGCACGACATATTTGCGGCCCTGGTCGCGGACCAGGAAGTTGCGGTTGGTGATCCCGCCGGTCAGCGGCTCCGGGTCGACTGGTCCCTTCCAGAAGGCGAGCCCGCAGACCCGCGCCACCGGGTCGATGGTCACGCCTCGACCCCCATCCGCGCCCTCATGCGGCCGGCGGCGGCGGAGATCAGGCGGTCGGCGACCATGCCGATGAAGGCGACGCACAGTCCAGCCACGAGGCCGCGGCCGACATCGGCCTTGGCGAGCGCGGAGTAGGTCTCCTGGCCGAGGTCGCGCGTGCCGACCAGCGCGGTGATCACCAGCATCGACAGCGCGAGCATGATCGTCTGGTTCACGCCGAGCAGGATTTCGGGCAGCGCCAGCGGCAGGCGGATGCGCTTGAGGATTTGCCCGCGCGTGCAGCCGTTCATCGCGCCGGCTTCGACGAGATGCGGCGAGACGCGCGCGACGCCGTGGGCGGTGTAGCGGATCGCCGGCGCGACGGCGTAGAGCACGATCGCGATCAGCGCCGTGAAGTCGCCGACCCGGAACAGCATGACGATCGGGATGAGATAGACGAACGAGGGCAGCGTCTGCAGCGTGTCGACCACGGCCTCAACCACGCGCCAAAGCTTCGGGCGCTGCGCCGAGGCGATGCCGATTGGGATGCCGATCAGCGCCGAGAGGACGACCGACACCACGGTCAGATAGACCGTGATCATCGTCGTCGGCCACAAGCCCACGACGACCGGGAACAGCGCCATCAGGCCGACGGTGAGCGCGAGGCGCCAGCCCCCGAGCCGATAGCCGGCGAGCGCGATCACCGCGACGACCCATGGCCAGGGCAGCGCCAGCATGAAGCGCTTGACAGGGATGAGCACGTTGAGCAGGACGCCGGTGCGGATCGCCTCCAGCGTCGAGAAGAAGTTGACGTTGATCCAGCTCACGATGTCGCTGAAGAACGCGCCGGTCGAGAGCTTCCAAGCCTCGGGATAGACCGCCAGAGGCTGGCTGATCGCGGCCGCGGCCCACAGCGCCAGGCCAAGGCCGAGGCCGCCGATCAGGATGTTTCGCCGCCCTGTCGACTGACCCTGAACCGCCGCCCCCGAACGGACGGCGAGGGCTTGCGCGAAACGGTCGAGCAGCACCGCGAGCACGGTGATGGCGAGGCCGGCCTCCAGACCCTTGCCGATGTTGAGCGAGCGCAGCGCCGTCAGCACGTCCCATCCGAGGCCGCCGGCGCCGATCATGGAGGCGATGATCACGACGTTGAGCGAGAGCATGATGACCTGGTTGACGCCCACCATCAGCGCGGGCAGCGCGCTCGGCACCAGCATCTTCCACGTGATCTGCCGCCGCGTGCAGCCCGTCATCAGTCCAAGGGAGCGGATCTCCTCCGGCACCGCGCGGATCGCGACGATCGTCACGCGCACCATCGGCGGCAGGGCGTAGATCACGGTCGCGACCATCGCCGAGACCGGGCCGAAGCCGAACAGGATGAGCATCGGCAGCAGATAGGCGAAGACCGGCATGGTCTGGGCGACGTCTAGCAGCGGCGAGACGATCCGCTCCAGCCAGCGCCAGCGCACGCAGGCGAGGCCCACGAGAAGCCCGCCCGCTGCGCCAAAAAGGCTCGCGACCAGCACGGAGGCGAGCGTGACCATCGCGCTGTCCCACTGGCCGAAGACCGCGAGATAGGCGAGGCCGAACCCCATCTGGAGTCCGAGCGCGAGGCCGCCGACCGCGTAGCCCGCGGCCACGCTGAGAACGATCATCGCGAACCAAGGGATCGCAGGCAGGATCACGACGGCGTCCGACCCCTGACCCTGGATGAAGCCGGTCGCGAACACCGATTTCGCGAACTGGAGCGGGAGGTCGAGGGTCCAGGCGATCGCGCGGGTGAAGTCGTGGACCGTGAAGAACCCGAAGCTCGCGCTCTCCATCAGCCACTTCATGAAGGCAGAGATCCAGCTCCCGAACGGGACCTGCCAGGCGAGCGGATACTTCCACGCCCAGGCCGGCAGCGCGTTCGCGGGCAGCATGACGAGGACGATCGTCGCGATCAGCACGGCGATCCACATCAGCCGGCCCGGCGCGATCCGCGAAAAAACCGCCGGCGAGGCGGGTCGCGCTTCGGCGAGGCTCATGCCGCCTGGTCCGCGCTTTCGCGGCCGATCAGCACGTCGATCACGGCGCGGCGATCGACCTTGCCGACCACCTCCCCCTCGTCGACCACGGCGAAGGGCTTCTCCGCCTCCTCGATCTTCCGCGCGAACGCCGCGATCCGCGCGGAGGCGCCGACCACGCCCGCATAGTCGGCGGCGGGGTCCGGCGGGCTCATGATGGAGCGGGCGGTCAGGATCTTGGCGCGCGGCGCGTCGCGCGTGAAGGCGCGGACGTAGTCGGTCGCGGGTCTGAGAACGAGCTCTTCGGCGGAGCCGATCTGCTCGATCCGTCCATCCTTCATGATCGCGATCCGGTCGGCGATCCTCACCGCCTCGTCGAAATCGTGGGTGATGAAGACGATCGTCTTCTTCAGCATGTCCTGCAGCCGCAGCACCTCGTCCTGCATCTCCCGACGGATCAGCGGGTCGAGCGCGGAGAACGGCTCGTCGAGGAACCAGAGGTCCGGCCCGACCGCGAGCGAACGGGCGATGCCGACGCGCTGCTGCTGGCCGCCGGACAGCTCGCGCGGGAAGCGGCTTTCCCGTCCCGACAGCCCAACGAGTTTTATCATCTCGAGCGCCTTGGCCTCGCGCTCGGGCTTCTTCATGCCCTGCACGTCGAGGGGGAAGGCGACGTTGCCGAGCACGGTGAGGTGCGGCAGCAGCGCGAAGTGCTGGAACACCATGCCCATCTGGTGGCGGCGGATCTGGATGAGGTCGCCCTCGGCCATCCTGTTGAGGTCCTTGTCCTCGAACAGGATTTCGCCCGCGCTCGGCGGCGTGAGCGCCGCAAGGCACCGCACCAAGGTGGATTTGCCGGAGCCGGAGAGGCCCATGATGACGAAGGTCTCGCCGCGCTCGATCGTGATGTCGACGTCGCGGACCGCGGCGGTCACGCCGGCCTGGGCGAGCTCTTCGCTCGTTCCGGAAAAGCGCCCGTCGCGCACGAAGCGCGCGGCGTTCGCGCCATAGAGCTTGGCGACGCCCCGGGCGGCGAGGATCGGATGGGCCATTCGTCTTCCGCGTGGAGTTCGGGGATTAGCGAGCTCCGCCGGCGATGCGCCGCCGGCGGAGCCTTCGCGAACGCGCCGCTTACTTCTTGCCCCAGCTCTTCCAGGTCGCGTCGTTCTTCGCGATCCAGTCGGCCGCGACGTCCTCGACTTTCTCGCCGTCGATGTCGACGCGAGCGGCGAGCGCGCCGATCGTCGCGTTGTCCATCTTGTAGTCCTTGAGGATCGCGTAGGCGCCCGGCCACTTATCCTTCATGCCGGCCCAGGCGGCCTTGTAGATCGGGCCCGTCGGCTTGGCGCAGTCGTACTTCGCGTCTTTGTTGATGCCCCAGGCCGGATCGTCGTAGCACTCCTTCGTGTACTTCGGGAATTCGACGAACTCGCCCTTATACTTGATGGGCGCCCAGTGCGGCACGTAGATCCACAGCAGGATCGGCGCCTTGCGCTCGTAAGCGCTCTTCAGCTCGGCGAACATCGCGGCGTCCGTGCCGGCGCGCACGACTTCGAAGGGAAGGTCGAGCGCCTGAACCCGCTCCTCGTCCCAGCCGCCCCAGGTCACGGGGCCGGAGAGATAGCGGCCCTTCGGCGCGGTCTCGGGCGTGGAGAACGCCTCGGCGCAGTCCTTCAGCGCCTTCCAGTCCGGCAGACCGGGGCACTTCTCCTTCATGTATTCGGGATACCACCAGTCTTCGCGAGCCTCGAGACCGCTCGGGCCGAGGTTCTCGACCTTGCCCGTCGCGACCGCGGCGTCCATGGCCTCGCCCGCGGTGGTCGCCCAGACCTCGATCACGACGTGGAGGTCGCCAGATCCGACGCCGGTGAACTGCGCCAGCATGTCGGCCGGCGCGTATTCGACGTTGTAGCCGGCCTTCTGCAGAATGCCGCCGATCAGGTGGGCGCTGATGAGCTCCCCGGTCCAGTCGTTCAGCGTGATCTTGATCGGGTCCTTCGATTCCGGCGCGGCGGTCGCGGCGCCGGTGCCCAATGCGAGGGCGACAGCGCCCGTCGCTAGCATGCGCGTCACAGTACGAAGCATGGCTTGTCTCCCGGATCGGGTCGCCCTCGCGCGAGGGCCCCGAACTGCAATGCACCTCCGGCGCCAACTCGCAGGAAAACCAAGTTCCTCAGAAGAAAACCACATCAGGTGTGGGATTCGGCTTGTTCGCCGTGTCCCAACCTCACATTCTGCCCAGAAGAGCAGCGGGGCCAGCCTCATGGTGGACCAGACTCGCCGCCAGCAGGCGATCATGGACCTCGTCCGCGACGAGGACGTCACGCGCGTCGCCGAGCTTGCCCGCAGGCTCGGCGTCTCGGACGAGACAATCCGCCGAAACCTGAAGGGGCTCGTGGAAGAAGGCCTGCTTATCCGACGGCATGGCGCAGTCGGTCTCGCGGAGGCCGCGGTCGAGGCGCCGTTCCGACGCCGCATGCGCGCCAACGCCCAGGCCAAGCGCGCGATCGCCGCCCTCGTCGCGTCCAAGGTGCGCGACGGCCAGTCGCTGATGATCGACACCGGCTCGACCACCGCTTACGTCGCGCAGGCCCTCGCCATCCGGCGCCGGCTAACCGTGGTGACCAATTCGCTCGAAATCGCGCGCCATCTCGTCGGCCGCAACGACAATTGCGTCTACATGGCGGGCGGCGAACTGCGGGCGGATCTCGCCGCGGCGGTCGGGCAGGAGGCGGCGGCCTTCATCCGACGGTTCCAGGCGGATGTCGCCATCCTGTCGGTCGCGGGCGCGGATCCCGACGGGCACTTCGCCGATTTCGATCTCGACGAAGCCCGGATCGCGCGCGCGATGATCGAGGGTTCGGCGAGCCGGCTGATCGTGGCGGATCACAGCAAGCTCGGCCGCCGTGCGCCGGTCACCATCTGCGATCCGGCCGAGATCAACGAACTCGTGACCGACCAGGAGCCGCCCGCGGATGTCGCGCGCTGGCTCGACCGCTGCGGACTGACGGTCTCGTGGCCCGGCGTCGATCAGTAGAGATAGGGACCATACGGGCCGTAGGGTCCGATGCGGCTTGCGAAATAGGCGTCGTCGAGCGCGCGGCGGTTCTCTCGGCGACGCTCCACATCGAGCGTCATGCGGCAGTTCGCGAACGTCTCGGTGCCGGGCTTCATGCCGTAGCTCCGGCATTTCTCACGGTCCATCTCGGCTAATCTTGCGGGATCGGCGGCGCATGCCGAGAGCGTGAGCAGCGCCATGAGCGCCAAGAGCGGCTTCATCTCGTGCGTTCCTTCCATCCACGCCAGCCCACAGAACCGGAGCGAGCCTGCAAGGTTCCATAGCACCTTTTCTGAAGCGTGAACGCCCATTCATAGTTGCGACGCAACACAACGCTTAACCATTTCATGAATGCGCCCCGCTCGACTGGAGGAACCCTTGGGGGAGTGCCGCGTTGTTTGGCGGGGCATATAAGAGAGAGACACACACCATGCGCAACACCGCCACAGCACTCGCGCTCGTCGTGACGCTCGCCGTTCCGACCGCCGCCTTTGCGCAGGAAGGCACCGTTAGCGGCGCCGCCGGCGGCGCGGTCACCGGCGCTGTCGTCGGCGGTCCTGTCGGCGCCGCGGTCGGCGGCGTAGCCGGCGCCGTGATCGGCACGGCCGTCGCGCCGCCCAAGAAGGTCCGCACCTATGTCGTCGAGGACCGCAGCCGTCCGTCCGTTACCTATAGCGGCGACGTCGTCGTCGGCGAGCGCCTGCCCGAGACCGTCCAGGTCTATTCGGTGCCGGACAGCGACTACAGCTACACCGTCGTCAACGATCGCCGCTACATCGTCTCGTCGGACCGCAAGGTCGTCGAAGTCGTCGAGTAATCGATCGGTCGACAGCATTGCATGAAGAGGCCCCGCCGCGTTGGCGGGGCCTTTTTCGTGTTGGCGGTTGAGAAGCGGTTAAGCGTGGCGCCGCAGGCTTTGCCCATGAGCGACCGATCGATCGTCCTGCTGCCGGCGGAAGCCGACGTCGAAGCCGCCTATCGCGACTGGCTGAGCGGGCTGGCTCATGAGCGCCGCCTGTCGCCGAACACCGTCGAATCTTACGCGCGCGACGTCCGCATCTTCCTCGCCTTTCTCCAGAACCATCTCGGCAAGCCGGCCTCGCTCGCCGATCTTGCGGGCCTCACGCCACGCGATGTGCGCGCCTTCCTGGCCTTCCGTCGCGCCGACGGGCTCGTCAGCCGCTCGCTGATGCGCGGGCTCGCCGCCATGCGCTCGTTCGCGCGCCGTCTCGCCCGCACCGGCCGCGGAGAGGCTTCGGCCTTCGCCGCCGTGCGCTCGCCCAAGATCCCGCGCAGCCTGCCCAAGCCGATCGCCGCGCCCGCCGCCAAGCGCCTGCTCGACGTCGAGACGCGCGACGGAGAGGAGCGCGAGGCCTGGGTGCTGGCGCGCGACGCCGCGGTGCTCGCATTGCTCTACGGCTGCGGCCTGCGCATTTCGGAAGCGCTGTCGCTGACCCGCGCCGAAGCGCCGGTTCCCGGCGTCGATCTGATCGAGGTCACCGGCAAGGGCGGCAAGCGCCGCCAGCTGCCGGCGATTCCGGCCGTGCAAGCGGCGGTCGCGGATTATCTCCAGCAGTGTCCCTACGCGCTGAAGGATAGCGGGCCGCTATTCGTCGGCGCCAAAGGCGGGCCGCTCAATCCGCGGATCGTCCAGGCGGCGGTCGCCCGCATGCGCGGCGGGCTTGGCCTGCCTGACAGCGCGACCCCGCATGCGCTTCGCCACTCCTTCGCGACGCATCTGCTGTCGCGCGGCGGCGATCTCCGAACCATCCAGGAACTGCTCGGCCACGCCAGCCTCTCGACCACGCAGATCTACACCGAGGTCGACGCGGCGCGGCTCGCGGCGATCCACCAGGCGTTTCATCCGCGGGCGCGCGCGGCGTCGGGATAGTCGGCATAAACGGTGGAGGGGCATGCGCGGTCCGCAAATGACTGCGCAAGCCGCCGCGTGCTAGGCCGCGGACATGAGTGACATGCCCCCCGCCGCAGATCCGGACGTCGTCCCTGACGTCGCCGCCGCGCGCATGCCCGCGCCGCTCTCCGGCTACGCCCTCGCGGCGCTCGGCGCGATCTTCTTCTCAAGCAAGGGGATCATCATCAAGTTCGCCTATGCCGAGGGCGTTGACGCCGAGACTCTGCTCGCTCTGCGCATGGGCCTTTCGGTCCCGATCTATGTCGCGATCGGTCTCCTGAGCGTCTGGCGCGAAGGCCGGCCGGCGGCGCTCGACGGGCGCATGGTCGCCGCCTCGCTCGCCATCGGCCTGCTCGGCTACTGGTTCGCGAGCTACGCGGACTTCCTCGGGCTGGTCTACATCTCCGCCCCGTTCGAGCGGCTGATCCTGTTCACCTATCCGCTGTTCACCGTTCTGCTCGGCGCGGCCTTTTTTCGCCAGCCCTTCCGCCTGAAGGCGCTCGGCGCCTTTGCGGTCGCTTATTGCGGATTGGCGCTCGTGTTCTCGAAGGACATGCGGGCCGCAGGGCTCGAAGCGACAAGCGCTGGGACAATGCTTGTGCTCGCCTCGGCGGTCGCTTTCGCGCTCTACCAACTGCTTGCGAAAGGCCGGATCGCCGCGATCGGCCCAAAGCTGTTCACCTGCCTCGCCATGTCGGCCGCGGCCTTCGGCGCGCTGCTGCAGTTCGCGCTGACGCGGGACGTCGGCTCGCTCGGCCAGCTGTCGGAACGCGTCTGGATGCTCGCGATCCTGCTCGCGATCGTGGGCACGGTGCTGCCAAGCTTCCTGCTGTCGGCGGCGCTCCATCGCATCTCCGCGCAGGCGAACGCGGCGATCGGCACGGTCAGCCCGATCGCGACGCTCGTCCTCGCGGCGCTGTTCCTCGGCGAACGCGTGACGGCGGTCGACTTCGTGGGGGCGGCGCTGGTGCTCGCGGGGGTCGGCTGGTTCACCGTCAGCGAGCAGCGGCGGGTCAGCCCTCGCGCCGCTCCAGCGACCGCGCGGTCCTGAGGCCGGGAAACCACCACGCCCACAGCGCGGAGACGGCGGTCGCCCCAAGGCCGCCGACCACGATCGCCGGCATCACGCCGATCGCGGCGGCCATCGCGCCTGCCCGGAACTCGCCGAGTTCGTTCGACGCGCCGACGAACATCATGTTCACGGCGTTGACCCGGCCGCGGACCTCGTCCGGCGTCCAGAGCTGCAGCAGGGTCTCGCGGATGGTGACGCTCACCATATCGGCGGCGCCCATCACCATCAGCGCGCCGATCGACAGCGCGACCGAGGTCGACAGACCGAAGACCGCGCTTGCGAGCCCGAACAAGCCGACGCAGGCGAACATGATCCGCCCCGCATGATCGCGCACCGGGAATGCGGAGAGCGCGAAGGCGGTGAGGATCGCGCCGATTCCGGGCGCTGCGCGCAGCAGGCCGAGACCCCACGGGCCGACGTCCAGCACGTCGCGCGCGACCGCCGGCATCAACCCGACCGCGCCGCCGAGCAGCACGGCGAACAGGTCGAGCGTGATCGCGCCGAGCACGATCTTCTCCTTGAAGACGTAAGCGAAGCCCGCGACGAGCGTCGACCAGCTCGCCTCCATCGCCCGCCGGAGCTGGACGACGCGGATGAGCAGCGCGAGCACGGTCGCCACGCCAAGCATCGCGGCGGCCGTGCCGTAGGCGACTGCGGGGCCAAGGCCGTAGAGCAGGCCGCCGGCGACCGGCCCGACGATCGAGGCGAACTGCCAAGCGGAGGACGCCCAGGTCACCGCGTTCGACAGCGCGGCCGGCGGCACGGTGCTCGGTACGATCGCCGAGCTCGCCGCGCCGAAGAAGGCGCGCGCCACGCCGAACAGGACGAGCACCGCGAAGATCGGCGCTGTCGAGCGCTCCCCGGACAGCGCAAGCGCGACCAGGGCGAGCGCGCCGATCGCCTCGGTCGCGCAGCAGACCGCCATAATGAGCCGGCGGGGGAAACGGTCTGCGGCCGGACCCGTGATCAGCACGAGCGCAAACGCCGGCAGGAACTGGGCGAGGCCGACGAGGCCCAGATCCCACGGGTCGCGCGTCATGTCGTAGACCTGCCAGCCGACCGCGACCGACACGATCTGCACCGCGAAGGTCGAGCAGACCCGCGCCGTCCAGAACAGCACGAAGTTGCGGTGGCGGAAGGCGAGCGGCGAGTCGGGCACGCCGCTCGCCTGCTCCGGCGCGTCAGGGCCGATTGTGGTCACGAACGCCTCAGAATGCGGTGCGGCTGCGGATCGCGGCGGCGAGCGTGCCGTCGTCGAGATAGTCGAGCTCCCCGCCCACCGGCACGCCATGCGCGAGGCGCGTCACCTTCACGTCCGAATCGCCGAGGAGGTCGGTGACGTAATGCGCCGTGGTCTGGCCCTCGACGGTTGCGTTGACCGCGACGATGACCTCCTTCACCTCCGGCGCGGCGGCGCGTGTCGCAAGGGTGCCGAGGTTGAGGTCCTCCGGCCCGCGGCCGTCGAGCGCTGAGAGCGTGCCCCCGAGCACGTGGTAGCGCGCGTTGACCGCCCCCGAGCGCTCCAGCGCCCAGAGGTCCGAGACGTCCTCCACGACGACGATGGTGGATGCGTCCCGGCGGGGATCGCGGCACACGGAGCAGGGGTCCTGGGTGTCGACGTTGGCGCAGGTCTCGCACACCACGACCCGCTCGCAGGCGATCCGCATCGCGTCCGACAGCGGCTCCAGCAGCCGGTCCTTGCGGGTCAGAAGATGCAGCGCCGCGCGCCGCGCCGAACGCGGGCCCAGGCCCGGCAGCTTCGCGAGAAGCTGGATTAGGCGTTCGATCTCGGGGCCGGCGGGGTTGCGGGACATGGGATGTCACAAAGCGTCATCCCGGCCGCAGAATTGCGGCGGGGCAGAACCGTCATCCCGGACGGCGCGTAGCGCCGAGCGGGATCGTGCGCAGAAAGGAGCCTTTTCCTGAAGACGATCCCGGCTCCCGCTTACGCTCGGCCGGGATGAGGACTGGAATTCAAAACAGCTTCATCCCCGGAGGGATCGGCAATCCCGCGGTGACGCCCTGCATCTTCTCCTGCATGGCGGCCTCGGCCTTGGCCTTTGCGTCGGCATGGGCCGCGACGATGAGGTCCTCGACGATCTCTGCGTCTTCCGGCTTCAGCAGCGAAGGGTCGATCTTCAGGGCGCGAAGCTCGCCCTTGGCGGAGAGCGTGACCTTGACCGCGCCGCCGCCCGACGCGCCCTCGACGATCACCTGCTCGAGCTCCGCCTGAGCGTCCTGCATCTTCTGCTGGAGCTCCTTGGCTTTCGCCATCATGCCCATGATGTCGCGCATCGCAGTCCTTCCGGAAGTGTCAGAAATCGTCGTCGTCTTCGGCCGGAGGTAGGGCGTCGCCCGCCGCAGCGTCAAGCTCCGGCTCCTCCGAGACCTGGGCGCGCGGGCGGACGTCGACGATCACCGCACCGGGGGCCTTGTCGAGGATGGCGCGAACGGACGGGTGCGCTCGGACCCCCGCCATCGTCGCCGCGGCCTCGGCCTCGCGCGTCTCGTGCAGCGTCGGCGCGCCTTCGCCGCTCGCGACCGCGACCATCCAGCGCTGGCCGGTCCATTCCTGAAGCTTCTTCGCGATCTCGGCGGCGAGCCCCGGAGAGGCGTCCGGCGTCGGCTGGAACTCGAGCTGGCCGTCCTCGAAGCGCACCACGCGGACCTGCCGCTCGAGCGCCCGGCTCATCAGGATGTCGCGGTGCTTCGCCGCCATCGCCGCGACGTCCTCGAAACGCTGCAGGCGGATATGCGGCTGCGCCTCCGCCCGCGGCGGGGCCTGCGCCGCTTCGGGGGCTGCGGCGAAATCGCGGGCGTGGGCGATCGCGGGGCTGGGGCGCGCCGGCGCCATCGCCTGGGCCGGGCTCGGGCCGCCGGACGGGCCGTTCAGGGCTGGAGGGCGCGGAGGCGACGGGGACGAGCCGTCGGAAAGCTTGCGGACGAGCTCGTCCGGGGTCGGCAGGTCGCTGGCGTAGGCGAGCCGGACCAGCGCCATGTCGGCGGCCTGCGCCGGCTTCGGCGCGGCCTGCGTCTCGGCGATCGCCTTCAGCAGCATCTGCCAGGCGCGCGACAGGGCGCGCATCGACAGCCGCCCGGCGAACTCCGCGCCGCGGACACGCTCGCTCTCGGTGAGCGCCGGGTCCTCGGCGGCCTGCGGCGCGAGCTTGATCCGCGTGACGAGATGGACCGCCTCGGCGAGATCCGCGAGCACGGAGGCGGGGTCGGCGCCGGATTGGTGGGCCGAGCGGAAGATCTCGATCGCGCCCGCGGCGTCGCCGCGCATCACGGCGTCGAACAGGTCGAGCACGCCGATGCGGTCGGCAAGACCCAGCATGCCGCGCACGGCGGAGGCTTCCACGCGGCCTTCGCCATGGGCGATCGCCTGGTCGAGCAGCGAGAGCGCGTCGCGCACCGAGCCCTCGGATGCGCGCGCGACGACGGCGAGCGCCTCGTCGTCGATCTCGACCTCTTCGGCCTTCGCGATCTTGGCCAGATGCGCCGTCATCTCGTCGGCCGCGACGCGGCGCAGCGAAAACGACTGGCAGCGCGACAGTACCGTGACCGGGACCTTGCGGATCTCGGTCGTCGCGAACACGAACTTCACATGCGGCGGCGGCTCCTCAAGCGTCTTCAGGAACGCGTTGAACGCGCTCGTCGAGAGCATGTGGACTTCGTCGATGATGAAGACCTTGTAGCGCGCCATGACCGGCGCGTAGTGCACGGTCTCGAGGATCGCGCGGACGTCCGCGACGCCGGTGTGCGACGCTGCGTCCATCTCGATCACGTCGACATGGCGCGATTCCATGATGGCCTGGCAGTGCACGCCGAGTTCGGTAAGGTCGACCGTCGGCGCGCCCGTTCCGTCCTCGCGCTCGTAGTTCAGCGCGCGGGCGAGGATGCGGGCGGTGGTGGTCTTGCCGACGCCGCGCACGCCCGTGAGGATCCAGGCCTGCGCGATCCGCCCTGAGGAGAACGAGTTCCGCAGCGTCCGGACCATCGGCTCCTGGCCGATGAGGTCCTCGAAGCGCTGCGGCCGGTACTTTCGGGCGAGAACGCGGTAGGGGGTCGCGCTCATCGGCCGCTCCGCCTCGCCGCGAATGAAGGGATGGGTGGGAGGTCGGACGACGACCCGTATCGGTCTCGTTGGGGCTGCTTCCTTTCGGACCTGACCCGGTTGGCGAGGAACACGCCCATCGCCAACCTCCCGGCGGCTATATGGCCTGCGGAGGGGGATGGGTGCAAGAGGCGCCGGCGCATGGCAAACCGTGATCGATGTCCGATCCGACCACTCCGCCCGATCTAGGCTATGCCGGCCTCGCCCTCGATCGCTGCGGCGATGCGCGCGGCGACCCCGGCTTCATCGCGGCGCAGGAGGCCGACGTCGCACGACGCTACGCTCTGTTCTTCGGCGACGACGTCGCGCTGCGGGAAGAGGGTGGGCTGCTGTTTTCGGCCGACGAGGCCGATGCGATGGGCGCCGAGACGCCGGCCATCTTCCTCGGACGCTCGCTGGAAGGCCCGGTGTTCGCGGCGACCCTCTCTGTCACGCCCCCTCACGCCGACGATCTTCGCGCGCTCGCGACCGACGGGCGGCTCACCGGAGAAGCGCTGGCGCTCGCGGGCTGCGCGAAAAGCCTGCTGTCCTGGCACGCGCGCCATGGCTTCTGCTCGAATTGCGGGTCGCGGACCGAGTTCGCCTCCGGCGGGTGGCGGCGGGAGTGCCCTGCTTGCGGAACGCATCATTTTCCCCGCGTCGACCCGGTCGTGATCATGCTGGTGACGCATGAGGGGCGCTGCCTGCTCGGCCGCCAGCCGCGCTTCAGGCCCGGCATGTGGTCGTGCCTCGCCGGCTTTATCGAGCCCGGCGAGACTCTGGAGGAGGCCGCGCGTCGCGAGATCTTCGAGGAGGCGGGGGTCAGGCTGGGCGCGGTCGGATACGCCTTCTCCCAGCCATGGCCGTTCCCGGCGCAGCTGATGATCGGCGTCACCGCCGAGGCGTTCGACGACCGGCTGACGATCGACGAGGTCGAGCTCGAGGAGGCGCGCTGGTTCTCCCGCGAGGAGGTCGCGGCGATGCTCGAAGGCCGCCACGAGGCGGGCGCCTTCGCGCCGCCGCCGGCCGCGATCGCCCATCACCTGTTGAAGCTTTTCGTCGCTGGCGGTTAGGCCGCCGCAGCGTCGAGCGCTCGCGTCTCCGCCTCGGTGAACAGGCGAGAACGGATATGAAAGCGCACCTCGCGGCCGTTCTCCAGGCTGAACATGCCGCCGCGGCCGGACACGACGTCGAGCGTAAGGTGCGTGTGACGCCAGTATTCGAACTGCGACGGGCTCATGTAGAACGGCGCGCCGCCGACCTCGCCGAGCTTCACGTCGTCGTCGCCGACGATGTAGTCGGTCCGCGCGAAACACATCGGGCTCGACCCGTCGCAGCAGCCGCCGGACTGGTGGAACAGGATCTCCCCGTTCTCCGCGGTCAGCGTCGCGATCAGCTCCAGCGCGCGCGTCGTCGCGACCACCCTCTCCGGGGCTTCGCCGATTTCGGACTTTGCTTCCGTGCTCATGGCGTCTCCTCCACGCCCTTCATATAAAGCATCTGACGCGCGTACGAAGGCTTGGGCCTGCATTGGCGCGTCGTCGAAGGAGAGGGCCGTGACCGACCAGATCTGCATCTCGCCCATCGACGGACAGGAATTCGCGCGCCGCTCGAGCTGGCCGATGGAGCAGCTCGAACAGGCGATCGCCGACGCGCGGGCGGCGCAGGCCGAATGGACGCGGGTTCCGCTCAGCGTCCGCTCGGCCAAGATGCTCGAATTCATGAACGCGCTGCTCGGCCTCAACCAGCAGATCGTGCCGGAGCTTGCGCTGCAGATGGGCCGCCCGGTGCGCTATGGCGGCGAGATGCGCCCCGTGGAGGAGCGCGTCCGCCACTGCATCGCGACGGCGGAGGCTTCGCTCAGCCCGGTCACGCCCCAGCCAAAGCCCGGCTTCCGGCGCATGATCAAGCGCGATCCGCTCGGCCTCGTGCTGGTCATCGCGCCGTGGAACTACCCCTACCTTACCGCGGTCAACACGATCGTCCCCGCGCTGCTCGCGGGCAATGCCGTGATCCTCAAGCATGCCGCGCAGACGATCCTCGCCGGCGAGCGGTTCCAGGAGGCGATGGACAAGGTCGACCTGCCGAAGGGCCTGTTTCGGAACGTGGTGATGGACCACGACCAGGCCGGCCAGCTGATCTCCGCCGGTCGCTTCGACCACATCAACTTCACGGGCTCGGTCGCGGGCGGAAGGACGGTGGAGCGCGCGGCGGGCGGGACGTTCACCTCGATGGGGCTGGAGCTCGGGGGCAAGGACCCGGCCTATGTTCGCGCCGACGCCGACCTAGACTTCGCGGTCGAAAATCTCGTCGACGGCGCCTTCTACAATTCGGGCCAGTGCTGCTGCGGCATCGAGCGCGTTTACGTCCACGAAAGCCACTACGACCGCTTCGTCGCGGGTGCGGTGGAGGCAGCGTCAAAATACGTGCTGGGCAACCCGCTCGACGAGACCACGACGCTCGGGCCCATGGCGCATGTGCGCTTCGCCGCCACCGTGCGCGCCCATATCGCCGACGCCTTGGAGCGCGGCGCGACCGCGCATCTCGATCCCGCGTCCTTTCCGGCGGACAAGGCCGGCACGGCCTATCTCGGCCCGCAGGTGCTGACCGGCGTCGATCATTCCATGCGGGTCATGGTGGAGGAGAGTTTTGGGCCGGTCGTCGGGATCATGAAGGTCAGGGATGACGAGGAGGCCATCCGGCTGATGAACGACAGCGCCTATGGACTCACCGCCTCGATCTGGACCGCGGACATCGAGGCGGCCGAGGCGATCGGCGACCTCGTCGAGACCGGCACCGTCTTCATGAACCGCTGCGACTATCTCGACCCTGCACTCGCCTGGACAGGGGTGAAAGACACCGGCCGCGGGGCCTCGCTTTCCGAGATCGGCTTCCACCAGCTGACCCGGCCGAAGAGCTTCCACCTGCGCGAGCGTTCATGACACGGCCCCTACGCATCCTCGTCGCCGAAGGCGGCACGGTCGAGCTTCGCGAGCGGCACGCCGCGCAGTCCGGCCGCACGCCAAGCGCGTTCTACGCCGATATCCTCACGACCCTCGGAAAAGACCTCGGCGCTGAGATCGAAACCGAGATCTGCTTCCCGGCCGACGAGGGCGCGGTCCTGCCTGACGCGGCGGGGCTCGAAGGCTATGACGGCGTGGCGATCACGGGCTCCGGGCTCAACCTCTGGAAGGGCGAGCGCTCCTCCTTGGCGCAGGTCGATTTCGCCCGAGCCGTGTTCGACGCGGGCGTGCCGATCTTCGGCTCGTGCTGGGGCCTGCAGGTGGCGGCGGCGGCGGCCGGCGGCGCGGTGACGCGCAACCCTCAAGGCCGCGAGGTCGGCATCGCCCGGTCGATCCGCGTGACCGAGGCCGGGCGGGCGGCGGGGCTGCACCAGGGCCGACGCGAGGTGTTCGACGCCCCGGCGATCCATTCCGACGAGGTCTCCGTGCTCCCCGAAGGCGCGACCGTGACGGCGACCAACGAGCTCTGCGCGGTTCAGGCGGCCGAGATCCGGCACGGCAAGGGCGTGTTCTGGGGCGTCCAGTTCCACCCGGAATACACTTTCGCCGAACTCGGCGGCATCCTCACCCGCATCACGCCGATCATGGTCGAGGAAGGCTTTTTCCGCGCGCCGGAGGAGGCGGGCAAATATGTCGCCGACCTCGTCGCGCTCGACGAAGATCCCGGCCGCAAGGACGTCGCCTGGCGCCTCGGCGTCGCGCCCTCGGTGCTCGATCCCAAGGTCAGGCGGACCGAGCTCATCAACTGGCTCGGCCGCGTGACGGCCGAGGCGAGCGCGCGGGGGCGGGCTTGAGCCATCATCTCGGACGGCCTTCCGGCCGATCCGGGATCTAGCGCAAGAAAGAGCGCTTGTTCCTGAGGACGATCCCGGCTCTCGCTGCCGCTCTGCCGGGATGACGGCCGAGAAATCTCAAGGCGCGAGCAGCCGCTCGAGGTAGTCGAGCTCGTCGCGCGAACGCTCGGATTCGCCCAGCCTCCTCCGAAGCTCGTCCAGCACCTTCCGCGCGCGCTCGGCCTCGATCTGGCCGGGCACCTTGGTGGTGTTGCCCTCGCTCTCGCGGCGGCGGGTCGGGCGGCCGAGCGGGTCGTCGTCGCGGCCCTCCTCGCCATTCTCCGCGCCCTGTTCGCCCTGCTGGCCGCCCTGTCCAGGCTGGCCCTGGCCTTGGCTCTCGGCCATCGCCTGCGCGCCCTTGCGCATGCTTTCGAGCGCCTTCTGTTGCTGGTCGAGCGCCTCGCCGGTCTGGCCCTGGCCGAGCGCGCCCTTGGCGTCGCCCATGCTCTTTCCTGCCTGGCCAAGCTCGTTCTGGCCGGGCTGCTGGCCTTCGCCCTGGTTCCCCTGACCCTGCTTTCCGGGGTGCTGGCCTTTCTGCTGACCCTCGCCTTGCTGTTCGCCGGGCTGCTGCTCGCCTTGCTTCTGACCCTCGCCCATCTCCTTCATCATCTGGTCGAGTTTTTCGCGAAGCTGCTGTTGCTGCTTCTCGAGGTCGCGCATCGCCTGCTCGCCCTGGTCCCCTTGCTTCTGACGGCCCTGCTGGCGCTGATTGCGGTCGGCGCGGTCGTTCTGGCGATATTGTTGGAACGTCTTGTCGCGCAGCTTCTGCTGCTCGCGGATCATGTCCTGCAGTTTGTCCATCTGCTGCTGCTGGGCCTGGGCGTTCGGGTCGGCCTGCTGGCTCTGCGCGTTCTTCAGATTGTCGAGCATGTTCTTGAGGTCGGCGAGCGCCTGCTTGGCGGCGTCCTTGGAGCCCTGCTTCGAGAGCTGCTCCATGCGGTCGACCATGTCGCGCAGGTCCTTGGGCGTGACCGCCTGCGCGCCCTTCTGACCGGGTTGAGCTGGCTGCTGAGGCTGCTTCTGCGCCTGCTGCGCCATCTCGCGCATGAATTTTTCCAGCGCCTGACGCAGATCCTGCGTGAGCTTGGCGACCTCCTGCTCGGACGCGCCCTCCTCGAGCGCCTTGCGCAACGCCTGTTCGGCGGTCTTCAGGTCGCGCTCGGCGTCCGGCAAATCGCCGTCCTCGATACGAAGCGCCACCTCCCAGATGTAGTCGGCCGCGCCGCGGAGCTCGTCGTCGGAGACCGCGATCTCCAGCCGGCGATAGGCGGTGGTGAGCCCTAGATAGACGCCGGCCTGCGGGGTGAACTGCTCCGGATAGAGCGCGAGCGCGCGAAGCGCCTGCAGCACGCGCGGCTTGGAATCGCCGTCGGAGGCCAGCACGCGGCGCTGCTCGACGAGCGCGCGCGCGAGCGGGTTGGTGAAGCTGCGGGCGGGAAGCCGCAAGGCGACCGGGGCGGAGGCGCCCTCCTGGCCGGCTTCGTCGCGGGCGTAGAGCGTCATGGTCGCTTCCGCGCCGGCGAAGGGGTGCTCCATCGTGTCGAGCGGGGTCTGCGCGCGCCCCTCGCGCGCTTTCGCGCGCGGCAGGCCGAGCGCGATCTTCGGCGCCTCGTAGAGCGGGCGCGGCTTTGCGGGCGGCGCGTCGCCGCGGTCGCCCGTCGTGCGACGGGGGGCCGCCGCCGGGTCCGGCTTCAGCACGAAGCGCGCCTCGGCGGCGGCGACGCCATAATCGTCCTTCACCTCGTAGCCGACGGTCGCCGTCCCGCGGGCGTTCTGCTTGGGCGCGCCCTCGATCGTGATCGACGGCGGAACGTCCGGGATGGCGGCGAAGCGCCAGGCGCGTTCGGGCGATCCGGCGGCCGCGATCTTGAGGCCGGCGTCGCCGGTAAGCTTGAAGCGGCGTTCGGTGAGTCCTTCCGGAGGACGATTTTCGGTTTCGACCGGCTCGACGCCGCCCTCGGGCGTAACAGCGACGGCGCCCCCCGACCCGCGCACCACCACCATCGAGCCGACGGGCGCACGCACAGTTTCGGCGGCGTCGGGCGTCACCGCCGCGGCGTCCGCGCTTGCGCGAGCGGTGAGGAAGATCGGCGGTCGCCCGGTATAGGCCGGCGGCGCGACCCAGGCGTCGACGCGCGCCGGCGCGCTCTCGGGCGCGGGCGTCGTCCAGTCGAAGGCGGCGCGCAACCGACCGCCGCGGTCCGCGCCCGCATAGGCGAAGGCCGCGACGGCGACGAGGCCGAGCAGGAAGCGCAGCGCGTAAGGGTCGCGCGCCGCGAGTCTTGGCGCCGGCGCGCCGGCCCTGAGCCGCCTGGCGTCGGCCGCCAGCTTTTCGGCATGCGCCTTCCAGAGCGCGCGCGTCAGGGGATCGTCGGAGGTCGCTGAAAGCCTGTCGTCGAGGCTAGTCGCAGGGCGATGGGCGACGCCGCTTTCGCGGTCGAGCCGTGCGAGCGCGGCCTGGCGGCTCGGAAGGCCGGCCCTGACGATCGGCGCGAGAATGCCGAGAAAGGCGAGGGCGAACAGGACGACGCCGGCCATGCGGCCGAGCGGAGGGAGCGCGTCCCAAAGGCCGAACCAGGAGACTGCGAGGAACAGCGTCGCGACGCCGAGCGCGGCTGCGGCCCAGGGCCACGCGTTCTCCCAGAAGAGCGCGAGCCGCGCCCTGAGGAGAAGGGCGCCCAGATTGGGTCCGTCTCGTCTATCGCTCGCCAACCGCCGGTCTCCGGCCCCCGCCTAAGGATGCTGTTTGTGGCACGCTAGCATGGCGGCCGCAGGGCGCACAGACGCGACGCCAGCGGCGAGGACGTTACGCCAGCCAGTCCGGCACGGCGTCGAGCGCGATCAGCTCCTCGACGCTTGGCCGGGCGCGGACGATCGCGAGACGGTCCCCGTCGACCAGCGTCTCCGCCACCAGCGGGCGCGAATTGTAGGTCGAAGCCTGCACCGCGCCATAGGCCCCGGCGGTCATCACCGCGAGCAGGTCGCCCGGCTTTGGGATCGGCATCTCGCGGTTGAGCGCAAGGTAATCGCCGGTCTCGCAGACCGGGCCGACCACGTCGACCCGCCCGCGCGGCGCCTCGGGAGCCGGCTCGCTCACCGGCCAGACTTCGTGATGCGCCTCGTAGAGCGTCGGGCGGATCAGGTCGTTCATCCCGGCGTCGACGATCACGAAGGTCTTGTCGGCGCCCTGCTTCACGTAAATCACGCGCGTGAGCAGGATCCCGGCGTTGCCGACGATCAGACGGCCCGGCTCGAAGATCAGCTTGGCGTCGATGCCCCTGGTGAGCCGCTTCACCATCTCGGCATAGGCCGCGGGCAACGGCGGCGGCTCGTTCGAGAGGCGGTAGGGGATGCCGAGGCCGCCGCCGAGGTCGACGTGGTCGATGGCGTGGCCGTCGGCCCTGAGCTCGGCCACGAAGGGCAGCAGCCGGGTGATCGCGCTCTCGAACGGCGCGAGCTCGGTGATCTGGCTGCCGATATGCATGTCGACGCCGGCGACCTTGATCCCCGGCATCTTTGCGGCTTCGGCGTAGACCGCGCGGGCGCGGCCGATCGGCACGCCGAACTTGGTCTCGGACGACCCGGTCGAGATCTTGGCATGGCTCTTGGCGTCGACGTCGGGATTCACCCGGAGCGCGACATGGGCCTCGACTTGTTTTTCGGAAGCGATCTGCGAGATCGCCTCGAGCTCCGGCTCGCTCTCGACGTTGAAGCTGAGGATCCTGGCGTCGAGCGCGGCGGCGATCTCCTCCTCCGTCTTGCCGACGCCCGAAAAGGTGATCTTTTCGCCCGGCGTCCCGGCCTTCAGCGCGCGCTGGAGTTCGCCCGCGGAGACCACGTCCATGCCGCAGCCGAGCCGGGCGATGGTCGTCAGCACGGCCTGGTTTGAGTTCGCCTTGACGGCGTAGCAGACGAGGTGATCGACGCCGGAAAAAGCCTCGTCGAATACGCGGACGTGCCGGGTCAGCGTCGCGGTCGAGTAGACGTAAGCGGGGGTGCCGGCCTCCTCCGCGATCCGCGAAAGCGCGACCCCCTCGGCGTGAAGCGCGCCGCCGCGATAGTCGAAATGGTGCATGGCCTAAGAGCGCCCGTCGGCAGAGGTCAGTTCAGCAGGCCGTCCAGCACGAACGGCCGCGTCGACTTCTTTGGCCGCTTGTCGCTCGTGCCGTCGGGCTTCTTGACCGTCTCGACTTGCGTGCCCGCGGGATATTCGGGGTCGCCCTTTTTGCCGCAGGCGGCGAGGCCGAGGCTGAGCGCGAGCAGGGCGGCGATGGCGGCGATGCGGCTCACGGGCGGTTCCGTTGGATGGCTGGCGGTGACGGACTGGGTGCTTCGCGACGCCTGCATTCGCAGGCTCCTCAGCATGAGGACGGTAGAGGATGGCATACACCAACCTCCTCATGCTGAGGAGCGCCAAAGGCGCGTCTCGAAGCACGCAGGAGCGTTCGTCCAGAACTTCTATCCCGCAAGGGAAGCAAGCTCCTTCGCGAGCCGCTTGCGCCAGCGCGCAGCCTGAGCGCGCACGTTCGAGGGCGCGGCGCCGCCATAGCTCGTGCGGCTCTTCACGGAATTTGAGACGCCAAGCACCGCAAACACCGCGTCCGTGATGCGGGGCTCCACCTCCTGCATGGCCGCAAGCGGCAGCTTCTCCAGCGGCACCTTGGCCTCGGACGCCTTCGCGACAATGCGGCCGGTGACGTGATGCGCCTCGCGGAACGGCATGCCGAGGGTCCTGACCAGCCAATCCGCGAGGTCGGTCGCCGTGGCGTATCCCGCGCCCGCCGATTTCTTCATCGCGGGCAGATTCGGGACCATGTCGTCGACCATGCCCGTGGTGGCGGCGACGCAGAGGTCGAGCGTGTCGAGCGCGTCGAACAGGCCTTCCTTGTCCTCCTGCATGTCTTTGGAATAGGCGAGCGGCAGGCCCTTCATCACGGTGAGCAACCCGACCAGCGCGCCGACCACCCGGCCGGCCTTGCCGCGCACCAGCTCGGCCGCGTCCGGGTTGCGCTTCTGCGGCATGATCGACGAGCCGGTCGAGAACCGGTCGGAGAGCGTGACGAAGCCGAATTGCGGCGTCGACCACAGCACGATTTCTTCCGCGAAGCGCGACAGATGGCCGGCGCAGATCGAGGCTGCGGAAAGCGTCTCGAGCGCGAAGTCGCGGTCGGCGACGCTGTCGAGCGAGTTCGCGGTCGGCCGGTCGAAGCCGAGCGCCTTTGCGGTCATCTCACGGTCGATCGGGAAGGAGGTGCCGGCAAGCGCGGCGGCGCCGAGCGGGCATTCGTTGAGGCGCTTTCGCGCATCCGCCAGCCGGCCGCGGTCGCGGCCGACCATCTCGACATAGGCCATCAGATGGTGGCCGAACGTCACGGGCTGCGCGCTCTGCAGATGGGTGAAGCCGGGCATGACGGAGCCCGCATGCGCATGCGCCTTCTCGACCAGCGCCTGCTGCAGCTTGAGAAGTGAGACCCCCAGCGCGTCCACCGCGTCGCGCACGAACAGGCGGAAGTCTGTCGCGACCTGATCGTTGCGCGAGCGCGCGGTGTGCAGGCGCCCGGCCGCCGGCCCGACGATCTCCGCGAGCCGGCTTTCCACGTTCATGTGGATGTCCTCGAGCGCGCGCGAAAAGGTGAACTTGCCGCTCTCGATCTCGCGCAGAACCTGGTCGAGACCCTTGGTGATCTTGGCGGCGTCCTCCTGCGAGACGATCCCGGTGGCGGCCAGCATCGCCACATGCGCCTTGGAGCCCGCAATGTCCTGGGCGTAGAAGCGGCGATCGAAATCGATCGAGGCGTTGATCGCTTCGAGGACGGCGTCGGGCTTGTCCGTGAAGCGCCCGCCCCACATCGCGTTGCTCATTGTCGAAACGTCCGCGTTTCCGCCGGCTCGCGCCGGGCCTTACGAGGTTGAAGTCATGCCAGAACCGGTTCGCTCGCGACGATCGATCGTCCGCGCCGCCCTGATCGCGGCCGTGATCACGCTGGCCCTGAGCGCGCTCGCCCTATACGGGATCGGCGGCGGCGACAAGACCGCCGGCTGCGCCGCAGGTCCGGAGACGCTGAAGGCGATCTCGGCGGCGGCCGTCGGTGAAGTCGCCGGGATCGTCGCGCCAGCTGCGCCGCGGGCGGTTCCCGCGCTTGCGTTCAAGGATGGCGAGGGGCGGGACGTCAGCCTTGAGCAGTTCCGCGGCAAGGTCGTGCTGCTGAACCTGTGGGCCACATGGTGCGCGCCCTGCCGCAAGGAGATGCCGGCGCTCGACCGGCTGGAGGCTGCGAAGGGCGGGGCGGATTTCGCGGTGATCCCGGTCTCGCTCGACCTCGGCTCGGTCGACAAGCCGCGCGCCTTCCTCAAGGAAATCGGCGCGGAGCGCTTGCCGCTTTATGTCGACACGTCCGGCAAGTCGCTGCAGGCGCTGAAATCCGTCGGGCGCGGGACGGGCCTGCCCACGACGCTGATCCTCGACAAAGCGGGCTGCGAGATCGCCTATCTGCCGGGCCCCGCGGAATGGGCGAGCGAAGAGGCGATGAAGCTGGTGGACGCCGCGCTGGGGAAGTGATGGGTGCGCGCTTCGAGACGCGATCCTAGCGGATCGCTCCTCAGCATGAGGATTGTCTGAGTAAGCCCCAACGGTCCTCATGCTGAGGAGCCCGCTTCAGCGGGCGTCTCGAAGCACGCAGACCGTCAAAGTGGGACACCTCAGCGCTCCGCGCGGCGCTCGCTCGCGAGCGGGATGCGGTTCGGAACTTCGATCGGCGCGCGCTGCAGCGGCGGCGCAGCGACCGGCGGCGCTTCGGCCACCGGGTCCGACGGCGCAGGTGTCTCCGCGACCGGCGCATCCTCGGCCGGGGCCGACGGAGGCTCCTGGAAGTCCACAGGCACGCCGGGCTGCACCAATCCTGCGAGTTCCCGCGCGTCCCAGTTGGTCAGGCGGACGCAGCCATGGCTGTTGGTCTTGTCGATTTTCGAGGGCTCCGGCGTGCCGTGCAGGCCGTAGGTCGGCTTGTCGAGCCCGACCCAGGTCGCGCCGACAGGGCCGTTCGGGCCGGGCGGCAGGCGGAGCGCGCTCGTGTTGGTCCCCTGCACGAAGTTGACCTTCGGCCGATACCAATAGTCCGGGTTGATCGCGATCGCCTTCACGGCGTGCGTGCCGGTCGGCGAGGGCATGTCGGAGCTTCCGATCGTCGCGGGGTAAGCGACGATCAGCTTGCCGGCGTCGTCGTAGCCGCGGATCTGCTTGCGGGCCTTGTCGGCGATGATGTGCGCGACCTTGGCCTTGAGCGGCTTGCCGGGATTGGCGACGATGATCTCGGCGCCGGCCTCGGCGAATGTCACGTCGGGGTTGAGACGGCGCAGGAACGCCTCGTCCATATGGAAGCGCTCGGCCAGCATCTCCGCCGCGTCGCGATAGGCGAGGCCCGGAAGCTGCGCCTGCTCGGCGTAATCCTGCGGCATGGTCGGTACGAAGGGCCCGGCGACGTCCTCGGGCGTGATCGTATAGGGGACGAGCACCGGCTCGGCGGAGGTGCGTTCGAGCGCAGCCCAAATCTCGGGGTCGATCCTGCCGTCGACCTGATGGCCCTGCATCTCCTCGAACGCCATGACGCCCTTGACGACGTTGTCGCCGAAGATGCCGTCGATCACGCCGGTGGAGGCGTTGTTGCGGTCGAGCAGGACCTGCAGCTTGATCATCCGCGGGTCGGACCGGCGGCCCTTGGGGTAAGGGTCCGGCGTGAACACCGCGTCGTTCGCAAGCGAGATCAACAGGTCGACCGGGTAGTCCTGCGCAGGCGGCTGCGGCGAGGCGACGCGCACGGGCGCGGCGGCGTGCGCGCGGCCCGCCTCGGGCGCCGCGTCGACCGAGCCGGTGACCTCGACGTCGCGCTCGGCTGCGGTCGACCCGCCGAGGAGCGCGCCGATCGGATCATCGGACCGGGCGGACGCGACCGAGGTCGCAAGAGAGAGGGCCGCCGCAAGAGCTGCGACGGAGAAGCGGGACGCCGACACTGGCCTGCTCCGAGCGAGGATGGATCGGCGCGGCGTATGGCCCTTCGCTCCTCCTTGAGGACCCGAGTTTCGCGCGTCAGGGTAAACGAATACTTTCCAGAGGCAGCGGCTCAGGCCGGCGGCGGCCCTTCCGGCGCGAGTCCGGCCTTGCGGCCTGCGACCGCCCAATGCGTCAGGCCGCCAATGAAGCCTGCGGCCAAGACGCTGGAGAAATTGAACAGCGGGCCTTCAAAGCCCGACGGCGCGATTGACCAGGGAAGGGCGACCGCGATCGCCCCTGCGATCGCGTGGTAGGTCCAGCTGCGGATCGAAAACATCTCGGAGATCATCACCGCGACGAAAGCCGGAGCGGCCATAAGCGGGCCTAGCAGCATCGCGACCGCCACCGTCGTCAGCGACATGTCGTAGCCGAGCAGGATCACCTCGTCGGGGAAGTCGCAGAACGACGCGAAGTCGTGGCTCGACAGAAACGCCAGCGTGAGGAAGCCCGCGAACAATCCGCAGACGAGCCCGACGGGGGCGAACAGGATCCGAGACGCGAGCCTGGCGAGCATATGATCAGAACGCCTCGTGATGCGCTCCGTTCACGAAAAACCTCGTCTATTCGGCGGCTTCGAGGGCCTGGCGGTCCTTCGCGCGCACCCGCTGCGTCTCGGATTTGAGCTGTCCGCAGGCGGCGGATATGTCGCGGCCGCGCGGGGTCCGCACCGGGCTGGCATAGCCCGCGCGGAACACGATTTCCGAGAACGCCTCGATCGTCGCCCAGTCCGAACAGGCGTGCGGGCTGCCCGGCCAGGGATTGAACGGGATCAGGTTGATCTTGGCTGGCAGGCCGGCGAGCAGCTTGACCAGCGCGCGCGCATCGGCCGGGCTGTCGTTGACGCCCTTCAGCATGACGTATTCGAAGGTGATGCGCCGGGCGTTCGACGCGCCGGGATAGGTCCGGCACGCCTCCATCAGTTGGGCGATCGGATATTTCTTGTTGATCGGCACCAGCACGTCGCGGAGGTCGTCGCGCACAGCGTGCAGCGAGATCGCGAGCTGGGCGCCGGTCTCCTCGCCGAGCCGGCGCATCTCAGGCACGACGCCGGAGGTCGAGACCGTGATCTTGCGGCGGCCGATCCCGAGGCCTTCGCCGTCGGCCATCACCTCGATCGCGTCGCGCACCGCGTCGAGATTGTAGAGCGGCTCGCCCATGCCCATGAAGACGATGTTGGTGACGAAGCGCCCGCCGTCGGTCGGCACGGAAGCGCCTTCGGGCGCGGCCCCGCCCGACCAGTCGCCCAGCCTGTCGCGCGCCACGATCAGCTGCGCGACGATCTCGGCGGCGGTCAGGTTGCGCACCAGCACCTGCGTGCCGGTGTGGCAGAAGGAGCAGGTCAGCGTGCAGCCGACCTGGCTCGAAACGCACAGCGTTCCGCGGCCTTCTTCAGGGATATAGACGGTCTCGACCTCCGCCGGCCGCGTTCGCGGCCCCTGTGCGGGAAGCCGCAGCAGCCACTTGCGCGTGCCGTCGCTGGAGATCTGCTCGGTGACGATCTCGGGCCGATCCAGCGTGAAGGCCTCTGCCAGCGTCGCGCGCAGATCCTTCGAGACGTTGGTCATCTGGTCGAAAGAGGTCGCGCCGCGATTGTGCAGCCAGTGGTTCAACTGGCCCGCCCGCATGCGCAGCTGCCGCTCTGGCACGCCTACAGATGAGAGCGCCTCCGCGAGACGCGCGCGCGTCAGCCCGACCAGCGACGGCTTGGCCGCAAGGGCGGGCGCCGGCGCGGGAGCGTCGTCGGCGTCGGGGCGTCTTGTGAGGTCGAGCAGCGTCATAACGTTCGGCGGCGTCGGAGCGGTTGAGATTGGATGGTGCGGAAACGCGGCCTTCCTATCATGGAAGGACGACGAAGGCGACCGCTGGGGCGACGCTCAGCCCTGCTTCGGCGCGTAGGCCGCCATGAAGACGTCGATCGCCTTCTCCACGAGATAGGCGATGCGCTCCTGCGGCGGCGTCGGTTCCGCGCCGATCAGCACCGGCATCATCACCGGGCCGTGGCACATGGTGAGGAACTGCTTGGCCGCGACGTCGGCGTCGTCGATCACAAGCTCGCCCTGTTCCGCCTTGGTCGCGAGCCAGGCGGATAGCCGCGCCCAGCCCTGGCGCGGCCCGGCGGTTAGGAACAGCTGGCCGATCTCCGGTTTGCGGTCCGCGGCGCCGATGACCATCCGGACGGTCGAGACATGGGACGGCTCGAGCACCGCCTCGACAAAGCTCAGGCCGAGGCGCCGTAGGGCGCCGCGGATGTCGTGGCTGTCGTCCTGGAGCTCGAAGAGACGTTCGGCAGTCAGCGCGCACTGGCTCTTCACCAAAGCGGCGAAAAGCTCTTCCTTGCTGTCGAAGTAGACGTAGAGCGTGCCCTTGGAGACGCCGGCCGCGCGGGCGATCTCGCCCATGCTCGCGGCGTCGAAGCCCTGCGCGAGGAACACGCTGCGCGCGCCGTCGACGATCTGCCGGCGCTTGGCGCTGTCGATCGCTTCGTCGGCCACGACGGCCGTGGCGGTGTCGCCTCGCATTCTCTCGTCCGTCCCTGTTTCTCGTGCGATCCGCCGCGTTCGATAACTCGCTCAAAGCCCGGCGGCGCACAATCCGGACGCGGTCGCATTGTCGCCCGCGAGAGCGAGAAAGCCGCTGACCGAACCGTTCGGTCAATACATAGGCGAAGCGCTTCGTTCTGTCGAGGTTGCGCACGTTCTGGAGGCGGCCTGATCGCAACTAACAACAGGCGCGGCGCCGCGTGAGCGCGCTAGATCCCGGACGCGGCGGCGACGATCCGGCGCTTCAGGCCGGGCGCGCGGTCGACGAGGCCCATCCCGACGTCGCGGAGTGAGCGGACCGCGGGCCGCGCGAACAGGCGGTAAAGCCCGTCCGTCGCGGCGGCGAGCGCGGCGACATCGAAACGGCGGGCGCGCTCGTAAACCTCCAGCGCGGCGGGGGCGCCGAAATCCTCGCCGGCGCGGGCGGCCTCAGCGACGACGCGCACGAGCGCCATGATGTCCCTAAGTCCGGCGTTGAAGCCTTGGCCCGCGAGCGGATGCACGACGTGGCCGGCGTCTCCAACAAGCGTCAGCCGAGGCGCTACGAACCGCGCCGCGAGCATGAAGCGCAGCGGAAAATGGCCGCGCGGTCCGGCGAGCGACAGCGTCCCGAAATCCGGCCCGGCGCGGCGCGCCACCTCCGCCAGAAAAGTCTCGTCGTCGGCTGCGATCATGGCGTCCGCGAATGCGCGGCGTTCGCTCCAGACGAGCGACGAGCGGTTTTCGTCGAGCGGCAGCATGGCGAAGGGCCCGCCGGGCAGGAAATGCTGCACGGCGACGCCGCGATGCGGCTCGGAATGGCCGATGGTCGCGACCAGCGCCGTCTGGTCGTAGTCGAAGGCGTGGACGGCCACGCCTGCGCGGGCTCGCGTCGGGGAGCGCGCTCCGTCCGCCGCGACCAGCAGGCGCGCCTGTCGAACCGCGCCGGACTGCAGCGTGATCCGGACCATGCCCGGGGCCGCTCTGTGGTCGGCGATGGCCTCGGCGATGAGCGAGACGCCGGCTTCCTCGGCGCGCGCCCTGAGCGTCGCCCGCAGGTCGGCATCCGGCGCCATATGCGCGAAGGGCTCGCCGTCGGCCTGTCCAGCAAGGTCGAGAAAGGTCGGGCGGATCGCGTCGTCGAGCCGGCTGTCGGTGATCCTGAGCGCTGCGACGGGCGTCGCTCCGTCAGGCCAGACATCCAGTCGCCGGAGCAGTTTTCGGCCGTCCGCGGCGATCATCGAGGCGCGGGCGTCGTTCACCGGAAGATCGAGCGCGGGATCGAAGACCGCGACCTGGAGCGCGGCTCCGAGTTCATGCTGCAGAGCAAGCGCGAGCGTCAGGCCCGCCGGGCCGCCACCCGCGATCGCGACGTCGAGAATGTCTTCGGGCGCGGCGCTCATAGCGCGACGATTAGCACGGATCGCAGGGCGCCTGTCAGGAGGGACGGCATTTCCAGCGCTCGACCTTCCAGTCCGGATGGTCCCCGCTCCATTCCGCGACCACCGGCTGGGCCTGCACGAGGCAGGCCATCGCCGGCCCGCGGATGTCGATCCGCTCTTCGCGGCAGGTCGTCGCGTTCGCGAGCATGCAGACGGACATGATGATGGTGAACAGCATGGGGCCTGTTCGGTTTTGGCGCGCCGGCGGATCACCGGAGGACCGCAGGCTTGACGAGCGGACGTCCGGCACGATGCTTCGTCGGCCCTGTTCCGAGAGAGCCGAGATCTCATGTCCGCCGTCGCCGAGCTGCTGAAGATCCTCGATCTCGAACAATTGGACGTCAATCTCTTCCGCGGGCGAAGCCCACAAACCGGCTGGCAGCGCGTCTTCGGCGGGCAGGTCGTCGGACAGGCTCTTGTCGCGGCGACGCGCACGGTCGAAGGCCGCTCGCCGCATTCGCTCCACGGCTACTTCATGCTGCCCGGCGATCCGTCGACGCCGATCATCTATGAGGTGGAATGCATCCGAGATGGGCGGAGCTTCGTCACCCGGCGTGTGGTCGCGACCCAGCACGGCCAGGCGATCTTCTCGATGTCGGCCTCCTTCCAGACGGAGGAAGAGGGCTTTTCCCACCAGATCGACATGCCGGACATTCCGCGCCCGACCGAGCTGCCTTCGGAAGAGGCGTTCAAGAATCGCCTGCCGGCGGACATGCCGCAGGCGATCAGGAACTATCTCGAACGCGAGCGCCCGATCGAGCTCAGGCCGGTCGATCTCAGCCGCTATGTCGACAGCCGGCCGCGGCCGCCGATGCAGAGCGTGTGGATCCGCGCGACGGAACGTCTGCCAGACGATCCGGCGGCGCACCAGAGCGTGCTGGCTTACGCCTCGGACATGACGCTGCTCGACACCGCCCTCGTCGCCCACGGATCGAGCGTGTTCTCCGCCGATATCCAGGGCGCGAGCCTCGACCATGCGCTGTGGCTGCACCGCCCGTTCCGCGCCGACGACTGGCTGCTCTACACGCAGGACAGTCCGTTCGCGGGCGGAGGCCGCGGATTCTCTAGGGGACGGATCTATACGGAGGCCGGTGAACTGGTCGCTTCGGTCGCCCAGGAGGGACTCATCCGGCGCCGCCGAAAGTGACGGGCGCCGAATTATTGCTCAGGCGATTCTGCGGCAGCCACGAAAAACCCACGAAGAATGCACATTTTTTAATCGGAAGGATCGATAACTAAACAGATTCCGCTTGGGAGTCTCGGCAGGCGATGGAAAATCCAGCGCTGTGTGGTGTGAATCAACAGCTTACGAGCGGTCGGAAGACTTGGCACGGCGCTTGATTGCCACGCGCCGCAAGCCCGGCTTCGGCTGGGGATCGTCATCGTCAACTGTCGACTGTTCGCGCGTCTCACAAGCGGGCGGTGGGCTAACGGGGAACCCGACGCATGAAACTCGTGATGGCCATCATCAAGCCATTCAAGTTGGACGAGGTCCGCGACGCCCTTACGGGCATCGGCGTCCACGGCCTGACCGTCACCGAAGTGAAGGGCTACGGTCGCCAGAAGGGCCACACCGAAATCTACCGCGGCGCCGAATACGCGGTGAGCTTTCTTCCGAAGCTGAAGATCGAGGTCGCGGTCGCCGCCGCGTCCGTCGACAAGGTCATCGAAGCCATCGCCGCCGCCGCCAAGACCGGCCAGATCGGCGACGGCAAGATCTTCGTCTACGCGATCGACCAGGCGGTGCGCATCCGCACCGGCGAGACCGACACCGACGCGCTGTAAGGCGCGGCCGACGCACCCTCTTTCTCCTCTTAAGTCTTCGGGAGTTCACTCGATGAAACTGGGTTCCGTATTACGCTGGGGAGCGCCGGCCCTGGCCGCAGGCGTCCTGATGGCGGGCGCCGCCTACGCGCAGACCATGGCTCCGGGCGGCGAAGCGGCCGCCACGGCCGCCGCTCCGGCCGCCGCCGCCGCGCCCGTGCCGAACAAGGGCGACACCACCTGGATGCTGCTCTCCACCGTCCTGGTGCTTCTGATGACGGTGCCGGGCCTCGCTTTGTTCTATGGCGGCCTGGTCCGCACCAAGAACATGCTATCGGTGCTCATGCAGGTGATGGCGATCGCCTGCCTCGTCATGATCATCTGGGTCGTCTACGGCTATTCGCTCGCCTTCAGCGACGGCGGCAGCCTGAACTCCTATGTCGGCGGCTTCTCCAAGGCGTTCCTCGCCGGCGTCGACGTGACCACCACTGTCGAGAGCTTCTCGCGCGGCGTGGTGATCCCCGAGCTCGTCTTCGTCTGCTTCCAGATGACCTTCGCCGCCATCACGCCGGCGCTGATCGTCGGCGCCTTCGCCGAGCGCATCAAGTTCTCGGCGCTGCTGGTGTTCACGGTCCTCTGGGTCACCTTCATCTACTTCCCGATGGCCCACATGGTCTGGTTCTGGCCCGGTCCGGAGTTCGCCGCGACGAACCCCGCTGACGCGACCGTCGCCGGCGCAGGCCTGATCTGGGCCTTCGGCGCGATCGACTTCGCCGGCGGCACCGTCGTGCACATCAACGCGGGCATCACCGCGCTGGTCGGCGCTCTCGTCCTCGGCCCGCGCATCGGCTTCGGCCGCGAGCCGATGGCTCCGCACTCCCTGACGCTGACCCTCGTCGGCGCCGGCCTCCTGTGGGTCGGCTGGTTCGGCTTTAACGCCGGCTCCAACCTCGAGGCCAACGGCTACGCCGCTCTCGCCATGATCAACACCTTTGTCGCGACCGCTGCTGCGGCTCTCGCCTGGATGTTCATCGAATGGATGGCGAAGGGTCACCCGAGCATGCTCGGCATCGCCTCGGGCGCCGTCGCCGGCCTCGTCGCGATCACGCCCGCCGCCGGCTTTGCCGGTCCGATGGGCTCGATCGTCCTCGGCCTGGTCGTCGGCGTGGTCTGCTACGTGTTCTGCACGAGCGTGAAGAACGCCCTCGGCTACGACGACTCCCTGGACGTCTTCGGCGTCCACTGCATCGGCGGCATCGTCGGCGCGATCGCGACCGGCATCCTCGTCAACCCCGCCCTCGGCGGCGCTGGCGTGGTCGACTACACGCTCGACAACGGCGCGGGCACGGCCGGCGCCTACGACCTGATCACCCAGGTCACCGCTCAGGCCAAGGGCGTCCTCGTGACGGTCGTCTGGTCCGGCGTCGGCTCGTTCATCCTCTACAAGATCGTGGACGTCATCATCGGTCTGCGCGTCTCCGAGGATAAGGAGCGCGAGGGTCTCGACGTCACCGAGCACGGCGAGCGCGCCTACAACATCTGATCCCCGGCGGCGCATTCGCCTCCGACGGATCCCGAAGCACGAAGGCCCCGGCTTAGCCGGGGCCTTTTTCGTTCGAAGAGCCCCGAGGAGCTGCATTTTCGGCGTCTTCGCCGCGAGGGGGTAAGCCCGCCTTAACCCTCTTGCGCCTAGGATTTTCAAAGGATCGGCCGGTAAGCGGTCAAGCGTTCAACTTGGGTCGGCGTCGCGGATGCGTTCATCGGGGGATGAGGGTTTCGCGGCGGGGCAGGGCGTCCGCCATCACGGCCGGAGCGGCCCTGCCGGGAGCATTCGATGAGCATTCGCGCGTTACGTCCCCGCCCGCGCGGCTTCCACACCGCCTCCGTCCTGCCGGACTCCGTCCGCGCGACGCTCGTCAGGCGCGCGACTGAACTGGGCGGCGTGGCGCTGGTGCTGCTCGCGGGACTGGCAGGCGCGGCGCTCGCCACCTGGTCGGTGCAGGATCCGAGCTTCAGCCACGCGACCGACGGCCCCGTCCACAATCTGCTCGGCGCGCCCGGCGCGATCGTCGCCGACATGCTCACCCAGGCCTTCGGACTCGCGGCGTCCGCTTTCGTGGCGCCGATCGGCGTCTGGGGCTGGTCGCTGATGACGCGCCGCGCCGTCGAGCGTGAGCGTCTCAAGGTCGTCGCCTGGCCCGTCGCTGCGATCCTGCTCGCGGGGCTCGCCGGCGTCGCGCCCGCGCCGGCGTCCTGGCCGCTGCCCACGGGTCTCGGCGGCTGCGTCGGCGACCTGTTCTCGATGAGCCTCGACGCGCTCGGCCTTGGCGGCGCGACAGGCTCGCTGATCGCGGGCGGCGTCTTTGCAACGCTCGGCGTCACGGGCTTCGCCCTCGCGATCGGCCTCGTCGCGCCGAGCGAGCGCGCGGCGGTCAGCCCCCGCCGCGACTCCCGCCAGGAGCCGCAGGCCCCTCGTCAGGCTCCCGGACGGCCTGCGGCCGCTCAGCCGATCGACGAGTATGAGGAGGAGGACGAGGACGACCGCCGCCTCGTCTCGCTCGGCCTTCTCACCCATTGGGCGCTCTCGGCCAAGGCCGCGATCGCGAGGAAGCTGTCGCGCGATCGCGAAGACGTCCGCCCCGACGAGCACACGCTGTCGCGCATCCTCGCGCGGGCGAGCGACGATTTCGAAGACGCGCCCCGCGCCCCGCGCCGCGAGCCGGCGCTGCGTGACGGCGGCGACGTCGACCTCTCCGGCGCGCCGGTCGCGCCGAGCGCCCGCCGTCAGGCCGAGGCGCCCGCCAACCGCGTCGGCGCGGTTCCCGGCGCACTGCGCCCCGGCCGACGCGCCCAGCGCGAGGCGCAGCCCGACCTGCTGGAGCAGGACACCTACGAGCTGCCGCCGCTCGCGCTGCTGGCCGAGCCAAAGAAGGGTTCCGGCCCCGTGCTGAGCCAGGAGGCGCTGGAGCAGAACGCCCGGCTGCTCGAAGGCGTGCTCGAGGATTACGGCGTCCGCGGCCAGATCATCAATGTGCGCCCAGGCCCGGTCGTGACGCTCTACGAGCTCGAGCCCGCCCCCGGCATCAAGTCGAGCCGCGTGATCGGCCTCGCCGACGACATCGCCCGCTCGATGAGCGCGGTCGCGGCGCGCGTCGCCGTCATCCCCGGCCGCAACGCGATCGGCATCGAGCTGCCGAACGCGCGCCGCGAGACGGTTTATCTGCGCGAGCTGCTGGCCTCCGCCGATTTCGAGAAGGCCAAGATGCGGCTCCCCTTGTGCCTCGGGAAGACGATCGGCGGCGAGCCCGTCATCGCCGAGCTCGCGCGCATGCCGCATCTGCTGATCGCCGGCACCACCGGCTCCGGCAAGTCCGTCGCGATCAACACCATGATCCTGTCGCTGCTCTATCGGCTGAAGCCCGAAGAGTGCCGCCTGATCATGATCGACCCCAAAATGCTCGAGCTCTCGGTCTATGACGAGATCCCGCATCTGCTGACGCCCGTCGTCACCGACCCGAAGAAGGCGGTGGTGGCGCTCAAATGGGCGGTCCGCGAGATGGAGGACCGCTACCGCAAGATGTCGAAGCTCGGCGTCCGCAACATCGACGGCTTCAACGCCCGCGCCGAACAGGCGCTCGCCAAGGGCGAGGCGATCACCCGCACCGTGCAGACCGGCTTCGACCGCGAGACCGGCGAGGCGATCTACGAGCAGGAGGTGATGGAGATCGGCAAGCTGCCGTACATCGTCGTGATCGTCGACGAGATGGCGGATCTGATGCTCGTCGCCGGCAAGGAGATCGAGGGCGCCATCCAGCGCCTCGCCCAGATGGCGCGCGCCGCCGGCATCCACATCGTCATGGCGACGCAGCGCCCCTCAGTCGACGTCATCACCGGCACGATCAAGGCGAACTTCCCGACCCGAATCTCCTTCCAGGTGACGTCCAAGATCGACAGCCGCACCATTCTCGGCGAGATGGGCGCCGAGCAGCTGCTGGGGCAGGGCGACATGCTGCACATGCAGGGCGGCGGCCGCATCTCCCGCGTCCACGGCCCGTTCTGCTCCGACGCCGAGGTCGAGGCCGTCGTCGCGCACCTCAAGAAACAGGGCCGCCCGTCTTATCTCGACGCGGTTCTCGCCGACGACGAAGACGGCTCCACTGATGCCGAAGACGGCGCGGTGTTCGACAAGGGCTCGTTCGGCGAAGAGGGCGGCGACGTCTACGACCAGGCGGTCGCCGTCGTGTTGCGCGACCGCAAGTGCTCGACCTCCTACATCCAGCGCCGCCTCCAGATCGGTTACAACCGCGCCGCCTCGCTCGTCGAGCGGATGGAGAAGGAAGGCGTGGTGGGCCCGGCCAACCACGCCGGCAAGCGCGAGATCCTGCTGGAAGGCGGAGAGCGGGACGAAGACGCGGCCTGAAGGTCAGTCGTCGAACAGTTCGGGCTCCTCCGGCGCCGTCAGCCGCGCGACCATGCTTTCGGGGTCGCCCAGAAACCTCTTGTAGAGCCGGACGTGGTTGAGCTCGGCGTAGCTCTTCCGCGCGATCCCCTCGTCCGACAGCTCGTAGATCAAGGCGCCGGGCAGCGCCATCAGCAGCGGCGAGTGCGTCGCGAGCACGAAGCGGGCGCCCTTCCGCACGAGCTCCGCGATCCGGGCGATCACCTCGAGCTGGGTCTCTGGCGCGAGCGCAGCCTCCGGCTCGTCCATCAGGTAGATCCCGCCGCCGCGGAAACGGTTGCGCAGGAGCCGGATGACGGCCTGCCCGTGCGACATCTCGTGAAGATCCTGCCCGCCGTAAAACATCTTCACCGGCGGCGAGTTTGCGCCGAGCGGCCCGTCCTCGTCTTCGTTCTCGTCCAGCCGGCGCATCTCGGTGGCGAACACATGGTAGGCGTCGGCGCGATAGAAGAACCGGGGCGCGTTGCGGCGGATGCGCCGGGCGAGCCGAGACGCCTGGTGGAGCGACGACAGCGTCTTCGCGGTGTCGAAGTTGAAGTTCGGCGATCCGCCCTCCGGATTGCAGCCGAGATGGACGGCGATCGCTTCCATCAGCGTCGATTTTCCGGAGCCGTTGGCCCCGACGAAGATCACGATTGGCGCGTCGAGATCGAGCTCGTCGATCTGCGCGATGGCAGGCAGATTGTAGGGGTAGGCCGCGCGGTCTTCGACCCGGTCCCATTCCATGCGCAACGAGATCAGCATCTTGGCGCCCCGGGCGAACCAAGAGAGCAGCTTCGCCGGACGGCGGACGGATGGAAAGGCGCGGTGATCGACAAGGGCTCGTTCGGCGAGAAGGGCGGCGACGTCTACGATCAGGCGGTCGCCGTCGTGCTGCGTGACCGCAAATGCTCGACCTCCACCATCCAGCGCCGCCTCCAGATCGGATACAACCGCGCCGCCTCGCTGGTGGAGCGCGGAAATCTGTGCCTATTCTGCGAAGCGAGATGAGCCTCCGCCGCGCCCTCGACCTACTCCTGCCGCTCAGCCGGTCCGAGAGGAAAATTCAATCGCAGTAAAGAGCTTGCAGCGGAATTCAACCTAGGGGCAACGTTATAGCGCATCGCCCCGAAGCCATGCTTCCGGGCTAGGCATTGTGCAATATTCTCTGACATCTTCGCCTTGCTCTTGCCGCTGAGCCACCAGTTCTGAGGAGGCTCGATAAATCTCGACCGAAGACAAAGCAATTACCGATGGCGAGAGAAACTCAAGCCCGATCCGAGTTAACAGGTGCGTGCCTATAGCTCCCATCTGACCTGAATCCAGCACAAAGCGAATAGGGAAATCTCCCGCATCGGGATCGAAAACGGCTTGGTGACCCGCACTTTTCAGTGTCGTCACCATCATCAAATAATCCACTATCACCATCAGATAGACGGTCCCGCGGCTGAATGCCCAAAGGTGCTCGAAATCCTGAAGCGACAATGTGAAGGGATAGTAGGGCGACCAACTCCTCTGCGACTTAATCTCGTTAAGAAGGAATACCGTCGTTCCTGACACCTCAACCTGGCTCAAGGCGTCCTCGACGGCGGAACGCCTGGTCGCTGCGATGTAGAGCAACCCAGGTTCGGGCATCCGGACGCCGTGACCCGTTTTCATTGCTTCGGCAATGCAAGCCGCCATCTCGCTGGCGTAATCACGCTCTGAAATTTTGTACTCAACGCGCTGGACGTATGAAGAGCCACGCAGTTCCCTGCTGAAGTCGTTTTTAAAAAACGATTGCAACTTCTCGATGCTGCGCTTTTGCCGCCTTCCACGGGAGTTGAGGTCGATACTAGTCTTCACCTCTATAAGGTAAGGGTCCGGCTCGCCCATCAGGCACACATCACCATGGCGTATGGTGTTCGTGAGATCGGTCAGCATCGCCGGCACCCCTTTGGAGCTTGCAAACTCAACCAGCGCGATTTCATGCGCCATGCCGGTTTTGCCTAAAAAGCCTGCGCTCTGCTTTGGCGTTACCTTGTCGGTATGGTAGAAGGTGTGTTTGAGGGCATGCTTATCCATATAAAGGAAGGCGATCGCGTCGCCGAAGCACCGCCAGATGTATGCGGCATGGCGATATCCCTCGAGGCGACGATTGACGCTCGCATCATTCGGGTTTGTCTTCAGCATTAGGCGGAGGCCAGGAACCCTGCGCTCCGCGCGCATGATCTCACGTGTCAGCAATTGCTGTAGTGCGATCAAAGAATCGAAATCCGACAGGTTCCGACGAAGCGAGCCAAGTAAGGCATGTGCCTTGCGAAATGACGTCCGTCGATAGCCCAGCATGGATCAATCTTGTACGGGAGGTCACGACAAGACAATCGTAGCCGGAGGGCCGCTTACCGCAAGACTCTCTAAAACCGCCATTCCGCTTCCGTCGCTCGCGGGATAATAAGCCGGCAAGTCCTTGCAAACGGACAGTCTGATTGTCGTCGAAGGGTCAGGCAGAGGCGCGCGCCCGTTCGATGGCGAGAAAGCTGATGTGGGTAAATATTCCTTGACATTCCACCCCGCCTCATGCTCTCTTCCGCACATCCTTCCCCGTCGGAAGGCGTGTCCGGACCGGCCGGCCATGCGGGGGAGGAGCGGCGCCTGCGGCTGACATGACCGGAAGTGTCGGCCCCGGGGCGTCTGTTGCGGCGTCGGCGCGGCTCGCGCGTTCCTCAAGAGGGCGCGGGGGCTTCGTCGGGGAAGAGAACCGCCCGCACTAAGACGGGCGCGCCTTTCGTGGCGTAAGGGCGCATGGCGGCGGATTTCGGATCCCGGCTCCAAAGGCCGGATCGGTCCGGGACCCGCCCGAAGCGGACGCGAATGTCTGCGGGAAAAACCATTGATGTCCGAGACTTCGTCCGCAGCCAGACGGGAGACGTCGCGCGTGGAGCGCCGGGCGACCGGCAACTACACTACCCCCTGACGGTGGCCCGGCGCTCCGCGCTTTCCCCGTAAGGTGCGGCGATCGAAGTCGTTCGCCGGGGCTCTTTGACCAAAGCGGGCCTGAAGCCGATCCGGGCAGCCGGAGGATTTCGCGCGTCCGCAAGACCTCCCGCCGCCGTCATCCCGGGCTCGTCCCGGGATCCATAAACGCGACGGCGCGGGAGTGAGCGGGCGCGCGGCGGTCTGTTCTCAACGCGCGGCGGCAAATGGATCCCGGGACAAGTCGGGGATGACGGCGGAGGATGGCGGTTACGGCGGAGCGTCTTGCGAAGCTGCTAACGAGTCGGCAGGGCTCGCAATCGGCGGCGAGGCCCTTAAATCGGCCACGGGGCCGCGTTACGGTCCCTGTTCCCGTTTCGAGTTCCGGAAGGTCGAAAATCCCGTCATGACGCTTCGCCGTTCCGC
The DNA here is from genome assembly GCF_004310425.1 of Hansschlegelia quercus. Taxonomy (GTDB): domain Bacteria; phylum Pseudomonadota; class Alphaproteobacteria; order Rhizobiales; family Methylopilaceae; genus Methylopila; species Methylopila quercus. The sequence continues at coordinate 38,870 of NZ_SIUB01000008.1, read as the reverse complement.
CGCCGCCTTCGCGATCCTGTCAGCGCTCGCCGCCGCGCCCGCGGCCGCCCAGTCCGCCTCGGGCGCGCCGGCCGACGTGCCGCCCCCGCCGCAGGCCCAGCCGGCCGCGGGCAATCGCGGCGTGCCGGTGAACCAGCTCGACGCCGCCCAGCGGGCGACGCTGCAACGCGTGAACGCCTATTTCAACTCGATCCAGGATCTGACCGCGAGCTTCGAGCAGACCGGGCCGGACGGCTCGCGCAGCGTCGGCAAGCTCTATCTGTCGCGGCCCGGAAAGATCCGCTTCCAGTATGCGCCGCCGAGCCCGCTCGAGATCGTCTCGAACGGCAACACCGTGGTGGTGAAGAACCGCAAGCTCGCGACGCAGGAGAACTGGCCGCTCAGCCAGACGCCGTTGCGCGTGCTGCTGTCGGCGAACATCGACCTGATGAAGGACACCGACGTGATCGGCGTCTACCAGGAGCCCGACATGGTCTCGGTCGTGCTCATCCAGAAGAACGCCATCGGCGGCGCGGCGCAGATCCAGCTGCTGTTCTCCGGCCAGAACTACGAGCTGCGCCAGTGGACGGTGACCGACGCGCAGGGGATGGACACGTCCGTGGTGCTTTCCGACCTCAATCCGCAGGCGAAGATCGACCCCGGCGTGTTCCGCGTCCAGGCGCCGAGCGGAACCCGCGGGCCGGGCGGCGGCCGGTAAGGTCAAAGGCCGAGATGCTCCCGGCGCATGGCAGCGATGCTGAGCGCGTGGCTGCTCACGCAGGCGTGCGCTTGACGCTGCGCTAGCGACCTCCCATCTGCGATCTCGAGCGGGGCGAATAGCCCGGAGTTCACCTGCGCCTCCCCCGTCGCAGGTTCCGTGGTCCGCCCCGTTTCCGCCGTTCCTCCGATCGGCGGAGCGCTCAGCGCCAGACGCCCGACCTTTCCCCCGGAGGTCGGGCGTCTTCGCGTCTGGAGGATGGTTTTTGCATCCCGAAACGGGATCGCGTAAAGCCCGGCGGCCCCTCCCGAGACGCCTTCGTTCATGTCCGTCCGCATCGCCACCTGGAACATCAATTCCGTGCGCCTGCGCATCGGGCTGGTGGCCAAGCTCGTCGCGGAGCACGCGCCCGACGTCCTGTGCCTGCAGGAGACGAAGTGCGCGGACGACTGCTTCCCTCTGAAGGAGGTCCGCAAGCTCGGCTACGAGCACGTCGCGATCCACGGGCAGAAGGGCTATCACGGCGTCGCCACCTTCTCGCGCCTGCCCTTCGTCACCACGGCGCGGGAGCGCTGGGCCGACAAGGACGACGCCAGGCACCTCGCCACCACCTTCGCGGCTGGCCCGCTCGAAGGCGTGACGCTGCACAATTTCTATGTCCCCGCAGGCGGCGACGAGCCGGACCCGGCGATCAACCCGAAATTCGCGCACAAGCTCCAGTTCCTCGAAGAGCTGACGTCGTGGTCGACGCGCATCGCCGAGACGGGCGGTCGGATCATGGTCGGCGATCTCAACATCGCGCCGCATCCCGACGACGTGTGGAGCCACAAGCAGTTGCTCAAGGTCGTCAGCCACACCCCCGTCGAGACCGAGGGCATGGACGCCATGCGCGTCGCCGGCCGCTGGGTGGACGCGGTGCGGGCCCACTCGCCCTATCCGGAAAAGCTGTTCTCCTGGTGGAGCTATCGCAGCCAGGACTGGACAGTGAACGACCGCGGCCGCCGGCTCGACCACATCTGGGCGAGCGAGGACATCGTGGCGCGCTCGACCGGCGTCTCCGTGCTGCGGGAAGCGCGCGGCTGGGAGCGGCCCTCCGACCACGTCCCCGTCATCCTCGACATCGCATGAGCGGCTTCGAGGCGCTGCTCAGCGAAACCGCGGAAGCCGTCGAGGTCGCGCTTGACAGCGTTCTGTCGCCCAAGCCCCGGCCCGGCGAGATCGCCCGGCCCGAGCGGCTCGTCGCCGCGATGCGCCACGCGATGCTGGGCGGCGGCAAGCGGCTGCGGCCGGCGCTGGTCGCGGCCTCGGCGCGGCTGTTTGACGTCACCGGCGAGGAACCGCTGATGGCTGGTCTCGCGGTCGAGTGCATCCACGGCTACAGCCTGATCCACGACGATCTGCCGGCAATGGACGATGACGATCTGCGCCGCGGCCGGCCGACAACGCACCGCGCCTTCGACGAGGCGACCGCGATCCTTGCCGGCGACGCGCTGCAGGCCCTCGCCTTCGACCTGCTGGCGCAGGAGCGGACGCATCCCGATCCCGCGGTCCGCATTGCGCTGGTCGCAATCCTCGCTCGCGCCTCAGGGCTCGGCGGCATGGTCGGCGGGCAGATGCTCGATCTCGCGGCGGAAGGGCGCTTCGGCCCAGGCGGCGGCGCGGATGAGGCGGGCGTTCGGCTGATCCAGTCGATGAAGACCGGCGCGCTGATCGCGGCGTCGGTCGCAATGGGCGGCGTCCTCGGCGGCGCGTCGGCGACGGCGCAAGAAGCCCTGCTGCGGTTCGGGGAGTCTCTCGGCTTCGCCTTCCAGCTCGCCGACGATCTGCTCGACGTTGCGGGGGATGCGGCGTCGGTCGGCAAGGCGACGGGCAAAGACGCGGCGGCCGGCAAGGCGACGCTGGTCGGCCTGATGGGCATCGACGCCGCTCGGGCGCGGCTCGCATCGCTCGTCGACGAGGCCGATGCGGCGCTCGCCGCGTTCGGCTCGGAGGCTGATGCGCTGAGAGAGGCCGCCCGGTTCGTCGTGTTGCGGGATCGATAGGCTACGAGCGCTGGCGCCGTACCCCCGGTCAGCCCTTCGACGTCACCTTGTCGAGACGCGCGCGCATCTCCGCCATCTCGCGGCGGAGGTCGTCGAGGTCGTCGGTCTTGGCCGGCGTAGCGGCAGGCTGCTGCGCCGCCGGCTCTTCGGTCTTCTCGCCGTCCGCGCCAGGGAACATCGTGAACATGCGGAACGCGCGCTCCATCATGGCCACGTTGTTGCGCATCTGCTCCTCGACCGCGTTCTGGAACGGCGCCGGGGCGCCGAACGCCTTCATCGGCCCACGGACCTTGTCCTGCTCCCGGGCCAAGGCGCCCATTGAGAGCTCGAGATATTTCGGCACGAAGCTCTGGATCGAGTCACCGTAGAATCTGATGAGCTGGCGCAGGAAATTGATCGGCAGCAGGTTCTGCCCCTTGTTCTCCTGCTCGAAGATAATCTGGGTCAGGACCTGATGGGTGATGTCGTCATTGGTCTTGGCGTCGACGACATGGAAGTCGTCGCCCTTCTTGACCATGGTGGCGAGGTCCTCGAGCGTGACGTAGGTGCTCGTCCCCGTGTTGTAGAGCCTTCGGTTCGCGTATTTCTTGATCGTGATCGTATCGGACTTGGTCGGCATGACGCAGCGTTCTCCGCCCGGCGCGATCCGTGTTCGGATCTCCGCGCGCTGAACAAAGGCGGGCGCGGACCGAGGTTTGAACGATAAGTCGAAAGCAAGGCGTCGACCATATTTTTGTGCAGCGCGATCTAAGACCTTCGTCCTAATGTTGAAAACTATTCGCGAGGAATTCCGGGCTCATGGCTGTTAGTAGAGTGATGATCGCAGCGGCGCTGTTCGGCGCTGCGTCCATGATCCCGGTCGCGGCGCCTGCCGCAGCGCAGGAGCCGTTGAAGGTCAAGGAGAGCATCTACACACGCCACAACTACGATCGCTGCCCAACCCGCGGCGACAATGGCGCAGGCGTCGCGCGCCGCGCCTGCCTGGGGGTCGGAAACATCGAGATTTACTGGGTCAAGGACGATGTGTCCGAAGGGCTCTGGTTCGGCCGCAGGCCCATCACTGAGAAGATCGATCTCGGGGCGTCGTACGCGCCTGCCGACACGGTCGAGTGGCGGCTCGACAAGACGACTGGCCGGCCACGCGCCGCGATCGTGAAGTATCGGGTCGGCAAATCGGCTGCCTCGCGCCGTGAGAACCGCCTCGTCGTCTACAGGCTAGAGCCGTCCGGGACGTCCTGTCTCATGGCCGTGATCAAGGAGCCGGGCGCTGCGGCGACGGCGCGTGAGGCCGCCGACGCCGCGAGCTCCTTCCGCTGCGGATTCGACAAGCGTCAGGGCTCTTAAAGCGGGATTCGCGCGCGGGCCGAGGTGTCCGGAGCCGCTCGCCTTTCGGAGGCGCCGTCGAAGGTCGTGTTGACGCTTCGCGGGCGCGCCGCTCATTAACCGGGTGTGGTCTCGCGGTTGCGAAGACCGCTCGGCTTAAGGAGAGCTCTCATGGCAGACACCGACGTCGTCATCGTCGGCGCGGCCCGCACCGCGGTCGGCGCGTTCAGCGGCGGTCTCTCCTCGCTGCCCGCCCATGAACTCGGCAAGGTCGCGATCCAGGCGGCGCTCGCCCGCGCCGGAATCGAGCCCGGCGAGGTCTCGGAGACGATTTTGGGGCAGGTGCTGACGGCGGCGCAGGGGCAGAACCCGGCGCGCCAGGCGTCGATCGCGGCGGGCATCCCGATCGAGGCCTCGGCCTGGGGCATCAACCAGGTGTGCGGGTCGGGGCTTCGCGCCGTCGCGCTCGCGGCCCAGGCGATCCGCAACGGCGACAGCGACATCGTGGTCTCCGGCGGCCAGGAGAGCATGAGCCAGTCGGCGCACGCCGCGCATATGCGCTCCGGCACCAAGATGGGCGACGTCAAGTTCATCGACACGATGATCAAGGACGGCCTGTGGGACGCCTTCAACGGCTATCACATGGGCACGACCGCCGAGAACGTCGCCGAGAAGTGGCAGATCACCCGCGAGCAGCAGGACCAATTCGCGGTCGCCAGCCAGAACAAGGCCGAGGCCGCGCAGAAGGAAGGTCGCTTCAAGGACGAGATCGCCCCGGTGACGGTGTCCTCGAAGAAGGGCGACGTCGTCGTCGACCAGGACGAGTACATCCGCCACGGCGCCACGCTCGAATCGGTCGCAAAGCTCCGCCCCGCCTTCTCCAAGGACGGCACGGTGACGGCCGGCAACGCCTCCGGCATCAATGACGGCGCGGCGGCGCTGGTGGTGACCTCCGCGTCCCGCGCCTCGTCGAAGAACCTCAAGCCGCTTGCCCGCATCGTCAGCTGGGCGCAGGCCGGCGTCGACCCGTCGGTGATGGGTTCAGGTCCCATCCCGGCGTCGCGAAAGGCGCTCGAGAAGGCCGGTTGGTCGATCGGCGACCTCGACCTGATCGAGGCGAACGAGGCCTTCGCGGCGCAAGCCTGCGCGGTGAACAAGGACCTCGGCTGGGACACCGGCAAGGTCAACGTGAACGGCGGCGCGATCGCGATCGGCCATCCCATCGGCGCGTCCGGGGCGCGCGTCCTGACCACGCTGATCTACGAGATGATCCGCCGCGACGCCAAGAAGGGCCTCGCCACGCTGTGCATCGGCGGCGGCATGGGCATCGCGATGTGCGTCGCGCGCGACTAGCGCGCTCGCGTCTCGAAAACTGAAATTGAAAGGCGAGGCCGGGGATGAGCCCCGGCGTCGACGGGCTGTTGCGCCCAGATCAACGGGAGGATGACATGGCGCGCACCGCGCTCGTGACCGGCGGAACCCGCGGCATCGGAGAAGCGATCTCGATCGCCCTCAAAAACGCCGGCTACAACGTGGCCGCGACCTATGCCGGCAACGAAGAGAAGGCGAACGCCTTCAAGGCCGAGCACGGCATCGCGGTGTTCAAGTGGGACGTTTCCGACCCCCAGGCCTGCGCGGACGGGATCGCCAAGGTCGAGGCGGAGCTCGGGCCGGTCGACGTGCTCGTCAACAATGCCGGCATCACGCGCGACGCCATGTTCCACAAGGCGACGTTCGAGCAGTGGCGGGAGGTGATGAGCACCAATCTCGACTCGATGTTCACGATGACCCGCCCGGTGATCGACGGCATGCGCGAGCGCGGCTTCGGCCGCATCATCAACATCACCTCGATCAACGGCCAGAAGGGCCAGATGGGCCAGGCGAACTATTCCGCCGCCAAGGCCGGCGTCATCGGCTTCACCAAGGCTCTGGCGCAGGAAAACGCCAAGAAGGGCGTGACCGTCAACGCGATCGCGCCTGGCTACATCGCGACCGAGATGGTGATGGCGGTGCCGGAGAAGGTGCGCGAGAGCATCATCGCGACGATCCCGGTGGGGCGCCTCGGCGAATCCGAGGAGATCGCGGAAGCCGTGGTCTATCTCGCCGGCGAGAAGGCCGGTTTCGTCACCGGCTCGACGCTGACCATCAATGGCGGCCAGTACATCACCTGACCGTAGGGATGACGGCGGGCGCGGTGCGGTCTAATCACCGGCCGTGCCGTCATCCCGCGCCACCTCTATCGGACTTCTGGCGATCCTGCTTTGGGCGGCGCTTGCGCTGCTCACAGCCGAAACCGGCGCAACGCCGCCATTCCTGCTGACGGCCCTGACCTTCGGGATCGGCGGATCGGTCGGGCTCGTCGTCGCCGCGTTCCGTCCCAGCGGCTTGCGCGTCCTCCGCCAGCCGACGCTCGTGTGGGTCCATGGCGTCGGCGGCCTGTTTGGCTATCACCTGCTCTACTTCACAGCGCTCAAGCTCGCGCCGCCGGCGGAAGCCGGCTCGATCTGCTATCTGTGGCCTCTCCTCATCGTGCTGTTCTCAGCTGTGGCGCCGGGCGCGGGCCTATCCACGCGGCATGTCCTCGGCGCGGTCTGCGGGCTCGGCGGGACTGCGCTCCTGATTGTTGGGCGCACAGGCGGCCTTGGGTTCGAGGCGGCGCACTGGCCGGGCTATGCTGCGGCCTTCGCGAGCGCCTTCGTCTGGGCCGTCTATTCGGTGACGTCTCGGCTGTTCCGCTCGACGCCGACTGAGGCGGTCGCCGGCTTCTGCCTCGCGACGGCGGCGCTCGCCGCTCTCTGTCATCTCGCCTGCGAGCCGGCGGTCTGGCCGGAGGGCGCGCGCCAGTGGGCGGCGGTCGGTGCCTTGGGCCTCGGGCCCGTCGGCGTGGCGTTCTTCGCCTGGGACTGGGCGATGAAGCGCGGCGATGTCGCGCTGCTCGGCGTCGCCTCCTACGCGTGCCCGATGCTCTCGGTCCTGCTGCTGATCGTGGCGGGCGTCGCGCCCGCAAGCGCCGCGCTGATCGCAGGTTGCGGGCTGATCATCCTCGGCGCCGGCGTCGCCGCGGCGGGCTCGCGGCGCAAAGTGGAGAGGCTAGAGGCCTGAGGGCCGCGGCGTCGGGCGCCAGTCCGGCGGGGCGAGTTCGAAGCCTGCGAAGTCGAAGCCCGGCGCGACGGTGCATCCAACCAGCGTCCAGCGACCGAGGCTTTCCGCCGCCTGCCAGCAGCCGGCAGGCACGACGATCTGAGGGGCTTCGCCGGACATGAGGTTCGGCCCGAGCCGATGAGCTTCCGCGTCGTGGCCGTCGGCCGAGAGCGTCAGCGCGAGGGGGCCGCCGGCGTACCAGTGCCAGACCTCGACCGCGTCAACCCTGTGCCAGTGCGAGACCTCGCCGGCGGCGAGCAGGAAGTAGATCGCGGTCGAGCGAGACCGGCCGCCGGAATCCGTCGCCTCGTCGCGATAGGTCTCGCGGAAGTGGCCGCCCTCCGGATGCGGCTCGAGGTTCAGCCGGGCGATGACGTCCTGCGCGGAAAGATCATCGAGCGAGCTCAACCGCGGTTCTTCCGCTCGCGGAGTTCAGCGAAGACGGCGGCGGGATCTTCAGCCGACAGGCCGACCGCGGCGGCGACCTTCTCCTCGGCCGCGCGCAGGAAGATGTTCGTCACCTTCTCGGCGCCGATCGTGGTCGGCACGGTCGGTTGGCCCGCCGCGCGGGCCGCCTCGACCTTGCGCAGCCGCTCGGTGATCGCCGCGTCGTCTGGCAGTACCCCGGCGCAGAACTTCGCGTTCGACGCGGTGTATTCGTGCCCGCACCAGACCGTGGTTTCGTTCGGCAGGCGCGCGAGCTTCGAGAGCGAGTCCCACATGGCCGCCGGCGTATCCTCGAACAGCCGTCCGCAGCCCATGACGAACAGGGTGTCGCCGGAGAACAGCCATTTCTCGCGGGGTTCGAAGAACACGACGTGGCCCTTGGTGTGGCCGGGCGTGGCGATGGTCTCGAAGGCCCATGGCCCGATCGCCGCGACATCGCCCTCGACGAGCTCGACGTCGATGCCGGGAATGGAGGAGGCCTCGGCCTTCGGGCCGAAGATCCGAGCGCCATAACGCTGTTTCAGCGCTGGAAGGCCCGCGACGTGGTCGTTGTGTTTGTGGGTGACGAGGATGTCGGTGAGGCCCCAGCCCCGCGCATCGAGCGCTTCGACGATCGGGCCGTCCTCCGGCGCGTCGACGAGGACGATCGTGTCGCTCGCGACATCCTTCAGGATCACCGCGTAATTGTCGGACAGGCAGGGGACGAGGACGATTTCGGCGGGCATGCAGCCTCCGGCGCGTTGGGTGCGGGAGGCTAGCGGCGTCGCGATCTCGGTCAAGAGCGCAGGCCTTAAGCCGAAGCCGCGGTCATCGGAGCCCGGCGTCGAGCGCGATTGCGGCGCGCGAGATTGCGTAGGTGACTGGCGAGGGCGCGCCGGTGAGCGCGAGGCAGACCAGCGTCAGCGCAATCCAGGCGCCGGCTGCGATCCGCGGTCCCTGCGTAAAGTAGACGACGGCGACGAGCAGATGGACGACCGCCAGCATCATCTGCGGGACGCCGGCCCATAGCATCGGCATCAGGAAGCAGACGACGCCGATGACGAGCATCGCCGCGGCGAACTCGCCGAAGCTGCGCTGGGCTACGCTTGCGGCCTTGGGCCGGCGGGAATCTTCCGGACGCTTGAACGGGACGACGGCCATGGCGGTCTCCGGTTTCAGCGCGTGATCAGCGTGCCGGCGCCGCCCGGCGTGAGCAGCTCGATCAGGACCGCGTGGGGAGTCTTGCCGTCGAGGATGACGACGCCTTCAACGCCCCGCTCGACCGCGTAGATGCAGGTCTCGACCTTTGGGATCATGCCGCCGGAGACGGTGCCGTCGGCGATTAGCCGGCGGGCCTCCTCGATCGTGAGCTGGTGGATCAGTTTCTTGTCGCGGTCGAGCACGCCCGGCACGTCGGTCAGCATCAGCAGGCGTTTGGCCTCGACGGCCCCGGCGATCGCGCCGGCGAACGTGTCGGCGTTGACGTTGTAGGTCTCGCGGCCATCCGCCGAGCCCGCGACCGGAGCGACGACGGGGATGAAGTCGGACTTGATCGCCCAATCGAGCACGGTGCGGTCGACCTGGGAGGGCTCGCCGACGAAGCCGAGATCGGCGACCTCCTCGCGGCCGGTTTGGGGATCGATCAGGCTGCGCGAGACCTTGCGCGCAAACACCATGCCGCCGTCCTTGCCGGACAGGCCGATCGCCCTGCCGCCCTCGGCGTTGATCGCGGCGACGATGTTCTTGTTAATGGACCCGGCGAGGATCATCTCGACGATCTCGACCGTCGCGGCGTCGGTCACGCGAAGGCCGGCCTTGAACTCGTTCTTGATGCCGAGCCGGTCGAGCATCCTGCCGATCTGGGGGCCGCCGCCGTGCACCACCACAGGGTTGATGCCGACCTCCTTCAGGATCGCGACGTCCTGCGCGAACCAGCGGGCGGCGTCGGCGTCGCCCATGGCGTTGCCGCCGTACTTCACCACGACGGTCGCCGCGTCGTAGCGCTGCATGTAGGGCAGCGCCTCGACGAGAATGCGGGCGGTATCGTGAGGGTTCGGAGACGTTCCGGTCATCGGGTCCCGGCTTTCGGCTTGGCGTCAGGCCGGCGGGTTCTAGACGGTTCGGCGCGACGGCTCAATGATGGGTGACGTCCCGCGCTGCGTCACCAGCCGCAGCCGCGCGACCATCCGGTTCGCGTACCATGCCTCGAGCGCTTCCGCAGTCAGAGGGCGGGCGAAAAGGTAGCCCTGCGCATGGGTCGCGCCGCAGCTCTTCACGAGATCCAGCTGCTCCTCGGTCTCGACGCCTTCCGCGACGCTCTCGAAGCCGAGCTTTTCGGCCATCGCGATGACGGTTCCGACGACGACATGGGCCGCCGGGCTGTGGAGGGCGTCCCGCACGAAGGCGCGATCGATCTTCAGCACGTCGAACGGCAATTGAGTCAGCGTCGCGAGGTTCGAATATCCGGTGCCGAAGTCGTCGATCGCGACGCGAACGCCGGCCGCCTTCAGCGGCGCGAGCTCGCGTGCGGCGTGTTCCGGATCGCCCATCGCCGCGCTTTCGGTGATCTCGAGTTCGATCGAAGCGGGATCGGCGCCCGAGGCGCGGATGATATCGAGTGTCGTTTCAGCGAAGCGCGGATGACGGAACTGGATGGTCGAGACGTTGATCGCGACCCTCAGCGTGACGCCGGCCGCGGCCCAGTTCGCGCACAGCTTGCAGGCGTCGGCGAGCACGAAGCGACCGAGTGGCTCGACCAGGCCGCATTGCTCCGCCACCTCGACGAATTCGCCGGGCGGCACCAATCCGCGCGTCGGGTGACGCCAGCGCACGAGGGCCTCGACCCCGCTGACCTCGCCGTCCGCGAGCGCGATCTGCGGCTGGTAGTGCACCTCGAGTTGGCCGAGTTCGAGCGCGCGGCGGAGATCCTCCTCGATCCTGAGCCGTCCGTAGGCGATCCGATTGAGGTCGGCCGCCGCGGCCCTGACCGACATCGGGCCGGCGGCGCGCGCCGCCTCGAGCGCGGCGTCCGCGCTGCGCAGCAGGGCGCCGGCCTCGTCGCCGTCGGACGGACTGACGGCGACGCCCGCGCACATCGTCAGCGTGATGTGGTGTTCGCCGAGCGGCATTGGTGAGGCGAACGCCGCGATGGCCTTCGCCGCGAGCTGCTGCGCCGTCTCGGAAGCGACGCCCGGCGCAAGCATCGCGAACTGAGCCTCGGAGATGCGCGCGACGAACACCGGCGCGTCGGCGCCGCGCGGCGGCGGCGGGCTCGCCTGCAGCGCCCACTCCGTGGCCGCCTTCCTGAGACGGGCGGCAGCGGCGCGGACCGCTTCGTCGCCCTGACGCTGGCCGAGCCCCGCCATCACGCGGGCCAAGCCTTCGATCTCGATCTTCACGAGCGCAATGCTTTCGCCCACCTGGAGCGCGCTGGCGAGGCGGCTCATCAGGCTTTCGCGGTTGGGGAGCAGAGTGACGGGATCGTCGAACGTCAGCCTGTGAAGCTGCGCCGCGCTTTCCGCAAGATTGCGCGCGATGGAGAGATGGGCGCGGGCGAGCGCCCCGATCTCGTCGCGCCGCCCACCCGCACGATCGAGAGCCTCCTGGCTTTGGCCGGGTCTGGAGACGGCGCGCGTGAGAGCCCGCAGGGGAGCTGCGGCGCGATCGGTCAGCAGGGCCGCCGTGGGAAGCGCGAGGGCGAGGAATGCGAGCGTCGCGAGCACGCCACGCGCCGCAGCGGCGAGCGCCGCGTCCTGGGCGGTGGCGAGCGACCGGCCCATCCGCAGCGTGGCCGGCTGTCCGCGAACGACAATCGGCTTGGCTGCGTGAGCGAAGCCGTCCGCACGGGCGACCAAGGCGGCGCTTTCGCTCGCGGAGCCCGGAAGAGACTGCTTGGAGAAGCGCCACGCATTCGCGGGCGTGGCGCCCACCAGCACGGCGCCGTCGGCCCCGACGATATAAGCGTAGCCGCCGAGGCGCGGGGCGAGCGTGTCGAAATGCGCGGACGAGAAATCGTGCTGTTGCAGATCCGCGGCGATCATCTCGACGTCGGCGACGAGATCGGCTTCAATCGTGTCGATCGTCGCCGATCTCACGGACAGGGCGACCGTGACGATCATGATGATCGATAGCCCGGCCAGAAGAGCCCCGACGGCCGCCGTCGACCGCGCTGCGAGGCCCCGCCACCAGCGGCCATTGGACGCCTGCGCATCCGACCTGATGGCTTGCCGCATGAACGGGTCGACTCCTCACATGCTGAACCCGGCGCAGACAATCACCCGGCGGCGTTAACGAACCGTTAGCGCTTGCTGCGCGCAATGACCTGTCCGCACGCAACCAAACCGTAAGGCCTCCCGCCTTAAGGTCGTCTTCCTGTGTCAGGTTAGGAGCGGACCCAATGACCGTGCTGGTTACCGGCGGCGCCGGCTACATCGGCTCCCATATGGTTCTCGCTCTGCGGGATGCGGGCGAGCCGGTCGTCGTGCTCGACAATCTGTCGACCGGCTTCCGTGAGGCCGTGCCGGCCGACGTGCCGCTCGTCATCGGCGACGTCGGCGACAACGCGCTCCTGATGCGGACGCTCGGCCAACATGGGATCGACGCCGTCGCGCATTTTGCGGCCCGCATCGTCGCGCCTGAATCCGTGCGTGATCCGCTCGGATATTACGCCGCGAACACCCTGCGGACCCATGGCCTCCTGGAGACCCTCGTCGCGGCCAACGTAAAGCGCTTCATCTTCTCGTCGACGGCCGCCGTCTACGGCATGGCGCCGCCAACGCCGACGCCGGAGAGCGCTCCGTGTGATCCGGCCTCGCCCTACGGCGCGTCCAAGGCGATGTCGGAGCGCATTCTACGCGACGTCGGCGCGGCCTACGGCATGTCTTACGTCGTGTTGCGCTATTTCAATGTCGCCGGCGCCGATGCCGCGATGCGCGCCGGGCAGAGGTCCCCGGCCGCGTCGAACCTGATCACGCTGGCTGTGAGAGCGGCGCTCGGGATCGGGCCGAAGCTCCAGATCATGGGCACGGACCTGCCGACGCCGGACGGAACCGGGGTGCGGGACTACATCCACGTCTCCGATCTCGCCGATGCGCACGTGGCGGCGCTGAGGCATCTGCGCGAGGATCGCGGCAGCCTGACGCTGAATTGCGGCTACGGGCACGGCTATTCCGTGCGCGAAGTCGTCGACGCAGTGAATCGTGTGACGGGGAAGCCGCTTCCCGTCGTCGAAGGGCCACGACGCGAGGGCGACCCCTACGTCTCTATCGCGGACGCGACGCTTATTCGTGCGAAGCTCGGCTGGAAGCCGAGCCGCGACAATATCGACCTGGTTGTCGATCACGCGCTCCGCTGGGAGCGCATGCTGCGTGGCGAGCGGATGCCGATGATCGAAAAACGGCGGGCCTGAGCCCGCCGTTCACGTCTGGCATCAAAATACTGCGAGATATTTCAGCAGCGAGATGATTCCGATGATGATCACGATGATCCGGATGATCTGCTTCGCGCGCCCGTCGATCGGCAGCATGCCGATGAGGTAGAGCACGAGGAAGATCACGAGGACCGTGATCAGAATACCAATGAGCGGGCCTTCCATAGCTCGTCGTCCTTTCAGGCGAGAGGAGGCGAATGTGTCGCGGGACGACGCTCCCCCCTTATACGCGCCGTCGTGATGTGAAAACGCCGGACCCGCAAATCGGTTCCGGAATCCTTTCCTCACAAAAGTTTAGGTGGGCGGCGTCGCTGGGCATTGATCGTGGCCAGGCGTCGGAGCGCCTCGCGGGCCGGCCTTCGCGGTGGCGAGCGCGCGTCCGAAATGCGTCGCGAAGTCCGCGCGTTCGCGAGGCGACAGCGCCTCCGCGAGATGGATCGACCGGCGTTTCTCCGCGATCGACAGCTGCGTCATGCCGAACTCTTCGTCGCTCTCGCTTTCCATGCGCACCCAGGCTGGGTTGAACCGCCATTCGCTCGCAGCGCCGGCTGGCGTGACCTTGCGCACGAGGAGCTCGAAGTACGTCAGCACGATCTGCTCGCAGGCGCGCGCCTGCGCGAAGCTGAGCCGGAACGCGATCCAGAGCGCGAGCACGTCGAGCCCAAGAAAACCGAGCACCGGCCATGCGCCGAGCAGGTAGAACGGCACGCTGACGATCGTCGAAAGCACGCCGAATCCGACCATGACCGCGAGATACCCCCGCCTACCGAGCGACCGGTGGGGCGTGATCTCTGCGGCGAACACCGTGGCGTCGGCGGCCGGCCGTCTGGCGTCCATGGTCATCGGCGAAGTATAGGTCCCGACATGGCCGATCGTCAGTCCCGCCCCGAGAAAAAGCCTGTGGCCGTAGCCCGGCGCAGCCGGATCAAGCGACTTCCTCCGGCGACCGTCGAGGAGATGTTCCGCCGCTTTCAGGCGCGTGAGCCCGAGCCGCGGGGCGAGCTCGAATATGTCGACCCCTATACGCTGCTCGTCGCCGTCGTGCTCTCCGCTCAGGCGACCGACGTCGGCGTCAACAAGGCGACGCGCAGACTGTATGCGGAGGCCGCGACGCCGGAAGCTATGGTCCGGCTCGGCGAAGAGCGCGTGCAGGAACTGATCCGCACCATCGGCCTCTACCGCGCCAAGGCGAAGAACGTCGTGGCGTTGTCGCAGCGCTTGATCGACGAGCATGGCGGCGCTGTGCCGCCGTCGCGCCCGGCGCTGGAGCTGCTGCCGGGCGTCGGTCGGAAAACTGCGAACGTCGTGCTGAACAACGCCTTCGGCGAACCGACGATCGCGGTCGACACCCATCTGTTCCGGCTCGGCAACCGCCTTCAGCTCGCGCCCGGATCGACGCCGCTCGCTGTCGAGATCGGCCTGGAAAAGGTCGTGCCGGAGCGCTACCGCCGGCACGCGCATCATTGGCTGATCCTGCACGGCCGCTACGTCTGCAAGGCGCGGCGGCCGGAATGTTGGCGCTGCCTGATCCGCGACCTTTGCCCTTATGAGCCGAAGACGCCGCCGCCCGCGGGGTGGCTCGCCGACGGACCAAAAATCTCAGAGCGCTGACGCTCTCTCGTAGACGAGCTTGAGCTGCGGACGCCTGCTGAAACGGGACACCGAGAGCAGAAGTCTTTCGTCGTCCGCTCGAAGCACCGACAGACGATAACCGAGACGCGTCGCGACGGCGGAAGCCTGCTCGAGCGTGGATGCGGCGACCGTCTGCTCGAATGCGATGACGCCATCCGCCATCCTCGCGATCAGAAGGCCGATCTCCACGCCTTCATCGAAGTCCGCGGACTGACCTGGAAAGCGGAACCGTAGATCCTGCTCGACGTGGATGGTGCGCATGCGGCGTGACCTCCGGCGTCCCTAGTGTGGCCGGAGAGATGGTAAACAAACTGAAAACGCTCCGCCGATGAGGCGGAGCGTCGCAGTAATCCGAAGTGAGTTGAGCTTAGCGTTTCGTTGCGTTCGAAACGCCAGACGTGCCGGTCCGCTCAAATTCGCCGCGGTCGTCTTCGACTTCGACCTCGGTGCGCCGGACCTTGTCGGAGATCGTCTCGGTCCGCTCGCTCTGCTCCGTGCGAATGCCGACTTCGCCGGTGACGCGGACGTCCTTGCTGACCACGGCGTGCTCGCCGCGTTCGACGGCCTCGATGGTCTTCTCCGCAAACAGCGCCTCATCGGCCGCTGTAACGGGACGGTCCACCGTCCGCCGATCGACGTGCACATTCTCGTCCCGGAGCGTGATCTGCTCTTCGACAGGCGTCTCGACGACGTAGGAGCGCAGACGGACCCGGCCATGCTCGGCCACACGCTTGCCGACCTGAAGACGCTCTTCGACCTCGGAGAGCGTCTGCTCGTCTGCGCCCGCGGTGCGGCCCTCGAACCGCGTCGAACCCGCGTCGATCGCGCCGGATTCGAACGCCGAGGACGAGCCGCCAGAGCCCACGACCCCGCCGGCGGGCGTGCCAGATGCGCCAAGTCCCGGCTTCTGATAACCGCTCCAGCCTTCCTTGCGCCAGGCGCTTTCGCGCTCGTTCAGGTCCACCGATCCGTGCTCCTCGACGATGTCCATCGCGCCCTCGGCGTCTTCGTCCGGAACCTGGGCGGTCAACAGCGTGCCGCCGCGATTGAGGCCCTCGCTGTAGGCGTAACGGTCCTCGTCCGGCATGAACATATCCTTGAGCGAGGCCCAGAAGCCCCGGTCATCGGTAGCGTGATCGTACGAGCCGGCCTGATTGGCGGCTTTATCGCTACCGGCTACGAGGCGGATAGCGGAGCGGGAGACGCCGGCGCTGACAAGCTTTTCGACGGCGGCTTGGGCTTCGGCTGGCGAATCGTACATCGCAGTGATGGTCTGGGTCATGACGTGGCGTCCTTGCTCTCTATTGGGTCGGGTATACTGGTTTCTACACGCTCAACCAATGCATGCTGCCTACGCAACGTGACCGGAATTTCAACTTCGTCTTCCGTCGTCACGCGGCGGAGATGAAGTTCTTCTTTGAGCACAAGCCGTTTTTCGACGAACAGGATCTCTTCGATGACGGGGATAATCGTAAGATCGCCTTCAACTCTAACTTGAGGCAAATCTTCCCCGTCGCTGATGGGCCTATCGAACGCAACACGCGTCAACTCGACATCCTCACTCCTGAGGATATCGCTCACCAGTTTTTCGGTCGTTTCAGTATATGTGCTTACACGAACTCTACCGGTCTCGACCTTACGCTTAGTAAGCCGGACTTTCTCCTCGGCGAGAGATATCGTGGAGAGCTCTGGTTCGGCAGCGGCCTTTTCTATCCACGCCTCTTTCTCCGGTTCCGGAATCACGTCTCGCTTCGATCATAAAGGACGAAGACGTCCAACTTTGACTTGGCGTTCACATGAATATCCAGTCGATGAATCCGAGTTCGTGTGATGAACGCGGCCCAACTCGAAAAGTTCTCTATTACCTCTCGTAAGCCGGATTATATTTTGGAAAGACTTTGGCGCGGGTCGCGCAGGGCGCATTCGCACGGAGCGCCGGGGTGGCTACGCTTGGCTTGGCGCGAACTGCGCCGAACGCCGCGCGATGCCATAGAGCGCGAGTCCGGTCACGGCGGAGACCGCCGACAGATACCAGCCGACCGCCGCCAGACCGTAGGCGTGAGCCAGCCACGTTGCGACATAGGGCGCGGGTGAGGCACCCAAGATGCCGGCGAGGTTGAAGGCGAGCGAGGCGCCGGTGTAGCGCACCGCCGTGGGGAACAGTTCGGCGAGCGCCGAGCTCAGCGGTCCGTAAGTCGCGCCCATCAGGCCAAGGCCGATCACCAGAAACAGGATCACGCCGGCCACGCCGCCCGAGCCGAACAGCGGCTCGAAAAGAAAGCCGAACAGGAAGATCGCGACCGTCGCCCAGATCAGCGTGACCTCACGCCCGATGCGGTCGGCAAGGCGCGCGGCGGCGGGGATAAGCAGCCCGAAGAACACCATGCCGATCATCTGCAACGGCAGGAAGTCGTGGCGGGCGTAACCGAGCACGCTGGTGCCCCAGCTCAGGGCGAACACCGTCATCAGGTAGAAAATGGTAAAGGTCGCGGTCGCGCCCAGCGTGCTGAGCGCGAGGATTCCGGTGTGCTCCTTCAGGACCGTGAGCATCGGCACGCGCACGCGCTCGTGGCGGTCAAGCGCCTCCTTGAAAGCCGGCGTCTCCGTGATCTTGAGGCGGACATAGAGCCCGACGATCACGAGCAGGGCGCTCGCGATGAAAGGAACGCGCCAGCCGAAGGCGAAGAACTGTTCGTCGGTGAGCGCCCAGTCGAGCAGGAGGAAGCTTGACGCCGAGCAGATGAAGCCGATCGGCGCGCCGAGCTGCGGGAACATCCCGTACCAGGCCTCCTTGCCGGGAGGCGCGTTCTCGGTCGCAAGCAGCACGGCGCCGCCCCATTCGCCCCCGAGCCCAAGACCCTGGCCGAGGCGGAACAGCGCGAGCAGCAGGGGCGCCGCAACGCCGATCTGCGCATAGGCCGGCAGGAGGCCGATGGCGACCGTCGACACGCCCATCGTCATCAGCGCGGCGACCAACGTCGCTTTGCGGCCGATCCGGTCGCCGAAATGCCCAAAGATCGCAGCCCCGAACGGCCGTGCGAAGAAGGCGATCGCGAAGGTCGCGAAGGATTGCAGGACGCCCGAGGCCGGATCGCTGCTGGGGAAGAACAGCTTCGGGAACACCAGCACCGCCGCGGTGGCGTAGATGTAGAAATCGAAGAACTCGATCGTCGTGCCGATCAGGCTCGCGAACAGGACGCGGGCGGGCGAGTTGCGGGCGGGGGAGGGCAAGGGCTGGCTTTCAGGCGACGACGTCTTCGGAAGCGAGGCCCATAGACCCTGCGGCGCGACGAGACAATCATCCCTAGAGCGAACCCCTGCTTCAGGCTGATCAGAATATCCGCGAGATTTTCAGCACGACCAGAGTGGCGCCGCCGGTCGCGGCCATCAGGACCATCGTCCAGAAGAATCCGCTGGGGTCGTTCAGTCCCGGCAAGCCGCCGACATTCATCCCGAACACCCCCGTGACCAGCGTCATCGGCAGGAAGACGGCGGTGAAGATCGAGAGGACGTAGAGGTTCCGGTTGGTGATCTCGGCGAGCGCCGCGGCGCGCTCGTCTTGCAGTTGGCGTGCGCGCTCCTGTGCGAGATCGAGATCGTGGCCGACGCCATCGATGCGCGAGACCGCGTCCCGAAGCGTCGCGGAATCCTCCGAAGACGCCCAGGCCGGCGGGCGCGCTCCAAGCGCGCCGAGCGCGAGACGCTGCGGTCCGAGATGACGCCGAAGACGCGCAAGCTGTCGCCGCACCCGGCCGAGATCGGCTGCGCCCTCGCCCGCATCGTCGAGGATCGCGGCTTCGATGGCGTCGAGGTCCACGGTGGCCTCATGCACCAGGGTGATGAAGGCGTCGGCGAGATGATGGAGGAGCGCAGCGATCATCGGGATCGGGCGAAGCTCGCAGCGACCGCGCTCGACGGTGCGGCGCAGCCGGTCCACGGCCTGGAGCGGATGCCTTCGAGCCGTGATCAGGCGACGCTCGTCGAAGAAGACGCGGAGCGCGCCGACCGCGGATGGATCGTCGTCGAAATCATGATGCAGATCGCTGACGACGCCCATGGCGGCGTCGCCGACCACGCGCAGCGGAACGTGGTTCTCCGTGCCGAGCAGGAGCGCCTTGGTCTCGCGGCTGAGCGATGGCTGATCGCTCAGCCATCGCTGGACGCGGACGTCGGAGACGTCGAGGTGGAGCCAAACAAAAGCGTCGGGCGCGGCGGCGACTGCGCTGTCGACTTGATCCCAGTCGATGCGGACCGTCGCGCCGGATGCGTCGTTCCTGAACCCGCAGATCATCCGCGGGCTGTCGTTATGTGGCGCGGCGCGCTGATCAGAAAGCGTGGCGGAAGATCCAAAACAGCGCGCCAGACAGGGCGATCGAGGCGGGAAGTGTGAGGATCCAGGCCATTGCGAGGTTGCGGAGGGTTGAGATCTGCAGCCCGGAATGGTTCGCCGCCATCGTGCCGGCGACCCCTGAGGACAGCACATGCGTCGTGCTGACGGGTAAGCCGTACATGTCCGCCGCGCCGATCGTCACCATCGCCACCAGCTCGGCGGAGGCGCCTTGCGCGTAGGTCAGGTGCGTCTTGCCGATCTTCTCTCCGACCGTCACCACGATCCGTTTCCAGCCGACCATCGTGCCGAGGCCGAGCGCGATCGCCACCGCCACCTTTACCCAGATCGGGATGAACTTGGTGGACTGGTCGAGCGAGCCCTTAAAGGCCGAGAGCGCCTTCACCTCGTCCGGCGCGAAGGCGGGCTGACCGCTTTTCTGAATGATGCGGAGGCCCTCGGAGGCCAGATACATGTCGTTGCGGACGTTGCCGATCTTCTCCGGCGGAACGTCCGCCATCTTGTCGTAGGCGGCGACGTCCTTGGCGGTGATCGCGATCAGGCTCTGCAGCGCGGGGAGGGTGTCGGGCTGGAGCGCCCGGGTCCCGACGAACTTCGTCACGGCCGGCCGGGGATCCCCGGTGACCGCAGGCGCTCCCTGCGCGTGCGCCCCGAGCGCATCGGCGGCCTTTCCGGCGTTCACGACATAGGCGTCCATCTGAGCGGGCTCGACCGCGCGGTTGAGCGCGTAAGCCGTCGGCACGGTGCCGATCAGGATCAGCATGATGAGCCCCATGCCCTTCTGACCATCGTTAGAGCCGTGGGCGAAGCTCACGCCCGTGCAGGTCAGGATGAGCAGACCCCGGATCCAGAGCGGCGGCGGGTTGGCGCCCTTCGGCTCGGCGTAGAGCTCCGGGCGCTTGACCACGACCTTCATGGCGAGCAGCAGCAGCGCCGCCGCGCAGAAGCCGACGAGGGGCGACAGCAGCAGCGACTTGCCGATGCCGAGCGCCTGGCTCCAGTCGATGCCGGACGTCCCGCTCGGATCGGTCGCCATCAGCTGGTTCATCAGGCCGACGCCGATGATCGAGCCGATCAGCGTGTGGGACGAAGACGACGGCAGGCCGAAATACCAGGTGCCGAGGTTCCAGATGATCGCTGCGATCAGCAGCGCGAACACCATCGCGAAGCCGGCGTCGCTGCCGACCTGGAGGATCAGCTCCACCGGCAGCAGCGAGACGATGCCGAACGCGACGGCGCCCGACGAGGTCAGCACGCCGAGGAAGTTCCACATGCCCGACCACATCACGGCCTGGTTCGGCTTCAGCGAGTGCGTATAGATCACCGTCGCGACCGCGTTGGCGGTGTCGTGGAAGCCGTTCACGAACTCGAAGCCGAGCGCGATCAGCAGCGCGAGGAACAGCAGGACGTAAGCGAGCATGCCGGCCGGCGGGGCGGATTCCAGATCCTCGAGCAGGCTCATGCCAGCGTAGCCGACGCCGATCAGCAGGATGGCGGCGAAGATGCCGGCCGCAAACACGCCGGCGCTGCCGCGTGGTCCTGCCGGTTGGCTGAGCGCGGGGTGGGATGCGATATGCGCCATCGGCGGCTCCTGCGAGGGCCGACGGCAAAGGCCGCCGCCGGATCGCCAGCGACGCTATTCCCGCTGTGCGACGCTCACGTGAAGGTGAGCCGCCGCGTCATCCGACCGTCACGGATAGGGCGCCGACGCCCTCCACGAAACCATTTAGCCGGTCGCCGCGCGCGACCGGGCCGACGCCGGACGGGGTGCCGGTGAAGATCAGGTCGCCGGCTCCCAGCTCGAACAGGCGCGACAGCAGCGAGATCATCTCCGGGACGGTCCAGATCAGCTGGTCGAGATCGCCGGTCTGCTTTCGAACGCCATTCACGTCGAGCGTCACGGCGCCCTGCGTCGGGTGGCCGATCTCGGAAGCGCGGGCGAGAGGCCCGCAGGGCGCCGCATGGTCGAACGCCTTGCCGACGTCCCACGGCCTGGAGAGCTTCTTCGCCTCCGCCTGCAGATCGCGCCGGGTGAAGTCGATGCCGACGCCATAGCCGAACACGAGCCCTTGCGCGTCCTGCTCGGCGATGTCGCGCCCGCCGCTGGACAGCGCCACGACCATCTCGACCTCGTAATGCACGTCCGAGGTCGCCGGCGGATAAGGGAACACACCGCCGTCGCCGAGCAGCGCGTCCGGCGTCTTCATGAAGAAGAAGGGCGGCTCGCGGTCTGGATCGTGACCCATCTCGACGGCGTGGGCCGCATAGTTCCGTCCGACGCAATAGACCCGTCGTGCGGGAAACAGGGCGGACGAGCCGCGCACGGCGATCGCGGGGACGGGCGGCGGGGCGAAGACGTAATCGGTCATCGGGCGTCCTTGGGAGACGGGCGACGCGAGATCGACGCCGGCGCACTGGACCGGCGGCGTCGACGCGCCATAGAAGATGCCTCCTTAACCCATAAGCGACGCTGGCGACCGATGGAATTTTCTGGCTCCCACCGCATCAACGCGCCGCGCGAAACCGTCTGGGCGGCGCTCGCCGACCCCGCGCTCATTCGGGAGTGCGCGCCCGGCTGCACCAGACTGGAGACGAATGGCGACGGTTTCGACGCGGCGGCCGAGGGCAAGGTGGGGCCGGTGAGGGCGACGTTCTCAGGCAGGCTCTCGCGAGTCGACGAGGCGGCGCCGGAGCGATTTTCGCTGATCGGCGACGGGGACGCTGGAGCCGCTGGCTCCGCCAAGGGCCGCGCCGACGTGACGCTGACGGAGGAGGGCGGCGCGACGCTGGTCTCCTATAAGGCGTCCGGCGAGGTCGGCGGCAAGATCGGGCAACTCGGCTCCCGCCTCGTCACCGGCTTCGGCAAGGTCAGCGCAGAGGCGACGCTCGCGGCCGTCGCGGCGCGTCTCGATGCGGGCTATGCGGCGTCGCCCAAGGCTCCGCCGCTCGCCGAGGCCCCGCCGCTGGTCTACGAGGAGCCTGCGGAAGGACCGGCGGTCCTGATCGCAGAGACGCCGCCTATCACCGGCGGCCCGACGCCGATCGCGCCCACGGCCGTGCCAATGCTCACGGAGCCGGAAGCGATCGGGGCGTCCGAGGTGGTCGAGCCGGGCTCGACGGGGGCGAGCGTCGCCGCGCGTGTCACGCTCGTCGCGGCGATCGTCCTCATCGTGGGCGCGGTCGCCTATTACCTGATGTTCCAGGCCCCGCCCGTCTGAGGCGAGGCCTCCGGCGGAAAGGCCCCTCGCGGATTACTCCGCGGCCATCCGGCGCTCGACCATGTCGCGTTCGGCGAGCCACAGATCGGCGTAGTCCACGCCCTGGCAGTTATCGAACCACGGGCCGCCATTGGTGTAGTGGATCGCGGCCGGCGTCTTCTCGGCCTTGGGGTATTCTCCCTCGAGAAAGTTCCACTCGAGCGGCAGAGCGCCGATGAGGCTGTCGTCCGGCAGCCAGGAGAAGCGGTGCAGATGCGCCGGCGCCGCCGCGTTCACGACGTCCGGCGTCAACGCTTTCACGTGCTCGTTCGCGCCGTTGAAGATGATGAAGGACGACCAGTTCTTGCGCGGGTAGACCGCCTGCGCCTTGCCGTCCATCTTCACCGCGTTCGCGGGCGTGTAATCGTGCTGGACAACGTAGACAGCCTTGGACTTGTCGAGGCCCTCGAAGACCTTGTTCACGTCAGCGGTGAACAGGAAGTCGCAGTCGACGAAGATCGACCAGCCCTCGGTCGCCGCGAGATAGGGCGTCAGGAAGCGGGTGAGCGAAAACTCGGTCGAAGCCCCCTTGTCGGCGTCGCGGGTGTAGAGCCCGAGTTCACGCAGCGTCGTCTGTTTCAGCGGGTGAGTCGCGATCGGCTTCGAGGCGTGGCGCGCGATCGAGTGGCGGCACACCTGCCAGGCGATGTCTTCGCGGCTGTCGTAGCCGACATAGATCTTGTTCGCAGAATCCATGGGAGTTCGCTCGCTTAAGGTCCCGCGGCGCCATCGGCCTCGCCGCCCTTCCAAGGCCGCGCCGGCCATGCGTCGCTCGCGCCCGCCGCGTGTCTTCCGCGGCCTGGGCATCGGCGCGGACGTTAGAGGATCGACCGCTGCTTGAGCAAGCGCTGCGCCTCAATCTTGAGGCGTTCCAAGCTGGCGCGAGGCGACCGCCGGTTCAGCCGGGCGAGCCGGACATGCCCTTCACGAACCAGTTGATGCTGCGGATCCCCTTGGCGTCCAGCGTGACCCCGGCGGCGACCTTCACCTCGCCGTTTTGGGCTCGGATCTCGCCGGAGAAGGGGTGGAGCGCGCCGGACTTGATGGCCGCCTCCTTCTCCGCGAGCAACGCCTTCACGTCGTCCGGGATCGCCGCGTTGTAGGGCGACATCTTCACGACGCCTTCCTTCAGGCCGTCCCAGCGCTCTTCGGATGTCCACGTGCCGTCGAGCACCTTCTGGGTCGCGCCGACATATTCGCTTGTCCAGTCGAGCGTGAAGGCGGTGAGGTGCTTGGTCGGCGCGAACTTCGACATGTCGCTCGCGTAGCCGATGCCCCAGACGCCGGCGTTCTCCGCGGCCTGAACGCTGGTCGGCGTGTCGGTCATCCCGCAGATGACGTCGCAGCCCTGGGCGATCAGCGCCGCTGCGGCGTCCTTTTCCTTGCCGGGATCGAACCAGGAGTTGAGGAAGATCGTGCTGCAGGTCGCGTCCGGCCGCACGCTCTGCGCTCCGAGCAGCAGCGCATTCGCTGGGCCAACGATGTCGGGGATCGGGAAGCCGCCGATGAAGCCGATCTTGCCGGTCTTCGACATCTTCCCCGCGGCGATTCCGGCGAGGTAGGTGCCCTCGTAATACTTCGCCTCGAAGGTGCCGAGGTTCTTGAGGTGCACGATGCCCGAGCAGTGCTCGAACTTGACGTCGGGAAACCGCTTCGCGGCCTTCTGCAGCGGCGTGCCGTGCGAGAAGCTGGTGCCGAAGATCAGCTTGTGGCCGCTCGCCGCCATGTCGCCGAAGGTGCGCTCGGCGTCCTGCGGGTTGGTGACGCTCTCGATGACGGTGACCGCGACCTTGTCGCCAAACTTCGCCTTGATCGCGTCGACGCCGAGGCTGTGCTGCTTGGTCCAGCCGATGTCGGCGATAGGCGAGACATAGGCGACGCCGATCTTAAGCGGCTGGGCGGCGCGCAGGGATCCTGAGCCTAGGGGCGAGAGCGCCAAGCCCGCGGCGGCCGCGCCGCCGACCTTCAGAACATCCCGCCGCGTGTGCCTGCCAGCCATCGTCATGATCCCCCGGTTCAACCGGAGGGATAATGAAAGGCCTGAAGCCAAAGCACAATCGGCTTTGTTGCAGCGCACTGTGACAGCCGCCCGTCAAGGACGGGTGGTGGGCGCCGTCGTATGCGGATCGTTTTCCCGGGAGGGATCCGACCGGTTCGACACGAACAAAGCGACGCCCGCGACCAGGGCCGCAAGGATGACGATGATCGTGAACGACTTGCCGAAACTCGGCTTCCGACCCCCGCTCGCGCGATCGCGATCGATGTCCGGGCTGTTTGGATCGTCCAGGCTCATCGCGTCCCCCTCCGCTAAGGGGTCAACGATCTCGACTCGGGCCGGTTCCTAAGGACGCCTGATGGGGTTTTCGCGATCTCACACGTCGAGATTGGCGACAGTCAGCGCGTTGTCCTGGATGAACTCGCGGCGGGGCTCCACCACGTCGCCCATCAGCTTGGTGAAGATGTCGTCAGCTTCATCCGTTTCCTTGATGTGCACGCGCAGCAGCGTGCGGGCGTTGACGTCCAGGGTCGTCTCCCAGAGCTGGTCCGGGTTCATCTCGCCGAGGCCCTTGTAGCGCTGCAACGAGGACACGCCCTTGCGGCCGGCGGCGAGCACGCCGTCCACCAGCGCGCTCGGACCGTGGACCGGCGAGGAATCTTCCTTTCGGAGCAGATGCGGGGTTCTGCCGAAGATTTCCCGCATGCCGGCGGCTCGCTCTTCGATCTTGCGGGCGTCTGCGCTTGCGATGAAGGCGGCATCGATGCTCGCCGCTTCGCGCACGCCGCGCACGGTCCGGGTGAAGGTCAGGCCTTCTTCGGAGGCGCCGCCCTCCCAGCCGCGTTCGGTCTCTTCCGAGATCAGGTCGAGCCGCTTCGCGATCGTATTCGCGAGCGTTTGCGCCTTTTCCTGGTCGTGGAGCACGTCCGGGGTCAGCGCGCCGGCGATCGCCGCCTGCTCGATGACGGAGCGGCGGTAGCGCGAATGCAGCTGGCCGAGCAGCGAACGGATCTGCCGGGCGGTCTCGACGACGGTGCGCAAATCAAGGCCCGACCGCTCCTCGCCGCCGCCGAGCCGCAGCGTCACGCCTTCGAGGCCTTGATCGATCAGGTAGTCCTCCAGCGCCCTCTCGTCCTTGAGGTACTGCTCGGACTTGCCGCGCACGACCTTGTAGAGCGGCGGCTGGGCGATGAAGATGTGCCCGCGCTCGAGCAGCGCCGGCATCTGGCGGTAGAAGAACGTCAGCAGAAGCGTGCGGATATGACTGCCGTCGACGTCGGCGTCCGTCATGATGATGATCTTGTGGTAGCGCAGCTTGTCCGGGTTGAACTCGTCCCGGCCGATGCCGGTGCCGAGCGCCGTGATCAGCGTGCCGATCTCCTGGCTGCCGAGCATCTTATCAAAGCGCGCGCGCTCGACGTTGAGGATCTTGCCGCGCAAGGGCAGCACGGCCTGGAACTCGCGGGCGCGGCCCTGCTTGGCGGAGCCGCCGGCCGAGTCGCCCTCGACGATGAACAGTTCGGCCTTGGCGGGATCACGCTCCTGACAGTCGGCGAGCTTGCCGGGCAGCGAGGCGATGTCGAGCGCGCCTTTGCGGCGGGTGAGCTCGCGCGCCTTGCGGGCGGCCTCGCGGGCGGCCGCGGCCTCGACGACCTTCGCGACGACGGTCTTGGCGTCCGCGGGATGTTCCTCGAACCAGCGATTCAGCGCCTCGTTGACGAGGTTCTCGACGGCGGGGCGCACTTCGGACGAGACCAGCTTGTCCTTGGTCTGCGACGAGAATTTCGGGTCCGGCACCTTGACCGATAGCACGCAGGTCAGCCCCTCGCGCGCGTCGTCGCCGGTGAGCGAAACTTTTTCGCGCTTCGAGACTCCGGAGGCGTCGGCGTAGCCGTTCACCTGCCGCGTCAACGCCGCGCGGAAGCCCGCGAGATGCGTGCCGCCGTCGCGCTGGGGGATGTTGTTGGTGAAGCACAGCACGTTCTCGTGGTAGCTGTCGTTCCACCACATCGCGATCTCGACGCCGATGCCGTCCTTCTCCGCGCGCAGCACGATCGGCGTCGTGATGAGGGGGGACTTGGCGCGGTCGAGATAGCGCACGAAGGCCTCGACGCCGCCCTCGTAATAGAGCTCCTCGCGTTTCGGCTCGACGCCACGGGCGTCGGTCAGCACGATCTTCACGCCTGAGTTCAAGAAGGCGAGCTCGCGCAGCCGATGCTCCAGCGTGCCGTAGTCGAACTCCCGCACGCCGGTGAAGGTCTCGAAGCTCGGCGTGAAGGTCACCTCGGTGCCGCGGCGGCCGTTCGAGGGGCCGTTCACCTTCAGCGGCGCGTCGGCGACGCCGTGGGTGAACGACATCTCGTGCTCCTTGTCGTTCTGCCAGATCCGCAGCACGAGCTTGGTCGAGAGCGCGTTAACGACTGAGACGCCGACGCCGTGCAGGCCGCCGGAGACCTTGTAGGAGTTTTGGTCGAACTTACCGCCGGCGTGCAGCTGGGTCATGATCACCTCGGCGGCCGAGATGCCCTCTTCGGTGTGGATGCCGGTCGGGATGCCGCGACCGTTATCCGTGACGGTGCAGGAGCCGTCCGGGTTCAGCGTGACGGTGACCTCGTTCGCCCAGCCGGCGAGCGCCTCGTCGATGCCGTTGTCGATGACCTCGTAGACCATGTGGTGCAGGCCGGAACCGTCATCGGTGTCGCCGATATACATGCCGGGGCGTTTGCGGACGGCGTCGAGACCCTTGAGCACGCGGATCGAATCCGCGCCGTAATCGTCGGCGCCGTTCGGGGTCTGGTCGGTCATCGGATTTTCTGTCTCTCGGTCGTCGAAGGCGGCCGCGTTGCGGACGATGGCTCGGAGCGCGTGCTCGAGCTCGCGTGGACGTTGCGGAATCAGGCGTTCGCCTTGGTTTCTTGTAACGCCTCGGGCCGCAAAAAGCGACCTCTGAAGCCCTGAAATCAGCTTGGCGGAGTCGTCGGGGCGGCTGGCTCTAACCAATTGTCATATAATGCGTTTTAAGCGTTTTTCCACAGCCGTCTGCAAGACGTGCGCGCGAGGCCTGAAAACCCGCCTCACAATGGCCTGATGGCGCCGTCGGAAATCGCGAAAATCCGGGCCCCCGGCCCGAGTTCCGCGAATGCCAGCGGGTCGGCGCCGGTCAGCCACGCCTGCGCTCCAAGCGCATCGATGGCGGCGAACAATGCGGCGCGTCGGACAGGGTCGAGATGGGCTGCGACCTCGTCCAGCAACACGACCGGCGCCGCGCCCTCGATGCGCGCCACAAGGCTCGCATGGGCGAGCACGAGGCCGATCAGCAACGCCTTCTGCTCGCCGGTCGAGCAGCGCGCGGCCGCCATGTCCTTTTCCTCGTGGCGGACGACGAGGTCGCTGAGATGGGGGCCTTCGAGCGTGCGGCCCGCGGCGCGGTCGCGACGGCGGCTGTCAGCTAGGCGGCTGCGATAGCTGTCCTCGACCTCGGTCGCCGACCGGCCGGCGAGTTCTTGCTCCAGCGAGCCTTCGAGCGCGATCGCCGCGGCTGGAAAGGGCGAGGCCGGATCGCGACGCTCCCCGATCAGCGCCGCGAGCCGACCGACCGTTTCGACGCGGGCGGCGGCGACCGATACTGCGAGTTCGGCGAGCTCACGCTCCAAGGCGTCGAGCCAGCGGCCGTCCGCTTGTGTCTCCTCCAGCAGCTTGTTGCGCGCCCTCAACGTCCGTTCGAGGCCCGACGCGCGGGCGGCATGGGAGGGGTCGGCGGCGTTGACCAGCCGGTCGAGGAAGCGGCGCCGGTCGCTCGCGGGGCCGCGGAACAGGCCGTCGAGATCGGGCGTCAGCCAGACGAGCCTGACGTGTTCGGCGAAGGCGCCCGCGCCCGACGCCGTCTGTCCGTCGATCCGGCAGCGGCGCGAGCCGTCGCTCGCGCCGGGCTCCACGCCGGTGCCGAGCCGAACCGGCCCGTCCTCGCCGTCGAGCTCGACCGCAACCGCCCACGAACCGTCACCGGCGGCGCGCGGAAAATCACTGTGCGGCGCGCGGCGCAGGCCTCGGCCGGGGCTCAGCAGCGAGATCGCCTCCAGGATGTTGGTCTTGCCGGCGCCGTTCGGACCGACCAGCGCGACCGTGCTCGGCCCGCAGCCAAGGTCGAGCGCGGCGTAGGATCGAAAGTTGGTGAGACGCAGCCGGGTCACGGCGGTGCGGCGGGGGAGGGTCATCGGTCAGCCGTGACGGCCGGGCCTCCTTCCCCCGCTTGCGGGAGAAGGTAAGGATGAGGGGACGTCGACCACGCCTTCTGGAAAAACCCTCACCCGATGCCCTCTCCCGCAAGCGGGCGAGGGGGCCGGAGAGCGTTCCGCCCGATCGATAGAACGTTCGCCCCTCACACCCGCATCGGCATCAGCACGTAGAGCGCAGGCGCGCCTTCGCGGTCCTGGACCAGCGTCGGCGAGCCGGGGTCGGCGAGCCGGATCAGGGCGGTGTCGCCTTCGAGCTGGCTGGCGATGTCCAGCAGATAGCGGGAGTTGAAGCCGATATCGAGCGGATCGCTGTCGTAGTCGACCTCGATCTCCTCGGTCGCGTTGCCGCTGTCGGGATTGGTGACGGTGAGCACCAGCTTGCGATCCGCGAGCGACAGTTTGACCGCCCGGCCGCGCTCCGAGGAGATGGTCGAGACGCGGTCGACGGCGCTCGCGAATTCCGCGCGATCGACCGTCAGGCGCTTGTCGTTGCCCGTCGGGATGACGCGGTTGTAGTCCGGGAAGGCGCCGTCGATCAGCTTCGAGGTCAGCACGATGGAGCCGATCGAGATGCGGATCTTGGACGGCGACAGCTCCACCGCGACCTCGCCTTCGGGGTCTTCGACCAGACGCTGGATCTCCGCGACCGTCTTACGGGGCACGATGACGCCCGGCATGCCCTTGGCGCCCTCCGGCGCGGGAATCTCGATGCGGGCGAGGCGGTGGCCGTCAGTCGCGACGGCCCGAAGCGTGGAGACGCCGGCGGTTTCGGCGACGTGAAGATAGATGCCGTTGAGGTAGTAGCGCGTCTCCTCGTTCGAGATCGCGAACTGCGTTTTCTCGATCAGGCGGCGGAGATCCGTCGCCCCAACTGTGAAGCGCACCGGAAGCTCTCCCGCCGCGAGATCGGGGAAGTCGCTGTCGGGCAGCGTCTGCAACGTGAAGCGCGAGCGCCCGGCGCGGATGACGAGGGTGCCGCGCTCGCCGCCCATTTCGAGCGAGACCTGCGAGCCGTCGGGAAGCTTCCTGACGATGTCGTAGAAGGTGTGGGCGGGCACCGTCGTCGCGCCGGCCTGCGCAACCTCGGCGGTCGCGGTCTCGACGATCTCGAGATCGAGATCGGTCGCCTGCAGGCGTAAGCCCCCGTCGCCGGCGCGCAACAGGACGTTGGCCAGGATCGGGATCGTGTTGCGCCGTTCGACGACGCGGTGAACGTGGGCGAGGGCCTTCAGCAGGGCCGCTCGCTCGAGGGTCGCTCGCATTTTCGTCCCGCTCCAGGGGCTGAAGGTCGCGCGTCGCGGGGTGCTGCCCGCGTGCGTCCCGCGGCGGGGTCCGCCTCGGGGCTGGCGACATTGCCTCAGGCGGGGCGGCGGGACAAGCCGTCGCGCCCAACGCTCCACCCCCGTGACATCTCCGGACTTACGACCTACCTCCGGACGTCCAAACGCCGAGCCCGCTGACCGCGATGCGGAAGGGCTGCGCTCAAGCGAGAGGAGGCGAGCTTGCCCCAAATCCCGATTGATTTCACCGTTCTGACAGGACTGGCCGTCACCTACGGCACGAGCGCCCTCGGCGCGATCCTGATCGCGATTATAGGCTTCTGGTTGGCGAATCTGGCCGGCGCCGCCGCGCACCGGTTGCTGCTCGCATCGAAGCACATGGACGTCACCGTGGCGGGCTTCATTGCGAGCCTGGTGCGTTACGCGCTGCTCGCGATGGTGCTGATCGCCATGTTGCAGGTGGTGGGCATCCAGGCGACCAGCCTCGTCGCGGTGCTCGGCGCCGCCTCCCTTGCGGTCGGTCTCGCCCTGCAAGGCACGCTCTCGAACATGGCCGCCGGCGTCATGCTGCTGCTGTTCCGGCCTTTCCACGCCAATGACCGCATCGAGATCGCGGGGAAAAAGGGGATCGTGAAGGACCTGTCGCTCTTCTTCACCGAACTGGCGACGGACGACAACGTCCAGGTGCTGATCCCGAACGCTCAGGTCTGGGGAGCGGCGGTCGTCAATTATTCGGCCTATCCGACCCGCAGGCTGGAGATCACCACGACCGCGCCCGACGGCGACGTCAACCAGATCGTGAGCGACATCGGCGCCTTCCTGCGCGACGATCCCCACGTGCTGAATTCGCCCGAGCCGACGATCAAGCCGAGCGCCTTCAGCGCGAGCGGCGTCGAGATCACCATTCACGCCTGGGCCAAGGCGGACGAGGTCGCTCTGCTCAAATATGACCTCGACCGGCACATGGACCAGCTTACGCGCGAGCGTCAGAGGCTCCAGCAGGCCGCCGAATAAACGCTTAGAGAATCACTCCAGAAGCATGCGCTTCAGCAGATCCACCTCGTCCGCGAGCGTGGGGCTGCCCTTCACGAGCTCGTCGATCTTGCGGACCGCGTGAAGCACCGTGGTGTGGTCGCGCCCGCCGAAGCGGCGGCCGATCTCGGGAAGCGAGCGCAGGGTGAGCTGCTTCGCCAGATACATCGCGATCTGGCGCGGCCGCACCACCGTCTGGGTCCGGCGCGAGGACAGGATGTCGGCGCGGCTGACCTGATAGTGCCGCGCGACGATGCGCTGGATCTCCTCGATCTTCACGCGCTTCGGCTCGACCTGCCGCACGAGGTCGCGCAAAGCGGCCTCCGCCATCTCGACCGTGATGGGGGCGTTGCTCAGCGTGTTGTGGGCGATCAGCCGGTTCACGGCGCCGTCGAGGTCGCGGCCGTTGGCGGTGACGGTGCGGGCGACATAGGCGACGACCTCGGCCGGCGCGTCGAAGCGGGGATGGGCGAGCTTCGCCGCGGCGATCCGCATCTCCAGGATCTTGGCCCGGAGCTCCTCGTCGAGGCCGCCCATCTCAAGCGTCAGTCCGCCGGCGAGGCGCGAGCGTAGGCGCTCGTCGATCGCCTCGAGTTCGGCCGGCGCGCGGTCGGCCGCCACGATCACCTGCTGGCGGCCGTCGAGCAGCGCGTTCAGCGTGTGGCCGAACTCCTGCTGCACGGTCTTGCCCTGCAGGAACTGCAGATCGTCGATGATCAGCACGTCGATGGCGCGGAGCCGCTCCTTGAAGGCGAGCGCGGTCTGGGCGCGCAGCGACGCCACGAAGTCGAACATGAACTTCTCGGCGGTCAGATAGGTCACGCGCCGGCCGGTCGCCTCGGCGGCGTGCGCGGTCGCCTGCAGCAGATGGGTCTTGCCGAGGCCGACGGCCGCGTGGATCACCAGAGGATTGAACGCGACCGGGTCGCCGGGCCGGGCTTCGGCGATCTGGCGAGCGGCCGCGAAAGCGAGCGCATTCGAGCGGCCGGAATGGAAGGTGTCGAAGGTCAGTCGCCGGTCGAGCGGCGAACCCGCCAGCCGATTGGCGTCGACCCGCGGGAACGGCGCCACGACGGCGCTGCCCGTGCGGGCGCCGAGCGCCTCGGGGACCGGGACTGCGATGACGGAATCGCGCGGCGGGGTCGAGAGCTTGGGCGCCGCGACCCTGACGCCGATCGATACGCGGGCCACCCGCGGATCGCTCTCGGCGAAGACGGCGGCGATGCGCTCGGCGTAATGGGCCTGGATCCACGACTTCAGGAAGCGCGTGGGCACGGTCAGGAACGCCGCCCCATCCTCGATCCGGTCGAGGACGATCCGCGTGAACCAGCTCGTATAGACGTCCTCGCCATATTCGGCGCGCAACCGCTGGCTGACCGTCTCCCAGGCTGGGTCGCGACCGTCGCGATCCTCAGTCCCGAGATAACCGCCAGAGCGCGCTGCCGACTGCGAAACGGACATGAAAATTCTCCGGAAGGCTCGACGGTCAGAAGGAGTGAAGCGAAGGAGGCGTCAGGACTGCGACCAGGGAAGGCCGTCGGCCTTCCAGCCGGCGGTCGATCCCCGATGACGCTCGGCGTTCGGCGGCCCTTCGAAGCCTCCGACGACGTTGAAGCAGCGGCTCCAGCCTGCGGCCGCCATCGCCGCCGCGGCGGCCTGACTGCGGGCGCCGCTGCGGCAGAGGAAGAAGACCGGCGCGTCCTTCGAGAGGCCCGCGGCCGAAAGCTCCGAACCGACCTTGTCGACGAAGGCGGCGTCGACCTGCCCCGACGGGTAGCTCTGCCATTCCTTCAGCAGGGCGCGCTTGCCCACGTCGCCGAGCTCCGGCACGCCGACGAAGGTCCATTCCGCAACGGTGCGGACGTCGACCAGCGCCGAAGCCTCGTCGCCTTCAAGCGTCGCCCAGGCGTCCTGAGGCGTCACGTCCCCCGCATAGGCCGACATAGAAGAAGACATCAAGATCCAATCGCAGCCCGCGAAGGGCGGCGCCCCGTTCAGTTCGCTAAAGGGAACCCCGAAGATGTACTCGCTACGCGACCCGAGCAGAGCGAAGAACGTGATCGTCAGGGGCGCAGCAGAGACCCCGCCGGCGAGCTTTCGCCCGCCTGATCGCATTCGTCACAACTTGGGATTACATCAGGAGGTCGGCGCATAAACTCTTCAGACGGAAGAAATTAGTGCCGCGCTCTCCATGGGTCAGACGATAGCCAGCGGCTCCGGACGGCGCAATGGCCCGTTTTCGCGGAATCGATTCGGGGCGCTCCGAGCGGCTTCGAACATCCCCCGCGGCGCCATTTCGGGCATCGCAGCAAAACCCTGCATAGCCAGCAAATTTGTGCCCGCTCGAAGATCGGCTGTGGCCGAAAAATGCGTGGAAAGATTCTTTTTCGAGGCTCCGTCGAGTCGGGCACGTTGCTCGGCGGATTCCAACCCCGTGTCCGCGTCTAAGGAGCAAGCTATTGATAATAAATGGTTTTCCATGATCGGAAACGTCATGTAGACTCGCAGAGGTTGCGGGCGGCCGCTTTTTGCGAGTCAAGCCGGATTCAGCATCCGTAAAAACGCTCACATGCCAGTCGCGCCGGCGCCACAAACGAAAAAACCCGGCGCGAGGCCGGGTCTTCAACCGTCATGAAAGAGATATATCAGGCGGCGGAAAGCGCGCGCACCCGGGCCGCGAGGCGGGACACCTTGCGAGAGGCGGTGTTCTTGTGCAGCACGCCCTTCTGGGCGGCGCGCATGATCTCCGGCTCCGCGGCGGCGAGCGCCGAACGGGCGTCGTCCGCCTTGCCGGAGGCCAACGCCTCTTCGACCTTGCGAAGGAAGGTGCGGACGCGCGAGCGGCGCGCGCCGTTCACGATGGTTCGGCGGGCGATCTTTCGGGCGGCCTTCTTGGCCGACGGCGTGTTGGCCATGGGTGCGATCCTCAAAGAGTATTCGGCCGCGGCTGTGGGCGCTGCCGTCAAAAGCACGAGCGGCGGAATTCTCAAGCCGGCCGCGAGAGCCGGTCACCTATCAAGCCGGGCCTCATCCGTCAACGATCAAGTGGCCGCGGACGGGGCCGCGCGATCAAGGCCGACCAGGCTGGTCTCCGGCCCGGACGCCAGGCGGGCGCGCGGCCACACGATGCGGATCCGCGCGCCGTGATCGGGCAGGGCGGCGTTCGACAGCGAGACCTGCGCGCCGGATCGCTCCAGCAGCGTCTTGGCGATGAAGAAGCCCAGGCCGAGCCCTCCGGCCTCCGATGGCGCGTCGCGTCCCGCGGCGCGGGTCGAAACATAGGGCTCTCCAAGCCGTCCTATGATGTCGGCGGCGAAGCCCGGCCCATCATCGCCGATGTCGACGTCGATGCGGTCGTCCGTCCAGCGCGCGACGAGCGTGACCTTCGAGCCCGCGAAGTCGACGGCGTTCTCGACGAGATTGCCGAGCCCGTAGAGCACGCTCGGATTGCGCGGCCAGACCGGCTCGTTGCGAGCATCGCCCTCCGACCGGATGTCGAGCGCGA
This sequence comes from Hansschlegelia quercus, assembly GCF_004310425.1. Taxonomy (GTDB): domain Bacteria; phylum Pseudomonadota; class Alphaproteobacteria; order Rhizobiales; family Methylopilaceae; genus Methylopila; species Methylopila quercus. The sequence continues at coordinate 4,528 of NZ_SIUB01000008.1, read as the reverse complement.
CGCCGAAATTGCGGTGCGGCGCCGCGATCTCCTCAAGCAGTTCGCGCATCGCGAGCGTCTCGAACGGAGCGCCACCTTCGTCAAGCGAGGTCAGCGTTCTCAGGATCTCACGGCATCGGGCGACCTGCTCGCGCAGCAGCTTGAGGTCCTCCTCATGCGGGCCCGGCGTCAGCGCGCGTTCGAGCTCCTTGGCGACAAGCGCGATGGTCGCGAGCGGCGTGCCGAGCTCGTGGGCGGCGGCCGCGGCGAGCCCGTCGAGCGCGGAAAGATGCTGCTCGCGGGCGAGCACCAGCTCAGTCGCGGCGAGCGCCTGGCTCAGCTCGCGCGCCTCCTCGGCCACGCGCCAGGCGTAGACGCCGATGAAGCCGAGCGCGAGCATCAGGGCGACCCAGACGCCGGTGACGTAGAGGAAGGGCAGGTCAATCGACTGCGAGCCCGGCCATGGCAGCGGCAGGTGGCGGAGGGCGAGCAGCGTCGCGAAGCTCCCGACCGCGGCGCCGAGCATGGCGGTCGTCAGCGGCGGCAGCGCCGTCGCCGAGATCATCACAGGGGCGAGGAACAGGATCGAGAACGGATTTTCCAGCCCGCCCGTGAGATAAAGCAGCGCCGCGAGCTGGAGGATGTCGTAGCCGAGCAGCAGGCCGGCGGCATTGGCGTTCAGGCGATAGGTGATCGGATAAAGCAGTCGGGCGGCGACGTTCAGCGCCGCCGAGCAGGCGATCACCGCGAGGCAGAACGCGATCGGCAATGGCGCGTCGAGGGCCGCATGGACCACGACCACCGCGCAGCTCTGCCCCGCCACGGCGAGCCAGCGCAGCCGAACCAGCGTGTCGAGCCTCAGATGCCGCTGCGCGAGCATCCGGTCGGGAGGGCGGTCGAAGTCCAAGAGAGGCCTTAAGCGTCGGCGATATGACGGAGCCGGACCCTATGTCGCCGCGCCGACGCGAGACAAGTGCGGCCGGTTCAGCGGACGGCCTGCGCGAGGCGCATGCGGTCGCCGGCGATCATCAGCGCCGACAGGACGCCCGAACGGAACGCTCCGGTATCGAGATTGACGCGGTGGGGGTGGCGAAGTTCGACCTTCTTCTGCGGCGTGTGTCCGTGGATCACCGCAACGCCTTCCGGGTAGGGCCCGTCGCTGTCGAGGAACGGGCCGCGGACCCACATCATCGTCGTGGCGTCCTGCGCGACAAGCGGCGTTTCAGGGTCGATGCCGGCGTGGACGAACAGCAGGTCGCCGATCCGGTGAGCAGTGGGCAGGCGCGCGACCCAGTCGAGCGTTTCGTCGCCGACGCCGGACCGTAAGCGCTCGCGCCAATCTGTGTCATCCGGGCTGAGCCCTAGCTGGGCTAGCGTCGTCGCGCCGCCGCAGTTGAACCAGCGGAGCGCGTCGTCCTCGTCATCCCCGAGGGCGCGGAGCAGGCAGTCCTCGTGATTGCCCATGAGCGTCACGAACGAGATGCCGGGCAGGCCACGCTGCGCCCGCCGAAGCGCGTCGATAGAGCCTGTCCCGCGGTCGACGAGGTCGCCGAGCTGGACGATCACGGGCGCGGCGCTGCGCGAAGCGAGATCGTCGGCCAGCGCGTTGAGCAGCGCGCCGAACAGATCGTCCTGCCCGTGGACGTCGCCGACGGCGGCCGCCGCTTGACCCGGCGCCAGCGGCCGGATTGCGGGGCGCCAATCGGAGAATGCGATCCGAATGGTCAATGAGAAGCCCGCGCCGTGGAGACGACGCGGGCCGTTTTCGGGGTCGCGTCCGAGGTCACTTCATAATCATCACGAGGACGCCCTGGCCGGCCTTGGAGTCGAGCTCCGCGGCGGTCAGCTTGCCGTCCTTATTGGCGTCTGCGCGCTTGAAGCGGGTGCGGAGGATCTTGAGCCACTCGTCCATTTCGAGCGTCTGATCGCCGTCCTTGTTGGCGCGCGCCCAGTCCTTCTCCGTCAGACGCCCCTTCGTCTCGCCGCTCTCGAGCGTCGTGTCGCCGTCCGGGTTGATCGCGGTGAAGGTCGTGGCGCCGGCGTGGATAACCTCGGCGATCTCGAGAGAATCGTCATTGTCCTTGTTGAGCGCCTTGAGGGCGTCGGCGCCGGATGCGGCGAGGACGGGGGAAGCGGCGAAGACGAAAGCGGTGATCGCGGCGCCGGCCTTGAGGGAGAGCTTCATCTTGGAGTCTTTCTCTAATAATAAGGACTAGAAACGACCTAAGCTTGCTCGCATCCGCTCTTGACGGTCCGAAGCCCGCTTATCTGCGTCCTCATATTGTATAAAAGGCTCATAAGAAAACCGCTCACTCCCAATTTTTTGTCCTGGGAGCCTTCAGGGCAAGCGACGCCGCCAAAACACCTTCGCGCTGTGTCGGGAAGCCCTTAGTCGGCGTGTGTCAACCTTTCCGCTTGCTCCACCCATTTGTCGCGCGTGATGCGTCCGGGCGGGCTGAACCGCTCCTCGAGCGCGCGGATCTCGGCGGCGGAGAGCTTGGCGATCTGCCAGAAATGGAAGATGCCGGCCTCGTTCAACTGGCTCTGGATCTTCGGCCCGACGCCGGTGATGCGGGTCAGGTCGTCGGCCGGCGCGGAAGCCTTGCCGCCGCGCGCGGCCGGCTTCCGCGATGGCTTCGAGGCCGCCGCCTTTGGAGCTGAAGGCTTGGCGCGGACCTGCGTCTTGGTCGCCGAGCCGGTCACGAGCGGGCCGGCCGCCGTCTCCTCGGCCGAGGAGACGCCGCCGGACTCGGCCGGGCGCTTTGCGGGCGCCGGCGCCTTCTGCGCTGCGGGCTCGTTCCAGCGGATGAAGTCGCGGATGCGCGGCGCGATCTCCGCGCGGAAACGCGAGCCGTTGAACACGCCGTAATGGCCCACGCGCTCCTGCAGGTAGTGAACGCGCTTGTCGTCGCTGAGGCCCGTGCAGAGCGTGTGCGCGGCGCTGGTCTGGCCGACGCCGGAGATGTCGTCGCGCTCGCCTTCGACGGTCATGAGCGCGCAGCTCTTTATCTTCGAGCAATCGACCGGCTTGCCGCGATGGGTCATCTCTCCCTTGGGCAGCGCCTGGCGCACGAACACGGTGTCGACCGTCTGCAGGTAGAACTCGGCGGTGAGGTCCATCACGGCGAGGTACTCGTCATAGAACTCGCGGTGCTTTTCGGCGCCGTCGCCGTCGCCGTCGACGAGGTGCTGGAAGAACTCCTTATGCGCGCTGACGTGCCGGTCGAAATTCATGCTCACGAAGCCGGTGAGCTGCAGGAAGCCCGGATAGACCTGCCGCATCGCGCCGGGGTGGGGCCACGGCACCATGGTGACGACGTTGCGCTGGAACCACTCGGTGCCGCGATCGATCGCGACCTGGTTCACCGCGGTCGGGTTTTCGCGGGTGTCGATCGGACCGCCCATCAGCGTCATGGAGCGCGGCGAATAGGGATCGCCCTCGGCCTCCATCCGCGCCACGGCAGCGAGCACCGGAACGGCCGGCTGACACACCGCCATCACGTGGCATTCGCCGCGCATGAAATGGAAGATCGAGATCAGATAGTCGATGTAGTCGTCGAGATCGAAGGAGCCTTCCGAGAGCGGCACCAGCCGGGCGTCGGTCCAGTCGGTGATGTAGACCTCGTGATCGGGCAGCATGGCCTCGACCGTGCCGCGCAGCAGCGTGGCGTAATGGCCGGACATGGGAGCGACGATCAGCAGCTTCGGCTGCTTCGCGACGCCCGGCCGGAGCGCGCGGTTGAAGCGGATCAGGTCGCAGAATGGGCGCCGCCAGACGACCTCCTGACTGACGGCGACGCGCTCGCCCCGCCACAGCACGGATTCGATGCCGAATTCGGGCTTGCCGTAGCGGCGGGTGGCGCGCTCGAACACCTCGCACATCGCCCCGACCTTGCGGCCCCATTCGGTGTGGGACGCCGGATTGACCGGGTTCTTGAAGTAGAGCTTGCCGGCGTCGGCGAGCGCGCGGGCGGGCCCGAGCGAGGCCTGCGTCGCCTCGAACATCCAGTAAAGCGGCATCGAGGTCAGCGAGCCGCCCCAATCCGCGACCTCGGGCGCGCCGCCGAATTCGCCGATCCCAGCAGCCTTCTTTTTACGCGGCATCGCTTCATCCCTGTCGATGTTGCGTCGCAACAGGGCCGAACGATTCCGCCTAAAGCGCCGCGCGTCAATGCCGCCTTAGGACCGGAAGGCGGCGAGGGGCGGAGCGCTTCTCGCGCCTGCTCCTCCGTCGTCGTCCGGGGACAAGCCGGGATGACGGTGGAGTTATACGCCAAGGCCCCTCATCCAGCCGCTGCCGGCGTCTAGAGATCATATAGCGCGACGTTGACGCCCCTCTCCCGCTTGCGGGAGAGGGTAAGGGTGAGGGGGCGTCCCAATATCAAGCGCAGGAACCCGGACGCGCGACATCCTCCGGCGGCCCGGAAAGCCCTTGTCCAGCTTTGGTCAAACAGCGAGGGTCTCGTTCAGGCGGGAAGCGCGGGAGCGCCGGGCCACCGTCAGGGGGTAGAGTAGTTGCCGGTCGCCCGGCGCTCCACGCACGGCATTT
>NZ_SIUB01000007.1 GCF_004310425.1 Hansschlegelia quercus | reverse complement strand
TGCATTGAGGTGCCGCCTGTAGGGCCCGAATGTCGCGATCGCATCGTCGTTGCGCGGCGTCTGAACAAACAACGTCATTGCTTAAGCGATCCTCACTCTGGCGGATGTCGACGGCTGGCCACCGCAACCGATAATGTCTGCGAATCGCAGCCCTTGCTGCCACCCGCTCTTCCGGAGCTACGTCTTATGCCATTAAGCCGCTCCCTGCTCCTGGTTCTCGCTTTGGCCATCCTTGGTGCGCCGGACGCTAACGCTTGGGGAAAGGTTGGCCATCAGACCATAGGCGCTCTGGCGGACCGCTTAATTTGCCCTGCTGCCAAGGCTGAGGTGACCCGCTTGCTTGCACTCGAGGGATCGAAGTCGCTTCAGCAGGTCGCCAAATGGGCGGACTGGGAGCGGAATCACAATCCGGAAGACTCAACGGTTCACAGCGTGAGAACGCCGCTGGCTGCCGAGGCTTTCGATGAACCAAGAGACTGCGGGAATTGGGATTGCGCCGTGAGGGCAATTCGGGAGAATTCGGAGATCTTGAGGGATAAACGATCGGACGACATGCAGAGGCTCAGGGCGCTGAAATTCGTCGACCATCTCGTTGGCGACATACATCAGCCGATGCATACAATTGGAGAGAAAAAGCGTCAGGTGCTCGCCGACGGGCGCGTGATGAGCCTCCATCAATATTGGGACAGTGGCATGTTCGTCGATCATAAAGTTCGCGACATTGCGGCCGAGATACTCCCGAAAGCTAGTCAGCTCGTTGAGAGCGGAGATAACACCGATGTTTCCGCGTGGACGACCGAAAGTCATCGGGTCGTCCGCGACTATATATATATATATATGACAGGTCCGGCAAAGAACGAACCTTTTCCGCTTTCGCCAGAAGTCGCAGCGAAGGCGTTATCTATAGCCAAGGAAAGGCTTGCGTTGGCTGGAGCTCGCCTTGCGCTGCTTCTTAACCGCGATCTAGGTTGTGGTGGTTGACGAAGCATGAACTAAGCCTGCCCAAGTCTGGCGCTGCCGCGCAAGGCCTTGGCTTTAAGCGCATGTCGGCCCGTCCTGGAGTACCAATGAGCCTCGTTCCGCAGCCCTCTCTAACGTCAGAAAACACGCATAACGAAGCTCCGGCCGAAGCCCCGACAATTGCCGGGGCCAAACATGCCTTTGCTCAAGGTGACCGCGAAAAAACGCTTAGGATCTTGGATGATCTAGATTCTCTCCATGGCCCTCGCGCTGAGACCTATCGCTTCCGCGCGAGCGTTTATTTCTTTGCGGGTGAGTACGACCGCGCCCTATCCGAGATCAGGGTAGCTATCGCCCATGCGACCGGACCCACAAAGGGGCACCCGGCTCCATTAATCGTCATGAAGGCCGAGATCCTGAACCGAATGGGTGACAACCTCGGAGCGATGCGAGCGCTAGAGACGGTCCCGGCTGCCTCTCGGAAGGGAAGTTTCTTCCGGGTGCTGCGGGAGTGTGTCCGCTCGCGCGGTGAGATCCCCCTTTTCGAGGCGATCGCCGCGCCGAGCTTCGTCAGCAAAGATCTAACGCTCAGCACGTCGATGAACAACTACTCGATCTTGCTGCGGGAGATGGGCGACGCGCGGGCCGGTATCGCGGTCGCCAGAGAGCGCTTTATGAAGGCTCGTCGCGCCTTCAAGTTCGGGCGCCTGAGCAAGCCCGTTGAGAAGCCAGGCTGGGTCGACGAGGCCAAGGCGTGCCTAGCCGATCTGAAAGCGCACTTCGCTCAAGGCGGCGTTTCGTTCTTCTTGATCAGCGGTGTGTTCCTGGGCGCCGTGCGTGATCAAGCGATCATCGGGCATGACAAAGACATCGACGTAGGCGTCGATGAGACGGTGAGCGTTGAGAGGATCAAGGAGCTTTTCCGCCACTCCGAGACATTCGTAATCCGCGAGATCCCTTCGAAACGCAGCGTCTATCTCATGCATTGCAGCGGCGTGAAGGTGGACGTTTTCATCCACTATCTCGAGAATGGCCGCTACTGGCACGAAGGTCCGAAGGTTCGCTGGTGGAACACTCCGTTCGAGCTCGAGAGCATCGCGTTCTTGGGCGACACGTATCTGTCTCCAAAGAACAAGGACTTATACTTAGTCGAGAACTACGGCGACTGGCGGACGCCGGTATCGGAATTCGAGACGTTCGTCGATACTCCTAACATGGAGATCACAAGCGGTGATCACATGATATGGTACTATCTTACGAAGCTTACTGACTACTATCTCCAAGGTCGGAAGCCGCAGCTCCAGCGCGTTTGGAACGCTCTGACCGAACGCTACCGAGCGGACGACGCGCTCAAGAGAGCCGTAGAGCAGGTGATGGAGACTGACTACGACGCCGCCCGGCGACAGAGAGAGAGCAAGACACACACTGTAAATGTCCGCACCCCGGCGCTCGTCATAGGGCGTTTGATCAAGAAACTTACGATTGGCGGCGCGAGGAACCTATGAGCAGTCGCGCAGACCGCGCTTCGGAATTTCTTGATCGCTGGGTGGTTAAAAACGTGGCGCGCGTTGGATTTCCTACTGAAAAAGTTCCTGGCCCGCACGCCGTAGAGTTGGCCGCAGCCTGCGCCTGGTCAGCAAGGCTTTCGCTGATTTCGCAACGAACGCTCGAAACGCGCGCGGGTGATCTTCCTGGATACATGCACGCCCAACTGGAGGCACTGGCGCTCGAAGAGGCTGGCGGCATCGAAGAGGTCGGCTTCCGGGACGGCATTTGATATGCGCCTGTGACTGCGCCCCGTCATCAACGCGTGCGGCGACTTATTTGATTCGTTGTGGACTTAGATGATGCGAGTGCTTCCTCCTGAGACATGAGGCAACTTCGTTATTGATAATCAGGCCCCCGGCGATATCGAGCCATTCTGGTCCAACCAGATTAATCCAGTTTTCCGGGAATGCTGCCTGCCTCGGCTGAACCATCGTAAATCTTCCTTAGTCTCCAATCTCGCGCGGCAAACCGGTGGTGCTCACTGCACGTACTCTGCCGAGATAAATCGTCGACAACGCTATTAAAGCCGCTGTCTCCATAATCCAGTTATTGATACAAGGCTGTTGTTTTTGCGTATTTTTGCGCAACACTGCTTACTGTCGGGAATAGTGGAAAGACGGTAATTTCTGTGGCCAGAAAGCGGACCGAGGCGTTCGGCCTTGGTAGCGAACTATACTCCGCGCGTTTCGATATACTGAGAAATTGGCGCGGGCGGCCTTCGTCTCCGCCACCTTCTCTGTTTAAAATCCTCCGGGCGAGGCGCCGTCGCAGTCCGGGCTTGCTCCGGAACGGATGTCTCTCGTCATTGGTGGTGAGGGCGCCAAACAGCCTATGGCGCTTCGCTGCTTGACCTAAAGCCCACCCGCAGCCTGGTGGAGTCCGTCACACCGGAGGCGTCTCGACCGCATATCCGAGGGCAACGACGAAGCGTCGTTTACGCGCCCCGATAAGCGGGAATGCTTTCCTTCCGGCAGCCTGGTGCCTCGAGCGCCCCGCGCGCGACCTCGGCGGCGTCGGCATGATTGCGATAGGCGCCGGACGGCGGGACGGAAAAACCCGCGAGCATCAATGCGTCTCGAATGCGCGCGAGCAGCGGCCCGCGCATGACATGCGCCAGCGTCTCTCTCAGCGCGTGGATGAACTCGGGTCTTCGGTGGGCAGACGTGACGAAAGGCAGGCCGAGCGAAGGCGGCGAACGCCCGACGATCCTCAGGCCCCTGATCGCTCCGGGATCATCGCGCGCGGCAAGCGCCCATGTCACGCAATCAATCGCAGCGAAGTCCGCCGCGCCGCTGCGAATGAGCGCCAGCGAGGCGAGATGCGCACCAGATACCACCGGGTCGGCGACAACGTTGCGACCGCCCGTGAGCGGCCTCAGCGCCGCGACGAGCTGGCTGAAGCCGGAATGCGAATCGAAGGAGTTGACGGCGGCGCGGCGGCCGGGAAGGTCCGCCAGCTTCCGCGCCGCATCCTCGTCCCGCACGACTAAAACGCTGCGGTAAAGCGGGCCCTCGCAGCCGGGCGCCGAATAATGCGGGACGCCGACTAGCGCCACCTCGTTGTGCAAGGCGGTCGAGAACGGCAGCCCGCAGGTCTGGCTGAACGCGAGTTCTGACAGGCGCCAGTGCGCGAGAAGATCGCGAGGCTCGTCGAGGCTTTCCGGACGATCTGAAATGCCGCGCTCGTCCAAGCCCCGCCGGACCTCGTCCCAGAACGCCGTCCGCGCCCAGAGGGGCGCCGCATACATCGGGAGCGAGGCGACAGCCGTCATCGGTCGCGTTCTCCCGCCGGTCGTGGATGAAGCGGCGCGTCGTGGGGCGTGAGCAGAAAGCGCCGCGCGACGTCCGCATAGCCGCGATAGACCAGCCCGCCATTGCGCGCCACCAGCGCCGCGCGCTCGCGAGCATAGAGCCTCGGCAGGCGATACCATGCCTCGGCCGGCGCCAGATGATGAAGAACGTGAAGGTTGTTGTTGAGGTAGAGCAGGCCGAGCAGACCGCCTTTTTCGACGATCGCCGTACGCTTATCGGCGTCCTCAGCATAGCGATGCTCCGCGAAGGACCTGAGACGGGTCAGAGCGGCTCCCGTCAGCACAAAGCCGAGAAGGTAAGCGCCAATCGGCATGCCGCAGATCCGGACGACCCAGGCGAGCGTGACCGCCACGGCGATCGCATGGCGGCCCCAGATCGCGAGCCGCTTTCGGTCGCCGGACGCGCACAGCTTCGCCTCGGAGATCAGAAATCCACCCATCATCACGAACGGTCCGAGCGTCAGCCGGCCGAGCAACGTCATGTTGAAGGTGGCGAGCGTCCGCCCGACGGCTCCCAGCCGCCGCCAGCGCTCGGACGTGAAATAGACCGACTCAGGATCTTCGATCGGGTCCGTCAGGTGCTCGTCGCGATGATGGCGCAGATGGGTCAGGCGGTAGATCGGATATGGCAACCATAGAGACAGCGGCGGTGCGCCGATCGCGTCGTTGAGGCACCGGTTACGGGTGGGGTGCCCGTGCATCACCTCGTGCTGGAGCGAGGCCTGCCAAGCGACCACCCAGCCGCCTGCGGCCGCAAGCAGCGGCAACGGAATCGACGCATGGAAGAAGGTCAGCGCGAGCCAACTTCCATAGATCAGGACCGCAAGACTGACGGTCGGCCATTCGACGCGGCGCCGGCGCTTGGTGGCGCTCAACTGTTCGACCCTATCCAGCCGTCCTTGGCCATGGGCTTCGCTCTCCCTGAGTTACCGCGTGTCGGGACGACCTCGGCCGCCCGCACTCACATCCCCGTTAAACTATTATTTTTATGGATTGAGTTGACTAATGGCGTCAAGCCGTCGGAGAACTTTGCTCGGACGTGACGGGCGACGCCTGACGCTCCGTTAGAGATCCCCACGCCGGATGACCTCGATGCCTTCCACGTTTCGGAAAACTCTTCTTGCAGCGCTCTTGCTGTTTGCATCGGCCGCCCTGCCGGCGCACGCGGCCAAGCTAAGGGTCGGCGTGACGCCGGGCGGCTATGCCGACTCGATCAACGCCGCAGTCGAGGAGGCGAAGGCCGAGGGGCTCGACGTCGAGGTGATCGAATTCGGCGACTGGACGACGCCCAACATCGCGCTCGATTCCGGCGACATCGACGTCAACTACTTCCAGCACCGCCCGTTCCTCGACAACGCGATCGCGCAACGCGGCTATAGCTTCACCGACGTCGGCGTCGGCGTGCTGGCGAATATCGGGCTCTATTCGCTCCGCCACAAAAGCTTCGACGAGATTCCCCAGGGCGGGAAGGTCGCGATCGCGAACGACCCGGTGAACCAGGGCCGCGGCCTCCTGCTGCTGCAGAGGGCGGGGCTCGTGACGCTCAAGGACGGGATCGGCTTCCGCGGCACGCTCGACGACATCGTCGAGAATCCGAAGAACCTCACCTTCACCGAGGTCGAAGGACCGCAGCTCGTCCGCGTGACGGGCGACGTCGACCTCGCGCTCGGCTACCCGCATTTCATCGTCGCCTCAAAGGCCTTCGACGCCAGAAGCGGTCTGATCTATTCGGGTATCGAGGACAGACAGTTCGCCATCCGCTTCGTGGTCAAGAAGGATCGTGCGAACGATCCCAACATCGCGAAGTTCGTAAAAATCTATCAGAACTCGGCCAAAGTCCGCGTAACGCTCGCCAAGGCGTTCGCCGACGATCCGAAGCTCTACGCGCTCGCCTGGCTCAAATGAGCGGGGTCGTCGCACTCGACCGCCAGCGGGTGGACGCGCACGTGGAACCGGACCTTCAGGCCACGGCGATCGCGCCCGGCGGTCGGCGGCCGTCAAAGACCATCGAAAGGGCTGCGATCTCGTTCCGCGGCGTCGGCAAGGTCTACGTCTCGCCCGCGGGTGACATCGGCGCGCTGAAGGGCGTCGACGTCGATGTGCCCGAGGGGCGCGTCTTCGGCGTCATCGGCCGCTCCGGCGCCGGCAAGTCCAGCCTGCTCCGCCTCGTCAACCGGCTGGAACAGGTGAGCAGCGGCGCGGTCGTCGTCGACGGCGAGGACGTCGGTGCGCTGGACGACGAGGCCCTCATCGGGCTCCGCCGGCGCGTCGGGATGATCTTCCAGCACTTCAACCTGCTTTCGACGAAGACCGTCGCGCAGAACGTCGCGTTGCCGCTCAGGGTCGCCGGGCTTCCGCGCGCGGAGATCGAGGCGCGAGTCAGCGAAACGCTCGCGCTCGTCGGGCTCGAGGACAAGCGTGACGCCTATCCGCGACGCCTGTCCGGCGGTCAGAAGCAGCGCGTCGGTATCGCCCGCGCCCTTGCGAACCGTCCGAAGATCCTGCTCTGCGACGAGGCGACCTCGGCGCTCGATCCAGAAACGACGCAGTCGATCCTCGGCCTGCTCAGGGACATCAACCGCCGGCTCGGCATCACCATCATGCTCATCACTCACGAGATGAGCGTGATCCGCGAGATTTGCGACGAGGTGCTGGTGCTCGAGAAGGGAGAGGTTGCCGAAGCCGGCCCGGTCTGGCGCGTCTTCGGAGATCCCCGCCATCCAGCGACGCAGGCGCTGCTGCGTCCGCTCTCGCACGGCCTGCCGGAGGACGTGGCGGCGCGCATCGTCCAGCTGCCGCCGCGCCATGGCGGCGAGGCCATCGTCGAGATCGGCCTCAACGGCGAGCGCGAGACCGACCTCGCAGCTTTGGCGGCGAGCGTCGGCGGCCAGGCGCGGCTCCTCTCCGCGGACCTCGATCGCATCGACGGCCACACGCAGGGGCGGATCATCGCCGCCGTTCGTCTGGCGCCGGGAATTCGCCTCGACCTCCCCCGTAACGCGAAGGTGATCGGCTATGTCGCCGCAGATGATTGAGCGTATTTGGCGCGCCTTCCTCGACACGGTCCAGATGGTCGGCGTCTCCGCGCTGATCGCACTCGCCGTCGGCGTGCCGCTCGCGGTCTTGCTGGTGCTTTCGCAGCCGGGAGGGCTCGCGCCCGCGCCGCGTTTCCATCGGTCGCTCGCCGCAGCTATCAACGGCTTTCGCGCGACCCCCTTCATCGTGCTGCTGGTCGCGTTCTTGCCCGTCACTCGCCTTATCACCGGTACGACGATCGGCGTCTGGGCGGCGATCGTGCCGCTCGCGGTCTCCGCGACGCCGTTCTTCGCCCGCATCGCCGAAGTTTCGCTGCGGGAAGTCGACCACGGGTTGATCGAGGCTGCGCAGGCCATGGGCTGCCGGCGCCGGCACATCGTGGCGCACGTGCTCCTGCCCGAGGCGCTGCCGAGCCTGGTCGGCGGGTTCACCATCACCGTCGTCACCATGATCGGCGCGTCCGCCATGGCGGGCGCGGTCGGAGCCGGAGGACTGGGCGACGTCGCGATCCGCTACGGCTACCAGCGCTTCGACACCACGGTGATGGCGGCGGTCATCGTCGTCCTCATCGCGCTCGTCTGCGCCGTTCAGTTCGCCGGCGACCTCGCCGTGCGCCGACTGAGCGCGAGGTGAGCGGGCCGATGGCGAAGGAGATCCTGTTCAACGCCTTCTCGATGAACGCCGTCGGGCATCAGTCGCCCGGCCTCTGGCGGCATCCGCGCGATCGGTCCGGCGAATTCAATCGTCTAAGCTTCTGGACCGATCTCGCGAAGACGCTGGAGGCCGGGCTGTTCGACGGCCTGTTCCTGGCGGACGTGCTCGGCGTCTACGACGTCTATGGTGCCTCGCCCGCAGCAGCGCTCCGGCATGGTACGCAGGTCCCCTCGAACGACCCCGCTCTGCTTGTGCCCGCGATGGCAGCGGTCACCAGGCATCTCGGCTTCGGCGTCACGTCAAATCTCACCTACGAACCGCCTTTTCCCTTCGCGCGGCGGATGTCGACGCTAGACCATCTCACCAAAGGCCGGATCGGCTGGAACGTCGTCACCGGCTATCTCGATAGCGCCGCCCGAGCGGCAGGCCTCGCCAAGCAGCGCGGCCACGACGATCGCTACGCCGTGGCGGAGGAATACATGGACGTCGTCTACAGCCTCTGGGAAGGCAGCTGGGACGACGACGCCGCTGTGCGCGACGCGGCGCGCGGCGTGTTCGCCGATCCGGCGAAGGTGCGTCCCGCGGTCTATCGCGGCCGGCATTTCTCGCTCGACGCCGTCCATCTCTCCGAACCGTCGCCCCAGCGCACGCCCGTGCTCTACCAGGCCGGCTCTTCCCCGGCCGGACGGGCGTTCGCGGCGCGCCACGCCGAATGCGTCTTCATGTCCGGCCCGAGCGTCGCCGCGCTAAAGCCCCGCGTCGCCGACATCCGGCGCCTCGCCGCCGAGGCCGGGCGCGACCCTTCGGCGATCAAGATTTTCGCGCTGGCGACGGTCGTGACCGGACCGACGGACGCTGCGGCCGAGACGAAGCTCGCGGACTTCCGGCGCTATGTCAGCCCCGAGGGCGCGCTGACGCTGATGTCCGGCTGGACCGGTGTCGACCTGTCGACTTACCAGCTCGACGAGGAGGTGCGCCACGTCGAGACCGACGCCGGTCGGACCGCGATGGAGAACATCACCCGCGCGGATCCCTCTCGTGTCTGGACGGTCCGGCAGGTTGCGGAGCAGGTCGGGATCGGCGGCATCGGCCCGATTTTCGTCGGCTCGCCCGCGACCGTTGCAAACCTGATGGAAACGTGGATCGCCGAAACGGGCGTCGACGGCTTCAACCTCGCTTACGCGATCGCGCCTGAGACGTTCGAGGACATTGTCGAGCATGTCGTGCCGGAGCTCCAGCGCCGCGGACGCTACAAGCGCGCCTATGTCTCAGGCACGCTCCGCGAAAAGCTTGTCGGCGGCGGACCGCGGCTGCCGCGCTCGCACCCTGCAGCCGGCTTCCGGCCGTCGCGAGACCACGCCGAGGCGGCGGAATAGCCCCGGGTCTGGGCGAGGTTGCTTCACCAGGGTTTCATTCAGGACGACAGACGCGCGGTAGACAGTTTGCGCCGCTTCGCCCTGGCGCGAGCGAAATGCCGTAGCCGAGAGGTCGTAAATTCTACTCAGAATATGCATCTGCGCCGCAGAGACGCAGCTCGCAAACCGAGCGGCGGGGCAAGCGCGCCATCACCTGCATCGAGCGAGATTGAGCGACATGAAGAAAATTGGCTTCCTCTCGTTCGGTCACTGGTCACCTTCCGCGCATTCGGCCGCGCGCTCCGCGAGCGACGTGCTGCTTCAGTCGATCGAGCTGGCGGTTGCCGCGGAAGAGCTGGGCGCCGACGGCGCCTACTTCCGGGTCCATCATTTCGCGCGCCAGCTCGCTTCCCCGTTTCCGTTGCTTGCAGCCATCGGGGCGAAGACCAGCCGCATCGAGATCGGCGCCGGCGTCATCGACATGCGTTACGAGAACCCGCTTTACATGGCGGAGAGCGCCGGCGCCGCGGATCTCATCGCGGGGGGCCGGCTGCAGCTCGGCGTCAGCCGAGGCTCGCCCGAGCAGGTGATCGACGGCTGGCGCCATTTTGGTTTTTCGCCGGCGGACGGCGAGAGCGACGCTGACATGGGGCGCCGGCACGCCGAGGTCTTCCTGAACGTTCTCAAGGGCGAAGGCTTCGCCGAGCCGAGCCCGCGCCCGATGTTTCCGAACCCGCCGGGGCTGCTCCGCATCGAGCCCTATTCGGCAGGCTTGCGTGACCGCATCTGGTGGGGATCCGCGTCGAACGAGACCGCTGTCTGGGCGGCGAAGCAGGGCATGAACCTGCAGAGCTCGACCTTGAAGAAGGACGAGACCGGCGAGCCCTTCCATGTGCAGCAGGCCAAGCAGATCCGGCTCTATCGCGATGCTTGGCGAGAAGCGGGACATGCGCGGACCCCGCGCGTTTCGGTCTCGCGCTCGATCTTCGCGATCATGAACGATGAGGACCGGGCCTATTTCGGGCGCAGCGACGGCGACGATCAGGTCGGAATCATCGACAATATGCGCGCGATCTTCGGCCGGTCCTATGCGGCCGAGCCCGACAAGCTCGTGGACGAGCTTAAGGCCGACGAAGCGATCGCCGAGGCCGACACGCTGCTCCTCACAGTCCCGAACCAGCTCGGCGTCGCGTACAACGCGCATGTGATCGAGGCCATCGTGAAGCATGTCGCGCCTGCGCTCGCGTGGCGCTGAGGAACCCGCGAACGCATAGCGTCACGATCGGTCGAGAGCCTGGTCGGCTCACGAGCGCGGCGCGGCGGCTCGCTGCGTCCTCGCTCCCAGACCGAGAACTTTGCTCTAGCTCCTCCAAGAGCGCGTCAGCACGAGGACGAGAGCGCCGTGGAAGCAATTGCGGCTAACCTACTGTCTCTTCTCGCAGATCGATAATGGACGCCGGTCAAGTAGCACGCCTGCTTAGCCGCCTGTTCGCATAGCTTGGCCACTCCGCTCCGCGCCACTGGTATCTTGCATGCCAGAAGCGCCGGTGCATTAATCCCGGGATCAGCGACCGACAGAGATCGCGATAAAGGGGTATAGGGATGGAAACTCAGGACGCTTCCGGCGCCAAATGGCGGCAGCTCGCCTTAGGCGTGGTCTGCATGGCGATGATCGCTAATCTTCAGTACGGCTGGACTCTCTTCGTCGACCCGATCGACCAGAAGTACCATTGGGGCCGGGCGGCAATTCAGATCGCATTCACGGTGTTCGTCGCGACCGAGACCTGGCTGGTTCCGATCGAGGCCTATTTCGTCGACCGTTACGGCCCGCGCATTGTCGTGGCGTTCGGCGGCGTGATGATCGCGCTGGCGTGGGTCATCGACGCCAACGCAAGCTCGCTGTGGATGCTGTATCTCGCGGCCGCGATCGCCGGCATCGGCGCGGGCTCGGTTTACGGCACCTGCGTCGGCAACGCGCTGAAATGGTTCCCTGATCGCCGCGGCCTCGCAGCCGGCGCGACCGCGGCCGGCTTTGGCGCCGGCGCCGCGCTCACTGTCGTTCCGATTGCGAAGATGATCGCGTCCAGCGGCTATGAAACGGCATTCCTGACTTTCGGCCTGATCCAGGGCGGCGTGGTCTTCTTGCTCGCCTTCTTCCTGCGCAAGCCGAGCGTTGCGATGCCGATGCTGCGCAAGAGCCTGAAACTGCCTCAGAGCAAGGTCGACCGCCGTCCCGCGGAGGCGATCCGCGCCCCAGTTTTCTGGGTGATGTATGCGATGTTCGTGATGGTCGCGTCCGGCGGCCTGATGGCGGCGGCGCAGATCGCGCCGATCGCCCACGACTTCAAAGTCGCCGACGTGCCGGTGAGCATGTTCGGCCTTCAGATGGCGGCGCTCACCTTCGCCATCTCGCTGGACCGCATTCTCGATGGCGTCGGCCGGCCGTTCTTCGGCTTCGTCTCCGACAATATCGGCCGCGAAAACACGATGTTCCTGGCTTTCTCGATCGCCGCCATCGCAGTCATCCTGCTCCTGACCTTCGGGCACAATCCGATCGTCTTCGTGCTCGCCTCCGCGCTCTATTTCGGCGTGTTCGGCGAGATCTACAGCCTGTTTCCCGCCACCTGCGGCGACACGTTCGGCTCGAAGTTCGCGGCGACCAACGCCGGGCTGCTCTACACCGCCAAAGGCACGGCCGCCTTCCTGGTGCCCGTCGCCAGCATGATCTCGGCGGCCTATGGCTGGTCGGCGGTCTTCTCGCTCATCATCGGACTGAACCTCTGTGCGGCGGCGCTGGCCATCTTCGTGCTGAAGCCGATCCGCACGCGCTATCTCGAGGCTGGGATCGCCGCGGAGCCATCGACGAGCGCGGCCGCGATCATGCGCTGAAGCATGCCGATGTCGGCTCCGGACGCATAGCGCCGGCGCCGTCCTGCGGATAAATCAACGCCGTCGCGGCTATCGTCGCGGCGGCGTTTCGTTTCAGGACGCTCGCTGATGGCTCAAGCTGACCTGCATCCGCTCGCTTCCGCTGGTCTTCCCGACGCGCTCGCGCGGCGTGGGATCCACTATGGCTGGGTGGTCGCGCCGGTCACCTTCCTCGCGATGCTCGTCACCGCTGGCGCCGTCGGCGCGCCGGGGGTCCTGATTGCGCCGCTCGAACGCGAGTTCGGCTGGGAGACCGCCGACATCTCGGCCGCTCTTGCGGTGCGCCTCGTGCTGTTCGGCTTGATGGGACCGTTCGCCGCCGCCTTCATGAACCGCTTCGGCGTGCGGCGCGTCGCGACGGTCGCGCTGACGATGATCGCGCTGGGCGTGTTCGGCTCACTCTGGATGACCGCGCTCTGGCAGCTGTTCCTGCTTTGGGGGATCGTTGTGGGCCTCGGCACCGGACTCACCGCGATGGTGCTCGGCGCGACGGTCGCGACGCGCTGGTTCAAGGCGCGACGGGGGCTCGTTCTCGGCTTGCTGACCGCCAGCACGGCCACGGGCCAGCTCGTCTTCCTGCCGCTGCTGGCGGCGTTGACCGACAGCGTCGGCTGGCGCGGTGCGCTTGTGCTGGTGCTCGCCATGTTGCTCGCTGGCGCGCTCGCGATGCTGTTTCTGATGCGCGATCATCCTGCCGACGTCGGGCTGCCGGTCTATGGCGACGCCGCCGTCACCCTTCCGCCAGCGCGGCCGGCGAGCTTCGGCGCGATGCTCGCCTCCCCGCTCCTAGCCTTGGCCGAAGCCTCGCACACTGCCACGTTCTGGGTGCTGTTCGGCACCTTCTTCGTCTGCGGCGCGAGCACCAACGGACTCGTGCAGACGCACTTCATCTCGCTGTGCGGTGATTTCGGCATGGCGCCGGTGGCGGCTGCGAGCGTGCTCGCGATGATCGGCGTGTTCGACTTCGCCGGCACCGTTGGTTCCGGCTGGCTCTCCGACCGCTACGACAGCCGCTGGCTGCTGTTCTGGTATTACGGGCTGCGCGGGCTTTCGCTGCTCTATCTGCCGTTCACCGATTTCAGCTTCTACGGCCTCTCGATCTTCGCAATGTTCTATGGGCTGGATTGGGTCGCGACCGTCCCGCCGACGGTGAAACTCGCCGCGGACAGGTTCGGCGATCGCGCCAATCTCGTGTTCGGCTGGATCTTCGCCGGGCATCAGCTCGGCGCGGCCACCGCCGCCTATGGAGCGGGTCTCAGTCGCACGCTTCTGGAAAGCTATCTGCCGGCGTTCTTCGTAGCCGGCGCGCTCTGCCTGTTCGCGGCCGCGGCTGCGCTCGCAATCAACAAACACGCGCCAGCCACAATTCCGGCGGCCGCCTAGCTATCCCGTCCGTCAGCGTCCGATGGCGACAGCGAGGTCGAGCAGCGCCTCGTCGCGACCGCGCGCGGCGAGCAGCGAAATCCCGACCGGGCAGCTTTCAAAGACGCCGAGCGGCAGGGAGATCTGCGGCATGCCCGCGTGGCCCGCCGGCGAAAGCATCTCGAGCGCCTTGGCGCGGAAAAGGTTGAGCTCCGGCTCGGGCGTGCCGCGCAACGGCGCTATCCCCGGCGTCGTCGGCAGCACGAGGACGACGTCCTCCGAAACGAGATCCTCCATCCGCGAACGGATCTCGGCGCGCGCCCCTTGTGCGGCTCCGATCTCCTCCGGCGTGAGCTTCGAAGCCGCCTCGAAGCGCTCCTTCACGCCCGGTCCGAATCGCGGCTGGACCCGCGCGACCCATTCGCCATGGGTCGCCCAGGCCTCGCTCGACTGGATGATCCGGAACACGTCGCGCCAAGCGGACGCCCGCTCGCCTGCGATCACGACCTTTTCGACATTTCCGAACAGCGCGGAAATTCTGGCGACGGCCGGCGCCAGCGCTTCGCCGACGCCCGGCTCGACCTTCGCGAACAAATCCTCGGCGATCAGCAGCTTCCGCGGCGCGCTTTGCTCGCGATAGTTCGGGAGCATGACGCGGCCGATCGTGCGGAACAGCTCCGCCTCGCGCGCGAACCAGCCGACGACGTCGTAGCTCGGCGCGAGCGCAACCGCGCCGTCGATCGGGACGCGACCGTGCGTCGGACGAAGACCGTAGAGCCCGCAATAGCTCGCAGGCAGGCGGATCGAGCCGCCGGTGTCGCTGCCGATCGCGAAATCGACGAGCCCGGCGGCCGTCGCGGCGGCGGAGCCGGAGGACGATCCGCCGGGGATGCGCCCGGGCGCCGCGACGTTTTCGGGGGCGCCGTAATGCGCGTTCTCGCCGTTCAGGCTCCAGGCGATTTCGTCGGTGTGGGTCTTGCCGACCAGCCGGGCGCCCGCGTCCAGCAGACGCTGCGCGATGGGCGCTGTAGCGGTTGCCGCTTCGTGGCTCGTGAGCCAGTCCGGATTGCCGGCGCCGGTCCGCACGCCCTCAAGATCGAACAGATCCTTCAGGCCGAAGCTCAGGCCCGCGAGCGGACCATCAGGAGCGCCCGATCGCTCGACAAGGCCGTGGGCTACGAACGCGCGAACGGCGTCGTCGATCATGAATGCGTCTCCGAATGAAGTCAGATGCGGACGGCGACGGCCGGCGCGCCGTCGTCGAGCTTGCCGATGATCGCCGCTTGCGAGAAGCCCGCGTCGTGGCAGAGCCGGAGAATCGCGTCGGCGGCTTGCGGCTCGACCGCGATCAGCAGGCCGCCTGACGTCTGCGGGTCGCATAGCAGACCGCGCAGCGTCGCTGGCGCGTCCTCGGGGATCGAGACGGCCTCGCCGTAGCTCGCCCAGTTCCGGGTCGCCGCGCCTGTCGAGAAACCCGCGTTCGCGAGCGCCAGCGCGCCGTCGAGCAGCGGCACGGACGAAGCGTCGAGCCGGGCGGCAAGGTTCGATCCGCGGCATATCTCGAGAAGATGACCGAGCAGACCGAAGCCCGTGATGTCGGTCATCGCATGAACCTCCGGGCGCTCCGAAAGCTCGGCGCCGATGGCGTTGAGCCTGGTCGTCGAGGCGATCATCGCGGCGTAGGCGTCGGCGCCGAGCGCATCCTTCTTCATCGCGGCTGAAAAGACGCCCACCCCGAGGCCCTTCGTCAGGATCAGCCGGTCGCCGGCTTTGGCGCTCGCATTTCGCAGCGCCTTGTCCGGGTGGACGATGCCGATCGCGACGAGACCGTAGATCGGTTCCGGCGAGTCGATGGAGTGGCCGCCGACCACCGGCACGCCCGCGGCCGCGCAAGCCGCGGCGCCGCCGGCCAGAATGTCCTGGACCGTCTCGACCGGCATTACGGAGACAGGCATGCCCACCAGCGCCAGGGCGAAGAGCGGCTTACCGCCCATGGCGTAGACGTCGGAGAGCGCGTTGGTCGCGGCGATCCGGCCGAAATCAAACGGATCGTCGACGATCGGCGTGAAGAAGTCGGTTGTCGCGACGATCGCCTGGCTGTCGTTCAGCCGATAGACGGCGGCGTCGTCGGAGGTCTCCGTTCCGACCAGAAGATCGGCGCATGGGATCGGCTGCGGCATCTTCTTCAGGATGTCCCGCAGCACGGAAGGCGCGAGCTTGCAGCCGCAGCCTCCGCCATGAGCCATCGCCGTCAGCCGCGTCGGACGATCGTCCATCGCATCGTTTCTCCCTGGGCGTCCGTACGCCATTATCGTCGGGCGCGTATCTGCGCCATATTATCGGGCCGAAGCCAATCGGGAGGCCGGGATGAAACACAATGCGCGGAACGACATTCCCGCCGAAGTGGTGGAGATCAAGAAGGGCGGCGTGATGGCCCAGGTCACCGTCCGGCTGAAGGGCACGGACTACCGGATGTCGTCGGTCATGACGCTGGATTCGCTAGAGGATCTCGGTGTGACGGAAGGCTCCACAGTGCGCGTTGTCGCCAAGGCGGTGAACGTTCTGCTGGTCGCCGATGACGCCGGCTAGAAGAAGTCGGGCCGCGACGAGCCGTCACCGTGTTTTCCCGGCCGCGAATCCTACTATGTACCGCCCATGAACACGCCGCCGCCAACGCCGCCGTCGCAGGATTTCATCCGCTACGATCTTCTGACCCAGAAGGCGTTGCGCGGCGTGGTGCACGACGTGCTCGTCATGGTCGCCCGCGACGGCGCGCCCGGCGATCACCACTTTTACATCTCGTTCCGCACGACGGACCAGGATGTCGGCCTGTCCTCCAGGCTTCGGCAGAAATATCCGGCCGAGATGACCATCGTGCTCCAGCACCAGTTCTGGGACCTCGAAGTCTCCGACGAGGGCTTCGAGGTCGGCCTTTCCTTTCAGAACGTGCCGGAAAAGCTGGTCGTGCCGTTCACGTCGATCACCGGCTTTTTCGATCCGTCCGTCCAGTTCGGGCTCAAATTCGACAACCCGGATGCGGTCGAGGCGACCGAAGGCGAGGAAGCAACGATCGAGACCTTCCCGATCCCCGAAGCGTCCGACGCCTCTGAACCGGCAGAGACGCCGGACCCGGTGGATGGCGGCGGCTCCGAAGGCGGCGCTCAGGTCGTCAGCCTGGACAAATTTCGCAAGAAGTAGGGCTGCCTCCGCCCCGTGACGCGGGGCAAGAACGCGTGCTAGCAAGCCGGGCCGCATGGCGCGCCTGTCTCAGACCGCGAGAGCCCTGACATGACCGCGACCCGCACGGAAACCGACAGCTTCGGCGCCCTCGAGGTGCCAGCCGACCGCTATTGGGGCGCGCAGACCCAGCGTTCGCTGCAGAACTTCAAGATCGGCGGCGAGACCATGCCGAAGCCGCTGATCCGCGCGCTCGGCATCATCAAGCAGTCGGCGGCGCAGGCGAACAAGGATCTCGGCGTGCTCAAGCCCGAGCTGGCCGACCCGATCGCCGCAGCCGCTCAAGCCGTGATCGACGGCGAGCTCGACGACCACTTCCCGCTCGTCGTCTGGCAGACGGGTTCTGGCACCCAGTCGAACATGAACGCGAACGAAGTCGTATCGAACCTCGCGATCGAGACGCTCGGCGGCGAGATGGGCTCCAAGAAGCCGATCCATCCGAACGATCACGTCAACATGAGCCAGTCGTCGAACGACACCTTTCCGACCGCGATGCATATCGCCGCCGCCGAAGAGATCGTGAACCGGCTGATCCCCGCGCTCGAACATCTCGAGAAAGCGCTCGACGACAAGGCCAAGGCCTTCGAGCACATCATCAAGATCGGCCGCACGCATACTCAGGACGCGACGCCGCTGACGCTCGGCCAGGAGTTTTCCGGCTACGTCGCCCAGGTTCACTTCGGCGTCGTGCGAGTCAAAGAAGGGCTGCAGCACCTCTTCCCGCTTGCGCAGGGCGGCACGGCGGTCGGCACAGGGATCAACGCCAAGGTCGGATTCGCCGAGGGCTTCGCCGCGAGGGTCGCCGAGATCACCGGCCTTCCCTTCGTCACCGCGCCGAACAAGTTCGAGGCGCTCGCGGCCCACGACGCCTATGTCTATGCGCACGGCGCGCTGAATGCGGTGGCGACCGGCCTGTTCAAGATCGCGAACGACATCCGCCTGCTCGGCTCCGGCCCGCGCTCGGGCCTCGGCGAATTGAAGCTGCCGGAGAACGAGCCGGGCTCTTCGATCATGCCGGGCAAGGTCAATCCGACGCAATGCGAGGCGCTGACGATGGTCTGCGCCCAGGTGTTCGGGAACCAGGCGACCGTCACCTTTGCGGGAAGCCAGGGCCATTTCGAGCTCAACGTCTACAAGCCGGTGCTGGCCTACGCGATGCTGCAGTCGATCCGGCTGATCGCGGACGCGGCCGTCAGCTTTGCTGACAATTGCGTGGTCGGCATCGAGGCCGATGAAACGCGCATCGCCGACCTGATGAGCCGTTCGCTGATGCTGGTCACCGCGCTCGCGCCGACGATCGGCTACGACAACGCCACCAAGGTCGCGAAAACCGCTCACAAGAACGGCACGACTCTGCGCGAGGAGGCGGTCAAACTCGGCTTCGTCACCGCCGAGGAATTTGACCGCGTCGTTCGTCCGGAGCAGATGATCACTCCGGGCTGAGCGACGGGCGCGACATATCGTCGGCCGCTCGATTTTTACGGCGCAGGCGTGTATGACCGAGCTCATGGACGAGATCGTCAATCTCCGCCGGGCGCGCAAAGAGCGCGTGCGGGCGGCGTCGGAAAAGCAGGCGGCGGACAACCGCCTCGCTTTCGGCGTCTCGAAAAAGGACAAGCGTGCAGAGGCTGCCCGTCGCGCCCTCGAGGAGCGGCGGTTGGACGGACATTGTCGCGATAGCGGGGGCAACGCGAAATGATCAACACTGGAATAGAGATCGACGTCGCTGGCGCGACGTCCGAAGGGACTTTGCTGACCGTACCGTCGCAAGGCGCGGAAGGTGTGGTCGTTCAGGGAATCCTTGGAGGACGCGCGACCGGAGCAGCGGCCGAGCCGACGCCCGACATCGTCAAGCGTTCGATCGTGGTGGCCGGTCACAAGACCAGCGTCAGCCTCGAGGATGCTTTCTGGACGGCGCTCAAGGACATCGCGAAAGAGCGGCGGCAGTCGTTACGCGGGCTCGTGGCGGAGATCGATTCCGGCCGACGCGGCGGCAATCTGTCGTCCGCCGTGCGTCTTTTCGTGCTCGACCATTACCGCAGCAAGGCGGGAGCCGCGCTCAGCGTCTCCGGGATCTGATCAGCGCGACAGCGGGCTGATCACCATCGGTAGCGGGAGCGCGGGCTCCGGCCGCGTTTGAGGCGCATCGCCCCTCACGGCCGGAGGGACGCTCTGCGGCTGATCCGGCTTCGAGGCGGGTTGTGGCAGGGCGTCGAGCAGCGCCTTCGTCTCCGCCTCCTGTTTCCTGCGCTCGGCGTCCGCCCTCTTCTCGGCCTCCGCGCGCTTGCGCGCCTCCTCGGCCTTTGCGGCTCGGGCGGCATCCGCCTTTTCGCGCGCGATACGGGCGCGATCGCGCATCTCCGCCTCCATGGCCTCGATGCGCTTGGTCTCCCGCTCGACGGCTCGCACCGACAGCCAATTCACGAGTCCGGTGGCGTCGACGCGCCGCCGCGGGCCGGACAGCGGGCCCTCGAAGGAGACGCCGACCTGCGGCGCGTCGCGAGAGGGCGCGGCGAGCATGAGATCGGCGTCGAGCCAGAGCCGCGGCAGGTCGAGCGTCGCGCCGCCATCGAGCCGCGCCACGCTGCTTTCGGCCTTCAGCGCGCCAGACCGCAGCGATCCGGCGGCGATGGTGAAGGGCAGCGTCGCCCGCGCCAGAGGAAGATCGCCGGAGCCGAGCCCGCGCTCGACCGCCTCGGCGATTCGCGATGCATCGAGCGCGAGCCCCGCCTCGACCTGAGGCTCGATCCGGGCGATCGCCGCGGGGTCGAAGCCAGCGATCGCGCCTTTCGCGATCGTGGCCGAGCCAGCGCCGTTCAGCGACGCGATGAGCCCGGCGATGCTGCGACCCGTTGCCTGCGCCTGCAACGCGATCTCGATCTCCCCTTTCAGCGGCGACGGCGCGCCGACGACCTGCTCGGCGCGCGCGCCCTTGAGGGCGACGTCGAGGGTGACCGAAGCGTCGGCGTTCTGCCGGCCGACCGACGCGACGCCGGTCAGACGCCCGCCTTCGACGTCAGCTGAGAGATTTTCGAGAGCGAGGCCATTGGGCTTGGCGACAAGCGCGAACCTGACGTCGCGGGCGATTCGGTTCGCGGTCAGATCGGCTTCGCCGAGCGCCATGTTCACTCGGCCCGTCAGCCCACGAAGCGGCGAAGGACCGAAGGCGGCGGACGGCCACAGCGATCTGCGGTCCGCCGACTGGCCAAGCGCATCGGGCCCGAAGGCAAGCGCCGCGAGTTCGGAGAGCGAACCGCGGTCGAACGACAGGTCGCCGGAGAAGCCCTTGCGCGCGTCGGCGGGAACCGAGAGCGCGCCCGCGACCCTGCGCCCGCTGATCGTGCCCGAGATCGCGTCGAGGCGCGTTTCGTCGCCATCGGTCTTGAGCTTCGCGGTAAGCGCAGCAGGCGTCGGCGGCAGAACTCCCGGCGTCACGCGGCCGATCGCTTCCGCAAAAATCACGAGGTCGTCGCCCTTCAGGGTGACAACGCCATCGGCCCGCGCGCCGGCGTCAGCCGCATAGGCCATGTCGCCCTGGAAGCCGAGATCGAGGCCGAGCGCGGTCATGCGCGTCTTCCCCGCCATGCCTTTGGCTGGAGAACCACGCAGCGAGATCGAGAGTGAGCCGCCCGGCGCCGCGGCGAGCGGGCTGACCGAAAATCCCGCGAGCGTGGCGAGCCGCGCGCCATCCGGCGTCGCGAGGGTCGCTTGCAAAGCCGCATCTGCGTTGAGGGAAATCTCGGCGGAGGACGCCGCGAGATCGAGCGTCCCGCCCGCCGCGTCTCCCTTGACGGCGAGCTTCGCCCCGCCGGAATCCGTCGTGAGTTCGATCGCCAAGCGGAAGGGCGCGAGGGCCTCGCCGCGCGTCTCGATCCCTGCGGCGACCGCCTCCGATGCGCCGACGGCTCGGACGAGGGCTGCGAGCGGAGCCGCGCTCTTCGCCGCAGCCGACAGCTTGAGTTCGCCGTCGCCAGCGCCATCGCCGAGCGCCAGACGGCCTGCGCCGGAGACCGATGCGCCTTCGGCGTCCGCAACGTTCAGGCGCTTCAGCGTAAGGGCGCGCGAGTCGACGAGCCCCTCCAGCGCGACGCCCGACATCCCTACTCCGCCGAAGACGAGCGAACGCGCGTCGAGCGTGAGCGCCAGGTCGAAGTCGCCGCCCTTGAGGCCGTCGAAGACCGCGCGATCGATCCCGAGCGCGTCGAGGTCGAGACGATCGGAGGCGAGCGCCGCCTCGATCGCCGGGCGCCCTCGAGTATCCTCCGCAGACCGCCATGCAAGCCGCCCTCGCGAGCCGGCCCCGTCGACGGTGAGATCTGCGTTGTCGATCGTCACGGCGTCGATCCGCGCGGTGACGTCGCCCTTCAGCGAGATGCGGCGTGCAGGGCCCGCGGCGACGCGGGCTCCGCCGGCGATCCAACGGCGCAGTCCTGCGAAGTCCGCGACGTCTAGATCGACGGGCCCGGCAAACCCTGGCCCTCCTCCGCCGAAGGCTACGGCTCCGGAGAGGCTGGCCTTTGCTCCGCCGGGCAACGCCGCGGAGAGCCGCTCGATCCGCCAGCCGTCCTTTCGAGCTAGCAGGACGGCGGAGACGTCCTGCGCGAGATCGCCGCCGATCACGATCGCTCCGAGATCGATCGCCAGTCGCCCGCCGAAGGGAGGTCGCGTCAGACCCGCAAGGCGGGGGCCAAGCGTCGCAATGCGGCCGCCCGGCGTCGGCTCGGACGACTCGGCGAGACGATCGATATCGACCTGGCGGCCTTCGAGCGCGAGATCGAAGCTCGGGGCGCCACCGAGCAGCAGCGCCCCCCTTCCGGACAGCCGCGCGGCGCGATCGTCGGGCCCGTAAACGATGTCGAGCGTTTCGATCGCGAGCCGACGGGCGTCGCCTTTGAGGGCGGCCGTCGCGCGCCATGGATCGCTGCCCTGAGGGTCCCGGCCGGCGGGCCGCACGATCGCGACCGCCCCGTCGAAGGTCGGCCGCGGACCAGAGGTGAGCGCGCCGTCGAGCGTGACCGTCTCCGGGCGACCCTCCGCTGCGACCTCGAGCTTGAACCGCAGCGAACCGCCGGCCTCGACGCGGGATGTCGACAGGCGAAGCGCCGAGCGCGCGCCCGAGAGACTGCCGGCGCCGTCGAAGCGAAGCGGACCGTTGAGCGATGCGGCCTCGGCGACGCCCGAAATGTCGTGGAGTTGGTAGCGTCCCGACGGCGCTGAGATGACGATCGCGCCGCCCTCGATCTCCGCACGGTCGAACGAGATGCGGTCGGCGTCCCCTGCCGCACGCTTGGCGGTGAACGGCGTCGCCACGGCGCCGTCGGCGTTGATCTCGATCTCGAGCTTCGGGCGGCGCAGGAGCAGGCGCTCGGCCTTGAACTCGCCCTTCAACAGCGCCGCGAAGGCGAGTTCGATCTCGACCTCGTCGACCGCGAGCCGACGCTTGCCGTCGCCCGCCGACAATCCGTGGAACCGGGCATAGGGTGTCGGCAGCAGTCGAACCTCGACGTCGCCAGCGACCTTGGCCGGCGCGCCGATCAGCCTGCCCGCCTCGCGCGCGAAGTCATCGCGATAGGCGCTCCAGTCCACGAAGAGCGGACCGATGAGCGCAGCAAAAAGCGCAAGGACGAGAGCAAGACCGAGCCCGGTCAGGGTGTTGTTCACGAGTTCAGCCGGCCATCACTTCGGCGGACAGGCCCGTCGCCCGCCGCGCCCCGTCACTATACGGTCGCACGCCCGGAGCGGAATCATCTTCTCCGATAAGCGTATCGCGGCCTCGCGCCATTCGAGAGCCGCCTCCATCGGGAGCCTGCCGATTGAACGACGCTGTTTTCGTCTCGCCGCCTCTCCCGATCGAGCCTGCGTTCCTCGACCATAACGGCCACGTCAACATGGCCTACCACCTCGTGCTCGCCGACCGCGCGCTCGAGATGGCGTTCGTCCCGATCAAGGGCGCGGACTATGTCGATGGGCGCGGCATGACGACCTTCGCCGGCGACGTCCACATCCGCTACCTCCGCGAGATGACGATCGATGACGAAATCCGCGGCCGCGTGATGCTGGTGGAAAGCGACGCAAAGCGCGTGATCTGGGCCGTGGAGTTGGTGCGTAGCGACGGCGCTCTTGTCAGCTCGATCGAGGGCAATGCGCTTTCGGTATCGGTCGAGACGCGGAAGGTCACGCCATTTCCCGACGACGTCCGCGCGCGGATCGAAGAGACGGTCGCACGTTGTCGACCGGCGGCCGCGGCGCTCGACTGGCTTGGCCGTCGCGTCTCGATGAGCAAGAGCTGAGAGAGCGCCGAGCGATCCACCGTCGTTGACCGACTGATGGGCCGCTCGGGGCCCCTACGCTCGCAATTCGGCGGCAGCGGCGCCATTTTGGGGCCGCGCGAGTCGCGGCTCCCCGGACGCCCGCCGCGCGGAAAGCTTCTGGAGCGCCCGAACTCTTGATCGACTACAGCGACCCCTTCGACCACGACGTTCCCGCTCCACGGCCCGGCGGCATCGCCGCGCGCGCTTCGGCCGCCCTGCGCAAAGCCGACGCCGATTACCTCGCTGGGCTGAACCCTGAGCAGCGCGAGGCGGTCGAGACGCTCGACGGGCCGCTGCTGGTGCTCGCCGGCGCCGGCACAGGCAAGACGCGCGTGCTGACGACGCGGATCGCCCACATCCTCGCGCTGGGCAAAGCGCGGCCTTTCGAGATCCTCGCCGTCACCTTCACCAATAAGGCCGCGCGCGAGATGCGCGAACGCGTCGGCAAGCTGCTGGGGCAGGCGGCCGAGGGCATGCAGTGGCTCGGCACCTTCCATTCGATCGGCACGCGCATCCTGCGCCGACACGCCGAGCTCGCGGGCCTCCATTCGAACTTCACGATCCTCGACACCGACGACCAGATCCGCCTGATCAAGCAGGTGCTGGCGGCGGAAAACATCGACGACAAGCGCTGGCCGGCGCGCCAGCTGGCGTTCGCGATCGACGGCTGGAAGAACCGCGCGCTCTCTCCGAAAGAGGTGCCGGTCGGCGAGGCGCAGAGCTTCGCGGCCGGCCGCGGCGCGGAGCTCTACGCGATGTATCAGGCGCGGCTCCGCCAGCTGAACGCGGTCGACTTCGGCGATCTTCTACTGGAGCCTATCCGGCTTTTCCGCGAGCACAAGGACGTGCTGGAGCAGTATCACCGTCGCTTCCGCTACATGCTGGTCGACGAGTATCAGGACACCAACACCGCGCAGTATCTCTGGCTGCGGCTGCTCGCGCAGGGCTCGAAGAACCTCGCCTGCGTCGGCGACGACGACCAGTCGATCTATGGCTGGCGCGGCGCCGAGGTCGAGAACATCCTGAAGTTCGACCGCGACTTCCCCGGCGCGAAGATCGTGCGGCTGGAGCGCAACTACCGCTCGACCGGCCATATCCTCAACGCCGCCTCGCATCTGATCGCGAAGAACGAAGGCCGGCTGGGCAAGACCTTGAGGCCCCAGACCGAGCTCGGCGAGAAGGTCACGGTCGCAGGCAGCTGGGATTCCGGCGAGGAGGCGCGCGCGATCGGCGACGAGATCGAGGCGCTGCATTCCAAGGGCCACAAGCTCGACGAGATCGCCATTCTGGTGCGCGCCTCTTTCCAGATGCGCGAGTTCGAAGAGCGCTTCATCACGCTTGGCCTGAACTACCGCGTCGTCGGCGGCCCGCGCTTCTACGAGCGCGCGGAGATCCGCGACGCGATGGCTTATCTGCGCGTGATCGCGAGCCCGGCCGACGCGCTCGCCTTCGAGCGTATCGTCAACACGCCGAAGCGCGGCCTTGGCGACGTGACGGTGAAGCTCATCATAGAGCGCGCTCGCGCGGATAGCGTCACGCTCCCTGAAGCCGCCCGCAGGCTGTGCGACGCCGGCGAGATAAAGGCCAAGGCGCGCCAAGCGCTGAAAGACCTCGTGCTCTCCTTCGACCGCTGGACCGGCCTCATCGACAAAATGCGGCACACCGAGCTCGCCGAAATGGTGCTCGAAGAGAGCGGCTACACGGACATGTGGGCGAAGGACCGCACGGCGGAGGCGCAAGGGCGGCTGGAGAACCTCAAGGAGCTCGTGCGCTCCATGGAGCAGTTCGAGAACTTGCGGGGCTTCCTCGAACACGTCTCTCTGGTGATGGACGTTGACGGCGCCCGCGGCGAGGACGCGGTGACAATCATGACGCTGCACGCGGCGAAGGGGCTGGAATACGACACGGTGTTTCTGCCCGGATGGGAGGAAGGCCTGTTTCCCCACCAGCGCTCGCTCGACGAAAGCGGCCGCGCAGGCCTCGAGGAAGAGCGGCGGCTGGCCTATGTCGGCCTCACGCGCGCGCGCCGGCGCGCCAAGGTCTGGTTCGCGTCGAACCGCCGCATTCACGGCATGTGGCAGTCCTCGATCCCCTCGCGCTTCCTCGACGAGCTTCCTGAGCCTGACGTCGACGTGATCGAGGCTCCGGCGAGCTACGGCGGCGGATCTTTTGGCGGCATGGGCGGATCCTACGGCGCGAGCCGCTTCGACCAGCAGAAACCGTTCAACTCGACCTACGACACGCCGGGCTGGCGGCGCGCGCAGGAAAACCGCGCGCACGCCACCGCGGGCCCCGGCGCGAGAAGCGGCGGGCCGATGACGATCGAGGGCGAACTCGTCGCGTCATCGACTGCGAAGTCCGCCGGCTTCGGCCGAGGCGCGCGCGTATTCCACCAGAAGTTCGGCAACGGGACGGTGGTTGAGGTCGACGGCAACAAGCTGACCGTCGCCTTCGACAAGGCGGGCCACAAGCGGGTGCTGGACGGCTTCGTGCAGGCGGCGTAAGCGGGCCGCCTGTCAGCCGATCCGGAATGCGCTCGTGACCCAGACCCCCGTCATCCGCCTCCATCTCGACGAGGCCACCGCAAAGCGCGTGGTCGACGTGCTGGAGGACGCGTTTCCCTTCGGCGAGACCTCGATCTCGGCCTTTGAGACGGGCAAGGACGCGTGGTCGGTCGAGGTCTACGGATCGCCCGAGCTCTCGACCGACGAACTCGCCGCCGCCATGCGCGAGGCGCTGGGACCGGAAAGCGCAGGGCTTCGGCTGGAGCCTGGCGCGATCGACGAGGCGGATTGGGTGGCGAAGAGCCTCGCCGGCCTTGACCCCGTGCCCGCAGGCCGCTTCGTGGTCCATGGCGCGCATGACCGCGACAAGATCCCAGCCGACGTCATCGGCATCGAGATCGAGGCCGCGCTCGCCTTCGGCACCGGACATCACGGCACGACCCGCGGCTGCCTGCTCGCGATCGACGAGTTGATATCCAAGCGGCGGTTCGAGCGCGTGCTCGATCTCGGCTCCGGCACGGGCGTGCTCGCGATCGCGATCGGCCTTGCGCAGCAGGGCCCGGTGCTCGCGACCGATATCGACGAGGTCTCCGCTCGCATCGCGCAGGAAAACGCGGAGGCGAACGGCGCGGGCGAATTCGTGCAATCGATTCACGCGACCAGCTTCGACCATCCGATCTTCGCGGAGCGCGGGCCGTTCGACCTGATCGTCGCGAACATTCTTGCAGGACCGCTGGTCGAGCTCTCCGGCGACGTGAAGGCCCATCTCGCGCCCGACGGCGCGGTCATCCTCTCCGGCCTCATGAACGAGGAAGAGGACCGGGTTGTCGCCGCCTACGCCGCGCAGGGGCTGAAGGTCGTCGACGCCAAGCGCCTGGAAGGTTGGTCGACGCTGACGCTGGCGGGGTGAGGAGGCTAAACTCCGTGCTTACGTCCCGGCCTTGAGCCGGGCCCAGAGCGAATGTTCGTGCTGAGCGCCGCGGACAATCCTGCTAACCCTTCTGCTTCTCGGTTCCGGCTCAACGCCGGGGCGCGAGCGACGAGGTCGATCGCTACGATGTTCGAAGCGCGTTTTCAGTCATTCGATGAAACCGCCGATCCGTCCCAGGGCGCTCCGCGCCTCGCAGCACTTCGGGCGGCGCTGAAGACGCAGGGCCTCGACGGCTTCCTGCTGCCGCGCGCCGACGAGCATCAGAACGAGTATCTGCCGCCGTCCGCAGAACGGCTCGCCTGGCTGACCGGGTTCACGGGCTCGTTCGGCTTCGTCGTGGTTCTCGCTGAAGAGGCTGCGGTTTTCGTCGACGGCCGGTACACCGTGCAGGCTCGCGCGCAGATCGACCCGGCGGTTTTCGCGACGGTCAACGTGATCGACAAATCGCCATCGGAATGGCTGAAGGCGCATGCGCGCGAGGGCGAGCGCATCGGCTACGACCCACGTCTCCACACCGTCGAGGGGTTCGAGCGCTTCGCAAAAGCGGCTGAAGCCGCGGGCGCCGAACTGGTCGCGCTTGACGAGAACCCGATCGACGCGCTGTGGACCGATCGCCCCGCCCCGCCTCTCGCTCCGGTCGTGCTCCATGACGACGCTTTGGCGGGCGAGAGCGCGGCGTCGAAGCTCGCGCGCGTCCAGGCGGAACTCGCGAAAGCGAAGGCCGACGCGCTGCTGATCACCGACGCTCATTGCCTGGCCTGGACCTTCAACATCCGCGGCGGCGACGTCGCGCATACGCCGCTCCCGCTCGGCTTCGCGATCGTTCCCGCGGAGGGGCGCTCGTTCGTATTCATGGATGGCCGCAAGCTCTCGAACGTCGTGCGAAACGCCTTGTCCGAGACAGCGGAGATTGCGGAGCCTGGCGCCCTCACCGCGGCGCTCGCCACGCTTGGCGAGGCAGAAGTGACGGTGAGGCTGGACCCAGCCGCCGCCGCGATCTCCTTCGCCCGCGCGCTGGAGGAATCGGGCGCGACCATCCAGTTGGGTCCGGATCCGATCGCGAAGCTGAAAGCGCGGAAGAACGAGGCCGAGATCGCCGGGGCGCGTGCCGCTCATCTGCGCGACGGCGCCGCGCTTTGCCGCTTCCTGTGCTGGCTCGACGCGGAAGCGCCGAAAGGCGCGCTCGACGAGATCGGCGCGGCCGAGGCGCTCGAAACCTTTCGCCGTGAGACGGGCAAGCTCAAGGATGTGTCCTTCCCTTCGATCTCCGCCGCCGGCCCCAACGCCGCTTTGCCGCATTACCGCGTCACGACGGCAACCAACCGCAAGCTCACGCCCGGCCTGTTTCTCATCGATTCCGGCGCGCAATACGAAGACGGCACGACCGACGTGACCCGCACCGTCTTGGTCGGCGAAGCGACGCCGGAGATGCGCGACCGTTTTACGCGCGTGTTGCGGGGTCATATCGCGATCTCGACTGCCGTCTTTCCGAAGGGCGTCAGCGGCGCGCAGATCGACGGCTTCGCACGGCGTCCGCTCTGGGAGGCCGGCGCGGATTTCGACCACGGGACCGGCCACGGCGTCGGCTCCTATCTCTCGGTGCACGAAGGTCCCCAGCGCATTTCGAAGCTTGGGACCGTTGCGCTCGAGCCCGGCATGATCCTGTCAAACGAGCCCGGCTATTACCGCGAGGGCGCCTTCGGCATCCGCACCGAGACGCTGGTGCTGGTCGAGCGGCGCGCGATTCCGGGGGCGGAGCGTGAGATGTACGGCTTCGAGACGCTGACGCTCGCGCCGATCGACCGCCGGGCGATCGAGGTCGGCATGCTTACGGCCGATGAGCGGGCGTGGCTTGACCGCTATCACGCGCGGGTGCTGGCGGAGATCGGACCGTTGGCGGACGCCGACACGCGCGTCTGGCTGGAGGCCGCATGTGCGCCGCTCTGAGGCTGACATCGACGTTCTGCGTGCAGGACCGATCCATATGACCCTTCGCTCCCCTCGCCTCCTCCTCGCGATCGCAGGCCTCTACGGCGCCGCAGGCGTGGCCGCGGGCGCCGTCGCGGCGCACAGGGTCGACGACCCGCGTCTGCTCACCGCCTCGACCTTTTTGATGATCCACGCCGCGGCGCTCGCAGGCCTTTCGGCCGCCATCCCTGCGCTCGGCCTCGGACGGATCGCGTCGGTCGCCTGCTGGGGCCTCGCAATCGGGACGCTGATGTTCTGCGGCGACCTGCTGCTCAGGGTTTGGCTCGGCTCAAGCCCCCTGCCCGTCGCCCCCTTCGGCGGCTCGCTCATGATCTTGAGCTGGCTGGCGCTGATCGCCGGCGCCCTCATCCCGCATCGCAAGGCATAACAACAGGGCAGGAAGACCCGAGATGAAGGTCAGCACGAAGTACAGCTGAAAGCCTGTCGCGCTCGCGACGAACCCCGAGCCGCCGGCGAGCAGATGGCCGGGGAGCGCGTAGATCGAGCTCAGCACGGCATACCGCGTCGCGGAGAATTCCGAAGCGGCGAGCTTAGACATGAAAGCGATCAGCGCCGTCCCCGCGATCGCCGAGGCGACGTTGTCGAAGCCGATCGTGGCTGTGAGCCAGGCGATGCTGTGCCCGGCGCTCGCGAGCGCGCTGTAGAACAGGTTCGTGGCCGCGGAGGCGATGATGCCGATGATCAGCACCGTCTTCGGCCTCAGCCGCGTGAGCAGGAAGCCGCCGAGGAAAGCGCCTGCGATCCCGAGCACGACGCCGAACACCTTGGTGACGTTGGCGATCTCGACGTTGGTGAAGCCGAGGTCCTTGTAGAGCGGCGACGACATGACGTTCGCGAGCTGGTCCGGCACCCGGTAAAGGCCAATCATCGCGAGCGTCGCGATCGGCGTCGTCTTGACCAGCGCGACGAGGTCCTTGACCGGCGCGGCGAGCGCCCCCTCGCGCGCGGCGGCGTCGTTGGGCTCACCGTCGCGCGGGGTCTTTGGAACCAGCGTCGCAGTGACGAGCGCCACAACCGCCATAATAGCGGCCATCGTGGAATAGGCGCCGACCCATCCAAAGCCCTGGGCGATGTAGAGCGCGCCGGCGCCGGCGGTCAGCATGGCGAGCCGGTAGCCGAGCTGATAAGCCGCGACGAGCAGGCCCTGCTCTTCCGTCCCGGCGACCTCCACGCGCCAGCCGTCGACGGCCGCGTCCTGGCTCGCCGAGGCCCCCGCGGTGAGGAAACAGGCGAGCGCCGCGAGCGTCAGGTTCGCGGCCGGGTCGCCGAACGCCATCAGCGCGAGGCCCACAGTCACGCCGGTCTGCGCGAGCAGGATCCAGGCTCTGCGTCGGCCGACAAGGCGCCCGAAAAATCCGAGCGCGTACGCGTCCATCAAGGGCGCGACGAGGAACTTCAAGCTGTACGCGATGCTCGCCCAGGAGAGGAGCCCGATCACCTGCAGGCTGACCCCTGCTTCCCTCAGCCAGAACGCGAACGTGCCGCCGACCAGCAGCAGCGGCAGGCCGGAGGCGTAGCCCAGCATCCCGCTCGCCAGCCGCTTCGCCGTGATCGAAGCCCCCGCGACTTGAGGGCCGGGCTGCGAGACATCCGACACGCCAGACTCCGCGATTGAGCAGCCGGCTGTCCCGGCCCCTTCACGCTTGGCGGATTCGGAGGCCGCGCGCCAGCACGTGACGGGATGTTGACATCAGTCTATAGAATAGATGTATTAATGATCTCCGCGGCGGCAGCCGTTCGATCGCTCGACCCCCGAGCGCGCGGGCGGCTCCGCCGCGGAAACGTAAATCCGCGGAGACGACATGCGGCTCGAACTGAAATCGGTTCTGCC
This sequence comes from Hansschlegelia quercus, assembly GCF_004310425.1. Classification (GTDB taxonomy): domain Bacteria; phylum Pseudomonadota; class Alphaproteobacteria; order Rhizobiales; family Methylopilaceae; genus Methylopila; species Methylopila quercus. Next base: position 143,804 of record NZ_SIUB01000007.1, on the reverse strand, counting down.
TTTCCTGATCCCCGCCGGGCTTATCGTGCTGTGGCAGGTGCTGGCGAGCGCGGGCGAGATCTCGCAATCGGTTCTGCCGGCGCCGACCCAGGTGGTGGCCGCCGGCTGGCGGCTCGCGCTGTCCGGCGAGCTGTGGGCGAACATCTGGATCAGCACGTGGCGGGCGCTCACCGGCCTCGCGATCGGCGGCGGCATCGGCTTCGCCCTTGGTCTTGCGAACGGCGCCTCGAAGCTCTCGGAGCGGCTGACCGACCCGAGCCTGCAGATGATCCGCACCATCCCGCATCTCGCGATGATCCCGCTCGTCATCCTCTGGTTCGGGATCGACGAGACCGCGAAGATCTTTCTCGTCGCGCTCGGCGTCTTCTTCCCGATCTACCTCAACACGCTGCACGGGGTCCGCACCGTCGACGACCAGTTGGTCGAGATGGGCCGCGCCTATGGCATGTCGCCCGCGACCTTGTTCGCCAAGGTGGTGCTGCCGGGCGCCCTGCCCTCGATCTTCGTCGGTCTGCGTTACGCGCTCGGCATCATGTGGCTCACGCTGATCGTCGCCGAGACGATCTCGGCCTCCTCAGGCCTCGGCTACATGGCGATGAACGCGCGCGAGTTCATGCTGGTCGACGTCGTTGTCCTCGCGATCCTGATCTACGCGGCTCTCGGCAAGCTCGCGGATTCCGGCGCGAAGCTGCTGGAGCGCGCCACGCTGTCCTGGCACCCGGCCTACGTTTCCCGCTGAAAGACAAAGACCATGACAGACCATGCCCTGTCGGGCTTCGCCTTTTCGCCGAGCGCGGCGTCGGCGGTTCGCACGGTCCATGCCCGCGGCGGCGCGCCGGTCGCCCTGCGCGGGCTCGCCAAATCGTTCGGCGCGAAGCCCGTCCTGAGCGGCATCGACCTCGAAATTCCTGCCGGCCAGTTCTTGGCGGTCGTCGGCCGCAGCGGCTGCGGCAAGAGCACGCTGCTGCGCACGATCGTCGGCCTCGAAAGCCCGAGCGCGGGCGTTGTCGCGGCCGCACGGGGCGACGAGGCGCGCATCATGTTCCAGGAGCCGCGGCTGCTGCCCTGGGCGCGAATCGTCGACAACGTCCGCGTCGGCGTACCCGGTGGCAAGACCAAGGCCGACGCTCGTGAGGCAGCGCGGGCCGCGCTCGCCGAGGTCGGGCTCGCCGATCGAGCCGGCGAGTGGCCGTCCGTGCTGTCAGGCGGGCAGAAGCAGCGCGTGGCGCTCGCCCGTGCGCTCGTCAGCCGCCCGCGGCTGCTCGCGCTCGACGAGCCGCTCGGCGCGCTCGACGCGCTGACCCGCATCGAGATGCAGGCGCTGCTCGAACGCGTCTGGCGTGAACAGGGCTTTACCGCCGTTCTCGTAACCCACGACGTCTCCGAGGCGCTGGCGCTCGCCGACCGCGTCATCCTCATCGAGAATGGGGCGATCGCCCTCGACATCGCCGTCGACCTGCCCCGCCCGCGACGGCGAGGCTCGCCTGAGATCGCGCGCCTCGAAGGCGCGATCCTCGATCAGCTTTTCGGAAACGGGGCATCGGAAGACGCGCTTAAGGAGTCCGTCGCGTGAGCCAGCGCAAGATCGTCGCCGTCACCGGTAGCCTGTCGAGGCCCTCCGGCACGCGTCGGCTCGTCGAGGACGTCGCCCGCCGAATTCAGAGCCGAAGCGCCGCCAGCCTGACCATCGTCGACGTCGCCGAACTGGCCGCCGACCTCGGCCTCACTTACGCCCGCCCGGCCGTCAGCCCGACACTGGAGAACGCGCTGCTCGCGATCGAGAACGCCGACCTGATCGTCGCCGGATCGCCGATCTACAAGGGCTCCTACTCTGGGTTCTTCAAGCACCTGATCGACCTCGTGGACTACCGCGCGCTGACCGGCTGCCCGGTCGCGCTGCTCGCGACCGGGGGCAGCGACCGTCACGCGCTCGCGGTGGAGCACCAGATGCGTCCGCTGTTCGCCTCCTTCGACGCTGCGACCCTGCCGACCGCCGTCTTCGTGGTCGACCGCGACATCGTCGACGGCCGCGTCACGAACGAGACCGTGCTCGCCCGGCTCGACCGCCTCGTCGGCGAAGCTGCGACAGCGCTCGAGCGGCGCGTCCACGCCGCCTGATCAATCGAATTTGCAAATAAACCGGCCGCGCGCCGCTCTAGGGGACCGACATCAATGACCGGCAACGCCTTCGCCCGACCCACAAGACTTCTCGCGGCGGCGCTATTCATCGCCGGCCTCGGCGCTGCGACCGCGGCTGACGCCGCCGACCGCACGATCAGGATCGGCTATCAGAAATACGGCGCGCTGATCCTGCTCAAGGGCAAGGGCACGCTCGAAGCGAAGCTGAAGCCGCTCGGCGTCGACGTGAGATGGGCGGAGTTCCAGTTCGGCCCGCCGCTGCTCGAAGCGATCAACGCCGGCGCGGTCGACTTCGGCACGACCGGGGAAGCGCCGCCGATCTTCGCGCAGGTCGCCAACCCCAAGCTCGTCTATGTCGCGAACGATCCGCCCTCGGCCAAGGGCGAGGCCGTGCTCGTTCCGGCGAACAGCCCGATCAAGTCGCTCGCCGACCTCAAGGGCAAGACCATCGCCGTCGCTAAGGGCTCGAACTCCCACTATTTGCTGGTCAAGGCGCTCGAGAAGGGCGGCGTGTCCTATAGCGACATCAAGCCAGCCTATCTCGCGCCGTCCGACGCACGCGCCGCGTTCCAGAACGGCTCGGTCGACGCGTGGTCCGTATGGGACCCCTATTATGCCGCGGCGGAGGTCGCTGGCGCGCGTGTGCTGACCGACGGCGAAGGCCTGGTCACGAACTATCAGTTCCTGCTGTCCGACCGGAGCTATGTCGAGAAGAACGCCGACATCATCCGCGTCCTGCTGACTGAGCTTCGCAGCGTGGAGGACTGGGTGACCAAGGATCCGAAGGCCGCCGCCGCCGAGCTGTCGCCGGCCGTGGGGATTCCCGCGCCGCTGCTCGAGAAGGCGCTCGCCCGCGCGAGCCTCGGCGTCGGCCCCGTCACCAAAGAGGTCGCGGCTCAGCAGCAGAAGGTCGCCGACACCTTCCTCGAGCTAAAGCTCATCCCGAAGCCGATCACCGTGTCCGACGCGCTAGCGGAGGTGTCCCAGTGACCGATCAGTCTATCGCAGCCGAGAAGGCGAACGTCCTCTGGTTCCTGCCGACGCATGGCGACGGCAGCTATCTCGGCACGACCAAGGGCGGCCGCGCCGTCGACCTGCCTTATCTCCAGCAGGTCGCTCAGGCGGCCGACAGGCTCGGCTATTACGGCGTTCTGCTGCCGACCGGCCGCTCCTGCGAAGACAGCTGGGTGGTCGCATCCGCGCTTGCGCCGCTGACGCAGCGGCTGCGCTATCTTGTGGCCGTCCGGCCGGGACTGCAGTCCCCGACGCTCGCAGCCCGTATGACCGCGACCCTCGACCGGATTTCCGGCGGGCGGCTGCTGATCAACGTGGTCACCGGCGGCGATCCTGCGGAGAACGCCGGCGACGGCATTTTCCTCGACCACGACCAGCGCTACGCCGTGACGCGCGAGTTCCTCGACGTCTACAAGCGCCTGCTCGCCGGCGAGACCGTGCATTATGAAGGCGAGCACATCCGGATCGAGGACGGTCGCCTGCTGTTCCCCTCGCATCAGGAGAACGGCCCGCCGCTCTACTTTGGCGGCTCGTCGCCAGCCGCGAGCGAGGTCGCGGCCAACACGATCGACAAGTACCTCACTTGGGGCGAACCGCCGGCCGCCGTCGCCGAGAAGCTCGCCGGGGTGCGCGCTCTCGCCGAAGCCGCAGGCCGAAAGGTGAGCTTCGGCATACGTCTGCACGTCATCGTTCGCGAGACGAACGAGGAGGCTTGGGCCGCCGCCGACAAGCTGATCAGCCATCTCGACGACGAGACCATCGCCGCGGCGCAGAAGGTCTATGCCCGCATGGATTCGGTCGGCCAGCAACGCATGGCCGCGCTCCATGGCGGACGGCGCGACAAGCTCGAGGTGAGCCCCAATCTCTGGGCGGGCGTGGGGCTCGTCCGCGGCGGCGCCGGCACGGCGCTCGTCGGCGACCCGGAAACGGTCGCGGCCCGGATGAAGGAGTACATGGAAGTCGGCGTCGACACCTTCATCCTGTCCGGCTACCCGCACCTCGAGGAGGCCTATCGGTTCGCCGAGCTCGTCTTCCCACTGCTGCCGCTGAGCGAGACGACGCAGGTCCAGGCGACGACCGTGAACATGGGCCCGTTCGGCGAGACGATCGCGAACGACGCCCGCCCGGCGCTGAGGGTCGCCCAGTCGTGAACGCGCCCGCCGGCCCCTTCCGCGACGGACGCCGCGAGGATAGCGCGAAGACCATCGCGATCGTCGGCGGCGGGTTCACCGGGGCCGCGGTCGCGCATCAGATCGCGCGCCGGGCGCCTGGCCAGTTCCGGATCGTCGTCATCGAACCGCGCACACAGATCGGCGGCGGCGTCGCCTATTCGACGCTCGAACCCGCCCAGCGCATCAACGTGCCGGCCTCACGCATGAGCCTCGTGCAGTCCGACCCCTGCAATTTCGACCGCTGGCTCCGGGCTGACGGCGTGTTGCGGGACGATCCTGCGGCTCTGCTGCCCGACGGGCGCGCATTTCCGGCCAGGGCGGTGTTCGGCCGCTACGTCGCCGAGACGCTGGAGCCGTTTCTGCTCTCCGGCGAGATCGAGCACCTTTGCACGCGGGTCGTGGACATCCTGCCCGGCGCTGACGGACGCACGACGGTCGAGCTCGCCGACGGCTCGACGGTCGTCGCAGACTATGTCGCGCTTGCGGCCACCCATCCGGCCCCGACTCTACCCCCGGCCCTAAAGGAGATCGCGGACGATCCGCGCCTGCTGCGGGATACTCAGGCTCATTCGGTCTTTGACGCCGTTCAGCCCGATGCGCGCGTTCTGATCGTCGGCACCGGCCTCACCATGGCGGATATCGTGGCTTCGCTCGATGCGCGCGGCCATCGGGGACCGATCATCGCGGTCTCGCGGCGGGGCTTGCTCTCGCGCGGGCACACCGATGTCGCAGGTGAATTCGGGACCTTCGTCGAGCCCCCGAGCAAGACGGCGCTCTCGCTGCTGCGCCGCATCCGCATGACGGTCGTCGCCGCCGCGGCCGAAAAGCGTCCCTGGCAGCACGTGCTCGACGTCGTGCGCAATCAGGGTCCGCAGATCTGGGCGGCCCTGCCGAAGCGCGAACGGGCGAAGCTCGTGAAGCGTCTCCGTCCGTTCTGGGACGTCCACCGCTTCCGCGTCGCGCCGCAGATCGAGGCCGTCGTCGAGCGGCGGATCGAAGACGGCAGCCTGACCGTGCTGGTCGGCGAGCCGATTTCAGCTCACGGCGGTGAGGACGGGATCGAAGTCGCGCTCAGGCTTCGGCGCGGCGGCGTTCGCGTGGAACGCTTCGACATCGTGGCGCTCGCCACCGGCCCAGCGCATCGCGCGCTGGTGGAGGACGATCCGCTGGTCTCCAGGCTCGCGAAAGCCGGTCTCGTCGGTCTGGATCCGTTCGGCCTCGGCCTGGCGGTGGACGAGCGCAGCCGGGCGATCGGCGCCGATGGCCGGCCTTCTCCGACGCTGTGGGTCGCAGGGCCGCTCGCCCGCGGAACCGTCGGGGAGCTCATGGGATTGCCGGAAGTCGCGCGTCACGCGGAGGCGGTCGCCGGCGATATCGTGAAGAGCCACGTCTTCGGCTTCGATCACGCCTCCTGACGCTCCAAAACCCTGTCCCGATCCGCCCGCCGCGCCATAACGTGGCGCGCTGCGCGGCTGTCGCGGCGTCACGCATGATTGAGCCGCGGACGATCCAGATCGATTGCCCGCGCCGCCCGGCTGGCCTATCCCGTCGTCGTCGGACGAGGACGGAGACTGACGAGACGATGAACGCCATGTCCCGCCGAACCATCCTCGCAGCAGCCGCGGGAGCAGCCGCAGGCGCCGGCGTCACCCGCCCGGCCAAGGCGGCGGCGCCCGCCGCCGGGCGGCAGGCTCCAGGCGTCTATCGCTACACAGTCGGCGAGATCGAGGTGACGGCGTTGACCGACGGCGTCGCGATGCGGCCGCTTGAGGCGGGCTTCGTAAAGAACGCGCCGCTCGATGCCGTGAAGCAGGCGCTTTCCGACGTCTTCCTCGCCGAGGACGGCAAGCTGCCGATCCCCTTCACGCCGCTGATCGTCAACACCGGGTCGCGCATCATCCTGATCGACGCCGGCACCGGCGGCTTCATGGCGCCCACGGCCGGCCAGTTGATGGAGAACCTGTCGGCCGCAGGCGTTGACCCCCGCGCGGTCGACACCGTCCTCGTCTCGCATTTTCACTCCGACCACATCGGCGGCATTCGCTTCAAGGATGGCGCGCTGGCCTTCCCGAACGCCGAGGTGGTCGTGCCGGAAGCCGAATGGGCGTTCTGGATGGATGACGGCCAGATGAGCCGCGCTGCGGAGAGCGCCCTACCCGTCTTCAAGATGGCGCGGCGCGTCTTCTCGCCGATCGCGAAGGAGGTCCGGCGGTACGGCCCCAATGCGGAGATCGCGCCTGGCATCACCGCGATCGCGGCGCCGGGGCACACGCCAGGGCATACGGCTTTCCGGCTGTCCTCCAATGGCGAGCAGCTGATCGTCTGGTCGGACACAACCAACCACCCGGCTCTGTTCGTCCGCAATCCGGGCTGGCACGCGGTCTTCGACATGGATCCGGAGCTGGCGGAGGCCACCCGCCGGAGGATGCTCGACATGGTCGCCGTCGACCGATTGCTGGTGGCCGGCTACCACTTCCCCTTCCCCGCCGTCGGCCATATCGCGCGGCGCGGCTCGGGCTTCGAGTTCGTCCCCGCCATGTGGAATCCGGCCCTCTGAGCCTCAGGCGCGTGTTAGATGGACGCGGCGGCGCAAGCGCGTGTAAAGCACGCGGCGCTGCAGGCCGCGGCGGGCGGATGGTGGAATGAGCGGAACACGGTTCAAGCGCGTCGCCTTCGTCGCGAGCGCGGCTGACGACGCGGTCGCTGCGCGCGCCGAGCTTGTCGCCCGCTATGGCGACGCGCCGCTTTCTGGCGCGGACGTCGTCGTGGCGCTTGGCGGCGACGGCATGATGCTGCAGACGCTCCACGACGTGATGGGCCTCAGCCTGCCGATTTACGGCATGAACCGCGGCTCCGTCGGCTTCCTGATGAACGAGTATCGCGCCGACGAACTGATCGAGCGCCTGCACGCCGCCGAACGCACGGTGATCCATCCGCTTACGATGCGCGCCCGCGACCGGGACGGGCGCGTTCACGTCGCCAAGGCCATCAACGAGGTCCAACTCTGGCGCCAGACCTTCCAGGCCGCCAAGCTGCGCATCGAGGTGGACGGCACCGTGAGGCTGCCGGAGCTCGCCTGCGACGGCGTGCTCGTCGCGACGCCGACAGGCTCGACCGCCTACAACCTCTCCGCCCACGGCCCGCTTCTGCCGCTGGCTAGTCCGCTGCTCGCTTTGACGCCGATCTCGCCCTTCCGCCCGCGCCGCTGGCGCGGCGCGCTGCTGCCGGATCGCGCAGCCGTCGCGATCGACGTGCTGGAATATGAGAAGCGGCCTGTCGCGGCGGTAGCCGACAACACCGAGTTCCGCGACGTGCGCCGCGTCGAGATCGCGCTGGACCGAAAAACTTCCCTCACGATGCTGCACGATCCGGGGCATGGGCTGGACGAGCGCATTCTCGCCGAACAGTTCGGCTGGTGAGCGCGCAAACGGCCCGTTAACGACGTTCCATCATCCTGTCCCAAGGATGATGCGCGTCGACTTCTCAAAGCTCCGATTCCTGGTGGTGGACGACAACGCGCATATGCGCCGCATCGTCCGCACCCTTCTGCACGGCTTCGGCGCGCGCGAGGTCTACGAGGCGGAAGACGGAGCCGCCGGGCTCGAGATGTTTACGACCCATCTGCCCGACATCATCATCGTGGACTGGTCGATGCCGATCTTCGACGGGATCGAGCTCACCAGCATGATCCGCCGGCCGGACAGCGCCGTGAACCCATTCGTGCCGATCATCATGCTCACCGGCCATTCCGAGAAGAGCAAGGTGATGCGCGCTCGCGACGCCGGCGTGACCGAGTTTCTGTGCAAGCCGATCTCCGCGAAGTCGCTGCACCAGCGGCTGCTGAACTGCGTGCTGAACCCGCGGGCCTTCATCAAGACGAGGGACTATTTCGGTCCCGACAGACGCCGGAACATCAACGCCGTCTATGCGGGTCCGGAGCGTCGCCAGTCTGAAACAGGGATCGTCGCCGATTCCGGGTCGCTGCGGCTGCGCGACGGCGCGGTATCGTAAGAGTGGCAAGAATGTCTGGACCTAAAGAGCCCCTGACGCGTGAAAGCCTGGAGCCTGTTCCCATCCAGGTCTTTGACGATCATATGGTGCTGCGTCCGCCGAACAGGCTGAAGGAGCGCTCCGCTAAGCGCGCGCGCACGGATGACGGCGGCGACCGCACAGTGATCTCGCGCGCGGAAAATGCGCTCAAGCTCCTTTCGCAGGAGTTCGACGCGTGGATGACCAAAGAGCTCGACCGGCTGGAGGAGGCGCGCCGCACGCTCGCCTCCGCGCCGTCTGACGCCGCCGCGGACCGCTTCTACCGTTCGGCGCATGATCTGCGTGGCCAGGCGGCGACCTTCGGGTTCCCGATCGCCGGCCTGATCGCCGACGGCCTCTGCATCGTTCTCGAGCGTAAGTCGGAGATCTCCGATCCGACGCCACTGATCGACTTCCACGTCGAGTCGATCCGCGCCGTGGTCCGACAGAACGTGCGGGAGCCTGACGACAGCATCGGCCTCGCGCTCGTGGACCGGCTCGCGGTCATGCGCGAGCGAGCTCTGCCGGCCTGACTCTCAGGCCGCTCGGGAGAAGGGCGGGGCCGGGATCGCTCGCCGCGCCTCCTCGCGCGCGGCCTCCGCGGAAAACCTGCGCAGCAGCGCGAACAGCGGCTGCGCCTCGAGGTCGGTTCCCTCGCAGGCGGTCAGCGCCCGCTCCACCATCCGCCGCGACAGCTCGGAGCGCCCGCTCTCGTCGTCGACGAAGCCGATCTCGCGCGCCGCGGAAAGCGCGGCGCGGAACACAGGCAGGGCGCTCGCGGGGAACCCGGCGTCGCGGTAGAGCGCTTCGAAGCCGCGTCCCTCGAAGGCGCGGACGAAGCCGGCGACGCGCTTCGGATCCTGGCCGGACAGCGCGGAGAGCGATGCCTCGAACAGGCTCTGGCGGCCCGACAGCAAGGCGCGCAGAGCAAGGCTCGGCGAGAACTCGCCGCGATTGGCGAGGTGCAGGACGAAGTCGCGCGCATCTCTCGCTTCGGCCGCGATGACGATCGCGCCGCGGTCGCACGCATCCTCGGCGGCGCGGCACGCCCGATCGGCGCCAAGCCAGCCGCGCTCTGCGACGAAGCTCGACAGCGACAGCGCGAACGCGCGCATCACGGTCTGCCGCAGTTCTGGGGTTAGGTCGTCGCGCGCCAGAAGCGCGTTCCGCACGCCCGCGTCGCCGCCATGGCGCTCGGCGATGCGCTGCACCGTGAACAGCGTAAGGGTCGCGCCGCCATTGCGCATCAGCGCCTCGCAGGCTGAGGCGGAGCCGATTTCGCCGAGCGCGGCGGCGACCGGCGCCGATACGCGCGCCCGGCTGGCGATCGCGCATTGCGCATTTGCGCCGCCGAGCGCCGCAAGGTCGACGAGTTCGAAATCGGCGAGCACCGGCGAGCGAGTGAGCACCGGCAGCGCGATCTCGGCGACGTCCTGCGCAAGCGCCAGGATGATCGGGTGGGGAGCATTGGCCGACGACGCGAAGGTCCGGGCGATGACGAGCCGAACCTCGAACGCAGGATCGTCGAGGCAGCGCAGCAGCGCTTCCCCGAGATCGCGCCGCACCGGCTGCTCGAGCCCGCCATGGAGATAGGAGCGCGCCAGCGCGCCTGCAGCCTCCGCCCGCAGATGCGCGGGGGCGCTCGCCGCCCATTCGAGGTAGCGTTCGACGATCATCGGCGGGCGGTCCGGGTTGTCGTGAAATCGGGCGAGGAGGAGACGTCAGGCAGGCGAAGCTCCGCCTTGCGGAAGGTAGCGGCCTCGATCGGCGATGCGTCTGCGTTCGTGACCGTCGTGGCCCTGTCGGCGCGCCGGGTGGTGGCCGCAACGCTGGCATGCGCGGTCTGCGCCTGGGCGACGGCGCTCCTCGGCCGCGTGAATTCGGCCGTCGTCGCAGCCGCGACCGTCGGCGACGTCGCGGCGGAGGCGACGCCGTTCGGAGCGTCCTGGCCGAAAGCGGACCAGGTCTCGGAGACGTAGTTCGCGACCGGCGACCTTCGTCCCGTCTTGAACAGCGAGTGGAAGGGCTCGGAATCGTTTTCGACGCCGTTGTTGAAGCGGACGGCGTCCGCCTCCTCCTGCACCGCCTGAAGGGCAAGCGTGGTCGTCGCCGCGGTGGCCGAGTTGACGGCGGCGGCGGCCTCATGGGCCGAGGTGATCTTGCTATAGACCTCTGAGGCGCTGAGCGCCCTGCCCCGGTCGTAGAAGATCGCGCGGTTGGCGGCGGCCTGCGCCGGGAAGGCGCGCGCGGCGCTCGCCTCCGGCGCGGCGTAAGCCAGCGAGACCAGCTCGACCGCGCCCTTCGCGCCGAGGAAATGCGCGGCGTAGAGCTCTCCGCTCGTCGCCTCGCGTCCGAGCGCGGACTGCAGCTTCTCAGCGTTGTTCTTGGTGAAGGCGCCGGCGAGCATCGCGGAGGCCGTCGGGTCGTCGCGGAGCGCCAGCAGTTCGGCGCGGCGCTTCGGATCGGCGACGACATACTTGCCGGAGGACGTGCGCGTCACGTCGGCCGCCTCGTCGGCGAAGCCGAGCGACGGACCGTCCTCCTTGAGCACCTGAAGCCAGGTCTGGTCTACGAACTGGAACAGGCCGCGGGCCGAGGAGGTCGGAGCCTTGGCCGTCGCGTTGAGGGAGGATTCGCGCTTGGCCGTCTGGAGCAGATAGTCGAAGCTGGCGCCAGTCGCCTCCGCCGCGCTTTTGAGCGCCGCGGTGACACGGCTTCCAGCGTCCGCCGGGGTGATCAACTGCATGCCAAGACGCTCTTCGCCGTGGCCGACTTCTGGGCGACCTCACCGAATTTTGGCGTGCTTATGGTAAACGGCGCGTTAATGCTTTGGGCGACAGGATGATCCCGGCCTTTCTTGGCGCGACGCCGATCATCTCCATGAACGAGCCCGTAGCCGACTGCGCGGGCGCTCCGCTTCTCTACGTCGACCGAGCGGTGGAGCTCGGCCGGGCCACGGCAACTCCGCTCGCCGGACTCATCATCGGCGGATGCGTCGGCGCGGCCGATGTTCAGCGCTTCGGGGCCTCGCTCGCCGTGATCGAAGCCCGCACGGGACTGGAGGACGGGGCGCTTCGCATCGTTGCGGAGATCGCCTCAGGGGTTGGCCTTCTCGCGGTCTCGTCGCTCGCCGGCTGTTCGCCCCGCCTCGACGCCATAGGCTGGAACGGAGAGGCCTTCGCGCGAGACATCGGCGCGCGGCTCGCACGAACCGCCGACGGCGCGTGGATCGCCCCCTGCGCGACCGCCCGCAGCCTTACGCTTGCGGCGGCCGCCGCGGCGGGCGTTCCCGCGATCGACGCGCTGTTCTCCAGCGCCGACGCGGCGGCGCTTCGGCGCGAAGCGGAAGAGGCGCGCCGCGACGGCTTCACGGCCAAGTTCTCGGATGGCTCCGAGCAGGCGCGCGTGCTGAGAGACGTCTTCGGCGGGTGAGGCCTACTGGCCGGGCCGGTTCATCTCGAAGGTCTCGAACACGGCGGCGTAGTTGCGATAGCCGCAGCGCGCGAGCGCGCCGGCGCTCCCGGTGTCGAACAGTCCGTCGACCAGGAATTCCTCGTCGATGTGGACGCCGACGACCTGCCCGGTCACGACGAAGCGGTCGAGCCTCATGCCGTCGAGTCCGATAAGCTCGGTGACGTTCAGCACCTTGCATTCAAGCGTCGCCGGGGCCGCCGCTACGCGGGGCGCGCCAACGATCCTGCACGGCGCCATCTCCAGCCCGGCCGCCTCGAACTCGCTCTCGCCGCGCGGCAAAGGGGCCGCGCTCGCGTTCATCGCGTCCTTGAGGGCGACGCTTGCGAAGTTGCAGACGAACTCGCCCGTGAGCGCCGCGAAGGAGACGGAGTCCTTCCGGCCTTCAGACGAGAACATCACGCAAGGCGGATCGGCGCAGACGCCGTTGAAGAAGCTGTAGGGAGCGAGATTGACGCGGCCTTGCCCGTCATGAGTCGAGATCCAGCCGATGGGCCGCGGGGCGACGATGGCCTTGAAGGGATCATGAGGCAGGCCATGGCCGCGCGCGGGCTCGTAGAACATCTTATGCGCTCCAGCGCGTGACGATGTCCTCAAGCGCCGGGCGCGGGCGATCGGGCCAGCGCTCGGTCGGCGTTCCTATGTGGATGAAGCCGGCCAGCCGCTCGCCCTGCTCGAGGCCGAGAACCTCCAGCGCGCGCTTCTCGTAAGCCGCCCAGCCCGTAATCCACTGCGCGCCATAACCGAGCGCGTTTGCGGCGATGGACAGGTTCATGCAGACCGCGCCCGCCGAGAGCACCTGCTCCCATTCCGGAATTTTTACGTGGGGAGCCGCGCGGCTGACGACCGCGACGACCAGCGCGGACTGAGAGAACGCGGTCGCCTGTTGCTCGATCTTCGCGGCCGGCATGTCCGGGCCGACGGCCTTCATCACCTCGGCGAGGCGCTGCCCCAGCGTCGCTCGCGCCTCGCCTTCGATCACGATGAAACGCCAGGGAGCCAGCTTGCCGTGGTCGGGCACTCGGGCGGCCACCGTCAGCATGCGGTCGAGCTCCTCCCGGCTCGGGGCCGGCTCCGCGAGCGCATTGGCGGGGACCGAGCGGCGCGCGGCGAGAAGGTCTAGAGCGTCGGGCATGAAGGCTGCTCCGTTCGGGCCAAGGATTGCGGCCTGTTTTAGCCTGCCCCCGCTCAACGCGCGAGGCGGCGTCGAGACTTCGGGCCCGCAGCGATTTGCCCGGGGATGTCGCTCAATGACGCGCTTGCCAGCGCGCCGCGGGGGTGGCATCGCTCGAAGCATGGGTCGCCCGAACCATACTGCCCGCGGTCTCGCCGCGGCGCTCGTCGCTGTGCTCGCCCTCCTCCCGGGGCACGCGTCCGCGCAGGCGGGCCCGGGCGTGGGCGCCATCGGAGGCGGAGGCCGCTCGGGCCCCGGCGCCCGGCCGGAACGCGGCCCAGTCGGCGGCATGATCTCGGGCCGCATGACCATCATCGGCCCTTCGCCAACGGTCAGCGGCGGCGCCGCAGGCCTGCCCTTTGGCGGCCGCCAGCCCGACGCGATGTTCGCGCCAGATCGGATGGATCGGTTCAATCCCGCGCTCGACGGCATCAAGCTGCCGAAATTCGATCACGCCGCGCCGATCCAGTCCGTCGCCCCGGCCGAGGCCCCAGTCGCTCCCACACCTGCGGCGCCGCCGGTCGAGGCTGCCCTCCCTTCGGCCGCGCTTCCTTTGCCGCTTCCCAAGGAGCCGCTGCAGCTTTCCGCCGTCTTTGGCGAGAAGGACGCCGCCAAGGTGCCGGGCGGCGTGCAGTGGCGCATCTTCACCGACCAGCCGGATTCGAACGGCGAGCATCTGCTGGTCGCGGAATCCGTCGAGGCGGCGCCGAAATTCGAACTCGACCCCGGCAACTACATCGTCCACGCAGTCTACGGCCTCGTGAGCACGGCGAAGTTCGTCACCATCGCGCCTTCGCGTCCGAGCACGCAGCGCCTCGTGCTCGACGCCGGCGGCCTGCGCCTCAACGCCTTCGTCGGCGACCGGAGGATGCCGGCCGACGAGATCTCGTTCACGCTGTCGCGCGACATCGGCGGCGTGGCGGAGAAGGTGGCGGAGAAAGTAAAGCCCGGCGAGCTGCTGCGCGTGCCGGCGGGCGCCTATCATGTCATCTCGAGCCTAGGCGACGCCAACGCCAACATCGAGGTCGACCTGCAGGTGACCGCGGGGAAGCTCACCGACGCGCAGGTGCACCACAAGGCTGCGGGCGTGACGCTGAAGCTCGTGAACGCGCCGGGCAGCGAGGAGCTTGCAGACACGTCCTGGACGATCCTGACGCCAGGCGGCGACGTCATCCGGGATTCGATCGGCGCGTTGCCGAAGACCATGCTGGCGGAAGGCGACTACACCGCCATCGCCCGCCATGACGGCCGGACGTTCCAGCGGAATTTCGCGATCAAGACAGGGGTCGACGCGACCGTCGAGGTCATGACGCAGTAGCGCCGGCTAGCCACCGTATGTCTTTGCTGGATCGAACAGCCTGACGTCGTCCACGACTGCGAGCGTCTCGCCCAGCGCGCCCTCACCCGTTTTCACGGCGCGGTAGAAGCAGGATTTGCGGCCGGTGTGACAGGCGGCGCCGGTTCCCGCGACGTCGACGCTCAGCCACAGCGCGTCCTGGTCGCAATCGACGCGCATCTCGACGATCGCCATCTCGTGGCCGCTGGTCTCTCCCTTGCGCCAGATCTTGCCACGAGAGCGCGACCAGAAGTGCGCGAAGCCCGTCTTGATCGTCGCCTTCAGCGCGTCGGCGTTCATGTAGGCGAACATCAGCACGCCGCCCGCTTTGGCGTCGGTGACGATGGCGGCGATCAGGCCGTCGCGGTCGAATTTTGGCGTGAAGGCGAGCCCCTCTTCCAGCGCCTCATGGGCGCCGGGCTCAGGAAACGAGAAGCTCATGGAAGGACCCTCGGAAGATCGGCCGCGAGCGGCCGGTCCGCCGCGGAAGGGATTTAGCGCGACACGCTGCGGACGAGCGAGATGAAGCGGGCCTGTTCGGCCGGGTCGTCCTGGAATAGGCCGGTGAACTGCGTCGTGACCGTCGAGACGCCCTGCTTCTGGATGCCGCGCATCGACATGCACATGTGCTCGCCTTCGATCATCACGGCGACCCCACGCGGGTTGAGGTTCTCGTCGATGGCGGCGACGACCTGCGCCGTCAGCGTCTCCTGGGTCTGCAGGCGCTTGGCGTAGGTATCGATCACGCGAGCGATCTTCGACAGGCCGACCACGCCGTTCGACGGGAAGTAGGCGACATGCGCCTTGCCGAAGAATGGCACCATATGGTGCTCGCAGTGCGAGAAATACGGGATGTCGCGCAGCACGACCATGTCGTCGTAACCCTGCACATCCTCGAACACGCGCTCAAGGTCCTTCGCCGCGTTCTGGGAATAGCCCGAGAACAGCTCCGCATAGGCTTTCACCACGCGTTTCGGCGTGTCGAGAAGGCCTTCGCGCTGCGGGTTGTCGCCGGCCCACGCGATGAGCGTGCGCACGGCGGCCTCCGCCTCTTCGCGGGTCGGACGGCGCGCGGCCGCAGCCGCGGCCGGCTTCGGCGCGGGGATGGGCACGCGGGCGTAAGGGTGCTGAACGACAGCGTCCATGGACTTCCTCTTCGCGAAGCCGACGGGGCTCCAAACGCGCGACGGCGAAGCTCTCGATCCGGCCCCAAACTGAAGCGACGACCGGCTTCAAAGTTCGGCCGGGGAAGATGGCGAGCGACGACGTCGACGCTTATATAATGGACGACGGCCTTCTAACAATCGATGCGATGACATCAAGCGTCGGATCGGGCCTTACGGATAACGCGATGATCGATGACATCTACAACAGACGGATCCTCGAGCTCGCCGCCGACATTCCGCGGCTCGGCCGGCTTGCCCAGCCGGACGCCAGCGCGACCGCCCATTCCAAGCTCTGCGGCTCGACCGTGACAATCGATCTGGCGGTCGAGGACGGCGTCGTCACCGACTTCGCCCATGAAGTGCGCGCCTGCGCGCTTGGCCAGGCGTCGTCCTCGATCATGGGCCGCACTGTCGTCGGCCGCACCGCCGCCGAACTTCGGGAGATCAGGGACGCGATGCGCAGGATGCTGAAGGAGAACGGGCCGGCGCCGGAGGGCGTCTGGTCGGAGCTCGCGGCGCTCGAGCCGGTGCGCGACTACAAAGCCCGCCACGCCTCGACCCTGCTGACCTTTGACGCCGTCGTCGACGCGCTCGATCAGATCGAGGCGAAGCGGGCGGCGTAAGGCTTGGCCTTACTGCGTGGCGTTCAGCTTGAGGACCGTGCGCAGTTCGGCCTTGGCGGCTTCGAGATCGGTATTGAAGGCAGGGTTCTCCAGCTCCTTCTGCGCGATCAGAGATCCGGCGATCGTACCCGCGGCGATGTCGGTCGGATAATGGACGCCTGCGACGATGCGGTCGTCGGCATACTCGTCGGCGCGGGCGAATATCTCGATCCGCTTTTCCGGGACCATCGCCGCGAGCACGATTGCGTTCAGCCGCGCCCAGGTTGTGTGCCCGCTCGGATAGGCGGCGTTCTTCGGCAACGGCAGCAGCGCCTGAAGCGACAGCGCGGCGGCCGCAGGGCGCGGCCGGTTGTAATAGGCTTTGATCGCTTCCGTCGGCTTGCCGGAATCCCGCTTCACCTTATCGAAGAAGGCGGTGGTCACGGGCAGCTTTTCGGGCGTGAAGTCCGGCCCCATCACCACGCCCGCAAGGCGGAAGATGGTCATCTCGTTGTCGGCCTTCGCCCGATCGGATGTCTCCGGCGTGCGCGCCTTCTCGTAAGCGAACACAGCCGCGATATCCGCCTTGTCCTCCGACGAGCCCGCGATTGGAGGCGGCGGCAGCAACGCGACGAGATCGACGTCTCCGCTCCTGACATAGGCGCCGTCCGGCTTCGGATCGGCGCTCACGGGTCCCGCGAGAAGGATCCCGACGAGCGAAAAGGCGACGAGGAAAGCGCGCATGGCTTCAGGTCCGGATAATGAGCGGCCGGCATGTTAGGACCTTTCCCATGACACCCCGATGGCGCGATCTTGCGAGAACCGCCCTGCGCGCCCCGGCGGCGACGGCGCTCCGCATTCCGATCTTCGCCTATCGCTATTCGCTCTCGATGTTCATGGGCCGGCGCTGCCGCTATCTGCCGACCTGTTCGGAATATGCCGACGAGGCGATCGCGCGGCACGGCGCCTGGGCGGGAGGCTGGATGGCGGCCGGCCGCATCTGCCGGTGCCATCCCTGGAGCGGATCGGGCTACGACCCGCCGCCCTCGGAATTGCCATCGCGGGCATCGTGGTCTAGGCCGTGGCGCTACGCGAAACGGGCCAATTCGCCCGTCTGCGAGGTCGCCGAACCGGCCGACTGATCATCACCTGAAGCGCTTACCTGCATTCGTAGGCAGAGATTGAGCGGAGAGACCACGATGCCCGTTCTGACTTTTCCCGATGGCGCCCAGAAGGATTACCCGTTCGGGACGACCGGCGCCGAAATCGCCGGCGCGATCGCGAAGTCGCTGCTGAAGCGCACCGTCGCCATGGCGCTCGATGGCGTGGTCGTCGACCTCGCGGACCAGATCCAGGCCGACGCCCGCATTGAATTCCTCGATCGAAACGATCCCCGCGCGCTCGAGCTGATCCGGCATGATTGCGCGCATGTGCTGGCGGAGGCCGTGCAGACGCTGTGGCCGCAGACGCAGGTCACCATTGGGCCGGTGATCGAGAACGGCTTCTATTACGACTTCGCGCGCGAGGAGCCCTTCTCGACGGACGACCTTTCCGCGATCGAGGCCGAGATGCGCCGCATCATCGCCCGCGACAAGCCGTTCACGAAGGACGTGTGGTCGCGCGATCGCGCGAAGGACTTCTTCAAATCGAAGGGCGAGTTGTTCAAGGTCGAGCTGGTCGACGCGATCCCTGAAGACCAGACGCTTAAGATGTACGCGCAGGGCGACTGGATCGACCTCTGCCGCGGCCCGCACATGACCTCGACCGGCAAGGTCGGCGACGCCTTCAAGCTGATGAAGGTGGCGGGCGCCTATTGGCGCGGCGACAGCAACAACCCGATGCTCCAGCGCATCTACGGCACGGCCTTTCCCGACCGCGCCGGCCTCGACGCCTACCTCCACATGCTGGAAGAGGCCGAGAAGCGCGACCATCGCAGGCTGGGGCGCGAGATGGACCTCTTCCACTTCCAGGAGGAAGGCCCCGGCGCCGTGTTCTGGCACCCCAAGGGCTGGACGCTGTTCCAGACGCTGATCGCCTACAGCAGGCGCAAGGTGAACAAGGTCGGCTTCGTCGAGGTCAACACGCCCCAGATCCTCGATCATTCGCTGTGGCAGACCTCCGGCCACTGGGAATGGTACCGCGAGAATATGTTCGTCACCGAGACCGAGGACGAGCGCGTCTTCGCGATCAAGCCGATGAACTGCCCCGGCCATGTGCAGATCTTTAAGCACGGTCTGCGCAGCTATCGCGAACTGCCGATCCGCATGGGTGAATTTGGTATCGTCCACCGCTACGAGCCGTCAGGCGCGCTGCACGGCATGATGCGCGTGCGCGCCTTCACGCAGGACGACGCGCACATCTTCTGCACCGACGAGCAGTTCATGGCGGAGACGCTCGCGCTGAACGAGCTGATCCTCGGCATGTACGCCGATTTCGGCTTCGACCGGATCGTGCTCAAGCTCTCCACGCGCCCCGAAAAGCGCGTCGGTTCGGACGCGCTGTGGGACCGCGCCGAGCAGGTGATGGGAGACGCCCTGAAGGAGATCGCGTCCCGTTACGGGAACCGCGTGACGACCGCAGTGAACCCCGGCGAAGGCGCGTTCTACGGCCCGAAGTTCGAATACGTCCTGCGCGACGCCATCGGCCGCGACTGGCAGTGCGGGACGATCCAGGTGGACTTCAACCTGCCCGAGCGGTTCGGCGCATTCTTCATCGGCGCGGACGGCGAGAAGCATCACCCCGTCATGATCCACCGCGCGATCTTCGGCTCGCTCGAGCGCTTCACCGGCATCCTGATCGAGCATTATGCCGGCCACTTCCCGCTCTGGCTCGCGCCGGTTCAGGCGGTGGTGACGACGATCACCTCCGAGGCCGACGATTACGCGATGGAGGTCGCGGCGGAGTTGCGCGCGGCGGGCCTGCGGGTTGAGCTCGATCTCCGCAACGAGAAGATCAACTACAAGGTCCGCGAGCACTCGCTGGCGAAGGTCCCGGCGCTGGTCGTCGTCGGCAAGAAGGAGGCCGAGACCCGCGCTGTCTCTGTGCGCCGCCTCGGCAGCCAGGGGCAGACGGGAATGTCGCTCGCCGAATGTATCGCATCGCTCACCGATGAGGCGACGCCGCCGGACGTCCGGCAGGCAGCCGGCGAAACCGCGACGACGCCGGCGCAGGGCCGCCTGCCCGAGACGGCCGGAGAGCTGCTGGATCTCTAAGGCATTCTCCATCCTCCTCACGCTTTCACGTGGGGACGGTGGCCGCGGCGCTTTCAGAAGAGCCAGCTGACAAAGACGCCGCCGGCGATCAGCACGGCCCAGATGACGAGGGCGACCAAGAGAATCAAATCTCCTCCGATCAAGATCGTCCCGTCAGCACGGCGACCGACACCCATGCAGTTGATCGTTCCTTCCTTGTCAGTTGGGCGTTCGACATCGACTGCGCCGAACGTGACGGTCGGAACAATCAGCCGCGCTGTCCAGTATCCCGGCCACGCCAGAACAAACTGGAGCAGATCGTCCACTGCCCTTGTCGCGGACGCTCACGCCGTCGCGATATAGTCCCGCATCGCCGAGGCTTCCGCCTCGATCTGGTCCATGCGGTACTTCACGACGTCGCCGATCGAGATCATCCCGGCGAGACGATCCCCGTCCATGATCGGGACGTGACGGAACTTGCCGCGGGTCATGCGGTCCATGATCTCGTCCACAGTGTCCTCGAAGCCTGCGGTCACGACCTCCCGCGTCATGAAAGCGGAGGCCGGCTCGTCGAGCGCGCCGCAGCCATGGGAGGCCAGCGCGCGCACGACATCCCGCTCGGTGAGGATCCCCGCGACGCCGCCGGCGCTGTCGTCGACCACCACGGCGCCGATGCTCTTCTCGGCGAGCGTGCGCACCACGTCCGAGACGAGCGTCTCGGGCGTCACGGTGACGACGCTGCTGCCCTTGCTGGAAAGAATCGCTTTGACGCGCATCTCCTGTCCTCCCTGTCCGCCGGCCCGATGAGGCCGCGACGTTTCCTGGTCAGGGTGCGGGACGGTGTCGGCGTGTCGCTCTTGTTCTACGGCCGGCCCGCGGCCCCGGTTTCGCCATCATGCGGGGGTTCGCCGCCGGGTGGCAAGACGTCGAAAGTCTCTTGCGACGAAGGGCGGACAGGCCGCTTCACGGGATCAAGCAGGGCGAACAGCACGAGGCCTGCCACGAAACCGCCGATATGCGCCTCCCACGCGACCGTCGCGTCGCCGATGCCGATCGCCATCTGCCCGAGGCCGAACAGAGCGTTCACGCCGAACCAGACGAGGAAGAACGCGAGCGCCTGAGGCCTGCGCAGCGTCGTCGTCAGCGGTTCGGCTGGCGCTAGGAAGGCTTGGCGCCCGCGCGCCCGGAACACGCCGAGCGGCCCTCCGGTCTCGAAGATGAACCGGGCGGCGCCCGCCATGTGGCCCGAGATCGCGGCCGATGCGCCGACGACCGGGATCGCCGTCCCCCAATGGATCGCGAGATGGGTCGCGGCCCCTGCCGCGGCCGTCAACACCGAGAACACCACGAAGCGCCACGCGCCGAACCGCCAGGCGAGCGCGCTGCCAAAGGCGAGCAGCGAAATGCCGTTCACGATGAGATGGGTGAAGTTGCCATGCAGGAAGGCGTAGGTGACGAAGGTCCAGACCTTGGCGCCGGCCCCGCCCAGAAGCTCGTCGGCGTAAGGAAAGTTCGGGTCGTACCGTCCCGGGATGAAGGCGAAGCGCAGCAGCAGCGCGAGGTCCTGGTCCTCAGTGAGGAACAGCCGCGCGACATGCACGACGACCAGCGCCGCGAGCGTCCAGAGGACGATCTGCGGGGCGTTGAAGGCCGGCTCTCTTTCAGGCTGCACGGGCTGTCGCCGTTCCTTGGGTCTTCAGGTCGGGGCTTCGCAACGGCCAGGTCGACGGAGCTCCAGTGCTCGCGGAAACTTCCGGCGATTGCAAGGCGGGGGCGAGCGCCACGTGGCACGCGTCATGCTGAACAAGATGTGAATCATCTCCGGAGGCGTAGGCGCGTGCCAGATCGGCACAAGCGACGCCCTCGGCAACCAGCCAAAGCGAGCCCTCATGAAATCCGCCGCGACAAAGGAGCTCTTCGGTTATTGGAACCGGCTGAGGGGGGCCCGCGCGGCGCCTGAGCGCGCCGACGTGGACCCTGCCGAGATCCGCTCGATCCTCGGCGACACCTTCATCCTCGCCGCCGACGTCGCCGAGGGCTTTCCCTTCCGGCTCGCCGGCTCCGGCGTCTGCTCCGTTGCGGGACGCGAGTTGAAGAACGAGCCGTTCCTCGATCTCTGGCGTGGACCGGACCGCGCAACGCTGCTCGGGTCGCTCGCGACCGTCTCCGACGACGCCGCCGTCGCAGTGGTCGGCGCTCAGGGCGTGACCGAACTGGGACGCCGCATCGACCTGGAGATCGCCCTGCTGCCGCTCCGCCATCGCGGACAGACCCACTCGCGCATCCTCGGCTCGATGACGCCGGTCGAGACGCCCTATTGGCTTGGCGTGTGCGAAATCACGCGCTTCGAGCTGACGTCGCTGAGGATGATCTGGCCGAGCGGACGCCGCCGCCCGCTGATGGATCCGAACGAGGCCGCCATTCCCGAGATCGGCGTCATCGCCGGGATCGGTCGAAAGATCGGACGCTTCATGGTGTTCGACGGAGGGCGGTGAACGGGAACTTATACGAGCCATTAACCGAGACGGCCTAGGGTCCGCTAAGCGTCCCTCCACGGATGCGCCTGGCCGGTCACGGAAAGCGTTCCTGATGTTCTCGCTCAAGATGCCGCTTTCGGACGAGCGTCGCCGCCACCAGCGGGTGAAGGTGGCGCTTCTCGGCCGTTACATGCTGTCGTCGCACCGCGAGTATCCCTGCCAGTCACTCGACATGTCGCCTGGCGGACTGTCGCTGATCGCGCCGGTCCCCGCAGCGGACGGCGAACGCGTCGTGGTCTATCTCGACCATATCGGCCGCGTCGAAGGCAACATGGTCCGTTCCATCCCGAACGGGTTCGCGATGACGGTCGGGGCGACCATCCGCAAGCGCGACAAGCTGGCGGCCCAGCTGACCTGGCTCGCCAACCGCGGCGTGCTCGGCCTCCCCGAGGACCGCCGGCACGAGCGCGTCGCGCCGAAGAACGCGCGCTCGGTGCTAGTCACCGAGGACGGCGTCGAGCACGAGTGCCGCATCCTCGACGTCTCGCTTTCCGGCGCCGCCCTCAACATCGCGCTCGATCTGCCGATCGGCACGCCCGTCACGCTTGGGCGCAGCCAGGCCCGCGTGGTGCGTCACTTCGAGAAGGGCCTCGCGATCGAGTTCAGCCGGCCGCAGAATCTCGACGCGCTGAACGAACAGTTCGGCGGCTGATCCTCCAGCCTGCTTCGTCCGATTAAAAGCGCCGCCCTCCGGGGCGGCGTTTTTCGTTTCCGGCCCCGAGACGCCGCAGAAACCTCCGCCGTCTGAACGGCCATTCAGCGATATGGTTGACGCTTCGTAAAACGACCCCCCGGAAACCGGGGGCGCGTTAACGTTTAGCCCACCAAGTCCGCCCCTCATTTTCTTGAGCAGACTTCGCTTGGTAAACGGAATGCATCCGCATTCGTCACCAAGACCTTGCCTATTCATTGCCGAAATACAAACATCGTACCTAAAACAGCGCGCATCTACTTATCGGGGCTTCAAAAGGAATATGAGACTTTGCATCCCGGGACAGGACGGGGACTGCAACATGCTCGAAGTGATCAAGAACAAAGCTCTTTACATCTTGGTGGGACTTGTCACCGCGGGATTCACCATCTGCACCGAGGCGAAATCTCAGACGCTTCATGTCGCGATGGCGACCTCGATGCAGGTCGAGGGCTCGAGCAAGGCCCCGATGGGCTGGGTCGAGTTCTGCGAGGAGAACGCGGCGGACTGCGACGCGAAGCCCGAAAAGCCGGTGAAAGTGCGCCTCACCGCGGCCAAGCTCGCTCAGCTCGACGCGATCAACCGCGGCGTCAACGCCGCGATCCAGCCGGTCACCGACCAAGATCTCTATGGCGTCGAAGAGAAGTGGACCTACCCGACCGACAAGGGCGACTGCGAGGACTACGTGCTGCTGAAGCGCCGTATGTTGATGGAAGCCGGCTGGCCGCGTCAGGCGCTGCTCATCACCGTGGTGCGCGACCTCAAGGGCGACGGCCACGCCATCCTCAGCGTCGTCACTGACCGCGGCGACTATGCCCTCGACAACCAGGTCGATGACGTCAAGCCCTGGTTCGAGACTGGCTACACCTTCATCAAGCGCCAGAGCCAGAACGACCAGAACCGCTGGGTCCTGCTTGGCGACGGGGTCGGTCCGGTGGGCGTCGCCGCAGCGCCGTAAAGCGCCACAAAGTTTCACGAACGCCGCGGCCGATCACGTCCCCACCCCGCCCCAGATCGACCGCAGCCAGAGGCCGGCTTCTCGCCCAGAAGCCGGCCTCGCCTTTTCTGAGCCCATTCCGACGAGGGCGACGATCAATCGATCCGCTTCATCTCTTCGCGGAAGCGGCGACCGTTCGCGACGTAGCGGGCCGCGCCGCCGAGCTGGCGGACCTCGAACTCCGGTCCCAGCGTCTTCACGGCGCGCGCGGGCGAGCCGATGATCATCGAGAAGTCCGGGAACTCCTTGCCCTCGGTCACCAGCGCGCCGGCGCCGACGAGGCAGTGGTTGCCGATCTTTGCGCCGTTGAGGATCGTCGCGCCCATCCCGATCAGCGTGCCGTCGCCGATCGTGCAGCCATGGACGATGGCGCCATGGCCGATGGAGCTGTCCTCGCCCATGACAAGCGGGAAACCGGGGTCGGTGTGCAGCACGCAGCCGTCCTGGACGTTCGAACGCG
Source organism: Hansschlegelia quercus (assembly GCF_004310425.1). Lineage (GTDB taxonomy): Bacteria > Pseudomonadota > Alphaproteobacteria > Rhizobiales > Methylopilaceae > Methylopila > Methylopila quercus. The sequence goes on along the minus strand of NZ_SIUB01000007.1, from coordinate 119,825 downwards.
CGCCGATCGTGATGGACTCGTTGTCGCCGCGCAGGACGGAGCCGAACCAGACGCTCGCGTCCTCGCGCAGCACGACGTCGCCGACCACGACGGCGCTGTCCGCCACGTAATAGCGGCCGTTCGCGGGAAGCGTCGGGCTGACCGCCCCTAGCGAATAGATCCCCATCTCAATCCCCTAAGACGCTGTTGGCTACCCGACGACTGCGTTCAGCGCCGCCGATCCGATGACGAGGCTCCAGAGGCCGAAGACCACGGTGCCGACGCACACGGCCCATGCCGGGCGCTTCACGCCCGACAGCAGCAGGTTGCGGGCGATGATATAGGACCCGCCGATCGTGACCACCGGGACCGCGGCGACCGCGGTCACATCAGGTTCCCGGAGCAGCCGGAAGCTCGCCCGGCGTTCGGTCAGCGCCTCGAAGGCCGAGGCGGCCGCGCCCGAAATGGCGAAGCCGAGCGCGATCGTCAGAAATCCGGTGAGGATGTGCATGGGACCGCGGCTCCGTCGCGCAGCGGCAGGCCGCGCTTAACGAAATCTTTACCGCAAGAAGCGGGCCGTCCCATTATGGCGCAGGATCACTCGAGGTCGGTTTCGAGGATCGCCATCTGGAAATTGTAGGAGAGATCGCCGTCCTCGTCGTCGCGGAACACCACGCCGATGAACTCCTCGCCGAGATAGACCTCGGCGGAGTCGTCCTTACGCGGCCGGGCGACGACGCGGAACGTCTGATTCTGAAACAGCTTGCGCAGATAGCTCTGCACGCGCTCGAGCTCGCGTTTGTCCAACGTCCGTCTCCTGCGTGGGTGGCCGAGAGGATCAAGGGAAGCGCTTATCGGCGGCCCGTCCGATCCGTTCTCGAGACTGGTGGACCGACGGAGTGCCATGCGGGGCGGGCCGAAGCAAGCCGCGGGCGCTACTCGGCGGCGAGCGGCTCAGCCGGCGGAAGCCGCTTCGTCTCGGCGGGCGCGAGCACCGCCTGCGCGGCTCTCGGCAAGGTGACGACGGCGCGCAATCCCGGCGCGTTGTCCTCAAGCGCGAGCGACCCGCCATAGAGGCGGGAGACGGCCGCGGCGAGCGCCAAGCCTAGACCCGAGCCCGGCTGGGACCGTGACGTGTCGAGCCGAACGAAGCGCTCCATGGCGCGATGGCGATCTTCGGGGGGGATGCCGGGGCCGCGGTCGGCGACGATCAGGCGCGCTTCCCCGCCATCGGCGGTGGCGGCGACATGGACCTCGCCTCCGCCGTCAGGCGCGCCATAGTTCAGCGCGTTCTCGACAAGGTTCGCCGCGAGCTGACCGATCAGTTCGCGATTGCCCAGCACCGGAACCGCTTGCGGCGCATGCGCCGTCAGCCGGGCGCCACGCTCGTCGGCCAGCGGCTCGTAGAGCTCGGCGACGCCGCGGGCGATCTCCGCGAGGTCCACCTCCGCGAGCTGCCCTCGGGCGCCGCCGGACTCGGCGCGCGCGATCAGCAGCAGCGCGTTGAAGATGCGGATCATGCCGTCGGACTCGGCGATGACCTGCTCCATGGCGGTCTGCCAGTCCTCCTCGCTCCGCGCGTCGCGCAAGGCGGCTTCCGCCCGGTTCCTGAGCCGCGTCAGCGGGGTTTTCAGATCATGAGCGATGTTGTCGGAGACCTCCTTGAGGCCCGCCATCAATTCGTTGATGCGGTCGAGCATCGCGTTGGTCGCCTGCGCCAGCCGGTCGAACTCGTCGTCGGAGCCCGTGACCACGAGACGTCCCGAGAGATCGCCCGCCATGATGGTGCGGCTGGTCTCGGTCATGGCGTCGAGGCGCTTCAGCACTCGGCGCGCGACGAAAACGCCGCCTGCGAGCCCGAGCACGATGACGAGCGCGAGCGACCATTGCACGGCGTTCGCGATCACGCCCGAAAGCCGCTCGCGCTCCTCGGTGTCGCGGCCGACCATCAGGCGGTAGCCGCCCGGCAACAGAAAGACGCGCACGACAGCCGGGTAAGGCGCGGTCGCGGTCTCACCGGTGCGCTGATACGGAATCTCGCGCTCGCCGGCTTCCGCCAGCGACGCGGCGGGCGCGGCGACGACGTTGCCGGCCAGCACCTCACCGGAATAAGTCGTCAGCAGATAGAGGGTGCCGCTCGGAGATCTGTTGGAGCGCTCGTCGACCACCGCGACGAGCTTGCGGATGCCGCCTTGGCGGTACTGCTCGGCGAGGCCGGTGATCTCGGCGTTGACAGTCGCGTTGAGCTGGCCCGCGAGCAGGGCGTTCGCATGCCACGCGACGTAGCCGAGCACGACCATCGAAAGTGCGGCGAACACCGTGAGATAGGCGAGCGCCAGCTTGAACGCGGTTGTTCGGAGGAGCTTACCGAGCGCCGTCACGGATCATGTATCCCGCGCCGCGCACGGTGTGCAGCAGCGGCTTGTCGAAGCCCTTGTCGATCTTCGAGCGCAGGCGGGAGACATGGACGTCGATCACGTTGGTCTGGGGGTCGAAATGATAGTCCCAGACGTTCTCGAGCAACATGGTGCGCGTCACGACCTGTCCGGCGTTGCGCATGAGGTATTCGAGGAGCCGGAATTCGCGCGGCTGCAGCGGAATGTCCTGCCCGCCGCGGGTCACCGTGTGAGATAGCCGGTCGAGCTCGAGTTCGCCAATCCGGTAGACCGTCTCCGTCGCCGCGGGCCCGCCACGCCGCGACAGCGCCTCGACGCGCGCGAGCAGTTCGGCGAAGGCGTAAGGCTTGGTGAGATAGTCGTCGCCGCCGGCGCGCAGGCCCTGCACGCGGTCATCGACTTGGCCCAGCGCCGACAGGATCAACACAGGGGTCTTCGCGCCCTCAGCCCGCAGGCGGCCGATCAGCGAGAGCCCATCGAGCTTTGGCAGCATGCGGTCGACAACCAGCACGTCATAGGTCTGGCCGGTCGCCAGTTCGTAGGCGTCGACGCCGTCCGCCGCGTGGTCGGCGACGTGGCCGGCCTCGGCGAACGCCTTGACGACATAAGCCGCGGCTTCGCGGTCGTCCTCGACGATCAGGAGCTTCATCGCCGAGGTCATGACGCGGCTCTCGTCGGGCTGCAAGGAGATCGTGGGCGGATGGCCGCCGAACCATGAACGCGGTCCTTACGAGGGCGAGGGGAAGTACCTCGCGAGGGCCGGTCCAGAAGCGCAGAGCGGCGGACGGATCGGGGGAAACCGTCCGCCGCTCGCATGACGGGTCCTGAGCGTCGCGGGGGGTCGACGCGTGATCAGGACCCGGACGGCGAAGGGCTCAGCCCTTGCCGATCTCAATCGGAACGAAGCGGGTGGCGTCGTTCCGTTTGACGAGGAGCAGGACGGACTTCTTGCCCGCTTTCTGCGCCTCGTCGAGAGAGGCCGTCACGTCGGAGACGCTCGACACCGTCTTGCCTCCCACGCGCATAATGACGTCGCCCTGCTCGAGCTTGCCGGCCGCGGCGCCATCTTCTTCGACTTCCGTCACGACGAGGCCCTGATCGCCCGCGCCCGCCATCTTCGAGGCCGGAGTGACCGCGATGCCGAGCTTGACCTTGGAGGAGCCCGACTCGTCCTGGTCTCCCTGATCGAGCGACGCCTGCTTTGCTTCTTCCGGCAGCGTGCCGAGCTTCAGCGACTTCGTCTCTTCCTTGCCGTCCCGCCAGATCGTCAGCGTGACCGCCTTGCCCGGATCCATCGAGGCGATCTTGCGCGAGAGCGCGCGGGCGTTCTCGATCTCCTCGCCGTCGACCTTGAGGATCGCGTCTCCGGACTTCAGGCCGGCCTGCTCGCCCGGCGTGCCCTTCTGGGCTTCCGCCACCAGCGCGCCCTGAGCCTTCGGCAGGCCGAGGCTCTCGGCGATGTCGTCGGTGACGGGCTGGATCTGCACGCCGATATAGCCACGCGCGATCGAGTTGCCGGACTTCAACTTGTCGACGATCGTCTTCGCGACTTCAGACGGGATCGAGAAAGCGATGCCGACATTGCCGCCCGAGGGCGAGTAGATCGCGGTGTTCACTCCGACGACTTCGCCTTTCAGGTTGAAGGTCGGGCCGCCGGAATTGCCGCGGTTCACCGCCGCGTCGATCTGAAGGAAGTCGTCATAGGGGCCGGAATTGATGTCGCGACCACGGGCCGAGACGATGCCGGCCGTGACCGAGCCGCCGAGGCCGAAGGGATTGCCGACCGCGATGACCCAGTCGCCCACGCGCGGCCCGGCGTCGTCGCCGAACTTCACGAAGGGGAAGTCCTTACGGTCGCTGACGACCTTGAGGAGCGCAAGATCAGTCCGCGCGTCGGTGCCGACGACCTTCGCCTTGTAGGTCGTGTTGTCGTCGGGGGCGAGTTCGACTTCCTTGGCGCCCTGCACGACGTGATTGTTGGTCACGACGTAGCCGTCGGCGGAGATGAAGAAGCCGGAGCCCTGCGCCATGCCGAGATGCGGCTTCGGCTTCTGCGCGCCCGGGCCGCCCTGGCCCTTCTGGCCGAAGAAACGCTTCAGGAACGGCTTAAGCTCGTCCGGGATCTGGTCCATGTTCGGACCCTGACCGCCGCCCGGGCCGGTCGCGTCGGACTCATCGTCGGTCGCGATGTTCTTCACGCGGACGCTGACGACGGCGGGTTTCACCCGGTCGACGACATCGGCGAAACTCGGCAGCGCCGGGCCCGCCTGAGGCTGGATCGCCGAAGGCGCTTCTGCGAAGGCCGGGCTCACCGAAGACACGACCGCCTGGCCGCCAAGCGCGCCGGCGACCCCAAGCGCGATCGCGGAGGCGATGACTGTCTTGCGACCCCGGCCGAGGAAGCCGTCTCGTCTATCGGACGGCTGATTGCGAACGATCGTCATTGCGATTGTGTCTCCGATCGGAAATTTGCGTTCGCCGGATATGGGCGTTCGAAGCGAAGATTCACGCATTTCGCCTTACGCGCTGCTGTCGAACGCATGAAATCTTCGTAAGACGCTCGCCGCCTTGTGAGAAACGGAAGGCTTGCGCGGAGATCAGGAAGGCCGGCTGGCTTCCGCCTCGCGCGCCAGCAGCGCCTCGAGCCGGGCTTGCTCGTCATCCGTCAGGCCATCGAGCGACCGTCCCGCACGACGCGCGCGAAACGCCCAGACGGCATAGCCCAAAAGACCCGCGACGAGCAGAAACGGCGCGAAGCCCCAAAGCAGCAGCGTTTCGAGGCGAAAACGAGGCCTGAGAAGAACGAAGTCGCCATAGCGCGCGACGAGGAAGTCCAGCACGGCTTCGTCGCTGTCGCCGGCTTTCACCCGTTCGCGGACCAGCAGACGGAGATCCTTGGCGAGAGGAGCGTCGGAATCGTCGATCGACTGGTTCTGGCAGACCATGCAGCGCAGCTCGGCGCCGAGATCGCGCGCACGGGCTTCGAGCGCGGGATCGGCCAGTTGCTCGCCGGGGTTCACGGCGAAGGCGGGCGTGCTCGCGAAGGCCAGAAGACAGACGAGGCCGAGACGCGCTGCATGCTTCGAGGCGGCCCTGCGGGCCTCCTCAGCATGAAGACCGCGAAGGACGGCGAAAGCAGGACTTTTCCTCATGCTGAGGAGCCCGCGTGAGCGGGCGTCTCGAAGCACGCAGACGCTGTCCACCTCGTCATTCCGCCGGCTGCAACTGCGGCGGCGCTGCGCGGACAGACGCCTTGCGCGGCGCGCCGACGCGCAGGCGTCGATCTGCGAGCGACAATCCGCCGCCGAGCGCCATGACGATCGCGCCAAGCCAGATCAGGACGACGAGCGGCTTGTAGGTCACCCGGAAGCCCGTCGCGCCGTCGGTGCGCTCCTCCGCCATCGAGGCATAGAGCTGCGACAGGCCGAAGGTGGCGATGGAGGATTCCGACAGGTCCATCTTGCGCGCGAGATAAAGCCTGCGCGCCGGCTCGACCGTCGTGACGCTCTCGCCATCCTTGCGCACGTCGATCATCGCGACCGTCGAGCGATAGTTCGGGCCGTCGCGCTTCTCGAGATCGCGGAAGGCCAACTCGTAGCCGGCGATCTTCATCGTCTCGCCGGGGCGGATCGCCGTCACCGTCTCGCTCGCCCATGCGGTCGCTCCGATGACGCCGAGCAGCGTCACGCCCATGCCGGCATGAGCGAGCGCGCCGCCCCAGGCGGAGGTCGGAAGGCCCCTCGCCCGCCGCAAGCTGTCGCCGAGCGGGATGCCGAACAGCTTCAGGCGGCCCTGGATCTCGGCGAAAGCGCCGACGATCGTGAACAGCGCAAGCCCGACGCCGACCGGCGCGAGCGTCGGACCGCCACGCACGAAGCCTGCGACCAGCGCGGTCGCAACGATCGCGACGCCAAGCGCCGTGATCATGCCCTGGGCGGCCCTCAGCGCGTCGCCGCGCTTCCACGCGAGCAGCGGAGCGAACGGCATCACCAGCATGACCGGCAGCATGATCGGCCCGAAGGTCATGTTGAAGAAGGGCGGCCCGACCGAGATCTTCTCGCCGGTCGCCGCTTCGAGCGCGAGCGGGTAGAGCGTGCCGATGAACACCGCCGCGCAGGCCGCGGTCAAAAAGATGTTGTTCAGCACCAACGCGCCTTCGCGGCTCACCGGCGCGAACAGGCCACCCTGTTTCAACGCCGGCGCGCGGATGGCGTAAAGCGCGAGGCTGCCGCCGACGAACAGCGTGAGGATGATCAGGATCGCGACGCCGCGCGCCGGATCGACGGCGAAGGCGTGGACCGAGGTCAGCACGCCGGAGCGCACGAGGAAGGTGCCGAGCAGCGAAAGCGCAAAGGTCAGCAGCGCGAGCAGGATCGTCCAGACCTTGAGCGCCTCACGCTTCTCCATCACGACCGCGGAATGCAGCAGCGCGGTGCCGGAGAGCCACGGCATCAGCGACGCATTCTCGACGGGATCCCAGAACCAGAAGCCGCCCCAGCCGAGCTCGTAATAGGCCCAGTACGAGCCCATCGCGATGCCGAGCGTCAGGAAGCACCACGCCATCAGCGTCCATGGCCGCACCCAGCGCGCCCAGGCGGCGTCGACCTTGCCCTCTATCAGCGCGGCGACGGCGAAGGAGAACGCCATCGAGAAGCCGACATAGCCGAGGTAGAGCAGCGGCGGATGGATCGCGAGACCTGGATCCTGCAGCAGCGGGTTGAGGTCCTGCCCTTCGAGCGGCGCCGGCGAGACCCGGGCGAACGGGTTCGACGTGATCAGCACGAAAGCTAGGAAAGCGGTGGAGATCATCGCCTGGACGCTGAGCACGTCCGCCTTCAGGCGGTCCGGCAGATTACGGCCGAACACCGCCACCAGCGCCCCGAACAGCACGAGGATCAGCACCCAGAGGAGCAACGAGCCCTCGTGGTTCCCCCAGACGCCCGAGATCTTGTAGATCAGCGGCTTTGCCGAATGAGAGTTCTCGATGACGTTCAGAAGCGAGAAATCGGAGGTCACGTAGGCATGGGTCAGCGCGGCGAACGCGATCGCGACCAGCACGAACTGGCTGACCGCGAGCGGGCTCGCCAGCCCCATCAGGGCCGCGTCGCGGGCGCGGGCGCCCCACATCGGCAGCACGGATTGCAGAATGGCGAGAGCGAGCGCGAGGACGAGCGCGTAATGGCCTGTTTCCGCGATCATTTCGGCGCTGCTCCCGCACCTTCCGGCCGCCACTCGCCTTGCGCCTTCAGCCGGTCGGCGACGTCCTTCGGCATGTAATTTTCGTCGTGCTTGGCGAGCACGGAATCCGCCTTGAACACGCCGTCCTGGCCGACGGAGCCTTCCGCGACTACGCCTTGGCCCTCGCGGAACAGATCCGGCAGCATCCCGGTATAAGCCACTGCGAGATCATTCTTTCGGTCGGTCACGACGAAATGGGTGACAGTCCCTTCGTGGACCACCGAGCCCTGCTTCACCAGCCCGCCGAGTCTGAGCCGGGCGCCAGGCGCCTCGCCGCGCTCCGCAATCTCGGTCGGGGTGCGGAAGAACACCAGCGTGTCGCGGAAGGCGTTGAGGATCAGCGCCACGGCGGCGGCCAGCACCAGGCCGATCACGGCGAAGATCATCATGCGCCGGCGCTTGCGGGCGCTCGCCCTGCGCCGCGGCGAGGGAAAGGCTGGTGAGGAGGCGTCAAGCGTCATCGCGATACCCTTTACGCGCCGCGACCTTCAAGACCAAGTCCAAGGCCGAGCGCGTCGATCCGCGCCTTCGCACGCCCATCCTCGCCGAACTTCTCGCGCGCCCCGGAGAGCGCCGCCTTCGCGGCCGCTGCGTCTCCGAGCGCGGCGCGGGCGCTCGCCAGTCTCAGCCATTCGCCGAGATCGCCGCCGTTGGCCTTGAGCCGGTCGCCGAGACCGTCGACCATGGTGCGGATCATCGCCATGCGCTCCTCAGGCGTCTTCTGGCGATCCTCAGGCCTCACGGTCGGCATCGGCAACGGGGGAACGCTCGCGACCCGCTCAAGCTCGCGGCGGACCGCGTTCAGATACGGCGCGTCGGCCGGCGCGGTTTGGAGGATCGGACGCAGGCGCTCCAGCGCGCGCTTGGGGTCGCCGTCCTGTTGGGCGGCGCGGGCGAGGTAGATCGCGCCCTTGATCGCCGGCTTGTCAGAGTTGACCGACGCCTCGAACGCAGCGCGCGCATCAGCCGTCACAACGCCGTCAGCAGCCGCAAACAGCGCCTCGCCATAGTCGGCCATACGCTCTGGCGTATTTCCGGAGATGCGGATGATGTTGCGATATGCCTCGGCTGCGTCTGCCGCGCGTCCGGTTGCGAGGTAGACGGGAGCGATGACGGTCCACCCCTGGGCGTCATCCGGGTTCTTCGCCAGCGCGGCTTCGACCCGTTCGACGAGGTCCGCGACCTGCGGATTCTGCGGCTGCGAGTCGAGGCGACCGGCGAGCGGAAGATCGGGCATTTCGGGTCGGCCGAGCGCCGCGTAGGAGCCGAGAGCGATCAGCGGCGCGCCGACAAGCGCCGCGATCGCAGCGACCCGGCGACGCCGGTCAGCGCCGGCTGACGAGACGCCCTCGGCGTCGGCGGCTTCGGACGCCGCGAGCAGGCGCCGCGCCACTTCGGCGCGGGCGGCTTCGGCCTCGCGCTCGTCGATCAGCCCCCGGGCGCGGTCGCGCGAGATCTCGTCGAGTTGGTCTCGGTAGACGGCGACGTCCGCCGCAGCGGCCCGTTCGGCGCCATGGCGACGCGCCAGAGCGCCCAGCACGACGAACACCGCCGCGCCGGTCATGATGGCGACCGTCACCCATAGAGCCGTCATTGGACTCGCTTCCTTCCCGCCCCTGACATAGAGACGTTCCAGCCTGCCGAGAAGAGACACGCAGTCGCGCCGCGCAAGCTATGCATGTGTAGGGATTGCGACATGACGTTGCGGTCCGGCGCGCTACCTTCGACCGTCCCTCCATCCGAGCCTGTGACAGAAGTCTGAACTTGCTCCGCCGCGCGCTCTCCTCCGTGCTCGCACGTCCGCCCTCTCCCGCCCGGTCGCACGCCGCTTCCGTGGGGCAAAGCCCCGCCGAAGCCTACGACATCGTCATCGTAGGCGGCGGCGTGCGGGCGCTCGCGATCGCGCTCGGCTGCGCAAGCCGCGGGCCGGTCGCGCTGTTCGCGGAGGGGGAGATCGCCGCGGCGGCTGACGAGCGCGCCTGGCCGGTGGTGCGGTCCGCCCATAGCGACCTCAACCGCCTCGCGGCAGAGGCGCGCGCGCCGAAGCGGCTGAAGCGGCTGGTGGGGCGGCTGCCGGGCCCGGTCGCGCGCGATGCGGCCGGCGTTCTCGCCCTCGCCTCTTCCCAGTATGACGTCGAGGCGCTCACCGCGGCGGCAGGAGCCGCGAAGGCTGCCGGCGTTGCGGCATGGATGGTCCCGCCGCTCGAGGTCTCGGCGTTGAGCCCACCGCTCGGCGCGGGGCGCGACGTCGGCGCCGCGCTCTACGAACCCGGCGCGCTGACGGTCGACGCCGACGCGCTCGCCTTCGCGCTCGCCGACGCCGCCGCCCAGCAGGGCGCGGCCCTGTTCGCGGGCGCGCCGGTCGAACGGCTCGAGCGCGATGACTTGGGCGTCGCAGGGGTGATCGTCGGCGGACGGCTGATCGCGGCGCGTCGTGTGATGCTCGCCGACGATTTCGCCGCCATTCGCCTCGTTCGGGAGAATAGGGGTCGGCTGTCGCTGAAGCGGGAGGAGCGCCAGATCATCGTCGCGGAACCCGGCGGTCCGTCGCTCGGGCCGGCGCTGCTGGTCGGCGACCTCACTTTGTCGCGCGATATCGACGGAGCGATCACGCTGTCCGGGCCGTTCAGCGGAAACGAACTCGCGCGGCGCGCGGTGGAGGCCGCGCCGTCGCTGTCGCGTCTCGTCATGGCGTCGGAAGAACCGGTGACGGTCTGGACCGGCGTCGACGGTCGGGCGCAGGTCGGCGCGGCAGACATTCCCGGCCTCTGGCTGTCGCTGGGCTTCGGCCGCGACGCGCTGTCGGGCGCCGTCTCGACGTGGCGCGACGCGGTCCGGATGCTCGCGGACAAGCCGGCGGACCTCGCGCTGGCGCCGTTCGCGCCGACAAGACGGCCGACGCGGGAGGTTGCGCGATGAGCGGACCGTTCCGTCTGCCGCCGTCCGCCGGCGCCCGCTTCGGAACGCGGATCGATCGCGACGAGCCGGTCGGCTTCCGCTTCGCCGGACGCGCGCTGTCGGGCCTCTACGGCGACACGCTGGCGAGCGCGCTGCTGGCGTCGGGAGCGCCGCGCTGGGCGACGAGCCCGACGCTCGGCCGCCCACGCGCGCTCGCGGCGCTCGGGCTCGAGGACCACGTGCCCGTGATGATCGAGGACGATTCCGGCGACTGGGCCGCAATCTCCGGCGACGAGATCGTGATCCGCGAAGGCATGGCGGCGCGACCCGTACGGCTCGCTCCGAAGACTTCCGTGCGCGGCATGATCCGTGGCGTCGCGATCGAGCGGCTGCGCCGCGTTCTGCCCCTGCCCCGCATGAGGCTCCCGGCGCCTCGCCCGCTCCCGTCTACGATCGAGGAAACCTGCGACGTCGTCGTGATCGGCTCCGGCGCCGCGGGCGTCGCCGCCGTCACCGCGCTTCGCCGCACAGGGCTTCACGTCGTGATCGTCGAGGCGTCGCGCCGCCCCTGCGGAACCTCGGATCTGTTCGACGCCGTGGTCGCGGAGCGCGCGCTCGGCGACTGGACGGCGCGGGCGGCCGCCGCGTTCGCGGATCGAGACGCGCTGCGCCTGGGCGCGACTGTGATCGACATCGAGCCCGGCCCGGCGGTCGTCGCAATCGAGCGGTCGGATCCGCGCCGGCCTGGCGAGGTCGTCGTGCGCCGCATCTCCGCCGGCGCCGTCGTGCTCGCGACCGGTTTTCGCGAGCGCCCGCTGGTGTTCCGCGACAATGACCGGCCTGGGATCATCGGCTCCCAGGCTGCGCGCGCGCTGCTCCGCCGACACGCCGTCGCGCCGGGCGAGAAGGTCGTCGTCGCGACGCTCTCGGACGACGGCTACCGCACGGCGGTCGATCTGAAGGAAGCGGGCGTTTCGGTCGAGATGACCCTCGACGCCCGCGACGCCCCGCAAGGAGGGATCGTCGACGAGGCGAAGGCGCTCGGCCTGCCTCTGGCGTTTTCGAGCGTCGTCACGGGCGTCGACTATGACGAGGGCGCCGGCCGCATCACCGGCGTCCGGGCCGCCAATCGCCTGGGGGACGGCGCCGCCGCTGCGGCGCGCTCGATCGAGGCTGACGCGCTCGTCGTCGCCGGGGGGTTCGCTGCCCGAGACGAACTCGCGCGACGCTCAGGGCTTCGGCCGGAACATGGGCTGTTTACCGCGTTCGCCGGATCGGGCGTCGCGGACGCGATCGCGAGCGGCTGGCGCGCCGGACTGGCGGCGGCCAACCATCTCTTCGCAGCGACCGAAGACCAGCAGCCCGTGGTCGACGCGCTCTCCGACGAAGCGGATGGCCCGGTCGCCGCCTATCTCGCCCGGCTCGGCGCGGAGGATGCGGACTCCGCTTTCGTCGACTTCGGCGCCGAAATCACAGCGTCCGATATCGGCTCCGCGGTCGCGCTGGGCGCGGACGGGCCGGAAGCGCTGTCCCGTCTGCTCGGGCTGGGCTCCGGGCTGGATTGCGGGCGGTTCTCGGCGGACCTGCCGTCCCACGCCTTCGCCGCCGCCGGCGCCCGCGGCGCGCCCGCTCCTCTGAAGACGGCCCGGCTGACGCTCGGCCTTCTGGCGGCGCGCGCGACGCTCAGGTGAGATTACGCCGCCGGGAGCTCCAACTGGCAGCGCAGGCCGCCGGTCGGGGAGCGGTCTAGGGCCAGACGACCGCCATACATCGCGGCGAGGTCGTTCACGATCGCGAGCCCAAGGCCTGAGCCCGGCTTGGTCTCGTCTAGCCTGCGGCCGCGTCGCATGACCTCCTCGCGCTCATCGGCTCCGAGGCCGGGACCGTCGTCATCAACCACCACGCGGAAGGTCTCCCGAGCGCCGGCCGCCGGCTTGCCGGCCGTCTCGGCCACGATCGCGACCCGGCCGCCCGCCCATTTAAAGGCGTTGTCGACAAGATTGCCGACCATCTCCTCGAGGTCCTGCTTCTCGCCGCGAAACCGGAGGTCATCGCCGCAGGCGAGCTCCACGGCGATGTCGCGGCCGCGATAGACCTTCTCCATCGTACGCGCGAGCGCCTCCAGCGCGGGCCTCACCTCCGCAGCCTCGCCGGCGAAGGCGACGCCAGCCGAAAGCCGCGCGCGCTCGAGATGGTGGTCGACCTGGCGGCGCATGATCTGCGCCTGCTCCCGCACCTTCTCGGCGAACGGGTCGGCGCTGACATTCGCCTCGTTCGCGATCACCGAGAGCGGCGTCTTCAGCCCATGCGCAAGATTGCCGACATGGGTGCGCGCGCGCTCCACGATCTCCCGGTTCGAGTCGAGCAGCGCATTGAGCTCGCCCGCGAGCGGCGCGATCTCGCGTGGAAAGGCGCCGCCGAGGCGGGACCGGCGACCGGCGCGGATGTCGGCGAGCTGGGCGCGGATCCGTCGCAGCGGCCTGAGACCGAAGCCGACCTGGAACCAGGTGGTCGCGATCAAACCCGCGAACAAAGCAAGGAAGCTCACCAGCAAAGCGGCGTTGAAGTCGGAGACGTCCCGATCGATCTCGCCGGCGGCTGCGCCGATCGCGATCGCGTAGCGGCCGTCCTGGCCAAGATCGATCGTCCGCTCGACCATGCGCAGCCGCTGCCCGTCGGGTCCCTTGGCGTAGCCTTCGCGCGTGCCGACAATGGTTTCCGGGACGCCGACATCGGCAAGACGCGGCAGTTGCTCCTCGAACAGGGATTTGGAGGTGGTCGCCTCAGGCGGATCGCGGTCGATCCTAGTGATCTGCCAGTACCAGCCCGAGAGCGGGAGGTCGAAGCGCGGCTCGCCGAAGGAGCCCGGATCCTTTCGACCGAAAGCGCCGTCGGCGACTGCGCCGACCAGCGTCTTGAGATAGACGTGCAGCCGCTGGTCGAACCCTCGCTCGACGGAGCGGGTGTAATAGGACGACAGCGTCACGCCGCCGATCAGCAGTACGGCGCCGGCCCAAAGCGCAGCGGAAACGAAGAGGCGGGCCGCGACTGACGCACCGTGGCGGGAGCCCTCCGGCGCCGGTTTCTCCGCTGCGGCCCGCCCCTCGCGGGAGAGGCCAAGCGCGGCCGGAGCGAGGTCGGCGTCCGCGCTCACGCGATCTCCGGGGGCGCCAACAGATAGCCGAGGCCGCGCACGGTCTGGATCACGTCCGGGCCGAGCTTCTTGCGAAGTCGGCCCACGAACACTTCGATCGTGTTCGAGTCTCGGTCGAAATCCTGATCGTAGAGATGCTCGACGAGCTCGGTCCGCGACACGACGCGGCCCTGATGGTGCATCATGTAGGCGAGCAGCCGGTATTCGTGCGAGGTCAGCCGTATCGCGTTGCCGTCGATGGTGACCCGTCCGGCGCGGGTGTCGAGCCTAACAGGGCCGCACAACAGTTCACTCGAGGCGTGGCCGCTCGCGCGACGCAGAAGCGCGCGGACCCGGGCGAGAATCTCCTCCATGTGGAAAGGCTTAGCGACATAGTCGTCGGCGCCGGCGTCGAAGCCCTGCACCTTGTCCGACCAGCGGTCTCGCGCGGTCAGGATCAGGACCGGCGTCGAGCGCCCGTCCCGTCGCCATTGCTCGAGCACGCTGATCCCGTCCTTCTTCGGCAGGCCGAGATCGAGCACGATGGCGTCATAGGGTTCGGTGTCGCCGAGAAAGTGGCCTTCCTCGCCGTCGAGCGCGCGGTCGACGGCGTAGCCGGCCTCCTCGAGCGCAGTCGCGATCTGCCGGTTCAGGTCGGGATCGTCTTCGACGACGAGAAGGCGCATGGGGACTGAAAACTCCGATGTGACGCCGCAGTGTGGCAGAGGCCCAGGTCGAGGGCGAGAGCGCTAGCGCTAGCGGACGCCGAGAAGCGCTCCGTCTGAGGCCGAGACGCGGACGCGCCCGACCCGCCCATCGTCTGCGAGCAGCGTGAGCTCGTAGGCGACGCGGCCGTCATAGGTGCAGAGCCGGTAGTCGATGACCTCGCCGGGCCATGCGTCGCGCGCTGTGCGGAGGGCCTGCGCGAGCGTGACCGCGCGCTTCTCGGCGATCGCGCGTCGCGCTTCGCGGCCATTGAGGCAGTCCACCCCGCCGGACGGATCGGCGCGCCTCGCCATGTCGCGCGCGCGCTTGAGGCCCCCTTCGTCGTCGTTGGGCTGCCGTGGCGCCTCACTCTTCTGAGGCGGCGGCGGCCCATCCTCTGCGGCCGCAGCAACGCTTCCCCAGAGAACGAGGAGCGCGCCTAAAGCCGCTGCGCTGGGCCGCTTCATGGCCACTTCTACTGCCCTTCCGCTTGAACGGCTGATGAACGCCCGGAGGCCGCGCCGCCGGTCGCGGAAAGTAAGGCCGATCCGGGCGCTGGCCAGAGCCTATGGTCATCCCCGCACTTTCGCGCAATCGGCTGAAAGCGGCAGCCGGTCAATCTGGCGTTGAAGCCCCTCGACGGCCTGCTCGCTCGCGCGCCGCCGCTCGTCCAGTTCGGAGCGGGAGGGAAGCGACGTCAGCGCCTCGCGCGCCTGCCCTTCGACCGATTTGATCGCGGCGCTGAGGCCTGCAAAGCGCGCGTCGACGTCCTGCCGCAGAACCAGCCGGTTGTTTTCGTATGTCGCCTTGAAGTCGACGAAGGTCGCGAGCGGCGTCGACTGGGCCTCGAGCCGCGTCTGGTCGCGCTCGACGCGATGAAGCGCGTCGTCAATCGGAGCCTTGGCGAGTTGGCCGCCCGCGATCACGATCGCGAGCACCACGCCCATTGCGGACACGATCGTCGCCCAAGGCGTGCGCGAGCGCTCGTCGAGCTTCGACGCCAGCCCGGCGAGCTGCGCCGAGACGTCGCCGATGCGGCCGGTGAACAGCTGGTTGAGGTCCTGGACTCCGCGCTCGAGGCCGTACACCCGCTGTTCGAGCGCCGCGAGCTTGGCGTCGTCATGCGCGTAGACGGACTGTGCATGGGATCCGGTCATCGGACGGGCCTCACTGAGCGATTAGGTCTCGAGGACCTTCGCGGCGGCCGCGGTGCCGGCGATCGGGCGCGTGGTGGTCACGCGGCCATGGAGAGCCAGGATCGCGCCGGCGATCGCGGTGACCTGCGAGACGATCTCCGCGGCTTCGCCGTCCGTGATCTCGAAGCCGAGCCGCTGGCCTGCGAAGATTACGAGGCTCGGCGCCAGCGCAAGGAGGCCGCCCCAAAGCGCCTGCGACCTGTACCAGGCGATGGGCTCGGCCCGGACGGACGCGATCGCGTCCTGTACGGAGGGCATCGCGACAGCTTTCTCGATGGCTCCGGAAGCAAGATTCGTCGCGGCGTCGGCGCGGACGACGGCGCCGGAGATCGCGACGTCGCGAATGGTGGCGGCGACGGTGGAGGTCGCCGCGGCGACAAGCGCGGCCGTGATGGCTTTCGACATGGCTCAGGCTTCCCGCTTCGTCGCGCCGCGCGCGGACTTGAACTCTTGAACGGCCTGATCGAGCCGGGCGACGGCGGCCGTCCACCCGGCGACGGTCCGCAGCTCGGGCGGGTTGGCGCAGGTCTGCGAGGCGAGGTCGACCGCCCAATCGGCTGTGGCGAGATCCTCGTCGCTCAGCTTCACGAAGAGCCGCGCGAGGCCCCAACCCGCCATCGCGAGACGGGAATACTCGCAAGCCTGCTCGAAGGTCGCTTCGGCCTTCTCCTGCGCGGTGGGTCGGGCCGTGACCGTCGGCGACGGCGGCGCTGCGACAAGGTCGGTCCTGGGCGTCGCTCCCGAGCAGGCGGCGAGCGAAACCGCGAGCAGGCCCGCATGGGCCGCTCGTGAGAGCAGGTTCATGACAATCTCCGAGATCGGAAGATGCGCGGCAGCCGGCCGGCGCGGGATCTGGCGGGCATACCCGGTGACGGCTTCGCTGCGGCGCAGCGAAGAGCGATCACGCGGCGGAGGCGATTCGACGCAGGACGCGTTCAGGGGTCCCGAATGCCGCGATCAGGCAGATTTCGAGGTAATTTCCTCAGGCTTGTTCAACATGTTACCTGGCATACCAAGGCGGGATGAGGCCCTGGCTTTGGCGGAGGCATGCTTGAAGGTCGATGAGCTTTCAGAACAGGCGATCCGGCGTCGGATCAGCAGGGCGAGCGTAACGATCTCGCAGCAGCAGCAACTGATTGCGCAGCTTAAGAAGGACGGATTGCCGGTCCTTCACGCCGAGCACTACATGGGACGGCTGCAGGAACGATTGGCCTCGCTGAAGACGACGCTGCCAGAACCGACGACCTATGTCGGATCACGCTTCGTCGTGGGTGAGGTCGCCGACCGCCGGGCCCATCGCCGCGACGGAGATCGCCCCGGCGGTTCTCGGCCAGCGACATCCGAGCAGGCGGCTCTTCGCGATCCGGCTGACCGAGATCGTGTTTCCCTGGTTGCCGCCGAGGACTGACAGATAGGTCGCGTCCTGCCCGACCATGAAGCCGACATGGCCTTGTGAGCCGGCCTTCGATCCGCGCCAGAACACGGCCACCGCGCCCACGACCGGCTTCGGACAGACGACGCCGAAGCTCATCCAGTTGCGCGCCAGATAGGGATTTGCGGGCACGGGCTCTTCGGGCAGCCCGAGGCGGATACAGGTCTCGACGAAGTCGCCGCACCATGGATATACGGCCGGGTCGCCGATGGTATGGCCATCGGACTTCAACCAGGCCTTTAGCGCTGCGCTGTTCAGGCTCTCGTGGAGGCCGAGCTTGCGCCGGCCTTCGAGCACCCACACCGGTTCGCCCGGCTTGAGCGGTGTCGCGTCTGGCGTCTGCCTGTTGAGCGCCGCGATCGTCTTTGGGCCGGCGACGCCGTCGGGATCGAGCCCGACCGACCTCTGAAACGCGATGACGGCTGCGCGCGTCCGCGGTCCCCACGCGCCGTCGAGCGCGCCTGGATTATGGCCGAGCGCAAGCAGCCGCTGCTGGATGTCCAGCACGGTCATGGAGATCTCCTGAGGTAAGAGGCCACGGCCTGACGTGGCTTTTCCGAAGCTCGATGCGGAAACCGTTTGTTCCCGCGGCCGTTCAGGTCACGCGTTCAAACTGGGAGAAGGTCATGACCGCCAGCGGACTGGTCATGGGCGCGGTCAGCCTGATCGTGCTGATCGGCGGCGTCGTCGCGTTGCAGGTCTGGTGGCGTCAACACCGGGCGAAAGAGACGCCGGTCGAGAGGCGCATCGAAGATCGCGAGATCGATCGAGAGACCAACGTCTGGTAGAGGCTGAGCGGGTTCCTGCTTCGTCTGAGCCCGATCGGACTCAGCTCGCCATCGGCGTCACGGGCCTCGTGAGCAGATCCTCGACATGGATCCCTGTCGTCGCCGTTTTCGCCGTCGCGAGGCGGACGCCGCTGAAGCCCGCGGCGGCGATGTCAGCGTCGGTCACGGTGATGAGCTGCGCTCCGTCGACCCATAGCGAGATCGCGCCGCCGACCATGCGAAGCATCAGACGGCGCGCGATCCCCGCCGTCATGGGCGACGCCGGAGACGTCGCGCCGAGTTGGGTCGAGACGCCGCCGACCGTCTTGTACAGCTGCCAGCCGGTCCCCTGCAGGTAGCGCGCCCAGTAACGGGAGTCCGCGCCCGTGACGACGCCGCGGCCGAAGATCCCGACGTTCTCTCCGGCAAGGCTGGAGAGACAGTAGAGCGTCGCGATGACCTCGTAATCCGCCGATCCCGGCTGGCCGGACGCCGCATAGACTGAGGAAAGCGCGGTATTGTAGAGGCGGTTCGCGGCGATCTGAGGCGCAGGCGTTCCCGGCGTGTAGCCGAAGGCGAGCGTCCACGACGCGCCGATCTCGCCGGCGCGCGCCGTCAGGCTGTCGCCGTCGGCGCCCGAAAAGCTGTCATAGACACAGGCGGTCCGCACCTGAAGCCTGGCGTCGGCGACCGCCTGCATGATGACGTCGTGGCCCGCGTCGTTCGGATGGATGGCGTCCGCATCCATGATCGCGACGCCGTTCGCCGCAGCCGACTGCATCGCGGCGAAGCTGTCGGCGAGATAGCAGCCGAACTCTCGGGCGAGGTCCTTTGCGGCTTTGACGTACGTCTCGTAGCCGGAACGCGTCTGCGCGGTGAACCCCGTGGTCCCGTTTGAAAAGCCGGCGTCGGGCATCCAGTGCGGGGTGACTATGACGATGCGGTTGGCGGGGTAGCCGCCATTGACGAGGCCGGTCAGCATCTCGCGATAGTCGTTGATGTAGTTCGCGACGTTCATGGTCGCCGGCGCAGCCGTGTAGCGCGCGTCGTTCAGGCCGCCTGCGATGATCGCCAGAGCCTTTTTGGACGCCCCGGTCATCTGCGCGGCGTAGCGGTCGCGCATGTTGTCGGCGCGCGGCGAGCCGCCGCTGTCGGCAGAGTTCTGCAGGACCGTTCCGTTGACGCCCGCATTGGTCGCGGTCGCGCCGAGCAGCGCCGCGACCTTGCTGACCCAGCTGTTGGCGGGCGCGGAGGCGGCGACGCCCGCGGTGATGCTGTCGCCCATCGCGACCAGCGTCGTCACCGAAGCAGGCAGGCCGACGCCGCCCGGCACGACGCAGGAGGTGTCGGCGCTCGCCGCCGCGCTGACGACCTGGCCGCCATTGGGCGCCGCCGGAAGGAAGCCCCGCCATGCGCCTGAGCCGTCCGCCGTGACGGTCAGCGCGACAGCGCCGTCGACGCTGACGACGACGGTCGCATAGGCCGGCGCCGAGCCTTTGACGATCTTCGTCGCCGGATCGACGCTCGAGATGCGCGCCGTCATGAGGCCAATCTGCGCGGCGGACGGTCTCGTGTTGAACAGGCTCATGGGTCCCCCCTTTCAACGCGCGAAGTTGAGCGCGACCTTGCAGGCCGCAGGAGCGACGAGCACGATATGCGTCGCGCCGTCCGGAATGCGGCGGACGTCGGGGCAGAGCTCGCCCGTATCGGTCGCCGTCGTGGCGGAGGGGATCGCGAGCGTCGTGCCCGCGCCGCCGTACCACGCCCAGAACTCGGACCCGTCGCCTGCGAAGGCGACGTAGTTCGCGCGGCCCGCGCCGCCGCTCGGCACCGCGACGGCCTGGCGCACGCCGGCGGCCAATACCGCGACCGTCGGCCGATCGTCGGAGAACTCCGGCGCCTGCGCGCCACGATGCGAGGACTGCGGATAAGTCGCTTCGAAGAACGAGCGCATGGAGACCTCCGGACGTGACGAAGCCGCCCGGAGGCGGCCTGAGGATGGAATTTGGGAGTTTTGAACAGCGCGCCTCAGCGCATCGAGATGATCCAGGCTTCGCCACGCGCGCCATCGCCGCCGCGGCCTGAACTGCGGCCGTTGCGGCTCGCGCCTCCTCCTCCGCCGCCGCCGCCGGGTATCGCACCGCTGCCGCCGGCGCCGCCGTTGACTGCGTGGCCACCCGCTCCGCCGCCGCCGGAGCAGCCCGCGAGCAGAGTGTGGGCGAGGCCTGCATAGGAAGCGCCGGCCACGCCGGAGGCGCCCGCGGTCGCGCCGCCGTCGGCGGCGACCGGCGCGCCGACGCTGTTGAAGGCGGACCCGCTTGCTCCCCCTGCGCCAGCGGCGTCGGCGGCCGTCAGCCCGCCGCCTCCACCGCCGGGGCCGCTCGCGCGGCCGTATCCGTTCTGCCCGGAGCCGCCGGCGCCCGTGCTCCCCGATCCGCCCGAGGCGGTGGTGGAAGGCGGCGCGTCTCGGTAGCCGGAATGCGTTCCGCCGGACACGGACGATGTCGTCCCTCCAAGGCCGATCGCCGAGGACAACGGCGCGGCCTTCGCGTAAGAGCCGAAGGCCGTGTCTCCACCGGGCGCGCCGGGCTGGCCGTCAGCGTTCGCGCTGGTCTGAGCCGCGCCGCCCGTCCCCCCGGCGCCGATCGTGACCGCGACCGTGGCCGAGAGATCGGCCGCCGAAAACTCCACTTCGACCGCCTGGCCCGTCGCGCCGCCCGAGCCGCCGCCGGCCGCGGCGCCCGCGGCTCTCAGCGCGCCCGAACCGCCGCCGGCGCCGCCGGAGATCAGGATCGCCCGGACACGCCGCGCCCAGGCCGGCTTCGTCCAGACGCCGGACGCCGCAAACTTGTCGACCTGAATGGAGGGCGTCTGCCCCATGTCGACGACGCCAGTGGCGGGATCGACGCTGAGCGCCGTGGTCCAGCTCGCACCGTCGGCGGAAACCTTGAGGCTGAACGCGTCGGAGCCTGCGAGCCCGAACTCCGCGCGGCCGGAGAACGCGCGCTGGAACAGCACGCTCGCCGTGTCGGCCGCGCTCGCCTTGTTGAGCTTCACCTGCACGCCGGCCCCGGCATGGTTGAACAAGGCCGCGGGCGATGTAACGGCGAGCCGGTTGGTGGCGTCCGCCGTCGCGGCGATCCCGAGTTGGCCGAGATTGTCGAGCGAGGCGAGCGCCCCCAACGCGCCGACCCATGCGCCGCCGACAAAGACCAGCAACACGCCCTCGGCCGCGACGTAAGCAAGCCAGCCCGGCTTCGGCTCCACGAAGATCCAGGTTCCGTCGAGGAACGCCGCGATCTCGCTCGCATGGTCCGCCCACGCGCCTATCGGCGCGGCGCCGACGATGTGGCGATCGCCCTCGGCCGGCGTCGACGGCGGCGCGGTCAGCGTCCGGTCCAGCACGCCGAGTTGCACCAGCGCGTCCAGCCGGCGGAACGTCTCATTGACGGTGACATGCTTCTGCGCCTGCGCGGGCGCGAGGAAGCTGAGACCGAGATGCGGGCTCTGGGACATGAAAAGGCTCCGGTATCGAAAACATGCGCGTCGGACGCAGAGCGTCATCCCGGACGGCCAAAGGCCGAGCCGGGATCGCGATCAGGACGGGACGCAGGCTCGTCGCCTCGGGACAAGACGTCATCCTCGGGCTCGACCGGAGGATCCACGTTCCAGCGACGATCCCGGCTCTCCGCTTCGCTACGGCCGGGACGACGAGCCGGGCCTAAAGCGCGATTTCGGCGCTTGCCGGCAGACCCAGACCCGCCTCTGCGGACAGCTGGCGGACGGTAAAGGCGAGGCTGGCAGGCAGGCCGCCGAAGTCCTCTTGCTGCGCGACGTGCGCATACACGTATCGCGGGGACGGTGTCTCCGCTGTCCTCACGAGCGCGCCGTCCGAGAGGATCGAAATCTCGTAGGCCTCGGTCTCCTCGCCGAGCCTGACCTCGCGGATGTCGAAATCGTCGCCGCCGATGCGCGTGCGCCGAGTCCATTCCAGCGTCACGTCGCCGGTCCCCGCGTCACGTTGGGCGGTGAGCCGCACCGGCGCATAGGGCAGCAGCCCGCGCCCGCCGATAGGAACAGCCGTTTCGACATAGGTCGCGTCGTTCCGCGGCTTGGTCGCCGGTCCCGCCCGCCATGTGACGAGCCGCCCGAGCGCCCCTGAGCCGAGCCCGGCCGGCGGCGTCCGCTGGTCGATGAGCACGAAGGCGGCGCCCTCGTCCGCGCCGATCGCGTCCTCGGTCCCCGCCTGCCCGCGCAGCAGTCCGGTGAGCCGCCATCGACCGGCGCCGACCAGTTCAGCGTCGAGGAACTGCAGCACCTCCCAGGCCCCCGACGCCCCGCGCACGGCGGCGACGTTGCCGCCGGCGAGCACCGCTTCTTCGGCCCGGCTTTCGAGCACACGGTCCGGGCCGATCTCCACTTCGAGCGCGTTCGTGCGATCGAAGCGCCCGCTCGGATGCGCGCCCAGCGGCGCGGTCAACCGGCCGATCGTCGCCGGCGAGGCCAGAACCTGGTCGAGCAGGAAGCTCTCCACGTTTTCCGAGCGGTAGACCGCGACGGGCGTCCAGGGCTTGCCGTAAGCCGCGAGACGTGGCGCGTGGGCCGGCTCGTCGCCGGTCAGCAGCGGCAGGTCGAGAACCTCGAAGACAGGCGCCGCCGCGCGCGCCGGATCGCCCGGCGGCCTGCGCTCGGCGACGACGCGCTCCACCTCTCGCGCGTCCGGGTCGGCGCGCGTCGCTTTCACGGGCCGAGCGAACTCCTCCCCGACGGAGTCGAGCCGCATCAGCATGGTGCGGCCATGGGCGGAGAAACGCACGAGGTCGCCCGGCTCGAGCGCAAGTCGGCTCGGCGGCAGCGCCCATTCGCCCCGCTCGCGCGCGACGGAGGCCTCGATCAGCATGCCGTCTGCGAGCGCCTGCGCCTCGTCGGCGTCGAGCGCGAGCGCCAGCGAGACCTCCGCCACCGCTTTGCCCTCGCCCGCCAGCCGCCGGGCGTCGACCGCGCTTTGGCGGTAATCCGCGTCAGGGTCGAGGTAGCGCAGCTTCAGGATCCGCGGCACTTCGGACGCCTGCGCGCGGGTGAGCCGGAACGCCGGCTTGCTCTCGCCGAGATCGGCCAGATCCTCGCGTACGAGCTCCGCAACCGGCGTCTCCCGCCGGTTCGAGAAACGAATGGCGTCGGCGCGGGCCAGCGCCGTCGCGCCATAGGCGTCGAGTAGCGGCTCGATCGCCTCGCGCGCGCTCATCACCCGGTCCGGCGCGTAGCCGCGCACAAGGCCTTCGAGATCATCGAGGTCGAGCGGGACGCTCAAGCCGCCCGCGATGTCAGCGACGAGGTCGCGGAGGCTCGCGAGGCCAAGGCGTCCAGTGAGCCAGTGGCCGAGCCGCCAGTTGTCGGCGTCCTTCCAGACGTCGCTGCGGGCGGGGAACACCGCGTGCGGGCGCGCGTCCCAGGTCCAGAGATAGATGCGCGCGACGTCGATCATCGGGGCCGACGTCAACGCCGAAACCGGATTGTTCTCAGGGTCAGCCCAGTGCGTCAGCTGCGCGGTCAGCGCCGCGCGCTGGCCGACATCGTCGCGGCGGCCGCTGGAGAAATGAGGCAGCCCGCTCTCGGATGATTTCGCATCGACGAACACGTTCGGCTGGTTCGCCCCACGGTCGACGGCCGGGCAGCCGAGCTCGCAGAACCAGATCGGCTTGGACTGCGGAACCCACTGCGTCGGCGTCTCCGCGCGAGCGCCGCCCGGCCGATCGTGATGCGCGTTGGCCCACCAACCGACGAAATCCTTGGCTCGGAAGAGCCAATGTTCGCCATGGGCGGTGTCGACGATCGGCGTGCGGATTTGCGCGTCGCGCGCAGCGGGGCTGGCGTAGAACCAATCATAGCCTTCGCCGCCCTCGATGTTGGCGTCGAGATAAGAAAGGTCGTTTACGCCCCGCCAACCGGCGAGCGCGTCGAGATGGCCCGCCCCGTCCCGCCAGTCCGCGAGCGACGCGTAATTGTCGATCCCGACGAAATCGATGTTCGCGTCCGCCCAGAGCGGATCGAGATGAAAGATGACGTCGTTCGAGTTGTCGTCCGGCCGGTGATTGGCGTATTCGGTCCAATCCGCGGCGTAGCCGATCTTCACATTTGGCCCGACGATCGCGCGGACGTCCGCAGCGAGGTCTTTCAGCGCCGCAACCGCGGGATAGCCGCCGCCGGCGGCGCGCAGCCGCGTCAGGCCGACCATCTCCGAGCCGATCAGGAAGGCGTCCGCGCCGGCATGTCTGGCGATCGTCGCCATGTGCAGCACGAAGCGGCGGTAGGACCACTCCTCCGGCCCGTCATAACCCACGCGGCGCTCGTCGCCGCTCCAGTCGAAATGGTTCGACGCGGCGGTTCCGAAGAACGCCGCGACTTGCGCGTCGATCGCCGCTGTCCGGTCGGGCGATCCCGGCTGCCCCGGCGCAGGATGGCAGACGATGCGCCCGCGCCAGGGATAGGCCGCCTGCTCCGCCCCGCCATAGGGGTCCGGCAGCGCGTTGCCCGGCGCGATGTCCATCAGCAGGAACGGGTTCAGCATCACCTCGAGCCCGCGATCCTTCATTTCGCGGATCGCGTCATAGACCGCACGGTCGGCCGGCGCGCCGCCGAGCGCGGGCGCGCCGTCGCGCCGGCTTACGAGATCCGCCTCGTCGCGCGTCAGGCCGCCGACGCGCCAAGCGTAGGGTCGCGTGTTCTTGTCCCGGATCTCGACCTCGGGCCGGATCTCACAATGGCCGGCGCGCAGGTCCGTCCCGTGCCAGGCGACGACCAGCGAGACATGGCCGGCGTTCGGCGCCAGCGCCTCGAGATCATCGAGCGCGACCAGCATGTCCGCCCCGGCGCCCGCGACATGCGCGTTCTCCGCCTCCCAGGCGCCGAAGCCGACGGACCGCTCTACAACGTCTGTCGCGTAGGCAAATTCGGATGAGCCGGGGATCATCGTGACCGCGGTGACGAGGTCCTCCAGCTGCGGCTCGACGGACGGAGGCCGGCGGATGACCTCCACCGTGATCTGCGGCACGCGGTTGCCGAACGCCTCCAGCGGCAGCTCCTCGAAGACGAGGTAGGCGAGGCCGCGATAGGCGGGCGCGAAATCGGCGCCCTCGACCGCGACGATCTTCGGGTCCGGCAGCTGGTCCTCGGCTCCGCGGTGGAGGCGGATCTCATAGTCGCCCTTGGCCAGAGGCTCTCCGTCGGCCCAAATCCGGCCGATCTCCTCGACCACGCCTTCGCAAAGACCGACGGCAAAGCTCGCGGAATAGCTGTAGGTCGTCGTCTTGACCTTCTGCCCGCCCCCGCCGCCTTTGCCACCGGAGGTTTCGGTGTCGGACGTCTCGCGGAAACGGCTCGCCCAGATCACCTGGCCGCCGATGCGCATGCGGCCATAGACGCGCATGACCGGCGCGCCCTCGGTCGAGGCGGTGATGCGCAGGTCCGACAGCCGCGGCCCGCTCTGCTTCGTAGTCTGCGCGAGCAACGACTGGTCGAGCGCGGCGCCGGCGAGCCCGCCCACCGCGCTGCCTATCGCAGCGCCCGAAAGCGTCGCGCCGAAGAGCGTGATCCCGCCCGGCAACGCCGCCCCGCCCACCGCGGCGCCGACAGCTGTAAGGGCGAGTACGGCCATGGGGAGTGCGCCTTCAAGGTTGATCTGTCGCGCGTGCTTCGAGACGCCTGGGACTTCGCCCCAAAGCTCCTCAGCACGAGGAGCATCGAGAACCTCAAACGGTCCTCATGCTGAGGAGCCCGCGTCAGCGGGCGTCTCGAAGCACGCAGGCGGTCTCAGCGGCTGGAAACCGGAAGCGCCCGACGATCCGCCGCTCCCACGCCTCCGGGATCGGCGTCTCGGTCACGGCATGGCCGTCATAGGCGTGCACCATCATCCGCGCGCCCGTCGCGATCCCGGCGTGTTTCGCCGGGCCGCCACGCGCGACGCGGAACAGCAGCACGTCGCCAGGTTCGATCGGCCCCGCCTCCTGCCGGACCAGCCAGCGCAAAGCGGCGTCCAGCATCGGCTCGCCGGCGCCATCCTCGGCCCAGGAACGGGCGTAAGGCGGCAGGTCTTCCGGCTCCGGTCCGATCAGCGCGCGCCAGACGCCGCGGATGACGCCGAGGCAATCGGCGCCCGCGCCGCGCAAGGACGCGCGATGCCGGTAGGGCGTGCCGATCCATGTTTGCGCTTCGCTGACGACCAAGGCGCCGTCGAGCGTTGCAGGCCGCTCCTCACACAAAGCGTTAACCAAGCCGGCCTCCGTCATTGTCGCCGCTGGAGCGCGCCGGAGCGCCGAGCCAGTCATTGCCGGGCATGTCAGGAAAACCGCGGAAGTTCAGGCGGTTGCCAAAGCGGCCTCGACAGGTGGCGAAGCTCTTGTCGCAGCCCGCGGTGACGACGAAGCCGTCGCCGGCCGCGATCGGCATGGCGGCCGTTTCGGCGAGCTCCGCCTCGGCCTCCACATGGCGGCGAAGCTCCCCGGCCGCGCCGGCGTTGGCGCCGCTGGTCCAGACGATCCGTCCCAGTGCGAAGCTCGACCCGCGCCCGGCAAGCGCCGTGGAGACGAAGCCACGCGAGCCGCGAACCTCCGTCACCACCCCTTCGACGCGATGCTGGGGCAGCGTCAGATCGACCTTGCACCTGGCGTCGCCAAGATCCGCGTCGCAGGCGCGCTGGTAGACCCGGCCGCGGGGTTGCGCCAGTGCGTGGGTCAGGCTGCGAAGCTCGGCGGAAAAGGCCGCGCTTTCGCGCGCGACTTCCCCCAGCGCGCCGGAAAACAGCAGCAAGCGGTTTTCCGGCGCCGACCAGTCCACAAGGTAAAGCGCGACGGAGGCGCCGTCATAGGCGCCGCGGGCGAGATCGGCTTCGGTGAGCCCGGAGTCGTCGAGCGCGCCGACCACATCGAGGCCGGAAACCGCGAGCCCGAGCGCGCTTTCGGCCGCGGACGCCGTCATGCCCGTCGCGGCGCGATAGGTCACGCCATCGAAGGCGAGGTCTTCGTCGTGGTCGGTGAAGCCCAGCGTCGCCCCATCCCGCCGCGTCAGCCGCCAGCAGCGGGCGAGCGTGGTGACGCCGGAGGCGAGCGAGGCCGCGAGAGCAGGAGGGATGTCGCGCATGTCATGTCTCGTCTAAAGGTCGCGCTTTAGAGAGCGACGGCTACGCCAGCCTGATCTCCACAAGCGGCACGGAGGGCACCGAGCCGGCCTCGAACGCCGCGAGGTCGACCTCCAGCCGGTCCGTGTCGAACCGCACAGGCGTGTCGAAGCGGAAGCCCGCGGTCACGAGCGCAGCCGGCGGGGGCGCCGCGTCAAGCAGCGCCGCGCCGTCAGGCTGGAGCGCGAACGCGGTCTCGACGCCCGCGACAGCGATCCGCAGCGTGCCCGCGACAGGCTTTAGGATCGGCCGGACGTAAGGGTCATACGCGGCGCCGTATGTTTTCGTGAGCGCGAACCGCCGCGTCATCCCGTCGCCTGTTCCGAGACGCTGGTCGAGCGCGGTGATCTGGGTCCCGGGCGGCGCGGAGGAATGATCGAGCGGGTCCTGGAAACGAAATCCGACGAGCCGCCCGCGCCGCTCCTCGAAGAACGCCAGCACGGCCGAAAGCTGGACGAGCGTGCGCACGCCGAGCCCGGCGTCCCACCGCCGGCGCGAATGCGCCCAGACGGCGTTGCGCTCTTCGAAGCCGGAGCCGAGCGTCGCGATCTCCGTCCGCCGCTCCGGCCCACCCTTCGCGCCGCGCGCAATGTCGGTCGGGAAGCGGATGTCGTGGAAGGGGGTCATCAAGAAGCTCCGTCATCACGGCCGAGCAAAGCGAGAGCCGGGATCGTCAGCAGAAAGAGGCGCATTCGCGGAGGACGATCCCGGATCGGCCTTGCGGCCGTCCGGGATGACGGCTTGGCTTCACAACCCCCGCCGCCCACGCGCCACCGCGCGGGCGAGGGCTGCCGACACCTGGGTCTCCGAACGGCGGAACCCCTCGACGTCGGGCGTCGCGATGTTGATCGTGATCGGCCCGTGGCCTGAACCGCCGCCGGCCACGCCGAGCCGTCCGTCCGCGCCGCGGGCGAGCGGCAGCACGGCCTCCGGGCCAGCTTCGCCGGCGAGAGCCAGCCCCGCGCCGCCGGAAAGCACGGTAGGTGCGCCGAGCACGCCGCCTTTCGCGAAGGGCGTGACGCCGCCCAGAAGTCCTTTGGTCAGATTGCCGAACAGCCCGCCGAGCGCGGTTTCGACAGGTTTGAGCGCGGCCGACAGCGCGATCTCGGACAACCGGCTCCCGAGCCCGCGCAGCACGTCGCTCAGAGAGCGGCCCTTGACCACGCCGCCTTCGAGCGCGTCGCCGATCGCCCGGCCGAAGCCGCGCGACAGCCGCTCCGCCTCGGACAGCTCGCGGCGGAACCCGCTCATGTCGACCGAGACGCTCAAGCCGATCGGGTCCTGTACGGCCATGTCCAAAACTCCTCAGTCGGGAAAGCGCGCCATCAGGCGTTCGAGTTCGGTTTTCCGGAGCGGCGCGCCGGCGGGGCTGCGTCCGCGCACGCCGTCGAGCGCCGCCGCCATCTCCCGCGGCGTCGCGCGCCAGAAGGCGTCCGGCGCGAGCTTCAGGACGCCGAGCCCGAAGGCAGTTAACGCGTCCCAGGGAAAGGGGTTTTGGGGTCCTCCCCCGCCTCCCCGCCCGATGCCTCTCCGCCGCCGAACGTGACCTGCAGCAGCTCGGCGACCGCTGCGACGAAGCCCGCCGCGCCGTCTTCATGCGTCATCCGCGCGACGTCGGCCTCGGAGGCGTCGTCGCCCGCGCCGCGAAGACCCGCCGCGAGGATGGTCGTGGCGTCGCGGGCGGACAGCCGGCCGCTCTCGAGGCGTTCGGCGAGGGCCGTGAGGTCGTCGACCCCGAAGGCTGATTCGAGCTCGGCCAGCGCGCCGAGCGTCAGCACCAAGCGGCGGGGCCGACCGTCGAACACGGCCTCGACCTCGCCGCGGCGTCGGTTCGCGGGCATGGGGGAAATCCTTCAAAACGAGGCGTCATCCCGGCCGTAGCCGAAGGCGAAGAGCCGGGATCGTGCGACGGACAGGGCGCTCGATCCTGGGCGCGATCCCGGCTCGACGCGGCTCTGCCGCCTCGTCCGGGATGACGGCGACGTCAGATCGCGGTGAAGCTCAGCGCGCCGGCGCTTTCGAGCGCGAGGTCGTAGGCGACCTCGCCGGCATGGTCGCCCTTGAACTCCAGCCCCGTGATCTGAAACGGGCCCTGGATGCGGCCGAAATCCGGCACCACGATCTGGAAGTCGGCGATCGCGCCGTCGAAGGCGAGGCCGCGCATCAGCGCGTCGGAGGCCTCGTCGCGGAACACGCCCGCCCCCGCCACGCTCGCCTTCTTGGCGCCGGCGCCGGCGAGGAGCTCGCGCCAGCGCCCGGCGCTTTCGGAATGGGTGACGTCCACCGGCTCGGAATTGATCGAGAACGAGCGGGATTTGAGCCCCGCCACGGTGACGAACCCTCCCGCGCCGTCGGCGACCTTCACGAGCAGGTCCTTGCCCTTCTGGATGGCCATCGTTTTCTCGCTGTTGGTGGTGCGTGCTATTCAGCCGGCTCCGTGACCGCCCGAAAGGTGACGGTCGCGCGTCTCAGCCCGTCTTCGGCGATCTTGGCGGCCTCGGTCGCGATCCAGTCGAACGACGCGACCCGGTGCCCCGTAAGCGCGAGCGCCGGGCCGTCGGCTGCGCGGGCGAGACGGTCGGCCGCCTTCAGCGCTTCCGATAAGCCCCCCTCGCGCGACCAGATCTCGACCGCGAGCTCGTGTTCTTCAGCCGGCGCGAGATCGCCGGAAAGGTCGCGCGCCACCGCGACGCCCAGCGCCACGTAAGGCGGCGCGGCGCCGCGCGGCGGCTCGTCGTAGATCCGCGGGCCGCCAAGCAAGGCGGAAAGCGCGGCGTCTCCGATCAGCCGCTGGCGAAGCGCAATGCGGAGAGCGAGCGAGGCGGCGCTCATGCCGAAAACTCCTCGCAGAGCAGTTCCTCGAAGCGGCCGTCGGAATCGAGCGGGCGGACCGAGAGCACGGCGAAAGCCTGGTCCCGCCAGCGCAGCCGGAAGCCTCCGCCGAGGTCGCCGCGCGCGCGGATCGTCACGCGCCACAGCGTTCTTAAGCCGAGCGCCCGCCCCTTCTCCTGCTGGTCGGAAGAGACCGGCTCTACCTCGGCGAAGGTCTCGGCGAGCGCCGCAAAGCCCCGGACGAAGCCGCCGACGCCGTCCTCGATATCGGCCGGACGGTCGATCGCGACGCGCCGGCGCAACGCTCCCGGCCCGCTCACAGCGCAAGGTCCCGATAGGGCGCGACGAGCGAGGCGACGTCCGCGGGCGTCTCGCCTCGCGCCTCGCGCCGCTCGAAGAAGTCGGCGGTGAGCCGGCGGATCGCGAGCTTCAACGATTCCGGCACGTCCTCCGGATCGCCATAGCCGACGGCGAGATCCGCCTCGACCATGCGGCCGGCGGGGGCGGCTGCGAGGATCGTCAGCCGCTCCGCGCCCGAGTCGAACCGCCACTGCTCGGGCGACAGCGTGGTCCAGCCGCCGTCCGCGCGCTGAAGGCGCACCGCCTCCACCTCGCGCACCGGCCGCGGCTTCAGCGCGATCGAACCGCCACCGCAGGGAAAAGCCGCGGAGAACCGCCAGCGCTGCGCGACGAGCACCCGTCGGGTGAGCGCCTCGACCTGCCGCGCAGCGGCCGCGACCAGGCTCGCCACCAGCTCGTCCTCGGCGTCGTGCTCGAGGCGCAGATAGGCCTTCGCCTGGCCGAGCGAGATCGGCTCGGCCGCAGGCGCGGTCAAGATTTGGGCGGGCATGACGATGTCCTGGGAAGGATGAGGCGCGAGTGATCCCTCCCCCCGCGTCAGCGTGGGGAGGGATGAGAGCCGTTCAGCTCGTCGCGAACTTCAGCGTCTTGATGGCGTCGAAGTCCTGCACGCCGCCGCCCACCCGCTTGGTCGTGTAGAACAGCACGTAGGGTTTCGCCGTGAACGGATCGCGCAGGATGCGCACGCCGATCCGGTCGACCACGAGATAGCCGCGGCGGAAGTCGCCGAAGGCGATGGCGTGGGCGTCGGCCGCAATGTCCGGCATCGCCTCGGCCTCGGCGATCGGAAAGCCCATCAGCGTCGCGGTCGCGCCTGCGGTCGCAGGCGGCTCCCAGAGATAGCGGCCGTCGGCGTCCTTCAGTTTGCGGATCGCAGCCTGGCTGCGCCGGTTCATCACGAAGGTCGCGTTGCGGCGATAGCCCGAGCGCAGCGCATAGACGAGGTCGAGCAGCGCGTCCGAGGGCGTGGCCGCGGCGAAGGCGCCGGCGGCGCCGGTCGGCACGTAGCCGATCTTGCCCCAGGTCCAGCTGCTGTTCGCGACCTTGGGCGGCGTCAAAAACCCTTGAGGCCGCGTGGTCCCGTCGCCGGTGACGAAGGCGACGCTCTCCTGCTCGGCGAAGGCGGTCTCGACCTCCTCGGCGATCCAGCGGTCGAGATCGACCGCCGCGTCGTCGAGCAGCGTCTGCGTCGCCGCCGGCATCGCGAACAGCTCCATCGCGGGGAAGGCGAGCTCGTCGAGATTGGGCGTTGCGGATTGGACCCGCGCCGCGGTCTCCGCGGCCCAACCGGCGGCGAAGCCGTCGGTCGCGAACGGCTTGCGGAAGACGGAGGTCGTCACCTGCTGGACCGAAGCGATGGCGCGGATCGGCGAGACCTCGGCGAGGCGCCGGCCGATCTCACGCTCGGTCGCCTCCGGCACGAGGTAGCCGCCCTGAGCGTCGGTGACGGCGGCGAGCGCCTTCGATTCCAGGCTCTTCAGCGAGGACACCTCGCCGCGCCGGACATAAACGTCGAACGCCGCCTTGTGCTCGCGCGGCGCGGCATGGTCGTGACCGTCGGCCGCCTGAAGCGCAGGGCGACGCGCCTTGGTCGTCAACTCGGCCAGCGTCTTCTGCTGGCGGTCGAGCGCGTCGTCCAGTCGGGCGAGCTTCTCGCTCGTCACGGCGTCCGGCATCCGCGCCTCGATCTCGGCGAGACGCTCGTCATTGACCTCCTTGAAGGCCTCGAAGGAGCGCATGAAGTCGTCGAAGGCGGTCACCACCTCGAGGCTCGAAGGCGCCGCCTCCGCCGCCTTGGTCTCGGGAGAGCGCATGGTCGCGAGTTCGGTCATGGATTGGAGCCTCTGGGGATGAAGCCGCCGAGGCGGCGGGGAAGATGGAGCGCCGGGTAGGCGGCTCAGCTCAGAGCCGGGAGGCGGGCGCGACGGTTCTTGAGGAGAACTGCCGCTTCACGTTCGCCACCCGTGCGTCGGGCAGCATCGGGAAGGTGACGACCGAGATCTCCCAAAGGTCGATCTCGATCAGCCTTCGGACCCCGCCGGCCGCTCGCGCGGAGCGCACCGCGCGAAAGCCGATGGACAGGCCGTCAAGTCCGCCTTGCCTGAGCAGCGCGTGCACCTCCCGGGCGCGGGCGACGGCGAGGTTCAGCCGGCCGAAGACCCGCAGGCCGCGGACATCCTCGGAGATCGACGTCCAGGCGCCGATCGGCTCTGCGGGGTCGTGTTGGAACAGGAACCGCACCCCGCGCGCCCCGCGCCGCGCGAGGGAAGCCGCGAACGCGCCGCGCTCCACCCGGTCGCGGCCGAGATCGACCACGCCGAACAGGCTGGCGTACCCCTCGACCGTGCCGTCGGCGGAGACTGCGGGCGCGACGGGCAGGCGCTTCAATTCGGGCGCGAGCGTTCGCGCCCGCAGATGCGGGTTGGGCATGATCTCGCTGTCCGTGAGCGTTATGAAGCGGGTCCGCCTATCCGGCGGAACGAAGCGTCGGCGACGAAGACAGATGAAGAAGACGGCCGCCCTGCTAGCCCTGCTCGCCACGCCGGCGTTTGCGGCCGAACCTGCGCTGCTCCGCGAGCGGATCGGCAATCTCGGCCTGTTCGCGGGCTATGTCGTCGCCTGCGGCCTCGCCACCGAAGACGAAGCGTCGGCGATGGTGGCGAAACTGAGCGAAGGCCTCGGCGCGCCGTTCGATGCGGAACAGGCGGAGGTGCTTCAGAAGGCCCGCGCCGCAGCGAAAAAGGTCAATTGCGACGACGGCCCTTTGCGCGACGCCGTCAGAAAAGGCTGGCGGAACTACCAGGAGGCGAAGTGAACGCTCACCCGACACGCGGCTGGTAGCCGACCGCGGCGCGCTTTTCGTCCTCCTCGAGAAAGTCGGCGTCCGTCACGCGCCGCCACAGCGCCTCGCGCTCGGTCGAGAGGGCCTCGATGGCGTCGAGATCGGGCGTCAGCGTCAGCTCGGCGTCCCAGGCTGGGCCGAGCCAGCCGGCGAGCGAGCGCGCGACGCGCGTCAGCAGCGGGATGACCGTCTGGCGCCAAAGCGCGCGGTTCGCCTCGGCGTAGTTCGCATAAGTCGCGTCGCCAGGGATGCCCAGCAGCATCGGCGGCACGCCGAAGACCAGAGCGATGTCGCGCGCCGCGGCGTTCTTGGCCTGCAGGAAGTCCATCTCCTGCGGCGTCAGCGCCATCGGCCGCCAGTCCAGTCCGCCGTCGAGCAGCAGCGGGCGTCCGGCGTTCGCGGCGCCGGAGAACTGCGCCTCAAGCTCGGTCTTCAGCCGCTCGACCTGGTCGTCGGAGAGCCCCTGCCCTTCCGGCCCCTTGTAGACCAGCGCCCCGGAGGGCCGCGCGGCGTTGTCCAATAGCGCCTTGTTCCAGGCCGAGGCCGCGTTGTGCAGGTCGATCGCAGCCGCCGCCGGCTCCAGCGGGCTCAGGCCATAATGATCGTCGAGCGGGTGGTGCAGCGTGATATGCAGGATCGGCGGGACCGGCTCGGCGCGCTGGTCGTAGCGCGCGACCTCCGCCCCGCAGCGGTATTCGTAAGCCTCCGGCCAGCCGTCGGCGCCTGCAATCAGCCGCATGCGGTCCGGCCGCAGCGCATGGAGCTCGCGCGGCTCGCCGTCGACCACGACCGCCTCGAGATAGGCATCGCCCGAGACCAGCAGGTTTGCGACCACGGTCTCGATCAGGCCAGGCCGGCCGAGCCTGCCGTCGGGCCGCGCGAGAAGCGCGATCAGCGGGTGAGCCTCGTGCTCGCTGTCGCCCTCGGTCAGCACCAGCGGCACAGAGCTAGCGGCCTCCGCCACCATGCGCACGGCGCGGTGGACGATCGGGTTCTTCTGATAGCCCTCCCGGGCGAGACTCACCGGATCCCGCGCGCTCCAGACCGCCGCGCCCCCGCCGGACAACGCGATCAGCGCGCCCAGCGCGGACGACTTCCGCGTCGGCGCAGACCGGAAGAAGCGAGACAGAAGCGAGGCCATGCGCGGTCTCCGCGAGGACATGAAAAAGCCGGGCGCGAGGGCCCGGCTGGATTTGCGTGTTCGAGGGACGCGCTCAGAACGCCTTCGGCAGCCCGGCGTCCTTCAGGATCTTGTTCGCCGTATGCCGCGACTGGATGTTCACGGGGACCGTGAACGTTCGTCCGCTGATCGGGCTCGACCAGATGTCGTGATCGCCCTTGCCATGGCGCAGGAAGACGCAGCCAGCGGCCGCGAGCATGTCGCGGATCGCGCGACCAAAACCATTCACGCCGCGAGGTCGAACGTCAGCCGGGTGCTAGCGTGAGCGATCACTTCGATCGCGACGTCGCCGGTGCGAAACGGACCGTCGCCGTCGCTTTCGAGCAAATCGTGAATCGCCGGCGGCAGCTTCTCGACGAGTTCCTCGACCGACGCGGCTTCGAGATTGAGGCCGGGGATGTCGCTCGTCTCGACGAACCACACGCCCGCTTCCGCGTCATATGCGGCTTTCACCACGATGAGTCCGCTACTCATGCGCGACGCTCCGGCGTTTCGTCCGTGACCGACATGCTGACCATTGAGGCTTTTACTAACCGTTAAGGAGCGATCCGAACAGCGACCCGCTCTTCTCAAATAGGCGAGCGACTGGTTCAGCGAGAAAATAGGCAAACCGCGGGCCACCTCACAACGCCAGCACCCGCGGGCCCCTGCCCTTCGCGGACAACATGAGGTGCGTGACCGCCCACACCAGGGCGTCGACGCGATCGGGGGAGCGGCCGTTCGAGAGGCCGTCGAGCCCGAAGACGGCCATCTCGTCCTCGAGTTCGGGATAAGCGCCGACATGGCGCACGCGGCCTTGTGCGTAGAGCGCCGCCACCGGCTCCGCCCTCAGCCATTTTCCGCGCGTCGCCCGCACCGCGATCACAGGGATCTCGGCGTCGGCCTGAGCGATCACGGCGCGCACCATGTCGCCGCCCTGGTTGACCTCGGCGACCAGCGCGTCGGCCTCGAGCCTCCGCCACAAGGCGACGGCGCGCGAGGCCCAGACATCCGGCCGCGAGGCGTGCAGCGTCTCATCCGCAAGCACATAGGCGCGGCCGTCCGCGCCCAGCCCAACCGCCACGATCCCGCAGGCGTCCGAGCGCACGCCACCGGCCGGGGGATCGACTGCGACGACGATGCGCGTGAGCTCCGGCGGGACGAGGATCTTTGCGCGCTCGATCGTCTCACGGGTCCAAAGAGCGTCCTCGCGATCCTCGAGCAACTCGCCGTCGAGCTCCTGCCGGCCGAGCCGCGTCCCGGCATAGGTCCCGACGACCGCCTGCAGAAAGCTCGGCGCGAGGTTCGGAGCGTTGGCGCTGGTCGCGGCTCGCGTCACCGTGGTGCGGGGGTCAGCGAGGAGCCGCTTGATCAGCGGCGCCGCGCGCGGCGTCGTGGTGGCCACCTGCCGAGGGTCGCGGCCGAGGCGCAGTCCAAACTGCAGCATGTCCCAGGTCTCCTCCGCCCGCCGCCATTTGCCGATCTCGTCCGACCAGGCGGCGTCGAACTGCGGCCCGCGCAGGGCTTCCGGGTCTTCCGCCGAAAACCCCTGCGCGATCGCTCCGTTCGGCCAGACCAGCCGCTTACGGCTCGCCTCCCAGCTTGGCCGCTCGTCCGGCGCATGCACGGCGAGCAGGCCGGAGACGCCGTCGATCATCACTTCGCGCAGGTCCGCATAGGTCTCGGCGACGAGCGCGATGCGCCCGGCGGGACGTCCTGAGAAACACGCGCCGCGGCCCAACGCTGCGGCGCGCACCCATTCGGCGCCGGCGCGAGTCTTGCCGGCCCCGCGGCCGCCGAGCAGCAGCCAGGTCGTCCAGTCGCCGCCGGGCGGCAGCTGGTCGTCCCGGCCCCAGACGGCCCATTCGTTCGTTAGGAATGAACTCTCATACGCGACAAGCGTATGGAGAAACGGTTCAACCGTTTTCGCGCCGCAGCTTCTCAAGACGGTCCGCAAGCGCATCGCGGAGGGCGTCAAGATCGGCGGGAGCGACATCCTCGTCCTCAGGCTTCACGCGGCTGCGGCGAGCCGCGTCCTCGTCATATTTCTGCAGTTCGATGAGCGTCCGCACGAGGGTCGAAAGCGTTCGAGCCGCGCTGTCGGCGCCACCGAGAGCGCCAGCCTTTTCAAGCACGCCTTCGACCGCCTCGATTTCTCGCTCGACACGCGCGCGGATGCGACGAACCGTCTGCGCCCGCTTTCCTTTTTCGAAACGGATCCAGCCGTCCTTCTTCGCCATGCGCGTCAGCGAGGCCGGCAGGATTCCGACGCGCGCCGCTATGTCGACCTGGGGAATCTCGGATGTCTCGAACAGGCGCCGGGCCTCCTCGCGGCGGGCGGCGTCGATCCGCGGGGCGGCTCGTTTCGGCGTAGGCGTCATGACAGCCTCCTCGTCCGCCTTCGAGCCAGGCGGCCGGTGCGTGACGCAATTTCGGAGCATGGGATAACCCTACCCGAACAGCGTCACGCTGTCAATGACTATTTTCCTAGATTGACGGACCGGATCGGCGGAGCCGGCGGCGGGACTGGCCGAGCTGCGCTCGGATCCTCCGCCTTCAGCAGAGCGGTGATCGACTCCGGCGCCTGCGGCCGGGCGAGATAGAAGCCCTGCAGTTCGTTGCAGCGGTCGAGCTGGAGCAGCGCCAGCTGCTCGCGGGTCTCCACGCCCTCGGCGGTGACTGAGAGGCCAAGCGCGCGGCCAAGCCCGAGTATCGCCTGCACGATCGCCCGCGCGTCGCCGTTCGTCCCAAGATCGGCCACGAAGCCCCGGTCGATCTTGATCGCGTCGAAGGGAAAGTTGCGGAGATAGCCGAGCGAGGAGAAGCCGGTGCCGAAATCGTCCATGGAGAGCCGGACGCCGAGCGTCTTCAGGTCGAGCAGCATGTTCCGGGCGCGGGCGGCGTCCTCGAGCAGGACGCCCTCGGTAAGCTCGATCTCCAGGCGCTCCGGAGCAAGTCCGCTTTCCGCGAGCGCCGCAGAGGTCGCTTCGACGAGACCGCCGCCGCGCACCTGCACGGCGGAGACGTTGACCGACACCCCGATCTCCGGCCACGCGACGGCCTGCTTGCAGGCCGTGCGCATGGCCCAGTCGCCGATCCGGAGGATCAGCCCGCATTCCTCGGCGAGCGGCACAAATTCGCCTGGGCTGACGAGGCCCCGAACCGGGTGGCGCCAGCGGAGCAGCGCCTCCACGCGCTTCATGCGCAGCGTCTGGGCGTCGTAGCGCGGCTGGTAGTCGAGGTAGAGCTCGCCGCGCTCCAGCGCGTTCCAGAGCTCGCCCTCGAGCGCGCGGCGGCTGCGCGTCCGCTCGCTCATCTCGTCCTGATAGAAGCAGTAGACGCCGCGTCCGCTTTCCTTCGCCCGATAGAGCGCGAGGTCCGCCCTGCGCAGCAGCTCCTCGACATCGAGATCGCGCGCCGGCCCATGGACGACGCCGATCGAAAGCCCGATGCGGGCCTCGCCGCCGGTATGCCTGATGGGCTCCGAGATGTCCTTGATGAGCAGTTCGCAGAGCTGTTCTATCCGCCCGCGGTCGGTCTCGGCGACCACAGCCGCGAACTCGTCCCCGCCCACGCGCGCGATCAGGTTGCAGGGGCCCACCCGGCTCGTCAGCCGCCGCGCAACCGCCCTCAACACCTGATCGCCGGCGGCGTGGCCATGCGCGTCGTTGACCGGCTTGAACCGGTCGAGGTCGAGGAACAGCATCGCGAATTCCGCGCCGGACTGTCCCCGCACTGTCTCGACATGACGCGCGAGCATCGCCCGGTTGGGCAGCCCCGTGGTCGGATCGTGCAGCGCCTGCCTCTCCGCGTCCCTGTAGGCCTGTTCGAGCTTTTTCGCGCTGGAGGCGACGAAGCGTTCGGCCCGGCTCGACATGCGCAGGATGAGACCGAAGGCGATAAGGAGCGCGGAGACTCCGCCGATCAGGCTCGGCAGCGCGGTCGCCATGAAGCGCGCGCCCGGTTGGTCCGGGCTCCAGCGCAGCACGAAGCCTTCTTCCGTGCCGGTGACGACGAGGCGCTTGCGCGGCGAGGCGGCGCGGTCGTCAGCCGTACGCGCGACCCTGAGGTCCCCGACGAAGCGGTCGGAGCCGAGCTTGGCGAGATAAGTCGGCGACAGCTGCTCCGCGAAGATGATGACGCTGGCGGGCCCGGGGATGGGCATGACGGTCGGATCGCCGCCGACCGACAGCACGCCGGCCGCGACCAGAGCCGGATCGCCGCCGACCATCGCTACGCCTGTCTTTACGGCTGTCTTGTTCGTCGTGCCGGCCAATCGCGCCTGGCGGGCGAGACCGAGCAGGTCTCCGCCCATCGCCTTGAACGCCGATAGGGGTTCGCGCAATTCGCCGTTGATGACGGCGTAGCGCGGAACGTCGTCGGGTCCGATGACGAAGACATGGTTGAAGCCGAGCCGACGGCTCAGCGTCTCGCCCATATTGGCCTGCCGGTAGGCCCAGTCTTCGCTGAAGGCGACGTGAAGGTGGCGATAGGCTTCGCCCCAGTCAGCGTAATCCTCGAGAGTGCGCGCGAGCAGCGACCAGCGGTCCTGGATCGCCGCCTCGACCATCGCCTGGGAGCGGTGCTCCGCAAAGGCGTCCTGCTCGTCCGCCGTCTTCATCAGGAAGCCGATCGCGAGCAGCACCGCGACCAGAACCACGCCGATCAGCGGGTAGAGGCCACGTCGACTGAACGCATTCGGGGGAGCGTCAGGCTGCATGAGGGCGCCATGCCGGTTGGATCAGGCGTTATTTGACCGTTGAAATCTGAACATTCGGTATGGAAAACATCGTTTTCGCGGCTGGTTGGCGGCGTCGGTCATGCGCCTGCCAAACCGCTCCTGACGTCACTCGCCATCCCGCGCGGGGTGAAGGCGCTGTCTGGCGGCGAGCCCCGCTCTGGCGACCGGCCGTCAGCTCTTCGCCCGCGCCCGCGCCTGGGCCACCGCGTCGCGGAACGTTTCGTAATCAAGGGCGGCCTCGATCTTGAGGGGACCGATGAGATAAACGGGCGTGCCGCGGAATTGCATGCCCTTGGCCTGCGCGTCGTTGCGCTTGAGCGCCGCCACGATGTCGGCGTCATGGGTCGTGGCGTCGACCTGCAGCCTCGTCATGTCGATGCCGGCTCTCTTGGCGGCATCGAGCATCGTCGCCTGCGGGATCTTGGCGCCCTTCAGCGCCATGAGTGCTCTGTGGGCCGTCTCGTACTTGCCCTGATAGGCGGCCGCGAGCGCGATCTTTGCGCCGGCGACCGAGCTCTCCGCGAGGATCGGCCATTCCTTGTAGACGAGGCGGATCTTGCCGTCGGTCTTCACGAGCTTGTCGAGCGCCGGCGCCGAGCGCTTGCAGAAGCCGCAATTGTAATCGAGGTAGGCGACGATCGTGACGTCGCCCTTGGGATTCCCCCCGATCGGCGCCGCGGGATCGCCGACGATCATCTCGCGCGAAAGGGCCGGGTCCTCCGCATGGGCGGATCCTGCGAACGCCAGCCCGAAGGCGAGGATCAGCAGGCGGGCGGATCGGCTGAGCGACATCACTGATCTCCGGAGGGCACTGGCGGCGTAGGCCGATCGGAGCGCGCAGGCAAGCGCGCAAGGCGGCCGGGCGCGCCGCTCGGCATAATTTGCCGGGGCTTTAACGGGCCGTTAACCAAGCGGGGGTCAACTCGGTCGACGCAACGCTTCGTTAACCACCTAAGTCTTGGGACGCCATCCGTGTCGTCAGCCGCCCTTCAGATCGTCCCGAAGTCCCAAGCCGCGGCGGCGCAGAAGCGCCGCCCTATCCGCTTCCGCGGCAGGTCCTTCATGGCGCTCGTGCTCGCGCCGGAGCCGCCGGCGGACGACTGGCTGCTCGAGCTCGACGAGCTGACCGCGCGCTCCCCCGGCTTCTTCGGCGGCCGGCCTGTGGTGCTCGACGTCTCGGCGCTGAAGCCTTCCGCCCGCGCGCTCGGCCTGCTGCTGACCGAGCTCGAAGCGCGCGGCGTCCGCACCATCGGCGTCGAAGGCTGCGATCCGAAGACGCTCGAAGGCCCCTACGCCAGGCTCGCCATGCCGATCGGCGGCCGCGCCGCGGGCGAGCTGTCCGCGCCGGAAGCCCCCGCGCCCAAGGCGACATCGCTCGTCATCGACCAGCCGGTGCGCTCCGGCCAGACCATCTCCTTCCCGCATGGCGACGTGACGATCTGCGGCTCGGTCGCGTCCGGCGCAGAAGTCGTCGCTGCAGGCTCGATCCACGTCTACGGCGCGCTGCGGGGCCGCGCGATCGCGGGCGCCGGCGGCGACGGCAAGGCGCGCATCTTCTGCCGCAAGCTCGACGCCGAGCTGCTGGCGATCGACGGCGTCTACATGACCACCGACGACCTCGACAAAGGCCTCCGGGGCAATCCCGCACGGATCTGGCTCGAGGGCGAAAAGCTGAGCGTCGCGGCGCTCGACTGAACCGACACACTGCGCGGCGACGCGTTCTAATCGTTCTTCTGGGGAGAGATTGAGATGGCTGAAGTTCTGGTCGTCACGTCGGGCAAGGGAGGCGTCGGCAAGACGACGTCGACCGCAGCCCTTGGCGCGGCTTTGGCGCAGACTGGCCAGAACGTCGTGGTCATCGACTTCGACGTCGGCCTGCGCAACCTCGACCTCGTCATGGGCGCCGAGCGCCGCGTGGTCTACGACCTCATCAACGTCGTGCAGGGCGACGCCAACCTCAACCAGGCGCTGATCCGCGACAAGCGGGTGGACACGCTGTCGCTGCTGCCGGCGAGCCAGACCCGCGACAAGGACGCGCTGACCGCCGAAGGCGTCGAGCGGGTCATCAACGACCTCAAGGGTCGCTTCGACTGGATCATCTGCGACTCGCCTGCCGGCATCGAACGCGGCGCCTATTTCGCAATGCGCCACGCCGACCTCGCCGTGATCGTCACCAATCCGGAAGTCTCCTCCGTCCGCGACAGCGACCGCATCATCGGCCTGCTGGACTCCAAGACCGAGAAGGCCGAGCGCGGCGAGCAGATGGAGAAGCTGCTGCTTCTCACCCGCTACGATCCCGTGCGCGCCGAGCGCGGCGACATGCTCAAGGTCGACGACGTGCTCGAGATCCTGTCGATCCCGCTGCTCGGCATCATCCCGGAAAGCCCGGAAGTGCTGAAGGCGTCGAATCTCGGTTCGCCTGTCACGCTGGCGAACCCGATTTCCGCGCCGGCGCGGGCCTATCTAGACGCCGCCCGCCGGCTGCGCGGCGAGACCATCCCGATGACCGTCCCGAGCGAGCGCAAAAGCTTCCTTGGGGGCCTGTTCGGCCGGAGGGCGGCATGAGCGTTCTGAAGTTCTTCTCCCGGCGCAGTTCGGCGCCTGCGGCGCGCGAACGCCTGCAGCTCCTGCTCGCGCATGAGCGGGCGGTGTTCGGCCGCACGGACCTCGTCGCCCAACTCAAGGACGAAATCCTGGCGGTGATCGCGAGGCACATCTCGATCCATCCCGACAACGTGCGCATCAAGACCGACACGCGCGACACGCTGGCGACGCTCGAGGTCGACATCGAGATCCGCACGCCGAACGGCGGGCTGAAGCTCGCGGGCTGACGCCCTCTGCCGTTCGGGCGCTGATCAACCGCCCGAAAATCCTGAAAAAGCCTCGTCCCTCTCGGGCGAGGCTTTTTTTCGTCGCGATGACGCGCAGCCGCTGGACGGATGATCTAGCGGAGCGCGAGGTCGTAAGATACCGTTCGAGAACAGGGGATCGCGGGGACTTCGGCCGGGTTGGATACGCTCAATACACAGTTCTGCGACCGCGAGCCGATCCACATCCCCGGCGCGATCCAGCCGCATGGCGTGCTCCTCGTCGCCGATCCGGAGAGCCTGACCGTCGTCGCCGCAGCCGGAGATGTCGACGGCATGCTCGGCGTCAGCGATTTCGTGGGACGCCCGCTCCAGGACTTCACGTCAGCCTCGATCGCCGCCAACGTCCGCGGTCTCGCGGCCGACGGACCGGGATATGTCGGCGTCGCGACCGGCGAGCGCGGCTCGTTCGACGTCAGCGCTCATACGGCGGACGGCAAGCTGATCATCGAGCTCGAGCCCGCGCCGGCCGACCGCGGCCCTCCCGGCATCATGATGACGGACCTCGAGCGGGCGTCCGTGCAGTTCGACGCCGCGGAAACCTTCGATGAACTATGCGCCCGCGCGGCCGCCGAGTTCCGCAGGCTCACCGGCTACGACCGCGTGATGATCTACCGCTTCCTCGACGACGATTCCGGGTCGGTCGTGGCCGAGGACAAGCGCCAAGACCTGCGCTCGTTCCTCAACCACCGCTTTCCCGCGAGCGACATCCCGAGGCAGGCGCGCGCGCTCTATCTGCGCAACCTGATCCGCGTCATCCCCGACATCGACTACGAGCCCGCGCCGATCCGTCCCGAAGGGTCCGACCTCGACCTCAGCGACGCATCGCTCCGCAGCGTCTCGCCGATCCATCTGCAATATCTGCGGAACATGGGCGTCGCGGCTTCAGCCTCGGTCTCGATCGTGCGCGATGGCGTGTTGTGGGGGCTCGTCGCCTGCCACAACGAGACGGCGAAGCATATTCCCTACGACGTGCGCAGCGCGTGCAGGGCGCTCGGCGGCGCCTTCGCGCGACAGATCCGCGTCAAGGACGACACCGACGCGTTCCGCGAACGCGTGCGGCTGCGCAGCTTCCAGGATGATCTCGTCGGCCTGCTGTCGCGCGAAGGTTCGCTCGACGGCGCGATCTCCAACCATGTCGACGAGATCCGCCACGCCTTCGGGGGCGACGGCGTCGCCGTCCTGCGCGCGGGCGATCTGCTGACGAACGGTCGCTGCCCGCCCGAGGCGGACATCCGCAGGATCGCCGAATGGGCCCTGCCGCGCAGCGCGCAGTCCGTCTTCGCCACGGATCGGTTCAGCGAAGTCTGGCCGGAGGCGGAAGGCTGGCGGACCCACGCCTCCGGTCTGCTCGCCGTCACGCTGTCGACGGCCGAGCCCTGGATCGTCCTGTGGTTCCGGGCGGAGGAGGTCGAGATCGTCGAATGGGCGGGAAACCCCCACAAGGCGGCGTCCCTCCAGCCTGGCGAAACCCTGGCGCCGCGGGCG
The DNA here is from genome assembly GCF_004310425.1 of Hansschlegelia quercus. Classification (GTDB taxonomy): domain Bacteria; phylum Pseudomonadota; class Alphaproteobacteria; order Rhizobiales; family Methylopilaceae; genus Methylopila; species Methylopila quercus. The sequence goes on along the minus strand of NZ_SIUB01000007.1, from coordinate 76,620 downwards.
TCGTTCGAAGCGTGGCGCGAGCAGGTGCGCAACCGCTCCCGCCGTTGGACGGGACCGGAGATCGAAGCCGCGGGCCGCCTGAGGGCGGCGGTCATCGAGGTCTGGCAGGCGCGCCGCCTGCGCGATCTCAACAGGCGCCTGCTCACGACGATCGATGAGAAGGACCTGCTGATTCAGCAGAAGGAATTTCTTGTCGGCGAGGTCAATCACCGCGTTCAGAACAGCCTGCAACTGGTCTCGAGCTTTCTTGCGCTCCAGGCGCGCGGCTCCAACCAGCCGGAGCTTTCGACCGCGCTCGAGGAGGCGCGCCGGCGTCTTTCGGCCGTCGCGCTAGTCCATCGTCGGCTTTACCGGGCCGACCAGGTGCAGGCCGTCGACGCGGCGCGCTATCTCGAAGAACTTTCGGCTGACATATCCTCGTCGCTCGGCGCCGACTGGTCGCGGAAGATCACGCTCAACGTCGCGCCGGTGCTGCTACCGACAGACCGCGCCATCAGCCTCGGCCTGGTCCTGACCGAGCTCATCATCAACGCCACCAAATACGCTTATGAGGGCCAGGCCGGTCCGCTCTCGATCACCCTGGTCGAGGATCGCGCGAACTTCCGGCTGACGGTGGCCGATCAGGGCGTCGGACGCCCCTCCTCCGGCGGCCGTCGCGGCTTCGGCTCGCGGATGATCGACGCGCTGGTGCGGCAGCTCGGCGGCGAGTTGAGCTACGAGGACAATCGCCCGGGGTTGAAGGTCATCCTGTCCGCGCCGTCGTCGAACAACGGAACCTCGACCCTGCCTTGAACGCTCCCCTCGTTCGGCGCGCGGCCTTGTGGAACCCTCCCCGATAGATGAAGGTTTAGCCTCTCACGAAACCGAGAGAGGCCGGGCCGTGTCGACCATTCTGCTCATCATTCTGGTTCTGATCATCATCGGCGTCGTGCCGATCTGGCCGCATTCTCGCGGCTTCGGATATGGACCGAGCGGCATCCTCGGCGTCATCCTCATCGTGCTGCTGATCCTGCTGCTAACGGGCCGGCTTTGAGCCGGCGTCACTCGACGCGCTTCAGCACCTGCGTCTTGCAAATAAAGCCGACGACGCAGCCGCGCAGCTTCAGCGTGTCTGCGTCGTCGGCTTCTATTTTGCCTGCATAGGAACGGCCGTCATCCGGGTTGTAGAAGGTCCCGCTCCAGCCCTCGCCATCAGCCTTCATCTCGGTCAGCAACGACACCCCGACGACAGGTCGGCTTCTGAGCGCGGGGTCGGGATTGCGCTTGTCGAGCTTCGGCCGGCCTTGTTTGTCGTTGGGCTTCTTGAGAGAGGCTAAGGTCGCGCACGGCGCGCCGCGGCAATCAGAGATTCGGATGTCCGCCTTGCCCGATGCCGTCCGCCACACGCCGACCGGCACGTTGGCGGCATAGGCCGAAGTGGACAGGCCGAGAGCGAGCGAGATCGCTACAAGCCGCATCATGAGTCTTCTCCGTCGAACGTTTTCCTCCACTTAAGGGCTGCGCCCGCAAAGAGAAGTCTACTGCGAGCGCCAGCTCAGCCCGAACAGGCCATAGCGGACCTTGCGGGGCGCGGCGGGCGCTCCGACGCTCTCGCCGCCGGCGCCGGCTTGCGCGCTCGGGGCCGCGGCTCCCGAACTCTGGCCGCCGGACGATCCCTGCACCGCCGCCGCCGGCGCGCCATCCTCCATGGGCCCCTGCCCGACCGGCACCTCGAGCGACTTGCCCTGCTGAGCGGCGGCCGCCGCCGAATAGCCGGTGATGGTGCGCGGCGTCACCGGATCGGCTGCCGCTTCGACGGTGAAGAGCGTAAGCACGCCGAGGGTGAGCGCGGATGCGACGGGCGACATAAGACGGCTCCGTGTGGGGTTCGCGGTTTCAAGCTCGCGCGGCGCCATGCTAACCGCTGACGCGCGCGAGGGAAGCTCATGACCGATGAGATCGAACGTCTTGCACGACGCTTGGACGCTCTCGAGGAGCGCGTCGCCTATCAGGACGAGACCATCGAAGCGCTCAATCGCACGGTGACCGAACAGTGGGCGACGATCGATCGCCTGAAGCGCGAGGCGACCAACCTCGCCGAGAGGCTCGACGAAGCCGTCTCCGGTTCCGAGCCCGTCGACCGGCCCCCGCCGCATTACTGACGGTCGGCGCCGCCTCACGCGCGGCGGCTCTTGAGGCGGCCCAGGGACTGCGCGCCGTTCAAAGGGCCGCTCCGCTCCCTCTCAGGACCATGTCGACGCCGATCTCATGATTTAGAATTAGAATGATTGAAAAGTCTGCGGAGCGCCTCACGTTCCCGTGAGCCATCGGACAAGAAGCCGAGGCGACAGGGAGGAAAGAACGATGAGCAAGCCGGAAAACGACGCCGCCACGGCGCACGACAGCATGAATGCGGAGACGACAAGCGGCGTGTCGCGCCGCGCATTGGTCGCGGGTTTCGCCGCGGCGAGCGTGGGCGTGGCGTGCCTGGCCATGTCGCGCCCGGCGCGGGCGCAGACCAAGATGAGCCAGGCCGACGCGAAGTATCAGGACAGCCCGAAGGGCTCGGAGAAGTGCGCCGGCTGCGGCCTGTTCGCAGCGCCGGACGCCTGCAACGCCGTCGACGGCAAGATCAGCCCGGAAGGCTGGTGCCAGCTTTATTCGCCCAAGGCCTGAACAGCCGGACGTTCATCGCAACGCGCCCGGCGGCTTCCGCCGGGCGTTTTCGTGAGCGCTTTTCGTTCAGGAACGGCCTTCGCGACGCGCCGGGGCGCGCTTCGCCTTTTCCGCAGAACGCGGCGCCGACCGCTTCGCGCCGTCATTGTGCGGCGGCCGCGACTTGGCGGGCCGGTGTTTCGCCGCCCACGGCTTTACGCCTGCCGGCGTCTCCTGGCCGAAGCGCGGCTCTGCCGGCTTGAAGTCGGGCCTCGCCTGACGCGGCTTGTCGCGCCACGGTTTGGGCGACCAGCCCTCGGTCGCCTCAGCGCGCGGAGGCCGCGGCGCGGCGGGCTTTTGCTCACGCGCCGGCTTGTAGGCTTCCTTGGCCCCCTGCGCCGCAGGCGCCTCGGAGCGGGTGAACAGGACTTCGCCCTTGCCCGCGCCCAGCGCGGCGTCCGCAAAACGCTCGGCTGCCTCGACGGCGATCGCGACCTTGCTGTCCTTGTCGAAGATCCGGATCGCGCCAACCTCGTCGCGATTGACGCCGCCGCGACGGCAGATCATCGGCAGCAGCCATTTGGGATCGGCGTTCTGGGCGCGCCCGACATTGAGCCGAAACCACACGGCGGCGCCGAACTCATCGCGGCGGCGCGGCGGAGCTGCTTCGCGCGGTCCGCGATCGGCCTCGCGTGCGCCATTCCTGTCCGGGCGTCGTTCGCGGGGAGCGGACCACTCGCCGGGATCTTCCACGAAATGCGGCTCAGGCAGGCGGGCGGCGTGCAGCCTGAGCAGGGCGACGGCGACGGCCTCAGCGCCCTTGGCCTCGATCAGTTCGCGGGCGCGGGCGAGTTCCTGCTCGCCGGCGGGAGATGACATCGCGGGATCGTTGGCGAGCCGCTCGCGGTCCAGCATGCGGATCTCATCCGCCGAGGGCGCCGCGCTCCAGACGGGCGTGATCCCGGCGTCCTGCATCAGCAGCTCGGCCTTGCGGCGGCGCGAGGCCGGCGCGAGCAGCACGCTCACGCCCTTGCGGCCCGCGCGGCCGGTGCGGCCCGAGCGATGCTGGAACACTTCGGCGTCGTGCGGCAGGTCGGCGTGGATCACCAGCTCGACATTGGCGAGGTCGATGCCGCGCGCGGCGACGTCGGTCGCGACGCACACGCGGGCGCGGCCGTCGCGGATTTCTTCCAGCGCGCGATTGCGCTCGTTCTGGCTGAGCTCGCCGGACAGCACGACCGCGGAGAAGCCGCGCTTGGCGAGCGTCATGTGCAGCCGACGCACCGCCTCGCGGGTCGAGCAGAACACGATTGCGGCGGCGGCGTCCTGCTGGCGCAGCACGTTGACGACGGCGGCGTCGGTCCCCCGCGGCATGACGCGGATCGCGCGATGCTCGATGTCGGCGTGCGCGCCCTCCTCGCCCGCAGCCTCGACGCGCAGCGCGTCGCGCTGGAAGCGCCTGGCGATCGCGACGATCGCGGCCGGCACGGTCGCGGAGAACAGCAGCGTGCGGCGCTCCGAAGGCGTGGTCTCCAGGATGAATTCAAGGTCCTCGCGGAAGCCGAGATCCAGCATCTCGTCGGCTTCGTCGAGCACGACGGCCTTCAACCCTGAGACGTCGAGCGCGTTGCGCTCGATATGGTCCTTCAGACGGCCAGGCGTGCCGACGACGATGTGGGCGCCGGCGTCGAGCCTGCGGCGCTCGGCGCGCGGGTCCATGCCGCCGACGCAGGCGACGATGCGTCCGCCGGCCTCGCCGAACAGCCAGGCGAATTCGCGCTCGACCTGCATCGCGAGCTCGCGCGTCGGCGCGACGACCAGCGCAAGCGGCTGGCCGGGCGCTCCGAAGCGCTCGGCCGACCCGAGCAGCGTGTCGCCGAGCGCGAGGCCATAGGCCACCGTCTTGCCGGAGCCGGTCTGCGCGGAGACCAGCAAGTCGCGGCCGCTCTCGGCGGAGATCACGGCGTCCTGCACGGCGGTCAGCGTATCGTAGCCGCGGAGGCTGAGCGCCCGCATGAGCGGCGAGGCGTTATGAGCCGAGTTGTCTTGAGCGGAGAGCAAGGGCGAGCTTCTCATGGCGCGAGGAAGAGCCGGCGGGGCAAAGGCTGCGCCCGCGAAAAGCGTTACTCGGCTCAAGGAACGCCGCTCCATACCCCGAAACGGCCGCGAACGCCAATGATGGCGCGGAGAGGCAGGCCTGCGCCCAAGGGATAGGCCGACGTTAAGGCGCCGCCTCAGTCACTGCCGCGAGATGCCGCTGCGAGACCGGCGCCGTCACGCCGTTGCTCAAGGAGAGCTGGCCCGTTCGCCCCACCCGGTCGAAAGACTTGATGGCGTCGTTCGCGACCCACCACGAGCGATGGATCTGCATGCCGGAAATCGGCTCCGCTTCCGACATCGCGTCGCTCAGGCGCATCAGCAGAAGCGCCGATCCGCGGTCGGTGTGAACGCGGACATAGTGATCCTCCATCTGCAGGCAGATCAGGCGTCCGCGAAGCTCCAGGGGAAGACGCGCGATCAGCCGGCTCGCCTGCGGCGGCTCAGGCTGAACGGCCTCAAAGCGCTCGGCCGGCGACTCGAGGGCCAAAGCCGCGTCCTCAGCCGCCGGCGCGAAGGCGGGCGCGCGGCCCGTGGCCGGCGTCAGCGCGCCCTTGGTGATGAGCGTCACCACGCAGCCCACCAGCGCGGTGCGCCAATAAAGCTCCACCACCTCCGACACGCTGGCCTCCCAGCCCGTCAGGGCGTGCGCGGCGGGCCCCGCGATCAGGACCATCGGCGCGGAGGTGAGCGCGATCAGCATGGCCCTCTGGAGCCATGGCCCGGCGCGGCGGTAGAACGCCCGCTTGTCGAGCGCCGCCTCGATCAGGCTCGCGAGCACGTACCAGCAGGCCAGCAGCCCGGCCCAGAAGCCGAGCCTTGCGAGAAACGCCTGTTCGTAGGTGCGGTACGGGCCGAAGAACGCGAAGATCAGCCCGAGGCCGAGCGCGAGGCAGATCTCCGCGGACCGCTCGCGCAGCCATGCGTCCAGCTGAAAATCTGCGAATTCACGCATCGCGAACGCGCCCCCCGAGCCGCGACACGTACAAATCCCGAAGATTCTGGCGCAATTGCGAAGGCGCGGTCGCGTCCCTCGCCGCGGCGCGGCATTCCTTGCCCCCATGTCGTGCAGCGCTCAAGGGGATCGCGTGGCTTCGCTCAGGAACTTCATGCTCGCCGCCATCGCGGCCTCGGCGTCGACGACGCAAGCGCTCGCGGCGGATGCGCCCGCCGACGCCAACGAGCGGGTGGTCTCGGTCTTCGTCGCGCTCGGCGGCGCGATCGTGCCGGAATATGCCGGCTCGAAGCACTACAAGGCCGCGCCCTTCGGCGTCGCCAACATCGACTGGCGGGACCTGCAGCTGCAGATCCGCGGCCCCGAGGCGCGGCTCGACCTCTCCGGCGACAACCCCTGGAGCTTCGGCCCGGTGGTCAAATATCGCGGCGACCGCGACGACGACGTCAAAGGTCCCGTCCAGCATCTGCCCAAGCTCGACGGCTCGCTCGATGTCGGCGGCTTCGTCGGCTATGCCTTCAAGGGCGGCGGCGAGCATGGCCAGGGCGATCTCGGCCTGAAGCTCACCGCGCTGCAGGGCGTCGCCGGCGAGAATGACGGCCTCTCCGTCAAGGGCGAGGTCTCCTACGCCGCCCTCCGCTGGGGCCCGCTCTACGCCGATCTCGACGCCGGCGTCACCTATGGAAACCGCAAGTTCAACGACACTTATTTCGGCGTGACGGAAAGCGGCGCCGCGCGCTCGGGCCTCAGGCGATACCGGGCGGGTTCCGGCCTCTCCGACGTCGGCGCGGGGCTGACGCTCGGCTACCAGATCGACGAGCAATGGGGCGTCCTGGCCCGCGCCTCCGTCACCCATTACGTCGGCGAGGCCGCCGACAGCCCGATCGTGAAGGACGGCGCCAGGACGTCCGGCCTGCTCGGCCTCGGCGTCACCTACCGCTACTGAATCGAGCCGATCGACGTCGCATTCCCGCGTCCCCAAGCGGCGACGTTTGTGCTCGTGACGGGCCGCAGTCCGTCTGCGGCCCGTCGATCCTTACGCGCGTTTGCGCCGGGCGCCCCGACAGGCATGCATCCTTGACCGAACGCCTCGCTCACCCCTCCCCGGAAGCCCGCGGCGCCGCATCCTCATAAGCGGCGTCCCCCTCAAACTGCGCGCGCAGCCGCTCCAGCCGGTCGGCGAGCATGTTCCTCATGGCGTCGAGGTCCTCCGGCTCTGCGCCGGGTCGGTCGTCATTCCTGCTCGCGAGCGCGAGCTTCGCCTTCTCGTTGCGGGCGCGCGCGATTTCGGTGAGCGCCTGCGCCAGCCGATAGAGCGTGCGCGCGCCGCGCTCGCTGTCGATCGTGCTGTAGGCCGCGACCGCGACCCGCTCCCGCATGGCCTCCAGCGCCGCGATCTGGCCCAAAATGGCGTCCTCCGCCCGGTCCTCCGCCGCCAGCCTGTGGTCGATCACCTCGCGCCCCAGCGTCCGAAGCGCCTCGTCCCGGGCGCCGGCAGCTTCGAGCGCCGCGGCGTCCACCTCCGCCACCCGAAGCCGCCGCCGTCGCCAGCCCCACGCCTTCACGCGCCGGAAGAAGGTGTTGTCCCCGATCCCGAGGATTTTGGCGATGTCCTTCGGGCTGAGGTTCGTCTCCTCATAAAGGGTTCTGGCCCGGGCGATCTCGTCGTCGGTATGGGAGATGAGAGCGGGCATCGTCGCCTCCGGTTACAGGGACCGGGGATGATGCGGGAAATGAGGGCGAATGTCTAGGACTTTTTTCCTTTTGGCCGTAAATAGACCGCCTGTGCAGGGGCCCGTTGCTTGTGCGGATGCCGCCCTATCGAATTATCGTATTCGCTAACGATTTTTCGGTCTAAGAACTCTGCCACCACTATGACCGGCGCCACAAGACTTATCAGCTCATCAGGAGTGAGAACTATTTTATCACCGATCTTAAACGACAGCTTTTTGAGTTTTTTCGCAGCCGCATCATCTATAATCCCGGCACGGTGCGCGAGTACGTTGCGAAGAGTATATATCTCATCCAATGAACCTAAGCTGTCGTTGATAGTTTTAATGCCGGATCCGGTTAAATCCGAGAACTGATTTACGCGGCTTACTAGACCGCGCACCTTAGAGACGTCGCCATAAAGCTTATCTCCGCGCTGCGTCCTCACTCTAGATTTTTGATCAAAATATTTGCTACGGTTCTCTATATAGAGATCCAAAAACCTGCTGAAATACAATTCGAAACTTGCCGATATTATGACGACGCGGTTTGTAATTATCGATGTACGATACAGATGAGTCCGACCCAAGAACTCATCTTTGGTAAAATTTTTGAGCCGAGAAGAAAGAGCCGGGGCATAAAAGAAATCGCTTAGAGCTCTTTTCTTATCAATCACAGGATAAGATGAAAAAATTGTAGCTTCCGAAATCGAAACACAAAGCAACTCTACCCACATCGAGTGGCATGAATCACCCCATACAGATTTCAGATCTTTCAGAGCTTCAGATGCCACCATGTGGTTTCCTAATCTAACTCGTTCAGGCCATCAGATTATACCAGTCGCGAACTGTGAGCTTTAGTCGGACAACCTCATCTTCCGTAAGAAGCCCGCAGTGAGCGATAGGACCTCGCGCTAGGTTTAACTTCTTGATAACGCGCTGAACTCCATTTACGCTCGTATTAGCAAATATCCCGGCGAACGCATTCCAGTTCATTTTGATTATTTCGCCAAGTTCGCCAAAATTCGTATAATCTATTTCTCGGTCTGATCGGGCAATTAGCCCCTCATCGGCCTCTCTGTCGATATTCTTCTTCACGCTGTCTTGTACAAACTGCGGAACGCAGGTGCCCCACCAAGCCTCCCCACCCCCCTCTTCTAGAGTTTCCGAAACGAGGTTCCTTATATCATTCTCCAGAATATAGAATATCTGGTAGAACTCCGCCATTCTTGACGCGTTTCTCCGTATGGAAGCGTCAACTTGCTCTAGATGACCCGTCACGAGCTTGTCTGTTGCAAGCTCGATGTCGCTTCTCGATGAGGCAATCGCAGGATCCTGCATTGCCTGTCTTATCTGAGCGTTAGTTGCTGCTGCCTTAAGCAAAAAAAGCTCGACATCGCCCATTTTTCACCCAAGCAAGTTTGCGCGAAGACTCTGGAAAATAAGATTGTACACGTTTATATTCGTTGATTCAGGAAGAACTATATTTATATTATTTATTAAGCCTAGGCTTCCATGAGATATTCGTGCGGAGTAATCTTGTTGTTCTAAAGATTCTTTCGCTGTTGCGCCTGCCTCGTCCCGGAACTCGCTTGAATTATTACCTGCGTTAAAATCTCTTACAACTTTGAATGTCGACCAGATGTAGTTTACATATTGGTCGCCCTTCGTTAATCCCGTGACCGCGACAATTTGGTCCTTCACGTCATTCTCACTTGCCTTGAATATATATTCGTTTCGTTGAAAAAGTTCTCCGAACGCATTCTTTAAACCGGAGAACGCTGCAGAAGACCGAGCGCCCTCCGTTCGAAACGACGTATACAGTTGGGTCGGAACACCATCTGACGTTAGAAAACCCATCTTTTTCAGTAGGGGAGGCACGTAACGCGACGATCCGCCAGACACCCCGAGAACAGTATCCATGAAATTATTCGTGAAACGCTCCGGCTCACCTGCCGTTATTATACCCTCCAGCGTCTTCTTAAAGACACCTGGAGCTGGTGTATACGGAAGGTTACCCTTTATAACTTTCTTCACTTTAGGATTCTGCTTAACGTCTGCGTCCTTGTCGTTTTTGTTTTCGCTCATTGTGCCCCCCCTTCGCTGCCAAGACGTACATTACATAATTCTATGATCCAGTAGAGATCACCACCGATTCTTGTAGACGGCAACTAGGTAGGTCTTCTGTTCAATCGAAGTCCGAAGGTCCGACTCAACCCTTTTGCAATTAGAGCCTACCCCCGCTTCACCCACCGCCCCGGCCAGCTTACGATCCGGTCTTCGATCTCCTCCAGCGGCACTTCCGTCTCGTCGCCGAACACCCGTCCGCGCACCGAGACGCCCGCCTCGTGGACCGTGTCGGGGCTGCCTGAGACCAGCGGGTGCCACCAGGCGAGGTCTTTTCTGTCGCGGACGAGGCGGTAGCCGCAGGTGAGCGGGAGCCAGCCGAGGTCCTGGACCTCCTGCGGCGTCAGGCGGACGCAGTCCGGCACGTGGGCCTTGCGGTTCTCGTAGTCCTTGCAGCGGCAGGAGCCGCAATCGAGCAGGCGGCAGGAGACGTCGGTGTAGTAGACGCGCTCGGTCTCCTCGTCCTGCAGCTTGAGCAGGCAGCAGCGGCCGCAGCCGTCGCACAGGCTCTCCCATTCGCTCGGCGACATCTCGCTGAGCGTCTTGGTCTTCCAGAAGGGTTTTGGGGCCTCGCCGTCCATCGGCTTTCGCGTCGCCCGAAATGGCGGTTGACGCAAGGGATTTGGCGCGTGCCCGGCGCCCGCGGCGGGCATGGCCGTGTTCGGAAGCGCCGCCCCGCGCCATCACCCTCCGTCGTCATGCCCGTCTTTGGGCCTCCATGACTTTTTCCGTCCGGCGCCCACGTTCTTCGATCAAGTCGCGGATCCCCTTTCGAGGCATGACGAGGCATGCGCCGCCTTCGCATCATGCGGCGCGCCGCCGCGCCCTTAACCTTCCCACAAGTCCCTCCGCCGGACCCTTGCATGGGGGCCGTGGAAGGGGTCATGTGCTCACCTTGAGGGGCCCTTGGCGGGTACGCGCGGAGTTTTGTTTTGGGGGGCTGGCGCCAAGCGTTTCTACCGAAGGCCCGGGCCGCCATCCTTGGCGTCGAGGCCTTTGTCGCGCGCGTCTCCGCGACCGCCGGACCGCGCGCCTACGCGCTCGCCGACCGCGCGCTGACGGCCGCGGAACAGGCCAAGGCGAAGCGGCGCGAGGCGCGGCTCGCGAGAGAACGCGGGGCGCCGCCGCTCGCCGCGCCGCAGGCTGCGCCCAAACGCGAGCGGAAGCCCTTCAGCCTGAAGCACGCGCTGCTGGCGTTCGACAGCTGGCTCGATCATTCCTTCTGGCGCTTGGGGCCGACGGCTTCGCGAAAGTGGGACTCCGTCTGCGCGGCGTTTGACGGGTTTCGCGCGCGCGGCTGGCGGCGGGTCGCAGCGGAGCTTTTCGGCGAGACGCTGACGCTCGGCGTCGCGGGCTCGGTGCTGGTGCTGGCGCTGGCCGTGCCCGCCTTCCGCGAGACCGGGCCGGACTGGCTGACGCGCGCCGACCTCTCCGTGACCTTCCTCGACCGCCACGGCGTCGAGATCGGCAAGCGCGGCGTGATGCAGAACGACGGCATCCCGCTGAAGGATTATCCCGACCACCTGATCAAGGCCGCGCTCGCGACCGAGGACCGGCGCTTCTACCAGCACTTCGGCATCGACGTCGCCGGCACGCTGCGCGCCATCGTCACCAACGCCAAGGCGAACGGCGTGCGGCAGGGCGGCTCGTCGATCACCCAGCAGCTCGCGAAGAACATCTTTCTCACAAACGAGCGCTCGATCGAGCGCAAGATCCGGGAGGCGTTCCTCGCTCTGTGGCTGGAGCACCACCTGACCAAGGACGAGATCCTGAAGCTTTACCTCGACCGCGCCTATATGGGCGGCGGCGCGTTCGGGGTGGACGCGGCTGCGCATTTCTACTTCGCGAAATCGGCGCGCGACGTGACGCTGGCCGAAAGCGCGATGCTGGCGGGCCTGTTCAAGGCGCCCAGCAAATACGCGCCGCACAACAACCTCGCGGCGGCGCGCGCCCGGGCGGACCAGGTGCTGACCAACCTCGTCGACTCCGGCTTCATGACCGAAGGCCAGGTGCAGGCGGCGCGCTTCAACCCGGCGACGCCGACGCCGGTCGCCCAGATCTCGAGCCCGGACTACTACCTCGACTGGGCCTATGGGGAGGTGCGCGGCCGCGCGGCCGAAGGCGCGTTCGGCGGCCAGCGCGTGCTGGTGGTGCGGACCGCGATCGATCCCGCGTTGCAGCGCCACGCCGAGGGCGCGATCGAGCAGATGCTGCGGCAGTACGGCGACCAGTACGACGTCGACCAGGCGGCGGCGGTGATCATGGAGCCGGGCGGCGCGGTGCGCGCGATGGTTGGCGGTAGGGATTACGGGCAGAGCCAGTTCAACCGCGCGGTGGACGCGCTGCGGCAGCCAGGCTCGTCGTTCAAGACCTATGTCTACGCCGCATCGTTTGCGAGCGGGAAGTATACGCCGGACAGCGTGATCGTCGACGGGCCGTTCTGCGTGGGAAACTGGTGCCCGCGCAACTATGGAAGACGCTTCGCCGGCAAGGTTCAGCTGACGACGGCTTACGCGAAGTCGATCAATACGGTGCCTGTGCGTCTGGCGGCAAGCATAGGCCAGCGCCCGATCATCGATCTCGCGCACAGGATGGGCATCCGCAGCAAGCTCGTCCCCGGCCGCGCCTTCGCGCTTGGCGTCGAGGAGGTTTCGGTGCTCGACCACACCTCAGCCTACGCCACAATCGCCAACGCCGGCCGCAAGGCGACGCCTTACGCTGCGATCGAGGTGGCGGATTCGAAGGGCGACGTCATCTGGCGCCACGACCGCAACGTGAAGCCGCCGGAGCAGGTTCTCGGCCCCTATGTCGTGGCCGACATGGCGAAGATCATGCTGGCGGTTACCGAGCAAGGCACCGGCGGGCGCGCGCGGCTCGACGGCTATCAGGTCTGCGGCAAGACCGGCACGTCGCAATCCTATCGCGACGCCTGGTTCGTCGGCTTCACGGGGTCGTTCGTCGGCGGCGTCTGGTTCGGCAATGACGACTTCACGACGACACGCGAAATGACCGGCGGCTCGCTGCCAGCCATGACGTGGAAGGAGATCATGACCTTCGCGCATCAGGGCCTTGCGCCGCGGCCGATTCCTGGCCTGCCGCGTCCTGGCGGGGGCGACGTCGCGGCAGCCGCGGCGCCGACGGATGACGGGGGAACCGGCGTGTTTCAGTCGCGCAACCTCACCGATGGCGGCGCGCGCGTGCTCGGCGCGATCGTCTCCGACGTCGCCGCCGCGGCAGCCCCCGGCCGGGCGTCGCTCAACGCCTCCAGCGGATCGGTCGCGGCGCGCTGATGCGTCTGGTTCTCTGGGTCCTCGCGGTATTCGCGCTTGCGGCGTCGATCGGCCTTGGCGCGACGTGGTGGACCGTCGCGAACGGCCTGCCGGCCACGGGCCTCGTCATCGGACCGTGGCGGAGCGAGCCGGACGTTGGCACGCTCTCCGCCGATCCCTATGAGCGCGCCGGGGCCGCGCGACGCGGCGAGGCGCCGCTTTCGATCGGCGATGGCCTCGCCTTCATGGCCGCGACCGACGATGAGGGTCGCCCGCTCGAGGCCGCCTGCGACTATGCGCTTGAAGGCGCCCTCCCCCCGGCGCGGCTCTGGACAATCGCCGCGTTCGATCCGCAGGGACGGCGGCTCTCGAAGCCAGGCGAGGAGCCGGCGCTCACCAGCGCAAACGCCGCACGCACGGTGGGAGCGCCTCTGGCGCTCACCCTGTCGCGCGAGCCGGCCCCGGGAAATTGGATGCAGCTTCACGGCGCAGGCGCGTTCCGGCTTCGCCTCACGTTCTACGACACTGCGCTCGGCTCCGCTCTCCAACGGGAGATTCCGGGCGTTCTGCTCTCGATCAAACGAGGGCTCTGCCGATGATGCAGCTTATCTACGGCCTCGCGCTTGCTCTCGCGCTCGGCGGCCTGACGCATGTCTCGACTTTGCTCGCCGTACCGCAGCTCGCGCGCGAGGGCGCCTACGACAGGCTGGGCTCCTTGTCCGCCGACGGGCGCTTCGTCGTGCTTCCGGATGAAGCGCCCGACGCGGACATCTTGCCCTTCCGCGACCCGGCCTTCGTCACGGCCGCCTGCCGCTATGATCTCTCGGCCGGAGCGGTCACGATCAAGGCCGCGCTGCCCGGAACCTATGGCGCGCTCTCCGTCCACGACCGTTACGGCCAGCCCTTCTATGCGCTCACCGATAAGGCGGCGGCGAGTGGGGCGGTCGAGGTCACCGTGCTCAGCGCCGAGGACGTCGCAGCTGCCGAAGTCGAGGACGCGCCAGAGGGGCGGCCGGCGCTGCGCATCGTCTCGCCGACCAAGACCGGTTTCGTGCTCGTTCGCCTGTTCGCAACCGCGGAGAGCGCACGGCCGGGCCTGCGGGAGGCCGCCGCGACGGCGAGCTGCGCGCGCGCCGCGAGCCGGACGCTCAGCCCCTGATCGTCCTCAGCCTTTGAAGACGCCGCGGGGGGCGAGCGGGCGAAGGCTGCCAAGCACCGCGGCGAATTGGTCGATCGCGGCCCCCGCCTCCAGCGCGAGCCGGTCCGGCGTCTCCAGCGTCAGTCGTTCGAGCGCGTAGCGGTAGGCCGCCAGCCGCTCCTCGAAGCTGTCGCGGACCCAGGCGATGAACAGACCGTTCTCCGCGATGCGCTGCTCGCCCTTGCCGCGCTCGTCCGGCCTGACATCCGGCATCAGATCGAGCGCCCTGCCCCGCACGCGGTCCCCTTCGGCGACCTTGGCCGCCGCCCGGAAGAACGGCTCGACGCGCCGGGTGTCGTCGACCACGTCGTCGATCAGCCGCTCGTAGCGCGACCGACTGGAGGCGTAGTCGATCGAAATAAGGGTGCGGACGTAGTTCGCCTTGTCGAGACGCAACCGGTTGACAGGCAGGATGCGGGTGCGCTTGAGCTCGGCCAGCACGCGACCGCGCCGTTGCTCGTCGAGCGGCGGCATCACCACGCCCCAGGCGAGATCGCGCATCGCGACCTCGTCGTCCGTCATGCGGTAGGTCGAGACCGGCTCGCTCCGCGCTCGCGCCGCCGCATCGCCGGCGACGGGGAGCGCGAGGTCGTCGATCACGTTCGGCTTCGGTCGGCCGAAATCGCCCGTCTGGGGGATGCAGCCCGTTAGAAGCGCAAGCACCGCCACCGCGAAAATGGCCGCCGCTCTGCCATCACGACCTTCACCTCCGCTAGGCGGCGAAGACGCCGCCCGCGCGGAGGCTTCGCTCACGATGAGCTCGGAACGCCACCCGGCGCCAAGCCAGCGCCACGCGATGAGCCTTCTCCGGCGGGGCGCTCATAGCGCACGCCGGTGAAGAACAGGATGTCGGCGCTTTGCGGACGGTCGGCGGCCGGCCGCCGTTGCGGCTGACGCGACGCCGGACGCGGCGCGGTCTGGAATGCGAGCACAAGGCCCATGTCGTCCTCCCCCTCGAAGGGTCAGGTTCGCCTATGGCCCTGGGCGTCGTCGCCCAAGCGGGCCTTCTGTTCAGATTGAAGGGTCCCCTTGGTTAACGAGGAGTTACCGACTGCAGGTTGGCCGCCTGGGAAGCCATTTCGTTGCGGCTGAGCCACACGACGCACGGGCCGAAAGCTCTGAATTAACGCTTCGCTAACCATGATCTTCCTACCGTCGCGCAACTCGATGGCGTCTCCGGTCGCCCCGTCACGCCAGCATCGGACATGCGATGAGTGAGGATCTGCTGCCGGTCGAGACGCTCGAGAGCCTATCCCGTCAGGAAGGCGTCGATGTCCGGCCGATCCTGCTGCGCGTACTGACCGACCTGTTCATCCAGAAAGCGCACCACGCGCCGGAGGAAATCGTTCGTTACGAGGAGCTGACTCTCCAATTGCTCGACGTCGTCGACGCCGAGACCCGTGAAATCGTCGCGACGAAGCTCGCCGGCGACATGCGCACGCCGCCTTCGATCATCGAGCGCCTGCTCTCCGACATGATCTCGGTCAGCGCGCCCGTGATCGCGCGCTATCCCGGCCTCTCGCGCAAGACCGCGATGAACATCGCTCTCGATGGCTCCACCGCGGCCGTCGTCGCGGTCGCGTCCCGGCCCGACATCGACGCCGATCTTTCCCGCATCCTCGCCAGCCACGATGAAGACATCGTGGCTGAGACGCTCGTCGCAAACCCTGCGGCGGCGCTTGGAGAGACGACGCTGCCCGCGCTCGTCACCCGTTCCTTACGGTCGCCGACGCTTGCGGTCGCGTTGCTGGGCCGCGAGGACATCGACTACGCGGCGCTCGCCCCTCTTTATCTTCACGCGGTTCGGGAACGCCGTGCGGCGATCCGGGAGGCGCTCGGCGCTCGCCATCGCGCCGGCGTCTCCCGCTCGCACGATTTCGTAGACGCGAGCGCAGTCGAGATCGCCGCTGCGAGCGGCAGCGGCAAAGCTGTCGCCGATGCGCTGGCCGAAGCGCTCGGCCTTCGGCCCGCCGACGCCGGCTGGCTTGCGACCGAGCCGAGCGGTGAAGCTTTCGTCATGCTGCTCAGGGCGGCCGGCCTCCAGAGCGAAGCGATCGCTCGTGCGATCCTCGTCTGCCAGCCCGAGATCGCGCGCTCCGTGCCGCGCTTCTTCGACCTCGTCGAGATCGCCGAGGCGACGCCGCGCGCCGTTGCAGCCGACATCGTGGCCGCGCTGGTCGGCGCCGAGGCGCCGGCCGTTACGACGCCTCGACACCAGCCGCTCTTCGAGCCGATGGGTGTGAAGGAGCGTGGCGGCGCAGCCCGAGCCGTAAACCGCACGCGCAGGGTCTTCGCGAAGCCCAACGAAGGCCAGCAGCGCAGCTGAAGCTCGAGCGGCTCAGTATCGGTCCTTGGTGTCGCAGTGAGGCACTTTCTCAGGCCTCGAAAGCGTGGTGTATCTTCCGTCAGACACGCTTTCGAACCGGCCGGCGCAATGTCACTTTCCGAGCTCGATCCCTACAAGATGTCGTCGCCGCGGGTGTTCCTGCTGCGGATGCTGATCTTTCTCGCGCTCGCCGGCTTCGTGGCGCTGATCCTCAATCAACAAATCGCGCGCGCCTTCGTCTCCAATCCCGGCCTCAACGGGCTGATCTTCGCCGTTCTCGTCATCGGCGTGCTGCTGACGTTCCGGCAGGTGATCCGTCTCTTCCCCGAGGTGCGTTGGGTCAACGCCTTCCGCATGTCGGAACCCGGCCTCGCGCTGCGCGAACAACCGAAGCTCCTCGCGCCCATGGCCTCGCTGCTCGGCGACCGCATCGGCGTCGCGCCGATCGGGCCGGCGCTAATGAGCTCGATCCTTGATTCGATCGGCACCCGCCTCGACGAGGCGCGCGAGATCGGCCGCTATCTCACCGGCCTGCTCGTCTTTCTCGGCCTGCTCGGCACCTTCTGGGGCCTGCTGGAGACGGTCGGGTCAATCTCGAACGTTATCTCCTCGCTCGGAGGCGGCGGCAGCCAGGACACCTCCGTTCTGTTCGAGGAGTTGAAGTCGGGCCTTGCAGGGCCGCTGGCCGGCATGGGCACCTCGTTCTCCGCATCGCTGTTCGGCCTCGCGGGCTCGCTGATCCTCGGCTTCCTCGACCTTCAGGCCGGGCAGGCGCAGAACCGCTTTCACAACGAGCTCGAGGACTGGTTGGCGGCGGTCGCGGCCGCGAGCTCCGATCTCGACGAGGTCTCGCCGTCGCGGAGCTTCCGCGGCGAGGCCACGCCGCAGCTTGCGGCGGCGATGGACCGGCTCGCGACCGTCATGTCGGATTCCGGCACAAAGACCGCGAACCAGGCCACCTCCCATCTTGCGGAAGGCATCCAGGGTCTCGTGAAGCACATGCGCTCCGAGCAGCAGATGATCCGGGACTGGGTCGAGGCGCAGGCGAGCCAGCAGGCTGAGATGAGGGCCCTGCTCGAACGCGTGCTGGAGAGCCGCGAGAGGACCTCGTGAGAGCGGAGCGCGCGCTATGGCGCTGAGCGCTCGCAGGCGCTACCGCCCGGTCGACTATTGGCCGGGCTTCGTCGACGCGCTGTCGACGCTGCTGCTGGTCATCATCTTCCTGCTCACGGTCTTCATGATCGCGCAGTTCCTGCTCGGCCGCGAGGTCACCGGCAAGGACACCGCGCTCGAACGGCTGAACGCCCAGATCTCGCAGCTGACGGAACTTCTGGCCCTTGAGCGCGCGGGCTCGCGCTCGTCGAAGGACGAACTCGCCGGCCTGCAGGCGAGCCTGACCGCCGCCGAACGCGAACGCGACCGGCTGCGCAGCGACGCCGCGAGCGGCGCCGATCGGGCGCGCGCCGAAGGCGGCCGCGCGGAGGCGCTGACCGCCCAGCTCGACCAGGAGAAGGAGGCGACCGGCCGGGCGCTGACTCAGGTAGAATTGCTCAACCAGCAGATCGCTGCGCTGCGCCGCCAGATCGGCGCGCTTGAGGACGCGCTGAATGCCTCCGAAAGCCGCGACCGCGAGAGCCAAGCCAAGATCGCCGACCTCGGATCCCGTCTCAACGTGGCCCTTGCCCAGCGCGTGCAAGAGCTTTCCCGCTATCGCTCCGACTTCTTCGGCCGCTTGCGCGAGATCCTAGCCGATCGGCCGGACGTCCGTGTCGTCGGCGACCGCTTCGTGTTCCAGTCCGAAGTGCTGTTCGCTGCCGGCCAAGGCGAACTCAACGACGCCGCTAAGCCCGAGCTCGACAAGATCGCCGCCGCCCTCAACGAACTCGCGGCGGAGATCCCGCCGGACATCAATTGGGTGATGCGCGTCGACGGCCACACTGACATCCGCCCGACGCGAAACGCCTTCCCGTCGAACTGGGCGCTGTCATCGGCCCGCGCCATTGCGGTGGTGCAGTATCTGATCACCAAGGGCATACCGCCGAACCGCCTCGTCGCAGCAGGCTTCGGCGAATTCCAGCCGCTCGACACCGCCCAGACCGAGGACGCCTTCCGCCGCAACCGCCGGATCGAGCTGAAGCTCACCGAGCGTTGAGCTGACGAAGCATCGGCTCGGGCCGAGGCAGCTAGGACAGCGTCTTCCTCAAGAACACCCGCTCCACCCCTTCCGGATGGTCGGGGATCGCGCCGAAGGCCTCGTAGCCGAGCTTTTCGTAGAAGCCGCGCATCGGCGTGAAGCAATCGACCCACAGGCCGCGACAGCCGAGCTTGCGGGCTTCGTCCTCGGCCCGCGCCATCAGTTTGGCGCCCAGCCCCTGCCCCCGCGCCTCCTCCGGGACCACCAGCAGCTCGACATAGAGCCAGCCGAAGCTCGCCTTCGCCCACAGGCCGCCCTGCGTCTCCCCGGCGTCGCGTAGAAGGATGGCGATCTGCCGAAAGCCCGAGGGTCCGACGGTCGCTTCGTTGAAGGCCACGAGCGGCCGGACGATGGCGTCACGATCGGACTGAGAAGGAGGATCGACGACGAGGATCTCCACGCCGTTCAGCCCAGCACCGCTCCAAGCCGCCTCGGCGTCTCCCCGGCGGGTCCGAACTGAAGCTCGGCCAAGCGGGCGTAGAGGCCGCGCCGCGCGACCAGCTCAGCGTGCGTCCCCTCCTCCACGATGCGGCCGGCGTCGACGACCACGATGCGGTCGGCCGCGAGCACGGTTGCTAGGCGATGGGCGATGACGAGCGTCGTGCGGCCCCGCCGCGTGGTGGCGAGCGCCTCCTGCACCAGCGTCTCGCTTTCGGCGTCGAGCGCGGAAGTCGCCTCGTCGAGCAGCAGAACGGAGGCGTCACGCAACAGCGCGCG
Organism: Hansschlegelia quercus; assembly: GCF_004310425.1. Taxonomy (GTDB): domain Bacteria; phylum Pseudomonadota; class Alphaproteobacteria; order Rhizobiales; family Methylopilaceae; genus Methylopila; species Methylopila quercus. The sequence continues at coordinate 57,394 of NZ_SIUB01000007.1, read as the reverse complement.
AGCGAGCGCTACGCGCTGGCGCTGCCCGCCCGAAAGCGTGACGCCGCGCTCGCCGACGGGCGTCTCATAACCTTGCGGAAGCGACGCTACGAAGCGGTCGGCGCCGGCGAGCCGCGCCGCGGCCTCGACCTCGGCGTCGCTCGCATCCTCGCGTCCAAGGCGGATGTTGTCCCTGACCGTGGCCGCGAATACGACGGGGTCCTGGGGCACGAGCGCGACGCGCGAACGGGCTTCTGCGACGGAAGTCTCGCGCAGATCTACCCCGTCGATCGTCACGCGGCCCGCTTGCGGGTCGTAGAAGCGTAGCGCGAGGTGGAACAGCGTGCTCTTGCCGCCGCCCGACGGGCCGACGATCGCGACAGTCTCGCCCGGGGCGACGGACAGTGTGATGCGGTCGAGCGTTCGGGACAGGGGATCGGCGTGGTAGGAGAACGACACGTTCTCAAAGGCGAGCGCACCCAATGCCGGTCGCGGCAGACTCTTCGGCGAGACAGGTTCGGGAACGGCGGCCTTGGTGTCGAGTAATTCCTGAAGCCGCTCCGCCGAGCCCGCAGCTTGGCTGATCTCACCCCAAACGTTCGAGAGCTCGCCGATCGCGGCCGCCGCGAACACGGCATAGAGCACGAACTGGCCGAGCGTGCCGGGGGTCATCCGGCCGGCGAGCACGTCGTTCGCGCCCCACCAGAGCACGGCCACGACGCTGGCGAAAACCAGGAAGATGCCGACGCCCGTCAGGATCGCGCGCGCGTTGATGGCCTGCGCCGCGGCCTCGTATGAGCCTTCGACGAGGGCGGAGAAGCGCCGCGTGATCGCCCGCTCCCCGTTGAACGCCTGCACGCCGCGCATCGCGCCCAGCGCCTCGCCGGCGAGCGCCGAGGCGCCGGCGAGCGTATCCTGCGCCGTTCGCGAGCGGCGGCGCACCGAGCGGCCGAAAGCCACCAGCGGCAGCACGATGACGGGGATCGCGACGATCACCAGCGAGAACAGTTTTGGACTCGACACCGCCATCATGATCGCGGCGCCCACGAACATAAACAGGTTGCGCAGCGCTTGGCTGGCGGCCACCCCGAAGGCGGACTTGATCTGGGTGGTGTCGGCGGTGAGCCGCGAAATCAGTTCGCCCGCCCGCGAGGCGTCGTAGAAGGCCGGCGTCAGCGTGGTCAGATGTGCGAAGACCGCCTTACGAAGGTCCGCCACGACGCGTTCGCCGAGGGTGGTGACGAACCAGTAGCGGCAGGCGCTGGCGAGCGCGAGCACGGTGACGACGGCCAGCACCGCCGCGAAATAGGAGTTCACCATGCCGGTATGGTCGGCGAGCAGGCCGAAATCGACGAGGCGGCGAACGGCGATCGGTATCGCGAGCGTCGCGCCCGCCGCGACCACCAGCGCCACGAAGGCGCCGGCGAGCTTGCCCTTGTACGCGAGCGCGTATGGCCGGAGCGCCGCCAGCGGTTTCAGCGAACGTCGTGCGGCCGCATCCGCGTCCGTCTCGGGGAGTTTACGCCGGCGCGCCATTGGCGACCTTTTTTGGTGTCGTTCCAGACAGCATGGCGGGTGGTTTATGGGCCGCGACGGGGCGGCGCAAGCCTGAGGGGCTTCAGCGGTCGCGACGACGGCCCGGCGGTTGTCTGCGCGGATGCTTTGGGTTATACGGCGCGCCCAGCATCACCCAGTTTTTGAACGCCCGCGCGTTCTCCGCGCCGCCGGCGCCTGTTCGAGAGACGACCGATGAAGGCCGACATCCATCCCGACTATCACCTGATCAAGGTCGTCATGACCGACGGCACCACCTACGAGAGCCGCTCCACCTGGGGCAAGGAAGGCGACACCCTCCAGCTCGACATCGACCCCAAGACCCATCCGGCATGGACCGGCGGCTCGGCCCAGCTAACCGACCGCGGCGGCCGCCTGTCGCGCTTCAACAAGCGCTTTGCGGGCCTTGGCGTCACGAAGCAGTAACCTGCCGCGGGCGAATACCCCTGAGGCCAGACATACGAAACCCCGGTCCTTGCGGCCGGGGTTTCTCGTTGAAGAACCTATCGCCGCGGAGTTGGCGGAAGGGCTGAAGCGCAGTCAGGACGCGGTCAGCGTCCTCCGAAGGCCTGCCGCAGCAGCGCCATCTGCCCCTCGAGCGGGTTGCCGGCGGGACGGTCCTCCTCCGGAACCCGGCCGTCGAGTTGCGCGTCGAGAACCTGAACGCGCTCCTGAAGCCGCGCGGTGCGCCCGACGAGCTCCTGCAGGCGCTCCGGCAGCCGGCCGAAAACGTCATGCGACAGCGTGGAGGAGATCGGCGTCAGCTTCACCTTCTGCTTTTCGTCGCGCGCTTCGGACGCCGACATCTCGCCTTCGTTCACCGCGCGCTGCACGAGCAGCCAGGAGGCGATCTGCATAAGGCGGGTGGTGAGGCGCATGCTTTCGGTCGCGTAGGCGATCGACTCGGGACGGCCGAGCTCGCGCGATTCGGAGCGCCCGTCGCCGTCGAGATAGGCGGCGGTCTCCTCGACTAAGCCCATGCCTTCGCGGAACAGCGAGCCGAAGCCTGCCGAGCCGACGAGGCGGGCGCCGAACGACACGGCCTCGACTTCCGACTTAACGTTGGTGTCCGTCATGTCTTGCCAACCTCCGGAACGCGACGCGAGTTCCCGCACCGTTACCGGTCCCATAGCGTCGCATCAATGAGGGGTATACGGCAAATGCCGGACCATCGGCTCACTTGTCCCCACTGTCCCTGCGAACAAGGTTACCGTACGCCGACCGAAAAAAGGCCGCCCGAACAGGGCGGCCAAGGGTCGATGACAGGGAGTCGTCAAACGGAGTGGGACAGGAACCACTCAAGTCCAGAAACCTGAACGTCATCATTCATAGACCGGAAAGGTTAATCACTGGTAAACACTCGCTCATATCGCTCCGTTTCGACCGCGTTCAGCGTTTGAAAAGCAGATCGGCGGCGCCTCGGTGGGCCGACTTGGCCTCGATCTCGCGGTTCAACCGCGCGACCTCGGCCTGAAGCGCCTCGACCCGCCCACGCAACTCGTCAACCGACAGCGCGGAGAGATCCTGCCCGACCTTGTGCGCGACCTCTCGCGTAAGCTTGAGCGGCTGTTCGTCGTCGAATGCCGTCATCGCCGTTCCTCCATGGCTCGTTCCAAGCGTGCCGCGGCGGGACGAGGACCCGTAAGACCCATCGCCCGTCCTGATGCGGGACGGGTTGCGCGGGAGGTTTGCGCCCGGCGGCATGCGGCGTTATAGCTCTCGACATCCCGTCATCGAGATTTCGGTCCAGGGCTCCGCCGGAAAACGGCGGCCGGAGCGAGAGGAGTCGTATCCCATGTCTAACGCGCCGCTGATGCCGAAAGCGACCGCGGTCTGGCTCGTCGAGAACACCTCGCTGTCGTTCGCGCAGGTCGCCGATTTCTGCAAACTGCATGAGCTCGAGGTCAAAGCCATCGCCGACGGCGAGGCCGACCAGGGCATCCGCGGCCTCGACCCGATCACGTCCGGACAGATCACCCGCGAGGAGATCGAGAAGGGCCAGAGCAACGAGAACTACCAGCTCAAGCTTGCCGTCTCGAAGGTGCGCCTGCCGCCTGTGAAGCCCCGCAAGGGCCCGCGCTATACGCCTGTGTCGCGCCGCCAGGACCGGCCGAATGCGATCCTCTGGCTGGTCCGCAACCATCCCGAGCTCAAGGATAGCCAGATCATGCGTCTCGTCGGCACGACGAAGACCACGATCGCCGCGATCCGCGACCGCACGCACTGGAACGCGCAGAACCTGACGCCCGCCGACCCCGTGACGCTCGGCCTCTGCACGCAGATCGATCTCGACCTCGAAGTCTCGAAGGCCGCCAAGGCGAACCCCGACGCCGTTCTCCACAAGGAAGAGGTCGAGGACACGCTGCTGCCGACCGAGGTCACCACGGGCGATTCCTCAGACGCCGAACTCGACGTCGACAGCGTCTTCGCCAAGCTGAAGCAGCTCAAGCGCGACGACACGGACGACGAGGACGACGACCGGCGCTAAGGCGCGCGCGACGTAGATTGTCATCCCGGCCAAGCGTCAGCGCAGAGCCGGGATCGTCCTCGGAACGTCGCTCATCCTGACGACGGTCCCGGATCGCGGTCTTGGCCCGCGTCCGGGTGACGGCTACGTCGTCCCCCGCCCCTTCAGCGCCTCGCCGATTTCGTCGAGCACGGCCGCATCCTCGATCGTCGCGGGCATGGTCCAGTCCTCGCCGTCGGCGATCTTCTGGATCGTGCCGCGCAGGATCTTGCCGGAGCGGGTCTTGGGCAGGCGCGCGACGGTCAGCGTCTCGCGGAAGGCGGCGACTGGGCCGATGCGGTCGCGCACCAACGCCACGATCTCGCGGCCAATCTCGGCGCCGTCGCGCGAGACGCCCGACTTCAGCACCACAAAGCCGACCGGGGTCTGCCCTTTCAGCGCGTCGGCGACGCCGACCACCGCGCATTCAGCGACGTCCGGATGGGCGGCGATCGCCTCCTCCATGCCGCCGGTCGAGAGGCGGTGGCCGGCGACGTTGATGATGTCGTCGGTGCGGGCCATGAAGAAGACGTAGCCGTCCTCGTCGATGAAGCCGGCGTCGGAGGTCTGGTAGAAGCCTGGGAAACCGTCGAGGTAGCTCTTCCGGAACCGCGCCTCATCGTTCCAAAGGGTCGGCAGGCAGCCCGGCGGAAGCGGCAGCCGGATGACGATGTTACCGAGCATTCCGACTGGCGTTTCATGGCCGGCATCGTCCAGCACGCGCACGTCGTAGCCTGGCATCGGCACTGTCGGCGAACCCGGCTTGAACGGCAGCGCGCCGAGACCCACCGGGTTCGCGACGATCGGCCAGCCGGTCTCGGTCTGCCAGCAATTGTCGATGACCGGGACCTTCAGCAGGTCCGCCGCCCATTGGATCGTCGCGGGGTCGGCGCGCTCGCCGGCGAGATAGAGCGCGCGAAAATGCGAGAGGTCGCGGCCGGCGAGCTTGTCGCCCTTCGAATCCTCCTTCTTCACCGCGCGGATCGCGGTCGGCGCTGTGAACAGGGCGACCGCCTTGTGCTCCTCCATCACCCTCCAGAGCGCGCCGGCGTCCGGCGTCGCGACCGGCTTGCCCTCGTAGAGGATGGTGGTCGCGCCGATCAGCAGCGGCGCATAGACGATGTAGGAATGGCCGACGACCCAGCCGATGTCGGAAGCGCAGAAGAAGGTCTCGCCCGGCTTCACGCCGTAGACTGCGCCCATGGTCCAGGCGAGCGCGACGAGGTAGCCGCCGGTGTCGCGCACCACGCCCTTGGGCGCGCCCGTGGTGCCGGAGGTATAGAGGATGTAGAGCGGATCGGTCGCCTCCATCTCGGCGCACGGCGCGCTGCGTCCGTCCGCGGCCAGGACCAGCGAAGCCCAGTCGTGGTCGCGGCCGGGCGTCATCTCCGCTTCGAGCTCCGGCCGCTGCAGCAGAATGACGGCGTCCGGCGCGTGGCTCGCCATCGCCATGGCCTGGTCGAGCAGCGGCTTGTAGGCGACCTTGCGCGTCGGCTCAATGCCGCACGAGGCGGTGAGGATCACCTTCGGCCGGGCGTCGTCGATGCGCTTGGCGAGTTCGTTCGCCGCGAAGCCGCCGAACACCACGGAATGGATCGCGCCCAACCGGGCGGACGCCAGCATGCCGATCACGGCCTCCGGGACCATCGGCATGTAGATCACGACGCGGTCGCCCCTCCCTACCCCCAAATCGCTCAGGATCGCGGCGAAGCGCGCAACCTCCCGGAGCAGCTCTTCGTAGCTGTAGGTCCTCTTCACGCCCGTGACGGGGCTGTCGTAGATCAGCGCCGCCTGCTCCCCCCGACCGCCGGCGACATGACGGTCAAGCAGATTGGCGCAAGCGTTCAGCGCGCCGTCGGAAAACCAGCGGCCATAGACGCCCAGCGCCGGGTCGAACGCCGTCTCCGGCTTTTTCGTCCAGTCGATGGCCTCGGCGGCGTCGAGCCAGAAGTGTTTGGGATCGGTCAGCGAGAATTGATAGGTCGAATGATAATCCGCGATCATGGTTCTCTTCGTCGTCTCGCGCTTAACCGGGCGGCAATCTTGGCGGCGCCAGACTAGGGTTTACCCCCGCGCCCCCAGAGGATGCCATGACGCTCGGGAACGAATCTCTCAATCTATTGGCCGACGCCGGATGCCCCGGCTGCCGTGTTCCCTTCGTGATGGAGCTGACGATGGCGTTTCAGCCCATCGTCGACATCTCTGACGGCTCCGTCTTCGCTTATGAAGCGCTCGTGCGCGGGCTGGACGGGTCGGGCGCGGGCTCCGTCATCTCCCAGGTCACCCCGGATAACCGCTTCGCCTTCGACCAGCTCTGTCGCCGGCGCGGCGTCGAGCTCGCCGCCAAGCTTGGAATCACGTCGCGCGTCAGCATCAACTTCATGCCGAATGCGGTCTACCAGCCGGCGCTCTGCCTCGGCACCACGCTCGCCGCAGCCCGGCGCCACGATTTTCCCATCGAGCGCATCATGTTCGAGGTGACCGAAGGCGAGCAAATCGAAGATCGGCCGCATCTCACCAACGTGCTCAACGAGTATAAGCGGCAAGGCTTCACGACCGCGATCGACGATTTCGGCGCCGGGCATTCCGGGCTCAACCTGCTGGCCGAGTTCGTGCCGGACGTCATCAAGCTCGACATGGAGCTGATCCGTGGGATCGACCACGACCGGGTGCGGCAATCGATCGTCGTGAATTGCGTGCGGCTTGCGCGCGACCTGAAGATCCGCCTGATCGCCGAGGGCATCGAGACGGAAGCCGAATTCCTCATGCTGAAGGGGCTCGGCGTGAAGCTGATGCAGGGCTACCTGCTCGCCAAGCCCGCCTTCGAGGCGCTTCCGCAAATTACGTTTCCGGCCGTCGCGGAAGCTGCGCCGCGCCGTCGCCGGGCCGCCTGAGGCGTCTAAGTCTCTCGCCTGAGGCGTCGAAGTCGCCGCCTGGAATGACGGAGGGCCGCCCTTGCGGACGGCCCTCCCATTGCAGATCACGGTCCTTTACGGACGTTGGACCTGTCGCCTTTTCAGGCGCGAACCTCGCTGGAAGCAAGGATCCAGGCCGCATCCGCGGATCGCGTAAGGCTGCAAAGAGACACTGGATCACCTCCTTTCGGTTGTTGACGACATCCAAAACATGGGGCGGTTTTTTGCGGCGCGCAATAGCGGAGCGCACTGGCCTCGAAGCGGCGGCTTGAATGCCGACTGCAGCGCCCGATGATCGCTTCATGAAGCTGTCCGCCATCGGCCTTGAACATCTCGCCCGCGCCGGGCTCGCCGCTCGCGGCGCCGTCTATCTCATGGTCGGCGGCCTTGCGGTGCTGGCGGCCGTCGGTTCCGGGGGCGGGGTGGGCGGCGGCGGAAGCGCGTTGCGGAGCCTGCTCGGACATCCGCTCGGCGCCCTGCCGCTCGCCGCGATCGGGCTCGGCCTCGTCGCGTTCTCCGCCTGGCGGCTGACCAACGCGGCCTTTGACGGCGACCGGCACGGCGCTTCGCCCAAGGGGCTCGGGACACGCGCGGTCCATGTGCTGTCGGGAATCGTGAACGGCGGCCTGGCGGTCACCGCCTTCAGTCTCGCTTTCGGCGTCGGGCGCAGGGGCGGAGACAATGACGCGGCGCAGGATTGGACGGCGTGGCTGCTGACGCAGCCTTTCGGCCGCTGGCTCGTCGCGATCGTGGGAGCGGGAATTGTCGGCGCCGGCCTGTTTCACTTCTGGAAGGTCTGGCGCGGCGACATGCTGAAGCGGCTGTCGGTTCCGCCCGAGCGCCGTCACCTCGCGCTGACGCTCGGGCGCATCGGCTACGCCGCCCGCGGCCTCACCTTCCTGATCATCGGCGGTTTTCTGCTCATCGCCGCGCTGCACAGTGATTCTTCGGAAGCCAGGGGCCTCGGCGGCGCTCTTGAGGCGCTGCGCGAACAGCCGGTCGGCTGGGCGCTCCTCGCCGTCGTCGCGGCGGGCCTCGCGGCTTTCGGGGCCTTCGGTTTTGCGCAAGCCCGCTGGCGCCGCATCGAAGCCCTCGACCTCGGCGACGCCCGGCAGACGATCGACGCGCTGGCGCGGCGCGCGAGCGCCTGAACGCTTTTTCCTTCGTCGGGCGGCTTGCTATGGATGGCGCATGACGCAGCCACCGCCCGTAGTTGAAGTCCGCGCCTTGCTCGAAGCCTTGGGCGTTCCCGCAGAACGCTTCACCGGTGGAGACTTGGAGTCGCGCTCTCCGATCGACGGCGCCCTGATCGGGACGGTCGCGTCGAATACGCGGGGCGACGTCGCAGAAGCCGTTGAGGCTGCGCATGACGCCTTCGTTGCATGGCGCTCGATCCCCGCGCCGCGCCGCGGCGAACTCGTTCGTTTGTTTGGCGAAGAGCTGCGACGGGCGAAGGCCGAGCTCGGCCGGCTGGTTGCGATCGAAACCGGAAAGATCGTCTCCGAAGGTCTCGGCGAGGTGCAGGAGATGATCGATGTCTGCGACTTCGCGGTCGGCCTCTCGCGCCAGCTTTACGGCCTGACGATTGCGAGCGAACGCCCGGAACACCGCATGATGGAGATCTGGCGGCCGCTTGGCGTGGTCGGAATCATCTCCGCCTTCAACTTCCCCGTCGCGGTCTGGGCGTGGAACGCCGCGCTCGCTTTGGTCTGCGGCAATGCGGTGGTTTGGAAGCCATCCGAGAAGACCCCGCTGACCGCGCTCGCCGTTCAGGCGCTTTTCGAGACAGCCGCCGCAAGGGTTCCGGAAGCGCCGCGAAAATTGTCCCAGATCATCGTCGGCAGCGCCGAAATCGGCGAGGCGCTGGTCGACAATCCGCTTGTTCCGCTGGTGTCGGCGACCGGCTCCACGGCGATGGGTCGGGCGGTCGGAGCCCGCCTCGCCCGCCGTTTCGCTCGGGCCTTGCTTGAGCTCGGAGGCAACAACGCCGCGATCGTCTGCCCAACCGCGGATATCGACCTGACGCTGCGCGCCGTCGCCTTTTCGGCCATGGGCACCGCGGGACAGCGTTGCACGACGCTGCGGCGCCTGTTCGTGCACGACGCCGTCTACAACGAACTGATCCCGCGCCTGAAAGTGGCCTACACCAATGTCGCGATCGGCGATCCGCGACACGAAGCGACCCTGATCGGCCCGTTGATCGACGGCGACGCCTTTCAGGCGATGCAGGAAGCCCTCGACGAGGCTCGCGCGCTGGGCTGGCCTGTCCATGGCGGGGCGCGCGTTCCGGGCGTTGCGGGCGGCTTCTACGTACGCCCCGCGCTGGTGGAGGCATCCGCACAGTCCGGCCCGATGATCCGCGAGACCTTTGCGCCGATCCTTTATGTCGTCCGCTTCTCCGAGCTCGACGCGGCAATCGAATTGAACAACGCGGTCGCGCAGGGGCTGTCCTCATCGATCTTCACCAACGACCTGCGCGAGGCGGAGCTGTTCCTCTCCGAGCGCGGTTCGGATTGCGGTATCGCAAACGTCAATATCGGCTCGTCCGGCGCCGAGATCGGCGGCGCTTTTGGTGGCGAGAAAGAGACCGGCGGTGGTCGTGAGTCCGGGTCGGATTCGTGGAAGGCCTATATGCGGCGCGCCACCAACACCGTGAACTACGGGCGCGCGCTGCCGCTGGCGCAAGGCGTGAAGTTCGACATCTAGCGGCTAGGCCTCAGCCGCGACCTGCAGCGTCGATCCGTCTGCGGCAACGACGCGCACGCGTGCGCCTGCCATCAAATCCGGCCCTGTCATACGCCAAACCGTATCGTCGACGCGCAGCCGTCCTTCGCCGTTGACGATCGGCGCGTCGAGCACGAACACCCTGCCGATATGTCGCTCGGCCCGTCGGTTCAGCATCGGGCGGTCGCTTGTCGCGGCGTTGTCGGGCCGCCCGATGCGCCACCACAGCACCGCCGCCGCGAGCGCTAAGACGGCGAAGCCGACCACCTCGACCTGCCAGCCGGGATCGAACAGCAGCGCTACGAGCCCGACAATGATGGCCGCGATGCCAAGCCAGAGCAGCACCGTGCCCGGCGCGACGAGCTCCACGCCGAGCAGAACGAGGCCGAAGACGAACCAGCGCCAAGGACCGAGCGCGACAAGCAAGCTTTCGATCATCGCGTCACGCCAAGCCGGATTCCGGCGGCGACGCCTGCGTCGAAGGCACGGAGCCGCGAGGGCGCTGGGCGGTCTGTCGAGGGGCGGCGGCCGGCGCGCCCGAGCCGAAGCTGTCGCGGGCGATCTCGGCGATGCCGCCGAGCGAGCCCAGAAGCGCCGTCGCCTCATAGGGCAGCACGAAGGTCTTCTGGTTGGGCGAGGCCGCCATGGCCTTCAGCGCGTCGACGTATTTCTGCGCGATGAAATAGTTCAGCGCCGCCGTGTCGCCCTTGGCGACGGCGTCGCTGACCAGCGCCGTCGCCGTCGCTTCGGCCTGGGCCGAACGTTCGCGCGCCTCGGCGTCGCGGAACGCGGCTTCCTTGCGCCCCTCGGCTTCAAGGATCTGCGCCTGCTTGGCGCCTTCGGCGACGAGGATCGACGCCCGCTTCTCCCGCTCGGCCTTCATCTGCCGGCCCATCGCGGTGACGATGTCGGTCGGCGGCGTGATGTCCTTGATCTCGATGCGCGTGACCTTCACGCCCCAGGGCCCCGCCGCCGCGTCGACGACGTGGAGCAGGCGCGTATTGATCTCGTCGCGCTGGCTCAGCATGTGGTCGAGGTCCATCGAGCCCAGGACCGAGCGGATGTTGGTCATCGTCAGCGCTAGGATGGCGCGCTGGAGGTCCGTCACCTCGTAGGACGCTTGCGCCGCGTCCACGACCTGGAAGAAGGCGACGCCGTCGACTTGCACGATGGCGTTGTCTTTGCTGATGACGTCCTGCCGCGGAATCTCGAGGACCTGCTCCATCACGTTGATGCGCCTGCCGATCTGGTCGATGAACGGCACGATCAGCGTCAGCCCTGGATGAAGCGTGCGTGTGTATTTCTGGAAGCGCTCGACAGTGAAATTATAGCCCTGCGGCACCGTCTTCACGCCGGCGAAAATCACGAAGATGATTAGCAAGGCGACGACGATCGCGGCGATGTCGAAGCCGGAAAGCGGCATGGAAATGGTCCTTTGAGCGCAGGTCAGCGACCGGCATCAGGCCCGAGCAAGAGAGCAATGGCAAGACGGACCAAAGCGTCACCCGACGGGCAGATCCGGCGAGCGGGGACGATGCTTTATGCCTTCGTCCTCAAATCCAGCCCATCAGTTCCCGCCGCACGACATGCTCGATTACGCGCATGCCCTCTTCGGAATCGTTGAGGCAGGGGATAGCCGCGAAGTTCTCGCCGCCATTGTGGTGGAAGATCTCGGCGTTCTCGCCGGCGATCTCCTCCAGCGTCTCCAAGCAGTCCGCGGTGAAGCCAGGCATGCAGACCGCGAGGTTCTTCACGCCCTCCTTCGCGAGCGCCTCCACCGTCTTGTCGGTGTAAGGCTGCAGCCATTCCTCCGGCCCGAAGCGGGACTGGAAGGTGATCCGGAAACGAGTTTTGTCGAGGCCGAGCGCCTCGCGCATCAGCCGCGCCGTCTTCTGGCACTGGCAGTGATAAGGGTCGCCCTTGGCGAGATAGGACTGCGGCACGCCGTGGAACGAAGCGAGGATGACCTCCGGCTCGAAGGCGAGCTTGGCGAGCTCCTTCTTCATCGATCCCGTGACCGCCTCGATATAGACCGGGTCGTCGGCCCAGGGCGGCGCGACACGCAGCACGGGCTGCCAGCGCATGGTTTTTAGCGCGTCGAACGCCTTGTCGCAGACGGTCGCCGAGGTCGCCGCGGCGTATTGCGGATAGAGCGGCACCAGAAGCAGCCGGTCGCAGCCTTCTTTCTGAAGCGCGTCTATCCGTGAGGCCATCGACGGGTTGCCGTAGCGCATCGCCCAATCGACGACGAGGTTCGGCGCGGCGGAGGCGAGCGACGCCGCGAGCTTCTCGGACTGGCTGCGCGTGATGGTGCGGAGCGGGCTCTCGTCGCGCTCCTTGTTCCAGATCGAGGCGTAATCCTTGCCCTTCCGGCCGGGCCGCGTGGTCAGGATGATGCCGTTCAGCAGCGGCCACCAGATGATCCGCGGCGTTTCGATCACCCGGCGGTCGGAAAGGAACTCCTTGAGGTAGCGCCGCATCGACCAATAGTCGGTGCCGTCCGGCGTGCCGAGATTAACCAGCAGCACGCCTATCTTGCCCGTCTTCACGCGGGGATGATCGACGGGCAGTCGGACGGCGCGGCTGTCGCCGGACGGGAAAGGCGCGTTCATTAGAAGCTCTCTGGTTACGGAGGCGTAGATAGGCCTCGCCGCCGCCGGTGTCACGGCGACCGCCTCTGCTACGCGCGAGAGGCGTGGTAGGATTGCGGAGGAAACGTCGCCCCCCACGAAGCGGTGGCGAACCCGGCTCAAGCGATATAGCGCGGACGAGTTCGCCGGCGCGGCTCTCAGCCCCCGAATACGAAGCGGTCGACGATCCTGAAGCCGTCGGCCGCGCGCTCCTCGACATAGAGCGTCACCGCGTCGACCGTGGTCGCGATCGGCGCCGCGCGCTCGGCGTAGAGCGGGGCCAGCCCTTCCGCCGCCATCCGCGCTTGGTCAGGGGCGAGCGGTCCGGTCAGCGTCATATGAAAGCGGAAATCCTCGAAGACGTGAGGATAGCCCCAGCGCTCCAGAGCCGCGCGCTGGCGGTCGTCGAGCGGAGCCTTCAGACGGCGGGCGAACTCTTCGTCGGTCAGCGGCGCGCGCAGCGGCTCAAACGCCTCCACGCAGCCGGCGCCAAGCGCCTCCAGCTCCCGCGAGCGCTCCACCGGCGTCAGCGCGACAAATCCCTCGATGGTCGAGATCGTCAGTTGGGGCAGTGGAAAGCGCTTGCGGCCGCGCGCGAAGACCCGGCCTGCCGAGACGAGGTCGTCCTCGGTCGCGCCGTTCGCGAGCCGGAACGGCGCCTTCAGCGTGGCGTGGAAGCCGTAGCGGCGGGGCTGGGCGGTAATTGCCGTCCATTCCTCCTGCGTAAAGCCTTCCGGCGCCATCGGCGGACGGCGCGCGCCGGTAGCGGCGTCATAGCCGAGGACGGCCGAGCCGAACGCCCAGAGCGGGCTTTCGGGAGCGGGCGCGTAATAGATCGCGTAGCGCGGCGTCATAGCGCCGACCGCCCTGCGACCGTGAGCCCCCGCACGATCGGCGTCCCGTCGCCGAGGAAGCGGACGCGGACGAGATCGGCTCTCAGGCCCGCCGCAAGCCTTCCGCGGTCGTCCATGCCGAGCATTGCCGCCGGACGCGCGGTGACGAGCGCGAAGGCGCGCTCGAGCGCGAGGCCCGCAACTGTCGTCAGCGTCTTGACGGCCTGCAGCAGGCTCGCCGGCACATAATCCGACGACAGGCAGTCGAGCACGCCTTCTCGCGCGAGCTCCGCGATCGCGACGCCGCCGGAATGCGAGCCGCCGCGCACCACGTTCGGCGCGCCGCCCACTGTGGAAAGGCCGGCCGCATGGGCCGCGCGCGCGGCCTCGAGCGTGGTCGGGAACTCGGAAATCGCGCAGCCCTCCCCCGCGGCTTCCGCAACATGATCAAGAGTGGTGTCGTCGTGGCTCGCGATCGGCAGCCCGCGCTCGCGGAACAGTTTCACCGCGAGCGGGCGATTGACCGCCGCCGCGTCAGCGCCGTTGCGCATCCGCTTGGCGAGCAGCGCGTCGGCGTCCGCCGCCGAAAGCCCCTCGCCCGACATGAAGCGCTTGAGATGCGCGACGTCGCGCCATTGCCGCTGGCCCGGCGTGTGGTCCATCAGCGAAGCGAGCGCGATCAGCGGCCGGTCAACATGCGGCGCGACGTCCTCGGGAAACTGCGGGTCGCTCAGCTCGCAGCGAAGATGCAGCCGGTGGTCGATGCGAAAAACGTTCTGCGCGACGCCGGCCTCGATCGCCGCGACCATGTCGTGGAAGATCGCGCGGCGATAATCGTTGTCGGCGTCGTAGCCTCCCGCGCAGACGGCGTCGCACACCGTCGTGACGCCAGCCGCCGCCATCTGCACGTCATGCACGAGCGCCGCCGCCAATGGGTTCGGCCAGATGACGCCCGGCCGCGGCACAAAATGCTTTTCGAGATTGTCGGTGTGGACCTCGATCAGGCCGGCGGCGACGACGTCCCCCTCGCAGTCGATCGCGCCAGCTGCGTGCGAGCGTCCTGCTACGATCTCGCGGATGACGCCGCCCTCATGGGTCAGCGTGCCGTCGAGGACCCGGTCCTCCAGCACGAGACGGGCGTTGGTGAGGATCGTCTCCATACTCAGACGCCGAGCGCCCCTCCGTCCGAGCGCGGATCGTGTGCGCCCTCGATCCGCCCGCGCGCGTCGCGGACGATGATGCCGGCATGGCCGGCCTCGTCCGTGAAGTCTTCGCCGAACGAGGACAGCTCGTGCCCCATCGAGGCCAGACGGTCGAGCGTCTCGGGATCGAACCGCGTCTCGTATTTCAGCGAGGCGTCGTCCTCGCCCCATGAGCGGCCGAGGCGCACGCGGGGGGCCGTTACCGCCTGCTCGACGTCCTGGCCGAGCCAGAGGTAGCGCGACAGCACCATCGCCTGCGTCTGCGGCTGGCCTTCCCCGCCCATCGTGCCGTAGGCGATGACCCGCCCGTCATCCATCACCGCGATCGGCGGGTTCAGCGTGTGGAACGGCTGGCGGCCGGGCGCGAGCGGATTGGCGTCCGCGGGATCGAGCGAAAAGGCGGCCCCCCGGTTCTGGAACAGCACGCCGGTCGAGGGCGAAATGCAGCCGGAGCCGTATTCCCAGAAGATGCTCTGGATGTAGCTGACCGCCCTGCCCTCGGCGTCGATCGCGCCCATCCACACAGTGTCGCCCTCGTCGAAGGCCGGCGCCGGGAAGGAAGCCGCCCGAGAGCGGTCGACCGACGCAGCCTCCCGGTCCAGCCGCTCCGGCGTCAGCCAGCGCTGCGGGTCCGCGCCCATGCGGTCGTAATCCACGCAAGCGCGGTCGCGGATCGCGAAGGCGCGCTTGGTCGCCTCGACGAGGACGTGGAGATAGTCCGGCCCCTGGTCGTCCTTGATCCCCAGCCTCTCCATCACGCCGAGGATGATGAGCGAGGCGAGCCCCTGGGTCGGCGGCGGGGCGTTATGCAGCACCCCGCCGCGGATCGTCATCCTGAGCGGCGGGAGCAATCTGGCGCGATGAGAGGAGAAATCGTCCCGCGAAACGGGCGCGCCGATGCGGTCGAGATCGGAAGCGAGCTCGCGCGAGATGTCGCCGTCGTAGAAATCGCCGAGCCCCGCCCGGACGAGATGCTCCAGCGTGTCCGCAAGCCTAGTCTGGACGAGCGGGTCGCCTGCGGCGAGCATCTTGCCGTCCCGCATGAAGGTCTCGGCGAAGCCCGGCGCGGTGACGATCTCGTCGAACAGTTTCGGAACGGTGCGCCCCTGACAGGCAGAAACGGAGAAGCCTTCGCGCGCGTGAGCGATCGCGCGGCCAAGCAGCATGTCGAGCGGCAGCCGCCCGCCCGCGCGCTCGGCCAGCTCCAGCGCCAGCCGCCAGCCGTTGATCGCGCCGGGGACGGTGAGCGCCGAGAGCGGGCCGCGTGCGGGGATCGCGTCGTAGCCGCGGTCGCGGTAGAAAGCCGGCGTCGCGCGCGAGCCCGCGCGGCAGCACGCCTCGATATAGCGCACCTCGCCCGAGGGCTCGCGCACCAGCCAGAAGCCGTCGCCGCCGATGGCGTTCATGTGGGGGTAGACGACCGCGATGGTCGCGGCCATCGCGATCATCGCCTCATAGGCGTTGCCGCCTTCGGCGAGAATCGCGCGTCCGCTTTCCGCTGCGATAGCGTGCGGGGCGGCGACGACGCCACGATCTGAGACGGCTGCTGACATCGATACCCCTCGACGGCCTGACAGGGCGCCAAGGCGTATAGCCGGGGGCCTCTCACGGCAACCCGGCTCGACTGCGGCGAGCGCCGTGTTAAAAGAGCGCCGTCGAACGCCGGAGCCTGACGTCCCATGTCGCAGCAATCGCCCATCGCCCGCGCAGCCACGCTCGGCGGCGCGACCGTGCTGATCGCGATGCAGACCATCGCGGCCTCCGTGGCCGGCGGCTGGGCGATCGCGGGCTTCCTCGGCCTTGGCGATTACGGCGCCTATGCGCTCGAAGCCGCGGGCCTCGTCGTCGGCATCTGGGCCGTGACGAAGTTCGTCCGTTCCGCGATCAAGAACGACCCGGCGCGCCGGACCGCCTGAGACGGCTCATCCCTTTCCGGAGACGGCCGCCTCCGCGAAAGTCGCCATGCCGGTATGGCAGGCGACGGCCGCCTTGATGGTCGCGACCGCGAGCGCTCCGCCGGAGCCTTCGCCGAGCCGCATGTCGAGCTTGAGTATCGGAGCGAGCTCCAGCCGCTTGAGCAGCCGCTTATGCGCGGCCTCGGCAGATTGGTGGCCGGCGATGCAGTGCGCAAGCGCGCTGGCGTCGAGGGCGTGGAGGACCGCCGCCGCGGCGGTGGCGACGAAACCATCGATCACGACAGGCACGCGCTCCAGCCGCGCCGCGAGAATCGCGCCGCAGATCGCCGCTAGTTCGCGGCCGCCGACGCGGCGTAGCGCCTCTAGCGGATCGTCCAGCGCCGCGCCGTGGTGGGCGAGCGCGGCCTCGACAGTCTCGACCTTGCGGGCGATTCCCTCGTCATCGACGCCCGTGCCGCGGCCGACCCAGTCGGCCGCTTCGCCGCCGAACAAGGCCGCCGAAAGCGTCGAGGCCACCGTCGTGTTGCCGATGCCCATCTCGCCCACGACCAGCAGGTCGATCCCGCCGGCGATCGCCTCCATGCCATAGGCCATGGTCGCCGCGCATTCCTGCTCGCTCATCGCGTCGCCGGACGTGAAGTCAGGCGTAGGATGGTCGCTCGCGAGATCGAAGACCTTGAGGCCGATGTCGAAGGCGGAGCAAATCTGGTTGATCGCGGCGTGGCCCGCGCCGAAGGCGTCGAGCATCTGTCGGGTGACGGAAGCCGGATAGGCCGAGACGCCGCGCGCCGCGATGCCGTGGCTGCCGGCGAAGATCGCGACCAGCGGGCGGGCCACGGTCGGGGTCGGCTTGCGCTGCCAGCCCGCGAGCCATTCGGTGATCTCTTCCAGACGGCCCAGTGCGCCCGCCGGCTTCACGAGCTGCGCTTCACGGGCCCGGACCGCCGCGACCGCCGCTTCGTCCGGCCCGCCGATCCGCGTGAGAAGCGCCCGAATGTCGTCGAAGGGCAGGCCCGAGTTGCTCGGCGCGGGGACGGCCTTGGGCGTCTGCGTCATGACGGTCTCGTGACGTTGCGAAGGACATGGGGCTTAGCGGAAGGGCGCCCGACCGCCAAGGGCCTTACGTCGGGCGGAACGGCGCCTGAATTGAGCTTGGCATGCTACATCCCCCTGCCTGCCCGGTCTTCGCCAGGCGGCGTGCTCGAGACCCGCGATGAGCGACGAACGAACCGACCCGGCATCGCCATCACGCCCGTTTGATGCGGTCGGCGATGCGCTGCGCTTCTTTACGCGACTGCCGGTCCCGGCGAGCTGGGGCTCGCGCGATCCCGCGCGGATCTTCGACGGCGTGGCCGCGATGGCGCCGCTGGCCGGACTGGTCATCGGCTGCGGCTCGGCTGCGATCCTGCTCGTGACGCTCGCGCTCGGTCTGCCGCCGCTCGGCGCGGCGGCGATCGCCACGGCTGTCGGGGTCGCCCTCTCCGGCGCGTTGCACCAGGACGGACTGGCGGACGTCGCCGACGGGTTTGGCGGCGGCAAGACGCTGGAGCGGAAGCTCGCGATCATGCGCGACAGCGGGATAGGGGCCTATGGCGCGAGCGCGCTGACGCTTGCGCTCGTCGCGCGGGTCGGCCTTGTCGCCGGCATTGCGGAGAAGGCGGGCATGGGTCCTGCGGCGCTCAGCGTGATTGCGGCGGCCACTCTCGCGCGGCCGTTGGCGCTGTTCCCCACCCAGCTTCTGCCGCCGGCGAGGGTCGACGGCGCGGGAGCGGCGGCCCGGCCAAAGGCGCTTTCGGTCTCCATCGGCGTCGCGCTCGGCGCGCTCGCCGCTCTTGCCCTCGGCCAGTTCGCCGGCGCCGCGGCGATCGTGGTCGCGCTTGCCGCAGCCGCGGCCGTGAGCGCGCTCGCCCGCCGACAGATCGGCGGCTACACCGGCGACGTCTGCGGCGCTTGCGCCGAGATCGCCGAGATCGCGGCGCTGGCGGCGCTCGCCGCGGGCTGATCGATCACACGAATTGGCGCCTTGCGCGGGCGCCCGGCCTGCCTCAAGCATCGCGTCATGCTCGACCGCCGCCCGATCAAGTCGCCCTGCATCTCCGTCTGCGTCATGGATCCCGGCACGGGCTGGTGCGAGGGCTGCTTCCGCACGATTGCCGAGATTGGCGCCTGGGCGCGCATGTCGCATGACGACCGCGACCGTGTGATGGCCGATCTCCCCGCCCGTCGAAAGCTCTTCAAGGCTCGCGAGGCCGCGCAATGAACAAGCGCGGCGTGTCGCAGATCCTGGTCGCGGTGGTGCTCGCCGCGATGGTGACCTTCATCGTCGCCGATCTCGCGGGCGGCTGGGGCTCCTTTCCGGACGCGCGCTGGGCGTCGCTGATCGCGGCGCTCTGCCTCGCCATATGGATCGGCCCCGGATTGCTGCGCCGCTACAGCGGGAACGCCGGCGGCGCATTGAAGGCCATTGTCATCTGGCTCGCCATCGCCTGCGTGGCCGCGCTCGGCTACGCCTGGTTCGGCGACAATTTCCGCGGGACCTACTGACCGCAGAAGTCGCTCAGGTCAGGATGTCCTGCACGAACCGGGCTGAGACCAGCGCCAGGAAGATCCCGAAGGCGATCGTCAGCTTGCGTTTGGAGAGACCGTGCGCGATCCGCACGCCGATCGGCGCGCACAGCACAGAGACGGGTGCCATGAGCGCCACTCCGATCAGCGAGACGAAGCCGAGCGAGAGCGGCGGCAGCGCCGCCATATGCGGCCAGCCCGCGGCGACATAGGCGAGCGCCGCGGGGATCGAGATCAGGGCGCCCAGGCCCGCGGACGTGCCGATCGCCTTGTGGATCGGTCGCCCATAGAGCGTCAGGAACAGGGTGCCGAGCGTGCCGCCGCCGATCCCGATCAGCGCCGAGAGCACCGCGATCACGAACCCCCATAGGCCGATGACGGCGCGGCTCGGCAGTTCATTCGCCAGCCGCCGATCCTCGCGACCGAAGATCAGGTTGGCGGACATCGCCGCCGCGAAGACAGCGAAGACCCACTTGAGCGTGTCTGAGGTCACATAGCCGGCGACGCCAGCGCCCAGAACCGCGCCCGCCATGACGGGCACGATCCAGGCTTTCAGCGCAACTTCGTCGACCGAGCCGCGGGCTTGGTGCGACCGGAACGAGCGGATCGAAGTCGGGATGATGATCGCGAGCGAAGTGCCGACGGCGAGTTGCATCTCGACGTCGTCGCGAACGCCGATGTGGTCGAAGAGCTCGGCCAGCACCGGCACGATCACAGCCCCGCCGCCGACGCCGAACAGCCCGGCCAGCACGCCGGTCACCACGCCCGCCGCGAGCAGCGCGAGAGCGAGTTCGACGATTTCGCTGAGCGGCGTCGCGCCGAGAAGACCGGTCACGCGGCTTCACGCTCGCCCGGGCGCTCCCGGACGAGGTCGAGCGCGCGGCTGAGCAGAGCGAGATCGGCGCCGGCTTTGGGGCCTTCCTCGCTCAGAAGCCGGCGGAAGGCGCGCGCGCCAGGCTGGCCTGGGAACAGGCCCATCATGTGGCGGGTGAAGTTCGAGAGACGACCGCCTTTCGCCAGATGCGCCTCGATCGCGGGAAAAAGGCTCTCCACCGCTTCGCGGGCGCTGGCATACCGTGGAGTCCCGCGAAAGACGGCCTCGTCGACGCCGAGCAGCAGTTCCGGATTTTGGTAGGCGGCGCGGCCGAGCATGACGCCGTCGAGCTTCACGCCGTCGCGGGGCTCGAGCAGCGCGAGCGCCTCGTCCAGCGAGCCGATCCCGCCATTGATCGAGATCGGCACTTGAGGAAACCGCGCCTTCAGCCGAAACACGCGGCCGTAATCGAGCGGCGGCACATCGCGATTTTCCTTCGGACTCAATCCTTTCAGCCACGCCTTGCGGGCATGCACGATGAGCGCGTCGCAGCCAGCGGCGACAACCGCGTCAGCCAAAGCGTCGAGCGCCTCCTCGGGGTCCTGCTCGTCGATGCCGATGCGGCATTTCACGGTGACGGGGATCGTCACCGCCGCTTTCATCGCTGCCACGCACTCGGCGACGCGCGCAGGCTCCGCCATCAGGCACGCGCCGAACCGGCCGTCCTGCACGCGACCCGAAGGGCAGCCGACGTTGAGGTTGACCTCGTCATAGCCGAAGCCTTCCGCGATGGACGCGGCCTCGGCGAGCTCCGCCGGCTCCGACCCGCCGAGCTGCAGCGCGACCGGATGTTCTTCGGCCGAGAAGCCGAGCAGCCGCTCGCGCGGCCCGAACCGCACGGCGCCGGTCGTCACCATCTCGGTGTAGAGCAGCGCCCGGCCCGTCAGCGCGCGATGAAATAGCCGGCAGTTCCGGTCGGTCCAGTCCATCATCGGCGCGATGGAAAAGCGGTGCGCGGAGAGCGTGTTCAAAGATGCGTGTCCGTTAAGGCACGCTCTTATAAGCGCGGGCGCGCGCTCGAACAAAGCGCCACGACTGCGCGACCTGTCACCAGGCTATTCGGTGACCTCGTCCGTCCACACGTTGAAGGTCTTCAGGAAGCTCGGTCCGAACACGTTGGTGAGCGCGACGTCGGCGGCGTCCCGCCCGCGGCCCATCACGATGCGGCCGATGCGCGGCTTGTTGTGTCGGGCGTCGAACGTATACCAGCGGCCTCCGAGATAGACTTCCATCCAGGCCGAGAAATCCATCGGCGCGGGATCCTTTGGCACGCCGATGTCGCCGAGATAGCCGGTGGCGTAGCGCGCCGGAATGTTCATGCAGCGGCAGAGCGTGACGGCGAGATGCGCAAAATCGCGGCAGACGCCCTGGCCTTCCTCATGGGCCTCATAGGCCGATTTCGTGGCGCGGGCGAAGCCGTAGCCGAAGCGGATGTGATGGTGGACGTAGTCCACGATCGCCTGAACGCGGCCCCAGCCGGGCGCGACGCCGCCGAACAGGCTCCAGGCAAGGCCGCTCAACCGGTCAGTCTCGCAGTACCGGCTGCCCAGGAGATAGACGAGCGTGTCGTCGGGGAGGTTCTCGGCGGGAATCTGGATGGCGTCGGGAGCGTAGACATCGGGTTCGCCGCTATCGGCGACGACGGCGTCCGCCCGCAACGTAAAATCGCCGGCCGGCGCCGTCATCCGGCTGCACAGATTCCCGAAGCCGTCGGTGTAGACGGAGATCGGCGCATATGGAGAAGCCGAGATGATGTCGGAGGTGAGCAGGTCCTTTTCACGGCTCGGATGCACGTTCAGCATCGCAAGCATCGGGGTGGGCTGCTGGAAGGTATGGGTGATCTCAAACCCGACGCGGATCTTCATGGCCGGCCCCGCATGACGGACAATGCGGCGACGTATGCGAGGAGCATCATGGGAACGCCTTATGCGGACGTGAGCGCGGCGGCTCGGGACCGGTCGCGCAACGCGCGCGACCGGAGGTTCGTTGCTCTTCATCCAAAGCAATTGTCGAGCCGCGTGCGAGCTTCGCCATCCGCATGACGATCAAACGCGTCGCTTTCGCCTGCGATCTCGACAGCCAGGTCTTCGGCGCCTTGCCTTTCGCCCGACGTCTCGGCGCGCGGGGCGTCGACGTGTCGTTCGCGATCGACGCAGGTCGGCCTGTTCCGGAGGCGGTGTCTGGCGCGTTCGAGACGCAGCGCCGCTCGCTCGGCGCGCTCGCCGCCTCGCAAGACGCCTTCGGCTTCGACGCGATTGGCGTGTTCGCGACGGGCAGCCGCATAGCGCTCTTCCGTCATACGCTCGCGCTCACCGCGCGCGCGCTGCGGCAGCCGCGTCCCGCTCTGTTCGCAGGCTTCAACGGCTTCGTCTACGAGCGGTTCGAGGAGGGCGTGAATTGGCGGCTCGGCTGCGACGTGATCTGCCTGAACGGCCTGCGCGACAGCGAGGCCTTCGGGGCGATCGTCGGCGGCGGGCCCTTCGCACGACAACCGGTCGCGCTGACCGGCCTGCGCCGCCGCTGGGACGCTCAGACGCCCACGTCAGCTTCAAGAGAAAAGCTTTTCGTCTTTGCCGAGCAGGTGGCGGTCCCGGCCGAGCCCGAACGTCGCCGGGCGCTGTTTCAAGCGATCGCCGGCCTCGCGTCGCGAAGCCCGGACTGGGAGGTCGTGATCAAGGCGCGCGTCCCGCCGAAGCGGCAGACCTTCTGGAATCAGACTGCTCATGTGGCGAGCATCGTCGCGGCCCTGCCCCGCCGCCCGAAAAACCTGACGGTGTCCTACGAGCCGCTCGAGCGGCTGCTCTCCCGCGCCGCCCTGTTCGGAACGGTGTCGTCAACGGCCCTGTTCGACGCCCTCGATCATCGCGTCCCGAGCCTGCTCGCGACCGACCTCGGGCTCGGCGCAGCCGACGGCTCGGAGGCGATGGCGGGCTCGGGGCTCGGCGTGAGACTCGCCGACCTCGCTTCGCTGGACGCTGCGCCGCGCCGGGCGCCTGCATCGGAATGGTTGCGCGATGTCGGCTATGACGACGCCTTTTCGCCCGATGCGCTGCTGACCGCGCTCGACGGCTTTGACGGCGACTTTACCCCGCCGCCCTCGTTGCACTCTTTCGAGACTGCGGCGTTCGGCGCCGCCCCTTCGGCCACCATGGCCAACACCATCCTCGCGGCGAGGGACGAGACCGAAGCCGCGCTCAGCGCGGGCGCCAACGCTGCCGCGGCCCAGGAAGATCTCCGCGTTGCGATCGAGCGCTCCGACCGCCAGCGCGCGATCGACGAGGCCTGGCGCACGAGCGAAGGCGGATTGGCGAAGCTTGCGAGACGGCTGAAGGTCTACCGACCTTACAAGGCGGTGAGGCGGCGGCTGGTCGGCGAGACGCCGCGGGAGTAACGCCGCTCAGCCGTCATGTGCTTCAATACGGCGCTTTGAGCCTGCTCAGCATGAAGAGGCCGCGAGGTTTCCCAACCGTCCTCATGCTGACGAGTGCGCTCCGGCGCGCGTCTCGAAGCACGCGGCGCCTTGAAGCGTCCTACCGTCGCAGCGCCACGATCAGCGCTTCGCACAATTCCCGCAGCGCGCCGCGTCCGCCCTCGGCCTTCGTCACGTAAGCCGCGACGCGAAGCGCCTCAGGCCGCGCGTCGCCGGGAGCGATCGGAAAGCCGACCGCGGACATGCATTCGAGGTCGTTCACGTCGTTGCCGATATAGGCGGCCTCGGCCCGCGAGACCCCGTGGCGAGCGAGCCACCGGTCGAGCTCCGGAAGCTTGTCGTCGATGCCCTGGATCGCCTCGATCTTGAGCTTGCGCGCCCGCGCCGAGACCACGGGGTTTGGCTCCTTCGACAAGATCAGCAGCTTGAGGTCCGTCATCTTCTGAAGCCGGTTGAGGCCCATGCCGTCGGAGCGGCTCGCGAACACCGCCTCGCGGCCGGTCTCGTCGACCAGCACGCGGTCGTCGGTGAAGACGCCGTCGAAATCCATGATCAGCGCCTTGAGGTTGGCCGGGATGGCCGCACGCGGCGCCGTTCCCGCCAAAGCCTCGGCGACCGCCATGTCCCTGGCGTCGTCGATCTCGATCGCCGGCCCTGCGACGGGCACGATCACCGCCTTGCCGCAGAAGCGGGAGCCAGCCGCCTGGAAGGCGGCTGCGTCCATCGCGTAGACGGCGCCGGTTTCCCGGTATTCGGGCGCGCGGTCCTGCCGGCGCCGGCGGGACGCCGTGTGGTCGTGGTTCACGCCGAACGCCGAGCCGTCTTCGCTAACGCCCCAGAGGAAGCCGTGGTCTTCGATCGCGGTAAACGCGCAGGACGCGCCGTCGCGGCCGAGCGCGTCGATGCAGGCGTCGATCTCGTCGGGGGTCGTGAAGGGCGAGGTGCACTGCAGGAAGACGAGCGCGTCGACGGGATCGCCCTCCGCCGCGATGAGATCGAGCGCATGCATCAGGACGCTCTCCGAGGAGGCCTGATCGGTCGCGATTTCGGCCGGGCGGTCGATGATCTCGGCGCCGGCATCGGACGCCGCCGCCGCGATCGCGGGGTCATCCGTGGAGACATAAACCGCGTCGACCCGCTTTGCCGCGAGCGCCGCCCTGACGGTGCGGACCACAAGCGGGGCGCCGCCGAGCGACATGAGGTTCTTGCGCGGAAGGCCCTTGGAGCCTCCCCGCGCGGGGATGATCGCGACGCAACGCACCGACGTCAAAGCTCCGACTGGACCGTTCTTCGGGCGTTTCGCACGCAGGCTCGCGGCGGGCAAGCCGCGGCCCGGAATCAGGCGGAAGCGCGCAAGCCCGGACGCCATTTCAGCTTCTTGCGCTGCTCTTCCTCGACGTCGAGCAGATCCTTGCGCTTGTAGGTCAAAGCGGTCTCGACGTTGCGCAGATCACGGCACAGCCGGCGCAGGCCGTCAGGCTCGAGCGAGGCGGCGTGATCGGTCCCCTTCCAAGTCCGGTCGAGCGTGAAGTGTCGCTCGACCCAGGACGCGCCGAGCGTCAGCGCCGCGATGTCGGCCGAGATGCCGAGATGATGGCCGGAAAAGCCGATCTGCTTGACGCGGCCGCCATAGGCCTCCTTCAGCCGCGAGACCTCGCGCAGGCACAGATCCTCGAAGGCGACGGGGTAGCCTGACGTGCAGGCGTAGAGCACGACGTCCTTCGCCCGGCCGCGCTCGTCGTAGAAGTCGACGATCGAGCCAATTTCGTCGCGCGTCGTCATGCCGGTCGAGACATGAATCTCGCCGGAATAATTCTCGCAAAGCCAGCCCTGCAGCTCGAAGTTGAGGTTGGTCGCGGACGGGATCTTGATCAGGACGGGCTCAAGCCCTGCGATCTCCTTGGCGGACGTCAGATCCCACACCGAGGTCGAATAGACGATGCCCTTGTCTTCGCAGAACGCCTTGAGCTCGGCGTGCTGGTCGACGGTGAACTCCAGCGCCTCGCGATGGGCGCCGTAGGAATCTCCGTAGGAATTGCCGGGGTTCGGATGCGGTTCGGAATATTGCTTGGGCGACAGCAGCTCGCGATTGTTGCGCTTCTGGAACTTGGCGACGTCAGCGCGGCACTCCGACGCCGCAACCGAGATCAACCGCTTGGCGATCTCGAGCTGGCCCATATGGTTGCAGCCGATCTCGGCGATGATCCTGACCATGCGATGCTGAACTCCGACGACGTCTCGATGTCCGCTTGAGATAAACGGCTTCGGCCGGCCTGACGACCCCCAGCATTACCCCCGGGGCGTGAAACGACGGATCTGCCTGAGCCTGTCCGCAACTGCGGCTACGAAGGCGCGGCGTTTCGGCCGTTCCAGCAAATGCGGCGCGTGAACGGCGACCGGTCCTCCCCGGCCGAGCGCAAAATCGAGCCAGCCGTCCGAGCCATAGGCAGGCGTCAGCGGCCGTAGCGGCAGAGCCGAGCCGCGCAGTTCCTGTCCGTAGATCAGCACGGCGCACTGCGCGAGCAGCGGCTCGGGCGTCGCGACCGCGCCCGAGCGCGCGAGCCACTGCGGATCGACCGCGACGTCCATGGCCGGGCTGAGCTCGCCGAGCGGCGCGAGGCAGCGCGAGCCGACGAAATAGCTCGTGCCCAGGATTTCCGAAACACCGAAATCTGAGACGATGCGCGTGGCCACGCCGCGCGCCATCGCCTCAAGCGCGACGGTGGAGCTGACCGTCGCCACGAGAGAGGCGCGGCTGATGAGGTTCGCAGCCGGCTCATGCGTGAAGCTCAGATTGGTCGGCCGACCGCCGCGCGCGAACAGCTCCCGCGAGATGTCATCGAGGTGGAACCGCGTCGAATGATGGGCGCGCTCGTCGCGGGCATGGCGCAGCTTCACCAGCACGTCGGCGTCCGGGAAGCGGTGGGCGAGGTCGATGAGGCCCGCCAGCAGATGCGTGCGCTGCATGCGCCGCGCCGGAATCACGGGCTGCTCGAAGAACACGATCGCCGAACGACCGCGCGTTCCGGATCGCGCCGCTCTGTCCAGTCCCAACAGGCCCGTGACGACCGCATTTGTGGCGTCGAGGCCGATCTCGGCCGCCGCCGCTTCATAGAGCGCGCGGTCATTCGCCGTGTTGAAGCAGAGCACGTCGGCTGGTGCGCGACTCATGAAGCCTGCAAGCTGATCGGTGAGGACGACACCCGGCGAAGCCACGACGACGATCGGCCGCGTCGGCTCGCGCGAGAAGTCGGCGCGAGAGAGCGCAAGGAACAGCTCGCGCGCCCGCCCGCCGTCGACGACCGCGACCACGACATGGGCGTCGCGGAACAGCCGGCTCGCGACCAGCTGTTCGGCGGCGAGCACTGGAACGCTCTCCTCAACGCCGCCGGCTCGCAACTGGCGCGCGGTGAGCTGCCCGGCCTCCGCCGAGAGCGCGGCGAGGCGGAGCGATGCGCCTTCCGCCACGAACAGCCGCCCGACGGTCGCCGCGGTCTTCATGAAGCTGTCGAACGTGCCGAGAGCGAGCGCCCTCCGACCCGCGAAACGTCCTTCAGGCTGGAGATCGGCTTTGTGCGTCATCGCTCTTGGGTGTGCCGCGGCGCGGCCGAGACGTCCAGCACGCGCAGCCGGGGATTGAACGCGTCATGGCCGGCGATCACCGCCTCGATGTGGCCCTGTTGACGCTCGAGATAAGTTTCAGGCAGCGCAAAACGGATGATCTCGAGCTCGGGATCGATGATTGAAAGCGTGTCGGCGGAGGTCGACGCCACCACTGCGATCCCCGCGGGGCGCAGAGGCGCCTCGACATAAGCCAGTTCAACCGGCGTCGGCGATGGCGCGAAAACCGCGCCGATCTCGGCGGCCAGCCGGCGTGCGGCGTCCAGGCTCTCGCCGCGATGCGGTCGATAGACGAGCCGCGTCTTACCCTCCGCACGAAGAGCCGCGGCGCCGTCGCGGATCAGCGCCCTGTAAGACGCGGGCGCGCAGATGCCGGCGTCGACATGGTTCGAGCCGATGAGCCAGACCTCGTCACCGCGCGGCGCACGCGGGCCGAGCGAGCGGAGCCGCTCATAGGCGTGGGACGACACTCCGTCGGCCTCCTTCAGCCGCCGCATCAGTCGCCCGTAGATCGTGAAGTAGGTGAGCCGCTCTGGCGCTTTCGGCGCCTTTTCGCCGAGCGTCGCGCGGCCGAGTTCGGTTCGCAGCCAGCCTGGCGCGAAACGGGCGAAATCGGCGACATGCTCGCCAGCGCGAAACGCCGCCACCTGCGGCGCGACGGAGCCGTCGTCGAGCAGCACCAGTTCGTCGCACTCCACGCCTGCGATCAGCGCGCGCTGCGAGACATGACGGTAGTCCCCGAATACGACGCGGCCGCGAGATCCCAGGCTCGCAGCCAGTCGCTCGAGACTGATGCGATGGCCGGCGTCCAATAGATCGCGCCCGAACCGCGGCAGCCAGCGCGACGGCTGCGGACGGCCGGGATGGCTGAGCAGCCGTCCCCAGAGCCTGCGGTCGCGTTTGGCCAGCATAAGCGCGCCGTCGGCCGCCCCTGCCCGGTCGCCGATCAGCACGAGATCCGGCGGCCGATCGGAGCCCACGGCAAGCTCGGCCGCGTTCAGATATTGCAGCGGCGAGGAAACGACAAAGAGGTCGGGCGCGTCCATGGGAGCTTCATGCCACGGCGCTGCGCGCTCAGGCCATCGCCTTCGCCCACAGATTGGACAGAGCTTCGGCGATCCGCGCGGGTTCATACCCAACCGCACGGCCGCGCCCGGCTTCCCCCATCCGCGCCCGCAGCTCCGGGTCGGCCGCGAGCTTCGCGAGCGCTCCGATGAAGGCGTCACGGTCTCCCGTCGGGATCAGGAAGCCGTTGTCGCCGTCGGTCACCGTTTCGACCAAGCCTCCGGAGGCATAGGCCACCACGGGCTTACCAACCGATCCCGCTTCAAGCGGCGCACGACCGAACGGCTCGTCCCACAGGGTCGGCAGCGCGACAGCGTCCGACGCCGCATAGAGAGCGTAAAGGCGGTCTCGTGAGACATGATCGTGCAAGCGCACCTGATCCGTCGCGGAATGTTGCGCAGCGAGCTCTTTGAGCTTGGCGATGTCTCGACCGTCGCCCGCGACGTCGATCTGCACGTTCGGCGCGATCGCAAGGAGCTGTGGCAGAGCCTCGAAAAGATGAGCTTGGCCCTTGCCTGGATTGACGCTGCCGACAAGCAGCACTGAAAAAATGTGTGGCTGCACGAGCGAGGGTCGCGGCGGGGTCGGCGGAGCGGGAACCAAAGCTTCGCGACTGAGCGTTCCCGGGGTGGCGACCGCCGTCAGCGTCTGTTCGAGATGACGGCTGGTGGCGACGACGAGGCGCGCGCGCCGGAGAGCGTCCTGCCGATACGACAAGGCGTCGTTTGCAAGACGGTCGGCTGTCGCCCCCTTCCAATCAACGGCAAGGCCAGCGTTTTGGGTTTGATCGAAGGCGGCGCGGGTGAAGCGATGGTCGCGCACGACCGCCATCATCGGCGTGTCGCGGTCGCTCAAGGCTGCGGCGGCCATGACGATCGCGCGGGCGTTGTCGGCATGCACGAGCTTGGGTCCGACACGGTCGATGATCGCGCGGAGCGCGGCGGGCGCGCCGCTTTCGGCGGTCGCCCGCTTGTCCATCGCCGGACCGCCCGGCGGCGACCCCGCGATCCACAGCGCGAGCGCCCCGACCTGGGAGACCGGCGCACGCAATAGGCCGATCGCGGCTTCGAGGACGAACGGGGCCCATTTGAATCCGAGCGGCCACTTCTTCATTGCGTCGACCTTGGCCTGGCTCAGCCGGTGCAGCGGCCAGGCGGCGGGGGCCGGAAGCGCGATGATGTGGACGCCCTCGAACCGTCGGAGCGTCGGCTTCCTCACGGCGCGGTCGAAGGTCGCGACCAGCACGCGCTTGCGGAGCGCAGGCTCACGAAGCATCAGGTGCAGGCTCAGTTCCGCGCCGCCGGCGATATCAGGCGGATAGCGGTCCGAGACGACAAGGATTTCCCGCTTCGGGAGATCCGGCAAAACTGCGATCACTGGGCGACGACCTCGAAGCGGTCCACGTCGACCATGCCGAAGTCGGTGATCTTGAGGTGCGGGATTACGGCGAGCGGCAGGAAAGCGACCTGCAAGAACGGCTCGGACAGAGGGCATCCGAGCGCCGACGCGGCGGCTCGGAGTGCGACGAGCTTTTCGCGCACCGCCTCGTGCGGCTCAAGGCTGATAAGTCCGGCGACCGGTAGCGCCAGTTCCGCGCGCACTTCGCCGCCTTCGGCCACCACGAAGCCGCCGCCCAGCGCGATCACACGATTGACCGCCACAGCCATGTCTGCGTGATCCATTCCGACGACGCAGATGTTGTGGCTGTCATGCCCGACCGAGGAGGCGATCGCGCCGGCCCTCAGTCCAAACCCCTTCACGAAGCCGCGGCCGATATTGCCGTTCACGCCGTGCCGCGAGATCACGGCGACCGCCGCCGCGTCCTTCTCATGATCCGGCTGCACGACGCCCTCCTCGGCGCCGAGCTCAAGCGTCAGCCGTTCGGTGACGATCTTGTCCGGCACGACGCCGATGACGGGCCGCTCGCCCCTGTTTCCGCGCGTGAGGAGGTCCGTGGCCGCGACAGGGGCGACCTTCATACTGTCCAGCCCGACCGGGGCAACCGCCGGGCGCGCGTCGAACAGCGCATCCGTCACAAGCCGACCGCCCGCGATCACCTGCTCCACCCGGCAGCCTTCGTAGTCCGACAGCAGCACGAGGTCGGCGCGCTTTCCCGGCGCCACCAAGCCGCGGTCGCGTAAGCCGAAGGCGTTCGCTCCAGACCAGCTTGCGACGCGGTAGGCGTGAGCGGGCGCAACGCCTTGCGCGATCGTCCAGCGGATCATGTGGTCGAGGTGGCCCTCCTCCGCGATCTCCACGGGATTCCGGTCGTCGGTGCAGAAGGCGAGGAATGCAGAGGTTTCGGGCGTGATCAGCGGCCAGAGCGCGTGCAGATCCTTCGCGATCGAGCTTTCGCGGATCAGCACGCTCATGCCCTTCCGCAGCTTCTCGAAGGCTTCGTCGTAATTGTTGGCCTCATGGTCGGTGCGGATGCCTGCCGCGAGATAGCCGTTGAGGTCCTTGCCCCGGACGAGCGGGGCGTGGCCGTCAATATGGCCGTCCCCGAAGGCCGCGAGCTTCGCGATGCAGCCGGGATCGGCGTTCAGCACGCCCGGAAAGTTCATGAACTCCGCGAGCCCGATCACCTTGTCCCGCCCGCGATAGGGCGTGAGGTCGCCAACCTCGAGCCGGGCGCCCGAGGTCTCGAGCGGGGACGCGGGCACGCAGGACGAGAGATTGACGCGGATATCCATGATAGAGGCCGCCGCGGCCGCCAGCGCATAATCGATGCCCGCGGTCCCCAGCACGTTGGAAATCTCGTGCGGATCCCAGATCGCGGTCGTCACGCCGTGCGGCAGAACGCACCGGTCGAATTCGAGCGGCGTCAGCAGGGACGATTCGATGTGGAGGTGGGTGTCGATGAAGCCCGGCGCGACGGTCAGCCCGCGCCCATCGATCGTCTCGACGCCCTCATACGTCCCGAAAGTGCCGACGATCGTGTCGCCGCAGATCGCGACGTCGCTCTCGAAAAGCGTCGCGGTCACTACATCGAGCACCCGGGCCCCCTTGATGACGAGGTCAGCGGGCTCGAGCCCGCGCCCCTGCGCGATCCGGCGGGCGATCAGCGCCTCTGGTCCGTCCATCTTTCCCCCTTCAAGAAGCGGCCCGATCTTGGACGGCGCGCGCTGGTGGTCAAGCGACCCCTGGAAGCCTGGCTCTTTCGACGCGCCGCGCCACGAAACGCGCGAGTGCGGGGCCTGTGAGGATCACCACGATTAGCCGCAGCGTCTGGAGCGCCATGACGAAGGGAAGATCGATCGCGCTCGACGACGCCGCGATGATCGCCACGGAATCGGCTCCACCGGGGCTCGTCGCGAGATACGCGGTGAGCGGATCGACGCCGGCGAAATAATGAAGCGCCGCGGCGATGCCGCCGCAGAGCGCGATGAGGGCGACGATCCCACTCATAATCCGCGGCAGCGCTCGGGCTGCATGCAGGAAGATCGCGCGGTCGAAGCGAAGACCGATGCTCCAGCCCACGATCGCGTAAGCGGCGGCAAGAAGCCACTCGGGGAGCTCCGGCGTTAGCAAGCCGCTCCATTGCAGCGCGATCGTCAGCGCCAGCGGCGTGAGCAGCGCGCCTGCGGGAATCTTCAGCGCCTTTCCCGCGAGCGCGCCAGCCCATGCGACAACGAGCGTCAGGCCGAATGCGGGCCAGTCGACGGGCGGCCACCAGTCGATCGCGAGTTCCGCGCCGGGCGTCGCCCAGAGCCGCGAAACGACCGACGCCGCCAGCACGACCACGACGACGCGGGCATATTGCATGAAGGCGACGAGGCGGATGTCCGCGCCGAAGGATTCCGACATCAGCGTCATCGCCGAGGCGGCGCCCGCCGACGATCCCCAAACCGCCGTCGTTCCCGGCAGGCCTCCGCGCTTGGCGAGCGCATAGCCCAAGATGTTGCTGGCGATGACGACCGAGACCACTGAAAACAACGCCAGTGGCCAGTCCTTCGCAATCTCGCCGACCACCGCGACGGGTACGCCGCGCGCGATCATGCAGCCGATCACCCCCTGCGCGAGAACGAACACGCCTCTCGGCGCGCCGGGCCGTGCGCCTGACAGCGCCAGGATGACCGCTGCCGCCATCGGCCCGATCAGCAGCGCCGCAGGCAGGCGCACGAGCATCAAGGTGATGACGAAAGCGAAAGAAAGCGCCGTCAGCGCGATCCACTGTGCAGCACGTGTCCAGCCTGCCAAGCCACGAAGCCGCAACGCATCAGTTGCCTTCTGATCCATCGCGTGCAGACTGCCCGGAATTGACTTGGGCGCAACGTGAGCACGCGCATGGACGGCATGTCGAGCAGCGGCCTCCGCCTGAGAAAGCGGACGCCGCTCGCTCCCTCAAGCTTGCGCGTTAGCGCTCAGCGCGCCTCGTTGCGCGCGGTCTTGAGCTCGTCGATGAGCATCGAGGCCTGCGCCTTCGTCAGGTCGTCCCGATAGGCCTCCGAGCCAGTCTCTTCGGACAGCGTCTTGAGATAGGACGCTTGGGCGCCGGTCATGGGCTCGTCGCCGGAGACCCAATCCGCCGGGTCCTTCTCCGCATTGCTATTAGGATCAGGCGCCGTCTTCGGATTGGTGTCGACGTGCTCGGCAGGCGTTCCGGGCTTGGGCGCGTCAGGATCGGCCGCGCGGCGGGCGTCGGTACGGCTTTCTGGAGTGCTGGCGTCGCGCATGGCGTGTCCCTCTTGGTTCTTTGTTCGTTCTCATCAGAACGCCGCGGGAGACGGTCAGTTCCGTCTCCCGCCACATCGTCGGCTTGCTTACGGGCAGGCGCGGCGCACGCCGCCCGAGGCGAGGTAGGTTCCGCTGCGGTAGTCGTAGGTGCGGTAGCGCCGCGCGCACCAGTCACTGCCGCGGGCGTGATTGTTCTGGTTCGCCGCCGCTATCGCGCCAATGGCCAATGCTGCGGCTCCGACGCCAATAGCGACGTCGCGTCCGCGGTGGCGCCGATAGTAGCGGTCTCGACCGTAATACCGACGGCCGCCGTAATAGCGGTGACGTCCGTAGGACCCGCCGCGGTAATAGCCTCGGTCACCGCGGTAGGACCGTCCCGACCAACGGCTGCCGCTGCTC
Organism: Hansschlegelia quercus; assembly: GCF_004310425.1. Taxonomy (GTDB): domain Bacteria; phylum Pseudomonadota; class Alphaproteobacteria; order Rhizobiales; family Methylopilaceae; genus Methylopila; species Methylopila quercus. The sequence goes on along the minus strand of NZ_SIUB01000007.1, from coordinate 24,504 downwards.
CAACCGCCGCCCTGATAACGATTCCCGCGATGGCGAACGTTCTGGATGTCGCCCTCGGCAAGGCGCGCCATCGCGTCGGCGCGCACCTTGTCGATGCTGGAAGAGGAGGTCGACTGTTCGGCTGCGGCGGCCTGCGGAGTGGTCTCGGCGAGCCCACCGAACGCGAAAACCGCGGCGAGCGCGAGAGCGAAGGTGCGTTTTTTTCTCATTATCGTCTCCATGGGCGCGCGAATTCGCGCCTTGGCCCCGGCGTCCCCAAAAGACAAATAGCTGAGAGCGTATGTGGTTCCGGCGAGAAGCCACAGATCGCCTCAAGCCCGCGTGAGCGCGGGGCTCGAAACCGGCGGCGGAGCGGGATAGCCTGCCGGCGATTTCGCCGGACGGACGGCCTTCCCCTATGCGCATCATTCTGTTGGTACTCTTGGCGCTTGCGCCGTTCGCCGCGCTTGCGGCCGAACCCGCGCAGCGATTCGACGGCTGGACGTCGACCTGCGTCGAAACCAAGGTGGGGCCGGATTGCCGCATCGTCACGGAAGCCGCCGCGCAGGACGGAGCGCGCGCCGTGCGGCTCGCCGCGCAGCGCTCGCCTCAGAAGGACGCTCCGCCGCACCTTGTGCTGACGCTTCTCGGCCTGCGGGCGCCGCTGACGCGGCCTCGGCTGGCGCTTGCGGTCGACGGCGGCCCGCCGCTCCGTTTCGGCGTCGGCGCGGATATGACGGTCGCGGCGGGCGCGGAGCCCGACACGCTCGATCTTAGGCTCTCCGACGGAGCGAGCCGTCGGCTGCTGCCGTTCCTCAGGCGCGGCAAGGCGCTGCAGACGACGATCATGGCCGAAGGCGCGGATCCCGCGGGCGTCGCTCCTGTGGGGGCGGAGATTCCGCTGCCGGGCTTCGGCGCGGCCGCCGCAGCCGTCGACGGGCGCCAGAAGCGGACCGACAGGCCGGACGCGCTTTCCGAGCTCATCGGCGGTGCCAATGCGGCGGCGCGCGCCGGCCTGATCCGCGACGTCACGCGCGGCGCCATTCCCGAAACTCTGCGCAAGCTGATGGTCGCGCGCGATTGCCCGGTCTGGGACGAGGCGGAGGCGAACCCCTCCTTCCTGGCCGAACAGTCTTTCGCGGCCGATCTCGGCTCCGGCCGCACGCTCTGGGCGATCGTGTGCTCGTCCGGCGCCACCAATGTTGGCTTCGCGCTTTTCGTCGAGGACCCCTCGAAGGTCGCCGGCCGTTTCGAGCTCCAGTTGTTCGCAGCCTTTACGGAATCGCTGGGCTGGAGCGGCGTCGAAACGCTGTCGAACGTCTCCTATGAGCCAGAAAAGCGCCGGCTCACCGCGATCGAGAAAGGTCGCGCAGCCGGCGATTGCGGCGTCTACGGCGCGTGGGAGTGGGTCGGCGAGGCCTTCCGCATGATCGAATATCGCGTGAAGGAAGAATGCGACGGCGTCGGCGAGCCGTCGAAGTTCCCGATCATGTTCCGGGGAGATCGCTGAGAGCCGGGCCTGCCAACTGGGCCTTCATCCGCCGATCACGCCATCCCGCCCCGCGACTCCACAGTTGCAAACCCTTCGGGGCCTTCGGCTTCTTCGAACGGCGTCGCGATCTCCACGAAGTCGTCGGGATAGAAGCCGTTGAAGCGCGTCCGCAGCGCAAGGCTGTAGGCGCCGATGTGGCCGATCTCGATCCAGTCGCCGGTCGCGACCGTGTCCGGAAGCCAGAACGGGCGCGACAGGATATCGACGGAATCGCAGGTCGCGCCGCAGACGCGGTAGGGCGTGAGCTTGCCGTCCTCCTTCGCGCGGCGATGGGCGGGGTCGGGGATGAGCCGCGCGGGCAGCAGCAGCTTGCCGGTCCAGCTGTCCGACAGCGAGCTCCAGATCCCGTCATTGATGTAGAGCCGCTGGCCCTTTTTCAGCAGCACGCGCACCACGACCGACAGGCAGCGCGCGACGATGACGCGGCCGGGCTCTGCGATCAGCGGCAGGTCGCCGAGGCCCCATTCGTCGATCTCGCGATGAATGCGGGCGACGAGATCGCCGATCTCGGGCGCTGGAGCGACGTGCTTCTTCGGGTCGCGGCCATAGCGGGCGGGGAAGCCGCCGCCGATGTCGAGCGCGGCGATCTCGACGCCGGAGCGGCCCTTTACCCATGCCGCCGTCGCGATAGCACGCTCGTAGGATTCAAGGTCTTCGACCTGGCTGCCGACGTGGAAGGTGAGCCCGACGCGGAAGCCGATCCGGTCGATCCGCTGGACGAGCTCGACGGCATGCGCCGGGGCCGCTCCGAACTTCTTCGAGAGCTCGTAGGCGGCATGTCCCTTGGTTGCGAGCCGCACGAACAGCGTGATGTCGGAGGGCGGAATGTCGAGCGCCCGCACGACGCGCAAGATCTTCGCCACCTCGTCTTCATGATCGAGCGCGATCGAGCGCACGCCATAGGTTTCAAGCGCTAGGCGAATGTCGGACTGCGCCTTCACGGGGTGCATGTAATGAAGCTGGGCGTTCAGATCGGCGGCGCGAGCGGCGGCGAACTCCGCAGGGCTCGCCACATCGAACGACCGGACGCCTGCCTTGACCAGCGCGTCGAGCACGAACGGCTCGCCATTGGTCTTGACCGCATAGGCGGTTTCGCCGCGGAAGGCGGAGAGAAAGCTGCGGGCGTCTTCAGCGAGCGTCGCGGGACGGAAGCCGTAGAGCGGCCGATCGGGGCGAAGCTTCAGCGCTGCGTCCCGGGCGGTCTGGAAGCGCGGCATGGACGGCGCTTGGGCGATCGCGGGGGCGAGGGCCGCGGACCCCATTGGCGAAGCATGCATGGCGTCAGGCTACCCCGTCCGCATGGCGATCGAAAGACGGCGGCTAACCACAACGCCGGGCATCGCTTGATTTGGCCCGTTCGGGGGCGACAATGTCGGGAAGATCACGCCGTCACCAGAGTTGCATCCCCATGACGCCGCTCAAGTCCCTTGCTTTCGTTCTCGCCATCGCGGGTTCGGCCGCCCCGGCGCTCGCCGCCGACGCCCCCGCCTATGGCTACCGCACGCAGACCTACGAACGCGCGGTCGTCAGCAGCCACTCCAAGGATCCGGCCTATGTCCGGCCCTATTCCGGGGTGCTGCCGGTTTGTCACGACCCGAGCGTCCACAGCCGGATCGCATCGTCCTTCGCGGCGCGCGAGCGGGAATACTGGCATTCCGGCCTCGTCCTCTCGAGCGCGTTCTACCATCCAGTCGAGCTTGGCTATCGCAGCTGGGGTCACTCCTTCATCCCCCGCCGCTTCTGCGAGGCGACGACCGCGACCAATGACGGTGTGACGCGCAAGGTCTATTGGCTGGTCGCTGAGAAGCAGGGCGCGTTCAGCACCGCGCCGGGAATTGACTGGTGCGTGACAGGCCTCGACCGCAACTTCGCTTACGCCCCCGATTGCAAGATGGCGCAGCCGTGAAAGCGAGCGCGAGGCTCGGCCTCGCGCTCGCAGCTTCCGTTACTCTTGCCGCGCCGGTCTTCGCTCAAGGCTGGGTGCAGGACTATCAGCGAAACTTCGAAATCGGCGGGCGGCAGGGATCGAGAAGCGCAGGCCCAGCGCAGGCGACCGGCGATTTCGATTTCTACGTCCTCGCGCTCTCCTGGTCGCCGTCTTACTGCGAACGCAGCGGCGATCGCGCCGACCCCGAGCAATGCGGCGTCCACGGTCCGCGCGGGTTCGTGCTTCACGGTCTCTGGCCGCAATATGAACGCGGCTTCCCTAAGAACTGCAGGACGACCGGTCGCCAGCCGACGCGGGCGCAGGTCGAGGGGGTGCTCGATCTGTGGCCGGGCCCCGGCCTCGTCCGCCACGAATGGCGCACGCATGGGACCTGCTCCGGTCTCGATCCGGTCTCTTATTTCGCGCTTGCTCGTGAAGCCGTAGGTAAGGTCGTCACGCCGCCTTCGCTGGAACGCGTGTCGGAGGACGTCGAGAGTTCGCCGGTCGAGGTGGAGCGCGCCTTCATCGCGGCCAACCCACGGCTGAAGCCTTCCATGATCGCCGTTCAGTGCGACGGCGGCGCGATGAGCGAGGTTCGCATCTGCATGTCCAAGGATCTGGCCTTCCGCCCGTGCCCCGAGGTGGATCGTAGCGCCTGTCGCGCCTCGCGCGTCTCGCTTCCGGCGGCCCGCCGATGAGCGCGAGCTCCGTCGAGGCCGCGATGCGGCTGCACTTGCTCGCGGGCGCCGTGGTCGAATGGGAGGAGAGCGCTCCTCCGGAAGACCGCGTGATCGAGGGCTCGCCGAAATTCCGCACCGCCGTGCACTACGAAGCGCCGGACGGCCGCTTGTTCGCCGGCGTCTGGGAGGCGAGCGAGGGGGCTTGGCGCGTGGCTTATGACGAGTGGGAATGGTGCAGCCTGCGCTCCGGCCGCTGCGTCGTCACGCCCGACGGCGGCGAACCGGTGCCTCTCGGACCCGGCGACCCGCTGGTGCTGGAGCCCGGCTTTTCAGGCGAATGGCGGGTGCTCGAAGCGTGCTCGAAGGACTTTGTGGTGCTGCTGTCGCCTCCGGCCGACGAAGACTAGTCTCGCGCAACTGTGTAATGCGTGCTTCGAGACGGCCTCTGGCCTCCTCAGCATGAGGAGACTTTGCGTTCTGACTTACCGGCACGTTCCTCATGCTGAAGAGCCCGCTTTGACGGGCGTCTCGAAGCACGCATGGCGTGCCCGCCGGACAGCTCCATGAACTATCGCCACGCCTTCCATGCCGGGAACTTCGCGGACGTGCTCAAGCACGTCGTGCTGGCGCTCGTCGTCCGTCACCTCAACGGCAAGGACAAGCCGTGGGGCTATCTCGACACCCATGCCGGCGTCGGGATCTACGATCTTGCGGGCGATGAGGCCGGACGCACGGGCGAGTGGCGGAACGGCGTCGGACGGCTCAGCGGCGTGACGCTGGGCGAAGCGTCGGAGGCCGTCCTTGCGCCGTGGCGCGAGACGCTGGCGTCGCTCAAGTCGGAGGGCGAGACGCTTTATCCCGGCTCTCCGGAGATCGTGCGGCGGCTCGCCCGCAGTGAAGACCGGCTGCGGCTCTGTGAGAAGCACCCGAGGGACGCTGCGGCGCTCGCCGCCGTCATGCGCCGCGACAAGCGGGTGAAAGTGGTCGAGATCGACGGCTGGGCGGCGCTCAACGGCTGGCTTCCTCCCCGCGAGCGGCGAGGCCTCGTGCTGATCGACCCGCCGTTCGAAGAGACGGGCGAGTTGACCCGCATGGCGGAGGCTTTTCTCGCCGCGCACAAGGTCTGGCCGACCGGGATCTTCGCGCTGTGGCGGCCGATCAAGTCGAAGGCGGAGAACGCCGCCTTCCTGAGGACGCTGGCGGGATCCGGCGTTTCGAAGCTCCTGAACGTCGAATTGCTAGCGCGCGAGCCCGGCGATCCGAAGATGCTCGCGGGTTCCGGTCTCGTGCTCGCCAATCCGCCCTGGACGCTGGCCGAGGAACTTGCGGCGGGGCTTCCCAATATCGCGCATGCGTTGTCCCAGGGCCCGGGAGCGCGGGCTGTGGTCGAGCCGCTTTCCGCTCAGTAATTCAGCGGTTTCGACCGTTTTCCCGCCACTATTTCGCCTTGCCAGCTCAGCGGCAAAGCCGTTACCAAATATCGTCCCGGCCGATCCAAAGCCTGCGGTTGCGCGCCGCAGCAGGACGCGCCGGACCTCTCGCGCGCGCCGAGGCGTCGCCGTGCCGGGAGCGCGGAGCATCGGGTACAGGGGCAGCGCTCATGGCGCAGAGCGGGACGGTCAAGTTCTTCAACAGCGAAAAGGGATACGGCTTCATCAAGCCCGACGACGGGGGAGCGGACATCTTCGTCCATGTCTCCGCCGTGACGCGATCGGGCCTCACGACGCTGTCCGAGGGACAACACGTGTCGTTCGAGGTCGAACCCGATCGAAAGGGCAAGGGCCCCAAGGCGGTCGACATCTCCGTCGACTAACCTGAGTCAGGGTCTCAGGCTTTATTTTTAGGCGCCGCGGCTGAGGCTGCGTCTAGCGCCCCCGGCCGGATATTCGCTTTCGCCACGCGTCCGCGCGTGGCAGGAAGTGGCCCCGCCGCGCATGGACTTCGCAGACATGATCCTCCGCTCCTCGCCGCCCTCCCCCTTTGGCCGCAAGGTCAAAATCGCGGCGCATCTATTGGGGATCATCGACCAGATCGAGATCGTCCGCACCGACACGACGGCCGATGACGATCCCATCCGCGGGCTGAACCCGCTGGGCAAGATCCCTGCCCTCGAGCTCGACGACGGCCGCGTGCTCTACGACAGCCGCGTCATCATCGAATATCTCGACCATTTGACCGGCGGCGGGATGTTGATCCCGGTTGACCCCGTCGAGCGGTTCGACGCGCTCACGGGTCAGGCGCTGGCCGACGGCCTGATGGACGCGGCTCTGCTCCAGATCTACGAGGTCCGGATGCGCGACGAAAGCGAGCGCTCGGCGAAATGGCTAGCGCTGCAGGCCGGCAAGGTAAAGCGGGCGCTCGCCCATCTCGAGGCCGCGCCGCCGCCGGCCGTCCCGAACGTGTTCTCGGTCGCGACCGCCTGCGCGCTCGGCTATCTCGACCTGCGCTTCGAGGGCGCCTGGCGGAAAGATCATCCGACGCTGGTGCAATGGCTCGACGCGTTCGCCGCCACGACGCCCGCCTTCGGGGCGACACGCGCGCACTGACTCGATTTCAGAAGCGGTAGTTGAAGCCCGCGCGGATCTGCCCGCCCGCAGGCGTCAGCGCAACGTCGCCGGCCTGATCGATGCGGCTGCGGTCGAGGTCGACATAAAGATATTCGACGCGCGCCGCGACGCCTGCGAACAGCGCCGTCTCAACGCCGCCGCCGACCACATATCCCGCTGTCGTCGGCCGCGCCCCGCCGGGCGACTGCGCGAAAGCCGCGGAGGCGAAAGCGACGCCCGCCGATCCATAGGCGACGAAACCGTCGAAAGCGAAGCCGACTCGGGCGCTGATCCCGCGGACGCTGTTCCGGCTTTCGGCGCTTGCAAATCGCGCGTCCAGGCCGCCGACGTCCCCGTCCAGACCCAGCATAATTCGGTCGAAGGCGGTCTTTTCTCCACTAGGAGACACGGAGCCGCCGAAGCCGAGCGCGCGTAGCGGCGCCCAGGCGCCGCCGTTTGCGGTCGCCGTGTCGGTCGACGGCGCCAGATCGAAAGCCTGCGCTTCGCCCGACAGGGTGAGCAGAGTGGCGGCGATGATCAGGAGCTTCGTCGACGTCATGCAGCGATCCTTCGCCCGGACAAGTCGTTGCGAGCCGGGGCCATTCTCACGCTGCCGTCCTGCGGTCCGGTTAACGAATCCTCACCGCCGAAGCTAAAAGTCGAGACGGTCAACAAAGCCTTAACGACGAAGGCCCCGCAGCTTACGCCGCGGGGCCTTCAGTTCGGAAGAAAGAGAAAGGCGAGATCAGAAGCCGCCGAACTTATAAGCGACGCCGGCCGTGACGCGGTTTTCGGTCATGTCAGTCTTCGGCTGCGTGCCGGAGAGGTGCATGCGATCCACGCCGTAATCGGTGTAGCGGTAGTCGACACGCGCCGTGACGTTTTCGGCGACGATCGCCTCCACGCCACCGCCGGCGGTCCAGCCGAGAGCGGTCTTGCTGTCCGAACCAGCGCCGGCAACCTTGAGCTTGTGCTCGCCATAGGCGACGCCGCCGGCGCCGTAGACCATGACGCGGTCCATGGCGTAACCGACCTTAGCGCGGGTCGCGCCCGACCAGTTCAGGTCGTTGCGGGTCGAGCCGCGACGATCATGGGCGGTGTTGTAGTTCAGGTCGGTGTCGATGCCGACGACGATCGGCGAGTTGTCGAGCTGGTGATCGTAGCCGGCATAGCCGCCAACGATCGCGCCGTCCGGACGGGTGTTGGGACGACCCTTATTGGTCCGGGAGTGACCCCAGCCGTAGCCGGCCTGCGCGCCGACATAGGCGCCGGTCCAGTTCGAAGCCGCGGGGGCGGCGTAGGCGGGCGCCGGCTCGTAAGCCGGCAGGTCGGCGGCCATGGCCGCCGAGGAAACGACGAGAGCGGCGGACACCGCCGCGAAACGAACGATACGCGACATGGGGGGAAACCTCGATACTCAGCCGGATTGGGGGACATCCGGAACGCGAACACGAACAAGGGTGACAACGCCGTCGACCCTGTGGTCGACCGGACTGCCTGCACCCTATCGTCCAAGTCGTTATCGAGACGTGAAGGTTATCGGAACATAAAAGAAACCCCGCGACTTTCGTCGCGGGGTTCCGGCAGTCTCAGATCCGCTCGAGGAGCGGAAAGGATCAGAACGGCGAGTCGAACTTGTAGGCGACGCCAACCATCACGCGATGATCGTCGTAGGAAGACTTGCCGCCCGCTCCGCCTTCGAGGTTGAAGTTGTCCTTGCCGTAATCGCTGTAGCGGTATTCGGCGCGGACAGCGACGTTGTCGCTCGCGGCGTATTCGACGCCGCCGCCGACGGTCCAGCCGATCGCAGTCTTGCTGTCCTTGCCGGCGCCGTTGCGACGAACTTCACGATCCGAGTAGGCCACGCCGGCCGCGCCGTAAACGAGGAAGCGGTCGAACGCGTAACCGATACGGCCGCGGGTCGCGCCGTTCCAGTCAGTTGAGGTGCGGCGCACGCCGCGACGGTCGTCGATGTCGGCGTAGTTCAGGTCGGTCTCGATGCCGACGACGACCGGCGAGCCTTCCATCTGGTAGTTGTAGCCGAGGTAGCCGCCGATCATCCAGCCTTCCGGCTTGGTGCGGGCGGCGTGGCCCCAGCTATAGCCGGTCTGAACGCCGACATACGGGCCGGTCCAGGTGAACGACGGAACCGCGACGGCCGGAGCAGGCTCGTAAGCCGGCAGGTCTGCGGCGTAGGCGGAAGAAGCTGTGACGGCCAGCGCAGCGGCCGAGGCAGCGCCAAGGAACATATGGCGGAACATGAGAACTCCTCGAGTCTAGGTCTGTGACCAATTTATAACGAAAGAAGCGAGGAGCGGAAGGTCGAGATCGCCAAATGAAACTTCGCGTGACGCTTTGGCAACACTACCGATTCCCCATCGCCCCGTCAGGACGAGACCGCAATTCCGCGGTCGGACCGACGCCCCCTGTGGACGTCCATTACACCTTTTACTGCCGCGTATTACGTCGATGACCAGAGAATTCGGTCACCATCCCGTCGAGAACTTGTAACCGAGGCCTAAGAGCACACGATTGTCGTTAACATCTGACTTCACTCGGCTACCCGCGACGCTGAAGGAGTCCGTTCCGAAGTCGGAATATCGGTATTCAACCCGAGCGGTGACGTTGTCGGACAACGCAGCCTCCACGCCGCCGCCGATCGTCCAACCGACCGCGATCGTGTCATCGGAGCTTCCGCCGGCCTTTATTTGTGGATCTGCGAACGCGACGCCGCCCGCGCCATAGACGAGAAAACGGTTGAACGCGTAGCCGACCCGGCCGCGCACCGCGCCCGTAAAGTCGAAGCTATTCGAGATACGACCGCCGCCGAACGCCGCCGTTCCCCGATGGGCGTCGGCGTCAGAATAGTTCGCGTCGGCCTCGATTCCGATCACAAGCGGCGAATTGTCGAGTTGATGGTTGTAGCCGAGATAGGCGCCGACGGTGAAACCATCCGGCTTCGTCGCGGGCGAGAAGCCGTTAGCGCGATTCTTGGCGTCGAACCAGTCATAGCCGGCCTGCAGGCCGACATAAGGCCCGCTCCACGAGAACGACGGCACTGAAACTGCGGGCGCAGGCTCGTAGGACGGCATGTCGGCGGCCAACGCCACGTCTCCTGCCGCTCCTGCGATCATCGCTCCAAGGAGCAAGGCGAGCCGTTTCGTCAAAGTATTTCCCCGAAGGCGTCCCGACCGCCTGAGCCGAGATGGGCGACCCAAATCTCGGCATTGCATGAACGCCGTGACGGCGGATTGGTTCCCGACCATTCGCCCAACGAACGAGTTTTCGTGCCGCGGGAGTAAGGTCCATCGGGCGCAGCAATATGGCGGAGGAGCGACGAATTCGGGGCCGCCGCTTCAAACTGGCGTGAGCTACGCCACATGCCTGATCCCACGTCCCGGGGGTCGCCGAGGCCGAGGGGGCAGGTGTAAGTCTCACGCGATGAGCGGGAATCGCAGCCCAGACATGATCGAGACGCCGGATGTGGCCTCAGTCGAAGGCGACGGGATCGAGGAATACGCGTCGCCGGAAACAGCTGACGCGGACACGCCGGAAAGCCTGAGGCGCGGCGTCGAGGTCATCCGCGCTCAACTCAAGCATCTTCCCAATGGGCCGGGCGTCTATCGCATGTTCGACGCAAACGGCGACGTGCTCTACGTCGGCAAGGCCCGGAGCCTCCGAAAGCGCGTCGCGAACTACGCGCGCGGCGTCGGCCACAACACCCGCATATCCCGGATGATCGCCGAGACCGGGTCGATGGAGTTTGTCTCGACAGAGACCGAGACCGAAGCGCTGCTGCTCGAGGCGAACCTCATCAAGCGGCTGCGGCCGCGTTTCAACGTGCTGATGCGCGACGACAAGTCGTTTCCCTACATCCTGATCGCCTCGGAGCACCCTGCTCCGCAAATCGCCAAGCATCGCGGCGCGCGCACCCGCAAGGGCGACTATTATGGACCCTTCGCGTCCGCCGGCGCCGTCGGTCGCACGATCGACGCGCTTGAGCGCGCCTTCCTGCTGCGCTCCTGCGCCGATAGCTATTACGAGCGGCGGACGCGTCCCTGCCTGCTGTTCCAGATCAAGCGTTGCTCCGGCCCCTGCACCCGCGAGATCGAGCTCAACGACTATGCGAGGCTCGTCGAGGAGGCCCGCGACTTCCTCTCGGGCAAGAGCGACCGGGTGAAGCACGATCTCGCTCACGCCATGGACGAGGCGTCCCAGGCGCTCGATTTCGAGCGCGCCGCCGTCTATCGCGACCGGCTCGCGGCGCTCGCCGCCATTCAGTCTAATCAGGGCGTGAACCCTCGCGACGTCGAGGAGGCGGACGTCTTCGCGCTGCACGCCGAGGGCGGGCAGACCTGCGTCGAGGCGTTCTTCTTCCGCGCCTACCAGAATTGGGGCGCACGCGCCTACTTCCCGAAGGCCGAGGGCGGCCAGGAGCCGAGCGAGGTCTTCGGCTCGTTCCTCGCGCAGTTTTACGACGCGGAGGAGCCGCCGCGTCTCGTGCTGCTGAGCGAGGAGATCGAGGACCAGGCGCTGCTCGCCGAGGCGCTCTCCGTGCGCTCCGGCCGCAAGGTCGAGGTCTCGGTCCCGGTCCGGGGCGAGAAGAAGGAGCTGGTCGCGCGCGCGCTGTCGAACGCGAGGGAGGCGCTCGGCCGCAGGCTGGCTGAGACTTCGACGCAGACGAAGCTGCTCGCGGGCGTCGCCGCGGCCTTCGCGCTGCCCGCCCCTCCGAAGCGCATTGAGGTCTACGACAACAGCCACATCATGGGGACCGCCGCCGTTGGCGGCATGATCGTGGCAGGGCCCGAAGGCTTTCAGAAGAACAGCTATCGCAAGTTCAACATCCGCCCCGAGGACCTGACGCCGGGCGACGACACCGGCATGATGCGGCAAGTGCTGCGCCGACGCTTCGCGCGGCTGCAGAAGGAATCCCCGCGAGACGTCGAAGGCCGCGCGGCGGACGACGCGCCGCCGTGGCCGGACCTGGTGCTGATCGACGGCGGACAGGGCCAGCTCACCGCAGCGCGCGAGACGCTGGCCGAGCTCGGCGTGACAGGCGTGCCGCTGGTCGGCGTCGCCAAGGGCGTCGACCGCGAGGCCGGGCGCGAGACCTTTTTCATCGACGGCCGCACGCCCTTCCGCATGCCGCCGCGCGACCCTGTGCTCTATTACGTCCAGCGCCTGCGCGACGAGGCGCACCGCTTCGCGATTGGCACGCATCGCGCGCGGCGATCGAAGGAGTTCGTCGCGAACCCGCTCGACGAGGTGCCCGGCGTCGGCCCCACCCGCAAGCGGGCGCTGCTGCGCCATTTCGGCACCGGCAAGGCGGTCGCCCGCGCGGGCGTCGCGGACCTCGAAAAGACCCCCGGCGTCAGCCGCGCCATGGCCCAGTCGATCTATGATTTCTTCCACGACAAGCGAGAGTGAGGCGCGAGCTTCGCCGAAGTCCTGGACCGGGCTTTCGTTGACGCCCGCGCCCTCGCGTGATCGTGTCCCGACGACCGGCGCGGACTCGCGTCGGGCACCGTCTAGGCGAATGCGATGACGTCCGAAATCCATGCCGATCTGCGAAGCGCCGAACGGCCAAGACGGGGCGTGAACCTGTCGCGGCGCTACGCGCTCAGCCTGCCGAACATGCTGACCTACGGCCGCATCGCCGCGGTTCCCATGGTCGGCGCGTGCATCTTCATCGGCGGCGCGCCGTTCCGCTGGGCGGCGCTCGGGATCTTCGCGCTCGCCGCCATCACCGATTTCTTCGACGGCTATCTCGCCCGCGCCTGGGCGCAGCAATCGCCGCTCGGGCGGATGCTCGATTCGATCGCCGACAAGGTGCTGGTCGCGGCCTGCCTGCTGATGCTCGCCTGGGACAACACCATCACCGGCTGGTCGGTATGGGCGGCGTTCGTCATCCTGCTGCGCGAGGTGCTGGTCTCGGGTCTTCGCGAATTTCTCGCGGAGCTGCGCGTCAGCGTGCCGGCGACTCAGCTCGCGAAATACAAGACGACGGCGCAGATGATCTCGCTTGGCTTCCTGCTGGTCGGCCCCGCCGGCGAAGCGGTGCTGCCGGGCAACGTGATGATCGGGCTGACCCTGCTCTGGATCTCGGCGCTCCTTACCATCTACACGGGCTACGACTATCTCCGGGCCGGGCTAAGGCACGTGTTCGAGGATCCCGAAGGATGAAGCTGGTCTATTTCGCCTGGGTGCGGGAGCGTATCGGCCGCGCCGAGGAGGAGACGGAAGCGCCGGACGACGTCGCGACCGTCGGCGATCTGGTCGGCTGGCTCAGAAAGCGCGGGCCGGAATATGAGAGCGCCTTCGCGACCGGCGCGGTCGTGCGCGCCGCGATCGACCGCCGCCACGTAAAGCCGGACGCCGCGATCGCGGGAGCGCGCGAGATTGCGTTCTTCCCGCCGATGACGGGCGGCTGAGCAGGCCGTGGCTGTTCGGCTCCAGCGCGAACCGTTCGATCTCGGCGCGGAAGTTGCGCGGCTGACCGAAGGCCGATCCGACACAGGCGCCGTGGTCACCTTCTCCGGCCTCTGCCGCGACCGGGCAGATTCCGGCGCGCGGCTCGTCTCCCTCACCCTCGAGCACTATCCTGGCATGGCCGAGGAAGAGCTGTCCCGCATCGAGGCCGAGGCCCGCTCGCGCTGGCCGATCGTCGACGCGCTGGTCCTGCACCGCTACGGCCGCATCCTGCCGGGAGAACCCATCGTGCTGGTGGTCACCCTCTCCCCTCACCGCGCAGCCGCGTTCGAGGCGGCGCAGTTCTTGATGGACTACCTCAAGACCTCCGCCCCGTTCTGGAAGAGCGAAGAGACGGACGAAGGCGAGGCATGGGTGGCGTCGAAATCCACCGACGACGCGGCGGCGGACCGCTGGCGCAGCTGACCCGCCCGGTTAACGCGTGTTAACCTTAACCGACGGTTAATGTCGTCGCGGCGGCGGCCCGGCTCTAGTGTCCGCCCATGGCGCAGGGAATGAGCTTCCGCACCGCGATCACGCTAATCGTCTGCGGCTATGCGCTGCTGGCGGCGGTGCTCGTGTTCGGCGCCGGCCACGACCTCTGGCGCCCGGTCTCGCATTACACGCCCCAAGTCTCGTGGCTGTTTCCGAACACGACTGCCGTCCGGACCGCCGCGCTCAGCGCCGACGGCGCGTTCGGAACGGCCGGCATGTACGCGCTCCTGGCCGCGGTCTCTCTCGGTTTGATCGCGGCGCTCGCCGCGGGCGGATTCGCGTGGGGCGTGCTGTTCAAGAGCGAGACCGAACTCGGACTCGACAAGGCGGTGAGCTACGCCACGATCCTCGCGCTGCTCTACGCGGTGGGTAAGACCACCGAGGTCCTGATGCACGCGCTTGCGGCCAACATGCCGAGCGGGGGCATCCAGGCAATGCCGGGACTGTGGTTCGCGACGCTGATCCCGAGCGCGGCGATCCTGTCGAGGCTGGCGGCACTGGTCGCGCACGATCTCGGCGTGTTCGTGGTGCTTGCGGTCGAGGGCGAGCCTGCGGCCCTCAGCGCCTTCGCCGCTCGCTCCGAGGAGCGGCGCGGAGCGGACAGCCTCGAGGCGAAGCTCGCCCGCCGGATGACGCGGTTGCGGAAGACGGCCTGAGTGGTCATCCCGGCGGAGCGAAGCGAGAGCCGGGATCGCAAGCCGAATATCGCTCAATTCTGAGCACGATCCCGGATCGACGGCTTCGCCGCCGTCCGGGATGATGCGGCTCTATCAGGCGGCGGCGACCGCCTCCTGCTGCGGACGCACTGCGTCGGCGTAATCCGTCATCAGCGTCTTGGTGATGTCGCCCACCGAGAAGCGGTAGTCCGCGATCTCGGAGACCGGAGTGACCTCCGCCGCCGTGCCGCAGATGAAGCACTGCTCGAAGCTCGCCAGTTCCTCAGGCATGATCGCGCGCTCGATCACCTCGATGCCGCGCGCCTTGGCGAGGCCAATGACCGTGCGGCGGGTGATGCCGTCGAGGAAGCAGTCCGGCGTCGGCGTGTGCAGCGCGCCGTCCTTCACGAAGAAGACATTCGCGCCGGTGCATTCGGCGACCTGACCGCGCCAGTCGAGCATCAGCGCGTCGGCGTAGCCCTTCCGCTCCGCTGCGTGCTTGGAGAGCGTGCAGATCATGTAGAGGCCGGTGGCCTTGGCCTTTGAAGGCGCGGTGCGCGGGTCGGGACGGCGCCATTCCGCCATGTCGATGCGGATGCCCTTCAGGCGCTCGGCCGGGTCGAAATAGCTCGGCCACTGCCAGACGGCGATCGCGAGGTGGATCGTGTTGTTCTGGGCCGCGACGCCCATCATCTCGCTGCCGCGCCAAGCGATCGGACGGACATAGGCGTCCTGAAAACCCTGCCGGGCGAGCGTCGCCTCGCAGGCGCGGTCGATCTCCTCGACCGTGTAAGGCACGTCGAAGCCGAGCAGCTTGCCGCTGTCGATCAGGCGCTGGTTATGCTCACGCATCTTGAAGATGCGGCCGCCATAGGCCCGCTCGCCTTCGAACACGGCGCTCGCATAATGCAGCGCGTGGGTCAGCACATGCACCTTGGCGTCATTCCACGGAACAAAGGCGCCGTCGAACCAGATCTCTCCGGGACGGTTGTCGAAGGGTTGGCCGTCGGCCATCGTCCGAACTCCTCACGTCTCATTCGGGCCGCCGGGCGGCGCCGATCCGTCGCCCAGTCAGCGGCGTCGTTTTGCGTCTGCGCCGTCGACCCGGTATCGTCCGCTGCGCCACTATGGCGCGGAAGGCGGAAGCCGTCGATGACCGACGAGCCTCTCGCGAATTCGTCGGCACTCTGGCGACAGGATCGAATTAAGTCAACATGACTGACGTAATTTTGGCCGGCGAGCCGGAAGCGCGTCCGCGGGCGCAAACCGAGCCGGAGGGCGGCGAGACGCCGGCCTTCGACGTCATCGAGCTGTTATTTTTCGCCTATCGAGATTTCGTGCGCGATCCCGACGAGGCGCTCGACGCCTACGGCTTCGGCCGCGCGCATCATCGTGTGCTGCATTTCGTCGACCGCAATCCGGGGCTGCGCGTCACCGAACTGCTCGACATCCTGAAGATCACCAAGCAGAGCCTCGGCCGCGTGCTACGCGAGCTCGTTGACAAGGGCTTCGTCACTCAACGTGAAGGAGCCGCCGACCGGCGCCAGCGCCTGTTGTTCGTCACCGAACGCGGGGACCGGCTGGTGAAGGAGCTTCATCGCCTGCAGACCCGGCGCATCTCCCGTGCGCTGGGTCAATGCAGCGCCGCCGAGCGCGACGCGGTGCGCCGCTTCCTGTTCGAGATCATCGATCCGCAAGAGCGCGCGCAGGTTGCGGAACTCACCGGCGTCGAGCCGCCGCCGGCGCGGCGCTGACGCCATGGCCGCAGCCGAACGCAAAGCGATCCTCGACGACGCCGCGCATCTCCTCGTCGTCGACGATGATTCGCGCATCAGGTCCCTGCTGCACAAGTTCCTGACGTCGAACGGCTATCGCGTGACGGTCGCGGCCTCCGCTGCCGATGCCCGCGTCAAACTCGACCAGCTGACCTTCGATCTGCTGGTGCTCGACGTGATGATGCCGGGCGAGAACGGCCTCGACCTCGCCCGAGCGGTCCGCGCGCGCTCCTCCGTGCCGATCCTGATGCTGACCGCACGCACTGAGACCGAGGACAGGATCGCAGGCCTTGAGACCGGCGCCGACGACTATCTTTCGAAGCCATTCAACCCCCGCGAGCTGCTGCTGCGGGTCGGCGGCATTCTCCGACGCGCCGGGCCTTCGCTCACGGCGTCCGCCCCTGATGTCCGGTTCGGGCCGTTCTCGTTCCACCGCGGCCGCGGCGAACTGAAGAAGGGCGAGGAGATCGTGCGGCTGACAGATCGGGAGCGCGACCTGCTGGCGGCGCTCGTCGAGCGGCCGGGCCAAACCGTGCCACGTTCCGCGATCGCCGGCGACGACGCAGCGCCGGGCGACCGCGCGGTCGACGTCGTGGTGACGCGGCTCCGCCGCAAGGTCGAGGAGGACCCGGCAAATCCGATCCTGCTGCTCACCGTCCGGGGGCTCGGCTACCGCCTGCTCGTCGACGAATGAGACGGAAGCTCGCCCTTCCAGCATGGATCCGCAGGCGGGCGCCGCGCGGGCTCTATACGCAGTCGCTGATCCTGATCATCGCGCCGATGGTGCTGCTGCAGGGCGTGGTCGCCTTCGTCTTCATGGAGCGGCACTACGAACTCGTGACCAAGCGCCTGTCATCGGCGGTGAGCCGGGACATCGCGGCGCTGGTCGACCTTCATCAGTCCACGCCGAATGGCGAGACGGACGCCAACATCGTCCGCATAGCCCGCGAACGGCTGTCGTTGCAGGTGGAGTTCCTGCCTCCCCAGGAGCTGCCCACTCCCCTGCCCCGGCCATTCTTCTCAATTCTGGACGAGCGGCTGTCCTCCGAGATCGCCGACGACATCAAGCTGCCGTTCTGGATCGACACGGTCGGCCGCTCGAATTTCGTCGAGATCCGGGTCCAGCTCGGCGACAGCGTCATGAAGGTGCTGGCTCGCCGCAATCAGACCTACGCATCCAACAGCCACATCTTCCTGATCTGGATGGCGGCGGCTTCGCTCGTGCTCATCGGCATCGCGGTCTATTTCCTGCGCGCCCAGCTTCGCCCGATCCTCGCGCTGTCGGAGGCCGCAGACGCGTTCGGCAAGGGGCGGCCGGCGGCGCCGGATTTCCGCCCGCGCGGTGCGCGCGAGATCCGGCTGGCGGCGGAAAGCTTCATCGCGATGCGCGACCGCATCGAGCGCGCAATGGAGCAGCGCACGACGATGCTGGCCGGCGTCAGCCATGATCTGAGAACCATCCTGACCCGCTTCCGACTACAGCTCGCGCTGCTCGACGAGACGCCAGAGGTCGAGGACATGAACCGCGACGTCGAGGAGATGTCGCGCATGCTGGAGGGCTATCTCGCCTTCATGAAGGGCGACGCCGGCGAACCCGCCTCGCCGACCGACATTCCGACCCTGCTGGCAGAGCTGAAGCGCGCCGCGGAGACGTCCGGCGCGACCGCGACCGTGGAGAGCCACGGCGAGCCGCTCGCGATCGTGCGTCCTGACGCTTTCCGTCGCTGCCTCCAGAACCTCGTCGCGAACGCCGCGCGCTACGCCCGCCAGATTGCGATCGTCGCGGTCCACGACGGGCGCAAGCTAGAAGTCCGGATCGATGATGACGGGCCAGGCATCCCAGCTGAAAACCGTGAGGATGCGTTCCGCCCCTTCCTGAGGCTGGACGAGGCGCGGAATCAGGACAACAGCGGTTCGGGGCTCGGCCTCGCCATCACGCGCGACATCGCCCGGAGCCATGGCGGCGATGTGACGCTGGAGTCGAGCCCGCTCGGCGGACTGAGGGCGGTCGTGCGGGTGCCGGCCTAGCGGCGCGCCGGACTGAAAAAGACGCAGAGAGGGGCAGCGCCGCGGTCAGAACATCCGCCCGCCATTTGGGACGCCGGTGGTCGGCGCAAGCAGCACCACCTCCCCGTCCGCATCCGGAACGCCGAGCGTCAGGACTTCGGACATGAACTTGCCGATCTGCCTCGGCGGGAAGTTCACCACCGCGACGACCTGTTTCCCGACTAGTCCCGCCGGCTCGTAGTGCTTCGTGATCTGCGCAGAAGACCGCTTCACCCCGATCTCCGACCCGAAATCGATTCTGAGCTTGATCGCGGGCTTCCGCGCTTCCGGATAGGGCTCGGCCTCGACGATGGTGCCGACGCGGATGTCGACCTTCAGGAAATCGTCGAAGCTGATCTCAGGCGCAGGCCCGTCGCTCACGCGGCGGACGCCACGTCGTCATCCGGCTTAGGGCGCGTCGAACGGCCCAGGACGCGATCAAGAGCGCTACGGAAAGGCGCGGCGAGCCGGCCGAGATCGTCGGCGCGTTCGGCCCAGCGCTCGGCCTTTCGAAGCTCTTCGTCGAGCGCCTTCATGGTGCGCGCGAGGTCTTCGTCGGGATCGTTCAGGAACGTCCGGAACACGCGAGCCGTGAGAAGCACCAGCGCCTGCGCTCTTGCGGTCCCGAACGGCCCGCTCTCCGGCACGCTGGCAGCCGCCAGCATCCACTGCATGGAGGAGACGGCGACCTGGTTCATGGCGGCTGCGCCGAGCGGGTCGGTCACCAGCCCATCGCGCACCTTGCGCAGCGCGTCGCGGTAGGGCGCGAGCGCCTCAAAGCGGCGCATCAGCACGTCGAAGATCCGTTCGCGAACGGGCTCGCCGGCTAGGTCCGTGGCATCGACCTTCAAGACCTCGAGATCGATCTTGCGCACGAAGCCGGAAAGGATCGCGCCCTTGGAGGGGAACAGGATCCTCAGCTCCGAGAGAGAGACGCCGGCGCGAAGGGCGATTTCATAGAGGCCGATATCGGCCCACGACTTGTCCGAGAGCAGGGCGAACAGCGCGTCGACGATGCGCTCGCGGGGATCGGCGAGCACCTTCGGTTCGGGGGTCGGGTCGTTCATCGCTGATCTCCTCGTGTCCCGTGCGTCGGGAGAAAGATAGGCCGACGGGGCCGAGCCGTCATCCCGGCCGCGCGAGCTCCTTCGCCCGCTTCGTCGCCGCCGCGACGGCGCGCTCCATCAGCGGCTCAAGTCCGTTCTCCGCCATCAGCACGTCGAGCGCCGCCGCGGTCGTGCCGTTCGGCGATGTGACGTTGCGCCGGAGGGTGGCAGGGGGTTCGGGCGAGCGCGCGAGCAGTTCGCCGGCCCCTTCGACCGTCCTGCGTGCGAGCGTTTCGGCGATGTCGGCGGGAAGACCGGCCGCGATCCCGGCCTTCGCCAGCGCTTCGACCAGCAGGAACACGTAAGCGGGACCGGAGCCGGAGACTCCCGTGACGGCGTCGATCAGTCCCTCGTCGTCGACCCAGATCACGTCGCCGACTGCGCTCAGCAGGCGGTCGACGAGCGCCTTCTGCGTGGCGCTGACCTCCGGACCCGCGAAGCAGCCGGTGATCCCGCGGCCGACGGATGCCGGCGTGTTCGGCATGGCCCGGACGATCGCCCCGCCTTGCGGAAGCGCTGCGCCGATAACCTCAAGCGTCTGCCCCGCCATCACCGAGATCACCACCGAGGACGGCCCGGCATAGCTCGCGACCGCCGGCAGCACGGAAGCCGCCATCTGCGGCTTCACGGCGACGACGATCGCGGCGGCGTTCGAGAGTTCCGGGGCTTGCGGCTGAAGCGTGACGCCGAGCGCGGAGAGCCTTTCGGCCGCGGGCTCGGACAGACCGGGATCGAGCACGTAGGCGAGCCTCGGATCGAGGCCGCCTTCGAGCCATCCGTCGAGCAGAGCGCCGCCCAGCTTGCCGGCGCCGACGAGAAGGACCGGGCCGCCCGGATTGAGCGGCCCGGCAGAAATCGTGGTCAACTGGGATACGCGGTCGTCACGCCTCCCCCGCCGTTTCGAAGGCCACCACCTCCATGGCCTCCTTCGCGCTTTTCCCGGCCCAGATCACGAACTGGAACGCCTGATAGTGGCGTTCGCAGGATTCCAATGCAGCTTCCAGAAGCGCCTCGCATTGCGCGGCGCTCGCCTCCGCCCCGCCCGAAAGCAGCAGCGAATGGCGATAGGCGACCACTCCCTCCTGGCTCCACAGGTCGAAATGGCCGAGCCACATCTGCTCGTTGATCAGAGTCAGCAGTTCAAGAACCTCCGTCTTCCGGCGATCGGGAACCTTGAGATCGAAGGCGCAGGCGAGATGAAGGGACTCCAGTTCGCCCATCCACGTCAGCGAGACGTGGTAGTCGGACCATGAACCGTCGACAGAGATCGTGATCTCGTCGTCGCCCGACCGGTCGAAGGACCAGTCGTTCAACGTCGCGATGCGTTCGATCGTGTCGACAGGATGGGCCTGGCGATCGGCGTCCACGTCGATGAGAGCCATGAGCTCCTCCCCGGGTGAGGCCCGGCAAACGGGCGTGGGAAACGACGTTACGCGTGACGGACGAGCCCGGGCGGCCCGCCAACCGCGGCCCCGAGGAGAGGCGATGAACGCCGCCCGATTCGAGCCGCCTGTATCAGTATATGGCGCCGCCTGCCGCGCTGCACACTGGCTGCGGGGCAACAGCGGAACTTAAATCCCAACGGGGATCAGTCCCCGACGGAATCGTCGAAGCCCTTGGGCGCTCCGAGGGGCGCAGGCTCCGGGACGGGCTCGCCGCGGAAGTCGTCGCGGTGCGTGCCGGCTGCCGCTTCGAGCACAGCGAGACGCTCGGCGAGCGTCTCGTTCTCCTCGCGGGCCTTCTGCGCCATGGCGCGAACCGCCTCGAACTCGTCGCGGCGGACAAGGTCGAGATCGGAGAGGATGCGCGAGGCCTGCTGACGCACCACCGTCTCGATCTCTCGACGCACGCCGGCGGCGGCGCCCGCGGCGTCGGTCATCAGCTTGCCGATCTCGTCGAATACGCGGCCGCGGGTCTCGGTCATGGTGATCGCGCCTTCCGTCTGACATTGCAGTGGTGATGTGGCCCGCCGCGGGCCGGCGGACAAGAGAGCTGAGGCAAGGCGGGCCAGCGAGCGCTAATGCGATTGCACTGACGCATCAAGATCAATGCACACTCGGCATATTCATTGCGACAGCGCAGTTCTTATCTCGCTGCCATCGGACGCCGCCTTCGCGACGCCCTTGGTCAAGGGAGACCCGTCATGAAGTCCATCATCGCAGCCATTGGCGCGCTTGCGCTGGTTTCCACCGCGGCTACCGCCGCTCCCGTCAACAAATACACGATCACCGGCTATTCTGCGTCCTCCGCCGTCCAGCGGGGCGTGCCGCTCGACCAGCGGCCGAGCGTCGAGCAGGACCGCCCTTACAGCGCAGCCATCGCAGGCGGCGCGAACGTCGACAGGGCGAACAGCGTGTCGCGCGGCGTTGGCCGCGGCGCCTTCCCAGGCCGCTGAGCCTGACCGACCGGCCGCGGAGCGCTCGTCGCCCCGCGGCTTGACACCTCAACCTCCTCAAGCCCATGACGCGCTCGCCTTACCGCTGAGCGCGTCATGCCCTTATTCGCCATCGCCTTCCCCGCGATCGACCCGATCGCGCTTGAGATCGGCCCGCTCGCGATCCGCTGGTATGCGCTCGCCTATATCGCAGGCCTTCTGCTCGGCTGGTGGCTGGCGAAGCGCATCTGCGCGGCCGATCGCCTGTGGGGCGCAGCGCGTCATCCGAGACCGGCCGACATCGACGACCTGATCGTCTGGGTCGCCTTCGGCCTGATCCTGGGCGGCCGGCTCGGCTACGTCCTGTTCTACGACCTGCCCCACTACCTCGACGAGCCGCTCGAAGCGCTGAAGCTCTGGCACGGCGGCATGAGCTTCCACGGCGGCTTCCTGGGCGCGGCGCTGGCGCTCACTCTGTTCGCGCGGGCGCGGACGCTGCCGGTCTTTTCCGTCTTCGACGTCGCCGCGGCCGTGACGCCGGTCGGCCTGTTCTTCGGCCGCATCGCCAACTTCATCAATGGCGAGCTGTTCGGCCGGCCGAGCGACGTGCCCTGGGCGATGGTCTTCCCCTATGGCGGCCCCGAGCCGCGCCACCCAAGCCAGCTTTACCAAGCGGCGTTGGAGGGCATCGTCCTGTTCATCCTCGTCCAGCTGCTGGTGCGCGCCGGCGCGCTCAAGCGGCCGGGCTTGGTGACGGGCGTCTTCGTCGCGGGCTACGGCGCGGCGCGGATCGTCGGCGAGTTCTTCCGCGAGCCGGACGCGCAGATCGGCTATCTCGCGGGCGGACTGACCATGGGCATGGTCCTGTCGGCTCCCATGGTGCTGATCGGCGGCGGCCTCGCGCTCTACGCGGCGCGCCGCCCAGCCTGATGACGCCGCTTGGCCGCGAGATCGCAGGCCTGATCGAGCAGGAAGGCCCGATCGACGTCGCGCGCTACATGGCGCTCTGCCTCGGGCACCCCGTTCACGGCTATTACGCCACACGCGACCCTTTCGGCGCGCGCGGCGACTTCACCACCGCGCCGGAAATCAGCCAGATGTTCGGGGAGCTTATCGGGCTGTGGTGCGCCGCGGTGTGGGTGCAGATGGGCGCGCCTGAGCGGGTGGCATTGATCGAGCTCGGCCCTGGCCGCGGAACGCTGATGGCGGACATGCTCCGCGCAGCCAAGGCCGCGCCCGGCTTTCGCGAGGCGGTCGAGGTGACGCTGGTCGAGACGAGCCCGACGCTGCGCGATGTCCAGGCTCGCGCGCTGGCTGGCGTGAATGTTCGGTGGGCGGCGACCGTCGAGGAGGCGCTTGCCTCCGGCCCCGATCCCCTGCCCGCGATCATCGTCGCGAACGAGTTCTTCGACGCATTGCCGATCCGCCAGTTCGCGCGCACAGCCGACGGCTGGCGTGAACGGCTGATAGGCCTCGACGACGATGGCGCGCTCGCCTTTGGGCTGTCGGCCGACGCGCCCTCCGACGTCGAGCCGCCGGAGCGTCCGGTCGGCTCGGTCCTTGAGATCTCCCCGGGAGCGCTCGCGATCGTCTCACAGATCGCAAAGCACCTCGCGGCTCATGGCGGCGCGGCGCTGGCGATCGATTACGGCGCGGCGCAATCCGCGGGAGACACGCTGCAGGCGATGAAGGCTCACGCCTTCGCCGACCCGCTGGCCGAACCCGGCGAGGCTGACCTGACCGCGCATGTCGATTTCGGCACGCTCGCCGCCGCAGCGCGCTGCGGCGGCGCGGACGTGATGGCGCTCGTCTCTCAGGGCGAACTGCTCGCCCGGCTCGGCCTCTCCGCGCGCGCCGAACGGCTCTCCGGGAATGCAACCGAGGCGCAACGCGACGCCATCGCCGCGGCCGTAGCGCGTCTGACCGATCCATCGCCGACCGGCATGGGAGCGCTGTTCAAGGCGCTCGCCTTCGCCGATCCTCGCCTTGGCCCTCTCCCCGGATTCGCCAGTCGGAGACCTGAATGACCGACGCCGCATCGCCAATTCCGCCTTTTGTGACTGCGCCGAAGCTCGCGGCGCTTCCCGGGATCGTCCACGCCTTCTTCACCCGCGAGGGCGGCATTTCCACCGGGATCTACGCCAGCCTCAACGGCGGCCTCGGCTCCAGCGACGCCCCCGACGCGGTGCGTGAGAACCGGCGGCGGATGACGCTGGCGCTCGGGCTGAGCGCCGATCGCCTGACCGTGCCGTGGCAGGTTCATTCCGCCGAATGCGTCGCCGCGGACGGTCCCTGGGCGCGCGGGGACGCGCCGCATGTCGACGCGGTGGCGACGAACAGACCGGGCGTCGCCGTCGCGGTGACGGTCGCGGATTGCGGTCCTGTGCTGTTCGCCGACTCCAAGGCCGGCGTCGTGGCGGCGGCGCATGCCGGCTGGAAGGGCGCCTTCGGCGGCGTGCTGGAGGCGACGCTTCTTCGCATGGAATCACTCGGCGCCAGCCGGAAGGACGTGACCGCGGCGCTCGGCCCCTGCATCCGCCAGAAGAGCTACGAGGTCGGACCGGAGTTTTCCGCGCGCTTCACCGCCGTCGATCCGGGCCATGCCCGCTTCTTCGCGCCTTCCGCCAAGCCCGGCCACGCGCTGTTCGACCTTGCGGGCTATGTGATGAAGCGGCTCGAACAGGCGGGCGTCGGGGCGGCCGACGACGTCGGGTTCGACACTTATGCGGACGAGACGCGCTTCTTCAGCTTCCGCCGCGCCACGCATCGCGGCGAGCCGGATTACGGACGGCTCATCGCCGCCATCGCTCTGGCGTAAACCATCCCTGCGCTTCTCGTCGCAGTTTTGCTGCGGTGCGTTGAGGCGGTTTTGAATCGCTGTTAAGAGCCGGCGTGCGTTG
>NZ_SIUB01000015.1 GCF_004310425.1 Hansschlegelia quercus | reverse complement strand
TCAATCGAACAGGCTTGAGACGCTTTCTTCTGAGGAGGTTCGGGCGATGGCTTCGCCGATCAGGGTCGCGATGGAGATGGTGCGGATGTTCTTGGCGACCCGCACCGCCTCGGTCGGCTGGATCGAGTCGGTGATCACCATCTCCTTGATCCGCGAGCCCGAGATCCGCGCCACCGCCCCGCCCGACAGCACGCCGTGGGTGAGGTAGGCGTAGACCTCCTTCGCCCCTTGCGCGAGCAGCGCGTCGGCCGCGTTCACCAGCGTGCCGCCGGAATCCACGATGTCGTCGACCAGGATGCAGGACCGGCCCTCGACCTCGCCGATGATGTTCATCACCTCGCTCTCGCCGGCGCGCTCGCGGCGCTTGTCGACGATCGCCAGATTGGCGTCGATGCGCTTGGCGATCGCCCGCGCCCGCACCACGCCGCCGACGTCCGGCGACACCACCATCACGTTGTCGAGCGGCAGATGCTCCTTGATGTCGCGCACCATCACCGGCGCTGCGAACAGATTGTCGGTGGGCAGGTCGAAGAAGCCCTGGATCTGGCCGGCGTGCAGGTCGAGCGTCAGCACGCGGTCGGCGCCGGCCTGCGTGATCATGTTGGCGACGAGCTTGGCCGAGATCGGGGTGCGGCCGGCGGCGCGACGGTCCTGCCGGGCGTAGCCGAAATACGGCATCACCGCCGTGATGCGCCGGGCGGAGGATCGCCGCAGCGCGTCGATGATGATCAAGAGCTCCATCAGATGGTCGTTTGCCGGGAACGAGGTCGACTGGACCACGAACACGTCCTCGCCGCGCACGTTCTCGAGGATCTCGACGAACACCTCCATGTCCGCGAAACGGCGCACGTTGCAGCGCGTCAGCGGCGTCGCGAGATAGGCCGCGACGGCCTCTGCGAGCGCGCGGTTGGAGTTGCCGGCGACGACCTTCATGAAGACTATCCCGATCACCCGCGCCCGCCCACGACCCAGGACGGCCAGGCTCCCCCAACGCACGCCGGCTCTTAACAGCGATTCAAAACCGCCTCAACGCACCGCAGCAAAACTGCGACGAGAAGCGCAGGG
>NZ_SIUB01000006.1 GCF_004310425.1 Hansschlegelia quercus | reverse complement strand
GAAGGTCACAGGTTCAAATCCTGTCCCCGCAACCAAATAAACAAAAACCCGCCAGCTAAAAGCCGGCGGGTTTTTGCGTCTGGGAGGGGATGAGTGGCGTTGGCATGACGGGGCGACATGCACGCCATCCTCGTCGTAATCGCAGGCCTCGGTCAGAGACGCCGCAATATTCGAAAGCGGAGTTGATCAGGTACCAGCGCTGAGGCGATATCTCAGAACCCCACAAGACAATCGAGAAGACGGAGGCCGGGCGGGCGGGGTAGCCGTTCGCGTTAAGATCACCTCTCGTTCACGATTTGTTCTCACAAACGCCCGACAGGGCTCTTCCCGCTCGCCTCTGAACAAAAATCTATAGAGATACGCAGCCGCGCATCGCGGCCCTCGCTCGCCATGCGCGGCTGGATTGATCTTCCCGTCCAACGTTCGTTCAGAAGCCGCTAGAGCGGCGATCCGCGCCCATTTTTTCGGCGGCTTTGAACGAGTCTGAGCCGACCATGATCGAGACAGCGAGCGGGTCCGTTTCGTTTCGGCGTGCGTCGCATCTAAGCGGCGGTGCTTCCTGGATGTACGGCTCATCCTGCGGTCTAGGGGCAAACGACGACGGGAACCCTGAAAGCGCAGGGCGCGTTCGAATCTAGCCCAGAGGTCGAGCCACGCGTCTGGCTTGATGCTCCCTGTCCGCCTCCAGAGCGGGCTCCACGCGCGCCATGCTCGCGCGGGCGCCCCAATATGGGACATGCTGACTTTTAAGCCGCTAGAATTCGATGCGCTGCAGTAAACAATGATTATGCATCGCAGCAAATCTTCGTCGGCTACGACGGAGGTCTTAGTGCGCCCGTTACTTTAAGGGTTGAATCCTGTGCCCGGGTCGTCATTTGATAATGGCCGAACGGGAAGGTGATTCATGGTCGACATCTCCGCGCATTCCATCAGCTATCCGGCTCCCGCGCGGGCGCTCCGCAAGTCCAAGCGCTCGTTCGCGAGGGGCTTCGTCATGGCCGTTCCGCTGTCGCTCGCTCTGTGGGCGGGCATCATCTGGGCCGTCGTACAACTGTTCTGAGCCGGTGGCGGCGCGCGGCCGCCCATATCCCTTATTTTCTGACGGCTACTGCCGGTCGCGCGGACGGATGATAACCGTTGCGGTCAGTCCTGCCGAGAGACGCACGCCGTCCGGTACTTGCCCAATGCCAATCCGGACGGGGATGCGTTGCGCAAGCCGCACCCATGAAAAGCTCGGGTTAACGTTCGCCGTAAGGTCGGCGCCCAAGGCATTGTCTCGATCCACGATCGCGCGCGCTACGCTGTCGACGCGGCCCTCAATCTCGCGACTGTCGCCCATAAGCCGGACCGTGGCCGGATCGCTCTCGCGGATCAGCGGCAACTTGGTCTCCTCGAAGTAGCCTGCGACGTAGAAGCTGTCGCTGTCCACAATGGCGATCACCGCCCGGCCAGCCGTCACATAGTCCCCGGTCTTCAGCAGCAGGTTCGTGACGTAGCCATTCACCGGCGAGCGCACCTCCGCTCTCTCTAGATTGAGTTCAGCCGTCTGCCGCTCGGCGACAGCTGCGCGCAGGGCAGCGTCGGCGGCGCTCACCGCGGCCAGCGCCTGCTCGCGCGCCTCCTCGGAGAGCGCTGCGCTGGTCAGCCGCGAGCGGCGATCCGATTCCCGTCGCTTCTGGTCCAGATCGCTGGCGCGCCCGGCCTCGGTCGCGCGGGCGAGGTCGAGCGCCAACCGGAATCGCTCCTCGTCGATCACGAACAGGACGTCGCCCTTACGGATCTGCTGGTTGTCCTTGACCCTGAGGTCGAACACCTGGCCCGCGACGTCGGGCGCGAGCTGCACCACGTCGGCCCTGACCCGTCCGTCACGAGTCCAAGGCGTCTCGACGTAAGCGCGCCAGACATAGATCCCGCCCGCAATTGCGGCGAGGAAGGCGACGAGCGTCGCGGCGACGCGGGCGACGGCCTTGGGGGAGGGCATGAGGTTTCTCATTTCAGGATCGCGACTGTCGCTGCGAGCAGCAGGACATAAAGCGAGAGATTGAACACTGCCGGGCGCCAGACGAGATCGTAGGCGCCGAGGCGCTCGAGCACGATCCGCAGGACTTGCCAGACGATAAGAGCGAGGGCGGCGTAGAGCAGCAGCGGCGGCGCATAGACGCCGAAGACGTCGACCTCCTTGATCACGCCGACCTCTCCACCGCTAGAGTCGCGCCGAACATCCTCGGGTGTTGGGCGAGGCTTGCGATGAGCGCCGAGAGCCAGATCGGCGTCTCGTCCAGCCCGCCTCCCCTGGGAAGGTCCGCCGCGAGCGCGGCGTCGAGGGCGGCCTCGAGGCGCGCCATCGGCGGTGAAGAGCGTTCGCCGCGGGCAAGCCGTCGGAAATGCCGCGCGAGATCGGCGAGACTTTCCGCGAGCGGCTTCGCGGCCCCCGGCGGCAGATCGCGCACCACGCGGCGAAGCGCCAGACCGTTCAGTCCGACACGCACCCCCGCAAGCGCCCCCCGCTCGAGCTCCAAATCGTGCGGATCGTTGGGATCCAACCGCGCCATCATGCCGTCGATCCTGTCGAAGATCCGGCTCTCGAAGACCAACCTGGCCGGCGCCCGCCGCCCGGCGAAGGCGGAGGTGAGGTCGCGATGGAGGCCCGCCGTCAGCCGGGCGATGGGCCACGCGGAGCCGATCGGACGAAGCACGGCGAGCATCACCGCGCCGGCCCCGATTCCGAACAAGGTCGCGAGCGCATTGTTGGCGAAGCTGGCGAAGTCCGTCGCTATCGCGTCGGTCAGGCCGAGCTGGGTCAACACGCCGAGGGAGAAGGCCAGGCCTGGCAGCGTCGTCCGAGGGAAATTCATCGCGAAGGCGGCGGCGAACAGGCAGGGCGCCAGAGCGACGGCGAGCATCTCGAAGCCTTCGAACCGCGGCAGGACGGCGAAAGCGTAGACCACGGCGACCACGGTGCTTGCTGCGGTCATTACAAAAAACTTGAGAGCGGAGGCTCCAGGGTCGTCCTGCTGGGCGAACAGGCTCGTCATCACCGCCACCTGGACCGCGGCGCCCGCGCCCGCGTTCCAGCCGCTCCCGATCCAGAAGGCGAATGTCGCCAGAAGCGCGGCGAAGGCTGTTCCGCCGGCGACCAGCGCGAGCGAGAGGTCACGGTAGCGCGCAATGGACTCTCCGGGGATCGTCACGAGAGCTCCGCGGTCCGCCGGCGTCAGCGGCGCGAGTTCGCTGCGGAGCTCCACAAGGTCAGCCACTCGCCTCAGGATCGTGCTTTCGATCAGCCTCGACCGGTCGGCGCGTATGGCTGCGGCGTCGGGGGCCGATGCGCGCAGGGCCTCGGCCGTCGCGCGTCGCTCTTCCGGCGTCACGCCGTCGGCCATCGCGGCGCCGGCCTGCGCCAGGCGAGGCTTCAGGGTCTCGGCCAGGTTCGGATTCGCCGCGCGCAACGCTTCGAGGCGGTCATGGGTCGAGACCAGCATGGCGATGAAGGAGATCAGCCGCCCGTGCAGCAGGCGGATGCGCCGGTTGAGCAGGCGCACCTCCGCGCTGTCGAATGAGGCGTGGATCCGTAAGGCGTCGAGCTTCGTCACGCGCGCGATCAGCAGGCGCCGGTCGCGCTGGGCGGCGACGTCGTTCCGCCCGGTCAGCGTATCAGCGGCCCAGAGCGCAGCGGAGTTCACCGCCCCTCGCGTCGAGAGACGCAGCGCCTGCGCGGCGCTCTTCGGGAACAGCGTCTGGCTGAGCGTTGTCGCGCAGACGATGCCGACAGTGATCTCGGCGGCGCGATCGAGGGCCGAAAGGAAAACCGCGTCCGGCGCGTCGACGTTCGGAAACGCGATGATCGCGACGGTGTAGCCCGACAGCAGCGCGCCATAAGAGGCAGGGGCGTCGCGGAGATAGACGGAGGCCGCCACGCAGATCCCGATCCATAGGGCGGCGGCGGTCGCAAAGAATTCCGGGATGTCGTTCAGAGCCGCCGTGAGCGCAACGGCGACGACCGCGCCAACGGCGGTGCCGAGGATCCGGTAGACCGACTTCGACAGCGCCATGCCGGCGAGCGGCTGCGAGACGATGAACACCGTGATCATGGAGGTCGACGCCTGCGGCAGGTTCACGAGGAACGCCACATAGGCAGCGAGCAGGGCCGCCACCGTCGTCCGCACTGCGAACAGCAGGCCGTCGAGGGTCGCGTCGCTCATTGGGCCGCCTCGCCGTCGGCGCGCCTGAGGACGGCCTGGAACACGCGAAGGCAGGCTTCTATGTCCGCCTTCTCCACGCCTTCGATCAGTTCTTCGCAGGCGCGACCGACGATGGAGCCGGCGCGCTCGGCGGCGGTGCGGCCAGCCTCCGTCAGCCGCAGCGTCTTGGCGCGGCGATCGGTCGGGTCCTGGCGCCGTTCGACGAGGCCGGCGTCGGCTAGACGGTCTAGCATGCGGACGAGCGTAGGTCCTTCGATTCCGAGCGAACGCGCCAGATCATGCTGGCGCGCGCCGTCGCCGAGACGAGCGAGATGAACGAGCGGCCTCCAACTGGCGTCGGTCAGCCCGGAAGACGCCAGCGCCTCGTCGAGCGCGCGCCGCCAGCGGCGCGCGACAAGGCCAAGCTCGAAGCCGAAATCGGAGGCCGTCTCTGGATCGCCGCTGTGCATCAGAAAATAGATAGTGTGCTATCTATCTCGCAGCCATAGCTCGCGCGCATGGCGCTCCCGCGTTTCAAAGCGGCTGGCTGCTTTGGAGCAGTTGACTTGGGAACGCTTCGGCAGTTCTTACTCCGTCGCAGGGCATCCTGCGTAATTTGGAGCCTTTCTAATGAGGACCTTGCGGCGCCGAGAACTTCTTCTTGCCGGCGCTGGTTTTGCGGTAGCAGCCCTTTTTGGCAGAACCGCGCGCGCCGCGGACGCTTCCGGTCCGCTGACCCTTTACAATGGCCAGCATCCCGAAACGACCAACGCCATCGTCGAGGCGTTCTCGCGGGAGACCGGGATCGAAGTCGCGATTCGCCGCGGCTCCAGCGCGCAGCTCGCGAACCAGATGGTGGAGGAGGGCGCCGCCTCGCCCGCCGACGTCTTCTATTCCGAGGAAAGCGCGCCGCTTGCGACGCTCGCCAAGCGCGGTCTGCTCACGGCGGCGTCGGCTGAAACGCTCAAGCAGATTCCGGCGAACTACGCCGCGGGCGACGGCGCATGGATCGGCGTCAGCGCGCGCTGCCGGGTTGTCGCGTACAATCAGGACATGATCCAGGTCTCCGCTCTGCCGACGACAGTGACGGATTTTGCGAAGCCCGAATGGAGCGGCCGGGTTGGCTTCGTGCCGACAAGCGGCGAGTTCCAGGCGCAGACGCTCGCCATCGTCAAGCTGAAGGGGCGCGAGGCGGCGCTCGACTGGCTGAAGGGCCTGCGCGACAACGGACGAGTCTACAACGGGAACGTGGCGGCGGTGCAGGGCGTACAGCGCGGCGAGATCGCGACGGCGCTGGTCAACAACTATTACTGGTTCCGGGTGGCCGAAGAGCTTGGCGAGGAGCGCATGCGCTGCCAGCTGCATTACATGGGCCACAAGGACGCCGGCGCGCTGCTCACGCTTTCGGGCGCAGCGGCGATGCGCTCGAGCAAGCGGCCGGAAGCGGCGCAAAAATTCCTCGCATTCCTCGTCAGTGAGAAGGGCCAGCAGGCGCTGGTCGAGGCCGTCGCGGAATACCCCGTGCGGCCGGGCGTCCAGTCGCCTTATGCGCTGAAACCGATCGACGAGCTCGATCCGCCGGACGTGACGCCGGAGGACATCGCGGACGCCGATCTCGCGCGCGATCTCAGGCGCGAGGCCGGCCTGGCTTGAGCCAGCAGGCCTTTAGTCCGGCGGTCGCCGTCGCCCGGCGGGACGCGGGCGCTCCGCTCTGGCTGCTGCTGACGGCGGGCGCCCCCGTGCTGCTTGTCGCACTGCCGTTGGCCTATGTCGCCACGCGCGGCGCGCAGGCCGGGCCGGCGGTCGCGGTCGCAGAGATCTTCCGGCCGCGCACCGGCGAACTGCTCGTGAACACGCTGCTGCTCGCGATCTCCGTCACCGCGCTCTCCACCCTGATCGGCGTCGCGACCGCCTGGTGCGTCGAGCGCGCCGCGCTGCCGGGGCGGCGGGGCTGGCGGGTTGTCTGCGTGCTGCCGCTCGCCGTGCCGGCCTTCGTCGCGAGCTTCGCCTGGGCGTCGCTCGGGCCGGCTTTCCAGACCATGGGCGGGGCGATCCTCATTCTTACCCTCTCGCATTATCCGCTGGTGCACCTTCCGGTCGCGGCGGCGCTGCGAGGCATGGACCCCGCCTTCGAGGACGTGGCCCGTTCGCTTGGCCGCGGTGGGTGGCGCGCGTTCTTCGAGGCGACGCTGCCGCAGGCGGCCCCAGCGCTCGGCGCAGGCGCGCTGCTGGTTCTGACCCACATGTTCGCCGAGTTCGGCGCGCTTGCGCTGCTCCGGGTGCAGACCTTCACCACCGCGATCTTCGACAGCTACCAGCTGGAATTCGACGGCGAGACGGCGGCGCTGCAATCGGCGGTGCTTTTGGCGCTGGCGCTCCCCGCGGCGCTGCTCGAGATGCGTTTGAGGCGCGGCCTGCGTTTCGCGCGGAGCGGGAAGGGCGCTGCGCGTCGACGGCCGCCGGTTCCGCTCGGCCGGGCGACATGGCCCGCGCTCGCGGGCTTCTCCCTACTCGCGGCGCTCGCGCTCGGCGCGCCGCTGATGATGCTGACCTACTGGCTGGCGGTCGGCAGCTCCGCCGGCCGAGCGATTGCGGATCTCTGGCCGGCGCTCGGCGGGTCGCTCGGTCTCGCGCTGCCCGGCGCTCTGGTGGTGACCGCGCTCGGCGCTCCGCTCGCGCTGCTCGCGACGCGTCACCGCGGGCCGTTCGCCTCCTTTGCGGACAAGTTGCCTTACGTCGTTCACGGCCTGCCGGGCCTCGTCGTCGCGCTCGCGCTCGTCTTCTTCGCCATCCGCTTCGCGCCGCAGGCCTACCAGACCGCCGGTCTGTTGTTTGCTGCTTACGCCGCGCTTTTCCTTCCGCTCGCGCAGTCCGCGCTTCGCGGCTCGCTGGAGCTCGTCCCGCCGCGCTTCGAGGAGGTTGGACGCAGCCTGGGCCGCTCGGGGCTCGGCGCCTTCGCCTGGATCGTCGCGCCGAACATCCTGCCGGGCGTCGGCGGCGCGCTCGCGCTGTTGACGCTCGAAATCGTGCGCGAATTGACGGCCACGCTGATGCTGGCGCCGATCGGCGTGCGGACGCTCGCGACCGAGGTCTGGTCGCACGCAAACGAGGGCCGCTACGCCGCGGCGGCGCCCTTTGCGGCGCTGCTCGTCGCGATCTCGGCTGTTCCGGTCTACGTATTCACGCGCCGCGCCGACGACCTGCAGGACGATCCATGACGACGGTCGACATCGTCGGCGCGCGCAAGTCCCACGGCGCCCGCGAGGTGCTGAGCGGCGTCGATCTCGCCGCCTCGGACGGCGCGGTCACCGCCCTGTTAGGACCTTCCGGCTGCGGCAAGACCACGCTTCTCCGTCTCATAGCCGGCTTCGACCGGCTCGACGCCGGCGAGATCGCGCTTGGCGGTCGCGTCGTTTCTGGGCCGACGGCGCATCTGCCGCCGGAGAAGCGCCGGATCGGTTATGTGCCGCAGGAAGGCGCGCTGTTTCCCCATTTGAGCGTCGCCGGCAATGTCGGCTTCGGGCTGACGCGCGCCGAACGGCGCGGACCGCGTATCGCCGAAACGCTTGCACTGGTCGGCGTCTCCGAACTCGCCGCCCGCTACCCGCACGAGCTCTCCGGCGGCCAGCAGCAGCGCGTCGCGCTCGCCCGCGCGCTCGCTCCGCGGCCGGACGTCGTGCTGCTCGACGAGCCATTCAACGGACTCGATCTCGACCTGCGCCGGGCGGTCTCCGAAGAGGTGATGGCGGCGCTTCGTAAGACCGGCGCTTCGGCGATCCTTGTGTCGCACGACCCCGAAGAGGCGTTCGCGAGCGCCGACATCGTCGCGGTGATGGATAAGGGGTGCATTGCGCAGGCAGCGCCGCCTGAGACGGTCTACGCCGCGCCTGCCTCGGCCGCCGTCGCCCGCATTACAGGCCCCACGATCTTCCTGGACGCCACGATGCGGGACGGGCGCGCCGAAACCGCGCTGGGCGTTCTGCCGACTCGACCCGATCCCGGCTGCCGAGACGGCGCGGCGCGGCTTTGCCTGCGTCCGGAGCAGATCGTGACAGTCGCGTCCGGCGAAGGCAGAGCCGGCAAGGTGACGGTGCGCAGCTTCCGCGGCGATCATTGCGTTCTCACCGTCGCCTTCGGCGATCTGGCGCTTCCGGTGCGCGCGCCAGCCTCAATGGCGATCGGCCCGGACGAGCCTGTCCATGTTGCGGTGATGGGACCGGGCGTCGCGTTTTCCGGTGCGCTTTAGGCCGCCTTCAGGAACGGAGCGGCGAGCTTCAGATCCTCGACGAAGCGGCGATATTCCTCTTGCTTGCGCTCCCCGTCCGGCACGCGCAGCAGGAAGGAGGGGTGCACGGTAACCAGTACGTCCGGCTGTCCCTCCCGCTTCAGAATTGTGCCGCGCGTCTCGCCGATCTTCACCAGACGGCCGATCACCGCACGCGCAGCCGTGGCTCCCATGGCGACGACGAGGCGCGGCGCAAGAACCTCCGTCTCGCGCTCGAGCCAAGGGCGGCACGCCGCGATCTCCGTGGGACCCGGCGTCTTGTGCAGGCGGAACTTGCCGCGCGGCTCGAATTTGAAGTGCTTCACCGCATTGGTGACATAGAGGTTTTCTCGGACGAGCCCGGCCTCTTCGGCGGCGCGGTCGAACAGGGCTCCGGCGGGCCCGACGAAAGGTCGGCCCTTGATGTCCTCCTTGTCGCCGGGCTGTTCGCCGACGATCATTACGCGCGCATTATCGGGCCCCTCGCCGAACACGGCTTGCGTAGCGTCGGCCCAGAGCGGACAGTTCCGGCAGGAATCCACCTCGTCGCGCAAGCTTTCGAGCGTCGTGCGGTCGGCGGGCGCGAGCAGGTCCGGTTGCGGCATTGGGCGATGTCCCTTCTTCGGCGGCGTCGCGGGGGCGCTCACCATCTCAGCGGACGCTTTCGCGGCCTCCGCGATCAGAGGACGAATGAGCGAAGCCTCCGGAAGGTTTCGCCAATACTTCTTCGGCATCTCCGCGCGCATCGCGGAGATCTTCAACCGGGCCGGATTGAAGATGCTGGAATAGTATGTTCGCCAAACGGCCTCGAGGGCGTCGTCGTCGGGCGCGTCGGCGCGGCTTGCGCCGGGGCCGAAGGCGAGCGTCTCGCCATCCCAGAAGGCGGAGCGCTCCGGCGTCAGGATGGTCCAGCGCATCGAAGCGAAACGCCTCATGAAGAACGGCGCCGTCGCCTCGACGATGTGATGCTCCGGCTCGAACCAGGCGATGAAATGTGCGCCGTCGTCATTCGTGACTTCGCGGAAGCGGACGAAGGCCGTCATCTTGTGCATGTCGCGTCGCACCGCCTTGGCGAGGCCGCGGGCGCGCACGAGGTCTGGATCGGCCGCATCCTCCATCAAGCCGCGGTCGAAGGCGACGCGCGCGAGCAGGCGGTAAAACAGGTCGAACCGGCCGGGGTCGCTGTGCAGCAGTCCGCGCTCGGCGAGGTCAAGAAACGCCCGCGGCACCGAGACCTGCGCGGCGTTCTCCGGCGCGGCCGGCAAGCCGGCCTCGTCGTCCGCCGCGAACAGATCCTCCTCACCGATTGCGGTCGACCAGACCACCGACAGTGGCGGAGTGCGCGCCGCCAGCAGCTTTCGCGCGGCCGTGCGCCAGCCGGCGACGTCGGCTGGGCCGTCGAGCCGAATGCGGCGCAGGCTCACAGAGCGAACGCCATCTGGCGCGGCTGCGGAGCAAGCCGCTCGCGCAGGAATTCACTGTCGAGCGACGCGATCGAGGGGCGGTGATCGGCGACCTGCAGGAACGGCAGAACCTTGCCGAGCGGGACCCGCAGCCGCTTGAGGTCCTCGGCCCGGATCGCACGGAAGCGGCGGGAAGACAAAATGCGCTCGACAGTCGTTTTGCCGAGCCCGGGAACCCGCAAAAGCTCCTCGCGCGAGGCGGTGGCGACGTCGAGCGGGAAGCGTTCTCGGTGCCGGAGCGCCCAGGCGAGCTTCGGATCGATCGCGAGGTCCAGCATTCCGCCGTCTTCCGCGATCTCGCCGACCGAGAAGCCGTAGAACCGCATCAGCCAATCCGCTTGGTAGAGGCGATGCTCCCTCACCAACGGAGGCGCCTTCAGCGGGAGCCGCGAACTCGCATCGGGGATGGGGCTGAACGCGGAATAGTAGACCCGCTTTAGCTTGTACGAGCCGTAGAGGTTGGCGGAGGTCTGCAGGATCGTCGCGTCGTCGGAGGCGTCCGCGCCGATGATCATCTGGGTGCTCTGCCCCGCCGGCGAGAAGCGCGGCGCCTTGCGCTCGGCCTTGGCCTCCTCGATCCGGGTCCGAAGCCCGGCCATCGTCCGGCGAACAGC
This sequence comes from Hansschlegelia quercus, assembly GCF_004310425.1. Taxonomy (GTDB): domain Bacteria; phylum Pseudomonadota; class Alphaproteobacteria; order Rhizobiales; family Methylopilaceae; genus Methylopila; species Methylopila quercus. The sequence continues at coordinate 215,505 of NZ_SIUB01000006.1, read as the reverse complement.
GCGCATGTCCTTTTCGGGCGCGAGCGCCTTCACGCCAGCGTCGGTGGGCAATTCGACATTGATCGACAGCCGGTCGGCGTAGAGGCCAGCCTCTGCGATCAGCTCCGGAGAAGCGTCCGGGATCGTCTTGAGGTGGATGTAGCCCTTAAAGCCATGCTCCAGCCGCAGCGTCTTCGCCACACGAACCACCTGCTCCATCGTGTAGTCCGGACTGCGGACAACGCCCGACGACAGAAACAATCCCTCGATATAGTTGCGCTTGTAGAAATCGAGCGTGAGCTTGACGACCTCCTCAACGGTAAACCGCGCCCGCGGAACGTTGCTTGTCGTGCGATTCACACAATAGAGGCAGTCGAATGCGCAGGCGTTGGTGAGCAATATCTTGAGCAGCGAGATGCAGCGGCCGTCCGGCGCATAGGAGTGGCAGATCCCGGCGCCTTCGGTCGAGCCGATTCCAGCCGGACCTTTGGGACCTGCGGAGTGCCGCTTGTCCGTGCCGCTTGACGCGCAGGACGCATCGTATTTCGCGGCGTCGGCGAGAATCGCGAGCTTGCGGGCGATATCCAAAGAACGGCCTTCCTGCTAGGTCTCTTGATTTATGTTCCTGATTTGTTCGGTGCAAGACAAGTCGCGGCGATCGACTGGAGTTGCGCCAGTGACGCGCCAAGGCGAACGCGCCACCGACGCCGTCTACGCGGCGTCGGTGAGCGCAGATTGCCTGGAGCTGGGAGAATGTGACGTCAGGCAAAGCGATCCGGAGATCAGATCGCCTCGAGCAGTTTCTCGGCGCTTGAGAGGTCCGCTTTCCCCGGTGAATCCTCGACCGCGAGATAGGTGATCGTCATGTCGTCCAGCACCATGGCGTAGCGCTTCGAGCGCGTGCCGAGCCCGCCGCCCGAGGCGTCGAGGTCGAGGCCGATCGCCTTCGCGAAATCCGCATTGCCGTCGGAGAGGAACTCGATCTTGTCCTTCGCGCCGGTGGAGTTCGCCCAGGCGTCCATGACGAAGGGGTCGTTGACGGCGGTGACGGCCACCACCTCCACGCCCTTATCGGTCAGTTTGTCGAGATTCGTGAGATAGCCCGGCAGATGGTTTTTGCTGCAGGTCGGCGTGAACGCGCCCGGCACCGCGAACAACACCGCCTTCTTCCCAGCGAACAGATCCTCGGTCATCAAGGTCTCGGGCCCCGTCGGGCCGAGGCGGCGGAAGGTGGTGTTGGGCAGGCGGTCGCCGACCTTGATCGTCATGGCCATCTCTCCGGGGGAGGGGCGCGGCGCATCTCGGCCGCGTGCGGAGATTTAAGGCCGGGAGGCGATCTCGTCGAGGGAGACGGCCGATTCGATCGCATCCTCAGCCGCCGCGAGCGTCAGGCGTAGCCCGCTCGCCGGCGGCTGGGCTTCGTCGAGCGCCATCCGGAAGACCAGCGCGCCGTCGCCGCGCCGCTGTGGCAAATCGGGAGAAGGCGCGTAGGACCCGTCGCCGGCTTCCGCGAAAAGCACTGCCGTCATTCCCGCCGGAGCCGTCGCGACGATCTCGAGCGCCTCCAGGCCCACCTTGGCGACCGAACGGATCGCGAGCGGTCCGCTTGCGCCCAAGGAGACCTGCTTCGGCGTCCCGGCGAGCGCCGCTCGAACCGCTTCCGCGGTGGAGCCTGCAGCGGCGCCTGTTGCCTTCAACGTCAGCGTGGTCTCGGCGCGGACGGGTACGCAGATCTTCTCGCAGACGCCGTAATCGGCGACGAGCCTGAGGATCACCGGCGCCGCAGGGTCCTTCGCTCGGACGATCACGGGAAGGACGACGCCGTGGTGATAGACGTTGGTGACGCCCTCCTCGTCCGCCTGCCGTTCCGGCGTCGGGAAGGCGACCTCCGCGGCCGCAACGTTCTCCGATCCGGAAAAGTCGAAGCGCGGCGGCACGCCCGTCGCGCCGGGCTGGCGCCAATAGGTCTTCCAGCCCTCGCCCAGCGCAATCTCGATCCCAGCGAGGCGCTCGGCTTTGGCCGGTCCGGGCCCTGCGTCGACCAGACGGATCTTTGAGCTCGTCTCCTCGACCCAGGGAGAAACCGGCTCAGCCGCAGCGGGGACGAGAGCCGCCGCCAGCATCAGCCATGAAAGGGCGCAAAAACGGACCATCGGCGCGGACCATAAGCCTTCGCTGCGCGCGCCTGAACCCACTATTGCGCGACGGCGACAAAGCGGCGCCTCGTCGCGTAGGCTCCGCCTTTCAAAAGCCTTGGCGCGGATTAGATTAAGCAGCGATGCCAGCGATGCTCAAAACTCGCAAGACCGACTCGGACGACCCCGCGGGCTATCTCGACGGCCAGGTGCTGGTCGCCATGCCGACGCTGGCGGACGACCGCTTCGCCCGCACGGTGATCTACGTCTGCGCGCACTCTTCGGAAAGGCGCGATGGGCATCGTCGTGAACAAGCCGGCGCCGCATATCAGCTTTCCCGATCTGCTGGTGCAGCTCGACGTGATCAGCGAAGGCGAGGAGATCCGGCTGCCGGAGCGCGCCGGCGCGATCCCGATCCTGCGCGGCGGCCCGGTCGAGGCCGGGCGCGGCTTCGTGCTGCATTCCGCCGATTTCATGATCGAGGACTCCACCCTCTCGATCAATGACGGCATCTGCCTCACCGCGACGCTCGACATCCTCAAGGCGATCGCGCGCGGCGAAGGCCCGGAAAAGGCGCTGCTCGCGCTCGGCTATGCCGGCTGGGCGCCGGGCCAGCTCGAGACGGAAATCCAGGCCAATGGCTGGCTGAACTGCCCGGCGGATCGCGGGCTGGTCTTCGGTGGCGATCCCGACCTGAAATATGAGCGGGCGCTGCAGAAAATCGGCATCGATCTGGCGAAGCTCTCGCCTGAGGCGGGGCACGCGTAGAGCTGGAGCCCCGGGCGACGCGATGTCCTGCGGGACGTAATTCTCAGGCCGTCATCCCAGCTGAAGCCAAGTGGCATGCCGGGCTTCATTCCGCCGAGCCCATCAAAGAGGCGAGGCGCGACAAGTTTTCCGACGCGCAGCGGCAATAGGTTCCGGGATAAGTCGGGATTGACGGCGCAGGATTATAGCCGCCAACGGCGACTCCTCCTTCAGTGCGCGCGGGCTTCGACCGCCTCGATCTCAGCGATGACGCGGTTGGTCTCCGTCCAATGCGGCATGTGGCCGGCGTCCTTCAGCACCACCAATCGCGACCCACGGACTTGGCGGTGCAGCGCTTTGGAGTGAAGCTCGGGAGACACGATGTTGTCCTTGTCCGAGGTGATGATCGTCGTCGGCACGCGGATAGAGCCGTAGCGCGGGGCCTGCCGCTGCAGGAAGGGCTTCAGGTCAGCCAAGTCCTGTGCGTTGGCCTGGAACTCGGCCGGGCGCAGCAGAAGCTTGGACTGGGTGCGCTCGGCATAGTTCGGCGGCGGCTTCTGCGGCGCGAACACGCCTTCGATGGCCTTGTCGAAGGTCACCAGTCCGATAGGGGCCGCGACGGTGGCGGCGAAGAGCAAGCCTAGCCCGGGCGTCGCCGCAGCGCTGTTGTACCAGGCGACGCCGCCGGGCCAGGGATGGGTCGCCGGCGACAGCAGCACAAGGCCGGCCACGTGGTCGGGGTGATCGAGCGCGAGGTTGGTCGCGAGCGCGCCTGACCACGAATGGCCGACGACGACGGTTCGCCCGACCTTCATCTGATCGAGCGCCTCGGCGATGGCGTCGCCTTGCCGGGCGGGCGAAGCCATCTCGCGGCCGCCGAGCCGGTCGCTGCGGCCGTGACCCGGACGGTCGACGAGGATAACGCGATGGCGGAGCGCGAGGCGGCGGCCGATGGCTTCCCGCGGGTCGCCGAGATTGCCGCTCGCGCCGTGCAGCAGGAGCAGCGGCGGACCTGAAGGCGCGCGATCGGCTGGGCCGAGTTCGACCACGTAGAGCCGGCCGCCCTTCACGGCGACGTAGCGGCCGGTCTCCTCGATCGGGGCCTTCCGCGCCGCCTGCACGACGCCCACAAAGGCGAGCGCGCCGACGAGCGCCAGCGCGGCGACTACGCTCCAAAGAACAGGCCGCATCAGATCGGCTGACCTTCGACCTTCAGCGCCAGCTCATCGACCTCGCGCTTGAGACCCTCGATCCATGGGTTGATCGCAAGAGCCTTGCGGAACGCCGCCAGCGCTTTCGCCTCAAGGTCGGATTCCTTTAGAATCCGGCCGAGCGCGAGCCACGCGACGAAGTGGCGAGGCTCAAGCGCCAACGTTTCACGGATGTCGATCATCGCCTCGTCATAGTCCTTCGCCATGTAGTGCAGCGTGGCGCGGCGGTTCCAGCCTTCGGCATAGTCCGGCTGGAGGCTGACGACCTCGTCCATCAGCTTGATGGCGACATCGACCTTCTGCCCTCTCTGGGCTTCTACGGAGCGGGCGGTGAGTAGATCAACCGTATCGCTGCCCGACCGCCGCCACAGCGCCTGAACGGCGGCGGCGAGGCGCTTGGCGAGCGCAGGATCCTGCGCCTTGGAGAGTTGGCCGAGCAGTTCGCCGACCGCCTTGGCGCGCGCGTCGGGCTCGCTCGGGGCGGCTGCCGGCGGCGCGGGTTCGGCCGCCATGGGCGGCGCCGGCTGCTGGGCCGTCGCCGGGGCGGCGGCGAAGACGAGAAGGAGAGCGGCCAGTCCGTTCCGGATCATGCGGCCGAGAGTAGCGCCCAAAGGCCCCGCGTCAAACGACGCGCGGCCTTATGAAAGCGCGACCGCCGACGAGGAGCCGTCGGCGGGAAGTCGCCTCAGCCCTGGCGGGCCTTGTAGCGCTTCTGCGTCTTGTTGATGATGTAGACGCGGCCCTTGCGGCGCACGATGCGGTTGTCGCGGTGACGATTGCGCAGCGACTTCAGCGAGTTGCGGATCTTCATGGCTCAAATCCCCAAGACGCCGGCCGTGTCCAGCGGCGCCTCGCGTCAAAATTGTCGTTCAAAACCGGACGGCGCGGAGACCGGAGGACCCCACGCGTTGCGGCCGCCTTCTAGTCCGGGCGGTCGTGATTTGCAAGGCCGAAGGACGCTCTGGACGGCGCTCCCGGACGCGAAAGGCGACGAGCGTCTGCGCGTTGGGGCGGCGATCCGGCTTGAATTCTCAATGGTCTTGGCCGCTCGGCTTGCGGACAGGAACGTAATCAGGTATATAAGCGCTGTCGATTTTGGTCGTTGAACTTTGTTGCGCGTCCAGGCGCATAAACGAATTTCCTCGCAACTTCGATATCAGCGCGTCGTCCTGGCGTATTGCCGGGGCGACTATCTATATTTGTTTTGCTAAGGAAACCGACATGCCGACTGGCACCGTCAAGTTCTTCAACGTCCAGAAGGGTTATGGCTTCATCGCCCCCGAGGACGGCTCCACCGATGTGTTCGTCCACATCTCGGCCGTCGAGCGTTCGGGTCTCCACACCATCGTGGAAGGCCAGAAGCTCAGCTTCGAGATCGTCAAGGACAAGCGCTCCGGCAAGAGCGCGGCTGAGAACATCCAGGCCGCGTAATTGGAGCGCCGCCTGAGAGGGCTTCGCGACCACGGATGTACTGGCGCGAGCCTGAAAAGGCGGAAGGAGGAGGTCGGGCTTATGGCCCGGCCTTTTTTCTTGGTCGCGTGTTCCAGCGTCATCCGCCCCGGCGCGCCTTAAGCGGACCGGAGGCTTGAGGGACAGTGTTATGCAGAAGCTGACCAAAGAAACCGCGTTCAAGCCCGAAGCTAAGGGCGACGCGACCACCCGGGCCGCCCGCGCGATCATCGATGGTGAGATCGCCCAGCGCGACGCCAAGACCGCGCGTCTGCGCGCCGCCCGGCTTGCCAAGGAAGCGGAAGATCTCGCCGCCGCTCCACCGATCGTTCCGAAGGCTACGAAGGCGGCAAAATCTGCGGCCGCCAAGCCCGCGACCAAACGCGCCGCCGCCAAGAAGACGGTAGAGGCGTAAAGCCTCGACGCCGGACTAAGCGTGTCGCTCGTGGGCGAGGCCCCGCCGAAGATCCGCGGGCTCCTGTAGCTCGCGTCGTAAAGCACGGGAGCCGGAATGACGGGCAGCGGAAGAAACCTCTACATCAGCGAAAATGGTGACCGCTGGGATCTGCTCCGCAATGCGGATAATGAGGTGTTCGTTCGGCATACCGGGAACGTCGCTTCCGGAGGGCACGTCTCCGATATGGGTCTAGGCGTGTTCCTGACGCTCGGTCGCAACGGTCCCGAGCATCAGGCGATGTGGCGGCTGATTGGTACGCTGCTGAAAGCCGAGCCGGACGCCGACCGGTTCTGAAAGTCCGAAACCGTCGCCGTGTTAATGGCGGCCGAGTTTCGAGATTTCGCGCTTTAGCGACCGCCCATTCGGCATTCTAAATTCGACGAGGCTCCTCCGCTCTGCGGCGCCTTGACTCACTTTGGGCCGGTTTCCTATAAGAACAAAACAGGAACTTTTAAGTGGATGCAGACCTGATGGCGCTTGCGGCGGAGACGCTGGACGGGCTTCGGGCGGCCGTCAGTCGCATCGAGGCGGAGGCGGCCGGCCAGAAGCGGCGAACCGGGCGCGTCGCCTTCGGCATCAGCGCGGTGGACGAGGTGTTGGGCGGGGGCCTGAGGCGCGGCGCGCTCCATGCCGTGGCCGCCGCCTCGGCCGCCGGTGTCGGGGCCGCAACCGGATTTGCGGCGGCGCTTGCGGGGCTTGCGGCGGGAACGGGGAGGACGGTGCTGTGGGTCAGACAGGACATGGCGGGCGTCGAACACGGCGAACCCTGGGCGCCGGGATTGAGCGAGATCGGCCTCGACCCCGGACGGATCGTCTTCGTGCGCGCGACGGATGCGGAGGCCGCCCTGAAGGCCGCGGAGACGGCGCTCTCCTGCCGCGGCCTCGCGGCGGTTCTGATCGAGCCCTATGGCGCGCTCGGTCGTTTCGACAGGGTTGCGGGGCGCCGGCTGGCGCTGGCTGCTGGCCGCTCCGGCGCACTCGCGCTGATGCTGCGCTTCGAGGCGAGGGGGCAGATGCCTGCCGGGCTTGTCGCGGCCGAAACGCGCTGGCGCATCGCGCCGCTCGCTTCCGCAGCCCGCGAGGTCGATTGGGGCGGGCCGCGGGCGCTCGTAGAGTTGGCGCGCAACCGGCTCGGAGCGCTTGGGCGCTGGCCGCTCGGCTTTTCCGGCGATGAGCGGGCTTTTCGCCTCCTCGCAGGTGATGGAGCAGGTGTCAGCTCCCGCGACGCCTGGTCGCCGAATCCTGGCGATCGCGCTGCCGAGCCTCGCGATCGACAGGATCAGGCGGCGGGAACGGTCCCGCTCCGCCGCGCCGGATGACCGCCCGCTCGGCGTCGTCAGCAATGTCCGCGGGCTGCTGCGGCTGACCGCCGTCGACGCGCGGGCGGTCGCCGCGGGCTGCCAGGCGGGTGCCGCGCTTGGCGAAGCGCGCGGGATCTGTCCAGAACTTCGCGTCGAGCCCGCCGACGAGCATGGGGACGCGAGCGCGCTCGACGCCATCGCCGACTGGTGCGACCGCTACACCCCCCTCGTCGGGCTCGACGGGCCGGCGGGCCTGGCGCTCGACGTCACGGGCTGCGCGCATTTCTTCGGCGGCGAGAAGGCGCTGGCGGACGATCTCGTGACCCGGCTCGCCGCCCAGGGTTTTTGCGCCCGCGTGGCTGTCGCGGGCACGATGGGGACCGCCCGCGCGCTCGCTTGGTTCACCCCAGGCGGGGTCGCCGCATTGGGCGAGGAGGCTGCGCGCGTCGGCGAACTCCCGATCGGAGCGTTGCGGATTCCCGACGACGCAAGGCTCGGGCTGACGCGGGCCGGTCTCCGGACGGTGGCGGCGGTCGCGGCCCGTGGCCGGACCGAACTCGCCGCCCGCTTCGGCGCGAGCCTCGTGACGCGGCTGGACGAGACGCTCGGGACCATCGACCCGCCGATCTCGCCGCGCCGGCCCGCGCCGTCGCGCATGGTCGAGCGCCGCTTCGCCGAACCGCTTGCGCAGACGGAAGCCGCGCTCGCCGTGTTGCGCGCGCTTGGGCTTTCGCTTGGCCGCAGGCTGGAGCTCTCGGGTGAGGGAATCCGGCGTGCCGAAGCCGCCTTCTTCCGCACCGACGGCGGCGTTGCGCGGATCGCGATCGGCCTCGGCGCCCCGACGCGTGATCCCGACCTGCTGCTCCGCCTGTTCCGCGAACGGATCGACGCGCTGGCCGACCCCCTCGATCCGGGCTTCGGCTTCGACATGATCCGCCTCTCCGCGCCCGAGGCGGAGCCGCTTTTGCCCGAAGAGCGGGATTTCCGCGCCGACGAGCGCGAGATTGCGGCGCGCGATCTCGACGAACTTGTCGACCGGCTTTCCGCCCGTGAGGGAAGAGGCCGCGTGCTGCGCGCCTTTGCGCGCGATGCGCACCGGCCCGAGGCGGAAGCCGAGCTCTCGTCCGCGCAAGGTTCCCGCGCCGTGGTCTGGGCGCCGCTACGGCCGGAAGGCGAGCCGCCGCGCCGGCCCTTGCGCCTGTTCGCGCGGCCGGAAGCTGTCGATGTGCTGGCGGAGGTTCCGGACGGGCCGCCGATCCGCTTCGTGTGGCGTCGCGCGGTTCATCGCGTCGCCCGCGCCGAGGGACCAGAGCGCGTCGCGCTCGAATGGTGGCGGGTGGACGAGGCGCCGCTGACGCGGGACTATTTCCGCGTCGAGGACGAGGCGGGCGCGCGCTTCTGGCTGTTCCGGGACGGCCTGTTCGTCCGCGAGGTCCGCCATCCTCGCTGGTATCTGCACGGGCTATTCGCGTGAATGCGGACGGGGCCAGCGGCTTTGTCGAGCTTGCGGCGACGACCGCCTTCTCCTTTCTGCGCTCGGGCTCGCGGCCGGAGGAATATGTCGCGGCGGCCTCCTTTCTCGGCTTGCCAGCGCTTGGGATCGCCGACCGCAACAGCGTGGCCGGCGTGGTGCGAGCCTATTCGACGCTGAAGAACCCGGATTTGCCGAACCCGGTGAAGCTGATCTCAGGCGCACGCCTCGTCTTCGAGGACGGCGCGCCGGACATCGTCGTCCACCCCCGCGATCGCGACGCCTGGGGGCGGCTCTGCCGGCTGCTCAGCATCGGCAAGGGGCGTGCGGAAAAGGGCGACTGCCGGCTGCGCTTCGAAGATCTGCTCGAATGGAGCGAAGGCCTGTGCGCCATCGTCATGCCGCCGGCGGGGCCGGACGCGGAGACGCAGGAAGCGCTCGAAAAACTGACGCAGGCGCGACCGGGCGCGGTCTGGCTCGGCGCTTCCATGCCGCGGCGAGGCGACGACATCAGGCGCCTCGGCCGGCTGAAGCGTCTCGCCGCCCGCATCGGCGTACCGCTACTCGCGACCAACGAGCCGCTCTATCACACGCCCGACCGTCGCCCGCTGCAGGACGTCCTCACCTGCATCCGCGAAGGCGTTACGCTGGAGCAAGCCGGCCGCAGGCTGGAGGCGAACGCCGAGCGGCGCCTGATGGGCGGCCAGGAAATGGAGCGCCTGTTCAAGGACGCCCCAGAAGCTGTGACGGAGACCGCACGCTTCGCCGAGCGCATCGTCTTCAGCCTTGAGGACCTGCGCTATAACTACCCGCACGAGCCTGTGCCGCCGGGCAAGACCGCGCACGGTCATCTGCGCGAGCTCGTCCGCGAAGGAATGGCGCGCTTTTATCCGCAGGGCGCGCCGCGGAAGGTCGAGAAGCTCATCGCCAAGGAATTGGCCTTCATCAAGCGCGAGAATTACGCGCATTACTTCCTGACCGTCCACGACATCGTCGCGTTCGCACGGTCCAGGGGCATTCTGTGCCAGGGCCGCGGCTCGGCGGCGAATTCCGCGGTCTGCTACGTGCTCGGCGTCACCGCGGTCGATCCGGCGGAAGCCGACGTGCTGTTCGAGCGCTTCCTGTCCAAGGAGCGTTCCGAGCCGCCCGACATCGATATCGACTTCGAGCACGAGCGGCGTGAAGACGTGATCCAGCACATCTACCAGCGCTATGGCCGCGAACGGGCGGCGCTGGCGGCGACCGTGATCCACTACAAGCCGCGCAGCGCGATCCGTGAGGTCGGCAAGGTGTTCGGCCTGAGCGAGGACACCACCGCTGCGCTGGCGAACACGGTATGGGGCAGCTGGGGCGCGGGACTCGACGAGGTCCATGTGCGCCAGGCCGGGCTCGATCCCGCAAATCCTTATCTCGGCCGCGCGGTCGCGCTCGCGTCAGAGCTCGTCGGCTTTCCCCGCCACCTGTCGCAGCATGTCGGCGGCTTCGTGCTGACCGACGACCGGCTCGACGAAAGCGTGCCCGTCGGCCCGGCGGCGATGCCAGACCGCTCCTTCATCGAGTGGGACAAGGACGACATCGACGCCGTGAGGATGATCAAGGTCGACGTGCTCGCGCTTGGCATGCTGACCTGCATCCGCAAGGCCTTCGATCTTCTGCGCCTTCACGACGGCGAAAACCTCGAGCTTGCGACTGTCGCGACCGAGCAGCAGGACGTCTACGCGATGCTCTCACGCGGCGATTCTCTCGGCGTGTTCCAGGTCGAGAGCCGCGCGCAGATGAACATGCTGCCGCGGCTGAAGCCCAAGACCTTCTATGATCTTGTCGTCGAGGTGGCGATCGTGCGGCCTGGCCCGATCCAGGGCGACATGGTGCATCCCTATCTCAAGGCCCGCCAGAACCCTGGGCTGGTCCGGTATCCCAGCCCGGGACCGCCGCACGACCCGGACGAGCTGAAGAACGTCCTCGAGAAGACGCTCGGCGTGCCGCTGTTCCAGGAGCAGGCTATGCGCATCGCCATGGTGGCGGCGAAGTTCTCGGGGGAGGAGGCCAACGGGCTGCGCCGCTCGATGGCGACGTTCCGGCATGTCGGCGGGGTCGACAAGTTTTTCGACAAGATGGTCGGCCGCATGATCGAGCGCGGTTACGATCCGGAATTCGCCAAGCGCTGCTTTAAGCAGATCGAGGGGTTCGGCTCATACGGCTTTCCTGAGAGCCACGCCGCGAGCTTCGCAAAACTCGTCTACGTCTCGTCCTATCTCAAATGCCGACATCCCGCGGCCTTCGCCTGCGCGCTGCTGAATTCGCAGCCCATGGGGTTTTATGCCCCGGCCGAGATCGTGCGGGACGCCCGCGAGCATGGGATCGAGGTGCGCGGGCCTGACGTCGCGGTCAGCTTCTGGGACAACACGCTGGAGAAGCGGCCGGACGGGGCGCTGCGGTTGAGGCTCGGCTTCCGTCAGATCGACGGGTTCAAGCAGGAATGGGCGGAAGCGCTGGTCGAAGCCCGTGAGCAGGTAGAGGTGAAACCCTCCGCGCCCGCCAGGGGGGACGGGGAAGAACCGCGGTCCGTCTTGTTGAGCGCATCGGCTTTTGGATCGGTCGAAGAACTGCGCCGACGCACGGGCCTGCCCAAGGCGGCGCTCGTCAAGCTCGCGGACGCCGACGCCTTCCGCTCGATGGAGCTCGACCGGCGCGCGGCGCTCTGGGATGTGCGTCGGTTGCCGGACGACATAGCGCTGCCGCTGTTCGAGGCGGCGGACGCCGCCGACCTCGCGGCCGAGCGGGCCACGGCTCTGCCGGCGATGAGCCTCTCAGAGCATGTGGTGGCCGATTATCAGACCACGCGGCTGTCGCTGAAGGGCCATCCCGTGCAGTTCCTCCGCGGGCTGCTTTCGGGCGAGGGCGCCGTCTCCTGCGAGGCGGTGCGCAACGCGTCCGACGGACGAAGGCTGAAGGCCGCTGGCGTCGTCCTGGTGCGTCAGAAGCCGGGGAGCGCCAAGGGCGTGGTGTTCATCACCATCGCCGACGAGACCGGCGTTACGAACGCGGTCGTCTGGCCAGCAGTCCTGGCGCGCTTCCGAAGGGAGGTGATGGGCGCGCGGCTCCTCGAGGTGCAGGGGCGCGCTCAGCGGAGCCCGGAAGGCGTCGTGCATCTCGTGGCCGAGCGGCTGGTGGATCGCACGCCCGAGCTCCAGCGCCTATCGGAGCGGGAGTTGAAGCCCCAGCTTTCGCGCGCCGACGAGATCCTGCATCCGCAGGATCGCGCGCAGGCCCCGCGCATCCACCCGCGCGACGTGCGCATCCTGCCGCGCTCGCGCGACTTCCATTGAAGCGGAGATCTGTCCCCCGCTTCGGCTGCAGGATCTCTTGGAGAGACGCCGAATCGGGCTAGCCTTCTGTGATCGTGGACTGTGTCGTCTTGGGAGGTCATTCGATGCACAAGTTCGAAGTCTACAAGGACAAGAAGGGCGAGTTCCGGTTCCGCTTTGTCGCCTCGAACGGCGAGCCGATGTTCGCGTCCGAAGGCTACGAGGCCAAGGCGTCCGCGCTGAAGGCCATCGAGTCGATCAAGAAGAATGCGCCGGAAGCGCCGGTCGTCGACACCACGACCGCGGTGGCCTGAGCCGGTTCGGCTGAACGCCTCCCGCGAAACAGCGATCAAGCCGGTGACCCTCACCTTCTATGAGTTCTTCGCCGGCGGCGGCATGGCGCGAGCGGGCTTGGGAGCGGGCTGGACCTGCGCTTTCGCCAACGATCTCAGCCCGAAGAAGGCTGCGGCCTACCGCGCCAACTGGGGCGGCGAGGAGCTGTTCCTCGGCGACGTGCACGACGTGACGTCCGCGATGTTGCCCGGGCGGGCCGATCTCGCCTGGGGCTCGTTTCCGTGTCAGGACCTGTCGCTGGCGGGGCGCGGCGCGGGCCTGTCGGGCGCCCGCTCCGGCGCCTTCTGGGGTTTTTGGGCTGCGATCCTCGCTCTCAGGCGGGAAGAGCGTGCGCCAAAAACGCTGGTGCTCGAAAACGTCTGCGGAACACTGACCTCGCATGGCGGACAGGATTTTGCGGCGATCGGCTCGGCGCTCGCCGAGGCCGGCTACCGCTTCGGCGCGATGGTCGTCGACGCGGCTTTGTTCGTGCCGCAGTCGCGCCCGCGTCTGTTCATCCTCGCCTTCGCTCGCGATGTCGTCCCGCCCGAAGGCTTCGTGAGTCACAGTCCTTCGGCTCTCTGGCATCCGAAGGCGCTCGTCGCCGCCCACGCGCGGCTCGGCGCGGAAGCGCGCAAAGCGTGGGTCTGGATCACGGCGCCCGCGCCCCGGAGGAACGTCGCGACGCTCGCGGATATCGTGGAGGACGAGCCCGCCGACGTCCGCTGGCGGAGCGCGCCAGAGACCGAAGCGCTGCTCGCGATGATGGCGCCGCTTCACCGCGCACGGATCGCTGCGGCCTGCCTGTCGGGGGAGCGCCGGGTCGGGACCGTCTACAAGCGGATGCGGATCGGGCCGGATGGCCGCAAGATCCAGCGCGCCGAAGCCCGTTTCGACGGGATCGCAGGCTGCTTGCGGACGCCGGCCGGCGGCTCCAGTCGGCAGACGCTGATCGTCATCGACGGCGCCGCCGTCCGCACGCGGCTGATGTCGGCGCGAGAGGCCGCCCGGCTGATGGGACTGCCCGACGATTACCAGCTCCCCGCGAACTACAATGACGGCTACCGGCTCGCGGGCGACGGCGTCGCGGCGCCGGTCGTGCGATTCCTCGCCGAACACCTGATAGAGCCGCTGCTGGGGCGGGATGCGCTGGCGCTGAAGGCCGGATGAGGGCGGAGACGCAGGAGGCGCGCTCGGCCGTGATGCGCGCCGTCAAGAGTCGCGACACCAAGCCTGAAATGATCGTGCGTCGGGCGGCTCACGCTCTGGGCTATCGCTTCCGTCTGCACCGCAAGGACCTGCCCGGCAGTCCCGACCTCGTCTTCCCTTCCCGGAAGAAGGCGATCTTCGTTCACGGCTGCTTCTGGCACGGCCACGATTGCGCCCGCGGCGCGCGCATGCCGAAGGCGAATGCGGAATATTGGACGGCGAAGATCGGGCGAAACATCGCCCGGGACGCCCGCGTCAGGAGCGAACTCGCGTCCCTAGGCTGGGAGACGCTCACGATCTGGGAGTGCGAATTGAAGGCGGGCGGGATCGACGCGCGGCTTCGCGAATTCCTCGAGCCGTCGCAGCCCCTTCGATGACCGGTGCGAAGGCGGCCGCAGCCTTTCCCAGAAACTTTCTGTAAGGACATCCGACCTCATACAGGACTTCGGGGGAGACGCGGCCAGTCATAAAGCGGCCCTGGGAGAAGAGGCCGATGAGCGTTGTATGCCCGGCGCCTTCAGCTGCGAGCGAGGACGCGCGGCTCGGCGCGCTGCTGCGCTACGACGTCATGGATACGCCGGCCGAGCAGTCCTTCGATCGTATCACGCGGCTCGCGCAGAAGATGTTCCGGGCGTCCTTCGTCACCGTCTCTTTGCTCGACGGGCATCGGCAGTGGTTCAAGTCGAAGCAGGGGTTGTCGTTCTCGGAGACGCCGCGCAGCGAGGCCTTCTGCGACGTCACCATCCGCCAGGCCACGCCGCTCGTCGTTCCCGACGCGCGCGCCGACCCCGCTTACGCCTCCCTTCCGCTGGTGACGGGCGAACCCTTCATCCGGTTCTACGCGGGAGCGCCGTTGCGCACGCCTGAAGGCTACATTCTCGGCGCGCTCTGCGTGATGGACCGAGAGCCGCGTTCTCTGAGCGCGGAGGAGATCGACATGCTCGTGGATCTCTCGGACATCGTCGTCGGCCAGCTGCAGCTTCGCCAGCTCGCAGACACGGATCCGCTGACGGGTGCGCTATCGCGCAGGGCCTTCCGGGATCTGGCGGCGCGCGAACTCAGCCTGTCCCGCCGCTACAGACGGGAGCTCGCTTTACTGACGTTTGATCTCGACTACTTCAAGTCGATCAACGACACGCACGGCCACGCCGCGGGCGACGACGTGCTGGTGAGGAGCGTCGACGCCTGCAAGGCCGAGCTGAGGAACTCCGACAGCATCGCGCGGCTCGGCGGTGAGGAGTTCGCGGTGCTGTTGCCGCATACCGGAGCGGCCGCCGCCCGCGACGTGGCGGAGCGTCTCAGGCGGGCGCTCGGCGCGCAGAGCTTCGGAAGCGGGCGAGGGCGTTTCCATATCTCGGCCAGCTTCGGCGTCGCCTCGACGCGCGCAGGCGCAAGCGACCTGGACAACCTGCTTCGTCGGGCCGACGAGGCGCTTTACCGCGCCAAGGCGAAAGGCCGCGACCGTTGCGAGACGGCGCCGGACTGTCTGCCCGGCCAGACCCAACGCTCGGTCGCGAAGCGCGGCCGCATCGTCGTCGAAGGCGTCCCGGCGATCGACTGCACCGTTCGCGGGCTGTCGAATAACGGCGCGAATCTCGAAGTGCTCAGCGCGGAAGGACTGCCCGCGTCGTTCGTTCTTGCGCTCGACGCGGACGGCCCGACGAGATCCTGCCGGGTATTGTCGCGCGCCGGACGGCGCCTCGAGGTCGCCTTCGGGTAAGTCGAGCCTATTCGTCCATCTTCAGGGCGGCGATGAAGGCTTCCTGAGGGATCTCAACGCGGCCGAACTGGCGGAGCTTCTTCTTGCCGGCCTTCTGCTTGTCGAGCAGCTTGCGCTTGCGGCTGGCGTCGCCGCCATAGCACTTGGCGGTCACGTCCTTGCGCAGCGCCCGGATGGTCTCGCGGGCGATAATCTTGCCGCCGATCGCCGCCTGCACCGGAATGACGAACAGATGCGGCGGGATCAGCTCCTTGAGCTTTTCGCACATCACCCGGCCGCGGGCCTCGGCTCGGGTGCGGTGGACGAGCATGGAGAGCGCGTCGACCGGTTCGGCGTTGACGAGGATCGACATCTTCACGAGGTCGCCGACGCGGTAGTCGGTGATGGCGTAGTCGAACGAGGCGTAGCCCTTCGAAATCGACTTCAGCCGGTCGTAGAAGTCGAACACCACCTCGTTCAGCGGCAGGTCGTAGACCACCATGGCGCGCTTGCCGACGTAGGAGAGGTCGATCTGCAGGCCACGGCGGTCCTGGCAGAGCTTCAGAACCGAGCCGAGATAATCGTCGGGCGTGAGGATCGTCGCCCGGATCCAGGGCTCCTCGATCTCCACGATCTTCATGACGTCCGGCAGATCGGCCGGATTGTGCAACTCGATCTCGGAGCCGTCCGTCAGCTTGATCTTGTAGACGACCGAAGGCGCGGTCGCGATCAGGTCGAGGTTGAACTCGCGCTCCAGCCGCTCCTGGATGATCTCGAGGTGCAGCAGGCCGAGGAAGCCGCAGCGGAAGCCGAAGCCGAGCGCCGCCGAGCTCTCCATTTCGAAGGAGAAGCTGGCGTCGTTGAGGCGCAGCTTGCCCATCGCAGCGCGCAGATCGTCGAAATCGGCGGCGTCGACGGGAAACAGGCCGCAGAACACCACGGGCTGCGCGGGGCGGAAGCCCGGCAGCATCTCCTTGGTCTGGCGCTTGTCCTCGGTAATCGTGTCGCCGACGCGGGTGTCCGCCACCTCCTTGATCGAGCCGGTGAGGAAGCCGATCTCGCCGACGCCGAGTTCGCCTAGATCCGTCATCTTCGGCGTGAACACGCCGACCTTGTCGACGTCGTAGACCGCGCCCGTGCCCATCAGGCGGATCTTCATGCCCTTCTTCAGCACGCCGTCGACGATGCGCACCAGCACGACGACGCCGAGATAGGTGTCGTACCAGCTGTCGACGAGCATGGCCTTGAGCGGCGCGGCGCGGTCGCCCTTCGGCGGCGGCAGGCGCTTGACGATCGCCTCCAGCACGAGGTCGATGCCGAGGCCGGATTTGGCGGAGATCGGCACCGCGTTGGAGGCGTCGAGGCCGATCACCTCCTCGATCTGCTCCTTCACGCGCTCTGGCTCGGCGGCGGGCAGGTCGATCTTGTTGAGGACCGGCACGATCTCGTGGCCATTGTCGAGCGCCTGGTAGACGTTGGCGAGGGTCTGCGCCTCGACGCCCTGCGACGCGTCGACGACCAGCAGCGAGCCCTCGCAGGCGGCGAGGCTGCGCGAGACCTCGTAGGCGAAGTCGACATGGCCCGGCGTGTCCATCAGGTTGAGGATGTAGGTCTCGCCATCCTCGGCCTTGTAGGTCAGGCGCACGGTCTGCGCCTTGATGGTGATGCCGCGCTCCTTCTCGATGTCCATCGAGTCGAGCACCTGCTCCGTCATCTCGCGGGCCTGCAGGCCGCCGGTCTGCTGGATCAGCCGGTCGGCGAGGGTCGATTTCCCGTGGTCGATATGCGCGACGATCGAGAAGTTGCGAATGTTGGTCTGGGGCGCCGCGGTCATGGCCGCGCGATATCAGGGGTTTGGGGGATCGGCAAGGAGATGCGGGCGGAACAGCTTGCTCAATGGCGGGCCGTGGCTCCTGTCACACCTTCCGCCCCGCTTCCTTTCGCCGGCTTGACCCCGGAGGCCATGTCGGGCCCAAACGGATCAGCCTGCGAACTCCAGCGCCCGAGTCTTGCCGATGCCCGATCTGAAGACCGTCGTGGCCGAGATCGCCGCCGAAATGAAGGAGCGGCCCGACCGTGGCGAGGTCGCGAAATACATTCCCGAACTCGCGCGCGTGGACCCGAACGCCTTTGGCATCGCGGTCATCGACGCCGAGGGCAAGGTGTTCACTGGCGGCGACGCCGACACGCCGTTCTCAATCCAGAGCGTATCTAAGGTCTTCACCCTGACGCTCGCGCTCGGCAAGGTCGGCGACAGGCTGTGGCGGCGCGTCGGCAAGGAGCCTTCGGGCAGCCCGTTCAACTCGATCGTCCAGCTCGAGCGCGAGCAGGGCGTGCCGCGCAACCCTTTCATCAACGCCGGCGCGCTCGCGGTGACCGACGTGATCCTGTCTGGCCACCAGCCGCGCGAGGCGCTGGGCGAGATTCTACGCTTCATGCAGTTCCTGGCCGATGACGTGTCGATCTCGATCGACCACGGCATCGCCGGCTCCGAGCAGCGCTGGGGTTTTCGCAACGCGGCGCTTGCGAATTACATGCGCTCGTTCGGCAATCTGGAAAATCCGGTCGACTTCACGCTTGGCGTCTATTTTCACCACTGCGCGATCGCCATGAGCTGCATCCAGCTCGCGACCGCCGGCCGTTTTCTTGCGCATGGCGGGCGCAACCCGACGACGGGGCACAGCGTCGTGTCGCTCGACCGCGCGCGGCGCATCAACGCGCTGATGCTGACCTGCGGACATTATGACGGCTCGGGCGAGTTCGCCTATCGCGTTGGCCTACCCGGAAAGAGTGGCGTCGGCGGAGGCATTCTCGCGATCGTGCCGGACAAGGCGTCCATCGCGGTCTGGGCGCCGGGGCTCGACGCCGCGGGGAATTCGCATCTTGGCCGGATCGCGCTTGAGATCCTGACGCGCCGCATGGGCTGGTCGATCTTCGGCGCCTGAAAAATCAAAAGAAAAAGGGCCGTACGTCGAAACGTCGGCCCCTTCAGACTTTGCGTCGCGCCGCCGATCGCGGCGCTGTCGAACCGTCCGGCATCAATGCTTGCCCGGGCGGCGGGAATCCTCGATGGCGGCGTCGTGATACCAGCCGCCGCCATAGACGATAACGGGCGCATCGGCGACCGTGCGGTTAGCCTGTACGCGCACATCGCTGCGGGCGTTTCCGGAATTCGTCCGTCCGCGCACCGGAAACTGATAGATCTTTGCTGTTCTTTGAGTCATCTGCATAGTCATCTTCCTTCCTGATCTTTCAAAAGCGGCCGCGTGGGACGCGCTTCGTTGACAGCAATATCGTCTGAAACGTTCGTCTGTTCCAGTGCTGCCTAATTAAAAAGCGACATCTGTCTACTTTATGTGCAAACTATTCTTGTGATTAATCTAAGGAGGGCGGCAAGAAGCTCCGCCTTTTCCAGGGCGCCCTCGTTTTGGCGCCCAATCTTTCATCGGCCGCGGCTTCGGGCTCGTCCTCAGCCCGAGGTTCCGTTGGAGTCGCAACGCCCCGTGAGAAGCGTTCGTTCAGCTCGGAAGTCGCGATACGCAGCCCAACTCGAACAGATGAATGGACTGGCGCGGTGGCACGCATCATGCTTTGAGCTTGATCGCACGCGTGCGGGCCCGGCCTGCGCGCGCCAGACCATTTGCGGCTTGGCCGCGCAGCTCACGTCATCAACTCAATGAGAGACGATCAATGACGAAGTACAAGCTGGAGTACATCTGGCTCGACGGTTACACGCCGGTCCCGAACCTTCGCGGCAAGACCCAAATCAAGGAATTCGAGGCGTTCCCGACGCTCGAGCAGCTTCCGCTCTGGGGCTTCGACGGTTCGTCCACGATGCAGGCCGAGGGTCACAGCTCCGACTGCGTGCTGAAGCCGATCCGCCACTTTCCGGACCCGGCCCGCACCAACGGCGTGCTGGTGCTCTGCGAAGTCATGATGCCGGACGGTGTCACCCCGCACTCGACCAACAAGCGCGCCACCATCCTTGACGACGAGGGCGCCTGGTTCGGCTTCGAGCAGGAGTACTTCTTCTACAAGAACGGCCGCCCGCTCGGCTTCCCGACCGAAGGCTACCCGGCGCCGCAGGGCACCTATTATACCGGCGTCGGCTACTCGAACGTCGGCGCGGTCGCGCGCCAGATCGTCGAGGAGCACCTCGACCAGTGCCTCGCCGCTGGCATCAACCACGAAGGCATCAACGCGGAAGTCGCGAAGGGTCAGTGGGAGTTCCAGATCTTCGGCAAGGGCTCCAAGAAGGCCGCCGATGAGATGTGGATGGCGCGCTACCTGCTGCAGCGCCTTACCGAGAAGTACGAGATCGACATCGAGTACCATTGCAAGCCGCTTGGCGACACCGACTGGAATGGCTCGGGCATGCACGCCAACTTCTCGACCGAGCACCTCCGCACCGTCGGCGGCAAGGAGTACTTCGAGGCGCTGATGGGCGCCTTCGACAAGAACCTGATGGACCACATCGCCGTCTACGGCCCGGACAACGACAAGCGTCTGACCGGCAAGCACGAGACCGCGCCGTGGAACAAGTTCAGCTACGGCGTGGCTGACCGCGGCGCGTCGATCCGCGTCCCGCACTCCTTCATCAAGAACGACTACAAGGGCTATCTCGAGGATCGCCGCCCGAACTCGCAGGGCGACCCCTACCAGATCGCTTCGCAGATCCTGAAGACGATCTCCGAGGTCCCGACCGCGAAGGCCGCCGCTGCGGCCTGATCGGTTTGACCTGAACGGCTGATCTCGCGGCGTCGGGGCACCCCTCCGGCGCCGCGATTTTTTCTGGCTCAGCGATCCGTCCTCGCAGAGGGGATGGGGTCCGTCGTCTCGTGACGTCCCGCTCTCGACGCGGGGCTTGCGGATGACCATTTTGCCTGCATGACCGACAAGCCCGCGGAACAGCTCACAGACAGAGACTTCGAACGCATCGGACGCGCGCTCGCCGAGCCGCGACGCGTGCAGATCCTCAAGCAGATCGGCTCGGCCGAAGATCCGACGCCCTGCGCGGCGCTGCATGAGGCGCAGGAGATCAGCGCGGCAACGCTGTCCCATCACATGAAGGAGCTCGAGACCGCCGGCCTGATCTCGATCCTGCGCGAGGGGCGCTGCGCGAAGCTGACCCTCAACCGAAAGCGCCTGGCGGCTTATCTCGAACGGCTCGCGGCGATCTGAGGCGACGCCTTCCATGACGTCGTCCCGGGCGGCCGAAGGGCCGATCCGGGATCGCGCGTCTTACGAAGCGTCTTTCTACGCGCGATCCCGGCTCTCGCTTCGCCGGGGACAGTCTTGAGCTCAGGACGTCCAGCCCCCTTGCAGCTATCAGTTCGATATTTATCTAACTGTCGAACTAGTCAGCTCACAGGGGATATCGATGAGCGAACTCAACGGAAAAACCGCGATCGTAACCGGCGCCTCCAAAGGCATCGGCGCGGCGATCGCGCGCGCTTATGGCCACGCAGGCGCCGCGGTTGCGGTGAACTATGCCTCCGACAAAGCGGGCGCCGATAAGGTGGTCGCCGATATTACGGGAGCCGGTGGCAAGGCGCTCGCGGTTCAGGGCGACGTCTCCAAGGAGGCGGACGTCCTGCGCCTCTTCGACGAGACTGAGGCCGCCTTTGGCCGGCCGAACGTGCTGGTGAACAACGCCGGCGTCTATCAGTTTGCGCCGATCGAGGAACTGACGGTCGAGCATTACCGCCGCCACTTCGACATCAACGTTCTGGGTACGCTGCTCGCGATCCGCGAAGCGGCGAAGCGCTTTGGCCCGGAAGGCGGGGCGATCCTCAACGTTTCGTCGGTCGCCGGCCGCGGCGTCTATCCGACCACGTCGGTCTACAGCGCCACGAAGGCCGCGGTCGATCACGTCACCCGCATCCTCGCGGCCGAGCTCGGCCCGAAGAAGATCCGCGTGAACGCGGTCAATCCGGGCGGCGTCGAGACGGAGGGAACCCACGCCGCCGGCGTCATGGGCAGCGATTTCGAGAAGCAGATGATCGCCTCGACGCCTCTCGGCCGTCTCGGCCAACCCGACGACATCGCCGACGTTTCGGTGTTCCTCGTGTCCGACGCCGCGCGCTGGGTGACGGGCGAGACGCTCGCGGCCTCCGGCGGTCAGCGCTGAGCAAAGTCGACGTAAACGTCATCCCGGCCTCGCGCGAGCGAGAGCCGGGATCGTGCGCCGGAGGAAGCGCCTCTTTCTGCGCGCGATCCCGGATCGGCCGAAAGGCCGCCCGGGATGACGGCCGTTCTCAGGCCCGGCCCGCGAAGATGTCCTTCTTCACGACCGCATGGACGCCCCAGTTGCCGTCGACGACCTGAGTGACGCCGAAGTCGACGCCGATCGACATCAGCGAGACCGCCTCGTCTTCAGTCAGTTTCTGCGTCGCCATCAGGAACTGGCGCATCTTGCGGAAGGCGTCGCGCATCGCGAGGTCGACTGAGGACTTGCCGTAGATCGCGGACTGCGCCTCAGGGCCGAGCTCCTTCAGATAGTTTGCGAAGGAGAAGCCATGGACGAGCCACTCGTCCTTGGTTTCAAGCATCGGGTAGTCGAGCCCCTCGAGCGGGGTGCCGCCGAGATCTGCCTTCTTATGCAGGATGAGCTGGAACACGCCGGTCAGCGAGCACTCGATAGCGGTGCCGCAGAGCTCGCTGTCGCCCTGGCTCGCATGTGGATCCCCGACGGAGAGCAGCGCGCCGTCCACCGCCACGGGGTAGTACATCGTGGCGCCCTTACCGATGCGCCAGTTGTCGATGTTGCCGCCGGTGTAGCTCGGCGGAATGGTGTCGACGAACTCGGCTTCGGCGGGCGCAAGGCCGAGCGTCCCGAAATGCGGACGGATTGGCACGCGCACGCCCTTCAGCACGTCGAAATTGCGCTCGGTCTTGGTGTGGTCGACCGGCACGCCGGGATAGTCGATCGTGGGGTGGACCACGCCGAACGGATCGGTCTGCGGAACCCATTTGAAGTTGTACGCCGCCTGCGCCCAGCTCTTTGCGCCGGTGGCGTCGACCTCGTAGATGGTCACGACCTCGCGCTTCGCGCCGCCGATCATGTCGTTGTAGTGGTAGCCCCACCAGGCGGCGGCGTTCGAGCCGAAAGACTTGCCCTTAAATTTCGGGTTCGCGCAGGGGCGCGGCGCGCAGTCCAGAATGCGGACCTCAAGGATGTCGCCGGGCTCGGCGCCGCGGACATAGACCGGACCGGTCATGACGTGGACGCCCTGACCTTCGCCGGAGCCCTTCTTGTAGACCTTGGGATCGGTGGTCCCGGCGCCGCGGCGGTCGACGCCCTTCTTGTCCTTGGTCCAGAGGAAGACGCTCTCGGCGCCCTCGTCGCCCTCCACCATCCGCTCGCGATCGTCGCAGGCGTGATGCGTCAGCGCCTCGATGGTGACGATGTCGCCGCTGTCGACCTCGACCTTGGGCTTCAGGGATTTCGAGAAATAGCCCCAGTGCACGGTATCGGCGTTCGCGGGCAGGTAATGGCTCTTGCGTTCCGTCGGGGACCGCGCGGCGCTCGCCTCGGCCAGAGCAGGAGTCACCAGTGAGGCGCCGCCCGCGGCGCCAAGCGTCGCAAGGCCGCCGGCTGCGACGAAGCCGCTCTTCAGGAAGCCGCGCCGTTCCGCGTTCAAATCTTCCTTGAACGCGCGGTAGTGAAGCTCAAATTCAGGGCAGTTCGCGTCGTCGCCGCGGCACATGCAGGCTCTCTCCCATTACAGCCGTCGGACGAACGATCCGACCCCGAGGAGAGAGCAAGCCCGGCGCCACGCGATAGCGCCTGAGGCGAACCGTGACGTGCGGCTTACTCGCCCGGCACGATCCCGGGCTGCGGGGCGGCGCGCCGGTCGCGGATCGCGCCGAGAAGACGGCCGGTGACGTGCCAGAAGCCGCGATGGCTGCCTTTGTGGTACGGGCTTTCCGGCGGCAGCGCCTCGCAGAGGCGGGCGTGCGCCGCGCCGAGCGCATGATAGGGCAGTCGCGGCAGCAGATGGTGAAGGCCGTGATAGCGCAGTCCGACCGGCGCCCAGAGCATCGGCAGGGTAGCCGGCGGCGGCACGTTGACCGAGTCGAGAAACTGCTCGGTCACGCTCATCTCGTCGCCCTCGTTGTCCCAATGGTGGGCGACGAGAGTACGGAACTGGTTCACCACAGCGACCGCGGAACCGAGGGCAAGCGCGGTGAAGAACACCCGCCAGGAAATGACGCCCGTAACGGTGAGCCAGACGAACGCATTCGCCCAGATCGAGCACAGCGTTTCGAGCAGGATCCACAGCGGGCGCTGCGCGTCTGTCGGATGGTCGCGCAGGAATGCGGGATTGATCGCGAGCGCGGAGAAGCGCTCGACCACCGTCTTGCGGAAGGGCGGAATGATCGCCGCGAGCGGCGTCAGCAGGCCGAAGCGGATCAGCAGGCCGACCGGCGCGAGCGCCGAGATCGCGATGAAGGCCGCGACATGCCAGAAGGTCTGGCGCGCGAGCGGCATGTATTCGGGATCGAGCGCCGTGCCGTAGCGCGACTTGGCGTGGTGCTGATTGTGCACGCCCTCATACATCAACGACGGCACGAAGAACGGCACGCCGATCAGCGCGTTGTAGCCGGCCTTGAAGCCCGGCACGTCCTGAGCGCGGAGGTGGCTGACCTCGTGGATGAAGCTGACGCCGCGGTAGAAGGCCAGCGCCGAGATTACGAAGGCCGCGCTCTTGAGCACGAGGCCCGGCAGCAGCACGGCGCCGGCGAGCGCCGCATAGGCGACGACCGCCGTGACGATCAGGTCGGTCCAGTAGACTGCGGGCCTCGCCTTGGCGAGATCGGCGGTCAGCTTGTGGGCGACGCTGACAAGATTGCGCTCGGTCAGGGCCTCGGGGCGGATCGTGTCGGCGGGCATGGGATCGCTTCTAAAATGTCGCGAAAATCGGCCCCTACATAGCATTTTTGCGGGCTCAATGACAGCGCGGACCGTCTTCACGATGCGCAACGGAGCATTGCGGAGGGTGACGGGTCGACCTGTCATTCCCGGCTGCAGCGCAGCGGACTGCCGGGATCCATTCCCGCGATGTCGCAAGATCGATCGGATCGAAGCGTTCTCAGCCGCTCACCACGCGGAGCGTCGCCTTGTCCACCACCGCCAGCACACGCGCCAGATCGTGGCCACGCTTCAGGATCAGGCCGGTGGTCGTGACGACCGCATAGGCCCCCTGCTTGCGGGCGAGCTTCGGCGTCTTCTCGATCCGGTAGAGCGGCGCCTCGCTTGCGCGGCGGAACACCGAAAACACCGCCTTCTCCTTGAGGAAGTCGATGGCGTAGTCGCGCCATTCGCCGGCCGCGACCATCCGGCCGTAGACGGTGAGGATGGCGTTCAGCTCGCGGCGGTCGAAGGAGACCTCGGCCGGTGGGGCAGGGGCGGCGGGAGAGGTCGCAGCCGGAGGGAAGAGACGTATGGGCTCTTCGTCGATCATCGCGTCTTCCGAATGGGTCGCCCGGGCATGATCGCGCCGCAGGCGGATGCGCGCAAGCCGCGCTAGCGGTCCAGCGCCTTCAGCATGGCTGCGTCGAAGGTCGCGGGATCCTCGACCTGCGGCGCATGGCCGAGGCCCGGAAGCTCCACGAGCGTCGCGCTGGGGATCGCCGCCGCGGCCTTGCGCCCGAGCGCGGGATAGTCGCCGAGCGTCTTCGCGATTTCCGGGGCGGCGCGGTTGGCGCCCGGCGCGGTTCGGTCGGTCTGGCCGATGATCAGCGTGGTCGGAACCTTGATTTGCGGGAACTCGTAGAGCACAGGCTGCGCGTAGATCATCTCGTGCGTGCGCGCGCCGGTCCACGCCACGTCCTCGCGGCCCGCGCCTGCATAGAGCCCGGCGTTCATCGCGGCCCAGCGGTCGTATTCCGGCTTCCACTTGCCGTCGTAATAGAACTTGAGCTGGTAGGCCTTCACCGTGTCGAAGGTGGTCTTCAGCTCTTCCTCATGCAGTTTGTCGACGGTCGCGTAGGGCACGCCCTTGGCCTTCCAGTCCTCGAGGCCGAGCGGGTTGACCATGATCAGCCGCTCGGTCGCTTCCGGATAGGTCAGCGCGTAGCGCGCGGCCAGCATGCCGCCCATGGAATGGCCGAGGATCGTGGCCTTCTCGATCCCGAGGCTCTCCAGCAGCGCATGCGTGTTCGCGGCGAGCTGAAGAAAGCTGAACTGGTAGCCCGCGGGCTTGGACGATTTGCAGAATCCGATCTGATCCACCGCGACGACGCGGAAACCCGCGGCGGTCAGAACGTGGATCTGGTCCTCGAAGGTCGCGGCGCAGAAATTCTTGCCGTGGAGCAGGACGACAGTCCGGCCGTTCGGCTTTTCGGGTGCGACGTCGAGATAGGCCATCGACAGCTTCTCGCCTTGCGAGACGAAGTCGCGGCGCTCGACGGGATAGGGGTAGTCGAAGCCCTCGAGCTCAGGCCCATAGGAGGGGCGCTCCTGCGCGGCGGCCGGCGAAAGCGTGGTCAGCAGCAGGGCCGCAATGGCGAACAAAATTCTCAAAACTGCTCCCGAACCATGCGTGAGGCCGTGGTCGCCGCGCCGGGGCGGATGACGTCGGTCTGCGCCGCGCCGAGGATCGGCCCAGGCTGGCCGCCCGTGCCGGCCTGAACGAGCACGGCGACGCCGTCTGCGCCGGGGCGCATCGCCTCGTCGGCCGCGATGTCGAAGCGAGCCGGCGCGCCGTCCCAGGCGCCGAGCCTCGTCATATGCCGCACGACGTTAACGTAATCGACCGTCGCGCCTGCGTTCTCTCCGCCATCGATATGCACGGAGCGCGAGCGCTCGACGGCGAACAGCCACACCTCCGCGCGGCTCTTAGCGATCGGCGCGCGCGCGGTGGAGACCGAGACTTCGATGATCCCATCGGCGGCGGAGACCGCCACCGGCAGCGGCAGCCCGACGTCTCCCGCGCGGCCGAGCGCGCCGATCACAGCCGGGCCGGCGCCGCCGACGATCGCCTCTCGCCCGTTCACGACCACCTGCGGCGTGAAGACCTTACGGTCGCCGCGGGCACGGGCATAGGCCTTCTGGCGTGCGGCGTTCGCGGGAGTCGCAAGCGTGTCCTTCCAGCCGAGATAGTCCCAGTAATCCACGGGCAGCGTAAGCACGAGGGTGCGGTCGCCGCGGGCGAGCTCCGTCGCGATCCTGTCGGCCGGAGGGCAGGCCGAGGAGCCCTGGCTCGTGAACAGCTCCATCACCGCGCGCGGCGCTTCGGCCTGTTGGGCGCTGGCGAAGCCGCTGGCGGCGAGAGCGAAAACGGCTGACAGGAGACAAGCGAGGCGCATCGGCTTTTGGAGTCCGCGAGGGCGCTGGACCCTCATTGTGGGTAGCGGGGACCGCCGGCGCCACTCACAACGGGGTGACGCCACCGAAGCGTCATCCCGCCGAGCGGAGCGAGAGCCGGATCGTGCGAAGGATCGAGCCCAGTTCGGAGGATATCCCGGATCAGCGGCTTGGAGCCGCCGTCCGGGATGACGCTTGCAATCAGCGCAACAGTCGGTCTTTTCAGGCCGCGAGGCTGCGCAGCACGTAGTGCAGGATGCCGCCGTTCTTGAAGTAGTCGAGCTCGTCGAGCGTATCGATGCGGCAAAGGAGCGGAACCTTGCGGACCGAGCCGTCCGGCGACGTGATCTCCGCCTCAAGCCTCACGCGAGGCCGCAGGCCTTCTGCGAGGCCGTTTAGCGTGACGGTCTCGTCGCCTTTGAGACCGAGCGTCTGCCAGCTGTCGCCTTCCTGGAAGGTGAGCGGGACCACGCCCATGCCGACGAGGTTGGAGCGGTGGATGCGCTCGAAGGACTGCGCGACCACCGCGCGGACGCCGAGCAGATTGGTGCCCTTGGCCGCCCAGTCGCGCGACGAGCCGGTGCCGTATTCCTTGCCGGCGAACACGATCAGCGGCACGCCTTCCGACTTGTACTTCATCGCGGCGTCGTAGATCGGCATCTGCTCCCCGTCAGGGAAGTGCTTGGTCATGCCGCCTTCCACGCCCTCCAGCATCTGGTTCTTGATGCGGATGTTGGCGAAGGTGCCGCGCATCATGACCTGATGGTTGCCGCGCCGCGTGCCGTACTGATTGAAGTCCGCCGGGCGGACCTGATGGTCGCGTAAGTATTCGCCGGCGGGCGAAGCCTGCTTGATGGAGCCGGCCGGCGAGATGTGGTCGGTCGTGATCGAATCCAGAAACAGGCCGAGGATGCGGGCGTCCTCGATGTCGGTGATCGGCTCGGGCTCGTGCCGCATGCCCTCGAAGTAAGGCGGGTTCTGCACGTAGGTGGAGCCGCCTTCCCACGCGTAGGTCTCGCCTTCGGGCGCCGCGATCTTCTGCCAGTTCTCGTCGCCCTTGAAGACGTCGGCGTATTTTTCGCGAAACATCGCGCGGGTGACGTTCTCGCGAATGAAGGTCTGCACCTCCGCGTTCGAAGGCCAGATGTCCCTGAGGTAGACCGGGCCGTCCGTCCCTTCGCCCAGTGGCTCGGTCGCGAGGTCGATCTGGAGCGAGCCGGCGAGCGCGTAGGCGACGACGAGCGGCGGGGAGGCGAGGTAGTTCGCCTTCACGTCCGGGTTCACGCGGCCCTCGAAATTGCGGTTGCCGGAGATCACGGCGCCGGCCACGAGATCCGCGGAGTTGATCGCCTCTGAGATTGGCTCCGGTAGCGGCCCGGAATTGCCGATGCAGGTCGTGCAGCCGAAGCCGACGAGGTTGAACCCTAAGGCGTCGAGGTCCTTCTGGAGATCGGCGGAGGCGAGATAGCCCTCGACCACCTGGGACCCCGGCGCGAGCGATGTCTTCACCCACGGCTTGGTCTTGAGGCCCTTCGCAACCGCGTTGCGGGCGAGCAGGCCCGCCGCGATCAGCACGCTCGGGTTCGAGGTGTTGGTGCAGGACGTGATGGCGGCGATCGTCACGTCGCCATGGCCGAGGTCGTAGTCCGTTCCGGCCACGGGCACGCGCCTCGAAGCCTCGCCCGGCTTCTTGAACTCGCCTTCGAGCGCCGCGAGGAAGCCGGCCTTGGTGTCCTTCAGCAGCACGCGGTCCTGCGGGCGCTTCGGGCCCGCAAGCGAGGGCTCGACCGAGCCGATGTCGAGCTCGAGAACGTCGGTGAACACCGGGTCCGGCGTGCCGGCCTCGCGCCACATGCCTTGCGCCTTGGCGTAAGCCTCGACGAGGGCGAGGCGGTCGGGATCGCGGCCGGTCTCCTCGAGATAAGCGAGCGTCTCGGAATCGACGGGGAAGAAGCCGCAGGTCGCGCCGTATTCCGGCGCCATGTTGCCGATCGTCGCCCGGTCGGCGAGCGAGAGGTGGTCGAGGCCGTCGCCGAAGAATTCGACGAACTTGCCCACCACGCCCTTCTTGCGCAGCATCTGCGTGACGGTCAGCACCAGATCGGTCGCGGTGATGCCTTCCTGCAGCCTGCCGGTCAGTTTGAACCCGATGACTTCGGGGATCAGCATGGAGACCGGCTGCCCGAGCATGGCGGCCTCCGCCTCGATGCCGCCCACGCCCCAGCCGAGCACGCCGAGGCCGTTTACCATCGTCGTGTGGCTGTCGGTGCCGACGCAGGTGTCGGGAAAGGCGACGGTCTCGCCGTTCTCGTCCTTCGTCCAGACGGTCTGGGCGAGATATTCCAGGTTCACCTGGTGACAGATGCCGGTGCCGGGCGGCACGACGCGGAAATTGTCGAAGGCCGTTTGGCCCCACTTCAGGAAGCGGTAGCGCTCCTGGTTCTGGCGGTACTCTTCATCGACGTTCTTGCCGAAGGCGGCGTTGTCGCCGAAGAAATTGACGATGACGGAATGGTCGATGACGAGATCGACCGGCACCAGCGGGTTGATCCGCTTCGGATCGCCGCCGAGATGCACCATCGCGTCGCGCATCGCCGCCAGATCGACCACCGCCGGAACGCCCGTAAAGTCCTGCATCAGCACGCGGCTCGGGCGGTAGGCGATTTCGTATTCGCCCTTGCCGCGGTTATCGAGCCAGTCCTGGATCGCCGCGATGTCCTCCTTCTTGACCGTCCGCCCGTCCTCGAACCTGAGCAGGTTCTCGAGCAGCACCTTCATGGAGAAGGGGAGGCGGGACACGCCCTCCAGACCGTTCGCCTCGGCGTCGGGGATGCTGTAGTAGCGGTAGGACTTAGCCCCCGCCGACAGGGTTTTCGCCGAGCGGAAGCTGTCGGGATGGGACACGGACTGGTCGCTCCTTTTCGAAGGCGCGCCGCCCCGCGGGTTCGCTTGAGGCCAGATGTGCGCCGCACAAGATTGCTCGGGTCTTATATGGGAAATCAAGCGTCCATTGAAGCCGCTTCCGCCCACCGGCTCCTGACGAAAACACGCATGCTTGAAACCGTTCCAGCATCTCCGGAACGGCTGCGATGAGGCTCGTCGCGGAGGCGCTCACCGTCGCGCGCGGCGGAACCGTGATCCTCGAGAACGTCGTTTTCGCCGTCGAAAGCGGCGGAGCGCTGTCCGTCATCGGGCCGAACGGGGCCGGCAAGTCGACGCTATTGCGGTCGATCGCCGGCCTGCTGCCGCCGCTTTCGGGCGAGGTGCGGCTCGAAGGCGCGGACAACGATGCGCCCCCGCGCGAGTCCATGCACTTGCTGGGGCATCTCGACGCGGTGAAAAGCGGTCTGTCGGTGCGGCGGAACCTGATCTTCGCCCGCGACGCGCTCGGGGGCGAAGGCGGCGTGTCCAGCGCGCTCGACCGGGTCGGGCTCGGGTCTCTTGAGGAACTGCCGGGCTCGGCGCTTTCGGCCGGGCAGAAGCGCAGGCTCGCTCTGGCGCGGCTGCTCTGCGCGCCGCGGCCGATCTGGCTACTGGATGAACCGACGGCGGCGCTCGACATACGCGGACAAGCGTTGCTTTCTGAGCTTGTCGAAGAGCACCGCAAGGCCGGCGGGATGGTGATCGCGGCCACCCATGCCGACCTCGCTTTCGGGAGAGGCGCGACGCTCGACCTCGGCCTCGCGTCGCGCTCGGTTCCTGCTGAGGTCGATATCGACGCTTAGTCGATGATCGCCTTGCCGGAGCCCGCAGCTTCAGCTGAGGCGATGGCGGCCTTCAGCTGCGTCGGGGCCTTCTGGAAGGCCTCAGGCTTCAGCATGGTGAAATACTTCTCGAATGTCTGCGGCTCTTCGCCGGTGACCTGACCTGAACTCGGATCAACGAAATAGGTGGTGAGCTTGTTGCCGCCATCGGCGAGCACCTTCACCTCCCAGCGCCCGCCGTAATCGTCGTCGAATTCGACTTCGGTCGCCTTGCCGCCCTTCGCTTCTGCGGCTTCGACGGCCTGCGAGATCGTGACCTTGGCGTTCATCGCCATCTCGGTTTCGTCGGCGGCGTAGCCAGCCGTCGGCAGCGCGAGGGTGGCGGCGCCCAGGGCGAGCGAGGCGGCGATGGCGGAAAAGCGGGTCATTCTTGTATCCTCCGTGTTCGGCCGATAGTGCGGCCGCTTACCCGAGCCCAACGCGTATGCAGGTGGTATGTTTCAGGTTCTCCCCGCCGGCGCCGCGTTCGTGATCACAGCCAAGTGACATGTCCCCCAGCCGCTCTCTTCCTGCGCGACCTCGCGCTCGCCCGCAGCGGCGGCGCCGGGCTCGGCGTCGTGTTCTTCCTGCTGGTCGTGACGCTGACGCCGTTTGCTGTCGGTCCGGACCTCGCGCTGCTCGGCCGAATCGGTCCGGCGATCCTGTGGCTTGGGGCGCTGCTCGCGACGCTGCTCGGCCTCGACCGGCTGCTGCAGGCCGACCATGAGGATGGCGGGCTCGACCTGATCTTCCTAGCGCCCGCGCCCTTCGAGCTGATGATCGGCGCCAAGATCCTGGCGCACTGGACGACGACCTGCCTGCCGCTGGTGATCGCGGCGCCGCTGTTCGGGATGATGCTGGACGTCGGGCCGGAGACGACGCTCCGCGTCGCTCTGGCGCTGCTCGTCGGCACGCCGGCGCTCGCCTGCCTCGGCACGGTCGGCGCGGCGCTCACCGTCGGTTTGAGGCGAGGCGGGCTGCTCGCGCCTGTGCTGATCCTCCCGCTCTCCGTGCCGGTCCTGATCTTCGGCGTCGCAGCCTGCGATCCCGGCCGCGACGTGACAGGCCCGATGAGCGCGCTAGTCGGGCTCGCGCTCGTCTATGGCGTGCTCGGGCCTATCGCTGCGGGCGCGACCCTCAGGCTGCTCCGGGAATAGGAGGCCAGGAAGCCGTCTGCCGACGGCTCCCTGTCTGGTTTCCTTATCTGTCGTAGCGGGGTCCGTTCCCTCGGCGGTCGCCGTCCGCGCGCCGATCGCCGTCACGATCATGGCCCCGGTCGCCGTCGCCCCGACGCGTGTCGCGGCGCCGGTCGTCGTCGCGACGCCGATCGTCGTAGCGGCTGCGTTCGTAGCGGCCGTCGCGGCGATGATCGCGATAGCCGCGGTCGCTGTCGATGAACACGCGGTCGTTGTAGCCGTAGCCGCCGCCATAGCCATGCGGACGATCGTGCTCGCAGGCCGCGAGGCCGAGCGCCAACGCCGAGATGGCGAGGAATGGGATGGCTTTCATGTGGTCTCGATGCTCCTTGTTCGCCCCGAAGGACCATACATGGCTGGCGGGAGAAGGCCGCCCCGGCCATTCGGACCATGATCGCGGCGGCAGAACGCAGATGACGCGCTTGCGACCGATGGCCTGTTTCGAAAGAGTCGAAGGCGCCGTAGTAGACAAAGCGCTGTTCCGTCCGGAGCTGACAGGCGGAGAGCCGGGATCGCCCTCAGGAAGGGCGCAATTCTCAGCTGATGATCCTGCTCGGCAGGTTTGCCGCCGTCCGGGATGACGGTTTCTGCGTAAAGACGGACCTCATGGGCATCCTCTCCCCAGTCGCCGCGCTCGCGAACCCCGCACGGTTCTCGGCATTCGCCGTCCGGATCCTGCCGTGGCTCGCCGGCGCGACGGCGCTCGCCATCGGCTATGGGCTCTATCTCGGCCTCGCGGTCGCGCCTGCGGATTACCAGCAGGGCGAGACGGTGCGGATCATGTTCCTGCACGTGCCGGCCGCCTGGCTCGCCATGATGGGCTATTCGATCATGGCCGTCGCCAGCCTCGGCGTGCTCATCTGGCGCCATCCCCTCGCCGACGTCGCCGCCAAGGTGGCGACCCCGCTCGGCGCCGCCTTCACCTTCCTCGCGCTCGCCACCGGCTCGCTCTGGGGCAAGCCGATGTGGGGGACCTACTGGGTCTGGGACGCGCGGCTGACCTCGTTCCTCATCCTGTTCCTAATGTATCTCGGCCTGATGGCGCTGCGCTCGGCGATCGACGAGCCTTCGCGCGCCGCCAAGGCTTGCGCGATCCTCACGCTGGTCGGCTCGATCAACATCCCGATCATCAAGTTCTCGGTCGACTGGTGGAACACGCTCCACCAGCCGGCGTCGGTCATGAAGATGGGCGGCCCGGCGATGGACCCCTCGATCCTGACTCCGCTGCTCGTCAACGCGATCGGCTTCACGCTGCTGTTCGTGACGCTGCACCTCGCCGGGATGCGCACCGAACTCGCCCGCCGGCGCCTGCGCACGATGCGGCTCACTGCCGCGCGCGCGCCGCGCCTTGCGCCGGAGCCTGCGGAATGAACGACCCCCATGTCGGCTTCATCGTCGCGTCCTACGCCATCGGCTTCGTCGTCATCGGCGGGCTCGTCCTCTGGACGGCGATCGACCACCGCCTCACGAAGCGCGCGCTCGCCCGCGTCGAGGCCGAGAGCGGCCGCAGGCGCTCAGCCCGATGACCGACTCGACCAACGCCCCGAGCCTTGCGCGGCGCGCGATCTTCTTGGTCCCGCTCGCGGTCGTGCTCGCCGGCGTCGTGTTTTTCGTGGGCGGCCCGACCGGCCTGCTCTCAGGACGCGATCCCGCGGCGCTGCCTTCCGCCCTGATCGGCCGTCCGGCGCCGGACACGACGCTGCCCGCCCTTGAGGGCCTTCGCGGCGATTCCGGGCCGATCCCGGGCTTTTCCCGCGCCGACCTGTCGGGCGGCGGCGTGACCGTCGTCAACGTCTTCGCCTCCTGGTGCGCGCCTTGTCGCGACGAGCATCCAACGCTGATGAAGCTCAAGGAGAGCGGCGTCCGGATTATCGGGCTGAATTACAAGGACGACGCGGAAAACGCCCGCCGCTTCCTTGGCGGCCTTGGCTTGCCCTATGAGCGCGTCGGCGCCGACCCAAGCGGCCGGGCAGGCGTCGAATGGGGGGTCTACGGCGTCCCGGAGACCTTCGTGATCACCGGCGACGGGCGCGTCGCGTACAAATTCGTCGGACCGCTGGGCGATGACACCGCGGAGAGCCAGCTCATGCCGCAGATCGAGAAGGCAAAGGCGCTGGCGGCGAAGTAGCGCTGCGCTTCACCCTCCCAGGACAGGAGAATGAAGAAGCCTACTCCTCCATGATCTCCGTGCTTTCGATCGCGATACCGAACCCCGCGAGGCCGACAAACTGGCGGGCGTGGCCAGCCAGCAGCGAGATCTTGCGGGCGCCGAGATCGCGCAGGATCTGCGCGCCGACGCCGATCTCGCGCCACCGCTCGCGGCGTTGGCGGGCGGACATGTGCTTTTCGCCGGAGGGATCGTCCTGCTCATGGGCGTCGGCCGCGTCGCGGAGCACCGACAGATCGCGGATCAGCACGAAAACGCCGCGGCCATGGTCGCCGAAACGGGCGAGCGCATTGTCGAGCCAGCCCTTCGAAGTCGCCGCGCCGCGGAGCAGGTCGGTCAGCAGGTGCTCGCGATGGATGCGGCAGGGCACGGCGCCCGGAGCGCCGATGTCGCCGACGGAGATCGCGACATGCTGGGTCTGCTCGAAGGGCGTCTCGTAGATCGTGATGGTTGCGTCGAGCCCGCCGATGCGGCGCTCGAAACGGTCTATGCGGCGCACGAAGGTCTCGCGGCGCGAGCGGTGGTCGATCAGATCCTCGATCGAGACGATCTTCAGCCCGTGCTCGCGCGCAAACGGCAGCAGTTCCGCCATGCGCTTCACCGTGCCGTCGTCGTTGACGATCTCGGCCAGCACGCCGACGGCGGGCAGGCCCGCGAGGTTGGCGAGGTCGGTCGCGGCCTCGGTGTGGCCGGAGCGGGTCAGCACGCCGCCCTCGCGGGAGATCAGCGGGAAGACGTGGCCGGGCCGCAGGAAGTCGCTCGCGATCGCATTGTCGGAAGCGAGCGCGCGGGTGGTGTTGGCGCGCTCCTCGGCGGAAATGCCGGTCGTGAGCCCGTTCCGATAGTCGACGGAAACTGTGAACGCGGTCCGCATCGGGTCCCGGTTGTTCGCGACCATTGGAGCGAGGTTCAGCGCGTCGGCGCGGTCCGCCGTCATCGGGGCGCAGATGATGCCGCTGGTGTGGCGGATCATGAAGGCGAGCTTTTCCTGCGTCGCCTTTGAGGCCGCCATGATGAGGTCGCCCTCGTTCTCGCGGTCGGTGTCGTCGACCACGACGACGAGTTCGCCGGCTGCGATCGCGGCGATCGCGTCATCAATGCTGTCGAGTTCCATGGAAGGTCCGCTCAGGCGCTTGCGCTCGAGGCCGGCGGCCCCGTGGGTCGCGGAAATGCACCCGTGGGCGGCGGCGGGTCAAGCAGGCAGAGGCGCACAGGACTCCAGCGTCCGGCGCAGGGTCTCGCTGTCGAACGGTTTCTGCACCACGTGCACGCGTCCGCCTTCGGCGAGAAGGGGCGGGACCTCGAACTCGTCGCGGCCGGTCGAAAACACGATCGGCAGTCCGGGCCGGCGCGCGCGCGCCCATTCCGCCAGCGCATGGCCGTCGATGTCGGGCAGGCCGAGATCGGTGAGCATCACGTCGATCCGGTCGTATTTGTCGAAAGCCGCCTTCGCCATCGTCCCATTGTGCGCTTCGACCACCTCATAGCCGAAGCTCCCGACTAGATCGGCCATCGCGAGCGCGATCATCGGCTCGTCCTCCACCATCAGGACGCGCGGCGGACCGTCGGAGGCTGCGGCCGGCGGCCGGGGCCTCGCGTCGAGGAGCTGGCGCAGCCTCAGCGCCAAAGCTTCCTTGCGATACGGCTTCTCGATGAGATGGACGTCAGGGTCGACCCGCCCCTGATGGACGATGGCGTCCTCGGCGTAGCCCGACATGAACAGCACCTTGAGCGACGGCCGGGCGAGACGGGCGAGCCGCGCGAGGTCGGGGGGCGTCGGCGTGCCTGGCATCACCACGTCGGAAAGCAGCAGGTCGAAAGGCTCTTGGCCGTCGAGCAGCGCCGCGGCCTCGCGCGTCGTCACGGCCTGGCGCACGGAGTAGCCGATCATGACGAGCAGATCGGCGACCGCCGCGCGGACCGCGTCGTCGTCCTCCAGCACGAGGATGCGCTCGCCGCGCCCGCGGGTCTCGCCGAGCGGCGGTAGCTCCTCCTCCTCCTCGGCGATCACCATTTGGCTGCGCGGCAGGCTGAGCCTGACGGTCGTGCCCTGGCCGGGCGCGCTGTCGATTGCGATGCGTCCATGGGATTGCTCGATAAAGCCCTGTACCTGCGGGAGACCCAACCCCGTGCCGCGTCCCTCGGGCTTGGTCGAGAAGAACGGTTCGAAGACGCGCGCCAGGACCGACGGCGGCATGCCGGAGCCGGTGTCGGAGACCGCGATCTCGATCGCGTCCTGCTCGGTCGTAAGGCCCGGCCGATTGGCGACGGCGATGGTGAGCGCGCCGCCGTTCTCCATCGCGTCGCGGGCGTTGATGGCGAGGTTCAGCACGGCGTTCTCGAGCTGGGCCGGGTCGACGAGCGCGGTCCAGCTTTCGGACGGGACCGACATCGAAACCTCAATCGTCTCGCCGAGCGAACGGTCGAGCAGTTCGGTCATCGACTGCACCAAGGCGCCGACGTCCGTCGGGCGGGGCGTCAGCGGCTGGCGACGGGAAAAAGCGAGGAGCTGGCGCGTGAGTTTTGCGCCGCGGGCGGCGCCCGCCATCGCATCCTTCAGGCGCCTCTCCATCGCCGGCGTGGCGGCGCCTTCAAGCTCGTGGGCGAGCAGATCGAGATTGCCTTTCACGACCTGCAGCAGATTGTTGAAATCGTGGGCGATGCCGCCGGTGAGCTGGCCGACCGCCTCCATCTTCTGCGCTTGACGGAGCTGCTGCTCGGCCTCGCGCCGTTCGGTCAGATCGCGCGCCGATCCTACGACGTGGAACGGCGCGCCGGCCGTCCCGAAGACCGGGGCGAGCGAAACCTCAAAAACCCGCTGCACGCCCTGGATCTCGACGATCTCCTCATAGCGCGCCGGCGCCCGGGTCCGTACGCTTTCGCCGATCTTTGCGACCAGGCGCGCGGCCATATCGTCCGGCATGAAATCCGCGAGCGGGCGGCCCTGAACCGCTTCGCGGCGGACGTCGAAGGCCTTCTCCAGCATCCGGTTCAAGGTCTCGGCGCGAATTTCGCCGCCGCTCGAGACCGACATCACGAAGACGCCGTCCGGCGTGTTGTCGATATAGGCGGCGTAGAGCGCGTCGACGTTGCGCCGTTCGCTGCGCTCGACCCGCCGGCCGGCGGCCTCCGAAGCGGCGCGCTGATTCGCCATCGCCAGATCGGCGGTTTGCTGCGCGACCAACCGCTCGAGTGCGACGCCCTGCGCCGCGGCCTCTTCGCGGCCTTTCGCGACATCCTGGATGTCGGTCGCGACGCCGAACCAGCGCTTGATCTCGCCGGCCGCGTCGCGGCGAGGCCAAGCCTTCGCGAGGAACCAGCGCCATGTCCCGTCGCGCGAACGAAGGCGGTATTCGGTCTGGTAGGCGTCGCCGGCCGCCAGGCTCGCGCGCCAACGCTCGAGCGCCTCGCTCCGATCGTCGGGATGAAGCCGCTCCATCCAATCTTCGAGGCTTGGCGCCACGGGTTCGGCGCCCGTATAGGCGAACCAGCGCGGGTTCACATAATCGATCTGACCGTCCGGAGTCGCCGACCACACGATCTGCGGCGAGCTTTCCGCAAGGGCGTCGAACCAGCTCTCGCTTTCCAGCAGACGTTGGCGGTCATTGACCGCGGCCTCCGTCGCCGTCGCTGCTTGTCTGGCCGGACTGGTCATCGCGTGGGCTCGCGCTCCCCTCGCACGGACTGCGACCCGGCGCTGCTCGAACGCCCCTAGGATAGACCGTTGCGGCGGGCCGCCTCAAGCCGGCAGAAAAAAAGGGCTCTCAGCCATTCGGCGCGAAGCCGCCCTCATCCGCCGGGCCGTCGTGGCCGGTGACGATGTTCGCGGCCGCCTGCTGACGCGGCGGGGGCGGAGCGGGCCGGCGATCACCGGTCTCGGCCGCGATCCGTCCCTCGACCCGCAGCGGCGGCGCTTTGCCCTGGCGGTCCTCGCCCATGTAGAGCGTGAGGTGCGGGTACGGCATTTCGATGCCGCGTTCGTCGAAGATTTCCTTCAAGATCTCGTTATACGCCCGACCGAGCGGCCATTGCTTTCCAGGCTCGGTCTTGATTGCGCCCGCGAACCGTGATCGCGCTGTCGCCGAATTTGGTGAGGCCGTGAAGTTCAAACGGCCCGATGATGCTGGGGCCATGCGCCTCTGTGGCGGCCAGGCGATCAAAAGCCTCCTGCATCGCCTCCTTCACCTCGGGGATGCTTTCGCGATAGGCGACCCCGATCTCGGCCATGTGATAGCTGAAGATCTTCGTCGCGTTCGAGACGGCGTCGACCGACGAGAACGGGATCAGGTGGTAGACGCCGTCGATCGAGCGAATGCCGACCGAGCGGATCGTCAGGTGCTCGACCGTGCCCTGGACGCCGCCGACCTTGACGTTGTCGCCGGTGTTCATCGCGTTCTCGAGCTGGATAAACGCGCCGGTGATGATGTCCTGGACGAGCTTCTGCGCGCCGAAGCCGATGGCGAGGCCGAGCACGCCGGCGCCGGCCAACAGCGGGGCGATGTCGACGCCGATCTCCGAGAGCGCCAGCATCGCGACTAGCACTACGAGCGCGATCGTGAAGGCGTTGCGGAAGAGCGTCAGCAGCGTCTTCTCGCGCGCGTTCGGCACGTGGCCGAACTCCGGGTTCAGCCGGTACTCGATCCATGACGATGTCGCGAGATACAGCGCGGCGCCGACGAGCACGATGATCACGGCGGTCAGTGTCGAGGTCGCTACGCGCGCCCCGGCTTCGCTCGACAGCCAGCCGACGAGATCGAGCAACGCCCAACTTTGCGCGATGACCAGCAGCACGAAGATCAGCACCACCACCCGCACGACCTTCAGGATCGCAGGGATGAAGGCGTTGAGCCGTTTTTCGAGCGCAGGCAGGCGCAGTCGAACGTCCTCCGGCAGCCGCATGCCGCCGGCGATCAGGCGCGAGATGAGGGCGGTCGCAAGCCCACCGATCGCGATGGCGGCGAGCGTCTGCACGGTCGCCCGCGCCATGAAGGGCAGCGCCTCCTGCGGGTTCGCGAGCCAGGTCACGAACAAAGCGGCGAGCCAGGTGAGTGCGACCCAGTGCCAGAAGCGCGCGAGGAAGGCGTAAAACGCCGTAAGCACGTCGCTGTTCGCGTGCTCCGCGTCGCCGGCCAGCCGTTCGCGCACCCGCTCGCGGTTCTGAAGCACGATCGCGACGGCCATCATCAGCGTCGCGAAGGCGACGACCACCCGCACGGCCTGTGCGGCGCTTGGCGAGACGGCCGCGGCGAGCACTGGGGCCACGAACAGGAAGGTGTAGCCAAGCGTCGAGACGATCCGGCCCGCCCAGAAATACCAGTAGTTCGCAGCCTCGTCCTCGATCGGCAGGACGCGGAGGGACGCGTGTCTCGGAGAGGTGGCGGCGCGCAAGAACACCCTCCCCATCTCCACCGCGAAAAACGCGTTGAGATAAAGCGTCTGGTGGATGTTCATCACGCCGAAAGAGCCGAACTGAAGCGCGAAGACGTACCCGCTGGCCCACGCGAGCGCGACCATCAACCCATCGACGAGGAAGCTCGCGACCAGCAGCCCGGACCGGGCGAAGAAGCCTGCGGTCCCGGCGCGGCGGCCGATCCAGCGATAGAACGGGATGCCGAGGGCGCGGAGGCCGGAGAACACGCCGAAGGTCACCGCGATCGTGAAGACGACCGCGAGCAGTTGCGGGACATCAAAGGCGTCGCCGCTGAGAATCTTCGAAGCGATGGAGCCGAGATCCCCGGCGAAGGAGGCGGTTGCGACCGCGAGAGCGGCCGTTCGCTCCGCCGCGCCCCGCGTATATTCGGCGATGCGGCGCGCGAAAGTCGGCTCGGTCGCGCCTTCGGCTTTCTTCGCGGCCTGCGCCGCAGCGTCCGGATCGGGCGCCGCCACCGGACCGTCGCCGGCCTTGGCTTTCGTCGCCTCATCCGGCCCGTGGGCTTCGGGAGCCTGCGTCGGCGCGGCCACGCCCTTCAGCCGCTCGATCAATGCGGCGCGGGCCTTGTCATCCTGCAGGATGCGGATCAGCGCGTCGACGTCGGCCGGCTGGGCCTGGGCAGCGTGCAGCGCCGCCTCCTGCGCTAAAGCTGGCCTGACGCCGAGGGCGAGCGTCATGAACAGCAGCAGAACGAACAGGCGACGCAACGCAGTCATCGAGCAGCGGCAAACATGGACAGGCTGGAACTCCCGGTTTGGGGCGGCCTGAACTAGGCCGCTCAAGCCCCGCCGCCAGCCCGACCGCCGTTCAGTCGGATGCCTCGAGCCTCTCCATCTGACGCTCCGCCCAGGTCCGGCCGGGCTCCCCGCCCCAGAGCAGCCAGGCGATGTAGCCGGCCGAGGGCTTCTCGTCGTCGCCAAAGTTCTCGGCCTTCTTGTCCACCTCGTGGCGGGCGAAATAAGCGCGCATCTTCTTGACGGTCTCAGGGGTCAGCTTGCGGCGCTCGGCGAGCTCCCGGCCGCGCGCGAGGCCGACTTCGGTCCCGCCGCGGCCGAATTCCTCACGGAGCTTCAGCCCCCGCTTTGCAGCGTCCACCACGGCCTTTGTCGGCGTCAGGTCGATCTCGGCCATCACGCCTTCTCCAGCTCGGAATGGGACTTCAGCGCCTTGGCCCCGTCCTCCTGCTCGACGAGGTAGGCCGGGTTGTCCTCGGTCGCGCGCCGCGTGATCTTCGCGCCCTTGATCGTGCGCTGGACGCGTTTGGTGAAGGTCTGCGCGACCGTGCCGGTCGCCTCGCCCTTTCCCCAGGACCAGGACACTTTCGAGCCTGTGGCGTAAGCCTTCGTCATTGCTTTCTCCCATGTCGCCGTCTTCGGTCGGCAACGTCGCGTTCGGGCGCGTCGTTCCGCATCGGGATCTGCCTCTGGATCGCGGGGCCCAAAGCCCCTTATGGTCCCGCGCGAACCCGCGCCCACCGCCTTGAAGCGAGCCCATGGCTTCGGACCGAACCATCGATATGCTCGCGCGGCTCGTCGGCTTCGATACGACGAGCCGTCATGCGAACCTTCCGCTGATCGAGCATGTCGAGGCCTATTTCGAGGACCTCGGCATCGCCTACGAGCGGATCGGCGAGCGGCACGCGGACAAGAAGAACCTGTTCGTGACGATCGGGCCGGCCGACAGGCCTGGAATCGTGCTCTCCGGCCATACCGACGTCGTTCCGGTTGATGGCCAGGACTGGTCGAGCGACCCGTTTACGCTCGTCAAACGAGGGGGCAGGCTCTACGGCCGCGGATCGACGGATATGAAGGGCTTCG
This sequence comes from Hansschlegelia quercus, assembly GCF_004310425.1. Taxonomy (GTDB): domain Bacteria; phylum Pseudomonadota; class Alphaproteobacteria; order Rhizobiales; family Methylopilaceae; genus Methylopila; species Methylopila quercus. Next base: position 174,541 of record NZ_SIUB01000006.1, on the reverse strand, counting down.
TCGCGGTCTGCCTCGCGCTTGTCCCGGAGATGCAGGCGGCGGAGCTGAAGATCCCGATCCATCTCGCGCTTTCCTATGACGAGGAGGTGGGCTGCCTCGGCGTGCGCGAGCTTCTCGTCATGCTTACGGCGCGCCCGGTAAGGCCGCTCGGCTGCATCGTGGGGGAGCCCACCGACATGCAGGTCGTGATCGCCCACAAATCCAAGCGCGCCTTCACCGTGACCCTGCGAGGGCTTGGCGGTCATTCGGCGAGAAACATGTCAGCCGTCAACGCGGTCGAGCACGGCGCGCGGATTGTCGCCGGGGTCGCGGAGATCGGCCGCCGCTGGGAACGGGAGGGCGCCCGCGACGCGCTGTTCGACGTGCCGCATTCGACCGCTCACGTCGGGCTGTTTCATGGAGGGACGGCGCTCAACATCGTGCCCGACGAGGCGCATATGGAGCTCGAATTCCGCGTCCTCCCGGAAGACGATTCCGACGCGCCGGTGGCGGAGCTCAAGGCATTGGCAGCCGAGATCGAGCGCGAGATGCGGGAGCGCTTCGACGGCGCTTCGGTCGAGGTCGCGCTGAAATCGGAGATCCCCGGCCTCGCGACCGCCCCCGAGGATGAAATCGTGACGCTCGCCAAGCGGCTCGCCGGGCGCAACGACCACGCCAAGGTCGCCTACGGCACTGAGGCGGGGCTGTTCGTCGACATGGCGAACATCCCGACCATCGTCTGCGGCCCGGGTTCTATCGCACAGGCACACAAGCCGGATGAGTTCGTGAGCGAGGATCAACTCGCGGCGTGCGAGGCCTTCGTGCGGAGGCTCATCGCGCACTGCTCGGCCTGAGGCGCGCGCTCGGCTTGCACGAGCGGCTCGACGCGTTTGCGTGAACGGCGGGCCGAAGGGGGTGGCGATGTGGGCCGTCTCCTCCATTTCGAGAGAAAACGTTACGAGGATTCGTCCCATGAATCGTCTGCCAGTCAAAGTTCTCGCCGTCGCGGCGGTAGGCGTCGGCCTTGCCGCCTGCGGACAGGAGGCGACCAAGCCAGTCGCGGAAGGCTACGGGGAAAAACCGACCCTTCCCGACCCCGTCAAGAGCTGGATTCCGACCGTCGTGGTCTCCAAAGCGGTCGGCTGGCCGGAGGGCGGCAAGCCGAAGGCCGGGAACGGCATGGCGGTAATGGCCTTCGCCGAAGGGCTCGACCATCCCCGGCGGGTCTTCACCCTGCCGAACGGCGACGTCCTGGTGGCCGAGACGGCCGAGCCTCCGAAGCCCGACGATGGCAAGGGGATCAAGGCCTGGGTCCAGTCTTTCTTCATGGCTCGCGCCGGCGCCAAGGTGCAGAGCGCGAACCGCATCACGCTGTTGCGTGACGCCGACGGCGACGGCAAGGCGGAGTTGAAGACGGTTTTCGCGAAGGATCTCAACTCGCCCTTCGGCATGGCGCTCGCCGGCGGCCGGCTCTACGTCGCCGACACCGACGCCGTGGTCAGCCTGCCCTATAAGGACGGCGACACGACCGCTACCGGCCCGGCCGAGAAGCTGGTCGACCTCCCGGGCGGCACGCTCAACCACCACTGGACCAAGGACCTCGTCGCCTCGGCTGACGGGACCAAGCTCTACGCGACCGTCGGCTCGAATTCGAACGCCGCCGAAAACGGCATCGACGCCGAAAAGGACCGTGCGGCGGTCCAAGAGATCGACATCGCCGCGAAGACGATGCGGTTGTACGCGTCAGGCCTCCGCAATCCGAATGGCCCGTCTTTTCAGCCCGACAGCAAGCAGCTCTGGGTGACGGTCAACGAGCGCGACGAGATCGGCTCGGACCTCGTGCCGGACTACATGACCTCGGTGAAGGACGGCGGATTCTACGGCTGGCCCTACAGCTATTACGGCCGCCACGTCGACGACCGGGTGAAGCCGCAGCGCCCAGACCTCGTCGAGAAGGCGATCGTCCCGGATTACGCGCTCGGGCCGCACACCGCGTCGCTCGGCCTGACCTTCAACACCGGCGGCCTGTTCCAGGACAAGTACAAGAACGGCGCCTTCGTCGGCCAGCACGGCTCGTGGAACCGCAAGCCGCAGAGCGGCTACAAGGTGATCTTCGTGCCATTCAAGGACGGCAAGCCGGCCGGTCAGCCCGAGGACGTCCTTACCGGCTTCCTCAATGACAATGGCGAAGCGCAAGGGCGTCCCGTGGGCGTGGCGATCGACAAGGCGGGCGGCCTGCTGGTCGCCGATGACGTCGGCAACAAGGTGTGGCGGGTAACGCCGGCGCAGGCGCAGGCGTCGCGGTGATGATCGTGCGGCATGCGGAGGCTTACCGGCGCAGCATGCTGCCCACGACCTTGGCGGTGTAATCCACCATCGGCACGATGCGGGCGTAGTTCAGCCGCGTCGGGCCGATGACGCCGAGCACGCCGACGATCTTGCGCTCCTCGTCGCGGAACGGCGCCGCGACCATCGATGAACCCGAGAGCGAGAACAACTTGTTCTCCGAGCCGATGAAGATGCGCACCCCGTCGCCGATCTCGGCGCGGCCAAGCAGTTCGATGACCTCCTTCTTGCCTTCGAGGTCTTCGAGCAGCAGGCGAATGCGCTCGAGGTCGTCGAGCGCCTTCAGGTCGTCGAGCAGGTTCGCCTGACCGCGTACGATGAGCTGGCGCGGCTGGTCGGCGTTTGGGCCCGCCCAACTTGCAAGCCCCGCTTCGACGACCCGCGTTGAGAGCGCGTCCAGCTCGCTTTGCGCCCCGGTGAGCGCCTCCTCGATGGCGGAACGCGCTTCGCCGAGGGTCCGGCCGCGCATCCGGGCGTTCAGGAAGTTTGCGGCCTCGACAAGCGCCGAAGACGGCAGGCCCCGCGGCAGCGCCAGAATGCGGTTCTCGACCGAGCCGTCCTCACCGACCAGCACGACGAGCGCGCGGTCGGGATCGAGCGGGACGAATTCGATGTGCTTGATCGCGGGGTCATGCTTCGCGGTCACCACCACGCCGGCCCCGCGCGAAAGGCCCGACAGCATGGCCGAGGCGTCGGTCAGCACCTCCTCGAAGCTGCGGTCGCGGTTCGAGGCCGCGACTTGGCGCTGGATCGCGTCGCGGTCGGCGACGGAAAGGTCGCCGACCTCCATCATCGCGTCGACGAAAAAGCGCAGGCCGAGTTCGGTCGGCAGCCGGCCGGCACTGGCGTGCGGCGCGTAGATCAGGCCTAGCCCTTCGAGGTCCGCCATCACGTTGCGCACAGAAGCGGGAGACAGCGAGACCGACAGCAGGCGCGACAGGTTGCGCGAGCCGAGCGGCTCACCCGTCGTCAGATAGCTGTCGACGATGGAGCGGAAAATTTCGCGCGAGCGGCGGTCGAGCTGGGCGAGGCCCGGTTGCGGCTCTCGGATCGGACGTTCAAACGACATCTTGGGATCGTCGCGACTTTTTTCGGTCCGCGTCAATGGTCCGGGCCGTCTCGAATCACGTGAGGAAACGTCGGTCCTGCCGTCATCCCCTTGCCCGCAAGCCGCGGCGCAGGCAGAACGTGCGCCCATCCGCTCTGTCCCCAAGGTCCTTATGTCGATCCGTCCGTCGAAGCGCGCCCCCGAGGCCATGCGGCCCGTCTCGCTGGAGCGCGGAGTCGCGCGCTATGCGGAGGGCTCGTGCCTCGTGAAGTTTGGCGAGACGCATGTGCTGTGCGCGGCGAGCCTCGAGGAGAAGGCGCCGGGCTGGCTGCGCGGGCAGGGCAAGGGCTGGGTGACGGCGGAATATTCCATGCTGCCGCGCGCAACCCACGAGCGGACGCGCCGCGAGGTCAATTTCGGCAAGCCTTCCGGCCGGACGCAGGAAATCCAGCGCCTTGTCGGCCGATCTTTGCGCGCCGTCGTCGACCTCAAGATGATCGGCGAGCGGCAGATCACCGTGGATTGCGACGTCCTGCAGGCCGACGGCGGCACCCGCACCGCCTCAATCACAGGCGCGTGGGTCGCGCTGCACGACTGCCTCGTCTGGATGAAGGCGCGCGACATGCTGAAAGGCCCGGCGCTGAAGGACCACGTCGCCGCGCTCTCGTGCGGCATCTACAAGGGCGTGCCCGTACTGGACCTAGACTACGCCGAGGATTCCCACGCCGAGACCGACGCCAATTTCGTGATGACCGGCTCCGGCGGCATCGTCGAGGTTCAGGGCACGGCCGAAGGCGCGCCGTTCTCCGAAGCTGAGCTGATGACCCTGCTCGGCCTCGCCAAGACCGGCTGCGCCCAGCTCGTCGAGCTGCAGAAGCTGGCTGTGGCGTGATGAACGCCCCGTCGGAGCCGCGCATGAGCCTGCCCTCGCTCGGCTCCCGCCTCGTCATCGCGACGCATAATTCCGGCAAGCTTCGCGAATTCCGCGAACTGCTGGCCATGTTTCCGCTGGAGCTCGTCTCGGCGGCCGAGCTCGGCTTGCCCGAGCCCGACGAGACCGGCACGACCTACGCCGAGAACGCCGCGCTGAAGGCGACATCAGCCGCGACCGCCTCCGGCCTGCCGGCGCTCGCCGACGATTCCGGCCTGTTTGTCAGGGCGCTGTGGGGCGCGCCGGGCATCTTCTCCGCCCGCTGGGCCGGGCCGAACAAGGATTTTTCCGCCGCCATGGCGCGCGTCGAGGAGGATCTGCAGGATCGCGGAGCGAGCGCGCCCGAGGAGCGCGAGGCGGCCTTCGTGGCGGCGCTCTGCCTCGCGTGGCCGTCGGGCGAGATGCTGGCCGTCGAAGGGTCAGTGGAGGGCGTCGTCGTTTGGCCGCCGCGCGGCGAGCTCGGCTTCGGTTACGACCCGATCTTTCTGCCCGACGGCCACCACCGCACGTTCGGCGAGATGACCGCCGACGAGAAGCACGGCGTCGAATGGAGCGACGACGGCCACGCGACCGGCCTGTCGCATCGCGCGCGAGCATTCAGCGAACTGATGTCGGCGCTGTTCCCCGAAGGGCCGCCGCGGTGATACCGGACGAGCCGGGCTTCGCGGTCTACGTGCATTGGCCGTTCTGCGCGGCCAAGTGCCCGTATTGCGACTTCAACAGCCATGTCCGGCGGCATGAGATCGACCAATCCCGGTTCCTGGACGCTTACGTCCGGGAGATCGGCCACATGGCGGCGCTCGCGCCGGGGCGACGGGTGGAGAGCGTGTTCTTCGGCGGCGGCACGCCCTCGCTGATGAAGCCGGAGACCGTCGCCGGGATTCTCGACGCCATCGCAGATCGCTGGGAGGTCGCCGACAATGCCGAGATCACGCTGGAGGCGAACCCGACCAGCGTCGAAGCCGATCGTTTCCGCGGCTATCGCGCCGCCGGCGTCAACCGTGTCTCGCTCGGCGTGCAGGCGCTGAACGATTTCGATCTCAAGAGGCTCGGCCGTATGCACTCTGTGGACGAGGCGCTGACCGCCGTCGGCCTCGCGACCGAGATTTTTCCGCGGGTCTCGTTCGATTTGATCTACGCCCGTCCCGGCCAGTCGCCGGAGGATTGGCGCGCTGAGCTCGAGCGCGCGATCGGCTTCGGAACCGAGCATCTGTCGCTCTATCAGCTGACAATCGAGGAGGGCACGCCCTTCTTCGCGCTCCACAAGGCCGGCAAGCTACAAACGCCCGACGAGGCGACAGGCCGCGCGCTGTGGGATGTGACGCAGGACGTCTGCAACGCCGCCGGCATGCCGGCCTACGAGATCTCGAACCATGCGAGGCCCGGCTGCGAGAGCCGCCACAACCTCGTCTACTGGCGCTACGGCGAATATGCCGGGATCGGTCCCGGCGCGCATGGCCGACTGGTGGTGAACGACGTCCGACGCGAGCTTTCGACCGAGCGGAATCCTGAAGCCTGGGCGAGCGCAGTCGAGGCGGGTGGGCATGGCCTCGTCGTAGATGAAAGCCTTGGTCTCGAGGCGCAGGCCGACGAATTTCTGGTGATGGGCCTGCGGCTCAAGGAGGGCATCGATCTCGCTCGCTTCCACCGCATCTCCGGTCGCAGGCTCGACAACAGGCGGATCGACGACCTGATCATGGACGGCATGGTCGAGCGTGTTGGGACCGACCGGCTTCGCGTGACGCCGGAGGGATTCCCCGTGCTCGACGCCGTCGTGGCCGATCTAGCGAGCTAAGCTGCGCGGCCGAACGCGCTCAGCTCATCAGCCGCTCTCGCATCCGCGCCAGCATGCCGGTGAACGCTCGGGGGTCGTCGAGCGATCGCGCGAGCACGATCGCTCCCTGGATGCCGCCGACCACGTCCTCGGCCGCGGCGCGCGAAGCTTTCCGCTCCCAGCCGGCGCGCAGGAGAGCGGCCGAGAGCGCGTCGATCCAGCGCGCGAAATAGTCCTTCACCGCTGCCCCGAAACGGTCTCGCGCGTCGCTCAGCGCGAAGCCGCCCACGAGACAGACCCGTCGGCCGGAGCGGAAATACGTTTCTGTCGCCTCGAACATGTGAGTGATCCCCGGTCCTGGCGGATCGGCCTCGCGCAAAGGCGCAAAGATCTCCCGCTCGAACCAGCCGTCGATCTCGGCGAGGACGGCCGCCGCCATCTCCGCCTTACCGCCGGGGAAGAAGTGGTAGAGGCTGCCCTTGCCGAGGCCGGTCGCCTCGCCGATCAGCGCGAGGCTCGCGCCCTCGTAGCCGTGCTCACGGAAACATTCGCCAAGCGCCGGCAGGGCGTCGGAGCGTTCGGCGACAGTCCTCGCCACGATGCGCCTCAGAGTCCCAGGTCGCTCAGGCCCGGATGATCGTCCGGCCGGCGGCCCAGCGGCCAGTGGAACTTGCGGTCGCTCTCCGCGATCGGCAGGTCGTTGATGCTGGCGAGCCGCCGGCGCATCAGGCCGATCTCGTCGAACTCCCAGTTCTCGTTGCCGTAGGAGCGGAACCAGTGGCCGCTGTCGTCGCGCCATTCATAGGCGAAGCGCGCGGCGATGCGGTTCTCGTGGAAGGCCCAAACCTCCTTGATCAGCCGGTACTCCAATTCGCGCGCCCATTTGCGGGTGAGGAACGTCTCGATCTCGGCCCGGCCCTTGATGAACTCGGCGCGGTTCCGCCACACGCTGTCCTCGGTATAGGCGAGCGCGACCTTCGCGGGGTCACGGCCGTTCCACGCGTCTTCGGCGCCGCGCGCCTTCTGGGCCGCGGTCTCGGCAGTAAAAGGGGGATAAGGCGGACGACCTGACATAGCGAGCTCCTGTACTAGACGGGAAAGTCTTTACCGAACGGTACAAGAAACGAGCGAACCGTCAAGCAGCGCCGCGGAGCGTGGAGCCCGAGCCTTTGCACAGAAATGGACGCGGCGTGGTTTGCCCCCCTTCCGGAATCGCGATTTAAGAAGCCTCCGCATCATCCCGGCGCCCGACGATGAACGACGTCTCGGCCGCATCATCGGCGCGTCCCACGCCGATGATGGAGCAGTATCTCGAGATCAAGACCGCCAATCCGGACAGCCTGCTGTTCTACCGGATGGGGGATTTCTACGAGATGTTCTTCGCCGACGCGGAAGCCGCCAGCCGGGCGCTCGGCATCGCGCTGACCAAGCGCGGCAAGCATCTCGGCGAAGACATCCCGATGTGCGGCGTGCCGGTCGACCGCGCGAACGATTACCTCCAGCGCCTGATCGCCTTCGGCTTCCGCGTCGCGGTCTGCGAGCAGACCGAGGATCCGAAAGAGGCGAAGAAGCGCGGCGGAAAGTCGGTCGTCCGGCGCGACGTCGTGCGCCTCGTGACCCCCGGCACTCTCACCGAGGACGCGCTGCTGGAGCCGCGGCGCGCCAATCTGCTGGCGGCGCTTGTCCGCGGGCGCGGCGCGTCGGGCGGAGTCCGCTTCGGCCTGGCGCATGTCGACGTCTCGACCGGCGCCTTCGCCGTCACGGAGGTCGCGGCCGACGGCCTCGCGCCCGCGCTGGCGCGGCTTGAAGCGGCGGAGGTCCTTGTGCCCGACGCGCTAGTCGAGGAGCTTCGGGACCAGCTCGCCGAAACCCGCGCGGCGGTGACGCCCGCCCCCCGCGAACTCGTCGATCCCGCGCGGGCGGAGGCGCGGCTCTCCGCGCATTTCGGCGTCGCGACGACGGACGGGTTCGGCGCGCTGACCAAGCCGGAGCTTGCGGCGGCGGCCGCCATCGTCGGCTATCTCGAACGCACCCAACTCGCCAGCCGACCGCCTTTGTCGCGGCCGGTCCGCGAGGGGCGCGGCGAGATCATGGAGATCGACGCCGCCACCCGCGCCAATCTGGAGCTGACGCGTAGGCTCAGCGGAGAGCGCGAGGGCAGCCTGCTCGACGCCGTCGACCGCTGCGTCACCGCCGGCGGCTCGCGTCTGCTTGGCATGCGGATCGCGGGGCCGCTTCTGCGGCCCGAAGCGATCGCCCGGCGGCACGATGCGGTGGCCGCCTTCGTCGAGGCGCCGGACCTTCGCCGCGCCGTCCGCGCCGCGCTCGCCTCGGCGCCCGACCTCGCCCGCGCGGCGCAGCGCGTCGCCTTCGGGCGCGGCGGTCCGCGCGATCTCGCCGCGATCCGCGATGCGCTGGCGGCCGCCGAAGGGCTCGGCGCCCGGCTGGCGGCGCTCGCCGGCGCGCCGGAGGAAGTCACGGCAATCGCCGAGGCGCTGGCCTCGGCGGACCACGCGCTCGGGCGGGAGCTCGCCGCGACGCTTGGCCCCGATCTCCCTTTGCTCAAGCGCGACGGCGGCTTCGTGCGGGCGGGCAGCGACGCGGAGCTCGACGCCACCCGCGCGCTTCGGGACGAGAGCCGCAAGGTGATTGCGCAGCTCCAGGCGGCTTACGCCGACGCGACCGAAATCCGTACGCTGCGCATCAAGCACAACAACGTGCTGGGATATTTCATCGAGGCCCCGCAGGCGCATGGCGAGCGGCTGCTGAAGGCGCCGCACGGCGAGACCTTCGTGCACCGCCAGACCATGGCCGGCGCGATGCGCTTCACCACGACCGAACTCGGCGACCTTGAACGGCGGATCGGCGAGGCCGGCGACGCGGCGCTCAGGATCGAGCTCGACACCTTCGAGCAGCTCGCGGCGCATGTAACGGAAGGTTGGGCCGGTCTGCGGGCGACCGCCGATGCGCTCGACGCGCTCGACGTCGCCGCGGGCCTCGCTGAAGTCGCCATTGCCGAAAACCACGTCCGCCCTCATGTCGACGACAGCTTGGACTTCCGCCTCGAAGGCGCCCGCCATCCGGTCGTCGAGGTCGCGCTGCGAGCAGGCGGAAAGCCCTTCGTGCCGAACGACGTCGACCTCTCGGCGCCGGGCGCCGAAGGCGGGCTGATTCAGCTCGTGACCGGGCCCAACATGGGCGGCAAGTCGACCTACCTCAGGCAGGCCGCGCTCTGCGCCGTGCTCGCCCAGGCCGGCGCCTTCGTGCCGGCGGCCTCCGCCCATATTGGAGCGGTCGACCGCCTGTTCAGCCGCGTTGGCGCCGCGGACGACCTCGCGCGCGGGCGATCGACCTTCATGGTCGAGATGGTTGAGACCGCCGCGATCCTGAACTCCGCCGGGCCGCGCTCGCTGGTGATCCTCGATGAGATCGGCCGCGGAACAGCGACCTTCGACGGGCTGTCGATCGCCTGGGCGACAATCGAGCATCTGCACGAAACCAATCGCTGCCGCTCGCTGTTCGCGACCCACTTCCATGAGCTCACGGCGCTCGCGCGCCGGCTGGAGCGGTTGCGCAACGCGACCGTCCGTGTCGCCGAATGGAAGGGCGAGGTCGTGTTCCTCCATGAGGTCGCAGCGGGCGTCGCCGACAGGTCCTACGGCGTGCAGGTCGCGAAGCTCGCCGGGCTGCCCGCATCGGTAGTCCGGCGAGCGAAAGCCGTGCTGGACGAGCTCGAGGCCGCCGACCGCGCCTCGCCGGTCGAGCGCATAATCGACGAACTGCCGCTGTTCGCCGCCGCTCGCCGCGTGGCGGAAGAGGGCCCTGACCCGACGGTGGAAGCGCTCGACGCCATCGACCCCGACGCGCTCACCCCGCGCGAGGCGCTCGACGCGCTGTACCGCCTGAAAAATCTCCGCGGGCAAAGCTGATCAGGCGCTCAAAACGCCGGGACGGCGACGTCTTGTAAAGGTCGGAGCCGTAATCTCGGGCCGCCATGGCGCTTTCGCATGGCGCCGCCTATGGTCCGCCGCTTCGCTGAAGCCCTGATTTCTGAGTCTGCGCCTTGATGTCCACCGTCCGCCAACGCCTGCGCGCAGCGCGCTCGCTCAAGGAGATCGTGGACCGCGACGCGCTGAAGGCCGGGCTTTCGGCGCTCGCCAAGGAGCACAAGGGCGATTCGAACGCGCTCAGGCTGGCCGTCGTCGCCTTCCTTAAGCAGTCGCTCGCAGAAGGCCGCGAGACCGCTCGGCGCTGGCTGAACGAGGACGGCGCCGGCGGGGCCTGCGCCGAGTGGCTTTCGGCGCAGATGGATGGAGTCATTCAGGCGCTGTTCCACCACGCCACCGAGGATCTCTACCCCCGCACAAACCCGTCCTCCGGCGAACGGTTGGGAGTCGCCGCCGTCGGCGGCTACGGCCGCGGCTCTATGGCGCCGGGATCGGACGTCGACCTGCTGTTTCTGCTTCCGTACAAGAAGACCGCCTGGGGCGAGAGCGTGGTCGAGGCTATCCTCTACACGCTCTGGGACATGGGCCTGAAGGTCGGCCACGCGACCCGCTCGATCGACGAATGCGTGCGGCTCTCCCAGTCCGACATGACGATCCGCACCGCCGTGCTCGAGACGCGCTATCTCGCGGGCGACGAAGAAATCGTCGGCGACCTTATCCGGCGCTTCGACAAGGAGGTCGTTGAGGGCACGGCCGCCGAGTTCGCCGCAGCGAAGCTCGCCGAGCGTGACGAGAGGCTGAAACGCGTCGGCGCTTCACGCTACCTCGTCGAGCCCAACGTCAAGGAAGGCAAGGGCGGCCTCCGCGACCTCAACACGTTGTTCTGGATCGCGAAATATGTCTATCGCGTCCGCGACGTAAACGACCTCGTAGAGGTCGGATTGTTCTCCGCCGCCGAGCTTCGCATGTTCAAGAAGTGCGAGGATTTCCTCTGGGCGGTGCGCTGCCAGTTGCACTTCATCGCCGGCCGCGCGGAGGAGCGCGTGTCCTTCGACTTGCAGCGCGAGATCGCGGTGGCGCTCGGCTACACCGAGCATCCCGGCCTGCGCGACGTCGAGCGCTTCATGAAGCACTATTTTCTGGTCGCGAAAGACGTCGGCGATCTTACCGCCATCCTCTGCCACGCGCTGGAAGTCCGGCATGCCAAGCCCAAGCCTCGGCTCGACCGCTTCCTCACCGGCTTCCGCCGCTCCCGCAAGCGCCGCGCGCCAAGTGAAAGCGACGGCTTCGTCATCGACGACGAGCGGCTGAACGTCCGCGACGACCAGGTCTTCACTCGCGATCCCGTGGACATCATCCGCTTCTTCCACATTGCGGACTCCTATGGATTGGCGTTCCACCCGGACGCGATGCGGCTGATCACCAAGTCCCTGAAGCTGATCGACGGGGCTTTGCGCGACAGCCGCGAAGCGAATGCGCTGTTCCTCGAGATCCTGACGTCGCGGCGCGCGCCGGAGACGGTGCTGCGGCGCATGAACGAAACCGGCGTGCTGGGCCGCTTCATCCCCGATTTCGGCAAGATCGTCGCGATGATGCAGTTCAACATGTACCACCACTACACGGTGGACGAGCATCTGCTTCGCTCGATCGGCGTTCTGGCGGAGATCGACGAGGGCGGCGCGGCCGACAGCCATCCGCTCGCCAACGAACTGATGCCGTCGGTGCGCGACCGCGTCGCGCTCTATGTCGCGCTGTTCCTGCACGACATCGCCAAGGGGCGGCCCGAGGATCACTCGATCGCCGGCGCCCGGATCGCGCGACGGCTCTGCCCGCGCCTTGGGCTGACGCCGGCCCAGACCGACACGGTCGCCTGGCTGATCGAGCGTCATCTGACGATGTCGATCGTCGCGCAGTCGCGGGACCTTTCGGATCGCCGCACGATCGAGGACTTCGCCAAGATCGTGCAGTCTCCAGAGCGGCTGAAGATGCTGCTGATCCTGACGATCTGCGACATCAAGGCGGTCGGCCCTGGCGTCTGGAACGGCTGGAAGGGCCAGCTTCTCCGCACGCTCTATTGGGAGACGGAGCTGGTGCTGACCGGCGGCCACTCCACGGGCGACCGCCGCAGCCTCGTCGAGCAGGCGAAGGCGGAGCTACGAACGCGCCTTCCGGACTGGAGCGACGAGGCCTTCGAGGTCTACGCGCAGCGCCATTACGCGCCGTACTGGCTCAAGATCGAGGCCGACCGCGCCGCCTCCCACGCGCGTCTTCTGGCGGCGACTGACGAGGACGGCTCCAAGCTCGCGACGGACGTGACGACGGATGCCTTCCGCGGCGTGACGGAGCTGACGGTGATCGCGCCCGACCATCCGCGGCTACTGTCGGTCATCGCCGGCGCCTGCGCCGCAGCCGGCGCCAATATCCTGGACGCGCACATCAACACGACGACGGACGGCTTCGCGGTCGACGCCATCTTCATTGCGCGCGCCTTCCCCGACGACGAGGACGAACTTCGCCGCGCCCGTCGCATCGCGTCGAGCGTGGAGCAGGCGCTCCGCGGAGAGATCCGCCTCGGCGAGAGCATTGCGAACCGCGCCAAGGCCACCAATCGCGGCAAGACGCGTCCCTTCCACATTCCGCCGGAGGTCACCGTCACCAACGCCTGGTCGGACCGACACACCGTGGTCGAAGTCGTTGGGCTCGACCGACCGGGTCTGCTGTGGGACCTGACCAACGCGATCTCGCGGCTCAACCTCAACATCGCCTCCGCCCATGTCGCGACTTTCGGCGAGCGCGCGGTCGACGTGTTCTACGTGACCGATCTCACGGGCGCCAAGATCGCGTCCACCAGCCGTCAGTCGACGATCCGTACGAAGCTTACGGCGGCGCTGGAGCAGGGCGAGAAGGCGTAGAGCCTCACGTTGTCATCTTAGGATCCCCGCTCCAGCCTGATCGAAGCCGACGCGGTGGCTCCGGTGGCGTCCATTACAGTTACGCGTGAAAACCCCGCGCCTGCGACCGGCCAGAACGCCTCGCGCCGTCGATCCGGCGGAAGCGGACGTCCGTCGACCAGCCAGCGGAACGGCGACACGCCGCCGGCCGCCTTGAGCGCAAGCTCCGCGCCCTCCTCGATCTCGACCCGCGCGCCGTCCGGGGGATAGGCGACGGCCAGCGGCGCCGTCTCGCGCGCGCCCAAGACCGGCGGCGGAGCGCCGTTTGCGCGGAAGCGCTGGAGCGGTGCGGGAAGTTCGGCCAGCGTCAGCGGCGCGGCCTCGGGCATGGGAGGCAGGGCAAGAAGCGGCTCGCCCGTGCGGGCGAAAGCGTCGAACAGGATGGGGGCGGCGGCCTCGCGGCCGACGAGGCCGGCGCTCGACGCGCCGTCCGGCCGCCCGGCCCAGACCGCAATGACGCGGCGGCCGTCGAAGCCGACCGCCCAGGCGTCGCGATAGCCGTAGGAGGTGCCGGTCTTGAAGGCGAGCCGGCCGCCGAGCGCGGCCTCCGGCGGAGGGCTCTTGAGCAGCGCGTCGGCGACCTGCCGCGCCGCGATCGGGTCGGCGAGCCGCCGCCCAGGCGCGGAGGGTTCGGAGAGCGCCATTGGATCGTCGGTGAGCGGGACCGCGCCGCCGCCGCGCGCGAGTCCGGCGTAGAGCGTCGCGAGGTCGATCAGCCGGACGCCGACGCCGCCGAGCGCGACGGCGAGACCCGGCGCCTCGCCAGCCGGCAGGAACACGCCTGCGCCCGCCCCTTTGAGCCGCGCGACGAAACGCGCCGGGCCGACGGCGTCGAGGAGGGCGACGGCCGGGATGTTGAGCGACAGCGCGAGCGCTTGGCCAGCGCTCACCGTGCCGTGAAACGCTTGGTCGAAATTGCGCGGGGCGTAATCGCCGAAGCGGACGGGCCGGTCTTCGATCAAGGTTTCGGGCGCCGCGATCCCGTTTTCGAAGGCGAGCGCGTAGATGAACGGTTTCAGTGCGGAGCCCGGCGAGCGCACGGCGCGGGTCTGGTCGAGGCCGCCCGCCCGGCTCGCGTCGAAATAGTCCGCCGAACCGACCGAGGCCTCGATCGCTCCGGTCGCGTGCTCGACCGCGAGGATCGCGACCGAGAGGCCCGGCCCCAGCGCCCGCGCCCTGTCGCGCGCGAGCGCTTCGAGCTCGCGCTGAAGATCGCGGCGGATGGTGAGCCGCATGACGCCGCCGGCGCCGGCGCGCCGTGCGGCGTCCTCGGCCGCATGCGCGGCCAATGTTGGAAACGGGCGGCGGCCATCCGGCACCGGCTCTTCTCGCGCGTGATCGGCTTCGGCCGACGAAATCGCTCCGGCCTCCGCCAGGCGGGCGAGCACACGGTCGCGCGCCTTGCGCGAGGCAGCGCGGTCGCGATCCGGGCGGCGCGCCTCGGGCGATTGTGGGATCGCGACGAGCAGCGCCGCCTCCGCGGTCGAGAGCCGCGCGGGCTCCTTGCCGAAGAAGGCGAGGCTCGCCGCGCGCACCCCCTCGAGATTGCCGCCATAGGGCGCCAGCCTGAGATAGAGGTCGAGCACGCCTTCCTTGCCGAGCGCGCGTTCAAGCGCGAGCGCTGCGCCGGCTTCCCGCCACTTGCGGGCGAGGTTGCGCGAACGATCCGGCGTCAGCAGCCGCACCACCTGCATGGTGAGCGTGGATCCTCCCGAGACGCCGCCGCCCGCGCGAACCGCCTGTCCGGCGGCGCGCAGCACGGCTATGGGGTCGACCCCGCGGTGAGCGAAGAAGCGCTTGTCCTCATAGGCCAGTAGCAGCTTGAGGAAGCGAGGGTCGACGTCGCTCCGCGCGACAGGCAGCCGCCACGCGCCGTCAGCGGCGGCGAACGGGCGCAGCAGCCGGCCGTCCCGGTCGAGCACGAGGGTCGAGAGCGAATTTGCGCGGCCGGGGGAGGGCGCGGGAACGGAGGCGAGCGAGATCGCGGCGAAGGAGCCGCCGATGAGAGCGACCAGGAAGGCGGAGGCGAGCAGACGCCTCACTTCGCCGTCACCTCCACGACCCCCGCGCCTGTCCGCGCGAAGCGGTCTGCCCGGTACATGTCCTCCACCGAGGCGGCCGGCTGGGCGTAGCGGCCGGGCGCGATCGCGCGGACGACATAGGCTGCGAAATAGACCGCCGGCCCATCAGCGTCGCGATCGAAGGCCGCCACGAAGCGGTCGTCGCGGAATTCGGAATGCACGGGCTGCGGCGCGTCGGAATCGCCAAGGAAGGCGAAGGCCTCCGTCTTCGCGCTGGTGACGAGCTCCGGATTGTCGATCTCGAAGCCCGCCGGCAGGCGGTCGACCACCAGCACGCGCCCCGGCCGCGGCTCGGGCTCGGTGACGGTCAGCGCCACGACGAGCCGTGTGTTCTGGGCCACCTTGGACGGATCGACCTCGACGCCTGCGGTCGTGTAGTAGCGCCGCTCCAGTCGGAAGCCATTTTCCGCGGGACCTTCCGGCGCGATCGGCGATCCCCGGACCGTGACGACCGCCTCGAGCGGCGTCTGCCCGGCGTTCGCGACCGTCGCATTGCCAGTCGCCAGCCGTTCGGGCGAAAACGTTTCGTCGATCGCGCCTTGGCGCGGCCGGCCGTCAACGGTCAGCGTCAGGTCCGCAAACTGGCTCTTCAAGCCTCGCGCCGCGAGCAGCAGCCAGGCGTTCTCCTGCGTGGTGAGCGTCGCCCGGTCGCGGCGCGCGGCGCCGATCCGGCGGAGCAGGCCGGATGTGATCGCACCGCCGGCCTTCGTCTCGGACGCAAGCGCGACGATCGCGGCCTGATCACGCAACGGGGAGCCAAAATCGGCGCGGGCCGCATCGTCCGGCGGGGTAATCTCGGCCGCCGCGAAAGCTTTCTGGGCGCGCTGGAAATCGCCGGCCTGCGCCAATGCGGCCCCGATCTCGGCGCGGGCGAGCGGGCTCGCGAACTCCTCGATCTTGACGTCCGCGAGGTAGCGCAGATCGCCGATCAGCGGTCGGCCGGATTTCGCCAGCACGTAATGGGCGTAGGCGATGTCGCTTTCGGTCGAGTCGTTCCTGAGCCCGATCGTATTGCGGAGATTGTCGAGCCCCTGCGCGAAAGGCTGGTCGGCGACGGGGTAACCGGCCGCGCGGGCGCGGCTGAGCACGTCGACGACGTAAGAGTCGAGCCAGAGGTCGCCGCCCTCCGCGCTCCATAGGCCGAAGGAGCCGTTGGAGTCCTGCCGCGACAGGATGCGCGCGACGATGTCGTTCGCCTTGGCCCTGGCCTCTGCGGCGGGGACGCCCGCGGTCGCGGCGTCGCCGTAGATCACGGCGAGCAGGCGGCTCGAAAGCTGCTCCGAGCAGGCATAGGGATAGCCGTCGAGCGCGAGCTTGAAGGTCGCGGCGTCAAGCATGCCCGGCTTGTTGACGGTCAGCGCGATCGACCCCGTGCCGGGAACGATGTCGGCCAGCATGTCGCGCGAGACGGTGACGCCCGCGCCCTTGGCGAGCGCGATGACGTTGCGGCGGATGATCGGCGCGGTGGCGGGCTTCACGTCGAGCGCGAAGGCCTGGACGAAGGCGCGTCCGTCCGGCCCTTTCAGTGAGACCTCGAGCCGCGCCGCGCCGATCCCGCTGGCCGCGAGCGGAATGTCGAGCGCACCGCGCGCCTTGGCGGCGAGCTTCAGGGTCTTCGCGGCTCCGGTCGCTTGGACTGGGCCGGACGTCTTCACTTCGACGGCGTAATCGCCGGCCGGCCCCGAGACGTTGTCGACGTCGAGCCTCAAACGCGAGCGGTCGCCGTCCGCGAGGAAGCGGGGCAACGCCGCAGTCACGACCACGGGATCGGCGATCACCATGTCTTTTGAAGCGTGGCCGAGCTTGTCCTTCGACCACGCCACAGCCATCAGCTTCGCCGTGCCGTTGAAAGCCGGGAGTTCGAGCGGCACGACCACCTCGCCGGCAGGCCCGACCTCCAGCACGCCGGAAAACAGCGCGAGCGGCGCCTGGGTCGGCGTGTCCTGCAGACCGCCGGCGCCAGAATCGTCTCCGCCGGAGCGCAGCTTGCCGGCCTTTGCGCCCATGCCGTCGATCAACTGGCCGTAGAGATCGCGCAGCTCGGCGCTCAGTCGCCGCTGGCCGAACACCGCCGTATCGGGCGCGGGCGGCTTGTATTGCGTGAGATTGAGGATGCCGACGTCGATGGCGGCGAGCGTCACATAAGCTTTTTCGCCCGCCGCAAGGTTCGCAAGCTTCAGCGAAACGTCGACCGTGCGTCGCGGCTCAACTTGGCTAGGCGCGTCGATCGCAACGCCGATCGTGCGGTCCGCAGGGTCCATCGCGGCGTAAGCGACGCCGACCGCGCGGCCGGGCATGCGGCTCGCCCTGGCGTCGAGCGGGCGATGCAGGAAGGCGACGACATAGGCGCCCGGCCGCCACGCCTTCGTCACGGGAAAGCGCACGCTCGCGCCCTTGTCGGATACGTCCACCGTTTGCTGGTCGATCACTCCGGATCCAACGACCATCACGGTCGCCTTTCCGGCGAAGCGGGCACCGAGGGTCGCGGTCGCCTGATCGCCCGGCCGGTAGGCCGCCTTGTCGAGCGCGACGTCGAGCATGTCCGGCGTGTCGGCGGAAGCCGCGGCGAAATAGCCGGCGTCGAAGGCGACGCTCGTCGCGGGCCCTTGCGGATCCGCGCTCGAAACCTCCAGCCGATAACGGCCGTAATCCGCCTTCGCCTCGACGCGGGCGGGCGCGTCACTGGAGACGTCGACCGTCCCGTCGGCGACACGGCGGGTGCGGTTTACGGTCTCGAAGTTCCAGCGCCCGTTGGTCGCGTACCATTGGTAGCTGGTCTCGATCCGCACCAGCCGCCAATTCAGGTCCCGCGAAGCGACCGGTTTGCCGTCGACGCCGATCGCGCGGATCTCGAAGCGTGCGGTCTCGCCATCGCTGACGCGGTCTTGAAACAGCGGCTTCACGCCGATGCGCGTTCCACTTGCGGCGACGGGCAGCGTCAGCTTGCGCTCCAGCGTGCGCCCGGAAGGCTCGGCCAGGCGGATCGCGACTTCCGCTTCGAGCGGGCGCGTGGTCTCCGGGAGGGCGGGTTCGGCCACGCGGATCGTCGCGAGCCCCTTGGCGTCGGTGCGGCCGAGGCCGTCGAGCGGCGTGCGGGTCGGCGCGACCGTCTCGTCCGCAAGGCCGAAGCGGTAGCCCTCGAAGCCCGGCAAGGCGCTCTCACGGACGCGCAGGGTGACGTCGCCCTCGATCGCGAGGTCGGCGGCCGGCGCGCCGTAGAGCCAGCGCCCGTCGACGGAAACGCTCGCGCCGGCGCTGTCGAGCGTCTGTGCCTGGCTCGCGATCTTGAGGTCCAGCCGCTCCGGCACGTAATCCGCGACGAGGAAACTGGTCAACCCGATCGGCGCGCTTTTGGCGTCGGCCAGCGCCTCGACGCGCCACGTCCCTTCCTGCGCCTGATCGATCAGGGGAAGGTCGAGCGTTCGTCCGCCCGCCCCGCCATCCGGCGTCACGACGCGGCGGTCTTCGACGCCGTCGGGCCGCGTCACCACGAGCGTCAGCGGCATGCCCTCGACCGCCTTGCCGGAATCGTCGCGCAGCAAAGCGGTAAGGCGCACCGTCTCCCGGGAGCGATAGACGCCGCGCTCGGCGAACAGCTGCGCGTCGAGCGGCCCCGGCGCCGTGCGGCCGCCAACGCCGCGGTCGGAAAGGTCGAAGCCGGGCTTGGTCAGGTCGAGGAAGCCGTAATCTCCCTGAGCGGAGGCCACGAGAACGGCGGGCGCCTGGCCGCCTTGGCCTCGGGTCAAGCCTGCCTCGAAGCTGGCGAAGCCCTGCGCGTCCGTCTTCGCGGTCGCCAACACCTCGTTGTCGCGCGCGATCAGGCGAAGCTCGACGCCTTCAATCGGGCCGGCGCTTGCGAGCGATCGCGTAAAGGCGCGCACCCCTTCGGTTCCAGAGACCGCGGTGAGGCCGAGATCGGAGACCACGAACCATTGCGTCGCCCGCGCGTCCCAGGATTCAGGCTCGACGGCGTTCTTCGGGCGGGCGGCGAGCACATAGACGCCGGGCTTCAGCTGCGGCGCGGCCTCGGAGACCGGGAAGGCGGTGGTGACGTCGGCGTTCTGCTGGCGCTCGACCGCAAGCTCGCCGGAATAGACATGCGCCGCCTGGTCGCTCTTGAGCTTCTCGATCTCTTCGCCGTCGAGCTGCTTCTGGAAATCGCCCGAGACGACGGACTGCGCGAGGCTGCGGTCGCCGATGCGGAACAGATCGACGAGCACGGCGTCGACATTGACCGAGACGACGGGCACCCCCTGCTGGCCGGTCGATGGCAGCACGTAGTTCCGGCCGGTGAAGCGCACGGTCGGCGCCCGGTCGCGGACATAGATGTGGAAATCTTTCGAAGCGCCGAGCGGCTCGTCGACGTTGGACGGGAGACCCGACCGGATCGCCAGGTCGTAGGTCTCGCCGTGTTTCAGGCCGTCGACGCAAACCTGCTGGCCGTCCGCCGTCACCGCGGGAGAGTCGTTTCCGCGGAGCGCGACGTAAGGCGAGAAGTCGACGCGGCCTTTGGCGAGATCTTCGGAGAACTGAACGCAAGCGCGTGGCGAGGCGGCGTCGCTGTCGACGGAATAGTCGAGCGCGCGAAAGCCGTGCTCGGCGCGCATCGCTTCATAGGCTTGGCGGGCGTCAGGGCCCTCAACGAGCGCGAGACTCGCTTTGTAGGCGTCGAGCGCTGGGCGCCAGTCCTCCTTAGTGGCGAAAGCGTTGGCGAGCACGGCGAGCGCCCGGGCTCGGGTTTTGGAGTCGCCGCTCAGTTGATAGGCGCGCCATGCGGCGCCGACCGCCTGTTCGCGCAGGGATTCCTTCTCGGAATAATCATCGCTTTCGACGCGGGTGAGCGCGACCGAAAGGTTGCGCCAGGGCTGCTCGTCGTTCGGCGACTTGCCTGCCGCGATCGCCATGGTCACCGCGGCCTCGCGCCAGCTCTCGCTCCGGATCTGCGCGACGCCCTGTTTGACGAGGTCGGCCGCCGAACGCGCATCGGACTGAGCCTCGCGCTTCAGCCTCGCCTCGAGCTTCAGCGCGCTCTCAAGCGCAGCCCGGTTCTGGAAGCCCGGCGGGGTCTGGGCCGCTGCGGGCGCGAGGACAAGCCCGAGGGCGAAGAGTCCCGCAACGATTTTAAGACCTAAAGCCCTATGCATCGCTGTCTTCTTCCCCCCGGCGGCTCCTCGCGGGGGAGCCTTGGCGACGACGATAATACCGCCCACGCCGGAGCGATACGGGCCTTCGGAGCTTCACGGCTTTCTAACCATGACCGGGTGATCGTCTTGAGGATCACGCGTTCCGCGAAGGCCGCCGATGATGACGATGTCCCACGCCGCGACGCCAGAGCGCGGCGATCTCTGGGCCCTATCCGAGGGCGCGGGCATCGTCGTGCTGATCTGGGCGATCTTCGCCCTTGCGTCCGCGGTCCCGGAGTTTTCGAGCGTCGTTGAGAAGATGTCGACCGACGACGCCATGCGTCTCGTCGAGGTTCGGGACTGGCTCGGCGGGCAGGGCTGGTTCGACCTCACCCAGCGCCGGCTCAATCCGCCGGACGGCGTGATCATGCATTGGTCGCGGCTGATCGATCTGCCGATCGCGCTGCTGCTCAAGTTGTTCGGCCTCGCCATGCCCGGAGATCGCGCGCTCGCGGCCACGCTGACGCTCTGGCCGCTCATCCTTCTGCTGCCGGCGCTGCTCGCAGTGGCGTCCGCGAGCCGGACGCTTGCAGGCGATCGCGCGGGCGCCATCGGCGCCCTTCTGCTGGTGGCTTCGCCCGCCGTGACACGGTGCTTCGCGCCCGGCGCGCTGGACCATCACGGCGCGCAGATCGCGCTTGCTCTCATCCTGCTGGCCTGTGCGCTAAAGCTTGAGCGATCGAAAAAGGCCGCGATCGGCGCCGGTTGCGCGGCCGCAGCGATGACCGGCATTGGCATGGAGACCGCGCCGCACGTGGCGGTCTGCGCAACGATGATCGCGCTGCGCTGGGCCTTGGTTGGCGAAGGCCTCGCGAGGGGCGCCGCCCTGTTCGGCGCGACATTCGCGGGCGGAACGGTCGTCGTCGCGTTGACGACGCTGTCGGTCGAAAGCTGGCTGGCGCGCGTCTGCGATACGCTGGGGGCAGGCCATCTCGCCATCGCGATCGTAGGCGGCCTTGGACTGGCGCTCGCCACGCGCCTCGGAGGCGAAAGCCGGGCCTCGCGCCTGTTCGCCCTCGCTCAGGTCGGCTTGGCCACTGGCGCCGCTCTGTGGCTCGTCGCTCCCAACTGCCTCTCCTCGCCTTACGCGATGCTGCCTGAGCGGCTGCGGAGCGACTGGCTCGCGAAGGTGGAGGAGGCGCAGCCGTTCTTTGTGCTGACGCGCGACGCGCCCACGATGGCGCTCGCTATCGGAACGCCCCTGCTCGTATCGCTTGGCGTCGCGATCTGGGCGGTTGCGACGGCAAGCCGCGAGGTCTTCTGGGCAGTCGCGACCGCCTGCGCCATGTTCGCCGCGGCGCTCGCCGTGACCGCGTGGCAGTCGCGCGGGATGGGGCTCGCATTCGCGATGGCGGGGCCGCTATTGCCGATGGGGGCGCTAGCGTTCGGGCGCGGTGGCATGCCCCGCGTCCTTGCCGCCGTGGTGGCGCTGAGCCCGGTCGCGCTCGCGCTGCTCGGGCTCGGCGTCGCGACGCTCGCGGGCCTCCCACCGATTGACGGGAAGCGCGTGGCCTCCTCCTGCCCTTCAAGGGATTACGCATCGCTCGACGCGCTCCCGGCCGGGCTCGCGCTGAATACCGTCGACACCGGGCCTTTCATTCTGGCGTTCTCTCGGCTTTCCGCGGTGGCCGCGCCCTACCACCGGAACGTCGCAGGGATCAGCGACGCGCTCGACGCTTTCGAAGGCAGCGAGGAGGCGGCGCGCGCTGTGACGGTATCCCGTCGGGCGGCCTATGTGGTGGTCTGCCCGCTCGACGCAGGCGTCACGCCGGCGGCGAAGAGACATCCTGACGGGTTCGCCGCCGCGCTGTTGTCGTCGACTCCGCCTGCATGGCTCGCGCCGGTCGAACTTGCGCCGGACGCCAAGCTGCGCGCCTTCAGAGTGCTCGCCGGCGCGCCGCAGTAACGTCGAAGACGATGCTAGACGCTCAGTCGCGCGTCCAGCGCGCGCCTTCCATGCGCCTGCGCCCGGAACACGGGCGCGTGAAACGCCGTTTCGCTTCCGCGTCTTGCAGTTGCGGAAGGGTCGCGATGGATCAACGAGTGGAGACCGGGGAACGGCCGCAGCCTGACCGCGACCGGCGCGCGCCCGAGCGCAAAGAGCGCGACGTCCAGCAGCCGGCCGACGCGGCGGCGGGCGACGAGAAGAAGCCAAGCGCGCTTCGGCGCCATCCGCTGCTCTTCGCCGGAGCAGTCATCGGCGCTCTGCTGATCGCAGTCGCCGGCTACGCCTACTGGCAGATCTACGTTTATCCGTTCGAGACCACAGACGACGCCTTCGTCGACGCGCGCTCCTATGTCGTCGCGCCCAAGGTCTCCGGCTATGTCGTCGATGCGCTTGTCTCCGACAACCAGCATGTCGAGGCGGGCGCGGTGCTCTTCGAGATCGATAAGCGAGACTACGAGGTCGCCGTGACGCAGGCCCGTGCGCAGGTCGAGGCGGCGGAGGCTTCCGTCCAGAACGCCGACGCCCAGATCGCGGCGCAGCAGGCGCAGGTCGATGTGGCGAAGAGCCGTGTCGAGAATGCCGAGGCTTCGCTGAAGTTCGCGCAGGAGGACGCCTCCCGCTACAAGGATCTGGCGCAGACCGGCGCCGGCAGCGTCCAGCGCCAGCAGCAGACCAATACGACGCTTCTCCAGCAGCAATCGTCTCTCGCCGAGGCGAAGGCGGGCGTCGTCGCGGCGGACAAGCAGGTCGGTTCGCTCAAGGCTCAGCGTTCGAACGCGGTCGCGCAGCTCGATCAGGCGAAGGCGCGTCTCGCGCAAACCGAGCTCGACCTCGGCTACACCACAGTTCGCGCCGCCCAGCCCGGCCGCTTGGTGCGGTTTACCGGATCGAAGGGGCAGTTCGCTCAAGCTGGCGCGGGGCTGTCGAACTTCGTGCCGGACGAGATTTGGGTGACCGCGAACTTCAAGGAGACGCAGGTCACGGACATGCGGCCCGGTCAGGCGGTCGATCTGGAGATCGACGCTTACCCCGATCGCGACGTCAAAGGCCGGGTCGACTCGGTGCAACCGGGCTCAGGCACCGCGTTCAGCCTGCTGCCAGCGGAGAACGCCACCGGCAATTACGTGAAGGTCACGCAGCGCATTCCTGTGAAGATCGTCGTCGACAGATGGCCGGACGACGTCGCGATCGGACCCGGCATGTCGGTCGTGCCGACCGTCCACGTCAGATGAGCGAGGCCCCGGAAGCAGGGGCGGCAAAGAACCCCTGGGCGATCGCCATCGTCGTCGCGCTCGCGACCTTCATGGAGGTGCTCGACACCACCATCGCGAACGTCGCGTTGCGCTACATCTCCGGCGGGCTCGCGGTCGGGCCGGATGAAGCGGCGTGGGTGGTGACGAGCTATCTCGTCGCGAATGCGATCGCGCTCACGGCTTCGAGCTTCCTTGCCAAGCGCTACGGCCGGAAGCTGTTCTTCATGGCGAGCGTGACGCTGTTCACAATCGCCTCGATCGCCTGCGGCTTCGCGTGGAGCCTCGAGTCTCTACTGTTCTTCCGCGTCCTGCAGGGGCTCGGCGGAGGGGGCATGGCGCCGCTAGCGCAGTCCATCCTGGCCGACGCTTTCCCGCCCGAGAAACGCGGGCAGGCCTTCGCGCTCTACGGGGTCGCCATCGTGGTCGCGCCGGTCGTCGGCCCGACGCTCGGCGGCTGGCTGTCCGACAACGTCTCCTGGCACTGGTGCTTCCTGATCAACGGCCCGATCGGCGTCGTCGCCTTGTTGCTGATGGGGTGGCTGCTGCAGGATTCGAAGGCCGCGATCGAGGAGCGCGAGCGCCTGAAGGAGGAAGGCGTGCGCTTCGACGTCGTCGGCTTCCTGCTGGTCGCCACCTTCCTCGGTTCGCTCGAGGTCGTCCTCGACGAGGGGCTACGCGAGGACTGGTTCGACTCGACGCTGATCGTGACCTTCACGACGATCGGCGCCGCCGCCTTCGTGCTGATGTTCCCTTGGCTGCTCACGAGGAAGAACCCGGCGGTCGACCTGACGTTGCTCAAGAGCCGGCAGTTCGCTTCCTGCTTCGTGGTGATGCTCGGCACCGGGGCGATCCTGATCTCGACCACGCAGTTCGTGCCGCAGATCGTGCAGGAGCTCTATGGCTACACCGCCACCCTCGCGGGGCTTTCGCTCGCGCCGGGAGGCGTCGTCACCGTTTGCATGATGGTGCTGGCGGGCCGGCTTTCAGGGAAAGTGCCCGCGAAGTGGATGATCGCCTCGGGGGCGGCAATCATCACGGTCGGGATGTATCACCTCACCTCGCTCTACGCAGATTCCACCTTCTGGTTCTTCGCAAGCGCGCGCATGTGGGTCGGAGCCGGGCTGCCGCTCGTGTTCCTGTCGATCACGGCGGCCTCCTATATCGGCATCAAGCCCGACCAGACCGATCAGGCCTCGGCGCAGATCAACATGGCCCGCAATGTCGGCGGCTCGATCGGCGTGTGCGTCGCGCAGAACGTGCTCGCTCACCGTGAGCAGTTCCACCAGACCCGGCTGGTCGAGCACATCGATCTCGCCAACCCCGCCTATCAGGAGGCGATGCGCGCGGCGACGCAGGCTTTCGCGGCGCGCGGCGGCGGGGACGCAAGCGGTCAAGCGATGTCGTGGATCGCCAACCAGGTGCAGTCGCAGGTCACTTTCTGGGCCTACATCGACGTGTTCTTCGTCCTCGGCCTGATGTCGGCCGCGATGATCCCGCTCGCGATGATCCTGCGGAGCGCAAAGGCGAAACCCGCGCACTGACTTCCGATCCGCACGCGCCGTCCCCATCTTCGGGGCCGAAAAGGATCGCGACCCATGACGACGCTCTCAGTTCTCGACCTCGCTTTCGTGCCGGAAGGCGGCGAGCCCGCAGACGCTCTGCGGAATTCAGCCGATCTCGCCCGCCATGCGGAGCGGCTGGGCTACCGCCGGTTCTGGATGGCGGAGCATCACAACATGGTCGGCGTCGCCTCCGCCGCGACCGCGGTCGCGCTCGGCTACGTCGCCGGAAAAACCTCGACCATCCGCATCGGCGCGGGCGGCGTGATGCTGCCGAACCATTCGCCGCTGGTGATCGCCGAGCAGTTCGGCACGCTCGCCACGCTCTATCCCGGCCGGGTCGATCTCGGCCTCGGCCGCGCGCCCGGCACCGACGGACAGACGCTGCGCGCCCTGAGGCGCGACCATTCCTCCGCCGACAATTTCCCGCGCGACGTTCTGGAGCTGCAGGCGCTGCTCGCGCCGGCCGGCGACAACCAGGTGATCCAGGCCGTGCCGGGCGCGGGCACCAATGTGCCGCTCTTCATTCTTGGCTCCAGCCTGTTCGGCGCGGAGCTCGCCGCCATGCTCGGCCTGCCTTACGCCTTCGCCTCACATTTCGCGCCGCAAGCGCTCGACGAGGCCGTCGCGCTCTATCGGGCGCGGTTCGAGCCTTCAGCCCAACTCGCGCGGCCTCACGTGATCGTTGGCGTCAACGCTGTCGCGGCCGAGACGGACGCCGAGGCCCGGCGGCTGTTCACCTCCGCCCAGCAGCAGTTCACCCGCATGGTGCGGGGGACCCGCGGAAAGCTGCCTGCCCCGATCGATGACATTGAGGCGTACTGGACGCCGCGTGAGAAGGCGCATGTCCATTCGATGCTTTCCTGCGCAGTCGTCGGCTCCGCCGAAACGGTCGCCCGCGGCCTCGACGCGCTGGTCGAACGCACCGGCGCGGACGAGTTCATCGTCGCCGCCGCGATCTACGATCACGCGGCGCGGCTGCGCTCCTACGGGCTGGTCGCGGAGGCGATGGAGGAGACGGCGCGGCCGCTGACGGCCAGCGCCTAGCGCCGTCCGATCAGCCGTGTCGCCGCCACGTAAATGACGCCCGCGGCCAGCAGGCTGGGGATCGTGGCGCCAAGATCGGGCGCGAGATTGCTGATCGCCTGGTACACGGCGATGCCCGCGACCCACGCCCCGAGACCTGCGAGACCGAAGCCGCCGGCGTACCAATAGGCGCCGCCTCGCCGGTCGATCTCCGCAGCCTCGATCCGCCGCTTGCGGACGATGAAGTGGTCAGCCAGCGCGACGCCGAACAGCGGCGCGAAGACCGAGCCGATCAGCAGCAGGAAGCTTTCATACTGCCCGAGCGGCAGGAAGAGCGCGATCAACGTGCAGACGACGCCGACGCCGATCGCGAGCGGCCGAACCGGCGCCCGCGTGAGAGCGCCGCCGGAGACCGCGGCCGAATGGATGTCGGCGAAGGCGTTGTCGGTCTCGTCGAGCAGGATCAGCAGCAGCGCGAGCCCAGCGCCGGCCGAGGCGAGCGTGGTCGCGAGCGAGGCTTCGCCGCCGGAGGCCAGCGCCCAGGTCGCGCCGAGCCCGTAGAACCAGACGTTGGCGACGAAATAGCCGAGCGCCGCGCCGCGGAAGGTGCCCCCGGCCGAGCGGCCGAAACGGGTATAGTCGGCGATCAGCGGCAGCCAGGAAAGCGGCATGGCGGCCGCGAGATCGACGGCGGCCCCAAAGCCCATGCCGCCGGTTCCGGGCCGGGACAGCAGTTCGGAAAGGTCGTGATTCGCGAGCAGCGCGTAGGTGAGCCACGCGGCGGCCGCGAGGATGAGGTAAAGCCCCCACGCCCGCAGGAAACGGCGCACGAAGGAGACCGGGCCGCCGGCGGCGAGCAACGTCGCGAGCGCGCCGAACAGCACGGTCCAGACCATCGGCGCCGAGACGCCGACGACGCGGCTCGCCAGCGTGTCCGCGGCGTCGCTCATCACGATGATCTCGAATGAGCCCCAGCCCACGAGCTGGACGACATTGAGGACAGTCGGCAGCGATGCGCCGCGAATGCCGAGCGCCGGCCGCAGCGCGGCCATGGAGGAGAGGCCGGTGTCCGCGCCGACGACGCCAGCGGAGGCAAGCAGCGTTACGCCGATCGCCGTGCCGCAGACGATCGCGGCGAAGGCGGCGCTGAGGCTGAGCGCCGGCACGAGCAGCGCACCCGCCTGCAGCACGAGCAGGCCGACGCCGAGCGAGAACCACAGCGCGAAGGCGTCGCCGCCGGCGAAGGCGCGGCCTTCCCGCGAGATCGGAACGAGCGGATCGTAGGCGGCGGCTTCCTGCACGGACGTCTTCTCCCCCGGCTTGTCGCTCAGCCGAGCGGGGCCGGCGCCGCAGGGCATCGTCAGCCCATACTGCACGAGCGCGCGCTATGCGAGCGTGTCGCGCCGTCTGTCGACAGAGATCAGGCCGTCCGTTTGCGCGTCGTGAAGATGTCGGCGAGCGGCCGTCCGTCCTTCGCGCCTTCCACCGCCATCCAGTGGGCGACGGTCTCAGCCCCGCTTCGCAGGCCGCGGACGGTGAGGCGGATGCGCTCGCCAGGCTCGATGTTGCCGTGAAACGCGACGTCGCGCGAACGCGTCGCCATCGTCGGCGCGACGTCGAGCAACTCCCACTCCGCGCGGTCCGCGAACGCCTGGTACGAGGCGCAATAGAGCAGGCCGGCGCCGTTGAAGTCCTGGCTCGGGCAGGGCCGGAAGATCGCGGACGGCCCGTGTAAGCCCTCCGCTCGCTCGAAACCCAGATGCGTCTTCCAATCTCCGCGCAGCTTGGCGGCAAGCCGCAACACCAAAAGATCGGCGCCTTGAGCAGCGTCGGGGATTTCGGGCAGCGTCACCCGGGCGATGGAGCGGTTGCGGCCGGCCTGCTCGCGGCGAACGAAGGTCGAGAGCAGCTCCACGGCGCCCATCGCCGCGCCATTCTTCATCAGAACGTGCCGGCTGGCGATGCGAGGGCGGGAGGCTTGCGCCAGTTCGGAGACGATCTCCAGGCGGTCGTGCTCCTCGAATACGTTCAGCCTGAGCCCTTCGGCGCTGGCCGCGCAAAAAGCCGCGTAGACCTTTGCGCCGGTTTCGTCGCGAAATTCCGGGCGGTCTTTCCCGGCGAGATCGGCGATCAGCCGCCAGTGCAGCCCGCCGCACTCTTTCAGCAGCCACGTCTCGGAAAGTCCGCCGAGGCAGAGCTCCGGCATGCCCAGCAGGAAGGCGCTCGTCCGGCGCGCCCCGTGAACCGGTTCGGCCTCGAGACGGGCAGGATCGACTGAGATGGTCATCAGACGGCGAGCCCGAGCGCGGGGCGGCGCATGGATAGCCGCTCCGCGATCTTGGAGACGACGTGCTCCGCGTCCTTTCCAACCGCGCCGAATCGGCCGGAGCCCCAGGTGTTGAGCCAGGGCAGGCCGATGAACGAGACGCCCTCTTCGGTCGTCACGCCGCGCTTGTGCATCGGCCGCCCAGCGCCGTTGAAAACGCTGGCGTCCAGCCATTTGAAGTCCGGCAGGAAGCCGATGCACCAGACGATCGAGGTGATGCCTGAGCCTTCGAGCTCAAGCGTTCCGCGCTCCGCCTCCGGCTCCCAGACCGGCTCATAGACGGAGGGCGGCGGGGCCTCGACGCCCGTCTCGGCGATGTGCTTGTCGATCGCGGCGTTGATGCCGTTGTAGGTCTTGTCCGCGAAGGCGAGGCTCTCGGCGAGGTTCTCGCGGAACTTGAGGCGGCCGTCCGAAAAGTCCTCCAGCACGCCGTAGAGCTCCATCCCCTCCTTGGCGAAGCGGCGGAGGTCGATGTCGCGCCCGCCGTCGCGGCCGGTGACGTAATGGTTGGTGTTGTCGCGCACGCCCTCGCGAAGCGGGTGCTCGTCGACGGTCATCTCGTAATAGCCCATGTCGGCGAGCCAGGTGACGACGTCGCGGCCGCGGTAGAACCGGGCGCAGCGGGGCGCCTGGCCGACCGCCAGATGCACTTTGCGGCCCGCGAGATGCAGATCCTCCGCGATCTGCGCGCCGGACTGGCCGGAGCCGGCCACCAGCACGCCGCCCTCGGGCAGTTGCTGCGGATTGCGATACTGCTCGGAATGGATCTGGGCGATCGTCGCGGGCAGCCGCTCGGCCATGCGCGGCACGATCGGGATGGTGTAGCCGCCGGAGGCCACCACGATCTCGGCGGCGGTATAGTCGCCTTCAGAGGTCGTGACCATGAAGCCGCCTTCCGGGCGTTTCGTCACCCGGTCGACCGAGACGCCTTCTCGGATCGGCGGCGCGACCTTGGCGACGAAGGCCCGGACGTAGGCGACGATCTCATCCTTCACCATGAAGCCGTCGGGATCCGGCCCGTTATAGGGGTGGCCGGGCAGGTCGCACTGCCAGTTCGGGGTCACCAGGCAGAACGTGTCCCAGCGCGCGTCGCTCCAGACATGGCCCGCGGTCTTTCGCTCGAAAACCAGATGGTCGATCCGGCGCTGTTTCAGCCAGTAGCTCGTCGAGATCCCGGCCTGACCGCCGCCAACGACGACCACGCTGACATGTTCTTTTGCAGCGTCGCTCATGACGTGCGCTCCGTTCAGATTTCGAAGGATTCGACGGCGACGCGCGGGTCGGGCGCGGCGGAAAAGCCCTTGGCCGCGCTCTCGATACGGGCGAGCTGGCCGAGCGCGCGCGAGCAGGGGAAGCCATAGAGCTTCTCGACCCTGTCGCTCGCGATCGTCAGGGACGTGCGGACGCGCGCGAGAAAATCGTCCAGCGGGTAGCTCTCGCCGGCCGTCATATGCTCGCGCACCACGAGCGAGGGCGAGTAACAGCTCTCCTGCCGTCCGTCGGGCCAGCGGATGGTGAAGCGCATCTCAGGCATGGGCGACCTCCGCAAGGCGGGCGTAGACGTCGAGATGCGCGCGCGCAGCTTCAGCCCAGCCGTGACGGGCGGCGACGACCGGCCCGCGCTCGGATAGGCGCGAGCGCACCGGCTCCGACAGCGCGATCATCATGGCGTCGGCGATCGAGCGCGGGCTTTTGGGGTCGCACCAGACGACGTCGCGCTCGCCGAGATATTCGGTGAAGGGCGCGATGCGCGACGCGACGACGGGCAGGCCGGTCGCCATCGCCTCAAGCACGACGAGCCCGAAACCTTCCTTGATCGAGGGGAAGGCCAGCATGTCGGCGAGCCTGTAGAGAGCCGGCATGTCGGCGTCAGGGAGCGGGCCGGTGAGGACGAGCGCTTCGGCTGGCAGTCCGCTCGCGACGAAGGCGGCGCCGAACGCGGCGCGATAGGCGTCGTGGTCGAGCACAGAAGCGCCGCCTGCGACGACGAGCTGCGCGCGCTCGTGGAGCTTGCGGAATTGCTGGAACGCCTCGAGCAACGCCATGGTGTTCTTGCGCGCCTCGACGCCGCCCACGGCGAGCACGATCGGGCCGACGCCTAGCCCGAGACGCGCGCGCAGCAAGGGTTCGCGCCCGTCCGGCTCGGCGCGGAAGCGGGCGAGATCGATGCCGTTGCCGACGAGCGTCGCGCCGAGGCCGAAGCGGGCGCGGAGCTGTTCGCGCCACAGCCGGCTCACGACGAAGCGGGCGTCGGAGGTCGTGACGGACCGGTCCTGCAGCGCCGCAAGACGCAGATCAGCGAAATCGTCGAGATGATGGACCGTGCGGGCGAAGCGCGAGATCGCGCCTTCGGTCTTCAACGTCGCGAGCGCGTTGCCGGAGATGCCGTCCTGCGCGTGGAATACGTCGAACCGGCGGGCGGCCGGAGCCTCGAAATGCCTGACATAGTCGGCGACGCGTGAGGTCACGAGCGCGGTCGTGTCGCCCTCAACCGCGGCTGCCTTCACGCTCACTGTCTGGAACGCTGTTTGCCGAAAGAAGCCGGCCCCTTCCGGGTCGGGCGCGTGCACCACGGGATCGTGACCCAGCTCGGCTAGCGCGGCCGCGAGTTCGAGCGCATGCACGACGCCGCCGCGCGGGTTGACGGAATGGCACAGCAGCGCGACGCGCATCTTCGGATAGGCGCTCATGCCAGCGCTCGATCCGACGCGCAGCCGATCAGCGGGCGTTCCCCGAAGTCCCAGACGGTCGCCCGATGTCCGTCGGCTGCGATCTCGACCTTTCCGCCCCGATTGACCGCGCCGATATCGGCGGCGGCGATCCCTCGGCGGCCGAAGAGGTCGACGACCTTTGAGATATTGTCCGGCGCGACTGCGAGCAAATAGCCGAAGCTCGGGAAACTCCGAAGCCAGCGGTCCATCACGACGCTTTCGGGGTGCGGGATGCAAGCAAGATCGATCTCGATCCCGACGCCGGAACATTCGGCGAGCATGGCGGCGGTGCCGACGACGCCGGCCTGGCTGATGTCCTTCGCCGCGCGGCAAAGACCCGCTTCCGCAATCGCGGGCAACAAAGCGAGGTCGCCTCGCAGGCGCTCGGCGGGCGCGTCGGTCGCGGCCTCCCAATTGTCGAAAGGCTCGCGGTAGCGGCCGCGCAGGTCGATCGCAGCGATCAGCCGGTCGCCAGGCCTCGCGTCGAAACTCGTCAGCAGCGCCTTGGCGCGGCCGAGCACGGCGACAGAGAGCTGCCCGCGGTCGCAGTCGAGATTGGTGTGGCCGCCGACGATCGGCACGCCGTAGCGCTCGGCCGCCACGCGCATGCCTTCCAAGACCGGCGCGGCCTTGTCCTCGCCCGCAGCCCAGATGGCGTCGACGATTGCAATCGGGCGGCCGCCCATAGCGGCGACGTCGGAAAGGTTGACCATCACGCCGCACCAGCCAGCGAACCAGGGGTCGCGTTCGACGAAGGCGTTCATGAAGCCTTCGATCGCGAGCAGCAGGAAGCCGTCCTCCTGCGGGATCGCGGCGCAATCGTCGCCGACCGGCACGACGGACGAGCCGGACAGGCCGAGCCTTTCAGCCGCTCGGGCGACGTCGGCTTTCGCCGCCATACCCGCGCCGGCCCTGATCGTCTCCGCCAGTTCGTCGACGTCGATCGTCACGCCGCGGCCCTCCGCGCGAGCGTCAGAAAACCGGCCTCCGGCGTGAGGAACGGCGGATAGAAGGAGAGGTCCGCCTCCATCTTGAGGTGGGGGCGGCCGTGGATCTCCATCTCCTCCAGAACCCGCCACTTCAGCCGGCGGAACAGCGGCCCGTTCTGCGCCTGCACATGAGCGTAGAAGCGCTCGCAGCCGCGGGCGTGGGCCGAGGACACCGCGAGTCGGATGAGGGCCGCGCCCAGCGCGCCAACGCGGCGGTGGTCGGCGGCGACGGCGAGGCGCGAGCCCCACCACACGCCGGGGCTCTCTTCGTGGATGCGAACCGTGCCGACGACCGCGTCATGGGCGATGACGAGCGAGGACATCGCGACCAGCGGGATCGCGATCTCGTCGATCGCGTCGCGGTCGTGCCCCTCGAAGATTTTCTGCTCCTCACAGAACACCGCGCGGCGGAGCGCGGCCGCGCCGTTCTTCTCCCAGGCGCCGACCGCCCATTTGATCTGGTAGCCCGACGGCGTAAAGGGGACGACCGCGTCGAACATCATTGCGCGAGCCCCCGTTCGTAGGTCGCGAGCGCCGAGCAGGCGCCGCATTTCGCGCAGCCGGCCTTCACGTCGACGGCCTTAAGCCCGCTCGTCACCAGCATCCGCGACAACGGCCCAAGGATTGACGCCATGAACGCGGCGGAGGGCGTCGGATGGCTCTCGAGCGGCGTGCCGGAGATCGGCGTGAACGGCACCAAGAAGGGGTAGACGCCGATCGCGGTCAGTCGCTCGCAGATCCCGAGGAGCTCTTCACGCGTGTCGCCGAGCCCGGCGAGGATGTATGTCGACACCTGGCCGCGCCCGAACACCGGAACGGCGGCGGCGAAGGCCTCGAAATAGCGGTCGACCGAGACTGTCGCCTTACCCGGCATGATCCGCTGGCGCACCGGCTCGGACACCGCCTCCAGATGCATCCCCAGGGCGTCGGCGCCGGATTCGCGCAGGCGTCCGAACCAGGCATCGTCGTCCGGCGGCTCGCATTGGACCTGGACGGGCAGATTGACCCGCGCCTTCACGCCGGCCGCGCTTTCGGCCAGCACGGCCGCGCCGCGGTCTGAGCCCTTCGGCGTGCCGGTGGTCATGACCATGTGCTTGACGCCGTCGAGGCGGACGGCGGCTTCGGCGACCTCGCCGAGCTGTTCGGGCGTCTTGTGGGCGATGGTGCGTCCCGCCGCGAGCGACTGGCCTATCGCGCAGAACTGACAGGTTTTGGTGCGGCTCTGATAGCGGATGCAGGTCTGCAGCACCGTCGTCGCCAGCACGTCGCGCCCGTGCAACGTAGCGATGTGGGAGTAGGGCACGCCATCCGCGGTCGTCAGCCCGTAGAACTTCGGCGCGAGCGGAAACGAGACCTCGGCGATCGCCGCGCCGTCGCGGGTGATGCGGCTTCGGCCGAACGCGTCCGGCTTCTCGACGAGGTAGGGGCTCTCGAAGGCCGGCGCGGTGTGGACCGGCGCCATCACGGTCATGCCGTCGATGGTGATCGCCTTGTGGTCCGAAGGCCCCGCGCCGCCTCGGCGGCTGTTCGCGCCCGCGCTAGGGTCGACGAGCCGGACCCCGAAGGACTGCAACTCGTTGATCAGGTCCTCCGTCGCCAAGGTCGGGGAGGCTTCGCTGGTCATCGGCTTCATCGGGCATGCTCCCGGAGAAAGTGGTCTGCGCCGCACGCCGCGTTGCAGGCGATTGCGGCCGGTCGTCATGAATGAGGCTGAGCAGTTCGGGCCTGGCGTAGTGCCCGACGGAATCCATCATCCGCTTGCGCTTCAGGACGAGCGCAATGTCGAGATCGGCGACGAGAATGCCTTCGCCGGAGGTGAGCGGTTCGCCGAGCAGCGCGCCTTCGGGCGAGACGATCGCGGTGAAGCAGCCGCCGGTCAGCGCCTTGCGCAGCTTCTCGTCGGGCGAAATCTTTTCGCGCTGGGCGTCGGTCAGCCATCCCGTGGCGTTGACCACGAAGCAGCCGCTCTCGAGCGCGTGGTGACGGATCGTCACCTCCATCTGGTCGGCGAAGATCTGGCCGACCATGGACCCCGGAAACTGCGCCGCGTGAATCTCCTCGTGCGCCGCCATCAGCGCGTAGCGGGCGAGCGGGTTGTAGTGCTCCCAGCAGGCAAGCGCGCCGACGCGACCGACTTTGGTGTCGACGACCTTTAGCCCGGAGCCGTCGCCTTGGCCCCAGATCATCCGCTCGTGATAGGTCGGCGTGATCTTGCGGCGCTTGAGCTTCAGCGAGCCATCGGCGTCGATGACGAGCTGGGCGTTGTAGAGCGTGCCGTGGTCGCGCTCGTTGATCCCGAGCACGACGACGGTTCCGAGCCGCCGCGCGGCCGCGGCGACCGCGTCGATCTCCGGCCCCGGCGCCGTCGGCGCGTTCTCGTAGAGCCTTAAGTGCTCCGCGCCGATCGCGACCGGCGGGTGGACGAAGGAGAAGTACGGGTACCAGGGCATCAGCGTCTCGGGAAACACCACGAGATCCGCGCCCTTGCCCGCAGCTTCGTCGAGCGCGTTGAGGACGCGCGTCAGCGTGCCGGCGCCGTCCTCGAGGTCCGGCGCGATCTGCACAGCCGCGGCGCGGACGATGCGTCCTTCGGTCATCGCAATCTCCCTCCGCCCCGTTCGTCATCCCGGATCGACCTTTCGGCCGTCCGGGATGACGGCTGGATCAGAGCGTCCAGGTGTCGAGGATGAAGGCGTTATCCCGGCGGTGCAGAAGCACGACGTCGAGCACGTCCAGCGGGCTGATCGGGATGATGCCGTGGATCAGAGCGCCCTCGCCGTGGCCGTAGAGCGCCTGGAGAGCGAAGCGGCAGCAATAGACCTTGCCGCCGTCGGCGATGATCTTCTCGATGCGGGCGGTGTAGTTCTGGTGGCCGGGGAAGGCCTCGTCGCCGAGCTTCGGGAAGCCGCGCTGCACGCCGAGCGTGACGCCGGGGCCGTAGAGCAGCACCGAGGTCTCGAAGCCCTTCGCGATCAGGCGCGAGGCCTGCAGCAGGTTCACCAACCCAATCGAGCCTTCGAAGGCGACGGTGTGGAAGGTGACTAGGGCCTTCTCGCCCGGAGCGGCTTTGACGTCCTCGAAGACCTTCTGTTCGTAGTCGACGAGAAAGTCGCCCTTCTGGTTCGCGGGCTTCGTGACTGCAGGCATCGCGCTCTCCTCTCAGGTCGCGGACACAGCCGCGGAAACGTTCCGAGGAGGAGCAACGGGCGTGCCAAACCGTTAAATAGGAATGCGGTCATTATGAGTTTCATTATCCGGTCAATTTCGCAGTCAATTCGAAGCCTTAAATGCGAGTTCGAAGCAGCCGTCCTCTCGCGGCGCCACGAAGTTGATCCTTGGCAGCTCATCGGACGGGCGCCAATTTGACGGTATTGACAGTCCGCTCGACAGGAGGAGCAATCCAGTCAATATTCCGGTTGCATGCCGCCGATGAAGGACGCTCGTAGATGACCTGGAGCCCGGACCTGTCGCTGAGCGACAAGCCCCGCTATCTCGCCATCGCCGATTTGATCGCGGCCGACATCCGGTCCGGTCGGCTTGCCGTCGGCGACCGGCTGCCGCCCCAGCGCGCGCTCGCGAAGCGGATCAGGGTCGACTTCACAACGGTCGCGCGCGGCTATGTCGAGGCGCAGAAGCGCGGCCTCATCGCGTCGCGGGTGGGGCAGGGGACGTTCGTCGCGGGCGCGCCCAAGACGACGTCGCTGCGCGCCTCGGCGCGGCTGTCCGCCGACCTCTCGATGAACCTGCCGCCGGAGCCGTCGGACCCGGAGCTGCTCGATCTGATGCGGGCGGGCGTTACGGAAGTCTCGCGCGATATTGTGGCGCGGCTGCGCTATCAGGGATTCGGTGGGTCGCCTGCCGACAAGGACGCCGCCTCCGCCTGGCTCGGGCGCCGCGCTCTGGTGCCGACGCAGGACCGCGTGTTCGTGACGCCGGGAGCTCACGCCGCGCTGCTCGGCATTGTCGGCATTCTCGCAAAGCCCGGCGACGTCGTGCTGTGCGAGCGCGTCACCTATCCCGGAATCCGCGCGATCGCCGCGCAGCTTGGCGTCAGGCTGATCGGCCTTGAGATGGATGCTGACGGCGTGACACCGGACGCCCTGGGAGAGGCTTGCGAGCGCTTCAGGCCGAAAGCGGTCTACCTCAACCCGACGCTTCAAAACCCGACCACGCTGACGATCTCCGAGCCGCGGCGCGCGGCCCTCGCAGCCGTCGCGCGCGCCTACGAGCTGCCGATCGTGGAGGACGACGCCTATGGCTTCATCCCGACGCGAAAGATCTCGCCCTTCGCCGCCATTGCGCCCGACCTCACATGGCACGTCGCGGGCCTCGCCAAATGCATCGGCGCGGGCCTACGCGCGGCCTATATGGTGGCGCCGAGCGCGCGCGCCGCATGGCCCTTCGTCGCGGCGCTCAGGGCGGCCAACGTCATGGCGTCGCCCCTCACCGTGTCGCTTGCGACGGTCTGGATCGAGGATGGCACGGCCGACGCCATCCTTCGCTTCATCCGGGCGGAGACCGCGGCGCGCCAGAAGCTCGCGGCCGAGATCCTCCCGCGAGGCTCCTTCGTTTCCGATCCC
The DNA here is from genome assembly GCF_004310425.1 of Hansschlegelia quercus. GTDB lineage: Bacteria > Pseudomonadota > Alphaproteobacteria > Rhizobiales > Methylopilaceae > Methylopila > Methylopila quercus. The sequence continues at coordinate 137,909 of NZ_SIUB01000006.1, read as the reverse complement.
TTGAGCTTCAATCTCTGGATCAATCTGCCGGCGCCATGGACGCGGTCGTCCTTCGTCGGCCATATGCGCGAAACCGGGATCGGCGTGGTCGCGAGCGACGTCTTTACCGTCGACGGCGCGCCGGCTGAGGCGGTCCGCGTCTGCATCGGCGGCCCATCGACCCGCACGGAGATCGCCGGCGCGCTCGACTTCATCGGCCATGCGCTCGAGGAGCCGCCGGAGCTCACCTCGTCGTACATTTGAGGCTCCCCCTGGCATGCCTATCGCGCCGGCCGCTCTTCTGACGCTCGTCGCCCTTCTCGCGCTCTCCGCATGCGCGACGGCGCGCCCGGAGAGTTCGGTCCGTGAGGAGTGCCGGGCAGACCCGGCCCCGCTTTCATGCGCCGGAGAGATGGACGCGGACGCGCAGCGGCGCCGCTAGCCCTGGCTCAATGTCCGGCGCGTTCGCATTCCCAAATCGGATGGAATGCCGTCTTCTATTATCCGCAATGCTGCCGAGAGCCTGGCGGAATGAATCGACCGCGCCGGTTGATGCTCGCTGCAGTCCAAGAAAGGCGTTCTAGCCAATGCTCGTCTTCGAGACGCTCTTGGTGCTGCTTCTCGGCGTCGTCGTGCTCTCCCTCATCGCGGAGCGGATGAACGCTCCCTATCCAGCCCTGCTGGCGATCACCGGCGCGCTGGCGGCTTTCCTGCCGAACGCGCCCCGGCTCGACCTGCCGCCGGAACTGATCCTGGCTCTGTTCGTCGCCCCTGTGTTGCTCGATGCAGCCTATGACACGTCGCTGCGCGACCTGCGCGCGAACTGGCGGCCGGTCGGCTCCCTTGTGCTGTTTGCGGTCGGACTGACGACCGCGGCAGTCGCCGCGGCGGCGCATTTCATCTTTCCAGATATACCATGGGGCGCCGCCGTCGCTCTCGGCGCTTTGCTCGCGCCGCCCGACGCGGTCGCTGCGCTCGCCGTTCTGCGCCAGGTCAGCCCGCCCTATCGGATTCGTAAGATACTGGAAGGCGAGAGCCTCCTGAACGACGCCTCGTCGCTTCTGATCTACAAGCTCGCCGTCGGCGCAGTCGCGGCCGGCGGGTTCAGCGTGACGACCGCCGTCCCGACCTTTGTGGTCGTCGTCTTCGGCAGCGCAGTCGTCGGCTGGCTTCTCGCGCGTCCGGTCAAGTGGCTCATCAACCAGATCGATGACGCGCCGACTTCGGTTATTCTCCAGTTCGTCAACACCTTCGGTCTTTGGTTGCTCGCTGAACATCTTGGCCTGTCGGCGGTCGTCACCACGGTCGTCTTCGGGCTGACGATCGCTCGCGGCAAAGGCGATGACCTCCCGGCGAGGCTTCGCGTGCCGTCCTTCGCGATATGGGAAGCCGTGACGTTCGTCCTGAACGCGGTGGCGTTCCTGGTCATCGGGCTACAGATCGGCCCGATCTTCGAGGCCCTGGCGCCCGGCCAGCGCTGGAGCTTCGGGCTCGCCGCACTCCTTATGCTGGGCTTGGTCGTAGGCGTGCGGCTCGCTTGGGTGATGCTCTACGCGGTGCGGGAGAGCAGGGCGGTCGCGCGTGAGAGCAAGACGCCCCGCCTCATGCCGCTCGGCGTGAAAGGCGGCGTCGTCATCGGATGGTCGGGCATGCGCGGCATCGTCTCGCTCGCCGCGGCCATGGCGCTGCCGACCGACTTTCCGTATCGCGACTTCATTCAACTCACGGCATTCGTGGTCGTGTTCGGCACGCTGGTGGTTCAAGGCCTGACGCTGAAGCCGCTGATCGCGGCGCTCCGTATTCCGCACGATGGCGGCGTTGACCATGAGGTCACTCTTGCCCGGCGGAAAGCGCTCAAGGCAGTGCTGGCGGGGTTTGAAGACGATCCGTCGCCCGCGGCTGCGCGGGTGCGTGAGGAGTACAGCGACGTCCTCAGCCGCGTGAAGGATGGGGAGGAGCCGGCGGACATGCCCCACAACGCGCTTCGCCGCCGCGCGGTCGCCGATGCGCGCCACGCGATAGCGGAATTGCGGAGATCCGGGGATATTGGCGACGACGCCTATCGACAGGTCGAGGCGGAGCTCGATCTGCTCGAACTGTCGACGCACGCGGCGTAGTCGGCGGTCCGCTCAGTTCTTAAAGGTGAGCTGCCCTTCATGGGCGTCGTTCACGTACTGGCTCGCGACGAACCATCCCTTGAGCGGCCGCAACGGCGGGATCATCGTGACGAGCAAAAGGGGCAGGGTCGTTACGGCGTGGACCCAGTAGGGCGCCTGATGAGCGATCTCGAGCCAGGTCGCGAAGCCGACTGACGGTAGGCACGCCAGGGTGATGGAGAAGAACGCCGGACCGTCAGCAGGGTCTGCGAATGAGTAGTCGAGGCCGCAGACTTCGCATCGCGGAGCGAGCTCCAGGAAGCCGTCGAACAGATTGCCCTCTCCGCAATGGGGACAACGGCCCATCATCGCGGCGCGCACGGGCTGGGACGTCTGTGGGTGGTCCGGCGCGGTCATCATGAAGCCTCCAGACCTCTCATATAGAGAGCCAACGGGACCCTGCTCCCATTGGGCGGCTTCGCGGGATTGGTCGAATTGTCCAAGCGCGCGTTGGGCGCACGTCCGTATCGGCGATACGGGCCGCGTCGCCGAAGCGCGAATCAGAAAGTTGCAGCGTTAGGCTAGCCTGATCTCGTCTTCCTTGACCATGCGCTCATGGCCTTCCGAAGCCGACTTCACCCGATACGCGGGCGGCAGATCTTCGCGATCGCCCGGGATCAACCGGACGACCTTGAAATTTGTGTTGGAGGGACGCTCGAACGTGCCGAACAGCCGCACGTCGTCGCCAACTTTGAACCGATGTTTTGCCATATCCGATTGTAGCACGGAAAGCGCGCCGGGCTCAGGTCTTTGAAGATTCATCCCCTGGGCCGGTGATCCCGCCGCCGGGCTGAGACTCGGATAGCGGATCGCTGGACGGAAACGTTTCTTCAAGGCTTTTATCGAGCCGGCTCTCTTCGCTTTCCGACTCGTCGCCAGAGCCCCGGATGTCCCGCTCCGCCTGCGCCCAATGCTCGTCCTCCTGACCCTCGGGCCGGCCCGCTTCTTCCCAAAGCTGGAAGGCGCGCTCTCTGATTTTCTGCGTCAGCTCGTCCATCGTCGCCACCTCATGTTGGAAAAATCGTCCAGCTCAATTCGAAGGCTTTGGCGCTTCCCCAGTGACCGGCCTTTTCGGCTGGGCGTGGTCGTCGGGTTTGCGCGTCGCATCCCGGTCTCCGGCCGGATTTGCGCTATCGACGCCGTTATTGTGGGAGTCACCCTGCGATGGGGCCATGGCGCCTTTGGCGTCATCCTTTACTTGCGATTTGCTCGAAGGCTTCGTCATCGCGGTCACTCCGGCTTGTCCGTCAATCGGGAAGGATCTTTCCGTCTCCCGCGACGTGGACGCTGCGTTCGCCGCCGTCGCCAGCGACCGTGATCTCGTAAGAGACGGTGTCGCCATTTTGTTCCGTCTGTGCACCGATGGCGCGCGCCTTCCCTCCTTCGGCGACGGAGATCGCCTGGAGAAGCGACGTCTTGGCCGAGCCGACTCCGTCTGGAGTGAGCCGGGTGACGTAGCTCTGCAGGATCTGGTTGGTCACGCCGATGACGTTGCCGGTATTGGCGTCGATGTTGAAGCGGGCGAGGCTTCCATCAGCCTTCAGGACGATGACCTCGTGCGAGCCGCCACCCTGTGCAAACGGCGAGAAAGTGGCTCCGACGGCGCGACCCTGTCCGCTCTTCTCCGCGATCTCTATCGCTTGCGGCATCCCGAGCCGCGACGCGTTCTGGCCCGAACGCGCTTCGTTTGAGAGCGTGCTCCGATCCGGCCCGGGACCTCCGGGCTCCTGCGCGCCGGCGGCGCCGCCGATCATGAGGATCGTGATGAGGCCCAGAGCAAATCGCATCTCGAATATCCCTGACGCGCCGGCGGCGGCTATCACCGCCGACAAAGGCTTTCCGAGATAAGCGTTTGGGCGCAGGCCCCGTTCCGTCGGCGCGACGAGAACGAATGTCGCGTCAGCCCACGGCGGCGTAGCCGTCGCGACGGGGGTCGCTCGCCGCAGCGTAGCCCTGTATCGACGGGTCGCCCATGCGCCAGATGAACTGGCCGGCGCCGAAATCCTGGTAGCTGTCGTCGATCACGCTCATCTCGTGCCCGCGCGCGCTCAGCGCCTCGACGGTCGCCTTCGGCATCGTGGCCTCGACGTTGATGTCGAGCCCTGCGTTGAACCGCCAGCGCGGCGCATCGCACGCGGCCTGAGGATTCTGCCCGAAGTCGATCATCCGCATCAGCGTCTGCACATGGCCCTGCGGCTGCATGTTGCCGCCCATCACGCCGAAGCTCATCACCGGCTGGCCGTCCTTGGTGAGGAAGCCCGGGATGATGGTCTGGAACGGCCGCTTGCCCGGCGCGACGACATTCGGATGCGCGGGGTCGAGGTGGAAGCCGTAGCCGCGGTTCTGCAGCGACAGGCCCCATTCCGGCAGGCAAATTCCTGAGCCGAACCCCATGAAATTTGACTGGATGAAGCTCACCATCATGCCGCTCTCGTCGGCGGCAGTAAGGTAGATGGTGCCGCCCTTCACCGGGTTGCGCGCCGCGAACTTCTGGGCCCGCCGGGGATCGATCAGCTTAGCGGCTTCAACCAGGTGCGAGTCGTCCAGCAACTGCGCCGGCGTAACCTTCATATGCGCGAGGTCCGTGACATGCGCGTAGGTGTCGGCGAAAGCGAGCTTCATCGCCTCGATCGCGAGATGCTGTGCGTCGACGCCGTCCGCGGCGAGCTCCTTCAGATCGAAGTTTTGCAGGATGCCGAGCGCGATCAGCGCCGCGATGCCCTGACCGTTCGGGGGAATCTCGTGGACGGTGTAGCCGCGGTAGTTCTTGGAGATCGGCTCCACCCATTCGGGCTGGAAGGCTGAGAGATCGGCGGCCGTCATCGAACCGCCGTTCTCGCGCGCATGACGCTCCAGGGCCTCCGCGATCTCGCCGCCATAGAGCGCTGCGCCCTTGGTCTCGGCGATCGCCCGCAGCATCCGCGCCGCGCCGGGAAGCGTCACCAGCTCGCCGACCTCGGGCGGACGACCGCGGGGCAGGAACAGCTCGGCGAAGCCCGGCTGTTTCACGAGATCGGGCACCCCCGCGGCGGCCGCCCATTTGCCCTGCACGACGGTCGGCGCGAGATAGCCGCGCTCCGCGATCTCGATCGCTGGCTCGAACAGGTCGGCGAAAGGCAGCTTGCCGAACCGCTCGCTGAGCGCGACCCAGCAGCCGACCGCGCCGGGTACGGTGACGGAATCCCAGCCGCGCATCGGCGGGCGCTCCCGCCCCTCGCCATATTTCCGCGTGAAGTAGTCCGGCGTCCAGGCGGCCGGCGCGCCGCCGGAGCCGTTCAGGCCGTGAAGCTCCTTGCCGTCCCACAGGATGCAATAGGCGTCGGAGCCGAGGCCGTTGCTGCACGGCTCGACCAGCGCCATGACGGCGGCCGCCGCGATTGCGGCGTCAACCGCGTTGCCGCCCCGCCAGATCGTCTTCAACCCGGCCTGCGCGCCGAGCGGATGCGAGGTCGAGACCACGTTGCGCCCGAACATGGGCATGCGGCGCGAAGGATAGCCGGCGGTCCAGTCGAACCCGTTCGTCATGGTCGCTGTCCTCATCATGCTGCGCCGAACACGACGTCCAGCCTGGCGAGCGGCGCCCCCAGGTCGAAGCCGCGTCCGGCAAGCCACTCGTCGTTGAAGATTGTGGACCGATAGCGTTCGCCGGAATCGCACAGCAGCGTCACGATCGAGCCCTGCCTGCCGTCCGCAATCATCTCCTCGATGATCTGGAGGCACGCCCACACATTCGTGCCGGTCGAGCCGCCGCAGGCGCGGCCGAGCAGCCCGCTCGTCATGCGCGCGGCTGCGACGGAGGCCGCGTCCGGAACGGCGATCATCCGGTCCACGAGCTCCGGCAGGAAGGACGGCTCGACCCGCGCCCGACCGATCCCCTCGATCACGCTGTCGCAGGCCTCGACCCTGTGGACCGAGCGCTCTGCGTAGTGCCGGTGAAAGACCGAGCTTTCGGGATCGGCGACGCACAGCGAGGTCGGATATTTCCTGTAGCGGATATATCGCCCGAGCGTCGCCGACGTGCCGCCGGTGCCGGCGCCGCACACGATCCAGTCGGGCGTCGGACGGTCTTCCAGCGAGAGCTGCGCGAAGATCGACTCCGCGATGTTGTTGTTGCCGCGCCAGTCCGTCGCCCGCTCGGCATAGGTGAACTGGTCCATGAAATGGCCGCCGATCTCCCGCGCCAGCCGTTCGGCTTCGCCGGAGACGTCGCCGCGATCGACGAGATGGGCCTCGCCGCCATGGAACGCGATGGCGGCGATTTTCTCGCGCGAGGTCGTGCGCGGCATCACGGCGATGAAGCGCAGGCCCAGCAGCCTGGCGAAATAGGCTTCCGAGATCGCCGTCGAGCCGCTCGACGATTCCACGATCGTCGTCTCCGGCCCGATCCAGCCATTGCACAACGCATAAAGGAACAACGAGCGGGCCAGCCGGTGCTTGAGGCTGCCGGTCGGGTGGCTGGACTCGTCCTTGAGGTAGAGGTCGATCCCCGGCGCTCGCGGCAGCTCCAGCCGGATAAGATGCGTGTCGGCCGAACGGTTGATGTCCGTCTCGATGCGGGCGATCGCCTGCGAGACCCAGGCGCGGCGCGTGAGGTCGGCGCCGTGCGCCACGGACAGTGGCTCGCGAAGCGCCAGCATCACGCGTTCCTCAGCTCGGCTTCGGCGCGGGCGCGTAAGCCCGCCCGGTCGATCTTGTTGGTGGAGGCGAGCAGCATCTGGTCGAGAAACCAGACGCGGCGGGGATGCGCGTAAGCCGGGGCGTTCTCGAGCACGAAGGTCTTCAGCGCCTGCTCGTCGACCGTGGAGCCCGGCCGACGCACCACGAAAGCCACGGGCTTCTGGCCCTTGATCTCGTCGTCGACCGGCACGACGCTCGCCTGCAGCACGTCGGGATGGGTTTCGAGAACGGCCTCGACCTCGCCCGGAAAGATGTTCTCGCCGCCGGAGACGAACATGTCGTCGACGCGGCCGACGAAGAAGTAGAAGCCGTCCTCGTCGCGCCGGAACACGTCGCCGGTGTCGTAAAACCCGTCTTCAGTGATCGGCGAGCGCACGTCCGGCCGGTTGTGGTAGCCGAGCATGATCGCGGGGCTCTTCATCTGCAGCACGCCGGTCTCGGGCGCAGTCCCACCGACGAGCCGCACCACGACGTCGGGATGCGGACGGCCGACCGAGCCGCTCGGCGCGCCTCCCTTGTCCGAAAATACGACCGGACCGCCCTCGGTAGTCCCGTAGGCGTTGATGATGCGCGCGTTTGGCAGCAGGGCGCGGATCTGGCCCGCCAGCGCGTCGTTGACCGGCGCGGAACCCATGCGGACCACACGGACGCTCGCGAGATCCGCTTGGCTCAGCGCCTCCTTCTCGCGCAGCATCATTGCGATCATCGGCGGCACGGCGGTCGCCCACGTGCAGCGCAGCCGGTCGATCGCTTCGATGTAGGCCTTGGCCTGGAATTGCGGAAGCAGCACGACTGTCGCCCCGCTCGCGCAGGCGAGCAGGACGTTGGCGAGCGCGTTCATGTGGTAGAGCGGCGCCGCCACCAGCAGGCGCTCGCCCGCGAGGTCGTCGTCGGCCATGCGCGTGCGGACGACCCAGAGGTGGGACGCGTGGCTGAGCAGTACGCCCTTCGGCTTGCCCGTGGAGCCGGACGTGTAGAGCGTCAGTCCAGGCTCGTCGGCTGCGGGCGTCACCGGCTCGAACGGTCCCGGATCGAGCCACGACGCCAGCGCCGGGCCGTCGAAATCGACGGCTTCGACGCCTTCCGGGACCTGATCGCGCCGGGCGGCGTCACAGAACACCACGCGCGCGCCGCTGTCCGCCAAGACGTCGGCGATCGTCCGCTTCGGGAACTTGAAATTGACCGGCGCCGGCACGATCCCGGCCCGCATCGCGCCGAGCGCCAGCGCTACGTAGTCGGGCCGGTTGGCGGAAAGAATCGCGACCCGGTCGCCGCGCTTCAGGCCGCGTGCGAGCAGGCCGCGCGCGAAGGCGTCGGCCATCGCGTCGAGCTCCGCGCGCGACAACGTGGTCTCCGCGCCGTCGAAATCGAGACCGATGATCATCGGGACGTCGGGCGCGCCGGTCCGGTTCACGACGTCGCCGAGGTTGAGCGGGTTCGTCATGCGACGCTCCGGCATTCGATGCGCAGTTCAAATGAGGGGATCGTCAGCGTCGCCGCGTCATGTCCCGTCTCCGACCATCGAACATCGGCGGCGAGCGCCTTCGCCCTCCGCGCGAGCTCGTCGAGGCCGCGGAACCGCAGCCCAAGCGCGATGAAGCGCGGACGCTCTGCCGGCTCGACGTCGATCACGAAATCGCCGACGGCGACGCGCCATCCGGCGCCATGAGGCTCAGCGTCGGCGTCGGTCGCCGAGACGTAGCGCGCCGCGTCGATCTCGGGATTGGCGGAGCCGACCGCGATGCGATCGAAGCCGCAGAAGCCGTTCGGGTGTTCGAGCCACTCGTCGCGCCAGACGAATTCGGGCGTCAGGTGCTGGCAGAAATATACCCGGCCCGCAGGGAACAGGCCGTTCGGAACGCGCACGGTGCGGAAGGAGGCGTCGAGCGTCCGGCCGTCGATCTCGACGGGGCGCGAGAACGCCACCGGCTCGGACGGCTGGAGATCGTCGCCCTTCAGCCGTGCGTAGGTCGCGTCGACGTCGGTTGATCTGAACACGAGGCCGTTGAGCCCAAACGGGCTGTCCAGCACCTCCTGGCGCTGCTTGCCCTCCGCCGGAACGCCGACAAGTTCGAGATAGGCGCCCGGCGCCACCATCAGATGATTGATCGAGCCGAGCGAGTGGCGGCCGAGCGGCGTCAGCGTGAAGCCGAGCCCCGCGAAGAGTTCGGCCGCCGCCTCCATGCCGCGGAGGACGTTGACCACGACATGGTCGAGCGGCTCCGCAGGCCCGGTCATTTCGCCGGCGCCGTCATGTAGACGCCGCGGCCGCTCGCGAGCAGCTTGCCGTCCTGGTCGAGGATTTCGGCCTCGGCGACGGAAAGCGTGCCGCCGAACTTCACGACCTTGCCCTTCGCCGTCAGGTCTCCTCCCATGGCGGCGCGGTGATAGTCCACGCGCAGATCGACCGTCGGCACGCCGCGGCCGGTCTTCGAGACCAGGGCCCAGTCGGCGGTGAGATCGACGAGCGTCGCCAGAATGCCGCCGTGGACATAGCCGCGCTCGGCGTTCACCACCCATTCCGGCCGCCACCTCGCCTTCAGCTCGATCTCGCCGTCGCCAACCGAAACGACCTTGAGGCCGAGCCACTGGTGGAACGGGCCGCGAAGCAGCTTCTCCTCGACCTCGGCTGCTGTGAGCGCGGGAGCCTCGCTCACGGCGTCACCACGATCTTGCCCATGACCTCGCGGTCGCGGATCATCCGCAGGCCTTCGGCCGCTTCCTCGAGCGGGAGCTCCTTGTCGACCACGGGCTTCAGCGCGCCTTCCTGGATCATGTCCATCAGGGCCGAAAGGTCGTCGTCGTAGAAGCTGTTCGAGCCGATGATCTTGAGCTCGAAGCTCCAGATGTAGCGAAGGTCCTCCTTGGGATCGTGTCCGGCGGTCGCGCCGCAGGTCAGGATCGAGCCGCCGCGCTTCACGCATTTCAGCGAGGGCGCCCAGGTGTCGCCGCCGGTGAAGTTGATGACGACGTCGACGCCGCCCTCATAAGTGCGGCGCTGCGGTTTGCCGTATTTCTCGATCGCCCATTTCGAGAAGTCGGTCTCGCGATAGTTCACGACATGGTCGGCGCCGAGCTCCTTCAGCCGCGCCATCTTGTCCTCGCTGCCGGCGCAGGCGATGACCTCGCAGCCCATCTGCTTGGCGAGCATCACGCAGCCGGTGCCGACGCCCCCGCTTGCGCCGAGGATCAGCACCTTGTCGCCGGCCTTCACCGTCTTGTGCGTCACCAGCATGCGGTGCGCCGTTCCATAGGCGACTGGGAGCGATGCCGCGTCCACGAAGCTGACCTTGTCCGGCATGCGGATCAGCTGCCCGGCGGAGACCTTGCAGTATTGCGCCATGCCGCCGTCGAGCATTTCGCCCATCAGGCCCTTGTTCGGGTAGAGCGGGTTCACCAGCACCCGATCGCCGATCGACCAGCCTTCGACGCCGTCGCCGAGCTCGGTGATCTCGCCGGCCATGTCGAGGCCGATGATCACGGGCATTGGCACCTTGATGCCGGGCATGCCCTTCACGGTGAAGACGTCGTGATAGTTGAACGATGAGGCGCCGACGCGGATCACCACGTGGCCGGCATCGGCCGTCGGAACCGGATAGTCGTCCACGACGACGAGATCGGAGACGTCGCCATGCTGCTTGAGCAGCAGGGCTTTCATTGTCGCTGGCATTGGATCGCTTTCTCTCCTTGCGGCGCTTGGGCGCTTGTCGTTCGGCGCGGCGGCAAGCCCGTCACTTGATGGACTTGGAGGCCTCGTAAGGGGCGGTGGGGAGGGCGGAATCCGGAAGATCGCCCTTCACCGCGGAGACGGACTTGAAGACTTCGAACTCGGCCTTCAGCGACGCGACGTCCGCGGGCTCCATCGAGACGGTGTAGATGCCGTCCCACAGCGCCGCGTAGGCCTTGGCGTCGTCCTCCTTCATGTTGGCGGCGTCGATCAGCGCCTTCGCCACGGCGGCCTTGTCGCTCTTGCCGAACTCGAAGCACTTGCGCATCGCCGCGACGACCTTTGCGGCGGCGTCGGGATTGGCCTTTAGCCAGTCGTTGCGCATCAGGCCGACGCCGAGCACGGGCGGCGCGTCGGACTTCGACAGCGTCTTCCACTCCTCGCGGAACGAGCCGATCTTACGGAGCTTCACGTCCTTGACGAGCGCCAGCGTGACCGTGCGAAGGGCTGCGGCGTCGATATCCTTCTGGACGAGGAACTGCGCGAGCCGGGGGTCGTTGCCCGGCACCAGCGTGTAGTCGCTGGAGGCGAAGCCGTAATTCTTCTCGAAGACCGCGGAGGCGATGGCGGCCGTCGCGCTGCCGGCGGGCGAGCCGCCGATCTTCTTGCCCTTGAGGTCGGCCATCGACTTAATCGGGGAGTCGTCCGGCACGACGAAGTCGAGTTCCGCCACCTGGGTCGCAAGCACGATCGACATCGGCAGCCCGTCGGCGGCGACGCTCATCGCGGCCGCCGCCGGCGCGCCCAGCGCAAAGTCGATGCCGCCGGCGGCCATCGCCTTGGTCGGCGCGTTGACGTCCGGGAACTTGACGTACTCGACCTCCAGCCCTTCCTTCTCCATGAACTTGCCGGATTCGAGCACCGCGCCGAAGCCGAGGCTGACGCCCGAGCTCCAGTAGCCGATGCGGACCTTTTCCGCCTGGGCGGGAGCGGCCGCCCCGAGCATGGCCGCGAACGCTGCGGCGACGATTGCGATGCGTTTCACGTGAGCTGCTCCGATCGAGGGGTCAGGATGGAAGGAGTCATTGGTCGCCGGCGCGCTTCTTCCAGGAGAAGAGGCGGTTCTCGATGGGCTTCAGGATGAGCGCCTCAAGCGCGATCATCAGCGCGACGAGGGTCAGGGTCCAGGCGAAGACCTGATCGGTCTGAACGAGGTCGGCCGCCTGTCTGAGCCGGTAGCCGATGCCGCTCGAGGCGCCGAGCGTCTCGGCGACGAGGCTGACGCGCGCGCCGAAGCCGAAGGCGAGCCTGGCGGCGGAGAAGAACGGCGGCAGGATGGTCGGCAGGTAGATCTTCTGCATCACCTGCAGACGCGACATCCGGAATGTCTGCGCGAGCTCGATGAAGTCGACGTTCACGCTGCGCGTGCCCTGCCAGACATTGGTCAGGATCAGCGGCATCGCCGTCATGAACACCACGAAGATCGTCGTCCAGTTCGACAGGCCGAACCAGATCAGCGCGAAGATCGCCCAGATGGTGGAGGACACCGTGTTGATGATGGTCAGCACCGGCTCGAAGAACTCGCCGAGCTTCTCGTTGGCGCCGAGCAGGAGTCCGAAAAGCACGCCGATCACCGCCGCGAAGGCGAAACCGGTGAAAACCCGGGAGAAGGTGATCCCGAAGTCCTTCCAGAAGTTCGCGGTGACGACGAGGCCGGACCACGCCTCCCAGACGCGCTTCGGGCTCGGCAGCACGAAAGCCGGCGCGTTGAGCGAGGCGACCTGCCAGACGATGAGCAGGAGGACGATCAGGGCGAGGCGCTGCGCGATCAGCCTCAACCGACGCTCGCGGGCGAGGTGGGTCGGCGTGCGGGTCTCCGCGCGTTCCTGCGCGAGCGGCGTGGGCGGCGCGACCGGCATCTCTAGAGACTCCGCCTGAGCGCGCGCGCCTGCTCGTTCACCTCAGGGGCGGACGGGTCGCGGGGATAGGGAAGATCTATGGTCCGGGTTTCGCGGACTCGGCCGGGGCGCGGGTTCAGCAGCACCACCTTGTTCGCCAGAACCACCGCCTCCTCCGGATCGTGGGTGACGAAGATGACGGTCATCGCCATCAGGCTCGCGATCCGCAGCACCTCGGCGTGCATCTGGGCGCGGATCGTGGGATCGAGCTTCGAGAACGGTTCGTCCATCAGCAGAAGCGTCGGGCGCGTCACAAGGCTGCGGGCGAGCGCGACGCGGCTGCGCATGCCGCCGGACAGCTCGTGCGGGTAGAGGTCGGCGAAGTCGGACAGCCCGACCAGCGCCAGCGTCTCGGCGACCCGCTGCTTGCGCTCGGCGCGCGAGACATGGGCCGCCTCGAGCCCGAAGGCGACGTTCGCCGCGGCGGTCCGCCATGGCAGCAGCCGGTCGTCCTGGAACATGTAGGTCATCGACCGCCAGTCCGTGAACTCGCTCGATTTGACGCCGTTCAGGAGCACGCAGCCGCGGTCCGGCTTGACCAAGCCGGCGATGATGTTGAGCAAGGTGGACTTGCCCGAGCCCGATTCCCCGACGATCGCCACGATCGTCTTCTCGGGCACGTCGAGTTCGATGTTCTGCAGAACATGCAGGCTCTCGCCGTCGCGCCGCGGAAACCACTTGCTGACGTTCTGGACCCGGACGGTCGCCATCGCTCAGCGATCTTCCAGCGCACGCGGCGCGTCGCCGATCGGCGCCAAAAGAGCGGTTTCCCTCAGACTCGCCAGGACCTTTTCCATCGTCATCATGCGGAACGTCTCCACGTGGCGGCGCGCGACCGTCTCCGCGGCGTCAGCGTCGCCGGCCACGAGGTGCTCGATTAGCAAGGCGTGATCGTCTTCGATGTTCGGGCGCACCCGCTGCACGCCGAAGCCGAGCGCCACCAACCGCGTCATCTCGTCGAGCAGTCCTGAAAGCGTTCGGCAGAGACGCTCGTTCCCGGAGGCGGCGGCGATCGCCATGTGGAAACCGCGGTTGGCTTCCAGGAAGAAGTCGATCTGGTTGCCGACGTCGCCCGGCATCTGCCCGCGGCAGGCGCGCTCCAGCCGCTCGAGCTGTGCGCGATTGACCTTTCCGGCGGCGAGCCGCGCCGCGAACGGCTCCAGCACAACGCGCAGCGTGAAGACCTCGTCCACGTCCTTCACGGTGACGGGCGCCACGCGATAGCCGTGGCGCGGAATGGATGCGACGAGGCCCGCCTGCACCAGCCGCTGAAGCGCGATCCGGAGGCTTGCCTTGCCCAGCGAGAAGCGATGCATCAACTCCGGCTCGGTGAAGCGCGCGCCGGGAAGGATCCGGCACGCGACGATCTCGCGACGGATCAGCTCGTAGGCTTGGTTGCCTCGAAGAGTGGCCTCCGGCATGCCCACTTCAGCCATTCGCTGGAAGTCCCGGTTCGAAAACGTTCGCCCAAAAGATAATCACGCATCAACTGTAGGCAGCCTACGAGATGGATCTGATATGCTCAAGGCCTAATTGCCCTGGAATCCGCGACATCATCGCCGGCTGAGCGCCACGATGAGATAGCCCCCTCCAATCAGAGAGGCGAAAAGCCCGAGCGGCAGCTGGTAGGGAAACACGATCGTCCGGGCGAGTAGATCAGCGGTCGTCATCAGCGCCGCGCCCGCGAGCATGGAGCCGGCGAGGTGCGCTCCCGGCCGCGAGAGACCGGCCGCGCGAACCGCGTGCGGCGCGACGAGGCCGACGAAGCTCAGCGGGCCTGCGATCAACGCCGCCGCCCCCGTCAGCAATGCCGCCGCCACCGTCAGCGCTAGGCGAGCGGCGGGGACGTCGATCCCAAGCGATCGCGCCGGGGCAAGGCCGAGCGGCAAGGTCTCCAGCCAACGCAGCATTAGCGCCAGCGGTGATGCGAACAGGACGGCGGCAATGCAGGCCGCGATCGCGTGCTCGGGGCCGACGGCGTCGGTCGCGCCGGCGATCCAGCCGAGGATCGCGAACGCGTCGCGCGAGCCGGTCGCGATCACGGCGTTCAGAGCTGCGAGGCACAACGCCGAAATCCCCGCGCCCGCCAGCAGCATGCGCTCCGGACCAAGCCGTCCGCCGCCCGCCAGAAGAAGGATGACCGCGACTGTCGCCAGGGCGCCGAGCGCCGCGCCCGCCATCTGGAGGGGCAGCGAAGCCGCGCCGGTCAGCAGCAGCACCGCCGCGAGCCCCACGCCCGCGCCCGCGCCGACGCCGAGCACTTCCGGCCCGGCCAGGGGATTGCCGGTCATGCGCTGGAGGACGACGCCGGCCGCCGCGAGCATCGCGCCAGCGGCGCCGGCGGCGGTCACGCGCGGCCAGCGGAAGGGCAGGAGTTCGCTAAAGGCGCCGTCCGTCGCGACGCTCCATCCGTCCATGTCCCGGCCGAGCACGAGAGCCGTCACGATCGCGACGAGAGCGCAGGCGGCAAGAAGCCCGAGCGTCACGCGCGGGTTTCGTCGGGAGGGCGGGCGGACGGCTGTCGGGCGGTCGGCGAGCGCAAGGCGGGGCAGCAGCCAGAGCAGCAAGGGCGCGCCGAGAAACGCGGTTGCGGCGCCCGTCGGAATGGACTCGCCCGAACCGACGAGTTGCACGACGGCGTCCGTCAGCCACAGCAGGATCGCGCCGACCGCGGGAGCCGCGGCCAACAACTGCCGGGGCGCACGGGCGCCGGAAGCGCGCGCGAGCGTCGGGGCCGCGAGCCCTACAAAGGCGATCAGCCCGATTTCGGCCGCGACCGTCGTCGCCAGCAGCACGCCGATCGTGAGCGCGGCGATGCGGATCACGGGGGCGGGGGCGCCAAGGCTTCGCGCGCTGTCTTCGCCGGCGGTGAGCGTCGCGAGCGGCCGGCTCATGACGGCCGCGGCCACGAGGCCGACGGCGAGCGCCGCGCCGATCGCCGCGCTCGGGCGCCAGCCTTCCTGGACGAGCGATCCGCCGCCCCAAATCAACAGCGCGAACAGGTAGTCGCCGCGTGCGAGAATGAGGGCGGCCGAGAGCGAACTCGCGACCATCGCGACGACCATGCCGCAGAGCACCACGGTGACCGGATCGAGCCTGCGCCGCCATGACAGCGCCAAGACAAGCGCCGCCGCGCCGCCGCCGCCGGCGAACGCCGCCGCCTCGCGGCCAAGCGCGCCAAGGGCCGGCGCGAAGCTCGCCGCGAGGCCGAGCGTGAGCTGAGAGCCTGCGAAAACGCCGAGCGTGGAGGGCTCCGCCAGCGGATTGTCGAGCGCGGATTGCAGCAGGGCGCCGGCCAGACCAAGCGCAGCGCCGGCGAGCAGCGCGATCACGATGCGCGGCGCGGCGCTATAGACGAGCAGCGCGTGATCGACGGAACCCGCGCCCGCACCGAGGCGCGGGAGGATTTCCTGAAGCGACACCGCGGCGGCGAGACCCGCTAAGCCGAGCCAGACGAGCCATGCCGCGACCGTCGCGCGTCTCGCGTGGTCAGGCATGGGCGAGCGGGCCGAGCGCGCCTGTGAGGAGCCGCGCGAAGCGCCGGGCTGCGCGAAGCGCGCCGTAGGGGTTTACGGGCTCCATCTCCACGAAGCGGCCTTCGGCGATCGACGGCATGGCGCGCCACAGCGGGCTCGCGCGCATCTCGGCAAGCGCGGAAGGAGGCGTCGGTCCAACATTGACCACGATCGCGTCGGTCATGCCGGCGAGCGTCTCGACGCCGACCGTCGGATACGCGCCGAAGGCCGTGGGCTCGATCCAGGCGCAGGCGAGCCCCAGCCGTCCCAGCACGTCGCCGAACATGCTGTCGGCGCCGAAGGCGCGGAAGTGACGGGCGTCGCCGAGATTCATGATCAGGACAGAGCGGCCGCCAAGCGCCGACAGCGACCTGCGGCATGCCTCGATTTCCAAAGATGCCTCTTCGATCGCGCGCTCGGCCTCGATCGTCCGGCCGAGACGCATGCCGAGCGCGCGCGTCGCGGCGACCGCAGCGTCGTAAGGCGGCCGCCCAGGTTCGTAGATCGAGAAACTCGCGACCGGAGCGATCCGGGACAGGATGTGCGCGCGGTTCTCGTACCAGGGCGAGATCAGCACGATATCGGGCCGTGCGGCGTGAAGCTGCTCGTAGGCGATCGAGCCGCGGAGGCCGAGGTCGGCGACCGCATCGGGCACGACGGGCTCGATCGCCGCCTTGCGGAACAGCAGCAGTTCGCTCGCTGCGACCGGCGTCACGCCAAGCGCGAGCGTCGTCTCGAGCATCGCCCAGTCGATTGCGGCGATGCGGGAGGGCGCGGCGGCGACCGCCGGCCTCGCCAACGACAAAGCCGCGGCGCCCAAAAGGACGCCGCGGCGGCAGAGGGATACGCGCGGCCGCCGAAGCGGCCGCAGGTCTGTCACCACGTATAGCTCGCTCTGACCAGCGCCTTTCGGCCCTCGCCATAGGAGCACACATTGATGCCCTGGCAACCGGACACGAAGCGCTTGTCGAACAGGTTGGTGACGTTGAGGCTGACCTTGTACTTGTCCCACTCGTAGCGCACGGCGGCGTCGAAGAGCGTGGCGTCCGGCACCTTAACCGTGTTCGGCTGGGTGGCCTCCGATTTGCCGATATACCTGACGCCGGCGCCCCCGCTGACGCCCTTCAAGGGGCCCGTCGTGACGGTGTAGTCGAGAAAGGCCGAGCCGATCACCTCGGGAACTAGAAACGGCTGGTCGCCGACGTTCGCGGCGATGTCATCCTTCAGGATCTTCAGCTGGTAAGCGGTGAAGGCGCCAAGGAACTTCCAGTTTTCGGTCAGGTTCGCCTGCGCCTCGAACTCGACCCCGCGCGAGCGAACCTTCCCGAGCTGCGTCTGCGCCTGGAACGGGCCGACGACGACGTTCTTCTTGGTCAAGTCGAAGATCGCGGCGCTGAACAGTCCGTTGAACCAGGTCGGCGCGTATTTCACTCCCGCCTCGTACTGGATGCCGGTCTCGGGCTTGAACGGCGTGCGTGTCGTGCCGGGGGGTAAAGGCGCGACGTTGCCGACGACGTTGCCGCCGAGCAGCGGGTTGAAGGTGCTCGCGATGCTGACGTAGGGCACTACGCCGTTGTCGAACTCGTAGCCGAGTCCCGCGCGGCCGCTGAAGCGGCCCTTGTTCAGATCGGTGTCCTCGCCGGTGTCCTCGCCTGGAATGGCCTTGTACTTGCCGTCAATCCACACCCGATCGTAGCGCCCATTGAGCGTCCCGATGAAGCCGTTGCCGAATCGGATCTGATCCTGAACGTATACGCCAAGCTGGTTTAGGTTCGAGGCCTCGTCGATGTATCGCCCCCGGAGTGGCTGCGCCGCGCCGTAATCAGGATCGCTCGCGCTGATCGGGGTCGCGGCCAGCGGAAACCGGTTCGAGGACTGCACTTCGTCGATCCGGTAGAACTTGTAATCGACGCCGAACAGCAGCGTGTGGTCTAGGCCGCCGGTTGCGAACTTGCCCACGAGATTGTTGTCGGTCGTGAAGCTGTAGGCTTCGGTGTCGTGATCGAAATTGATGCGCGACAACAGGTTGGTCGCGTCGGGCTGCGGGTTGAAATTGAAGGGCGGCCCCTGATAGCCGAACGCGTAGAGCTGAACCTCGTCGACGTGGCTGTAGGCGAAACGCGCCTTTGAATGCGCGGTCCACATTTCATTGACATCGGTGTTCAGTTCGTAGCCGGCCATCGCCTGCTGACGCTCGAATTTGTCGAGGTCTGGCTCGGAGAAGTTTTCGTCGCGGTCGATCCGACCGAACTGCGTGCTCTTGACCGTGCCGTAATAAGGAAGAAAGTCGCCGCCGCCGTGCTTCTGGTCCATGTGCTGGTAGCTGGCGTAGACGGTCAGATCCGTACCGGCGTCGGGGGAATACGTCGCGGCGCCCTGGATGACCCCGCGGATGCCGTCCTCGTGCTTCGAGTACCCGTCTCCGCCCTCGAGCTTGCCTGTCACGCGATACTTCCAGACCGGCGGAAGCGGATCGCCTTTGGTGACGAGGTCGTTCGGCACGACCTTGTTGATGTCAAAGGCCGCAAAGGCGGTCGGGTAATTGTCAATGCCGACTTCGATCTGGCCAAAGTCGTAATCGAGCGGGCGCTTGCTGACGTAGTTGATGATCCCGCCGACATTGCCGCCGCCGTAGAGCGCCGAAGACGCACCGCGCAACACTTCCACGCGCTCCAGTAGATAGCTGTCGGTATAGAAGTTGCCGAAGGCGTAATTGTATAGCTGCATACCGTCGCGATAGACGCCGGTCTGTGTCGCGTCGAAGCCGCGGATGTAGAACCAGTTGTTGTCGGTGTCTTCGCCGAAGGGCTGCGCGAAGACGCCCGCCGAATAACGCACTGCCTCGTCCGGCTTTCGTACGCCCAGATCGTCGATCTGCTCGCGGCCGATGACGCCGATCGACTGCGGGATCAGCTTAATCGGCGTATTGGTCTTCGATCCCGTCGTTGTCGCCGTCGGAACGTAGCCCTGGACCGGCGCGGTTCCCGAGCCCTTGCCCCCCGCCGCGTCGCTCCGGCCCTCGCCCTGCACATTAATTTGATCGAGAGCCGTCGCATCGCCTGATTGTTGCGCTGCGACATTCTGTACATGCGAGATGGCGGCTAACGCAACGCCGGCCAGCAAGGCTGCATTCAGCTTTGAACGGTA
This sequence comes from Hansschlegelia quercus, assembly GCF_004310425.1. Taxonomy (GTDB): domain Bacteria; phylum Pseudomonadota; class Alphaproteobacteria; order Rhizobiales; family Methylopilaceae; genus Methylopila; species Methylopila quercus. Next base: position 118,810 of record NZ_SIUB01000006.1, on the reverse strand, counting down.
GATCACCTGAGTCCCCGACGGCTAGAAATCTCGTAAAGCGCCCAAGCGAAGTCCTCAGTTTAGAATTTATATAATCTAAACTGAGAAGTGCAGACTTGACCGCCCCGGTTCGGCCACTAAGAGTTCGATCCTCTGCTGTCGTCTTGAACGTTTTTGGCTTTGCAATACTTCCGCGTCCAATTGCGTCATAAACACACCACACGCGTCCATCGCGTCGCTGCGAGGTCGGCGGGATGAGCGCTTTTCGACCTCGGATGATGTCGACCCGGCAGGGGATCTCGGTCGTCGGGGCGCCGCAATTGCACGCGTCCGAGAGCGGATTGGTCGAAGTCTGGCGGGCGCGCTGCGAAGCCGGGGCGATCGGCGACTACGTCTCGCTCGATCCCCGCATCTTCATCGTGCTGGAGCCGCTGGAGGCTGCGATCACGCTCGACAGCGGGGAAATCGGAGGCCGCGTAGGCTCAAGTCTCAGGTCGGCGAGCTTCGTTCCGGCGGGCGCGCCGGTTCGCCTTCAGGCCTCCGGCGCGACCGAAGTCCGCCATCTCGACCTGCATTTCGATCCCGGGACCCTCGGGCCGCTGGACGGCCTCAATGAGACGGCGCTTGGCGTTCCCCGGCTCATGTTCGTGGACGAGCGCGTGCATCGGCTGGCGCGGCTGCTCGACGCGGCCTGCACGCGAGAGGCCGCCGAAAGCGGGCTTTACGGCGACGCTCTCGTGGCGGCGCTGGTCTCAGCGGTGTTCGCACGATCGGCGGAAGCGCCCCCCCGCACTGCGCTATCGGATCGGCAGCTCCGTCTCTCCATCGCCTATATCGAGGAGCGCTGCGCCGATTTTATCAGGCTCGGAGACTTGGCGGCTCTCACAGGACTTTCGCCGAGCTATTTCAGTCACGCTTTCAAGGCCGCAACCGGTATGCCGCCGCATCGCTGGCAGCTCAGGGCGCGCGTCCGCCGAGCGAAGCTGATGCTCGCTGCCGCCGATCTGCCCCTGACCGAGATCGCGGCGGCGACGGGCTTCGCCGATCAGCCGCACTTCACGCGGGTGTTCAAGGAAATGACGGGTCGAACGCCTTCCGCCTGGCGAAAGCTCTCACGGTAGCCGCCGGCGTTAGTCCGCGAAGGCGAGAGGCGCGCCGGTGACGGGATGCGGCAGGACGTGCATACCGACGCCGTAGATGGCGCTGAGTTCGTCCCGCGCGACGATGCGTGACGGGGCGCCGCGCGCGATCAGCCGGCCGGTATGGAGCGCCACGATGTCGTCGCAGAACCGCGCGGCCATGTTGACCTCGTGCAGCACGACCACGACGCCGAGCCCACGCGCCTCCGAGAGCCGCCGCACCAGCGCGAGAACGTCGATCTGATGGGCGACGTCGAGAGCGGAGATCGGCTCGTCGAGCAGCAGCCAACGCGCCTGCTGCGCGACCAGCATCGCGAGCCAGACGCGCTGGCGCTCGCCGCCGGAGAGTTCGTCCACCATGCGGTCGGCGAAGATTTCGACGTCGGCGAGTTCCATGGCCTCCTCCACGGCGGCCGCGTCAGCAGCGCCGAAGCGGCCGAGCGCGCCATGCCAGGGATATCGGCCGAGCGCGACCAGCTCCTTGACCTTCATGCCGGTCGCGGCGGGAGGGTGTTGGGGGAGGTAGGCGACTTCGCGCGCGAAGTGGCGGGAGCCCCAACTCTCGATCGGCCGCCCGCCATAGCGCACCGCTCCGCCCGAGGCGGATTGCTGGCGGGCGAGCAGCTTCAGCAGCGTCGATTTGCCGGAACCGTTATGGCCGATGAGGCCAGTCACCAATCCCGGCGAGAACTCGAGGGTCAGCGGCTGCAGCAGCGTCCGGCCGGCGATTGCGAATGAGGCGTCGGTCAGCGCGAAGGCGGCGTCCGGCGACGGTTCGGCTGGCATGGCTTGTGGTCCTGCGGCGGCCCGCGATCGGCAGCTCTTTAGAATAGCTCAAGATGCTGCGAACGAACGGCTTTCGCCGTTTCGTAACAGTCTTCGACGCGCAACCGCAAGGCCGCCGCCACGGTCCTCATTCGATCGCATTCGCGACACGGCGACCGGCCGAGCTCGAGAACAGCGCCGCGATCACTTTCGCAAGATCCGCCTGCATGAAGGGCTTGTTCAGCCGGGGTAGGTTCAGCTCCAGCTGTTCCGGAAGCTCCACGAACCCGCTTGCGAGAACCACGGCGAGTCTCGGGTTGATCGTGTGGATCTTCCGCGCGAGCTCCGCGCCGGTGATCCCGGGCATCACCTGGTCAGTTATGACCAGATCGATGCTGTTCGACTGGCGGAAGATGTGGAGCGCCTCCTCGCCGGACGCGGCCTCCAACACGTCATGGCCCAGATCCTCGAGCATCGTCGCGGTGTTCGTCAGGACGAGCCCGTCATCGTCGACGACCAGGATCGTCAGCCTGTCGACGGTCGTCTCGCTTGAGGATTCGTGATCTCCGGCGTCGGACGCAGTCACGGGAGCCGTGGAGGACGCGGGTAGCCAGATCTCCGCCGAGGTCCCCTCGCCAGGAGCGCTCTTCAGGACCAGACGTCCGCCGCTCTGCTCGGCGAAGCCGTGGATCATAGAGAGGCCGAGGCCGGTCCCGCGGCCGACGCCCTTGGTCGTGAAGAACGGTTCGGCGGCGCGCTCCAGGGTGCCGGCGTCCATGCCGTGGCCCGTATCCTTGACGACCAGCGCAACATAGCTGCCCGCCGCAACCGGCCCGTCGGCGGCGGCGACCGTTTCCTCGCGGGCGGACAGCGTGATGCTGCCTCCGTCCGGCATGGCGTCGCGCGCGTTGATCACAAGGTTGAGGATGACGAGCTCCAGCTGGTTGCTGTCCGCGCGCGCAGCCGGGAGTTCTAGGGGAAACTGCGTCTCGATCTGGATCGAGGGGCCGACGGAATGCTCCAGCAGATGCGCCATGCCGTGGACGAGTTGCGGCACGTCGATCGCCTCGGATTTCAGATCCTGCCGTCTGGCGAAGGCGAGCATGCGCTGAGTGAGCGAGGCGCCCCGCCGGGCTGCGTCGATCGAGTTCTCGATTAGCGCGGCGATCTCGCCTGAGCCCCGGGACAGCCGCTTGCGGGCGAGATCGAGGTTGCCGAGGATGACAGCCAGAAGATTGTTGAAGTCATGCGCGACGCCGCCGGTCAGCTGGCCGATCGCCTCCATCTTTTGCGCTTGGGCAAGCGCCGCGCGCGTCTGCTCCAGAGCGATCTGCGCCTCGCGCTTCTCGGTCAGGTCTCGGGTGACCTTGGCGTAGCCGATCAGTTCGCCAGCTTCGTTGCGGATCGCATCGACAATGACGTGCGCCCAAAACCGGGTCCCGTTCTTGCGGACGCGCCAGCCCTCCTGCTCGAACCGTCCCTCTTCTGCCGCGATGCGCAACGCCCGGACCGGAAGGCCGACTCCTCGGTCCTCATCCGTATAGAACCGCGAGAAGTGCTGCCCGACGATCTCCTCCTCGGTGTAGCCCTTTAAGTGGTGCGCGCCGGTGTTCCAGTTCGTTACGCGGCCGTCGCGGTCGAGCATGTAGATCGCGTAATCGCGCACGCCCTGGACCAGGATCTCGAAGCGGTCCTCGCTGCGGCCGAGCGCCTCCTGAGCGCTTCTGCGCTCGGTCAGGTCGCGGGTGATCTTCGCGTAGCCGAGCAGATCGCCGCCCGCGCCCAGGATCGGGTCGATGACGACGTGCGCCCACATCCGGCTGCCGTCCTTGCGGACCCGCCAACCCTCCTGTTCGAAGCGCCCCTCGGTGCGGGCGGTCCGGAGCGCGCGCTCAGGCAGGCCGTCCGCGCGGTCTTCGTCGGTGTAGAAGGTCGAAAAGTGCCGGCCGACGATCTCGGCTTCCGAATAACCCTTGAAGCGTTCGGCGCCTCGGTTCCAGGTCGCGACGGTGCCGTCCGCCTCGAGCATGAAGATCGCGTAGTCGAGGACGGAGTCCACGAGCAGCCGAAATCGGCCCTCGTCTGCGCCCAGCACGTCCTTCTTGTCGGTATCAGATGTCATGCTGCTCCCGAGCGTCGAGGCGCGCGCCTATCGAAAGGCGTCGACGGTACCTGATAAACGACATCTTCGAAGAAAGCGCTTGTGACAAGCCGTCTACCCATCGCAGCAAGGGACCGGGGACGCGGCGGAATGGAGACTGAGCGGCTCGGAGGCTTTGATTCGAGACTGGCTTCGCCAGCATTGGGTCCAAGCCTTCAGGCGCTCTCCGGCCAGACCTCGATAAGGTCCGCGGCGTCCACCATGCGAAGCTGCTGGCTGAAACGGTTGCCGTAGAGCGTCAGCATCGCGTCGTGGGTTTCGTCCGACGAACTGCAGAGCCCGTCTTTCACGAGCACGACAAAAAAGCCGAGGTCGATCGCCGACAGCACGGCCGCCAGCACGCAGACGTCGGTTTCCGCGCCTGTCACGACCAGAGTGTCGATATCGAGGCTCCGGAGTTCGGCGTAAAGCGGCGTTCCGAAAAACGGCGAAAAGCCAGGTTTGTCGATCAGCCTCGCCGGCGGAACGAGGCGCTTCAGCGGCTCGACGAGCTCTATGAGTTCGGGATTGATCTCCTCGCGCGTGAAGGAACGCCAGCGAGAGAAATAGTTCCGCCAGCAGCCTTTGGCGTCCTCCGCTCGGGCGGGCGGAACGAAGCGGGTGAAGAAAGTCTGGCGTTTGTGGCGCGCCGCAATCTCGGCGACCACCGGAAGCACACGGTCCATCCAGGGCGTTCGCCATTCCGTGTCCTCGGCGAACATCTTCTGCATATCCAGGCATAGATGCGCCGTTCGTCGACTATCGATCTTGAAGCTGTCCATTGATGCATGCGGATGGAGCGCCCGTGCGCTGACCCGTGTCCTCCTGTCTGTCGCCTCTAACGTTCGGCCTGCGACCGCGTTGTGAAACGCCCGCCGATCGAGCGCCCCGGCGCAGGTTCAACTGAAAGCTTGAAAGCCGCGGATCGTTCCGGCGGCGCCGATCGGCGCGGCAGCCGTTGCTGCGCGCCAGAAGCGCGACAAAGCTTTCATTTGATCACTATTCAAAATCTCAGGAAGAAAAAGCCTTATCGCTAATAGTCTATTATAAATTCGCTTGCAGTCTGGCGGTATCCAGGGGGAACGCATGACGGCTCTTCATTTCGGCGGCTTTCGCGCCATCGGCTCGAAGCTTACAGCGGCGATGCTCGCTTCCACGCTCGCGGCAGCCGCGGCCGTGGGCGCGCTCGGCTATTGGCAACAAAGCGCGGCCAGCGATCTCGCCATCGAGGCGGCGCTCACCCAGCGCTATGACGCCGTCGTGTCCGCCATGGCCGATCAGGGGCAGCGCGCGCTCGGAGTGGCGCAGACGATTGCGACCAATCCGGCTGTCGGCGCCGCCTTCGTCGGCAAGGACAGAGCTGCGCTGATCGCTCTTTTTTCTCCGCTCCTTGGCGCGATCAAGCAGGATCTGAACCTCTCCCTCATCACCTTCCACACCGCAGACGGCATAGCGCTGGCGCGTGTCCACACGCCCGAGAAGTTCGACGACAACACGTTTACTCGTCGGAAGATGCTCAAGGACGCGGTGGATCAGGGCAAGCCGATGGTTGGGGTCGAGCCGGGGCGCGACAGCATCAGCATCTTTGCCGGCGTGCCAGCCTTCGACAATGGCAAGCTGGTTGGCGTCGCCGACGTCGGCGCGCCTCTCAAGAGCGACTTCTTCATCGATCTGAAGCGCCGCCTCGGCGTCGACGTCGCCATGCATCTCGTGGGCGACGAGGGGGTTCAGACGCTCGGATCGACCTTCGACGAGAAGACCCTACTACCGGCCGACCGTCAGCGCGCCGCCCGCGAACAGACGATCAAGTGGAGCGAAACCTCGCTCCAGGACCGTCCGACCGCGGTGCTCGCCGGCCCGCTCAAGAACTATTCGGGCAAGGCGATCGGCACGGTCGAAGTGGCGCTCGACATCTCGCCCTTCGTCGCCGCCCGGACGCATGCGCTTCAGCTTCTGCTCGTGGTGCTCGTGGTCGTCTCAGCAGGCGCCCTTGCGCTTGCCCTGTGGCTCGCGCGCAATCTCGGTCGCCCGATCGGCGCGCTCAACCGCACCATGGTGACGCTCGCGAACGGCGAATACTCCGTCGCCGCTCCGCACACAGATCGCCAGGACGAGATCGGCGCCATGGCGCGCTCCGTCGAAGTGTTCCGCCAGGCGCTGATCGAGACGGAGCAGATGCGGGCCGATCAGGCCGCCCAGCAGGCGGCGCGCGAGCGCCGGGCGAAGGCGGTCGACGACCTGGTGCGCGGCTTCGACCATTCGGTGACCCAGGTGGTCGGCGTGGTGTCCTCAGCCGCGACCGAGATGCAGGCGACGGCGCAGCAGCTCACCGCCACCGCGACCGAGACCGCGTCGCGTTCGACCACTGTCGCCGCAGCCGCCGAAGAGGCCGGCAGCAACGTCATGACGGTGTCGAGCGCAGCCGAGGAGCTCGGCGCTTCGGTCAGCGAGATCGACCGTCAGGTCGCCCGCTCCGCGGAGATGGCGAAAGCGGCCGTCGCCGAGGCGAGCGCGACCGGCGTGATCGTGGAGAACCTTTCGGCCGCTGCGGGCCGCGTCGGCGCGATCGTCGACCTGATCTCCACCATTGCGAGCCAGACCAACCTGCTCGCGCTGAACGCCACTATCGAGGCGGCCCGCGCCGGCGAGGCCGGCCGCGGTTTCGCGGTGGTCGCCGCCGAAGTGAAGGGCCTCGCCGAGCAGACGGCTTCGGCGACCTCGGACATCGGCGCGCAGATCGCCTCGATCCAGCAGTCCACCAGCCAAGCCGTGACGGCGATCTCCGGAATCTCCGGCACGATCCAGTCGATCAGCCAGACGACGCTCGCCATGGCGGGCGCGGTCCAGCAGCAGAGCGCCGCAACCCGTGAGATCGCGAACTCCGTCAGCCAGGCTTCCGCCGGCACGCGCGAGGTGACTTCGAACATCTTCGGCGTGGCGCGCGCGGCGGAGGAAACCGGTACGGCGGCGGGGCAGGTGCTCGCCTCCTCCAGCGAACTCGCGCGCGAAGCCGACCGTCTGCGTGGGCAGGTCCAGAACTTCCTGGGCGCGGTTCGCGCGGCGTAAGCCGCCAAACGAGCGCCGTGACGCGGTCAGTCTGAAGGCGTCACGGCATCATCGGCGTCTGATCGCAGCGCCTATTGCGGCGCAGACGAGCGCACCGACCGCGACGACGCCGATCCGCACGGCGCTTGCCGGCAGCAGCGAAGCGCTTGATCCGGCCTCGGCGCCGAACGAACCCTCGGTGCGGTGGCCGGGGGCGGGCGCCAGGAGGTTGTCGATCCGCTCCCGCGAGACGGCGATCGCCGTCTGCTGACCCTCGACCGCTCTCGCGAGATATCGGTCCATGAAGCCCGGCAAAACGGCGTTGCCGAGCACCGTGAGGGCGGTCATCCAGCCGATCCAGTAGTCGTGCGCGCCGCCCTCGACTGCGCGGAAAACGCCGTCCGCAATCGCCTCGGGCTGGACCGGCGCGCCCATCGGGCGAGGTTTCCGCAGGACGTGCGTCCTCGCCCAGTCGAACTGCGGCGTGTTCACCGCAGGGAGGTCGATCATCATGAGCCGCACGCCCGATCCGTCATGGATCAGTTCGGAGCGCACGCTTTCGCTGAAGCCGCGGATCGCGTGCTTGGCGCCGCAATAGGCCGACTGGAGCGGGATGCCGCGATAGGCTAGCGCCGACCCGATCTGGACGACGCGCCCCCAGTCGCGCGGCTTCATGTGCTTGAGCGCCGCCATCGTGCCGTGCACCGCGCCGAGATAGGTGACCTCGGTCACGCGCCGATATTCATCAGGCGTCACCGCCGCGAAGGGCGAGATGACGGTGACCATCGCGTTGTTGATCCAAACCGCAATCGGTCCGAGCTCGCGCTCGACGCGTTCCGCGGCTTGAAGAATGGCGTCGGCGTCGGCCACGTCGGCCGGAACGGCGATCGCCGAGACGCCGAAGCTCTCGACTTCGGAGCGCGCCGCCTCCAGCGCGGCCTCGTCGCGCGCGATCAGCGCGACGGCGTACCCGCCGGCCGCGAAGCGAAGCGCGATCGCGCGGCCGACGCCGGCGGATGCGCCGGTGACCACGACGACAGGCGCGGAACTGGACTTGGACATGCGCTTTCCCCCGTTATGGCGGGGCAACGGCGCTCGGCCTGCTCGGTTCCGGCGCTCGGCGTCAGGCCGCGAACGATCCTGTCGCGCCGCCGAGCGGAGCCGCCGGCTTCTGACCGAAGTGAAGCAGCGCCTCCGTCGTCGCGTCGCGGTCGGCGGCGCGTCCGAAAAGATATCCTTGCGCGAGACTGCATCCGAGCCGCTGGAGCTGGGCGGACTGCTCGTCAGACTCGACGCCCTCGGCGACGATCCGTATGCGGAGGCCCTTGGCCATGTCGAGCAGCGCCTTCACGATCACTTCGCCGGCGTTTCCGGCCGCCATCCGGTCGACGAAGCTCTTGTCGATCTTGATGATGTCCACGGGGAAGGTGAGCAGGTGCGTCAGGGAGGCGTAGCCCGTCCCGAAATCGTCGAGCGCGACGAGCAGCCCTTCGGCGCGAAGCTCCTCGATCGTGCGGACGACCTTGCGGTCGCTGCCCTCCATGTAGACGGATTCCGTCACCTCGAGGATGACGTGCTTGAGCGGCGCTTGATGACGCGCGAAGGCGGCGGAGATGCGCTCGCGCAGATCGCCCCTCTGGAAGTCCGCCATGGAGACGTTCACGCCGACATGCTGGAGCGCGATGCCCTGATCGAGCCAGTGCCGGACGTCGCGTGCGACCTGGCTCAGCATGCGGTCGGTGACGAGGCTTCCGATCGACAGATCGAGCATCGCCTCGGCGAAGCTTCCGGCGGCCAGGATCTCTCCGTCTCTCGTCCGTATCCGGCACAACGCCTCGAGGCCGATGATTTCTTGGGTGTCCAACCTGACGACCGGCTGGTAGTGCGCCTCCATCCGATCTTCGGCGAGGGCGCTCGTGACGGTCTGCAGGGCTCGGAACCGCTTGGCGATCGTGCTCGCCAACTCGTCGCCGTGAAGGACGAAGCCTCCTCGGGTGATCTCCTTGGCGTGATAGAGCGCGAGATCGGCGTTCCTCCGGAGCTTCGCCGTGTCGCAGGCGTTGGCGGCCTTCGATGTCGCGCCCCCGCAGGTCACTCCCGGCTCCAGCACGTGCGCGCCGCATAGAGCGGGCTCGCGCATCGAGGCCAGGATCCGCTCGGCCGCCAGCGGCGCTTCGGCGTCCGCGCTTTCTCCTACGATGAGGACGGCGAACTCGTCTCCGCCGACCCGGAACGCCTTGCCCGGCCACGCGCTGCGCGCGATCCGGCGGCCGACTTCCCGGATCATGTCGTCTCCGGCGCCGTGACCGAACGTGTCGTTGACCCGCTTGAGGCGGTCGACGTCGACGAACAGCAGTCCGATGGCGCCGCTTCCGGCCCCGCAGGCTGCGTCGAGCGTTCTGTTGAAGTTCGCCCGATTGCCTAGCTTGGTCAGTACGTCGAAGTAAGCGAGCTTGTGGTTCTCCGCCCTGACCTCGTCGCGCTCGAGCAGTATCGAGCAGAGGTCCACGCACGCCGCGACGAGCCTTTCTTCCTGCTCGCTCGGCCCGCGGCTTTCGGAATAGTAGAAGGCGAAGGTTCCGAGCACGCGTCCGTCGCTGTGCAGGATCGGGCTGGACCAACAGGCCCGGATGCCGAGCGGCTCGGCGAGCGCCCTGAAATCGACCCAGCGCGGATCGGTCGAGATGTCGGTGACGGCGATCGGCTTTCGGAGAAAGGCGGCGGTTCCGCAGGAGCCGGCGGCGGGTCCGGCCGCCATGCCGTCAATAGCGGCGGAGTAGTGAGCCGGGAGGCTCGGGCCGGCGAGCGGATGAAGACGCCCGGATCGATCGACGAGGATGAGGGAGCACATCACGCCTTCGGCGGCGCATTCTGCGTGACGACAGATGCTGTCCGCGACCTCCTCGGCCGACCGGCCGCGGGCGATCATCTCCAAGATTGTCTGCTGGAAGTGGGCTAGCACGTTCATGTCCAGCCGTGGCGGAGGATGATCCTTCCTGCTGAAATGTTTAACATCGGTTACGAATGAAGGTAAGTAATTGCCGCGCTAGCCGTTCCGACGACCCCTGTGTTCGCCCGCGAGCGGCCGGAGGAAGGCTTCAAGGTCGGCGGCGCCGCGCTCCGGCGTTGTGACGTTCTCGATGACAAGGTCATAGGCCGTATCCGGCGGCGACTGGACCTTCCGACGAAGGCGCGCCAGAGCATCCGCGACGCTTTCGCGTCCGCGCGCGGCGATCCTTTCGGCAAGGATCTCCGGAGGCGCTGTGACGAGCGCGAGCGAGGTCGGGAACAGCCGCCGCGCATCTGGTATCGCCGCGCGCGACATGTTGCAGACGACGACGGCCCCGCTCGCGACCACGGTCCGAACGCTGTCCGGCACGCCGTAGCAAAGTCCGTGCGCGCGCCAGCTGATGGCCAATGCGGATCGGCGCTCGGCCTCCTCGAACTGCGTCTCCGAGATCGGCTCGTGATCTTCCCCGGCGTAAGGCGGCCGCGTGATGAGGCGGCGCACGAAGACGAAGCGTGGATCGCGGGCGAGCCTTTCGCGCGCGAGATTGATCAGCGTGTCCTTGCCGGCGCCGCTTGGGCCCACGACGCAGACGAAGCGGCCGTTCCGGGAAGGTTCGGCGCTGATGGTCGCCGGCAAAGCGCTCACGACACCACGCGGCCTTCCCGCCAGACCTGACGCACCACCGGTCCTTCGCTCGCCAGCCGCACGCGGACGAGGTCTGCCCGCAGCCCTTCCGCGATCCGTCCGCGGTCGGAAAGGCCGGTGGCTTCTGCGGGAGCTTCGGTGACGGTCCGGATCGCGTCGGGAAGCGTCATGCCGGGTATGCGCGTCGGCAGTTCGAACGCCGCCATCAGCAGGCTTGACGGGACGTAATCGGACGAGAGGATATCGAGATGGCCGGCGCGCGCGAGGTCGACCGCCGCGACGTTGCCGGAATGCGAGCCGCCGCGAACGATGTTGGGCGCGCCCATCATCACGCGCACGCCGCCGAGATGGGAGGCTTCGGCCGCCTCCGCGGTCGTCGGGAACTCGGCGATGGCGACCCCGTCGGCGAGCGATTCCGCGACGTGCTCGAGGGTGGTGTCGTCGTGGCTCGCGAGCGGAACGCCGCGCTCGGCCGCGAGCGCGATCAACCGCCTGCGGTGGTCGCCAGCGTGCTTCTGGTGCAGCTCCTGGCGCTTGACGACGAAGGAGTCGAGTTCGGCGTCGGACATCGGCGACTTGCGTGAGTAGTATATGCGCCACGCCTCCAGGCTGCGGAACTGCCGCTGGCCGGGCGTGTGGTCCATCAGCGAGATCAAGTCGGCGCTGAAACGCGCGAGATAGTCTTCCGCGACGTCGATCACATCAGGCGCGGAGAGTTCGCAGCGCAGATGCGTGCGATGCTCGACCCGGAGGTGGCCGGCGTCGGCCGCATCGCGGATCGCGTTCGACAGCGCCCAGATTTCTCCACCGAGGGAGCCGGCATCCGCGTCGGATCCCACCCGGAGCGAGTCGAACACGGTCGTGATGCCGCTCGCCGCGATCTGCGCGTCATAAGCGAGCACCGCGCCGAACGGGCTCCAGCGCACCTTTGGTCGCGGCGCGTAATGCGCTTCGAGATGGTCGGTGTGGAGCTCGATGAGGCCCGGGATCAGGATGTCGCCGCCGAGATCGATCGCGCGTTTGGGCGCGGCGCCCTCGCCGATTTCAGCGATGCGGCCCTCGTCAACGGCGATCCAGCCGTTCTCGATCACGCGGTCCGTCAGCACGATCCGCGCATTGGCCATCACCGTGGGCGCCTGGACCGGTTCGATCGATCGTATGAGCGCGTTCATGCCGCCTCCTTCTGGCTGACGGCCGCGATCTCGACCACATCATCGGCGACCGCGGAGCGGATTTCCGCGTCGTGGAAGATGCCGATGATCGCGACGCCCGCCTGTTTCTTCTCTGTGATCAGGTCGACGACGACCTGCTTGTTGGCGGCGTCGAGCGACGCCGTGGGTTCGTCGAGCAGCAGGACCGGCCGACGGGCTGCGAAGCCGCGCGCCACATTCACCCGCTGTTGCTCGCCGCCGGAAAAGGTCGCGGGCGGAAGCGCCCAGAGGCGTTCCGGAATGTTGAGCAGCGTCAGCAGCCGCGCGGCCTCGTCTCGCGCGGCCTCGCGGTCGCCGCCGCGATCGGCCGCGGCTTCCGCCACGATATCGATCGCCGGAACGCGGGGGATCACTCTCAGGAACTGGCTGACATAGCCGAGCGTCCGCGCCCGGATCGCCATGATCACGCGCGGATCGGCCCCCGCCATCTCGACCTCGCTTCCGTCGTGGCGGATGCGGACGGAGCCGCCGTCGATCCGGTAATTGCCGTAGATCATCTTGAGCGCCGAAGACTTGCCGGCGCCCGACGGCCCGCCGAGCGCGACGCATTCGCCGGCCTTCGCCGTGAGGCTGAGGTCATGCACAGCGTCGATCACCACCCCGCCGCGCAAATGGAGCGTGAAGCTCTTCGAGACGCCTTCGAGGCGAACCATGGTCGTCATGCCGCCAGCACCGATGAGACGAGGAGTTGTGAATAGGCGTCGCGCGGGTCGTCGAGCACCTGGTCGGTCAGCCCGGTCTCGACCACGCGTCCCCGCCGCATGACGACAATCCGGTGCGACAGCAGTCGCGCGACCGCGAGATCATGCGTGACGATGACGATCGCGAGCCCGAGATCCGCCACAAGGCCGCGCACGAGATCGAGCAGCCGCGCCTGGACGGAGACGTCGAGGCCGGAGGTCGGCTCGTCCATGAAGACGAGGCGCGGATTGGTGACGAGGTTGCGCGCAATCTGGAGGCGCTGGCGCATGCCGCCGGAAAAATCGGTCGGCCGGTCGTCGATCCGGTTGCGGGCGATCTCGACGCGGTCGAGCCAGGTGAGCGCGGTCTCGCGGATGCCGGCGTAGCGACGCTCGCCAAGCGCCATCAGGCGCTCGCCGACATTGGCGCCGGCGGAGACGCGCATGCGTAAGCCCTCCCGCGAGTCCTGCCGGACATAGCCCCAGTCGGTGCGGGCGAGCAGGCGGCGTTCGGGTTCGCTCAAGCTCGCTATGTCGCGCACGATTCCGTCGCGCATCCGGTAGAGCACCTCGCCCGCGGTCGCCGGAAGCTCGTTCGCGAGCAGGCCCAGCAGAGTGGATTTCCCGGACCCGGACTCCCCGACGATCGCCAGCACCTCGCCCTCATAGAGGTCGAAGGAGACGTCGGCGCAGCCGATGCGTTCGCCGTAATGCTTGGTGAGCCCGCGGGCCCGGAGCAGCGGTTCGTCGGTCATCTCGTCCCCGCAATGGCTTGCGGCGCCGTGTCGAGCATCGCGCCATGATGGCCGGCCGCGCGACGCTCCTCGCAATGGTCGGTGTCGGAGCAGACGAACATCCGCTTGCCCCGGTCGTCGAGGATCACCTCGTCGAGATAGACGCCGCGCGCGGCGCAGAGCGCGCAGGGCTCAGCGAACTGCTGGACCGCGAAGGGATGGTCCTCAAAATCGAGGCTTCGCACCGGCGTGTAAGGCGGGATTGCGTAGATCCGCTTCTCGCGTCCGGCTCCGAAGAGCTGCAGCGCCGCGCACATGTCCATCTTCGGGTTGTCGAATTTCGGCGTCGGCGACGGGTCGGTCACGTAGCGGCCGGCGACCTCGACCGGATAGGCATAGGTCGTCGCGATATGGCCGTGCCGGGCGATGTCCTCGTAGAGCTTGACGTGCATCAGCCCGTATTCGGCGAGCGCGTGCATCGTCCGCGTCTCGGTCTCGCGCGGCTCCAAAAAGCGCAGCGGCTCGGGGATCGGGACCTGATAGACGAGCGTCTGGTCCTCCCGAAGCGGCGCCTCGGGGATGCGGTGGCGCGTCTGGATGATCGTCGCTTCCGCGGTCTTCGTGGTCGTGGCGACGCCGGCGACTTTGCCGAAGAACTTGCGGATCGAGACCGCGTTGGTGGTGTCGTCCGAGCCCTGGTCGATGACCTTCAGCACGTCGCTATGGCCGAGGATCGCCGCGGTCACCTGCACGCCGCCGGTGCCCCAGCCATAGGGCATCGGCATCTCGCGGCTCGCGAACGGGACCTGATAGCCGGGGATCGCGATCGCCTTGAGGATCGCGCGACGGATCATCCGCTTCGTCTGCTCGTCGAGATAAGCGAAGTTGTAGCCGGTGGTCTGCATCGTCATTCCGCGGCCTCCCTCATTCCGTCATCCTCCCGCTCGGCGTGTTCTTCCCTTAGCCGACGCAACAGTTGGAGCTCGGCCTGGAAGTCGACGTAATGCGGCAGTTTCAGGTGCTCGACGAAGCCGGTCGCGGCGACGTTGTCGGAATGGGTGAGAACGAATTCCTCGTCCTGCGCGGGGGACTTCGCCTCCTCGTCGAACTCCTTGGCCCGCAGCGCCCGATCGACCATGGCCATCGACATGGCCTTGCGCTCGCTCTGGCCGAAGGCGACGCCGTACCCCCGCGTGAACTGCGGCGGCTGCTCGGCGGAGCCGGTGAACTGCGTCACCATTTGGCATTCGGTGAGCGAGATGCGCCCGAGCGGAACGGCGAAGCCCAGCTCCTCCGGCGCGAACTCGACCTCGATCTCGCCGAAGCGGATCTCGCCCGTGAAGGCGTGGGTGCGGCCGAAACCGCGCTGGGTCGAATAGCCAAGCGCGAGCAGGAACCCTTCGTCGCCGCGGGCGAGCGCCTGCAGGCGGAGGTCGCGGTCGGCGGGGAAGTCCAGCGGCTCGCGGGTGAGGTCGCCGGCCTCGGCGCCGTCATCGGTCTCGCGCTCGATGAGGCTCTGGGCGTCGAGCAGATCGGTCACGCGCGGCATTCCGCCCACAAGTTCGTCGGCCTCGGCAGGAGAGGGCGGCGCTTCGCCGTTCGTCGCCAGCGTGAAATCGAGCAACCGGTGCGTGTAATCGAAGGTCGGCCCCAGAACCTGGCCGCCCGGCATGTCCTTGAAGGTCGCGGAGACCCGGCGTTCGGCGTCCATCGCCGCGGTGTCGATGGGCTCGGACACGCCGAAGCGGGGCAGGGTGGTGCGGAAGGCGCGGACGAGGAAGATCGCCTCGATCAGGTCGCCGCGCGCCTGCTTGATCGCGAGAGCCGCCAGCCCGCGATCGTAGAGCGAGCCCTCGGTCATCACCCGGTCGACGCTGAGAGCGAGCTGGGAGTCGATCTGCTCGACGGAGATTTCGGGCGTGTCGGTCGGCCCCCGGCGCTTCGCGGCGAGCAGCCTGTGGGCGTTCTCGATCGCCCGCTCTCCGCCTTTGACCGCGACATACATCAGGCCGCCTCCTCGACTTCGGTGGAGCGCGGAAGCGCGGCGATCCGCTCCTCCGCGACGATCAGCAGGTCGACGCCGCGCGGAAAGCCGGCGCGGTTGTCGGCGAGCTGCGCGACGAAGGCGGTCGGAAGCGGCGCGACCGCCAGACGCGCCTCGCCGTCGACGCCGGGCCCTTTGAGGACGAGCGGCCCGCCTTCCGTCAGTGTCTCGGCTGCGACGACGATCGTCGTCGAGCGGTCGGGATAGGCGTCGGACCCTTGCGCGAATTCGCTGAGATCCGGCATCGAGGCCGGGTCGACCACCAGCGCGAAGGCGGCGTCATCGGATTGCTCGACGATCCGGGCGCCGGTGTGGAAGCGCAGGAAGTCGCGGACATCGGACGACGCCGACAGGCGCCGGTCGAGCCAAAGCGGGGCGTCGGGATCGGCGAGCGACAGCGCGATCGCCGCCAGTTCCGGCGTCAGCGGCGCCGGTGGGCGGATTCCGGAGGCGAGCGGCTTCACGAGGCCGGGGCGTGAAAGCGCGCCCATCACCGCGCGGAAGCAGGATTGCGCCTCGGAAACGGCATCATCGAAGCCTGCGGCGAGCGTCATCATCAGTCTTCCCCGCGCGTCATCGTGAAGAAGTCGACCCGTGTGGCGGCGGTCTGGCGGCGGACGAGCGCGCGCTCCTCGGCGATACGTCGTGACGCCGGCGCGAGGGCGGCGACGACCTCATTGGCTTTCCCGCTCTGCACGAGCGCGTCGAGGATCGCGGCGACGCGCGCTTTCGCCCGGTCACGGCCGAGCTGGTAGGCGTGGCCAACCTCGCCGGTATCGATCCGGACGGCCGCCCGCGTCACGGTCGCCTCCCCGAAATTGAACGCGCGCCCGTCGCCGCCCATCCGCCCGCGCAACATCACGAGACCGGATTCGGGCGTGCGGAAGTCTGACGCATCGGGGAGCGGGGACAGCGCGTCGAGAGCGGCGGCGAGTTCCCCTGCGCGCGCATCGGCGCAAATCCGCATCACGTCGCGTCGCTGTTCGATGAGTTCGGGGGTCATGCGTTATGCTCCCGCGTCGCTAAAACCAGTTGTTGAGTAATCTAGACAACTGGATCAGTTTGTCTAGTGACTTTTCAATGACGGGGTCCGCATGAGCCTGCACGCCGAGGAAGACGCCGCCGTGACGACCGGGATCGAGCGTGGGCGGGGCCTCACCGCATGGCGGCAGATCGCGGACCAGATTGCCGGCCAGATCCGCGCGGGCGTCCTCGCTCCTGGCGACCAATTGCCGACCGAGGCGCAGCTCGCCGCGCGCTTCTCCGTGAACCGCCACACCGCCAGGCGGGCGCTTGCGGCGCTCGCCTCCGAGGGGATGGTGCGGGCGGCGCAGGGCAGGGGGACCTTCGTCGAGGCGGGGCCGCTGCCCTATCCGATCGGCGCGCGGGTGCGGTTCACTGAGAACGTCGGACGTGCCGGTCACGAGGCCGGCGGCGAAATGCTCTCCGCACGCGAACTGCCGGCGCCGGAGGCCCTTGCGACGCGGCTCGGCGTCGCGATCGGCTCGATGGTGGTCGAGACAAGGACCCGCCGGTTCGCGGATGACGTTCCGATCTCCGTTGGACATAGCCGCCTGCCGCTGCCGCGCTTCTCCGGCTTTGCGGTCGCGCTCACCGAGTCGGGTTCGATCACCAAGGCGCTCGGCGCGTGCGGCGTCGCCGACTACCGGCGCGTCAGCACCCAGATCTCCGCACGGGTCGCGACTGCGGAGGAGGCGACGCTGCTCGACCTCGCGCCGGGCCGCGTCGTGCTGGTTGTCGAGGGGCTGAACGTCGACGAGGCGGGCGCGCCCATCCAGGCGACCGACGCGGTATTCGCCGCCGACCGCGTGCAGCTGACGGTGGACAGCTAGGCGGCGCCGTCGGTCGTCAGGCCATGGCCTCGCCGCGCTTGCCGATCATGCCGACGCGAAGCTTTCCCGAGACGAAGTCGATCGCCGTCACGGCTGCCAGTATCATCAGGATGAGGCAGGAGACGTCCTGCAGGTTGAGCACGCGGATCTGCTCCGCGAGATGCACGCCGATGCCGCCGGCGCCGACAATTCCGATGATCGTGGCGGAGCGCGTGTTCGACTCGATGAAATAGAGCGTCAGTCCGCCGATCACCGGCACGATCTGGGGCAGAATCCCGAATCTGATCTGATGCGCCCGCGCGCCGCCCGCCGAAGCGACGCCGTCGACCGGCCCCTGGGCCGCGGTCTCGATCGCCTCCGAGAACAGTTTTCCAAGCGAGCCGAAATCCGAGCACGCGATCGCGAGAACGCCGGCGAAGGGGCCGAGGCCGACCACGTTCACCCAGAGCAGCGCCCAGATCAGCGTGTCGACGCCCCGGAATACGTCCAGCACCCGCCGCGCGCCGAAATGCACGAAGATGTTCGGGATGACGTTCTTGGCTGCGAGGAAGGCGAAGGGAAATGCGAACAGCCCGGCGACCAGCGTGCCGAGATAGGCGATCGCCACCGTCTCGAAGAGCGACTGCAGATAGATGGCGAAACGCCCGCCCGCGGAGGGAGGCAGCATCATCAGCGAGAAATCCCCGAGCCGCCCGAGCCCGGACAGGATGCGGACGAGCGAGAAGTCGAGCGCCCACAAAGCGTAACCTGTCAGTAGCGCGATGGCGCCCGCTGCGAGCGCCAGCCTCACGCCGCGGGAGCGGTTTGAAAACTCGGTTGCGTAGGCCGTCTTCAGCCGTGGCAGCTGGCCGAGCGCGTCGGCGCGGACTCCCGGCGGAGATCCCTTCATGCGCTGGCTCCCTTCAGCCCGATGAGCCGGTGGCGGACTTGCTCCGCGCCGAGGTCGATGAGCACCACAGTGACCAGGATCATCAGAAGGATCGCGCTGACGTCGGAATAATAGAACTGGCGGATCGCCGAGATCAGCTCCTGCCCGATGCCGCCGGCCCCGACGAAGCCCATCACGGAGGCGCCGCGCACGTTGATCTCGAAGCGCATCAGCGCATAGGAGGCGAAGCCCGGCGCGACCTGCGGCCAGGCCGCGAACCGCACCGTGTGGAGCCAATTCCCGCCGGAGGCGCGTACGCCCTCGGCCGGCTTCATGTCGACGTTCTCGACGATCTCGAAGAACTGCTTGCCGAGCGAGCCGACGCTGTGGATGCCGAGCGCGAGAACGCCCGCCATCGGCCCGAGCCCGAAGGCGATCACGAACAGCAGCGCGAACACGACCTCCGGCACTGTGCGCAGGAATTCCAGCAGCCGCCGCGTTGCGAAGCGCAGCGCCTTGTTCCGTCCGAAATTGTTGGAAGCTGCGAAGCACAGCGCGACCGCGCCGAGCGCGCCGATCAGGGTGCCGAGATAGGCGATCAGTAGCGTCTCGATGAGGAGCCGCATCCAGACGCCGAACCGCCAGTACCAGTCCGCCACGTCGCCTGCGAGATTGGCCACGGTGAGCGACGGCAGGATGCGGTAGAGATAGTTGGTGAAGCGGTAGAGGTTCTTCGAGAAGGTCGAAGGCTCGACCTCCGCGACATAAGCGGACAGCAAAGCGAGGCAGACGACCGCCGCCAGAATCGCGAAGGTCTGCAGCCGCCGGACGCGGACCGCGCCGTCATACGCGCCGAGCAGAACGCGGGCCCGCCCTTCGGCGAGCCCCAGCACCGCGCGGATCGGCGGTTCTCCGCGCATGGCGGCCGACCGTCAGCGTCGCTCAGGTCAGGTCTTGCGCGCCTTGTCGTTGAACTTGAGCATCTCGACGATCGGCTCGTAATCCTTCTCTGAGACCGGCACGAACTCCTTGTCCTTGCCGTCGGAAAGCGCATCGAACCTGACTTTGTCCTTCTTGGGCATGTCGAGCAGCGCCTGTCGGATCGCCTGCCTGAGGTCGTCTGGCATCTCCTTCAGCACCGCGAGCGGCGCTTCGGGCAGGAAGTCGGACTTGAAGATTACGCGGAAGTCGGCCGGCGAGAGCGTCTTGCCGTTCGCGTCCTTGAGCATGCCCTTCGTCGCCATGCGGGTCAGCTGGTTGTCGTTCTCGGAGTTCCAGGCGTTCGCCGCGGCGTCGACCGTGCCCTGGCTGAGCGCCAGGACCGCGTTCTCGTGGCTGCCTGCGAACACCGTCTTGCCGAAGAACGTGTCGACGGTGATCCCCTGCTTGTCGAGGAAGAAGCGGGGCGCGTTGTTGCCGGAGGTGGAGTTGGGGTCGACCAGCCCGAGCGTCTTGCCTCGGAGATCCTGCACGTGCTTGTACGGGCTGTCGGCGCGCACGTAGATCACCGAATAATAGCCGGTCGAGTCATTGTTGTGCCGCGGCACGACCAGCGGCTCGGTCTCGACGCCGGTCATGACCGCGCGTGCGTAAGAGGCCGGGCCGTAATAGGCGATCTGGATGTTGCCGGCGCGCTGACCCTCGATCACCGCGGCATAGTCGTTGGCGATGCGCAGCGTGACCTTCACGCCGAGCTCCTTGGTCAGATACTCGGCGAGCTTGCCGTAGCGGTCCGTCGTCGTGGAGGCGTTCTCCACCGGGATCGCGCCGAGCGTGATCTCCGGATACTTCTCCTTCCAGCTCTGCGCGTGGGCGGCGAAGGGGCTCGCGAGGCCGATGGCGATCGCGGCGCTTAGCAGGATGCGGCGGTTCAGCATGGCGATATCCTGTTGATGGCGTGAGGAGACGCGAGACAAGGGTGTGGAACGCGGACGCTCAGGCGTGCGCGACGACGCGGACCGGAGCGGGCGCCGGCGTCGCCGAAAGGGCCTCAAGCTGCTCCTCCGCCTCGAGGCCGTAGAGCGCGCGGGCGGCATCGGCGGTCAGGTCGGCCGGGCCGCCGCGGAAAACCACGCGGCCGGCCGCCATGCCGACAAGGCTGTCGCAATAGCTGCGCGCGATCTCGAGGGAATGGAGGTTGACGACGACCGTAATGCCGTAGCGCCGGTTGATGCGCTTCAACGCGTCCATGACCAGACGGGTGTTGCGCGGGTCGAGCGAGGCGATCGGCTCGTCGGCGAGGATAACGTCCGGCTCCTGCACCAGCGCGCGAGCGATCGCCACGCGTTGCTGCTGGCCGCCCGACAAATTTTCGGCGCGTTCGGAGGCGAGGTTCGCGATGTCGAACTGTTCGAGCGCCGAAAGCGCGATGGCGCGGTCCTCGTCGCTCCACAGCCCGAGCAGCGCGCGCCAGGTCGGCGCGTGGTTCAGCCGCCCCATGAGCACATTGGTTAGCACGTCGAGGCGGCCGATCAGGTTGAACTGCTGGAAGATCATCGCGCAGCGCGCCCGCCACGCCCGCAGCGCCTCGCCCTTGAGGCCGGTGACGTCCATTCCGTCGAAGAGAATGGCGCCGGATGAAGGAGAAACGAGGCGGTTGACCATGCGAAGCACGGTCGACTTGCCGGCGCCCGAACGGCCGATCACGCCGACGAACGCGCCGCGCTCGATGGCGAGGTCGACATCCGTGACCGCGAGCGTCTGGCCGAATCGTCGGCTGACCCCCCTGAGCTCCAGCATCCTGCATCCCTTAGGTTTCGCGGGACGCTAGAGCCGGTTCAAGAAGCTACCGTGACGGTCCAGAAGGCGGCGACTGTCGTTCCGCCGCAACCGCGCCGAGGGGCGGAAGGGCGCGTTGAGGCCTTTCAGTGCCCCGATTGCAAGGAAGAAAACACAGCCACGGCTGACGGCGATGAAGACCAACTAGGACGACACCGTCACCGCCTATGAACGCGCACGGCGGCGCGACTGAGAAGTCAAAGGCGTTGTTCGCGAAGGCCGCCCCGGCGAGCGTCGTCATCGCGAGTGGATGGAGCAGCGATCGCGTCGTACCGCCGCCTGATTTCAAGACTCACCTCTACGGAGGAGGCCGCCGGTGAAAGCCGCGGGGCCTTTTCAAGTTCGTCTAGCGGTAAGCCAACCCATTCGCGGTCGTCGCCGGCTCTCGGACGTAGCGGCCGTCCTTCGGGACGGCTATTTCCGCGAACCTGTCCGCGAGCTGGCGAAGCGCGGCGCGCATTTCGGGACCACGCATGGGCTCGCCATGGCCCGTCGCCACCACCTCCGGCTCCAGATCGGCGAGACGCTTGACGGAGGCTTCGGCCGCGCCCCAGTCGGTCGTGTAATAGGCAGGCGGCCCGTGCATCTCGGCGCGCTGCGTCGCGACGGCGTAGGCGCTTTCCTGTCCGGTTGTGACGAAGGCGTCACCGGCGATCAGCGTGCGATCGGCTTCGCGCCACAGCGACACGTGCCCGACGCTATGTCCGGGCGTATGGATCCACCGCCATTCCGGAAGTTCCGGGATGCGGCCTGTCTCTGAAAGCAATCGGAGACGTCCGCTGACGTCGATGGGGCCGCGGGGATAGAACCGCGACAGCGCGGCCATAAGGCCGCCGCCAACGCTGGGGTCTCCTGGCGGATATGAGGAGCGGCCGTCGAGATAGGGCGCCTCGAGGGGATGGGCGTAGATCGGGACGTCCCATTCCTCCGCAAGCGTCTTAAGCGCGCCAACGTGATCGAAATGCCCGTGGGTCAGAACGATCGCCGCTGGGCGCGACCCATCGCCGAAACGATGAGCGGCGGCCCGCTTGATCGAAGACGCCGTTCCAATGAGGCCGGCGTCCACCAGCACCCATTCGCGGTCGCCCGCGCCTGCCGGGTTGATGAGGACGACATTCACCATCAGCAGGCGCTGGTAAGCGACGCCAAGAGCGATTTCGACCGCTTGTCCATGGTCATCCTGCGCGGGATCAATCGCGCTGGCGGCGTCTGAAAGAGGTATCTGCTCGGACATAACGACCTCTAAGCCGGACGCATTTCTCGCTCGGAGCGCGAAAGCGGCGTTACGCTGCTGACGAGGCGGCGAGGGCCTCGCCAGCAGTGGCGTCACGCGCTCTTGGCGCGGATGCCCTTGAGCAGCGCGATATGGGTCTCGATCGCCGGAACGGCGACGGTGGACGCGCCCTGCGCCATCGGGTCCGCCCCCCGCTTCGAGTAGCTGCGGTGAAGGGCCATGAGCTCCATATGGCCCATGAGCTGGCCCTTCAGATACATCGCGTCGAAGTCGGCGTCGGAGCTGGCTTCGAGAGACTGGAGAAGAGCAGCGTGCTTCGGGGTCAGGCCTGCAGCGCCGAGACGCGAGCCGAACGCCTGGGTGACCGCGGCCTGCTCCGTGATCTCCAGCTTGGCGAAGTTCGTGATCTGGGGATTGGAGCTGCGGCGCAAAGCGAGTTTGCTGGTCATCGTCGCGAAATCGCCGCCCGCGAGGATGGGGAGCTTCATAGAATCCATGGCGGCTGTCTGCGCGTGGGCGAGAGACACGCCGAGCAGGGCCGGTGCGAGCGCGCCCGCGCTCGCTGCGAGGATTTGGCGTCTATCCAAGAGTACCTCCGATGTTCGTTGTGTAGGCAACCTCGCGGTCGGCAAGACGTTCCACTAAGACTGGCGAAAATTGATGGTCGCGGGATGCGCTGACAGAAGGCGTCTTAGGTCTCGTCGAAACTGCTCAGCCGACAGGTACGATGTTGTCGATGCTTCATTCTGATTTGCAGCAGCCGGTGGTTGTTCCAGTCTCTGGTTTTCGAGGCATTTGCGGGGAGGCTGGGGTTTTCTCACCGGCGGATGAAGCTGAGATCGCCGCCCACTGGAAGGCGGCGCTGCAAGCAAAGCCCGCGATGTTCGATGGTCGAGTCCTGCTTGGCGTCGAAGCTGCGATCACAGACGAAACGCTTACCGCGCGCTACGCCGAGGTCGCGTTCTCGGCCTTCAACTGGTGGCGTGAGAAGGGGACGCGGTCGGATTTCCGCAATGTGTTCGGCGCGGCCGCCGTGGTCAGCGCGGACGGAGGCGTGCTGCTCGGCAGAATGGCGCCTCATACGGCCGCCGCCGGCAAGATCTACTTCCCCTGCGGCACGCCCGATCTTTCGGACATTCGCGACGGCCGGGTCGACCTCGAGTATTCGATCTCCCGAGAGCTTGAGGAGGAGACTGGCCTTACCGAACCCGAGGTCCTGGCCTCTCCTCATGCCTTCGCGATCTTCGCGCCCAAAGTCGTGGCTTATGTTCGCCGCTACGACACGGATCTGACCGAGGCCGAACTGAAGCGCCGCGTCGAAGCCCATTTAGGCCTCGATCCGACGCCGGAGCTGGACCGCATCATCTTTGTGCGTTCCGCCGAGGAGCTCACGGCGGAATCGCCCGAATACGTCCACCGCGCGCTGCCTGCGCTGCTCCGGTCAGGCGCCTGAAGGCGACGTCCTCATTCGCCCAGCGCCGCCGCCTGCACTTCGGACGCTGATCCCTCCTTCAGCACGGGGCGCGCGCTCGGCGCCGACGTGAAAAGCGCGGGGGATGCCGCCGCGACCGTCCCAACGGACGTCGGGGGAGCGTAGCGGCGGACCATCGCTGCGCAAAACTCGGCGAACTCTTCAGGGACCTGAGGAGCGCTGGTATGATGCGGCTCTATCCCGCGGTGCTCGGGGGTAAAGCAGAACGTGACGGTGGTCTCGAACTCCGCCAGCGCCTCCATCTGACGGTCGAACCATTCGAGCGCGCCGGGGCGGAAGCTGTCGGCCCAGGACAAACCCGTCCTCAAGTGGCGCACGCCGAGCCGGCGCATCCAGGCGACGGCCTCGTCCAGGCGGTGGTCTTCGAAATGGAACCACTGGCACAACCCCATGGAGGCGGCGTACTGGCCGTAGACCTCGACGCCGGGCTTTGGCGAGCCGTCCTCCCGTAGCAGACCCATGTGGAAGTGCCGGTAGTAGGACGAGCCTTCCGCCTCTCTGTGCCGGGTCGTGGCGCCCCAGGCCATGGGAAGGTCGTACAGACTGTACCAGTGGATGCGCGGGGCGCGCCCGATCAGAAGCTCGGCGGTCTTCTTCACGCCCCAAGCCTGGACCTCCTCGGAACCGAACGAGGACACGCCGACCTCGGTGACCCAGACCGGCTTGGTCGTCACCGCCCGGATCTCCTGGATCTTGGCGGGCCACTCGTCGATCTGCCAAAGGTTCCAGTCGAGCGGAAAGCCGTGAACCGCGATCACGTCGACCTCGTCCAGAGCGCCCTTCAGCTCCAACCGGTGGATGAAGGACGGATCGATGGGAGACATGCCCCCCAGCACGCGCGTCAGGCCGGAGTTCTCCGCGCGTATCGCCTGACCCGCGAGCCGCGTCATCCCGGCGAACAGATCCCATTCCGGGTCGATAAGCGGGTCCCAATGCGACTTGTTGTTCGGCTCGTTCCAGATCTTGACGGCTTCGATCATCCTGGACGAGCTCCGTTCTTCGGCGAGGCGGGGTAGACGGCGCCGTCATCCTTCGGCCGAACGCCGCGCCGGCAGATATAAACCTCCGCTTCGGGCCGCTCGAGGATCTCGAACCCGGCGCTCCGCAGCATGGCCTGCGAGCAGGCGGCGTTCGGCGTCCACCAATTGGTCCAGTCACCGGAATATTCGTGCTCGATAAAGTGCATCTTCGGATAGCCCGGCTCGTCGAAATGCTCCGCTTGGAAGAAGTCGTAATCCGCCTGAACGGGGTGAACCTCCTCGCTGCCGCGCTGCATCGTCTGGAACACCAGAAGGTCGCGGGCGACGTTGTCGTAGATCAGATCGAGCGCCAGCAGCGGGTGGCGCAGATGGTAGAACACCCCCATGAACAGCACGAGGTCGAAGCGCTCGCCGAGCGCGCCGAGGTCGTACACGCTGAGCTTGCGGAACTCGATGTCGGCCTCGAGCACTTCGGCGGCTAGGCGCGCTTGGGCGAGATAGCGATCGTCGGAATCGAGACCGAGCACCCGGTCGGCGCCGCGCCGCTTCATCTCCAGCGAGTAGAAGCCGGCGTTGCAGCCGATGTCTAGCACGCTCTTGCCGCCCAGATCGTCCGGGAGAGCGTGCGAGAAGCGGCTGAACTTGTTGCGGGGGTAATCGTGCAGAAAATGGTTCGGGGCGGTCGGCACGCCCTTGAGGTCCATGTTGTGGAACCAGTCGCCCAGCGCCTCGACCCTGGCCCTGATCCGATCCTGACTAAGATCATTCATGCGCAACCTCATTGAGAGCCGAGACCTTCATCCCCTCGCCGCCGATATGCAGCGTGGTGATCGATCCCGGAGCGATGTCGAAACGGTCGTAGAAGTGCAGCGGTAGCCCGAGTATGTGAGCCACGCCCGACTTGATGACGTCGCCGTGGCTCACCGCCGCCACGGACTCGCCCGCATGACGCTGGCCGATCGTCCGCAGCCATGTCGCGACGCGCAATTGCGCATGCGCCATGCTTTCGCCGCCGGGGACGGCGGCGCGTCCGCGATCCGCGTTCCATTCGCGCCATGACGGATCTTGATCGAGCTCGGAGAATGTCAGCCCGGCCCAGGCGCCGAAGTCGATCTCGATGAGCGCGTCTTCCACGATGACAGGAAGGGCGCAAGCCTCACCGATGATCGCGGCGGTCTCCTGCGTCCGCTCGAGGGGACTGGAATAGACAGCCGTCAGCGAAGCGCCCGCGAGCCGTTTCGCGACGGCGCGCGCCTCGCTCCGCCCGGCCTCGCCGAGGCCGACGCCTTCGCGCCGACCGCAGAGCGTCTTCGCGACGAGATCGTGGGTCCCGTGACGGACCAGATGAATGGTCGCTCCGATCACGACGGCCGTGATGAAGGCTGATCCAGCCCGGCGATGAAGCGCGCGGTGCGGTCATGCGCTTCGGAATCGTCGAACTGCTGGGGCGGGGACTTCATGAAATAGCTCGACGGACCGATCAAAGGTCCGCCGACGCCGCGGTCGAGCGCGAGTTTCGCGCAACGTACCGCGTCGATCACCACGCCAGCGCTGTTCGGGCTGTCCCAGACTTCGAGCTTGAGCTCGATGTTGAGGGGAACGTCGCCGAAGGTCGTGCCTTCCAGCCGAATGTGCGCCCATTTGCGGTCGGTCAGCCAGGGCACGAAGTCGCTCGGGCCGACATGGACGTCGTCCGGATCGAGCGGACGGTCGAGCTGGCTCGTCACCGCGCGGGTCTTCGAAATCTTCTTGGAGTCGAGACGCTCGCGCTCGAGCATGTTCTTGAAGTCGGAATTGCCGCCGAAGTTCAACTGATACGTCCGGTCCAGCCTGACGCCCCGCTCGCGCATCAAGTTGGCGAGCACGCGATGCACGATGGTCGCGCCGACCTGGCTCTTGATGTCGTCGCCGACGATCGGCAGGCCACGCTCTTCGAAGCGCTTCGCCCACGCGGGATCTGACGCGATGAACACGGGGATGCAGTTGACGAACGCGCATCCGGCGGCGAGCGCCTGCTCGGCGTAATGCTCGGTCGCCTTCTGGGAGCCGACCGGCAGGTAGGACACCAGCACGTCGGTCTGCGTCGCCTGCAAGGTCGCGGCGACGTCGACCGGAGGTTCGGGCGACTCCTCGATGTCCCCCGCCATGTACTTGCCGATGCCGTCGAGCGTCGGCCCGCGCAACACGCGGCTTCCGGATAGGGGAGGGGCTGCGAAGCGGATGGTGTTGTTCGGTTCGACGAAGATCGCCTCGGAGATGTCGCGCCCGACCTTGCCGGCATGGATGTCGAACGCGGCGGAGATCTCCATGTCGCCGATGTGGTAGCCGCCGAGCTCGACGTTCATGAGGCCGGGAGGCGGCTCGTTCGCGGGCGCGGTCGCGTAGTGGCTAAGGCCTTGTATGAATGACGAGGCGCAGTTGCCAACTCCGACGACGCCGACGCGAAGACGCTTCCTGGACATACAAAACCTTTCGATGGCCGCCCCATAGACTGGAGCTCAGCGACGCCCGGAGGTAAGTAGAAGCTGGCGAGCCGGTTTCCAGGAACTACATCGCCCCTTGAGGAATGGAATCCGTGTGGGGCGGAGCATCATCTTCATCTTCTTCCGGAACATACATGCCGTGATCGGAGTTAGCCTCAGCGGCCGACGAACAGCAAATCTTCGCCGCGAGCAAAAATAAAGACGGGGGTCTTATGACCGAAACTATCCTCATCACCGGAGGCGCAGGCTTCGTCGGCCGCCATGTCGCAAAAGCCCTGCTGCGGGACGGCCATCGCGTCCGTGCTCTCGACAGCCTGATCGAGCAGGTGCACCCGACGCGCTCCCGCCCGTCGGAGCTCGATGAGGACGTCGAGCTGATCGTCGGCGACATCCGGGACGGCGACGTGGTCCGGCGCGCGGTGACAGGCGCGGACGCGGTGATCCACCTCGCAGCCGAGGTCGGGGTCGGCCAGAGCATGTACGCCATCGATCGCTATACCTCGGTCAATGACTACGGCACCGCGGTGCTGTTCCAGCAATTGCTGGAGCATCCCGTGCGCCGCGTCGTGATCGCCTCCTCGATGAGCATCTACGGCGAGGGGCTCTACCGCACGGCGGACGGCGAACTGATGCAGGACGTGGTCCGTGGCCCCCGCAATGCAGACGGGTCGTGGGATCCGCTCGACAAAGCGGGCCGGCCTCTGGTTCCAATCCCGACCCCGGAGACCAAGCAGCCTGCGCTCAAGAGCGTCTACGCCATCAACAAATTCGTGCAGGAGCGGCTAACGCTCACCCTGACATCGCAATACGGCATGGAAGGCGCGGCGCTGAGGCTCTGGAACATCTACGGCCCAGGGCAGGCGCTCTCCAATCCCTATACCGGCGTGCTCGCGATCTTCGCCTCGCGGATCATGAACGGCCAGTCTCCGATGGTGTTCGAGGACGGTAAGCAGCGCCGCGACTTCGTCCACGTCTCGGACGTCACGCGCGCCTTCCTGCTGGCGCTCCAGAAGCCCGAGGCGAACGGCGAGGTCTTCAACATCGGCTCCGGCGAGGACCGGAACGTCGAAGAGGTCGCACTTCTGCAGGCCGCTTCGATGGGGCGCGCCGACATCGCGCCTGAAATCACCCAGCAGGCGAGGGCGGGTGACATCCGCCACAACATTCCCGACCTTACAAAAGCGCGCGACGTGCTCGGCTACGAGGCGAAGCAGGACTTCGCCTCAGGGCTGGAAGAGCTCGCGGAATGGGTGGCGCGGCAGGAATCCCAGGATCGCGTCGCGGACGCGCGCCGCGAGCTGGAAATGCGGGGACTGGTGGCGTGAGCGACTCCGCGACAGGCTGCGCGCTCGTCACGGGCGGCGCCGGCTTCATCGGCAGCAATCTGGCGGATCGGCTGGCGCGCGACGGGATGCGCGTCGTCGTTCTGGACTCGCTGGCGCGGCCCGGCGTCGAGCGGAACCTCGCATGGCTCGAAAGTCGCTATGGAGATCGCATCGAGCGCCTGGTCGGCGACATCCGCGACCGGCGCGTCGTGGCGGAGGCCGCCCGCGAGGCCCAGGTGGTGTTCCATCTCGCCGGACAGGTCGCTGTCACGAGCAGCTTGGAGGACCCTGTGGAGGATTTCGAGGTCAACCTCAAAGGCACGCTCAACATCCTCGAGATCGCTCGCGATCGCCGTGTTCCGGTGATCTTCGCGAGCACGAACAAGGTCTATGGCGACCTTGCCGACATCGATCTCGAACTCGTGGACGAGGCCTATCTGCCAGTCGATCGCACAATCCGCTCTTCGGGGATCGGCGAGGCCCGGCCGCTCGATTTTCACACGCCCTATGGCTGCTCCAAGGGCGGCGCGGACCAATATGTGCTCGACTATTCTCGCAGCTTCGGCGTTCCGACCTGCGTAATGCGCATGAGCTGCATCTATGGCCCGCGCCAAATGGGGACCGAGGATCAGGGCTGGGTCGCCCATTTCCTCATCCGCGCGCTGAAAGGCGAGACGATCAGCATCTTCGGCGACGGCCGCCAGGTGCGTGACGTGCTGTTCGTCGGCGACGCCGTGGAGGCCTATCTCTCAGCTTGGCGCAACATCGAAGCGGTCTCGGGTCAGGCCTTCAACCTCGGCGGCGGGGCGAGCAACGCGGTCAGTCTGCGCCGCCTCGTCGCTCATATCGAGGATCTGATCGGCCGCCGTGTCGACCTTGAGTTCCACGATTGGCGCGCCGGGGATCAGCGCTACTTCGTGGCGGACGCTGCGAAGGCGCGCGGCGCTCTTGGTCTCGCGGCTCCGGTCGCGTGGCGCGAAGGCGTTGCCGAGCTCGCGAACTGGCTCCGCTCCGAAGGCGCAGCCGCGCCGAAGCCGCTGGAGGTGGCGTCCCTGTGACGCGAGCGGCGCCCGGCCACGTCTTCATGACGACGGACGCCATTGGCGGCGTCTGGACCTACGCCGTCGACCTCGCCGCAGGACTGGCGGAGCGCGGCGTGCGCGTGACGCTTGCGGCGCTCGGCCCCTCGCCGAGCGATGCGCAGCGGCGCCAGGTCAGCGCCGTGGGGGCCGAGCTCATCGACACAGCGCTGCCGCTCGATTGGCTGGAGGAGGACGCACGCCGGATAGACAATGCGGGGGCTGCGCTCACGGACCTCGCCAATCGGTCCGGCGCGGACCTCGTCCATCTCAACAGTCCGATCTTCGCGGCGTCCGGCTTCACTGCGCCAGTCGTCGGGGTCTGTCATTCCTGTCTCGCGACGTGGTGGGCCGCGATGCGCGGGGGCGAGATGCCGGCGTCCTTCAATGAGCGGACCGAGCGGCTGAGGCGCGGCTATGAGGCGTGTTCTGCGCTGATCGCGCCGAGCGACGCCTTCGCCGAGGCGACAGCGGCGCAGTACGGCGTCGCGTCGGTCGCTGTGCATAACGGCCGGGCCCCGCGCGTCCCGGCGCCGCAGTCGAGCGAGCGGCCATTCGCGCTGACGGCCGGTCGCCTGTGGGATCCCGCCAAGAATCTTGCGGCGCTGGATGCGGCCGCGAGCATGATGCGCGGGACGGTCGAGGCCGCAGGGCCGCTAGAAGGACCGAACGGCGAGCGCGCAGCGACGAGCGCGGTGGTCTCGCTCGGACCGCTCGATTCCGAAGACATGGCGCGACGGCTTGGCGAAGCGGGAGCATTCGTCTCGCTTGCGCTCTACGAGCCGTTCGGGCTCAGCGTGCTCGAGGCCGCGCAGGCCGGCTGTGCGCTGGTGTTGGCGGACATCCCGACGTTTCGAGAGCTGTGGGCCGGCACCGCATTGTTCGTCGATCCGCGCGATCCTGCGGCCGTCGCCGCGACGCTCGATGGCGTGCTGGACGATCGGAGCGAACGCGAACGGCTCGGCGCGCTTGCTGAGGCGCGCGCCGCCCGCTTCACCCTCGACGCCATGACCGGGGGCACGCTCGGCGTCTACGCCCAAGCCCTGTCGCGCGCTCTCGGACAGAGCGCGGCGTGAAGATCGTCTATTTCACCCATTCGCTCGCTTCGTGCTGGAACCACGGCAACGCGCATTTCCTGCGCGGCGTTTTGCGAGAATTGATCGCGCGCGGGCACGAGGTGGCCATCTACGAGCCCGAGGGCGCCTGGAGCCTCACCAACCTCTTGACCGATCACGGCGAGGCAGCGCTGGAGCCTTGGCGCGCCGCTTATCCCGAGCTTTCGTCGAAGACCTATGGCGAGGCGTTCGATCCCGCGGAAGCGTGCGACGGCGCCGACCTCGTCATCGTCCACGAGTGGAACGAACCGGATCTCGTCGCCGCGATCGGGCGTCAGCGGCGGCGTCGGCCTTTCACACTGCTCTTCCACGACACGCATCATCGTGCGGTGAGCGATCCGGACGCGATCAGCGTCTTCGACCTCTCCGACTATGACGGCGTGCTCGCCTTCGGAGAGACGCTGGCCGAGGTCTATCGCGGCTGGGGTTGGGGCGGCCGCGTGTTCGTCTGGCACGAGGCGGCCGACGTGAGGCTGTTTCATCCGCCGGCCGAGGAAGGGCCGCGCGAGGGACTGGTCTGGATTGGCAACTGGGGCGATGGCGAGCGCACGCAGGAGCTCGAGGCCTTCCTGTTCAAGCCGGCCGAGGCGGTCGAGCTGACGCTCGACATTCACGGCGTCCGTTATCCGCCGGAGGCGCTGGCGCTCCTGAAACGCTATGGCGCGCGTTATCGCGGATGGCTCGCCAATGCTCGGGCGCCCGAAGTTTTCGCGCTGCATCTTGCGACCGCGCATGTCCCGCGGCGGTTCTACGTCGAGCGGCTTCCAGGCATTCCGACGATCCGCGTGTTCGAGGCGCTCGCCTGCGGCATCCCGCTGGTCTCCGCGCCCTGGAGCGACAGCGAGAACCTGTTCCGTCCCGGCGAGGACTTCCTTGTGGCGAATGACGGCGCGGCGATGGCGACGCATCTCGCAGCCCTGCGAGACGATCCGGAGCTCCGGCGCTCGCTCGTCGCGAACGGGCTGCAGACGATCCTCGCCCGGCATACCTGCGGCCATCGCGCCGACGAGCTTCTCGCCCATGTGGCGCAACTCCGCGCCTCGACTGCTTCCGTCGCGGAAATGGAGTCCGCTCGATGAAGATCGCCTTCTACGGTTCGAGCCTGCTGTCCTCGTACTGGAACGGCGCCGCGACCTACTATCGCGGCATGCTCGGCGAGTTGGCGAAGCTCGGCTGGAAGGTCGTCTTCTACGAACCCGACGCCTTCGACCGTCAGAAGAACCGCGACATCGATCCGCCGGATTGGGCGGAGGTCGTCGTCTATGACGCCACGCCCGAGGCCTGCCGCAAGGTGATGGCGCGCGCCGCGGAGGCGGACGTCGTCGTCAAGGCGAGCGGCGTCGGCGTGTTCGACGACGAGCTGCTGGGCGTGTTCGATCTGGCGCGGCCGGGCGCGCTGCGGATCTTTTGGGACGTCGACGCGCCCGCAACGCTCGCCGAGATGCGGCTCAATCCTGAGATGCCGTTGAAGAAGGCGCTGCCGAACCTCGACTTCGTCTTCACCTATGGCGGCGGCCCCCCTGTCGTAGCGGCCTATGAAGCGATGGGCGCGCCGGTCTGCCGGCCGATCTACAACGCGCTCGACCCCACGACGCACCATCCCGTTCCTGCTGAACCGCGCTTCACAGCCGACCTCGCGCTGCTCGCCAACCGTCTGCCGGACCGCGAAAGCCGGATCGAGCGTTTCTTCCTCGAGCCTGCCGCGGGGCTGCCGGACCGCCGATTCCTGCTCGGCGGCAGCGGGTGGCACGACAAGCACATGGCCCCGAACGTGACCGCGATCGGCCATGTCGGCACCCGCGACCACAACGCCTTCAATTGCTCGCCGCTCGCCGTGCTGAACGTCGCGCGCGACAGCATGGCGGAGATCGGCTTCTCGCCCGCGACCCGCGTATTCGAGGCGGCGGGCGCCGGGGCCTGCCTGATCACCGATTTCTGGGAAGGCATCGAGATGTTCCTCGAGCCCGATAGCGAAGTGCTGGTCGCGCGCGACGGAAAAGACGTCGCGGAGCATCTCGCCGCGCTGACGCCCGAGCGCGCCGCGACCATCGGCGAGGCGGCCCGGCTGCGCATCCTCGCAGGGCATACCTACGAGCGCCGGGCGCTTGAGGTCGATGCGCTCCTGCGCAGCGAAGGCGCATGGCGGTCCGAAAGGAAGAGCGCATGAGCGGCTCCTTGAAGCTCGTCATCCTCGGCCTCAGCCTCTCCTCGTCATGGGGAAACGGACACGCCACGACCTATCGGGCGCTGCTCAAGGCCTTGGCCGCTCGGGGGCATGACGTCCTGTTCCTGGAGCGGAACGCGACCTGGTACGCCGCCCACCGCGATCTGACCGACCCCGACTATTGCCGGCTCGCCTTCTACGATGATCTCGCCGGCCTCGAACGCTGGGCGGAGGAGGTGAGGGGGGCCGACGCGGTGATCGTCGGGTCCTATGTGCCGGAAGGCGTCGCCGTCGGTCGCTGGGCGCGGGAGACGGCCGTTGGGCCGGTCGCGTTCTACGACATCGACACCCCGGTGACGCTCGCCAAGCTCGGCCGCGGCGATGAGGAGTATCTCGCGGCGGACGCCATTGCCGATTTTGACCTCTATTTCTCCTTCACCGGCGGCCCGACCCTCGACCGGCTGGAGCGGATCTTCGGATCGCCGGCCGCCCGCGCGCTTTATTGCTCCGCCGATCCCGACATCTATCGCCCGCTCGAAGCGCCGCGCCGCTGGGACTTGTCCTATCTTGGCACATACAGCGACGACCGGCAGCCCGTGCTCGAGCGGCTTCTGATCGAGGCGGCGCGCCGCGCGCCTCACCTGAAGTTTGCGGTCGCCGGGCCGCAATACCCCGCCGATATCGCTTGGCCCGCGAACGTGGAGCGGCTGGAGCATGTCGCTCCGGCCGACCATCCCGCCTTCTACGCCGCGAGCCGCTTCACCCTGAACGTCACGCGCGCCGACATGGTGGCCGCGGGATTCAGCCCGAGCATCCGCCTGTTCGAGGCGGCCGCGTGCGCCACGCCGATCATCTCGGATGTGTGGGACGGCCTCGATACCGTCTTTGGGCTTGGCCAGGAGATCCTGACCGCGACCTCGACCGACGATGTCCTCGCGGCGCTTGACCTCCCTGAGGCCGAGCGCGACGCGATCGGGCAGGGCGGCCGCAGGCGCGTGCTTACGGCTCACACGCCAACCCATCGCGCCGAGACGCTTGAGCGGGAGCTGCGCGCGGCCGCGCGACGGCGAACCGCGCCATTGATGACGCCGGATTTGAAGACCTCAGGAACAAGGGAGCCGATGATGCTTGATCAGACGACGAAGCGCCGGATTCTCGTAGCCGGCGGCGCCGGATTCCTAGGCTCCCATCTCTGCGATCGCCTGCTTGATTCCGGCGCGCGGGTGTTGTGCGTCGACAATCTGCTCACCGGAAGCATGGACAACCTCAGGCAGGCGCTCCGGCGGCCGAATTTTGAGTTCATCGAGGCTGACATCGTCGAGCCGCTCCCGGCGCGCATCACCAGCCGCGCCTTCGACCGGATCTACAATCTCGCCTGCCCGGCCTCGCCGCCGCTCTACCAGGCCGACCCGGAGCACACGCTGCTCACGAGCGTGCTGGGCACCAAGCACCTGCTGGATCTGGCCGAAAAGACCGGGGCGCGCTTCCTGCTGAGCTCGACGAGCGAGATCTACGGCGATCCGCACGTCCACCCCCAGCCCGAAACTTATTGGGGCCACGTGAACTCGACCGGCCCGCGCGCCTGCTATGACGAAGGCAAGCGCTGCGCTGAGACGCTGACATTCGACTTCTCTCGCGCCGGCCGTGGCGAGGTCCGCGTTGCGCGAATCTTCAACACCTATGGGCCCCGGCTCTCCGCCGCCGATGGTCGCGTGGTCTCCAGCGTGGTGAGCCAGGCGCTCGCCGGCGACGACATCACCGTGTTCGGCGACGGCAGTCAGACCCGATCCTTTTGCTACGTCGATGACATGATCGACGGGCTGATTGCCTTGATGGAGCACGACGGTCCGGAACCAGGACCCATCAACCTCGGCAATCCCGCGGAGATGACTGTGAACGAGCTGGTCGAGGTTGTGCTGAAGATCACCGGCTCGACCTCGCGGGTGAAGCGCATGGACCTTCCGGTGGACGATCCGAAGCGCCGCAGGCCGGACATCGCCAAGGCCCAGACTGTGCTGGGCTGGCGGCCGATCACGACGCTCGAGCAGGGTCTTACCGCCACCATGAACTGGTTCGACGGTCGCGCCGACGGCGCGGCATCGATCCCTAAGCCTGCCGCAGAGCCGGCGGCGGTGGCGTAACGCGCCGCGTTCGAGGTTCAGACGGGCGTTTCAGGAGGTTCAGGAATGGGCGACGTTCTCGCGTCAGGCGGGACGATGCGGGCGGCCGTGGTCGTCGGGCCGCATCGGTCGACGGTCCAAGCGGTCGAGCGGCCGGAGCCGCAGGCGGGCCAGGTTCGCGTGCGCCTGCAGGGCTGCGGCGTCTGCGCGTCCAACCTGACCCCATGGTCGGGACCGGAGTGGATGCAGTTTCCAACCGCGCCGGGCGGCCTCGGCCATGAGGGCTGGGGCGTGATCGACGCGGTCGGCGAAGGCGTCACCGGCTTGCCGGTTGGCGCGCGCGTCGCCGCGCTTTCGCACAACGCCTACGCCGAGTACGACCTCGCGACCCCGGATCAGGTCGTCCTGCTTCCGGACGCGCTTCAAGGCCAACCGTTTCCTGGCGAGCCGCTCGGCTGCGCGATGAACATCTTCCGACGCAGCGAGATTGAGGCCGGGCAGACGGTCGCGATCGTCGGCATCGGGTTTCTCGGCGCGATCCTGACGCGGCTGGCGGCCGACGCCGGCGCACGCGTGATCGCGATCTCGCGCCGTGAGTTCTCGCTGGAGGTCGCGCGTAAGATGGGCGCCGCCGAGACGATCCCGATGGTCGACCATTACGAGATCATCGAGCGGGTGCGCGATCTGACCGGCGGCGCGTTTTGCGACCGGGTCATCGAGGCGGTCGGCAAGCAGTGGCCGCTCGATCTCGCCGCCGAACTGACCCGCGAGCGAGGGCGGCTGATCATCGCCGGCTACCACCAGGACGGCCCGCGCCAGATCAACATGCAGCTCTGGAACTGGCGCGGTCTGGACGTCATCAACGCCCATGAGCGTGACGCGGCGGTCTATGCGCGCGGCGTGCGCGAGGCTGTCGAGGCGGTGGCGTCCGGGCGGTTAGACCCGACGCCGCTCTACACGCATGTCTTCCCGCTCGACCGTCTGGATGAGGCGCTGACGGCGACTCGCGACAGGCCCGACGGCTTTCTGAAGGCGCTGGTGACATGCGCGTGAGCGACGAGGCGCTGAAAAGCGGCGCGGCCGATAAGACAAGCGCGCGTCCCCGCGTCGGCTTTCTCGGCGTGGGCTGGATCGGCCGCCACCGCATGGAGGCGATGCTTGCGACGGGGGCGATCGAGGCCGCCGCCTATGTCGATCCGTTTAACGACGCGGCGGCCGAGGCGGCGAAGCTCGCGCCACAGGCGACAAGGTCGGCCTCATTCGACGCCCTGCTTGACCTCGGTCTCGACGCGGTGGTGATCGCCACGCCGAGCGCAGCCCACGCCGAACAGTCGATCCGCGCTCTTGAGCGTGGCGTCGCGGTGTTCTGCCAGAAGCCGCTGGGGCGCAGCGAGGCGGAAGTGCGCGCCGTCATCGAGGCGGCGCGGCAAGCGGATCGACTGCTCGCCGTCGATCTGTCCTACCGCTTCACCGAAAGTGCGCGTCGCATCCGCGACCTGATCCGGTCCGGCGACCTTGGCCGGGTGCACGCCGTCGATCTCGTGTTTCACAACGCCTATGGCCCGGACAAGCCGTGGTTCTATGACCGAGCGCTGTCGGGCGGCGGCTGCGTGATGGATCTTGGGGTCCATCTCGTCGATCTCGCTTTTTGGATGCTGGAAGGCGACGAGGTCGCCGAGGTCGTCTCGCACCTCTCTGCGGGGGGAGAGGCGCTCTCCGCGCCGCTCGACCGGACAGAAGACTATGCGGTCGCGACGCTCGTCCTGAAATCCGGAACGGTCGTGCGGCTCGCCTGTTCGTGGCGGCTCCAGGCGGGACAGGACGCGGTGATCTCCGCCTCGTTCTACGGAACGCAAGGCGGGGCCGAGATGCGCAACGTCGGGGGATCATTCTACGATTTTGTGGCCGAGCGGTTCAGCGGCACGTCGCGGAGCGAACTCGCCTCGCCGCCAGACGCCTGGAACGTCCGCGCCGCCGCCGATTTTGCCGTGCGACTTGCAGCGGGCGAGCGGTTCGATCCTTCCGTCGCGGCGCTCGCAAGGGTGGCGCAGGCGCTCGACCGCATCTACGCCTAGCCCGCCCGAGAGCCCGCTCGTAGGACTGCTGTTCCCCGGCTTTTGCAGGCGAGTCGCGTTCCGGACGAGGCGGAAATCTACTCGATCGGTCGTCGCGCCAACGCGTTCTTAACGCCCGCGGCCGCAGCGCCCTCTTCATTCACAACGTCGCTCCGCCGCATCTAACGCCGACGCGCCAACTCCGGCGCGGGCGGAGCCTGACGATGATCGATCTCATGATGCTGGCCGGCGGCCTCGCCGGCTTCGCGGCGCTCGGCGCCTATACGTTCGGCTGCGAGCGGCTGTGAGGCGACAGCCATGACGCTGCTCGGCCTTCCCGTGCTCGACGCGGCGCTCGGCGCCGCCGCGACGCTCGTCATCACGCTGGTGTTCGCCGCGGCTCTGCTGCGTCCCGAGCGGTTCTAAACGCCTCGCCAATCCTCATTCCAGGCTCACCCAGATGACAGTCAACGGCTGGCTGCAGATCGCCTTGTTCTGCGCGATCACGCTTCTCCTCACGCGTCCGCTCGGCGGCTTTCTCACGAAGGTCTATTCGGGCGAGCGCACGTTCCTTCATCCCGTGCTCGCGCCGGTCGAGCGCAGCTTCTACGCCATCGCGGGCGTCCGTCCGGACCGCGATCAGAGCTGGTCGGCCTACGCCATCGCGATGCTCGCGCTTCATGTCGTTGGCTTCCTCGCCGCCTACGCCGTCCTGCGCCTGCAGGGCGCACTGCCCTGGAACCCTCAGGGCTTCGCGGGCGTGACGCCGGACCTCGCGCTCAACACCGCGATCTCCTTCCTGACCAACACCAACTGGCAGTCCTATGGCGGCGAGACGACCATGAGCTACGGCTCGCAGATGGTCGCGCTTACCGTGCAGAACTTCCTGTCGGCGGCGACGGGCATGGCGCTCGCGGTCGCCCTCATCCGCGGTTTTGCGCGGAAGTCCGCGAGCGGCGTCGGCAACTTCTGGGCCGATCTCACGCGCTCGGTCCTCTACGTCCTGCTGCCGGCCTGCATCGTGCTCGCGCTGGTCTATGTCGCGCTCGGCGTCCCGCAGACGCTGCAGGCTTACGCCTCCGCCAAGACGCTCGAAGGCGCCGGCCAGACGATCGCGCTTGGGCCGGTCGCGAGCCAGCTCGCGATCAAGATGCTCGGCACCAATGGCGGCGGCTTCTTCAACGCCAACTCGGCGCATCCCTTCGAAAACCCTGACGCGCTCGCGAACCTGATCCAGATGGTCTCGATCTTTGGGATCGGCGCGGCTCTGACCAACGTGTTCGGCCGCATGGTCGGGGACGAGCGGCAGGGCTGGGCGATCCTCGCCGCGATGGGCGCGCTGTTCCTGACGGGCGTCGCCGTCACCTACTGGGCCGAAGCCGCCGCAAACCCGATCCATGTCGCGCTCGGCGTCGATCCGTCGGCTGGCAACATGGAAGGCAAGGAGGTCCGCTTCGGGATCGCGCTGTCGAGCCTCTTTGCGGTGATCACGACCGCCGCCTCCTGCGGCGCCGTGATCGCGATGCACGACAGCTTCTCGGCGATCGGCGGAATGATCCCGATGATCAACATGCAACTCGGCGAGGTCATCGTCGGCGGTGTCGGCGCAGGGCTCTACGGCATGCTGCTGTTCGCCGTCGTCGCGGTGTTCGTCGCGGGGCTGATGGTCGGCCGCACGCCGGAATATGCGGGCAAGAAGATCGAGAGCCGCGAGGTGAAGCTCACCATGCTCGCTCTGCTGTGCTCGCCCTTCGCCACGCTCGTGCTTCTGGCGGTCGCCGCGACCAGCGCGGCGGGCCTCGCCGGCCTGCTCGCCAGCGGCCCGCACGGCTTCTCCGAGATGCTCTACGCGACCACGTCGGCCGCGGCGAACAACGGCTCCGCCTTCGCGGGACTGACGGCGAACTCGCCCTTCTGGAACGTGCTGCTCGCGATCGGGATGATGATCGGCCGGTTTGCCCTGATCGTCCCGATGCTGGCGGTTGCGGGATCGCTCGCCGCCAAGACGCGCGTCCCGGCCTCCGCCGGCACCTTCCCGACCCATGGCGGCCTGTTCGTCGGCCTGCTGATCGGCGTCGTGCTGATCGTCGGCGGCCTCACCTACTTCCCGGCGCTCTCCCTCGGCCCGATCGCGGACGCACTTGCGACCTCCGCCGGCCAGACCTTCTGACGCGCCCTTCTCGCCACGAGACCTGATCCATGTCCGCTCAACCGCAATCCCTGCTCGATCCAAAGCTGCTCGTCCCGGCGCTCGGCTCCGCCTTCGCCAAGCTCGATCCGCGCGTGCTCGTCCGGAACCCCGTGATGTTCGCCGTGGAGGTCATCGCCGTCGTCGCGACCGCGCTGTTCCTGCGCGATCTCGCCTCCGGCCAGCCTGCCGCCTTCTCAGGCCAATTGGTGTTCTGGCTGTGGCTCACCGTCTATTTCGCGACCTTTGCGGAGGCGGTCGCGGAGGGCCGGGGCCGGGCGCAGGCGGACGCGCTTCGGCGCACCCGCTCCGAAACGATCGCCAAACGGCTGGTCGGCCGCGGAGGAGGTTACGAGGAGCTTCCGGCCGAGCTTCTGAAAGTGGGCGATCTCGTGCTGGTCGAGGCCGGCGATCTGATCCCCGGAGACGGCGAGGTCGTCGAAGGGGTGGCGACCGTCGACGAGAGCGCGATCACCGGCGAGAGCGCGCCGGTGATCCGCGAAAGCGGCGGCGACCGCTCCGCGGTGACCGGCGGCACCAAGGTGCTATCGGACCAGATCAAGGTCCGGATTTCGGCTGCGAGCGGTTCGAGCTTCCTCGATCGAATGATCGCGCTGGTCGAAGGCGCCGAGCGGCAGAAGACGCCGAACGAGATCGCGCTGACCATCCTGCTCGCGGGCTTAAGCCTGATCTTCGTATTCGCCGTCGCCACCATCCCCGCCTTCGCCTCTTATTCCGGCGGCGTGGTCCCGGTCATCGTGCTGGCGGCGCTGTTCGTCACCCTGATACCGACCACGATCGGCGGCCTGCTCTCGGCGATCGGCATCGCCGGCATGAACCGTCTGGTGCGCTTCAACGTGCTCGCCATGTCGGGCAGGGCCGTCGAGGCGTCCGGCGATGTCGACGTGCTGCTGCTCGACAAGACCGGCACGATCACGCTCGGCAACCGGCAGGCTTCCGAGTTTCTCCCGCTGCCGGGGGTCAGGGCGAGCGAACTCGCCGACGCAGCCCAGCTCGCGAGCCTCTCCGACGAGACGCCGGAAGGCCGCTCGATCGTCGTGCTCGCCAAGGCGGCGCACGGTCTGCGTGGCCGCGAGATGGGGCCGCTCGAGGCGACATTCATTCCGTTCACCGCCCAGACGCGCATGAGCGGCGTCGACATCGGCGCGACGCGCATCCGCAAGGGCGCCGCCGACGCCGTCATCGCTCACGTGCGGGCGCTGGGCGGCGTAATCCCGAGCGAGCTCGACGGGATCGTCGAGCGCGTCGCTTCCGAAGGCGGCACTCCGCTCGTGGTCGCGACCGACGCAAGGCCGCTCGGCGTCGTCTACCTCAAGGACATCGTGAAGGGCGGCATCCGCGAGCGTTTCGCGGAGCTCCGCGCCATGGGCATCCGCACGGTCATGATCACCGGCGACAATCCCATGACCGCGGCGGCGATCGCGGCCGAGGCGGGGGTCGACGACTTCCTGGCCCAAGCGACGCCCGAGGCCAAGCTGGCGCTGATCCGCAAGGAGCAGTCCGGCGGCAAGCTCGTCGCGATGTGCGGCGACGGCACAAACGACGCGCCCGCGCTCGCTCAGGCCGACGTCGGCGTCGCGATGCAGACGGGCACGGTGGCGGCGCGCGAGGCCGGCAACATGGTCGACCTCGACAGCGACCCGACCAAGCTCATCGAGATCGTCGGCATCGGCAAGCAGCTGCTGATGACCCGCGGCGCGCTCACCACCTTCTCGATCGCAAACGACGTCGCGAAGTACTTTGCGATCATCCCCGCCATGTTCGTCGCGCTCTACCCCGGCCTCAACGCGCTCAACGTCATGGGGCTGGCTTCGCCGCAAAGCGCGATCCTTTCGGCCATCATCTTCAACGCGCTGATCATTGTCGCGCTCATCCCGCTGGCGCTGAAGGGCGTCAGCTACCGGCCGTCCTCCGCCGCGGCGCTGCTTCGCCGCAACCTCGCCGTCTACGGGCTCGGAGGCCTCGTCGCGCCCTTCATCGGCATCAAGCTGATCGACATGGCGATCTCGGCCGCCGGGTTGGCCTGATCGTGACCGCTCCCGCAACCCTTCAAGGCTCCTCCGCCATGCTCTCCCACCTGCGCCCCGCGCTCGCGCTCTTCGTCCTCTTCACGCTCGTCACTGGCGTCGCCTATCCGCTCGCGATCACCGGGGTCGCGCAGGTCGCGATGCCGGTGCAGGCCAACGGCAGCCTGATCGAGAAGGGCGGCGCCGTGATCGGCTCGAGCCTGATCGGACAGGGCTTCTCCAGCCCGCGCTACTTCCACGGCCGCCCGTCCGCCGCCGGCAAGGACGGCTACGACGCGTCGGCCTCTTCGGGCTCCAATCTAGGGCCGAACGCCAAGGCGCTCGCCGAGCGGATCACGGGGGACGTCGCAAAGGTGAAGTCCGAGGACGGGATTTCGGGCGCCGCGCCAGCCGATCTCGTGACGGCGTCGGCCTCGGGGCTCGACCCCGACATCACGCCGGCGTCGGCCTATCTCCAGGCGCCGCGAGTGGCGCGCGAGCGGGCGATGCCCGAGCCCGAGGTGCGTGCCCTGGTCGATCGCCTCGCGCAGCCGCGCGTGTTCGGCGTGCTGGGCGAGCCGCGCGTCAACGTGCTCGCCCTCAATCTCGCGCTCGACAGCAAGCGCTGACGCCCGGCGCCGCGGATGGCGTATAGCTGAGGGCCATGGCCGCGGTCCGACCTTCCCCTGAATCCCTGCTCGCGGCGGCGAACCGCGAGCGGCGCGGCCGGTTGAAGATCTTCTTCGGGGCCGCGCCCGGCGTGGGCAAGACCTACGAGATGCTGA
This sequence comes from Hansschlegelia quercus, assembly GCF_004310425.1. GTDB lineage: Bacteria > Pseudomonadota > Alphaproteobacteria > Rhizobiales > Methylopilaceae > Methylopila > Methylopila quercus. The sequence goes on along the minus strand of NZ_SIUB01000006.1, from coordinate 76,873 downwards.
CCGCCGGTCGGGCGAAGCTCGCGGAGGGGGTCGACGTTGTCGCCGGGGTCATCGAGACCCACGGCCGCGCCGAGACGCAGGCGCTCCTGAAAGGCCTGGAGATCCTGCCTCAGGCCCGCGTGTTTTACGAAGGACGCGAACTAACGGAGTTGGATGTCGACGGCGTTCTGAAACGCGCCCCGAAGCTCGTTCTGGTGGACGAGCTCGCCCACACCAACGCCCCCGGGTCGCGCCATCTGAAGCGTTATCAGGACGTCGAGGAACTGCTCGCCGCCGGAATCGACGTCTTCACCACGCTGAACGTCCAGCACCTCGAAAGCCTGAACGACGTGGTCGCGCGGATCACGCGCGTCAGGGTGCGGGAGACCGTGCCGGACCGGATCTTCGACCTCGCGGACGAGGTCGAAGTGATCGACCTCACGCCCGACGAACTGCGGCGGCGGCTCGAGGCCGGCAAGGTCTATGTCCGCGAGCAGGCCGAGCGCGCCGTGCGCCATTTCTTCCAGCCCGGCAACCTGGCGGCGTTGCGCGAGCTTGCGCTGAGACGCACGGCGGAGCGCGTCGACGCCGACATGCGGGCCTACATGGACGCCAACGCGATCGAGGGGCCATGGCCTGCGGGCGAGCGTGTCATGGTTGCGATCGACGAGCGGCCGGGCGCGGCGGCCCTTGTGCGGAAGGCGCGCAGGCTCGCCGAGCAGGCCAAGGCGCCATGGCTCTGCGTCACGGTGGAGACCGCGCGGCTGCGGCGCCTGTCAGAGGCTGACCACGATCGCATCGCCGACACGCTGCGTCTTGCGGAGGCGCTCGGTGGGGAGGCCGTCACCCTGCCGGGCGGCGTCGACGTCGCCGAGGAGTTGCTCGCGTTCGCGCGCAGCCGCAACGTCACCACGCTGGTGGTGGGCAAGGCCGATCGCCCGAAATGGTTCGCGCTTTTGCATGGTTCAGTGGTCCGCGACCTCGTGCGGCGGTCCGGCGGGATCGCGGTCCAGGTCATGGCCGGCGACGGCGAGAGCGTGCCGCCGAAGGGCGTCGAGGCGCGCGCCGCGGCTCGCGCCTCCCCCGTCCACTATCTGGCCGCCGCGGGCGGCGTGCTGCTCTCCGGGCTCGCGGGCCTCGCGATCGACACGCAGATCGACATCCCGAACATCTCGCTGATCTTCGTGCCGGCGGTCCTGCTGGTCGCCGTACGATATGGGCTCGCCCCGTCGCTCGCGGCCTCGCTGCTGTCGGCGCTCGCGTACAATTTCCTGTTCACCGACCCCCGCTTCTCCTTCACCGTCAGCGACCCATCAAACGTCGTCGCCATCGTTTTCCTGTCGCTGACGGCGGTGATTGCGAGCTCCGTCGCGGCCCGCGTGCGGGCGCAAACCCTCTCGGCCCGAAGTCAGGCTCGCACGGCTGCGGATCTCTATGCCTTCGCCCGCAAGCTGGCAGGCGTCGCGACGGAGGACGACCTGCTCTGGGCCGCCGCCCACCAGGTCGCGCTGATGCTCAAGACCGACGTGGTGCTGCTGACGCCCTCGCCGGGCGGGCTCTCCGTCGGCGGCGCCTACCCGCCGGAGGATCAACTGGACGCAGCCGAGATCGCCGCTGCGACGTGGTGCTACGAGCGCGACGAGCCGACCGGCCGCGGCTCCGCGACGCTGCCCGGCGCGCGTCGGCTGTTCCTGCCGCTGCGCACCGCGCGCGCCAAGCTCGGCGTGATAGGGGTGGCGCGGCGCGCGGCCGGTCCGGTGCTGGCGCCGGGAGAGCGGCGACTCCTGGACGCGCTTGTCGACCAGACCGCCGTCGCCCTCGAACGCATACGGCTCGCGGCCGACGTCGACGAGGCGCGGCTCGTGGCGGAGACGGAGCGGCTGCGCAGCGCCTTGCTCACCTCCGTGAGCCACGATTTCAAGACGCCGCTCGCCACCATCATGGGCGTCGTCACCAGCCTCCGCAGCTACGGCGCGCTCTATGACAACGCGACGCGCGACGAGATGCTGGCGAGCGCCCAGGAAGAGACCGAGCGGCTGAACCGCTTCGTCGCCAACCTGCTCGATGTCGTCCGGCTCGACACCGGCGCCGTCTCAGCCAAGCGCGGCGCCGTCGATGTCGGCGACGCCGTCGGATCGGCGTTGCGGCGCGCGGCGTCCGCGCTTGACGGGCGGCAGGTTGAGGTCGCCTTGCCGGATGGCCCGCTGATCGTGCAGGGCGATCCCGTGCTGCTCGAGCACGCGCTGATGAACGTGCTGGAGAATGCAGGCAAGCATACGCCTCCCTCCGCGCGCGTCGCCATGAAGGCGCGGAGGGAGGCGGACCGGATCGAAGTGGAGATCGCTGACGACGGGCCGGGCGTTCCCGAGGCCGACCTGCCGCATGTCTTCGAGAAGTTCTACCGCGCGGGACAAGGCGACCGGCGGACCCTCGGCGCCGGTCTCGGCCTCGCGATCGCGCGCGGCTTCGTCGAGGCGATGGGCGGCTCGATCGCGGCGGAGAACCGGCCGGGCGGCGGCGCGCGCTTCACGCTGACTCTGCTCGCCGCGGACGCATCGGGAGATCGCTGACCATGGCGTCGAGCGCCGTCACGGTTCTGATCGTGGATGACGAGGCGCCGATCCGGCGCTTCCTCCGCAGCACGCTCAGCGTCAACGACTACCGCGTGCTCGAGGCGGACAGCGCGGCGGAAGCCTTCCGCATCATGCGCCACGAGACGCCGGAGGTCGTTCTGCTTGACCTCGGCCTGCCGGACTTGGACGGGCTCGACGTCATCCGCGAGATCCGCTCGCGAAGCGCCGTCCCCATCGTCGTGCTGTCCAGCCGCGGCCAGGAGGAGGCCAAGGTCGTGGCGCTCGATCTTGGCGCCGACGACTACGTGACCAAGCCCTTCGGCGTCGCGGAGCTCATGGCGCGGATGCGTGCCGCGCTCCGCCACCGGCTCGCCGACCGCGGCGCGGAGCCGATCTACCGCGCCGGGCCGCTCGTGGTGGATCTCGCGCGCCACTTGGTCACGCGCGACGACGCGGAGATCAAGCTCTCGCCGAAGGAGTTCGCCATTCTTCAGGAACTGGTGGTGCATGCGGGAAAGGTGTTGACCCATCGACATCTGTTCCGCGCGGTCTGGGGCGTGGACGATGGCGACGAGACGTCGCTGCGCGTCTTCATCCGCCAGCTTCGCGTGAAGCTGGAGCTCGACCCGGCGCGCCCGGCGCTGCTGCTGACCGAGACCGGCGTCGGTTATCGCCTCTCCGCCTGAGCCCGAACGGTGGCGCCAAAACTGGCGAAATCGTTCCGGCGGCCTTGGGACCGCAATTTCGCAGACCTGCCGGCCCTCTACGGTTGGAGCTCGGCCGGAACACGTGACGACGCCGAAACGTTGCCAGCTCGAAGCGGCGCAGTGGAGTCCGGCATGTCCGACATCGAGATCACGGAATACGATGGTCCGGCGGGTGGTTGGGGTTCCGCAAAGGCTCTGACCGAGATTCTCAGCCGCGAGAAGCGCGGGGTTTCAGGCGCCGTCCTGCTGGGCAAGCAGAACAAGCCTGACGGGTTCATGTGCGTTTCATGCGCATGGGCGAAACCCGCCGAACCGCGCGCTTTTGAATATTGCGAGAACGGCGCCAAGGCGACGGCCTGGGAACTCACCCGCAACCGCGTCACGCGGGACTTCTTCGCCGCGCACACGGTCTCGGAACTTCGCGACTGGCCGGCTTACGATCTTGAAGAACAAGGCCGGCTCACCGAGCCCATGAAGTACGATCCGGCGACGGACAAATACGTCCCCGTCTCATGGAACGACGCCATCCGCGAGATCGGCGCGGAGCTTCGGACCTTTGAGCCCGATAGCGTGGTGTTCTACGCGTCCGGTCGGGCCTCGCTCGAGGCGTCCTACATGTACGCGTTGTTCGCTCGGCTCTACGGCACGAACAACCTGCCGGACAGCTCGAACATGTGCCACGAGTCGACGTCCGTCGCCTTGCCGCAGTCCATCGGGGTCCCCGTGGGCACGACGGTTCTCGACGACTTCAAGACGACCGAACTCATCATGTTCTTCGGGCAGAACGTCGGCACCAGCTCGCCCCGGATGCTTCATGACTTGCAGGAGGCGCGCAAGCGCGGCGTGCCGATCATCACGTTCAATCCCCTGAGGGAACGCGGGCTCGAGCGGTTCACCAACCCGCAGAGCCCGACCGAGATGCTGACCGGCGCCTCGACCGAGATCTCGACCCAGTACCATCAGCTGAAAGCGGGCGGCGACCTCGCAGCTTTGACGGGAATGTGCAAGGCGCTACTGGCGGCGGACGCCAAGGCCGAGGCGGAAGGCGCGCCGGAGGTCCTTGACCGGGAGTTCATCAAGACCCACACGCACGGCTTCAAGGACTTCTTGCGCTTCTGCGACAAGCAGGACTGGTCTCGGATCGAACGCCGTTCCGGCCTGAAGCGCGAAGCGATCGAGGCCGCCGCCGCTGGTTATGCGCGCTCCAAGGCGACCATGGGCGTCTACGGAATGGGCCTGACGCAGCATCGCAAGGGCGTCGAGACCATACAGATGCTGGTCAATCTGCTGCTGCTTAAGGGCAATATCGGCAAGCCCGGCGCCGGAATCTGTCCGGTTCGGGGCCATTCGAACGTTCAGGGCCAGCGCACCGTCGGCATCACCGAGAAGCCCGAGCTCGTCCCGCTCGATCAGCTTGCGAAGCAGTTCGGCTTCAAGCCGCCCCACAAGAAGGGGATGACCACCGTCGAGGTCTGTGAAAACGTCCTTGCCGGCAAGGTGAAGGCGTTCATCGGTCTGGGAGGCAATTTCGTCAGGGCTGTGCCGGACACCGGCCGGATGGACCCGGCCTGGAGCGGGGTGCCTCTGACTGTGCAGGTTTCGACGAAGCTGAACCGCTCGCACCTCATCCACGGGGAAAAGGCCTATATCCTTCCTTGTCTCGGGCGGATCGAGATCGACGAGCAGGCGACGGGTCCGCAGGTCGTCTCGATGGAGGACTCGACCTCCTGCTTCCATGGTTCGCGCGGGTTCGCGTCGCCGGCCTCGCCCGAATTAAGGTCCGAGCCCTGGATCGTCGCCGAACTCGCCAAGGCGACGATCGAGCCGAACCCGCTGGTCCCCTGGGACGATTGGGTGGCGGATTACGGACTGGTCCGCGAGGCGTTCACCGCGACCTATCCGAAGGTCTTCAAGGGCTTCAAGGATCGGCTGTTCCAGCCCGGCGGGCTCCACAAGCCGCTCCCGGCGCGCGAGCGCAAATGGGAGACCAAGACGGGCCTGGCCAATTTCGTCGCGCCTAAGGGGGTGGAATCGGATCCGGACATGCCGGCGGACGGCCGCGCCGTCCTGGACCTGATGACGCTGCGTTCGAACGATCAGTTCAACACCACTGTCTACGGCTATGACGATCGCTTTCGTGGCGTGAAGGGGACGCGCCACATCCTGTTCATGAACGCCTCGGACATCGAACGTCTTGGCTTTGCCAATGGCGAGCTCGTTGATGTTTCGACGCACACCGACGACGGGCACGTCCGTGAGGTCAGCAACCTCAGGGTCGTGGAGTACAACGTGCCGGAAGGCTGCTGCGCAGGCTATTATCCTGAATTGAACGTCCTCATCCCGCTCTGGCACCACGACGAGCAGGCAAAGACGCCGGCTGCGAAGTGCATCCCGGTTGTCGTTCATCCGGCGAAAAACGTGCTGCTCGCGGCGACTGCGGCATAGCCCATGACCCGCAACCAGTCCGATCGCGGGTCATGGTTGCTGAGGCCGTTGTTCAGATCTGCGCCAGCAGTTCCTTCACGGTGACCTGCTCTGGCAGAACCTTTCGCTCCACCAGCCAGTCAGCCGCCTTCTGCAGCCGTCCGACGAATGCCTCGTCGGTGACAGGGTAGATCTCGTATCGCCTTTTGAGCGACAGGAAGCCTTCACGCACCGGATCGGCGTAGCGGGGCGGCGCGCCCTGCGCGATCTTCTCGGCGTCTTCGGGATGAGCGCTCGCCCAGTCGGCTTCCGCCGAAAAGGCTGCGTTAACAGCACGCACGATGTCTGAGTTTTCCGTGGCGAAATTGCGCGAGGTCAGCCAGGTCGTGAAGTCGATCTGGAAGTCGAGGTCGCGCTCTTCGAGGAAGACGTTGTGCGCCTTGTACTCGTAGCGCGCGATGTCGACGCCGGGGCTCCACATCGACCAGGCATCGACCTTGCCCGAGGCAAGGGCAGGCGCCGCGTCTGGCGGGTTGAGGTAGACGAATTTCACTTTCGACCGGTCGATGCCATGCTTTTCGAGCGCAGCGACCAGCAGGAATTCGCCGAGCCCCGAGCGGTTCACGGCGACCGACTTGCCGACGAGGTCCTCGACCTTGTCGATGCCGGACCCGTCCTTGGCGATGATCGCCGTGGTCCGTGGGCGGTAGATCAGGAACTGCGTGAAGACGAGCGGCGAGCCGGCGATGATCGCGGCGAAGGCCGGCGTGGTGCTGCCGCCGAAGCTGAAATCGGCGCTGCCGCCGGTCACCGCCTGAAGGGTCGGCGCGTGGTTCGGGAACGGGCCGACCCATTCCACCTTGATCCCCTGATCGCCGAGCGATTTCTCCAGCGCGCCGCGTTCCTTGGCGATCAGCGTCAAGCCGCCCGAGGGACCGAAGGTCAGGCGCACCTTGTCGGTGTTGCGCGCGAGCGCGCCGCCGGGCTTCAGACCGAGACCGAGAGCGCCGGACGCGGCGGCGGAGGTCGCGAGGAAGGACCGACGCGAGAGAGTGGGGAAGGACGACATCTTGTGAGGCCTCAGACGACCGAGTGTGACGATGGGGAAGTGAAGGCGGGCGCCCGCGGCGGCGGCGCGACGCCGAGTTCGGCGAGCAGCTCTTCGCGAACGGATTGCGGAGAGGCGGCGCTCGACAGACGGCGCTCATAGGCGATCGCCCCGTCGCGCATCAGCAGGACGCGGTCGGCGAGCGCCACCGCCTCGTCAACGTCGTGGGTGACGAGCAGGACGCCCGGCCGATGACGGGCGATGAGCTCCTTGACCAGCGCGTGCATGCGCAGGCGCGTCAGCGCGTCGAGCGCCGCGAAAGGCTCGTCCAGCAGCAGGAGCTCCGGCTGCTGCACGAGCGCGCGGGCGAGCGCGACTCGCTGCGCCTGGCCTCCGGAAAGGTTGCGCGGCCAGTCGTCGAGCCGATCGCCGAGACCGACCTCCGCCAACGCCGCAGCGGCGCGGTCTCGCGCGCCGTCCGCGGGCAGACCGAGTGAAACGTTCCGCCACAGGCTGTCCCACGGCAGCAGACGATGCTCCTGAAACACCACGGCCGGCCGACGCGGCGCCTTGACCGAGCCGCCGTCGATCGGATCGAGACCCGAGAGAGCGCGGAGCAGCGTGGTCTTCCCGCAGCCGCTCTCGCCGAGCAACGCGACGAACTCGCCGTGGGCGATCGCAAGGTCGAGGCCGTCGATGACGGTGCGTTCGCCATAGCGCCGAACAAGGCCGCGAACGAGAACGGCGGGCTTCGTCGGGATGACCGACAGGCTCATCGGCCGCTCCCGCCGAAATTCGGATGCCACCGGAGGAGCCGCCGTTCGAGAAGGCGCGCGATCGAATCCGAGCCCGCGCCGATCAGCGCGTAGATCACGATCGTCAGCACGATCACGTCCGTGCGCAGAAATTCGCGGGCGTCCATGGCGAGGAAGCCGAGACCCGCCTGCGCGCCGACCGTCTCCGCGACCACCAGCGCGAGCCAGGCGACCGCGAGCGCATAGCGCACGCCCGTCAGGATCGATGGCAGGGCGCCGGGCAGAATGATCCGTCGGATGGTCGTCCAGCCCGACAGACCCTGCACGCGGGCGAGTTCAAGAAGCTTGGGGTCGACCTGCCGGATACCGAGGACGGTGTTGATGTAGATCGGGAAGACGACGCCGAGCGAGACGAGGAACATCTTCTGACCCTCGCCGACGCCGAACCAGATGATGGTCAGCGGCAGCGCCGCGAGGAACGGCACGGCCCGGATCATCTGGACGCTGCGGTCGATCGCCGCTTCCGCAAGCGGCGAGAAGCCAACGAGCACGCCGAGCGAGAAACCGATCAGGCCGCCGATCGCGAAACCCGTCGCCGCCCGCAACAGGCTGACGCCGAGATCGTGGAACAGGCTCCCCGTGGAGGCGAGCTTCCAGGCGGTCAGCGCGACCTTGCTCGGGGCTGGAAGGATCTGCGGGGCGACATAACCGCTGCGGCAAAGCGCCTCCCAGACCAGAAGGAGGAGGACCGGGGCGACCCAGGACAGCGCCAGCAGTCCGGTCTGCCGTGATCTTGCCGCGCGACTTTGCGGCGTCGGCGCCGGCTTGCGGGCGGCCGCGGGCGACGCCGCGTCGAAAGCTGCGATCGCTTGAGGATCGGCCAGGGTCATCTCGCCTCCGAATAGAGGGGCGCGATGGATCCAATCGAATGGCCGAGCCTTGGGAAAATCTGCTCAGCGAAGCGCCGCATCTCGGAGCGCAAAGGCTGGAACTGCAGCATGAACAGCTCGACGCCTGAGCGATGGAACGCGTCGATGCGTTCGGCCACCTGGTCGTAGGAGCCGACGAGGCCCGCGGCCGTGCCGCCATTGGTGCCGACGAAGGCCTGCTTCGCCATGGTCTGGAACATCACGACCTTCGGGTCGGTGTTCGCCTTCTGAATCTCCTTGGCGGGCTTGTCCTGCTCCGCGAGCGCGATCAGCCGCCGATGCTCGGCCTGGGCCTCCGCTTCCGTCTCACGCGCGATGACGAAGGCGGCGAGGCCGAAGCGCAGCGCGTCGCCTTGCCTCGGCCGCGCTTTGACATCTGATATCAGCGCCGCGACCGCTTCCGGCGCCTGGCCGTTGATGAACCAGACGTCGCTGTGGTCGACGGCCAGTTCCCGCGCCGGCTCGGATTCCCCGCCGAGATAAATACCCGGCCGCGGGCGCAGCCGGCCGGCGGGCGAGAGCTTGTAACCGTCAATCGAGAAGTGTTTGCCGTGGTGCTCGACCGTCTCTCCGCGCGTCAGCCGCTCGACGATCGACAGCCACTCCCGGCCATAGGCGTAGCGTTCGTCGTGGTCGAGGAAGGGGATGCCGGCCTTCTCGAATTCGGCGCGGTTCCAGGCGTTCACGAGGTTGATCGCAAAGCGCCCGCCGCTGATCTCCTCGATCTGCAGCGCCATCTTGGCGAGCACGACGGGGTGGTAGAGCGCGGGCTTGATCGCCGCGATGATCTCGATCCGGCTGGTCACCGGCGCAAGCGCCGCAGCCGATGTCCAGGCCTCGAGCTGGTCGCGCTCCGCGAAGTGGGGGTTGGCGGTGTGCTGCGCGACGAGAGTGGAATCGTAGCCGAGCGCCTCGGCCTCCAGGACCGTGTCGCGATTGTGCGCCCAGGAGGCGTCGTAGGGCTCCAGCGGGTCCTGCGCCGCAGCGCGGTTGCCGTGCACGGGCGCCCAAACGCCGAACCGGATCTTCGACATGTCGGTCTCTCCGATCACTCGGCGGCCTGCGCGACGCGCGCGGCGGGATGGTGCGGGTAGGGCAGGCCGAGGTTCTCCCGGAGCGTCCGGCCCTCGTATTCGGTGCGGAACAGGCCGCGGCGGCGAAGCTCCGGCACGACCAGCTCCACGAAATCGTCGAGCCCGCCGGGGAGGTGCGGGGGCATGACGTTGAAGCCGTCGGCGCCGCCGGCCTCGAAACGCTCCTGCAACTGGTCGGCGATGTCCTCGGCCGACCCAATGATCGTCCAGTGGCCACGGGCGCCGGCGATCTTCTCGTAGAGCCCGCGGATGGTGAGGTTCTCGCGCTTGGCGAGCGCGATCGACAGCGCCTGCCGGCTCTTGTGGTCGTTGGTCTCCGGCAGATCAGGCAGCGGGCCGTCGACCGGGTAGGAGGAGAGATCAAAGCCGACCATGCCGGACAGCAGCGAGAGGCCGACCGCCGGATGGATCAGCGACTGGAGCTGGTCGAACTTGTCCTGCGCCTCAGCCCTCGACCGGCCGACGAAGGCCTGAACGCCAGGCAGGACCTTGATCGCGTCGGCGCTGCGGCCGGCCTTTTCCGCGAGAGACTTGATGTCGGCGTAGAAGGCGACGGTCTCCTCGAGCGTCTGCTGCGCTGTGAACACGACCTCCGCCGTCTCGGCCGCCAACTGCTTGCCCGGACCCGAGGAGCCCGCCTGCACGATCACCGGCCGTCCCTGCGGCGAGCGCGCGGCGTTGAGCGGCCCACGGACCTGAAAATGCTCGCCGACATGGTTCAGGACATGGAGCTTCTCCGGATCGAAGAACCGGCCGGAAGCCTTGTCGCGGACGAAGGAATCGTCCTCCCAGCTCTCCCAGAGGCCGGTCACGACCTCTGCGAATTCGCGGGCGCGCTCATAGCGCGCGCCGTGCTCGAGATGCTTGTCGCGGCTGAAGTTCAGCGCCTCGGCTTCGGTTGCGGAGGTGACCAGGTTCCAGCCGGCGCGCCCTTCAGAGATCAGGTCGAGCGACGCGAACTTTCGGGCCACATGATAGGGCTCGTTATAGGTGGTCGAGGCCGTCGCGATCAGGCCGATGCGCTCCGTCACCGCCGCGATCACCGACAGAAGCGTCAGCGGCTCGAACTGCGCGACGTAGCGCGCCGCGCGGCTCTGCGCCTCGAGCGAGCCCTCGTGCATCGCGACCGTGTCGGCGAGGAAGACCGCGTCGAACTTCGCCCGCTCCGCGGTGCGCGCCAGCTCGACGTAGTGGCGGAAGTTCACGCCCGCGTCGGCCTGCGCGTCCGGATGCCTCCACGCCGCGATGTGGTGCCCCGCGGGGTGGAAGAAGGCGTTGAGCTTCATCTGCTTCGTCGGCGCGGCGGCCATCGCTCGTCCTCTTTCCGACGCGGCCGGCGCGCCTCGTCGTCGCGCGTTCCGACCCGCAGGATCGCAATTCTATTACTTGATAGATTTAGTTGACTTAGATCGTCAACCCGTCTCACAAAAGGCGGGCGGCGCTCCGATCGACGGCGCGAGGCCGCCGATATTCGGAGGGTTTCATGAGACCTCACATGCGCTTCAGCATGAGCGCCCGCGTCACCGGCGCCCTGATCGCGGCGGCATTCCTCGCGTCCGCCGCGCCGGCGTGGGCGGAAGGAACGATCAGGATCGCCGAGCAGTACGGGATCGGCTACCTGCCGCTTCACGTCATCCGCGACCAGAAGCTGATCGAGAAGCACGGCAAGGAGCTCGGCCTCGACATCCAGGTCGAGTGGGCGAAGTTCGGCGGCGGCGCGACCGTGAACGACGCGCTGCTCTCGGGTTCGGTCGACGTCGCGGCGGCCGGCGTCGGGCCCACGCTCACGATCTGGGACCGGACCAAAGGCGGCGCAGAGGTGAAGGGCATCGCCTCGCTTGGCTCGCTGCCGTCATTCCTCGTGACGAACAACGAGAAGGTAAAGACGCTCAAAGACTTCACCAAGGCCGACAAGATCGCCCTGCCATCGGTCGGCGTCTCCGTGCAGGCGCGTACGCTGCAGATCGCGGTGGAGAAGGAGTTCGGCGTCGGCAATCACAAGGCGCTCGACGACATCACCGTGTCGCTCGCCCATCCCGATGCGGTCGCGGCCCTGACCTCCGGCTCGACCGAGATCACCGCGCATTTCGCGACGCCGCCCTTCCAGTATCAGGAGCTGCAGAACCCGAAGATCCACAGGGTCTTGAGCTCCTACGACGTGCTCGGCGGCCCTGCGACCGGCAACATCGCCTACGCCACGACGAAGTTCCGGCAGGACAATCCGAAGACCTACAAGGCTTTCTTCGACGCGCTGAAGGAGGCGACCGACTGGATTAACGGCCACAAGGAAGAAGCCGTCGACACCTATATCCGCGTCGAGAAGTCGAAGCTCGACCGCGCGTTCCTGATCGAAATGGTCAAGAGCCCGGACTTCCAGTTCAAGATCGCGCCTGAACGTACGCAGGTCTTCGCCGATTTCCTCGCGCGCACCGGAGCGATCAAGAACAAGCCGGCGAGCTGGAAGGACTACTTCTTCGACGATGTCCAGACGGCCGAGGGCAGCTGAGATGGGCTCCTCCGCCGAACCGCTGGTCGTCCTCGAGGCGCAAGGCCTGTCGATTGACTTCCCCGCCGACGGCGGGGCGATCCGCGCGGTCGACAATGTCAGCTTCACGATCCGCGAGGGCGAGCGGCTCGTGCTGCTCGGGCCCTCCGGTTGCGGAAAGTCGTCGATCCTCAAGGCCGCCGCGGGTTTCCTGAAGCCCAGCGCCGGGTCGATCGCCCTGCGCGGCCGCCCCGTCGCGGGGCCGGGTCCCGATCGGGTGGTCGTGTTCCAGGAGTTCGACCAGCTTCTGCCGTGGAAGAGCGTCCGCGACAACGTCCTGTTCGGCCTCAAGCGAAAGCCCGGCCTGTCCGCCGCCGAGGCGCGCGACAAGGCGGATGCGGCGATCGAGCGGGTGGGTCTTTCGCGCGCGGCGAACGCCTATCCCCACACTCTGTCGGGCGGCATGAAGCAGCGCGTGGCGATCGCCCGCGCATTGGCGGCCGAGCCGGAAATCCTGCTGATGGACGAGCCGTTCGCCGCGCTCGACGCGCTGACGCGCGAGCGGCTTCAAGAGGAGCTGATCGGCCTCGCCGACAGCCTCGGCTTCACCCTCCTGTTCGTGACGCATGCAATCGACGAGGCGATCCTCGTCGGCTCGCGCCTGCATCTTCTGAGCGCGCATCCCGGGCGGACGGTCGCGACCTTCGACGTGAGCGAACTCGGCGCCGGCTCCTGGGGCTCTCCCTCCTTCGCGAGCGTGTCGGATGAGGTTCATCGCATCCTCTTCGGCGGCGCCGGTCGTCGCGCGCCACGGTCCGCCGCCGGGCAGGAGTTGGCCCATGTCTGATCTGACCGCGGTGTGGCGCAGCGTGTCGCAGCGTCGCGACGAGCGTCTTCCCATTCGCCCGCGGTGGCGCAACGCGCTCCAGTCGCCGGCGCTTCGGCGAGCGCTGATCCTCGCGCTGCTCGCTCTGGTCTGGGAGATCGGGGCGCGGATCCAGAACAACCCGATCATGCTCCCGAGCTTCAGCCAGACGGTCGCCGCCCTGCTCGACGGCGTCACGGCGCAGGAGCTGTTCGCCTCCTCGCTCGCCTCGTTGACGGTCCTGCTCAAGGGCTATCTGTCCGCAGTGGCGCTCGGCCTCGCGCTGGTCTCCGTCGCCGTGGCGAACCGGTTCGCCCGCGACGTGCTGACGACGCTGACTGCGATGTTCAATCCGCTGCCGGCGATCGCGCTCCTGCCGCTCGCCATGCTGTGGTTCGGCCTCGGCGAGAAGAGCCTCGTCTTCGTCCTCATCCATTCTGTGCTTTGGCCGTTCGCGGTCGCGGCGCTCGCCGGTTTCGAAACGGTTCCGGAGACGCTCCGGCTGGTCGGTCGTAACTACGGCTATCGCGGCCCAGCCTTCGTCGCGCAGATCCTCATCCCGGCGGCGCTGCCGGCGCTGCTGACAGGGTTGCGTCTCGGCTGGGCCTTCGCCTGGCGCACCCTCATCGCGGCTGAACTGATCTTCGGCGTGACGGCGCGGCAGGGCGGGCTCGGCTGGTTCATCTTCCAGAACCGCAACGAACTCCTGACCGACCGGGTCTTCGCCGGCCTCGCCGCGGTCATCGCAATCGGCCTCCTCGTCGACGGTCTCGTCTTCCGCACGATCGAGGCCGCCACGGTGCGCCGTTGGGGCATGCAGAAGTGACCGGCGCCTCCTCGAAAACCTCCGGAATGGAATGATGCCGTGACCATCGCACTCCAGCGCGCCTCCGTCCTCGACGGCGCCCGCCCTGTTCCCGGCGGCCCGTTCGACGAACTCCTCGCCTTCATCTCCGAAGGCGCCGCCGAGCGGGACCGGGAACGGATCCATCCCTTCGAGATCATCGACCGCATCCGTCACGCGCGCCTCGGGGCCTATCGGCTGGCGAAGGAAGACGGCGGCGGCGGTTCGACGATCCGCGAACTGCTTGCGCTGGTCATCCGTCTCGGCGCGGCCGATCCGAACGTGGCGCATGCGCTGCGCAACCATTTCGGCTTCGTGGAGCGCTTCGCGCGCCCCAGCCATTCGCCGCATCGGGGTAAATTTGCGCGGCTGATCGCGAGCGGAGCGATCGTCGGACTCGCCAACACGGAGCTGACGAGCGCGAAGGTCGGCGGCAGCCCGTTCCAGACGAGGCTCAGCCCGGACGGCGACGGCTGGAGGCTCGACGGCACGAAGTATTACAGCACCGGCACGCTCTACGCCGACGCCGTGATCGTGCGCGCCGCTGGCCCGGACGACCGCACGCTGTGCGCCGTGGTGCCGACGAAACGCGACGGGGTCGAGCTTCTGGATGACTGGGACGGGGCAGGGCAGCGGCTGACCGGCTCAGGCACGACGCATTTCCGCAATGTCCGCGTCGAGCCGGACGAGGTCGTGTTCGACGGCCCCGGCGTCGGCTACGGCGTTCCCTACACCAACACGCTGCCCCAGCTGCTGGTCACCGGGATTATCGCCGGCATTCTCCAGAACGTCCTGAGCGACGCGAAGGATCTGCTCGGCAGCCGCAAGGACCGCCACTTTTATTACGCCACGGCGGCGTCGGCCGCGGAGGATCCCCTGCTGCAGGAGATCGTCGGCGAGATTTCGAGCGCCGCCTTCGCGGCGGAGGCGCTGGTGCTGGCCTCGGCAGATGCGCTGGACCGGCTGGCGGAGGCTCGCGAGCGCGGCTTGCCGGAGGAGGCGCTCGCGCACGAGGCCGCGGCCTCCGCGGCGAAGACGAAGCTCATCGTCGACGAACTCACTTTGACGAGCGCGACAAGGCTGTTCGACGTCGGCGGCGCGTCTGCAACGAAGCGCTCGAAGAACCTCGACCGCCACTGGCGCAACGCGCGGACGCTCGCCTCGCACAATCCGCGCTCGCTTAAGGCGCGCGCTCTCGGCGCCTATGAGCTCACCGGCGAGCCGCTGCCTGCGCAGGGCTTCTTCTGAGGCGCGGCCTCTCGGAATAAACGGCGCCGGAGGTCGGCGCCACGCTGCGGTTCTTCGGACGTTCTAGCTCGGTAATTCCCGTGACCGGCTAACCTTCAAGGTTACGGGCCGCTCGACGGGGCCAACGGCGCCTGCTGGCTGCTGTCCATGGCTACTGCGCGACGGATCTATCCGGCATCGGCATCGGCATCATGTTGGTGTTGAGATGGTACATCACCCAGATCGACCCGCCGATCGTGACCACCACGATCACCGCCGTGAACAGAAAGGCGAGCAGCGTCCAGCCGCCCTCCGATCGCGTGTCGAGGTGGAGGAAGCTGACGACGTGGACGATGATCTGGACGAGCGCCAGAGCGAAGATGATCGCCGCCGTGACGCCCGGATCGGGCAGCGCGCCCGACATCACCAGCCAAAACGGGATGACCGTGAGGATAATCGCGAGCGCGACGCCGATCCGGTAGCCGCGGCGGCTATGCCCGGACGCGTGGACGTCGTGTTCGGCGTGGAGATGCGCGCTCAACGGAGAACTCCATAGAGATAGACGAAGGTGAAGACGCCGATCCAGATGATGTCGAGGAAGTGCCAGAACATGGACAGGCAGACGATCCGGCGCTTCATCTCGCCGCTCGGTCCGTGCCGGCCGAGCTGGACCAGCATCGTGGCGATCCAGATCAGGCCGACGGTCACGTGTGCGCCGTGCGTACCCACCAAGGTGAAGAACGCCGACAGGAACGCGCTGCGCTGAGGCCCAGCGCCCTCGGCGATCAGGTGCGAGAACTCAAAGAGCTCGACGCCGACGAAGGCCAAGCCCAGCAGTCCGGTGATTGCGAGCCAGAACCGCGTCGGCGCGACGCGGCCGGCCTCGATGTGCGGAATGGCCTGTCCGAAGGTGATCGACGAGGCGAGCAGCAGCGCCGTGTTGAGGGCGACCAGCGGAAGGTCGAAGATCTCCCGCGGGACAGGCCCGCCGGCGTAGGCCGTGCTGACCACGCCGAACATCGCGAACAGCGAGGCGAAGATGAGCGCGTCGCTCATCAGGTAGATCCAGAACCCCAGGACCGTGGCGTTCGCGCCATGGTCGTGAGCGTCATCCCCGACGTGATGCCAGGTGACGGCGGCGCCGCGAGGCTCGAGAGCGTGATCGGTCATGTCAGGCTCCCACGCCAAGCAGCGGCCGGCGCTTGGCCTCAGTCGCCGCGACATCGCCGGCCGGGATGAAGAAGTCGCGCTTGAAGTTGAAGGTGTGTCCCACCGCGACGACCAGCAGGCCGACGAAGCTCAGGGCGGCGAGCCACCACATGTACCAAACCATCGCGAAGCCCAGCACGAGCGCCAAGCCCGCAAGGATCACGCCCGCGCCGGTGTTGCGCGGCATGTGGATCGGGCGGAAGCCGTCCGCGGGCCTCTCGTAACCGCGCGCCTTCATGTCGTACCAGGCGTCAAGGTCGTGCACGACGGGCGTCAAGGCGAAGTTGTAAGGAGGCGGCGGCGAGGAGGTCGACCACTCCAGGGTGCGGCCGTCCCACGGATCGCCCGTCGTATCGCGCAGCTGCTCGCGCTTTACGAAGCCCATGACGATGCTCATCACGAAGCCGAGAATGCCGACCAGGATGATGACCCCGCCGACAGCCGCGACGATGAAGTAGGGCTGGAGGCTCGGATCGTCGAAATGGTGGACGCGACGGACCGTGCCCATCAGGCCGACCACGTAAATCGGCGTCCAGGCGACCCAGTAACCGATAACCCAGCCCCAGAAGGCGACCTTGCCCCAGAACGGATCGAGCTTGAAGCCGAACGCCTTGGGGAACCAGTAGACCATTGCGGCGAACAGGCCGAACACGACGCCGCCGATGATGGTGTTGTGGAAGTGCGCCACCAGGAACAGCGAGTTGTGGAGAACGAAGTCCGCCGGAGGAATTGCGAGCAGCACGCCGGTCATGCCGCCGACCACAAAGGTGATCATGAAGGCGACCACCCACATCATCGGCAGTTCGAACCGGATGTTTCCGCGATACATCGTGAACAGCCAGTTGAAGATCTTCGCGCCGGTCGGGATCGAGATCACCATCGTGGCGATGCCGAAGAACGAGTTGACGCTGGGCCCGGCGCCCATCGTGAAGAAGTGATGCAGCCAGACGAGGTAGGCGAGGATGGTGATCACCACCGTCGCGTAGACCATCGAAGAATAGCCGAACAGGCGCTTGCCGCTGAACGTCGAGGTGATCTCGGAGTAGATGCCGAACGCCGGGAGGACGAGGACGTAGACCTCCGGGTGGCCCCAGATCCACACCATGTTCCAGTACATCATCGGCGCGCCGCCGAGATCGTTGGTGAAGAAGGCGGTGCCGACATAGCGGTCGAGCATCAGCAGGAAGAAGGCGGCGGTGAGCGCCGGGAAAATGGCGATCGCCAGCACATTCGAGCAGAGCGCGGTCCAGGAGAAGACCGGCATCTTCATCATGGTCATGCCGGGCGCGCGCATCTTGATGACGGTGGCGACCATGTTGATCGCCGACAGCGTCGTTCCGACGCCGGCGATCTGCAGCGACCATAGATAATAGTCGACGCCGGTGTCGGGACTGTAGGCGAGGCCCGCGAGCGGCGCGTAGGACAGCCACCCCGTGCGCGCGAACTCGCCCACGAACAGCGAGACCATCGTGAGGATCGCGCCCGCGACCGTCAGCCAGAAGCTGAGATTGTTGAGAAACGGAAATGCCACGTCGCGCGCGCCGATCTGCAGCGGCATCACGAAGTTGACGATGCCCACCACCAGTGGGATCGCCACGAAGAAGATCATGATCGTCCCGTGGGCGGTGAAGATCTGATCGTAATGGTGGGAGTTCAGGTATCCCTCATTGGCGCCAAAGGCGATCGCCTGCTGGGCGCGCATCATCAAGGCGTCCGCGAAGCCGCGGAGCAGCATGATGATGGCAAGGATGATGTACATGATGCCGATCTTCTTGTGATCGACGCTCGTGAACCATTCCTTCCAGAGATACCCCCAGAGCCGGAAGTAAGTCGTCGCGCCCACGATGACCAAACCGAGAAGAACGACGACGGCGAACGTGCCGAGAAGGATCGGCTCGTGGATCGGGAACGATTCCCAGCCTAGGCGGCCGAAGATCGTTTTGGAGACAGCGTCTGTCATGGCGGACCTGGTAGCGAGGGATCAGGCGGCCCGGCGCAAGGCGCCGGAGCAAGATGAGGATCGACGGCGGACTAAGTGATCAGTGGCCATGGGCGGGGGCGGTGACGTTCGGGCCGACGCCCTTCTCCTCAGGGGTTTTTTCGAGCGCGGGCTTCGGCCTGTCGCCGATCAGCGGCTCGGCCTCGCGGCCCGATGGCATGCCGGCGCCCATGTGATGGCTGTTCGGGTCGCCCCCGCCGCGTTCCATGTCGCGTCGCATCACGTCGACCATGCAGGGCTTGCCGGGCTCGACGCAGCGATTGAGGACGCGATCGAACAAGCCGGCGTCAGCGGAGGCGAAGCGCGCCGCCGGATCCTTTTCGCTGGGCTTGATGAGTTCGATGAGCTTCGCCTGGTCCAGCGAGCCGCCGGCGGCCCGCGTCTCCGCGACCCAGCCGTCGAAATCGGCCGCTTCGAAGCCGCGCAGCTTGAAGCGCATGTCCGAATAGCCGCGGCCCGTATAGTTCGCGGAATAACCCCAGCTCTCGCCCGGCTTGTTGAGCACGGCGTTCAGCTCCGAACGCATGGTCGGCATGGCGTAGATCATGCCGGCGAGGGTCGGCGCATAGAAGGTGTTGAACTGGTCGGACGAGGTGATGGCGAAGCGGACGGGGACGTCCACCGGCAGCGCCAGCTCGTTCACCGTCGCGATCCCGAGGTCGGGATAAATGAAGAGCCACTTCCAATCGAGCGCCACCGCCTGGACGTTCAGCGGCTTCGCATCGACCGGGACGGGCTTGCCCGGCGCGATCCGGTCTAGGGGACGGAACGGATCGAGCAGATGCGTGCTCGTCCAGGTCACTACGCTCAGCGCGATGATGATGAGCAGCGGGCAGGACCAGATCACCAGCTCGAGTTTCGTCGAATGGTCGAAGGTCGGATCGTAGACCTTGTTCGGATTGCTCCACCGGTACCGGTAGGCGAACAGGACCGTCAGCACGATCACCGGCACGATGATGAGCAGCATGACGCCGACCGAGAACAGGATCAGGTTGCGCTGCTGAAGGGCTATGTCGCCCGTCGGGAACATCGTCACCATCTTCTCGCAGCCCCCGAGCAGGAGCGACAAAGCGGTGACGAGCAAGAGGCCGGCGGCCCGTTTCATGAGGCTGAATCCTGATCTGAACACCGCCTCCGGATAGGTGCCCCGACGCTCGCCGGCTTTGATCTTGATCAAGTCCAATCTGATTGTTCGCCGCTATGGCGTTCGGCGAGGTCGATTGCGGCGCGGGCGTACGGAACGCGGCCTCCTGATGGACCGGCGAGAGGACCGAACGAATGGCAGCCACGACCGCTAGCCCCGCGAACTCGACCCAGCTCGAGCGCGACGCGCGATTGATCAACGCGAGAGAGCATCGGGTCCGGCCCGGCGAGATCGCCGTCGGCGTCATCATCGGACGGTCGTCGGAGTTCTTCGACTTCTTCGTCTACGCCATCGCGTCGGTGCTGGTGTTTCCTTCGCTGATCTTCCCTTACGCGGACGCGCTCACGGGCACGCTCTATTCCTTCGCCATCTTCTCGCTGGCGTTCATCGCGCGGCCCTTCGGCGCAGTGCTCTTCATGTGGGTCGACCGCAGGCACGGGCGCGGCGTCAAGCTGACCACCGCACTCTTCCTGCTCGGGGGATCGACGGCCGCGATCGCCTTCCTGCCGGGCTATGCGCAGGTCGGCGATGTCGCAGTGGTCATCCTCGCGCTCTTGAGGATCGGACAGGGTTTCGCTCAGGGCGGGACCTGGGACGGGCTGCCGGCGCTACTCTCCCTCAACGCGCCCCCGAGGCGCCGCGGCTGGTTCGCAATGGTTCCGCAACTCGGCGCGCCGATCGGGATGTTCGTGGCGAGCGCCCTGTTCGCCTTCCTGCTCGCGACCCTGAAGCCCGAGGATTTCTTCGACTGGGGCTGGCGCTATCCGTTCTTCGTCGCCTTCGTCATCAACGTCGTGGCCTTGTTCGCCAGGCTTCGGCTGATCTCCACGCCCGATTTCCAGCGCCTCTTCGAGAACCGCGAGCTGCAGCCGTCGCGGGTGTTGGAGCTGCTTCGCGAGGAGGGGCGGACCGTCATCCTCGGCGCGTTCGCGCCGCTGGCGAGCTTTGCCCTCTTCCATCTCGTGACGGTGTTCCCGCTCTCTTGGGCGGTCCTCAAGTCAAACGAACCGCCCCTGCGCTTTCTCACCATCGAACTGGTGGGAGCAGCCGTCGGCCTCGCGGCCGTCGCCTTGTCAGGCGTGATCGCCAACCGCGTGAGCCGCCGTATGGTGCTCGGCGTCTCCGCCGTGTTGATCGGGGTCTACAGCCTGGTCGCGCCGCAATTGCTGGCGAGGGGTCCCGCCGGCGAATGGACCTATGTCCTGGTCGGCTTCGCGCTCCTAGGCATCGCCTTTGGCCAGTCGTCCGGCGCACTGAACGCCAGCTTTTCGCCCAAACACCGCTACACCGGCGCCGGCACGACGGCGACGGCGGCATGGTTCATCGGCGCGGGCTTTGCGCCGCTGGTGGCTCTGCTGCTCGCGAGCAACTTCGGGCTTACGTCGGTGGGCGTCTATCTGCTTTCGGGAGCAGTGTGCACCCTTGCGTCCCTTGGACTCAGCCGAAATCGGCCTGTTGAGCTCACATAACCTCGCCACGACACGAAGGACGGCTGCTTGATCTCAAAGGCCTGAACGACGCCGTCCACGATCAACTCAGCTCTCCCGCCTCGGTAAGGCCGAGGCGAGAGAACCGGCACCATGGTTTTGATGAGGCGTCAGCCGCCCCGAGCGCGTTGGCGGAGCCCGCTAACTCAAACGAGCTTCGCCAACTTCTTCGCGATATCGAAGATCTCTTCCGGCTCGTAGTCGGTCGTGAACGCGGCAGACGCGCCCTTCAGCTCATCGATCTTGCCGCCATCGGGATGGCCGGAGACGACTTCCAGCTCGCCGGGCGGATCGCCGGGGAGCGCCTGCTCGCCATTGCCCCAGATCGCCGCCATATCGCGGTAAGTCTCTTCGCCCCAGGTGTAGAGACGGCGATGACTGCCTTCGTCAAGATATTTCTGGGACTCTGGAATCTTCGACAGGTCGATGTTCGGCGTCGGCAGCATCTTCTCCATCTCGACGCCCGTCAGGTTCTTGAGCGCGAGCGCGTAGGAGTGCGCATGCACCGAGCCGCGCACCAGCAGATAGCCGCAGACCTCGCGGCCGGTGGGATCCGAAAGCGTCTCGTAGACGCGTAGCTTGTGCATCCGAGCGCCGCACTCGAGGAAGAAGTTGTGCAGCAGGTCGAGCACCAGATTGCCGGTCGAGAACACGAAGGTCCCGTTCCAGGGCAGGCCGTTTGAATCAACCGGCATCGCGCCGCCGCCGGCGTGCAGGAAGGAGGCGGCGGAGCGGATGTCTTTCATGTCTTCGAAGGGCGCCTTCGAGACATCGTCGTCGTGATCGCTTTCCGGAGTCGGACCATTGGCCAGCATGGTGATCCCGTTCGAGACCAGCTCAACATGGCCGAGCTCCTCGGCGGTGATGCTGGCGACGAGGCTGTAAAAAGGTTTTGTCTTGGACTTGTTACGGAAATTGAAGCTCTGAAACATGTAGTTGTTCAGCGTGGACATCTCGCCGAATTTTCCGCCAAGCAGTTCTTGCAAAGCCGCCGCTGCATTGGGGTCGGCCTTCTTCGGCTTCGGAAGCTCGGCCTGAAGCCGATCAATTCGCATGAACATGAGTGCTCTCCTGGACGGCGACGCGAAAAGGAAAAGCTCATCGCCGTCGTGAGCAGAGAGCGCAGAAAGGGCGGACGTTCCGTATGGCCGACCTAAAACCGCCAGGACGTTGGCGAAATGCGGCTGAAAGGTCCAAATGCGTTAAAGCGGTATAAAGCCTCGTCGATCGACGCAGGCGGCTTTTCGCTGAAGAGCGTCGCACGGCGTGAACGTCCAGAAGGCCAATGGCTCCGGACATTCGAATTATCTACAACCTATTATACGAGTATATAGCGCCCCATTATTGCACCATCTATAATTGTGAAATGAGCGACCTTCAGGGGTGTCTGACTTCTTTCGCAGTCGCGGCTGGAGCGTGGAGCGAAAGTAGCGTCGAAAACGTAGAGCGCCAGATCGAGGATTATCTCGCGGCCGCCAAGGAAGACGCGCATGCCGCTTTGCTGAGGCTCAAAGTCGCCTTCGAGGACATGCAGCTGGATGGACATATAGCGGCCGGCATCTGCAGGAGCCTTGATTGCCGCCTTGCACTGCTCTCGTTCACGCGCGAGTAGTTGCAGAAGCAAGATCTTGGTCCCCGCCGAGTCGCTCTCGCCCCCCTTTAAAGTCAAGCGGCACTAGATCAGAACGACTGTTCTGAAGACGTTTTGTTGGAGCTTGGCCGAATGTCGTCCTCGATCATCGGCAAGCTTGAGGCTTTGCATCCCCTGCCGGAGGACGACAAGCGTCTACTTCATGCCGTAGTCGGACGAGGACGCACGCTCAAGGTGGGCGAACACATCGTCAGAGAGGGCGACCACACGGACATCGTGCATGTCATGCTCGAGGGCCAAGGCTACCGCTACAAGACCCTTCCCGACGGAAAACGTCAGATTATCGGCTACTTGGTGCCGGGCGATTTCTGCGACCTCTACAGTTTTCTGCTCGATAAGATGGACCACGGGATGGCTGCGCGCACCGTCTGCCAAGTCGCGGAGCTGACGGAGGAGCACATTTTGATGCTTACCGCTCGACCAGCGCTTGCCCGAGCGCTGTGGTGGTCTGAGCTGGTAAACGCCGCGATCTTACGGGAATGGCTCGTCAACATGGGGCGACGCACGCCGAGCGCGCGCGTCGCACATTTGCTTTGCGAGCTTCTGGTCCGGCTGCAAGTCGTCGGCCATGCAAGCGCCCACGGCTTCAAGCTTGAGCTCTCACAGGCGGAGTTGGCCGACACCGTGGGATTGACGACCGTTTCGGTGAATCGGGCGCTGCAGCGGCTCCGAGGCGCCGGTCTCATCCGCCAGACGAGCCGCGAAATCACGATACCCGACGTCGCGGCCCTCAAAAGAGCTGCCCAGTTCGACCCGCGTTATCTGCACTTCAGGCAAGCCCGCGAAGACGGAGGATGCGTCTGATGGAGTTTCAGCCGATCCGACTTGCGACTGGTTCGGCTGACGAGGAGGGTCGGCTTGCTCTCCATCACGGCAAGCTGATCGCGGTTCTCGTGCGCCTCGATGATCCAAGCCACGGAACCTCGCTTGGCCAGTGGAGCCTTGAGGCAGGATTCAACGGGGTCGACAGCGTCGAACCTCCACTGTTCGCAGATCTCCAGGAGGCGGAGCGATGGCTCGGCGAGCAGATTGAGGATACTGCCGGCATTAGAGACTCCGCGGCGCCGTGAACTTGACTAGGTCGGCGTTTGAACCGCCTCTCTCGCCGCCGCGTACGTTTGCGCGCCACGTGCGGCCTTATACAAAGGTTTGAAGCAGCGGTGTTCGAGGTTCCGTTGGTTAGCGTTCCCCGTGCTGTCGTCGCTGTGCCAGCCCGAGATGAGGAATTGCGGCTTCCCATCTTGCTTGACGCGCTTGCCGGCCAAGCGGGGCTGGGATCGTCCGGGGTGAACGTCGTCGTCGTGCTGAACAACTGCCAAGACCGCTCGGCGGAAGTGGCGGAGCAAGCCGCGCGGCGCAATCCGCGCCTTGCGCTCACTGTAAGGAACATCAAGCTTCCGCCGGAGCGGGCGCATGTCGGAGAGGCTCGCCGCATCGCAATGGATGAGGCCGCCATCATCGCCGGACACGGCGGCGTCATACTCACCACGGACGCGGACGCGACGCCGCCGCCGAACTGGATAAGCCAGACGCTGGCGGCTTTCGCCGCTGGCGCGGACCTCGTCGGCGGACGGCTTGTGGGCGATCCGGACGAAGAGGCGGCGCTTGGCCCGGACTTCCTCCGCAGGGCTCGTTCCGTGTGCCGCTACCAAGATCTCTGCGATGAACTCGCCGCGTTGCTCGACCCCCTGCCGTTCGATCCCTGGCCGCGCCACCACGACCATACGGGCGCAAGCCTCGCCGTGAGGGCGGACGTCTATCGCGCGCTCGGGGGACTGGAGCCGCTGCCGTTTCGCGAAGATTTGGCGTTCGTCGCGAAGGCGAGGGCGGGGGGATACCGCCTGCGGCATCCGCCGGATCTCCATGTCAGCATATCGGCGCGTCTCGATGGCCGCGCGCGTAACGGCATGGCTGATTGTCTGAAAGCGTGGTGCGCGGCCGAGGCCCAAGGCCTGCCGACATTTGTCGAGGACCCGGCGGCAATCGAGCAGCGCCTCAGGCGCCGGGCCGCGTTGCGCGCGTTGGACGGCGCCCCGCTCGCGCTCGTTTCCGCTACGCTCGATAGACTCGGGCTATCCAGCGATCTTGACGGCGACGCCCATCCTGCGGCGTTGATCGAGCGGCACGCCGCCGACGATCCGGAGGCGCCCCAAACGGTGCTTGTCTCCGATGCGA
The DNA here is from genome assembly GCF_004310425.1 of Hansschlegelia quercus. Lineage (GTDB taxonomy): Bacteria > Pseudomonadota > Alphaproteobacteria > Rhizobiales > Methylopilaceae > Methylopila > Methylopila quercus. Next base: position 52,278 of record NZ_SIUB01000006.1, on the reverse strand, counting down.
TCGCAACTCTGATCGATCGGATCGCCTATCTACGCGGTGAATTTGATGCTGCCTGACGACGGCGAAACGAAACGGCTCGCCGCGCTGACGGCGGCGATCGCCGCCGACGCCTCCGCACGAGACGCCGATGGCGGCTTCCCGCGTAACGCTTTCGCCCAATTGAACGATGCAGGGCTGTTAGCGGCGCCTCCGATCGGCTCGGGCGAGGCGTTGCGTCTGCTGCGTCTGCTCGCGGCGGTCGGACGGGGCGACCTCAGCGTCGGCCGGATCTACGAGGGCCATGTGAACGCGCTTCTGCTGATCCAGACCTATGGCGATCCAAAGCAGCGCGAACGCTACCGTGGACTAGCCGCCGGCGGCGCCGTTTTCGGCGTGTGGAACACGGACGCGCCCGACGATCCGCTGCGCCTCGACCCGGACGGGAACCTGCTTGGAAAGAAGAACTTCGCGTCCGGCGTCGACGGCCTGTCGCATGCGATCGTCACGGTCACCCAGAACGGCGCCCGTCGCATGATCGTGACGCCCGTCGCCGGTCGGCCGGTGGATCGATCGTGGTGGCGGCCGCTCGGCATGCGCGCCTCCGGCAGCCATGTCGTCGATCTGAACGGCGTGACCGTGGAGCCGGGCTGGATGCTAGGCGGCGCCGACGATTATGTCGCGCAGCCCTGGTTCTCGGGAGGCGCGATCCGGTTCCTCGCGGTACAGGTCGGGGGAATGCATGCCGTATTCGACGCCGCGGTCGCCCATCTGCGGCAGACCGACCGCGCGAAAGATCCCCATCAGGCTCATCGTCTCGCGCGCCTCGGCGTCGGGCTCGAGACGGGCTATCTCTGGCTGCGGAAAGCCGCCGAGGCCTGGGATCAGGCGGTCGTCGCGAAGGACGCCGCCGGCACTCATCTCATGGCGACCGCGAACGGGGCGCGCGTCGCCGTAGAAGCAGCGGCTCTCGCCTTGCTCGAAGACGCCGAGCGCGGCGTCGGCGCCGCCGGCATGATCGCGCCGCACTCTCTCGAGCGGCTTATCCGCGACATGCGGACCTATTTGAGGCAGCCCAATCCCGATGGCGCCGCGACCGCTTTCGGGGCGGCGATCGCGGATGGCCGCTGGATCCCGAACGCTCGTCATGGAGCGGCAGGATGATCTCGATCGCTTCTCTCCTCGCCGATCCGCCGCCGACTCTTGTTATCGCGCCGCATCCGGATGACGAGGCGCTCGGCTGCGGCGGGCTGATCGCTGCGCTCGCGACGCGAGGCGGAAGGGTCCGTGTCGCGTTCGTGACCGACGGCGGCGCATCTCATCCGGCGTCTCCGACGTGGAGCCGCGAACGTCTCGCCGCCTGTCGGGAGGAGGAGGCGAAGGAGGCGCTTCGGCGGCTCGGCCTTGGCGAAGAGGATGCGGTCTTCTTGCGCTTGCCCGATGCGGCCATGCCGGCGTCGGGAAGCGCCGAACACGAGCGCGCCCTCGGCGTCCTTGCCGAGGTCGTCAATGACCTTCGTCCAAGCCTTGCGCTGCTGCCTTGGCGCAGGGATCCGCATTGCGATCACCGTGATTCCTGGGCGCTCGCGATGGATGCGCTCGAAGCCGCGTCGGCTTATCCGACGATTCTCGAATACGCGATCTGGCTTGACGAGCTCGGGAGCGAAGAGGATCAGCCCCGCAGCGGGGAAGCGGAGCGCGTGGACATCGACGTCTCCGCAACGCTTGCGCAGAAACGAGCGGCGGTCACCGCTCACGTCTCTCAACTCGGAGAGTTGATCACAGACGATCCGACAGCGTTCCGGCTGACGCAGGAGACTGTGGCCCGACTGACCGGCGACCTCGAGCGATACTGGCGGCCATGCGCAAAGTGATCGACGCCGACGGGTTCGATGAGAAATTTCGCAGCGACCCTGATCCCTGGAACTATGTCGGCTCCCTGTTCGAGGCTCACAAACGTCGCGTGCTCTTGAGAGCGTGTGGGACTCGCCATTTTGGAAGGGCGTTGGAGATTGGCTGCGCTATTGGCGTCACCACCGTGGAATTGGCGAAAATTTGCTCGCGCGTCGTGGCGGTGGACGCCTCGCCGACGGCGCTGCGGGAGGCGGCGCGCCGTACGGCCGACCTGCCAAACGTAACGCTGCAGTTGGTCCGATTGCCCGACAACATCCCGCCCGGGCCTTTCGATCTCATCGTCGTGTCCGAAATCCTCTATTACCTCCCGGAGCGCCATGCCGCGGCGGCCATGTCGGCGCTAAGGCGCGCATTGGCGCCGGGAGGGAGGCTGGTGCTCCTTCATCATGTCCGTGATTTCGACGATGCGGCGCAGAAGCCTTGGCTTGCGCAGGACCGCGCCCGCCGATTGATCGAGCGCTCCGCCCGGACCGTCTTCGATCACGCCGAAGGCCGCTTCCGTGCGGCTGCGTTCGTAGCGCCGCGACTCGGCTCACCAAATTCCGAGAGCAGTCGAATGCGCGCTTTTCAGTAGGGAGCGAACGTCGGTTTCTGGCGATCCGCTGAACGAACGCAGGCGTGGAAAGGATACGCAGTCATCGCACGAAGCGAGGCTCGCCTAGAACGAGCGGCTTTAGCGGATGTCCCGCGGCTCGACTTCGACCGTGAGACCGGGGCCGGCGTCGAACAGCACGTAGTAGCCCGATGACGGCGGGGTGAACGTCAGCGTTGAATCCGGTCCGAAGGTCAGGCGCTGAAGCCTCGACCCATCGTCGGCGATCACTTCGAGCAGCGCTCCTTCCGCGCTCTCGCCGTCCGAGAAGCCGGCGCGGCAGAACACGGCGTCCGCCTGCCTGCGGCAGGCGCAGAACGGGTAGTCCGCGACAGCGGGCGTCGTCGCCAGCACGACTCCCGCGAGAGCGGCAAGAACCGAACGGCGCTTCATTTCGCCCTCGCTGCAAGCCACGCCGCGGTCGAGGGAGACGCCTCCGAGAGCGGCAGCGACGCCTGCTCGATTGAGCCGTCCCATCCCTCAAGCGTCAGCCAGACCTCGCTATCGCCGTTCGCGTCGGCCGGAACCGCAACGCCGGCGGTCTGCCTGTAGGGCGCGCCTTCAAACAGCGCCCCCGCCGAACGGATCGACCGCGGTCTGCCGATCTTGAGATAAGCTGCCTTGACGTCGTCGACGGCGACGCTTTCGAGCGCCAGCGAGAACGTCTTGATCGGCCCTGCCGGCCCCTCAACGACCGGAGGTCCGACGGCGAACTCGGCGAGCGTCGCCTTCCATCGCCCAAGCCGCTGCACGCCGATCGTCCGTTCGCCCAGGCCGACCGAGCCGTCCTCGAGGCTGAGCTGCCTGAAATAACCGGGCGCGAAGCCGAGCGGCACGATCAAGGCGAGCGCGCTGAGGTGGAAGCGCCAGCGCCGCCAGCGCGCTGCGAGCGCGCTCATTCCGCGGGCTCGGGGAATGGCCGTGGAACAGTGACGTCGCGGATCACCGCGCGGGTGGCGGACGCCGTGCGCTTCATCCAGATCAACATCCCGGATAGCACCATACCGGTGAGCATCAGACCGAACAGGAAGTAGACAAGCTTCAGCCAGAGACCGGCGAAATCGCCGACATGCAGCGGGCGCATGCTCTCGGTGACGAATTCGAGCGCCGTGCGGTCGGACACCATCCGCGACCGCGCGACCTCGTTGGAATAGGGGTCGACCTTCGCCTCCTCGTAGATCAACGGATAGGCGCCGCGGCCATAGACGGTGACATGGCCATAGGCCGTCTCCGGCACCTTAATAAAACCAGGCGAGAAGTCCGGATGCTTCTCCTTGATTGCGGCGATGGCGGCGTCGATGCTGACCTCCGGGGGCGCCTCTCCTCTCTCGACCGTCGGGACGGCGTCACGGGCCAGGACCGCGGGCGGCGGGGTCGCCGCCACCGTGACGTTGTTCGCGTAGAGGATCGCCTCCGCCAGGAACCACATCGCGGTCACCGAAATGATCGCGATGAACGGTAGCGACCAGACGGCGACGAGGCGGTGCAGGTCCCCCCAGAAGACCCGTGCGCCTTTCGAAATCCGCAATCTTGGGTTGCGGTAGAGCCGCCAGAACTTCTTGTGGATGACGATTCCGGTGACGAGCGAGCCCATCAGCGGAATGGACAGCGCCGAGACGGCGTACCAGCCGATCGCGTATCCGCCGTTGAACGGCGTCAAAAGCCAGCCGTGCAACGCCCGGATGAACTGGCGGAAATCGAACCAGCTCTGCTCGCCCTGGATGGTCCCGTCATAGGGGTTCACATAGTAGGTCTGCTGTTCGCCATCCGGCGTGACCGCTTCCACGATCAGCGCGAATTGCGGCTTCACAGGCTGCGTCAGCTCGCGAAGCCGCGCCCCCGGGCGTTGCTGTTCGACCGCCGCCATAACGTCGTCATAGCCGAGCGGCCGAGCGTCATCGGAGGGCGGATTGGCGCGCGTCGCGGGGTCGGCGAGCCACATGATCTCCTGGCTCACCGTGGCGATCGTGCCCGTCAAGCAGACGAAGAAGAGGAACGCCCAGATCGGCAGCCCGATCCAGCTGTGAGCCACGAACCACAGACGGCGAGACGAAGATCCGTTTTTGGCCATCTAAAAGACGACTCCCCCTGCTCGCGCAGGCGGTCTCGCGAATTCGCCGCGAGGTCAACCCGCCTGATCCTCGAATTCGTCGTCAAGCGATAAGGCCGTCGCCTATGGACGATGGCTCGTCCATTCCATCATCACGCGGATGTTACGAGCGCTTAGATACCCGACGACGCGACATCCAGCGGAACGCCTTCTGTTGTTGCGCCTACAGCGCCGCGACTGATTTACCGACAAAGTCGGCAATCTCCGTAAATCGCGCCGCCAGCGGGCTGCTCTTGCGCCAGACCATGCCGATGGTTCGGGTTGGTCTCGGCTCGGCGAACTGGGCGATTGAGACAGCGGCGGAGCGCGTCTCAAGAGGAATGGCCAACTCCGGGATCAGGGTGACGCCGAGACCAGCCTCGACCATCTGGACAAGCGTAGACAGCGAGCTTGCGTCCAACAGATCACGAGGCTTCGCGGCGTTTACGTTCTTGTTGCAAAACGCCAACGCCTGCTCGCGGAAGCAATGACCTTCCTCCAGGAGAAGTAAGCGCATCTCACGGAGGGCCTCGCGGCTGGGGACGGGCTTCCCTTCATCCTTGCGAGGCCGAACAAACACGAAATCCTCGGTGAACAGGACCATCTCGGTGAGGGTCGGCTCCGAAACCGGCAAGGCCACGATCGCCATGTCGAGGCGTCCCTCGTTCAGCTCCTGAACGAGCTTCGGCGTCAGCGTCTCGCGAACATGGAGGTCGAGACCTTCATGAAGCCGGGTCAAGTCTGAGACGAGGCTCGGCAGCAAGTAGGGAGCGACCGTCGGGATGACGCCGATGCGCAATCTCCAAGTCGAACCGCCGCGGGACGCGCGCGCATAGCCGTCCAGATCATCGAGCGCCTGCAGGATGCTCCGCGTTCGCAGCGCGACCTCCGCGCCGAAACTCGTCAGCCGAATTTCGCGGCTGTTCCTCTCGAAGAGCGCAGCTCCCAATTCCTCCTCCATCGCCTTGATCTGCATCGACAGGGCGGGCTGGGTGATCGCGCAGGCCTCTGAAGCGCGGCCGAAATGGCCATGCTGGGTCAGGGCCTCGAAATAGCGAAACTGCTTCAGCGTCAGATTCGACATAAGCTCAGCTTATCGCATCGATCAGGAAATCAGAATTAAAATAATGAGAGGCGGCTGCTAAGACGTGCCCAAGGGATTGAGAGGGGCCATTCGCAACGGAGTTTGCGCGCCCGGCGAACTCCTGCGCCTAGCCTGATGACAGTTGGAGAAAAAGATGGACGCGAAAACCGAGGACGCCATTGGTAAATGCCCTGTCGCTCATAGCGGACCGAGGCAGATTCCCGACTGGTGGCCGAACACGCTGCCCGTCGATTTACTGAACCAGCACTCCGCGAAGTCCGATCCATTGGACCCGGCGTTCAATTATCGCGAAGCGTTCAAGAAGCTGGACTACGCCGCGCTGAAGAACGACCTGCGCAAGCTGATGACGGACTCGCAGGACTGGTGGCCGGCGGACTTCGGGCATTACGGCCCGCAGTTCGTCCGCATGTCGTGGCATGCCGCCGGCACGTACCGCTTGGCGGACGGCCGCGGCGGCGGCGGTCGCGGCCAGCAGCGCTTCGCCCCGCTCAACGCATGGCCCGACAACGTCAACATCGACAAGTCCCGCCGCCTGCTGTGGCCGATCAAGCAGAAATACGGTCAGGCGATTTCCTGGGCCGACCTGCTGATCCTCACCGGCAACGTGGCGCTCGAGACCATGGGCTTCCGCACCTTCGGCTTCGCCGGCGGCCGGGCGGACACCTGGGAGCCGGATCGCGACGTCAACTGGGGCAACGAGACCGAGTGGCTCACCCATCGCAAGCTCGACGGGTTCGAAAAGGGCCTCGGCGCCACCGAGATGGGCCTGATCTACGTCAATCCCCAGGGGCCTGACGGCAACGGCGATCCGATCTCGGCGGCCGAGTTCATCCGCGAGACCTTCGGGCGCATGGCGATGAACGACGAAGAGACCGTCGCGCTGATCGCCGGCGGCCACACCTTCGGCAAGACCCACGGCGCCGCGGCCGAATCCTACAAGGGCCCGGATCCGGAAGCCGCCGACATCGAGGACCAGGGCCTCGGCTGGTCGTCCAGCTTCGGCGCAGGCCATGGCGGCGATCAGATCGGCTCGGGCCTAGAAGTCACCTGGACCCAGACGCCGGCGCAGTGGTCTAACTTCTTCTTCGAAAACCTCTTCAAGTTCGAGTGGGTTCAGACGCGCAGCCCGGCCGGCGCGATCCAGTGGGAGGCCAAGGACGCCCCCGAGATCATTCCGATGGCGCACGACTCGTCGAGGAAGATCAAACCGACGATGCTGACGACCGACCTGTCGCTGCGCTTCGACCCGATCTACGAGAAGATCTCGCGCCGCTTTCTTGAGGATCCGCAGGCCTTCGCGGAGGCTTTCGCCCGCGCCTGGTTCAAGCTGACCCATCGCGACCTCGGCCCGCGGTCGCGCTATCTCGGCCCCGAGGCGCCGAAGGAAGTGCTGATCTGGCAGGACCCGATCCCCGCCGTCGACCATCCGCTGATCGACGAGGCGGACGCGGCGCAGCTCAAGGCGAAGATCCTGGAATCCGGGCTCACCGTCTCCGAGCTGGTCGGAACTGCGTGGGCCTCGGCCTCGACGTTCCGCGGCGGCGACAAGCGCGGCGGGGCCAACGGCGCCCGCATTCGCCTCGCGCCCCAGAAGGACTGGGAGGCCAACCAGCCGGAACAGCTCGCCCGCGTTCTCGGCGTGCTGGAGGGTATCAAGAGCGAGTTCGACTCTTACGCGAGTGGCGGCAAGAAGGTCTCGATCGCCGACCTGATCGTACTGGCCGGAAACGCCGGCGTCGAGAAGGCCGCGAAGGCCGCCGGCCATTCCGTGACCGTGCCGTTCTCGCCCGGCCGCGCTGACGCCAAGCAGGAAGACACCGACGTCGACAGCTTCCAGTGGCTGGAGCCCGAACTCGACGGCTTCCGCAACTACGAAGCGTCGAACACGAAACGCGCCGAGGTGGCCTTGATCGACAAGGCGCAGTTGCTGACCCTCACCGCGCCCGAGCTGACGGTGCTGTTCGGCGGCTTGCGCGCGATCAACATCAATGTCGGCGGGTCGACCAAGGGCGTTCTGACCGATCGCCCGGGCCACCTCACCAACGACGTTTTGGTCAACCTGCTCTCGATGGACACGAAGTGGAGGGCGACCGACGAGGCCAAGACGTCGTTCGAGGGGACGGACCGGAAGACTGGCGAGAAGAAATGGACGGCCAGCCGCGCCGACCTCGTCTTCGGCTCGAATTCGGTGCTGCGCGCGCTCGCCGAGGTCTATGCCGCCGCCGACGCCAAGGAGAAGTTCGTCAAGGACTTCGTCGGCGTCTGGACCAAGGTGACGAACCTCGACCGCTTCGACATCGCCTGATCAGACCTTGGCTGCCCCTGCAGGGGCAGCGATGAAGAAAGGCCCGCTGGCGTAAGCCAGCGGGCCTCCGGAATGCCCCTCGACCGCGTCCGCCCGCGCGCAAACCCTGATTGCGATGACGCCCGTCCGATTAGCTGGGCTGCCCGGAAGCGGACGCTATGTTCAGGAAATTATAACGAAAACAGTTCGAGGAGGCAGCGATGACGTTGTGCAGCGGTCCTTTTGCGTCAGGACGAGCGACATGGCGCATTGTCGCCTCTGCGGCGATAGCAATCGGGCTGGCGACCGCTGCGGCGGCGGATAGCGATGTCACGCTGCCGGCGGGCTCGCCCTTCCCGGAAAGCGTAGCCTCGCTCGCGGACGGGACCCTGTTCGTCAGCAGCATCACCGATGGCGGCGTGTTGCGCGTGGCTCCGGTCGGCTCCACGCCGGTCCCGTTCTTCAAGCCCGGCGAGCACGACACGCGCTCCACCTTCGGCGTGCTGGCGGACGAGAAGACCGGCACGCTGTGGGTCGCTTCGAACGACGCATCCGCAATCGGGCTGAAGGGGCCGAGCGCGGTCGAGGGCGCCTGGGTCAAGGGTTTCGATCTGAAGAGCGGCACGCCGAAGGTGAGCGCCCGGCTGCCCGGCGGACCCGCAATCGCGAACGACTTTGCGCTCGGCGAGGACGGCTCGCTTTACGTGACCAACACCGCCGCGCCTCAGATCCTGCGGCTGAAGCCGGACGCCAAAGATCTCGAGGTATTCGTCCAAGACGACGCGCTGAAGGGCGGTCTCGACGGGATCGCTTTCGGCGACGATGGCGCTCTTTACGTCAACACCTACCAGTCGGGCGAGATGTTCCGGATCGACGTCAAGATGGGCGCCCCCGGCAAGATCACGAAGCTCAAGACCTCGCGTCCTCTCACCCATCCTGATGGCTTGAAGCCGATACCGGGCGGCTTCCTGATGGTGGAGGGCGGCGGCACGCTGGACCGCGTCACGGTCGCCGGCGACGAGGCAAAGGTCGAGACTCTCCAGAAATTCGCCGGGCCGACGGGGGTTGCAGTCGCGGGCGACACAATCTGGGTGGCCGAAGGCCAGCTCGCCTCTCTCAGCGACCCCGACAAGAAGGGGAAGACGCCGGACGCCTTCCGCCTGCGTTCGATGCCGCTGCCGAAGAACTGACGTTTTTGATCGTTGAAGCCTCCGACGCCTGATCCTGCGTCGAGCGTCCCGACCAACAGAGGCGCAAAGCCTCCTGGAGACCGGTCATGACATCTCGTCCGAAACTCGAGGGAGGCGCGGCTGTGCTGGCGGCGTGCGCCGTCGGGCTCGCCGCATGTTCGTCGGCGTTCGCACAGGAGGGCGCAAAGGACGCGGTCACTCTTCCCCCGGGCTTCAGCGTCAGCGTGTTCGCCGACGGGATCGGCCACGCGCGTCATCTTGCGGTCGCGCCTAACGGGGTCGTCTACGTCAACAATTGGAGCGGCGTCTATTACAAGGATAAGCCCGAGCCGAACGCCGGCTTCCTCGTCGCCCTGCAGGACAAGGACGGCGACGGCAATGCGGAAACCGTCGAGCGGTTCGGAGGAACCGCCGCGAAGGGGTCCGCCGGCGGCACCGGCCTCGCAATCCACGATGGCAAGCTCTACGCGGAGATGGATGACAAGATCGTCCGCTTCGCTCTTCCAGCAGACGGCGTCGCGCCGAGGGGCGAGCCCGACGTCGTGGTTTCGGGCATCCCGAACGTAGGCGATCATCCGATGCATCCCTTTGCGATCTCGAAGGATGGCGAGCTGTTCATTGGGGTCGGCTCCGCCACCAACAGCTGCCAGCCGAAGAACCGGATGACCGGGATCAAAGGCGCCGATCCCTGCGTCGAGCTGGAGACCCGGGCCGGCGTCTGGCGCTACGACGCGAATAAAACGGGCCAGACGTTTTCTCCCAGGGAGCGATACGCCACCGGGCTCCGGAACGGCGAGGGCCTCGCCTTCGACGCCGAAGGGCGGCTGTTCGCGACGCAGCACGGTCGAGACCAGCTCGCAGAGAGCTGGGGCAAGCTCTACACGCCCAGACAGGGCGCAGAACTGCCATCGGAGGAGGTCGTCCTGGTCGATAAGGAAGCCGATTTCGGATGGCCCTATTGCTACTACGATCCGACCCAGAAGAAGCTCGTGCTTGCGCCGGAATATGGCGGCGACGGCGGCAAGAAGGTCGGCCCATGCGCGGACAAGCGTCCGCCGGTCGCCGCCTTTCCCGCGCACTGGGCGCCGAACGACATGGAGATCTATCTCGGGGACCAGTTCCCAAGCGCCTACAAGGGCGGCGCCTTCGTGGCGTTCCACGGCTCGTGGAACCGGGCGCCTTCTCCACAGGACGGATTCAACGTCGTGTTCCAGCCGCTGAAGGATGGCAAGGCGAACGGCGACTACGTGATCTTCGCAGACGGCTTTGCCGGGAAGATCAAGGAGCCAGGGCGAGCGGCTCATCGTCCAGCCGGCGTCGCGGTCGGCCCTGACGGCTCCCTCTATATTTCCGACGATCAGGCCGGCCGCATCTGGCGCGTGACGTACAAGGGGAACCCGTCCGCTGCAATCGAAGCCGCTCCCGCGGCTCCAGCGGCTAGCGCGTCGGCCCAGGCGGCGCCGCCTGAAGGCATCGATCCCAACGCGGGCGTGAAGCTCCCGACGCCCTCGGGCGCCACGCCAGAGAAGGTCGCGCTCGGCGGCCGCATCTTCCGCGGCGAAGAAGCCGGCGGAACGTGCGCCGGATGCCACGGCGGCGACGCTGGTGGCGGCCCGATCGGGCCGTCGCTGACGTCAGGCGCATGGGAGTGGAGCGATGGGAGTCTCGAAGGGCTGAAGAAGACCATCGTGACCGGCGTGTCCGAACCCAAACAGCATCCCGGCGCGATGCCGCCGATGGGCGGCGCGGATCTTTCCGAAGACCAGGTCGACGCGTTGGCGACCTATGTCTGGGCGATCGGACATCAAAAGGGATAAGCGACGGCAGCTCGTTCCTTGGACGAGGTCAGCGGTCGGTGTATCCGCCGATCACAGGAAGCGCCTCGCCGGTGATGAAGCTCGACATCTGCGGCGACGCCAGGAACATCGGCGGCTCTCCTCGGGTATAGCGGCTGGCCGTCAGGGACGACCTTCTCGAACCGCCAACGATGAGCGACGACCTATGTTCCTCTTGCGAGCCGACCTCGATCCGGATCGATCCGCGGATGATTTCGTGGGGAATGGATTACGATCGCGCTGTCCAATTTGCGTGAGTGCTCACTCCGCTTCGACGATCCGCCGTCGCATCCGAATAGCTGTCGATCACGAACCCGTGACCCTGCCTTGTTCCTGTAAGAATACCGACGCGTGAGTTCGTACTCCTCGAAACGATAGCTTTGAGGAAGGGATCGACATGGCCACGACAAGACGCGGCGCGCTTGCAGCCACAGCCGGACTGACGGCGATGGGATTGGCGTTCTTCCGCCGACCGGCGACGGCGGCGTCGGGCAAGTTCGAGGTGGCGTACGCCGAGGCCGAGTGGAAGGCGCGGCTGACGCCGGGCCAATTCACGGTCCTACGCAACGCCGGCACCGAGCGGCCCTTCACGAGCCCCCTCAACGACGAGCACCGGCGCGGCCGCTTCGCCTGCGCCGGCTGCGACAGGGACCTTTTCGCTTCCGAGACCAAATTCGACAGCGGTACGGGCTGGCCAAGTTTTTGGGCGCCGATCAAGGGCGCGCTCGGCCAGGGCAGCGACAGCACCTGGGGCATGACGCGCGAGGAGGTGCACTGCGCCCGCTGCGGCGGGCATCTCGGCCACGTCTTCGACGATGGCCCGAAGCCGACCGGCCTGCGCTACTGCATGAACGGCGTCGCCATGACGTTCAAGCCGGCAACCGCCTGAGGAGCGTGACCTCCGCCTGGTGTGGCGATGATGAAACGCCGCCGGCGTGGGGCACGCGTAACGTTCGATGGCGCCGAGACGAAGGAAGGTTATGCGTGAACGCTGGCCACGGTAATCGGACACCCGCGTAACGGCTCTACAAGCGCTTGTCGGGCGAGTTACCGACCGAGTATGCGAGATCGAGTTCCCGCTCGGCGTTTAAGCTTCGCATCTATGTTTGGCTGAGAGGGAAGACCGATGACCGCTTCATCGATTAAGGAGCTCGGCCTCGCCGCAGCGCTCGCGCTCGGCGCCGCGCTGACGGCGACGTATTCCTCGGCGGAGGAGGGTCGCGCGATCCCAGCGCCCACGCTCGACGAGCCCGCAGGCGCGGGGCTCGAGACCATCACGCTTGCCGGCGGCTGCTTCTGGGGCGTGCAGGGCGTGTTCCAGCACGTCGCGGGCGTAGCCGCGGCCGTCTCCGGTTATGAGGGCGGGGAGCAGCGGACCGCGTCGTATCAGCAGGTCAGCGGTGGCGACACCGGCCACGCGGAATCCGTGCGCGTCACCTTCGATCCGAAGAAGGTTTCGCTCGGCCATATCCTGCAGGTGTACTTCTCGGTGGCGCATGACCCGACCGAGCTCAATCGCCAAGGGCCCGATCACGGAACGCAGTACCGCTCGGCGATTTTCCCGACGACGCCCGAGCAGGCGAAGGTCGCGAAGGCTTATGTGGCGCAGCTCAGCGCGGCGCGCGCCTTCGACGCGGCGATCGTGACGACGATCGAGCAGGGCAGGGCGTTCTACCCCGCCGAGGCCTACCACCAGGACTTCCTGACGCAGAACCCGACCTATCCGTACATCGCGACCAACGACCTGCCGAAGGTTGCGGCGCTGAAACGGCTTATGCCGGACCTCTATCGCGCCAAGCCCGTCCTGGTGGCCTCCGCCGCCGGCGACTGACCGCCGCCAGCGACTTGATGGCGTCGGTGGGTCAGGCGGCTTCAAGCGTCGCCATATCGATGACGAAGCGGTACTTCACATCGCTCTTCAGCATGCGGGCATAGGCGTTCTCGATCTCGGCCATCTCGATGATCTCGATGTCCGAGGTGATGCCGTGCTCGCCGCAAAAGTCGAGCATCTCCTGAGTCTCGGCGATGCCGCCGATCAGCGAGCCCGCGAAGTTGCGGCGCTTGAAGATCAGGCTGAAGACCGCGACCGCCAGCGGATCCTCCGGCGCTCCGACCTGGCATAGCGTGGCGTCGCGCTTCAGCAGATTGAGATATTCGTTGATGTCGTGGGCGGCCGCGACCGCGTCGAGAATGAAGTCAAAGCTTCCGGCGTGCGCCGCCATCTCGTCCGGGTTCTTCGAGATCACCACCTCGTCGGCGCCGAGGCGCTTGCCGTCCTCGACCTTGCCGGGGGATGTCGTGAACAGCACGACATGCGCGCCCATCGCGTGAGCGAGCTTCACGCCCATGTGGCCAAGCCCGCCGAGGCCCACGATGCCGACTTTCATGCCCGGCCCGACCTTCCAGTGCCGGAGCGGCGAATAGGTCGTGATGCCGGCGCAGAGCAGAGGGGCGACGGCGGCGAGCTCGAGGTTCTCGGGGATGCGCAGCACGAAGTCCTGATCGACCACGATTGCCTTGGAATAGCCGCCGAAGGTGTTCCTGCCGGTCTGCTTCTCGACGCCGTTATAAGTCCCGACGAAGCCGTTTTCGCAATATTGCTCAAGGCCTTCCTTACAGCTCGCACACTCCCGGCAGCTTTCGACCATGCAGCCGACGCCCGCGACTTGGCCGACCTTGAACTTGGTCACCTCGGGGCCGACCTCCGAGATCTTCCCGACGATCTCGTGGCCGGGCAGGCACGGATAGACTGTGTTCTTCCACTCGTTGCGGGCGGTGTGGAGATCGGAATGGCAGACGCCGCAATAGGCGATCTCGATGCGAACGTCCGTCGGCCCGACATCGCGGCGCTCGAAGCCGTAGGGGCCGAGCGGCTGGTCGGCGGATTCTGTGGCGTATCCGGTGCAAGCGAACATGGGATCGTCCTTCTCTTCAGCCATCCGGATGCGAGCCCGCAATCAAGAAAGCGCCGGCGGCAGAGGCGTAATATATAGCGGCGCATTGCGAGATCGAATGCGGCGCAGCAAACCGGAACCCGCGTCCGCTCACACGACGGCAAGCGCCTGGCGAGCGCCGTCAGCGGCTATCCTGCTGAGCCACCCGGAGAAAACGTCCCTCGCGGCGGTTCCCGCGGTCTCGCTGCGGCCGCGTCCTTTTTCCCGTAGCGAACGAACGGATAGTCCGGAGCGTGCGAGCTCCTCGGCGTGGCCCACATACCATTCCTCGAGTTCGAGGGGGCCGGCCTCAAGATGGAACTGCAGCCCCAGGGCGTCTCGGCCATAGGAGAACGCCTGGTTTTCGTAGTTCTCGTTGAATGCGAGGCGGGTCGCGTCCTTCGGCAGGTCGAACGTATGGCCATGCCAGTGCAGCACATGCGCCTCGGCCCTGCCGAGCGGGGCAAGGGCGGACCGGGCTCCGTCCTCGGTCAACGAGATCGGGCCCCATCCGATTTCCTTCCCGGCTCCGCGATAGACGCGGGCTCCGAGGGCCGCCGCCATGAGCTGCGCTCCCAAGCAGATCCCAAGCGTCGGAAGACCGCGCCTCAAGCGCCGTTCGATGAGCTTCTTTTCGTGCGTCAGGAAAGGGTAGCCGGCTTCGTCCCCGACGCCGATGGGGCCGCCGAGCATGGTGATCAGGTCAGCGTCGACGATCGACCGATGACGGAGATCCTCCGTCGCCGCTTCGCAATACGCCGTCTCCCAGCCTCCGGCGTCGAGGACGCGCGCCAGAAGGCCGAGATCCTCGAACGCCACGTGACGAATCGCGACGGCGCGTCGACCTGGTTTCGTCATCGTTGACCTCCGATCAGCGCAACGCCACAAAATGGCGGTGACTTTCTGTTCGTTATATCCATCAAGGAATAACGATCAACGCCGCCGACGCGGCCGGGGTCTCGCATGCTCGTTCGTCATCTCTCCTATTTTGTCACGCTCGCTCGTGAAAAGCATTTCGCGAAAGCGGCGGACGCTTGCAACGTCGCGCAGCCGACGCTCTCCGCCGCGATCCGCAAGCTCGAAGAGGATCTGGACGCGCGGCTTGTCGTGCGTGGACAACGCTTCGTCGGGCTGACGGCCGAGGGAGAGAAGGTCCTGGCCTGGGGTCGCCAGATCCTCACGGACTACAACAGCCTGAAAGACGATCTCTCAGGCGCGCGGGAGGGGCTGACCGGCGTGCTCAAACTCGGGGTGATCCCCGCGGCGATGCCGGCGATCTCCTTCGTCACCGCGAGGTTCAGCGCGGCAAACCCGATGGCGAGCGTCGAAGTGCGATCGCTAACGTCCCGCGCCATTCAAGACGGCCTCGACGCCTTCGAACTCGACGGCGGGATGACATATCTCGAGAACGAGCCGCTCGAACGCGTTCGTCGGCTGCCGCTTTACCGCGAGCGCTACGTCTTCGTCGCCCGGCGCGATCATCGGTTCGCGAGCCGCCGGAGCGTAACTTGGAGAGAGGCGGCGGAGGAGCGGCTTTGTCTTCTGAGCGAAGACATGCAGAACCGCCGCATCGTCAATTCCGTCGCCGCGGCGATCGGAGTTGAGATCAGGCCGCAGGTGGTCAGCAACTCCTTCCTGGGCGTTTGTTCGCATCTTCGCCACGGCGGATGGGCGGGGATCGTCCCGCACACGTTCTTCTATGTGTTTCACGCCGAGCCCGATCTCGTCGCGATCGACCTCGTCGATCCCGTCCACAGCCAGGCGGTGGGGCTTGTCCTTTCAGACCGGGAGCCGCGATCGCCGATGGCGGACGCGCTGCTCGCCTCAGCGCTCACCGTCGACATTGAAGCTGGGCCCGCGACTGCGCATGCGGCGTCCGGCTGATAGTCGACGCCTATCAGGTCTTCCAAGACTTTCATTGGCGCTCCGCGACCAGAGCGGCGAGCATCGTCTCGCCCGACATGAAGCCGACGCTGAAGAATGTCGGTACGGGCAAGATCTGGGGAAGCGCTCGGCAAATACGGGTAGCGCATGGACTGTCTGGCGAGCTTCACTCGGCGGCCTCAATGGCTGCGGGGATAGGCGAAGCGCGCCCTTGCCGGCGTCTCCTCTTCTCTCAATTTAAAAGGATTAGAGGAAATGGCTAAAGTCGTCTGTGTTCTCTACGACGATCCCATCGATGGAATGCCGAAATCCTATGCCCGCGATGATCTTCCGAAGATCACGCATTACGCGGACGGACAGAAGCTGCCGACCCCCAAGGGCATCGACTTCAACCCGGGCGAACTGCTGGGCTCGGTCTCCGGAGAACTGGGCCTGCGCAAATATCTCGAGGCGAACGGCCACGAGCTGATCGTCACCTCGTCGAAAGACGGCCCGGACTCCGAGCTCGAGAAGCATCTCCATGATGCCGAGGTCGTCATCTCGCAGCCGTTCTGGCCGGCCTATCTGACGGCCGAGCGCATCGCCAAGGCGCCCAAGCTGAAGCTCGCGCTCACCGCCGGCATCGGCTCGGACCACGTCAATCTCGACGCAGCGGTCGAGCACGGGATCACGGTCGCGGAAGTCACCTTCTGCAACTCGATCAGCGTCGCGGAGCACGTGGTGATGATGATCGTCAGCCAGGTCCGCAACTATCTGCCGTCCTATGACTGGGTGAACAAGGGCGGCTGGAATATCGCCGACTGCGTCGCTCGTTCCTACGATGTCGAAGGCATGCACATCGGCACTGTCGCCGCCGGCCGTATCGGGCTCGCGGTGCTGCGCCGGCTGAAGCCGTGGGACGTCCACCTTCACTATTTCGATCGCCACCGCCTGCCGGAGGCCGTCGAGAAGGAGTTGAACCTGACCTGGCACGATAGCGTCGAGGACATGGTCAAGGTCTGCGACGTCGTGACGATCAACGCCCCGCTGCATTCCGAGACGCTGAACCTCTTCGACGAGAAGATGATCTCGAAGATGAAGCGCGGCGCCTACATCATCAACACCGCGCGCGGCAAGATCGTCGACCGCGACGCGATCGTGCGGGCTTGCGAAAGCGGCCAGCTCGCGGGCTACGCCGGCGACGTCTGGTTCCCGCAGCCGGCGCCGAAGGACCATCCGTGGCGGACCATGCCGCATCACGGCATGACGCCGCATATCTCCGGCACCTCTTTGTCGGCCCAGGCCCGCTACGCCGCGGGCACGCGCGAGATCCTGGAGTGCTACTTCGAGGGTCGTCCGATCCGCGACGAGTATCTGATCGTCCAGGGCGGCAAGCTTGCCGGCGTCGGCGCCCGCTCCTACGCGAGCGGCGACTCGACCAAGGACGTCGACACTACGCCGGGCTTCCGCAAGGCGAACTGATCGCCTTGGTGACGGCAGGCGCGGTTCGCCGCCTGCCGTCTGCGACCTCGGACCTCATGTGGACGTCGAACGTTATATCTGTATGAATATAGCGATGATCGACCGAATGGCGGACCAGACGATAACTGCCGAGGCCTTGGACGCGATCGACGTCTCTGAGGACGGCGCGGCGATCCGGGTCTGTTTCCGCGGAGCCGACGGGCAGGACGCGAACCTCTTCCTGCCCGGCGAATGCGCCGGGCAGCTCGCGATGTCTCTCCCGCGCGCAGTGCGCACCGCGCTGCGTCTGCGCCACCGCGACGACAGCCTGAGGATGGTGTTTCCGGTCGGAGGCTGGACGATCGAAGCCAGCACAGATCGCGACACGATGATCCTGACGATCAGCACGCCCGACGGCTTCGAAGCTTCCTATGCGCTCAACAGGTCCGGAGCGGACGATCTCGCTCAGTCGCTCTCGGACGCGCCGGCGAATATGCCCGTCGCCATCCTCAAAAACTGACGTCGGCGTTGGCGAGCAGGGCAGGCGGCGGTCGTTTGTCCGCGGAAGAATCCGTTCAAGCCGCGCCTTTGGCTCGGACCTTGACGTCGGTCGCGGAGGCGGGTCGACGCCTTCCGGATTCGAGGGCCTGCAACTCCGTGCGCGCAGCCTTCTGTGCGGCTTTTTCGATAGCCCGATAGCGAGCGATCAGCTCTTCGCCGTACTCGGTCAGCCGAGCTCCGCCGCCATGCTTTCCGCCCGCCTGTGATGCCACGACCGACTGGCCGCAGATCCTGGCCGTCTCATCGACGAGGTCCCATGCGCGACGATAGGACATATCCATCGCGCGGCCGGCGGCCGAGATCGAACCCTCGCGACGAATGGCTTCGAGAAGTTCGATCTTGCCTGGACCGATGCGGCCTTCCGGGTCGAGATCGATCCTGATGCTGAGAGAGGCCATGGAGCGTCCGCCCCGCCGGGTTGGCGGAGCGTCAGCCTAACAAATGACGGCGCAGATCGCCACGCCGAAGGCCCCTACCGACCTCTCAGAAGGTCGCCAGCCTCGCTCCGCACGAGCTCAGCAGCGCGACTGTCCGCCGTCGCCGCAGCGTTGAGCGCAGGCGCTAAGCGCAGTCGAAAGTTGCGTCTGGTAGTTATCCGACGGAATAGAAGCGCCGGGCGGGTCCGCGTTCTTCTGTTAAGGCCCGCCACCAAGTCTCAAGAGCTGCGTCGGTAGGCTGGACGAAGCGCGCCAGGGGCGCTGAGTAGCGCTGCCATGTTTCCGCAAAGACAGGAGCTACGGACGTTACGACCGGCAGATTTCGGGCGGCCGCGGCAGCGAAGGCGTCGATCAGGCCGCTCCGAGCGCTCTCAAGCTTTCCGAATTTCGCCAGCACCACGACATCAGGGCCAGCTTCGATAGCGTTCAGAACGTCTTGGCACGCCTCGGCGACAGCCGAGGCGTCGAGATGACAGGCGAGGGAGCCCTTCCCAAGATCCTGGCCGATCATATGACGACGCTCTGTCTTCAGGTCGCGCAGCGCGCGTCCTGCGCAGCCAGTTGCGATCGATCCGCCGAATTCCTCAAGGACGCCGACGACCCGCAGCCCTTCCGCTGCGCGCGCCCGCGCGAACGAGGCGAGCCGCGTCTGCACGACGAAACTCGCCGCGCCCTGGAGAGCGATAATCCGTTCAGTCATCGAAACCGCTTGAACTCACAAGGCGTGATGCCGCTGCGTTCTATCCGTCAAACTATAACGGTAAAGGAGACCAGGGAAGCGAACGGAGCGTTCCATCGAGGCCTTCTTCCGTCGCGCGATCGGCGCTGGCGCTGCGCATATCGTCGAGCCGCGCCTCTTAGGAGGCCGCGGTTCGTCTACGCCAAGAAATATCGGATCGACCTCGATGGCGGCACCAGAGGCGTCAGGCCTTTGCGCCCGGCACTAATGGACCGACGGGCCTTGGTCGTGGCGCCATGCCTTCGCCGGGCGGGGGACCGCGACGATCGTCCGGGCCTCGCAAATCTCCCGGAGGCGGCGGAGGCGGTCCGCGTCGCTCCGGCGGGGAGCCGTTGCGATCCACAGCGATCGTCAGCTCCGCTATGTAAGCGTCCACGCCTTCGCGGATGTTGAGAAAGGTCGCTCGGCTATTCTCGGTGTGGCCGAGAACGCCATCGGTTCCGTTCGTCGTGTCGCGTTTCGCGTCGCGGGCGGAATAGGAGCCGACCTTCTCGTAGATGTACTCGCTCAGCGCATCGGGGAAGTACACTTGGGTTGTCAGCGTGTTTCGCCCGTCGATAAAAGCCTTGAGATGTATGTGCGCGGTGCGTCCCCGGTACCAGCCAGGATAGATCGTCCGAAACGTCGCCGCCCCCCGATCGTCGGCGATCTGCGTGCCTCGCAAAAAGGTCTCGCGCACAGCAGGCGCGACCGCGCCAGGAGCGTTCGACGGCTCAAAACCGGAGTAACGCCCGGCAGCGTCGGCGTGCCAAATGTCGACACGTACGCCACCGAGCCCCTGGCACGTCGCCGCGTCGATGAAGGTGAGTTCAAGCGTCAACGGGACGCCTGGCCGCCCCTCGGTGATGTCGGAACGCAGAAGCTTCGGATCGAAATAGAAGGGTCCTTCCTCCGCCTGTACGGGAAGAACGCAGGCGGGCCGCGCTGCGCCCGTTTCTAAAGCCGACGTTGCTAAAGCGGGCGTGGAGACCGTCGACAACGCGGCGCCTCCCGCAAGCGCGCCGAAGGTCTGGCGGCGGGTCAACTCGGGAATTTTCAACGAAGAGCTCCGTCAGGAAGCGGAAGAGCGTTCGATCCGGCCATATAGGCGCAGCGACGCTCTCGCATTGAACGTCCGCCAATTTCACACGCGCCAGAAAGCCAAGGCTTCGCGGCTGGTCGCCGATATACGTGGCTTGAACTTCGCCGGGCGCAAGCGGCGGAAACAGTTCGTTACAACATAGGTCGCGCGAAAGACTGACATCAGCTAGTCGGATTACAGCTTCCACCAAGCGAGACACGGAGCCGACTTGAGCGAGCCCCACATCCTTGTGGTCGATGACGACGAGGAAATCCGCAAACTGCTCAGTCGCTACCTGCGGTCGCAAGGCTATCGCGTGTCGACAGCGGCGAGCGGTCGCGAGCTGAAGGATCGGTTGGCGAGATCGCGAGCCGGTCAGCGGCCCGATCTCATCGTGCTCGACGTCATGTTGCCGGACGGTTCGGGCGTGGACCTGTGCCGCGACATCCGGGTGTCTTCGACGATCCCCGTCATCCTGCTGACCGCGCTCAAGGAAGACGTCGACCGCATCATCGGGCTTGAGATCGGAGCCGATGATTATGTGGGCAAGCCGTTCAACCCGCGTGAGCTGGTCGCGCGGATCCGCGCCGTGCTTCGGCGCGCCAGCAAGACCTCCGCGATCGAACCACAGAGCGCCAGGACGTACCGCTTCGCGGGTTTTCACTGCGACTGCGAGACACGTCAGATCGTTGGGCAAGAGGGCGTGGACGTGCCATTTACGGCTGCTGAATTCGACCTGTTGGTGGCCTTCCTTGAGCGGCCCGGCCGTGTGCTTTCGCGGGAGCAACTGCTCGAGATCACGCAAGGTCGCGCTCTTGGGCCCTACGACCGTTCGATCGACGTCCTGGTCAGCAGAGTGCGGCGTAAGCTCGGCGACGCCGGCGCTTTCCAGATCCTCAAGACGCTGCGCAACGGCGGCTATCAACTAACGGTTCGCGTCGAGACGGACGAGCTATGAACAGGCTCGGTCCGAGGATAGCGGCGCTCCTGGTTCTGGCCATTCTCGTGCTTGCGACCGTCGCCGCCGCTCTCGCGCTGCGCCTCGTCGGACCTCCGGGTCCGGGAGGTCCGGGCGAACAGCGCGCAGCCGCCTCGCTCGCGTTGGTCTCTCGGGCGCTCGACCGCGTGCCGGCAGAGGAGCGTGAAAAATTTATTGGAACAGGCCCGATTCGACTGTCGTCCGAGCAGCCCGCGGGAGAACAGTGGCCGGAGGGCTCTCGGAGCCTTGAAAGGGCGCTCCAGCGGCTGGATGTTCACGGCGCCGCGCGCCTTGTTCACCGAGACCGCGGCCCGCCTGTCGCCGCCCTCCAGCTGGCGGACGGGCGATGGTTGTCCGTGGATCCTGGCATGGGCCCGCCCCCTTGGGAGTGGCCGATCTTTGCATTCTGGATGGGACTGGTGACGCTCTGCGTCGCCGGCCTCGCGATCTTCGCCGTCATGCGCGCTACGCGGCCGCTTGTTCTACTCGAACGGGCGATCGAGGCCGTCGGCCCTGACGGCGACTTCGTAGATCTGCCTGAGAAAGGCCCAAGCGAGGTCCGGGCGACAGCTCGCGCGATCAACCTGCTTTCGGGTCGGCTCAGAAGCGCCATGGAGAGCCGGATGCGGCTCGTCGCGGCGGCAGGTCATGATCTGAGAACGCCGCTCACCCGCATGCGCCTTCGCGCCGAGTTCCTGCCCGAGGACGATCGCTCGAGCTGGCTGACCGATCTCGAGGAGCTCGACCGCATCGCTGACAGCGCGATTCGGCTGGTTCGCGAAGAAGTTGATTCTGATGCGTTAGCCATCGTCCGGCTTGATCATCTCGCGCAGGACGTGGCGACGGAGCTCAAGGAGATCGGACTCCCCGTTACGCTGGATCGTCTTCAACCGGCGAGAGCTAATGTCCGTCCTTTGGCGATGAAGCGC
The DNA here is from genome assembly GCF_004310425.1 of Hansschlegelia quercus. Classification (GTDB taxonomy): domain Bacteria; phylum Pseudomonadota; class Alphaproteobacteria; order Rhizobiales; family Methylopilaceae; genus Methylopila; species Methylopila quercus. The sequence continues at coordinate 30,331 of NZ_SIUB01000006.1, read as the reverse complement.
GCGCTGCGGAACCTCACGGTCAACGCCGCAACGCACGGCTTAGGGGCTGCTTTATCGGTCGAGGAGGCTTGGGGACACGCTGTTCTGACCATTGCAGATGAAGGGCCCGGCATACCTCCGAAACTCTTGGAACGAGCGTTTGAACCGTTCTTTCGTATCGATCCGGGCCGGAAAGCGACTGTTCCTGGCGCAGGTCTTGGCCTCGCCATCGCCCGCGAGATCGTCGTTCGGAACGGAGGGACGTTATCGATCGCTAATCGCGGCTCTGGCGGTCTGATGCAGACTGTCTCGCTGCCACTGGCCTCGCCAGGCCCGATCAAATGATGCTTGGTCTTACCGACAATGACGCTTCTCAAGGCTGGAGCTTTGTGAACGAATGTTTCTGACAGTAATGTTTTGTCAAAAACGCCCGTCTGTTACTCTTCACTGACGCCGCCAAGGCACGTTACTTGCGAACTTTACGCGTCGGCCAATTCCGGCCGAGGCTTTGTCGCTGATCTTTTGAGATCGCGCCGCGGGGATGTCAGCATGAGCATAAGTGGACTAAGTTCAGGTAGCAGCTCTGTTATTTCGAGCCTGCTCATGAAGTCGCTTGACAAGGACTCGAGCGGGGCAGCCTCGCTCGAGGAGTTCAAATCTGTTGGGCAAAGTTTGCCGAGCGGCAGCATCGACCAGAGTGATGAAGCGCTTTCGAGCGCTTTCTCCTCCCTCGACGCCGACAGTGACGGCTCGCTAACAGAAAGCGAGATCGCGACCGGTCTCGCAAAATTCTCGCAGGAGAGCGCCACGGCGTTGCTCGGCGAGCAGGAAGCTGGCGGTCCGCCGCCGCCCCCTCCCGGTGGCCAGGACGAACAGAGCTTCTTCACCCAGGCGGACTCCGATGGATCCGGCTCAGTTTCGCTTGACGAGTTCACCGCCGCCGGACCGAAGTCGGCCTCAACCGAGAAGGCCGAGGAGTTGTTCTCCTCGATCGATACCGATGGCGACGGCGAATTGAGCCAGACCGAGGACGAGGCGTTCCGGTCGTCGCAAGCAGCCGCCGGCGCTCCGCCCCCGCCTCCGCCGGGCGGAGCAGGCGGTCCGGGCATGACTGCGTCGAGCGACGATGACGATGACGACGATGACACCGGTACGTCAACGACGCTCGCTGGCCAGCTCTCTGAGTATCTCGCGGCTCAGAACAGCTATTCGTCAAGCTCGGTGACTTCGTATCTCAACGACGCGGTCTCGAGTCTGTTCAGCGCGAGTGCGTGACATCCGGCGCCCGGCGGCGTCGAACGCCGCCGCCGGGCGCAACCGGGTTGTTCGCGCGAGACTGCGGCTCTGACGCACTTTTGCTGATCGATTGCTCTCTCAAGGCGACGGGCTGGTGAACTTGACGCTGAGCCGCTCTACCGGCCTCTGAGCGGTCGCCTTTTTGTGGCCAGACGACATCTTGAGCGCATTCGGCGTACTTGGAACGGACACTTCCCATTCGATAATCCGACAACCTGTTTTTCAGATCATCATGATGAGGCTGTGTCAGCTCCCGAGCAGTTTGTAATGCAGGTCGATGTAAAGGAAGAGTTCAAAAGACATCAGGTGCTCGATCGAGCGAATACGGGTTTCGACGACGTCTTGCAGATGCTCGTCGCTGTCGCAGATCAGCTCGGCGAAGATGTCGAAGCGACCGCCGCACATGAAGACGTAGGAGACGTGCTCCTCATTGGCGAGCCGATCGGCGACCTCATAGCTTCGCGAGCCCGCGGCGATCTTCAGCCCGAGCCAGGCCACGCTTCGCTCCCGAAAGGCGAGCGGGTTCATGATCGCCAGGATGCTCATCTGCCGTGATTCAAGCATGGCGGTGACGCGGGCGCGCACCTGCGTCTCCGATACGCCTACGGTCTCGGCCACCGCCCGGAACGGAAGTCTCCCGTCGCCGCTGAGCGCGAGGGCGATCTGCTTATCGACATCCTGCAGCGGGACGGTGCGCACGCCGCCTTCTTCGCTTGGGCCCGAAAGGAAGCGCGCTTTCTGGTAGAACAGCGAGAAACCTGGAAAGATCTCCATCGACTGCACGCCGGCGACCGCGCCGATGCGCCGCTCGATCGCGTCTCTGAGCGTATCGCGATCCTTTGAGATGACCTCCACTCCGCCGAGGCCACCGAGCCAGCGTTTCATCATGTCCCGCTTTCGGTTCAAACGCTGAGCACTGTGATTACAAACCGAAAGGAACAAGCGGCGCCGTGATCTGGTCGAAGCCACACTGGCTCGGCGCTTTGTCCGGACGCCAGCGCATCAGCTTCGTCCCGTGCCGGAACCGGTCGCCGGTGACGTGATCGTAGCGCACCTCGACCACCAGCTCGGGCCTTAACGGCTCCCATTCGCCGCTCCGCTCCGTGCTCCACCGGCTCGGCCCGCCGGGCGCCTTTCCTGTGAAGCCCGGACCGCCGCGCAGCTCCTCAAACCGACGGGTCAGGGCTGATCGCTCCTCGTGAATGATCGTCGACGTGTAGCCGACATGGTGCAGCTTGCCGTCGTCATCGTAGAGGCCGAGCAGAAGCGATCCGACCTCGCGGCTCTTGCTCTCATAGCGGAAGCCGCCGATGACGCAGTCCGCCGTGCGCAGGCGTTTGACTTTGATCATTGCCCGCTCGCCCGCCTGATATGGCTGCTCGAGGCGCTTCGCGACCACGCCGTCAGTGGCGCCGTGGCCGGCGTCGCTCAGCCATCGTTCCGCCTGGGCGCGGTCACGCGTGCAAGGCGACACCGTCAGCCGGCGGGACGCGGCGGCTGCTTTTCCGAAGCGGATGATCGCATCCCGCCGCTCCAAAAGAGGGCGGCTCATCACGTCGCCGTCCTCGGTCGACATCAGCATGTCGAACAGGATCAGCCGGGCCGGAGTTTCCGCTGCGAGCTTGCGGATGCGCGTCTCAGCGGGATGAAGCCGCATCTGCAGCGCCTCGAAGGACAGTTTCCCGTCGATCTCGATCACGAGCTCGCCGTCGATTACGAAACGCTCCGCCTGTAGCGTCCGCAGTCGTTCGACAACTTCGGGGAAGTATCGTCCGAGCGGCTTGCCTGATTTGGCGCGGAGTTCGACGTGCTCGCCTTCGCGGAAGGCGAGGCAGCGGAAGCCGTCCCATTTCGGTTCAAACTGCCAGCCGTCCTCTTCCGGGAGGATGTCGGCTGCGCGCGCCTCCATAGGCGCGGTCGTAAGCGGAAGGCCGAACTGGGCGGAAGGCTGTGGCTCGTCGCTCGGAGCGTTCACGCCCCCATCCTCCTCGCCTCATTGCGTCCTGACCGCGCGCTCCGCTGTCGCGGATGCAATTCCGGAACTGGCGAGATCGTTCCGGCGGCCGTGAGGCCGCATTTTCGCAGACCCGCCGACTCTTGCCGCGTCACGCACCTTTCGGCCCACGAGCTGCGTTCGCTGGCGATCGCGCTTAACCGTTTGGGGAAACCGGCTCGTGGGACGCGGAGGCCCTCAAGATCGAGTTTCCGAGTTGATATCTGGGCGAGGCCCTGTCGTCACCGGCATCAAAATTCCGGAGATTGACGCGCTTCTGCTCGAGAACGGCGTGGAGAGCGCGGAGGGTGACGAGGAGCAGCTCAATCCGTCAGCTGTGCCGTCTCGGCTACGTGCGGGGTCTGCAGCCGCCTCAAAATCGCGCCGTGAGCCGCCCGCGGGTCCGCACCGCTACGAACCGTCTTGAATGCAGGGAGGCGATCAGGGCTATCTGCCTGCGGGCTCGAGCCGAGCTCGCGGAGCTCGTCGGCCGTGTCAAATTAAAGCGCGCGCACTACCACCCCGACCGTCAACCTGAAGCTGGAGCTCCTGAAGGTCGCGCCCCTTGGCGGCGTTTGGACGGCCGCTGCGATCGGTCTTCTGCCCGCCTCCGCCTGCGTCGCGGTCGTTCAGCGGATTATCAGCGACCTTGTGGACTGAAAGGCGAGCAATGGAGTGCGACCCTAAGCATCCCCGAACGCCGGACGGCAGGTATTTCGTCGTCAACGGTCGGCTCTGGCGGCTTAGCAAACCCTCTCTGCCGGCAACCGAGCGCGAGCTCCTTATCTCGGACCTAATGTCGGCGCGCAGAACCGTGCGAGGTGCTAGAGGCGACGAGGCCGCGTTGCAGGCGGCCCGGGCTCGCGTCGACGCAGCAAAGGTTGCCCTTGGCGAGCGTGGACCAGTCTGGTGGACGGACGGCGCGCCGGACATGAATCGCAAGATGGCGCAAAACACGCCTTATGCAGGTTGGTATGCGAAGCTCACACAAAGCCAAGACGTAGAGTGACGCTTAAGCTGCCGAAGGCATTGCAGCGGCCGTTGCCGGATAAGCGCTGACAGTCGTGGTGCGTAACGAGATGCGGGATAGTGTTCGAGCGCAGAGCTAACTTCGCTTTACCAAGCGGAGCAGATGTGGCTGCTGATCATTTTCTGCCGGTTCAACCGCGCACCGCGTTTGGTTGCGGCCATTGGCTTTGGCTTCGTAAAGCGCGCCGTCCGCTCGTTGATAAAGCGTTTCGACCGACATCGTCTCACTCTGGCCGGCTACGGCGAGGCCGATGCTGACAGTGACCGAGCCCGCAGAGATGCCGGCTTTCTCGACCGCGACCTGGCGGATCTCGGAGTGCACTTTCTGTGAGACAATCAGGGCGCCGTCGCGATCCGTACTCTGCAGGATGATCGCGAACTCCTCGCCGCCAAGCCGGCAGACCAGATCGCCTGGCCGATGCACGCTGGCCGAAAGACCACGCGCCAAGCCCTTGAGCACTTCGTCCCCTACGATATGGCCGTGGCGGTCGTTGACGCTCTTGAAGTGGTCGGCGTCGACGATGAGCAGAGACAGCGACTTTCTGTTTCGGCGGGCGTCGCCTAAGGCGCGCTCAAGCTCGTAATCGAAGTGGCGGCGGTTGAACAAGCCAGTCAGAGCGTCGGTGCTCGAAAGACGGGCGAGTTCAGCTTGTATCGCGGTGCGGCGGCGTAGCTCTCGGCCGAAGAGAAGCGCCAGCCCGCCCGCAAGGCCACAGAGGACGACCATCACGGCAGCGATCACCGCTGCCTTGCTGCGCCATTTTCCTTCGATGTCGGCCGTCGCGAGACCCACGTTCAGCACGAGGGGAAGCTCGCCGATCTGTGTGAAAGTATAAAGGCGCTCGACGCCGTCTCGGGTCGACTTGCCGACGAACGAACCGCTGCCTTCCGCAACGAAGCGATCGAAGTTCGGCGTTCCGGCGATGTTCACGCCAACGTCGGCGTCGGAATAGGGGTACCGCACGAGGCGCGTGCCGTCCCGCAGATAGAGGTTGATGCCACCGTTGGATCCCAGACCGAGATTTTCGCAGAGCCGGACGAAGTAGGAAAGCCGCAGGCTTGCAAGGACAATCCCGCCGAACGATCCGTCGGGCTTATTGATTCGACGGCTGAGCACCGTGATCGGCACCCCCGTCAGGCGCGAGATGACGGGCCGGCTGATGTGCAGCCCGAGATCCGGCCATTTTTTGTGCCACTGGAAGTAGTCTCGATCCGAATTGTTCACGGTCCGCGGCGGAACGCCGTTCGCGTCGAAAACGGCGTCGCCGTTCTCGTCGAGGATCAGCATGACGCCGATGTCTCGTGCAGTCGCAGCTCTATCGAACAGAATGCGCTGACGAAGTTCCGGCGTGGCCTCTGCGCTCTTTGGAGCGTGAAGGTTCTCGACGGCGCCCTGCAGCGACAGGTCGATAACCTCGATGTTCCGGTCGACATCACGCGCAATGACTTGCAGCAGGTTGCTGGCGGTTTGTTGGGCTTCGCTCCATGCGTCCTGCCGAAGCTCGATGAGCATGGCGCCGGAGGCCATCAGCATGCCGATCGGCGCGAGAACAGCGAGCGCCACCCACAGCCGTGACGAATGCAACAAGTCCTTAATCTGGTGCTTCAAGGCTTTGATCTCGCCACCTGGGAACATCCGACGCGTAGGCTAAAGAGGTAACGGCCTAGGGGCGTCTGGCAGCTCCATTCCACGTCGCTAAGTGCAGCTATGCCTAACCACACGTTTCGCATCCGCGTGGGCGCCGTCTCTGGGCTGACGAAAGCAGTTGCGGGGTGGGGAGCCATCATGGCCCGTTGGGGCATGCCGGCTTCCAGTCGCGGCATCTTCGATGCCACGAAGAAGCGCGCGGCCGCCCTGGAAAGAAGGGCTAGGCGCAGGGCGGCGCGCTGGATTAGCTCTTGGTCGGTAAAGGGCGGCGGGCAGATCGAGCAAAGTGTTAATCGGGAAAGCTCAATTATAGGACGCTCACGAAATCGTGGGCGTCACCATCGGTGATTACTCCATCGGTTTGAGCCGTGCGGATGATGAGCTTGCCTGCATCGGACCGAGTTCAGCCAACGCCGCATCCGAGAACGCTTGGATGGATCGGAACGACCGCCCTCGCCATGGGCGGCAGCAATCAAAGTCTCTTTCTTATGGCGGCGCTTTTTGCAGGCCAGGGGAGTATTCCTGGTCAAGGTAGCGCCGCGGTCCCGCTGCTGATTGTCGGCCTCATCGTAAGCTGGGCCGCAGCGCCGGCTTGGACCGAGTTGGTGCTGATGTGGCCCAACCGGGTGGGCGGCATCTCAGCGGCATGTGCGGAAGCCTTCAAGCCTTATAGCCCCGTGCTCTCCGCGCTGACAGGGTCATGCTACTGGTGGGGCTGGGTTCCGACGTGCGGTCTGACCGCGGTTCTGTCAGCCGCGGCGATCCAACAATGGTACTTGCCCGGCCTGCCGGTCGAACTGGTGGCGTGCGCGCTGGTCGCCTTCTTCACAGTCGTCAATCTCTGCGGAATAAAGTGGGTCGTGCGCCTCGCCGTGCCGGTCGCGACGGCGTCAGCCGGCCTCGCGCTGATATCCTCGATCGGCTCCGTCTTCAGCGGCTCCGTCGACTGGCGTCAAGCCACCGATTTCTCACTGAACAGCCCCTTCGAGGGCCTGTTCGGCGATGTCACGTCGATCATGGCGGGACTGTATCTGATCGGCTTTGCGGCGCCAGCCTTCGAGGCCGCTGCGTGTCATGTAGGCGAGACGATCGACCCCGATCGCAATCTCCCGCGAGCGATGTTCGCCAGCGGCGCGATGGCGGGAATGTATTTCTTCGTTCTTCCCGTCGTATGGCTCGGCGTCGTCGGCCCCGGTCCCTTGGGAATGCAGCTCGCGCTCGTGCTTGGGCCAACATTCGCGCCGTTGCTCGGCGGCCTCGGTAAGTCCGCCGCGATCTGGTTCATGATGATGAACATGTTTCACGGCACGCTCCAGCCGTTGGCCGGCGCAGCGCGAACGCTGTCGCAACTCAGCGAAGACGGACTTCTGCCGCGCTTTCTCGCCAAGCGGACCTCGACGGACTGTCCCTGGGCCGCCACGCTGCTGACTGGCGGCTCCGCTACGCTCTTCATCTTGAGCGGCTATCCGCTCTGGTTCATCGCCGCCGCGAACTTCACGTACCTGATCAGCATCTGCATGCCAAACGTCGCAGCCTGGCTGCTGCGCCGTGACCAGCCTGAGGCGGAGCGGCCCTATCGCGCGCCGCGCGGAACGATCATGCTCGGCGTGGCCTCAGCGGGGTTTTGGCTGCTGACGGCCGTGCTTGGCTTTCAGCAGTTCGGGCTGCCTACGGTGCTATGCGGACTGGCGCTCGCCTATTCGGGGGCCGCCCTTTACGCATGGCGAATGATGGAGGATCGGCGGCTCCAGGGGCTGCCGCTCATCCCGCAAACCCTTCATCTCAAGCTGACCGGCGCCATGCTTTTTGTCCTCGTACTGGACGGCGCGGGCTATCTGCTTGCGGTGGAAAGCGTGCCTCACGCACAGAGCACGCTGGCGACCGTGCTCGAGGACATCTTCGTTGTCGTCGCCCTCCTGACGATCAGCGTCGGGCTCGTCCTGCCGGGGATGATCACCCATTCCGCGGAGCAGGTGAGCGAAGCGGCGCGGCGCCTGGCTTCCGGAACGCTGACAGATTTCTCGCACGCGATGGCTGCGCTCGGCCGCGGCGACCTCGACGCGGCCCACGCTTCGGTCGACATCGCTCCGGTGAGGATCACGTCCAGGGACGAACTGGGCGAAATGGGGCACAGCTTCAACATTCTCCAGGACAAGGTTCAGGACGCGGCCTACGGCCTCGACAGGGCGCGAGAGAGCCTTCGAGCGGCGCGAACAGAACTCATGGCCCGCCACCATGAGATCGCCCATCTCGCTCATCACGACGCGCTGACCGATCTTCCGAACCGAACGGCTCTGTCGCTTCGGTTCGAGAGCGCGATCGAACGAGCCGCGGCGGATGGCGGGTCGTTCGCCGTTCTGAGCGTCGATCTCGACCACTTCAAGGAAGCAAACGACGTCTTCGGCCACGCTGCCGGAGACGAACTGCTCTGCGCGATCGCGGACCGCCTGAAACTCGCGACGGACGGCTCGTTCATCGCGCGTGTCGGCGGCGACGAGTTCATAATCCTGTCGGAGGGCGGCGACTCGGAACTGAAGGCGAAGGAGTTGGCGGACCGCGTCTTTAAGGCGGTATCCGGCGACATTTCCGTACGCGGACAGCAGATCTCGATCAGCGTCAGCGTTGGGGCCGCGCTTTACCCAAGGGACGGGAGCGATGTGGCCTCGCTGATGGCGAACTCCGACGCCGCGCTCTACCGCGCAAAAGCCGACGGTAGACGGATGCTGCAGGTGTTCGATCCCGAGATGGACCGGCAGACAAGAGAGCGGTACGCGCTGCAGCACGACCTGCGAACAGCTGTGGCGCACCAGGAACTGCTACTGCATTACCAGCCCCAAGCGCGGATCGACGGGACGATCTGCGGTTTCGAGGCGCTAGCCAGATGGCGCCATCCCAAGCGCGGGCTGGTGTCGCCGGCCACCTTCATCCCGCTTGCCGAGCAGGACGGTTCGATCGTGGAGATCGGCGAATGGACCTTGCGCGAGGCTTGTCGCGAGGCGGCGTCGTGGCCTTCTCCGCTGCAGATCGCCGTCAATCTTTCGCCGGTTCAATTCAGGTTCGGAGACTTGGCGAGCCTCGTTCATTCGATCCTCTTCGACACCGGGCTCGCGCCGGGCCGGCTTGAACTGGAGATCACGGAAGGCGTGCTTATTCGAGATGCCCAGACCGCACTGACAATCCTGAGGCGTCTAAAGTCCCTAGGCGTCAAAATCGCGATGGACGACTTCGGAACAGGCTACGCTTCGCTTGCGTCGTTGCAGTCGTTTCCGTTCGACAAGATCAAGATCGACAGGAGCTTTGTCAGCGGAGTTGCGGGCAACGGACAATCCGCGGCTATCGTAAGAAGCATCCTGACATTGGGGGCGGCGCTCGGCATGCCGGTAATAGCCGAAGGCGTGGAGACCGAGGAGGAGCTCGATTTTCTCAGAGCTGAGGGTTGCGCGGAGATTCAGGGGTACCTTCTGGGCAAGCCGCAGATGATCGAGATCTACGCTGAACAAATATCTGGTCGGGGAGGCCGCTTCGACTATCGAGAGATCAAATCTCCAGCCCTCCTCGGTCGCGGAAAGATAAAGGTCGGCCTCTAACCCGCAGGAAAACGACGGCGACCGTGCGGGCGTAACAGTCCTTGCGGTGCGGCCCGGCGTCCAAAGCGCAGTTGAACATCGCCAGTCACGGATCTGACCGTTGATCTTCCGTTTCTGCCGGATCGCCAATATGTGCTCTGGCTTCAAAGGCGCTTGGCAAGCGGAACAAGTTGGGGCTGGCGGATAGCTACCTCCCAGATGTAGCCCCTCCGGCCCAACCTACTCCCTATCTCTTTAGCGACGCGGCATTGAATCCGCGCTGTCTGCGCGCACCGCTAGGGCCCTGCGGACTCCACGTCAGCCGCTACGCCAAGAGCGGCGGCCTCATCGAGGCAGCTAGTGGGTTGGTGCCTACGTGTTCCTGAGCTTGCGCTACCGGATCGCAACGCGGTGACGTCCGAACGCAGACTCTGCATCCGCCTCATTGACATCCTATCCGCCATCGGAGGCGTCCGCCCGCGCGCTTTCTGCGTATTCCGGTGACGTCTCGCGGCGAGCGGCCTACCCCTGACAGGTCGTCGCGGAGGCCTTCGACCGATGCCATTTAGGCCGCAGCATGCCTCATAGCGCCCCAGTCAGCCTGCTCGCGGTCGCAACCGCCGTTCCTCCGTTTCGAATCACGCAGGATGAGGCGGCGGACCTTGCGCGGCGCAGCTTCGCCGGCCGGTTCAAAGACTTCGAGCGAATCGCGACGGTGTTCGAGAACGCCGGCATCCGCGAGCGCTTTGCGGCGCGCCCTGCGGAATGGTTTCTCGACCCGCTTGGATGGGCGAAGCGAACCGAAGCCTATCTCGACGTTGGCGGCGACCTGTTCGTCGCCGCTGCGCAGAAGGCCCTCAGCAATGCGGGCCTGACCGCCGGAGACGTCGACGCGGTCGTGACCGTGTCGTCCACCGGCGTCGCAACGCCGAGCCTCGAAGCGCGCGTGATCGACAGGATCGGCTTTCGCGCCGACATCGAGCGCGTTCCGGTGTTCGGCTTGGGCTGCGCGGGCGGCGTCTCGGGTCTGTCGATCGCGTCGCGCGTCGCCGCCGGGCGCCCTGGCAGCCTCGTGCTGCTCGTCGCGGTCGAGCTCTGCACGCTGTCTTTCCGTCTCGACAAGCTGACCAACGCCAACATCGTCGCGACCGCCTTGTTCGGCGACGGCGCCGCGGCGTGCCTCGTGCGGACCGGCGAAACCGGGATCGCCGCGATCGAGGCAAGCGGCCAGCACACCTGGCCGAACACGCTCGCGATCATGGGCTGGGACGTCGACGCCGAGGGCCTCGGGGTGATCTTCGACCGCTCGATCCCGCTCTTCGCAGAAGCCAAGATCGCCGCCGCCATCGACCTCATCATCGAGCGCGGCGGACTGGCGCGCGGCGACGTCGATCGGTTCGCGTGCCATCCTGGCGGAGCAAAAGTTATCGAAGCGCTGGAGAAGGCGTTGTCCCTGGCGCACAATGCGCTCGACGTCGAGCGCGAAATCCTCGCGGACTACGGCAACATGTCCTCACCCACCGCCCTGTTCGTTCTGGAGCGCCTGATCGCGAAAGGCCTGCCGCCGCGCACCCTCCTGACGGCCATGGGCCCCGGCTTCACAGCGAGCTGCGTCTCGCTGACGAGGTTTGTGTGACGGCCGGCGCGGTCCTTCTCGCGTTCGTCACCGCCGAGCGGCTCGCCGAACTATGGCTGGCGCGCCGGAACACGGCGGCGCTCATGGCGCAGGGCGCTATCGAATTCGCGCCGAGGCACTACCCGGCGATCGTCCTGCTCCACGCCGCATGGCTGGCGGGGCTCTGGGGGTTAGGCTGGAACGCCGAACTGCAGACCCTCTGGCTCATCGTGTTCTTCGCGCTTCAGGCGCTGCGGATCTGGGTTCTCGCGACGCTCGGCCGGCGCTGGACGACCCGCATCATTGTGCTTCCGAACGCGCCTCTCGTCGCCCGCGGTCCATACCGTCTGCTTTCACATCCCAATTATTGCGTTGTCGTCGGGGAGATCGCGGTCCTGCCGCTCGCTTTCGGCCTGACCTGGTATGCGCTCGTTTTCTCGATCGCCAACGCCGTCGTGCTGACCATCCGGATTCGGGCCGAGCGTCGAGCGCTCGATCGCTGGGCTCATGTCCCAAGCGGCTGAGACGGGGCGCCCCCCGCCGATGACCGCAACCTGGACCGGCTTCGGCGCCATGTGCGCCGGCATGTTCATGGCGGTGCTCGACGTCCAGATCGTCGCCACGTCTCTTCCGACGATCCAGCGCGCGCTTGAAATCGCGCCGGATCAGATGAGCTGGGTGCAGACCGCTTATCTCATTGCGGAAGTGATCGCCATCCCACTGACGGGCGTGCTGACCCGCATGCTCGGCGTCCGTCGCCTGTTCGCCTGGTCGCTCGCGATCTTCACGCTCGCCTCCGCCGGTTGCGCCTTCAGCTCCGGCTTCGGCGATCTCATCGCGTGGCGCGTTCTGCAGGGTCTTTCGGGAGGCACGCTGATTCCCGCGGTGTTTTCGGCGGTTTTCGTGCTCTTCCCGAAAGAACGGCAGGGCGCGGCGACCACGCTCGCCGGCGTTCTTGCGGTCCTCGCGCCCACCGTCGGTCCAATTGTTGGCGGGTGGATCACGGAGACCCAATCGTGGCGTTGGTTGTTTCTCATCAATCTCGCGCCCGGCGCGGTCGCCATTATCGTCGGCCTCATTCGTCTGCCGCGCGAGGCGGCCCAATGGCGTCACGCCAAGACGCTCGACGTCATCTCCCTCGTGCTGCTCGCGACCATGCTCTGCGCGCTTGAGATCGGCCTGAAGGAATCGCCGCAACGCGGCTGGACCAGCGGACTGACGCTCGGCCTGTTCGTCTTGACCCTTGCGAGCGGCATCGCCTTCGCGCGCCGCACGCTCGCCCAAGCCGTTCCGCTGGTCGACCTCGCCTGCCTGGCCGATCGGCGGTTTGCGCTCGGCTGTTGCCTCAGCTTCGTGCTCGGCGTCGGGTTGTTTGGCTCGGTCTACCTCATGCCGGTGTTCCTCGCCTTCGTGCGCGGCCACGACGCGCTGGCGATCGGCTCGGTCATGCTGGTCACCGGCGTCGCCCAGCTTCTGGTCGCGCCGATTGCGGTCGCGCTCGAGCAGCGCGCCAACGCGCGTCTGCTGACATCGGCCGGATTTGCGCTTTTCGCGGTCGGTCTGGCCTTGAGCGCCGTCCAGACGCCAAAGACCGACTTCGCCGAGATGTTCGCGCCCCAGATCGTGCGGGGGGTCGCGATCATGTTCTGCCTGCTGCCGCCGACGCGCCTCGCGCTCGGCCATCTCGACCCGGCCCGCGTTCCCGATGCGAGCGGGCTGTTCAACCTCATGCGCAATCTCGGCGGAGCGATCGGCCTCGCGCTGATCGACACCGTGATCTATGGCCGGGCGCCCGCGATCGGCGAAGATCTCAGACAGCGCCTGCAAGCCGGAGATTTCGACGCCGCCCGCTTTGTCGGGATTCCCCGTCCTCTCTTCGAGATGCAGCTGGGGGCAGAGCACACGCCAAGAAGCATTTCGATGATGCGACCGATGGTGGAGAAGGCGGCGCTCGCCCAGGCGATCAATGAGGCCTGGGCGATGATCGCAGCGATCACGGCGCTTGCGCTGGTCTTCCTTGTGTTCGCCAGATCTGGCCGGGCCGAGGCCGCCTGAACCTTCGTACCAGACCGCCCAAGGGCGCGGCACGCCGGCGAGCGCATCGTAAAACGCTTCATGGGAGAGGCCGAGGAGAGCGCCGTCAGCAATCTCGCGACGGAGAGCATCCGCGCCGCGGCGGCTGTTCGTCATGGGGGAGGTTGCCGGTGCGGTCGACAAGGGCGCGGGTCAGCGCGCGGATCGCTGCCTGGCGTTAAGTGAGGCTGTGGAGGTTGCACATCCAGCTGACTCGAACGGATTGGTCGGGCTAGGGCGGACGCTCCATCATTGTCAGGCGATCGCTAGGAACCACCCCGCCGCCATCGCGTAATCGGCTGGGCGAGTCCTCCCAAACCGCCCGCGTCGTCCCCGTCCCTGAGTTCCAGACAGCTCCCGGGGACGGGGGCGGCGTCTCTCTCGGCGTACCAACGCTTAGCCTCCACCTCGTTGGTTGCACGATAGAGGACCGGCCGATCCGCGCCCCATCCCCGCATTTCGAGGCGGACGCCAAAGGCAGCTTCGCCTCCTCGCGAGCGCGTAGAAGATGACGCGGCGGCTGTAGGACGGGGCGCACGTGCTGCAAACGCATTCGCGTGCTCGCAGCCGGCAGACCAACATTTGCGCTTGATGTCTAAGTTCGGGCAGTCGTTCATCTGCCGACGAAGTTCTTAGTCTTGATTCAGCCGGCCAATGCAGCGACAGCATTAGGTGTTCAATCGCGATTGGATCACCTCCGATCGAGAAATATTTTAGCGCTGGCGATTGCAACAATATCTGCTTTTGAGCGTCTTCTGGACTGATGGATCGAGACAGCTTTGCGTTCGCGCACATTTTTTCAGTGCTGTCTCGCTGAAAACCACAGGGAGAGACGGATGATGATCTGCAGAAACAATTTGGTTGCGGGTCTTACCGCTGCACTTATTGCGGCCACGACCAGCTTCGCGATGGCCCAAGCGACCGGGACGGAGAATAACGCGACAACAGGATCCGAGGCAGGATCGGGTCCCGCCTCTGGCGCCGAAAAGAAGGGAACGCCGGGAATGCAGGAAGAGATGACGCAGGGCTCTTCCGGCTCCATGGAAATGAAGAGCGGTAAGCCGCCAGTCGAAGGCGTCGCTGGCGCCCCCACGCCGCAGACAAGCGATCACCACCAGCCCACCACAGGCGCTGGTCGGTAACAGGCGTAGGCGATCCGGCCGGCGGGCCAGACGGCCCCGCCGGTTGGACATGGCTCCTGTTCTAAAGCGATCCCGTTCGAGCATGAGAGTGGGAACAAAACAGCTGACTGGGAGATTGCCCTGACGCCCTTCCGTTCGGCTCAACTACCCTTTCCGGCTCGGGCAGCCATGGAGATACCCGAATGAAAGCGCTTACCTGGCACGGCAAGGGCGACATCCGTTGCGACAGCGTCCCAGATCCTAAGATCGAGGATGACCGCGATGTCGTGATCAAGGTTACGGCCTGCGCGATCTGCGGTTCGGACCTTCATCTCATGGGCGGTTTCATGCCGACGATGGAGAGTGGCGACATCCTTGGTCATGAGACCATGGGTGAGGTCATGGAGGTCGGCCGCGCCGCCACTCGCCTCAAGGTCGGTGACCGGATCGTCGTGCCCTTCACAATGTCCTGCGGCGAATGCAGGCAGTGCAAGTGGGGCAATTGGAGTTGCTGCGAGCGCACAAACCCAAACGGGAAGATGCAGGCGGAGCAGTTCGGCTATCCTTTGGCGGGCCTGTTCGGATTTTCCCACATTACGGGCGGATATGCTGGCGGTCAGGCCGAATATCTCAGGGTTCCATTCGCCGACGTGGGACCCCTGGTCGTCCCCGAGGGCCTAAGCGACGAGCAGGTGCTGTTTCTGTCCGACATTTTCCCGACCGCTTATCAAGCGGCCGAAAATTGCGGGCTCAAGGGCGGCGAGACGGTCGCGATCTGGGGCGCGGGCCCGGTCGGCGTGCTCGCCGTGAAATGCTGTCTAATGCTCGGCGCGGAGCGGGTCATCTCGATCGACACGGTTCCGGAGCGGCTGGCGCTCGCGCGGCAGGCAGGGGCTGAAACAATCGATTTTGGCGACGACAGCGTTCAAGAGCAGCTTATGGAGATGACCGGCGGCAAAGGCCCGGACGCAGTCATCGAGGCGGTCGGCATGGAGGCGCACGGCGCCGACACCATGGCGCAGAAAGTGTCATCCGCAGTGATGGCGGCGACGGTCAGCATGGAGCGGCCCTTCGCACTGAACCAGGCAATTCTGGCATGCCGTCCGGGCGGAATTGTCTCGATGCCGGGTGTCTACGCCGGTCAGGCGGGGCCGGTCGCACTCGGGGTATTCATGAACAAGGGGCTGACGCTGAAGACCGGCCAGACCCACATGCTGCGGTATATGAAGCCGCTGCTTGAGCGCATCGAGAACGGCGAGATCGATCCCTCCTTCATCATCAGTCACCGCTCGACATCGCTCGAAGACGGACCGGAACTCTACAAGACGTTCCGCGACAAGCAGGACGGCTGCACGAAAGTCGTTCTAAAACCTCACGGTTGACCCAATCACTGCCGGTTGCGACTTCAGCAACCGGCAGTGCGCCTGTTTTCAGCGCCGCTTGCGACCGCCGGAAGCCTTTGCGCGCGGCCGCGAAGGCGGCGTTGAGTCGGCCGGCGTCTCCCGGGTCTGCATCCTGAGATCGAGATGAAGATCCTGTTGTCCGGCGAGTTGGCGAACCGAGGCCGACGTCGATGCGCATCGTGTACGACCGCAAGAGAGGACTCGCGACAGCAAGTCGCCAGCGGCCTTCCTCGAGGACATGCGCCTGCAACCGGGTATTACTAGCGTCAGCAATGGGTCAGCCTGAGACCCCTGACCTACAGCCGTTTGGCGCCAGAAGCGGACCTTGGGGGCTGCGCTCGATTCCGGACATTCAGCTCGGTCAGATACCAAGCCGGTCACGGATCTTATAGGCGCTCATGCCGGCGAGGAGCATCGGAGCGCGCAGGGGCACGCCGCCGGGAAAACGGCTCATCGGCAGACGTGCAAGAAGATCGAAAGTCTCCATGCGGTCCCGTACGGCGTCCGCGAGCACCTTGCCAAAATAGGGCGCCAGCACGACGCCGCGGCCAGAGAAGCCGGCGGCGGCCAGTCCGCGGTCGCCAACGCGCCGGACGAACGGCATTCGCGATCGCGTGATGCCGAGAGTGCCGCCCCAAGCGTAGTCAATGCGCGCCTTGGCGACCTGAGGAAACACACGGAGCATGTGGCTGCGAACAAAGGTCTTCACGTCTCGCGGGTCGCGGTAACTGTAGGTCTCGCCGCCTCCGAAGATCAGTCGCCGATCGCGCGAGACACGGAAATAGTAGACCACGAACCGCGTGTCGCTGACGGCAGCGCCGCGCGCAATAAGCCCTTCTGCGACTTCCGGCGCGAGTTGCTCGGTGGCGAGAACGTAGTTGCGGATGGGCATGACGTGGCCGTCTATGCCGCCGTCCAGGCCCGTCATCATGCCATTGCCGGCGTAGATCACACGTTTCGCTTCAACTGACGCCGCGGGGGTGCGGACCATGCTAACGCCGCCCGTCTCATCGACGGATGTGGCGGCTGAATTCTCGAAGAGCTGCGCGCCGGCGTCGCGCGCTAGTCTTGCGAGACCAAATGCAAGCTTGAGCGGGTGCAGGTGCCCCGAGACGCGGTCGTAGACGCCGCCTTGATAGGCGTCGGTCGCGATCAGCCGGCGGACGTCGTCAGGACCAAGCGGCTCCAGGGCGTCGAAGCCGTAGCGCGCGCGCAGCATCGCGGCGTGGCGATGCGCGGCGGGGACCGCATCCAGCCGGTGCTCCAGGCGGAACACGCCGGGCGCAAACTCGCAGTCGAGGCCTTCGGCGATCAGACCATGTAGGTGATGCCACGCGTCGAGCGCGACGTCCCACAGGCGGCGGGCGTCCTCCGCGCCGACCATCTTCTCGAGAGCATCCTGCTTCAGCCGCATGCCGACGCTCGCTTGGCCGCCATTGCGGCCGGAGGCGCCGTCGGCGATCCGTCCGCGCTCGAGCACGACCACGCTGCGGCCGGCCCGGGCGAGGTGCATCGCTGCGGACAGCCCGGTGAAGCCGGCGCCGATGACGCAGACGTCAGCCTTCACATTGGACATCAGGGCGGGCTGCGGGGACGGCGCGTCGCAGGTCGCCTGATAGGCGGTCTCCGGTGCGGCCGGCGGCGTCAGAGATACCACTCGAATTCTTTCGGGAGGTGAAAGCCGAGCAGCGCGCGCAGCTCCTTGCGTCGAACGTCGGCGTAAAGGTCGACGTACTCGTCGCCGAGGGCGCGGCGCATCTCGGCGCTTGTGACAAACCGGGCAAGAGCCGCCGGAAGATCCATCGGGAGCTCCGGATCCTCGAGCAGATTGGCGTTTCCGGTCGCGGCCGCCCCAGGATCGATGCGGCGCTCCATCCCGTGCGCGATGCTGGCGAGCACGGTCGCCGCCACCAGAAACGGATTGGCGTCGCCGCCGGCCATGCGATGCTCGACTCGGCGCGCGGCCGGCGCGCTCATCGGCACGCGAAAGGCGACTGAACGGTTGTCGCGTCCCCAGCTGCGGTTCACCGGCACAAAGGTCCCGGGCACGAAGCGGCGGTATGAGTTCAGGTTCGGCGCCTGGATCGCCATAGCCGCCGGCGCAAGCGCCGCGATCCCGCCGATCGCGTGACCAAGCCGCGTCGCGTCCTCTGCGAAAACGTTGCGGCCGTCCATATCGAGCAAGCTGACGTGGAGATGCAGTCCGTTACCGGGCTGGTCGGCGAACGGCTTGGCCATGAAGGTGACGTCGAGGCCGTTCGCCTGCGCCGCGGCCTTCAGGATCTGCCGCAGCAGAATGACCTCGTCGGCCGTGTGGCCCGCGTCGGCGCCGTGATGCAGGTTGATCTCGAACTGGCCGACGCCGGATTCGGCGCCAATCGCTCCCAACCGCACGCCCATGGTCTCGGCGTAGGCGCGCGCCGTATCGAACAAGGGCCCAAGCGCGTCGAGGACCGCCGTGCCATGCGAGCGCGCGGCCGCCGGCATCGCGGAGAGCTGCAGCGGAAGGCGGGGCGCGCCGTCGGGGCCCCGCTCGCGGTCGATGACGTAGAACTCGAGCTCAAAGGCCATCACAGGGCGCAAGCCTGCGCCTGACAGACCCTTGACGACGCGGTCGAGCACATTGCGGGGGTCGCAGCCGAACGGCGCGCCGTCGAAGGTGTGCATACGCAGCAGCACCTGCGCTGTCCGCGGCGACCACGGCAGCAGCGTCGCCGAGCCCGCGACGGGGAGGCCCATGCCATCGGGATCGCCATCGGACAGGCCGCGGCCGCCTGCGTCGAGGCACTCGCCGGCTGTTGTCAGCGCCATCACAGCCTGCGGGACCATAATCCCCGCGGCGAGCGCCTCAGCGGCGCCAGCGCGCGGGAGACGCTTGCCGCGCAGCTGACCGTTGAGGTCGACGAACACGGCGTCGATCTCGCCAATCTCCGGGCGCGCCTCCAGCAGAGCGCCAAGGTCGGACGCGTTGTTCATGATCAGGAGGCGCCTTCGAACCCATAAGCCTCGCGCGCCCTGGCGGGGCTGATCTTGCCTTCGAGCACGTCCTGCGCGACCCGCTCTAAGGACCGCGCCAAGGGCGCGCCCCAGCCGCCACCGCCGGCGGTGATCGTCACCAGCCGGTCGCCGGCGTCGACGAGCAGCCGGTTCTTAGTGATCGGCACATGCTCGCCATTCGCGCGCTCCAGCACCAGCCGCGCCGGCGTCCCGGCCGCGCCGCCCGCCGCCCCCCAGGGCGCGAACTCGCCCTTCGTCTGCTCGGTGTAGAAGACGACGTCGCAGCGGTCGAGGAACTCGTAGACCCGGCGGATGCCGAGCCCCCCCTGCCGTTCGCCGGCGCCGCCGGAATCGGGGACAAGTTCGGTCGTCGCGATGCGGATCGGGTATTGCCGCTCGCAGATCTCCATCGGGAGCAGGCCGACATTGCCGAGATAGGGATCGACGGCGTTCAGCCCATCGTGAAGCGCGTTGCCGCCCATGCCGCCGCCGAGGTCGTCCGCCATCACCACCGGCAGTCCGGTGCGAGGATGACGGCATTCTGCAGCGAGGCTCGAGAAGCCGACGAAGGATCCGGCTACTGCGAGGTCCGGCTTGAACTGCGTCACTGCGCGGATGATCGTGTCGGTGATGCGCTGCGCCGCGAGGTGGCGCAGGCTGACCGCGGCCGGAAAGGCCGGGTTCACCGCCGTGCGCTCCGGCAGCACGATTTTGATGGGCCGCAGGCTTCCCGCGGTCTGGTCCGACGCCGGATCGAAGGCCGCTTTGACGGCGAAGATCACCGCCGCGAGCGTCGCGGTTCGGGAGCAGTTCATGCCGCCTGCCATCTGAGGGTCCGTGCCGGCGAAATCGACGATCAGTTCGTCGCCTTTCACCTCGACCGACACCGCGATCCTCACCGGCGCGTCGCCCGTGCCGTCATTGTCGAGGAAGCCTTCCGCCGACCCGCCGCCGTCAGGCGTATCGCTGAACACCTTCCGAAGGCGGCGTTCGCCCTGGTCGAGGCGCTCGGCCATCGCGGCCTCAAGAGTCGCGACGCCGTATTTAGCGATGACGTCATCCATCCGCCGCACGCCGAGCTTGGCGGCCGCAATCTGCGCCCTGAGGTCGCCGAGGCTCGCGATCGGGTCGCGCGTGTTGTTCTCGAAATAGCGGAGCAGCGCTAGGCTCTCGCGGCCGGCCTCGATGAGCTTCACCCAGGGAAAGCGCAGGCCCTCCTCGTAGATGGAACGGTTGGCAAAGCCTTCGGTGCCCGGATTGGTGCCGCCGATGTCGTTGTGATGCGCGAGGTTGCCGACCCACGCGACCACCCGGCCCTCGGCGAAGACGGGAGCGAAGATGTGGATGTCGAGCGTGTGGGTGCAGCCGCGATAGGGATCGTTGCCGATGAAGACGTCGCCGGGCTCGATCGTCTCCGGCGGGTTTTCGCGCAATAGATGCGGCATGGCGTAGGTCATCGAGCCGAGCAGCGCCGGGATATTGGCGTCCTCGGCGACCGCTTCGCCCTTGGCGTTGAACAGAGCGCAGGAGTAGTCGAGCATCTCCCGGATGATCGGCGAGTGCGAGCTGCGCCTGAGCGAGTCTCCGCTCTCGCCGATCAAGGCTTTCAGCGCGCTGCCGATGACCGCCACCGTGACGGGATCGATCATGGCCGGACCTCCTCGATGATCATGCAGTCGCGTTCGTCGACGACAGCCGCCCAGCCGGGCGGCACCACCGTGGTGGTGTCGATCTGCTCGATGATCGCAGGGCCGGCGACGCTGTCGCCGGGGCGCAGGCTGAAGCGCTTAACGACGGGCGTGTCCGCATAGCCGCCCGTCTCCTCGAACCACACCGATCGACGCCCTTCGGAACCCGAGTCCGTCTGCGTCGCGCGCGGCAGCGCACGCCCGTCTGCGACGCTGCGGCCGACGATCCTCGCGGCGGTGATTTCGGCGCGCGTTCCCGGCGCGCTGTGGCCGTAGGTCTTCTCGTGGATTTCGTGGAAGCGCCGGACCACCTCGGCGAACCGCTCGCCCGGCGCGGTTGGAACCGTGACGGCGTATTCCTGGCCGAAATAGCGCAGGTCCAACGCGTGGTCGCAGCGGCGGCGCTCGGCCGGGATGCGGTCGGTCGCGAGGTCACGCAGCGCACGGTCTTCGAGCTCGCTCTGGACGCTGGTGATCGCCGCGACGTCCGGATCGTCGGGATCGATCATGAGGGGCGACGAGAGGTCGTGGCGCAGTTCCGCCGAAAGCAGGCCCGCGGCGCTGAAAAGACCTGGATGCGGTGGGATCAGAACACGCGGGATCTGCAGCGTCGCGGCGAGGGCTACAGCGCTCAGGCCGCCTGCGCCGCCCGCGCCGACGAGCGTGAACTCCCGCAGATTGTCGCCGTGCCGGGCGGCGGAGCGCAGGATCGCGCCCGCCATGTTGGCCTCCATTACGGCGACGATGCCGAGCGCCGCCTGCTCCAATCCAAGACCGAGCCGTTGCGCCAGGACGCCCACCGCTTCGCACGCCTTGTCGCGGTCGAGCTTCAGGCCGCCGCCGAGCAACCCCGCGGGATTGAGCCTCCGCAGCACGACCTGGGCGTCGGTCACCGTCGGTTCCGCGCCGCCGAGGCCGAAGCAGACCGGCCCCGGCCGCGCGCCCGCGCTTTGCGGACCGACGCGCAGCGCGCCGCCGGCGTCGACCCAGGCGATGCTCCCGCCGCCGGCGCCAATGGTCTCGATCTCGAGGTTCGCCACATGGAGCGGCAGGCCGTTGGGAAGCGCCATGTCGAAGCGGAGGCGCGGCTCGCCGTCAGCCACCAGGCCGATGTCGGCGCTGGTGCCGCCGACGTCGAGCGTCACGAGGTTGCGCAAGCCCGACGCCGCCGCGGTCACGACGCCGCCTACGATTCCGGCGGCGGGACCGGAGAGCACGAGGTTGTGCGCGCGCTCGCCCATTGAACGAAGCGCCGTCGCGAGGCCGCCGCTGCTCTGGATGATGTAGAGCTCCGCGCTGAAACCGCTATCGGCGAGCCGCTGCTGAAGGCGGCGGACATAGGGGTCGAGCAAGGGCGCGAGCGCGGCGTTGACGACCGTCGCGGCGAAGCGGGGATACTCGCGCGGTTCGCGGGAGACGTCGGATGACGCGATGCAATAGGCGTCGTTGGTCTCTTCGCGCACCAGTTCGGCCAAACGACGCTCATGCGCGGGGTTCACGAAGGAGAACAGCCCGGTGACGGCGATGGAGGCGGCGCCTTGCGCGATAAGCTCCCGGATCGCTACGCGCGCGGCGTCCTCGTCGAGCGGCTCGACTTCGGCGCCGTCGGCGGCGATGCGGCCCCGCACCTCGACGCGCCGGTTGCGCGGCGCGAGCACGGGTTTCGGCGGGTGCAGCAGGTTGTAGGGCTGCGGTCGTTGCTGCGTGCCGATCTCGATGACGTCGCGGCAGCCGGACGTCGCGAGTACGCCGGCCGGCGCATAGGTCTCCTGGATCACCACATTGGTCGCGATCGTCGTGCCGTGCATTACGGCGTCGACGTCGGCGGGCTTCAGCCCCGCACGCTCGATCAGCCGCATCATGCCGGTGAGGATCGCGGCGTCGGGGCTCGCAGGTTGCGACGGCACCTTCTCCACCATCAGCAGTCCGGCCTCGTCATCGACGAGCACGCAATCCGTAAACGTGCCGCCGGTGTCGACGCCAATTCTGCGCATCGCAAGACTCCTGGAGGGACCTTGAAGGTGAACGGCCAGTCTCTCGGGCCTCGCAGAGGAGAGCGGATTTCAAACTTTTGGTCAAGCGACCAGATATGTGTCCCAGAGCGCGCCGTTCCGGTCGCGCCGGCGGCGCGATCGATCTATAGAAGCGGAGGGGCCGTTCGCGGTCGACAGGGGGCCGAGGCTTGGCCGGCAAGAGAGACAGTCTCGTCAGCGAACCGGAGGCGCGCGCTCCGGCGCCGGCCGCCGGGGGCGTCACCGGCCGCCGCGCCGGTCGGAAGGCGCGCGAAACCCGCGAACGTCTGATCGAAGGCGCGCTGCTCGCACTGTGCGAGGATGGAGTGATCGGCGCGACGACCCGCAAGATCGCGGACAAGGCGGACGTCCGCTTGGGAACGCTGCACTATCACTTCGAGACCAAAGACGCCCTGCTGCTCGCGGTGCTTGACGCGCTTGGCGCGCGGCTCGCGCAGACCCTGCGACGCGGCGTCGCGGGATCACGGGACCTCGACGAATGCATCGAGCGCGCGCTGCTTACGGACTGGGCCTTCGCCGAGGACAACATGGCGATCCAGATCGTACAGTACGAACTCACGCTCTATGCCTTGAGGACCGAAGGCGCGCCATGGATGGCGCGACGGCAGTACCGCGACTACGTGCGCGCCCATGTCGACATCTTCGGCGTCCACGCGCCGAGCGGACGGAGCGCGGCTGAAAATGTCGAGCGCCTCTCCCAGTTGGTCATGGCCGGCATCGACGGCGTGATCCTGCAGGAACTCGCCGATCCCGACGTGGCTCGGTCGCGCATGGCGGTGCGCGGTCTGATCGACTCCATGCAGGCGCTCGCCCGGTCGCTCGGCTTGATCGTAGCCTAAGGCATCGTTGGTCAGCCGACCGAAAACTGTCAGCGCGCTTTGAAGCGTCGTTTGACGCTTTGATGGCCAGGAGGTCGAGAATACTGCTCAAATTGTTGTCATAAGGTAGCAAGGACTGGGCCCACATGCTTTTCCGTCTCAGATTTTCCTTGACGATTATGATCAGGCGACCAAAAATCTTGACGCATCGAGGGGGAAGCTGATCTCGTCGACGCAGCGCTCCATGCCGTCCCCCGCCTACAGGGGCCGTCCACCGCGCGTTTTGGCCCGTCTGAACGAAGGAGGCGCAGCATGCAGTCCCCATGGTCCCGGAGCTTCCCGCTCTCTCGCCGCGGCGTGCTGAAGGGCGTCGCGGCGGCAGGCGCGGCCGCGGCCTTTGCCGGCGCACCGTGCTCGAAGGCGTTCGCCGCCGATCCGACGCGCGTGTCGTTCGTGGGCTGGGAGGGCTACGATTCCGGCTTTCATGTCGGCTCGTTCCTCGCCGACAACAACGCCGCCCTCGATACGACCTACATCAACACATCCGAGGACATGACGACTAAGCTCCGCTCCGGCGGACTCGGAACGGTCGACCTCACGACGTACAACCACATGTACGCCCCGCTCATGGGCGAGGCCGGGCTGCTGACCGCGCTCGACACCAAGCGGCTGGGCAACTTCGACAAGCTGCTTCCGCAGTTCAAGAAGATGGCGTCGAGCGAGGCGGACGGCACGTCCTATGGTGTGCCCTTCACCTTCAGCTCCTGCGCGATGCTCTACAATCCGAAGACTGTCCCGGAGGCGCCGACCTCTTGGAAGGACTTCATGAAGCCGCAGTACAAGGGCAAGGTCGCGCTGTTCAGCGACATGCTGACCAACATCCTGGTCTGGGCGCCGGTCGCGACGGGAATTAAAGACCCGACGCAGATGACGAAGGTCGAGCTCGACGAGACGATCAAGATGCTGATCGCGCTCAAGAAGGATCACGTGCGCGCGATGCCGGCGAGCCTCGGCGACGGCGCCGAGCTGCTGACCCGCGGCGAGGCCGACATCATCATGGGCTGGGAGCCGATGGTCTCCTGGTGCAAGGCCAAGAACGTCGAGGTGAGGATCGCCAAGCCAGTCGAGGGCACCTGGGCGTTCGTCGACACCTTCAACATCGCCAAGAACGCGCCGAACCTCGGCCTCGACTACAAGTTCGTCGATCAGGCCATCGCCATCGAAGCCCAGACCGCCTTCGGCAACAGCAATCTGCTTGGAGTCGTCAACGCCGACGCGGTGAAGGGGCTGAGCGACGAGGTGAAGGCGCTCTACGACTTCGACAACCTTGACGCCTACTTTCAGCATGCCCGCATTTACCCGCGCCTGTTCGCGATGGAGAGCGACGGCAAGCATGTGACCTACGACGAGGTGATCGACGCCTATGAGCGCTTCCTGAAAGCCTGATCCGGATCTGCGGATGCCCGCCGAAGTCCCGCTGCTAAAACTGGACGGACTAACGAAGCGCTATGGCGACCATGTCGCGGTCGCGCCGACGAGCCTGTCCATTCAGCCTCGGGATTTCTTCGCCATCCTCGGGCCATCGGGCTGCGGCAAGACGACGTTGCTGCGCATGATCGGCGGCTTCGTCCAGCCCTCGGGCGGAACCGTCCAGATCGGCGGCGCGGACGTCACGCGGCTGGGACCTGAGCGTCGCCCGACGGGAATGGTGTTCCAGAACTACGGCCTGTTCCAGCACATGACCGTGCGCCAGAACATCGCCTACGGACTCAAGCTACGTCGCGAGCCCAAGGCGCGCATGGACGCCGCCGTCGACGAGATGATGGCGCTCGTTCATCTCGACCATCTCGCAGAGCGTGCTGCGCCGGAGCTCTCCGGCGGCCAGCGCCAACGCGTGGCGCTCGCCCGCGCGCTGATCCTGAAGCCGAAGGTCCTGCTGCTCGACGAGCCGCTGGCGGCCCTCGACCTCAAGCTCCGCAAGACGATGCACCGCGAGTTGCGCGCGCTTCACCAGGCGATCGGCGGCACCTTCATCCTGGTCTCCCATGACCAGAGCGAGGTGATGACGCTCGCGAACAGAGTCGCGGTGATGGAGCATGGCGCCGTGGTCCAGGAGGGCTCGCCGCGCGACATCTACATGCGGCCCGCCAACGTCTTCGTGTCCGGCTTCATCGGCGAGGCGAACACGCTTCGCGGCTCTCGGCGTGATGGTCGCATCGAGCTCGCCGGCGGGGCGAGCCTGGCGCATGCGGGCCGCGACGGCGCGGTCAGCGTGGTCCTGCGACCGGAGCAGCTCGAGCTCGAGCCCATCGAACCGGCGAGGGTGAGCCTCGAGGCCGAGGTGACTGACCTGATCTTCCTCGGTCCATTCACCCATCTGCACTGCACGCTCGCGAACGGCGACGCGCTGCTCGTTCATGTCGAAAGTCGCCACGTCGCCGCGGCCCACCGGCCGGGCGCGCGCATCCGGCTCGGCTGGAAAGCGGATGACCAGCTTGTTCTGGACGCGTCCTGATGACGGCGCGGAAGATCGGTTCGAGCCAAATCGTGACCGCTCTGATGCTGCTCCCGGCCGCGGCGATCTTTCTCGGTCTGTTCGTCGGCTCGCTGGCGTTCTTCTTCGTCCAAAGCTTCTGGAAGGCGTCCACCTTCAAGGTCACGCCGGACTTCCGGCCCGGCAATTATCTCGACGTCGTCACGAACTACGGCGAAGTCCTGCTTTACACGCTCGGCGTGGGCGTACTGGTCGCCAGCCTCACGACGACGCTTGCCTTCTTCTTCGCCTACGCCGTGCGGTTTGCGCTCGGCAGGCTGGGCGATCTCATGTTGGCGATTGCGCTGACGACGCTGTTCGGCGGCTATCTCGTCAAGATCTACGCCTGGCGCACCATTCTGGGCTCCGACGGCATCATCAACTCCGCGCTGATCAACCTCGGGCTCATCGATCGGCCGCTGTCCTTCCTGCTCTTCAATCTCGGCGCCGTGGTCGTGACCCTGACGCACTATCTCCTGCCGCTCGCGATCTTGCCGCTCTACGGGGCGCTGCGCGACGTCGACGAGACCGAGCTCGCGGCCGCCCGCGACATGGGCGCGAGCCGCTCCCGGGTCATGCTGGACATCGTCCTCCCACAGGTGCGCCCCGCGCTTATGGCGAGCTTCTCCGTGTGTTTCCTGCTGGCGGCTGGCGACTACGTCACGCCCGCCATGGTGGGCAGTCCCGGCAACGCGATGTTCGGCAACTTCATCCAGTCGCAGTTCGGGCTGCGCATGAACACGCCCTCCGGCGCCGCGATGTCGTTCACGCTGATCGGGACCTCGCTTGTCCTGCTGACGCTGATCGGCGCCGGTCTTCGCAAGGGACTACAGCCGCGATGACCGGGGACCGGCTTCTGCCGCGGGCTTACGCCTTTGCGATGCTCGTCTTCCTCGCGGTGCCGCTCGCGCTGTGCGTCCTGTTCTCCTTCACGACGTCAAACAGCGCCGCTTTCCCGATCCCTGCCTTCGGCTTCGACTGGTACGCGCGCGTCGCCGGCAACCCGCAGTTCCAGGCGGCCGCGTGGACCACGGCCGAGATCACTGTCGGCTGTGGGGCGGCGGCGACGCTGGTCGGTCTCGTCACGGCGCTTGGCCTCGACAGACTTGAACGACGCGCGGCGGTGGCGGTCCTGCTCGTGCTGTGCCTGCCGCTGATGCTGCCGCCGCTGGTGCTCGGCCTGTCGCTGCTGACCTTCTTCAACATGATCGGGCTGAAGCTCGGCGTCGCGGCGACTATTCTTGGCCATCTGCTGTTCACGCTGCCGATCGTGGCCTCCGTGCTCTATGCGCGACTTGCCACCATGGACGGGTCGGCGGTCGAAGCCGCGCGCGATCTCGGCGCGTCGCCGCTACGCGCCTTCGCCACCGTCACGCTGCCGGCAATTGGCCCGTCGCTTGTCGGCTGCATGCTGATCGCCATGGCGCTGTCGCTCGACGACTTCGTGATCGCGTTCTTTGTGACCGGCAGCAACACGCTCTCGACCCTGATCTGGGGGATGATGCGCACGACCCTCAATCCCAGCATCAACGTCGTCGGCTCGATCATCATCGCCGTCTCGGTCGCGATCACCGCGCTCGGGCTCAACGTCACGCGCTATCGCGGCTAGCCGGATCCGGTTCGTTTGTCCCGCCGCACGAGGCTGTCGTCATGACCAAGAAATTCCATCTCGGCTGGTTTCTCGGCTTCTCGCCCGACGAGTGGAACGAGCCCTTCGCCAATGGCGGCTCGCCGTGGGACGGCGAGTTCTACGTCGAGATGGCGAAGGCGCTCGAGCGCGCCTGCTTCGACTTCATGATGGTCGAGGACACGCTGATGGTGTCCGAAGCCTACGGCCATTCGCGCGACGTCTATCTCAAGCACGCGCTGATGGCGCCGAAGCACGACCCGGCGCCGCTCGCGGCCCTCATGACCGCCGCGACGCGCCATCTCGGCGTCGTCATCACGATGTCGACCATGTCCTACGCGCCGTTCCACCTTGCGCGGCTGTGCTCGACGCTGGACCACATCTCGCGCGGCCGCTTCGGCTGGAACATCGTGACCACCGGCGAGAACCAATCGGCGCAGAACTTCGGCATGGACGTGCTGCCGCCGCGCGAGGTTCGCTACGAGATGGCCGACGAATACGTCGAGCTCGTGCGCCAGCTGTTCGAGACCTGGGAGCCCGACGCCGTCGTCATGGACCGCGAGAAGGGGATCTACGCCGACGCCAGCAAGGTCCACCAGATCGACTTCAAGGGGAAATACTTCAGCTCGCGCGGGCCGATGAACACGGTGCGCTCGCCGCAGGGGCGCCCCGCCTTTTTCCAGGCGGGCGGATCGCCGCGCGGCCGCGATTTCGCAGCGAAGAACGCCGACGTCGTGGTCGCCGTCGGCAACGGCGTCGAGGGCATGAAGAAGTACCGCGAGGAGCTCCGCGGCCGCGCCGAGAAAGCGGGCCGCGATCCGGACGACGTCAAGATCGTGTTCTGCATCACGCCCACGCTCGGCGAGACCGAGCAGGAGGCGCGCGACAAGCACGAGCGGATGATCAACTCCGATCGCTTCATCGAGCAGAGCCTCGCTTTCATCGCCGGCGTCACCGACATCGATTTCTCGACGTTCTCTCTCGACGAGCCGCTGCCGCACCTCACCACCAACGGCGAGCAGGGCTCACTCGACAAGTTCGCGCAGTGGGGCAGCGGCAAGACCTTGCGCCAGTTGGTGATCGAGGCTTCAGGCGGACTGGTCTCCTCGGTCGAGCTGATCGGAACGCCCGACCAGGTCGCAGAGAAGATGGGCGCAGTCATGGAGGAGGTCGGAGGCGACGGCTTCCTGATCACGTCGCCATCGCTCAGGATGAGCCGCCGCTACATCGTCGAAGTCACCGACGGCTTGGTGCCCGCCCTGCAGCGGCGCGGCTTGACGCGCACGGTCTACACGCAGGAGCACCTGCGTGACACGATCAAGGAGTTCTGAGCTCAGCGACCGTCGCCGATCTCCAGATCCTCAACGGCAGCGCGGCCTCTTCAGAAATAGGGCTGCCCGTCCGGCGAAACAGCAGGGAGGCGCGCCGTGGCGGCAGCCGTCTCGGCAAGGTCGAGTATCAGCCGCGCCCGCCATGACACGCGCTTGGTTCAATAGCCTTGTGTGCGATCGACGCCAGCAGGAAGGGTTCCTGAGGTCAAAAAACCACCGACATTGGCCGCGACGACCTTCGACGCGGTCCGCATGTTGGTCGGCGCAGAGATGTGAGGGAGTATCGTAACGCGCTCGTGGCCCCATAGCGGGCTTGCATCCGGCAACGGCTCCTCGTCGAACACGTCCAGCACCGCGTGTGAAAGCTGTCCTGCATCGAGCGCCGCCAACAACGCCTCGCTGTCCACGACAGAGCCGCGACCGAAGTTGATCAACGCCGCCCCGCGCTGGGCAAGCGCCAGTTCGTCGCGGCCGAGCATGCCGCGCGTATCATCGGTCAGCGGCAGCAAGACGACGATAATGCGAGCGGTTCGAAGGAGGTGCTCCAACCCGTCGCTTCCGCTGAGGCACGTCACGCCCTCGATCGTCGCGAGCCTGCGAGACCAGCCAAGAACCGGGAAGCCTTGCGCGGCGAGCGACTGAGCCGCTACGGAGCCGAGCGCTCCAAGGCCGAGGATGCCGACCGGCGTGTCGCTCTGCTCGGGCAGCGCGTGTTGTCGCCAGACCCTTGCGGCCTGTTGCGCGCGGTAGCGCGGCATGTCGCGATAGAGGTACAGCGTCCACGCAAGGACGGCGTTCGCCATGCTTTGCGCCAGCATAGGATCGATCATACGCACGACGTGCAAGTCGCTGGGAGCCTCTTTCATCAATCGCTCGACCCCAGCCCAGAGGCTCTGCACCCAGCGGAGCGAAGGGAGTTCGAGCAGTTCAGAAGGCTCGGGATCCGCGACGACGGCCACGCGCGCCTGTCGACGATCTTCGCTCGAGAGATCGCGAAACGGGACAAACCGACACGACGGCATCGCCGCAGCCAGCGCCTCGACCCAATCGGCTGCGATGTCCGCCTGCATGCGCGTGAGGAATGGAATGATCGTAGACATTCAATCTGGCCTTCGTGCCGCCGTGCACGGACCTCATGGACCGTCGGGGCGTCCTTGCGCGGCTAAAAAGATACAGGCAGCATACGCAGCCCCACAGTACCCACAGTAGACGGACCAGTCGGAAGGAGGGCAGCTCTCGACGTGCACTCACTGCCGCTTAGCGCCAACTGCTGCCAGCAGTTCCGCCGCTTAGCGCCAAGAGCGGACTTCAGTGCATGGACCAGCAGCCGACCTTGAAACGCAACGGTCGATTGGTGGCAGGCTCAAAATGCACGCAGGCGCTATGGTTGAGGCGGCTGCCCGAAGCTGGGGCATGGCCCATTGGATGAACAGAATCCGTGCGGCGCAGGTCGCCGCGAATGCCTTAGCCGTAACGCCGTGCCGCTTCTATGGTGAGCCCTGCGCCAACGGCGCCGAAGATGTCGCCCTCGACGACGCGGGCCTCCGGCGCCTCCCCCAAGATCGCGGCGCGGACATGCGG
>NZ_SIUB01000005.1 GCF_004310425.1 Hansschlegelia quercus | reverse complement strand
GGACGGCCGTCAGGCCGAGCCGGGATCGTCGTCAAAAAGGGGCGCTTCATCCTGAAGACGATCCCGGCTCTCGGCTGATTCCTCGGCCGGGATGACGGACTTGGGGGCGAGGCGGAAGGCGCGAGCGCCCGCCGTGCCACTCACCGCTCGTCGAGCGGATGCGTCCGGATGCGGTGGGGATCGTAGAACGGGGTGCGCACCACATGCGCCGGGAACGTCCCGAGGGAGGAGACGACTTCGAACTGCGTGCCCCAGGCCTTGAACTCCGGCGGCACGGAGCCGAGCGCGATCGATTTCATGAGATGCGCGCTGTAGGCGGTCGAGTTGACCGTGCCGATCTCCTTGCCGTCCTTGACGATCTTCGCGCCGGACTCGATCGCCTCATGAGCGTCGATCTCGATGCCGACATTGGCGGTGCGGATCTCGTTCTTGCGGCGCTCCAGCGCCTCCTTGCCGTGGAAGGCGGGCTTCGAGAGATCGACCGTCCAGTCGGCGCCGACTTCCCAAGGGGTCTCGTCGCCTTTCGGCATGTCGAAGGGGAAGAACAGCAGCGCGCCTTCCATGCGCACCGTGTCGAGGCAGGACCAAGAGGTCGGGATGGCGCCGTAAGGCGCGCCTGCCTCAAGGATCTTGTCCCAGATCTCGACGGCGTCGGCGGCTGAACAGAACACCTCGTAGCCGCGCTCGGCGGAATAGCCGCCGCGGGCGAGCGTCACCACCTTATCGAACAGCTCGGCCGGCTGATGCTCGAAATATCTGATCGTCTTCAGGTCGATAGAGGCGTGGGGCGCAAGGATCTCGAGCGCCTTCGGGCCCTGCAGCGACAGGACGTGGGTGTCGTCGTCCTTCTCCCAGGTCGCGTCGACGCCCTGGAAGAAGCCGTCGATCACGTCCTCCAGCGAGCCGCCGCCATGGCTCAGGCGGAAATCGTCCACGCTGTTGCGGTAGACCAGCACGTCGTCGATCAGCGAGCCGTTCTCGTCGACGAGGTTCGAGATCGCGGACTGGCCGGGTTTGAGCTTCGCCATGTCCGAGGTGAGCATGGCGTTCAGCGCCTTCTCCGCATCCGGGCCCTTCACATTGATCAGGCGCAGCGCCGAGACGTCGATCAGGCCTGCGGAGTGGCGGGTGGCTGCGACCTCCTCGTCGGTGGTCGAGCCGCCATAGGTCTGGGCGAGCGGCATGCCGTTCCACTCGCCATCGAGCTTGGAGCCCAGCGCCTTGTGGCGCTCGTTCAGGATCGACTGGCGCGGCAGGTCTGCGGGATTCATGGGAGTTCCCCCTGATGTCGTGTTCTGACAGAAACGGTGTGCGTCCTTCGACGGCCCTTCGGGCCTCCGCAGGATGAGGAACGTCGAGTTTCCGCTACGGTCCTCATGCTGAGGAGCTTCGGAACGAAGCCCCAAGGCGTCTCGAGGCGCGCAGCGCGGTCGGCGCCGCCTCAGTCCGGGAAAAATCCCGGCGAGGTCGGCTGGCCGTCGTCGTATTTCGACAGCCAGTCGATGGTCATCTCGCGGTAGCGCGACAGGCCCTTGTAGTTCGCGATCGGCTCGGGAAGGCTCTTCAGGATGCGCGGGAAGCGGCGGCCCCATTTCGGGATCGTCACCAGTTCTTCCATGCTGATGAGGTAGGCCCGGATCGAGAACACGATCGCGTTCGAGCGCGGCAGCCGCCACAGCGCCTGCAGCTCGACCCTGAGATGCACCTTGTCGCCGACGTTCTCGGGCGTGACGGTCGCCTTCTCCTGCCCCCATTTGTGGTAATTCTCGGGGGAGGTGTCGAGCCGCGGATTGATCGTCATCGTCCAGTTCAGGCGGCGCACCGGGCGGCCCTGCTGGAGGTTGAGCAGGAACTTCAGCGCACGGTCGAAGACGCCGATGTCATGGGCGATCGGCACCGGCCCGTGCCACTCCATGAAGTTCATGCCGATGTCGAAATCGAGCGACCAGTCGGCTTGCGTCGTGACGATGCCGGCGTCCATCCAGAGATTGTCCTGGCGCTGGTCGAGCAGCGCGAAGTCGCCCTGGCACTGGCGCGTGATGTACTCCATCGGCGGGCAGGGCAGGGTGGCCGTGTCGCCGAAGGTGAATGTCTGGTCGATCCCGAGCGGCTGGTTCACCCAATGCCAGCGGTCGCCGTCCTTGGTGAGCTGGAAGTGCTCGGGATAGTGCTTCGACATCGAGTCCATCAGGAGCTCGACGAGATCCCATTCCGCCGGCAGCATGTGGGGCAGGGACTGGCAACGAAGCGGGTCTTCCTTGAGGACGATCGCCCGGTCCCGCATTTCCGAGACGTAGTGCTCGTCGATGTCGATCGGGAACTCGACATAGGACTTCGGGGGCCCCGGCATGTGCTGCTCGATGTTGACGGAATACATGTATTCGTCGCGGTCGAACGGGAACGGGAACCGCCGGATCGCTTCCGGCGAGTTCGAGAAGGTGTAATCGTCGCGGAAGGTTTCCTGCTTGAACTGGATGCCCATGGGGGTCGTTCTCCGGCGTTCAGTTCTTGGACGGGTGGAAGCGGGGAGCGCTCACAGGTCGAGCACCAGCTCGCGGCCTTTCAGCCGCGAGACGCAGGTCATGATCTTGGCGCCGGACGCTTTTTCCTCGTCCGACAGGTAGTGGTCGTTGTGGATGAGCTCGCCGTCGGCGGAGATGACCCTGGTCTCGCACTGACCGCAGGCGCCGCCGCGGCAGAGATAGGGCGCGTCGACGCCGGCCTCCTCGATCGCCTCGAGCAGGCTCTGGTCGGAGCGCACGGTCGCGGTGATGCCGGCTTTCGCCAGCGCCACGGAGAATGGCGCGCCTCCCATCGGCGCGAGGAAGCGCTCGGAATGCAGGTTCTCGACCGGCCAGCCGGCCTTGCGGCCGCCGGCGAGGATCGCGTCGATCATGCCTTCGGGGCCGCAGACGTAGAGATGCGTCCCGAGCGGCTGGTGCGGCAGGATGGCGTCGACGCGGATGACCTCTTGGGCGTCGTCGCGGTAGAGCCGGACCTTGTCGCCGTGCATCTCGACGAGTTCGTCGGCGAAGGCGCCGCAGGAGGCGTCGCGCATCGCGTAGTGGATCTCGTAAGGCGCGCTCGCCGCTCTCAGCTCCTCCGCCATGGCGTAGATCGGCGTCACGCCGATGCCGCCCGCGACCAGCACGTGCTTGCGCCCCGTCCGCACGATCGGGAACAGGTTCACCGGCATGGTGATGACGAGTTCGTCGCCTTCGCAGACCTTCTCGTGCAGGTAGATCGAGCCGCCGCGCGAGTTCGGCGTCTTGAGCACGCCGATCCGGTAGTGCGAGCCGTCCTGTGCGCGGGAGATCAGCGAGTAGGGGTTGCGGATGCGGTGGCCGTCATCGTCCATCGTGACGACGACATGGGCGCCGGCCGAATAGACCGGCAAAGGCTCGCCTGACAGCGGCGCCAGCGTGAAGCGGCGCACGGTCGCGGTCGCCTGCTCGATGTCGGCGACGCGCACCAGAATCTCGACGCCGCCGCTCATTTGTAGAGCTCCTCGGCCGGTGGGATCACGCCCGGCTCCTCGGCGTCGACGCAGACTCCCTGGAAGGCGCCGAGCCGGCGCGAATAGTGATCGCGGACGAACAGGGTCAGCCCGCAATGCGAACAGGTGAACGGCGTCGCGGTGACGTTGTCCGTCATGCCCTTGCAGTGCACGCACTGGACGCGGCGGGCGAGCGAGCCGCGATGCTCGGTGAAGATCGAATGATGGTCGACGCCGAAGCCGACCGCTGCGGCCACCACCTGGCCGATGAAGCCTTCGGTGCCGGTCGCGTAGAGCCGCGTTCCCATCGTCGCCGTATTCAGCATCCCTTTGAGGCGGACCAGCAGGGTCTCGATCGACGGCGCCACATGGATCAAATCCGGCGCGAGATCGGCGAGCGCCGTCTCGTGGTCCTGTCCCGCGGAGCCGCCGGGGCAATAGAGGATGGTCGTGCGGTCGAGCGCCTCGGGCGCCATGGAGAAGGCCTCGATCACGGCGCGCGCGCCTTCGCCTTCGGCCGCGACAAGGTGCCTTCGGGCGTATTCGTCGACCTTCAGGCCGGCATAGATCGGTCGGCTCTTGATGTCTGAAAGCGTCGTCAAGGGAGAGGCTCGATCACTCAAGTGACTGCAAAGAAAAGCCCCGACGCTCAAGTGAGCGCCGGGGCCGGCTTCGTTCAGAGCTTGAACACCGCGTTCGCGATGAGGACGACGGCGACGCCGGCGGCCAGGGTGAGGTAGGGCAGCATGCCGGCCTTGCGGGTCGGGGTCTCGTTGCCCTCGCCGACGCCGAGATCCTCGAGCATCTTCGCCGGGAAGCGGCCCTTGTCCTGCACGTAGTGCCGGAAGAAGAACACCGGGATGATGAGGGCCGCGGTGATCATGCCGGCCCACAGCGCCATCGGGTTCCAGACCTTCGCGCCGGCGCCCATGAAGACCGCGTTGACGAAGGCGAAGATGGCGCCCAGCGCGATGACGATCGTCGGCGCCTTGTAGGGCCGCTCGATGTGGCCGCTGTCGATGCGGTGGATCCAGCCCGAGTTCAGGTTGAGGAAGTTGAAGATGATGTACCCGCAGTTCGACACCGCCAGGATGAAGAAGAACGAGGTGGCGTCAGCGCAGGCGATCGCGAGCAGGATCAGGTTGAAGCAGAGGTCGGTCCACATCGCGGAGGTCGGCGCGCCGTGGTGGTTGACGTGTGAGAGGTAGCGCGGGAGCCAGCCGTCGACCGAGCCCTGGTAGAGCGTGCGCGACGAGCCGGCCATCGCGGTCATGATGCAGAGCAGCAGCGCGAGGATCATGAGCATGACCAGCGCGTTCTCGACGATCGGGCCGCCGCCGACCATGTGCGCCATGGCGGCCGCCACGCCCGAGCCGTCGACGATCGGCGTCGCCAGCATGCCGGTGAGGCCGAGCTCGCTTTGGAAGGTGAACGGCACGATCACGAAGAAGGCGATGCAGAGCAGGCCGGAGAAGAAGATCGCCTTGAACGTGTCGGTCTTCGGCTCCTTGAACTCGGAGGTGTAGCAGACCGCGGTCTCGAAGCCGTAGGTCGACCAGGCGGCGATGAACATGCCGCCGAGCACCAGCGTCCAGCCGCCGATGTTCCAGGCGCCCGGCTCAGGCGCGTAGGCCACGGCGAGCGGAACGAAGGGCGAGAAGTTCGACCAGTTCACGCCATGGGTGATCAGCGGCACGATTCCTACGATCGCGAGCGGCACGATGACGAGGATGCCGATCCATTTCTGGACCGAGGCGGTGCCGAGAATGCCGCGATGCTGGATCGCAAAGGTCAGCAGCATCAGCGCGACGCCGATGAAGAACGCTGAGTTCAGCGAGAACGACACCGGCCCGAGCGTGCCGGAGGCGAGCGTCCAGGTGCGGACGGAAGAGGCGGCGTCAGGGGCGATCGCGTTCAGGATGTAGGCCGCGGCGATCGAGCAGCCGAGCGAGAGCACCGGCGACCAGGCGAACCAGTTGCACCACACTGAGAGCGGCGCGATCGGCTTCGCGTAGCGCACCCAGGCGGCCGCGCCGTAGATCGAGGCGCCGCCGGACTTGTTCGGGAACAGGCCCGCGATCTCCGCATAGACGAAGGACTGAAGGAAGCCCATGAACATCGAGGCGGCCCAGATCGCGGCCGCGATGGTGCCGGTCGTGCCGGCGATGCCGCCGATCGAGAACAGGACGAGGGCGGGCACGCCGCTCGCCACCCAGAACGCCCCCGTCCAGGAAATGCTTCGCTTCAGTTGATGCGTGTCGTCGGCCGAGATCGGCGCTTCGGTAGCTGCGATCGTCATGGTGGAGACCCCCTCCAGATTAGCCGCTTGTCGCGGCTCCCCGTTTTCTTTGGCGACGCTTTGCCGGGCTGTTCCGGACCGGTGGCGTCCTGCAGCGCCGAAACGGCTCCCCAAGTCCAGAACCGGCGCGGCGAAAGTCGTCATCCCCGCAAAGCGACGGCGCGGAGCGTCGTCGGCGCCGCTCCACTTGGGCGGCTCCCCACGGGACTACCGGGATCATGCAGAACTTCGGGTTAGTGTCAAAAGTTTTTCCCCCGAAGAAACACATGCAATCGCTTTTTCTCAAAGAAACGCAGCGCTCTGCTTATTTTTTGCTCTGATGCACAGTATTCGTGCAATTCGATGAGCGTCGATCACTGACAGGCCCCAGACGAGAGCGGCGCCGGCATGCCGGAGGAGAAAGCTCGCCTCGGCGGGCGCGATCTTGGTGGAGAGCCAGCCGAGCGACAGCGTGAACAGAGCAAAACCCAGCCCGCGGGCTGGCTGTCCCAGCAGCACGTGGCCCGTGCCGGGCAGCGCGATCGCGACGGCGAGAACGATCCGGCGATCAGGCGGCGCGGCGTTCATCGCGATCTCCGTGGGAGGTTAGCCGCGCCAGATCGAAGGCGAGTTCGAGCGCGGCCTGCGCGTCCCCTCGGGGAATCCGCAGGTCGCCGAACCGGCTGTCCCGAAACAGCAGATAGGCGCCGCGATCGCCCTGCCTGACGCCGTGCGCCGCGCGCACGCCCTCGGGCGTGACGGTCAGCGTTTTCACGCGATCGTCCGAGAGGATGGGGCCGAGCGGCGCGCTCAAGCTTTCGATCAGCGCGCCGGCGTCGCGCGAGCCGCGCACCGCGGTGTCCTGCGGCCAGGGCGCCGGCGGCGGGAACGAGCTGGGCAGGCTTTCGCCGATCGAGAAGAACTCACCGCCCATCGGACGGCGAAGGATGTCGAGCGTCTCCGGTCCGCGGTTCGGCGCGCGCAGCGTCGCGAGCAGCCAGAGCTGGGGCAGGCGACGGAAGACAAGCTGCTCCGGGATCGGCCGCAGCGCGACGTCGTATCCCCGGAACCGCCCCCGCAGGATCGCGTAGCCCGAAGCGTGGACGGCGAGAGAAGGACGCTCGACGAGATCGAGACAATCGTCGAGCGCATGGAGGCGGCGGTTTCGCTCCGCCTTGGCCTCGCGTCGCAGCCCAAACCCGCCCGCTGCGAGCGCCGCGGCGCCGAGCGTGGCGAGCAGGGCTGCGGACATGGCTCAGTACCCCTTCGGCCGCGGCCAGGGCATCGTGAACTGGTCGCCGCGCCGGCAGTATTTGTAGCGGTGCAGGACGAACCAGGCGGAGGCTGCGATGTAGAACGCCATCATCGCCAGCAGCTGCGTCCCGTAACCCAGGAACACCGCGAGATAGGTGACCGAGCACAGCAGCAGGAGAAGCGCCGCCGGCAAGGGATGCAGCGGGTGGACGTAGCCCCGCGAGATCGAGCCGAGCGGCCATTTGCGGCGGAAGATGATCACGCCGAGCGCCATGATCGTATAGCCGAGCAGACCGGACAGGATCGACAGCGTGATCGTCTGGTCGAGCGGCGTCGACACCGCGAACAGGATCGCGATCGGCACGAAGAACACGATGGACCGGTAGGGCGTGTGGTAGCGCGGGTGCACCGCGCCGAACCAGACCGGCATGTACCGGTCGCGACCCATCGCGAACCACGCGCGGGAGGCGTCGTTGATGCAGCCGTTTGCGGAGGCGAGCGTCGCGAACAGCGTGCCGACGAACAGCAGCAGCTCCAGAGGCCCGCTGCCGGTCAGCCGCGCGGCGTCGTAGAGCGGGGTGACGGCCTGGCCGAGATATTCCCACGGCATCAGGCCGGAGCAGACGTACCAGGTCAGCGTCGCCGCGATCAGCAGCGTCATCATCCCCGTCATGGTGCCGAGCGGCAGAGAGCGCGCGGGCGAGCGCACCTCTTCGGCGGCCTGCGTCGTGCCTTCGATGCCGAGGTAATACCACAGCCCGAAATGCATCGCGGCGAGGATGCCGAGCCCGCCATAGGGAAGGCCGGTCAGCAGGTCGCTGTGCTTCAGCGTCTCGCCCGGCGCCCAGGGTTTCACCGCGACGAACAGGACGAGGATCGCGGCGAAGGCGATCGCAGTGATCACGTAGTTCAGCGTGAGCGTCGCGAGCACGCCGCGATAGTTGAGGAAGGACAGGAAGACGATCGTCAGCGCCATGAAGGCGCGTTTATCGAGGTCGCCCACGAAGCCCATGTTGTGGACGAAGGCCTCGATCAGGTCGCCGGTGACGATCGCGTTCGAGACCTCGAGCATGGTGTAGGCCATCACGAGGTAGAGGCCGACATTGAAGGCCGCGAGCGGGCCGATGATGTGCTTGGCCTGGGCGTATTGCCCGCCGGCGGCGGCGACGGTCGACGTCACCTCCGAGTCGATCATCGCCACGCAGGTGTAGAGGATGCCGGCGAGCCAGCAGGCGGTGAGCGCCGCGATCGCGCCGCCTTTGCCGACGGCGAAGTTCCAGCCCATGAACTCGCCGACCAGCACGATGCCGACGCCGAGGCCCCAGACATGGGCCGGCCCGAGCACGCGCTTCAGCGCGACGCGGCGGCTCGTGGGCGCGGCGCTCTCGGCGCCGGCGATCTGTCCCGTGGTCACGTCGGTCATCACCGCCTCGCCGCCGTCTCGCCGACTTCGGCGTCGATGATCTCGCCCTCGGCCGAGGACGTCAGGTAGGCCTCGGAATAGGCCCGGTTGGTCTTCAGCATGTCCCAGAGCATCCAGAGCGCGAGGACGGCCGCGGCCGCCCAGGCGCAGAGGTTCATGGCGAGGATCATCGCGCGGTCTCCATTTGTCGGCTAAGGGGGCGTCGCGGCTAGGGCGGCCGCAATCCGGGATCGGTTCGCGTGGGCGCGTCAGCGTTCCGGCGCGGCGCCGTCCGTCGGGTTCTCGCCGAAGCGCTCCGCGATCACGTCGCGATATTCCCGGTCGGACCAGCGCAGCATCGCGACGAAGTAACCGACGATGACGAGCGCGGTGACCGCGAAGCCGATCCACGAGAAGGAATAGTCGAAGCGGGTGCCGACGATCGTGGCCGCGGAAGCCGGGTCGAAGCCGAGCTTCTCCCACTGGCCGGCCATCACCGGGTTCTGCCCCAGCGTCTCCCAGCTCGGCTTATCGGCGATGTCGCTGATCGTCCCGCTGCCGGCGAGCTTCAGCAGCAGGGGCAGATAGAGCGTGACGAGCACCAGCCCGAGAACGAGGAGGGCGTCGAACACCTGCCCGAGGACGGGCTGCGCCGGCGGTTCGTAAGGCGTCCTCTTCATCGGGCGAGCCTCCGCTCGGCGGCGATGCGGTCGAGGTAATAGAGGTCGGTGCCGTAGATCGCGGCCTTGTCTTCGCGGTAGTGCTTGATCAGAGCGACGACGGCCGCGGTGTTGAGCAGCAGCACCAGCCCGGCTGCGACGAGCATCAGCAGCATGACCCCGCTGTGGTCGAACTGCCCGCGCATCCGCCAGAACACGAAAGCGTAGGTCGCCCAGACCGCGACGACCGCCACCGTGGCCGCCATCGTGTCTCGTCGGAACATGGCCTGAACCCGTCGATCGGCTGTCGACATCCGCGCCTCCCAAAATTCCTAGGACGAAATTTTTGATCTTGAGAGGAAATTGTCAGCTGTATTAATGAGCGTCAACCGCCTATTTTATATGCAGTGCGGCGAAAAACTAAGCAAAAGGGCCAATATTCGCCGAGCGACATCTACGCGCGATCAGCGCAGTCAGCCTGGTCCCACAGTTGCTAAGTCGCTGGATCGGCCGAACAATGCCTTGGTTCTCACGGGCCGAGGCGGCGTCAATCGGCCCATGTTGCGCCGCAAGAACTGACGCATCGCAGAGGAGTCGTTTCACCCAAAGAAACTAGATTGACACTGAGGAAAGTTCCTTTTTACTCAGCGCGCCGCCTGAGGTCGGGATCAGCACGCCACAAGCGTTCGGGAGAATTGTCGATGACGCAACGGATCGCAGTCATTGGAGCAGGCCCCAGCGGTCTCGCCGTTCTTCGCGCCTTCGAGTCCGCCCGCAAGGCCGGAGCCGAAGTTCCCGAGATGGTCTGCTACGAGAAGCAGTCGAACTGGGGCGGTCTCTGGAACTACACTTGGCGCACCGGCCTCGACGAGTATGGCGAGCCGGTCCACGGCTCGATGTACCGCTATCTCTGGTCGAACGGCCCCAAGGAATGTCTGGAATTCGCGGACTACTCATTCGAGGAGCATTTCGGCCGGCCGATCCCGTCTTTCCCTCCGCGCGCCGTGCTGCACGACTATATCGCCGGCCGCGTCGACAAGTCCGGCGTCCGCCAATACTGCAAGTTCAGCCACGCTGTCCGCGACGTCACCTGGAACGCCGAGACGAGCAAGTTCACCGTGGTCGTGAACGACCTCGCCGCCAAGTCCCGGATCTCGGAAGAGTTCGACTACGTCTTCGTGGCGAACGGCCACTTCTCAACGCCAAACGTGCCGACCTTCGAGGGTATCGAGAAGTTTCTCGGCCGCGTGCTGCACGCCCATGACTTTCGCTGCGCGGACGAGTTCGCCGGAAAGCATGTGCTGCTGATCGGCTCGAGCTATTCGGCCGAGGACATTGCGACCCAGTGCCACAAATACGGCGCGAAGCGCATCACCTTCAGCTACCGCACGCGTCCGATGGGCTTCGACTGGCCGGATAGCTTCTCGGAGCGGCCGCTGCTCACCAAGGTCGTCGGCAAGACCTGTCATTTCCAGGACGGAACGACCGCGGAAGACGTCGACGCCATCATCTTCTGTACGGGCTACCTCAACCACTACCCGTTCCTGCCGGACGAACTGCGCCTCGAGACTCGAACGAGCCTCTACCCGCCGAACCTCTACAAGGGCGTGTTCTGGGAGAAGAACCCGAAGCTGATCTATATCGGCGCGCAGGACCAGTTCTACACGTTCAACATGTTCGACGCGCAGGCGTGGTACGCCCGCGACGTGGTGCTCGGCCGCATCACGCTGCCCGAGAGCTATGACGCGATGCACGCCGACAGCGAAGCCTGGGTCGCGCGCCTCAACGCGCTGCCAGACGTCGAGGCGATGATCGACTTCCAGACGGACTACGTCCGCGAACTGCTGGCGGAGACTGATTACCCGCGGCT
The DNA here is from genome assembly GCF_004310425.1 of Hansschlegelia quercus. Taxonomy (GTDB): domain Bacteria; phylum Pseudomonadota; class Alphaproteobacteria; order Rhizobiales; family Methylopilaceae; genus Methylopila; species Methylopila quercus. The sequence goes on along the minus strand of NZ_SIUB01000005.1, from coordinate 292,504 downwards.
CGACGTCGACATGTGCGCCGACCTGTTCAAGCAGTGGGAGCACGCGAAGACGGAGGGCATCCTCACCTATCGCGACCGGTCCTACCCCTCGACGATCACCGGCACGGTCGCGCCGGTGCACCACACGACCTGGATGAAGGCGATGGACGACTCGCTCGAGGCGTTCCTGAACCAGCCGGCGAGCCAGGCTGCGGAGTAGGGCTCAGGAGAGCGGCGTCGGCGTCGCTCCTTCGTACTGCGCGACGCTTATGACCCCTTCTCCCGCTTGCGGGAGAAGGTAAGGATGAGGGGTCGTCAGCCGGCCGCCCTTTCCGACAGACCTTCACCCCAACCCTCTCCCGCGAGCGGGAGAGGGGGCTTCCACGTCGAGGGCGATAAGGAACAGAACCTATGGACGGCATGCCCGCATCCATTCCGCATCGCCTCACCACCCTCGTCGCGCGGGGCCCTGAGCCGCTGGTTTTCGACCTCGCGGCCGGCGACCGCTGCCGGATCGTCGATCCCGAAGGCCGCCAGCCCGGCCTGCTGTTCGCGTCGCAAGCGCTCGGGCTGACCGAACTTGGCGAGGGCGAAGAGGCGGAGCTTGCGGCCGCGGCCCGTGCGGCGCTCGGCGCTCGGGGCGTCGACGTCTTGAAGCTTACGGGCTTCCGTCTGTTTGCGGCCGATGCCGAGCCCGGCGCCGAGACCGCCTTCGAAGCCGCCGCCGACGCCGTCGTCGCGCTTGTCCCCGCCGGCGGCGCGATGACGCCCGACGAGCAGACGCCGCCGACCGAGCTCAAGGTCGAGATCGCGACGCGCGCGCCGGCTACGGGCTTGGCTCCCGCGCCGCTCGCCGAGCCTAAGCTCGACCTGCGGATCAAGGCGGCGACGGCGGAAGCCTATCGCGTGAAGGCCGGCGACTACATCCAGATCATCGACGTCGACGGCAAGCAGTGCTCGGACTTCCTCGCCTTCGACGCCGCGGCGCTCGAGCGGGGCAAGGAGTTCGGCCTCGACCCGACCGTCACTCGCACGCTGATGGGGACCGCCAATCCCGGTCCCGGCCTGCATTCCAAGTATTTCGACGCGCGCATGAACCCGCTGGTCGAGATCGTGCGCGACACGGTCGGCCGGCACGACGCCTTCCTGCTCGCCTGCTCCTCGAAATACTACGAGGACATGGGCTATCCCGGCCACGACAACTGCACGGACAACTTCAACCGTGCGCTGGCGCCATACGGGATCGAGAAGCGGGCCGGATGGCCGGCGATCAACTTCTTCTACAACACCTTCGTCAGCCCGGATGACTCGATCGGCATGGACGAGCCATGGTCGCGGCCCGGCGACTACGTGCTGTTGCGCGCGCTGACGGATCTCGTCTGCGCCTCCTCCTCCTGCGCCGACGACATCGACGTCGCCAACGCCTGGGAGCCGACCGACATCCATGTGCGCGTCTACGACGCGTCGGAAACCTTCTCCCGTGGGATCGCACACCGCATGACGCCCGACGCAGAGCCGCGCCTGACGCGCGAGAGCGGGTTTCACCCGCGCACGTCCGTGCTGACCCGCAAGTTCGTGGAGTATCGCGGCTTCTGGCTGGCCGACTGCTATTCCGACGAAGGTCCGATCGCCGAATATTGGGCGTGCCGCGAGCGCGCCGCGATCATGGACCTGTCGCCGCTCAGGAAATTCGAGGTGATCGGCCCGGACGCCGAAGAGCTGATGCAGCTCGCCGTCACCCGCAACATGAAGAAGCTGGCGGTCGGCCAGGTCGTCTACACCGCCATGTGCTACGACCATGGCGGGATGATCGACGACGGCACGGTGTTCCGTCTCGGCCAGCAGAATTTCCGCTGGATCTGCGGCGAGGATTATTGCGGCGTCCATCTGCGCGAGCTTGCGGCCAAGCACGGGCTGAAAGCCTGGGTGAAGACCGCGACCGACCAACTCCACAATGTCGGCGTGCAGGGCCCGCGTTCGCGCGAGATTCTGGCCGAGATCGTCGTCACGCCGGCGCATCAGCCCAGCCTGAACGAGCTGAAGTGGTTCCGCTTCACCGTCGGGCGGATCGCGGGCATTCCCGTCATCGTCTCGCGCACCGGCTATACCGGCGAGCTCGGCTACGAGGTGTTCTGCCACCCGGACCAGGCCCCGGCGGTGTGGGACGCGATCATGGCGGCGGGCAAGCCGCACGGGCTGACGCCGCTCGGCCTGAAGGCGCTCGACATGGTGCGCATCGAGGCCGGGCTCGCCTTTTCGGGCTATGAGTTCTGCGACCAGACCGACCCGTTCGAGGCCGGCATCGGCTTCGCCGTGCCGAAGGAGAAGACCGATCCTTATGTCGGCGCCGAAGCGCTCAAGCGCCGCCGCGAGACGCCGTCGAGGAAGCTCGTCGGCCTCGATATCTCCGGCGCCGAGCATGTCGGTCATGGCGACTGCGTGCATGTCGGCCGCGCCCAGATCGGCGTGATCACGAGCGCCACCCGCTCGCCGATCCTCGGCAAGACGATCGCGCTCGCCCGGCTCGACGTCACCTATGCCGAGCTCGGGACGGCGGTCGAGATCGGCAAGCTCGACGGCCAGCAGAAGCGCATCCCCGCCGTCGTCGTCGCCTTCCCGCATTATGACCCGACCAAATCGCGCGTACGCGCCGAGGCGACGCCAGCCGAGGAGGCCAAGGCGCCGGCGGCATCGCCCGACGCGGTCAGCTCGATGGAGCCCCGCGGCGCGGAGACGCGGGCCTGACATCGCGCTTCGCGGCCTGATAAAGCTCGCGCATGACGCGTTCATCTGTCGAAGTCGTGGTGGTCGGCGGCGGCGCCGCTGGAATCGGGGCCGCCCGAAAGCTGCATGAGGCCGGGATCGACGTCCTGATCGTTGAGGCGCGGGACCGGCTCGGCGGGCGGGCCTACACCGTCCAGAACCAGGCGGGCGGCCCGTTCGACCTCGGCTGCGGCTGGCTCCATTCCGGCGATGTGAACCCCTGGACCGCCATCGCGGAAGCTCAGGGCCGGGCGATCGACCGCTCGCCGCCGCCCTGGACGCGCCGCACGCTTGAGCCGGGCTTTTCGCGGGCCGAGCAGGACGAATTCGAGCGCGCCCGCGACGCCTATGGCGACAGGATCGAGGCGCTTGCCCGCACGGGCGTCGACAGCCCCGCTTCCGCCGAGCTCGAGCCGGGCAACCGCTGGAACGGCCTGCTCGACGCCGTCAGCACCTGGTATTCGGGCGCGGAGCTTGAAAAGGTTTCGGTCGTCGACCTCGCGAATTACGAGGACACCGGCGTCAACTGGCGCGTCGTCGGCGGGTATGGCGCCGCCATCGCGGCGCATGGCGCGGGGCTGAAGACGGCGCTCGGGGCTGCGGTCACGCGCATCGATCATTCCGGCCCGAAGATCAGGATCGAGACCTCGTCAGGCGTCATCGAAGCCGATCAGGCGATCGTGACGCTGCCGAGCGCGCTGATCGCGGAAGGCGCGCTCGCCTTCTCACCGGCGCTTCCGGGCAAGGTCGAGGCGGCCGCAGGCCTGCCGCTCGGCCTCGCCGACAAGCTCTACATCGCGCTCGACCGCGCCGAGGAGTTCGAGATTGACGGCCGCATTCTTGGGCGGACCGACCGTACGGCGACGGCCGGCTACCACATGCGTCCGGGCGGCGAGCCCGTCATCGAAGGCTATTTCGGCGGGACGCTCGCCGAGGCGCTGGAGGCCGGCGGCGAGGCGGCGTTCTTCGACTTCGCGTCGCGCGAGCTGTCGGGCGTCTTCGGCGCGGATTTCGCGAAGCGGCTGCGGCCGCTAGCGCATCACGCCTGGCGCGGCGACCCGTTTGCGCGCGGGTCGTATTCCTACGCGAAGCCCGGCTGCGCGGGCGCGCGCGCCGTGCTCGCGGCGCCCGTCGATGACCGGCTGTTCTTCGCCGGCGAGGCCTGCTCGAAGAGCGATTTCTCAACCGCCCATGGCGCGCTGAGGACCGGCCTCGCCGCGGCGGAGGCCGTCATCGCCGTTCGCCGGTCGGGGAAAACTCAGTCGCCGAAATAGGCGGTCTCGGCGGCGCGGGCGGCGTCGGCGCGCGTGCGGCACACGCCCTCGAAGCCGTGGGGCGCGCGGTCGCTGCGATAGCCCTGCCACTTCCAGAGATCACGGCGCTGGCCGCCATGGAGCGGGCCGACGCTGAGGAAGTCCATGGCGTGGCCGAGCTGGCCCGGGGCAGGGCGATCCTGCGCGCCTTCGATCCATTCGAGCTTGCTGGGCGAGGCGGAATTGATGGCGGCCATGTTACGCGGACTCCGGTCTCGGGAAGCCAGTCGCCGCGCATCGAGGCGCGACGACGACACTAGACCCCAAGACCATTTTCAGTCCGGTTAAGGCCGTGACGCGGAATTTACGCGTCAGCCAATCATGCGGACGGCCTGGACGGCCGCCTTGTTCATCTCGTCGAGGGCGCCTTCCGCCTTGACGAAGGCGTCGGTCGCGCCGCCCCAATCCTGACCCTTGATCGCAGTGGTCAGGCGGTTCGCCTCGCGGCGGACGGCGTCGCGCGCGGCGATCAGGTCAGCCGGCGCGGAGCCGTCGAGCTTGTCGGCGAAGGCCGCGGAGTCGAAGGCAGGCGGGTTGAGGCCGACCAGCATGGAGGCGAGGCGGCGGCGCGCCACGGCGGCGTCGGCCGGCGCGCGCATCAGCGCGTAGCCGGTCGCATTGCGCTCGCCCGCCTTGTCGACGGCGCTGAGCGCGGTCGTCTCGGCGGAGACGAGCTTCGCCAGCGCGTCGTCGATCTCGCCGCGGGTCTTGCGCGCGGTCTCGGCGATGCGGGAGACGCTCTCGGAAATCTCGTTGGTGGCGGAGCGCTGCTGGCTGAGCACTTCGGCCAGCGCATGCATCTGGTTGGTGACAAGCGAGACGTGGTTGCCGACGGCCTCGACCTTCATGCGGGTCGCGTTGATCATGTCCTGGCCGGCGGAGACGCTGTCCGTGCTCTCAGCCGTCGCCTGGCGAATTGCGTCGGTCTCCTCCATGAGCACCGCGATGCGGGCCCGGATCTGCTCGGTCGCCTTCGCCGTCTGGCCGGAGAGCGACTTGACCTCGTTCGCGACCACCGCGAAGCCCTTGCCGGCCTCTCCGGCGCGCGCCGCCTCGATCGTGGCGTTCAGCGCCAGCAGATTGGTCTGGCTGGAGATCGCCTCGATCGTGCCGGCCATCTCGGCGATCTGGCGCACGGCGTCCTCGAGCACGCGGATGCGGTCGCTGATCACGCCGACGCGGTCGCGGATCGCGTCCATCGAGCCTGCGGCGTGCTGCATCTCGCCGACGCATGCGACGGTCTCGTCGCGGGCCGACACCGCGTCCTGCGCGCCGTTTTGGCTCATCGCGGACATTTCGGAGATCGAGCTCGCGAGCTCCTCGACGGCGCTCGCGATCGTCGACGTGCTGTCGGCGACCTGGCGCACGTCGTTGGTGACCCAGCCCACGCTGGTCGCGGTGGCGGCGGTCTCGGCCGTGAAGGTCACCAGCGCCGTCAGGTCAGAGCGGCTGCGGCCGTCGAGTTCGGCTGCGAAGGCGCGGAGCGCGTCGGCGAGGTCGCCGGCGGGCCATTCGGTGATCGGCGCGCCCTGCCGGATGGCGTCGAGCGCGGCGATGACGAGCATGCGGTCGAGCGCGGCGGGCGCCTCGACGATGGCCGCTTCGCTGACTTGCGCATGGCTGGCGCGACGACCGAACCCGAACGACATGGAAGATCTCTCCCGCGGATTGGTCCGGTTGGTCGGACCTTAAGCAAGAATCTGAATGAAGACGCTTAATAAGCAGTAAGCGCCAAATCGCGCTTTCGGGTCATTACCCTTCGCCCTTGCGTCGTCTCATCTCGAAAATCCTGAAGTTGGCCGCTTGTCTTGGCGGCGGGCGCCTCATCGTGAACGCTCCGGTAATGGTTACTCAGGGAAAGTCTCATCGAACGGCCGCCCATGGCCGTCGATCCGGGGCTTCACAGCCCTTCGACGCTTCAACCGGATGTCTGCGAGGCCAACGCCTCACGGCGCCGGACCAGCGCCGATGACGGATCCGGCTTTCGCATCTGGGGTTCCGCATGGCGGCCGTCGCACTGCCCGTTTCCGCCGCCGAGATCATCCGCGTGATGATCGTCGACGATTCCGTCGTCATCCGCTCCATTCTGACGCGCTGGCTGAGCGAAGCCCCCGGCTTCGAGATCGTCGCGGCGCATCGAACGGGCCGCGCGGCCGTCGAGGACGTGACGCGCGCCAAGCCTCATGTCGTGGTGCTCGACATCGAGATGCCCGACATGGACGGGCTGACGGCGCTGCCGCTGCTGCTCAAGGCGACGCCCGGCGTCGCAGTGCTGATGGCGTCCGCGCTCACCCGGCGCAACGCCGAGGTGTCGCTGCGCTGCCTTGCGATGGGGGCGGCCGACTATGTCGCGAAGCCCGAAGCCTCGCAGAGCGGCCAGGACGAGTACCGCCGCGGTCTGGTCGCGAAGGTCAGGGGCCTTGGCGAGGCTGTGCTCCGCCGTGAGGACCGCAGGCCGGCCTATCGGCCCGCGGCGCCCCGGATCGCGGCTGTCGCGCCGGTTCGGGTGCCTCAGGCCGCCGCTCCCGCCGCGATGCGCAAGCCGTCCTTGGTTCGCCCGAAAGCGCTCGCCATCGGTTCGTCGACCGGCGGCCCCAAGGCGCTTGAAACCGTGCTGATGTCGCTTGGGCCCCAGCTCGCGAGCGTGCCCGTCATCATCACCCAGCACATGCCGGCGACGTTTACAGCCGTGCTCGCCGAGCATCTCGGCCGCGCCACGGGCCGTCCCGCGCATGAGGCGATCGACGGCGAGACGCTGCAGCCGGGCGTGATCTACGTCGCGCCGGGCGGACGCCACCTCAAGATCGCGCGCCGCGGCGGCTCGGTTGTCGCCGCGCTGAGCGACGATCCGCCGGAGAATTTCTGTCGGCCGTCGGTCGACCCGATGTTCCGCTCCGCCGCCGAGGTCTACGGCCCCGCGCTGCTCGCGGTCGTGCTGACCGGCATGGGGTCGGACGGCGCGGCGAGCTCGCGCGCCGTCGTCGGCGCCGGCGGAACCGTGATCGCCCAGGACGAAGCGACGAGCGTCGTCTGGGGCATGCCGGGCGCGACCGTCGCCGCCGGCTCCTGCTCGGCGGTGCTGCCGCTGCAATCCATTGGCCCCAAGATCGCCCGACTGCTCAGCGGAGACGCCAAGTGACGCCGACCGACTACGCGTTCATCCAGCGTTATCTGAAGGACAAGTCGGGCCTCATCCTCGGCGAGGACAAACGTTATCTGGTGGAGGCCCGGCTCGGCCCGGTCGCGCGCACGGCCAACCTCAGCCTGTCGCAGCTGATCCAGACGCTCGCCGCCGGCCGCGATCCCGCGCTCGACCAGACCGTCGTCGAGGCGATGACGATCAACGAATCCTACTTCTTCCGCGACAAGACGCCGTTCGACCACTTCACGGAAGCGATGTTGCCGGAGCTGATGGCGGCGCGCCGCCTGGAGCGCCGCCTCCGGATCTGGTGCGCGGCCTGCTCGACGGGGCAGGAGCCCTATTCGCTCGCCATGCTGCTGACCGAACGAGCCGCGCAGCTCGCGGGTTGGCGCGTCGAGATCGTCGCGACCGACATCGCGACCAGCATCATCGACCGCGCCAAGGCCGGGGTGTTCTCGCAGTTCGACGTCCAGCGCGGGCTGCCGATCAAGTACTTGATGACCCATTTCACGCAGGAGGAGGACAAGTGGCGGATCAACGCGCCGATCCGCAACATGGTCCAGTTCCGTCCGCTCAACCTGCTGCGCGACTTCACGCCGCTCGGCCAGTTCGACATCGTGTTCTGCCGTAACGTGCTGATCTACTTCGACGAGGCCGCCAAGCGCGACATCCTGACGAGGATCGGTCGGCAGACGCAGGCCGACGGCTTCTTCGTGATGGGCGCGGCCGAGACCACGGTCGGCCTGTCGAGCGCCTTCGCGCCGCATCCGCAGCGCCGCGGCCTGTTCCAGCGCGCGTCCGCCGCACCGGCGCCGTCCGTTGCACCGGCGCCAGCCTTCCGCCAGATCGCAGCCGTCGGCTGACGCTCACGAACAGCCGTCATGCCCGGACTTTGACCCGGGCATGATCTCTCTCCGGCAGATCTCTTGAGCCAGCCGATGGATCGCCGAGGTCAAGCCCGGCGATGACGGCTCAGCCTGCTTCGCTCAGGCTGCGGCGGCGCGCTTCTCGTGGCCGGCGAGCATGCGCGCGATCTCGGCCGCGGGCTTCGGCGCGCTGAACAGGAAGCCCTGCACCTGCTGGGCGCCCTCGGCCCGCACGGCGGCGAGCTGGGCTTCGGTCTCGATACCCTCGACCAGCGTCGTGATGCCGAGGCTGGCGCCGAGGCCGACCAGGGCGCGGATGATGGCGGCCCCGTCCGCCGCGGAATCAGCGTTGCGCACGAAGGACTGGTCGATCTTGATCTTGTCGAACGGGAAGCGCCGCAGATAGCTCAGCGACGAGTAGCCGGTGCCGAAATCGTCCATCGCGATCCGGATGCCGGTGCGCCGAAGGAGGTGCAGCGTCTCCAGGATCGACTCGGTGTCGTCGAGCAGCACGCTTTCGGTGATCTCGAGTTCGAGGCGTTCGGGCTTCAGCCCGCTCGAGGCCAGCGCCACCAGCACCGTCTGCGCGAAGGTGCGGTGGCGGAGCTGAACCGCCGAGACGTTGACCGCCACGCTGATGTGGCTCGGCCAGGAGGCTGCGTCGCGGCAGGCCTGATCCAGGATCCAGTCGCCGAGGGGAACGATCAGGCCGGTCTCTTCAGCAATCGGGATGAACGTCGCCGGGCTGATCAGCCCTTGTTCGGGGTGGCGCCAGCGCACCAGCGCCTCGAAGCCGTTGACCTGGTCGCCGCCGAGCTCGACCAGCGGCTGATAGTGCAGCTCGAAGGCCTTGGTCGCGAGCGCGTCGCGCAGGTCGCGCTCCAGAATGATCCTGGCCTGCGCCGTCTCGTCCATCTGCGGATCGAACACGCTGGCCGCTCCGCGACCGAGCGACTTGGCGTGATAGAGCGCCATGTCGGCGTTCTTGAGCAGGCGCTCGATGTCCTGCCCATCATTCTCGTCGAGCGCGACGCCGACGCTGGCGCCGATTTGCACCGGCAAGCCGTCGAGGTCGTAGGGCGCGCTGACGACGGCGATGATCCGGTAGGCGAGGGCGACGGCGGAGGCTTCGTCCTGGACGTGGTTGAGCACCGCGAACTCGTCGCCGCCGAGGCGCACCACGAGGTCGACGTCACGGACGCTGGAGCGCAAGCGATCCGCGATCGCGCGCAGCAGCGCGTCGCCGACGGAGTGTCCGTGGGCGTCGTTCACAGCCTTGAAGCGGTCGAGGTCGAGGCACAGCACGGCGAGCCGCCCGGGGCGGCCGTCGTCGCGCGAATCCGTGCGCTGCTCGCGCAGCGCGACGCGGTTGGGCAGGTCGGTCAGCGCGTCGTGGCGCGCCATGTGGGCGATGCGCGCCTCGGTGCGGCGGCGCTCCGTCACGTCCTCGAAGGTGGCGACCCAGCCGCCGCCGCTCATCGGCCGGTGGCTGACGGCGATGACGCGGCCGTCGGCGAGTTCGCGGTGGACCGGGACGGCGTGGTCGATCGCGAGCGAGGTGCGCGTGCCCTCGCACAGTTTGTCGACGGTGTAGCCCTTCTGATAGCGCCCGAGGCTGACCAGCTCCTCGACGATCTCGCGCTGTGTCATGCCGATGCGCAGGACCCCGCGGCTCAAGCCGAACATGTCGCAATAGCGGTTGTTGACGACGAGGAGCCGGGCGTCCGCGTCGAACATGCAGAGCCCCTGGCTCATGTTCTCGAGCGCGGCGTTGAAGCGGCGGACCTGTTCCGCGAGTTCGTCGCTCGCGTCGCGCTGGGCCGTGACGTCGGAACCGACGCCGCGAAAGCCCAGGAATTCGCCGGCGTCGCCGTAGATCGGCGTGCCGCTGATCTCGAACCAGCGTTGCCGTCCATCGGGATGGGCGTAGGGATAGGTGAAGTTTTCGATGTCGCGACGCTCGGTGATCGCGGTGTGATAATCGTCCCACGTCACAGCGCCCGAAGCGCCGTTAGCGAAGCTGATGCGCTCTTTGCCGATCAGGTATGATCGGGGTCTACCAAAGATCTGCTCGATGTTTCCTGAAAGGAAGACCAGCCGCCGCTCGGCGTCGATCTCCCAGAACCAGTCCGACGTCAGTCGCGAAAAATCGTTGAGGTTCCGGTCCATCGCAGAAGCGCTCGCAATGACGATGCGAGTAAGCTAAGCTCGCGCCCATGAATATACAGTAAATATCGGTTCTTAGAAGATGTTGCTCATTTCGTAGACTGCAATTTGCATGATTCCCTCGCCCTCTGCTTGATATTTAGGCGGCTATTCGCCGGAAGATAGCGAAGCATAATACGCGGCAACCGCACGTATGTCCTCTTTGGACATAAGGAACGCGATCTGGCGCATGATCCCCCGGAAGGCCCCTCCGCCCCGCGAATCGTGTTCCTTCTCCCAAAGCAGCAATTGCTGCTCGAGATAGGACGCGTGCTGTCCGGCGAGGCGGGGATAAGCGGGGTTCTGGGCGGTCGGCGCTGGGCCGTGGCAGGACGCGCAGGCCGGCGTGCCCGTCGCCCGCACGCCCTCGCGGGCGATCCTCTCGCCGGCCGCGATCAGCGTCCGGTCGACGGGCGCGCGGGTCGTGGTCCAGGATTGGCCGGCATAATGGTCTGCGAGCGCTTTAAGGTCGTCCTCGGTCACGCGCGCGGCGGTCGTCGCCATGATCCCGCTGTGACGGTCGCCGCTGGCGAAGGCCTTCAGCGCGTCGAACAGATAGGCTCGGCTCTGGCCGCCGATGACGGGAAATGCGTCGCCGTCCCGCCCCGCGCCGTCGCGGCCATGGCAACGCGCGCAGTCGGCGAGGATGTCCGGCCGCAACGGCCCCGACGGCGGCGCGACCGCCGTAAGGCCGCCCGCCGAACCGTCCTCCTCGGCGCCGAAGGCCAGCGCCTTGTAGGTCTGAGGCGTCATGCCCGGAAGCTTCAGCAGGAAAGCGGTCACCGCCCAGGCCTCGTCCTCCCGCTCTTCCGCCGAGATCCAGGCCGGCATCCCGGCATATTTCACGCCGTTCTTGACGATCCAGAACAGGTGCTTCGGCTCCCAGGTCGGGACCTTGGCGTCGAGATCCGGCGCGGTCGGAACCATCTCGCGGATGACCGGCGAGCGCGGCCGGCCCGGCGCGCCGTGGCAAGAGGCGCAGCCCGAAGCGTAATGACCCGCGCCGCGGGCGATCAAAGCGGGATCGTCGAGATTTCCGGGCGTCTCGACTGCGATCGTGTGGGTCTTCACCGAGTTCACCATCACGAAGTGCAGCAACCAGTCGGTGATCGGCCAATGGCCGGTGGTGGCGGCGACGTTGAACAGGCCCGACCACCCGAAGGCGAGAACGCCTGCCGCGACCGCGAACGCCGCCAGCAGGGCGCGGAGCGGCGTGACGAGCAGCGTGAAGCGCCAGTTCATCATGGCGTCGCGCCCCGCTCGGCGCGTTCCGGAGCGGCGCGCAACAGACGGGCGGCGAGCGTCACGCCGCCCGCGAGATAGACCGCGCCGCCGACGAGCAACATGATGATCCCGCCGACATGCTGCCCCTGCAACGCGTCGCCGCCATGGTGATGGGCGGCGTAGAGCGGGCGGGTGGCGACCGACAGCAGGACGCCGAGCAGCGTCATGTGGATCGAGGTCAGCAGCATCGCGAGCACGCCGGCCCCGGACCGCTGCTGGCGCTGGTCGCCGGCATGGCCGAAACAGGCGACCCAGAGCCACAAGCCGGAGATCAGGAAGCTCGCCTGCTCCGCCGCGAAAGCGAGGGCGTTCGTGCGGGCGAGATCGTGCGCCCCTGGGGCGTGCCAGCCCCAGACGACGAAGAGTTCAAGCAGCGAGGCGGGGATCGCTGGAAACAGCCAGGCCAAGCGCTGCGAGGGATCGAACCGCGTTGCGACCAGCCCGAGCGCCAGCAGAGGGGCCGCGATCGCGACCACCGCCATGTGGCGGGCCATGTGCGCTGGGAAGCCATGGCCGAGCAGCGCGTCCGCCGCCGGCGCCCAGGCGAACGCGAGCACGAGAAGGCCGCCGCCGAGAAGGAGAGGGCGGCTCACCGGCAATCTCCGATGAAGATTGCGGGCAGGGCGACGAAGATCACGCCGATGATGGAAAGCCCGCAGAGCAGGATGGTGGAGAAGCCGAGAAAGCCCTGCCGGCCCTCGAAGCTCGGCTCGTCGAAGGGCGGGTCGACGTCGCCGCTCCGCCAGTGGCCCCAAGCCTGTCTCAGGCAGAGCGCGATGATCCCGAGCGCGAGAACCGTGGCGGCGGCGATGACGGCGCGCGCCACGGTGATGTCCGGCCAGGACGTCCCGGTGAACACGCGGGCGTCCGCCATGGTCTTCGCGCAATAGGCCGACGCCGTGACGTAGCAGACGAGGAAGTGCAGGGCCCAGACGGTCGGCGCCGTGATCAGCGTGACGAGGTTCGCGCGGGTGGAGGCGATCATCGCGCCACCAGTGGGAACAGGGCGATCGTCGCGGCGGTGACCGCCATGGTGATCATCGCGAAGTGCCAGAACAGCGCGACGTTGTGGATGTCGATGTCGTACTCGGCGGTCAGCTTTCTCGCCGCCGAACGCGCGAGGCAATAGAGCGTCATGATCACCCCGACGCCGAGATGGATCGCGGTCCAGATCGCGAGCACCCACACCGTCGCGGGATAGACGTGGGCCGTTGGATCGAGGCCGCTCGCGTGCGGCCCCCACAGCAAAGCCGCGCCGCCGCCGACTGCGAGCAGAGCGGAGACCACGAGCCACAGGTTCAGCGACAGCGGCTTGTCGGCGGTATTCGCCCGGCGCGCGAGCAGCATCGCGCCCCATGAGGCTGATGTCAGCGCGAAGGCGAGCCCCGGCCAGAACACGCCCGGACCGGCCGTGTCCGATGGCGGGAAGCCGGTGGCGTGGATCGTCCAGTAGAAGAAGTAGCCGAAGATCAGGCTCGCAAACGCCGACATGTCGCCGATCATCGTGATGAACATCGCCCACCAGCCGACCGAATCCGGGCCGGAGACGTAGAGCGGCAGCTTCAGGCCAAGCCCGACGTCCTTCTCCTTCTTCTCCGGGATGATCGCCGTGCCGCGCCAGAGCCAGAACAGGATCGAGACGAGCGCAGCGATCGAGAACAGGATGGTCAGCGTCCAGGCGTAGAAGGTCGCCGCGATGAAGGCGCCGCCCGTGAGGAAGGCTGCGCCCATAGTCATGAAGGTGTTGCCGGGCACGCGCAGGCACTGGATCGGCCGCGCGTCGAGCACGGACGTGATCAGCGTCTCGCGTTTTCCCTCTTCGGCGTCGGGCAGATAGAAGCGGCCTTCGTCATAGTCGCGGACGAAGTTCGGCTGGTCCCAAAGCGGATAGCGCGTCGTGACGATCGGCACCGTGCGCACGCCCCAGTCGCGGCCCGGCGTCTCCGACAGCCATTCCAGCGTGCCGGCGTTCCAGCAATTGCGCTCCGCGTGAGGCTGCTTCGACTTCGGGCGCAGCACATCGAAGGTGATGACCAGCACGCCGGCGGCGAACACGAAGGCGCCGAGCGTCGAGACCATGTTCAACGTCTCGAAGCCCAGGCCCTCGGCATAGGTGAAGACGCGCCGCGGCATCCCGCGCAGGCCGGTGACGTGCATCGGCAGGAACGTGACATTGAAGCCGACGAACATCAGCCAGAACGCCCACTTGCCGAGGCGGTCCGAGAGCTTCCGCTCCATCGCGAAGGGGTAGAAGTAATAGAGCCCCGCCATCAGCGGGAAGACCATGCCGCCGACCAGCGTGTAGTGCAGGTGCGCGACGACGAAGTAAGTGTCGTGCGCCTGCCAGTCGAACGGCGCGAGCGCGACCATGACGCCCGTCAGCCCGCCGAAGACGAAGATGCCGAGCGCCCCGAGCGCGAACAGCATCGGCGTGGAATAGACCACGCGGCCGGCGAGCAGCGTCGCGATGAACACGAAGATCTGCACCCCGGTCGGGATCGCGACCGCTTCCGACGCCGCCGAGAAGAAGGCGAGCGAGATCGAGGGCAGGCCCGTCGTGAACATGTGGTGGACCCACAGGCCGAACGACAGGAATCCAGTGCCGACGGCGGCCAGCACGATCCAGGAATAACCGAGGATCGGACGCTGCGCGAAGGTGGGCACGATCATCGCGAGCAGCGCGATCGCCGGCAGGAAGACGATGTAGACCTCCGGGTGGCCGAAGATCCAGAACAGGTGCTGCCACAAGAGCGGATCGCCGCCGCGCTTCGGATCGAAGAACGGCCAGTCGAACATCCGCTCGAGCTCGAACAGGATGTCGCCCGCGATCAGCGGCGGAAAGGCGAACAGGATCATCGCCGCGACGACCAGCACGTACCAGGCGTAGAGCGGCATCAGATTGATGCGCATGCCCGGCGGCCGGCACTTCAGCGTGCCGACGATCAGCTCGACCGCGGCGGCGATCGAGGCGACCTCGATGAAGGACAGGCCGAGCAGCCAGACGTCGGCGCCGATCCCGGTCTGCTTCTCGTCGGTGGTGAGCGGCGGATACATGAACCAGCCGCCATCGGGCGCAGCGTCGAAGAAGATCGACCCGCAGACGAAAACGCCGCCGAGCAGAAAGCTCCAGTAGCCGAAGGCGGAGAGCCGCGGAAACGGCAGGTCCCGCGCGGCGAGGATCTGCGGCAGGATGACGATCGCCACCGCCTCGAAGATCGGCACCGCGAACAGGAACATCATCGCCGTGCCGTGCAGCGTGAAGACCTGATTGTAGAAGGTCGCGGACAGGAAGTCGTTTCCGGGAACCGCGAGCTGCGTGCGGATCATCAGCCCGAGCGCGCCCGCAAACAGGAAGAAGAACAGCGAGGTCGCGGTGTACCAGATCCCGACGTCGGAATTGTTCACCGCCGACCAGTAGCGGAAGCCGCCGGGCGTCTCCCACACCTTCTCGAGCCGGTCCTCCTGCGCCTTGCGGTGTTCGGGATCGTCCTGTTGAGAAGGCGCGCGGGGCGCGTCTAGGGCGCTCACTTCAGGCTCCCGAGGTAGCCTGCGATCGCCAGCAGGTCTTCGCGGGGCAGGGCGGGGTAGGCCGGCATCTTCACGCGCGGCTTCACGGTGTCGGTCTCGCGGATGAAGCGGGCGATCTGCTCCGGCTCGTTCGGAAGCGTTCCGGCGCCGATCGTGGCGCGCTCGCCGAAGCGGGTCAGGTCCGGGCCGACCTCGCCCCTGGCTTCCGTGCCCGCCACCGCGTGGCAGGCGCCGCAGCCGTTCTGGAGGAACAGCGTCTTGCCCTGCGCCGTCTCCGCGGCTTCAGCGGCGGGCCGCGACTGGCCGCTCAGCCAGGCGTCGAAGTCCGGCTTCTCCATCGCGATCACGGGGAACGCCATCAGAGCGTGGCTCGCGCCGCAGAATTCCGCGCACACGCCGCGATAGACGCCGGCCTTCTCGGCCTTCAGGACGAGCCGGTTCTCGCGGCCGGGAATCATGTCCACCTTGCCGCCGAGCGAGGGGTTCCAGAAGGAGTGGATGACGTCGGGGCTGGTCAGCGCGAACGCGACGCGCTCCCCGACCGGCACCCGCACCTCGTTAGCCGATCGGACGGGCGGCCCGTCTTTGGGCTGGTAGGTCACGCGCCACCAGAATTGCTCGCCCGCCACCGCGATCGTCAGCCCCTCGCCGGACGCCCGCAGCACGGGCATCAGCCGCAGGCCGTAGATCAGCAGGGCCGTCAGGACGACGGTCGGGAACGCGACGCCGCCCCACAGGATGAAGCGTTTCGCCAGCCGCTCGTCGAGGCCGCCCGAACTGCTGCGGGTCGCGTAGACCGCGACCGACATCACCACCGCCCAGACGATACCGGCGCCGACCGCCGTGACGAAGAACAGGTCGGCGACTGAGCGCGCCTCATGGCCGGCGGGGTCGAGCGCGGACTGGATGCCGGAGCAGCCGCCGAGCGCGAGGCCGGCGACAAGAAGCGGGGCCAGAATTACGGGTTTGCGGCGGATGGGAGGCCCCGCGGGCTGGAATCATTCGAGCGAACGAGCGTCACCGTGGCGGCTCTACGTCCCCGGCGCCACAATGAAGCGGCTCGACGCCTTGCCCTCGGGTCACGTCCACGTGATCTCTTGCGCCTCGCCTCCCGAACGCCCGATGTGAGCCGCATGACCCGCCGCGCCCTCCTGATCGTCAACGCCAAAAGCCGCAGCGGACAGGATTCGCTCGCCGCGATCACCACGGCTCTGCGCCGGCACGGGATCGAGCCGACGCATCTACAGACGGACCGGCGCGAAGACATCTCGCCGGCGATCGTGGCTCGCGCCGACGAGGCGGACATGGTGGTCGTGGCGGGCGGCGACGGCACCATGAACGCCGCGGCGAAGGGCGTCGTGCAATCCGGCCTCCCGCTCGGGATCGTGCCGATCGGCACCGCGAACGACCTCGCGCGCACCATCGACGTGCCTCCCGACGTCGAGCAGGCGGTCGCGATCATCGCTGCCGGTCGTACCCGGCGGATCGACCTCGGCGAGGTCAATGACGAGCTGTTCTTCAACGTCGCCAGCATCGGGCTCAGCGTCGAGCTCGCCAAGGAGCTGACCCGCGACCTCAAACGTCGCTTCGGCGTCCTGGGCTATCTCATCGCCTCGTTCCGGGTGCTCGCCCGCGCGAGGCCGTTCCACGCGGAGATCGTGTTCGAGGACCGCCGGGTGCGCTGCAAGACGCTGCAGATCGCGGTCGGAAACGGGCGGTTCTACGGCGGCGGCAATCTGATCGAGGAGGACGCCGCGATCGATGACGGACGGCTCGACCTCTACAGCCTGGAGATCGCGCAGATCTGGCATATCGTCGTGATGGCTCGCGCGCTCCGCAAAGGCCGGCACGGAGACTGGGACGAGATCCGCTCGCTCCGCGGCGAGAGCTTCGAGATCCGCACGCGCCGGCCGCGCCCCGTCAACGCGGATGGCGAGATCGTCACCCGCACGCCGGCGCGCTTCGGCGTCGCGAAAGGCGCAATCGAGGTCTTCGCGCCGGAGGGGCCGCCCTCGGCGACGTGACCGCCAGCGCGCGCGGCGTGGCACGGCGCTTGCTGCCTCTGGCATCCCGACCGTCGCCGCCCGGCGGTCGGCGCTGACCCAAAGGAGCGATTACGCATGATCCGCGCCGAAGTCACCGAACTCGTGCTGTCCGCCAAGCGGATGAAGGGCCTGACCTGGAAGGAGATCCACGAGAAGGTCTCGATCTCGACGTCGCCGATCGTCGTCACCGCGGCGCTGCTCGGCCAGATGCGGCTGGAGCCGAACGAGGCGGAAAAGGCGGCGGCGCTGCTCGATCTGCCGAAGGAGGCGGAGATCCTGCTGACGGAGATTCCGTACCGCGGATCGCTTACCGAGATCCCGCCGACGGATCCGCTCATCTACCGCTTCTACGAGCTCGTCATGGTCTACGGCACGACCTGGAAGGAGCTGATCCAGGAGGAGTTCGGGGACGGCATCATGTCCGCGATCGACTTCGACATGACGATGGAGCGTCAGCCCGACCAGAAGGGCGACCGGGTGAAACTCGCGATGTCGGGCAAGTTCCTCGGCTACAAGCGCTACTGAATTCTCCCGCGCCGCGGCCGCCGAACCAAACCGGCGGCCGTCCGTTCCGCTCCTGAAAGACAGGAGCGTGAACCCATGAAGGACTACCCCAAGCCGCCGTTTCCGAAGCAGAGCCAGCCCTTCCCGGGCGTGACCTCCAAGATGGACCCGCGGCCGGACCATGGCGAGGACAGCTACAAGGGCTCGGGCCGGCTCGCCGGCAAGAAGGCGATCGTCACCGGCGGCGACAGCGGCATCGGGCTCGCCGTCGCGATCGCCTTCGCACGCGAGGGCGCGGATCTTCTGATCGTGCATCTGCCGAGCGAGACCGAGGACGCGGCGACGTGCAAGCGCCTGATCGAGGAGGCGGGCCGCAAGGCCGTGATGGCGCCGGGCGACATCACGGAGGCGTCGTTCCGTGAAGACATCGTCGCGCGAGCCGTGGACGAACTCGGCGGGCTCGACATCCTCGTCAACAACGCCGGCTACCAGAAGCCTTTCAAGGAGTTCCTGGACATCCCGCTCGAGGAATGGACCAAGGCCTTCGACACCAACGTCACCGCCATGTTCCACCTGACGCAGCTCGCCGTAGCGCGGATGAAGCCCGGCGCCTCGATCATCAACACCGCCTCGGTGAACTCCAAGGATCCGACGGGGATGCTGCTGCCCTACGCGACGACCAAGGGAGCGATCGCGAACTTCACCGTCGGACTTGCGGAGCTGATCGGCGAAAAAGGCATCCGCGTGAACGCGGTCGCGCCGGGGCCGATCTGGACGCCGTTCATCCCGGCCGGCATGCCGCCCGAGGCCGTCGAGACCTTCGGCTCGAAGACGCCGCTGGGACGCCCCGGCCAGCCGGCGGAACTCGCCTCGGCCTATGTGATGCTGGCCTCCGACGAGTCGAGCTACACCTCCGGCGCGATGATCACCGTCGCAGGCGGCAAGGCGGTCGTCTGACGCGAAAAGGGCGACGCCGTTGCGCGCCGCCCTTTTTATTGAGGTCAGGTCGGAGAGTTCTCCTCTTCCGGCGCCTCGTCCGGCTGGGGATTGGCGGTGTCCGGCTGTCCGGTCTCCGCGGGCGTCTTCGGGTCGATCTCAGGCGTCTGCGCTTCGGGTTGTTCTGTCATGTGGCTTCATCCCTTCAAGGGCGAAGACCTCGACCGGAACGAGCGGACGGCAACCCCTCCGCTCGTCTAAAAAGTCCGTTTCCGGCCGTCTCGGCCTGTCGTCCAGCGGCCTGACCTACCCGCCGAGATAGGCCTCTCGGACGTTGGGATCGGCGAGGAGATCGGCGCCCGTTCCGCGCTTCACCACGCGGCCCGTCGCGATCAGATAAGCGTAGTCGCAGATTTCGAGCGCCGCGAAGGCGTTCTGCTCGACGAGCAGCACGGTCGCCCCGCCATCTCGGATGCCGCGGATGATGCGAAGCGTCTGCTCGACGATCGTGGGAGCGAGGCCGAGCGACGGTTCGTCGAACATCACGAGCTTCGGACGCGACATCAACGCCCGGCCGATCGCGAGCATCTGCTGTTCGCCGCCGGAGAGCGTGCCCGCAGCTTGGCGCCGCCGCTCGGCGAGGCGTGGGAAGTCGGAATAGACACGGTCGAGATCCTGCCCGACAAGGATCGGGTCCCTGCGGAGATAGGCGCCCATCGCGAGGTTGTCGGCGACGCTCATATAGGGGAACACCCGCCGCCCCTCCGGGCAGTGCGCGACGCCCGCGGCGAGCGCCTGGGCGGGATCGAAGCCCGTGATGTCGCGGCCGTCGAACCGGATTGTCCCGGCGCGCGGCTTCACCAACCCCGAGATCGCCCGCAACGTTGTGGACTTGCCCGCGCCGTTCGCGCCGATGAGCGCGACGAGCTCGCCGGCGCCGACGTCGAGGCTGACGCCCTTGAGCGCCGAGACCGGCCCATAGCCGCATTCGAGGTCGCGAATCTCAAGCATGGGCCGCCTCCCGTCCGGCCTCGCGGGCGGCGGCGCTCTTGCCGAGATACGCCTCGATCACGGCCGGGTCGGCGCGGATCTGATCGGGCGTCCCGTCGGCGATCAGCTTGCCGTGATTGAGCGCCACGATCCGGTCGGAGACCGCCATCACCATCGGCATGTCGTGCTCGACGAGCAGGATCGTCACGCCCCGGTCCCGCACCGAGCGGATCAACCGCATGAAGTTCTGGGTCTCGGAGGCGTTCATGCCCGAGACCGGCTCGTCGAGCAGCAGCATGGTCGGCTCGGTGGCGAGCGCGAGCGCGACGCCGACCAGCCTTTGCTCGCCATAGGAGAGCGAGCCGGCGCGTTCGTTCGCGCGCGAAGACAGGCCGACCCAATCGATCAACCCCCTGGCCTTCTCGCGCCGCGCGACCTCGCCCGCGCGCTCGCGCGGAAGGTTGAAGATCGCATCCAAGAGGCTCGCGCCGGCGTCCTCGCGATGCAGGCCGATCAGGACGTTGTCGGTCACCGTGTCGTTCGGAAACACGCTGGTGCGCTGGAACGTGCGGGCGAGGCCGAGCCGGTTGATGCGGTTGGGCGAGAGCCCCGCAAGGTTCGCCCCGCGAAAGCGGACCTCGCCCTGGGTCGGCTTGAGGAAGCCCGTGACGACGTTGAACGCAGTGGTCTTGCCTGCCCCATTCGGGCCGATGAGGCTGAGGATCTCGCCCTCGCGCACGTCGAAGTGCAGGTCGGAGATCGCCACCAGCCCACCGAACCGCACGCCGACATGATCGACGGAGAGGATCGGCGCATCGGCGACCGCGCTCATGACTGGCCCTCGAGCTGCGGCTTGGCGACGGGCGCTGACGATCGCGCGGCCGCGCGGCCGGCGAACCAGTCGTCGAGATATGGCGCGATCCCGCGCGGCATGACGAACAGGATCGCGATCAGCACAGCCCCGTAGACGATCCACTGCGCTTCCGGCGCCATGTAAGGCCGCAGCGCCACGGGAAGCGTCCCGAAGATCAGGCCGCCGATCACCGGACCGGCGAGCGCGCCTTTGCCGCCGCTCACCACCATGATCACCATCGTGACCGTGTAGGCGAACAGGAAGACGTCCGGATCGATGATGCGGAAGTAATGCGCGTAGAGGCTGCCCGCCGCGCCCGCGATCGCGGCCGAGATGGCGGCCGCGACGGTGAGCGTGCGGGTCGCGTTGACGCCGACCGACATGGCGAGCTGCTCGTTCTCCTTCAGCCCGCGCATGGCCCGGCCGAAGCGCGAGCCCACGAGCCGCGCAACGACGACGTAAGCGAGCGTCGCGACGGCGAGCATCAGGTAGTAGTTCTGCGCCTTGGTCCTCAGCGTCATCTCGCCGAGGCCCGGGAAGCCGATCTTCATCTGCGGGATCGAGGTCAGCGCAAGCGGCCCTTGCGTCAGCTCGATCCAGTTCAGGGCGACGAGCCGCACGACTTCCGCGAAGCAGATCGTGACGATCACGAAATACGCGCCCCGGACGCGAAACGAGAGCCGTCCGACGACGTAACCGCAGGCGCCCGAGACCAGGATGGCCACGAGCAAGCCCGCGAAGGGATGCCAGCCCGCGTGAACGATACGGATGTCGCCGAACAGCCCGACGTCGAAGCCGAGCGTCGTGAGCGCGCTGGCGTAAGCGCCGATGCCGAAGAAGGCGATGTGGCCGAGACTGAGCTGGCCGGTATAGCCGAGCAGCAGGTTCAGGCTGATCGCGCCGATCGTGAAGATGCCGCCGGTGATCAGCGCGTTGAGGAGATAGGGGTCCTTCAGCCAGAGGGGCGCGAGCGCCAGGAGGACGAGGACGATCGGCGGCAGATAGCGGGTCATCCGACGCGCTCCGCGCGGGCGAACAGGCCGGTCGGCTTCGCCAGCAGCACCGCGATGATGATCAGGAAGCCCATCGCGTCGCGGTAGCCGGACGACACGTAGCCGGCGCCGAACTCCTCCGCGAGCGCGAGGATGAAGCCGCCGAGCGTCGCGCCCGAGATCGAGCCCAGCCCGCCGAGGATGACGATGGCGAAGGCCTTTACCGCCGCGAGGTCGCCCATCTGCGGAAACACCACGTAGACCGGGCCGAGCAGCGCTCCGGCGGCGGCCGAGAGGCTCGATCCCAGAGCGAAGGTCGCGGTGTAGATGAAGCGGACGTTGACCCCCATGAGGGCCGCTGCGTCCGAATCCTGGAACGTGGCGCGCATCGCGCGGCCGAGCCGGCTGCCGTTGATCAGCGCGTAGGCGACCGCGATGAGCGTAGCCGCTGCGACCAGCACGAAGAGCCTCAGCCACGAGATCGAGACCGAGCCGAGCGTCAGCGGCGCGTCTGGGAAGGGCGACGGAATGGCCTTGGCGACCCCGCCGAAGGCCCAGAGCGTTCCGGATTGCAGAATGATCCCGGCGCCGATCATCACCAGCATCGTGGTGTCGATGTCCGCGCCCCTGAGCGGCCTCAGCAGCGTCAGCTCGATCGCCGCGCCGAGCGCGAGGCCCGCGACGATGGCGAAGGGCAGCGCCACGAAGAAGTTCAAACCCAGAGCTGTGGAGGCGATGAACATCGCATAGGCGCCGAAGGTGTAGAGCGCGCCGTGGGTGAAGTTCACGACGTTCATGATGCCGAAGATCAGCGTCAGGCCGATCCCGAGCAGCGCATAGGCGCCGCCGAGCACCATGGCGTTCACGAGATGCTGGAGGAACTGGTCCACGGGCGGAACTCCGTTCGCGGCTCCTTAGAGCTTGACCTCGCCGATCGCGCCGTCGGCGATCTCGATGAGGTAGACGCCCGGCTTGCTTTGCCCGCTCTCCTTGCCCTCCGGGCCTGCCTTGGTGAACGCGATGGGGCCGTTGAGGCCCGTGAAGCGGACGTCCCAGAACGCCTTCTGGATCGCCTTGGGCTCGGCGGAGCCCGCCTTCTCGATCGCGGCCGCGATGGTGCGGATGCCGTCATAGCCGCGGAAGCTCTCGGTCGAGCCGGCGAACGGGTAGCCGCGGTTCTTCCACTCGCCGAGGAAATAGGCGGTCGCCTTCGGGTCCGGCGTCTTGTCCGGCGCCCAGGGCAGGAAGGTGGTGAGATGCATGGTCTTCTCCGCCGCCGAGCCCGCCTGGGCGAGGATCTGGTCGGGGTTCTGCGAGCCGCCGGTGGTGACGACGCGCTTTTTCACGCCCATTGCGGCCATCTGCTTGAAGACCAGCGTGAGCTGGTCGACCGCCGCCGTGATCATGAGCGTGTCGGCGTCGGTGCCCTTGATCTTGGCGAGCTGGGCGTTCATGTCCTGCGCGCCCGCGTCCATCGTCTCGGTCAAGCCCACCTCGACGCCCTTGCCCCTCAGCATCTTGCCGAAATCGGCCGCGGCGCCGCGGCCCCAGTCATTGTTGATGACGAGGAAGTCGACCTTCTTCACGCCGAGCTTGTCGACCATCGGCGCAAAGGATTCCGCCTCGAGCGCGGAAGGCGGCGAAATGCGGAACACGAACGGATTGCCGGAGGTCGTGATCTTGCCGGACGAGGAGGTCTCGACCAGCATCGGCACCTCGTATTCCTCGAGCTTCGGCAGGACCGCGAGCGTGAGGCTCGACCCCCAGGCCCCCATCATGACGGGCGTCTGGTCGCTTGTGATCAGCTTCTCGGCGACGGAGGCGGCCTCGGTCGGGTTCGATTTGTTGTCTTCGATGATGAGCTGGATTTTCTTGCCGAGCACGCCGCCCTTGGCGTTGATCTCGTCGGCCGCGATCTTCGCGCCGTTGACGACGTAGGAGCCCGAAGCCGCGAACGGCCCGGTCAGAGGCTCGTTGACCCCGATCTTGATGACGTCCTCGGCGGCCGCAGGGCCGGCGAGAAGGCCGAGAGCCAGGGCTGCGATCGGTGCGATGCGATGGGTCGGCATGGCGATCTCCTAGGATCAGCGGCTGGAACGCGAGCGGACGCGCCTGAGCCAGGACGAGAGCCGGCCGAACAGAAGGCCGGTCACGAGGCGGAGGGGATTGAGGCCGGAGGACTGGGAGCCGCGGTCCTCCGGGACGTCGCGGCCCGCAAGGCGGTCCTCGAGGTTTCGCGCAAAATCAGCGGTGAGGCGTCCCGCAACGTCGCGCACCAAGCCCGGCCTGCCGAACTGGGCGAGCGGCCCCTTAAGCGTGTAGCCGACGGTCAGGACCACCTCGGAGATTCCGGGCGTCGCGTCATCGATCACCCGGTACCGGATCTCGCCCTGCGCGCCGGAGCGTCCGTCCGCGCCCGCGCCGAGGATCCGCCCGGCGCGGTCGGCCTCGTCGCGCGAGACGGACGCGGCGCCGCGGAATGCCGCAGCGATCGGCCCGAGCTTGACGCGGATGCCGCCCTCGATGCGCTCCGGAGAGGGCGTCGCCTCCACGAACGCGCCTGGCAGGCAATCCGCGACGGCGCGGACGTCGCCGAACAGCGCGAAGACGTCCTCGGCCGGAAAGGCGACCGTGAAGCGCTGCTCGAAGGTGTGCGCCGGAACGAACTCCGAAACCGCAACCGCCGGCGAGGAACGTTCCGCGGCGGTTCGGTCAGCCGCGCGCGATATTGCGGCCCGCTCGCTCCCGACATGTGCGCCGACTGAGCCAAGCGGACGTTCGCCGGCGGCCGGCGCGACGCCGCGGCCGCGCCGCTCGGCGATCACCGACTGGATCGCCCGGACGATGCCGAGATAGCCGGTGCAGCGGCAGAGATTGCCGGCGAGGCCGACGCGGATGCGCCGCTCGTCGGGCTCGGGAAGGCGCAGGGCCAGATCGCGGGCCGCGACCAGCATGCCCGGCGTGCAGAAGCCGCATTGCAGCGCGTGCTCGCGGGTGAAGGCGGCGCGAAGCTCCGCCGTCAGTTCGTCGTCGTCCAACCCCTCGATCGTCGTGACGGAGGCGCCGGAGCAGACCGCCGCGAAGGTGAGGCAGGAGCGCGCCGGCTCGCCGTCCAGCAGCACGGTGCAGGCCCCGCAGACGCCATGCTCGCAGCCGAGATGCGTGCCGGTGAGGTTCAGATCCTCGCGCAGGAAATCCGCAAGATGGGTGCGCGGCTTGACGGCGCGGGAGACGGCGCGCCCGTTGACGGTGAGATCGAGCGCCGTGACGGCTGCGGGCGTGCGGACGGGCGCGTTCATGCCGCGGCTCTCGCGGCCGAGGGCGCGCGGTCGATCGCTTGCGCCAGCGCCCGCCTGAGGATCTCGACATGGACGTGCCGCGCCGCTTCGCTGGCGACCCCGGCGGCTTTCAGCGCCTCGTCGGCGACGCTCCGGTCGAACGCTCCGATGTCCGGCCCGATCCTGCCGCCGAACAGTACGCCCGCGTCCTCGAACACGATCGGCGGTCGGTCGACGGCGCCCATCACGGCGCGGCCGGCTTGGGCGTCGAGGTCGACCAGCGCCGCCCCGAGCGCGTGGGCGAACTCTCCGATCTTGCGCGCATGCTTGACGTAGCCGAAGCCGGCGCTCGGCGAGACCTGAGGAATGCGGATGGCGAGGATGAGTTCGCCGGCATGAAGCGCCGTGGACAGCGCGCCGGTGAGGAACGCGCCGAGCGGCAATCGCCGGCGGCCCTCCCGCGACGCAAGTTCGATCTCCGCGCCGA
Source organism: Hansschlegelia quercus (assembly GCF_004310425.1). Taxonomy (GTDB): domain Bacteria; phylum Pseudomonadota; class Alphaproteobacteria; order Rhizobiales; family Methylopilaceae; genus Methylopila; species Methylopila quercus. The sequence continues at coordinate 267,339 of NZ_SIUB01000005.1, read as the reverse complement.
GCGCCAGCAGCGCCGTCGGCCAATCCGCGGCGGGATCGGCGTGGGCCAGGCTGCCGCCGACCGTGCCGCGATTGCGCACCGCGCGGTACGCGATGCCCGAGGCGACGCGCGCGAGCAGGTCGGGGCCCGCGTCGGCCACGCGGCCGTCCTCGATGTCGGCATGGGTGCAGCCGGCGCCGATGACGAGCGTGTCCCCTGCGCGTTCGAAGCGGCGAAGCTCGGGGATGGCGCTGATATCGACGACGAGGTCGGGCTCCACGAGGCGCAAATTCAGCATCGGACCGAGCGACTGGCCGCCGGCCATCACCTTGACCACGCCGGACGGCGCGCTGAGCAGGTCAAGCGCTTCCGCCAAGTCGCGCGGACGAACGAGGTCGAAGCGGGCCGCCTTCACGCCGCATCCCTTCGTTCGCGCGGGCTGGCGGCGCGGGCGGTAAGGACCGCCTCGACGATGCGGTCCGGCGTTACGGGCGACGCCAGCATCTCGACGCCGAGCGGGCGCAGCGCGTCGTTGATGGCGTTTGCGATGGCGGCCGGCGGGGCGATCGCGCCGCCCTCTCCGATGCCCTTCACGCCGAAGCGCGTATAGGGCGACGGGGTCTCCATGTGGTCGATCCGCGGCGCCGGGATCTCGGCCGCGCCGGGCAACAGGTAGTCGCCGAGGGTTGAGGCGAGCGGCTGGCCGGCCTGGTCGTACGGCATCTCCTCGAGCAGCGCCGTGCCGATGCCCTGCGCGAGGCCGCCGAGAATCTGGCCGTCGACGACCATCGGGTTCACCAGCACGCCGCCGTCCTCGACGATGACGTAGTCGAGGATCTCGACCGCGCCGATCTCGGCGTCGACCGCGAGCGTGACGGCATGGGCGGCGTAGGAGAACGTCCCGCTGTCACGCTGCGGCTTGTAGCCGGCGGTGACCTCGAGACCGCCGCCATGCGCGCCGGTGGGTAGGTCCTGCGGGCGGCGATACCAGACGCGTGCGATTTCGGAGAGCTGGATGTCGCCGCTCGGCCCGACGACGCGGCCCATCTCGAACCGGACGTCGGAAGAGTCGGCCTGCAGCAGATGCGCGCCAATCGCGACCGCGCGCTCGACAAGCTCCTCGCAGGCGGACGCGACCGCTCCGCCGGTCATCACCATCATCCGTGAGCCCCAGGCGCCGGTGGAGTACGGCGTCATCGCCGTGTCGCCATGGACGAGGCGGATGCGGTCTGTCGGAATGCCGAGGATCTCGTGCGCGACCTGCGGCAGCGTGGTCTCGAGGCTCTGGCCGTGGGAATGCGCTCCGATCCGAAGCTCAAGTCCGCCGTCCGGCGTCAGCCGCGCGCCGGCCTGCTCGTGGCCCGGAACCATCGGAATGCCCCAGCCGGAATAGACCGAGGTGCCGTGGGCGGACTGCTCGCAATAGATCGAGAGACCGAAGCCGATCCGCCGCCCATCCGGCTCGCCCGCCTTCTGACGCGCGCGCACAGCGTCGACGTCGATCATCTTCAGCGCGCGCGTCAGCGCCTCCGGATAGTCGCCGCTGTCGAAGTGCTTCCTGGTGATGTTGTCGAACGGCATCTGCTCGGGCCGCACGAGGTTCTTGAGCCTGACCTGCTCCGGCGTCACCCCTGCGGCCGCCGCGACGGCGTCGAGCGCAAGCTCCATCGCGAAGCAGACGCCTGTCCGCGCCACGCCGCGATAGGGCAGGATCGGCGGCTTGTTGGTCGCGACCGACCATGTGCGGCAGCGATAGGCCGGAAAGTCGTAGGGCCCGGGCAGAATGCTCGCGACCTGCGCCGCTTCGAGACAGGCGGAGAAGGGGTAAGCGGAATAACACCCGCTATCGACGATCGCTTCGCAGTCCACCCCGCGGATGGTCCCGTCGCGCTCGGCGTAGACGGTGATCTCGTAATGGTGCTCGCGGCAATCCGCGTTCGCCGTCAGGTGCTCGCGGCGGTCCTCGATCCAGCGGACGGGGGCGTCAAGCCGCAGCGCAAGCCAGCCGAGACAGACCTCTTCTGCGAGCAGGATGCCCTTGTATCCGAAGCCGCCGCCGACATCCGGCGAGACGACGCGGATGCGCTCCTCCATGAGCCCGAGGCATTCGGAAAGGCCCGAGCGCACGATGTGCGGCATCTGGCAGGAGGTGGTGACGCAGAGCTGGTCGAGCCGGCGGTCGAGGTGAGCGACCACGCCGCGGCCCTCGATCGGCGCCATGCACTGGCGCGCGGTCGAGATCGTGCGGGAGACCTTGATCGGCGCGTCGAAGGCCGAGGCGATGTCGACGTCGACCAGCGTCTCCAGGAAGACGTTGTCGCCCCACTCCTCGTGCACCAGCGACGCCGTCTCGTCACGGGCGCGCCGCATGTCGTGGATCGCGGGCAGCTCTTCGAGATCGAGCTCGACGAGCGCCGCGATGTCCTCCGCCTCGGCGCGGGTCGGCGCGACGCACATGGCGACGAGTTCTCCGACCTGCCGGACTTTCTCGCGCGCCAGGGGCGGCTGCTCGGACGGCTTGAAGCCGGGGAGGCCCGACACGGCGCGGATCGGCTTCACGCCATCGAGATCGGCCGCCACGAAGACGCGGTCGCGCACATGATCGGGGATCGAGACGGCCTTGATGCGCGCATGCGCCAACGGGCTGCGGACAAAGGCGACGTCCTGCATGCCGGGCAGCCTGATGTCGGCGACATACTGGCCGCGGCCGCGCAGAAAGCGGTCGTCCTCCTTGCGGGGAAGCCGCGCGCCGACGCCCTGCGCCTTCCCCTCCTCGCTCACGCCGCGCTCTTCTTCAGGTCGAGCGCGAGCGCCAGCACGTCCTGCGCGGCGCGGACCAGCGCGCCTTCCGCTGAGCGGAGCTCGTCGAGGATGGTGAAGTGATCGCCGCCTGGGATCGGGATCAGCGCGCCCGGCGCGCCGGCCTCCGCGCGCAGCGCGTGGAGGGCGCGGGAATCGCGGACCAACGCCGGAACCTCGGCCTCGCCATAGGCGATCGCGAGCGGTTTCTGGACCACGGGCAGACGCAAAGGCGAGAGCGTTGCGATTTCCTGGTCGGTCAGATTCAACGCGGCGTTGAGGAAGGTGTCGCGGATTGGCGCAAGCTCATAGACGCCGGAGATCGCAAGGCCTGCGGTCACGGCCGAATGGTTCAGCGCCATCGCGACGAGGTGCCCGCCAGCGGACCAGCCTGACAGCACGATCGGTCCGGCGATCCCGTGCTGCGGCCCTTCGCGCGAAAGCCAGTCCAGCGCGTCGCCGATCTCGGCCACGATCTCGCTCAGCGTCGCGTCCGGCGCGAGCGTGTGGCTCGGCATCGCGACGGACCAACCGATGGCGGCGGCGCCTTCGGCGTAAACGGCAAACGCCTCGCGCGAATTCTTCTGCCAATAGCCACCATGGATGAAGACGAGGCAGGGCGCGCCGGGATCGGCGGCGGGGTAGAGGTCGAAGGCCTGACGGGACTTAGGGCCGTACGGAATATCGAGCGCGGCGGAATGATCAGCGCGCCATTCCGCGGACAGGGCGTCGCGGCGGCGGACCAGCTCGGGGCTGTTCCGCACGGCGCGATTGTTGTTGTAGGCGCGGTCGCGCTGGTCTTGCGACAGCGTCTCCCAGACCTCCTGCGGGGCCTTCGCCTCCTCGGCGGCGTCGTTCACGCCGCGATCGCCTGCGGCAGGATCGGGCTGTCCGCGTCGATGCGCTCGCCCTTGCGCAGGCAGAAGGCCGGCTGCAGCAGCCGCTCGGCGATGACACGGTAATCCTCGTTGTCGCGCAGCACGAAGCGGCCGCGGACGTCGTTCAGCACCGAGACGTCCGCCGTCCGCCCGACGGCGAGTGACCCGAGCGTATCCTCCATCCCCAGCATCTTCGCCGGATGGGTGGTGACCATCTTCACGACGTAGTCGAGCGGCAGCCCCAGCGTCATCATCGAGCTCATCGCCTGGGTCAGGCTGAAGCGCGCCTGGCCCTTGAAGGGGTGGTTCTCGTCGTCCTCGTGCTCTTCGGGCGTCCCGGCCGGGATCGGAATCTCCGGCACCTGCGTGTTGTAGCCGTGCATGTCGGCGCCCAGCGTGTGCGGAACGACGCCTGCGGCGAGCGCCATCTTGGCGAGCCGGTAGGAGAAGTGGCTGCCATGGCCGACGTCGACCGTCAGGCCGCGGTCGATCGCCGCCTGCAGGACGTGATGCAACTCTCCTTTCGCGTTCACGAAGCCGCCGGGATGGCGCGTGAACGGATGGGCGAGCACGTCGCCCTCCTTCAGCAGCGGGATGACGCGCTCCAGAATGGTGTCGGCGTCCTCGCCGTTCTTGCCGCTCTCAGGCAGGCCCCAGAGCTGGCCGAAATGGACGTAGAGCGGCAGGTCGGCGCGGCGGCTGATCTCCGCCGCCATCTCCATCACCTTGATGCCCCAGCGCGCAAAGCCGCCGATCTCGGCATGGCCCTTGATGCCGCGGACGATGTCCTTGTTGGCGATCGCCGAGCGCGTGGTCGCTTCGACGTCGACGCCGTCCGGGCTGTAGAGGTTCGGGTAGAAGTGACCCTCGAGGCCGCCGACCAGATAGGCCGAGAGGAAGCAGAGCACGTTGGTCTTGGAGGGCTCCGCGATGAACTTGCGAAAGCCCGGCAGCGTCATGCAGGAGGGGCCGCCCTGATCGATCACGGTGGTCACGCCCGAGCGGACGCCGACCATGTCAGGGTCAAGTCCGAAGCGGCCGGTGACATATTGATAGATGTGGCCATGCGTATCGATCAGGCCGGGGAGCACCAGCTTGCCCGAAACGTCGATCACCTCTTTCGCCGAGCTTGGCAGGATCGCCTCCTCCACCGCCGCGATCTTCCCGCCCTTGACGGCGACGTCGCGTACGCCGTCGATGCCCGATGCCGGACACATCACGCGGCCGCCCTTCAGGAGCAGATCGTAGCCACTCGTTTCCGCCATTTCGGTTCTCCATCGCCAGACCGCAGTCGCGGCCTGAAAAAGCGAAGCATACTTCGCAATTATCATGCACGCTATGTGCCAACCTGGCCGAGGCTTTGCCGACCGGCGCGATGCAAGAAGCCACCCACGAGAGTCGCCCCGTGACAGAAACCGCCGCCGGCCCAGACAGCCACGAAGAGAAGTGGCCCCTTCTGGAGCGCCCCGGCTTCCTCGCCAGGCGCCTCCATCAAATCCACGTCAGCCTGTTTTCGGAGCGCTGCGCGGAGTTCCGGATCACCCCGCTCCAGTACAGCCTGCTTTCGGCGCTTTCCGAACTCGAAGAGGCCGACCAGACCAGGCTCGCCCGGGCGGTCGCGCTCGACCGGACAACGACGACGGGCGCCCTGAAACGCCTGGAGATCCGCGGCCTGTTGCGCCGGGTGACGTCCGATCGGGACCGCCGCTCGCAAGCCTGCCGCATGACGCCCGAGGGGGAGATCCTGCTCCGCGCCATGGAGGCCTCCGTTCGGGCCGCTCATGAGGCGACCGTCGAAAGCCTGTCTTCGACGGAGCAGGCGACGCTGATTGCCTTGCTAAAGCGCGCGGTCGCCGCTCATGAAGATCGGCTGGCGAGCGGAATGCCTTCGGCTTAGGCGCGTGCTGCGCGCCTGTTGTGCATGATCGGCGTGCCCGCTCTCTAAAGCGCGGGAGCGTAGGAGGCCGGATCAATGGTTGCGGGACGTCCCTCCAGATCGAGGCTCGCCAGCCGCGGCGGGGTCTCGGCGATCACCCGTCCCCTCCGCACGACGAACAGCCGGGCCGCCTTGAGCCGGATCGCCTCGATCGGGTCCTGGGCCTGGAGCACCACGAAATCGGCGTTCGCGCCGACCTCGAGCCCATAGCCCGCGAGCCCCATGATCTTGGCCGGCGTCGCGGTCACCGCGTCGAAGGCGGAACGGATCGCGTCGCGCCCGGTCATCTGCGCGACGTGGACCGCCATGTGGGCGACCTCAAGCATGTCGCCGGAGCCGAGCCCGTACCAGGGGTCCATGACGCAGTCGTGCCCGAAGGCGCAGGGGACGCCGGCAGCCATCAATTCCGGCACGCGCGTCATGCCGCGCCGCTTCGGGTAGGTGTCGTGCCGGCCCTGGATGACGATGTTGATCAGCGGGTTTGCGATCACCGCCATGCCGGCCTCGGCGATCAGCGGGATCAGCTTCGAGACGTAGTAGTTGTCCATGGAGTGCATGGAGGTGAGGTGCGAGCCGGCGACCCGCCCCTGCAATCCCAGTCGCTGCGTCTCGTAAGCGAGCGTCTCCACGTGGCGCGAGAGCGGGTCGTCCGTTTCGTCGCAATGGATATCGACGCGAAGGCCCCGCTCCGCCGCGATCTCGCAGGCCGCGCGGACGGACGCCGCGCCTTCCGCCATCGTGCGCTCGAAATGCGGAATGCCGCCGACCACCTCGACCCCGCGGTCGAGCGCGCGGACCAGGTTCGCCCCGGCGTTCGGCGAGCGGTAGTAGCCGTCTTGCGGGAACGCGACGAGCTGGAGGTCGAGGTAAGGCGCGACGCGGCGCTTGACCTCGAGCAGCGCGTCGACCGCGAGCAGCCGGTCGTCGCAGATGTCGACATGGGAGCGGATCGCGAGCAGCCCCTGGGCGACCGCGAGGTCGCAATAGCGCAGCGCGCGCTCGATGATCGCGTCCGCGGTCAGGAGAGGCTTGAGCTCGCCCCAGAGCGCGATGCCTTCCAGCAACGTGCCGGACTGGTTGAGCCGTGGCAGGCCGAGCGAAAGCGTGGCGTCCATGTGGAAGTGGACGTCGACGAAGGGCGGCGCGACAAGGCGGCCGGCGGCGTCGATGACGCGCGCCGCCTCGCCGCCGATGTCGCGCTCGATCGCAGCGATGCGTCCGCCGGACACCGCGATGTCGAGGCCCATGCGGCCGTCAGGCAACGTGGCGTCGCGGATGAGAAGATCATGTTGCATCGGGCGCGCTCATGCGGAGATGGGAACGAGCTTGGCCGCCCGCGGCGAAGCGAGCGGCCCTCGGAGTGCTTTGAGAGTGGACGGAGCCGCCTCGCAAGCGGGCGGCTCCGTCGGAACGTGGGCGTCAGCGGGCGACCGCGACCCTTGCCGTGGCGGTCTTGCGGCTGAGCGCCAGGTAGACGGCGCCCGCGACCAGGGTGCCGGCGAGCCAGCTCAGGTCGGCGCCGCCAAGCAGCTTGGTCGCGATCGGCCCCTGGAACACGGGCACCAGCCCGTTCTGGAACAGCCATCCCGCGAACAGCCCGACCAGGAAGGCGATGATCCCGGGCCAGTTGATGTCGCCATAGGCGCTGGTCTCCGGCGAGCGGTAGAGCTCCGCCACGTCCACCTGACCCTTCCGCTTGATGTAGAAGTCGGCGAGCGCGACACCGGCGAAGGGGCTCAGCCACATGATGAGGCCGATCATCCAGTGGTCGAAGGCCTGCGCGAAGTTCGGCGCGAAGACGAAGTAGAACGTCACGAGATAGCCCGCGGCGCCGACGAACAGGGCAAGCACGATGCGCGGGATCTTGATGCCCATGCTGAGCAGCGCGAGCGTCGCGGAATAGACGTTCAGGATGTTGGTCGCGATCGGCCCGTGCAGGACGAGCGCGAGCACGAGCACCGCCATCGGTCCTCCGAACACCGCGCTCACCATCTTGGCGGGGTCGGCGTCGTTGGTGACGCTCGCGATCGTGGCGCCGAGCACGCCGAGCCAGACCACCGGAACGTACATGCCGAAGAAGCTGTGCCAGAACACTGAGGTCGCCGACTCGCTCTTCCGCACGAAGCGCGAGTAGTCCGAGGCCCAGGTCACCCAGGAGATGCCCCAGCCGATCCCGATCGCCGCGGTGAGCAGGGTCAGCATGGCGAAATGTTCGGCGGGCGCCAGCGAGCTCGTGAGGTTCCAGTTCACCACGCCCGGCTGCGTCCAGGCCGCGACGCTGATCATCAGCATGATCGCGACGGTCGCCGGCACGGTGTACTTCTCGAACGTCCGGATCGCATAGAAGCCGTACGTGCCGATGCCGATCTGCAGCGCCATGATGATCGTGATGACGATCAGGTTCGGGACGGCCGTATCGGGGACGCCGAACTGGCTGAGGATGCCCATCGAGATCTTCACGGGGAAGTAGGTGTTCACCCCGATCCAGCCGAGCGTCATAATGAAGACCAGCGCCGCCGGCAGATAGGCGCCGCGCCGGCCAAAGGCGGCGCGGCTGAGCACCATCTGGTTCACGCCGGTCCTGTGCCCCATGACGGTGAACGAGGCGAAAAGCGCGCAACCGACGAGGTTGCCGAGCACGATCACCGCGATCGTGTCCCAGATGCCGAGCTTCAGAATGATGCCGAGCGCGCCGAGCGCCCAGTTGATGGGCGCGATATTGGCGCCCGCCCATATCCACATCTGCTGCGGCCCGGTGGAGTCCCGGTCCGCGTCCGGAATTGGCTCGATCGCGTGCTCGTCCAGCCTTAGTTCGGTCTTCGACATCGTGGCTCCCCCGCCATCTTGGCGGACGCGCTTGCCGCGTCCCGCTCACCCGTTTTCGTCTTCCGCCGCTCGCCGGCGGCGGCGGACCTCGTCGCCTTCGTTCAGAAGGGAAATTCGCGCTTGCCGAGCTGGATGGTGATCCACTTCTGCTCGGTCAGCTCCTCCCAGGAGGAGCGGCCGCCCTCCCGGCCGAAGCCGCTGTTCTTCACGCCGCCGAAGGGCACGTGCGGCTCGTCGGTGATGGTGCAGTCGTTGACGTGCACCATGCCGGACTCGAGCCGCATCGAGAGGTCCATCGCCTTCTGCAGGTCGTTGGTGATCACGGCGGCCGAGAGCCCGTATTCCGTGTCGTTCGCGATCGCGAGCGCCTCTTCGGAATCCTCGACCCGGATCAGCGAGACCACCGGGCCGAAGCTCTCCTCGTGATAGATGCGCATCTCGGGCGTCACGCCGGTCAGGACCGTCGGCTGGAAGTAGCGGCCCTCGTGCTCGCCGCCGAGCTCGATCGTCGCGCCCTTGTCTTTGGCGTCGTCGAGCTGCGCGTCGATGAAGGTGACCTGGCTGTCGCGGATGAGCGGGCCGATCACGCTCGTCGCCTCGCGCGGATGGCCGACGGGGATGGTCTTCGCCTTGGCGACGAACCGCTCCTTAAAGGCGTCGAAGATCGGCGCCTCGACGACGATCTTCGAGTTGGCCATACAGACTTGGCCCTGGTGGAGGAAGACGCCGAAGGCCGCCGCGTCCACGGCGTAGTCGAGATCGGCGTCCTTCAGCACGATCAGCGGGCTCTTGCCGCCCATCTCCAGCGTGAACTTCTTGAGGTGCTTGGCCGCCTCGATCGCGAGCTTGCGGCCGGTGCGGGTCGAGCCCGTAAAGGTGACGAGCTTCACCCTCGGATCGGCCATGATGAGTTCGCCGACCTCGGCCGGAACGCCGGGGATGACGTTCAGCACGCCGGCCGGAAGCCCCGCCTCCTCGAAGATGTCGGCGATCAGCGCGCCGGAGATCGGCGTCTCCTCCGAGGGCTTCAGCACGAAGGTGTTTCCGGCCGCGAGCGCGAAGGCGATCTTCTTCATCGACAGCAGAAAGGGCGAGTTGAACGGCGCGATGCCGGCGACCACGCCAAGCGGCCGGCGCACCGACATCGAAATCTGGCCGGGCTGCGTCACCGGCATGGTCTCGCCCATCACGTGGCGCACGTCGCCGGCTGCGCTCACGAGACAGTCGGTGACGTAACCGATCTCCCAAAGCGCCTTGTTGAAGACCGAGCCGCACTCGTCGATCAGCATGTCGCGGATTTCGGGCGTGCGACGCTCGATCACCTCCGCCGTCTTGAGCAGGATTTTTTCGCGCTCGGCCGCGAGCGAAGAGCCCCAGGCGCCGAACGCCTTGTGCGCGGCGTCGATTGCGCGGACGACTTCGTCGCGGCCCGCCTGCTGGGTGCGCGCGAAGAGCGCGCCGTCCGCCGGATTGAAGCTCTCGGCGATGATGTTGCGGGACGAGCGGACCCATTCGCCGCCGATGAACAGCTTGTAGGTGCGGACGCCGTCGAGCTCGTCATAGGAGGCGGGATTCATGCTGCGGCTCCTTGGCGTCGCCATGATGCGAAATCGGTCGTGGATGCGAGGTCGCGCGCGATGAGATCGGCCGCGCGTTCGCCGATCAGGACGCAAGGCGCCATAGTGTTGCCGCCGGCGACCGCCGGCATGACCGAACCGTCCGCGACCCTCAGGCCCTCGACCCCGTAGACCTTGAGCGCGCCGTCGACGACGGACATCGCGTCGCGGCCCATCTTCGCCGTGCAGGTCTGGTGGAAGTAGGTGCCGGCGGCGTTGCGCAGGAAGGTCAGCATGTCCGCCGCGGACAGCGGGCCGGGCATCAGTTCGCGCTTCACGAACGGCCGAAGCGCCTCCGAATTGCCGATCTCGCGGCAGATCTCGATGCAGCGGAGCAGGGCGCGGACGTCGGCTTCCTCGCTCAGAAAGTTCGCGTGGATCCGCACAGGGTCCTCCGGCCGCGCGCCGGTGAGCGCGACATGGCCGCGGCTCTTCGGGCGGATCAGCCCGGGCGCCAGCGTAAAGCAGGTTGAGGGATCGACCGGCAGGCCATAGGCCGGCCGCGTGATCTCGGAGCCGAACGCGCATTCCTCCAGGATCGGCTGGAGGTCCGGACAGGGGAGCGCGGCTTCCGACTTGCAGAAGATCGTGAACTCGGCGGAGTTGTTCCGCGGGGCGGCGGGCTCGCGATATTTGAATACGCAGCCCGCGACGAGGATGTGGTCCTGGAAGTTCTGCCCGACCCCCGGCAGGTGCTGGACGACCGGCAGCCCGAGCTCGCCCAGCGTCGCGGCGTCGCCGATCCCCGACAGCATCAGGGTCTTCGGCGTGTTGATCGCGCCGAGCGACAGCACGATCTCGTGGCGCGCGCGGACGGTGCGGACGGCGCCGTCGAGCTCGAACTCGACAGCCGCGGCGCGGCCGTTCTCGATTACAACGCGGCGCGTCATTGCGCCGGTCAGCACGGTCAGGTTCGGCCGGCCAAGCTTCGGTCGGAGATAGGCGCTCGCGGTCGAGACGCGGACGCCGTCGCTATCCACATTGACGTTCGCGATCGCGCAGCAGCCGTCGCCCTCCATGGCCTCGGCGTTGTGATCGGCGACCTCGGGGATCCCAAGCGCCGCGCTCGCCGCGAGCAGCCCATGCGTAACGGGGATCGGGTCCTTCGGCCGGGTGATGCGCATCGGCCCGCCGCGGCCGCGCAGGGACGAGTCCGGGCCATCCCAGTCTTCCATACGCTTGTAGATCTCGACCGCCGCCTCGTAGCCCCAGCCCGCGTCGCCGGTTTCCGCCTCCCAAAGGTCGAAATCCGCCCTGTGGCCGCGCGCCCAGACAAGGCCGTTAACCGCCGATCCGCCGCCCAGCACGCGCCCCATTGGCAACGGCGCACGTCGTCCATTGAGGCCGGGGCATGGTTCGGAAGCGAAGCCCCAGTCGCGCTCGGAGCCGATGTTGCGCATCCAGATCGTCGGATCGCGCACCTCGGGCGTGTCGCCCGTCCCGCCCGCCTCGAGAAGCAGCACGCGAAGATCCGGGTCGGCCGCCAGTCGGCCCGCCACGACGCACCCGGCCGAGCCGCCGCCGCAGACGATGACATCGTAGTCTTCCCGAGGGCTTTCGGTGACGCTCATTCGTTTCTTCAGACGTCCGCATCGAAATAGGCAGTATGCTTCGCATTCTCCGTTTCACGTTTCATGCCAACGCGCCGCGCGCCTAGCCGCGGTGGGGCGCTAGGCTGCGCGAGGGAACAGAGGCGCCGATTGTGCAGGCAGCCAGAGGGCCGTTACGCCGCTTTATGACGCGACTCTGGCGAAGCTGGTGCGCCGGCTCTCTTGTCGGGGATCCCGGCGCGAGGCCGGTTCGGGGGCGCTGATTTCGCAGAATGGCGGATCGAGCGACCTGGCGTGAACCGCCAGGAGCCTGGAGCGGGCGAAGGGAATCGAACCCTCGTATGCAGCTTGGGAAGCTGCCGTTCTACCATTGAACTACGCCCGCGGAGCGCGGCGCGATCATAAGGGGGCGGCGGGCGCGGGACAAGCGCGGCGCCGGCGTTACTGCGCGGGCTCGTGACCGGCGGACTGTCGACGGGCTAGGCGGTTGCGAGTAGAGCATGCGCAAAAGCCGGGTTCGCCCCGTGCCCGCCAATTTCCGAGTGGAGTTATCGCCCGATGTCCTCCCGCACGGCCTTCATCGCCGGCGCCGTCGCCTTCGTGATCGGCGCGGTCGCGCTCGTCGGCGCCGCTTTCATGCTGCGCGGCGGCGGCGAGCTCGCGACGCAGGCCTCGACCATCGGCGGGCCGTTCAAGATGGTCGACCAGGACGGCAAGGCCGTGACCGAGCAGGATCTCAAGGGCAAGCCGCATGTCGTGTTCTTCGGCTTCACCCATTGCCCGGACGTCTGCCCGACGGCGCTGTTCGAGCTGACGCAGGCGTTCAACGCCATGGGCGCGGATGCGCAGAAGGTCGGCGGGGTGTTCGTCACCGTCGATCCCGAACGCGACACGCCCGAGGTGATGAAGGGCTACCTCTCCAGCTTCTCGCCGCTGATCCGCGGCTTCACCGGCTCGCCCGAGCAGGTCGACGCCATCGTCAAGGCCTATCGCGTGTTCCGGAAGAAGGTCCCGCTCGAAGGCGGCGACTACACGATGGACCACACCGCGGTCGTCTATCTCATGGACCGCAACGGCGCTTTCGTCGCGCCGCTCAACATGAAGCGATCGCCGGAAGAGATAGCCGCCGAGATCCGCCGTTACGGGTGAGGCGTCCTGCGGCGCGAGACGCCGTGGGCGGTCTTCTCCCACTGGCTGGTCTCGCCCTTCGCGATCTGCCAGAGCGCGCGCCACGCGGCGATCCCGACCAGCAGCCAGTAGGCGGGCATCAGCGCCAGATCGCCGGTCAGCCGCCCGAGCCCGCGACGCTCCAGCCCCATCCACGCGCAGGCGAGCGCGGTCGAATAGCCGATCACGAGGCTCGCCCCGCAGAGTCCGGCGAAGGTCATGCCAGCAAGCGACTCGGCGGGCGCAAGCAGCGAACCGTCGATCGCGCGCCATACGAAAAGCGCGAGCACCGCGGGATAAGCGAGCGCGGTGAGCGCCACCCCGCCGACCAGCGCGCCGGCCGCCGCCAGGTTGAGGGCGCCGAGCCGTCCCAGCCCGCGCGGGTTGAGCGCGTGCACCAGCGTGGTGACCATAAACCCCTTCATCCAGCGGGTGCGCTGTCTGATCCAGGGCTTCAGTCGCGTGGTCGATTCCTCGAAGGTCGTCGAGGCGATCGCGCCCGTCCGATAGCCGAAGCGCGCGAGACGCAGGCCGAGATCGGCGTCCTCCGTCACGTTGCCGGCGTCCCAGCCGCCGACCTTGCGCAGGACTTTGACGTCAAAGTGGTTCGAGGTGCCGCCGAGCGCGATCGGGAGCCCGAGCCGAGCGAGCGCCGGCACCACCACGTCGAACAGCGCGGCGTATTCAATGGCGAATTGGCGCGCGAGCCAGCCATCCCCGATATTGTCGATTGCGAGCCGAGCCTGCACGCAGGCGAGATCCGTGGGGCCGGTGGCGAAGGCCTGGATCGCTTCGCGGAGCTGGCCGGGCTCGGGCTGATCCTCGGCGTCGAACACCGCGAGATACCGTCCGCGGGCGGCGATGAGGCCTGCGTTCAGCGCCCGCGGCTTGGTGCGCGGCCCGCCCGGCGGCAGCATCAGAACCTCGACACCGGCGCGCGGCGGCCGCCGCTCCAGCGCGAACAGGGTTTCAGCGTCGCCGGCCTCGACGAGGATCTTGATGTCGAGCTTTTCCGGCGGATAGTCGAGCCGCTCGAGCGCGGCCATCAGGCCGGGAACGACCGCCGCCTCCCTCGCGAGCGGGACCAGCACGGTGTAGACAGGCAGCGTGCGGTCGTCGTCGCGCCGCATTGGGCGCTCGGGAGACGGCGGCGTGCAGGCCACGTAGAGGCGGAACAGGTTGAGCGTCGCGAACAGCAGGCTCGTCATGCCGAGAACCATGCCGCCCGCGATATCGAGCGCAAAGGTCGCGGCGAAGGCTGCGAAGGTCAGTCCGGCGACGACAAAGCGCAGCCGGGCGTCGACCGCCGGCAGTCCGTCGCGCACCGAGAGCGAGGGATCGACCAGCGACGGCCCCTCGCTGGCATGGGCGGCGAGCGCGTGTCCCGCGCGTGCGATCACGAGATCGGCGAAGGCGCGCGGCGAGGACACGGCGATCGTCATCCGGCGTCCGCGCGCGTCAAGCGCGAGCTGCGCCATATGACGGCCCCGCGCAGCGACGTGGAGGGTCAAGCGGCCTGCCGTGTCGAACAGCAGGACATGGCCGGATCGCAAAGCCTGCCCGCACATTTCGGCGTCGATCGGCGGACCGTCGTGGTCGCTCCCATCGGCGACGCGGGCCCCAAGACCATGCGCGAGCGCCTCTATGATCGAGTCCTCTGCGATAGCGCCGGAGGCGATCAGCGCGTCGAGCGGCTCGCAGCCGGTGAGTTCAGCGCGGCGCATGGCCGCGAGCAGCGGTCCCGGCGGGACGCCATTCTGCGCGAGCAGAGCGAGGTCGAACGGGAGCCATGGCGTTGCAGGCGAGGGGGCGATAGACCGGCGATCGTAGAAAGCAGAGCGCGCCGGCGCTATGCCGGCTTCGCCGTTCAAGACAGCGTCGATCGCCGCCATCATGCTTTCCGCCCCCGGAAAGGTGCGGGCTCCCCGCCCGCACGCGTTCATTCCCTAACGAAAAGTTAAGAACGCGATGGGCGCAGAGTCGAGTCATTTTCAACCTCTCGTCGCGATCTTGGTCGCCGGCGCGCTGGCTCTGTTCGGAGCAAGCGGCGCGCGAGCGGCCGAAAGCGTGCCGATCCCTCGCTTCTCGGACCCCGGCGCGCGCATCGAGCGGCCGGATCTGCCGGCCGGGCGCATCGTCAAATGGGCGACCGGCGACGACTATCCGCCGTTCCACTACATCGACGCGGACGGGCAGCCCGCGGGCTTCGCCGTCGACCTCGCGCGCGCGGTCTGTACGGAGCTCGGCCTCGCCTGCACGCTGCAGGCCTGGCGCTGGGACGCGCTGCTCGACACGATCGACAAGCGGCAAGCCGACGTGATCCTCGCCATGGTCCGTCCGACGCCCGCCTTGCGCACGCGCTTCCTGATGACGGAGCGCGTGCACCAGACGCCGGCGCGCTTCGTCGCGCGCAACGAGACGCCGGGCGAGGTCTCGGCCCCGGCGCTCAAGGGCAAGCGCGTCGCGGTGGTCGCAGGATCTGCGCATGAGGCTTACCTCAAGGCGTTCTTCCCGGCCGTGGAGCTCAAGGCCTTCGAGAAAGCCGACGAGGCGCGCGCCGCCGTGAAGGACGGACAGGCCGATTTCGTGTTCGGCGATGCGGTCTCGCTCGCCTTCTGGCTGAACGGCACGGCGTCGTCCGGGTGCTGCCGCTTCGTCGGCGGGCCTTACGTCGACGCGCGCTATTTCGGCGAGGGCGTCGGCGCGCTGCTGAAGCCCGGCGACGAGAAGCTGAGGCAGGCGATCGATTATGCGCTGCAGCGGCTCGACGAAAGCGGCGCGTTCGCCGAGATCTACCTCAAGCATTTCCCGATCGGGATCTGGTGAGAGGCCCTGACGTTGACGCATTTTCCCGCGCGTTCTTAAACACTCGCCCGATCTGACCGGACTACGCATCGACATGACCGACTTCGCCTTCGACTCCGCCTTGGCCGAGATCGCCCGCACTTCGAACGCCTGGCCGTTCGAAGAGGCGCGCAAACTCGTCGAGCGGCTGAAGAAGCGGCCGAAGGATGGTCCGGTGCTGTTCGAGACCGGCTATGGCCCGTCGGGCCTGCCGCATATCGGCACGTTCGGGGAGGTCGCGCGCACGACCATGGTGCGCCACGCCTTCCGCACGCTGACCGAGGACAAGGTCCCGACGCGGCTGTTGTGCTTCTCCGATGACATGGACGGCCTTCGGAAGGTGCCGGACAACGTGCCGAACCAAGCGCTGCTGGCGGCCAACCTCGGCAAGCCGCTGACGGAGGTGCCGGATCCGTTCGGCAGCCCAGAAGGCTCCTTCGGGCGGGCGAACAATGCGCGGCTGCGCGCTTTTCTCGACCGCTTCGGCTTCGACTACGAGTTCGCTTCCTCCACCGACTATTACCGCGAAGGCCGGTTTGACGAGGTGCTGGTGCGCATGCTCGAGCGCTTCGACGCGGTCATGGAGATCATGCTGCCGTCGCTGCGCGCGGAGCGGGCCTCGACCTACTCGCCCTTCCTGCCGATCCACCCCAAGACCCGCATCGTCATGCAGGTGCCGATCGAGGAGCGGAACGTCGCGAACCACTCGATCGTCTGGCGCGACCCGGAGACGGCTGAGCGCTTCGAAACCAAGGTGACGGGCGGCGAGGCCAAGCTGCAGTGGAAGCCGGACTGGGCGATGCGCTGGACGGCGCTCGAGGTCGATTACGAGATGGCCGGCAAGGACCTGATCGACAGCGTCAAGCTCGCCGGCGAGATCTGTCGCGCGCTCGGCGGCGTCGCCCCGGAAGGCTTCAACTACGAGCTGTTCCTCGACGAGAAGGGCCAGAAGATCTCGAAGTCGAAGGGCAACGGCCTGACGATCGATGAGTGGCTCGCCTATGCCAGTCCCGAGAGCCTGTCGCTCTACATGTATCACAAGCCGCGCGAGGCGAAGAAGCTGCACTTCGACGTCATCCCGCGCGCGGTCGACGAGTATTTCCAGTTCCTCGGCGGCTTCGGCCGGCAGGAGGGCAAGCAGAAGCTGGGCAATCCGGTCTGGCACATCCATTCCGGCGAACCTCCGGTCATTGACATGCCGGTGACGTTCGCGCTGCTGCTCAACCTCGTCTCGGCCTCGAACGCGGAAAACCGGGCGGTGCTGTGGGGCTTCATCGGCCGCTACGCAGCCGGCGTGACGCCCGAGACGCACCCGAAGCTCGACGAACTCGTCGGCTACGCGCTGCGCTATTACGAGGATCACGTGAAGCCGACCAAGCGCTTCGCTGCGCCCGACGAGGTTGAGCGCGCCGCGCTCGAACGCCTCGACGCGGCGCTCGGCGCGCTGCCGGCGGACGCGCCGGCCGAGGCCGTGCAGAACGCGCTCTACGACGTCGCCCGCGCCGTGCCACGCTACCAGGACTTTGCCGCCAAGGGCGCGACGCCGGAACGGCCCGGCGTCAGCCAGGACTGGTTCTCCGCGCTCTATCGCACGCTGATCGGCCAGGAAAAGGGCCCGCGCTTCGGCTCCTTCGTCGCGCTCTACGGCGTGCCGGAGACGCGCGCCTTGATCCAGCGCGCGCTCGCCGGCGAACTGGCCCAGGCGGCCTGAGGAGACGAAAATGGCTACCGGCTCTTCGGGCGTCTCCCGCTTCTTCGGCGGCTCGCCGCTCGGCGTGCTGCTCCGCCTTCTGCTGCTCTGCGTGATCGTCGGGCTGATCCTTGACCAGCTCGACCTCAACGCCTTCGAGCTGTTCCGCTGGATGGGCAGGGTGCTGGAGGACGTGCTGCACAACAGCGCCCACGTCCTGCGCGCGATCGGGCGCTATTTCCTGATTGGAGCGGTGATCGTCATCCCGATCTGGATCGTGCTGCGGATCCTGAGGATGGGCTCCGGGCGGGCGTAATCGGCCGTCCCGCGGCATTGTCTGAATAAGCTTTCCTTATCCCGCAGCTTCCTTGTTGCGAGGATGTTCGCGCTGGCCAATGTTTCGCGCCGTTCACGAGAGCGGAGCGCGATCCATGGCAGACCCCATTCACGCCGACGTCGCAGTCGTCGGGCTGGGTGCGATGGGGGCTGCCGCTCTGGCGGAGCTCGCGCGCCGCGGCGTGAAGGCGGTCGGGATCGACCGGTTCGCGCCGCCGCACGATCTCGGCTCCAGCCATGGCGAGACCCGCATCACCCGGCAGGCGGTGGGCGAGGGCGCGGCGCTCGCGCCCTTCGTGATGAAGTCGCATGAGATATGGCGCGCGCTGGAGGAAGAGACCGGCGAAAGCCTGCTCGTCGAATGTGGCGCGCTGATCATGGGGAAGGGCGCGAATTCGCATCACGGCAAACCGGATTTCGTCCGCGCCACCGCAGCCACCGCAAAGGCGTTCTCAATCCCGCACGAGATGCTGGCGGCCGACGAAATCCGCCGGCGCTTCCCGCAATTCCTGGTCGACGACGACACTGTCGGATGCTTCGAGCCCGGCGGCGGCTATGTGCGGCCGGAGCGCTGCATCGCCGCGGCGCTGACCATCGCGCAGCGGCACGGCGCGACGATGAGGACAGGCGAGACCGTCACCTCCATCACCCAAATCGGCGATGGCGTGGAGGTCGTCACCTCGTCGGGGATCGTGCGGGCGTCGCGCGCCATCGTCTCGGCCGGCGCATGGATCGGGCCGCTGCTCGGGAGCCCGTTCGACCGGCTGCTGTCGGTCAAGCGCCAGGTCCTGCACTGGTTCGAGATGGAGCCTGACGCAGCGTTCTCCGAGCGGTCGCCCGTTTTTGTGTGGATGCATGGGACCGGCGACACAGACTATCTCTACGGCTTCCCGCCCTTGCCCGGCGACAGCCGCGTCAAGGTGGCGACCGAGCAGTATGAGGCGGAGACCACTGCGGATTCCGTCGAACGGACGGTTCGGCCTGAGGAATCGGCGGCGATGTTCCGGACGCATGTGGAGGGGCGTCTCGCGGGCGTCTCGCCGCGCGCGGTGAAGGCGGCGGCCTGCGTCTACACGGTGACGCCGGACTTCGCGTTCATCATCGACGACCATCCGGCCGCCGACCGGATCCTCGTGGTCTCGGCCTGCTCAGGCCACGGCTTCAAGCATTCCGCCGGCATCGGTCACGCGGTCGCGGCGCGGGTGACGACGGGCGCAAGCCCGATCGACTTCTCGCCCTTCTCGCTCGCCCGGCTCGGCTGAGGCTTCAGACCTCGGGCCCGGCCGCCGCGACAGCCGCGGCGTCGCGGCCGACAAAGTCTTCGAGCGATTTTGCGCCCTCTCGGTCGAGAGCGGCCGTGAGTTCGCGCGCGATGCGGGCGGCGAGGCCCGGGCCTTCATAGACCAGCGCGGTGTAGAGCTCGATCAGCGTTGCGCCGGCGCGGATTTTCGACAGCGCGTCGGCGCCCGAACCGACTCCCCCGACGCCGACGAGCGGCATGGCGCCCTCCATCCGCAGATAGGCCTCGGCCAGCGCCCAGTTCGCGCGCCTGAGAAGCGGCGCGCCGGAGAGGCCGCCAGTCTCGGTCGCCTGGGGGGCGCGAAGAGACGCCGGTCGGGCGAGGGTGGTGTTCGAGACCACGAGGCCGTCGAGCCCCCGCGCGCGCGCCACCGACACCACGTCTTCGATCCCGGCGAGATCGAGGTCGGGTGCGATCTTGAGCAGGATCGGCCGGCGCGGTCCCCGTGCTGCGGTCTCGTCGCGGGCCGCGATCACGCGCGCGACGAGATCGTCGAGAGCCGCGCGCGCCTGCAGGTCGCGCAGGCCCGGCGTGTTGGGCGAGGAGACGTTGACGGTGAAGAAAGCCGCGTCCTGCGCGAAGGTCTTCACGCCCGTCACGTAGTCCGCAGCGCGGTCCGCGGAATCCTTGTTCGCGCCGACATTGACGCCGACGAGCCCCCGCCGTCCGCGCCGGGTCTTCAGGCGTTCGAGGGCCGCCGCGGCGCCCTCATTGTTGAAGCCCAGCCGGTTCACCACCGCGCGGTCCGCGGCCAGGCGAAACAGGCGAGGCTTCGGATTGCCGGACTGCCGACGGGGCGTGACGGAGCCGATCTCGACGAAGCCGAACCCGAAGCCGAGCATTGCGTCGGGGGCGACGGCGTCCTTGTCGAAGCCCGCGGCGAGGCCGATCGGGTTCGGGAAATCGAGCCCGAAGGCCCGCACCCTCAGGCGCGGATCGAAAGCCGGCGGCGCTCGGAAAGGCAGACGGGCGAGGACCGACAGCGTCTTCTCATGGGCGCGCTCGGCGTCCAGCAGATGGACGGCCGGGCGGATCAGCGGCCAGAGGGCGGAGATGAGGGTCACGCCATCTCCGGAAACACATGCGCGCCATCGGGGGCGAGCGGCAAAGGCGAGACCGAGCGGACTGCGGAGAGCGGCAGCGGGCCGTAAAGATGCGGGAACAGCGCGCCGCCGCGCGACGGCTCCCACTTCAGAGCGGTCCCCAGCGCTGCCGCGTCGATTGCGACGAGCAGCAGGTCATCTTGGCCCGCGAAGTGTTTCGCTGCGGTCTCGCGCGCCTGGGAGGCGGTCGAGAAGTGGATGTATCCGTCCGCGAGATCGACCGGCGCTCCGGCGAACACGCCCGCCGCCTCCGCCTCGCGCCAGGGCGCTTCGGGCGTGATCTTGTAGATCGTTTCGGAGGGGATCGGCGCGGTCAGCTTCGGCCTCGGCTCATCTGGTCCGGCTCAGGAACTCAGCCGCCCGGACGGCGTTTCAGGCATTGCGGCCTGACCAGTAGAACCGGGCGCCGCAGCCGGCAAGAGTCGGAGGAAGCGCTTGCAGTGGACAAGCCCGTTCAAAGGTACTAATTCCTAAAAAGCGACCGCGCTCATAAACAGCGCGGCGAGGACAAAGGGCGGAGACCTATGCTCGGCCATGGTCAGATCTGGGCGGCGATCGACGCGCTGGCTGCGAAGAACGGCTTGTCGGCGTCCGGTCTTGCGAAGAAGTCGGGGCTTGATCCCACGACCTTCAACCGCTCCAAGCGGATCGCCGTGGACGGGCGCCCTCGTTGGCCCTCGACGGAGTCGATCGCCAAGGCGCTCGACGCGACCGCGACCAATCTCGACAATTTCATGGGCCTGCTAACGGAGGGTTCGTCACGCGCCCCATCGCGCAACGTGCCGCTGCTCGGCCTCGCGCAGGCCGGCGCAGGCGGCTTCTTCGACGATGCCGGGTTTCCGATCGGCCAGGGCTGGGACGAGATCGGCTTTCCGCAGGCCGACGGCCAGATGTACGCGCTGGAGATCTCCGGCGACTCGATGGCCCCCGTCTTCCGCGACGGCGATGTGGTGCTGGTCCAGCCGGGAGCGGCGGTCCGACGCGGCGACCGCGTGATCGTCAAGACGACGGACGGCGAGGTCATGGCGAAGGAGCTCGCGCGCCAGACGGCGAAGCAGGTCGAACTCCGCTCGCTCAACCGCGAGCACGCCGACCGCACCTTCGCGGCGAAGGAGATCGACTGGATCGCGCGGATCGTCTGGGCGAGCCAGTAGCCTAGAGGCCCCGGCCGACCCAGCCCGCCGTCATCTCGATCCCGCGCTCGAGATCGGCCGGAAAATCGAGCTCGCTCCATTCGAGTCCCTCGATCGAGCGCACGCCGACATTGCTCTGGTAGCGGGCGATGCCGTCGATCGCCGAGAGATACCAGCGCTTGAGGCCCTCTTCCGATCGCATCAGCCGCTCGATCTCGCCGACGAAGGCGCGGCCGCCCTCGTCCGTGAAGCGCAGGAAGCCGATCGACTCGCCGGTGACGAGGTCGTTCGGCAGCGTCTTGCCGATCGCGAGCAGGCGGTCGCCCTGCGTGCGCACCTTCATGTCGTCGGTGTCGTATTCGTCCTTGCGGTCGATCGTGACGGTGATCGGCGCGACCGGCGGATCGGCCAGCACGCGGCGGGCGATCTCCGGCTCGATCAGCGTGTCGCCGTTGAGGATCAGAAAGGACGAGCGCATCTCATGACGCGCGATCCAGCAGCTCGCGAGATTGTCGGCGAGCTCGAAGAACGGATTGTGGGTCGCGCGCACCGCGACGCCGGGCGTGTCGATCGCCTCGATCACCGCCTCGACCTTGGCGGCCTCGAAGCCGGTGACGACGGTGATGTCGTCGACCCCCGCGGCGCTCAGCGACCGCACCTGCCATTCGAGCAGCGAGCGGCCCGAGAACTGGACAAGGCACTTCGGGTTTTCAGCGGTGAGCGGCAGCAAGCGCCGGCCTTGGCCAG
The DNA here is from genome assembly GCF_004310425.1 of Hansschlegelia quercus. Taxonomy (GTDB): domain Bacteria; phylum Pseudomonadota; class Alphaproteobacteria; order Rhizobiales; family Methylopilaceae; genus Methylopila; species Methylopila quercus. Next base: position 245,435 of record NZ_SIUB01000005.1, on the reverse strand, counting down.
CGCTCAGGATGATGGCTTTCACGTCTGGTCAGGCCCTGTTCGTCGCAGCGGCGTCTGCGATACCGCCTTCGCAGGGGGGAAGGCAAACAGCGACGCGTCAGGCCTGATGGGCGATCTTCTCGAACTGGCCCGACTTGCGGAAGCGCACGAGATAGGTCGGCGCGACGGAGTCGACCGGCGTGGGCGTGACCCCCAGCCCTTCGAGCGTGCGGCCGGCGACGGACGCCTCGCGCGACACGACGTTGTCGGTCTCGAGCATCGCGACCTGGTCGACGGTGAGCGGCGCGTTCGGCAGCAGCTGCAGCGCCCGCGCCTGGAGGCGCGCGGCGGAGAAGGGCAGGGAGACGAGCGGACGCCTGCGGCCGGTCACCTTCAGGATGTAGCGCAGGATCTCCTCGAAGGTCATGACCTCCGGCCCGCCGAGCTCGTAAGCAGCGGGGCCGCCCGCCAATCCGCCCGAAAGCGCCTTGGCGACGACCTGCGCCACGTCGCCGACGAAGACCGGCTGGAACTTGGTCTGACCGCCTCCGATCAGCGGCAGCACGGGCGAGATCCGCGCCATGGCGGCGAAGCGGTTGAAGAAGGAATCCTCGGGGCCGAACACGACCGATGGCCGCAGGATGATCGCGTCCGGATAGACAGACAGCACGCCCTCTTCGCCGGCGGCCTTGCTCTGCCCGTAGCGGCCTTTGCTCGCGCGGTCCGCGCCGATCGCCGACATCTGCACGAAGGTTTGCGCGCCCGCCGCTCTAGCTGCCTCCGCAACCAGTCGGGGCCCTTCGGCCTGAAGCGCGTCAAAGCGCTGCTTGCCGCTTTCGGCGAGGATGCCGACGAGGTTCACGACGGCGTCGGAGCCCGTCGCGGCTTGCATGACGGATTCCGGAAATCGCAGATTGGCCTGCGTCGCGACGATCTGGCCGACGCCGCCGAGCGGCTGGAGATGGCCGGCAAGCGACGGGTTGCGCACCGCGATCCGCACGCGCCAGCCGTCGCGTGCGAGCGCTCGCACGACATGCCGGCCGATGAAGCCGGAGCCGCCGAACACCGTGACGAGCCTGTTTCCGACCGGACGCGTTCCCGTGGCGACCGCCATGCCGTGCGCTCCATTGATGCGCTTGAAGACTTCAGCGCCAGACGTAAGGCGGATGGACGCGAGGGTAAAGCGCTCAACCCGCCATTGACAGGGGGCGCCCCCACCCATAAGACCCGCGGCGAGCCCAGGTGGCGGAACTGGTAGACGCGCACGGTTCAGGTCCGTGTGGGTAACACCGTGGAGGTTCGAGTCCTCTCCTGGGCACCATCTATGCGCCGGGGCTTCGTGAGTGATCCTCGCGGAGCCCCGATCGCTTTCTAGGGCCTTTTTCTCCCGGCCTGCTCCCTCCGACGCAATCGAGGCGCGTTTTGACCATCCGGCTTCACCGCGGCGATCTCCCCGACGATTTCGAGTCAGGAGCATCGGTTGCGATCGACACCGAGACGCTCGGCCTCAATCCGCAGCGCGATCGTCTGTGCCTCGTGCAGATCTCGACCGGCGACGGCTCGGCCGACCTCGTGAAGATCGAGCTCGGGCAGACCCGCGCGCCGAATCTCGAAAAGGTGCTGCGCGACCGTTCGGTGCTGAAGCTGTTCCACTTCGCCCGCTTCGACGTCGCCGCCCTCTACAAGGCCTTCGGCGTGATGACCGAGCCGGTCTACTGCACCAAGATCGCCTCCAAGCTGGTGCGCACCTACACCGACCGGCACGGCCTGAAGGAGCTCGCGCGCGAGTTGCTCGGCGTCGAGGTCTCCAAGCAGCAGCAATCCTCCGACTGGGGCGCGGACGAGCTCTCCGAGGCCCAGCTCGCTTACGCCTCGAGCGACGTGCTCTACCTCCACGCCATGAAGGCGAAGCTCGACGCGATGCTGGCGCGCGAGGGCCGCTCCGCCTTCGCCGACGCCTGCTTCGCCTTCGTGCCGGTCCGCGCCGCGCTCGATCTCGCGGGCTGGGCGGACAACGACATTTTCGCCCACGCCTGAGCCGTCTTCACCTTCATGAAGAACACGGGGGGTCGATCCCCTTTGCGACGGTTGCGAGAATGCTTAGCTTGCAGGCGGCCGCCGGCGCTTCTTGATCGCCGGGCCGGCGTCATCCGTTTTCGTGGTGGCGGGTTGGCCGGACGAGAAGACTTCCGCCCGAGGGAGGCGCCGATGAGAGTGACGATCGCCGTTCTGGCCGTGCTGGCGTTCGCCGCCCCAGCCTCCGCCCAACAGAAACAGCAGCCGCAGACGTCTGTGACGTCGGCCTTTTCAGGGTTCTCGACCCGCTCGGACGAGCCGACCAACATCGAGGCCGACAATCTCGAGGTGCGCGACCAGCAGCAGGCCGCGATCTTCACGGGCAACGTCCTGATGACGCAGGGCGTGTCGACGCTGAAGAGCCGCAAGCTGACGATCTACTACTACAACAAGTCGGATCGGCCGGCCGCCGCGGCGCCGGTGAAGCAGGGCGAAACCAAAGCGCCGGGCGCTGCTGCGACCCCCGAGAGTGGCCGCGAGATCAAGCGCATGGAGGCCGAGGGCGACGTCGTCGTGACCCAGAACGACCAGAAAGCGACCGGGCAGCGCGGCGTGTTCGACACGCAGGCGAACACCGCGGAGCTGTTCGGCGGCGTGGTCGTCAGCCAGAACGACAATGTGATCCGCGGCGACCGACTGCATGTCGACCTGACCACGCAGACCTCGCGCGTCGAGAGCGGGGCGGCCGGCCGCGTCCAGGGCATCTTCAAGCCCCGCCAGCAGGCGAACGCCCGCTGAACCTCTCCGTCCCGGGCGTAGACGCGTGAAAAACCTGATCCGACGCGCCGGCCGCGGCGCGAGGCCTGAAGCCGCGCACGATTTCGCCTTCGCCGGCGCCGATGCGGGAGGGTCGCTTGTCGCGCGCAACCTCGCGAAGAGCTACGGCGCGCGCTCCGTCGTGAAGGACGTCAGCCTGACCGTGAAGCGCGGCGAGGCCGTCGGGCTTCTCGGGCCGAACGGCGCCGGCAAGACGACTGTGTTCTACATGATCACCGGCCTCGTGCCGGCAGACCGTGGCCGGATCGAGCTCGACGGCGCGGACGTGACGCGGCTGCCGATGCACAAGCGCGCGCGGCTCGGCGTCGGCTATCTGCCGCAGGAAGCGTCGATCTTCCGCGGCATGACGGTCGAGGACAACATCCGCGCCGTGCTCGAGGTCGTCGAGCCCGACCGTACGCGCCGGACGCACGATCTTGACGCCCTGCTCGACGAATTCGGCCTCGGGGGCATCCGTAAGTCCCCCGCCATCGCGCTGTCCGGCGGCGAGCGGCGGCGCGCCGAGATCGCTCGCGCGCTTGCGAGCCGGCCCGCCTTCATGCTGCTCGACGAGCCCTTCGCCGGCATCGACCCGATCGCCGTCGGCGACATCCAGTCGCTGGTCCGCCATCTCACCAATCGCGGCATCGGCGTGCTGATCACCGACCACAATGTCCGCGAAACGCTCGGCTTGATCGACCGTGCCTACATCATCCACGGCGGCGGCGTGCTGATGGAGGGCGCCCCGGAGGAGATCGTCGACAGCCCGGACGTTCGCCGTCTTTACCTTGGGGAAGAATTTCGGCTTTAAAGGAGACTGGGACCGGTTCCTTATGCAAGAATCGGCCCACCGGCCTTCGTTCAAGGTTGGCGCGTCGACCATTGCGGCGCGGACCGGATCGCTTCGGGCGAAATGGTTGCCGCGCTGGAGCTTACCGCCCCATGGCCCTGATCCCCAAGCTCGCGCTGCGCCAAGCTCAATCGCTGGTGATGACGCCGCAGCTGATGCAGGCGATCAAGCTGCTGCAGCTGTCGAGCCTCGATCTCGCCGCCTATGTCGACAAGGAGCTCGAGCAGAACCCGCTGCTCGAGCGGATCGAGCCGTCGGAGCAGCGCTCCGAGACCGCCGAGCCGGCGGCGCCGGAAAGCCGCACCGCCGCGGCGGACGGCTGGGACGGGCCGACCCAGGCCGAGGCGCCGCAGCTCACGATGGATCGGCTCGACGCCGATTTTGGCAACGTCTTCCCGGACGACGCCGCGCCGGCGGCTGAACTTCCCAAGGCCGCGGCGGCGGAGCCCGGCGACTGGTCGGGGCTTGGCGTCGGCGGCGCGTTCTCGGGGGAGGGCGGCGACATCGAGGCCTATGTCGCGGAGCGCGCGACGCTCGGCGACCATCTCGAACGCCAGCTCGCTATCGCCGTCGCCGATCCGGCCGACCGGCTGATCGGCCTCCACCTCGTCGACCTCGTCGACGCCGCCGGCTATATCCGCGAGCCGCTGGAGACGATCTCCGAGCGCTTGGGGTCGTCGATCGAGGACGTCGAGCGGGTGCTTGGGATCGTGCAGACCTTCGAGCCCACGGGTATCGCCGCCCGCACGCTCGCCGAATGCCTCGCGATCCAGCTCCGCGAGCGCGACCGGTTCGATCCGGCGATGAGGACGCTGGTCGAGAATCTCGACCTCGCCGCGCGGCGGGACTTCGCCGCGCTGAAGCGGATCTGCGGCGTCGACGACGAGGATCTCGCCGACATGCTGGCGGAGCTGCGGGCGCTCGATCCAAAGCCCGGCCACGCCTTCGGCTCGGAACTGGTGCAACCGGTCGTGCCGGACGTATCGGTGCGCGCGGCCTCCGACGGTTCATGGCTTGTGGAGCTGATCGCCGACTCGCTGCCGCGGGTGCTGGTCAACCAGTCCTATTACGCGCGCGTCGTGCGCACCGCGAAGAACGAGGTCGAGAAGACCTTCCTCACGGAATGCCTGCAGACGGCGAACTGGCTGACGCGCAGCCTAGAGCAGCGCGCGCGCACCATCCTCAAGGTCGCGACCGAGATCGTGCGCCAGCAGGACGGTTTCCTGACCTACGGCGTCGCGCATCTCAGGCCGCTCAATCTCAGGATGATCGCGGACGCGATCGGGATGCACGAATCCACCGTCTCTCGGGTGACCGCGAACAAATACATCGCGACGCCTCGGGGCGTGTTCGAACTCAAATACTTCTTTACCGCCTCGATCGCCAATGCCGACGGCGGCGACGCGCATTCCGCTGAGGCTGTCCGCCACCGCATCCGGATCATGATCGACGCCGAGAGCCCCGACGACGTGCTGTCTGACGACACGATCGTGAAGCTGCTGCATGGCGGCGGGGTCGAGATCGCCCGGCGCACCGTCGCCAAGTACCGCGAGAGCCTGCGGATTCCGTCCTCCGTGCAGCGCCGGCGGGAAAAGAAGGGCATGGCCGCAACGACCTGATCGTCGAGGATAAACCTTTTATATCAATAGCTTAAATCGGACGGCCCGCCGCTGCGAGGGTTCATTGACTTGGGCGCCCTCCGATCTTACTGCTGGTCCGACGCCCGCCGCGGACCAGTTTCCGTCGCAGCGTAACGTTGAACGGAGCGGAACTTCATGACCTTACGGGTTTCCGGGAAGAACCTCGATCTTGGCGAGGCGCTTCGGGGACAGGTCGAAGATCGCATCTCCGACGCGATGACCAAATATTTCGGCGGTGGGTTCTCCGGCCATGTCACGGTCGAGCGTGACGGCGGCGGCTTTCGCACGGAATGCGCCCTGCACCTCGACAGCGGCATCGTGCTGCACTCGGCCGGCGCGGCGGCTGACGCCTATGCGAGCTTCGACCAGGCCGCGGCCCGGATCGAGACGCGCCTCAAGCGCTACAAGAACCGGCTGCGCGATCATCATCAGGCCGATTCCGACGTGGGCGATCCGTCGTCTTACGTCGTGTTCGAAACGCCTGACGACGAGGTCGAGGAGGAGAGCGGCTGGAGCCCTGTGATCGTCGCTGAATCCACCAAGCCGCTGCGCCGCATGACTGTGGGTTTCGCGGTGATGGAGCTTGACCTGACGGGCGCGCCCGTCGTGGTGTTCCGGCATGCGAGCCATGGCCGCGTGAACGTCGTTTACCGACGCGGCGACGGCAATGTGGGATGGATCGATCCGGCGGCGCCTGCGAATGGCTCCGCGGACCACTGAACGCTTGGATCGTCCGGCGCGGGGCGCGCGGGTTCACCCGGAGCCCGACGCCGTCCTTCTCCGCCGGACGGAGGCTTGTGAGACCCGATGCCGCTGAGCGATCTCATCGCGCCGAACGCCGTCATGCCGGCGCTGAAGGCGAACTCGAAGAAGCAGGTCCTGCAGGAACTCGCGGCCAAGGCCGCGGAACTCACGGGCCTGCCCGAGCGGGAGGTATTCGACACGCTGCTGCAGCGCGAGCGCTTGGGCTCGACCGGGGTCGGGGCCGGCATCGCGATTCCGCACGGCAAGCTGCCGAAGTTCGACCGTCTGTTCGGATTGTTCGCGCGGCTCGAGCGGCCGATCGATTATGACGCGCTCGACGGCGAGCCTGTCGATCTCGCTTTCCTGCTGCTTGCGCCGGAGACTGCGGGAGCGGATCACCTCAAGGCGCTGGCGCGGGTCGCGCGCGTGCTTCGGGATCCGATAACCGCCCAAAAACTGCGGGCGTCGCGCGACGCCGGGGCGCTCCACGCTTTGCTCACGCATATCGCCGCGACGGACGCGGCCTGACGGCGTACGGGCGCCCCTCGCGAGGCGCCCGACCGGTTTAGTGGACGCTGACCGTCACCAGCTCATGTTCTCTGGCGCTTTCGATGAGCGCTTCACGGGTGTCCGCCACGACGATGGGCAGACCATCAGCGCCGAGAAGGGCGAAGAGGCTCAAGCCGGGCTCGAGTTCGGGCGCCTGCGGAAAGAGCGCGTTCAGCTCCTCAGAGAGGATCGGCTTCACGTAAGCGATGTGGCCGTCGCCGATCGCCGCGAATTCGGCGGGGCTCAAGGGATTGCGGGCGCTCGTCATTCCTTCGATCATGACTTCACTCCTTCTCCGCGATGCGGCGGCTCTCGTCGCGAGCGCTGATTGCGATACGCTGTACTGATCGCTTCGGTTCCGGACGCGCGAGATCGACGACGAGAAGACCCGTCGCAAGATCCGCGCCGAGGACCTCCATTCCCTCCGCCAAAACGAAGGCGCGGACAAACTGCCGCGCCGCGATCCCGCGGTGGAGATAGACCTTGTCCTCGCGCTCCTGCGGCGGGCGTCCGCGGATCACCAGCTCGTTCTTCTCGAGGGTGACCTCGATCTGATCCTGGCTGAAGCCTGCCACGGCCAAGGTGATCCTTAGCCGCTCGGGCTCGCCCTCCAACGGAGCAAGACGCTCGATATTGTAGGGCGGATAGCCGTCCGCGCTTTTGGAGGCGCGGTCGAGCGCTCGCTCGAGACCATCGAAGCCAAGCAGAAACGGGCTCTGCAGACCAGTGAGACGCGACATCTTCAAAGTCCTCGCTCAGGAAGCGACTTTGACGGAGCCTCGTAAACAAAGCGCTCCGCGCGGATCTTCATCTTTTGACGGATGCCGATCCTTGACCGGAACCTCTCCGGTCGATCACTCAAATGGTTTTTGTGGACTAAGGTTTCAAGCGAGCGGACAGGGACGTCAGAGCCTCGCGCCGGTTTCCGCGTCGAACATGTGCAGGCGCTCCGCGCGCGCGCCCAGCATCAATCGTCCGCCGACCTCGACGGAGGGCCTCTCCGCGAGGCGCGCGACCACCGGATGCGGGCCGACGTGGCCATGCACAAGGAAGGAGCCGTTCGCGCGCTCGACCTCCTCGACTGTGACCGGGAACTTGGCGCCGCCCGGCGACAGGCTGCCCTCTGGCAGCACGAAGAGGTCTTCCGGGCGCACACCGAGCCAGGCGAAGGTCGCCTTCGTCATGACGCTCGTCCCGCCGAGATTGGTGCCGTCCTCGAGCGACAAGCCCGTCTGGTTGGCGCGGACCGGCAGCAGGTTCATCGGCGGCGCGCCGAACAGGCGGGCGACGACGATGTCCGCCGGGTGATCGTAGATCGTCTCAGCGGAGCCCGAACTCAGGATGCGTCCAGCGTCCATAACCGCCAGCAGATCGCCGAGCGCCAGCGCATCCTCCGTGTCCTGAGTGGCAAGAATTGTCGTGACGCCGCTCTCCCGCTGGAGGCGGCGAAGCTCGCGCCGGAGCGCGGTCCGCCGCGCCGGCGGCAGTCCCGCGAATGGCTCGTCCAGCAGCAGAGCGCGGGGCGGGCGGGCATAGGCGCGGGAGAAGGCCGCAAGCGCGCGCTCGCCGCTCGATGCCGAAGCGATCCTGCGCGACATGAGCGCGCCGATGCCGACCGCATCGGCGCCCTTCAGCGCATCCTCCTGCGCCGCCTTGCGCTTCAGTCCACGCGCCCGCAGGCCGCCCGTGATCGCATCATAGAGATTGCCTCGCGCGGGGAGGGCGGTCGGGTCGATCAGCTCGGCGATATCGTCGCGACCGATCCGCCAGGATTGGCGGGCCGCCTCGCCGATCTCGATCTCGCCGCTCGTCAGCGGAAGCTGGCCCGCGACGAGCTTGAGCAGCGTCGATTTTCCCGCGCCGGTCGGCCCTGTGATCACGCAGATCGCGCCGTCCGGGATCGCGAGCGAGACGTCGTCGACGATCCGCGCGCGGGCCTTTTCGAACGTGACGGAGGTCAGCGTGATCGCGGCCATGCCTCAGCCGACCGCGAACAGCGCGACGAGGCCGAGCGCGCCGATGATCATCCGCCACCAGGCGAACACCGCAAAACCGTGCTGCGAGATGAAGTCGAGCACGTAGCGCACCACGATCAGCGCGGTAATGAAGGCGCAGACGAAGCCGATCGCAATCAGCGCCCCGTCGTCGAAATTGAGCACGGCGCGGTTCTTGTAGAGATCGTAGGCGAAGGCGCCGGACATGGTCGGGATCGCGAGGAAGAACGAGAACTCCGCCGCCGCTCTCTTGCTGGAGCCGAGCAGCAGCGCGGCGACGATGGTGGAGCCCGAGCGCGAGACGCCGGGGATAAGCGCCAAGCACTGGCACAGGCCGACGATCAGGCACATCAAGAGCGGGAAGCGCATCGCGTCGTCGTAGATCACGCCGCGGGGCTTCGAGCCTTCGCCGAGGCCGGCGACCGGTCCGCGCACCGGCTTGGTCGATTCGACCTGCGGCCTGTAGGCGCGGTCGACGAGCAGCAGAACCACGCCGCCGACGATCAGCGCGATGCAGATGGTCGCCGGGCTCTCGAACAGGACGTTCTTGATGAAGCCGTGGAGGGCCGCGCCGATGACGGCCGCGGGAAGGAAGGCGATGAGCACGCCGAGCACGAAGCGCCGCGCCTGCGGGTCGTGCGGCAGCCGCGTCGCGACCGACGTCAGCCGGCCGGCATAGACCGCGAGGATGGCGAGGATGGCGCCCAGCTGGATCACCACCTCGAAGGTCTTGCCGGTCGATTCGAAGCCGAGGAAATGACCGAGAAGCAGGATATGGCCGGTCGAGGAGACCGGGAGGAACTCGGTCAGTCCCTCGACCACCCCGAGCACGGCGGCTTCGAGCACGTTTACGACATCCATGGCGTTGTTCCCGTAGGCGCGCGGGCGATTCTGGAGTTGTCGCGCGGACGAGCCGGTTCTATACGGGGCGCCTGCGCCGCGCCACGCGACCAAACGGGGCGCCGGCGGGCCCACCGCGCGATCCATCAGCTTTACCCGCCCGCGCGACCTTTCGGCGACACATGGCGATTCTGTACCATCATCCGCTTTGCCCGCATTCGCGCTTCGTGCGGCTCGTGATGAGCGAATATGGCCTCGAAGCCGACCTCGTCGAAGAGAAGGTCTGGGAGCGGCGCGCGCCGTTTCTCGCGCTGAATCCCGCCGGCACGACGCCTGTTCTGGTCGAGGCGAGCATGCCCTCGGTGCCGGGCGCGGATGTAATCGCGGAATATCTCGACGAGACCCGCGGCCTGGCATTGGGCGATCGCCGCCTTCTGCCGGAGAGCCCGCGCGAGCGCGTCGAGACGAGGCGGCTGACCGACTGGTTCAATCGCAAGTTCTTCGACGAGGTGTCGAGCCACCTCGTCACGGAGAAGATTTACAAGCGCTTCATGCCGAGCAATCTCGGCGGCGGCGCGCCGGAGATGGCCGCGATCCGCGCAGGGCGCGCCAACATCCGCTATCATCTGAAATATGTCGGCTATCTCATCCGGCAGCGGAAATGGCTTGCGGGCGATCGGCTGAGCTACGCCGACCTCGCCGCAGCCGCGCATTTCTCGGTGGTGGACTATCTGGGCGACGTGCCGTGGGACGAGGACGAGAATGCGAGGAACTGGTACGCGCGGGTGAAATCGCGCCCCTCGTTCCGCCCGCTGCTCGCGGAGACCGTGCCCGGCACGGCGGCCGCCCCGCATTACGCGGATCTCGATTTCTGAACGACGGCCGTCGCGTTCAGGATGACGGGCGGGGTCGATGACGCCGGTCGCCCTTCGCTCCGCGCTGGAAGCGCGCGCCAGATCCCTCGGCTTCGACGCGTTCGGCGTCACCACGCCCGGCGGCATCCCGCAGGCCGCTCCGCGGCTGGCGCAGGCGCTCGCCGACGGCCATCACGGCACGATGCGATGGCTCTCCGATCGCGCGGAATGGCGCGGCGATCCGTCCGCGCTGTGGCCGGAGGCGCGCTCGGTCGTCATGCTCGGCATGAATTACGGCCCCGACGAGGATCCCCGCGCCGTTCTTCAGCGGCGCGAACGCGGGGCGATCTCGGTCTATGCCCGCGGGGACGACTATCACGAGGTCATCAAGGGCCGGCTGAAGCAGGTCGCCGGCGCGCTCGCGAGCATGGGCGCGCAAGCCAAGGTGTTCGTCGACACCGCGCCGGTGATGGAGAAGCCGCTGGCCGAGGCTGCGGGACTGGGCTGGCAGGGCAAACACACCAATCTGCTGTCGCGCGAGTTCGGCTCCTGGCTGTTCCTCGGAGCGATCTTCACGACGGCGGAGCTGCCGATCGACGAGCCGGCGGTCGGGTCCTGCGGGTCGTGCCGCGCCTGCCTCGACGCCTGCCCGACCGACGCCTTCCCCGCGCCGTACCGGCTCGATGCAAGGCGCTGCATCTCCTACCTCACGATCGAGCATGCCGGGCCGATCCCGCAGGAGTTCCGCGAGGCGATCGGCTCGCGGATCTATGGCTGCGACGACTGTCTCGCCGCCTGTCCGTGGAACAAGTTCGCTCAGGAGGGGCGGGAGATGCGGCTTTCCGCGAGAGAGGCTCTCCGCGCGCCAGCGCTGGCCGAGCTCGCCGGGCTGAACGACGCCGATTTCCGCGCGCTGTTCGCGAAATCGCCGATCAAGCGCATCGGCCGAGATCGCTTCCTGCGCAACGTCGCGCTCGCGATCGGTAATTCCGGCGTTCCCGCAATGGCCGTTCATGCCGAGCGGCTGACGCGCGACAGCTCGGCGCTGGTGCGCGGGGCGGCGGTCTGGGCGCTTTCGAGGCTCGCGCCTGCGACAGTCTCGGCCCTTGCCGAAGACGCCGCTTCGACGGAAACGGAGGCCTCGGTCCGCGACGAATGGCGCGCGGCGACGGCTCTGGAGCCCGCGTGAGACGGCTTGTCGTGATCGGCTGCGGCTATACCGGCCGGCGCTTCGTGGAGCTTCACGGCGCGGAGTTCGACGCGGTCGACGCGACCGCGCGTTCTGCCGACGCCGCCGCCAAGCTCGAAGGCGTCACGCGCCACGTATTCGACGGCGGTCCGGCCGACGACGGCCTCGCGGCCGCGATCGCCGAGGCGACCCATGTCCTGGTCTCGGCGCCGCCGGATGATCGCGGCGATCCCACGTTGCGCGGCGCGGGCGCGGCGCTGGCCCAAGCGAACAACCTCGCCTGGATCGGCTATCTCTCGACGATCGGCGTCTACGCCGACACCGGCGGCGCCTGGGTCGACGAGACGACGCTCCCAGAGGCCGACAGCGAGCGAGGCCGGCGCCGGATCGAGGTCGAGCGCGACTGGCTGGCGTTCGGCGCGGATAAGGGCGTCGCCGTGCAGGTCTTTCGGCTGGCGGGCATCTACGGCCCCGGCCGCAACCAGATCGAGAACCTCAAGGGAGGAACCGCTAAGCGTCTGGTGAAGTCCGGCCAGGTGTTCAACCGCATCCATGTCGATGACATCGCCGCGGCGATCGCGGCGGGGATCGAGCGCAGCGGCGTTGGGCCGATCGTGAACGTCGCCGACGACGAACCGGCGCCGCCGCAGGACGTCGTGACCTATGCCGCCGGCCTCATCGGGGTCGAGCCGCCGCCGGAGGTGGCGTTCGAGACGGCGGAGCTTACGCCGATGGCGCGCAGCTTCTATTCGTCGAACAAGCGCGTCAGGAACCGCCTGCTGCGCGAGGGGCTCGGCGTCCGCCTAGCCTATCCGACGTATAGGGAAGGGATCGCGGCGCTCGTCCGGTGACGCGGAGCCCAGGCGCTTGCGGCTTTGCGCGCGGCGTGGTCTGGATCGCCAAAACAAGACGTCTCAAGGGAAGAAGTCCATGCGTTCGAAGGCAATCATCCTCGCTCTGCCGCTGATCGCGGCGTCGAGCGCGCTCCTCGCGGCGCAGGGCTTCCACCTTCCGCCGCGCAAGCCCGGTCAGTGGGACATGAGCATCTCGGTCGACACGGCCGCGATGCCGCCGCAGATCATCACGATGTGCCTCAACGACGAGACGGACAAGCTGCTGAACGAGCGGTTCGGCGGCATGGCTTCGACCATGTGCTCGCGCCAGGATCAGACAAAGGAGGGCGACTCCATCATCCTCGAGAGCGAGTGCGCCCTCGGCGAGATGAAGTCGACCTCGCACACCGTCGTCACCGGCGACTTCGACGCCGCCTACACGATGAAGACCAAGGTCACGATGGAAGGTCAGCGGGACTCGCCAGGCAACTTCGACAAGGTCGCCCCGGCCGGCCCGACCTCGCAGGAAACGACGATCCAGGCCAAGCGCGTCGGCGAGTGCAAATCCGGCTACAAGCCCGGCGATATCGATCTTGGCGGCGGCAAGGTGATCAATGTCCGCGACATGCCGGCGCCGAAGATCGAGTAATCGGCGGGTTTAGCGATCCGGTCCCAGCGCGAACTGCATCAGCAGGGTGCGCTGGAACACCGAAAAGTTGTCGTCGGAGACCAGCGTCAGCACGGTGCGTCCGTCGGGCGCGTGGTGCGCCGAGATCCCTTCGAAATTGTCGATCTGCTGGGACAGCGTCGCCTGCATCAGCGTCGGACCGTCGATGCGGGCGCCGGGGCGGATGTCCGCGGCCGCAAGGAGGCGAATGCGCACGGAGAGAGAGAAAGGCGGTCGCCAGCGCCGTTCGAGCAGGACGAAGCCGTCGTCCGGCAGCCGCACCATGTCCGTCGGCGAGAAATCGTCCGTCCGGCGCACCGCGAAGGCGAAAGGTTTGTCCACCCCCGCCACGAAGCCTCGATTGTCGCCTTCCTCGTCGAGGAACCTCTCGGCGACGAGCACGACGCCACCGGTCGCCAAGGCGGCGATCGCCTCGTAGCCGGTCCCCACCGGCGCACGGGCGGCGGCACCGGGGAGCGGCACGAGCGTCCCGCGCCCTGTGGGTCGGCCGTCGGATCCGAGCGGATAGCGTATCAGCCAGTTCACGCGTTCGGCTGCGGTCCACGCGACCCGCCCCTGGATTTCCAGGCTCTCGGTGTCGAAGCCACGGCGGCCGGGCAGAGGCTGGCCATCGCGTCCGGGCGTCGGCGCGCGGGTGACGTTCGTCAGCGCCGCTGGGCGCGAGCCGTCATAAATGAGCTTGCCCCGGAACCAGTTTCCGCGGTCGCTGATCGCCGTGAAATCGGATCCGTCCGCGGAGATGCGCAGGCCCGAAAGGCCGCCGAAATCGGGATCGGACGACCGGAGCTGAAGACCGCCGAGAAAGACCAGCTTCCCGTAAGGCGCGCCGATCGGCGTAGCGGGGTCGAAGCGGTCGATCGGCGTGGAGGAGACCTCGATAGCATCCGGCTCTGCGGCCTCGGCGGACTGGCCGAAGACGAGCGCCAACGCGATCAAGCAGGCGAGGCGTCGGATCACGCTCTGGCGTGTCGCTTGGGCGCCGCCGCCGGAGTCTCGTCAAACAGTTCGGCGAGCTTTTCGGTCATCACGCCGCCGAGCTCCTCGGCGTCGACGATGGTGACGGCGCGCTTGTAGTAACGGGTGACGTCGTGGCCGATGCCGATCGCGATCAGCTCGACGGGAGAGCGCGTCTCGATCTCGGCGATGACGCGGCGCAGATGCTTCTCGAGATAGTTGCCGACATTCACCGACAGCGTGGAATCATCGACCGGCGCGCCGTCGGAGATCACCATCAGGATGCGGCGCTGCTCGGGCCGGCGCAGCAGGCGCTCATGCGCCCAGACCAACGCCTCGCCGTCGATGTTCTCCTTGAGCAGCCCCTCGCGCATCATCAGGCCGAGGTTGCGCCGGGTCCGCCGCCAGGGCGCGTCGGCAGCCTTGTAGATGATGTGGCGAAGGTCGTTCAGCCGGCCGGGGCCCATCGGCTTGCCCGCGGCCAGCCATTGCTCGCGCGCCTGGCCGCCCTTCCAGGCGCGGGTGGTGAAGCCGAGGATCTCGACCTTGACGCCGCAGCGCTCAAGCGTCCGGGCCAGGATGTCCGCGCAGGTCGCCGCGACCGTGATCGGACGGCCGCGCATAGAACCGGAATTGTCGAGCAGCAGGGTGACGACCGTATCGCGGAAGTCGGTATCGCGCTCGCGCATGAAAGTGAGCGCGCTCATCGGATCGATCACGACGCGGGACAGGCGCGCAGGATCGAGCATGCCTTCCTCGAGGTCGAAATCCCAGGCGCGGCTCTGCTGCGCGAGCAGGCGGCGCTGCAGGCGGTTTGCGAGCCGGCCGACCACGCCCTGAAGGGCCGAGAGCTGTTTGTCGAGATAGGATCGCAGGCGCGCGAGCTCTTCAGGGTCACAGAGCTCCTCGGCTAGCGCCTCCTCGTCGAACTTGGTGGTGAAGGCGACGTAGTCCGGACGCTCTCGCTCGGCGCGGGGCTCGTCCTTCGGACGCCACGGCTCGGTCGCCTCTTCGGCCTCGCCGAGCTCCTCGTCGTCCGGGCTGTCCGTCGGCGGCGCGTCCGCCGCCTCCATCTGCTCGGCGTCCTCGTCATGCTCGGCGGAAGCCTCGGACTCCGCCTGATCGGCGCCGTCGCTCTCTTCCTGCGGAGCGTCGGCGGCCTCGCCCTCCTGCGGCGGGGGATCCTGGCCCTCGTTCTCGCCGTCCTCTTCGTTGCGTTCGCGGTCGGAGGACAGCTCCTCGCCCATGTCGAGCGAGGTCAGGAGGTCACGGATCGTGCGGGCGTAGGCGTTCTGGTTTTCGAGCACCTGATCGAGCCGCGCGAGGTTCTTGCCAGCCTTCTCCTCGATCCACGGCCGCCAGAGCTCCACGAGCTTGCGGGCGGCCTCCGGCGGCTTCTGGCCGGTCAGCCGCTCCCGGACCATGAGCGAGACGGCATCCTGCAACGGCGCGTCGGCCCGGTCGGTGATCTCGGCGTAGGGGCCGCGATGATAGCGGTCCTCGAGCATGGCGGAGAGATTGGCGGCCGAGCCGGTCATACGCCGAGAGCCGATCGCCTCCACGCGGGCCTGCTCGACCGCGTCGAACACCGCGCGCGCCTCTGCGCCCTGCGGCGCGAGCTTGGAGTGAGTCGCGGCGTCATGGCAGGCGAGGCGGAGCGCCATGGAATCCGCGTAGCCGCGCAGGATCGAGACGTCTTCGGCGGACAGGCGGCGCGGCGGCTCCGGCAAGCGCGCCTTCGGCCCGACCAGCGCCGGCCGCTCGGACGCGAAGGTCACCTCGACATCAGGGTTGCCGGAAATCGCGCGCAAGCAGCCCGCCACCGCCCGCTTCAGCGGCTCGGAGGGCGGGGCGGGCTTTTCGCCTGGCTTGCGGTTGGAGATCAACGGGTCCCCGTCAGCTCATCGCGACGTTGACCGCGCTTTCCGGCAGCTCCTTGCCGAAGCAGCGCTGGTAGAATTCGGCGACGAGTGAACGCTCGAGCTCGTCGCATTTGTTCAGGAAGGTCAGGCGGAAGGCGAAGCCGAGATCGCCGAAGATGTCCGCGTTCTCCGCCCAGGTAATGACGGTGCGCGGGCTCATCACGGTCGACAGGTCGCCGTTGATGAAGGCCTGGCGGGTGAGGTCGGCGAGCCTGACCATCTTCGACACGGTATCGCGGCCGGTCGGGCTGTCGCGATGGCTGGGCGACTTCGCGAGCACGATGTCGACCTCCCTGTCATGCGCGAGATAGTTCAGCGTGGTGACGATGGACCAGCGGTCCATCTGGCCCTGATTGATCTGCTGCGTGCCGTGATAGAGGCCCGAGGTGTCGCCGAGGCCGACCGTGTTCGCCGTCGCGAACAGGCGGAAGGCGGGGTGGGGGCGCAGCACCCGCTTCTGGTCGAGCAAAGTGAGCTTGCCGGAGACCTCCAGCACGCGCTGGATGACGAACATCACGTCCGGCCGTCCGGCGTCGTATTCGTCGAACACCAGCGCGACGTTGTTCTGCAGCGCCCAGGGCAGGATGCCGTCACGGAATTCGGTGACCTGCTTGCCTTCCTTGAGGACGATGGCGTCCTTGCCGATCAGGTCGATGCGGCTGACATGGCTGTCGAGGTTCACGCGCACGCAGGGCCAGTTCAGCCTGGCGGCGACCTGCTCGATATGGGTCGATTTGCCAGTGCCGTGATAGCCCGTGACCATGACGCGGCGGTTCTTCGCAAAGCCTGCGAGGATCGCGAGCGTCGTGTCGTGGTCGAACAGATAATCGGGATCGAGGTCGGGCACCGCGCCGTGCGCCTCGCCGAAGGCCGGAACCTCAAGATCGCTGTCGATGCCGAACAACTGCCGGACCGACACCTTCATGTCGGGCAGGAGGCTATCGGCGGACGGTGCGTCTATCAGTGCGGTCATGGGGCCTCCCGGCCGGGGCGTTCGTCGACCCGCGCGAGGAGATGGCGCGCGTGGACTTGAGGTCTAACGATCAGCAGAAGCCGGCGGATCGCAGATAGTTATAGGCTTGGATGATCTCGCGCAATTTGTCCTCGGTGCTGCGGTCACCCCCATTGGCGTCGGGATGCAGCCGCTTCACGAGCTCCTTGTAGCGCGCCTTGATCTCGTCCGGGCCGGCCGAGGCGCCGAGATTGAGCGCTTCCAGCGACTTGCGCTCGACCTTCTTGAGCTCGCGCTCGGGTTCCGGCTTCTCCCGCGGACTGCCGTCCTCGTTGAACATGCGGAAAGCGTCTTCGAAGACGAAGTCGCTGGCCCAGCCGCGGCGCGCGCCCTTGGCGCTGTGGTTCTTCTTGCGCTCGTCCGGGGTCGCCGAGCCGTTGCGTCCCATGCTCCAGGTCGGACGGTGGCCGACATGCGCATCCTTCTCATAGGCGCGCAGAGCCTCGTCCGACATGCCGGAGAAGAAGTTGTAGGACTGGTTGTACTGACGCACGTGCTCGAGGCAGAAGCGCCAGTACTCGTTCTCGCGGTCGCGGCCCTTGGGCGCGCGATGAGCGCCGGGCGCGCGGCAGCCGGGGTGGTCGCACGTCGCCGCCTTCGGCTCCGGTCGCTTCTCGGCGGGGGAGGCCCGCGAAACGCGGATGCGGTCGAACCAGGGACTATCGAGTTTCATCACGCGGCCATTATGGGCGCCGGGGCGCACACGAACAAGCGCGCCTCGTCGCAAACCGGCCTTCGCCGGAAGAGGGTTGACGGCCGGCCGGAACGCGCCGACGTGAGGAACAAGGGGCGGTTCATACGCGCCGCTTCGGAGTTAACAGAGGGTTAAGATGAGCGTGCGCGACAGGATCGAACAGACGCTTGCCGAAGCGCTCGCGCCCGAGCGGCTGGAGATCGTCGACGAGAGCCATCTCCACGCCGGCCATGCCGGCGCGCGGCCCGAAGGCGAAACGCATTTCCGGGTCCGCGTCGTCTCGGCCGCTTTTTCAGGCATGAGCCGGATCGACCGGCACCGGCGGGTCAATGCCCTGCTCGCGAGCGAACTCGCCGGTCCGATCCACGCGCTCGCGATCGACGCCCGCGCGCCGGAAGAGCCCGGCCGGCCTTAAAGCGGGGCGGGACGCTCCGGGCGAAACCCCATGCCGACGACGCGGGCCGGCAGCCGGGCGAGCACGGGGAAAGTTCTGAGCGCTTTTAGAGCAAGCGGCGGCGAAAGCTTCCCCTGTCGGCGAAGCGTCGGCGCGATCACCCGGTTCTGCACCATCACCTGAAGGGCCTGCGTCAGCTTCGTCGGCCATGCGCGGCGCGCCTGGACGCGCGCGAGATCGGCCTCGGTCAAGCGGCCGTCCCGGAGCGGCCGCGCGATCAGGTTCGCGGTCGCGATGGCGTCCTGCACGGCGAGGTTCACGCCGACCCCGCCCACCGGCGACATGGCGTGGGCGGCGTCGCCGATGCAGAGCACGCCGGGAGCGTGCCATCGCGTCAGCCGGTCGACCGCAACCGTCAGCAGGCTCACCTGCTCCCAGTCCGCGATCTCGGCCGTACGGTCGGCGGCGAAAGGCGCGAGCCGAGCGACGGTCGAGCGGAAGGCGGCGATCCCCTTTGCCCTCTCCTCGTCGGCTCCGCCCTTGGGCACGACATAGGCGCACTGCCAGTAATCGCCGCGGTTGATCGCGACCATGATCGCGCCGGCGCTAAACCGTCCCGCGGTCGCGTCTCCATCGCTCTCCTTCCGCGACATGCGGAACCACATGACGTCCATCGGCGCGCCGATCTCGATCCGTTCGAGGCCCGCCTGCTCGCGCACCATCGAGCGCCGTCCGTCGCAGCCGACGACGAGCTCCGCCTCGATCTCGATTGCGCCGTCCGGCGTCTTGGCGACGACGCCCGAGACGCGGCCCTTCTTCCTCAGCAGTGAAACTCCCTCCGCCTGGCGGAGCAACCGGAAGCAGGAATGGCGCTCCGCCTCCGCGGCCAGAAGATCGAGGAAATTCCACTGCGGCGTCATCGCGATGAAGCGGCAGCGCGTCGGCAGATGGCGGAAATCGGCGATCATGAACGGCTCGTCTTCGACGAAGCCCGTCAGCGTTTCGACCTTCTCATGCGGGATCGCCAAGAAACGATCGAGAAGGCCGATATCGTCGAGCGCGGCGAGCGTCGACGGATGGATCGTGTCGCCTCGGAAGTCGCGCAGAAAGTCGGCGTGCTTCTCCAGCACGATCGTCTCAACGCCGGCGCGGGCGAGGAGAAGGCCGAGCATCAGGCCCGCAGGCCCTCCGCCCACGATCGCGACCGCCGTCCTGATGGTCGCGGGCATAAGCCGTTCAGCCCTGCCCGAAGGCGGCTTTGAGGCTGCGCCCGACGGCGTCCTGCGCCTCGCGCGCATGGCCGACGACGTCTGTCAGCCCGAAGAAGCCGTGGGTGACGCCGGCATAATCGAGCGTTTCCACCGCGACGCCGGCGGTCTCCAGCTTTTCAGCGAGGGCGAGCCCCTCGGAGCGTAGCGGATCGATGTCGGCGGTGACGATCGTCGTCGGCGGCAGGCCTGCGAGGGCGTTCGAGTTCACGAGGTCGATCCGCGGATCGAAGCGCTCGGCGGGGGACAGCAGCGCGTGGCCGAAGATCCAGAGCATCAGCTCCTTGCCGAGCGGCCGCGCGTCCGCATTGAGCCGGTAGGACTCGGTCGAAAGGTCGCTGCCTGCGATGGGATAGACCAGCGCCTGCCGGGCGGGCGGCCTCAGACCGCGGTCTCGCGCGGAGATCGAGACATGCGCCGCGAGATTGGCGCCGGCGCTCTCGCCCATCACGGCAAAGCGCGTCCCGTCGCCGCCGAACGCTGCGGCGGCGCCGATCAGCCAGTCCCATGCCGCGGCCGCGTCATCGTGGGCCGCCGGGAACTTGTGCTCCGGCGCGAGCCGGTAATGCGCCGAGACGACGAGGCAGTCGGCCTTCGCGGCCATGGCGCGCGGGCCGCCGTCATAGGCGTCGAAATCGCCATAGACGAAACCGCCGCCGTGGAAATAGAGCAGCGTCGGCAGCGGCCCGGCGGCGTCGCGCGGCCTGTAGAGGCGGGCGGGCAGGTCGCCTTCAGCGCCGCGATAAGTCAAATCCTCGGTCGTGACGCCAAGATCGTCCGGGGTCCCGCCGGCCTTCGCGAGCAATGAGCGCGCGGCGTCGGCGAGGCTCGGCTGCCGGCGGGCTTCCTCCGGCGTCAGATCCTCGACGAGCTCGGCGCCAAGACCCTTGAGCTCGTCGAGCAGGCGGCTCATCTCGAAATCCGCCCGCGCCGCCGGATCGCGCGACACCGCGCCGATGATCCGCGCAAGCCGTTCCCCGATTGTGGGAGGCGTCTGATCGATCATAGAGGCGTGCCCCTTCGGCTGGTCGAGCCTTAGAAGTGGCTCTTCATCACGCGGCGGAAAGTGTGGCGGCGTCGATCGAGGTGTTTGCGGCTGCCGGGCGCAGCCGTATAGTGTCACGTGTGACGCGATGAGGGCACGAACGATGACGGGGCGCCCTGCTTTGAAGTCCTCACGTGAAAGGATGCAGCAGCTTCGGGCGCGACGACGCGCCCAAGGGATGAAGCTCGTTCAATTCTGGGTGCCGGACGTCCGCTCGCCAGAATTCTTAGCGGAAGCCAGACGGCAATCGCTTGCGGTGGCTAACAGTCCCCAGGAGGCGGAGGACCAAGCTTTCATCGATTCGCTCTCGATCGACCCTTGGACCGAAGAGAACGGGAGGTGAAGCGTGGCGAAGTCTGGACGGCGGCAGGCGGGGCTGACTATGCGGGGAAGCCGCGTCCTTCGGTGATAGTCCAGGATGACGCCTTTGAGGCCACGGAATCGATCACGATCTGTGCATTGACGAGTTGGACAGGAGGGGGGCCACTTTTGCGCCCCCTAATAATGCCGAGCGATGGGAACGGGCTCTCCGCTGAAAGCGCGTTGATGATCGACAAGATTACGACTCTGCCGCGGACGAAACTTCGACAAAGAATCGGTCGGCTAAGCGACAAGGACATGCGCCGACTCGGTGAAGCCATGCTGATTTTCTTCGGGCTCGCGGCGCCGGTGTCCACGCACGAAAAAAGCGAATAAGGCGAACTTACTTCCCCGTCACCAATCCCTGGCGCTTCTCGAACTCGCCGTCGATGCGGCGGGCGAGGGCTTCGTAGTTCTCGTCGTAATGGTGGCCGCCGGGGAGCTCCATGCGGGCCTGCGGCGCGATCGAATCGGTCGAGCAGGCGACGTCGTTGTCGGAATCCTCGAGCTCCTCCTTGCCGTAGACGCAGACCACCTTGTCCATCGGCAGCTGGCTTGCGGGCTTGAGGACGTCGTGCTCGCCCGATCCGACGCCGAGCCAGCCGGAAACGCTGACTTCGAAATCGGCCGTCTTGGACAGGCCGAGCAGGGCCATCAGCTGAACCTGCGAGCGCACCTGGCGGGAGATGTGCCCCCAAGCGAAGGGGATCACGTCGGCGCCGAAGGAGTAACCCGCGAGCAGCAGGCGCTTCGTCTTCCACTGCGTCCCATAGCGGGCGACGATCGCCTCGAGGTCGTCGCCGAGCTCACGCGGGCTCTTCTCGTTCCAGAAGTAGCGCAGCGTGTCGATGCCGACGACGCCGTAGCCCTCCTGCTGCATGTAGCCTGCGACCGTCTTGTCGAGATCCCGCCAGCCGCCATCGCCGGCGTAGAAGACGACCAGTCCCTTTGGGGTGTCGGTCTTGGGCTCGTAGGTGACGAGCGGCAGCGCGTTCACCGCGTCCGCGTCACCGCCGCCGATGTCGAAGGCCGCGTCGCGCGCAGGCGCGGCGAGATCGGCGCCGGCCGGCTGCTCGACAACGTCGGCGTCGAGCTTGTCAGCGAAGTCCTTAATCGTCTGGGGCGCGGCGCCGGCGGTCATGATCCGCCACTCGCCCTGCAGCGGCTCCGGCGGGTCGTCGCCGAGCACGAGGTCGCCGCCGTCCTGCCGGGTCGATTTCGGGCCGTCGCAGAGCGGCTTGGGATAAGCGAGGCGGCCGGTGAAGGGGGCCGAGACCGCGCCGGAAAACATGTTGGCGGGCGCTTGGGCCAGCATGGCGTAAGCGAGGTCGCCGCCGGCCCCGACGCCGAGCAGGACGGGCAAGCGGTAGGTCTTGAGATCGAACGTCTTGCCGGCGAGCCGGGCGAAATCCTCGATGTCGCCGGAGAAGAACACGCAGTCCTGGTCCGGGGTTGCGATCGAAGCGGCGATGTAGCGCTTCATGTCGATCTCGATGACCATGGCGCCTTCGTTGGCGAGCGCGGCGGCCTCGGCGTCACGGGTAGGCGTCCAGCCGTCGGCGTCGGAGATCAGCGCGACGATCGCCTTCGGCTCGCCCTGGGGCGCGATCACCGGCACGTCCTTGATCGCCTCGTTGGAGACGATCGTGCGCCGAAAGTCCTGCGCGGCCGTCGCTGGGCCCGCCAAGGCCGCGATAGCGAGGACAAGGGCCGCGAGCCGCTTCACGCCGCCGACCCCGCGAGCGTGGGCGCTTCCGGCGCGGGGATTGCGGCGCCTGCGCGCTTCGGCGCCCCGCCGATCAGGACGGTGATGTCGATCAGGATCTGCGGCAGCACCCAGCCTCCGGGACAAGCGAGATAGCGCGGCTCCCAGCTCGGCTGGAACTTGGATTTGTAGGTCCGCAGACCCTCGAAATTGTAGAAGTTGTCGCCGTAGCGGAACAGGAAGGCGCCGATCCGGTTCCATGTCGGCCCGAGCGGATGGTCGGCGAGGCCGGAAAGCGGCGCCATGCCGAGATTGAACCAACGGTAGCCTTCGCCCTTGGCCTTCAGCATCAGCCTCACGAACAGCGCGTCCATCACGCCCTTCGGCGCGTCGGGGGCGTAGCGCATCAGGTCGACCGTCGCCTCTTCCTTGTCAGCGCCGTACCACATGTTGGCGAAGCCGACGATGCGGCCGGCGTGGCGGACCACCGCCATGTCGAAATGGCGGAGATAGGCCTCCGACCAGAAACCGAGCGAAAAGCCCTTTTCGCCATTCTTCTTGTTCGCCATCCAGGCGTCCGAGACGGCCTTAAGCTGAGGGTAGAGCGCCACGGCGTCGGCCGCCGGCACGATGTCGACCTCGATACTCTCCTTGGTCGCCTTGCGATCGACGTAACGCCACTCGTAGCCGGCCTTGCCCTCGAGCGTGAAGGCCGTCAGGTCGACGCGCGCCTCCTCGCCGAGCTTCAGCAGCGACAGGCCGAGGTCGAGATAGGTCGGAAGCCGGGCGACGCTCGCCTGGTAGAACACCGGCCAGCCGCCATGCTGGTCGGCCATCTCCCGGAAAGCCCAGAGCAGTTCGGAGGTGCGTTCCGGCGCCCCCACCGGGTCGCCCATCGCGACCCAGCTGCGACCCTGAACCTGGTACATGATGAAGGCGTCGCCCGCTTCCGCGAACAGGAAGCGCTTGTCGCCGAGGAAGGCGAGATTGGAATCCGCCCGTCGCGAGGTCGCGACCACGGCCTCCAGCCGCCCCGCGGCTTCCGGCGCCTGCGCCTGCGGCCGTTTGTGGCGGTGGAGAAGCGCGTGCAGCCCGATCGCGAGGGCCGCGACGCAGGCCGCGAGGCTCGCCCGCAGGAAGCGCGGGGCGTCGCTGCGATAGGCGAAGTTCCACCAGAGATCACTGGAGTAGTCGACGTCCTGATAGGCGAAGAACCCGAGCCAGATCGAGCCTGCGAGCACGATCGCGACCGCCGCCAGCCAGGCGGGCGCCAGATCCTGGTCCCACAGCGAGGCGCGGCGGTAGAAAGCGCGCCGGTTCACCGTCAGCAGCGCCAGCACCACGCCGAGCACCGCGGCCTCCTCGAAATCGACGCCCTTGGCGAGCGAGAAGATCAGCCCCGCCGTGAGCAGGATTTGCGCGACGCGGTAGGCGCTATCGAGCCGCCGCATCAAACCATGGGCCACCACGAGCAGCACCACGCCGACGACGCTCGCCAGCAGATGCGAAGCCTCGACGAAAGGCAGCGGAACGACGTGGCGGAGCACGCGCAGCCGATCCGTCTCCGCCGGCAGGGCCCCGGAAAACAGCAACACGATGCCGCCGGCGAACACGGCGGACGACAGCACGATCGGCGCGACCGGCCGCATGATGGCGGCGAGCAGCACGCCGAGGCGGCTGAAGCGCCCCTTCCGCCGCGCGAGTTCCGAGCCTCCGAGCAAGGCGAGCGCGAGGGTGAACGGGATCAGGTAATAGACCACCCGCCAGAGCAGCAGGCTCGCGAGCACCGCATCCGGCTCCAGGTCGGGCAGCGCGAGCAGCACTGTCGCCTCGATCACGCCCGCGCCGCCCGGCGCGTGGCTGAGCATCCCGAGCGTCATGGCGACGACGAACAGCGCCGCAAAGGTCGGGAAAGCGATGACCGCGTCCGCCGGCAGCAGGATCCAGAGCGCAAAGGCTGCGCCCAGCATGTCGACGAGCCCGATCACGATCTGCGCCGCGGTCGACTTCACGCCGGGAAGCGCGAGCCGGTAGCCCTCGACCGTGACCGCGCGTTCGCGGCGGCCGATCCAGACGACATAACCGATCAGCGCCGCGATGATCGCGAAGCCGATGGCCATGTTCACTTCGGGCGGCAGCCCGTCGAGCCGGGAGACGTCGGGCGCTTCCGTGACGAGGCCGAGCGCCAGCGTGAAGAAGATGCCGAGCCACAGCGTCAGCGCTGAGATTGCGGTGACGGCCGCGACCTCCGCCGCGCCGAGGCCGGCGCCGGCGTAGATCCGGTAGCGCACCGCGCCGGCGACCACGAGCTGGAAGCCGATCGTGTAGGAGAGCGCGTAGCCCGTGAACGAGGCGAGCGCCGCCGTCGGGTAGCCGATCTCGCGGCGCTTGATGTGGACGATACCGAACCAGTCATAGCCGGTGAGCGCGACATAGCTCGCGGCGGTGGCGGTGAGCGCGATCCCGAGCGTCCGCCAGGGCGTCTCGGCGACGGCGGCCCGCACGTCCGCGATGTCGACCTCCTGCACCAGCTTGTGCAGCACGAACAGCACCGCGCCGAACAGAGCGAGCGAGCAGAGCGCGCCGATCGTGCGCCACGGCGCTCTCGCGGCGAAAGCGCGGAGGCGCGGGAAAGTCACCTCCGGATGTCCGTCGGCGACGCAATCCGGCGCCAGCGGTGGCGCGACCGTCTGGTCCGGCGTTTCGGCGTCTCGCGCCCTGTCGGTCGTTGAGGACATTTCAGCCGTAAAAGGAAGCCGAGGAGAGAGCCGCCGGCGCGTGGCGCCAGGCGCGCGGAGATGAATGGACGATCGCGGCGGACATAGGGCGGTTCTTAACCGAAGTGAGGTAGCAAGGCGTTGCGCGCCGCATCGTCGCGGCGGATGCGATCACGTTTCCGGGGCAGCGTCATGACGCTTGCGACACTTCCTGTCGAGACCGCGGCGCCGCCTCGCGCCCGAGAAAACGCGTCGCCTCTGGTCGTGGACCTCGACGGGGCGCTGGCGCGATCGGATCTCGTGGCCGAGGCTGCGCTCGCTTATCTCCGGAGCAGTCCGCTCCATCTCTTCACGCTGCTGTTCTGGCTCGTGACCGGGGGCCGCGAGGGGTTGCGCCGCAAGCTGGCCGCGCGCGTCGAAATCGATGGCGCGCATTTGCCATTGAACGCGGAGCTGGTCGCCCTGCTCGAGCGCGAACGCGCCGGAGGCCGCGCGGTCTATCTCGCGACCTCGGCCGACGCTCCGTTCGCAGCGGGGGTCGCCGGCAGGCTCGGTTTCGTCGACGGCGTGATCGCGAGCGATGGAGCCTCGGACTTCACGGCCGAGCGACGCGCACGAGCTCTCAGCCAACGCTTCCCAGAGGGCTTCGCCTATGCCGGGTCGGGCCGCGCCGATCTCGCCGTCTGGCGCGCGGCGTCCGAAAGCGTCGTCGTCGGCGCGTCGTCTTCGGTCCGGAAGGCGTCGGAAGCGATCCGCCCGGCGGCGACCGTCGTTGCCCGCAAGCGCGTATCGTTCCGCGCCGTGCTGAAAGCCGCACGCGTGCATCAATGGGCGAAGAACGGCCTGGTTTTCGTGCCGATGGTGCTCGGCGGCCGCGCGTTCGATCCTTCGGCGTGGGCGGTCGTCGGCGCCGGCTTCCTCTGCCTCGGCGTGCTCGCCTCCGCCACCTATCTGCTGAACGACCTCTGGGACATCGAAGACGATCGCCGCCACTGGTCGAAGCGCGAGCGCGCATTCGCGAGCGGGCGGCTGCCGATCACGGCCGGCCTTGTGGCGGCCCCGCTCGGAATCTCGATCGCGCTCGGCGGCGCCGCGTTGATCGGTCCGGCGGCGTTCGCGAGTCTCGTCTGCTATCTCGTCATCACGCTCGCTTATTCCTTCCGGCTGAAGAAGGTCGCGGTGCTCGACGTGTTCACGCTCGCGAGCCTGTTCACGCTGCGCCTCGTGATCGGCATCGCGCTCGCGCAGGTCATGGCGTCGCCCTGGCTGCTGGTGTTCTCGATGTTCGTGTTCAGCTCGCTGTCCTTCGCCAAGCGGCACACCGAGATGGTGCGCGTGGCGCGTTCCGGCGGGAACAAGGCGGCCGGCCGCGGCTATGTCGCGGCGGACGCTCCGTTCCTGATCGGCATGGGCGTCGCGACGGGCATGTCGGCCGTGCTCGTCATGGTGCTCTACCTCATCAACGAGGCGTTCCGCGCCGGCTTCTACGCCACGCCGGGCTTCCTCTGGACCTTTCCTTGCGTGCTGTTCCTGTGGCTCGGCCGGGTGTGGGTGCTGTCGGGCCGCGACGAGCTGAACGACGATCCCGTGGCCTTCGCCGTCAAGGACGGACCGAGCATCCTGCTCGGCCTGGTGATGGCGCTGGCCTTCGCCGCCGCGGTGACGCCGGCGCGATACGCACTCTGGTGAGCGGCCCCGGGACCACGGCCGACCGGCCCTCGCGCTTCTCAGGCCCCGAAGCCAAGCGCATCGGCCGCTTCCTGCTCGCGGGCGGCTTCGCGGCGCTGGTGAACTGGGGCGCGCGCTTCCCGCTGAACGCGGTGATGCCCTTCGGCGCCTCGGTCGTCGCGGCCTACGCGATCGGCATGGTGGTCGGCTTCTTCCTCTATCGCTTCTTCGTGTTCGAGGCGCATGAGGGTCGGGCCTCCGACCAGCTCTGGAAGTTCATCCTGGTGAACATCGTCGGCGCGGCGGAGGTCTGGGCGCTTGCGCTGTTCTTTGTCCACGTGGCGGCGCCCGCCATCGGCTGGACGCTCTGGGTCGAGCCGCTCGCCCACGCCGCGGCGATCGGCATCGGCGCCGCGACGAGCTATGTCGGGCACAGGCTGCTGACCTTCCGTGGGATCGGCTAGGCCGCGACAAGGGGCCGCGAGCGCTTTCTTTCGGGGCGCCCGGAGGTTATAGGCGCCGGTCCCAAGGCGCTTCCTCGACTGATGACCGCACGCTCCGCTGGCATGTCCTACCGTCCTGAGATCGACGGCCTGCGCGCCGTCGCCGTGCTTGCCGTCGTCCTCTATCACGCCTGTGGCCTGCTGCCCGGCGGCTTCGCGGGCGTCGACGTCTTCTTCGTGATCTCCGGCTACGTCATCACGCGCGCTCTGGCGGCGGATCTCGCAAACGGGCGGTTCAGCCTCGCCGAGTTCTACGTGCGGCGCGTGAGGCGCATCGCGCCTGCGCTGTTCGTCACGATCGCGGCCACGGCGGCGGCCTCCGCGCTGATCCTTCTGCCGAGCGATCTTGGACGGATGGGCGAGAGCGCGATCGGCGCGGCGCTGGCCTTCTCCAACGTCGTGTTCGCGAACAGAAGCGGATATTTCGACGTCGCCGCCCAGGCCAAGCCGCTGCTCCATACCTGGTCGCTCGGCGTCGAGGAGCAGTTCTACCTCATCTACCCTCTGCTGCTCGCGATCGTCTGGAAGAAGGCGAGGGGCGCCACCGTCGGTTTGATCGCATCGCTCGCCGTCGCGTCGCTGATAGCGTCGCTCTGGATGCTGCCGAAGGACCATGCCTCGGCCTTCTTCCTTACTCCCTTCCGGTTCTGGGAGCTGGCGCTCGGTGGGCTCGTTGCGCTGAGGCCCGTGCCGCGTCTTCAGAACCAGGCGGCCGCCTGGCTCGGCCTGGCGCTGATCGCCGCAGCGTTTCTCGTGCTTGAGGCCGGTCCCAAATTCCCTGGGATGGGCGCGCTGCTGCCCACGCTCGGCGCGGCTCTCGTCATCAACGGAGCCGGCGGCCAATCCGCCGCGGCGCGCCTTCTCAGCGCGCGTCCCGCGGTGTTCGTCGGCAAGATTTCCTATTCGCTCTATCTCGCGCACTGGCCGCTGATCGTCCTGACCGAATACCGGCAAGGCAGTTCGCTGAGCTGGGTTCAGGCCGCGCTCATCATCGCGATCTCGATCCTCATCGCCTGGATTTCATGGTGCACCATCGAGCAGCCGTTCCGCCGCGCCTCCTGGGAGCGTCGGCGTCACGTGCTCTTCGGGGCCGCCGCCGCCGGCGCCGTGGCGTGCTGCGCGGTAGGCGCGGCGTTCGTCGGAACTAACGGCCTTCCGCAGCGCCTGCCGGCGCGCGTGAAAGAGGTCTACGCGGCCATTGACGATCAGGACAAAGGTCGCGCGGACTGCCTGATCCAGCGCGGGGCGACGGAGGACCTCCGCGTGGAGCAGGTCCGCTCCGGGCAGGTCTGCAAGGTCGGAGCGGAGGCCGGCCCGCCGCGCTTCATCGTCTGGGGCGACTCTCATGCCGAGGCGATGGCGCCGGCGTTCGACGTCGCCGGTCGGCGAGCCGGGCTGGCGGGATTGAGCGTGACAGGCGCGTCCTGCGCGCCCCTGCTCGGCTACGATACGCCGAGCGCTGGAGACATCACGAGAGCCCTGTGCCGCGAAGTCGCCAAGGCCACGATCGAGCTGATCGGCTCGAAGCGGATCGAACTGGCCTTTCTGGTGGGCCGCTGGCCGCGCTGCGCGCTTGGCACCCAGTTTGGCGACGAGGGCATGTTCTTTGATCCCGCGAGGATCGCGCCGCCCATTCCCGGGGAAGACGCCAAATGCGCCGCCGCGCTCGACGCTACGCTCGCCGAACTCAAGCGGCTCGGCGTCAAGCCGGTCATTGTCCTCGGCGTGCCGGAGCCCGGCTACTACGTGCCGTACGCCGCTGCGAAAGCGTTGCTGGCGGGCCGCCCATTGGATCTTTCGACGCCGAGGGCTCTCGTGGACAGCAGGCATGCGCGGGCAAAGGAGATCGTCCTCGCCGCGGCTGCGAAATACGGCGCCGCGGTGATCGACCCGAAACCGTATTTTTGCGACGCCGACCGATGCCGAACCCAAGACGGCGACCGGCCTCTCTTCCGCGATGAGGACCACATCACCGCGACGGTCGCACGCGCGTTGAGCCCGTTGTTCGAGCCGACCTTGCGCGCGCTGGGCGCATCCGGGACGGCGGCGGCTCGCTGACCGTCAGACGACGCCCTTGCTCACCGCCGCCACCGCGAAGGCCGCGACGTTCAAGCCGACGGCGTAGATCGTGAGCAGCTTGAAGATCTTCAGCCGCTCCGCGACCTTTTCGGGATCGCCGGTGAAGGCCCCGGTCAGCAGGATCACGTAGAGCACCGGCAGCCAGTCGAGCGCGTAGCGCTGCACGTTCTGCTGCGAGAAGCCGTTCGAGTGGTAGAACAGGGTGATGCCGCCCACGATCGCGATCACGATCGCGCCGACGAGCAGCTTGGCGTCGACCTTCGCGTAGATGGCGTAGAAGACGAACGGGCTCGCCGCCAGGATCGAGGTTCCCAGCCCGTCCATGCCGTGGATCTCGGTCATGTACTTGCCGGCGAACTCGATATGGAAGCCCTGCAGGAACATGTAGGCCACGTTCGACAGGAAATAGTCCTTATTGAACAGGCCTTTGTCGAGCACGCGCCAAGTGATGAAGTTGCGATCGTCGGCCGCCGGGTAGGCCGCGATATAGGCGTAGCCGGTGTCGAGCGGGGCGCCGAAACGAACCCAGTTGTAGAGGCAATAGACGCCGATCGCGGCGAGGATCGGCGCGCCGAGCTTCACGGCGTCGAGGATCGTCCGTCGATCGAACGCGATCAGCGGCGCGCCTTTTGGGCGCGACAGCACGAACAGGAACGGGGCGAGGAACAGCGCCATCTGCCGCGACAGGAAGGCGAGGCCGATCAGCACGCCGGCCAGCAGCAACCGCCGGTCGAGGGCCGCCACGAACGCGACGCTGACCAGAGCGAGACCCACGGCTTGCGCGAAGAACCAGACATTGTCGCCGCGCAGCGTCACGAAGATCGCGGGAGCGCCGAACATGAAGGCGGCGGTCGCCCAGATCTGCGCCTCGCGCCCGAGGCCGAGCCGGCCCGCGATCGTCCACCACGACCAGCCGGTGATCAGCGCGAGAACCGTGGTGATCGCGATGAAGCCATGAGCGCCCGGTCCCATCAGCGCGACGATCGGCGCCGCGACCAGCGCCGGGACAGGCGGGAAGATCACGAAGATCCGGCCATCAGGCAGGCGGGCGCAATCGCTGTCGAAGCAGGTCGGGCTGTCGAATCGGCCGTGGAGGAAGGCGTCGGCGAGCAGCGCGTAGCTGTTGACCCCGCCGGTCTCCGTCACGAGCCTCATCAGCAGCGCCGCGACGAGCGCGCCGCAAAGGCCGAGACCGGCGAGCGCGACCACGCTCCAGCGGTCGAAGGCAAGGCCGAAGACGCGGCCGCGGGCAGCTTCGATCACGCTCATTCTTCAAGGGCTCCCCGGCGCGCGCGAAAAGTGCGCGAGCGCGGCATCATTCGCGCCAAAGCCTTGGGAAAGGGCTAACGCGGAGAAGGATCGGCCAAGGCGAATTTCGCCGCAATCCCGCCACCTTTCGGTCGAGAAGCGGTATCACCGTCCTCCCCAAGGACGCATCAGCGCCACATCGGCATTGGGGGAGAAGCAGCCATGGCGGTCGTAACCGTCACCGACGAAGCCGTGAACGGCCTGTCGGTCGAGCAATTCATCGATCCCGACGCCGCGCTCGATTCAACGAGCGCGACCGCGGTCCGCCTTTCAAGTGACGACGGCTACGACCTTGTCCTACGCGGAACGGGCTTCGCCTTCGACTCGGACGACGCTCCGACCGCAGGCGTGATCACCGGGGTCTTTCTCTACAATCCTTCGGGCGAAATTGTCGGCCAGATCGATGGGATCTCGACTTCGCTCGAGACCTATTACGACGAGGTCGCCGTCGGAAACCACGTCCACAGCTGGGTGTCGGATCTTCTCGCCGGCGCCGATACGCTGTCGGGCGGGGCGGCCGATGACGACCTTGCCGGCTATGCCGGGAACGATCGGCTCTACGGCTATGGCGGCGACGACCGGCTCGACGGCGGGGCCGGCAATGACCGGGTTTATGGCGGCGCCGGCGCCGACCTGATCTACGGCTGGACCGGCGACGACAAGCTTTACGGAGAGAGCGGGAACGATCGTCTCTATGGCGAGAGCGGCAATGACGGCATCTCCGCCGGTTCGGGCAATGACGTCGTCGAGGGCGGAGCGGGGAACGATTCCATCAATGGCGGCTCCGGCGCGGATAGGCTCGGGGGCGGCGACGGCGCCGACCGCATCGTCGGCGGCACGGGTCGCGATGTAATCTATGGCGACGCCGGAAACGACCGGCTTGCGGGCCAGTCGGGCGCCGACACGATCGATGGCGGCTCTGGCGACGACAGGATTTCCGGTGGCGCAGGCAGCGATCGGCTGACCGGCGGGTCCGGCGCTGACGTATTCGTCTTCGCTTCGGCCGCGGAGGGCGGCGACCGCATCACCGATTTCCGCCACGGGACTGATCATCTGGAGTTCGCGGCCGCGGGGTTCGCTGGCCTCACCACGAATTTCTCGCTGGTCGTGAACGACGATCCGCATGCGACCGCCGCCACCGGCTCGTTCCTCTTCGACACTAGCTCCCACCGGCTCTATTATGACGCCGACGGCTCGGGCGCGGGCGGAGAGGCCTTCATCGCCGTGCTCGATCACGTGTCGACTTTGTCGAAGGGCGATTTTCTGATCGTCTGAGGGCGCGGCTTGAGCGCCGCCCGGAGAGCGCGCGCGCATGCGGTCTGTTCTTCTCGCAGGACTGTTGGCCGCCGCCGTTTCGTCGGTTCCGGTCGCAGCCGAAGAGCCTGCGCCCCAGCCTGCAGTCGCGGAGGCCGCGCCGGCCCCCGCGCCCGCGCCCGCGCCTGATTCAGCGCCCACGGCCGACGAGCAGGCGCTCCGCACGATGGTGCGCAACGCCGCGGTGGCGGAGAATCTGCCGCCGGAGATTGCGGAGGCGGTCGCGGACGTCGAGAGCGGCTTCAATCCGCGGGCGGTCGGCGGCGTCGGCGAGATCGGACTGATGCAGGTGCTGCCCTCGACCGCGCGCATGCTCGGCTTTTCCGAGCCGCTTCCCAAACTCTTCGAACCCGAGACGAATGTCCGGTACGGCGTGCGCTACCTCGCCTCAGCCTGGCGCAAGACGGGCGCCGACATCTGCGCGACGGTGATGAAGTATCGCGCCGGTCATGGCGAGACGCGCTACTCGCAGCGCTCGGTCGCTTACTGCGTCCGTGTGCGGCAACTGCTTGCGGAGCGCGGCTTCAAGGTGACCGGAACGGTGCCGGTCGCGACCTTCGGCGCTCCGGCGGCCTCCGGCGTCTTCCGCGGGGCGCGTCGGCTCTCCAACGGCCGGGTGCGGATGGCCTTCAACTGGCGCACGGTCGATCTCCGCCGCAAGGCTCTCGACAAAGCGGGCGGAGCGGGCCTGCGGATCGCCGAATAGCATTTTCGTTAGTCTTCGGACGACTAAAGCCACGATGCTGCGTGATTTAGCTCTGGACGCCGCCGGGTCGAACCGGCATGTGCTCAGCCTTCCACGAATTCTCCGATCAAAGGTCTGGTAAGTGCCGTCTGGCGTTAGTGACGCATCCGCTGAGATCACGCCGGAAACCGGCCGCGTCGAGCGTAGTGAAATCACCCTGCTCATCCTGGGCTTCGCGGCCCTTGTCGCGGTCGGCGCGGCTTCGGTCTGGTTGGTGGACCGGGCGGCCGACTTCAACCTTCAGGCGGCGCGGACGCTGGAGACTGGTCGCCAGACCATGCAGGCCCTCGCCGTCGCCAAGGACGCCGAAACGGGCCAGCGCGGCTTCCTGCTGACCGACGACGAGAAATATCTTCTCCCCTACAACCGCGCGCTCGGCGAAGTGGACGGCGTGCTCAAGAAGCTCGGGGAGCTGCTGCCCCCGGAGGGGGAGCAGCGTACGGATTACGAAGCGCTGAAGA
This sequence comes from Hansschlegelia quercus, assembly GCF_004310425.1. Lineage (GTDB taxonomy): Bacteria > Pseudomonadota > Alphaproteobacteria > Rhizobiales > Methylopilaceae > Methylopila > Methylopila quercus. Next base: position 212,294 of record NZ_SIUB01000005.1, on the reverse strand, counting down.
CCGCGGTCACCGAAAAGCTCGCCGAACTGAAGCAGACGGTCGAGCTGCAGAGGGCGGGCCGAAAAGCTGAAGCCCTTGCGGTCGTCGAAACGGACCGCGGCCGACTGGCGATGCGCGACATCCGCAACGTCGCGATCAGGATGGAGGAGCGGGAGAACAAGGCCTTCGCCGACCGTTCGTCCTCCGCAGCCACGGCGTCGAATTCGCTGCTCTTCGTCGTCGTCTTGGGCCTCCTCATCGCCGCCGTGCTGGCGTTCTTCGCGCAGGTCATCGTTCGGCGTCAGACGCGCACCCTCTCGGCCGCCCAGAAGCAGCTCGAAAGCGCCAATACCGGCCTCGAGGCGGCGGTCGTGGAGCGCACCGGCGATCTCATCCGCGCGAACGAAGAGATCCAGCGCTTCGCCTATATCGTCAGCCACGACCTCAGAGCGCCGCTCGTCAACGTGATGGGCTTCACGAGCGAACTCGACGCCTCACGCGCCGTCCTCAAGGACCAGTTCGACGCTTTCAAGAAGCGCGATCCCGGGCTCGTGACGGAGGATGCGCGGCTCGCGGTGGAGGAAGACCTGCCGGAGGCGATCGGTTTCATCCGCACCTCGACCGCGAAGATGGACCGCCTCATCAACGCCATCCTCAAGCTGTCCCGCGAGGGGCGGCGGGTCGTCACGCCGGAGAGCGTATCGATAAAGGACCTCGCCGAAGGCATCGCCCGCACCGTGCACCAGCAGGCGCTCGCCGCCGACGCCGAGATCGTGGTGGAGCCAGAGACGCCGCCGCTCGTGACCGACAGGCTGGCGATCGAGCAGGTTTTTCAAAACCTGATAGAAAATGCCGTGAAGTATCTGGATCGCTCGCGTCCCGGCCGCGTCGTCGTGCGGGGTAAGCGGAGGGGCGCCATGGTGGACTATTTCATCGAGGACAATGGCCGCGGCATCGACGCCAAGGACCATGAGCGCGTTTTCGAGCTGTTCCGCCGCGCCGGCGCCCAGGATCAGCCCGGCGACGGCCTCGGCCTCGCCTTCGTGCGCGCAAGCGTCCGCAGGCTCGGCGGCACGATTTCCTTGACCTCCGAGCCCGGACGGGGCTCCACATTCCTGCTCACCTTCCCGGCCGCATATCGGCCGCAAGCTGAAAGCGCAGCGTCATGAGTCCCAGCCGATCGCAACGTCCCGTCGTCATCTGCATGATCGAGGACGACGAGGGCCACGCCCGCCTGATCGAGAAGAATGTGCGGCGCGCCGGCGTAAACAATGAGATCCGCCATTTCACCGACGGCACCTCGGCGCTCGCTTATCTGACGTCCGAGGAGGTCGCCGGCAACGGACCGATGCTGATCCTGCTCGACCTCAATCTGCCGGACATGACCGGCATCGACATCCTGACGATCCTGAAGAACGATGAGCGGCTGAAGCGCGCGCCGGTCGTCGTGCTGACGACGACGGATGACAAGGTCGAGATTCAGCGCTGCTACGACCTCGGCTGCAACGTCTACATCACCAAGCCCGTCGACTACGATACCTTCGCGACGGCCATCCGCCAGCTCGGCCTGTTCCTGTCGGTGATGCAGGTTCCTGACGCATGATCCAGCCGCCCTCCGGGACGCTCGGAAAAGTCCTCTACATCGAGGATGACGAGGGCTTGCGCCGTCTCGTCTCGCGCGATCTCGAAAGGGCGGGCTACGAAGTCGCGGTGGTCGCCACCTGCGCGGAAGGCCTGAAGCTGCTTAGCGAACAGCGTTTCGACGTGGTGGCGCTCGACCATTTCCTTGCAGGCGAGACCGGGCTCGACCTGCTGCCCGCGCTGAAGTCGCTGCCGCAGGCGCCGCCGGTGATCTACGTCACCGGGACCGATGACGGGCGCGTCGCGATCGCGGCGCTGAAGGCCGGCGCGAGCGACTACGTCATCAAGGATGTCGCGGGCGAGTTCCTGGCGCTGCTGCGCGCCGCCATCGCTCAGGCGATCAACCAGGGCGAGATGCGGCGGCTGAAGGAGGCCGCAGAGCGCGCCGTCGTCGAGTCGCGGGATCGCGCAGAAACGCTGCTGCGCGAGGTGAACCATCGGGTCGGCAATTCACTGCAGCTGGTCTCCGCCTTCGTGCACCTGCAATCCTCGACGCTGCCGGACGGGCCGGCCCGCGAGATGATGCGGGAGACCGAGGCTCGCATCCTGGCGATCGCCCAGATCCACCGCCGGCTCTACACGTCGCAGGACGTCCGCTCGGTCGACATGGACGAGTATCTGACCGGTCTCGCCGAGGAGCTCGAAGGCTCGCTCCGCACGAGCGACCGGCCCTATACGATCTCGCTCATCGTCGAGCCGATGAAGGTCGCGACGGACCGGGCGGTGTCGCTCGGCGTGATCGTGACGGAGCTCGTCACCAACGCCTTCAAATACGCCTACGGCCCAGGCGAGTCCGGGGAGGTGCGCGTGCGCCTTGCGCGCGACGGCTCGACCATCTCGCTCAGCGTCGAGGATGACGGCGTCGGCATGAGCGAGGACGCGGCGCCCCGCGGCACCGGGCTCGGCCAGAAGATCGTCCGCACGATGGCGGCGAGCATCCAGTCGCGGATCGAGCGCGACGCCGGCCATTCCGGCACGCGGATCGTGCTGGCGTTTCCGGCCTGATCCCACTCTCTTAGGCTGGCACGGCCTCGCGTTCGCGCGTCGCCGCGAGCATCCGGCGGATTTCCGGCAGGCAGGAGCCGCAGTTCGTGCCGGCCTTCGTCGCCGCGCCGACGGCGGTCGCATCCGCGCACCCGCCGAGGATCGCGCCTTCGATGACGCCCTTCGGCACGCCGTGGCAGGCGCAGACCAGCGGCCCGGTTTCAGCGCCGTCGCTTGCGCGGCCGGCGAGCATCAGCGAGCGAATCTGGCCTGTCGTGAGCGGCTCGCCGAGCTTAGCGCGGAGGTAAGTCCAGGCGCTCTCCTGACGCTGAGGTCCGACGAACAGCGCCGCCTGCAGCGCGCCGTCCCGGAAGATCGCGGCGCGGTACGTCCCGCGGGCAGGGTCGACGAGATCGACGATCTCGTCGGTCGGCTCGAGGCCGGGGATCAGCCCTTCGAGCGAAGGCGGCGCGTCTCCCGCGAAGATCAGACCAAACCCCTTGGGCGCCGCAGCCTTGGCCCACCAGAAATTATCGGGCGTCGCGCCGAACCCCTCTTGCGACAGGGCGAAGCCCTGGATTGCGTAATCGACCGGCGAGACTGCCGCAGGCGTCGCTTTCGCGTCGGGCTGGCCAGAGAAGGGATCGACGAAGCCGTGGACCAGCGCGCCGACGCGGCCGTGGCTCGCCGTTTCACCGTTCCAGTGGATCGGCGCGAACAGAGTTCCCGGCCGGGCGGCGGGATCGACGCGGACGCGCAGGATCGCCGCGCCATGCTCCGTCGAAACCCGCGCGAAGCCGCCGTCGACGATCCCATCGCGCGTTGCGTCTTCCGGAGAGATCTCCAGGAAGGGCTCGGCGATGTGGCTCGCGAGGCGTGGGCTCAGGCCCGTGCGCGTCATCGTGTGCCACTGGTCGCGGATGCGGCCGGTGTTGAGCCGGTAGGGGTAGGGCGCCGTGGGTTCGGCGGCGTGCGCAAGCGGCGCGACTGCGACGAAGCGGGCGCGACGGTCGGGAGTGTAGAAGTCGCCCTCAGCGAAGAACCGGCTTTCCGCCCGACCCACGCCCTTCCGAGCCGGCCACTGGACGGGCTCGAGCAGGTCGTAATCGCGCGTGTCGAGGTCCGCCAGCGCGCCGATGTCGAAGTCGCGGGCGCCATCATTCTCGAAGGCGGAAAGGGCCGCGTGCTCTCGGAAGATCTCGCCGGGGCTGCGCCAGGCGAAGGCTTCGCCGAAGCCGAGGCGTGCGGCGACGCCGGCGATCGCCTGCCAGTCCGGCCGCACCTCGCCCGGCAGCGCAAGGAAGGCGCGTTGCCGCGAGATGCGGCGTTCCGAGTTGGTGATCGTCCCATCCTTTTCGCCCCAGGCCGCCGCCGGCAGCCGGATGGTCGCGCCCGCGCCCAGCGTGTCGTTCGAGGCGACGTTCTCGGAGACGACGAAGCAGTCGAGCTTGGCCAGGGCGCGGCGAGCCGCGTCCGCTCTGGGCAGCGAAACAGCCGGGTTGGTCCCGATCACCCACAGCGCCTTGATCTCGCCGCGCTCGATCGCGTCGAACATGTCGACGGCCTTCAGCCCGTCCGCCTTCGCCATGGCGGCGGCGTTCCAGAACCGGCCGACGCGGTCGACCGCCTCCGGCTCGAACCCCATATGAGCGGCGAGCTGGTTCGCGAGCCCGCCGACCTCGCGGCCGCCCATGGCGTTGGGCTGGCCGGTGAGCGAGAACGGCCCCATGCCTTCGCGCCCGATGCGGCCGGTCGCGAGGTGGACGTTGATGATGGCGTTGACCTTGTCGGTCCCCTGCGAGGATTGGTTCACGCCCTGGCTATAGAGGGTGACGACGCGCTCCGTGGTCTCGTAGAGCGCGAAGAAAGCCTCGACGTCAGCCAGCGCGAGGCCGCAGGCCGTCGCCGTCGCCGCCGCGTCCGGTGCGATCTCTTTCGCGCGCGCGAGCGCTGCGTCGAAGCCCTCGGTGAAGTCCGCGACGAAGCCGGCGCGCATGGCGCCGCGTTCCGCAAGGCGGACGAGGAGGCCGCAGAACAGGGCCGTATCGGTTCCCGCCTTCAGAGGAAGATGGAGATCAGACTCCTCCGCGGTCGAAGTGCGGCGCGGGTCGATCGTGACGATCTTGGAGCCGCGCGCGACCTTCGCCGCCAGCATGCGCTGGTAGAGCACGGGGTGGCACCACGCGGCGTTGGAGCCGACGAGGACGAGGACGTCCGCGGTCTCAAGGTCGCGATAGGTTCCGGGCACGGTGTCGGCGCCGAAGGCCCGCTTGTGGCCCGCGACCGAGGACGACATGCAGAGCCGGGAGTTGGTGTCGACATTGGCCGAGCCGAGGAAGCCCTTGAACAGCTTGTTCGCGGCGTAATAGTCCTCGGTCAGCAACTGGCCCGACAGATAGATCGCGACCGCGCCCGGCCCGTGCTCGGCGATCGTCCGGCGAAAACCCTCCCCGACCGCGTCGAGCGCCTCGTCCCAGGTCGCGCGGCGGCCATCGATCTCCGGATGAAGCAGGCGCGCTGAGAGCGACAGCGTCTCGCCGAGAGCGGAGCCCTTCGAGCACAGCCGCCCGAAGTTCGACGGATGCTTGGGGTCGCCCGCGATCGTCGCGCCGCCCAAGCCATCGGGCTTCGCCAGCACGCCGCAGCCGACACCGCAATAAGGGCAGGTCGTGCGTGTCGCGGGCGCCTCTGCGGCGTGCGCGTTCACGGGCGGGCGCCGGGCGTCATCCCGCCCATCAATAGACGTCCGCCTGATAGCGGCCGGCCTTCTTCAGCTCGGCCAGATAGGCCTTCGCCTCCGCGCCCTTGCCGCCATGTTCGGCGACGATGTCGGCAAGCGCCTTCTCGACGTCGGCCGCCATGCGCTTGGCGTCGCCGCAGACGTAGAAATGCGCGCCCCTCTCGAGCCAGCTCCAGAGCTCCGCGCCGGCCTCGCGCATGCGGTCCTGCACGTAGATCTTCTGGGCCCCGTCGCGCGACCAGGCGAGCGACAGCTTCGTCAGCGCGCCGGCCTGCTGCAGCTCAGTGATCTCGTCGCGATAGAAGAAGTCGGTCGCCTCGCGCTGGTGGCCAAAGAACAGCCAGGCGCCGCCGGTCGCAGACATCGCTCTCCGCTCGCGCAGGAAGGAGCGGAACGGCGCGATGCCGGTGCCGGGACCCACCATGATGATCGGGACGGCGCCGTCCTTCGGCAGCGCGAAGCCGTGCGCCTTCTGGACGTAGACCTTGAGCTTGGAGCCGGGCTCGACGCGGTCCGACAAATAGGTCGAGGCGAGGCCGAGCCGGGTGCGGTCGGCGACGCGGTAGCGCACGCAGTCGACGGTGAGGCTGACCTTGCCCGGATCGGCGGAAAGCGCCGAGGAGATCGAATAAAGCCGCGGCTGCATCGGCTCGAGCGCGCCGAGGACCTCAGCCACCGGCGGCTTGGCCTCGGGAAACTTCTCGAGCGCCGCCAGCACGTCGAGCGTTGCGAGATCGCCGTCCGGATCTTCGCCCTCTGAAAGGCGCGCGAGCTTGGTCTTGTCGTCGGCGTCGTCAACGTAAACCGCAAGCAGCTCGAACAGCGCGTCGGGGGCGGCGCCGAGCGCGACCTTCTCGGAAAGCCAGGCCGAGAGGGCGTGCGTCTCGCCGGCATGCGTCACCTGCTCGTCGAGGCTCGCGTCGAGCCGCGCCGCGACGGCCGCGCAGAGCTCGGGCGCGTTGCTCGCGAACAGGCCGAAGGAATCGCCCGGCTCGTAGGTCAGGCCGCACTCGGTGAGGTCGATCTCGATGTGGTTTGTCTCCTTGTCGGACCCGTCGCCGTTGAGGCGCCGCTTCGACAGGAAGGTCGCTTCGACCGGGCTCTCGCGCGAGCGGCCGGGCTCGTTCACCAGCGCTGCGACCGGGGCGGGCGCGTCGACCGCAGGAGCTGCGGAAGCGCCGCCGTCGAGCTCGACGGCGAGCTTCTTCAGCATGCGCTGCGTTTCCTTGCCGCCGGGAACGCAGAGGTTGAGCTTGGTCTCCTCGCCGGCCGCGAGCGCTTGCGAATAGCTCTCGCAGAGATAGCCGCATTGGCCGCAATCCTGCTGAGCCATGGCCGCGAACATGCGGCGCTTGAGCGGGCGGCCTTCCGCGAGCTGCATCCGCTCGTCGATCGCCATCGACGCGTCGTGCCACGGCGCGCCGTCATCCTCCTCGGCTTCCGGCGCGGCCTGCTCTCCGGGCAGAGGCGAACCGAGCAGCGCGGTGGCGGCCTCGCGCGACAGCGACTGCACGCCGCCGTCCATCGACAGCAGACCGGCGAAGAAGCCGTTCAGCCAGGAGCGCTGCTCGGGGCTGAACGGAGCGTTTTCCGGGACAAGCGGCGGGAGGACCTGGCTCTGGGCTGTCATGCTCAGGCTCCCTCGAGTTCGAAGATCGTCTTGAGCTCAGCGATCTCGTGGCGACGGGCAAAGCCCGCGAAGGTCTCGTCGCCCTCGCGCCTGGCGAGGTAGCCGCGCAGCATCTTCTCGACGATCGCCGGGCAGTCCTCGCCCTTGACGTTCTGGATCAGCTCGCGGCCGATCGAGGCGTCGGGACCGAACCCGCCGCCGACATGAAGGTTGAAGCCGTCGACCGTGTCGTCGTCCTCGACGGGCACGCGCGCGCCGATCAGGCCGATGTCGCCGATGTAATGCTGGGCGCAGGAATTGTGGCAGCCGGTGACGTGGATGTTGATCGCGGTGTCGATCGTCAGGCCGATTTCGTCGATGTGGGTCCCGATCTTGTCGGCGAAGCCCTTGGTGTCGGCGGCGGAGAACTTGCAGCCCTTGTTGCCGGTGCAGGCGACGAGGCCGGCCCGCACGTTCGAGACCTTGGTGGTGAGGCCGATGTCGGCGATCGCCTGCTCGACGGTTGCGACGTCCTCGGTCTTGACCCCCGAGATCAGCAGGTTCTGCCAGACGGTGAGCCGGATATCGCCGTCGCCGTAACGCTCGGAGATGTCGGCGAGCTTGCGCATCTGCTCGCAGCTCATCAGTCCGAGCGTGAGGCCGACGCCGACCCAGTTCAGCCCATCCTGCTTCTGGGGATGGACGCCGACATGCGTCATCCGTCCGCTCTCGGGCCGCGGCGCGACATGGTCGCCGGAAAGCCGTACGAGCTTGACGCCCATCTCGGCTTCGACGGCCTGCAGGAACTTCTCGAATCCCCAGTCGTCGAGCACGTATTTGAGCCGCGATTTGGTGCGGTCCGTGCGGTTGCCGCTGCGGATGTAGACGCGGATGATCGCGTCGGCGACCTTGATCGCCTGGTCGAGCGGGACCACCACGCCGGTGTCGCGCGCGAAATCCTTGTGGCCGGTGATGCCGCCCAGCGCCAGGCGCCACCAGACGCCGGGCTCCACGCCGGCGCCGTCCTTCACCTGGATGGCTTGGAAGCCGATGTCGTTGGTGTCCTCCAGCGCCGCGATCGTGCCCGCGCCGTCGAACGCCACGTTGAACTTGCGCGGCAGGCCGTACAGCGTGCGGTCGTTGAGGATGTGGTGATGCCACTCCTTGGCGTAGGGCCTCGTATCCACGAGCTCCTGCGGATCGATGCCCGCGGTGGGCGTGCCCGTGATGTTGCGGATGTTGTCGGCGCCCGAGCCCTTTGAGGTCAGCCCCATATCGACGAGCCCCTCGATGTAGGGGATGCCGTTCGCGGCGCTGATCTCGCGCGCCTGCAGGTTGGCCCGCGTCGTGACGTGGGTGTAGCCGCCGGCATATTGTTCGGAGAGATCGGCGACGCCGCGAAACTGCCAGGCCTTCAGGATCCCATTGTGGATCCTGAGCCGGCACATATACGAATCCTGTGTCGGGCCGACATAGAACAGCCCGTGGAAGCGGATGCGGAAGTCATCCAGCTGCTTGGCGAACTTGTCCTCTTTGGCGAGCCCCTTGAAGCGCGCATATGCGTCGAACGGGTGCTCGTCGCGTTTGGCCTTCTCCTGCGGGGAGAGCTTCTTGCCGTCCTTCTCGAACCGCGCCATCGCCTCGAGGTGGATGGCGTCAGGGCCGGCCGGGACGGGCTCGGCCTGCGGCGCGTTCGTCGCCGGCTGGCCTTGGAACGGCACGACGCCGCCAAAGCCGGCCACGCCGCGCGAGCCGCGGATCGCCTGCACGCCGGAGACGAAGCCTTCGAGGTAGCGCTTCTGGTCGGGGGAGAAATCTTCGCTCATCAGCTCAGGTTCCCTCTCAGGCCGCGACCGCGAAGCCGCGCCCGAAGGCGAGGTCGTCGCGCATAGGCCCGAGCGCCGCGCCGCTCGCGATGAGGTCGAGGTACCAAAGGGCGTCAGACGCCTCGCCGACGAGGATCGCGCCCTTCAGCCGGTCGTCGCGGACGATCAGCTTGCGGTAATGGCCGTGGCCGGGGTCGGACAGGACGATCGTCTCGTCGCCGTCTTCTGCCTCGATCGCGCCTGCGGAGAACACCGAGACGCCGGAAACCTTGAGGTTGGTGGAGAGCAGGCTGCCGGGATAAGCCGCCGTCTCGTCGCCGGCGAGAAAGGCGGCGAGCGTCTTCGCCTGCTCGTAGGCCGGCGCGACGAGGCCGTAGACCGCCCCGCGGTGCTCGGCGCATTCGCCGAGCGCGAAGACGTCGGGGTCCGACGAGCGCATGGCGTCATCGACGACGATCGCGCGGTTGACCGCGATCCCCGCGGCTTTGGCGAGCGTCGCGTTCGGCCGGACGCCGACCGCCATGACGACCATGTCGGCCGGCAGCGTCTCGCCGGAGGCGAGATCGAGCCCTTCGACCCGCGTCTCGCCGGCGATCCGGACGCTGGAGGCCGAGAGCGCAAAGCGGACGCCCTTGGCCTCGAGAGCGCGCCGCAGCGTGGCGGCGCCTTTGCTGTCGAGCTGGCGATCCATCAGCCGGTCGGCGAGATGCACGACGGTCGTCTCGCAGCCGAGCTTGACTAGGCCATAGGCGGCCTCGAGCCCGAGCAGCCCTCCGCCGATCACGACCGCGCGTCGGCCCGGTCCCGCGAGTTCGCGGAGCCGCATGGCGTCGAGCCGGTCGCGGAACACCAGCGCCTGCGGAAGATGCGCGCCGGGCAAAGACAGGCGGATCGCCTCCGAGCCGGTCGCGATGACCAGCCTGTCGTAAGGCACGAGCCGGCCGTCGCCCAGCCGGACGCGCTTCGCCTCGCGGTCGATCCCGGTCGCCGCCGCGCCGGTGAACAGGCGATAGCCGGACGCCCCGTACCAGGCGCGATCCTTTAGTCGGATGTCTTCATCCGCCGCCTCGCCGGCGAGCAGCGAGGATAGCAGCACGCGGTTATAGGCCGGCTCCGGCTCCGCGCCGCAGACGGTCACGGCGTAGCGTCCGGGGCAGGCGCTCTTCAGCTCCTCGAGGAGCCGGAGGGCCGCCATGCCGGCGCCGATCACGACGAGGCGGGTCTGTTCCATGAACGCGCCCTCAGGCCGCCTCGACGAAGCGATGACGTTCGTAGAGGAACTTGAGCACCGCGGCGCGCGCCGCGATGTAGGTGCGGTCGGAGACCAGCTCGAGCCGCTTGCGCGGGCGCTCCAGCGGCACGTCGAGAATCTCGCCGATGCGCGCCGAGGGGCCATTCGTCATCATGACGATGCGGTCCGAGAGCAGCACGGCCTCGTCGACGTCGTGCGTGATCATCAGCACGGTGTTGTTGAGCTCGGTCTGGATCTGCATGACCTGGTCCTGCAGATGCGTGCGCGTCAGCGCGTCGAGGGCGCCGAACGGCTCGTCGAGGAGCAGCACCTTGGGCTGCATGGCGAGCGCGCGGGCGATGCCGATGCGCTGCTTCATGCCGCCTGAGATCTCGGACGGGCGGCGGTCCTTGGCGTGAGCCATGTTGACCAGCTCGATCTGCCGCATGGTCCATTCGTGGCGCTCGGCGCGCGACTTGGTCCGCGCGAACACCTTGTCGACGGCGAGCGCGACGTTCTCGTAGGCCGTCAGCCACGGCAGGAGGCTGTGGTTCTGGAACACCACCGCGCGGTCCGGGCCCGGCTCGTCGACGACCTTGCCTTCGAGGAAGACCACGCCCTTCGTCGCCTGCGTGAGGCCGGCGACGATGTTGAGCAGTGTCGACTTCCCGCAGCCGGAATGGCCGATGATGGAGATGAACTCGCCTTGGGCGACCTCCATCGAGATGTCCTTGAGGACCTCGTTGGTCATCGCCCCGCGGGAGAAGCTCTTTTCCACGTGCTCGATCTTGAGGAACGGTTTGGTCATGTCGCTCACTCTCACGCGTTGGCCGTGCCGCGGGTGACCCCGACGGCGATGAGGGCGACGATGCGGTCGAGGACGAAGCCGACCGCGCCGACGTAGATGAGCGCGAGGATGATGTCGCTGATGCGCGACGAGTTCCACGCGTCCCAGATGAAGAAGCCGATGCCGACGCCGCCGATCAGCATCTCGGCCGCGACGATCGCGAGCCACGACAGGCCGATGCCGATGCGCAGGCCGGTGAAGATGTAAGGCGCGGCCGCCGGCAGCATGATCTTCGTGAAGTATTCGAATGGGTTCAGCCGCAGGACCTGCGCGACGTTCTTGTAGTCCTGCGGGATATTGCGGATGCCGACTGCGGTATTGATGATCACCGGCCAGATCGCTGTGATGAAGATCACGAAGATCGCCGAGGGCTCGCCGTCACGAAACGCGGCCAGCGACAGCGGCAGCCAGGCGAGCGGCGGGATGGTGCGCAGCACTTGGAAGACCGGGTCGAGGCCCCGCATTGCCCAGGTGGAGCCGCCGACCAGCGCGCCGAGCGCGATGCCCCCGACTGCGGCCAGCGTATAGCCGAGCGCGACGCGCTTCAGGCTGGCATAGAGCTGCCAGCCCAGGCCCTTGTCGTTGCCGCCGTTGTCGTAGAACGGGTTGACGATCAGCTCCCAGGTGTCGGCGATCACCTTCGAGGGCGCCGGCAGCGAGGCCGTCGGCGATCGGCAGAGCATCTCCCACAACAGCAGGAGCGCCGCGGTGGTCAGAAGCGGCGGGATGACGACCGCCGCGATCTCCATCAGCCGCGTCTTCGTGCGCGGGCCGAAGAACGGCTTCTTCGCGGGCGGCAAGGCGACGACCGTGGCGGAGGCCGGCGGCGTCGTCTTGAGCGGCGTGACATTGGACGCTGCTGCGGCTGTCTGGGTCATGAGCGTGCGTGCTCCGATGGGGTCCGTCGGGGCGCGGGCGACGCGTGACGGCGCCGCCCGCGGATCGGTCGTCAGGCCATGCGCTTGATCTGGAGGCTCGCGAGGTAGTCGCCCGGCTTCTCGGGGTCGAAAACCTTGCCGTCGAACATCTTCTCGACGCCGCGGGAGGTCGAGGTCGGGATGTCGGTCACGCCGAGCGACTTCGCCGCCTCGCGCCACAGATCCTCGCGATTGACCTTGTCGATCAGCACCTTGGCGTCCGTGGACTCAGGCAGATAGCCCCAGCGCATGTCCTCGGTGATGAACCAGAGATCATGGCTCCGATAAGGGTAGGACGCGTGGTCGTCCCAGAAGTGCATGATGTGGGGGCTGTTCTCGACGACCGGCTTGCCCGCGCCATAGTCAAACGTGCCCTTCATGCGCGCGACGATGTCGCTCACGGGGGCACCGATCCAGTTGCGCTTGGCGCAGATGGTCGCGAGCTCCTCCTTGTTCTCCATCTTCTCGCACCATTGCTGAGCCTCCATGATGGCCATCAGCAGAGCCTTGGCGGCCTTTGGATTGGCCTCGACCCAATCGGTGCGCAGCGCGAACGCCTTCTCTGGGTGCTTGTCCCAGAGCTCGCCGGTGGTGAGCGCCGTGTAGCCGATCTTCTGGTTCTTGAGCTGCTCGTTCCACGGCTCGCAGACGCAGAACGTGTCCATCGTCCCGACCTTCATGTTCGCCACCATCTGCGGGGGCGGGACCACGATGGTCTGGATGTCCTTATTGGGGTCGATGCCGCCGGCGGCGAGCCAGTAGCGCATCCACAGATCGTGCGTGCCGCCCGGGAAGGTCACGGCGGCCTTCACATCCTTGCCGGAGGCCTTCTTCTTCTCCAGCGCCTCCTTGAAGGGCTTGGAATCGACGCCGAGCTTCAGGTCCGCATATTCCTGGCCGACCGAGATGCACTGACCGGAGACGTTGAGGCGCGCCAGGATCGACATCGGCGTGCCGGCCTTGCTCTGGGTCACGGCGCCGGACGTGATGAGGTACGGCATCGGGGTGAGGATGTGCGCGCCGTCGATGCCGCCGCCGCCGGAGCCCAGCACGATGTTGTCGCGCGTCGTGCCCCACGACGACTGCTTGGAGATTTCGACTTCGGTCATCCCGTATTTGTCGAAGAAGCCCTTCTCCTTGGCGACGAAGAGCGGGCCTGCGTCCGTCAGCGCGATGTAGCCAAGCTTCGCCTTCGGAGTCTCCGGTCCGGCTTCCTGCGCGAACACGCCGGACGGCGAAAGCGCACGGGCCGCGATCATCGTCGCGGCGGCGCCCGCGCCGGCGCGCAGCACGTCGCGGCGGCGGAAGGGACCGGTCAGCATGGTCTTGACGTCGTCGCTCATCGTTTCGCCGGCTCCAATTCGCGCCCGAGGCGCATTTCGACTGTCGACTAGGGACCCCCGGACCCGGGCGGTCGACACGCCTCGGCCCAAGCCGGACGGCGTGAAAAAACAAAAAAGCCGCTGACGGTGGCGCGCATCGACTGCGCGTCCGTTCAGCGGCGTTGCTGGCGGCCCTTCACTGGGCAAGCGGGGTTCCGCATCAGCGCTGACGCGACCCACGCTCTCCTACATACAAGCCTCGTGCCAGCTGGCGCCGCCGAGCGCCGACCGCTCAGTTTCGTTTGGTTCTAAGGAATTCTGGGAACAGTGAGGGCGGCTGCCTAGTACCTTGGGCGCCCCAATAAAATGCGGCGGGCGCCCGAAAGTTGTGCGGTGCAGCGGAAGAGTGCGGGAGCTCAACGCCGTAGCGCGTCAGCCTCTCGCAGACGTGAACAGGCCGAGCGGATCGTCGGTGAGAGAGGGCGGCGTCCGGCCGAGCGCGGCGTCGTAGAGGTCAGGGCGGTAGACTGTTTCCGCGGCCTCCGCGGCGCTGCCGTTCGCCTGCCCCCACCGCTTCATCTGCTCGAACAGCCAGCGCGCATGGCGCGGGTCGGGGCGGGTCTCGTCGAACATGATGTAGTCGTCAGCCTGCCGCTCTCCCCGGCCGTCGCCGATCGGCAGCCGCCCGTCCAGCGTCCGGCGAATGATCTCAGCCGGAACGTCGAGGCGGTCCGAGCTCGCCAGCCGCTCGGCGGTCTCCTCCCGGTTTTCGGGCTCGGAGAGCCACTGCGCCGCCTTCTCGCAAGCCCGTATCAGCGCCGCGCCGAGCTCCGGCCGCTCCAGCAGCAGACCTGTGCGCATCGCCAGCACCTTTTCCGGGCAGCGACGAACGAGGTCGACGCCGAGATGCAGAATGCGCCCGAGGCCGAGCTCGACCGCGAGCGAGTTCCACGGCGCGCCGACACAGAACCCTTCGACGTGCCCGCTGGCGAGCGCGTCCACCATGAAGGGCGGCGGCGACACCGCGAGCCGCAGGTCGACGTCGGGATCGAGCCCGGCCTGATCCAACCAGAGGCGGAGCTGATAATTGTGCGTCGAGAACGGGAAGGTCATGCCGAGCACCGGAGGCTCGTCGCCGCGGGCGCGCCGGTCCCGTACGAGGTGAGCGAAGGCGCGGCCGGTGGCGTAAGGATCGGCCGGGTTCGCGCTCGGCTCCAGCCGCTCGAACAGCTCGTCGTGCAGCCGCGGCGAGAGCGTGATCGCGTTGCCGTTCAGCCCGAGCGCGATCGGCGCCGCGAGCGGAGCCTTGATCGCGCCGAGTCCGAGCGAGGAGGCGACCGCGACCGGCGCCAGCATATGCGCCGCCTCAAAGTGCCCGAAGATCAGCCGGTCACGGATGTTCGACCAGGAGACCTCGCGCACAAGCTCGATCTCCAGCCCCTCTTGCGCTGCGAAGCCGAGATCGGCGGTGATCACCGGGATCGCTGCGTCGACCAGAGGGATGAAGCCGATCTTGATCTTGTCCGCGCTCATCGCAGAAGCTCCGCGGCGGTGATGACGGATTGCGCGATCTCGGCGATCTTCTTCTTCTCGTTCATTGCGACCTTGCGCAGCAAAGAATAGGCCTGCTCTTCGCCGATGCCCTTCGAGCGCATCAGGATGCCTTTGGCGCGGTCGACGACCTTGCGCTCCTCGAGCTGGGACTTCGCCTGCTCGAGTTCGGCGCGAAGCTTGGCGAAGGCGTTGAACCGGCTGATCGTCATGTCGAGGATCGACTTCACGCGCTCCTTGCGCAGCCCGTCGACGACATAAGCCGAGACGCCGGCGTCCACCGCGGCTTCGATCGAGGCCCTATCGGTCTGGTCCACGAACATGCCGACGGGGCGGCGCACGATGCGGCTGACCTGAAACATCTGCTCCAGAACGTCGCGGCTCGGGTTTTCAAGCCCGATCAGGATGACGTCGGGATCGAGCGCGTAGATGCGCGCGAGCAGGTTGGCGTGCTCGGCGATGCGCACGACCTGAGCCTCCGGGACTGCGCGAAGACCCTCTTCCAGGATCTCGGCGCGCACCGGGCTTTCCTCGACAAGCGCGATCTTGAGGGGACGGTCGGGCATCTCGCCGACTGTATGAGCGGTTCGCAGCCTTGCGCCAGAGGCGCAGGCGTCGCGGGGGAACTGAGAACGATGAACAGGGCGTCCGTGCTTCGAGACGCCCGCGATGCGGGCTCCTCAGCATGAGGACCGTCGAGCGTGATGGATGTCTGACCGCAAACGCTCCTCATGCTGAGGAGCCGTCCGTCAGGACGGCGTCTCGAAGCACGCAGGAACACAAACGTGGCTTCGCTATTGTGAGACTTTCAGCGCCAGACCTTCGTCCGCACGCAGCTTCACCGGCCCGGCCGGCTCCGGCCCCGTCCGATCCATATGCGTCGACAGCAGCACGGTCGCTTCCCCGAGATCGATTTCCGCGGGCTTGGGGCCGAGATTGAGCGCGATCACGATCTCTTCCCCACCGAGCCGCCTGCGGAACGCCAGCACGTCACCGGCCGCTTCGAGGCCTTCATAGTCGCCGATCTCGAGCGCAGGCGTCGATCGCCTCAACGCCAGCAGCGCGCGATGGAGCGAGAGCGTGGAGCGCGGGTCGCGGGCTTCATCCGCGACGTTCAGCGTCGCGACGTCGTTCAGCGGCAACCACGGGCGGCCCGTCGTGAAGCCGCCATTGGGCGAGCTGTCCCACGGCATCGGCGTGCGGGCGCCGTCGCGGCCGTGTCCAGGCTCGTTCTTCTCCCATGGGTCCTGCGCGAGTTCAGGCGGGACGGCGACGTCAGCGAGCCCGAGCTCGTCGCCGTAATAGAGCGTCGGCGTGCCGCGCAGCGTGAGCAGAAGCATGGCGGCGACGCGGGCCTGGGCGGCGCCGATCCTGGTTGCGACACGCTTCTGGTCGTGATTGCCCAGCACCCAGTTCGGCCAGCCGCCGGCGGGCAGCGCCGCCTCGTAGCTTGCGATCAGCTGCGAGACGCGGCGCGCGTCCCATGGCGTCAGGATGAGCTGGAAATTGAATGGCAGATGCACCCCGGAGAGATCCGGGCCGTAATAGGCGACGAGCCGTTCCACCGGCAGGTAGATCTCGCCGATCAGCACCCGCTCGTCATAGGCGTCGACCACGGCGCGCAGTTCGCGGATGACGTCGAGCACCTCGTCCTGATCGGCGGAGTGGAGCTGAAGCAGACGAGAGATATCCGGCTCGCCCTCGACATAGTCCGGGTTCGCCGGATTGTCGCGGAACGAGGCGTCCTTGATCAGGTGCCAGATGACGTCGACGCGGAAGCCGTCGACGCCTTTGCTCAGCCAGAAGCGCAACGCGTCAGCCATCGCCGCGCGAAGCTCGGGATTGCGCCAGTTGAGATCCGGCTGCTCCTTCAGGAAGGCGTGGTGGTAATACTGGCCGCTGGTCTCGTCATATTCCCAGGCGCTGCCGCCGAAATTGCTGATCCAATTGTTCGGCGGCCCGCCATCGGGCGCCGGGTCGCGCCAGATGTACCAGTCGCGCTTCGGATCATCGCGGCCGCGGCGGCTTTCGCCGAACCATGGGTGGGCGTCGGACGAATGGTTCGGCACGAAGTCGAGGATGACCTTCAGCCGACGCGCGTGCGCCTCGCCGAGCAGCCGGTCGAAGTCCTCGATGGTCCCGAAGATCGGGTCGATCCCGCAATAATCGGAGACGTCGTAGCCGAAATCGGCCATCGGCGAGGGGAACACCGGCGACAGCCACAGCGCGTCGACGCCGAGCGAGACGAGATGGTCGAGCCGGCGTCGCACGCCTTCGAGGTCGCCGATCCCGTCGCCATTGGTGTCCTGGAACGACCGCGGATAGACCTGATAGACGACGCCGCGCCGCCACCAAACGGTTTCGTCGCTCATCAAATATCGCTGCGATCGAGGAGGTAGTTCAGCCCGCCCAAGCGGAACCAGCGATAGCCGTAGCCCTCGAGCGTCAGGCGGTGTTTGCCGTCCTTGTCCGCTTTGCTATGCCTGTCGGAAAGCAGGTCGATAAGCACGCCGTCGTCCGCGCCGGGATCGAACACGACTTCGCGCGGCTCGGGGTCGAAATTGTGCAGGATGACGACGGAGTTGTTCCGCCAGTCGTAGCGCAGGCCAAGCGCCGTCTTGGTCCCGAGCGGCAGCACCGTGTAATCGCCCCAGCCTATCTCGGGCACCTCCTGGCGCATGCGGATGATGCGCTCCATCCAGTTCAGCAAGCTGTCCTTGTCGCGCCGCTGTTCGGCGACGTTGACCGTCTCGAAGCCGAAGCCGCCGCCGGAGATCGCGGGCAGATAGGTCTTCTTGCCCTTTGAGAATCCGCCATGCGGCTCCGACGACCACTGCATCGGCGTGCGCGCGCAATAACGTTCAGGGAGCGATAGATCGTCGCCCATTCCGATCTCATCGCCGTAGCGCATCACAGGCGTGCCGGGCAGCGTGAACATCAGGCTGTAGGCGAGCTCCAGCCGGCGCCGGTCGGCCTTCAGCATAGGCGCGAGGCGACGGCGGATGCCGCGGTCGTAGAGCTGCATCGACTTGTCGGGCCCGAACTCTGCAAAGACCTTCGCGCGCTGGTCGTCCTTCAGCCGCCCGAGGTCGAGTTCGTCATGGTTGCGAAGGAAGAGGCCCCATTGGGCGGTGTCGTAGCCGGGCTTGGTCTCGTTCAGCGCCTTTGAGAGCGGCTGCGCGTCGCTAGAGGCCAGGGCGTAGAACAGATTCTGGTTGACGTGAAAGTTGAACATCATCTGCAGGCGGTCGCCGTCGTCGCCGAAGTATTTCTTCGCCTCCTTGGGGACGATGTTGGCTTCGCCGAGGATGATGCTGTCGCCAAGGCGCCACTGCAGGAATTCGCGGAACGTCCGCAGCATCTGGAAGTCGGACTTCGGGTTAAGGCCTGCATCCGCGCCCTTATCCGCGATCACGAACGGTACGGCGTCCATCCGGAAGCCGGAGACGCCGAGCTGGATCCAGAAACCCATGATCTTCAGGATCTCCGCCTGAACCTCTGGGTTCGCAGTGTTGAGGTCGGGCTGAAAATCGTAGAAGCGGTGAAAGTAATAGGCGTCCGCCTTCTCGTCGCGGGTCCAGGTCGTCTTCTGAACGCCGGGAAACACCATCCCCTTGTCGGCGTTATTCGGCTTCTTCTTCGACCAGACATACCAGTCGCGATAGGGAGACTTCGGGTCGGAGCGCGCCGATTTGAACCAGGGGTGCTGGTCGGAGGTATGATTGACCACGAGGTCGATCAGCACGCGCATGCCGCGCTGCTTGGCGCCGTGGGTGAATTCCACGAAGTCGCCGAGCGTGCCGTAGCGCGGGTCGACGGCGTAATAGTCGGAGACGTCGTAGCCGTCGTCCTTGCCGGGAGACGCCTGGAACGGCATCAGCCAGATCGCCGTGACGCCGAGGCCGTGAAGATAATCGAGCCGGCGCGTCAGACCGCGGAAATCCCCGACGCCGTCGCCGTCGGAGTCCATGAAGCTCTCGACGGCGATGCAGTAGATGACGGCGTTCTTGTACCAGAGGTCGGAAATCACGGCCCGTCTCCGTTGAATGCGCCCTTCCGCAAACGCGGGCAAGGAGATGGGGTTCCGAGGCGGATTAGCGCATAAGGCCCGCGGCCTTCAGCGCACGGGAGATCACCGCGCCGATGTCGAGCGCGCCGCCCCTCGGTTCCGGATCGGGTTCGAGACGCTTCGTGACCTTCCTCTGGACCACGTCCGGCTTCGTCGCGCTCTGCGCCCGGGCGTCCGAGAGATGCGGCGCGGCCCTGGTGACGGCCGCGCCTGCCACGCCGAAGAACGCAGCGATCTCGCGCGTCGAGGAGATGCCGACGTCGAGCATGAACGGGCCCTTGCGCTCGCCCCCCGCGCCGTCGAGCGGCGTGCCATGGCCCATGCGAGGGATGCTGATCAGTTCCACGACCGCGCGGCCGCCCGCGGTCCAGGTCTTGCGCGACGATTGCGCGCCGGGCGCTTCATGCGCGGTCTCGTAGGCGACGCCGTGGACATCGGTCCACTGCCGGGCCAGCGCGTCCGCGTTCTTCGGCGTGACGGTGCGGTCGGCGCTCCCGTGCCAGATCTGGATGCGCGGCCATGGCCCGGTGTGGGTGGAGCGCGCGCGCACGATGTCGCCGAGCTGGCGCGCCGATCTTTCGCGGGGATGGGACATCGCCTCGAATGCCTCGCCGACGCTGGTCGCCGCGCCGCAGGGCAGGCCCGCAATCACGGCGCCGGCCGCGAACACTTCTGGGTAGTCGGCGAGCAGGGCCGCCGCCATTGCGCCGCCGGCGGAGAGGCCCGTCACGAAGACTCGCTTGGGGTCTGTCCCGAAGCGCTCGGTCGCGGCGTCGACCATGCCCCGGATCGAGCGCGACTCGCCAAGGCCCCGCGCGCTGTCGGCAGGGAGGAACCAGTTGAAGCACCCTTGCGAATTGTTCGAGCGGCTCTGTTCGGGATAGACAACCGCGAAGCCTTCGGCGTCCGCGAGCTTCGTCCAGCCGGCGTGGCTCTCATAGCCTTCCGCTGTCTGCGTGCAGCCGTGCAACACAACGACGAGCGGCGCGTTTTTCGGCAAGCCCGCGGGCGCATAGGCGAGCATCCGCAGCGAGCCGGGATTCGGACCGAAATCCGAGATCTCGGTCAGACGTCGAGACGTGCTCCCGGAGCCGCTCTGCCGGTCCGCGAGATCGGCGAAAAATGCGCCGTGCCGGGCCATGTCGTCTCCTTGGAAGCGCGCGGTCATCAAGGCGGTATCTGATGCTGCGACGCGGTATTACAATATTGCATCGCAGCAGGAATGTCATGCAGCGGTCCTGATGGACAGCTTCCGTCTTGACGCGCCGCCCTGGGGATGGCCTTGAGGCCCGAGCGATTACCACCGGACGAACCGAGACCCGCCATGGCCGAAACACCGCCCGACCGCCTGTCCTCCAACCCGCAGAGCCCGCATTACGATGAGGCCGCGCTGGAGCGCGGCGTAGGCATCCGCTTCAAGGGCGTCGAAAAGACCAATGTCGAGGAATATTCGGTGAGTGAAGGCTGGATCCGCGTCGCCGCCGGCGCCGCGCGTGACCGCGCCGGCAATCCGATGACTATCCTGCTCAAGGGGCCGGTCGAGCCCTACTTCCGCGACGCAAAGGCCGCGGACTGAAGGAACGCCTCACTCGATGGCGAGGACCTCCACCTCGCCATTCGGCGCCTGAGCGACGTCGCCGACCGATCTGCCGAGCAGCGCGCGGGCGAGCGGGGCGACATAGGAGACCGACCCCTTAGTCGGGTCCGCTTCGTCTTCGCCGACGATCCTGTAGCTCTGCCGGCGACCGTCCTCACGCTCGAAGGTCACGCGCGCGCCGAAGGCGACGGTGTCGAGCGATCTCGGCCGCTCCACCATCTCCGCGCTCGCCCGCCGCGAAGACCAGTAGCGGAGATCCCGCGTCGCGCGCGCCATTGCCGTGCGGTCGCTTTCGACGCCGCCCGCGACCTGCGCCGCGGCATAGGCCGCGCGCGCCTCCGCCAGCGCGGCGTCGATGGCGGCGAGACCTTCCGGCGTCACGAGGTTCGGATGCTGCGAGATCGGCCGGTCGGGCAGGTCGGCGGCAGTCGCCTCGAGGTCCGTCTCCTTGGTGAATGCGACGCTCATGGCTTCGGGCGACTTCCGGGCTTCCTCGTCCGGCGGCGCTCGGCCGGACGTTACGAGTTCATCAATCCGGCGACCCTACCATCCCCTCCCGCATTGAAGCGACCCCTGGCCCCAGGGGCCGCCCGGTCTTGGGGTTTGTGGCTTTTGGTCGAACTGGTCCTGACGGCTGTCGTCTGCGCGGCGATCCTCGCTGCGGCCGTCGCCCACCGGCGGATCGCGCGCGACCGCATCCGGATCGCTGCGCTCGAGGCCGCGCTCGAAACCCAGCAGGATGCGACATGGTCCGCCGAGGAGCGCATCGAGGCGGTGCGCCGCGAGGGGGAGCGGGCGATGGCGGACGCGGAAGCCCGCGCGATTACCGGCGACCGCGCCAAGACCATGTTCCTCGCGACCGTGACGCACGAGATGCGTACGCCGCTTTCAGGCGTGATCGGCACGACGGAGTTGCTGCTGGAGACCGCGCTTGCGCCTGAACAACGCGCTTATGCAGGCGCCGTGAAGCAGTCCGCCGAGGCGATGCTCTCGCTTGTCGACGAAATCCTCGATCTCTCCCGCATCGACGCCGATCGGCTCACGCTGCAGAACGCCTCGTTCTCGGTCGCCGAACTCGTCGAGGGCGTGGCGGAGCTGCTTGCGCCGCGCGCGCAGGCCAAGGGGCTCGACCTCGCCGTGATGCTGGGCGACGGCGTTCCGGACATGCTCGACGGCGACGCGCCGCGCATCCGACAGGTGCTGTTGAACCTCGCCGGCAACGCGGTGAAGTTCACCGAGACCGGCGGCGTCGGCCTGCGCGTGGACATCGCGGACGGCGAGATCAAGTTCGCCGTGAGCGACACTGGGCCGGGCTTTCCGCAGGACGATTCCGAACGGCTGTTCGGCGAGTTCGAACGCGGGCCGGATATCGGCGCGAGCGGCGTGGGCCTTGGTCTTGCGATCAGCCGCAAGCTCGCCCACGCCATGGGCGGCGCGCTGTCGGCGGAGGCGGAAGCCGGCGCCGGCGCGATTTTCACTCTGAGCCTGCCCTGGCAGGGCTCCGCTGCGCCGACGCGCGAGCCGCTGGCGGGGCGGAGCGTCCTGGTCGTCTCCGCCGGGCCGTTCAGCGGGCCGTGGCTCTCGGAGCGCATCCGGCTTTGGGGCGGCGGCGTCGCTCTCGTCGGGCCCGAGACCGATCTGCGCGAGGCCGGACGGGGCTGCGACGTGGCGTTGATCGACCGCGCCGCGGGGCCGGGCGCCGGGGGACTTGCGGCGACCGCGCGCGAGGGCGGAGCGAAGCGCGTGCTGCTGCTGCTTTCCCCCGCCGAGCGGCGCGAACTTCTTCGGCTCGTCGCGGACGGCTTCGACGGCTATCTCGTGAAGCCGGTGCGCGCGGCATCCCTGCTCGACCGGCTGCTCGATCCGGTCGCGGAACCGGAAACGCCGTCCCAATCCGCTGCGCCGATGGTCTTCCCGAATGTCGGCGGCCTGCGGGTGCTGCTCGCCGAGGACGATCCGGTGAGCGCGTTGATCGCGCTCGCGCATCTCCGGCGCATGGGCTGCGACGCCACCCATTTCGGCGATGGAGTATCCGCAGCCGCGGCCTTCGAGGACGGGCTCTTCGACGTAGCGCTGATCGACCTCCGCATGCCGCGTCTCGACGGCTGCGGCGTCGCCCGCCGTATCCGGGCGGCCGAGGCCGGCTCCACGCGCAAGCCTGCGCTAGTGATCGCGCTGAGCGCCAACGCCACCGCGCAGGACCGCGACGAAGCGCTTCGCGCGGGCGTCGACGCCCTGATCGCGAAGCCGCTCGATCACGCTGAGCTTGCGGCGCTGTTCGCGCGGCGCCGGGCCGCGTGAACGGCCGCGCGCGGCTTTGTCATATGCCTGTCGGGCGAATATGAGTCATTGCTCTGCGCGAGGGGCCTCGCGCGACGGCCCCTCAGGGGAGACGCGCCAATGGCCGATCATCGTTCCCATCCGGAAGGCGATGCTTTTCCGCCGGCGTTCAGTCCGCGCAAGGCGGCGCTGAAACCGGGCTGGCTGTGGTCGTTCAAGCCGGATCCGGTCGAAAAGGCCGCGATTCGCGCCCGCCTCGCCAAGGCGGCGCAGGCGTTGCCCGCTCCGCTCGGTCGCATCGGCGGACTGGAGCTCCGGCTCGCCGAGCGCCCGAAGGACGTCAAGCGCGCCCAGCGCCTGCGCTATCGCGTGTTCTTCGAGGAGATGTCGGCGACGCCCGACGCCTTCTTCCGCATTGCGCGGCGCGACATGGACCCCTTCGACGCGGTCTGCGACCACCTGCTGGTCTACGACCGCGCCAAGCCGAAGGGCGGCTTCAGCCTGGCGAAGCTGATGCCCGGCCTGAAAGGGATAGAGGTGGCGCCCGGCGAGACCGAAGCGGCGCGCAAGCCCAAGGTCGTCGGCACCTATCGGCTGCTGAGGCAGGCGGCGGCGGAAGCGGCGTTCGGCTTCTACACCGCCAACGAGTTCGACATCGGCCCGCTCATCGCGCGGCATCGCGGCCTGTCCTTCCTCGAGCTCGGTCGCTCTTGCGTGCTGAAGCCCTACCGCGACAAACGTACGGTCGAACTGCTGTGGCACGGCATCTGGGCCTATGTGCTCGCGCACCGCGTCGACGTGATGATCGGCTGCGCGAGCCTCGAGGGCGTCGAGCCGGAAAAGCTGCGGCTCGCGCTGTCCTACCTCCACCACTTCCACGCAGCGCCGCCGGAATGGTCGGCGACGGCGCTTCCCGAGCGTCGGGCGGCGTTCGACCTGATCCCGAAGGACGAGATCGACCAGCGCAAGGCGCTGAAGGCGTTGCCGCCCTTGATCAAGGGCTATCTCAGGGTCGGCGCCTATATCGGCGACGGGGCGGTGGTCGACCGCCAGTTCGGCACGACCGATGTGCTCATCATCCTGCCGAAGACCGCGATCAACCCGCGCTACGTCGATTATTACGGCGCCGATGCGAGCCGCCACGCGGCCTGACGGCGCTCACGCGGCCTCCGCCCGGCGGTCCGGCGCCGCGCGATAGGCGAGCGCTTCGGCGACGTGGATGCGGCCGACCGAGTCTGCGCCGTCGAGATCGGCGATCGTGCGGGCGGTCTTCAGCACGCGGTGATAGGCGCGGGCCGAGAGCCTCAGCCCGTTCGCGGCGTCGACCAGCAGGGCGCGTCCCGCCACGTCGGGCTCCGCCACCGCCCCCACGGCGGTCACCGGCAAATGCGCGTTCAGGGTCGACCCCTTGAGGCCGAGCGCGGCATGGCGTGCGTGCTGACGGCGGCGAGCGTCGAGAACGCGTGCGGCGACGGCGGCGCTGCCTTCTAAGGGTGGCGGCGCCATCAGGTCGGTCGCAGTCACCGAGGGCACGTCGAGCCTGAGATCGATGCGGTCGAGCAGCGGGCCGGACACTCGCGCCTGATAATCCGCCGCGCAGCGCGGACCGCGCCGGCAGGCGTGGCCGCCGTCGCCCCCGCCGCAACGGCAGGGGTTCATCGCGGCGACGAGTTGGAAACGCGCGGGATAGGTCAGCCGGTGATTGGCGCGGGCGATCACCGCCTCGCCGCTTTCGAGCGGCTGGCGCAACGCGTCGAGCGCCTGGGCGGAGAACTCCGGCAGCTCGTCGAGAAACAGCACGCCGTTATGCGCGAGCGCGATCTCGCCCGGCCGCGGTCGCGCCCCTCCGCCAACCAGCGCCGCCATGGAGGCGGAATGGTGCGGCGCGCGGAACGGACGGCGGTCGCTCAATCGCCCGCCTGCGAGCTCGCCCGCGATCGAGCGGATCATCGCGACCTCGAGCAGCTCCCTTGGTTCGAGCGGCGGGAGGATGCCGGGGAGCCGGCTCGCCAGCATCGACTTTCCCGCGCCCGGCGGGCCGGAGAGCAGCAGATTGTGTCCGCCGGCGGCCGCGATCTCCAGCGCGCGCTTGGCGGTCTCTTGGCCCCGGACCTCCGCGAGGTCGCCCACCGGACCGTCGGCTTCGGGGAGGCCCGGACGCGGGCGTGCAAGAACCTGCACGCCCTTGAGGTGGTTCGCGATCTGGATCAGCGAGCGCGGCGCGACAATGGGAAGGTCCGCGCTCGCCCAGGCGGCTTCCGCTCCGCAGGCCTCGGGACAGATCAGCATGTGGCCGCGGGCATGGGCCGCGACGGCCGCAGGCAGGCAGCCCGCGACGCTCGCGATCGTGCCGTCTAGCGCAAGCTCGCCGAGCACGGTGCAGCCGTCGAGCGAGCCTTCCGGCACGGCGCCGATCGCCGCCATCAGGCCGAGCGCGATCGGCAGGTCGAAATGCGAGCCTTCCTTGGGAAGGTCGGCGGGGGCGAGGTTGATGGTGATGCGCCGCGGCGGCAGGGAGAGGCCGGAGGCGATCAGCGCGGAGCGCACCCGTTCCTTCGCCTCCGAAACAGCCTTGTCAGGCAGGCCGACGATCGCGAAGCCCGGCATGCCCGGCGCGACCTGAACCTGCACGTCGACGGCACGAGCCTCGACGCCTTCGAACGCGACAGTCGACACCCAGACGACCATCCCGCCGGCCCCTCGTCCTGTAAGGACCGTGAGACTAGCGGGAGGGTTTTTGCTGTCAAGAACAATAAGCGAACATCGGGGGCGCTTAGGAGGCGTTCAGTACTCGACGACGCCGTCCAGCGCGTAGTGCTTGACGGACTTGCGGTTGGCGATCAGCTCGTCGATCCCCGGCTCGTTGTTCATCGCCCGCTTGATGGCGAGCTTGGTCGCCTCGTAATTCGTGCGGTAGAGGTCGGCCTTATCGAGGTTCGGGTCCTCCGCGCAGCGCAGGTCGAGCCAGACCGTCAGGATGATGCAGATGTCGTCGACGATGTCCTTCGGGATGACGCCGTCGATCACGCTGTCCAGGATGGCGTCGCCGATCGCGCCCTGAACGACGCCGCCGAGCAGGTCGACATATTCCGCAGACGGGATCGTGACCTTGCTGGTCATGATCGCCGCCGGCTTCACCGCCTGGTTCAGGTCGCGCACAACGAACATGCGGGTGTGGCCGACCGACTGGCCGAGCATCGAGGCGAAAGCGGTCCCGACCGGGCCGTTCACGGCGCCGATGACGATCTCGGGCATGGCGTCGGTCGCCTGGCCCTCGGCCGCGAGCACGGTCGCCTCGCCGGTGCGGAAGATGATGTCGGTCATGTCGTCTCCTTGAGGTGTTCGGTCAGTCGAGCGGGGCGTCGGCCCAGAAACCCTTGTCGTCGCGGCAGCGCAGGCAGCCGGTCGCGACGCCGAAATGCATGCCGGTCAGCGCGAGCTCGCCGCTTTCGATGCGCTCGCGCACCCAAGGGAAAGTGTGGAGATTTTCGAGGGTCACGCCGACGCAGGCCTCCTCCGACGCCCGCTGACGCGCGTCGCCCTCGAGCGCAGGGTCGACGTCGGCGATGGCGCTCTTCGCCATGTCCATCCAGTTGACGACGAAGTCGGACGCCTCGGGCGGCGCGCCGTTGAACAGCGCGCTGACGCCGCCGCAGCCGGCATGCGCAAGCACGACGATGCGCTCGACCTTGAGGACCCGCACGGCGAATTCGAGCGCAGCGCTCGCTCCGTGATGCGACTGGTCGGGCGCGTAGGGCGGCACGAGCGCGGCGACGTTGCGAAGCACGAACAACTCGCCCGGCGCAGCCCCAAGAATCTGCTGAGGGTCGACGCGGCTGTCGGAGCAGCCGATGACCATGACCTTCGGCGACTGGCCGCGGGAGAGCGTCTCGAACTTCCGCTGCAGATCGGGCCAGCTCTCGGCGCGAAACCGACGATAGCCGTCGAACAGCGCGTCGAGCGATCCGGCGGGCGGGTTCGCGTCGGCCATGGCGTGCAGTCCCTCTCTTGCGCGCAAAGACATGCGCCGCACGGATCACGATCCCCGCGCGCTCGTCAATGCGCGCCGCCGTCGCGCCGGCGCCACCTTCGTCGGCTTCCCGCCGCTTCCCATGGCCTGGAAGGCTTCTATCTCCCGCTGGGGCCAGTCAGCCGCTTGGATTGGCGTCGCGAGGTGGGAATGGCGAGCGCGACGGCCGAGCTCCACGACCGGGATCATGACGCCGCCTGGGCGACGATCTTAGCCGTGCGCGCCGTGGGCGTCGCGCCGTGGGCGCTCCAGGACCACCCGCTCTGCCGCATGCTGCTTCCGGTGGCGCGCCCGCGATCGATCGTGGTGGCGCAGCTCGGCCAATCGCTCGACGGGCGGATCGCGACCGTCACCGGCGCCTCGCACTTCATCAATGGGCCGGGCGGGATCGATCATCTCCATCGGCTGCGGGCGCTGGTCGACGCAGTGGTCGTCGGCGCCGGAATCCCACACCGCGTTCAGCGCCGTCTCCATGTTGGCGGCGAGCACCGCGCGTTTCGGCGACAGGCCGTCCGGCAGGGCGCAAAGCGCCTCCGCCGGCGCGACGAAGGCGGTCTCGTGCGGGTTGAGGCAGAACACGAAGCAGCCGAGCAGGTTCGCAGGCCCTTCCTCGACCATGCCTACGGCCGCATAGCCGTATTTTACCGGGCCGGGAAAGCCGCCGTCCTGCCGGGGGGCGCGCATTCGCCGCCACTCGCTTTCCGGAACGCGGCCTTCCAGTACGAGGCGCTCGGTTCCTCGGCTGACGCCGCTAAAAAGCGTGCGGACCACAGCCTCGCCCTCGCCAGGACCCGCCGCCGCGCCGTCGCGAATGGAGAGGCCGCCACGGCCGTCATACCAAAGGGCGCGGGTCGCGATCGTTTCGCTCCGGGGCGTTGTCGGGGGCAAGCTCGCGCCTAATTGCTGGCGGGTCGCGCCGGTTCGACGGGCGCAGTTTGTGTTATAGGGCGCACCCCTGCGCCGCCAGTGCGTTCCCGCCGGCTATCGAAAGCATGCAATGCGTCAGAGCATCGACCTCCTCTCAGGCGCTTCTTCCAGGAGATCAGGCCAAAAAAGGGCCAGCAACTCGATGACGCCGACCGGCGCTCAGTCGCGCCGCACGCTTGCATTCCGCCGGACGACCTTCGGCCTCTTGGTTGCCGGAACGTCGGTCGTGCTCGCCGCCGCGCTCGCGGCCGTTCTCGCGCTCGACGGCTGGTCGGCGCCGGAACTCGTGATGTTCGGCTGCTTCCTGGTGTCGACGCCCTGGCTTGTGATCGGCTTCTGGAACGCGGTCATCGGCTTCGCACTGTTGCGCTTCTCCGACGATCCGGTCGGAAACGTCGCGCCTTGCGTCGCAGCGACCCCCATCGACGCAGCCGTTTCCGGTCGGCACGCAGTCGTGATGTGCGTGCGCCACGAAGACGTTCGCCGCGTCGTGCGCCGCCTCGACGCCGTGATCGCGAGTCTCGACGCGACTCGGTACGGCGATTTGTTCGACGTCCACGTCCTGAGCGACAGCCAGAGGCCGGAAATGGTTGCGGACGAGGAGGCGACCATCGCCGCGTGGCGCGCGACGCTCGACGCGCCCGAGCGCGTGTTTTACCGCCGCAGAGCTTCGAACGAGGGCTTCAAGGCCGGCAACGTCCGCGAGTTCCTGCACTCCCGCGGCGACGGCTACGAGACGATGATCGCGCTCGACGCCGACAGCGTGATGTCGGGCGAGGCGATCCTGCGGCTCGTGCGGGTGATGCAGGCCAATCCGCGGCTGGGCATCCTGCAAAGCCTCGTCGTCGGCTTGCCGGCGCGCACGATCTTCGCGCGCGTCTTCCAGTTCGGCATGCGCGCCTCGATGCGGTCTTATTCGATGGGCGCCGCCTGGTGGTCGGGCGACGCCGGCCCTTACTGGGGCCACAACGCGGCGATCCGCGTCCGAGCGTTCCGCGAGCATTGCGAATTGCCCGAGGTCCCCGGCGGCGCGCCGCTCGGCGGCAAGATCCTGAGCCACGACCTCTACGAGGCCGTCCTGATGCACAAGGCCGGCTACGAAGTTCGGGTGCTGCCGGAAGAGGGCGGCTCGTGGGAGGACAATCCCGCGACGCTCTCAGAGTTCATGCGGCGCAATCTGCGCTGGTGCCAGGGCAATTTGCAGTATCTGCGCCTGATCGGCCGGCCCGGCCTGCCTATGATGGGCAGGGTCAACCTCGCCATCGCGATCCTGATGTATGTCGGCGCGCCGGCATGGTCGCTGTTCCTGATCGCAGGCGCGGCTCAGGCCTGGGGGCCGCCGGCGCTCATTCCCGCGACGGGCGATTCGAACCTCTCGTGGGGCGTCGGGGCAGGTCTGCTCGCCGCCATGATGATCGTGCTCTTCGCGCCGAAGATCATGGGCTATCTCGACGTCGCCATGCGCGCCAGCGAAACCCGGCGCTATGGCGGCCGCAACCGGTTCCTGTCCGGCACGGCGGTCGAAGGCGCGTTCGGCATGCTGTTCGCGCCGCTCGTAAGCTTCGCGGTCACGCAGTTCATGGTGCGTCTCTTCGTCTTCCGCCGCCCGATCGGCTGGGAGGCGCAGAACCGCGAGGGCGAGCGCGTCGGCTGGAGCGAGGCGGCCAAATCGCTCTGGCCCGCGACCGCCTTCGGCGCGGCGCTCGCGATCTCGCTTGCGCTTTCGGCGCCCGCGGTGCTGCCCTGGGCGCTGCCGGTCCTGCTGAGCTTCCTGCTTGCAGTGCCCTTCGCGGTGCTGACGTCCTATGACGCGCCCTCAGGCGACTCCGCGCTTGCAGGGCTGCTCTCGATTCCGGAGGAGACCAATCCGCCGGCCGAGGTGCGTGCGGTGAGCGACGGTTTTCCCGGCCTCGTCGGCTCTGCGGCTCCGATGCAGCCGTTCCGGTTCGATGACGGCCGAAGTTATTCGGCGGCCGCGTCGCCCGCGGAATAACGCTGCAGCAGCGGCGCCTGGGCCATCGCAAAGATCATCGTGACGGGCATGATGCCCCACACCTTGAACGCGACCCAGAAGTCGGTGGTCTGGGTGCGCCATACCACCTCGTTCACCACGGCGAGGAAGACGAAGAACCATGCCCAGCGCCAGGTGAGCTTAGTCCAGCCCTCGTGTGTCAGCGAGAACGCCTGATCGAACACGATCGCCAATAGCGGCCGGCCGAAGGCGAGGCCGCCGAAAAGCGAGCCCGCGAACAGCAGGTTCACGATGGTCGGCTTGAGCTTGATGAAGAGCTCGTTCTGAAGCGCGAGCGTCAGGCCGCCGAACACCAGAACGACCGCGCCCGAGACCAGCGGCATCACCGGCAGTCGGCGGGTCAGGACCCACGACGCCGCCAGCGCGACCAGCGTCGCGACCATGAACGCCCCGGTCGCGACGAACAGATTCGCTCGCGCATTTGCGACGAAGAAGACGAGGAGCGGCCCAAGCTCGAGCGCGAGCTTGAGCGCGGGATGGACGGCGGGAACGGCGCCGTGCGGAGCTTTCATGCGCTTTCTCGACTCATACGTAGGCCGCGCGGGAGGCGGAGGCTATGCGCTTCGCCGGTCTGTCGGAATGGCGACTTTCGGTCGGATATCCGTGATGCTCAGCTTCCCTTGGTCGAGCCTCTGCGCCCGAAATCGGGCGCGGCCGTGTCCTGACCCTGCTCGATGATGTCGCGGCGGATGGCGCGGGTCCGGGTGAAGAGTTCGAACAGCTTGTCGCCCTCGCCCCAGCGGATCGCGCGCTGCAGGGCGGTCAGATCCTCGACGAAGCGGCCGAGCATCTGGAGCACGGCGTCGCGATTGTTGAGGAAGACGTCACGCCACATCGTCGGATCGGAGGCGGCGATGCGGGTGAAGTCGCGGAAGCCGGACGCCGAATATTTGATCACCTCGGATTGGGTGACGTCCTCGAGGTCGGCGGCCGTGCCCACGATGTTGTAGGCGATCAGATGCGGCACGTGGCTCACGATCGCGAAGACCAGATCGTGATGCTCGGGCGTCATCACGTCGACCTTGGCCCCAAGGCCCTCCCAGAGCGCTCTCACGGCCTCGACCGCAGCCTCGTCGGCGTCCGGGCCGGGGGTGAGGATCGTCCAGCGGCCGTCGAACAGCTCGGCGAAGCCGGCGTCGGGGCCGGAATCCTCGGTGCCGGCGATCGGGTGAGCGGGCACGAAATGGACGCTGCTCGCGACGTGCGGCCCCATCGAGCGGATGATCGCTCCTTTGACGGAGCCGACGTCCGAGAGGATCGCGCCGGGCTTCAGATGCGGACCGACCTCCGCCGCCACCGTCCCGCAGACCCCGACCGGCGTGCAGACGATGACGAGGTCCGCTCCCTGCGCTGCCTCGCCGGAATCGGCGAGGACGAGGTCGCCGAGGCCGAGCGCCGCCGCCCGCTCGCGGGCGTGCTCGTCGCGGTCCGCGATGACGATGGTCGAGGAGAGCCCGCCGCGCCTGAGGCCGCGCGCGATCGACGAGCCGATCAGGCCGATCCCAATGATCGCGACCTTCTCGAACAGAGGCTCAGCCACGATCGCCGCCCTTCACGAAGTCCGCCAGAGCGGCGAGCGCCGCTTGGTTGGCCTCCTCCGAGCCGATGGTGAGCCTGAGCGCGTCGGGGAGGCCATAGGCGCCGACCGCACGCAGGATCAGGCCGCGGGCGGTGAGGAAGGCGTCGGCGTCCGCGGCGGACCGTCCCGCCTCGCGCGGAAAGTGGATCAGCACGAAATTCGCGACGCTCGGCGTGACCTCGAGCCCGAGGGCGCGCACGCCCTCGGTGATCTCCGTCAGCCAGCGGGCGTTGTGGTCGACCGCGGCCTCGATATGCGCGCGATCGGCCGCAGCCGCCGCCCCTGCCGCGATCGCCGGGCCGGAGACGTTGAACGGTCCGCGGACGCGGTTTAGCGCGTCGACCACGCCTTCCGGCCCGTAGAGCCACCCGATCCTTAAGGACGCCAGGCCGAAGACCTTCGAGAAGGTCCGCGTCATCACGACGTTCTCCGACGCCGACACCAGTTCGATCCCGGCCGCATAGTCGTTAGCACGGACATATTCCGCATAGGCCGCGTCGAGCACCAACAACGTGGAGGCGGGCAGGCCGGCGTGCAGCCGCTTCACCTCGTCGAAGGGCAGGTAGGTGCCGGTCGGGTTGTTGGGGTTCGCAAGATAGACGATGCGCGTCCGCGCCGTGACGCGCGCGAGCAGGGCGTCGACATCGGCCGTCAGACTGGTCTCTGGCGCGACCACCGGCGTTCCGCCCGCCGCCAGGATCGCGATCTTGTAGACGAGGAAGCCGTGCTCGGTGAACAGGCCCTCGTCGCCGGGCTCGAGATAGGCTCCAGCGAGCAGCGACAGCAACTCGTCCGAGCCCGCGCCGCAGACGATCCGGGCGGGGTCGAGTCCGTGCGCGCGCGCGATCGCCTCGCGCAGAGCAGTCGACGAGCCGTCAGGATAGATTTCGAGGCTCCCGGCCGCCGCGCGAAAAGCCTCGATCGCTTTTGGGCTCGGTCCAAGCGGCGTCTCGTTCGAGGAAAGTTTGTGGAGGCGCACGCCTGCCGGCGCCTTGCTCTTGCCGGGCACGTAGGCGTCGATCGCGAGGGCGCCGGGCCGGGGGTGCAAGCCAGGATTGGCGGTCATTGAGCTCTGCTCTCGATCAGGCGCGGGCATAACCGCCGACAAGCACGGCGCCGGGCGACGGCGGCGCGTCGCCCTTGGTCGCCACCAGGCGGGCCCGGCGCGCATTGCGAGTGACGGCCGCGAGCGTCTCGTGCTCCGATCCGAGTTCGACGTCTCCATCGTCAGAGACGGCCCATACCCGCGTCTCAAGCGCGCCGGCCGAACCGAGCGGACGCGCCACGACGAGGGCGGGAACGGCAATCGGGCCTTCACCGCCGGAGAAGAAGGGCAGCCGCGCCATGATCTGCGGCCCGTCGCCGCCGAGCGTCTCCCACCAGGCGACGGCGGGGGCCGCGTCGAGTCGGACCAGTCCGAGATCGCCGGTCGAGCGGCCGACAGCCTCCACCACGCGCGAGGCGGTCGAGCAGCCGGACAGCGGCACGTCGAAGCCGACATGGAAGCGGGCGAGATCGTGCATCGCGAGCGCATCTGCGCCCTGCTCGACATGCAGCGTGAAAGGCGCCTGCACATGGGTGAAAGTGGCGATGATCGTGCGCCAGAGGTGCTCGGCGGTCGCGAGCGGCAGCCGGCCCTGATGGCGCGCGGCGAGCCTCCGCATCATCTCGGCTTCCCGCCCGGGGCGGAACGCCGAACCGGTCTCGCTCGTGCGCTTGACGGCGACGAGGCGGTCGATCACCGCGCCTCGCTCCATCAGCAGCAGGTGCATGGCTTCGTCTATCCGGTCGATCTCGTGACGGATTTCGGCGAGCTGGTCGAGGGTCGCATCGTTCATGGGCGGAGGTCTTGAACGTTCAGGCGGCGGGTCGCGGCCGCGCCGCTCCGTCAGTCGCGCGCTTCATAGACGATGCAGGCGCCGAAGGCCAACGGCCGCTCAGTGCTGCTTGGGGGCGTCCGGCGCGCTCTGGTCAGCCACCTCGTCGCGCGGATCGACGTTGTGCTTCTCGTGAAGCGCGTGGGTCCGCGCCTCGACGAGATGGGCGTGATCGCTCAGCCAGTCGGCGAGCGCGAGGAAAACGCCGGAGCCCACGAACACGACGTGGATGACGGCCATCCACCAGAGATCGCGGTCATTCGCCGCGCCGAGGTCCATGAACGCCTTGAGCAGTTGGATCGCGGAGATCGCGACGATCGAGGCGATCAGCTTCAGCTTGAGGCCGGAGAAGTCGATCTTCCCCATCCATTCCGGCCGCTCGCTCTGGTCGTGGAGGTCCATGCGCGAGACGAAGTTCTCGTAGCCGGAGAAGATCACGAGCAGGATGAGGTTCGCGGTCAGCGACAGGTCGATCAGCGAGAGAATGCCGAGGATGACCTGGCTTTCGGTCGCGTGGAGGACGTTCTCGACGAAGTGGATGAGCTCTTGCCCGAACTTCACGAGCAGGACGAGGAGGCCGACGACAAGGCCGATATAGAACGGCGCCATCAGCCAGCGGCTGGCGAACAGACCCCGTTCGATCACCTTCTCGATCATGGCCGTGCGTCCTCCGTCGTGTCTCGCCCGCCGCCCGCATTGCACGACGCGGCGAGCCGGACAAGCCTGGCGCCCGATACGTTTTCGTCAGTCCGGCGGGGCTCGGCCAGCTGTTATGGCGCGACGCCGATCCCGCGCCGCCGGCGGCGGCCGAGCAGCATCAGCAGGACGCCGATCACGACGAACGGGGCGAAGGCTGGCAGCGACAGCATGAACGCGAACGCCTGGTCGAGCCCCGGCACGGAGGCGAGCGACGTGCGCGTCTTCGCGAGCGTCGCCGGCGACCATGAGGACCACGTCGTCTCGGCGCTGGTCCAACTCAGCGCGCCGACGGCGATCGAGCGCGCCCCGTCGATCACCAGCGCCACGAAGCCTCCGGCAAGGATGAGGAAGCCGATCAGACGAAGCAGGAAGCGGATCATGGGCTCGTTCAAAAGGCCGGACACGCTGATGCCGACGCCCGCCGGCCTCCTGCGCGCGCCTCAAGGCAAGATGGGACAAGACCCCGTTTCGGGCAATGTGCGGGCCGGCCGCGTCGTCCCGCTTGTCACGAAGCGCCCGCTTCTGCTAACTCCCGCCCCTCCGGAGGGGTGGCCGAGTGGTTGAAGGCGCACGCCTGGAAAGTGTGTATACGGGAAACCGTATCGCGGGTTCGAATCCCGCTCCCTCCGCCACGGCTAGGTCGTTGATTTCATTTAGTCAGATGCCCTGATTTTTCGCTCGCATTGTCACAGCGCACCGTCACACGAACGGGCGCCTCCGACCGATGCAGAATTCGTTCCCCGAAATGGCACGCCGATCGCCAGTGCGATTTATGCCCCGCCGCCATTTAGACGCCGTCCTGCACTGACCTGTCGCCTGAATGGCGGGCCTGTTCTTCGAACGGCTTGATCGACAGGCAGATTGACAGGATCTCCGCATCGCCATCGCCTTTTGAAACGAAGGCATGACGCATGGTGCTGTCGAAGTAGCAGCTGTCGCCGACGTTCAGGATCGCCGGCGAATACTGCTCGGAGTGGAACTCCAGCACGCCCTTCATGACATAGACGAACTCTTCGCCGTCATGGATGCTCCAGTCCGCCAGCGGCGGCGGCGTGCGGTTTCGGATGCGCATGACCAGCGGAACCATGATCTTGCGGGCAATCTCGGTCGCATGGACTCCGTAGGTGTAATAGTCCGAGCGGAAGGTGTCCGCCTCGCCGGCGCGGGTGATCGTCCGGCGCGTCATGCCGCTCTGCGGAAGACCCGGCCCTTCCATCATCTGGACGAAGTTGACCTTGAGCGCGCGGGCGACTCTGAGCGCGGTCTCGAAGGACGGCTTCTGCTGGAGGTTCTCGATCTTGGAGATCGTGGAGATCGAAACTTCGCTCGCGCGGCTCAACTCCTCCAGCGTCATGCCGTTCGAGAGCCTGAGCGACTTCAATTCGCGACTGAACGCCGCGACGAACTCGGCCTCGTTCATGAGCGCGCGTCCCCGCCGCCCGCCAGCCGAGCGAAGACGTGATCGAACAGGTCGTAGGACTTGGCCCTGATCGCCTCGGCGTTTTGCCGAGCGTAAGCGGCGACGTCGCTCGCCTGTTCGGCCAGACGGCCCTTCAGCATCGCCTCCTGCGACCAGCGATCGAGCATGTCGCTCGACGCTTCGGGATGAAATTGGACCCCGACGGCCGACCCGCGCGCGAAGGCCTGCACAAGACCGTCCGCGCGCGCCATCACCTCGACGTCGGCGGGGAGGCTGACATGGTCGCCGTGCCATCTGAGCCATGGGCCCTTCCAGACCGTCGACGCCTCCGGATTCTCACGCCAGCCGAGATGGAAATCGCCTGTCGGACGCACGTCGCCGCCAATCGCCGTCGCCAGCAGTTGCGCCCCGAAGCAGACGCCGAAGACCGGGACGCCGCTCTCCACCAGCCCTCGCATCAGCTCGCGCTGCCGCGCGATCCAAGGAATTTCCGTCTCGTAGACGCCGCGCGCGGACCCCATCACCACCACTGCGTCCGATTTTAGATCATCGACGGACGCGTGGAGAAGGGCGTCCGAATAGAGCGTGCGCAGCGTCGCGCCAAGACGCTCGACGACGTAGTCGCCGATGAGGCCCGCGTGGCCGGACGGCGAATGCTGGATGACGGTTACGTCCATGCGATCTGCGCGTCCCACTATTCCACGCCGGCGCGCCGGCGCTCGACCGACAGGCGGAAGACGTCGTCGCGCGCGTAGTGGCCGGTCGGATCGAAGCTCATGCGCGCCGCGCGCACCGCCGCGAGCGAAATCTCATAGGAGATGATCCCTTCGACGCCGTCCTCGGCGCGGACGACGGTGTTTCCCTGCGGGTCGACGATGCGGGAGCCGCCCCGGAAGATCGTGCCGACTCCGGCCTCCACCAGATCCTTCTTGAACTCAAAATCATCCGCGACGTCCTCGATCGACATCAGCCCGCTCACGGCAAGCGACCAGACGCGGCCCTCGATCGCGACGACACGCGGGCAGTCGCTCGAAACCTCCGGATTACCCGGCCAGACGTTGACGTGGAGGTCTTCGCCCTCCGCGTAGAGCGCCGCGCGGGCGAGCGGCATCAGGTTCTCCCAGCAGTTCAGACCGCCGACGCGCCAATCGCCGAAATCATGGGCGCGAAGATCCTTCGCGTCGCCCATGCCCCAGCAGAGCCGCTCGTCGTGGGTCGGCATCAGCTTGCGGTGGGCGCCGACGATCCCCTTGTCCGGAAGGATGGTGACCAGCGTGCAGTACACGCTGCCGCGTCCGGCCTTCCGCCCGCGTTCGCTCATGCCGAGCCACACCGCCACCTTGCAGTCGCGGGCGGCGGCGGCGATGTCAGCAAGTAGAGGCGAGTCGATCTCGACCGCCGCCTCCAAATACTGCGCGTAGGCTCGCTGCTGCCGGGGATCCTCGAAAGCGGCCCCGTTCGTCCGGCAGATCCAGAACGGGTAGCCCGCGAGATAGGTCTCCGAGAACGCCAGCAGCTCGACGCCGTCGGCCGCTGCGGCGTGGATGGTATCGATCACCTTCGCCGCAGTCGCGCGCTTGTCGAGCCATACGGGGCGGAGCTGCGCCGCCGCCACCTTCATCAAATCTCCCATCGTTCAATACATCTCGAAATATTCGTTGTGCTCCCAGTCCGTCACAGCAGAGAGGAAGCGGTCGCCCTCGAACTTCTTCAGGCTATAGAAGTAATGGTGGAACGTCTCGCCCAGCGCCTCTCGCATGGTCTCGCTCGCCTTGAAGGCGTCAAGGGCTTCGAAAAGACTTCCCGGCAGTAGCGGGCGGTCGGAGAGGTAGGCGGCCGTCACCGCTTCGCCCGGCGAGGCTGCGATCTTCATGCCGTTGCGGCCCGCAATGATTTGGGACGCGACATAGAGATAAGGGTTTGCGGTCGGCTCGCCGATCCGGTTCTCGATCCGCGACGCGGGATCGCCGGGGCCGCCGATCACGCGCAGCATCGCGCCGCGGTTTTCAAGCGCCCAAGCCGCTTTGTAGGGCGCGAACCCGTCCGGGCGCTGACGCTTGTAGCCGTTGATCGTCGGCGTCGTGAGCAAAGACGAGCCGCCGGCGTTTGCGAGCAGGCCACCGAGATACGCCATCCCAGCGTCCGACAGCGGGCCGTCGCCGCTCTCCGCGACGAAGGCGTTCGAGCCGTTCTTGGTCAGAGACTGGTGCATATGCCAGCCGCTCGGGAAGGTGTTCGCGATCTTCGGCGAGGCCATGAAGCTCGCATGATAGCCGTTGCGGCGGCAGATCTGCTTGACTGCAGTGCGGAACAGCAGGGCTTTGTCGGCGGCTTCCGCGGCCGGCAGCGGCGCGAAGGTGACCTCGCACTGGCCCGGACCCCATTCGTCCTCGATCGTAGCGACAGGCAGGCCGAGGCCGCCGAGATTGTCCTCTAGCAGCCGGGCGATGTGGTCGATCTCGTCTCCGCGAAGATCGGTCAGATACTGATAGCCGTGCGCGATGTTCGCGACTTCCGGCGGGGTCGGGGGGTAGCCGCTGTCTTCCGGCGACAGCTTTGGATCGAGCATCCGGAAGACATAGAACTCGAATTCGAGGCCGACCGTCAGCCCGTAGCCGTCGCTCGCCAGACCGTCGAGCTGGCGTTTCAGCACGCCGCGCGTCGAGAGCGGGCAGGGCGCGCCATTTCGGAAGTAGGCGTCCGACAGGATCCAGCCGGTGTCGGGCGCCCACGGGATCGTGGTGAAGGTCGTCGGATCCGGCACAAGGACGCCGTCAGGCAGGCCAATCATCTCCGGAATGTTGAGATGATTTTCGTCCCCGAAAGGCGGCACTATCGGATGATTGGTGGTGTCGAAGATCGCGGTGACAAGCTGAAAATCCTTGCCGCCGACGAGGCTGGATTCAAACTCCGCGACGCTCAGCGTCTTCCCCCGGATGACTCCGTGCTGGTCTCCCCAGCCGACGCGGACGCGCTTGATATTCTCAGCTTTGAGCCGCTTGACCAGCTCCTTGCCCGAGCGGCGCTGATCCTCGCTCCATAGGCCATGTCGCGCGATGAAGCCTTCGTGGCCGGTTGAAGTCGCCATGTCTCGTTCCGCGTTGTAGGGAAATCGTCCTTCAACGCTGCCGCTGGGAACTGCCAAACGCAAGCGCCGATCGGAAAAATTTTTTCGTTTACGAAAATCAGTTGACGGAAAAGTGAAGGTGTCAGACGCTGCGCCATTCCCGGGCAGGGTCAAATCTTAGGCACAGAGGTTTCCATGACGGCGATCGACACCGCGCAAACGGGCTCCGCGCCTGGCTTGCCGAACTACGACATCGCAAGCCGCAAGGACGTGCACCGGCTGCACGGCGGCGCAATCGGACTGACGGGAGTGCTGCTGCTCACTGTGACCGGCGCAGCGCCCATCACAGCTATGCTCGGCAACGTGCCGATCGTGATCGGCAATGGCAATGGCATCGGCGCGCCGGCCGCCTTCCTGTTCGCGACGATCGTGCTCACCATCTTCTCGGTCGGCTATGCCGCCATGGCCCGCAAGGTCTCGGCGGTCGGCGGCTTCTACTCCTTCATCAGCCACGGCCTCGGCCGCGAGCTCGGCATGGCGATGGCGCTCGGCTCGATCGTCGCTTACTCCGTGTTCGAAGCCTCGCTCGCCGGCGCCTTCGCCTACTTCGCCGCCGCCAAGCTTGCCGGCTGGGGCATCACGATCGCCTGGCCCTATCTCGCTCTGATCATGCTCGTCGGCGTGACCATCCTGTCCTATTTCGACGTGAAGCTGTCGGCCGCGATCCTCGGCGTGGCCCTCGTCGGAGAGGTGATCTCGCTCGCGATTTTCGACATCGGGGTGTTCTCCCACGCCCATACCGGCGCGCATATCGACGTCGCCGCGCTTAATCCTCTGATGTCGTTCAAGGGTTTCGAGGCGCCAGCCGGCGCCGCCACCGCGGGCGTCGCCTCGATCGGCCTGTTCTTCGCCTTCTGGAGCTGGGTCGGCTTCGAGATGGCGCCGAACTATGCCGAAGAGTCCAAGAACCCGAAGAAGATCATCCCGCTCTCGCTTTACATCTCGGTGATCTCGCTCGGCATCTTCTACGTCATCACCAGCTGGGCGGCGCTCTCGAGCTACCCTTCAGTCGCGGACGCCATCGTCGCCGGCCAGACCGACGCCGCCAACTTCTTCCTGAAACCCGCTTCAATATTCGTCGGCGACTGGCTGAACGACGTGATGAGCTACCTCATCCTGACGAGCTCGTTCGCCTGCGGCATGGCGTTCCACAACACCGCCGCTCGCTACATCTACTCGCTCGGCCGTGAAGGCATCCTGCCTTCAGCGCTCGGCCGTACGCATGCGGTCTACAAGGCGCCGCACATCGCCTCCTTCGCTCAGACCGCGATCGCGGCCGTCGTCGTGCTCGCCTTCGCCGCGGTGCTCGGCAAGGACGACCCGAACCAGGCATTTGCGGGCCTCTACGGCCTGATGGCGCTGTTCGGCACCACGCTGATCCTCGTCGCGCAGGCGGTCGTCTCGATCGCGATCGTGTTCTACTTCCGCCGCGAGCACCCCGAGGACCATCACTGGTTCGAGACGCTGGTCGCGCCGATCGTCGCCTTCATCGCGCAGGTCGCGGTGATCGGCATGCTGTTCGCCAATCTCGACTTCCTCAGCGCCGGCTACAGCTTCGCCAAGTATATTCCGTGGCTGACGCTCGCCATCCTCGCCCTCGGGATCGTCGGCGCCTTCATCATGAAAAAGGCGGCCCCTGCGAAATACGACAGCATCGGGCGGATGATCTATCACGGCGTCGATTGACTGGAACGCCGCCGCCGCGCCCCGATGACGGGCGCGGCGGTCGCCCTCCCGCGCCGCCGCTGACGGGATCCCCAAGCCCGCACGACGCGAGCCAGTCCGGCCGCACCATCCCATCGACAGGCCGGCCATGACCCGATCGATCTATAAAGTCGACCCGGAGCAGGACTTCGCGTTCGCGGTGGAATTTATGGAGAAGCCGGTCGGCCATCACAGCGCCGGGCTCCAGCGCCTGTTGAACCTGTTCCGCGGCGAGCCCCTCGAAGGCAAATACGTCCTGGTCTGCGTCAAGCCGCATCGCGAGTGGCGGCTCGCGCGCCTGACCGGCGTGCGCGGCAAGCCCGTCGAGTTGGTCGGCGACATCCGCTTCACCGACCTGGAGACCGCCGAGCGCGCGGTGTTCAGGCTGCGGTGGAAGGAGCACACCGGCCAGGATCTGGCGATACAGTGAGCAGGCGGCCGTCATGTTGAAGATCACCGGCTATAGCGACCGGCTCTACGCCCGCGCCGGAGAGACCATCGACTTCAAGATCAACTGCGACGATCCCGGAGAATACGAAGCCGAGATCGTCCGTATCGTCTGCGGCGACGACAATCCGGAAGGTCCGGGCGTCAAGGAAATCCCGTTCGCCTGCGCCGCGAACGGCCGCTATCCCGCCCGCCGCCAGGAGATCCGCGCGGGCTCCTACGTCGCGGTCGATGATCCGGCGCCGCTCGCCGCTCTCAAGAGCTTCACGGTCGAGGCCTTCATCTGGCCGACGACCCCGGCGAAGGGCGTACAGGGCGTGATCGCGCATCGCGACGCCGACGCCGGCTTCGCGCTCATGGTCGACGCGAGCGGCTGTCTTGCGATCGAGGTCGGCGACGGGACTTCGGTCAAGACCCTGTCGTCCGACGCGCCGCTGCTGGCGCGCCGCTGGTACCATGTCGGCGCGAGCTTCGACGCGTCAGACAACTCGCTTCGGCTGTTCCAGCTGCCGCTCGCTCCCGTTCCACGCGTCGCGGACGAGGCGCGGATGAAGGTCACCGCCTCCTTCAAGCCGGCCGAGGCCGCATCCCCCGTTTACATCGCCGCCCTGCCGGAACTACGCGCCGTGAGCGCATTCTACAACGGCAAGATCGACAGCCCGCGCATCTTCGGAAGCCCCCTAGACGACGCGTCGCTTGCCTCCCTCGCTGCGGACGCTCCGATCGCGACAGGAGATCCAATCGCGGCTTGGGACTTCAGCGCCGACATGCACTCTCAGCGCGCCGTCGAGCGGTCCGACGGCCTCCACGGGCGCGTGGTCAACTTTCCCGCCCGCGCGATGGCGGGCTGGAACTGGACCGGCGAGATCATGGACTGGAAGCAAGACCCTTCTCAGTGGGGCGCGATCCACTTTCATGACGACGACATCTATGACGCGGGTTGGGAGACCGACTTCTCGCTGGTTATTCCTGATGACATGCCGAGCGCGCTCTACGCAGCGCGCATTCGGATGGACGGCGCGGAGGAATACGTCCCGTTCACCGTGACGCCGGCGCCGGGCAAGGAAAGCCGCATCGCCTTCCTGCTGCCCTACGCGACCTACATGGCCTACGCCAACGACCATCTCGGGACCGATGGCGGCAACGGCGAGCTGCTGAACAACATCCTGAACGTGCTCAACCCGCCCGATCTCTTCCTGAACGAACACTGGGAGTATGGTGGGTCGCTTTATGACAACCACTCCGACGGCAGCGGGATCTGCTACTCGTCGCGCCTGCGCCCGATCGTCAACCAGCGGCCGAAGACTCAAGGAGTGCTCGGCGGCTATGGCGGATCGAAGCTCTGGGGCCTCAATGCCGACACCCACATCATCGACTGGCTCCACGCCATGGGGCACGCCTTCGACGTCATCACCGACGAGGAGCTGAACGACCGTGGCGTCGCGCTGCTCGAGCCCTACGCGGTCGTCATCACGGGCTCCCATCCAGAATACGTCTCGACCGAGATGTGGGAGGCGACCCGCAGCTATCTCGATGGCGGCGGCAGGCTGATGTATTTAGGCGGCGACGGCTTCTACTGGCGGGTCGCCTACCACAGGGAAT
Source organism: Hansschlegelia quercus (assembly GCF_004310425.1). Taxonomy (GTDB): domain Bacteria; phylum Pseudomonadota; class Alphaproteobacteria; order Rhizobiales; family Methylopilaceae; genus Methylopila; species Methylopila quercus. Next base: position 170,257 of record NZ_SIUB01000005.1, on the reverse strand, counting down.
GCCCGGGGATTCTCGAGCTTCGCCGGGCGGAGACCGGCGTCCGCGCCTGGTCGGCCGAGGCCGGCGAATACTACCAGAGCTTCGACGGTCGCTATGGCGGCCTCTGGCTCCGGCAGGGCCGCGCGCCGCAAGGACTGGTCGGCGTCGGTTTCGCCGCTCAGGGGTTCGATCTCTCTTCTTACTACCGCCGCACGCCGGACAGCTTGAAGGCTGAAGTCCAGTTCATCTTCGAGGGGATCGGCGAGGACGAGCTCATCGGCGATTTCGGCCTGATCGGCGGGGGGGCCGCAGGCCTCGAGGTCGACCGCGCGGCTCCGGAGCTCGGCACGCCGCCCAACGCCTACGTGGTTGCGAGCTCGGAGGCGCACACAAACGCCTACTACATCGTGCCCGAGGAGTTTCTCGAGACAGGACCGGCGCTGGGCGGCGACGAAAACCCGTCAGTGCGCGCCGACATGACCTTCTTCGAGACGCCAAACGAAGGCGCGGTTTTCTCGGTCGGATCGATGGCTTGGGCGGGGAGCCTTTCTCACGCCGGCTACGACAACAACGTATCCCGCATCACGGACAATGTCCTTCGGCGTTTTCTTGATCCGACGGCGTTCTGACTGCAGCTATGTACAAGCTGGTTAAGTCGTTCTGACCAGAAGCGACCGCCCGCCTAGATGTCGTAAACGAACGACGCCATTCGATCGGAAGTCGAGTCGCGGACTTCGGCCAGCGTCGTATGGTCGAGGATGCCGGCGAGGGCTTCCCGAACGTTGAGCATCACGATCCTGATCTCGCAGGTCTCGATCGTCTGGCAGTCCGCGCATGGCGCGTAGTTCGACCGGCTCGCGCAGGCGATCGGGGCGAGCGGTCCGTCCAGGACGCGCAGGATCGCGCCGATCGTGATGTGCTCGGGGCGCCGAGCCAGCACGTAGCCGCCGTTCCGGCCTTTCTTGCTCGAGAGCATGCCGGCGGTTCGAAGCTCGCCGAGGATCGTGTCCAGAAACTTCTTCGGCGTGCCGTTATGCGCCGCGATCGACGCCACGAAGGCGCTCTGCCCGAAGTCGAGCCTCGACAGATACAACATGGCCTTGAGGCCATACTTCGCTTTTTTGGTCAGCATACCGCGCGACCAGACGTTTCGTTAGTTCGGCGCCGTAGAATGAGGCGCGTCCGACGGGAATACGGCGAAGCGGTTGAAATGCAGCCCGACCTCGTCGCCTTCGGTGATCGCCAGTTCCGGCGGCAACTGCGCTTCGATGCGCCGACGGGCGTCGCCGACCTCGATGTCGGCCCGCCGGAACGCGCCTGTACGGCGAAGCAACGTTACGCGTCCTGATACGCCTTCTCCGGTCGGACGAAGAACGACGTCCTGCGGTCGGACATGGAGACGGGCCTGGCCGTCGGGCGCGGAGAGCTGGCCGAGAGGCAGGACACTGCGATCCAGAACGGCCTCGCCGCCGCGCACCTCAATGGGCAGGAAGCTGGAATCGCCGATGAAGGCGTAGACGAATGGCGTCGCCGGACGGTCGTAGATGTCGTCGGGCGTCCCGATCTGCTGAAGCTCGCCCTTGCTCAGAACCGCGACGCGATCAGCAAGCTCGAGAGCTTCTTCCTGATCGTGCGTCACGAACACCGTCGTGTGTCCGGTCTCTTCGTGGATCGCCCGCAGCCAGCGGCGGAGATCCTTTCTCACCTGCGCGTCGAGGGCCCCGAACGGCTCGTCGAGCAACAGCACCTGCGGCTCGATCGCCAGAGCGCGGGCGAGCGCCACGCGCTGGCGCTGACCACCCGAGAGCTGTGCGGGATAGCGGTCGCCGAGTTCCGGCAGTTGAACGAGCTCCAGGAGCTCCTTCACCTTCCTGGCGATCTCGGACTCATGGGGCCGGCGCGAACGGTCGCGGGCGCGCAGGCCGAAGGCGATGTTGTCGGCGACCTTCATGTGCCGGAACAGAGCGTAATGCTGGAACACGAAGCCGACATTGCGCTGCTGGATGGAGGTCCGGGAGGCGTCGGTCCCGCCAAAGAAGATCTGACCTTCGTCGATTGTCTCCAGCCCCGCGATCGCGCGCAGCAGGGTCGTCTTGCCGGAGCCGGAGGGCCCGAGCAGCGCGACGAGTTCTCCCGATCGGATGTCGAGGCTGACGTCATGAAGCGCCGCGAAGGTCCCGTAGTCTTTGCTGACGTGGCGGATCTTGAGTTCCATCGTTTTGCTCCTCAGCGCCGACGGCCGGCGGCCAGTTGATCCGCGTAGCGCCACTCCAGAGCCGACTTCACGGCGAGGGTGACGAGGCCGAGCCCGGCGAGCACCGAGGCGACGGCGAAGGCCGCGACGAAGTTGTAGTCATTGTAGAGAATCTCGACCTGCAGCGGGATCGTGTTGGTCAGACCGCGCAGATGGCCCGAGACCACCGAGACCGCGCCGAACTCGCCCATCGCCCGCGCGTTTGAGAGCAGCACGCCGTAAAGCAGCGCCCAGCGGACGTTCGGCAGGGTCACGGACCAGAAAGTCCGCCAGCCGCCGGCGCCGAGCGACAGCGCGGCTTCCTCCTCGCTCGAGCCCTGCTCCTGCATCAGCGGGATCAGCTCGCGCGCCACGAAGGGGAAGGTCACGAAGATCGTCGCAAGGACAAGCCCCGGAGTCGCGAAGATGATCTGCAGATTGATGGTGTCGAGGTAGTGGCCGAGATACCCTTGAGCGCCGAACAGAAGCACGTAGGACATGCCGGATACGACGGGAGACACCGAGAAGGGCAAATCGATGAGCGTGACAAGAACGCTCTTGCCGCGGAAATCGAACTTCGCGATCGCCCAGGACGCGGCAAGGCCGAACACGACGTTCAATGGCACCGCAATCGCCGTCACCAGGAGGGTCAGCTTGATCGCCGCCCAGGTGTCGGGGTCGTCAAAGCTCTCGAGATATTTCGACACGCCGCCGCGGAAGGCCTCGGTGAAGACGGCAGCGAGCGGAAGGATAAGAACCGCAGCGATGAAGGCGAGAGATATCGCGATCACCACCCGGCGCGTGGCGGGAGTTTCCGTGGTCGCCGAAGGCGGCGGCGCGGGCGGCGTTTCGCGGCTGGGCGCGGTGGTTGCAGGAAAACGAAGCGCGATGTCAGCGGCCATGACCGAGCCTCTTGCGGGACCACGCCTCGACGAGGTTCACGAACAGCAGGATTGCGAAGGACAGGGCCAGCATGATCGTCGCGACCGCCGTAGCGCTGCCGTAGTCGAACTCCTCGAGCCGCATCACGATCAAAAGGGGCGCAATTTCCGAGACGTACGGAATGTTGCCGGCGATGAAGATGACCGAGCCGTACTCGCCGACCGCGCGTGCGAACGCCAAGGCGAAGCCTGTCAGGAGGGCGGGAAGAAGCGTCGGCAACACGACCTTGAGGAGCGCCCAGGCGCGTGAGGCGCCGAGCGTCGCCGCGGCTTCCTCGACCTCGCGATCGAGATCCGCCAGCACGGGCTGCAGAGTCCGCACGATGAACGGCAGGCCGATGAAGACAAGCGCTACGAAGATGCCGGCCGGCGTGAAGGCGACCTTGAACGGGATGATCGAGCCGACCCAACCGTTCGGGGCGTAGATCGAAGCGAGCGCGATGCCGGCGACCGCCGTTGGAAGCGCGAACGGCAGATCCACCGCTGCGTCTATGAGGCGGCGGCCGGGGAAGTCGTATCGCGTCAGCGCCCAAGCCACGATGAGGCCGAAGACGGCGTTCACAGCAGCCGCGGCGAGCGAAAGGCCGAAACTGAGCCTCAGCGCGTGCCCGACCCGGGCGTCGCTCGCGATCTGCCAGAGCCGCTCCGGCCCGAGCGAACCGGTCCAAAGCACGACCGCGCCGAGGGGTACGAGGATGACGACCGCGAGATAGAGCCAGGTGAATCCGAGCGCCGCTCCGAAGCCTGGAATTGCGCTCGGCTTTCTGAAAGTGGTCCCGCGTCCCCTTTTGCGAGGAGGTCGGCGATGCTGGGAATAGGCCCGATCAGTCAGGGCGCGCCCAATTTCAGCGTCAGACAACAATGCGCTCCTGCGCTCAAATTTCGAGCCGATCGCGAGGGGAAACCGCTCGGCGGCCACGCGAAAGTGCGGCGCAGCAACATGAACTGTCAACAACAATCTATAAAGTCGAGCAATTTTGTGGAAAGACATTGACTTCGCCCGATGCGGAACTCTAGCTGACGGGCGCATGGGCTGAGGGCCGGAACGCGCCTCGCTCGCATCACGAGGGGTCTGGAGACAAAAGATGAGTCACGCCACGATCGTGCGCGTCGATGGACGGCAAGCCGGCATCGCCGTCTGCCTCGAGCAGGATCAATTCCGATTCTTCTCGACGATGAGGGAGGCCTACCCCGTCGAGGACGGCACGTTCGGAAGCATCGCCGAAATCACGAACGCCGTGCGCGACGCACTGGCGGTGAGACGTTCCGCTTGGCCCGATGCAGGCCCCGTTCGCGTCGCTCGTCCGCTCGGGCACAGCTTTGCATGAGTGCTGCGCCTAAGCTCAAGATCGCGCCTGGCGTCGACGGCGTCTCGATCTGGAGCGACGCCCTCTTCAGAAGCGCGAACGCCGACAACCTTCGCCAGTTCGTGAGCCGCGCCTTCTCGGTGCCCGACGTGAGCGGGGTCGAGATCCGACCCGATGGCGGCTTCGCTCGCCTGTCCTATGCCGCCACCCGAGACGCGGCCGCGATCTGGAGGCGGCTAAACGCCTCCCTGCGAGGCGCTGTGGAAGCGCCGCACGACGCCTCCGGCCTGTTCCTGAACAGCGCGGCTCCCTGGCCTATCCGCGTCACCAAGGTCGGGGACGTGCTGTCCACGTGGCGAATGCGGTCCGAAGGCCAAGACCATCTGCGAGTCGCCCACCCGATCCTGCGCGGCCGCCGCGACGTCGCCTTCCGGCTGGAGGAGGTTCTGGCCGAAATCGTGGGGGTTGAGGAATTCCGGTCGAGCAGGCTCACGGGAGGCGTCCGCCTCCGATTCGACGCCAGCGTCCTGACCCTTTCGAAGATCGCTCGTGAATTGGAGGCCGCATGGCCTCGGGTGCTGAGCGGGATCGAAGGGCCTCCCGCCAAGACGCGTCTCTACGCCGCTGGCGGCCTTCTCGCTCTCGCCGCGGCCGGGCAGTTCGCCATTCCCGCCTTGCGCCCAGTGGCGGTGGCGGGCGTCGCCCTTTTCAGCGCGCCGAACGTCGCGCTCGCGGCGCGCCAGCTTCGGCACGGCCAGGTCGGCCTGCCCGCGCTCTACTCGACCGGCCTCGCCTTCCTCTTCATCACAGGCCTGCCACTGACAGGCACGATCATGGCCCTGCTCATGCAGCTTTGGCCGCATCTCGCCGAGCGTACGATCATCGATCGTCAGCGCAAGCTCTTCGCGACCCGCCGTAAGCGCCACGCCTGGGCTCGGCTGCCGCAAGACGACGGGGTGAACGTCGAGATCCACGTCGATGACCTTAAGCCCGGCGATCTCGTCGTGGTTCGACGCGGCGAGTTCGTGCCGGTGGACGGCGTCGTAACGGAAGGCGTGGCGGCAATTGTCGACGCACTCGCCAACGATCCGGATGGCGATGCGGATCTCGCTCCCGGCGACCCCGTGAACGCCGGCGCCTTCCTTCGGGATGGAGAAGTCGTCATCCGCGTGAGGCAGTCCGGCTCGGCGACCGCCGCCGCCCATATCGCGAAGTCTTTGCCGCACGCCTTCGTAGACGGATTGCCTTCGTCCGCCGTCGCTGAACTCGTCGCGAACCGCAATGCGAAGCCGGCCCTGGCGCTCTCGGCGCTGAGCTTTCTCGCTACGGGCGTGCTGCGCCCTTCGCAGGCAGTGATCCGACCGGACTACGCGACGGCGCCGCGCATCAGCGCCCAGTTCTCGGCGCTCTACGATCTGGCGAAAGCGCTCGACCACGGACTTTTCTTCCGCAACCCGGCGGCGTTGGACAAGGTCGGCGAATTCGACCTCTTCGTGTTCGACGACAGCGCCGCGCTTGATCGGCGCGCCGTCGCGATCTCAAACGTGCTGGTCAACGGTGCTTCCGACAAGGAGATCTTGGCTTACGCGGCGGTCGGCTTTCCCGATCTGCGTTCAGAGCGCGGACGGGCGATCCGCGCCTTGCTGGAGTCTCGGAGCGTAACCATTCCAGGGCCGGAGACGCTGCGCCGCGCGGGCGCCGTCGTGTTTCGTGATGATGTCGGCCAGACGATCGAACTACTGTCGCCCGCCCGGTTCGCGCTGTCGAAGCTCGAAGCGCCGGCTCGGCTCGAGGCCGCAGCTGCGCGCGCGACGAGCGAGGGGCAGCCAAAGCCCTTATGGGTCGTGCGAGACGGCTCGCCAATTGGCTTGGTGACGTTCGGGCGGAGCGGCGCGCCGGAAGCCGAAGCCGTGATTCGGGCGCTGAAGGCTAAGACGCCGTCCGCCCGTTTCGTCTATGTCTCGAGGCGCGCTGAAGCCGTAGCGCAGACGATCGCGGCAGGCGCCGGGATCGAGCACGTCGCAAGCGGACTGACGGCGCGGAAGAAGGCGGCGTTCATCCGGTCCCTTCCCCGCGCAGTCGTCTGGATCGGAGACGGCTCTCATGAGGATTCGAGGGAGGCGATGACCGCAAGCGCCGTCAGCGTCTCGCTTGCCGGTCTCTCATCAGCACCCGGCGACAACGCCGACATCCAACTGCTTAAGGGACGGCTCTCAGGGTTGCTCGATCTCGCGGACCTTGGCGCAGCGCACCGCCGCCGGCTGAAGGCCGACTACAAGACGGTCTACGCGGCGAACCTGCTTGCTGTGGCGGGCACGTTTCTCGCAGGCTTCGGAAGCCTTCGCGCCGGTCTATTCTCCAACCTCGGCACTGCCGTGGTTTACGCCCAGCACATCCGCCAGCTCGATGCGCTCGTGCAGGAACGCGAGGGCCGCGACGCCCGGCTGCGATCATCGATCCATCACTGACGCCAACGGAAGCCGGAGATCAGGCTCTCGGTCCGAACTTGGAATCCGTGAGCACGCTCTCGACGAGCTGCTTGACCTCGGCCTTGCGCTTTTGCGTGAACGCGACGCGCGCCCATAGCGGGGCCGTTGCGAAGAGCTCGACCTTGTCGGCGAGGAAGCTGATCTCGATCTCGACTGGATCGATGACGATGTGAAGCAGATTGTCGTCGTCCTCGTCCCACCCGTACTCGAAATCTTTCGGGGCGAGCGAGGCGTTCTTCTCGATGTTCTTTTCGAGCGATTTGCGTCGCGTCGCGTTCAGCGGCTTCTCGATCGAGAACTCGAATATCTTTTCGCGCTTCATGCCGTGGCCAATTGCCCCCGCCCGATCTTGTGATCTCTAGCCTTCGCCGCCTCCGCCCGTCCATTTGACCGCGCAGATTTGATGCTGCGACGCGCGATCGACGGATCGGATGCGCCCGCCGTCTCCGCCAAGCCGGCTTCAGCGCCAGCGCGACGCTCCGGATCCCATGCAAGCAAGAGGTCGGCCCACTCGAACCGAAGGATTGCGGCGAGCCGTTCCCAGCCTCGGCGCTGGCAGTAGTTCGCGAGCGCCCTGAAGCCTAGACGGCGTGTCAGCTTGCCGACCCACTTGCCGATCTTCGAGCGCAACGCACGCAGATTGACGCCTGAAAGCGCGACAAGGCCCAGCGAAAGCAAGCCCGCAATCACGCCAAGGATGATCGCGAGCCCATCCTTTTCGGCGAGACCGAGCGAGATCACGAAGATCGACATGGCGTGCAGCGGGTCGAAGCCGATCACGGGAAACGCGATCGTCGCGGCGAGGATGAAGACCAGAACCCCGACGATCCAGCGGCTGACGGGATGGCTGGTCCAGGCGAGCCTCGCCCGCGTCCTCTTCTCCGCGAACTCCATGACCGGCAGAAGCGCATGAATCGCGACCGCCAACGAACGGCGCGGCACCTGCTTTTCGAGGATGGCCTTCGGCAGTTTGAACTCGGTGCGGCCCGCGGCGAAATGGGCGCCGACGGCGGCGGCGGCGCGCGGGCTGAATGCGGGTGCGCCGGGCGCCGGAAGAAACGCCGAAACGGAGAACAGCATCAGAGAGGTTTCGACCCTCTCAGTCCCGATCGAATCCAGGATGTCTCCGATGGAGAAACTTTGGACGTCAGGATTCTTTGCAAGCACGTTCCGAAGCAAATCCGATGTTCGCGTGATCGGCGGCCGCTCGGCTTCGGAGCTGGGCCTGACGCGTGATGCGATGATCAAAGCCGACTGCCCTCTTTGACGATATGCGCCGCGCGGCCGGGACGACTCAGGGTCCTATCTGCGTCAGCCGCTTGATGGCCTGCTTCTGCTTCAGTTTTGCGAAGGTTCAGAGGGAACTTGTCCATCGCTGATGCTTCGTCCGTTGCAGGCCGGTAGCCGACGGATCGACCGTCGTCCGGTTTGACAACAATGGCCGCTCTCGGTAACGATCTCAAGACACAATCTATGGATTAGATAGTTTGTCTGATGGCGGTGTGAATGATGGCGTTCTCAGGCTGGCGAGCCGTCGCCAGCAGGGCCGGCCTCATCTTTGCCCCGGAGCACAGTCGCCGCGTTGCGTCGCCTTCGCGACCAGAACCACGCTGCAGCCCAGAGACTTGGGCCGCTTGAGCAACAGTAAGAAGGAAACGAGTTGATGGCTGCGACGGTCGCCGATCCCAACGAAGCGAACGCTTTTTCCATTCTTGGAGATGCGCTGGAGGCGGCCGCCGAGAGCATCGGCGACGCAAGCGCGAACGCCAGCGCTCAGGCCAAGGTCGCCGCCCGCAAGGTGAAGTCGGGAGTCAGCACGGGCGCCTATCACACCGCCTACGGCCTGTCCTTCGGCATCGTGTTCAGCGGCGTCTTTCTGAAAGAACTGCTGCCCGAGAACAGTTCGGTTCGCCGTGGGCTCGAAGAAGGGGCCGAGGCGGCCTTCGACGCGGTGGCCGCACGCAGGGCCGGCGCGTCGCCGGTCGTGGGCGACGAATTCGAGGACGAACTCAAGGAGCAGGCGAACGGTCGCAAGCCCGCCGCCCCGCGCGCTCGTAAGACGGTGCGCGTGACGAAGAAGGCGGCTGTCTGAGCCGACCGACGGGCGCGTGCGCAGCGACCGTCGCGCGCCCGATTTCATCATGGTCTTGCGACCGGAGGACCTCCTTGACCACGCCATCGAGACCCCCCGCCGCACGGCGGCCCCTGCCGCCCGCTCGTCTGTCAAACCCCAATTTCGAGATCGTCCATAAGCGGCTGCCCGAAACGCAATTCCTGTTCCGCGACCTCTTCGCTGCGGTCAGCGGCGGCCTGTCCTGGAGCGCCGAGCTTCTCGGCGCGGCCTATGCCGGCGCGGCGCGAAGCGCGCTGGAGCGCAAGGAGGCGCTGCAGGATTTGAACGCCGAACGGCGTGCGGCCTCGCGCCCGGCCGCCCGTACGCACGAGGCGCCGCACGACGGCGCCCACCGCGCTTAAAGCAACTCGTCCCCCGGTGAGTAATCGAGCCCATGACGCTGAACACATCGTCTTCGCCTAGGTCCGATCGTTCCGCCGCCCGGCAGTCCGGTCGAACGGCCGCGTCGCATGCCGCCAGCGGCGGCCAGCGCTCGCGGGGGGCGCGGCGGCCCCGCTCGAAGGCGTCCGAGCTTCACGTGACTTTTCCGTCTGATGACACGGTGCAGTTCGCGAGCGACAGCCTGTTCGTGAGCCCGCGCGGACCACTCGCCCGGACTTTCTTCGAGCGCGCCTTCCGATCGTCCGGCGTCGTCGAAGTGGCTGTGGACGGCGCGAAGCGCGTCGCTCAGGTGAAGTTCGGGGCGCCGCTTTCAAGAGACGACAGCCGCATCGCCGAGCTCGGCAAAGCGCTGTCGGGGCGAACCTCGCCGCCGCAGGCGCCCGAGCTGAAGCTGCCGGAGGATTTCGATCTTGGAACGTCCCGGGAGGTGAGGCTGCGCCGCCATGGAGAGCGGCTGTCGACATGGACGGTCCGGAGCGCGATCCCCGGCCGCATCCGCCTTTACAATCCCGCAATCCTGCGTCGGCGAGAACTCTGCCAGGCGATCGAACGCGAGTTCATGAACACGCTGGGCGTCGATCGCTACGCCACCAACGAGCTAACCGGGACGGTTCTCGTCCACCACGATCCGAAGGTCATCCGCGCCGATCAGATCGTCGAGCTGCTCGATTATGCAGTCGTCTCGACCGGGGACGTTCCTCTTTCGCCCGTCGATCTCGACCTGCCGATAGCGACCGCCTCGGTGGCCCTCGCGACGGTCAGCCGCTTCTTCGTTCCGGGCCTCACGCCGCTCAGCGCCGCATTGTTCCTGTTCTCGGTGATCCCGAGCTTCAAGAGCGCCTACGAAGTCCTGTTCAAGGAGAAACGCCTCGGCGTGGACGTGCTCGACGCAATCGTCGTCGCGGCTTGCCTCGCGACCAACCAGGTGTTGGCCGGCACCGTCCTCGGCTTCACGCTCAGCGTTTCCCGAAAGCTCGTCGAGAAGACCGAAGACGATTCCAAGAAGATGCTCCTGAACGTGTTCGGGAAGCAGGCCCGGTTCGTCTGGCTCGATGTCGACGGGACCGAGGTCGAGACCCCGCTCGAGCGCCTCAAGGTCGGGGACGTCATCGTCGTGCATACCGGCGAGGCCGTGCCCGTCGACGGCGAGGTCGTCGACGGCATGGCGATGATCGACCAGCACACGCTGACCGGCGAAGCCGCGCCGGTCGAAAAGCTGAAGGGCGACAAGGTCCTCGCCTCCACCACCGTGATCGGCGGCAAGGTGCGCGTCGCGGTGACGAGCGCGGGCGACCAGACAACCTCCGCCAAGCTCGCGCAGATCCTGAACGACACCGCCGGCTACAAGCTGAAGTCTCAGTCCCGCGGCGAGGAGCTCGCCGACAAGGCCGTCGCCCCGACGCTTGCCTTGGGCGCTCTCGGCCTCGCGACTACGGGCGTCGCGAGCGCCACCGCGGTGGTGAACTGCGATCTCGGCACAGGCATTCGCATGGCGGCGCCGATCGCCATGCTGAGCTCGCTGACGCTGAGCGCCGAGCACGGCGTGCTGGTCAAGGACGGCCGCGCGCTCGAGACGCTTCGGAAGGTCGACACATTCCTGTTCGACAAGACCGGGACGCTGACGCGCGAGCAGCCCGAGGTCGGCCGCATCCTCACCTATAACGGGGATTCGGAGGACCAGATCATCGCCTGGGCGGCGTCCGCCGAGAACCGCTTCAGCCACCCGATCGCGAAGGCCATCATCGCCAAGGCGCGCGCGCTCGGCGTCAGCGTGCCGAGCACCGACGATTCCAAATACGACGTCGGCTACGGCATCAGGGTCGAGGTCGAGGGCCATGTCGTGCGGGTCGGCAGCGCGCGGTACATGACCCATGAAGGCGTGAAGCTTCCCTCTTCCGTCGAGAGGGAGCTCGAGGCGGCGCATGCCGAGGGGCACTCGCTCGTCATGGTGAGCGTCGACGGAAAGCTCGGCGGCGCTCTCGAACTCCGCGCTTCGGAGCGTCCGGAGGCGGCCGAGATCATCAGGGGATTGCGCGCTCGCGGCGCGAAACACCTAGCGATCATTTCGGGCGATCACGAGCAGCCCACGCGCCGCCTCGCGGAGCGGCTCGGCATGGACCGGCACTTCGCCGAGGTGCTGCCCCAGGACAAGGCGCGCTATGTCGAGCTGCTCCAGAAGGAAGGTCGGACCGTGTGCTTCATCGGCGACGGCGTGAACGACTCCATCGCGCTGAAGAAGGCCAACGTCTCGATCTCTCTGCGCGGCGCTTCGAGCATTGCGACAGACACCGCGCAGGTCGTGCTGATGGAGGACAGTCTCCTGAAGCTTCTGCAGCTCCATGACGTATCCACCAACCTCCATCGAAACATAAACCGAAGCTGGGGCCTCGTCATCGTCCCGAACGTCATCTGCATCGCGGGCGCGTTCTTCGGCGGCTTCGGCGTCATGCACTCGATGATCTTCAACCAGATCGGCGGATTGCTGGCGGTCGGCAACGGACTTCTTCCGCTGCGGAAGGCGACGGCTCTGCGCGCCGAGAAGGAACGTCTCCTTCTGAGGTGAGGACCGCGTGGCGCTGCCGCGCCGCGCCGGCCACCGACCTGACGCATCGATGCACGCCTTGCTCAGGTGCAACGCAGCAGCCGGAGGCTCGTCAAGAAAGAGCATACTCCTAGTAGACTTATAGAATTCTTTTTACTCTCAGTGAGTTAGAAGGATTTTTTTTGCAGCACTGCATTGCGAAATCCGTAGTCGCACTGCATGATGTGTCAGGTTAGTGACGATGTCGGCCGCGCTCCGAAGCCGCGTCGACGAAGAGCATCCGCAAGACTGCATGCCGCCTCAGCGCCTCGCCGGCGCGTCCGGCAGTTGTGCGACAAGCCGGGGTTCAAGCGACCAGCACATAGGCGATCCAAGAGCGGGATCGATAAGCAACCGGAACTTACGAGAGGCGCAACGGCATCATGACATCACGGGCGGCTTATTCGGATCAGAATGGATTTGAAGGCGGATCCACCCAGGAAGCTCCCACGGAACTTCGCCGCTCGTGTCTTTCCTATCCGGAAGTCCTCGCCCAGTCGGTGTCGGTCATCGCGCCGTCGACCGTCCCTGCCGCCATTCTCGGCCTCATCTTCGCGTCCGCCGGCAACGGCGCCTGGCTGAGCTTTGCGCTCGGGATGCTCGGCCTCGTGCTGGTCAGCCTCAACGTCAACCAGTTCACCACGCGCTCGGCGTCGCCGGGCTCGCTCTACAGCTACATTGTCCAGGGCCTCGGCCCGACCGCCGGCATCCTCGGGGGATGGGCGCTCGTTTTCGCATATATTCTGACGGGCATGTCGACGCTCTGCGGCTTCGCGATCGTCGGCGACGTCCTTCTCCAGCAGGCGGCCGGATTGCATGCGCCGATGCTCGTCTGGTTCGCGGGCGGCGCGGCGGCGTCTTGCTGGATCGCGATGCGCAACATCCAGCTCTCCGCCAAGACGATGCTGGTTTTCGAGGTCGTCGCTCTCATCTCCATCGTCGTGCTCGGAATCATCATCTGGTCGAGCCACGGCTTCGAAGTGGACGCCGCTCAGTTCCGGCTTGAGGGCGGCACCCCGAGCGGGATCCTGGTCGGCGTGGTCCTCGTGGTCTTTGGCTTTTCCGGCTTCGAGAGCGCGAGTTCGCTCGGCGCGGAGGCCAAGAATCCGCTGAAGTCGATCCCCCGCGCGGTCACGCACAGCGTCCTGTTCTCCGGAATCGTCTTCATCTTCATGGCCTATGTGGTTGTGCTGGGGTTCCACGGCGCGCCGGAATCGCTCGCGACCTCCGAAGCGCCGCTGAACTACCTCGCGTCCAGCCTCGGCTGGGGTCCGCTCGGCACGATCATCACCATCGGCGTGGCTCTCAGCTTCTTCGCCTGCACGCTTGCCGCCATCAATTCGACCGCCCGCATCATCTTCTCGATGGCGCGCCACGGGCTGTTCTTCGAGGCGCTCGGCGAGGCCCACGAAACCAACCGGACGCCTCATATCGCGGTGGCGGTCTCGGCGGCGATCACCTTCGCTGCGCCCGCGGCCATCTATATGGCCGGCGTCACGCCGTTCGACGCGCAGGGTTATTTCGGCACGCTGTGCAGCTTCGGCTTTATCCTGGTCTACATCCTGATCACGGTCGCGGCCCCGCTCTATCTGCAGTCGATCGGTAAGCTGTCGGCGCGCGCGGTGGCCTATTCGGTTGGCGGCGTGGCGTTCATGGCCCTGCCGCTGCTCGGCACGGTCGGCCTGCCGGGAAGCGCTTTGTTCCCGCCGATCGATCACACCAACTCCGTCCTCGCGTCGATCTTTCTCGGATACATGGCGGTCGGCGCCGCATGGCTGCTGGCCGAACGCATCCGCCGGCCGAGGATGATCTCCGACGTCAGAGGCGCCGTCGCCGACGTTCAGCTTCAGTTCGGCGCCGGCGCGGAGCGCCTGGCCTGAACGCAGCGCGCGCCTCGCTCTCCGTCTCCAAACGTCCCGGCAGCAACGCCGTCGCGGAAAAGCCTGAAGAAAGGTCACATCCAGATGTCTGACACCGCTCTCGCCACCTCCGAGCGCAATACCTTCTCATCCCTCGGCGACGCGCTCGAGACCGCCGCCGAATATGTCAGCGCCGCGGGCGCGACCGCCGGCGCTTCGGTGAAGTCGGCGGCGGCCAAGACTGGCGAGGTCGCCGGCGTCGGCGCCTACAAGACGGCCTATGGCCTGTCCTTCGGCCTCGTCTTCGGCGCGGTCTTCCTGAAAGAGCTTCTGCCCGCCGGGAATGCGCTTCGCCGCGGCTTCGAGGACGGCGCCGACGCCGCTTTCGACGCGGTCGAGGCGCGCAAGTCGAGCGACGAGACTCTCGGGGACGAGATCGCGGTCGCGCCGAAGCGCAAGGCGCCCGTTCGCAAGACGGTGAAAGCGACCGCCTCAGAGGCGAACTGAACGCGCGCTGACGACGGAGCTGGCTTGCCGCTCCGTCGTCAGCGGACGAACGAACCGCGCCATGATGCGCTTGCAAGCCGGGGATCGGCCGGTCTTGCGAGAACTTCCGCAGGTCGAGAAATGTGTCTCCCGCGGAGTTCGCGCTTCTTTGTAGAAGCGGCTTCTCGCATCGCCTAAGCCGGACGATGTTTTCGAGGCGTTTGCGCGCTCTTGCAGCTTGGCTCTGACGGAGAGGGGACGCTTTCATCGCCCGTTTCCATCCAGCTCCTACAGATAAAATATCAACTCTATCGACGCTTGCTTTCGCGAGGGAGCTCGAACGTCTACGGCCGTTTGTGGGTCCGCCCGGATTCGGCTGATGGCGAACCAGGCCGATCGTCCTCCGACCCGCGAACTGCTTGGCCTGATCGCTGCCACCGCGATCGATAAGCGAGGAAAAGCCGGAAGCGCTAAGCGCCAGCACCGGAAGCCGGACAAACGCCGCGAAGGCGACCTCGTGGATCGGCGTCGTCTCAGGTCAGTATGGCTTGACGTAAGTGGCTGCGGCGTGAGCATTATTCAGGTCATAACGCTTGCCTAGCGCGGGGCGCGCAACGCACGGAAGCGCACTTTCTCCAGGACGGTCGCTGCGTGCTTAAGGCTGGCTCGCTTGTGTTCGGCCATTGCGTTTCCTCGCTGCATGGGGGACGGACCTTGATCTTCGAAGAAGCAAAGTTTTAGGGCTTTTGCAGGCCAGCCGGAGCGCCGATTGCTCTCAGCCACCGCTGACCTAACCTTCCACAGCGCGATTACATGAGACAGTTGTGCGGACTGGTCCCAGGCTAACTGGACCGCTGGAAGCTCACTCCGCGAGGCGCGATCGACGCAGTCGCGGCGATGAGCAGGGCCGATCGGCCATCCCGGGCGGAACGCCACGCTGACACAGCGACGGGCTAGCGTTCCGTTACACTACGTTGTCACAGTTGCGAGTCGGAATGCTCGCCGGGCTTCGCGTCGAAGACCTTCGGCCCCTCGACGAGGTGGAAGGTCAGCGCCGGCCGGCTGACGTCGATCGCTCCTTGACGTCGCGCCGCGGGACCGTTCGTTCCAGGCGAACAGGCCGATCTTCGCCGTGGACTAGGCGGCGTTGAAGGCGACCAGAAGTTTCTTGGTCATGGGCTGCGCCTTCAATCGCCGCGCGCGTCCCGGGCAGACGGTCAGAAGCGATAGGTCACGCCGACGCCGGTCACCCAGGGGTTGATCTTGGCCTTGCCGCGCACGTCGGCGCCGCCAGCCGTCAGCCTGATCTTCGGCTGCATATAGATCTTCTTGACGTCGAAGTTCACGCCCCAATGCTCGTTGAACATGTAGTCGAAGCCGACCTGAGCGGCGGGGCCGACGGAGTTCTTGAGCTTGAGATGCGACAGGCCCGGACCGCTGTCCTCGTTGAAGTAGATCGAGTAGTTCACGCCGACGCCGACATAAGGCTTGAACGCGCCGAAACCGGTGAAGTGATACTGCGCCGTGACTGTCGCCGGGATCACCCAGGCGTCGCCGATCTTCAAGCCGTCGATCGCCCCACGGCCCCTGATCTTGTGGTGGGACGCGCAGCAGATCACTTCGACCGCCAGATTCGGCGTGAAGAAGTAGCTGAAGTCGATCTCCGGCATCACGTCGTAGGAGACGTGGGCGCTTCCCGCGATGTTCAGCTTGGCCGACGAATCGGTCAGCAGACCGATGGCGCGGACGCGGATCATGAACCGGCTCCAGTCCGACGGAGAAGCGGCGACGAAGCTCGGCGATTCAGGGATGTCGGCGGCGCGGGCTTGTCCCGCAAGCGACGCCGACGCGAGCAACGCGGCGGACAAGGCGTAGAGCGACTTCACGTTAACCCCCTTCAGAAACGGACTTATTCCGTCCTTGAAGGTTAGGCGGCGCTGCGGCTCACCGCGTTGACCTGCATCAAACACATTGGTCAAAAGTACAATGCGGATCGCCGAACGGTGGTCTCACGGAGGCGTGCTGGCTGAACGATCGAGGACGATCAAACCACCAGCGAATGCCGCGCGGCGGCGCCGAGATAGGCGTCGAACGCGCTCGCCACGATACGGGCGAGGGCAGGGGCGTCCTTGGCGATCGTGACGCGCCAGCCATCGATGCGGACGAACTCCTGCTCGGCCAATTTCCCGAGCTTCTCGAGGTCGTCCGCGAAGATGGCGGGCTTGAAGCCATGCGCGGCCGCGGTCGCTCCGAGGTCGACCTCGAATCCGCACATCAGCTTCTCGATGATTTCCGCCCGCAGGCGGTCTTCCGGCGTCAGCGCGCGTCCCTTGACCGTCGCGAAGCGGCCGGCGTCGATCGCGCCTGCCCAGCCCGCAGCGTCGGCGGCGTTCTGGACGTAGCCTTCGCGCAGCCGCCCGACGGCCGAGGGGCCGAAGCCGATCAGGACGTCGGACCGGTCGGTCGTGTAGCCCTGAAAATTGCGGCGCAGCGTCCCCTTCTGCGCCGCGCGGCGGAGTGCGTCCTTCGGCTTCGCGAAGTGATCGATGCCGACCGCGACATAGCCAGCCTCCAGCAGCGTCTCGCGCGCAGTCTCTGCGAGATCGAACCTCGCGGCGGAATCCGGAAGCGCCGCGTCGTCGATCAGCCGCTGGTTCGCCCGCAACCAGGGAACATGCGCGTAGCCGAACAGCGAGATCCTGTCCGGGCCCAGGAACGCAGCGAGGCGCGCGGTGAGGCGGACAGATCGCATCGTCTGGCCTGGAAGACCGTAGATCAGGTCGAGGTTCAGCCCGTCGACGCCCGCCGAGCGGAGCGCCGAGATCGCGGATTGCACGACGGAATAGGGTTGCGGACGACCGATGGCGCGCTGCACCCCCTCGTCGAAATCCTGCACGCCGAGGCTCGCGCGCGTCACGCCGCTCGCCTTCAGCCGGCGGGCGCTCTCGCGGGTGACCCAGCGCGGGTCGAGCTCGATCGCGTGTTCCGCGTCCGGTCGGACGTCGAAGCGGTCGCAGAGCTCCGCCACGAGCTGGTCGAAGACGTCGGGCGGCAGCAGGTTCGGCGTGCCGCCGCCCCAATGGATATGGGAGACCCGCAGCGGTCCCGTCCGATCGGCGACGAGCGCGATCTCCCGGCGCAGCCTGTCCGCATAAGCGATGATCGGCTCGTCGCGGCGCGTCGCCTTGGTCGTGCAGGCGCAGTAATGGCAGATCGACCGGCAGAACGGGACGTGGAGGTAGAGCGAGGCCGAAGCGCTCTCGCCCTTAAGTCCGCGGAGCCATCCGTCGTAGTCCTGCGGCCCTACGGCTGGCCCGAACTGCGGCGCCGTCGGATACGACGTGTAGCGTGGCGCGGACCGACGCACGAGTTCCGATAGTCGAAGCGGGATCATGCGTCGGTCTCTGCTTTTCGATGTCCGGCCGCGGCTTCTCGCGAAGCTTCAGTGCGAGAGCAGGAGGGGGATCGAGGCGGTTTCGAGCAGGTCCCTCGTCGCGCCGCCGAAGATCCATTCGCGGGTGCGGCTGTGACCATAGGCGCCGGAGACGACGAGCCCCGCGCCGAGGTCGTCTGCGACGTCGAGCAGTTCTTCCGCGACGGATGACAGCTCTCCGGCCCGCACCAGCGGCCGGCTATTGGCGCCGTGGCGCGCGAGCCATGCGGCGACGTCCTCCGCGCCTTCGTCCCGGAAGGACGAGGTGGCGGCGACGACGACGACTTCGCCGGCGCGCACGAGCAGGGGAAGCGCGTCGAAGACCGCACGCCTCGCCTCGCGCGTGTCCTTCCAGCCGACGACCACCGACTTGGTCGACAGGGTCTCGGTCTCGGGCGGCACGACAAGGACGGGTCGGCCGCATTCCATGACGACGTAGCCGGGCGAGACGCCGAGCGCCGGATCGCCATGGTCGTAGGACGCCCGCCTACCGACGACGACGATGTCGGCGCCGCGCGCCTGCTCGACGACATGGCGGTCCGGCGCATGAACGCAGGCGCGCCATTCGACGTCGTTGCGCGAGCCGACGACGTCGAGAAAGGTTCCGTGCGCACTTTCGAGGTTCCGTTCGACGCGCTGCCGTTCATCGTCGGCGCCGTAGCCGGTCTCGCCGGTGATCTGCATGATGATCTGCTCGGCCGCGACGCCGATCATGCGGGCGCCGAACATGTCCGCGAGCGACGCGGCGAGCCGGCCACGCTGCGCCGCGTAAGGCGAAAGGTCGAAATGCGCCATCACGCTCGCATAGGACGGCGAGCCAGCGATCGGTCGGGTCATGCTCCGTCTCCTCTCGGATGTGTGGAGGAACCGTCCGCCGAAAGCCGCTGCGGCGCTTTGATCCTGCTCAAGTCCCGCGGCGCCGTTTCGGGAATGCCCTCGAAGCCGCTATACGTCCGGGCATGCGCGCCACGCGGGACGGCGAAAATCACGGGACGACGATCGGGCCGCGCGCCTCGGTCGGGCTGGCCGCGTTCACGCTGGACGCCGCCGGGCGCATCACGACCTGGCCGGAGTTCGCCGAACGCGTTTGTGGATGGCGCGCGGGCGACATCGTCGGCCAGCACGTCTCCGCTCTCCGTCCGCCCGAGGATCGGCGGTCCGAGGTCGTCCTTGAGACTATTGATCCCTCGCAAGAACGGATCGAACTTGCGAGGGCCGACGGGTCGCGCTTTCTTGCCGAGGTGGCCGCAACGGAGATCCGCGATGGCGGCGGCGAGGTCGTCGGCTATGCGCAGGCGGTTCGCGACGTCAGCGAGAGCTTCGCGTCGGAGACGGCGCTGAGAGCGCGCGAGGCGCATCTCAGCTCGATCCTGGAGACGATCCCGGACGCCATGATCGTGATCGACGAGCAGGCGATCGTGCGATCCTTCAGCGCCGCTGCGATCCGGCAGTTCGGCTACCAGCCGGAGGAGGTCGTCGGCCGCAACATCAGCATGCTGATGCCGGAGCCCTACCGGACCCAGCATGACGGCTACATGGCCCGCTATCTCAAGACCGGCGAGCGGCGGATCATCGGGCTCGGCCGCGTCGTGGTCGGCGAGCGCAAGGACGGCTCGACTTTTCCGATGGAGCTCGCGGTCGGCGAGATGCGCTCGGCCGGCGCGCGCTACTTCACCGGCTTCATCCGCGACCTGACCGAGCGGCAGCAGACCGAGGCCCGGCTGCAGGAGATCCAGTCCGAGCTCATCCACATGTCCCGCTTCACCGCGCTGGGCGAAATGGCCTCGACGCTTGCGCACGAGATCAACCAGCCGCTGACGGCGATCACGAACTACCTCAAGGGCTCCCGCCGGATGCTGGAGCGCATGGAGGGCGAGCAGGCGGTTGTGCTCCGCGGCGCGGTGGACGAGGCCGCCGAGCAGGCGTTGCGCGCAGGAGACGTGATCCGACGGTTGCGCGACTTCGTCACCCGCGGCGAAAGCGAGCGGCACATCGAGGAGCTGCCGCGGCTGATCGAGGAAGCGTCCGCGCTCGCCCTCGTGGGCGCCAGGGAGCGGGGAGTGCGCGTGTCGTTCCGCTTCAAGCCGGCCGCGAACCTCGTTCTCGCCGACCGCATCCAGATCCAGCAGGTTCTGCTCAACCTGATGCGGAACGCCGTCGAGGCGATGGAGGGCGCGGAGCGTCGCGAGTTGGAGATCGCGACCGAGGCGCTCGCCGACGGACTGCACGCGGTCAGCGTCGCCGACACCGGCCCCGGGATCTCGCCCGAGATCGCGGGACGCCTGTTCCAGCCCTTCGTCACCACAAAGGCGAACGGCATGGGCGTCGGGCTTTCGATCTGCCGGACGATCGTGGAGGCCCACGGCGGAAAGCTCAACGTCGTCTCGCCTCCAGGCGGAGGCACGAAATTCACCTTCACCCTGCGCTCGGTCGACGAACGGGAGCTCGCGAATGGCGAATGAGGCTGTCGTGCACGTGGTGGACGACGACGACGCGGTGCGCCGCTCGCTGTCGTTCCTTCTGGCCTCGGACGGCCTGCCGGTGCGGCTTCACGAATCCGCCGACGCCTTCCTCGATCATATCGACGGGGTTCAGGAGGGCTGCGTCGTCACCGACGTGCGGATGCCGGGGATCGACGGCATCGAGTTCCTGCGGAGGCTTCGGATTGAGGGTCTCGGGCTGCCGGTGATCGTCATGACGGGACACGCCGACGTTCCGATGGCCGTCGAGGCGCTGAAGCAGGGCGCGGTGGACTTCATCGAGAAGCCGTTCAGCGACGATCTGTTTCTTGCGGCGGTCAGATCGGCGCTCGCGGGCCATGCGGCGGAGACCCGCGAACACGCGCGCGCCGCCGAGATGCGGGAGCGCATCGAGCGCCTGTCGGACCGCGAGCGCGAGGTGCTCGACAGGCTGGTCGCCGGCAAGGCCAACAAGGTCATCGCGTACGAGCTCGAAATCAGCGCGCGCACGGTGGAGATCTACCGGGCCAACGTGATGACCAAGATGCAGGCGAAAAGCCTGTCGGAGCTGGTCCGCATGGCCGTCGCCGCAGGCCTCGACCACGAAAGCGAAGATCCGCGGCGGGTTTGAGAGAGATCAAGCCGCCGATCGTCAACCTCCGGTAGGTTCTGACGCGTTCACGACGTCAGGATGACCCCCATGCCTTGCAGCGGCACCGTGATCGTCGTCGACGACGACGAGGCCGTCCGATCCTCGATGCGCTTCGCGCTGGAGCTCGAAGGCCTCGACGTGCGCCTCTACGACGGCGGCGCGTCGCTGCTTGCGGCCGGCGACCTGCCCGCGGCAGGCTGCCTGCTGATCGACCAGTACATGCCGGAAATGGAGGGCGTCGATCTGATCGCGCGCCTCAGGGAGCGCCACGTGGACTTGCCGGCCATCCTGATGACCGCGAAATCGACCGAGGAATTGCGGCGTCGCGCGGGGCAGGCGGGCGCCGAGCTGGTCGTCGAAAAGCCGTTCGGCGACGGCGCCCTGATGGACGGAATCCACCGCGCGCTCGGGCCCCGCTGAGCCGGCGCGGCGCGCAACTCAGGGATTCCCCTTAAGGGTCGTATCTGAATTTCGCGGAGCCATCCCCGGCCGTAGCTCTGGACGACGCCAGACGCGGTCGATGGAGGTCGCCAGATGCTTGCCGCTCTCGAAGCCAATCCTATCCGTTTCCGTCCCGTCGAGACGCGGGCCGAAGCCTCACGGACGGCCGTCGGCCCGCTGCGGAATTTCTCGAAAGATGAGGAGATCTTCGCCGAGGGCGACGACACCGACGTCTTCTACAAGGTGGTGAGCGGGGCGGTGCGCACCTACAAGCTGCTGAGCGACGGCCGCCGCCAGATCGACGCCTTCCATCTCGCCGGGGAGATATTCGGGGCTGAGGCCGGAGCCGAGCATCGTTTCACCGCCGAGGCGATCGGCGACGTTTCGCTCGTCTGCTATCGCAGCCGTTCGATCGATACCCTGTCCTACGACAATCCGGCGCTTGCGCGGGACGTCCTGGGCGCGACGATGGAGGCGCTCGCCCGCGCGCAGGAGCATATGCTGCTGCTTGGCCGAAAGAGCGCCGTCGAAAAGGTCGCGACCTTCCTGCTGGGCCTCGCCGAGCGGACCACGAGCGGCGGCGCGGTCGATCTTCCGATGGCCCGCATCGACATCGCCGACCATCTCGGCCTGACCATCGAGACGGTGTCGCGCTCGCTCACCCAGCTCGAGCGCCAGGGCGTCATCGCGGTCCCCGCCAATCGCCGCGGCATCGTCCTCAAAGACCGCGCCGCGCTGAGGCGCCTGCGGGCGTAAGCCCAGGACGTCCGAGCGGCGCGGCCGGGGGCGGCCGCGCGTTTGATGCAATCCTTCAGTGTACGGACGGGGCGTGATCACGCTGGCGTGAACGGAGATCCGGCTTTATCCCAAGTTCATAACAAAAGAACATTTGGGAGGATCAATGTCCGTCGCCACTGCGCCCAATCCCGGAGCCGCTCCTCTGCTGTCGCGGGAGCGGATCGTCGCCAGACCCGGATTCAATCGCTGGCTCGCGCCGCCGGCCGCGCTCGCGACGCATCTGTGCATCGGCATGGCCTATGGCCTGTCGGTGTTCTGGCTGCCGCTGTCGAAGGCGCTAAGCCAAAGCGCGCCGGCGGCGGCGTGCCCGGACATGACGCTTGCGCAGGCGCTGTTCACGACGTCCTGCGACTGGCGCGTGACCGATCTGGTGATCGTCTTCTCCATCGGCATCGTCGTGCTCGGCCTTTCGGCCGCGCTGTTCGGCGGCTGGCTGGAGAAGGCCGGGCCGCGCAAGGCGGGCGCAGTTGCGGCGCTCTGCTGGGGCGGCGGCTTCCTGATCGGCGCGCTCGGCGTCTACGTCCACCAGCTCTGGATCATCTGGCTCGGCATGGGCCTGATCGGCGGCGTCGGCCTGGGGATCGGCTACATCACGCCGGTCTCGACGCTCATCAAATGGTTCCCCGATCGCCGCGGCATGGCGACCGGGATGGCCATTATGGGCTTCGGCGGCGGCGCCATGATCGGCTCGCCGCTTGCGGATCTGCTGATCAAGCACTTCCACGCCGGCAATCCCGCCTCGGTCGGCGTCTGGGAGACGCTCACCGTCATGGGTCTCGGCTATGTCGCGTTTATGCTCGGCGGCGCGTTCGGCTATCGCGTTCCGCCGGCCGGCTGGGCGCCTGACGGGTGGACGACGCCCACCGCGAAGAACGCCATGATCGCCTCCGGCCACGTCCATCTGCGCGACGCGCACAAAACCTTCCAGTTCTGGATGCTCTGGCTCGTGCTCGCCCTCAACGTCTCGGCGGGCATCGGCGTGCTCGCGCTCGCGTCTCCCATGCTTCAGGAGATCTTCGGCGGCGCGCTGATCGGCCAGCCGGGCGTGCCGCTCGGCTCCCTCGACGCGGGCCAGAAGGCGGGCGTCGCTGCGGTCGCGGCCGGCTTCGTCGGCCTGCTGTCGCTGTTCAACATCGCCGGCCGCTTCTTCTGGGCCTCGATGTCGGACAAGCTCGGCCGCAAGCTGACCTATGCGATCTTCTTCGTGCTCGGGGCCGGGCTCTACGCGGCCGCGCCATGGGCCGCACATCTCGGAAGCCAGGCGCTGTTCGTCGCCTTCTTCTGCGTGATCCTGTCGATGTATGGCGGCGGCTTCGCCACCATTCCGGCCTATCTCGCCGACATCTTCGGAACGCAGTTCGTGGGCGCGATCCACGGCCGGCTGCTGACCGCCTGGTCGACGGCCGGCGTGGTCGGTCCGCTCGTCGTCGCCGAGATACGGCAGATCCAGCAGTCGGCCGGCGTCGAGGGCGTCGAGCTCTATGCCCGCACGATGTACGTGCTGGCTGGCTTCCTGATCGTCGGCTTCATCTGCAATCTGCTCGTCCGCCCGCTCGCGGCGCGCTGGTTCATGGGCGACGCGCAGGTCGGCGAGGCGCAGGGCCACGGCCAGAAGACCGCCACGGCGACGGGCTCGCAGGGCATCGGCAAGGGAGGCTTCACGCCCGCGATCGTGATCCCCTGGCTCGTCGTGGCGCTGCCGATCCTCTGGGGCGTCTACGTTACGTTCGGCAAGGCGGTCGTGCTGTTCAGGTAGCGATCCATAGCGCATGGCGTCGTCCGATGCGGCGACGCCACGCAGCCAAGTTCGAACATCTCGCTCGGAGGCTTTTCACGCCGGCCACAGGAGGGGCCGGTTGCATGGCCCTGCGGCGACTTACGCCGCTCTGCCCAGAAGGGTAGTTTGGAGATGAGCTTCAAGAGCGTTGAAACCTATTCAAAAGAGCCATCGGCCCTCGTTCCGGAAGGGATGGGGCACAATTTCGGTCCCCCATCGAGGTGACCGAGCACCCAACGATAAGCAAGGCGGCGAAACGGGCTCTGCTGGCGTCGTGGGCGTCCGATCAGAACGCGGTCGGGCGCGGTCCGGACCTTCGCCAGCTTGATAGCGGGGCCATAGTCCGCCTCGATGGAATCCTGTCGGCGTTGAAGTCGCTGGACGATTCAAAGCCGGCCCGGACCAAGCCATCCCTATTCGCGAGACGTCCGGCCTTCCGGATGATCCGGGGGACGTTCGCCGGCGCTCGCCAGCCATTGGTCGGATGACGATCCGCCGCCGCCAAAGCCGATCCTCGTCCGCTTGAAGGTAGCTGCTGATCGGCGGGGTTCAGGATGTCCTACACAGTAATCGGCCAGGGAACCGCTGACACGACCGGCGTCGTTCGTTCCAACGGTTATCGAGGCTCTGTCTCTGGCGCGTAGCCTCGGAAGCGAAGAACAGCGTGAGCCGATCATCTTCGCGGACAATGGATAGATGCTGACGATGGACGAGCTTGAGGAACCAGAGAAACCTTGAGCTCGGCGACCAATCGGCGGCGGTCAGCCTGCCGCCGATGCGGCGGAAATCGGTGACGTCTTCGCTACGAGCATGACCCGCAGCTTCGCTATTGCCGATCCGATCTGCCGCTCATCCAGCGAGGAATAGCCGAGCACCAACGCATCGTCGGGCGCGTCGCCGTTGAAGTCGAAGGCTGCGCCGCTCGAGAGCGCATAGACGCCAAGGCCGATGTCGCGCGCCCGGGTTTGGATTTCGCGAGCCGCCGGGAAGCCCGGCGGAAGCCGCCAGATAAGATGGAGACCGCTGTCGGCGCCTGAAATCCTCGGGTTCTCGAAGTTCGCGCGCAGCGCGGCGACCAGGCTGTCGCGACGCGCCTTGTAGACCTGCCTCAGCTTCCGGAGGTGTCGGTCGAAATGCCCCTCATTGATGAAGGCGGCGAGCGCGGCCTGCTCCAGCCAGGATTGGCCGTTGCTCATGCGCGCCTTCAGGAACCGGGCGTCGTCCCACATCATCCGCGGCGTCACGGCGAACCCGATGCGCAGGCCGGCGCCGACCGATTTGGAAAAGGTGCCGGCATAGAAGACGCGCCGCCCGCGATCGAGGCCGGCGAGCGAGGTGAGCGGCGGACCGTCGTAGCGGAAGTCGCTGTCGTAATCGTCTTCCACGATGAAGCTGTCGGTCTCCTCCGCCCATTTCAGCAGCGCGAGACGCCGCGGGAGCGTCATCATCACGCCCGTTGGAAACTGGTGCGAGGGAGTGACGTAGAGCAGGCTGCCCCGCGCGGTCGGGAGCCGGTCGGTGCGCACGCCGTCCTCGTCGACCGGAATCGGCCGGATCTCGAGAGAGGTGCTGGAGAACAGCATCGACGCGCCGAGATAGCAGGGGTTTTCGATGCAGAGCTGCTTCGTGTGCGACTGGAGCAGGTTGACGACGAGGTTGAGCGCATCCTGACCGCCGGCGGTCACGATGATCTGGTCGTCGGTGACCGTCATGCCGCGGGCGCGGCCGAGATGGCCCGCGATCGCCTTGCGCAAATCCGGCAACCCGGCGGGGTCGCAGTAATCGGTGAGATAGGAGGTCTCGCTCGCGAGCAGGCGGTTGACGATGCGCCGCCAGATCCGGAGCGGAAAGGCGGCGGGGTCGGACCGGCCCACCCAGAAATCGAGCGCGGGACGATCGCTCCCGCCGCCCGGCGCGCCCGCGAAACAAAGCAGCGGCTCGCTTGAAGGCTCGGGAATCGGCCCGTTGGTCTCAGCTCGGCTTCCGTTCTGGATGAGGATCAGACCATCGGGCGGGATCGACGTGACGAACACGCCCGCTGTGCCGCGCGCTTCGACATAGCCTTCCGCCGCCAGCCGTTCATAGGCGATCAGCGCGGTGTTGCGCGAGATGCCGAACCGCTCGGCGAGCAGGCGGCTCGGCGGCAGCGCCATGCCCGCCTGAAGCTGGCGGTCGAGGATGAGCTGGCGCACCTGGTCGAAAATCTGCGCCTGCAGGGATCTCGACGATCGGGGGTCCAGCGAGAGGGTCAGGTCCAAGCGCGAGCCGCTTCCGGTGAGATTGGCGCCATCGAGCGACGGTGAGGCGACAAGTCTGAGACCCCAGAATCGCGTCTGTCCATGGCGCCAACTGATAAGCGGTTTCTTGCCCAAACCGGTCTTGGCGCCATGGCTTCTTGCGGAATTGGTACTTCGCAAAACCAAAACTTCAAGATGTTCTATCTCCAAAGCGTCATGTGACGGGACCTCGCGTCAGGCCCGCGCTAAAGGCGCCCCGGAAGACGCTGGGAGCAAAGCCGCATGAACGAGCTCATCAAGCCCGAGACCCTGTTCGGCAAATCGTCGGAAACCTTCTTCGGCGGCTGTCCGCACGATTGTCCGGACACCTGCTCGATGCTGTTCGAGGTCGAGGACGGCAAGCTGCTCAGCGTCCGCGGCAATCCCGAGCACCCGATGACGCGCGGCGGGCTCTGCGTGAAGCTCAAGGATTACGAGCAGCGCCATTATCATCCGGACCGTCTGCTCTACCCGATGCGCCGTGTCGGGCCGAAGGGCTCCAAGCAATTCGAGCGGATCTCATGGGACGAGGCGCTCGACGAGATCGTCACGCGCTGGAAGGCGATCATTGACCAATACGGGCCGCAGGCGATCGCGCCCTACAGCTATCTCGGCAATCAGGGGCTCGTGCACGGGCTGAACGGCGGCGACGCCTTCTTCAACCGCCTTGGCGCCACCGTGATGGAGCGCACTTTTTGCGGCGAAGGCTCGTGCACTGCCTGGCTGCTGACGGTCGGCCCGACCGCCGGCCTTGATCCCGAGAGCTACATCCACTCCAAGTACATCGTGATCTGGGCGTGCAACTCGGTCAGCACCAACCTTCATCACTGGGCGATCGTCCGCGACGCGCAGAAGAAGGGCGCGAAAGTCGTGGTGATCGACTCCTACGCCTCGCGCACGGCGAAGGGCGCGGATTGGCACATCGCTCCGAAGCCCGGCACCGACGGCGCGCTCGCCATGGCGCTGATCAACTCGATCATCGAACAGGGGCTGGTCGACCAGGATTATGTCGACAATTACACGCTCGGCTACGAAGAGCTGAAGGAGCGCGCCGCGAGCCGCACGCCCGAGTGGGCCGAGGCGATCACCGGCGTTCCCGTGGCCGACATTCGCCAGCTGGCGCGTGAACTCGCAACCGCGCAGCCGGCGGCGATCCGCATGGGCGTCGCGCTCGAGCGTCACTATGGCGGCGGCCAGACCATCCGCGCCGTGAGCTCAATCCCGGCGCTGACGGGCGCCTGGCGTCACGTCGGCGGCGGCGTGACCCAGTTCCCGGTCTGGGAGCACCCTTACAAGTTCGACGTGATGTGCCGACCGGATCTGATCCCCGAGGGCACCCGCGTGGTGAGCAATCTGCAGATCGGCCGCGCGCTGCTCGGCGAGATCCCGATGGATCCGCCGATCATGTCGATGATGTGCTGGAACTCGAACCCGGTGACGCAGGCGCCGGAAACCGACAAGATCGTCGCAGGCCTGATGCGCGAAGACCTGTTCCTGGTTTCGGCCGAGCACTTCATCTCCGACACCGCGTCCTACGCCGACATCCTGCTGCCGGCTTCAATGGGCGCGGAGATGGAGGACATGATCCTGTCCTGGGGCCATCTCTATCTGACCTACAACACCAAGTGCGCCGACAGTCCTGGCGAGGCCATTCCGAACAACGAGATCTTCCGGCGGCTCGCGGCGCGGCTCGGTTTCGAGGAGGAAAACTTCAAATGGTCGGACGCCGAGTGCCTTGAGCATTATGTCGACTGGTCGTCGCCGGCCTGCGAGGGCATCGACCTCACTTACATGCGCGAGCATGGTTTTGCGCGGTTGAAAGTTGGGACTCCCGACGATCGCGTTCCGCACAAGGAAGGCAATTTCCCGACGCCTTCGGGCAAGTGCGAATTCAAGGTCGAGGGCGCCAAGAACTTCGTCGCCCCGCCGTTCCGGCAGATGTACGCGGGCTTCCAGCCTGGCGAAGATCTCGACCCGCTGCCCGATTATGTCGGCGCGCGCGAGAGCCACGCCAACGATCCCGAGCTCGCCAAGCGGTTCCCGCTCAACATCGTGAGCCCCAAGAGCCACGCCTTCCTGAACTCCTGCTACGCCAATATGGAGCAGAAGCAGCAGGTGCAGGGCGAGCAGTTCGTGATGATCAACCAGATCGACGCGGACAAGCGCGGCATCCTCAATGGCGATCGGGTTCGCGTCGCGAACGACCGCGGGGCCTTCAAGGGCGTCGCGCGGATCACCGACGACGTGAAGGCCGGGATCGTGGTGGCGACGCTTGGCTATTGGCGCCAGCTCAACGAAGGCACCGTCAACAGCATCTCCTCCTCAGCCTTCACCGACATGGGCCATGCGCCGTCGTTTTCGGACAACCTCGTCGAGGTTTCGCTGTCGAATTGACGGATAGCGAGGCGGCGTCTTGAGGCGCCGCCTCGTCGGAAAGCGCGTCCCGCGGGCTCGCGGCTGCGCTAGCTGGAGACTTGGTCGAGTTCGGACTTGGCGGCGTCGGCCGCCGCAAGCATCTCCGAGACTCGCTGCGCCAGGAGCTCCATAGCGAATGGCTTGGTGATCATCTGCATGTTCGTGCCGAGGAAGCCGGCGCGGATCGCGGCGTTCTCGGCATAGCCGGTGATGAACAGGATCGGCACGTCCGGATGGTGCGTGCGCGCGATATCGGCGAGTTGACGCCCGTTCATTCCCGGAAGCCCGACGTCGGAGACGATCAGGTTGAACGTCTGTCCCGACCGGAGGACTGGGATCGCAGTAACCGCGTCCTTGGCTTCGATCACCTGATAAGACAGCTCCTCCAGCACATTCCGGACCAGGAGGCGCACGGACACGTCGTCCTCTATCAGGAAGATCGTCTGGCCTTTTCCGTCGGGAGCCCGCGGCAGCGGCGTTTCGAGGCGTTCTTTAGCGATGGCGTTGCTCGCCTGCAGATAAAGCGACACGGTGGTCCCGACTCCGGGCTCGCTGTGCACTCGCACCTGCCCCCCTGACTGGCGCACGAAGCCATAGATCATCGACAGTCCGAGCCCGGTTCCCTGTCCGATGGGCTTGGTCGTGAAGAACGGATCGAAGATCTTTTCCAGGATTTCCGGGCTCATGCCGACGCCGGTGTCGGAGACCGAGATCACGACATACGGCCCCGGCCGCATGTCGGGCTTCAGCGCGACATAGCTTTCGTCGAGCTCGACAACGCTGGTCTCGATCGTGAGCTGCCCACCCTCAGGCATGGCGTCGCGCGCGTTGATCGCGAGGTTGACGATCGCGCTCTCGAGCTGGTTCGCGTCGGCGATCGCCTGAGGGGCTCTCGGATTGGCGACGATCCTCAGCGAGATATTTTCCTGGATCGTCCGACGCAGAAGCTCCTCGAGGGACATGATCAGGGCATTGGGATCGAGCGGCTTGGGGTCGAGCGACTGACGCCGTGAGAACGCCAGGAGCCGCGCCGTCAGCGCAGCGGCGCGCTGCGCCGACGATGAAGCGGCGTCCATGAAGCGGTCGAGATCGTCCAGGCGTCCGGCGCCGACACGGCGCTTGATCAGGTCGAGCGCTCCGATCACGCCGGTCAGCATATTGTTGAAGTCGTGCGCGATGCCGCCGGTGAGCTGACCGACCGCTTCCATTTTATGGCTCTGGCGCAGAGCCGCCTCGGCCGCCATCAGCTTGTCCGTGCGCTCCGCAACATGGCGTTCGAGCTCCTCGTTCAGCGATCGCAGCTGAAGCTCGGCGGCTTTCCGCGCCGTCACGTCGATCGCCGTTCCGATCAGCCGGACGCAGCGTCCCATCTCGTCGAAGACGCCCCTGCCTTTGGCGGCGACCCAGCGCAGAATTTTGTCCTCATGGCCGATCGTCCGGTATTCGACATCGTAGACCGCGCGGCGCCCGGGATCCGCAGCCGCCTGGAATGCGGCCGCGGTCGCGTCCCTGTCGTCCGGATGAAGCCCCTCATAGAAGTGCGTCATCGAGACCTCGGCGTCGGCGGAAAGGCCGAACATCTTCTTCACCCGAGGCGGCCAATAGAGGACGTCGTTGATGGGATCGACATCCCAAAGGCCGATTTCGGCGGCCTCGGTCGCAAGCCTGAGCTGGTTTTCCCGCTCCACGAGTTCGACGCGCGTTCTGTCGAGATCCGCCAGCCTGTCGCGCATCTCGAACTGCTTCTGGCGCGACCGCAGCGCAGACGCCGTGGCGCTCAGCAGCGAAGCCAATCCGAGCGGCCGTTCGAGCACGATGGCGTTGGAGACGAAGTTGAAGAGCCAGCCGCCCGTTCGGTCTCCGGGGCCGCTTCGTTCGGTGCTACGCGTGGTCAGGAGGATGAACGGGACGTCCGACCAGTAGGGCTGCGCTTTCAGCGATTGTTGCAGAGCTTCGACGCCGGCGGCGTCTCGAAGCGCTTCTTCCGTCACCAGGACGACGCCCGTCCCCTCGTCCAGCGCCGTCGCGACGGACGGGAGATCCACGCAGACATGCGTGTCATGCCCCTCGCGCGACAGGAGCGTCGCCGCACTTTCGGCGTCGCGTCCATAAGGCGCCAGTATGAGGACCTTGTGCCCTTCGGGGCCGGTCCTGTGGCTCATGTCAGCGGTCTTCCATCAGCGGGGCCCGTTCGCCGGTGTATTCGGGCGTCCCCGTCAGCACTCCCCTGAACTGTTTCAGCGCTTCGCCCACCCGAACGCCCTGGGAGTCGATGCGAAGCTCACGAATGACATCTTCATGCCTGCCGCCACGGTTCTTGAGCACCGAAATCGCTTTTCTGATGCGGCCTTCGGCCTCGAAGAACCGAAGCAGCACCACCGCGTCGGCGACATAGGAGATGTTCAGATTGGTCGCCATCGAGCCCACAAGTCCCTGCTGGGGATTGATGAGGAACGTCACGACGCCCTGCTGGCCCAGATACGAAAGCAACTCGTGCATCTGCAGGATAAGGAGCTGCTCCTCGGGCATCGAGGAGAGATAGCCGTTGAGGCTGTCGATGACGAGCATCTGGGCTTGGCGCGCTTCGACTTCGCGGCGGACGCGGGCCGCAAATTCGCCAGGCGACAGCTCTGCCGGATCGATCTGCTCGATGCGGAGCGTTCCGGCGTCGATGTGCTTCTGCAAGTCCAGTCCGAAGGCGCTGGCGCGTGTCAGAAGCGTCCCGATCCGCTCGTCGAACTGATAGACGGTCGCGGCTTCGCCCCGCTCGCACGCCGCGTAAAGATACTGAAGCGCGATGGTGGTCTTGCCCGTGCCGGCGGGACCCGTGATCAACGTGCAGGTTCCGCGCATGGGGCCGCCGTTGAAAAGTCCATCCAGTTCCGGCACGCCGCTTTGCACGAGGTCCCCGGTAAATGGGGTGTGGTGGTCCGCTGCGATCAGGCGCGGATAGATGTCGAGGCCGCCCTTGCGGATGTTGAAGTCGTGGAAGCCTGCGACGAAATCCACGCCGCGCAGCTTCTGGATCTGCAGTCTGCGGCGAGCCGCCCCGAAAGTCAGCGTCAGACGCTCCAGCGTGATGACGCCGTGGCACAGGCTGTGGAGGTGGGTGTCTCTCCCGTCGCCATTGCCGGTCATGTCGTCGATGAGCAGGACGGTCGTATCGCGGCCGGCGAAGAACTGCTTGAGGGCCAGGATCTGCCGTCGGTAGCGAAGCGGATCCTGCGCGAGCAGTCTCATCTCGGAGAGGCTGTCGAATACGACGCGCTTCGGCTGCGTGCGTTCCACCTCGGCCTGCACGAGGCGAACAGTTTCTCCAAGCTCCAGCTCCCAGGAATGCAGAATCGACTGATCGCTGCCGGCGCCGAGGACGCTCTCGATGGAGCTGAACTCAAAGACGTCGAACTCGTCGAGGTCCCACCCGTGGGAGACGGCGACGGCCCTCAGTTCTTCCCTTGTTTCCGAAAGCGTGACGTAGAGCGGTCGCTCACCTCGCCGGACGCCTTCCCGCAGGAATTGCAGCGCCAGCGTCGTCTTACCGGCTCCTGGCGCCCCTTCGAGAAGGTAGAGGCGGTTTTCGGGAAGGCCGCCGCGAAGAACGAGGTCGAGTCCCTGATTTCCCGTCGAGATCAAGCTCACTGGCGCGCCACGTTGAATGCGGGGAGAGGTAGCATATCGCCTTCTAATGGTATCCGAGGGCGCCGCCTAGCGGATTGGAGGTCGATGCCCGTCTCAACCAACCCCTGCGAATGCCCGCTTCGCGTAGCCTCTCGATCCCAACGTCACGAAACCTATGACCGCCTGCTCCGTTGAGGCTTCAAGGCAGGAGACGGAGGCTATGGATGGCGTTGTTCTGGTCGTTGAGGATGATCCGGTCCTCCGCTTGGCGGCCGCATCAAACGTGAGAGAAGCCGGCAGTCGGGTTCTGACAGCCGCAAACGCGGACGAAGCGTTGAGCCTGCTGGAAAGCAATCCGGACGTCTCTGTACTTTTCACCGACGTGGACATGCCCGGCTCGATGGACGGCGTCGCGCTTTCCTATTTGGTCCACGAGAGGTGGCCAAACATCAAATTTATCGTCGTTTCCGGCCACGCCTCTATTGCAAACGAAGACCTCCCGGATGATGGGAGGTTTGTATCGAAGCCGTATTATCCGAGGGTGATTCAAGACGCCTTGCGCAACGCGGTTCAACAGTCCGCAGAAGCCGAGGATCAAGCTCGATGAGCGAACGCGTCGTCTAGAGAAAAATCGGCGCGCCGTGAGGCGCGCCGATCGAGATTACTTGTCCAGCGCTTGCGCCATTTCGAGATGATGCTGGAGATCGGGCAACGTCTTCGCCGCCCAGGCCTTCAGCTCCGGGGAGTCGCCGCCGTCCGCGTAGCGCTGGAACAGCGACACCGCATCCTTATGAGCGCTGACCTGATCATCGATATACTGATCGGCGAGGTCGTCGCCCTTCCGGGTCTTCAGGTCGTCCAGCATGCTCTTCTGCGAGCTGCTCACGTCGGTCGGGAGCGTCATCTTGGAGCCCACGGCGGACTTCAGCTCCGAGGTCGTCTTGCTGTGCGCCTCGACCATCTGCTGAGCGAAGTCCTTGACCTTGTCGCTCTGCGTCGACGCAAGTTTGCTCGACTGAATCTCGAACATGTCGCTTTGCGCGGCTTGTAGGACAAAATCCTCTGTCGAAGGCGTGACGCCGAGAACGGAGTTGACGCCTGATTTCTCTCCGACTGACTGGGCGAGCGCCGGAGACGCTGCCAGCAGGAGCACTGCGAGTACGGTTGTCGTTTTCATTTGAACCTCCCTAGTTGAAGCTAGAACGAGCCAGACCGCTCGTTCGATCCTCGAACATCAGGCATTTTCACCGAGCGGAGCGGCGCGCTCCGGCGCCTGCTCGCTCGACTTCGCCATCGCCTCCTGCCGCGCGCCGAGCCAGTAAGCGTTGATGAGCCACGCCGCAGCAATGGGCAACGCCGCGACCGCGACTCCCGCGACGCCGAGCCCAAAAGCTGCAAGCAGAGCGTAGGACCAACTGCCGACTTGGTCGCCGAGCCGATAGATCACCGTGTCGACGACGTTCTTCGCCTTGTACTTATCCTCGCGCGAAAGCACCGTGAACATCAGCTCCCGCGTCGGTTTCGCGAGGCCGAAATTGCCGACACGGCGCAGCACCTGGAACGCGACGATCGCCGTGATCGTGGGCGCGACGGCCAGAGCCGTGAAGCCGATCAGCGTCAGTAGTGGAAGGACGGCGGCCGCCTTTGCCACGCCGAAGCGCCGCAGCACGCCGCTCGTCAGGAATACCTGCACGAACAGCGTCAACACGTTCACGGCGAGGTCGACAGAGGCGAAGAAGGCGGTGCGCGCGCCGCGATCGGCGAAAGCGTTCTTCGCGATCTCGGCCTGCTGGAAATACAGGAACGTCGACGTCACGGCGTAGAACAGGATGTAGAGGCCGATATTGATCAGATAAGGCGAACGCGCGACGCGGATGAGGCCGGCCCACAGGCCGCCGCCGATCGTCTCGCGCTCGAGGTCGGCGGTTCTGCTCGGCAGGTCCCGCGCCAGCCGGACGATGCGGGCGACGCAGGCGACCGCGACCAGAAGGAGCGCCGCTGCGACCGTCATCATCGCCGCGGTGCTGAGCGCCTTGGCGAGCGTGGCGGCGATGGCCGAGCCGAGCGTCGCTCCGAGCGTTGCGGCCGCCGCGAGAAAACCGAACAGCCGCTTGGCTTGGCCCGAGTCGAACAGGTCGACCATCAGGGTCCAGAACACCGAGACGACGAACAGGTTGAAAACCGAGAGCCAGATGAAGAAGCCCCGGCCGACCCAGACCAGTTGCTCAGGCGAAGAGAAATGCGCAGCGAGGCCGAACGCGGCGAGATTGGCGACGAAGAACAGGTAGACGACCGGGATCAGCGTCCGGCTCGGGAGTCTCCGCACGAGCGCGGCGTAAAGCGGGTTCAGCGCGATCATCGCGACGAGCGTCGCGCTGAACAGCCACGGTAGGTTCTCGATCCCGCCTTCGACCCCCATCGCGTCGCGGATCGGCCGCAGCACGTAATAGGCCGTCATCAGGGCGAAGATGTAGAGGCCGGCCCAGCCGATCAGCGCGCCTTCGCCTCGCCGGATGTCGGCGAAACGCCTGAAGCCGCGTCCCCCGTTCGCCTCGGCGGCGGCGTCGCCGGCGGCCACGCCTCAGCCCAGCATCTCGATCAGCGATTTCCGCTGCGCCTCGTCCAGCATCGGCCCCGTTCCGGCCTTGAGGTTGTCGGCCTGCCGCTCGGGCTTGCCCGTCGCCGGGATCACGACGGTCACGGCCGGCTGGCTGAGCGCGAATTTCAGGAAAGCCTGCGCCCAGGACGTGACGCCGATCTCGGCGGCCCAACCCGGCAGATCCTTACCCTTCGTCCTGGCGAACAGCTTCCCGTCTTCGAAGGCGCGGTTGATGATGACCGCGACGCCCATGTCCTTTGCAGCCGGCAGCAGCCTTTCCTCCGCCCCTCGAACGCCAACCGAATAGTTGATCTGGATGAAATCGGGCTTGGTCTCGCGCATCGCCTCGAGCAGCCGATCGTGCGCGGATTCGAGGTAATGCGTGAGCCCGACGTATCGCACCTCGCCTTCGGCCTTCAGCTCGCGCGCGAGCTTCAGCTGGGTCGCGGTGTCGCCGAGATTGTGGACCTGCAGCAGCTCGACCTTGTTGGTCTTCAGCGACTTCAGCGAACCGTTGAACTGCTCGAGCCCCCGTTCGCGGCCCTGAACGCCCGACAGCTTGGTCGCGAGCCAGGCTTTTCCGCGCAGGTCCTGCTCGGCGAGGATCGGACCGAGGATGTCCTCCGCGTTCGAGTAGGTCGGGGCGGTGTCGATGACCGTCCCTCCGCCTGCGAAGAACGTCCTCACCACCTCGCGCAGCGCCGCCTCCTCGGGCGAGCCGGGTCTGACCTCGAAGCTGCCCGACGTGCCCATCCCGATCACCGGGATCTTCTCGCCGGTCGAAGGGATCGCACGCGTTTCGATCGCGCTCATGTTTCCTCCGGAGGGTTCCGCCGCCCGCGCAAGCGGGCCGATCGCGGCGGAGGCCGCAGCGGCGGCGAGTAGGGAGCGTCGGGTCAGCATAGCGGCTTCCTCGTTTGTCCGGCGGCGATCGGATGGCCTGGCAAGGCCGGGCAAGCTCAACCTAAAGCGCTGCCGCCGATGCGCGACGCCAGCTGCATCACATCTGTTTGACGAGCCCGCGGTCGGGGTTGAGCTGAGGCGTCCAGCTGCTTGGCAAGGCGAAGTTCGCGTGCTGATTGGTCGGCGGGCCGCCAAGCCGCCCGTCGCCTTCGGAGACGTCGTCATCCTGCAGAATCTGTTCGCAACCGACGGCCTCATTCTCAGCGTCCTGCACGTCGCGATCGCCTCGGCGACGACCGTCCACGCGCTGCTGAACAAGCGAGAAGTGCGCGCGGCGGTCGGGTGGATCGGCGTCGTGTGGCTGTCGCCGCTTCTCGGGGCGGCGCTCTATCTCGGCTTCGGCATCAACCGCGTGCACCGCAAGGCGCGTCGTCTTCGCGGGTTGAAGCAGACCCTCGACGCCGAGGCGAGCAACCGCTCCGCCCCGACCACGCGGCGCGAGCGGCTGCAACTCGCCGTCGGCGCCATTACCGGCTCCGACCTCAGGC
The DNA here is from genome assembly GCF_004310425.1 of Hansschlegelia quercus. Lineage (GTDB taxonomy): Bacteria > Pseudomonadota > Alphaproteobacteria > Rhizobiales > Methylopilaceae > Methylopila > Methylopila quercus. The sequence continues at coordinate 133,948 of NZ_SIUB01000005.1, read as the reverse complement.
AGGCGGACGTCGATCTCGTGCTCGATTCCGGGGAAGAGGCCTATCCCGTCATGCTCGCCGCGATCGAGAGCGCGCGGTCGAGCGTCGCTCTCTCGACCTTCATCTTCCGCGTCGACGAACCGGGCTCGAAATTCGTCGCGGCGCTTGCCGTGGCCAGGCGCCGAGGCGTCGACGTGCGCGTGCTGATCGACGGCATGGGCGGCGGCTTCTTCCTGTCTCGGGCCTATCGGGCGCTCCGCGCCGAGGGCGTGCCGGCCGCACGTTTCCTACATTCGTTCTGGCCGTGGAAGATGCCGTTCCTCGATCTGCGGCTCCACAAGAAGGCCCTCATCATCGACGGCGAGATCGCCTTCATCGGCGGACTCAACATCGCGGCCGAGAACCTCGCCTCGGCGCCTGAGGAGGCGCGCGTCCGCGACACCCATTTCCGGGTGCGCGGCGACGTGGTCCGCCAAATCGCGGAGGGCTTCGACGACGATTGGGCGTTCGCCACCGGCGAGGAGGCGAGCGGCTCGAGCCGAACTTCGTCGCGGCTGCCGGCCGAGGGCGAGGTCGCCCGCGCGATCCAGGCGGGCCCCGACCAGGCGGTCGGCCAGCTCCTGCTCGTGCTGCTTTCGGCCATCACCGCCGCACGACGGTCCATACGGATCGCCACGCCGTACTTCCTGCCGGAGGAACAGCTTCTGACGGCGCTCATGCTCGCCTCGCTGCGCGGCGTGGACGTCAGGCTGGTGACGCCCGGGGTGAACAATCACAAGATGGTGGCGTGGGCCGTCGAGGCGCATATCCGCCCGCTTCTGGAGGCCGGATGCAGCCTTTATCGCTCGCAGCCGCCCTTCGACCACGCCAAGCTCATGACGGTGGACGACGAGTGGAGCCTGATTGGCTCCGCGAACTGGGACGCGCGCAGCCTGAGGCTGAATTTCGAGCTCGGCCTCGAGGTCTACGACCGAGATCTCTGCCAGCGGCTGTCGACCCTGATCGACCAGAAGTGCGGGCGGCGTATTACGCTATCGGAGATCGATGGGCGGCCTTTCCTCATAAAACTTCGCGACGCGACCACTCGGCTCGCGCTGCCCTATCTCTGATCTGATCGAAGGAGGCGCGGTGCGGTTCGCATCCTACAACATCCATAAGTGCCGAGGCACCGACGGTCGCGTCAGGCCGGACAGGATCGTCCAGGTCCTGGCCGAAATCGCGCCGGACTTCGTCGCGCTGCAGGAGGTGGACCACCGCTTCGGCAAGCGGATGGGCCTGCTCGATCCGGACGCGGTGAAGCGCGAAGCGGGCCTCATCCTGCTCGCCCAGTCCGACGCGCCGGACGGCCACGGCTGGCACGGCAACGCCTTGCTGACGCGCCGGACCCCGAAGACCTATCGCCGGCTGCGGATGCAACTGCCCGGCGTCGAACCGCGCGGCGCGATCATCGCGGAGCTCGATTTTGGCGAAGGTCCGTTCCGCGTGATCGCGGCCCATTTCGGCCTGCTTCGGCGCTCGCGCGTCAGCCAGGCGAACGCCCTGCTCGCGACCTTCTCGAAGCTGACGCCGATGCCGACCGTGCTGCTCGGCGACCTGAACGAATGGCGACGCCGCAGGCGCTCCTCGCTCAGCGTGTTCGAGCCGGTGTTCGGCGAGCCGCGGCCGCTCGCGAGCTTTCCGTCGCGCCGCCCGATCTTCGCCCTCGACCGGATCCTCGGCTGGCCGCACGGTCTCATCAAGGATCTGTCGGTCCACAACACTCTGCTTGCGCGGAAGGCGTCGGATCACCTTCCGCTGGTGGCCGAGATCGACCTCGATCATCCGAGCGTCGCGATCCGCAACGTCGCCTGACGGTTCAGGGCCGGCGCGCGATCAGGTCGATCTCGACGAGAGCGTCTCGGGCGAGACCTGTCACGCCGATACAGGTGCGGGCAGGCCGCCGCTCCGGCGGGAAGTAGGACGCGTACACGGCGTTCATCGCGGCGTAGTCTTCCTTGAACCGGGTGATGTAGATCCGGGCTTGGACCACATGCTCGAGCCCGAGGCCGAGACCCCTCAGCACGATGATGAGGTTGTCCATCACCCGCGCGGTCTGCGCCTCCACTCCGTCAGGCAGCGGACGCGCGTCGTCTCCCGGCCATGTCGGCATCTGCCCCGTCACGAACACCCAGCCATCGACTTCGACCGCATGCGAGAACGGCGCGACCGGCGTCGGCGCGTCAGGCGACATGAAGAAGATGGGCTCGGACATCGGGGCTCCTCGATCGACGGGCTGCGGCTCCGCCATCATGAATTTCAGGCCGACTTTCCGACCAGCCGCTTGGCGCCGCTCCATATCGGCGCGAGCACAAAGCTCGTCAGCGGAATGACCGCCGCTCCGATCGCGAGACCGACGACGCCCGCGCCCGCCGCGCTGACCAGCCACTCGATTGCGGACTCGGCGAACGGAACCGCGTGCCCTGCGGCTGCGGCCGCGGCGTGGATGAAATGGCCGAGGGCGGGAAGCCCATAGATCTCCAGCCCGTGGACGATAATGCCGCCGCCGACCCACACCATTGCGGCCGTGCCGATGATCGCGAGGACTTTCAGCAGGACCGGCATGCCGACGACAAGGCTTCGGCCGACGCCGCGCAGCAGACTTCCAAAGGCTGATTGCGACTGGCTCGCGGCAAGCGCCACGCCGGCGTCGTCCGCTTTTACGATCAGAGCCACCACGCCGTAGACGCCTACGGTGATGCCGAAGCCGACCGCCGCGAGCACGATAGCCTGCGTCCAGAAACCGCCGTCAGGAACCGCTGCAAGCGTAATCGCCATGATCTCGGCGGACAGGATGAAGTCCGTCTTGATCGCGCCGGCGACCTTCTGGTTCTCCATCGCCGTCGCATCGACCGGTTGAGCGACCGTCGCCTCGTGGGCGTGGGCGGCGTGTGGAAACAGCGCCTCGTAGACCTTCTCCGCGCCTTCGTAGCAAAGGTATGCCCCGCCGAGCATCAGCAGCGGCGTCATCAGCCAGGGCGCGAAGAAGCTGAGCGCGAGCGCGGCCGGCAATAGGAAGACCAGCTTGTTCTTCAGCGAACCGATTGCGATCCGGAAGACGATCGGCAGTTCTCTCTCGGCGGCGAAGCCCACGACGTAGCGCGGCGTGACCGCCGCGTCGTCGATCACGACGCCCGCGGCCTTGGCGCCGGCCTTCGCAGCCTGTCCTGCGACGTCGTCGAGCGAGGCGGCCGCGACCTTCGCGATGGCGGCGACATCGTCCAGAAGCGCGATCAGACCGACGGCCAACGGGGTCTCCAGAGCGTTCGACGGGAAGCGGAGGCGGCAATGAGACAGCTTATAGAGCGGCGGCCCGTGAGGTCGCGTCCAGCCCGAGCCTCTCGATCGATCGTGCGACGCCGAGCAGCGCCTCGTCCTGATACCGTCGGCCGACGATCTGCAGGCCGACCGGCAGCCCATCGGCCGCGCGCCCGACCGGGAGCGACAGCGCGGGGCAGTGCGGCGTCATGTTGAAGGGGCAGGTCATGTCGAGCCCGAGCAGCTTGCCTGCCTCGTCCTCCGCCATGAACTCCCCGTCGCGCGCTTCGATCGGCGGCGCGGTGATCGCGCAGGTCGGGCAGAGCAGGGCGTCATATTCGGCGTGGATCCGGGCAAGGTCGCGCCACATCGCGCTGCGCAGGAGCTCGATGCGCTTGTACTCCGTCGCGCCGAGCGCGCGGCCCTGCTCGATCAGTTCGACGATCGCGGGATCCATGCGCTCGCGGAAGGCCTCCAGCCGATCGCCGAAATAGGCGGACATGAACACGGCCCAGAGGTCGATCCAGCGATCGAGGACGGCGCGCGTCCAAGGGAGCTTGATCTCGTCGACCACGCCGCCGGCGTTGCGGATCGCGTCGACCGCGCGGCGCACCGCCGCCTCGACGCCAGGCGCGACCGCGTAGAACCCCAGGTCCATCGACAGCGCGAAGCGCATTCCGGAGAGGTCGCGCGGCGCGGTCGCCGCAAGGTCGAAAGCGAGCGGCAGCGACAGCGGGTCCTCGTCGCTCGGGCCGGCGGCGACGGCCATGAAGCGGGCGGCGTCGTCGACGGTGCGGGCGAGCGGCCCAAAATGCGAGATGTCGTCGAACAGGCTCGGCAGGATGGTCATCGGGATGCGACCAAGGCTCGGCTTGAGGCCAACCACTCCGCAGAACGACGCCGGGATGCGGATCGAGCCTCCCATGTCGGTACCCTCGGCGAAGGGGACGACGCCGGCCGCGACGGAGGCTGCCGAACCCCCGGACGAGCCGCCGGGCGTGCGGTCCGGCGCGCGAGGGTTGCGCGTCGCGCCGTAACGCGGGCTCCAGGTCAGGCTGGAATGGGCGAACTCCGGGCTCGTCGTCTTGCCCACGAGGATGCCGCCGGCTTCCTGCAGGCGGCGCACTATCAGCGCGGAACTCTCGGGCACGTAATCGCCCGAGCTCCACGAGCCCAGCGTGGTGATGTCTCCCGCGGTCGGCGTCAGGTCCTTTGCGAGGAAGGGCACCCCGTGCAGCGGCCCGAGCGGCTTCTTCGCCTGAACCGCCTCATCCGCCAGCCGCGCCGCCACGAGCGCCGCTTCGTCACGGATCACGACGAAGGCGTTGAAGTCTCGCGCCGCGGCGTGCGCGCGGGCGAGGGAGGCCTCGACGATCTCGACCGCGCTGAAGCGGCCGCGCGCCACGCCATTTGCGATTTCTCCGGCGGTGAGGTCGAGCGGCTCAGTCATTTCACCTGTCTCTTCTCGAGCTTGCGGGCGAGCGTCCGGCGGTGGAGGCCGAGCCGACGGGCGGTTTCGGAGATGTTGAAGCCGGTCTCCATCAACGTCTCGTGGATACGCTCCCATTCGAGCGTCTTGATCGAGGTCGCCCGCTCGGTCAGCGGCGCGTCGACATCGCCGTCGCCGCCGCGGGTGAACGCGGCCTCGATGTCGTCGGTGTTGGAGGGCTTCACGAGATAATGGCAGGCGCCGAGCTTGATCGCCTCGACGGCGGTCGCGATGCTCGCGAAGCCCGTGAGCACCACGATCAGCGTCGCCGGGTCGGCCGTATGGAGCGCCTGCACGCAGGTAAGGCCCGAGGCGCCGGCCGCGAGCCTGAGATCGACGACCGCGAAACCGGGCTTCCTAGTCTCCAGCAAGGCGTTCAGCGCGTCGAGGTTGGGGACCGCCAACGCCTCGTAGCCGCGCCGCTCGAACGAGCGGCGGAGCGTGCTCGCGAACTTCTCGTCGTCCTCGACGATGACGAGAAGCCTGTCAGAGGGCATCGGCCGCCGCGACGTCGATCGAAAGCGCGGCGAGCGGCAAAGAGAGCGTCACGATCGCGCCGCCTTCGGGACGGTTCGCTGCGGCCACGGCGCCGCCGAGCTTGCGCAGCACGTTGACGACGAGAAATAGGCCGAGCCCGCCGCCCGGACGACCCTTGGTCGAGGAGTAGGGGCGGCCGAAGCCCGCCAGCATCTCGCGCGTGAAGCCCGGCCCGGAATCCCCGACGGAGAGCCGCAACGTCGAACCCTCGCGCACGGCGGAGACGCCGACCCAGCGGGGAGAGGCGTCGACGGCGTTGTCTATGACGTTCCCGATCACCTGCTTCAGCGCCGAATCCGAAATGATGGAGACATCCTCCCCGAAGGCGTCGTCGAAGTCGATGCGGCCAGCTGGCCTCGCGGCTCGGCGGTCCTCCACGATGTCGTTCAGGAAGGCGCGCACGGTCGTCACCCGCAGCTCCTCGCCGCGCGCCTCGCCGGCTGAAAGCAGGATGCCGCCCACGATCGACTTGCAGCGACGGATCTCAGCCAGCATGTCGTCGATCTCGGCGGCGCGCTCGGGCTCGGAGGTCAACGCCTCTTCTCGCCGCCAATCGCTGAGGATCACGTCGATCGTCGCGAGCGGCGTTCCGAGTTCGTGCGCGGCTCCGGAGGCGAGCAGACCCATGCGCACGATATGATCTTCCTCGGCTGCATGCTGGCGCAGCGTCGCGAGACGTCCGTCGCGCTCCTTCAGGTTCCGGTTGATGCGCGCGACGAACACCACGAGGAGGGCGGCGTTGAGCATGAAGCAGATCAGCATGCCCTCGATGTGCAGGCGGAACAGGTCTCCGTCCCGCCCCTCAGGCAGCGCAAGCGGCTGGTAGTTCATGGTGAGGAAGGCGAAGCACGCTACGGTGATCACGACGATCGCCCACGTCGACCAGGCCTCCAGCAGCAGCGCGCTCAGCATGACGTGCAGCAGAAACAGGAAGGCGAACGGGTTGGTGGCCCCGCCGCTGAGATAAAGCTGCGCGGTCAGCGCGGCTGCGTCGAAGGCGAGCGCGACGAACAGCTCGGCGTTGGTCGCGGACATGCGCGACCGAAGCCTTGCGAGGCTGATCAGGTTGAGCGCGACGAGAGCTGCGGTCACCATCGCCATGGCTGCGAGCGGCAGCGCGACCCCGAGCCAGTATTCGACGAGAAGGATCGTGGTGATCTGGCCGACGACCGCGATCCAGCGCAGCTGGATCAGCTGATGCATGTTCTTGCGAATGTCGGAATCGTCTGGCGCGGTTCGCGCCGGCGCGAGGCTCACGGTCAGTGACGCCGGCGCAGCGCGATCTCGCCGCGCGCGACGATCGCCGCCCCGACCAGAACCATCGCGGCGAGGGCGAACCAGGTCAGCGCGTAGACGAGATGGCTGTTGCGGAAGGCGACGACGGTGAGGCCGCCCAAGGGGACGCCGCCCGGGTTGGGCGTCGCGTCCGCATCGACGAAGTAGGGCGCCGCGTCGCTTAAGCCGCGGGCTTGAGCGATCGCCGCGACGTCACGGGAGCGCCAGGTGTCGGTGGCGGGGTCGTTGGCGCGAAGAAAGCCGCCCTTCGGCTCCGTCATGCGAAGCAGACCGGCGACGGATGTCTCGGCGGCAGGAGCCGCGGCTTCCGCGCGATGGTCGGCGGCGACGAAGCCGCGATTGACCAGGACGGTGAAGCCGTCGCGCGTCCGGAACGGCGCGAGCGCCCAGAAGCCCGCGCCAAGGTCCGTCACCGCCTGCACGAAGGTCTCGCGGCCCGGAAGGAAGGCGCCGTCGAGGCGCACCCGGCGGTATTCGTCGCGCTCGGCGGAGATTTGGGGCCACTCGGCGGGGCCGGGCGCGGGAACGGGCGCTGCGTGGAAGCGAGCGTCGACCCGCTCGATCAGGTCAAGTTTCCAGGCGCGCCGTTCGATCTGCCAGACGCCTAGCGCGGCGAAGCCTGAAAACGCCACAAGGGCGGCGAGCGCGAGGACGACGAGGGTTGCGGCGGAGCGCGGCCGCGCCGCCGAAGGCCGCTCTTTCGCCCCCTGACTGGCGGAAGCGGCGGCGGCGCGAGGACCGGCCGCCGCGCCGCTCACTGAGGCGCGCCCATCGTGTGGGTTCCGCCCGGCATCATGTTCGACTTGAGGTGGAACATCACCCATAGCGAGCCTGACAGTGTGATGATGACCAGCACGACGGTGAAGATCATCGCGAGCATGGTCCAGCCGCCCTCCGATTTGGCGTTCATGTGGAGGAAGTAGACCATGTGCACGACGATCTGCGCGACCGCGAAGACCATCACGACGATCGCGGCGGTCGCCGGCTCGCGGAACACGTCGCCCATCACGATCCAGAACGGAATCGCAGTCAGGATCACCGAGAGCACGAAGCCGGTGACATAGCCCTTCATCGAGCCGTGGGCGGCTTCCTCGTGGCCGGGTTCGTGGCCGTGGCCGTGCGCGGCGTGCGCTTCGCTGGACATCACAGCGTCCCCATCAGGTAGACGAAGGTGAAGACGCCGATCCAGACGACGTCGAGGAAATGCCAGAACATCGACAGGCACATCAGCCGCCGCTTGTTCTCGGCCGTCAGTCCCAGGCGGGCGACCTGGACCATCAGCGTGACGAGCCAGATGGAGCCGAAGGTCACGTGCAGGCCATGGGTGCCGACAAGCGTGAAGAACGACGACAGGAACGCCGAGCGCTGCGGCGTCGCGCCCTCCTCGATCAGATGGTGGAACTCGTAGAGCTCCACGCTGAGGAAGCAGAGGCCGAAGAAACCGGTGACGCCGAGCCAGAGCAGCGTCGTCGCCGTGCGGTTCTTCGCCATCTCCAGCATGGCGAAGCCATAGGTGATCGACGACAACAGCAGGAACAGCGTGTTGAGGGCGACGAGCTTCAGATCGAATAGGTCGGCGCCCGAGGGACCGGCCGCATAGGACCGGCCGAGCACGCCGTAACAGGCGAACAGAACCGCGAAGATGAGACAGTCGCTCATCAGGTAGATCCAGAAGCCGAGCAGCGTCCCGTTCTCGGGGTGATGCTCCTCCCGGGTGTAGAAGTTCACGCCATCGTCGGCGGGGACGGTGGAGGCGGGGGCTTGAGCGGTCATCGGTTCAGGCTCCCGCGCCGAGCAGGCGGGTGCGCTCGTTCTCCGTCATGACGACGTCCGAGGCCGGGATGTGGAAGTCGCGGCTGTAGTTGAACGTGTGCCCGATGGCGGTCGCTATCAGCGCGACAAAGCTCAGGCCGGCGAGCCACCAAATATGCCAGATCAGCGCGAAGCCGAGCAGGGTGCTGATCCCGGCCAGGACGACGCCCGCGCCGGTGTTCTTCGGCATATGGATCGGGATGAAGCCGTCGGTCGGCCTGACATAGCCGCGCTTCTTCATGTCGTGCCAGGCGTCGAGGTCGTGCACCACGGGCGTGAAGGCGAAGTTGTAGGCCGGCGGCGGAGACGACGTGGACCATTCCAGCGTGCGGCCGTCCCAGGGGTCGCCGGTCGTGTCGGTCAGCGCCTCGCGGTCGCGGAAGCTCACATAAATCTGGATGAGGAACGAGGCGATGCCGATCGCGATCAGTCCGGCGCCAAGGGCCGCGATGACGAACCAGATCTGCAGGGACGGATCGTCGAACTTCGACAGACGACGCGTCACGCCCATCAAGCCGAGCACGTAGAGCGGCATGAAGGCGACGTAGAAGCCGATCGTCCAGCACCAGAAGGAGATCGTCCCCCAGAAGGTGTTGAGCTTGAAGCCGAAGGCCTTGGGGAACCAGTAGGCGATGCCGGCGAACAGACCGAACAGCACCCCGCCGATGATCACGTTATGGAAGTGCGCGATCAGGAACAGCGAGTTGTGCAGCACGAAGTCGGCCGGCGGCACGGCGAGCAGCACGCCGGTCATGCCGCCGATCACGAAGGTCACCATAAAGGAGACCGTCCACATCATCGGCAGCTCGAAGCGGATGCGGCCGCGATACATCGTGAACAGCCAGTTGAAGATCTTCGCGCCCGTGGGGATCGAGATGATCATCGTCGTAATGCCGAAGAACGAGTTCACGCTCGCGCCGGACCCCATCGTGAAGAAGTGGTGGAGCCAAACGAGGTAGGAGAGGATCGTGATGACGACCGTCGCGTAGACCATCGAGGCGTAGCCAAAGAGACGCTTGCCGCAATAGGTGGCGGTCACTTCGGAGAAGATGCCAAAGGCCGGCAGGATCAGGATGTAGACCTCCGGGTGGCCCCAGATCCAGATCAGGTTCACGTACATCATGGCGCTGCCGCCGAAATCGTTCGTGAAGAACGCCGTTCCGAGGTAGCGGTCGGCCGAGAGCAGCGCGAGCGTCGCCGTCAGCACCGGGAACGAGGCCACGATCAGGATGTTCGAGCAGAGCGCCGTCCACACGAAGATCGGCAGGCGCATCATGGTCATGCCGGGCGCGCGCATCTTCACGATGGTCGCGATCAGGTTGACGCCGGAGAGCAGCGTGCCGACGCCCGCCACCTGCAGCGCCCAGATGTAGTAGTCGACGCCGACGGTCGGACTTGATTCGATCCCCGAGAGCGGCGGATAAGCGAGCCAGCCGGTCGCCGCGAACTCGCCGACGAACAGCGACATCATGACGAGCACGGCGCCGCCGGTCGTCATCCAGAAGCTGAAATTGTTGAGGAAGGGGAAGGCGACGTCGCGCGCCCCGATTTGCAGCGGGACGATATAGTTCATCATGCCGGTGATGAACGGCATCGCCACGAAGAAGATCATGATCACGCCGTGCGCCGTGAAGATCTGGTCGTAGTGGTGCGGCGGCAGGTAACCTTCTGATCCGCCGAAGGCGATCGCCTGCTGGAGACGCATCATGATCGCGTCGGAGAAGCCGCGCAGCAGCATGATGACGCCGAGGATCATGTACATGATCCCGATCTTCTTGTGGTCGATCGAGGTCAGCCAGTCGCGCCAGAGCCAGCCCCAGACGCGGTAATAGGTGAGCGCGCCGAGGACCGCGACGCCGCCGATGGCGACGACCGCGAAGGTCGCAAGCAGGATCGGCTCATGCAGCGGGATTGCGGCGAGCGAGAGCTTGCCGAACAGGACGCTTTCGGAGGCGGGGTTCGGTGTCATCGGATCACTCGGTCATTCCGCCGGCGGACCGCGGCTGAGCGCCGTCGATCAGAGGCTTATCGAACGCGATAGGGGTTGCGGCGGCTGACTTGATCTCGCCGTCCCGCGGCCGCTGGGGGGTGCACACGGCCGCGACGAAGCGCGACCCGGTCGCAGGAGGCGCGCCGGGGACGTCGACCCGCCGCTCGAAGACATTGCGGAGGCCCGCCATTCCCATGCCGCCTTCGGCGTCGACCGCCATCATGTCCTTCATGCACATGCGGGCGGGGTCGACGCAGCGGTTGAGGATCGCGTCGTAGAGGTCCGGCGCGACCGACTGGAAGCGCTTCGGGGCCTCTTTGACGCTCGGCTCCGCAAGGCCGGTATAGGCGGCTCGGTCGAGGTTGCCGCCCTGGCCCGCCTTGATGTCAGCCACCCACTTTTCGAACTCTTCGCCGCTAACGCCGTGGAACTTGAAGCGCATGTCGGAGAAGCCCGCGCCGCTGTAGTTCGCTGAAAACCCGTTAAAGACGCCGGCCTTGTTGATGACCGCGTGGAGCTTCGTGTCCATGCCGGGCATGGCGTAGATCTGGCCAGCGAGCGCGGGGATGAAGAATGAGTTCATCACGCTGGTGGAGGTCAGGCGGAAGCTGATCGGCCGATCGACCGGCGCGGCGAGCTCGTTGACTGTCGCGATGCCGTATTGCGGGTAGATGAACAGCCACTTCCAGTCGAGCGCGACCGCCTGCACCTCGAGCGGCTGCGCCGCCTGATCGACGGAGCGGCCGTCGGCGACCCGGTTGAGCGGACGGTAGGGATCGAGCAGGTGGGTCGAGACCCAGGTGATGGCGCCGAGCGCGATGATGATGACCAACGGGGCCGCCCAGATCACCACCTCGAGCTGCGTTGAATGGTGCCAGTCGGGATCGTAGGTCGCGTCCTTGTTCGAAGAGCGATAGCGCCATGCGAACAGAAGCGTCAGCGCGATCACCGGGACGATGATCAGCAGCATCAAGGCCGTCGAGATGACGATCAGGTCGCGCTGCTGCATCGCCACGTCGCCGGATGGCGACATGACGACCCAGTCGCAGCCGGTGAGAATCAGGAGGAGCGGCAGAAGCGCCGTCAGTCGAAGAGCGCGCACGGGCGAAGCCATCCTTGGCGGATCGGGACGTCGTCCCGCCGGGTTAAGCCTGGAGCGTCCGACGGGACATTGGACGGTTTGTCCTATCGGCGAAGGCTCGTCGATAGCATTACACACGAGAAACCCGCTTCGCGAAGCTTCGAGTTTGAACCGGCGGCCGTGTCCGGGCATTGTGGATCGGCGCAATGCCGGCGATCCTCAGGCGTTTTTGAGAGCCGAGACCGATGGGCGAGAACCGATGAGCCAAGACGTCGCAATCACCGCCGGCTCCGCCGGTCACAGGGACGGGACGGCGCACGGCAAGGTTTCGCCTGGCGAGATCGCGACCGCCGTCGTCATCGGCCGGACGTCGGAGTTCTTCGACTTCTTCGTCTACGGCATCGCCTCGGTGCTGGTGTTCCCGCGGCTCCTGTTCCCCCATATCGCGCCGCTCGAAGGCACGCTGCTCTCCTTCGCGATCTTCTCGCTCGCCTTCATCGTGCGGCCGGTCGGTTCGGCGATCTTCATGTGGGTCGGCCGCAGGCACGGCCGCGGCGTCAAGATGACGATCGCGCTCTTCCTGCTAGGCAGCTCGACCGCCGCGATCAGCTTCCTGCCGAACTATCAGAGCATCGGCTATGCGGCGGCCGCGCTGCTTGCGATCTTCCGGATCGGCCAGGGCCTCGGCCTCGCTGGCGCGTGGGACGGCCTCGCCTCGCTGCTGTCGCTGAACGCGCCTCCCGGCAAACGCGGCTGGTACGCGATGATGCCGCAGCTCGGCGCCCCGTTCGGCTTCCTGATGGCAAGCGGCCTGTTCGCCTTCTTCGTCGGCGTGCTGTCCGACGCGGAGTTCCTCGACTGGGGCTGGCGCTATCCGTTCTTCTGCGCCTTCGCGATCAACGTCGTCGCGCTGTTCGCGCGGCTGCGACTTGTGCTGAGCGAAGCCTATTCGCAGCTGCTCGAGACGCGAGAGCTCGCGCCCGTCGGCGTGTTCCGGATGCTGCGCGAGGAGGGCCGCAACGTGCTGATCGGCGCCTTCGCGCCGCTCGCGAGCTTCGCGCTGTTCCACCTCGTCACGATCTTCCCGTTGTCCTACGTCACGCTGTTCACCGATCTCTCGGCGCGCGACTTCCTGTTCATCGAGATGTCGGGCGCGCTGGTCTGCGTCGCCGCGATCGTCGCCTCCGGGCTGATCGCCGATCGCATCGGCCGCCGCACTCTCCTCGGCGTCTGTGCGGTGCTGATCGCGGGCTTCGCGATCCTGACGCCCTTCCTGCTCGGCGGCGGAGTAAAATCGGAGACGGCCTTCATTCTGATCGGCTTCGCGTTGCTCGGCCTGACCTTTGGTCAGTCCTCGGGCGCGCTCACGTCGAATTTCTCGAGCCGCTACCGCTACACCGGCGCCGCGCTCACATCCGATCTGGCCTGGCTCATCGGCGCGGCGTTCGCGCCGCTCGTGGCGCTTGGCGTGTCGAGCCGGTTCGGTCTCGCCTTCGTCGGGATCTATCTGTTCTCGGGCGCCGTGTGCACGCTGGCGTCGCTTGCGATCAACCGCCAACTCGTCAGGAACGACTGAGCGTTCAGCCGGCGGCGGCGGCAAGGTCCGCCGCGCCCGGCGCGGTCTGCCAGCCGAGATCGGGCAGCATGACGATGCGCCGCCCGCGAAGGTCGGAAGCGCAGGTGAGGAAGCCGCGATCCTCCATATGCGCCAGCAGTCTCCGCGCCCGGCCGGTCGACCTCGTGCCGTAGGCGCGGGCGATCTCGTCGTCTGACGGGCAGGGGGCCTTCGAGAGCGCTGCCTTCGCCAGTAGTAAAAACACGCCCTGCACGTCGTCCGGCAGGCCGGAGGCGACCAGCGTCGCCTGATCCCAGTCTGAAGTCGCGACGGAGCCTTCGCCGAAGCCGGCCTTGGCGAGCGCGAGCTCCTTCCGGAACCGCGGCAAATCGATCGGCTCGCCGGGCATCCGCGCGATTCGGCACCGGACCAGGAAGTCCTGGTAGAGTAGGGCGACCGGCTGAAAGCCCGCCTCGGGCTCGACCATCATTTCCGCGACGATCGCGCTCACGGCGGCGTCGCGCTCAGCGCCGAAGAACAGGTCGACCGGCGCTTCGGGCGCGTCGCTCGGCCGGGGCTCGGCGAGCCGCGCCAGCACCTCCTCGGCGGTTTCGCGCGGCAGTGCGCGAGGCCGCGGCCCCGCCTCGTCGGCGCCTCGGCGGAAGATCAGGCCGGCCGCGTCCTCTGCGGTCTCCGGCAGCGGCGTCAGCTTCGGCCCGCCGCCGCGCGGCTCGGTCTCCACCGCGCCGATCTTGACGGCTTCCGGCTTGCGGCCGATCGCGGGGCCGAGCGCCACGAAATGCCCGCGATCCAGGTTGCGGAATGTCTCCGCTTGACGCCGTTCCATGCCGAGCAGATCGGCTGCGCGCGCCATGTCGATATCGAGGAAGGTGCGCCCCATCAGGAAGTTCGAGGCTTCCGCGGCGACGTTCTTGGCGAGTTTCGCGAGCCGCTGGGTCGCGATCACGCCGGCGAGCCCGCGCTTGCGCCCCCGGCACATCAGATTCGTCATCGCGGCGAGCGACTGGCGTCGGGACTCCTCGTCGGCGTCGCCCGAGGCCGCGGGCGCGAACAGCTGCGCCTCGTCGACCACCACCAGCATCGGATACCAGTGATCGCGGTCCGCCTCGAACAGCGCGTTGAGGAACAGAGCGGCGGCGCGCATCTGCTTCTCGACCTCGAGGCCCTCGAGGTTGAACACCACGGAGACGCGATGCCGCCGCACCCGGTCGGCGATCGCCGCGAGCTCCCGTTCGGCATGGGCGGCGTCGATCACGACATGGCCGAAGCGGTCGGCGAGCGTGACGAAGTCGCCCTCTGGATCGATCACGCATTGCTGCACCCAAGGGGCGCTCTGCTCGAGCAGACGACGCAGCAGATGCGACTTGCCCGAGCCCGAATTGCCCTGCACCAGCAGGCGCGTCGCGAGCAGCTCCTCAAGGTCGAAGACCGCGCGCTCGCCTGTGCGCTTCGCGCCGATCTCGATGCCGATCGTCATTGAAAAACGCATTCCCTTGGGAGAGCCCGCCGCCGCGACCGTCGCCGATCATGACCGCTAGGTCCAAGCGTCGAACGGTCTTTTCCCCAGAGAAGAGCCCGCGCAGCCTTAAGACGAGAGGATCAGATCGATTCCGGCCGCCGCAATTGTGGTCTCGAGAGCTTGAACCGGCGACCGTTCGGTCACGATCCGGTCAACCGCGCCGAGCGGCGCCACCTTGAACAGCGCCGAATGCCCGAACTTCGAGGAATCCGCCAGCACGGTTACGGAGCGGGCGTGCGCGATCATGGCGCGCGCGACCAGCGCTTCCTCGAGATCATAATCGAGCAGGCCGACCTCGCCGATTGCGCCGACCGTGAGCACGGCGTGGTCCGCATGGAAGCGGGCGATCTGCTCCACGGCCAGCGGTCCGACGCTCTCCGCTCCGTCATTGCGATACGCGCCGCCGATCAGGAATACGCTGCTTTCCGGACCGCGGCCGGCGAAAGCCGCGATGGCCGCGGAATTGGTGACAACCGTAAGGCCGGTCGCGTGAGCGATCTCCTCCGCAAACAGGATGGTGGTGCTGCCGGTGTCGACGAACAGGGTTTCGCCCGGCTGGAAAAGCGGCGCGGCGCGGCGGGCGATGGCGCGCTTGGCGGCGATGTTCTCGCCGAGCCGCATCTGAAACGGACTCTCGCTGCCGGGCTCCACCAGCGCTGATTCCGCAATGGTCGCGCCGCCATGGATCTTTCTGAGCCGACCGCGGCGGTCGAG
Organism: Hansschlegelia quercus; assembly: GCF_004310425.1. GTDB lineage: Bacteria > Pseudomonadota > Alphaproteobacteria > Rhizobiales > Methylopilaceae > Methylopila > Methylopila quercus. The sequence goes on along the minus strand of NZ_SIUB01000005.1, from coordinate 118,661 downwards.
TTCCGAAAGATCCCGCCGGATCGTCTCGCGCGAGGATTTCAGCGCCGCGGCGAGTTCGTCGACCGCCACGCGCTCGCGCTGAAGCGTCAGCGCGACGATCCGCTCCCGCCGTTGTTCCGGATTCATGGCCGGATTGTGCGCATTTTGGGCGGCCCCGCCTAATTACCGAACAGTCACCCGTCTTGACCGAACGGGCGCCGCATCCGAGGATGCGACGTTTCCCGCTCCACAGGAAGGGCCTTACGCCAGATCGGGTCGCGATCACGCAAGGCTCTTCGAATGGAGCGGGCGCGCAGCCGGTCGCGGCGGCGGGGGAACGACGGTCGGTCCACGAGGGAAGGCCGAACATGGGCGAAGGGGTCGGCATGACGGATCATCACGACGAGGACACCAGAGTCCTCCATTCCATGGGCTATGCGCAGGAGCTGGCGCGGCGCATGGGCGGCTTCTCGAATTTCGCGATATCGTTCTCGATCATCTGCATTCTCGCAGGCGGCATCACATCGTTCCCGCTCGCCATGGCGACCGGCGGCGGCTTCGAGGCCACGATCGGCTGGATCATCGGCGGCCTGTTCGCGCTGCTCGTCGCGGCCTGCCTCGGCCAGATCGCCTCGGCCTATCCGACGGCCGGCGCGCTCTATCACTGGTCGTCCATCCTCGGCGGCCGCGGCTGGGGCTGGGCGACGGCGTGGATCAACCTGCTCGGCCTGATCTTCGTCGTGGCGTCGGTGAATGTCGGCGTCTTTCTGCTGTTCCGCGACCTCGTCTGGGCCGGCGTGTTCCACTACGACGTCTCGGCCTGGGGCGTGCAGGAACAGATCATCGGCGTTACGCTGATCACGCTCGCTCAGGCGCTGGTGAACCATTTCGGCATCAAGCTGACGACGATGCTGACCGATTTCTCGGGCTACATGATCCTGGTCGTCGCGGTCGTGCTCACCGCGATGTTCCTGATCTGGGGCGCGACCTGGGACATCTCGCGGCTGACCACTTTCGTGAACAACACCGGCGAGCCCGGCGGCGGCTACGTGCCGGAGCCGAGGACCGCGATCGTCGCCTTCCTCGTCGGCCTGCTCTACCCGCTCTACACGATCACCGGCTTCGACGCGTCGGCGCACACCTCGGAAGAGACCGCCGACGCCCGCCGCGCGGTGCCCCGCGGCATGATCCATTCAGTGTTCTGGTCGCTGGTGTTCGGCTTCGTGATGGCGGCCTCTTTCGTGCTCGCGAGCCCGGATCTGACGGCGACAGCCAAGGACGGCGCGAACGCCTGGTTCAACATGTTCAACACCCTGCCGGCGCCTGTCTGGCTGAAGGACATCATCGCGATCGCGATCGTGCTGGCGAACTTCATCTGCGCGCTCGCGGGTCTCACCTCGACCTCGCGCATGATCTACGCCTTCGCCCGGGACGGCGGCCTGCCGGGCTCGTCGATGTGGAAGCAGGTCAGCCCGAAGTGGCGCACGCCGGTGCCCGCGATCTGGCTCGGCGCAGTTCTCTCGGTCTGCGCGACGCTCTACTCCCCGGCATTCGCGGCTCTCGCCGCCGGCTGCGCGCTGTTCCTCTACGTGTCCTACGTGATGCCGATCGCCGCCGGCATTCTGGCGGAAGGCAAGACCTGGACGGAGTTCGGCCCGTTCCGCCTCGGCGTTTGGTCGAAGCCGCTGGGCGTTCTCGCCTGCCTTGGCGTGCTGATCCTGATGTACGCCGGCATCCAGCCGCCTTTCGACATCCTGATCAACTACGCGATCGGGCTGATCGTCCTGCTGCTGGTCCTGTGGTTCGGCCTGGAGCGCAAGCGCTTCTCCGGTCCTCCAATCGGCGCTGCGATCGCCCGACGCCAGGCGGAGATCGCCGCCGCCGAGCAGGCGCTCGGACGGAAAGCCTGAGCCAATCCTGAGACGAACGGCGCCCGTCCCTCCGCGGGACGGGCGCCTCTTTTTCTGGCCGTCTCGCATTTCGGCCGCGCATGGAGCGTGAACGTGTCCACCGCGGATATCGCGATCATCGGGGCCGGCGCCGTCGGCTGCGCCGCGGCGCGCCGGTTCGCGCTCGAAGGCGCCAAGGTCGTCCTGCTCGAAAAGGGCGCTGACCTGCTTTCGGGCGCGAGCAAAGCCAACAGCGCCATCCTGCACACCGGCTTCGATGCGCCGCGAGGCAGCGTAGAGCTCGCCTGCATGCAGGAGGGTCGCCGGGAATACCTCGCGATCCGCGAGCGGATGAACCTGCCTTTGCTGGAGACCGGCGCGATAGTCGTCGCCTGGTCCGAGGCCGAGCGCGCGGCGCTTGACGGCATCGAGGCCCAAGCGATCGAAAACGGCGTGACGGATGTCCGGCGACTGACCGCCGCCGAAATCCGCTTGCGCGAGCCGGAGCTCTCGCGGAGCGTGCTCGAAGCGCTGCTTGTGCCGGGCGAACACGTGATCGACCCTTGGTCGCCCTTCCTCGCTTATCTGATCGAAGCCAAGACCCAGGGCGCCGAGCTCCGTTTCTCAACGGAGGTTCTCGGCGGCGACTTCGACGGCGAGGTCTGGCGGCTCTCGACCTCGACCGGGGAGGTGCGCGCCAACGCCGTCATCAACGCCGCCGGTCTCTACGGAGACCGGATCGAGCGCTTACTCCTCGGCGACGCGTCCTTCGAAATCAGGCCGCGCAAGGGCCAGTTCGTCGTCTTCGACAAGGCGGCGGCGAAACTTGTCCGGAGCATCGTGCTGCCCGTGCCGAATGAGCGAACCAAGGGTGTCGTGCTGTGCCGCACCGCCTTCGGCAACGTCCTCGTCGGCCCCACCGCGGAGGAGCAGGAGGACCGCACGCGCGCCACCGTCGAGGAGGCGACGCTCAAGGGCCTCGTCGCGCGCGCCGTCGAGATGGTGCCGGCGCTGGCGGAGGTGGACGTCACCGCCGTTTATGCCGGGCTCAGGCCCGCGTCCGAGGAAAAGGGATATCGTATCCGCGTCGAGGCCGAGCGGCGCTGGATCAGCCTCGGCGGCGTGCGCTCGACGGGCCTGACGGCCTCGCTCGGCCTCGCTGCTTTGGCGGTGAGGATCTACAGCGAGATCGGCCAGGGCCACGCGGCTGCGAAGGATCCGGTCTGGCCTAAGGTTCCGAACATCGCCGAACACCTTCCGCGCGATTGGGAGCAATCCGACCATGGCGAGATCGTGTGCCATTGCGAATTGGTCACGCGGCGCGAGATCGAAATCGCCCTCGACGGCCCTGTGCCGCCGGGCGATTTCGGCGGCCTTAAGCGACGAACCCGAGCCGGGATGGGCCGCTGCCAGGGCTTCAACTGTAACGCGCGGCTGGCGAGCCTGACTGCCGGCCGCTTTGCCGCGCCGCTCGCGAAGGACGAGGCCGCGTGAGCGTACCGGCCGACCATACGAACGTGGTCATCGTCGGCGCCGGGCCTGCTGGCCTCGCCGCCGCGACCGAGCTCAAGCGGCTCGGCGTCGGCTCCGTCGTCGTGGTGGAGCGCGAGCGCGAGGCCGGCGGCGTGCCTAGGCATTGCGGGCATCCGCCTTTCGGCATGCGCGAGTTCAAATGCGTCCTGACCGGTCCGAGCTACGCGCGTCGGCTGGCCCGCCGGGCCGCGCGCGCCGGCGTCGATCTCAGGCTGCAGACGACGGTCGTCGCGATCGATCGCGACGGCGACGATCCCGCCGTCACGCTGACCTCTCCGGAAGGCGTGAGCGCCGTGCGCGCCGAGCGGATCCTGCTCGCGACCGGGGTACGCGAGCGCACGCGCGCCCAGCGTTTCGCCTCGGGCGACCGGCCGCTCGGCGTCATGAACACCGGCGCGCTGCAGGCCTACGCCTATCTCGAGCGCCTTGCGCCGTTCCGACGACCGCTCATCGTCGGCACCGAGCTCGTGGCGCTGTCCAGCCTGTTGACCTGCCGCGCGATCGGCGCGGAGCCCGTCGCCATGGTGGAGACGGGCGCGGGGCCGACGGTTCCCGAAGTCTACATGATGCTGCCCTGGCTGCTTGGGGTCCCACGCTTCTACAGCGCCGAGATCGTCGACATTTTCGGCGCCCCGCGGGTCGAAGGAGTGACGCTTCGGCTCGCTGGAGGCGGGACGGAGACCATCGCGTGCGACGGCGTGGTCTTCACCGGCGGCTTCCAGCCCGAGGCGACGCTGGTTCGGGCCGCGGGGCTGGAGCTCGATCGGGGAACGCTCGGGCCCTCGATCGACCAGTTCGGCCGCACCAGCGATCCCCGCATCTTCGCGGCCGGCAATGTGCTGCGCCCGGTCGAGACGGCCGGCTGGTCATGGGAGGAAGGACGGCGGGTCGCGGGCTTTATCGCCGAGGATATGAAAGGTTTGCTCCCCGTTCACCAGGGGGCGGCGCGGCTGCGGCCGGGGCCGGGGGTGCGCTATGTCGTGCCTCAGCGCCTCGCTCTGGGCGGCGGCGGGCTCTCTCAGCTGCAGCTGCGGCTCGGGGCACGGTCGGAAGGGCGGCTCGTCGCCAGGGGCAAGGGCCGCGAACTCGCGTCCGCGCCGGTCGCCGCGCGGGCGGAGCAGCGCGTGCTGTTCCGCTCGGATTTGCTAGGGCCGGTTTCCGGCGACGTCACGATCTCGCTCGAAGAGCGATGACGCGTTAACGCCGGTTCGTTCCGGGTTAATCCGGGTTAACCGTCGGTTACGGGAGAGTTCATTCGAAATGCGCATCGCCGCGATCGACCAAGGCACCACTTCGACCCGCGTCTTGGTCGCGGATGACCGAACGGGCGCCGCCAAAATATGCAAGGCGATCCGCCACCGGCAGTCTTACCCCGCGTCCGGTTGGGTCGAGCACGATCCGGAAGAGCTCGTCTCGAACATTCTGGCCTGCCTCGAAGCGGCGGGCGAGGTCGACGCCATCGCGATCGCGAACCAGGGCGAAAGCTGCCTTGCGTGGGACGCGGAGACCAAGGCCGCGCTCTCGCCGGTCATCGTCTGGCAGGACGACCGCACCGCGGCCGATCTGGCCAGTCTCGGCGCGGCGGGCGCGGACCTCGTAATGGAGCGCGCGGGCCTGCCGCTGGACCCTTACTTCTCCGCGTCCAAGCTCGCTTGGATCCTTCGGGAAATTCCGGCGGCGAAGGAAGCTTTGGCCGCCGGCCGACTCAGGCTCGGCACGACCGACGCCTTCTTTCTCGACCGGCTGGCCGGCGTCTTCGCCACAGACGTGACGACGGGGTCCCGCACCTCACTGATGAACCTAGCGACCAGTCGGTGGGATTCGGACCTCTGCGCTCTCTTGGGCATCCCGATCGAGACGTTGCCGGAGATCCGGCCGACGGTCGGCGATTTCGGCTCGATCTCGGGCGTCCCTGTCCGTGCGGCGATGGTCGACCAGCAGGCCGCGCTTTACGGCCATGGCTGCCGCGAGGCCGGCGACGCCAAGATCACCTTCGGCACCGGCGCCTTTGCGCTCGCGGTGACGGGAGACCAAATCGTGCGCGCGCCCGAAAAGGGCCTGCTGCCGACGGTCGCCTGGGCGACGGGGACGGAAACCCTCTACGCCGTGGATGGCGGCGTCTATGACGCGGGTTCTGCGGTGGAGTGGGCGACGCGGATCGGCGTCGTCAGCGACGTCGCCGAGCTCGACCGCTTCGACGCGGAGCCTGCGATCGATCGCGGCCTCGTCTTCGTGCCCGCGCTCTCGGGTCTCGCCTGCCCCCATTGGGATCGCTCGGCCGCTTCGCTCTATCTCGGCATGTCAGGCGGGACGACGCGCGAGGACATGGCCCAGGCGCTGCTCGAAGGCATCGCGCTGCGCGCCTGCGAAGTCATCGCGGCGATAGACGAGCGCGTGCCGCTCAAACGCGCGATCTCGATCGACGGCGGTCTCGCCCGCAGCAGCTACTTCGCGCAGTTCCTCGCTGACAGCCTTGGGCGGGAGATCGTGGTGGCGGATTTCGATGAGCGGACGGCCTTCGGAGCGGCGGCGCTGGCCGCGCTCGGATCAGGCGTCGCGCTCTCCGCCCCCGAGGGCGAGCGCCGTTTCGCGCCCCGGCCGGTCGACCGCGACGCGCGGACGCGCCGCTTCGCCGACGCCGTCTCGCGGTCCCGGGGCTGGCGAAACTGACGCGATCGCGGCGCAGAACGCGTCGAGCCCCTGCTCGAGCAGTTCCGCCTGCCTGACATCCGTCACGAAGCCGGGCGAACTCACATCGATCGCGCTCTCGGTGACGAAGCAGGCCTGTACGGAATGCCGCGCGCCGAGCGCATGCAGAACGGGGCGCAGCGCATAATCGAGCATCAGCACATGGGCGAGCGTGCCGCCCGTCGCGAGCGGCAGCACGGCCTTTTCGGCGAGCGCGGTCTGCGGCAGCAGGTCGAGGAACAGCTTGAGCAGGCCGGAATAGGCCGCCTGATAGGTTGGCGTGACGAACACGACGCCCTCGGCCTCACGGAGAAGCCCGAGCGCTTCGGCGACCGGCGGCGACGAGCGGTCGGCTGCTATCAGCGGCTCGGCAGGGAGCTCCCTGACCCTGATGTGGCGGGCAGAGAGCCCGCGGGCCGCGAGCGCGCCAAGGACATGGTCGCCAAGCGCCGCGGTGCGCGAGGTCAGCGACGGGCTGCCGGAGATCACGAGGGCCGAGCGCATCGCGCCTCTTCAAACTTGAGCGAGGAGCCGCGCGAGAACCGCGCCGGGAGCCGCTGATATGGTATGCGGCGGGGCGGGAGTCCATGCAGGCTTCCCCCGCCGCCTTTCGGCCCCACTCCTCGGCGACATCAACGACGGCATGTCGCGCAGAGCCTTCCTATGATTCTCCGGCGTCTCGTCTTCGCAGTGCTTCTCCTGCTCTCGGGTCTGCCCGCAGCTCCCGCGCAGGCGCATCCGCATGTCTGGGTGACGGCGCGCAGCGAACTGATCTATGGCGCGGACGGCAGGCTCGCGGCGGTCCGTCACGCATGGACCTTCGACGAGATGTTCTCGTCCTTCTCCACGCAAGGGCTGGACGCGAACGGCGACGGCCAGTTCAGCCGGGAGGAGCTTCAGCCGCTTGCGGAAGTGAACGTGACCTCGCTCGACGAGTTCAAGTTCTTCACCTTCGGCAAGTTCGACGGCGACAAGCGCGTGAGCTTCGCCAAGCCGGTCGACTACTGGCTGGAGATGGGCGCGGACAAGCTGCTCACGCTCCACTTCACCCTGCCGGTGAAGGAGAACGCGCCGGCTGCGAGCCAGCCCTTCCGGGTCGAGGTCTACGACCCGACCTACTTCGTGGCCTTCGAGTTCGCCAAGGAGAATCCGGCGAAGACCGTCTCGGCGCCGACCGGCTGCGGCGTCGCGCTCGAACGGCCGAAGGCGCCGGATCCGGGCCAGCAAAAGACGCTCTCCGAAAGCTTCTTCACCGGCCTTTCGCCGGGCTCGAACTTCGGCGCGCAGTTCTCGAACACGCTGCTCGTCGCCTGCAAATGAGGCGGGCCGTCGCGATCTGCGCCGTCGTCGCGGCCTGTCTCGCGCTCGGCCTTGCCGACGCATTCGCGCAGAACGCCGGCCCGTTCGGCGTCGGCCGTCCTGACGGCGGCGGGGCGGTCCCGGCGGACGGCCTGTTCGGCTGGATCGCGGCGAAGCAGTCCGGATTCTACCAATCGCTTTCCTCGGCGATCCGAGCGGTCCGGACCGACAAAGCGGCGCTCGCTTCATTGCTCGGCCTGTCCTTCGCCTATGGCGTGTTCCATGCCGCGGGGCCCGGCCACGGCAAGGCGGTGATCTCGTCTTATCTGGTTGCGACCGGCGAGGGCTTTCGCCGCGGCGTGGCGCTGTCCGCGGTCGCGGCGCTAGCGCAGGCGTTAAGCGCGATCGCGGTGGTCGGCGTGCTCGCGATCGTCATCGGCGCGACCAGCGTCGCGATGGGAGCCGCCACCTTCTGGCTGGAGGCCGCGAGCTACGCCGCCATCGTCGCGCTCGGCCTCGTGCTGCTCTGGCGCAAGGGGCGCGGCTTCGGCCGAACGCTGACCGGGCGCTCCGCCCATGTCCATGGCCCGGATTGTGGCCATGCGCATGGCGTCGACCCTGCGACGGTCGAGGGCCGCTTCGATCTCCGCCGAGCCGCGCTTGCGGTGCTCGCTGTCGGCATCCGCCCCTGCACGGGCGCGCTGATCGTGCTGGTCTTTGCGCTCGCGCAGGGGCTGGTCTGGGCCGGCGTCGCGGCGACCTTCGCGATGGCCGTCGGCACGGCCGTCACCGTCGCCGCGATCGCCGCGCTCGCTGTCGGCGCCAAGTCGACAGCGCTCAGGATCGCAGCGTCTCGGCCGGGTCTCGGCGCCGTTCTGATCGCGGGGCTCGAAACCGTGGCCGCGTTGGTGGTGCTGGGGTTCGGCGCTCTGATGCTGGCCGGGATGCTGCTGATGGGCGCCGGCGGGCCGGGCTGAGGCAAGACGCGACGTGCGAGCCGCCGATCGAAGAGGGTCGGCCCGACAGTGACCTCGCGGTGCTGATCAATAGCCGACGGTGAAGCGGGCGCGACTGTGCTTGGTCTGCTCCAGCTCATCCACCATGGCGATGGCGTAGTCCGCGAAGCTGATCCTGCTCTCGCCCGCTTCGTCGGTGACGAGTTCGTCGCCGCCCAGCCGGAAGCGGCCGAGCCGCGGCCCTTCGAAGATCTGGGCGGGGGGCGAGAAGAAGGTCCAGTCGATCGCCTGCTCGCCGCGGATGGCGTCGAGGAAGACGATGCCGCCCTTCGCGAAGACCTTCCATTCCTCGGGAAATTCGGGCGTATCGAACAGTCGCTGGCCGTCCTTGGTCACAAGGCTCGCCGCTCCGCCCGTGACCAGCAGACGCCCCACGCCCGCCTGTCTCAGCGCCGACAGCAGCGTCTCCGCCGCCACGTCGAAATGCAGCGCGCTGATGACGGCGTCGCTTCCGCGGATCAGCTCGGCCAGCGCCGCCGGATCGGACGCGTCGCCTGCAACGGCCTGAATTCCGGGCAGGCTAGGGATCCGGTCGGGATTCCGGGCGATGGCCCGCACCTCATGCCCGCGACTTGCGAGCTCTTCCGTGATCTCCGAACCGGCGTGACCGCTTGCGCCAAGCACTGCGACTTTCATGGCTCGTCCTCCTTGGTTTACGTTAGCGACTAGGTCGCTGATGGAAACCCATGACGCAAGACGGCACTTTACCCTCACCTGGTCACCTCGGCGAAACCGCTCCGCGCCGCGGCGACGTCTTCGATCGCGATTGTCCGACGCGGCAGCTCTTGGACCGGGTGGGCGACAAGTGGAGCGTGCTCATCCTTCTGCTGCTGGGGGAGGGCGACATGCGCTTCAACGGGCTGAAGCGCCGGATCGGCGGCATTTCGCAGAAGATGCTTAGCCAGACGCTTCGGTCCCTGGAGCGGGACGGGCTGGTCACGCGTGAGGTCGAGCCGACCGTTCCGGTCACCGTGACCTACGGCGTCACGCCGCTCGGCTGCGAGCTTCTGACGGCGCTCCGCCTGATGATCGACTGGGCCGAAACCCGCATGGCGGCGGTGGCGGAATCGCAGGGCGCCTACGATCGCCGCGTTTAAGCGTTCGACGGCCTCTCGCTTGGCGCTGTCGTTCACACAATGACTTCATCGGCGGTGATATCGTCGATGAGAGCCGTCTGCTCTAAGATGATCCGGCGATCGAGGGCGGCCCGCCGCCGCTCGATAGAGCAGGGCATGATCCCCCCTCGCGCATAAGCGCGTCTCGTAGGACCGTCGATGGCAGGCCGCACGATCTTTGTTCTCGTGCTCGCGGCGCTCGCAGGCGGCGGATACGTCGCGTGGCGGAGCTACGGCCATGCCGACGCCGCGCCACAGCACGCCGCCGCCGCTCCGGCCAAGCCCGTTCCTGTGCAGACGGTCGCCGCGCGGCGCGCGGACGTGCCGGTCTCGCTTACGGGGCTTGCGACTGTCCAGCCGCTCACCGTCGTCACCGTCAGGAGCCGGATCGACGGCGAGGTGCTCAAGGTCGGTTTCGCCGAAGGCCAGATGGTCGCGGAGGGCGATCTGCTCGCGCAGATCGACCCGCGCCCCTATCAGGCCTCGCTCGATCAAGCCAAAGCGAAACAGGCGCAGGACGAGGCCCAGCTCGCCAACGCCCTGCGCGACCTCGCGCGATCCGAACGGCTGGTCGAGAGCAACTTCACCTCCCGCCAGCAGGTGGACGGGCAGCGTGCGACCGTGGCGCAGCTCCGCGCGCAGATCGAGGGCGACAAGGCCGCGGTCGAGAGCGCGCAGGTCCAGCTCGACTACACGACGATCCGCGCGCCGATGGCGGGACGGGCCGGCTTTCACTTGGTCGATCGCGGCAACCTCGTGCGCGCGACCGACGCCACGGGCATCGTGACGCTCTCGCAGATCCAGCCCATCACGGCCGTGGTCACGCTTCCGGAACGCGACTTCCTCGAAGTCGCCGACGCGATGAAGCGCGGTCCGGTCAAGGCGGTCGCGCTCGCGCCCGACGGCCGGGAGCTCGCGACCGGCGAGCTCGACGTGCTCAACAGCCAGATCGACCAGCAGACCGGCACTTTTCGGGCAAAAGCAAAATTCGCCAACGCCGATAGCCGGCTGTGGCCCGGTCAGTCGGTCAGCGTCCGCGCCTTCGTCAACACGCTCCAGAACGTGGTGACGGTGCCCGAGGATGCGGTTCAGCGCGGGCCTGACGGCTATTTCGCCTTCGTCGTGAAGACCGACGCGACCGCCGAGAAACGAGGGCTGACCGTCGGCCGGCAGGCCGAGGGCGTCGCTGTCATCCAGCGCGGGCTCGACGACGGCGACGAGGTCGTCGCAGTGGGCGCGTCGCGGGTCACGCAAGGCGCCCATCTCGAGGCGCGCCCTGTCAGCGGCGTCGCCCAGGCGAGCCGCCGCAGCGGCGAGAGCGTCACGCAATGATCGGCGGCGGCGCGGGTGGGGTCTCTGGTTCCTTCATCCGGCGGCCGATCGCAACCTCGTTGCTGATGGCGGCCGTCACGCTCGCGGGGCTCGCGGCATTCTCGCGCCTGCCGGTCGCGCCGTTGCCGCAGATCGATTTCCCGACGATCCAGATCTCCGCCAACCTGCCGGGCGCCAGTCCGGAGACGATGGCGTCCTCGGTCGCTCAGCCGCTCGAACGGCAGTTCGCGCAGATTCCGGGCGTGGCGGAGCTGACCTCGGTCAGCGCGATCGGCGCGACGACGATCACCGCCGAATTCGAGCTCGACCGCGACATCGACGCGGCCGCGCAGGACGTGCAGGCCGCGATCAACGCGGCGAGCGGCCAGCTGCCGCAGAACCTTCCCTCGCCGCCGAGCTATCGCAAGACCAATCCGGCCGACAGCCCGATCCTGCTGCTCTCGATACGCTCCGACAGCATGCCGCTGATCGAAGCGAACGATCTTGCCGACAGCCGCATCGCCCAGCAGATCAGCCAGATCTCGGGCGTTGGACAGGTCACCGTCGCCGGCGAGCAGAAGCCCGCGATCCGCGTCCAGATCGATCCGCAGAAGATCGCCGCCAAGGGTCTGACGCTCGAGGACATCCGCGGCGTGATGGCGACGGTGACGACCGACAGCCCGAACGGCACGCTCGACGGCGACAAGCGCGCTTTCACCATCTACGCCGACGGCCAGCTCACCGAGGCGGCCAAGTGGAACGACGTGATCCTCGCTTATCGCGATGGCGCGCCGATCCGCGTGCGTGACGTCGGCCAGGCGGTTCCGGGTCCCGAGGATCGCCTGCAGGCGGCGTGGATCAACGGGCAGCGCGGCCTCTTCCTCGTCATCCGCAAGCAGCCCGGCGCGAATGTGGTCGACACCGTGGATGCGGTGAAAGCCGAGCTGCCGCGCCTCACGGCCGGGCTGCCGCCGTCGCTTAAGGTCGAAATTATGAGCGACCGCACGACGACCATCCGCGCCTCCCTGGAGGAGGTCGAGATGACGCTCGTGATCACCATCGCGCTCGTCGTCGGCGTCATCTTCGTCTTCCTGAGAAGCCTGTGGGCGACGACGATCGCGGCGCTCGCCGTGCCGATCTCGCTGCTCGGCGCCTGCGCCGTGATGTACGCCTTCGGCTACAGCCTCAACAATCTCTCGCTGATGGCGCTGGTCATCGCCGTCGGCTTCGTGGTCGACGACGCCATCGTCGTGATCGAGAACATCGCCCGCCACGTCGAAGACGGGATGGCGCCGTTTCCGGCCGCGCTCAAGGGCGCCGGCGAGATCGGCTTCACAGTCGTCTCGATCAGCTTTTCCCTGATCGCGGCCTTCATCCCGCTGCTTCTAATGGGCGGCATTGTGGGTCGGCTGTTCCGCGAATTCGCGATGACGGTCGCGATCACGATCGTGGTCTCGGCGGTCGTTGCGCTGACGCTGACCCCGATGATGTCGGCGCGGTTCCTGAAGAACGAACATCACGCGCGGCACGGCCGGTTCTACCGCGCGGTGGAGGCCGGCTTCGGCGCGATGGTGCGGGGATATGAGCGCGGACTCGACGCGGCGCTGCGCTTCCGGCTCGTCACCCTCCTCATCTTCTTCGCGACAGTGGGCGCGTCCGTCTGGCTGTTCTTCGCGATTCCAAAGGGCTTTTTCCCGCAGCAGGACACCGGTCTCATCACGGCCTCAAGCGAGGCGGCGCAGGACGTGTCGTTCGCCGAGATGGCGCGTCGTCAGGAGGCGCTCGACGCGATCGTGCTCGCCGATCCCGCGGTCGAGACCATGGGGAGCCTGATCGGAGCGAGCGGCGGGGCGGCGGCGCCGAACGCCGGCCGCGGCTTCATCCAGCTCAAGCCGCAGGATCAGCGGGACGCGTCCGCCGACGAAATCATTGCGCGGCTCAGGCCGAAACTCGCCGAAGTCGAAGGCGCGACGCTGCTGCTTCAGTCCGCGCAGGACGTTCGGCTCGGCGCGCGGAGGACGCGAACGCAGTACCAATACGCCCTGCAGGACGCGAACCTCGAATCGCTGAACGAATACGCGCCGCGGATGCTCGAGGCGATGAAGAAGCTGCCGGGGCTTCGCGACGTCGCCTCCGACCAGCAGGATTCCGGCGCGACGCTGACCCTGAAGATCGATCGCGATCAGGCGTCGCGTTACGGCATCCAGCCGCAGGCGATCGAGGACACGCTCTACGACGCGTTCGGGCAGCGGCAGGTCGCGCAGTTCTTCACACAGCTCAACAGCTACAAGGTGATCCTGGAAGCGCCGGCGGCGCAGCGCGGCGACGTCGAGACGCTGAACCGGCTCTACGTCCGCGCGCCGACGAGCGGCGAGCAGGTCCCGCTCTCCGCGCTCGCGTCATGGACGACGGCGCAGACTGCGCCGCTGACGATCAACCATCAGGGCCAGTTCCCGGCGGTGACGCTCTCCTTCAACCTCGCGCCCGGCGTGTCGCTCGGGCAGGCGACCGAGGCGATCGAGAACGCCAAGCGCGAACTCGGCGCCCCCGCCTCGCTGGTCGGCTCGTTCGCGGGCACGGCGCAAGCCTTCCAAGCCTCGATCTCGACCGTGCCGGCGCTGATCCTGGTGGCGTTGATCGCCGTCTACATCATCCTCGGCGTGCTCTATGAAAGCTACGTCCACCCGCTGACCATCCTCTCGACGCTGCCCTCTGCGGGGCTCGGCGCTCTCGGCGCGCTCTATCTCGCTGGCTTCGAGTTCAGCCTGATCGGGCTGATCGGCATCGTGCTGCTGATCGGCATCGTGAAGAAGAACGGGATCATGATGGTGGACTTCGCCATCGCCGCCGAGCGTGACGAGGGGCTCTCCTCCGAGCAGGCGATCAAGAAGGCCTGCCTGCTGCGCTTCCGCCCGATCCTGATGACGACGCTCGCCGCCATGCTCGGCGGCGTGCCGCTGATGATCGGGACCGGCGTCGGCTCGGAACTCCGCCAGCCGCTCGGCTACGCCATGGTCGGCGGCTTGGCCGTCAGCCAGGTGCTGACCCTGTTCACGACGCCGATCGTCTATCTCTACCTCGACCGCCTGGCGATCCGGCTCCGCGGTAAGCGGCACGCGCACGTCGCGGCATCGCCCGCCCCGGCGGAGTAGGCGCGCTCTGAATTCAGCCGCCTGCCGACGTTGAGGCCGAGCGCCGACTGGTCGCTCCATGAGGCGTTTGATCGTCTAGGCAGTTTCACATGCCTGCATGTCGAACAAATCCGGCTTCAAAGCGTTCGAAGACGCTGGACAGTTTTCTCCGAGAGCTTGTCCCGAGGCCAGAGAGGCGAATGCTATGACTGTTTACTCTACCGACCCCATCGACAGACCGGGAACATTCCGGCTGAACCGCATTGCCTGGAGCTCTGTTTTCGCGGGCGTCGCGATCGCGCTGATCGTGCAAGTTATTCTTAGCCTGCTCGGTCTCGGAATTGGACTTGCGACTGTTCACCCTGTCGAGGGCGCTTCACCCGCGGCTTCGACGTTTTCGTTGAGCGCCGGCATATGGGCCGTCGTCTCCGGCATCATCGCGTCGGCAGCCGGAGGCTACGTCGCCGGTCGCACATCGGGGGTCGACCGCAAAGACGCCGGCGTCTTCCACGGCCTCACCGCCTGGGCCGCCACGACGCTGATCATTCTCTACCTCCTGACGACGACCGTCGGCGCGGTTGTGGGCGGCGCCTTTTCCGGCGTGACGAGCACGCTCAGCGGCGCAGGATCTGCGATCGCGACGGCCGCGCAGACCGCGGCGCCTGCGCTCGCCAACGCGTCGGACCCGATGGGTTCGATCGAATCCGGCATCCGCAACAGCTCCGGCGACGATCCGGCGGCGTTGCGCGACAAGGCGGTTTCGGCAGTTCGCGCGGCCTTGACCGGTGATCCCGCGCAGCAGGAGCAGGCCAAGACCCAGGCGGCCGATGCGCTCGCGAAGGCCCAGAACATCCCGCAGGATCAGGCGAGGGCCCAGATCGACAAGTATCAGGCCGATTACACCGCCTTCGCCGCCCGGACCAAGGAGCAGGCCAAGCAGGCGGCCGACACGGCGGCCAAGGCCGGCTCGCTCGGCGCGTTCGTGGCGTTCTTCGCCCTCGTTCTCGGCGCTCTCGCCGGCGCCCTGGGCGGCCGCGCAGGCGTCGCCGCGCTTAGGACCTGGTGATCAGGCAATGAGGAGGCCCTGTCTTGGCTACGGCCGAGCGGGGCCTTTTTCGCGTCTTATCGACCCGCGTTGTTCGTCACTCGCACCACCGACACGTTTTATTAAGACGCGCTCGTCCGAAAGCGTTCTTCCTCTGTCGAGGAGAACGAATCGAGCGCGTCCTGCTTCGTTCTCTTTCCATCTCTGTGTTCTGGGACGCCAGATCGACCCGCGTCAGGCCAGCCTGCGGAGGCTCGTCACCGCGCTCTAAAGTGCTTCGACAGCTTGAGCTTCTGGCCTTGATAGTTCGAAGCCCCGAGTTCGCCGTAGAGCGCGCGGGGGCGCTCCAGCATGCGCTCGTAAACGAGGCGGCCGACGGTTTGGCCGTGTTCCAAGATGAACGGCACCTCGTGGCTGCGGACCTCCAGCACGGCGCGTGCGCCTAAGCCGCTCGCCTGGGCGTGGCCGAAGCCGGGATCGAAGAAGCCGGCGTAGCGCACGCGGAACTCGCCGACCATCGGGTCGAACGGCACCAACTCGGCGGCGCGACGTAACACCTCAGCTTATAAGGTTTTGAAGTGCTTTGAAAGTTTCAACCCCTGACCTTGATAATTAGACTGGCCATTCTCCCCATAACCTTGGTGGGGCTCTTCGTTCATTTCCTCGAAATCCAATCGGCCGATAGTCTGCCCATCCTCTATGTAGAACGGTATGTCATAGGTTCTTACCTCAAGCACCGCTCTACTGCCGGCTCCGCCGTTTTGAGACCCAAATCCGGGATCAAAGAACCCCGCATAGTGGACTCGAAATTCTCCCATAACGGGATCAACAGCTACCATTTCCGCCGCATGGGTCTTCGGGATATGAATGCGTTCCTTTGAAGCAAGAATATAAAACTGGCCGGGAGTGAGGATCATTCGTCCACGAGGCGGTACTTCAACAGGTTTCCAGAATTCAATCGGATCGTAGTAGTCTATTTTGCTAATATCAATAAATCCGGTGTAATTTCGCGCCTCATACGCTACGACTGGATTTTTTCCTTCTGGAGTAAGGTTAAGACGCAAATTGAGGCCTTGCCTTATTACAGGCTCACTATCGGTTAGAGGCGTCTCTCTATGAAGGCGACGTAGCGCGCCATCGTCTAGCCGAAAGCGACTGGTCTTGTGATGCATTGAATTCAGTTTGTGAAACCGCAGTTGACTTAGCCGAGAACCGCGGACGACTTTCACCTCAAACGTCCGCGGAGACACCTCAAGCCATAATTTGCCTTCGTACCCAGCGGGCACGACGTCGAACACTTCGGCTTTGTCCGTGACGACCCGCGTAAATATATCAAGCCGCCCTGTTGAGCTCTTTGGGTTAGCAAAGGCAGAGATGCTGTCCGGTAATTTAAGGCTTTCCTCAAGCTCGATGAGGTAAACGCCATTTTTACTTAGAATTTGTGGCGTCTCTAGATCAATCTGGTAAGAAGCGAACTCCTTTATTCGATCTTCGACCGTCGAAGCACCCGGTAGAAAGCTTGCGGCCAGCTTGAACGCCCTACGCCCCAAGCGAAGATCGAGGCTTGCGGGCTGGATCTGGCCGTCATCGAATGGGCGCCCGATGATTGCCTTTCCGGCGCTGAGGCGCCGGATCCACTGGGAAGGTAGAACCCCTGCATTTTGCGAAAGGCGTTCACCATCAAGCGGCAACGAGCCTCCGCGAAACAGCTCGGGTGGGGGAGAATGGTTCATATCAGGTAGCCCTTTGGTCGTCGATTAGAGCCATAGCCTTTGTGCGGGAACACACTCCAATCCAAACTCCGCGCGACGATCATCGCTCCCGGGAGATGTCTCTTTTTCCCCACCCGCGGTGTCGTCCATCCACAGCTTGCGAGATTACTAACTGACTGATTCGGCTCGCCATTATGAGCCGTTCCACAGTCTCCCGTCTCATGCGGTTCACGGACCCGCTTCTGTATCAACATTAGGTGCCGCTTTACGGCGCCCGGCCGTTGACGCCAAGCGGCGGCGGGCTTAGGACGGCTTCTCTCCCGTGGTTCCTTGGGCCGGCCGGCTTGCAGCCACGTAAAAACAACCTGCTAAAAGGCCGGACGCGCGGATCAGCCCTGACTTGAAGGGCCTATGCGCGACCCGGCTTTTGAAGTCTGAGGTCGCAGACCATGAGCCGCGAAAGCCTTCCCAAAGACCGTCCTTTGCGTGACGCCACCCGCCTGATCCACGAGGGCGAGGCGCGCTCCGGCTTCGGCGAGATGTCGGAGGCGATGTATCTGACCTCCGGCTTCGCCTACGATACGATGGACGCGGCGGAAGCCCGCTTCGACGGGCGCGACCCCGGCTTCATCTATTCGCGCTTCTCGAACCCGACGGTCGCGACCTTCGAGCGCCGGATGATTGCGCTGGAGGGCGCCGAAGCCGGCCGCGCGACGGCGAGCGGCATGGCGGCGGTCACCGCGGCGATGCTCTGCCAGCTCAACGCCGGCGACCATGTGGTTGCGGCCAAGGCCCTGTTCGGCTCGTGCCGCTATGTGGTCGAGGATCTTTGCCCTCGCTTCGGGATCTCGTCGACCCTGGTCGACGGGGCGGATCTCGACCAATGGCGTGCGGCGATCCGGCCCGAGACCAAGGTGCTGTTCATCGAGACGCCGACCAATCCGACGCTGCAGGTCTACGACATCGAGGCGATCGCCGAGATCGCGCACGCCAACGGCGCCCGTCTCGTGGTCGACAACGTGTTCGCGACGCCGGTCCTTCAGAAGCCGCTCAAGTTCGGCGCTGACGTCGTGGTCTATTCCGCGACCAAGCATATCGATGGGCAGGGCAGGGTGCTCGGCGGCGTCGTGCTGGGCTCAGAAAAATTCGTGATGGACCACCTGCACAATTTCCTGCGGCAGACCGGACCGGCGATGTCGCCGTTCAACGCCTGGGTGTTGGCGAAGGGGCTCGAGACGCTGACGCTCAGGGTCGAGAAGGCGCAGTCGAGCGCAGCCGCGGTCGCGGATTTCTTCGCGACGCATCCGAAGGTGAAGCAGCTGACCTATTGCGGGCGGGCGGACCATCCGCAGGCCGCGCTGGTGAAAAAGCAGATGGCGGGCGGCGGCACGCTGGTCGCCTTCACGCTCGACGGCGCAAAGCCGGAAGCCTTCCGCTTCGGCGACGCGCTCGGGGTGGTCAAGATCTCGAACAATCTCGGCGACGCCAAATCGATCCTGACCCACCCCGCGACGACGACGCATCAGCGGCTTGGGCCCGACGCGAGGGCGGAGCTCGGCATCACCGACGCCATGCTGCGGCTGTCGATCGGGCTCGAGCACGTCGATGACCTGCTCGAGGACGTGGAGCATGCCCTCAAGGCGGTGTGACAAACGCTCCACCGCCGTCCTCAGGCATCATGGTCCGGCATGACCGGACCATCCATCCCGGGTGTTGAGCTCTGGAGCTGGAACATGGATCCTCCGGTCGAGCCGGAGGATCACGGCTCATTCTGCGGAACGGGGGATCGAGCGGTGCCGCGCTGCCTGCTTCGAGACGTCTGCTTACGCAGGTTTCTCAGCATAAGGACCGTTTGTGTGTCTCAAACTTCCTCATGCTGAGGAGGCCCAAAAGGCCGTTTTGAAGCACTCAGCGCCCTATGGTCGCACCAGAATCTTGCCCTTAGCCTCGCGGCGCGCAATCCGTGCGATCGCCTCCGGCGTCTGCTCGAGAGGCAGCGCAACGTCGACATGCGCGGAGACGTCCCCGTCGGCCGCCCAGTCGAACAATCGGGCGAGTTCGGCGCGATGCGCCGCCGGCTCCCGCGTAGCGTGGGCGCTCCAGAACACGCCGCGGATGTCCGCGCCCTTGAGCATCGGCAGGTTGAGGGGCAGCTTCGGGATGTCTCCAGCGGCGAACCCGATGACCAGCAGACGGCCGCGCCAAGCGAGCGCCCGGACCGCCGCTTCCGTCGCCTCGCCGCCCACGGGATCGTAGACGACGTCAACGCCATGTCCCCCGGTCAACTCCTTCAGCCTGACCTTCAGGTCCTCGCGGGAATAGTCGAGCACTTCGTCCGCGCCCCGCTCCCTAGCGAAAGCGAGCTTTTCCGCCGACGACGCGCAGGCGATCACGCGCGCGCCAAGCAGCTTGCCGATCTCGACGGCCGCTAAGCCCACCCCTCCGCTCGCGCCGAGCACGGCGAGGGTCTCACCGGACTTCAGCGCGCCGCGGTCCGCGAGCGCGTGGAGCGTCGTGCCATAGGCGATGATGAGCCCGGCCGCGCGATCGAGCCCGAGCTCCTCCGGAACGAGGGTGAGCTGGTCGGCGCGCGCGACGACCTTTTCGCGGCAGCAGCCATAGCCGAGATAACCCGCCACCCGGTCGCCCGGCGCCAGCCCCTCGACGCCCGGGCCAACGGCCGACACGACGCCCGCCATCTCGCCGCCCGGCGAGAACGGCAGCTCGGGCTTGGTCTGATAGCGACCCTGGATGATGAGGGTGTCGAAGAAGTTGAGGGCGGCGTAGGCGACGTCGACCACCACTTCGCCGCGACCGGGTTCCGGCGCCGGCAGATCGACGAGCTTCAGCGTCTCAGGCGACCCGAGCGTTTCGCAGAGCACCGCCTTCACGCGTTCGACGCCCTGCCGTCCATCGCAAGCCCGCGGCTCAATGCGCGTCCGCCACGCCGTCGGCCTCGAGGCTGCGGCGCAGCCGGCCGAAGGCCAGCCGTATCCGCGACTTCACCGTCCCGAGCGGGAGGCCGGTGGCTGCGGCGATCTCGCTGTGGGAGCGTTCCTCGAAGAAGGCCAGCCGCACCAAGGCCATCTGCTCCGGGGGCAGCATCGTCATCGCCCGCCGGATGAAGCCCTGGCGCTCGCGTGACGAAGCCTCCTCATCGGGCTGCGGCGCGTCGTCGACAGGCGGGGCGGTGTCGTCGATGTCGACCATCTGCCCGCGATTGCGCCGGAGCAGGTCGATCCGACGATTGCGGGCGATGCGGTAGAGCCAGGTGCCGACGGACGATTTTGCTGGATCGAACGTGTCCGCCTTGCGCCAGAGCGCGGTCATCGTGTCCTGCATCACCTCTTCGGCGAGCGCGGGCTCCGCGCCGAGACGCTCCAGAAAGGCGACCAGCCGCGGCGCATAGTGGTCGAACAGAGCGGCGAAGGCCTGCTTGTCCCGTGCGTCCGCGATGCGGGCCACGAGGCACGCCATCTCGGTCGCGAGGTCAGACGGCGGATGCGCGGCCAAGGAGGCGACCTTCCGGTTCCAGCAAGACTGGGGAGCTGCATGCCCTGTTATAGGACGCGGTCTGAGCAAAGCACGTCCGATAACGACGCGCGAGCCGCGGCGCATGGTCAATTTTTCTAAACTTTTGCACTAGATTGATCATAGACGCCTCGTCCGCGGCCAGCCGGCCGCGCGCTCACTGGATTCCCTCCGTCGCTCCCGCCTGCGCCGGAAACACGAAAGCGCCGCCATGTTCGACCGCTCCCGCTTCGTCTTCATCCTCGCAGCCGGCCTGCTCGCGCTCGGCGCGGGCGACGTCCTCGCGCAGACGCCTCAGGCTGGCGCCGCCGCGCCGACGACGCTCGGAGAGTTCAAGGACTGGACCGCCTACGCGGCGCCCGTGAAGGGCGGCCGCGTCTGTTACGCGCTCGCCACTCCTGAGAAGGGACGGCGCAAATCGGCTCAGCCGCCGGCCGGGGCGTACTTCTTCATCTCCAATCGTCCTCAGGAGAACGTTTTGAACGAGGTCAGCGTTACGCCGGGCTTTCAACTAAAGCCCGAAAGCGTCGTCGAACTCGATGTCGACGACAAGGCGTTCAAGATGGCGGCGCGCGGCGACGGCGCGTTCATGAACTCGAACGAGGAGCAGGCGGCGCTCGTGCTGGCGATGCGCGAGGGACGCAAGGACATGATTTTGAAGCTGACGCCGACGCGTGGTCGGGCCTCGACGCAGACCTACTCGCTCGCCGGCATCGCGGCCGCGCTCGACAAAATCAACGCCGAGTGCAAGGGGCCGGCGCCCAAGGCGCGCTAAGAAAGGGGCTTCCGCTCCGACCCGCTCGCTTCAGTAGTCCACCCGAACGAGGGTGAGCCCGTCCGGCGGCGCGACCGGTCCGCAGGCGGCGCGGTCGGCGCGGTCAAGCGCGGTGGCCAGATCGTCGGCCGACCAGCGGCCGAGGCCGACCTCAACCAGCGACCCCGCCATCGAGCGCACCTGGTTGTGCAGGAAGGAGCGCGCGTTCGTCGCGATCAGCACGGCGTCGCCGTCGCGCGTGACGTCCAGCCGGTCGAGCGTGCGGAGCGGGCTCGTGGCCTGGCAGGCGGAGGAGCGGAAGGTCGTGAAATCGTGCCGGCCGAGCAGGCGTTTGCCCGCCGCATCCATCACCTCCGCATCGAGCCGCTTCGGTACGCGCCATGCCCGACCGCGATCGAGCGCCAGCGGCGGGCGCCGGTCGACGATGCGGTAGACGTAATGGCGTCGGATCGCGGAGAAGCGGGCGTCGAAATCGTCGGGGGCTTGCGCCGCGTCCAGCACCGCGACGGGTTGCGGGACGAGATGGGCGTTCGCGGCATCTCGTAGCGTGTCCGTGCGCCATGCCCGGGCGAGGTCGAGATGGAAGACCTGACCGGTAGCGTGGACGCCGGCGTCGGTGCGGCCTGCGCCTTTCACCACAGGCGTTTCGCCCGTGAAGGCCGCGAACGCCGCCTCCAGAGCGCCCTGCACGGAAGCGCCGTTGGCCTGCCGCTGCCAGCCGACAAAGGGGGCTCCGTCATATTCCACGGTGAAACGGTAGCGCGGCATTTCAGTTGAGCCGCGAGCTCGGAGCGATCCGCGCGCCGTTGAGGAAGGCGCTGGCGTCGACCGGTCCCTTGCCGGCGCGCTGGAGCTGGGTGAGGCGCACTGCGCCCTCGCCGCAGGCGATGGTCAAACGTTCGTCGAGGGCTTCGCCGGGCGCTCCGGAGCCCTCGCTGAGCGCAGAGCGCAAAACCTTCACCCGCTCCGGCCCGCGCGGCCCTTCGAGCTCGAACCATGCGCCGGGGAAGGGCGACAGGCCGCGGATGCGGTCATGGACCTCGCGGGCCGGGCGCGACCAGTCGATGCGCGCTTCCGCCTTCTCGATCTTCGCGGCGTATTCCACGCCGTCGTCGTCCTGGGGGCGGAAGGTCAGGCCGCCACGGCCCATCGCGGCGACGGCGCGGGCGAGAAGGTCCGCGCCAAGCCGTGATAGCCGGTCGTGCAGCTCGCCCGCCGTTTCGTCCGGCCCGATTGCGACGCGCTCGGCCATGCCGACGGGGCCGGTGTCGAGGCCTTCCTCCATGCGCATCGCCATCACGCCGGTCTCGGCGTCGCCCGCCATGATCGCGCGCTGGATCGGCGCCGCGCCTCGCCAGCGCGGCAGTAGAGAGGCGTGGAGGTTGAGGCAGCCGAACTCGGGCGCGTCGAGCGCCGCCTTCGGCAGGATCAGCCCGTAGGCGACCACGACGGCGATGTCGGCCTCATGTTCGGCGAAGACCGAAAGCGTCGCCTCGTCGCGAAAACTCTTCGGCGTGTAGACGGGGAGGTTGAAGCTTTCGGCGAGCGCGTGAACCGGCGATTTCGTCAGCTCCATGCCCCGCCTGCCGGCGGGCTTCGGCGCGCGCGTATAGACCGCCACGATCTCGTGCCCCTGGCCGATCAACTCGGAGAGGGCGGGAACGGAGAAGTCCGGCGTGCCCATGAAGACGAGGCGAAGCGGCATGGGTTTTCCGTCATGTTATGCGGATTTTCGCCGCCGTCATTCCGGGCTTGTCCCTGAATCCATCACCGCGAGGGTCTTAGAATTCGAGGTCTCTCGCCATGACCTTTGCGTGCGCGGTGATGGATTCCGGCATTCCACTTCGCTTCAGCCGGAATGACGGAGAGGTGTTAGCTTTTGCTTCAGGACGCGACAGGCTCCGGCTCGCGGCGCTTCTTGTCGCGGCGGGGGAAGGACGGCAGCTCGCCCATCGCGCGCGCCTTCTCGAACTTCTTCACCACCCGGTCGCGCTTCAGTCGCGAGATGTGGTCGATGAACAGCACGCCGTTCAGATGGTCGATCTCGTGCTGGAGGCAGATCGACAGCAGGCCTTCCGCCTCGATCTCCTGGGGGGCGCCGTCGCGATCGAGATAGCGCACCGTAACCTTCGCCGGACGCTCGACCTCCTCATAATAGTCGGGGATCGACAGGCAGCCCTCTTCGTAGAGCTGCCTTTCCTCAGACGCCTTCATGACCTCTGGATTGACGAAAACCAGCGGCTGCGGGTCCTCGTCCTCGCCCGCGAGGTCGATTGTCACGACGCGCTTGGCGACGCCGATCTGGATCGCGGCGAGGCCGATGCCCGAGGCCTCGTACATCGTCTCGAACATGGTCGCGACGAGCGCGCGGACGTCGTCATTGACCTCGGCGACGGGTTCGCTGACGAGGCGGAGCTTGGCGTCCGGGATGTAGACGAGGGGAGCGGCGGCCATGAGCTTGAAGTCTTAAGCGACGGGAAAGACCCGCCGATAGGGCCTTGCGCCGCGGGCGTCAACCTGTTCTTTATTTGTTCCGTGCGAGATTCGAGCGGCCATGGACCAGACGCTTTTCATCATCGCGGGCCGCATTGTCTCGACCGGCGAAGCGCTCGCCTTTCTCGTCGCCGCTGCGCTCGGCGCGCTGCTGCTGGTGCTGTTCTCCGTGATGGGCGCAGGACGCGCGCGGCGGCGCGAGGCCTATGAGGCGGCCTTGCGCGCGCAGGAGGCGGACCGAAGGCTGGAGGGCGTCGAGCGCCTGCAGGCCGAGGCGATGGGGCGGCTGCAGGCTTTTGCGTCGGCGATTGGCGCGCGGCAGGCGGACCTTGCCCGCGGCGTCGCGGAACGGCTTGACGCCGTCGGCGCCCGTGTGGGCGAGGGGCTGACCGTGAATGGGCAGGCGACCGCGGAGCAACTGGCGAAGCTCGAGGCGCGACTCGCCGTCATCGACGCCGCGGGCGCGCAGATCGGCGCGCTTGCAGGGCAGGTGACCGACCTCAAGGCCATCCTCGGCAACAAGCCGGCCCGCGGCGCCTTTGGGCAGGGGCGGATGGAGGCGATCCTCAGGGATTCGCTGCCGCCTTCGGCCTACGCCTTCCAGGCGCAGCTTTCGAACGGGTTTCGTCCCGACGCGCTGATCCACCTTCCCGGCGACGAGCGCCCGCTCGCGCTCGACGCAAAGTTCCCGCTTGAAGGCTTCGAGCGGCTGCGGGTGGCGGAGACGCCGGACGCGACGAAGGCTGCGGAGGCGCGGGTTCGGTCCGACGTCGGAAAGCATGTCACGGACGTCGCGGCGAAATATCTGGTGTCCGGCGAGACGCAGGACGTGGCGCTGCTGTTCGTGCCGTCCGAGCAGATCCACGCCGAGCTCGCCGAGAAGTTTGACGACGTCGTCACGCGCGCGCACCGCCTGCGCGTGCTGATCGTCTCGCCCTCGCTGCTGATGCTCGCCGTACAGGTCGTGCAGGGCCTGACCCGCGACGCCGCGATGCGCGACCAGGCGCATCTTCTGCAGGCCGAGGTCGGACGTCTGCTCGACGACGTCCGACGCATCGGCGAGCGCGTGGAGAAGCTCAAAGTCCACTTCGGTCAGGCGGTCGGCGACCTCGACCAGATCGGCATCTCGGCCGAGAAGCTTGCCCGCAGGGGCGCGCGGCTGGAGCAATTGGAGCTGGGAGCGGGTCCGGAGACGCTGCCGAACCCGCTTGGCCGTCAGGCCGCGGAGTAGCGGCTTACTTCCCCATCGCGCCGGCGATCTTGTCGATGTTGTAGCGGATCATCTTGAGATAGGTCGGGGCCGGCCCGTCGGTCGTGGACAGCGCTTCCGGATAGAGCTCGCCGCCGGGCTGAGCGCCGGTCGCCTCCGCGATCTGACGGATGAGGCGGGGATCGTTCGAGCTTTCGAGGAAGTAGGTCCCGACCTTCTCGGCCCGGATCTGCTTGATGAGCGCCGCGACCGCCCTGGCGGAGGGCTCGGCCTCGGTCGTCACGCCGAGCGGCGAGAGGAACGTCACGCCATACTCCGCGCCGAAATAGCCGAAGGCGTCGTGGCTGGTGAGGACCTTGCGCTTCTCCTTCGCCACGTCGTCGAATGTCTGATGGCCATAGGCGTTCACCGCCTTCAGTTCGTCCGCATAGCGGGCGGCGTTGGCATGGAAGTCCGCGGCGTCCTCGGGCGAGGCCAGGCTAAGCGCTTTCTCGATGTTGCCGACCCAAACGAGCACGTTCGCCGGGCTGTTCCAGACGTGGGGGTCGCGGACCTTGCCATGGCCGTGGTCGTGCCCGGGCTCGGCCTCCTCTTCCATTTCGATCGTCTTGACGCCCTTCGACACCGCGACTGGCGGCTTGGCCGCGCCGGCGGCCTTGGCGAGGCGCGGGAACCACGTCTCGAAACCGGGATCGCTGACGAAAGCCAGATCGGCGGCCTTCAGCCTGCGTGCGTCGTCCGGCGACGGCTCGAAGGCGTGCGGGTCGCCGTTCGGGGGAACGAGGCTCGTGACGTTTACGTGGTCGCCGCCGACGTTCTTCACGACGTCGGCGAGCACCGTGAAGCTCGCGACGGTTTCGAGCGTCTTTGCGGCTGCGGGCTGGACGAGCAGCATCGACGCTGCGGCGCAGAGCGCGGACAGGCTGGAGCGAAGGAGCATCGGGGCTCTCCGTTTGGGACAGTCAGCCCGCCAAATGCGGGCGGGGGATCAGCCGCCTCAGCGCGCCGGCCGGCGCGACGAGCAGCGACGCGAGGTAGATCGAGGCCGCCGTCAGGATGATCGTCGGGCCGGAGGCGAAACCGAGATGGAAGGAGACGATCAGCCCGACATAGCCGGAGACGGCGGCGACAGCGGCTGCGACCGCGAACAGGCCGGGCAGCGAGCGCGCCCAGAGATGGGCGACCGCCGCCGGCAGCGTCATCATGCCGACGGACATCAGGGTGCCGAGGGTCTGGAAGCCAGCGACGAGGTTGATGACGACGAGGAACATGAAGAGCAGGTGATAGAGCGGTCCCCGGCCGCCGACGGCGCGCAGAAAACCGGGGTCGAAGCATTCCGCGACCAGCGGCCGATAGACGATGGCGAGCGTCAGCAGCGTCAGCGTCGCGATCCCCGCGACGAGCACGAGCGCTTCGGAATCGATCGCGAGGATGGTGCCGAACAGCACGTGCAGCAGGTCGACGTTCGAGCCGCGCAGCGAGACGATCAGGACGCCGAGCGCGAGCGAAGCGAGGTAGAAGCTCGCGAAGCTGGCGTCCTCGTTCAAATCGGTCGCGCGACTGACGATCCCCGAGAGCAGCGCCACCGAGAGGCCAGCGATCAGGCCGCCGAGCCCCATCATCGGCAGCGAAAGTCCGCCGGCGATCAGGAAGCCGACCGCCGCGCCGGGAAGCACGGCGTGCGCCATGGCGTCGCCGACGAGGCTCATGCGGCGCAGCATCAGCAGCACGCCGACGGGCGCCGCTCCGATTGCGAGCGCCAGCGTCGCCACCAGCGCGCGGCGCATGAAGCCGTAGTCCACGATCGGCGCGAGCAGGAGGTCGTAAGCGCTCACGCGCTCAGCCTCAGCCTGTGATGATCGCCGTCACAGGCATGGGCGTGTTCGTCCCAGCTCTCCGCCATGGCGCGCGCGCGCAGCAGGTTCTTGGGCGATAGCGCGCTTTCGGTCGGTCCCCAAGCGATCGCCTCGCGGGCAAGCAGGAGGGTGTTGGCGAAATGCGCGCGCACCTGTTCGAGGTCGTGCAGCACGGCGATCACCGTTCGGCCCTCGCCGCCCCAACGCTTCACGATCTCCAGCAGATCGCGGGTGGTGCGCGCGTCGATCGCGGTGAACGGCTCGTCGAGCACGATGACTTCCGCGTCCTGCATCAGCAGACGGGCGAACAGCGCGCGCTGGAACTGGCCGGCGGAGAGCGTGCCGACGGGGCGGCGCTCAAAGCCCTCGAGCCCGACGGCGGCCAGCGCACGGCGGCCCTGCTCGGCCGAAGCCCGCGTTGCTCCGCCGAAGGCTCCGGTCTCGCGCCAGGCGCCCAGCATGACGACGTCGGCGACCGACAGCGGGATGCGTCGCTCGATGTCGGCGGCCTGCGGCAGATAGCCGAAATCGCGCGACCTAAGACCGCCGCGGTCGATCGCTCCCGCGGAAGGTTTAAGCTCGCCCATCAGGGCTTTCAGCAGGGTCGACTTGCCCGCGCCGTTGGGGCCGGTAACGGCGGTCAGGCCGCCTTGCTCGAACCCGCCGGTGAGGTGATGCACCGCGGGGCGGCGATCATAGGCGACCGTCACATCGCGGAAGGAGATGGCGTTCGTCGAAGCGGTCATGGCGTGGCGATCGCCCAAAGCACGGCGACCCACAGAAACGCCGTGGCCGCCAACGCGCCGATCACGCGGCGGGAGGCCGGCTGCGCGATCAGGGAAGACAGGAAGGGATCGCGCTCGGCCATTGGCTCACATCGAGTGGCATCGGTCCGAGAGAGCTAACTGTAATAGTATAACATTACAAGCGGCCTTTCGGTCGCAGGCCCCGGCCAGGTCGCGAGAAACAGGCTTGGGAGCAGAAAGACTTATCCGATCAATACGATACTATGGGCGCGTTCCTCGGAACGCGCCCATCCTTAGAACGTTCGCCCCTTGCAATCGCGCGGCGTCATGCGCGGCAGCTTTGGAGTCGCGGCCCATGAACCCGCTTACAGGCAGCCCACTCGCGTCCTGGATGACCGGCACGATGTGGTGGGCCGAGATCATGACCAAAGGGCTGGAGAAGCGCTGAGCCCTCATGCCGCCTCGTACGAACCGGCTATCCACGTGCCGCTTACCTCGAGCGCATCGTTCAGCGCAACAAGGTCAGCGCGCAGCCCAGGCGCGATGCAGCCGAGGTGGTCGTTCAGCCCGAGAAACGCGGCCGGTACGATCGACGCCATCGCCAGCGCCTGGCCAAGAGGAAGCCCGAGCGCTTCGACCACGTTTCGCACCGCGCTCGCCATGTCGAGATCGGAACCTGCGAGCGTGCCGTCCTCCGTCATGAGCCTGCCGCCGCCGCGCAGTATCCTCCGGCCCTGAAGCACGAACTCGTCGACGTCCGTACCGATCGTGGACATCGAATCCGTCACCAGCATCACGCGCGAAAAGCCCTTGGCCGCGATCGAGGCCTTCATGGCCTCGGCCGAGACGTGGTGCATGTCGACGATCAAGCCGCAAAACGTCACCCGTTCCGAAAGCGCCGCGCCGACGGGGCCCGGCGCCCGGCCGCCCATCGGAGGCATGGCGTTGAAGAGGTGCGTGTAGCCAGTCATCCCGGCCCGGCGCGCCTCGTCCAGCGTGGCGGCGTCCGCCTCGGTATGCCCAGCGGCAACCTTGGCGCCTGCGGAAGCGAGCCGCGCGACCGCGCCCTGACCGACCATCTCCGGCGCGAGCGTGACGAGCGTCGCGCCGGCGCGGGCCTCGGTGAGTAACGCCAGGTCGTCGTCTTTGGGCGCCCGCATGAGCGCAGGGTCGTGCACGCCCTTTCGGGCGGGGTTGAGGAACGGCCCTTCGATATGCACGCCCAGCACCCCGGGGACCGACGCTCGGACCGCTTGGTCCGATGCGGCTAGGGCGGCCGCCATCCGTTCTGATGTGTCGGTGATCAGCGTGGGCAGCAGGCCCGTCGTCCCGAACCGGCGGTGGGCGCGGGCGATGGCCGCCATCGCGGCGGGAGAGGGATCGTCGTTCAGCAGAACGCCGCCGCCGCCATTGACCTGCACGTCGATGAAGCCTGGTGCGAGCAACCCTTCGACGACGATCCGAGCGACTTCCGACGGCATGTCGGCGTCTGCGCCGACGGCGGCGATGCGCTGGCCGTCGACCAACACGACCGCGCCGTCGCGGAATGCCTGGCCGTCGAACAGGCGTTGCGGCTTCAGGACGAAGCGGCTCATGCGGCGTCTCCCAGGCGGGCGAGCGCGATCGCGCCGTCGGCGGCGTCCGACGCCGGCTCCACGAGAGCGGCGCAGGCCTGTTCCGGAAGATGGGACGCGAGCGGGGCAGCGAGCCCTCCGACCAGCGCGACCCGGTCCACGCCAAGTTCGAGCAGGCGCATGACGAGGGCGCCGATCTCGGCCGCAGCTTCGTCACGGAGGCGCGCGGCTTCGGCGTCCGCCGCGGCGTGCTCGAACGCCAGTGGGGCAAGTCGGCCGTAATCTGCGGGGCTCGCGCGCCCGCACCAACTCACCGCCGCCTCCTGGTCGCCGCCGAGCGCCAGCAACGCGCTTTCCGAGAGCGTTCCGCGCGGCGCCATCCCATCCGCCGCTTTCAACGCATGCCGTACGATCGCGCGGCCCAATGCCGCCCCGCCGCCGTCGTCGCTCGCCTCGAAGCCCCAGCCCCCAAAGCGCCATTCCCGGCCTCGCAGACGCCCATAGGCGACGCTCCCCGTTCCGGCGATCACCACGCCGCCGTCACGTCCCTCATGCGCGCCGAGGCAGGCGGTCGTAAAATCGGTCGTCAGCCGAAGCGAGCGGAACGGGTGCGGCTCGGCCGCCATCGCCGCCATGTCCGCGGGCTGGCAGACCCCGGCGAGGCCCGCGCCGGCGTGAAGCGATCCGAGAGCGGTCATGGGCAGGCCGGCAATAGCGAGGGCGGCGCGGCTCGCGGCTACAATGGCGCCCATCGTCGCGCGCGCGCCGCGCCGCGCGTTCGCAGAGCCTGCCTCGCCCTCGCCGAGAAGCGACCCGGCATCGTCCCGGATACGGGCGCGGCAGCGCGTGCCGCCGCCGTCGACGCCCAGATAGAGGCGCGCCTCAGTCACCGGGAACTCCGCGGAGTCGACGGCGTTTGAGCTTCAGAGAGGCCCGGAAGGCGCAAAGCGGGGAAAGACGTCATGACGGACAACACGCTGAGGCGATTCGAACGTCGCCAGGTAGCGGTAGAATATGGCAGTTCGGCCGCCATCGTCGCGATGTGGGGCATGGGCCTGTGGGTGATCGCGCAGCTCCTGCTGATTTGACGCGCCAATCGGTCTCGAAGCCATGCGCTAACAGCACGAAGGACGATGCGATGTCGATCGCGCGCGCAATCCTGGCGCTGACCCTCGCTGGCGCCGTCCTGTTTTCCGCCGAAGCCGCTTTGGCGCAAAGCTCGGGCGGAGGAGGATCTGGATCTAGCGGCTCCTCAGGCGGCGCTGCGGGTTCTGCAGGCGGGAGTGTTGGCGGCGGCGCTTCCGGCGGCTCGCCGTCTTATTCGCAGGCGCCCGGCGCGGGCGACGTCATTGGCGGCGGGTCTGGCTCCGCGGCGGGCGTGACTGGGCGATCGGGCGGCGGCGTCGGCAACGCCAACAGCGCCAACAACGTCGCAAGCGGGCCGGCGGGCTCTGGCGGCTCCGAGCCGAAATCCCGCTACGTCACCTGTCCCGACGGGTCGCGCGGCGATCTTAACGCAGGCGGATGTCTAGGCGGCAAGTGACATCGCAGGCCGCGGACCCGTCCGCCGCTTGACTCGAGCCTCCCCGAAGCGGAAGGACGTTCGCCGAAAGACGAAGGTCCTCACGGGAGACTCCATGTCGTTCACTCTCGCCAAGACGGAACGCCTCGCCGCCATTCTGGCGCAGGTCCCGGTGATCCCCGTTCTGACCTTCAATGACGTTCAGAGCGGCGTCGAGACTGCGAAGGCGTTACGGGACGGCGGCCTGACTGTGCTCGAGATCACGATGCGAACGCCCCAGGCGCTCGACGTGCTGACGGCGATCGTCAACGAGGTCGAAGGCGTGACGGTTGGAGCGGGCACCATCCTCGAGCCCGAGCACGTCCAGAAGGCGATCGCCGCCGGCGCGGCCTTCCTTGTCAGTCCCGGTTCGAGCTCGCGCCTTCTGGCTGCGGGCGGCGAGGCGCCGATTCCCTATCTGCCGGGCTGCTCGACAGCGTCGGAAGCGATGCACCTCGCCGAGCGCGGCGTAACCTTCGCGAAATTCTTTCCCGCCGGCCCCGCGGGCGGCGCGCCGTTCCTGAAGTCGCTGGTCGCCCCGCTTCCGGAGCTTCATTTCGTGCCGACCGGCGGCATCGACATGGGCAACGTCCGCGACTACCTCGCAATTAAGAACGTGGTGTGTTGCGGCGGTTCCTGGGTCGCGCCGCAGCAGGCGATCGAAAGCGGCGACTGGGCGGCGATCAAAGCGCTGGCGTCCGAAGCCTCCGCGCTGAAGGCGCGCTGAGCCGCGTCTCTGGCGCTGGCGCTGGCGGACACTACCTCCGGACGGTCAAAGGCCGTCTATGAGGAACCGCTCCGATGATCGACGCCAAGAAAATCTTGGACCAACTGCTCGGCTCAGGCGGAGCGTTCGGTTCTCCCGCACCCACCAGATCACATGGCCGGCCGGGCGAATCCGGCGGCTATGGAGGCAGTCGAGGTAACGATTACGGGAGCCCGCCCTCCAGCGGCGGGGCCGGCGACATCCTCTCCCAGGTCCAGGATCTGGCGCGCGGGAAGCTCGGCGGAGTAGCCGGCGGCGCTATCGCGGGCACGCTCGCCTCCGTCCTGCTCGGCGGCGGAAAGAGCAAAGGACCTGCGCTCGGCGGCTCGGCCATGCAGCTCGGCGGCCTCGCGATCCTCGGCGGGCTCGCTTACAAAGCGTGGCAGAACTATCAGCAGACGCAATCCGCGCCGTCGCAGCCGACGCCGCAGGCTGGGCCGGTGCCGATCGCGCCGCCCCCGGCGGAGACGCCGTTCCAACCCAACTCCCCGAACGAGGAGCAGAGCCTCGGCCTGCTGCTCGTGCGCGCGATGATCGCGGCCGCACGCGCCGACGGGCGCATCGACGGCGAAGAGATTTCCAAGATCCGCGAGGGCCTGAGGGCGTCCGGCGCTGATGGCGACGAGCAGACCTTCCTGCTGGAGCAACTCGGCCGCCCCGACGACCTCGATGGACTTGCCGCCGACGCCCGGGGACCGGAGCTCGGCTCCGAGGTCTGGCTTGCGGCGCGGTTGACGATCGATCCCGATACGCCGTCCGAACAGGAATTCCTCCGGCGTCTGGCCGAGAAGCTCGGCCTCGATTCCGGCCTCGTCGCCCATCTCGAAGGGACGGCGAGCCAGGCCAAGCAGTCCGGCGTATCGGCCGGCTGATCCGGAACCTCCGGACGCGCTCGCGGGTTTCGACGGGGAGTTCCTGTCGAAGCCTGCGAGGTTCACCCATGTCCGAGACCCCGATCACCCCAAAGCTCCGCGAGCGCGCGAAGAAGCTCTGGATCGACGCGGGAAGCCCCGCAGGACGCGAAGACGATTATCTCGAGCGCGCCCGCGAACTGGCGGGGATGGAGTCGAGCCCTGAAGCGGGCCTGGAGCCGAATCCGCTCGCCGACGGCGTGGTCACTCCCGCCGAGCGCGGTGAGCCTGTCGAAGAAGCGTTTCTGCAGGAAAACCTCGGCGAATTTCCCGGTTTGCAAACCGACCAGGGCGATCGTCCGCACGCCCCGACCCGGGAGGACTGAGGGCAAAACACGGAACATTCGCCAGCGCTATTGGTTGTCCAAATGAAGGCTGGCGCCGGTTTTCGCGCCGCGCGGTCGGATCTTTGGTCCGATCGAGCGCTCTTAAACAAGAAGGAGTCTCACGATGGCTAATCGCCTCGACGGACGAAAGATCGCCATTCTCGCCACTGACGGATTCGAGCAGGTCGAGCTCACCGAGCCGATGAAAGCTCTCAAGGATGCTGGCGCGACCGTTACAGTCGTCAGCCCCAAGTCAGGCGAGATCCAGGGCTTCAAGCACGACGAGCCGGGCGACACGGTGAAGGTGGACCAGGACTTGTCCTCCGCTGACCCCTCGTCGTTCGACGGCCTTCTCATCCCTGGCGGCCTCTTCAATCCGGACGCTCTGCGCGTTGACGAGAAGGCGAAGGCCTTCGCGAAGGCGTTCTTCACGGCCGGCAAACCTGTCGCCGCCATCTGCCATGGACCGCAGGTGCTCATCTCTGCGGGCCTGGTGAAGGGCCGCAAGATGACCGGCTTCCAGTCGATCCAGACGGATCTCGCAAACGCAGGCGCGATCGTCTCCGACGAAGCTGTCGTCACCGACAAGGGCCTCGTTACGAGCCGCAAGCCCGACGACATTCCGGCTTTCAACGCGAAGATCATTGAAGAATTTGCGGAAGGTCGACATGAGGGGCAGCGCCGCTCGGCTGCTTGATCCCGAACCTGATCAACCGTTATGGAAGCGGCGGGCCTGATGGTCCGCCGCTTTTCTTTGCGTTGAGGCTCGTTCATGCGCCGTACGCTCTCCTGTCTGCTCCTGCTTTCCATCGCCTCGCCGGCGCTCGCCGCGCCGAAATCGTTCGAGGTCGCGACGAAGGTTGGTCGCTCGAACGTGAAGATGCGCATCGCGCTTCATCCGCAGGCCGACAAATGCTCGCCGAAGCAGATCGATCTCCTGAAGGCGAAGGCGCTCAAGGAGGGCTCCGAACACATTCGCGCGCATCTGGCCGAGGTGACTGCGCGGGCGAAGACCGACGCCAGCGGGCCCAAGGAATTCTTTGGCCTCGGCTATCTCGGCGGCTGTCCGGCGGATGGCGGCGCATGGATCGCGTTCCCGGCGCAAGGGCCGAACCGGGCGGTCGCCCGCTTCTCGCCGGGCGAAGGCTGGTCGCCGATGGCGCCGCTATGAGCGCGCCATTGCCGCGGGGATCTATGGTCACGGGCGGACCTGCGCGCCGGCCCTCGCCGATCACTCTGACAGGCCGCCACGTGCGCATCGGTCCGACCGATCCGGCGCGCGACGCCGCGGATCTTTTTCCCGAAGTGAGCGGGGCCGCGGCCGAGCGGCTGTTCGCCTATCTCTTTACCGGCCCGTTTGCGGACGAAGCGGCGCTGCGGGCGGACTTCGCCGCCTCGTCGGCCTCGCTCACGACTGTGCCGCTCGCGATCCGCGAGGCCGCGAGCGGCCGCACCGTCGGGCGCGCCTCCTATATGCGGATCGAGCCTGAGCACCGCTCCATTGAGGTGGGCTCAATTCTGTTTTCGCCGCAACTCGCGCGCACGCCAGCGGCGACCGAGGCGATGTACCTGATGGCGCGCCATGCTTTCGAGGATCTCGGATACCGCCGCTACGAGTGGAAGTGCGACGCGCTCAACGAGCCTTCGCGCGCGGCCGCGATCAGACTGGGGTTCCGATTTGAGGGAATCTTCAGCAAGCACATGATCGTCAAAGGCCGCAGCCGCGACACCGCGTGGTTTGCGATCGTGGAGGACGAGTGGCCCCGCGTGAAGGCGGCGCTCGAGGCGTGGCTCGACCCGAACAACTTCGACGCCGCCGGCGTTCAGATCGCGCGTCTCGCAGAGCTTAGGGAAAGGCTCTGAGGCTTCAGACGGTCTCGGAAGCGCCCTCAAATTCCGGTACGAGGACCTCGTCGATGTGGTCCATTGCGATGGAGCGGGAGGAGACGTTCTGGCCGAGCTTCCGCAGCAGCTTTCGGAGACGCTTGCGGTCCTTCGGGTCGAGCCCCGCGACGGCCTCGGCCTCGAGCGCGCGCCAGACCGCTTCGACCGCGGTCGCGCGCGCGCGTCCTTCGTCCGTCAGGCCGACGCGGACGGTACGGCCGTCGCCGTTCGATGCGCGCCGCTCGACGAGGCCCTGGGCGCTGAGCCGGGCGATCGTCTTGGACGCGGTCGGCGGCCGCACGCGGAGGCTGGTGGCGAGATCGCCCATGGTGCGCTCATCCTCCGCCAGCAGGGTCAGCACCTGTTCCTGCCCAGGGAACAAACCGATTTCACCTAGAAGCTGGGCGCTCCGCGCCCTGTGCAGACGGGCGGCATGCAGAAGCTCGAAGCCGACGGTTTTGGCGTAAGGATTATTCATCAATAGATCACTTTACGCGTGGTCTTAACTCTTTCGCGAACCTTATCTATACCTCAAATTACAATAATCGAGACTTGGAACTCGCTTTACGGTAAATTTTGCTGGAGGACGGCGGAGCGTTGACCGTGCGCCCAAGGGTTTTGCTCATCACAGCATTTGGGCAGTTCCACGGCGGGCCGAACTGCTCGGAAGCCTTGCTCCGCCTTCTCCAGGCGCGGCGCAGGATTCTCGCTTCCGAGTTCCAGGGGCGCATCGGCTTCGCCCTGTTTGATGTCGATACCCAGACGATCGAAGACGCGCTGTCGAAGGCGCTTCGTCGGGTCAATCCAAGTCACGTTCTCTTGATGGGCCAGGCGGCGGGGCGCGCCGCGCTCTGCCTTGAACGGATCGCTCGTAACCGCCGAGACTTTGGCGTGCCGGACTCGGCCGGGCGTAGCGGCCCGCTCGGTCCGGTCAGAGAGGGCGGTCTCGCCGAGCGCATCGCGAACTGGCCGGACCTCGAGGGCGCTGTCGCTGCGATCGAAAAAGAGAGCGTCCCGTCGATGGTCTCCGACGAGGCGGGCGGGCACCTCTGCAACCAGACGCTCTATCTCACGCTCGAGGCGGCCGAACGCGAACGCGACGGCTTCGTCGCGACCTTCCTGCACCTGCCGCTTCTCCCCGAACAGGTAGCGGCGGGCGTCCCGGCCGCCCAAGGCGAAGCGCTCCCGACCGTGCCTCTCCGCGAAATGGCGCGTGCGGTCCGCGCCGTTCTGCGGCATACCCGGCCTGCCGCGTGACGCGGCGCCCGCCACGACGGAACCGCCTTCGATGCCGCTGATGCCGCGCCGCCATTGGATCGACATGACGACCGAGGAATTTTCCGCCTCGAATACGTCAGGCTGGATCGCGGTGTTGCCGGTGGCGGCCGTGGAGCAGCATGGGCCGCATCTGCCGGTCGGCGTCGATGCGATGATCGGCGAGGGCTATCTCGCCCGCGCCGAGAGGCTGCTTCCTGACGATCTGCCGGTGACCTTCCTGCCGATGCAGATGGTTGGGGCGTCGGTCGAGCATGCCGCCTTTCCGGGCACGCTCTCGCTCTCGCCCGAGACCGTGATCCGGGCCTGGATCGAGATCGGCGCGTCGGTCGCGCGCGCTGGCGTCCGAAAGATCGTGCTGATGAACAGCCATGGCGGTAATTCCCCCGTTCTCGACGTCATCGCGCGCGCGCTACGCGTCCAGCACGGCATGCTCGCGGTCACCACCAACTGGCACCGCTTGGGCTACCCCAACGCCCTGTTCTCGGGCGACGAGATCCGCCACGGCATCCATGCGGGCGAGATCGAGACGTCGCTGATGCTGGCGTTCCGCCACGAGCTCGTGCGGATGGATAAGGCCGAGCACTTCCGCTCCGGGACCTACGACATGGAGCGCGACTTCGCGCAGTTGCGCGCCAGCGCGCCGGCGGGCTTCGGCTGGATGAGCCAGGATCTGCACCCGGCGGGCGCCATTGGCGATGCGGCTTCGGGGACAAAGGAGACCGGCGAAGCCGCCGCCGAGCACGGCGCGCGCGCTTTCGTCGAGCTGCTCCAGGACGTCCACCGTTTCCCGCTCGAGAGGCTGGGCAAGGGTCCGCTGGATCTTTGACCGCTCGACAACCAGGACCGGCCGCCGGATGATGGCGGCCGCCTTAAACTGCGACGAACAGGAGGGCTTTTTGGATACGCGCCAGGACGAGAAGCTGATTGAGGGCCTGAAGGTCCTCGAGACGGTCGAGAGCGACAACGTGCTGCGCTGGGACGGGCAGGCCCTCTATGTCGAGCAGGACGTCTACCACAACGGCCAGCTGGTCCACCGCAAGTACCGCCGCAAGGTGACGGCCGAAGTCGCCCGGGTCCTGCTGAGCGTGGTCGCGGGAGCCGGCAAGGCCTGAGACTCACCCCTTCAGGAAGGCCACGATCCGGTCGTTGGCCGCCGCTCCGTTCGGTTCAGGCAGCGACGTGTGGACGTGGGCGGAGCCCGGCCAGATCGACAGTTCCGCCTTCCGCCCGGCCGCTGTCCAGCGCGCCGCCATGAACAGCGTGTCGTCGATCAGCGGGTCGCGCGTGCCGCAGGTGAACAAGGCCGGCGGCATGCCCGCAAGATTGGCGTAAAGCGGCGAGATGTCGGGATCGGCGAGACTCTGGCCGTTCTGCACGTAAGCGGCCGCGAACAGGCGGAGATCGCGCGTGCTGAGGATCAGGCGGTCCTTCTCTGAGCATCGCGCGCTTGGGGTCAGTCCGAGGTCGAAGCTGCCGGCGGTCAGGTTCGCGGCGGAGAACGGCGTCAGGCCGTGGCGGTCGCGCAGGCGGAGCAGCGTAACGGCCGCGAGGTTCGCGCCAGCGGATTCGCCGCCGATCGCGAGGCGCTGGACGCCGAAGCGCGGTGCGGCCTCCCGCACGAGCCAGAGCGCCGCCGCCTCGCAGTCGTCAGGAGCGGCGGGGTAGGGGAATTCGGGCGCGAGCCGGTACTCGACCGAGACGCAGGCGAGGCCGGCCTCATCGGCCAGGCGGTCCAGCCTCGGGTCGTCCTGATCGGCCGAGCCGAGGGTCCAGCCGCCGCTGTGGATGTGAAGATAGGCGCCGGCCGGTCGCGCCGGGGCGATGATCCTCAAGGGCAGTTTGCCGCCCGGCCCATCGATCTCGATCGTCTGGGCCCGCGCGCTCGGCGGCTCGATCACGAAGGGCGTCTCGCCCTGCTGTCGGCGGGCGCGCACCTCCCGAGGCCCCAGCGCCCAGATATCCGGCGCGTTCCGCCCCTTGGCGATGAGCGCCTCCGCGTGGGCGACGGTCTCCTTCGGCGCTGCGCCGGGGGAGAACCATGCGGGGTCGATCACGAGCGGCTTGGACATCCGTTCCTCATTCCAGCGTCGTTCGGAGGCGCCATCATGCTCGGCGTCGAACGGGACTTCATGACTTTCACGCGAGCCGGGCGGGCGGTAAAACCCGCGGCGGCTTCGACGGCCGGCAAATGCGCCCTAGCATGCATGAGATGGCTTCCACCGACATCCGCTCCGGCGCCGCGGACCATCAGGTCATCGCCCGCATTTCGGTCCGCACGCGTGGGCCGGGCCTGACCGACATCACGCGCGAAGTCGCCGACGCCTTGAGCAAGGGTGACGCCGGCGACGGGCTCGCCACCATCTTCGTCCGGCACACTTCGGCGTCGCTCCTCATCCAGGAGAACGCCAGCCCGGAAGTGCGCGAGGACCTCGTCGACGCTTTGGCGCGGCTGGCGCCGGAAGACGCCGGCTGGCGGCACGATCTCGAAGGGCCGGACGACATGCCGGCGCATGTTAAGGCGATGCTGACCGGCGTTTCGCTCTCCATCCCAGTCATCGACGGTCGGCTGGCGCTTGGGACCTGGCAGGGAATCTTCCTGATCGAGCATCGCGCGCGGTCCCATGAGCGCGAGATCATCGTGCATTTTCTGGGTTCGCGCGGGAGCTGATCGGCCACTTTCCGCCCTTAAGGCTGGCGTTAAGCTGCCTTTGGTATATTCGACTTGTGAATAGAGGCGTTCTAACGCATCGCTTCCGTGCGTCTGCAAGATTAAGAGTCAGCTATGAGCACCGCCGAATCTTACCGCCTGCTGATCGCCGACGATCATCCGCTGTTCCGTAGCGCGTTGCGTGAGGCCATGTCGGGCGGCGCCGCCGTAATCACGGAAGCCGGCTCTTTCGACGAGGCTTCCAAGGCGCTCGAAGCGGATTCTTCGATCGACCTCGTCCTGCTCGACCTCAACATGCCGGGCGTCAGCGGCTTTTCCGGCCTCATGTATCTCCGGGCCCAATACCCGGCGGTCCCCGTTGTGGTCTGCTCGGCGAACGAAGATCCCAAGGTCATCCGCCGTTGCATGGAGTTCGGCGCATCGGGCTTTATTCCTAAGACGCTCGAAGTCGAGAAGATGCGGGAAGCCGTCCGCGTCGTGCTGTCGGGCGAGGAATGGACCCCGCCGGACATCGACCTCGGCGCGGCCGGCGACGACGAGGCGGCCAAGGTCGCGGCGCGCCTCGGCACGCTGACGCCGCAGCAGGTCCGCGTGTTGATGATGCTGAGCCAGGGCCTGCTCAACAAGCAGATCGCTTATGAGCTTTCGGTCTCGGAAGCCACGGTGAAGGCGCATGTCTCCGCGATCCTTGCCAAGCTCGGCGTCGAAAGCCGCACCCAGGCCGTCATCGCGGCCTCCAAGATCGAAGCCGGCCAATGGCCGGAGCGCGCGCCGAGCTGAAGGCTCGACGCCTCTTCCTTCTCTCCGAAGCGAATGCGCTCTCGTCGATGACGAGCGACCTGTTCGGCCCCTCTCCGCATGCTGGAGAGGGTAAGGGTAAGTTCGCGGTTACGGCTTCGGAAGGAGCCTCGTCCGCCGGGAGAGCGCCCTCAATCCCGAAGAAGCCTCATCCGTCCGCCGCTTCGCGGCGGCCCCTTCTCCCGCTTGCGGGAAAAGGGGAGATCTACTCCGCCGCCGCTCTGCTCGTCGATAGCTGCGCCAGAAGCGCCCTGAGCGCGGCGGGTTTCAGCGGCTTCACCAGCAGCCGTATGTCCTTGGCTTCCGCCTTCTCGCGGACGCCCGGCGAGCGGTCGGCGGTGACGAGCACGCCCGGCACGGCGCGGCCGAGCTTCCAGCGCATGTTGACGATGGTCTCGACGCCGTCGGACTCGTCGAGGTGATAATCGGCGATGATGACGTCCGGAGCCGCCTTGCGCTTGGCGAGCGCGCGCTCGGCCTCGCGCTGGTTGGTCGCGACGATCGCTGCGCAGCCCCAGCCCTCAAGCAAAGTGATCATGCCTTCGAGGATCGCCGGCTCGTTGTCGATCGCGACGATGGTGAGGCCCTTCAGCGCCGAATTGCGCTGCGGCGCGATCACTTCGACCGGCGCCGTCACCGGCATTGGGGCCGACGTTGGCGTCTCCAGCGCGAACACCGAGCCGACGCCCGGCGTCGAGCGCAGCGTGATGGGATGTTCGAGCATGCGCGCGATGCGCTCGACGATCGACAGGCCGAGTCCAACACCCGGCGCGACCTTGGCGCCCTGTTCGAGCCGCTTGAACTCGCGGAACACCAGCCGCTGCTGGCCCGAGGCGATGCCGAGGCCGGTGTCCCATACCTCGATGCGCACGCGCCCTTTCAGCCTGCGGCATCCGACGATTACGCGTCCCGACGGCGTGTATTTGATCGCGTTCGAGACGAGGTTCTGCAGTACGCGGCGCAGCAACCGCCGGTCCGATCGCACGGTCAGGCTCGTCGGCAGGACCTTCAGCTTCAGACCCTTCTCGGCCGCGACCGGCGCGAATTCTCGGGCGAGCTGGTTGGTGATCTCGTCGAGCCGGAAGCTTGTCAGCTCCGGCTTCATCACGCCGGTGTCGAGCCGCGAGATGTCGAGAAGGGTGGAAAGAATCTCCTCGACTGCGTCGAGCGAGGAATCCACGTTGCGGGCGAGCCGGGCCTGATCAGTGCCCTCGACGGCGCGTTCCGACAGGCTGGTCGCGAACAGCCGCGCGGCGTTCAGCGGCTGAAGGATGTCGTGGCTCGCAGCCGCCAGGAAGCGGGTCTTCGAGATGTTCGCTTCGTCGGCCTCGGTCTTGGCGCGGGCGAGCTCCTGGTTGAGGCGGGTAAGCTCGCGGGTGCGCTCGCGGACTCGGCGCTCCAGCGTCTCATTGGCGCGCTCGAGCGCCTCCTGAGCCTCCACCGTCTCGGTAATGTCGGTGTATGTTGTGACCACGCCCTCGTCCGGCATGCGCGCCGAGCGGATCTCGATCACCCGGCCGGAGGGGAACAGGCGCGTGCGGAGCGTCTCGAGGCGCACCACGAAGCGCTCGATGCGGTCCGCGATGAACTCGTCCGCCGAGACCGGGCCATAGAGGCCGCGGGCGGCGTTGAAGCGGAAGATCTCGTCGAGGCCGACGCCGAGATGGATCATCTCCTCGGGTAAGTCGAACAGTTCGCGGAACTCGCGGTTCCAGCAGACGAGCTTCATCTCGGCGTCGATCGCGGTCACGCCCTGGCGGGCGTGGTCGAGCGCGTTCTGGAGCACGTCGCGGTTGGACTGCATGGCGGCCGAGGCGTCGTCGAGCAGTTGCAGCGCGGCCGTGCTCGTCACCGCCCGCTGGGTGAGCTGCATGGAAAGCACCAGCCGCGACGCCGCCGGGCCAATCGCGGAGGCAAGCAGCCGCTCGGCGAAGCGTAGCGTCTGCAGGTCGGCCTCGGTCTCGGCCGCGTCCGGCTCGCCGCCGCGGGCGATGGCGAAGCCGCGGAAGGCGGTCTCGGTTTTCTCCGGGCCGAGATAGCGCGCGACCGTCTGGCTGAGCTCGGCGACGGTCGCGCGCGTTCGGCGGCTTCGCAGCATCGCAGGCGTGGTCGCTGAAACCGGCGTCTCCTCGAAGAAGGCGACGGCCTGCTGCCGTTCGATTGGGAATGGCGCGCGGGTGAGGGACGCGGCGACGAAGGCGAGGGCGTTCACGGCGAGACTGACGAGCAGGCCATGGGTCAGCGGATCGGAAAGGCCGAGCCCGAACATGACGTGCGGCCTCAGCCAGCCGACGCCGAACGGCCCCTCCGTCAGCACGGATCCGAGCGCGGGCACCTGGGAGGCGATGGCCGGCAGCATCAGCGTCCAGGCCCAGGCCATCATGCCGGCCACAATTCCAGCCACCGCGCCGCGTCCTGTCGCGCGTCTCCAGAACAGGCCGCCGAAGAA
Organism: Hansschlegelia quercus; assembly: GCF_004310425.1. Taxonomy (GTDB): domain Bacteria; phylum Pseudomonadota; class Alphaproteobacteria; order Rhizobiales; family Methylopilaceae; genus Methylopila; species Methylopila quercus. Next base: position 77,117 of record NZ_SIUB01000005.1, on the reverse strand, counting down.
GGCGGGCGCGAGCTGCGCGATCGCGGCCATCGAGATCATGCCGATCGCGGCGAGCTGCGCAGCCCCGGTCATGCGGTGAAGCAGATAGGCGGCCAGGATCGCCGCCACGATCGCGACGCGGCGCAGCACCAACAGCCGCCGCGTCATGCTTTGCCTGCGAGCGCGGCCGCGCAGCAGGATCGGCATGGCGAGGTCGTTCGAGACCATGATCGCGAGCGCGACGGATTCGACGACGACCATGGCGCTCGCGGCCGACAGGCCGCCGATGAAGGCCGCGCCGGTGATCCAGACCGAACCCGCCTGGAGCGGTAGCGCGATCACATAGGCGTCGGGCGAGACGCCGCTGCCTGAGGGGAAAGCAAGAAGCCCGGCAAGCGCGATCGGCGCGACGAACAGGCCGAGCAGAAGGAGGTAGAGCGGAAACGCCCAGGACGCCCGCTTCAGCTCGAGATCGCTCCGGTTCTCGACGATCGCGACGTGGAACTGCCGCGGCAGGAGAAGGAAGGCGGAAAAGGACAAAGCCGTCAGCGCGATGAACTGCGCCGGCGCCGGAAACTCGCCGAAGGATGCGCCGACGCCGGCCTCCCGGGCTTTCGCGATCAGGTCGCCGGGCCCGTCGTGCAGCGCGAACAGGACGAACAGACCAACGGCGGCAAAGCAGACGAGCTTCACCACGGATTCGGTCGCGACCGCGAACATCAAACCGTCCTGCCGCTCCGTCGGCGCCACCTGGCGGGCGCCGAACAATGCGGCGAACAGCGCAAGCGTGGCCGCAGCGGCGAAGCCCGGATCGATCGCGAATACGGCGCCGGGCCCCGCCAGCATCTCGAGCGACGTCGAGATCGCCTTGAGCTGGAGGGCGACATAAGGCGTGACGCCTGCAATGGCGGCGATCGCGACGAGGCCGGCGACGACCTCGCTCTTGCCATAGCGGGCGCCGATGAAGTCCGCGACGGACGTGATGTTGTCGGACTTTGCGAGCCGGACGATGCGGCGGATCGTCGGGCCGAACAGGATCAGCGCCAGCGCCGGGCCGACCGATAGCGCGACGAAGCTCCAGCCCGTCTGGGCCGCGAAGCCGACCGCGCCGAAGAAAGCCCAGGACGTGCAGTAAACCCCGAGGCCGAGCGCGTAGATCCACGGGCGCAAAGGGCCGGCGAGCCAGAACGGCCGTTTCCCGTCGGCATAGGCCGCGAGCGCGAAAAGCGCGGCGAGATAGAGGATGGCGACCGCGACGACGACAGAACCCAGCAAGGCGATGCTTCTCCCCGGGGCTTTTCCGGTAATTTGCGAGCCTCGAGAATTAGCAGCTTTCACGCGCCGGGTGACGAAAATCCCGGTTGTCTGAAGGCGCGCTTTGAGGTGCGTTCAGGCCGAGCGCGCACGAGCGCTGCAGCAGCGGAGAGGGGGGACGACGGATGTCGATGATTCAGGAATTCAAAGAATTCGCGATGAAGGGCAATGTCGTCGACCTCGCGGTCGGCGTTATCATCGGCGCAGCCTTTGGCAAGATCGTTGAAAGCCTGGTCAGCGACATCTTCATGCCGATCGTCGGCGCAGTGGTCGGCGGTCTCGACTTCTCGAACTACTTCGTGGGCTTGTCGTCCGCCGTGACCGCCAACTCGCTGGCGGACGCCAGGAAAGAAGGTGCGGTCCTCGCCTATGGGAACTTCCTGACCATCACCATCAACTTCCTGATCGTCGCCTTCATCCTGTTCCTCGTTATCAGGGGCGTGAACCGGCTGAAGCGGAGGGAAGAGGCCAAGCCCGCCAGCGCTCCGGAGAAGCCTGAAGACGTGAGGCTGCTTTCCGAAATCAGAGATCTTCTAGCGAGCGGCCAGACGCGTCCGTGACGGTGGTCGAGCGCTTCGTGCTCCACACAACGGCGCTGCGTTCGGCGGGCATGACGCCGCGGAGCGCTGCCTTGTCGGAAGCGGTTTAGGGTTTCGTGGCCATGTCGACGATGCGCGCGCCGCCCTTCACGTAGATCCCGTCTAGACGGCCCGGAGTTCGGTCAAAAGCCGTCGAACGCCGAAGTGTCCCCGAAACCTTGTGGCGCGAAGGCTGTGCCCATTCAGCAACGCGTCGCACAGAATGGCGTTGGTTCCTCAGATCCACAGGGAGCGACTGGGAAGACAATGTTGGAAAACATGATGATGCTGTTGTTCGGAATCTCCCTCACGGTGTTCGTGTTGACGAGACTGAACTCCGGTCTGTCACGCGCCGACCGCCGGCGCCTTACCTCGACCTCGGCCGACTGAACTCTGCGCGCGCCGCCGGATTGGCCGTCTCGGCCATTCCGACGGCGCGACGCTTAAGCTTGCGGCGCGGCCCACGGGGTCGCAGCCCCAATCGCGGAGAGAGCCGCCTCGGCGATTGCAATGTCCTCCTGGTCGTTCGCCGAACCTACGCCGATCCCGCCGACCGTCTGCCCGTCGAACACGATCGGCAGCCCGCCCGCCATCTGGGTGATCCGGCCGAGCGATGCGAAAGCGAGGCCGACGGCGATCTCGGCCGGCACCTTCGGAGTCGGACGGCGATGCGAGGAGGCGGTCAGCGCCTTCGAGCGTGCGGTCTCGATCGACAGGAAGCGCGCGCCGTCCATGCGCACCATCGCGAGATCGCAGCCGCTTTCATCGACGATCACGATGTTGACCGGCGCGTCGATCTCGATCGCTTTGGCGACGCCGGCTTCGATCATCCTCAGAGCGCCGGTATGCGTGAGCTTGGGCGCGAGACGAACCGCTTCGCTCAAGACAGTTCGCCCTGCACGCCTTCGACCAGGTATGTCTGTGCGTTCAGCGCCGCGTCGTAATTGTCGATGGACTGACCGGCCGCGACGATCTCCACCCCCTTGTTGCTCTTGATCGGACCCACGTAGACCGGCTTTCCGGCGGTCAGATCGGCCACAGCGACGTCGGTCGCTTTGCGAGCCTCCGGCGTCGCGCCGGCGCCGTACGGGGTGACGCGCACCATGTCCTTGTCGAAGCCGCCGACCTCAATGTTCGGCAACGGCTGGCCCTTTGACAGCAGGTCCGCGAACTTCTTGTAGATCGTCTCGTATTTGAGCTCCGCGCCCGTGACGAAGCCTTTCGGCGCGAGCGATGCCTGATCCGCGTTGTTACCACAACTCTTGGCGCCGCGGGTCTCGCAGGTCTGGATGATGACTTTGGGGCTGTCGACCTGACAGGCGATCACGTCGCAACCGCTGTCGATCAGCGAATTGGTGACCTCCGCCTCGCGCACCGGCAGCGCCCAGTCGCCTGTGAAGACGAGCCGCACGGTAGCGTCGGGGTTCGCCTTGCGCACGCCGAGAGTGAACTCGTTGATCGAGCGGATCACGATGCCGATCGGCTTCGCCGCGATGAAGCCGACCTTGCCGGATTTCGACGACAGTCCCGCTGCGACGCCGGTCGCATAATGCGCCTGCGACAGCAGGCAGTAATAGCCGCCGAGGTTCTTCGGGTGCTTGTCCGCGCTCCACAGCGTCGTCGGGTGGCGGAACTGCACGTCCGGATATTTCTTGGCGAGATCGACCATGAACGGATTGAAGTAGCCGAAGGACGTTCCGAAGATCAGCTTGGCGCCATCGATCTCGATCATCGACTGCATCGTCTTCACGACGTCGATTGATTCCGGAACGCGTTCTTCCTCGACGACCCGGACGCCGGGCACTTTTTTCAGCGCATCGATCGCCACGGCGTGGGACTGGTTCCAGCCGAAATCGCCCTTCGGGCCGACATAGACCACGCCGACCGTCAGTTCTTCCGCCGCACGGGCGAACGATCCTGCGCCAAGCGTCGCCGCCCCGACGCCTGCCGCGCCGAGCTGGAGAAGGGCGCGGCGGTCGAGCCGAGCGAAACGGGCTGTATCTGCCATCACAATCCTCCGCCCGCGGCCATTCCGCGGCTGATCAGGACGTGATTTGTCGGAGGCAAGAACAAGAGATCAAGAATGCAATATAGGCAGCGTCCGGGCAGGAATTGGGCGCCGGTCGTCTGCGCCGTCGACCGCCATAAAGCCGACAAGCCTGGCTCCCTCCGGGAAGGCGCATGCGCCGCAGCCTGTGCGCTGTCCGGAGCCGTATGGCTGCGCTACATGGCCCGCCAAGCCGCTCGAGAGACTACCCCGCCCCATGCCCAGCCGCAGACTTTCGTCGCCTCCGCTCGACCGCCTTCCGCGGGTTTATCTCGGCGTTCTTCCGGATGACGCCGCATGACGCAGGAGGAGGTCGATCGCCTTCTCGCTCGGGTGCGGGCGCTGGAGGAAGAGAACGCGCGGCTGACCGCGGCGGAGAGTGTCGAACGCGCGCGGACCGACGCCGCGATCAGCGCGAGCGAGGACCGCTATCGCCTGCTGTTCGACGCGATCGACGAGGGCTTCTGCATCATCGAGTTCTTCGACGGTCCACACGGTCCGTCGAGCGACTACGTCCATGTCGAGGCCAACCCCGCTTACGCCCTGCACGCCGGCATCCCCAACGTCACCGGCCAGAAGCTGCGCGAGATGGTGGGCGAGGAGGCCGACGGCTGGGTCGAGCTCTATGGCGGCGTGCTGAAGACCGGCGTCCCGATCCGCTTCGAGCGCGAACTCGTCGCCACGGGTCGGCATCTCGAGCTTGCGGCCTTCCGCGTCGAGCCGCCGAGCCGGCGCCAGGTGGCGGTGCTGTTCCAGGATGTCACGGCCCGCAAGTCGGCGGAACGCGCGCTAAGGGAGCTCAACGAGACCCTCGAGGCCCGCGTCGCCGAGGCGATCGCGCAGCGCAAGCTGCTGGCCGACATCGTGGAGGGCGCCAACGCCTTCGTGCATGTCGTCGACGCCGACTTCGTCTGGCTCGCGATCAACGGCGCCGGAGCGCGCGAGTTCGAGCGGATGTTCGGCGTGCTGCCCAAGGTCGGCGACAACATGCTGGCGCTGCTCGAAGGCCGGCCGGAACAGCAACAGCTTCTCCGCTCGATCTGGGCGCGGGCGCTCGCCGGCGAGGAGTTCATGGAGCTCGCCGCCTTCGACGATCAGGCCGGCGAGCGGCGGCATTACGAGATGCGGTTCAGCGCGCTGCGCGACGCCGAGGGGCGGCAGATCGGCGCCTACCAGTTCGTCTACGACGTCACCGGGCGGCTGCGCGAGCAGGAGCGGCTGGCGGAGGCCGAGGAGGCGCTGCGCCAGGCGCAGAAGATGGAAGCGGTCGGCCAGCTCACCGGCGGCATCGCGCACGACTTCAACAATCTGCTCGCCGGCATCTCCGGCAGCCTGGAGCTGATGCAGACGCGCATCAGCCAGGGTCGGCTCGCCGACGTCGACCGCTACATGACGGCGGCCCAAGGCGCGGCGCGCAGGGCTGCCGCGCTGACCCACCGGCTGCTGGCCTTCTCCCGCCGACAGACGCTCGCGCCCAAGCCGACCAACGTGAACGCCCTCGTCCTCGGCATGGAGGACATGATCCGCCGCTCCGTCGGCCCCGCCGTCGAGATCGAGGTCGTCGGCGCCTCCGGCCTGTGGCCGACGCTGGTCGACGCCTCCCAGCTCGAGAACGCGCTGCTGAACCTCTGCATCAACGCCCGCGACGCGATGCCGGAGGGCGGGCGGATGGTCGTCGAGACCGCGAACAAATGGCTCGACGAGCGTGCCGCCCGCCGCCACGACATCCCGCCGGGCCAGTACATCTCGCTCTGCGTCACCGACACCGGCTCCGGCATGACGCGCGACGTCGTCGCCAAGGCCTTCGACCCGTTCTTCACGACCAAGCCGATCGGCGCCGGCACGGGCTTAGGCCTCTCGATGGTCTACGGCTTCGCCAAGCAGTCCGGCGGGCAGGTCAGGATCTATTCGGAGGTCGGGCAGGGCACGACGGTGTGCATCTACCTGCCGCGGCACATCGGCGAGGCGGAGGAGGTTGACGCCTTCCCCGGCATCGAGCCCGCCGCCCGCGCCGAACATGGCGAGACCGTTCTGGTCGTCGATGACGAGCCGACGGTGCGCATGCTCGTCACGGAAGTTCTGGAGGAGCTCGGCTATTCCGCGATCGAGGCCGGCGACAGCGCGGCGGGACTGAAGATCCTGCAGTCCGAAATCCGCATCGACCTGCTGGTCACCGACGTCGGCCTGCCCGGCGGCATGAACGGTCGCCAGATGGCCGACGCCGGCCGCGTCGCGCGGCCGGGCTTGAAAATCCTGTTCATCACCGGCTACGCCGAGAACGCGGTGTTGAGCTCCGGCAATCTGGAGCCTGGCATGGCGGTGCTCACGAAGCCTTTCGTGGTGGACACGCTGGGCGCCCGCATCCGCGAGATGATCGCGGGGACTTGAGAGGCGGACATGCGGCCGCGTTCCCCACGACGCTCTCCGGTAAGCCGCCGGCTTGTCGAACATAGGCGACGCCGGCTCTTTCCCCAGGACTGACAACCCGATCCAGCAACAGAACCTGACGACCCCGCCGAAACCGCGGAGTTCGTCTTAGAGGCAACTCAGCATACATCCAGACGCTGAGACGCGAATGCCTATGCGTCGTTTTGAGCGACCGGGCGCCCCAGCCTGCCGCCGATCCGCGACGCAGCGACGACGATCAGCAGGCAGGCGACGGCGAGCAGGGTGAAGACGGCGTTGACCGTCGGGGTGAAGCCGAAGCGCATCTGGTTGAATACCCAGATCGGAAGGGTCTGCGACGGTCCTGCAAGGAACAGCGTGACCATGACGTCGTCGGCCGAAAGCGTCAGGCCGAGCAGCGCGCCGCTTGCGACGGCGCCGCGGATCAGCGGCAGCAGCACGAATAAGAAGCTGCGTAGCTTGTCCGCGCCGAGGTCGAGCGAGGCTTCCAAGAGCGACGGGTCGAGCCGCCGCAGCCGCGCGAGCACCAACATCATCGTCACCGGCAGCACGAAGCTCGACTGGCCGACGACCGTGCGAACAAGTCCTGAGGGAATGCGCAGCATCTCCGTGCCGAGCACCATCACGATGCCGAGCACCACACCCGGCATGGCGATCGGCAGGGCGATGGCGAATTCGCAGAAGCGCGCGCCCGAGACCCGGCCGTAATGCAACAGCAGCGCGAACGCCGTGCCGACGATCGTGGAGAACGTGATCACGAAGAACGCGACGATCAGCGAACGCTGGGCGGCGACGATCAACCCGTCGTTGTGAACTAGATCGAAATACCAGCGTAGGCTCAACCCGGCGAGCGGGAAGAGCTGCATCTTGCTGTCATTGAAGGAGAAGAACGCCATCAGCGCGATCGGCGCATAGAGGAACAGGATGACGGCGAACACGCCCGTCATGCCTCCGATCTTCAGCCAGCGTCCCCGCGCAGAAGGCGCGCCCGAGGCGGGCCTCGCCCCTTCGTCGCCGAGCAATACGCCACGCTGTGGACACGCCGCCATGACGAGGCCGACGATCGCGCCGCAGCAGAGCATCAGCACGATCGCGACGGCGGCGCCGTAGGGCCAGTTGTTCGCCATGCCGAATTGGGAGGAGATCAGGACGCCGATCGTGGTCCCGTCGATGCCGCCGATCATGGAGGGGGTCACGAAATCGCCGACGGTGATGAGGAACGCGAGCGACACGCCGATGGCGAGGCTACGGCGTGTGAGGGGCCAGACCACGTGCAGGAAGGTCTGCAGGCTCGACGCACCTGAATCCTCTGACGCCTCGAGCAGCGACTGAGGGAGTTTCTCGAAGGCGTTCAGCGTCGCGATGAAGATGTAGGGGATCGCAATATAGGTGAAGACCAGGATTACCGAGGCGGAGGTGTAAAGGAACGCCTCCGACGGGCGATCCAGGACGCCGCTCGAGACCAGGAAGCTGTTGAGCAGGCCGGATTGGCCGAGGATCAGCCGCCACGCGAACACCCGCATCAGCAGGCTGATCCACAGCGGCACGAGGACGAGAGTGACGATCAGCGCCTTGTTGCGCCTGACGATCCGGCCGACGAAAAAGGCCAGGGGATAGGCGACCAGGGCCGCGATCCCGCTCGCGACGAGGCTGAGCTTCAGGGTGCGCCCGAGCAGGGTCCAGAATCCGGAAGAGCCCCAGAGCCGCTGATAGTTCACCAGCGACGGATCGAAGGCGATGAAGCCGTTCGAAATGCGCATCAGGCTGCATCCGATCAGCAGCGCATTCGGAAGCAGCACGATCACGACGAGCCAGATCCAGACCGGCAGATTGACCAGTCGCGCGATCCGCGGTCGCGGAATGACGGGCGCGGTCATGCCGGTCGCCGCGGCCGACTGATCAACCATGGAAGACCCGCGCATTGCTCAGGTCCATCGTCACGTTCACCGGCTGGCCACGCGACAGCTCGTTCGTCCGCGCCGCGGGCACGCTCGCAATAAGGTTCAGCCCTTCGCAGCGGACGTTGACCTCGAGATTGGTCCCCAGGAACAGGACGTCCTCTACGACCCCTGCGAGGTCGCCCTCGCCATCTGACGCAGGCGCGACGCGGATAGCCTCGAAGCGCAAAGCGAGACGCGCGGGCCCGGACTTTCGGGACGTCAACCGCGGGAACCGGGAGCCGCCGATCACCGCGACCGGACCGTCGTCGCCCGATTGGAAGGTCAGGGGAATGAGGTTGGAGCGACCAACGAACTGAGCGACGAACTCAGACGCCGGCTCGAAATAGAGCTCTTCCGGCGTTCCGAGCTGCGCGATTCTGCCCTCCCGCATGACTGCGACCCGGTTCGACATCGACAGGGCCTCGCCTTGGTCGTGCGTGACATAGACGAACGCGATGCCGAGCTCCTTCTGCAGCGAAACCAGCGTGTGCTGCATCTGCTGGCGTAGCCGCAGGTCGAGGGCGCCGAGCGGCTCGTCGAGCAGCAGAACCCTGGGGCGGCAGACGATCGCGCGCGCAAGCGCCACGCGCTGTCGCTGACCGCCGGAAAGCTGATGCGGCAACCGCTCGGCGTAATCCGCCATGTCGACCAGCGCGAGCGCCTCCATGGCCTTCGCGGCGCGCTCCGGATGTCGGGCGCGCGCCATGCGCAGCGGATATTCGACGTTGCCCTGGACAGTCAGGTGCGGGAACAGCGCGTAGCTTTGGAAGACGGTGCGCACGTCCCGCTTGAACGGCGGCACGTGGGTGATGGGCTCGCCGTCCATCACCACACGGCCGCGGTCAGGCGTCTCGAAGCCCGCGATCATCCGCAGCAGCGTCGTCTTGCCGGAGCCGCTCGGGCCGAGAATGGAGAAGAACTCGCCCTTCGCGACCTGGAAGGACACGCGGTCGAGAGCGGGTTTCTTCCCGCCCTCATAGGTTTTGTCGATCCCATCGAGCGCCAGCAACGGCTGGTCCGTCAGGCTCATCTCGATCTCCCGCCGCCGACCGTCAGAGGGTGCCTGACTTGAAGTCGTTCCAGATCTGCAGGCGTCGATCGAGATCCTCGTTCTTCTGGAAGACGACGAGCTTCTCCCAGAATGAAGGGTCTTCGGCGTCGAGCAGGTTGGTGATCTTGATCGTCTCCTCCTTCACGCCGGCCTTGCGGGCGTCGGCGACGTTCAGCACGCCGTTGTTGCTCGAACTGGTGATGAAGCGCGACTGCCATTCCGGCGTCAGATTGTCGTTCAGGAACTTGTAGACGATCGGACGATTGCCCTTCGCCGAAACGCCGGCGCAGTCGATCCAGGTGGGCGTGCCTTCCTTCGGCAAGGAATACTTGAAGTTCTTGCCCTTCTGCTGAAGGGACGTGACGACCGCGACGTTCTGGCAGTAGCCGAGGACGGCGTCGCCCGCCGCATAGATGGTGGAGGCGTCGTCAAAGCCGCGTGCGATCACGCGGATCTGTTTGCGAAGCGAGCGAAGCGCGTCCTCGCACTTCTTGAATTCGTCGTCGGTCAGATTGAACGGATCCTTTGCGCCGACATGCAGAGCGATCATCGGGAAAGTCAGCGAGCAATCGTCGAACATGTTGACCTTGCCCTCGTAGGCAGGGTCCCAAAGAACGGACCAGCTGTCGGTCGTTTTCACGACGTCGGCATCATACATCAGCGGCTGGGTGCCCCAGTTGTAGGGAACCGCCTGCACCTTGCCGTCGATGCTGGCGTACTTCTTCCAGTCGAGCTTCGGCGTGATGTTCTTCGCATTCGGCACTTGCGAGACGTCGAAGTCGACGATCAGGCCGCCGGCCTTGAACCGGGCGAGCGACCCGGTCTCGATATACATGACGTCCGGATGCACCGCGCCGGAGAACGGCTGCTGAAAGAGTTCGTCCTCGGAGCCGATGCGGATCGCCTGAACCTTGGTATTGTTGGCGCGGCTCCACTCTTCGATCCACGGATCGTCGTGGTAGGTCTCCCAGGTCAGCAGCACGATCGTGTCGTCCGCCATGGCAGGACGGATGATGGAGGGCATTGCGAGCGCAACGGCGGCGCCGGCGGCGCCCGCCTTCAGGACCGATCGGCGGTCGAGCCTCGGTTTGGCAATGCTGTCTGACATCGGCGCCTCTCAGCCTTCAGGGGTGAACATCGGAGCATGCGCAAACCCCGTGCCACGCCTTTTCGCGAGCTGAGCAAGTCTTGAGCGCGGTGAAAATAGAGGCGGCTTGATCGGAACTGGAAGTGACGCGCCGGTGAATCGTCCGCGTGCGTTTCACGAACGAACGACGAGTCTCGCAGGTGCGACACGGACGTCTCGCCCCGACTGTGGTTCAGTGCCGACGCCCCGGCACATCCAGCTGGTGCTGTCGAAGCTTGCGATAGAGGGTCGCGCGGCTGATCTTCAACGCGCGGGCGGACCGGGTGACGTCCCCTTCATTCGCCACAAGCGCCTCTTCGATGACGCGTCGTTCGGCGAGCGCCACGGCCCCGCGCGCGGTGTCGGCGGTCTCATTCTGTGGACCGGCCTGCTGAGCGGGTCCGCGGGCGGCGTCGAGCATCAGATCGTCGACCGTCACTTCGGGGCCGTCCGCGACCAGCACCGCGCGCTGAAGCACGTACCGCAACTCGCGCACATTGCCGGGCCATGGATGGGACAGGAGCGCAGCCAGGGCGTCGCTCGAGAGGTCGAGCGGGCGGTCGGCTCGCGCATGCATGAAAAGCCTGCGGATGAGCGCCGCAGCGTCCGCGCGCTCGCGAAGCGGCGGGAGGGTCACCACGACCGCCGCCAGGCGGTGATAAAGATCGGCGCGGAAGGCGCCTTCGGCGATACGCGTCTTCACGTCGTGGTTGGTCGCGGCGATCACCTGCAGGTCGACTTGCTTCGGCTTGCCGGAGCCGAGCGGCGTGACCTCTCCTGTCTCCAGCACGCGGAGAAGCCGTGTCTGGAGCGCGAGCGGCATGTCTCCGATTTCGTCGAGGAACAGCGTGCCGCCGTCGGCGTCCGCGAGGCGGCCGGGATTGCCCTCGCGCCGCGCGCCCGTAAAGGCGCCGGAGCCGTAGCCGAACAGTTCGCTGTCGATCAGGCTTTCCGGAACCGCGGCGCAGTTGAAGGCGACGAAGGGCTTGTCCCGTCGGTCGCCCTCGCGATGAAGCGCGCGAGCGAGCGTATCCTTGCCGACGCCCGTTTCGCCCAGCACTAGAATGGGCAGACGACTGCCGACGACCCGTCGCAGGAGGCGGAGTTGGCCGCCCATGCGCGGATCCGCGCCGAGGCATGCCTCGACGGTCGGCCCCGCGGAGAGATCGACCGGATCGGCTCGTTTGAGAGGCTTTAGGGATTTTGGAGCCGCCGCCCGCGCGACGCTTGCGCCGGGCCGCCCTTGGAAGCTGAACTCGGTTTCCTCATCGTTGCGCCGAAGGCGGATGCGGCCGGCCTCGCCCGCCAACGCCGCCGCCCCATCGCCGTCGAAGAAATCCCAAAGCTTGCGCTGCCGAAACGCGCCTTCCGAAAGCTGCAGCCAGCTGCGCGCCGAAGCGTTGGCGCCGACGAGGTTGTGCTCGTCGTCGATGGCGAGGAGCAGAGACCCTGAGGCCCCGAAGGACGCCAGCAGCGCGTTGCTGCGGAACTGCCGCCGGAAGAGCTGATTGCCAAGGCGCTCCGCGACCTTGGACACCAGCCCGCAGGCGAGCCGGAATGCGCCTTCCGAGACGTCCGGGTTGCCGGTGGTGAAGTTCAGCACGCCGATCATCTCGCCGTCCGGCGCCATCACCGGGGCCGCGCAGCAGGACAGATGCGCGAAGTCGCGAAAGAAGTGCTGATCCTTGAAGACCTGGACGGGGCGGCGCTCGACCACGCAGGTGCCGACCCCATTGGTCCCTGCGACGCCTTCAGCCCAGAGAGTCCCGGCGCGTTCGACCTCGTGGTAGTTCCCGAGCGAACGGTCCGACCGGTAGTAGAGGATGACGCCCGCCATGTCGGCGAAGCTGACGCTGAAACTCGCCGCCGAGAGCGGCTCGGCGACTTGGTAGATCTCCTCCTCGACGAAGGACAGAACCTCCGCAAAGGGTTCGCGATGCTGGTTCAGCTCAGACCCGGTCAGCGTCATGACCTGTTGGCCGGAGAGCGGATCGAGCCGGTAACGGTCGACGCAGCGCCGCCATGAGGCGGCGACATCATAACCGTCCGCGGGTATCGCAACGGCGGACGAAGCGGCGTTCCAGGCCGTGCGCGACGCGGCATAGCCAAGCGTGTTAGCCATCGGAGCCCTCATAGCGCTGAGATGCGACTATTTTGGGCTCCACTCTTCGGCGCCGTCAAGTTGAGCAGCGCGTCGAGACGTCTTAGGCGAGCTTCATCACCACAGACTTCGTCTGGAGATATTCGTCCACATGGTGGAGCCCGGACTCCCGCCCATAGCCGCTCGCCTTGTAGCCGCCGAAGGGGACGACCGGATCGAGCCCGCCATAGGTGTTGATCCAGATGGTGCCGGAGCGAATAGCCTTCGCCATGCGGTGCGCCGTGCGGACATTCTGCGTCCATACGCCGCCGCCGAGGCCGAACGGGGTGGCGTTCGAGATCGCGGCGGCTTCCTCGAGCGTGTCGAACGGGATCGCCGAGGCGACCGGGCCGAAGATCTCCTCTTGCGCCACCCGCATGTCGTTATGGACGCCCGATAGCACCGTCGGCTCGATGAAGAAGCCGTCCTTGAGACTGCCTTCGGTCAGCCGCGCGCCGCCGGCCGCGGCCACCGCGCCCTCGCCGAGGCCGATGCCGATATAGTCGGTCACGCGATCGAGCTGCTTGGCGTTGACGACCGGCCCGATCTGCGTCGCCGGGTCCATGCCGTCGCCGACCTTCAACGACTTGGCGTAGGCCGACACGCGCGCAACAAACTCCTCGTAGATCGGCCGCTCGATCAGCAGCCGCGTGCCCGCGCAGCAGATCTGGCCGGTGTTAGCGAACACGCCCATCCCCGCGCCTGGAACCGCGAGATCCATGTCGCAGTCGGCGAAGATCACGTCCGGCGACTTGCCGCCGAGCTCCAGAGTTACGCGCTTGATGTTGCCTTTGGACGCTTCGATGATCCTGCGGCCGGTGACGTCGGAGCCGGTGAAGGCGATCTTGTCGACGTCCATATGGGCGGCGAGCGCCGCGCCCGCGGTGTGGCCGAAGCCCGGCACGACGTTGACGACGCCGGCCGGCACGCCGGCCTCGAGCAGCAGTTCGCCGAGCCGAAGCGCCGTCAGCGGCGCGTCCTCCGCGGGCTTCAGCACCATCGTGCAGCCGGTCGCGAGCACTGGGCCGAGCTTCCACATCGTCGAAGTCAGAGGCGCGTTCCACGGGGTGATCGCGCCCACGACGCCGATCGGCTCCTTCAGCGTGTAGCTGAAGACCTCGCCGGGAAACGAGTTCGGCAGCGTCTCGCCGTGGATGGTCGTGCACATCCCGGCGTAGAAGCGGATCATGCCGAGCGCGCGGGTCTTGCGGGCGAGCGCGGAGGTGATCGGCATGCCCATGTCGAGCACGTCGGTGCGCGTAAGCTCCTCGAAGTGCTTCTCCACGAGGTCGGCGAACTTCAGCAGGCATTCCTGCCGCTGGAACGGGGTGAAGCGGCTCCACGGTCCTTCGAAGGCGCGCCGCGCGGCGGCGACGGCGATCTCGATATCGGCCGCGTCTCCTTCGGCGACATTGGCGAGAAGCTCGCCGGTCGCGGGATTGCGGGTTTCGAAGGTGCGGCCGGACTGCGCGTCGACGAATTTGCCGTCGATGATCAGCTGCTTGATCGGCGCGTCAGCGGGCTCGGCCGCCGCGATGCTGAGGCTCATGGTCATTGGCGTTGTTCCAGTCGGTTCAGGCGCATGCCGTCGCTGATGCGACGGCATGCGGGTCAGGCGAAGAGCGCCCGGAGGTGGTCGTTCAAGAACATGCCGTCGGGATCGATCTCACGACGGATCTTCTTGAAGGCGTCGTAGCGCGGGTAGAGCCGCTCGAGCCGCTGCGGCGACATGAAGTGGTGCTTGCCCCAGTGCGGACGCGCCTCGTAGCGGTCGAGGATCTCGTCCATCTCCTGCAGCATGGCCCAGGTCCAATGCTCAAGCGGGCCGGAGATCGACAGCGCGTAGCCCGCGCGCTCGGCATAGGCGCTGAGATAGCTGTCGTCGGCCTTCACCGGGCGACATTCGACCGGATAGATCGCCTGCGGGTATTTGGCGATAAAGCGCTCGCGCACCTCCGCGAACGCCTCCTCGAACCGATCGAACGGCACCGCGTATTCGATCTCGCGGAAGTTCGGGATGTAGGGATTAGGAAAGATCATCGAGCTGTGCCCGAACTGCTCGCCGGGCTGCAGCTCGGGGGCCGGCTCGTCCACGGGGACTGCGTTGTAGGTGCGCATGTGGCAGATGTCGTGGTCGCGGGTCGCCTGGGACGGCACGACGCCGCCCGGCAACACGTAGAGCTCGGCGGACTCCTTGCGTGGCAGCCAGAAGAACCAGAACGTCCGGTTATCTGCGAGCCGCTGGTGCAGGCCGCCGATGCAATCCTCGACGTCCGTGTTCCAGGAGCGCTTGTGGATGTTGTAGGACGGTACGGCCTGGATGGTGAGCGACACGATCAGCCCGAACAGGCCGATCGAGGCGCGGAACGCCTTGAACAGCTCGCCGTCCTTCTCCTGCGACAGATCGAGGAAGTCGCCCTCCGCGGTGATGATCCGCGCCGCGATCATCTGCATGGACATGCAAGGCAGCGTGACCCCAGCGCCATGGGTCGCGGTCATGATCGCGCCGGTCACGCTCTGCGTGTCGATGTCGCCCTGATTGTTGAGCGACATGCCGACCGTGCGTAGGTAGCGGCTGAGCTCGCCGACCCGGATGCCCGGCTGCACTGTGACCTGGAGCTTTTCGCGGTCGACCGAGATGACCTCGTTGAAGCCGTCGAAATCGACATGGACGCCCGGCGTCGGCACAACGGCGGGATTGGAGTGCCCGGCGCCGCTCGCGCGGATGGCGAGGCCGAGCTTGCGCGCGGCGAGCACGACCGCGCGCACGTCCTCCTCGGACCGCGGCCGGGCAGTGTAGGCCGGCACGAAGTACTGCTCGCCGAACCAGTTGACCCAGAGCTTGCCCGGTTCGAGCAGACCCGTATCCGTGCTCAGCATGCTCAGGCTCCCGCCGCGCGCTTCAATTCAAAAGGCTCGGCGTCGAGCGCGGCGTTGACGCGCGGCATGACCTCTTTGGCGAGCAGCTCCATGGAGCGCCGCATCACCGCTTTGTCGGTCCAGTCATGCGAGGTCATCATCAGCGTCTCGAACGGGCCGACCTCCTCGCGCAACGCCAGGATCTTCTCCGCCACCGTCTCCGGGCTTCCGTAGATCACGAAATTGTCGCGGACGAGCTCGTGGGTGATGGTCTCCGGCGGCGTGTCGGCGAATGGCGCCAGCAGGGCCGCCGCGCCCATGCGGGCGTAAACCTGGAACATGTAGTCGTAGTACCAGTCATAGGCCCCGCCCGGCGTCTTGACGTAGGCCTCGGCCTCCGCGTCCGTCGGCGCCACGAAGATGCTGCGCGCCACCCGCCAGTTCGCGCCGTCGGGCGTCTTGCCGAGCTTCGTGAGCTCGTCGCAATAGGTCTCCCAGTGGGTCTTCACGACCCAGGAGGCGACGAAATTCGCCGAGATCGGCATCAGGTCTTCCCGAGCCGCCACCCGGATCGAGCCGGAATTCGGGCTGCTGACGGACACTGCGAGCTTGGGATGCGGCTTCTGCAGTGTTTTTGGGAGGGGTCCGACGCCCAGATCCGGCCAGATCATGTCCTTCAGCCGGACCTTCCAGAACTTGCCCTCGACGTCGTAGGGCGGATCGGACGCCCAGATCGTCTTCATGATCGAGAGAGAGTCCAACATCATTGCGGTGCGGTCGGCCTCGACGAGATCGAAGACCTCGAAGTCCGAACCCAATCCTCCGGTGCCGATGCCCAGGATCAGCCTGCCCTTGGTCAGGTGATCGAGCAGCGCGACATGGGACGACAATTGCGCGGGATGATAGATCGGCAGCGAGACGACGCCGGTGCCGAGCTTCATGTTCTTCGTCTGCGCGGCAATATGCGCAAGAAAGATGAGCGGTGAAGAGATTTGCTCGATCTCGGACGAGTAATGCTCGCCGATCCAGCCCTCCTCAAAGCCGAGTTCATCGGCAAGCTTGAAGGCCTCAACGTCTTCATCCAGCGTTTCCGGATAGTCCCGGTTCATCGCATGCATGGGCATCATGAACAGTGAGAGCTTCAAGGCGGCGCCTCATTGCTTAGGAAGGGGCTCCCGACGTTGCCGCAAGAGACATGCCAGCAGAAGCGAGGAGGCCGCTTCGAGGCCACCAAACCGTTGGTTCTGCTGAGTTCCCGGCCCTGCCCATCGAAGGCTTGAACGGTAGATGGCGCGGCGCGGGGCGTCCCAGGGACATCACGTCTCAGATCAGCGACATCCGTCGCCTCAGCGTCGAGACGGGCCGCGCCTTGGCGCCTCGTCGGCGACGGACCACCACGGTGGCATGACGCTTGCCGACTGAGAGCTGCGGCGAAAGCCGGCACAGGAGCTTTCGATGACTGATCCTTCAGAGTTCAAGCGCGGCATGCGGCGGCTCGCCTCCGGCGTATCGGTGATCACGACGATCGAAGACGGTCAACCGCACGGCTTCGCCGCGACGGCCGTGACCTCCGTCGCGGCCGAACCCCGGCCGACGCTGCTGATCTGCGTGAATCGCCAGGTCTCCTGCCACGACGTGATCGGCCGCGCGGGCCTGTTCTGCGTGAACCTGCTCGCCGAAGACGACATGGAGACCGCGCAACTGTTCAGCGGGTCGGAGCACCGCCACCGCCGCTTCGCCGAGACCGCTTGGCGACCGCTGTCGACGGGAGCGCCGGCGCTCGCCGGCGCCCTCGCGAGCTTTGATTGCACGATCGCAGAGGCGGTCCCGGTCCAGAGCCACACCGTATTCATCGCGACTGTCGTCGACATCGCGATGCGCAGCGACGAGGCCCGCCCGCTTCTCTACGCGGGCGGCCGCTTCGACGCGCTGCGCTCGGCCGTAGCGCCGGCATGATCGCGCAAAGCGGCGGAGAGCGGCCGTCATGAAGGTCGTGGTGATCGGGGGCGGCGCCGTCGGCGTGGCTTCGGCAAGCTTCGCGCTAAGAGAGGGCCACGAAGTCACGCTGATCGAGCCCGGCGAGATCGCCGAGGGGGCGACCTTCGGCAACGCCGGCTGCCTAAACGCCTCTTCGGTCGTGCCGATGTCGATGCCAGGCAACCTGCCCAAGGTTCCCGGATGGCTGGTCGACCCGCTCGGACCGCTGTCGATCCGCTGGGGTTACGCGCCGAAGATCGCGCCGTGGATCTACCGGTTCCTCAAGGCGGGATCTCGTGATCGTGTCGAGGCGCAAGCCAAGGCGCTCGCCGGCCTGCTGCGCGACAGCTACGGCTCCTACCAGCCGCTCGTGAAAAACGCCGGCGCGGAAGGACTGTTGAGGCGCCAGGGTCATCTGGTCGTCTACCGCTCCAAGAAGGATTTTGACGGCGACGCGCTCGGCTGGCGGTTGCGGCGCGACAACGGCGTCGCCTTCGACGTGCTCACGTCGGACGCCCTTTGGCAGCAGGAGCCCAGCCTCTCGCACGATTACGGGATCGGCGTCTTCGTGCCCGACAACGGCCACACCGTGAACCCCAACCGGCTGGTCTCGACGCTCGCCGACGCGTTCGTGCGCGACGGCGGAACGATCAAGCGCGCTCGTGCAATCGGGTTCGATCTTGAGGGCGATCGACTACAGGCGGTGCGCACGGCTGACGGCTGCGTGGAGGCCGATCGCGCGGTGGTCGCCGCCGGCGCCTGGTCGAAGCCGCTCGCCAAGGAGCTCGGCGACGACGTGCCCCTCGACACCGAGCGCGGCTATCACATCGTCATCAAGGACCCGGAGGTCGGACCGCGCTCATCGATCCTCGACGCGACCGGCAAGTTCGTCGCGACGTCCATGGAGATGGGCCTGCGCCTGGCCGGCACCGTGGAGTTCGCCGGTCTTGACGCAGAACCGGACTGGCGGCGCGCCCGCATGCTGCTGACCCTCGGCCAGCGGCTGTTTCCAGGATTGAGGAGAGCCTATCCCGAGGAGCGCCTCACTCAGTGGATGGGCTTTCGGCCGAGCATGCCGGATTCCCTCCCCGTGATCGGCCGCGCGAGCCGATCGCCTGACGTCATCTACGCGTTCGGGCATGGGCACATCGGATTGGCGTCCGGAGCGAGGACCGGCGAGGTGGTGGCGGATCTGCTTGCTGACCGAACGCCATCCATCCCGATCGAAGCCTTCGCCCCGACGAGGGCATGAAGCACCCCTAGTAGATTGGGCTCCTCTATAAACCCTACGCTCGTCCTTCCGGCATCGCGTCCAGCAGCTTGTCGAGCGTGATCGGATAGTCTCGCACGCGCACGCCGGTGGCGTTGTAGATCGCGTTAGCGATCGCCGCCGCCACGCCGCAGATGCCCAGCTCACCCACGCCTTTCGCCTTCATGGGCGAGGAGTAGGGATCGGTCTCATCAAGGAATACGACCTCCTGGTGCGGGATGTCGGCGTGGACCGGCACCTCGTAGCCCGCGAGGTCGTGGTTGACGAAGAAGCCTCGCTCCTTGTCGACGACGAGATCCTCCATCAGCGCGGCGCCAGCGCCCATGGTCATCGCGCCGATGACCTGACTGCGGGCGGATTTTGGGTTCAGGATCCGCCCCGCAGCGCAGACGGCCAGCATCCGGCGGATGCGAGTTTCCGCGGTCGCGGCGTCGACGCCGACCTCCACGAAATGCGCGCCGAAGGTCGATTGCTGGAAGGTCTTGTCGAGATCGCCGAACTCGATCGCATCTTCCACCACAATGTCCTGCGTCTTGGCGACGCCTGCGAGCGAAGCGGACTTGCCGCCGCCGCGGACCTCGCCGTCGGCGAACTCGGCCGTCGCGGGATCAATGCCTACCTGCCGGGCGACCGCCTCGCGCAGCTTCACGCAGGCAGCGTAGACGCCTGACGTCGCGGAGTTCGCGCCCCATTGGCCGCCGGATCCGGCGGAAACGGGAAACGAGGAATCGCCGAGGCGGACGTCCACTCGCTCCAAGGGCAGGCCCATCATCTCGGCCGCAGTCTGCGCGATGATCGTGTAAGAGCCGGTGCCGATGTCGGTCATGTCGGTCTCGACCGCGACGCGCCCGTTTGCAGAGAGCCGCATACGCGCGCCCGACGTCATCACCTTGTTGTCCCGGAAGGCGGTGGCGACGCCGAGCCCCACCAGCCAGCGGCCGTCGCGCCAAGCGCCTACTTGGGGCCTCGCCGACCAACCGAACTTCTCCGCGCCGATCCTGAAACACTCGGTTAGGCGACGCTGCGAGAAGCGGCGCTCCGGCTTTTCGGGGTCGACCTGCGTGTCGTTGAGGATCCGGAACTCGACGGGATCAATGCCGAGCTTCTCCGCCGCCTCGTCCATAGCGATCTCGAGCGCCATCATGCCCGGCGCCTCGCCGGGAGCGCGCATGGCGTTCCCCTCCGGAAGATCGAGGGTGGCGAGACGGGTCGCGGTCATCCGATGCTCGCCGGCATAGAGCAGCCGGGTCTGGTTGATGGCGTTTTCGGGCCTGCCCTTCGGCAGGTTGCCGGACCAGGTCTCGTGCGCGATCGCCAAGATCTTGCCGTCGCGCGTCGCGCCGATCCGCACCCGCTGGATGGTCGCCGGCCGATGCGTGGTGTTGTTGAAGACGAGAGGCCGCGGCAGCGCGACCTTCACTGGCCGGCCGCAGGCCTTCGCGCCGAGCGCCGCCAGCGCGGCGTCAGCGCGCAGGAACAGTTTGCCTCCGAAGCCGCCGCCCACGAACGGCGACACGATCCGCACCTTCTCCTTCCCTATGTCGAGCGTCTTGGCCAGATCCGACGCGGCCCAGTCGATCATCTGATTGGAGGTCCAGACGGTGACCTTGTCGCCGTCCCACGCAGCCAGGGAGGCGTGCGGCTCCATCATCGCGTGCGCTTGGTCCGGCGTCGTGTAGGTCTCGTCGAGCTTCACAGGCGCCGCCTCGTAGGCGGCCGAGAAGTCGCCCGTCGCGGAGTCCGGCTCATCCTCGCCCATGTTCGGCTTGACGGCTCCGTCCTTGGACGCGTGCAGATCGAAAGCGCCTTTCGACGGCGCGTAGTCGACGCGCACGAGGTTGGCGGCGGCGCGGGCCTGCTCGAACGTTTCAGCGACCACCACGGCGACGGCCTGGTGGTAATGATCGATCTCAGGGCCGCCGAGAAGCTTGGCGATGTTCCTCTTGCCGATTCCGAGCTTGCCCGCGCTCTCGTGCGTGACGATCGCAAGCACCCCGGGCGCCGCCTTTGCCGCGGCGAGGTCGAAGCTGTTGATCCGGCCCTTGGCGATCCCCGCGCCGACGACGTAGCCGATCGCCGGGTTCTCGACGACGTCGTGCCGCTCATAGGCGTAGGGCGCGCGGCCGCAGACTTTGAGCGGTCCGTCGATGCGGTCATAAGGCTTGCCGACCACCTTGAGCTGGTCGATCGGGTTTGTCGTGGCGGGCGTATCGAACTTCATGGGCATCAGCCTCGCGCCTCCGTCAGGACCGAGCCGAGCGTGCGCTGCGCGAGCGTCCGCTTGAACTCGTTGTCGTGGGTGGGTCTCGCGTCGGCGAACAGGCCGTCCGTGACGGCCTTGGCGCCGCGCCTCATGTCCGCCTCGGCGCCCTCGATACGCCACGGCTTCGGAGCGACGCCGCCAACCGCGACGCGGCCGGAGCCGTCCGGCTGCACGATCGCGGCCACCGAAACAAGCGCGAAGGCATAGGACGCGCGGTCCCGCACCTTCCGGTAGACGTGCTTGCCGCCGACAGGAGGCGGCAGCGTCACGGCCGCGATGAGCTCGCCCTTCTCAAGCGCCGTCTCGACGTGCGGCGTGTTTCCCGGTAGGCGGTGGAAGTCGGCGATCGAGATGGTTCGCGCTTCGCCGCCGGGCTTCACCGTCTCCACCACGGCGTCCAGCGCGCGCATAGCGACGGCCATGTCGCTCGGGTGGGTGGCGATGCAGGCGTCGGATACGCCGACAACGGCGAGCTGCCGGCTGAACCCGCCGATCGCTGAGCAGCCAGAGCCGGGCGTCCGCTTATTGCAGGGCTGCGCCGTATCGTAGAAGTACGGGCACCGCGTGCGCTGGAGCAGGTTGCCGGCGGTGGTCGCCCTGTTGCGGAGCTGCCCTGAGGCGCCCGCGAGCAGCGCGCGGGCAAGAAGCGCATAGTCGCGCCTGACGCCCTCGTGGGCGGCGAGGTCGGTGTTGCGGACAAGCGCGCCGATGCGCAGTCCGCCCTCGGGCGTCGCTTCGATCTTGTCGAGAGCGAGCCGGTTCACGTCGATCAGGTGGGTCGGCGTTTCGATCTCGAGCTTCATCAGGTCGAGGAGGTTGGTGCCGCCGGCGATGAACTTGGCGCCGTCGTTCTTGGCGGCCGCAGCGGCGGCCTCGGCCGGGGTTGCGACGCGCTCATAAGTGAAGGCTTTCATGCGCGCCTCCCGGCGACTTCGGCTATTGCTTCGACGATGTTTGAGTAAGCGCCGCAGCGACAGATGTTGCCGCTCATGCGCTCGCGGATTTCGGCGTCGGTGGGGAGCATCTCGCCGAAAAGGTCTTCGGTGACGTGGCTGGGGACGCCGGCCTTGATCTCGGCGAGCGTCGCGACCGCGGAGCAGATCTGGCCCGGCGTGCAGTAGCCGCACTGATAGCCGTCATGCTTCACGAAGGCGGCCTGCATGGGGTGCAGGTTGTCGGGATCGCCGAGGCCCTCGATGGTGGTGACCTCCGACCCCTCGTGCATCACCGCAAGCGTCAGGCAGGAATTGATGCGGTGGCCGTCGACGATCACCGTGCAGGCGCCGCACTGGCCGTGATCGCAGCCTTTCTTGGTGCCGGTGAGATGAAGCCGCTCGCGCAAAGCGTCGAGCAGGGTCGTGCGCGTGTCGACCTCGAGCTGCCGCGCTTCCCCGTTTACCGTGAAGGCGACCGGCGCATAGGTCGGCATCCGCGACTCGGAGGCGAGCCCAGCGCCGGCCTTCGCCAGCTCAGGCGCGGCTGCGAGAACCGCAGCCGCGGCGACGCTGACCATCAGGTCGCGCCGCGATGGATCCCAATGCTGGGGATCGGTCATGTCGTGCTCCCGTCGTCGCGGGGCCGAACATCTTCGCGCCGCCGCTTCCAAACGAACAGGCCGCTCCATGCGGCCTCTCAAGTTTGGAAACGATCCAGGATCGCGACGGTTCGCGTTAATCGCGGGAAGATGGTTGAGCTTATGAGATCTGCTGATGAGCAGCGGCGGAGCCGTACGTCCTGAGGAGCGTCCTCAACCGCCGTGCGAAAGCGCTTTGTCCTAGCCGTCTGGCGCTCTCTGACGGCAAGGTCTGTGACTGGATGGAGACGGTAAGCGACGAGTAACAGGGTGGCTAACGCCACGGCTTGAGCGCGTTGAGCATGTCAGCAACAAGGGGCCCCCGGCGTCGACGGAATTAGCGTCGATCTGAGCCAAACACATCCGACGCTGGTAAGCGCCGCGTATTTCGGTAAGTCTGCAGCTCCGCGTTATTCGTTATGCCTCGGCTCGGATTCGTCGGTCGGCTTCTTCGCCTCCTCCAAGCCGGCCTGCATGGCCCGTTCGCCGCGCTCGAGCTGTTCGTCGGCTTTGGCCTTCAGAGCCGATTTAAGCTCGTCGGCCTCAGACCCCATCAGCCGGTTTTCGGTCTCCGTGCCCGGAAGCGCGGCGCCGAGGGCCGCGCCGATCGCGAGGCCGATGGCGCCGACGGCTATAGGATTTTCGGTGCAAAGCCTCTGCAGCTCGCTGACGGCATCGCCGATCCGGGCGCCGCCGGTCTGCAGCGTGTCTCCGGCCGACGAAGCCAGCGAACCGACCTTGGCGCCGACGCCTTCGACGCCCGATTTCCCGGCGCCCAAAGCGTCACGCATGCCGGCGGATGCGGAGGACATTGCGTCGCCGACCGCGGCCGCGGCGCTCGACGTCAGGTCGCGCGCATCGTGCGCCGTTCGGACACCGCCGCCATGCAGCGCGCCCAGCGACGGGCCGGCGGCGGGCTTGCGGCCGCTCATCAGCCAGGCGAGGCCGGCGCCGATCAGGAGCACGGGCAGGGGATTGTCCCGCGCCTGGGTGGCGGCGTTCCGTACGAAGTCCGAGCCGCCATTGTTGCGAGCGTAAGCGAAGGCCTGGTCGACGACCCGGCCGGGCTCCATCCGGGCGCGGATCTCGTCGAGCGTGGACGACAGTTCGGCGCGGGTGCGTTCAGCGTCGCGTTCGAGTTCGCTGGTGCTTCTAGTCATCGCGTCTGCTCCTTTGCGACGGCGATGTCCTGCTGCATCTGGCCGACCGTCCGCCGCGGCACGATGTCGGTCTTCTTGAGGGCGGCTATCGCCGACGACAGGATGATGCCGCCGACGATCATGACGACGACGCCGACGATGACGACGGACCAGATCGGCGTCACGCCGTAGAGCTGCAGTCCGAGTACGGCGGCCTGAAGCAGCACGACGAGCCCGGCGATGAGCAACGCCGAGGCGATGACGATCGTCATCGCGCTCGCAGCGATCTTCGCGACGGCGTCGCCGACTTCGGATCGGGCGAGCCGCACTTCCTGCTGCGCGAGCGTGGTGACCTGATCGACGAGAGTGGACAGCAGATGGGGAAAGGAGCGCCCGGCGGACGCCTGTTCATGAAGATCGGTCATAGCGGGCGCGCTCCCTCGCGAAATCGCTGGTCGCCTGTCGAGAGACCATCGGGATCGGACGCGCCTGTCGGAGAGCCTCCCATCGAGCCGGGCGCCGCCGGGTTCGCCAAAGGCTTCACGACGTTCGCCGGATGCGGCGCCGTTTCGGAGCCGATCGGCCGGTCGGTGCGCAGCGCCGTGACGGAATGCGCCGGCTCTGCCGCCGGGCCGGGTTGCGCGGTCGCAGCCGACGACGTGCTCTTCAGCAGACGCGAGAGAGCGAAGCCCGCGACCGCCGACGCGGCGAGGAAAGCCGCCGGCTCGCGCCGCGCGAAATCTTTCCCCATCGTCAGGAGATCGCCGATGCTCTTGTCCTTGAGGCTCCGCGAGACGCCCTCGAGCTCATTGGCGGCTTTGCGCACCCACTCCGCCATCATCGGCGATTCTTCGGCGACCTGATCGGCGACGCGGTCGACGGTGTCGGCGACGCCTTTCAGGCGTTCCGCGCCCTTTGCCTTTCCGTCTTCGGCGAATGTCTGGGCGCCCTGCTTCACCTCGTCGGCGAACTGGCGGGCCTGCTCTCCGACGCCGGCGGCGGACGATCCGCTTTCAGCTCCCGGGGATGAAGTTTCGGATGGGTTCGGCATGGTCCTGATCCTCACGTCCTCGATCGGAGACGCACAAACTCAAGCCGCGCGGATGTTGGAAGGTTCCTCTCCTCGCTAGAAAACGTACGTGAAGAGCGCCGCTACTCTCGACGGCGCCGGTCAGGCATTCAGTAGAGCCTCCAGCGCGCGACGGTCCGGCAGCGCACCGAACGTGCCTGGCTTGGTCGCGGTCAGCGCGCCACAGGCTGCAGCGATGCGCATCACTTCGAGCCACGCGCGGCGTTCAGCGAGACCGACGGCGAGGCCGGCGGCGAAGGCGTCGCCAGCGCCGAGGGTGTCGACCGCCTCGACGGGGAACGCCGCCTGGCGGTGGGGCTTGGCGCTGCTGCGGTACAGATGCGCGCCCTGAGCCCCGCTTGTGACGATGAGCGCCTCCACTCCAAACCCGAAGACGACTTCCGCAAGCCGTTCGGACCGATCGCCATCCGCATCGCGTGCGTCGCCGAGCAGGTCGCGCACAAGCGCCTCGGCTTCCGGCGCGTTGACGCACAGCACGGATGTCAGCGCGAGGAGGGGGTCGCTCGGCCGCCGGTAAGGGGAGGGGTTGAGGATCGTCAGGCGGCCCGCCGCGCGCGCGATGGCGAAGGCTTCCGCGATGGGCGCCTCCTCGACCTCGAACTGCGCGAGGCAGACGTCGGCGGCGGCGATCGCCGGCGAGGCCTCCCGCACGTCGCCCGCGCTCAGCGCATGGTTCGCGCCGGGCGCCACCGCGAGGCAGGTTTCACCGCCGCGGGCGATGAAGCCGATGCCTGCGCCGGTCACGCCGGTCTTGTGGCGCAGCATAGAGACGGAAAGCCCTTCCCGCGCGAAGGCGGGCGCGGCGAAGGCGGAAAGCGCGTCGTCACCGATCGCGAACAGCCCGTCTACCGACGCCCCGAGCCTGCGGGCGGCGATCGCGAGGTTAAAACCCTTGCCGCCGGGCTCCTGCAGGAAGGCGTGGCCCCTCAGGGATTCTCCGGGATGCGGCAGGGCCTCCACGGTCACGGTGGAGGCGACCACGAAGCTGCCGATCACGAAAATCTTTGCGTCCGACATGCCTCCGGCCCTAACTTTTGCGGCAGCGCGCGGCGAAGCGATTCATCGCCGGACGACTGGCAAATCCGCTTCCAAGACGGGCGACGTGACCAAGCAAGCCACTCTCTCCAGTCAGTTGCGGTTGAACAATGATACCGCGCTGCCGCATTATCTTCAGCTGGAGAGACAGATCGGCGCGCTGATCGAAACCGGCGTGATCCCGCTCGGCACGACGCTGCCGCCGAGCCGCAAGCTCGCCTCGGATCTGGGCTTGAGCCGGACGACGATCCAGAAATGCTACGACACGCTCCGGCGCAACAATCTGCTGAGCGCGGACGGCCGCCGCGGCTTCACCGTCATCGCCGGCGACCGCGTCGAGCCGAGCCTCGAGCGCCTCAAGGGCTTTACCGAGGAGATGCGCGAGATCGGCCGCACGCCCTCGTCGCGGGTGATCGAGCGGGCGGTCGTCGCCGACAGGTCGGTCGCCTCGGTGTTTGGGCTGCCCTCCACCGCCTCCTTCCTCAAGCTGGTGCGCGTGCGGTTCGGCGACGACACGCCGATGTCGCGCGAAGTCGCCTGGTACAATCTGAGCGCCGCGCCCGCCCTCGAGACCGACGATCTCAAGGGATCGGTCTACGAGCTGTTGCGGAAATCCGGCGCGGCGCTGACGCATTGCGAACAGACGATTGAGGCGGCGCAGCCCAACGCCGAGGAATGCGCAACCTTCGGCTTCGACGAGCCGCGCCCCTGCCTGCTCATCAAACGCCGCTCCTTCGCCGCGGACAACCAGCTCATCGAGTATGTCGAGGGCCTGTTCCGGGGCGACAGCTACGCCTACCGGCTGAAGCTCTCGATCTAGCCGCCGCGACGCCCTTCCAATGCCTCTGTCGGCCGCCGGATGGTCGCGGGCGGTCGCCGCTGTATGGAAGCGTCAACCCATCCCGGAACGGCGCCAAACATTCACTTGACTCTTTTTTGGTCTCTGTTTGGTATCTTTATGGTTCTTGAAATTCGTCTGCGCGCTTGAGCTTCTTGAACGGGGGGAACGCGATGTCGGCCGGAGCCGATCAACCGAAAGCGCAATGCGCCTGCCTGGTCCGGGTCCGCTATCTGGTCGCGACGTCGCGGCGCGGAGGGGGCTATACGATCGGCGTGAAGACAGACCGCTGCCGCCGCCGGGCTGTCGACGAAGATTTGTGCTGGCAGCACGCGAAATCCGCGGGGCGCGACACGCGGGGTTAGGCTGCTCGGTTCGAAGGTTTCTACGGAGTTGCAGCGCGCTTCCGCTCCAGGTAAGGAGCGGCCCGCCGACGTCTCGCGCGCGTGTTTCGTGCCTTCCGTCTCCGCTCTCCATCAGGGCGCAGGAGGGCCTCCACCTAGGCCTTGAGGTGCGATTCTGCTCGCGTCCAGTCGTAGCGCTGGGCGGACGGCTCGCGTCCAAAACCCTGACGCGAAGCCGTCGGGAGGATTTCGCGTAGACACCGCAAACGTCCCCTCACCGCGAAATCAGACGCCTCCGGAAGACACGCTCCCTCGTGGGCAGGGATCAGCGGAGGGTAGCTATGAGACGCGGTCCACCTAGTCCGACGATGGCGGCCCAACGAAATGTGCGATATCTGATGTCGCGTTCGGAGGGACCCCGTAATGGCTGAGCTTTCATCTCAACCTTTAGCGATTCAATCCGTGTATGGCATGTACGCGGAGGATAAACTATTCGTTAATCGAAGATACCAGCGCAAGTTGGTCTGGACACTTGAAGAAAAACAGAGGCTTATCGAGTCAATCCTGAAGAGCTTCCCTATCCCGGCGATCTTGATCGCTGAGCGGGAAAGCGCGAAAGGAACCTATGAGATTATCGACGGGCTGCAAAGGCTTCACGCCATTGTCTCCTTTATCGAAGGCTCTTTTAAAACGCTAGATGGAAGACTTTTTGATCTCAATCATTTCGCGAATGCAAAACGTCGCGCTGATGAAGGTATTTTCACTCCCTTGGTAGGGGACACAAAGCTCACGCAGAAAGAGGTGAGCGTAATTCTCGACTATAGTATGGCCTGGACGGTCATGAGGGGCGCAACTGAAACAGACATTGACGATGTCTTTGGCCGTATCAACATGGTTGGCGTGGTGAGGGAGGCTAAAGCTCTCGGCGTCACAATTGAGCAGTACTTCGCTCTTATCAAAAAAGAAGTTGGAAATTCGGGCCTGTCGGAGGATTTAAAGAAAAGCATCCTCTCAAGCATCGATTATAACTCGTATTACGGCTTGGGAGTTATCGCAATATCGGTTCCTGCGCAAAAAGATGTCTCCTACTTCGATGGAGATGTTTATTGGCGCAGCGGCGACTCAACCCAGAAGGCAAGCAAGGCGGCCGACATCGCAGGGATTGCGAAGCGCTTTGGATAGAGGGCGATTTCGGGAATTAAGCTGGACATTAGATATAAGACTTCGCTGGCTGCGGCCTACGTCGCCCGACGGGCATATTGCGGTTAGTCACCAGGTGCTCGCCTCCCGCAGTAAGCTTTCGGTTTCCGACTATCGAACACCCTCGACTGCCGTTGCCTCAATGCGCCTCCTCCCAGTTCTCCGCCGCCCTCGCATCCACCTGTAGCGGCACCTTCAGCGCCCTCGCAGGCAACGGGGCGTCCTCCATCACGCGCTTGACGATCGGGAGCGTCGCTTCGATCTCGGCTTCGTCGACCTCGAAAATCAGTTCGTCGTGGACCTGCAGCAGCATCTTCGCGCCGAGCTTGGCGTGCTCCAGCGCGCCGGGCATGCGGATCATCGCGCGGCGGATGATGTCGGCGGCCGAGCCCTGGATCGGGGCGTTGATCGCGGCGCGTTCGAAATTGGCGCGCTCGGCCGGGTTCTTCGTCCTGATCTGCGGGTAGTGACACTTTCGGCCGAAGATCGTGGTGACAAAGCCCTGGTCGCGGCAGGCGGCCTTGGTGGCCTCCATGTAGTCGCGGATGCCCGGAAAGCGCTCAAAATAGGTCTTGATGTATTGGCCCGCCTCCTCGCGGCCGATGCCGAGCTGGTTGGCGAGACCGAAGGCCGAGATGCCGTAGACGATGCCGAAATTGATCGCCTTGGCGCGCCGGCGGGTGTGCGGGTCCATCTCCGCGATCGGCACGCGGAACATCTCCGAGGCCGTCATCGCGTGGATGTCGAGCCCATCCGCGAAAGCCTGCCGGAGTTGCGGAATGTCGGCCATATCCGCGAGCAGGCGAAGCTCGATCTGGCTGTAATCCGCCGAGACCAGCCGCTTGCCCGGAGCCGCCACGAAGGCGCGGCGGATTTTGCGGCCCTCTTCCGTGCGCACGGGGATGTTCTGCAAATTCGGCTCGGTGGAGGAGAGCCGGCCTGTCGTCGTCGCCGCGAGCTGGTAGGTGGTGTGGACGCGACGCGTCTCGGGATGAAGATAGGTCGGTAAAGCGTCGGCGTAGGTGGATTTAAGCTTCGACAGCTGGCGCCAGTCGAGGATCAGGCGGGCGAGGTCGACGCCCGAAACCGCGAGCTCCTCGAGCACGCCGGCGGCGGTGCCCCAGGCGCCGGTCTTGGTCTTCTTGGCGCCCGGCAGCTGCATCTTGCCGAACAGGATGTCGCCAAGCTGCTTCGGGGAGCCGATATTGAACGGCTCGCCCGCGGCCTCGTAGACGGAGGCCTCCAGCGCGCCCATGCGCTGCGCGAGCTCTCCGCTCAGCCTCGACAGCATCGCCCGGTCGATCGAGACGCCCTCGCTCTCCATCGCGGAGAGCACGGCGGGCATCGGCCGCTCCAGCGTCTCGTAGACGGTGTTCATGCGCTCAGCGACGAGGCGGGCCTTGAACAGCTTCCACAGGCGCAAAGCGACGTCCGCCCTTTCGGCGGCGTAAGGCGCCGCCTTGTCGAACGAGACCTGCGCGAAGCTGAGGCGTGCGCGGCCCGATCCAGTGACGTCGTCCGCGGTCATCGAGGCGTGGCCGAGATGGCGGCGGCCGAGATCGTCGAGCGAGAGCCCGCCGAGGCCGCTCTCCAACGCATAGGCCATGAGCTGGACGTCGTCATAGGCGCGAAGCGTGATTCCGAGCCGCGAGAGCACGGTGATCCCCTGCTTCACGTCATGGCCGACCTTGAGGATGCTGTCGTCCTCGGCGAGCTCCTTCAGCAGGGTCAGCGCTTCGTTCGCGGGGATCTGGCC
This sequence comes from Hansschlegelia quercus, assembly GCF_004310425.1. Classification (GTDB taxonomy): domain Bacteria; phylum Pseudomonadota; class Alphaproteobacteria; order Rhizobiales; family Methylopilaceae; genus Methylopila; species Methylopila quercus. The sequence continues at coordinate 47,192 of NZ_SIUB01000005.1, read as the reverse complement.
GGCGATCACCCCGCCGACGTCGCCGCCGCCTTCGGAGAGCAGATCGGTCGCGGCCTGGATGTGGCCGAGCGGCACATAGGCCGCGCGGTTCGGCCCAAGGGCCAGGGAGATGCCGACGAGCTCGGCGCGCATCGCGTCAGGCCCGGAGATCTCGAGCCCGAGCGCGATCACGCCATCCTCATAGGCGTCCTGCAGCCATTCTCCGAGCCGGCCGACCTCGGTGACGCACTCGTATTTCGAGCGGTCGACAGCGCCGGTCGCCGCCTCCTGCCGCCGCCGCTCGGCGAGGTTTTGAGGCGTGAGGAGTTCTCCGCCATTCCCCTTGCGGGGAGTGGGCGCGGAAGGAGGCGGCGCAGAATGAGCCGGCTGCGCCGGGCGTCGCTCGTCGCCCTCGGAGGGGGGCGCTTCGCCGTCATTCCGCCGCGTCGACATCATCTCCGCGTTTGGCGTCACGCTCGCGACGTCGACGCCGGTGGCCTCCGCCACGCGGCGCGTCAACGTGTTGAACTCCATGGCCTTCAGGAATGCGACGAGCCGCGACGGGTTCGGCTCGTGGACCGCAAGGTCCTCGAGAGGCACGTCCAGCGGCACGTCGGTCTCGAGCGTGACGAGGCGCTTGGAGACGCGCGCGAGGTCGGCGTTCGCAATTAGGTTCTCGCGGCGCTTGGGCTGGCTGATCTCGTGGGCGCGCTCGAGCAGGGTTTCGAGGTCGCCATACTGGTCGAGCAGCTGCGCCGCGGTCTTCGCGCCGATGCCCGGCACGCCCGGCACATTGTCGACGCTGTCGCCCGCGAGCGCCTGCAGGTCGATCATCTTCTCCGGCCGAACCCCAAACTTTTCGAACACCTCGTCCGGACCGATGCGCTTGTCCTTGACGGGGTCGAGCATGGTGACGAGCCCGCCGACGAGCTGGAACAGGTCCTTGTCGGAGCCGACGATCGTCACCTCCGCGCCAGCCTCGGCGCCCAGCCGCGCATAGGTCGCGATCAGGTCGTCCGCTTCGTAGCCGCCCTTCTCGATCGCCGGGATCGAAAACGCCTCGGTCGCGCGCCTGATCAGCGGGAACTGCGGGATCAGATCGTCCGGCGGCTCCGAGCGGTTCGCCTTGTAGGTCTCGTGGATCTCCTTGCGGAAGGTGACTTCGGACTTGTCGAAGATCACCGCGAGATGGGTCGGATCGACCCAGCCGGCGTCGCGGAGCAGCTTCCAGAGCATGTTGCAGAAGCCCGATACGGCGCCGACCGGCAGCCCGTCGGATGGGCGCGTCAGGGGCGGCAGCGCGTGGAAGGCGCGGAAAATGTAGGACGAGCCGTCCACGAGGACGAGATGGTCGCCTTTGGCGACGGGGCGGTTCGGCATGCGGAAGTCCCATCGGGGTGCGGCCGGGGACTATAAGGGTGCGGCGTCCGAAAGGAACCTCACGGAAGGCGCCGCGGCGGAGAGGCTGCGCCGTCGACCCAGTCCCGGCGCGTCGCAAACGAAAGCGGCGCGCCGGTTGCTCGGCGCGCCGCGGAATTGTCGACCGACGCGGGCGCGAAGCCCGCGTCAGCTCACTTCTCGATGGTGACCGACTTGCCGCTATCGGCCGTCAGCGGCGTCTGGCCGGGCGTGTAGCCGTTCAGCGAGAGAATGTAGGAGACGATCGGGTAGAGCTGATCGTCGGTGAGCGAGCCCGGCGCCGTCTGCGGCATGTTGGCGTGGATCCAGGTGCTCACGTCGGTGACCGACTGACCCCCGAAGCGGCCTTTGAAGGTGTCGCCCATCAGCGCGGGCCCGAGCGCGCCCTTGCCCTTGGCGGCGTGGCACGTGCGGCAATGCGTGTTGTACTCGGACGTGCCCTTGGTGAGCTGGTCCTGAGTGAAGGGCCCTTCAGCCGCGGAAGCGGAGCCCGCGAAGGCCGCAGCGCTGAACGCGGCGGCTGCAAGAAGGCCGTGGATCTTCATGTTTGTTTCTCCCTACCCGCACGAGGCGCACGCAACATTACGTGGCGCTTTCATACCAAGCGTCATCCCGCGCTACCTAAACTTTTTCTAGTTACAAAGCCTGATTGCGGCGTCTGGTCGCGCCACCGTGAACGCACGGGGCGTGTCACTCCGCGAGCTGCAGCCGCGGGTTGTCAGTTCTGGGCCGATCGATGCGGAAAGCGCGCGGCCGTTCGAACAGGAAGGTTCCCCAGCCGGTTTTCACGATCCCCCAGTGCAGAGCAAGGGGGACGACCACGCCGGCCGCCGTGACGATCGCGGAAATCGCGCCGACGTCCGAGATGACGCCCGTGTTCAACAGGATGACGCGAGCGAGCACCATCGGCAGGAAGAAGGCGAGATAGACGACGATCGAGCGCTCGCCGGCATAGCGCAGCGGCTCGGAGGCCTTCGAGCCCGCCAGCAGCGCAGCCGTGGTGACGATCGCGAGCGCGCCGGCGACGCCGAGCACGAGGCTGACGCCGATCTGTTCGGAAAGGCCGCCGAACACTGCCCAGGCGTGAATGAACGCCCAGGCGGCGAGGCCGGTCAGCGCAAGCGCCGATCTCCGCCGCACGTTCTCGGCGAAGGCGAAGATCAGCGGCGCGCCGTACCACCCGAGCATCACGTAGAACAGCCGCGCGCAGAACTCGTCTGGGACCATCCAGCCGGTCTCGACCCGAAGCGATTCCAGGCCCGCCGCGAAGGCGAGCACCAGCAGCGGAGGCAAGCCTTTCACGAGCTTGGCGAACACGAAGAAGATCGGCAGCAAATAGATGAACCAGAGCGTGCCGAACGGGTCGACCAGCGACAGAAGGAACTGGTGGACGACCTCGCCGATCCCCTCGTCCATCGCCACCGCCGGCCAGCGGGCGGCGCCCTGGATGACGAGCCAGAGGAAGTAGAAATAGGCGAAATGCACGACCTTGCGGTCGAGATAGAGCCGCCAAGGCCGGTCGATCACCAGCGCGAGAAAAAGCCCCGAGATCATGAAGAAGTCCGGCATCCGGAACGGCCGCGCGAACGTGACCACGTAATGCATGAAGCCCTCTTCGCCCGCGGCTTTTTCGACGCCAAGAGTGGAGTGCATCATCACGACGAGAACGATGCAGATGCCCTTGGCGACGTCGACCCAATCGAGGCGCGGCTTCATTGCGGATGCGTCGCGGGCGCTGGCCATGGCGTCGGTCCCAGGAGGAGGTTCACGTCCACCATAAAGCGAAGGTTTTCAGGGAAGGTGAAAGGCGGTCCGTCTAAATCGGGGTCGGAAGGTAAGGATTTGTTAGGCGCTCTGAAGCAGGCGAAGAGGCCTTATACGTGCTGAAATCAGCCTCGTCCTACCGCCCTCCGGATCCCGTCGGCGATCTCGCGGCGATAGGCGGACGGGGCTCGATCCAGCCGTCCATAAATGTGGAAGATCGCGGGCTGCACGACGAGGCCGAGCGCCATGGCGGCGGCGAGAACCGGGTCGCTCGCAGGGATCTCGCCTTCCGCCATCGCCTCCTCGAACACCCGCACCAGCGCCGCGACGGCGTTCTCGGGGGCTAACTGGTCGAGCGCCCTCAGGTGCTCGTGCTGCGCGATGAGCACATAGGCAAAGCCGTCGGGATCGGCGTCGAACGTGTCCGCGAAGAATCCGACCAGCGCGTCCAGCCTGGCGTCGAAGCCGTGATGATCGGCGCGCGCGGCTTCGACGCCACGGGCGAGAGCGCCGTAGCGGTCGAGGAATAGCGCGCGGGCGAACTCCTCCTTTGAGGCGAAGTGCCGGTAGAGCGCGCCCTCGGTGACGCCGACCGCCTGGGCGATGTCGCGGATCGACGTGCCGGCCACGCCGCGCGCCGCGAACAGCCGGATCGCCGCCGCCTCGATGCGGCCGCGCGTGTCCGCGGAGGCGGACGCCGACCTCACGCCGCCTTCTCCTCGCCGACCACAAGGCGGGCGATCGTGACGTAATCGGTCTTGCCAGAGCCCAGCAGCGGGATCGCCTCGACGACGCGGATCTCGGCGGGGACCGCAAGGTCGGGGAGACCCGCATCGCGCATCGCGGCGCGCAACTCGCCGCGGTCGGGCTGCGGGCGGGTGGTGAGCAGCACCACACGCTCCCCCTTGCGCTCGTCGGGAACAGCGATCGCGGCGTGCGCCTCATCCGGCCAGACGCGTCCGACCGCCTCTTCGACGACCCCGAGCGAGACCATCTCGCCCGCGAGCTTGGCGAAGCGCTTGGCGCGGCCCTTGATGCGGACGAAGCCGCCACCGTCGAGCGTGACGATGTCGCCGGTGTCGTGCCAGCCACCGGGCGGCGGCTCCAGCACGCCGGGATTGTCCGTTCGGAGATAGCCGAGCATAACGTTCGGGCCGCTGATCGCGAGCCGGCCGCCCTCAGCGACGCCTTCGACCGGATCGAGCCGGTGCGCCACGCCGGGCAGAAGCTGGCCGACGGAGCCCGGCTGGTTGAACATTGGCGTGTTGACCGCGACGACCGGGCTCGCCTCGGTGACGCCGTAGCCCTCCAGAATCCTCAGGCCGAACTTCTCGCTCCAGACCCGTCGCGTCTCCGGCTTCACGGCCTCGGCGCCCGCGACCACGAGCCGAAGAGAGCGGAAGTCGTAAGGGTGCGCGGAGCGCGCATAGCCCGCGAGGAAAGTGTCCGTGCCGAACAGCACGGTGGCGTTCAGGCCGTAGAGCAACTCCGGCACCTGCCGGTAGTGCAGCGGAGAGGGATAGAGCAGGGTCCTGACGCCCGAGACCATCGGCAGCAACAGGCCGCCTGTCAGCCCGAAGGCGTGGAACACCGGCAGCACGTTGAAGATAAAGTCGGCTGGGCCGAAATCGATCCTGGCGGCCACCTGCGCGACGTTCGACAGCAGATTGCGATGGCTGAGCACGACGCCCTTAGGCGCGCCCTCCGAGCCCGAGGTAAACAGGATCGCGGCGGGCGCGTCGGGATCGCCGCCGACGGCCCGGCCGCTGAGAAGAAGTCCGCGAAGACGGTCGAGCGTCCCGATTGTCGCGCGGACGTCCTCGAGATAGACGAGCTCCACCGCCTCCTTGAGCGCCGCCTCCTCGCGCTGCAGTCGGCCTTTCTCGATGAAGGCGCGTGACGTCAGCACGGTCGCGATCTGCGCCGCGCGGCAGGCGGCGACGAGGTTCGCCGGGCCCGCCGTGTAGTTCAGCATCGCCGGAACGCGCCCGCCGCGATGAAGCGCGAGGAAGGCGACGGCGACGCCCGCCGCGTTTGGCAGGAAGACGACAACGGCCTCGCCTGGCTTCGTCAGCGGGTCGATCTTGGCGTCGAGCGCGGCGGCGGCCGCCAGCAGCCGGCGATAGGTGAGCTTAGTCCCGAACGGATCCTCCACCGCCGGACGGCCGAACCCTTCCGACCGCGCCGCCGCGACTGTCGCCTGGTGGATCGTGCGGTCGGCGTTGGTGGTCGCAAACAGCATGCGCTCCATGAGCGCGGTCAGCGCCGCGCCCGCGGCCTGCCTGCGCTTGCGGCCGACAAGGGCGGGGTCGATCTCCAGCCGCTCCGGCGGCAGCACCGTGACGATCACCTTCGGAAACCAGCGTTTCCGGACTTGGGAGGGCAGCAGATAGGAGAATGGCGAGCGGTCGAGCCCCTCGATCCGCACCGGCACGACCGGCGCGTCGCCGCGCACCGCGATCAGCCCCGCGCCGTCATAGACCTTCATCAGCGAGCCGGTGACGGTGATCCGTCCCTCCGGGAAAATCACCAGCCGCTCGTCGGATTTCACGAGGTTGATGAGCGCGCGCGTCGCGAGCGGCTTCGCGGGGTCCATCGGGAAAGCCCGCACGAGGCGCATGAACGGCTTCACCCACCAGCGTTCGGCCATGCCGCTGTTGATCGCGAAGACCGGGTCATTGGTCATCAGCGACATGATCAGCGGCGCGTCGAGCAGGCTGACGTGATTGACCGCGATCACGGCGCGTGGCCCGACCTTGTCGAGGTTCTCCATGCCGCGGACTTCGACGCGGAAGATCAGCGTCGCGATCAGATGCGCGATGTCCCGGGCGATCGAGCCCGGCAGCGCGCGGCCGAGGAAGGGTGCGCCGATCAGCGAGGCCAAGCCCAGCAGGCCGATCAGCGTGGACGTCGAGAGGCCCGCTGCCTGCAGCGCGATCAGCGCTACGGCGCCGGCGACCATGAAGGCGGCGTTGAGGACGTTGTTCGCGGCGATCACGCGGGCGCGGCGGTCCTCGTCCGCTTCGCCCTGCAGGAAGGCGAACACCGGCACGACGAACAGCCCGCCGGCGGCCGCCATGCCCATGAGGTCGATGGCGATGCGGAGGTCGCCGGGGCCGCGCAGGAATTCGCTCCAGCCGATCGCAGGCTCCGCCGGGATCAGACCGTAGGTCGCGAAGGCGAGGTCGAGCGCGAACAGGCCGACGATCACGCCGGCGATCGGGGTCAGCGCGAGCAGCACGCGACGTTCGCTGAGCCTTGCCGCGAGCAGCGAGCCAAGCGCGATGCCGACGGTGAAGACGATCAGGAACAGGGTGACGACGCTCTCCGCGCCGCCGATTGAGGTCTTCACCAGCTGCGGCACGAGCGCGAGGATGATGCCGCCGGTAAGCCAGAAGCAGCTCACGGCGATCGCCGCGATCCATTGGCGCGGCTGACGCTTAAGGTCCTTAAGCAGCCCGAACGCGCTCTTGAAGATGTTGCGCTCGATCTTCAGGCCTGGCGCGCTTTCGCCGGTCGGCGGGATAGCGCAAGCGCTGAGGAAGGCGAGGAGAGAGATCGCGATGGTCACCCCCGCGACTGCCCAGGGGCTCGCCTCCGCGACCATGATGCCGCCGCCGACCGTGCCGGCGAGGATGGCGATGAAGGTCGCGGTCTCGATCAGCGCGTTGCCGGCGACGAGCTCCTCGCGGCGGAGATGATCGGGCAGGATGCCGTACTTCACGGGCCCGAACAGGGAGGACAGCACGCCCGTGAGGAACAGCGCGACGAACAGCAGGAAGGCGGATGGGATCAGGAAACCGATCGAAGCGATGATCGCGACGCCGATCTCACCGGCTTTGGTCCAACGCGCGACGCGGGCCTTGTCGTAGCGGTCGGCGAGCTCGCCGCCGAGCGCCGAGAGCAGGAAGAACGGCAGGATGAACATGCCCCCCGCCAGCGTCACCAGCATCGGCCCGCTTGTCCCGCCAAGCCGGAACAGCAGCAGGATGACAAGCGCGTTCTTGATGAAATTGTCGTTGAACGCGGCGAACAGCTGGCAGCCGAACAGCGGCGCGAAGCGGCGGGAGCGGAGCAGTTCGAACATGGCCGAAATCTCGCGTTCAAGTATGTGAGTAAATGTTTACTCGCGAACAATTCGCCACGTCAAGGGTGCGATCAGCTGGTTGGCCCCGGCCCCGTCATCGTCGCCGCGTCCCGCTTGCGCCTCTTCTCGCGCCCCCGCTACTCTGCGCTCATCACCAGGACGAACCCCCATGGCGACCCGCGGCTTCATCGGACGGCGGACACCCGAAGACCACGCCGCGCGCACCCCTCCGGGCCAGGCGCTGACGACGGACTTCCCAGTCCTCTCCGCTGGCCCCACGCCGCGGATCAAGCTCGAGGACTGGAAGTTCACGCTCAAAGTCGGGCCACGGCCGGTGTTCGCCTGGGATTGGAAGACGTTCGACGCCCTGCCGAAGACGGCGTTCACCCGCGACATCCATTGCGTCACCACGTGGTCGAAGCTCGACACCAAATGGGAGGGCGTGACGATCGACGATCTGCTCGCAGCGGCGGGGATGGAGGCCGCGACGCCCTTCGTGCTCGCGCACGGCTTCGACGGCTATTCCACAAACGTGCCGACCGCTGATCTCGCGGGATCGAAGGCGATGATCGCCACCACCTATGACGGCAAGCCGCTGACGCCGGACCATGGCGGCCCGGCGAGGCTGCTGGTGCCGCATCTCTATCTCTGGAAGTCCGCGAAGTGGGTCAGCGGACTGCAGTTCACAGAGGTCGACACGGCCGGCTTCTGGGAGCTCCGCGGCTACCACATGGTTGGCGATCCCTGGCGCGAGCAGCGCTACCACGACGACCCGTGAGCGCTAGCCCTTCGCCCTGGGAGCGGGCTACGATCAGCGCGATCTCGGACCTGACGCCACGGGTCAAGAGCTTCACGTTTGCGCCCGAAACGCCGTTCCGGTTCCGCCCTGGGCAGCATGTCGATCTCAGGCTCACCGCGCCCGACGGCTACCAGGCCCGGCGGAGCTATTCGATCGCCTCTGCGCCGTCGGCTGACGGGACGATCGAGCTCGCCATCGAGCGGCTCGACGACGGCGAGGTGTCGTCTTTTTTCCATGAGGCCGCCGAGGTCGGCGACGCAATTGAGCTGCGCGGACCGATCGGGGGGCACTTCGTCTGGGATTCCGATGATGGCGGGCCGCTGCTGCTGATCGGCGCGGGCTCCGGCGTTGCGCCGCTGATGGCGATGATCCGCGAGCGCGCAGGCCAAGGCTCGGCCGTGCCCGCATTGCTGGTGCTCGCCGCGCGAGGCTGGGACAACATCCTGTTCCGCGACGAACTTCTGGCTCTGGAGGCGCGGACGGACGGCTTCGAACTCGTCTTCGCTTTGTCGCGGGAGGCGGTGCGGCGCGACCGCGACCATGGCGGGCGAATCGATCAGGCGCTGGCCGCCGCCGCATTGGCGCGGCTCCCTTCGCCGCCGACCTTCGCCTTCGTCTGTGGATCGAACGCCTTCGTCGAGGCCGCGACCTCGGCCTTCATCGAAGCTGGCCTCGACTCCAAGATCATCCGGACCGAGCGCTACGGCGGCTGACGCTTCAGCCGAAGCGGTGCAGGGCGAGCAGCACGAGCATCGTGTAGATGACGCCGGAGCCGACGAAGAACCAGGCGGGATGGATCCCGGGCGACGTGCGCATGAGGATCGTGGCGACGCCGCCGATCAGCGCCATCAGGAGCAGCGCTCCGACCAGTACGCCCGCGCGTCGCGCCCATTGCATCATCGAAGCTGCCCGGTGAAGATCGCCAGACAATGCGGCGCCCGGCATCTTGGGCCAAGAGGCGACCGTGGCTGGAACAAGCATCGTGCTTCGCATCGCCTTCGTCGTCCTCCTGATCGTCGCCGCGCTCGGCTTCACTGACGGCCGCGGGCGGCTTGCGCATGTGGCCTACGAGGCCGGTTCTCCGCGCGTCGCGGCGCTGCTGATCGGCGGGCCGGCCTGGCGGGGCGTCGCGCATTACGAGGCCGGGCGTTATCCGCAAGCATCGGCCGCCTTCCGTGAGGACGAGTTTCCCGGCCGGCTCTATGATCTCGGCACGGCGCTGGCGCGCGAAGGCCGGCTCAAGGAAGCGTCCGAAGCCTTCGACGATGCGCTCGAGCGCGACCCGAACGACGAGGACGCGCGCTACAATCTGGCCGTCGTCGAGGCCATGCTCGCCAAGGTGCCGACGCCCGGCGCCGATGCGAAGAACCCGGCGAACGCCAGCGCAAACCAGAACAAGCGCGGCGGCGAAGCCCCGAGCGACGCCGAGAACGAGATCAGCTCGACGGGCCTTGGCGCGGCCGGCGACCGCGATTCCGGCCGCGAGGCCAATTCGGCGGGACCGAGCAAAGTGCTGCGCACCGGCCGGGCGAACCCGACCAACGACCCGAACAAGAGCAAGCAGGCGAGCGGTTCGATCGGCTCGTCGGCGGGCATCGGCCGCACCGGCGACAGCAACACGAATGTGGCCAAGCCCTACGAGCAGCCCGCGCTGCGCAGCGACGTGGTGCTGACGACGACGGTCTACGCCTCCCGCCAGTGGCTGGAGACCCTGCCCGACGATCCCGGCGCCTATGTGAAGAAGCTGTTCGCCCAGCAGCGCGAAGCGCGCAAGGAGCGCGGCCTGGCGGCGCCGGAGGTGACGGACCCTTGGTGACGCGAGCGTACCGCAGTCACGCCTTCAGCCGGTACCCTGTCTTGAACACGTACCAGACGGCGGTCAGGCAAATCGCGAGGAAGACCAGCGTCATCGCGAGGCTGATCTCCACGCCGACGTCGGACTGGCCGAAGAAGCTCCAGCGGAAGCCCGAGATCAGATAGACGACAGGGTTGAACAGTGACACGCCGCGCCAGAACGGCGGGAGCATATCGATCGAGTAGAACGCCCCGCCGAGAAATGTCAGCGGCGTCACGATCAGCAGCGGCACGAGTTGCAGCTTCTCGAAGCCGTCGGCCCAGATGCCGATGATGAAGCCGAACAGCGAGAAGGTGACGGCGGTGAGCACGAGGAAGCCGACCATCCATACCGGATGCTGGATCTGCAACGGCACGAACAGCGAGGCCGTCGCCAGCATGATTAGTCCGATCAGGATCGACTTGGTCGCGGCCGCGCCGACATAGGCGACCGTGATCTCGATAAACGAGATCGGGGCCGACAGGATCTCGTAGATCGTGCCCGCGAAGCGCGGAAAGTAGATGCCGAACGAAGCGTTTGCGATCGACTGCGTCAGCAGCGTCAGCATGATCAGGCCCGGAACGATGTACGCGCCATAGGAGACGTTATCGACCTGCTGGATGCGTGAGCCAATGGCCGCGCCGAACACCACGAAATAAAGCGAGGTCGAAATTACAGGAGAGATGATCGACTGCATCACGGTGCGCCAGGCGCGCGCCATTTCGAAATAGTAGATCGCGTAGATCGCGCGCCAGTTCATCGATTGGCTCCCACCAGGCCGACGAAGATGTCCTCAAGCGAACTCTGCTTCGTCTGGAGGTCCTTGAAGTGGATGCCGGCGGCCGCAAGGTCCGTCAGCAGGCCGGTGATCCCGGTGCGATCCCCTTGAGTGTCGTAGGTGTAGACCAGCGAGCAGCCGTCGTCGGCGAGCTCGAGCTGGTGGCCCGCCAATGCCGGAGGCACAGCCCCGAGGGGCTCGGCGAGCTGCAGCGTCAGCTGCTTCTGGCCGAGCTTCGCCATCAGCGCGGCCTTATCCTCGGTCAGGATGATCTCGCCGCCCAGGATGACGCCGACCCGGTCGGCCATCTCCTCGGCCTCCTCGATGTAGTGGGTGGTGAGGATGATGGTGACGCCGGTCTCGCGAAGACCGCGCACCAGCGCCCACATGTCCCGCCTCAAGCCGACGTCGACGCCCGCTGTCGGCTCGTCGAGGAACAGCACGCGCGGCTCGTGGGCCAGCGCCTTGGCGATCAGCACGCGCCGCTTCATGCCGCCGGAGAGCGTGCGGATCTGCGCGTCCTTCTTCTCCCACAGCGACAGGTCGCGCAGGATCCGCTCGATCTTGGCGGGATCTTTCGGCTTGCCGAACAGGCCGCGGCTGAAGCTCGTGGTCGACCAGACGCTCTCGAAATGGTCCGTCGTGAGCTCCTGAGGGACCAAACCGACAAGCGCGCGGGCGGCGCGGTAGTCCCTGACGATATCGTGCCCGTCGATAGAGGCGCGGCCTTCGCTCGGGGTCACGATCCCGCATAGGATCGAGATCAGCGTCGTCTTGCCGGCGCCGTTCGGCCCGAGCAGCGCGAAGATCTCCCCACGGTCGATCGAAAGGTCGATCGATTTCAGCGCGGGGAGGCCGGTGGCGTAGGTCTTGGAGAGGTTTTCGACGGAGATGATTGGCGGCATGGCCGCGAGATAGAGGTCGGGCCCCGCTTCGTCCATGGCCCGGCCGCGCGGGAGACCGCTTGCGCAGGCGCATTCGAGCGCGGCTCACTTCGCTGGCGTGACCTCCCTGGCGGACGCCAGGCTCCGGGATTTGGGCGCGAGCCGCCTGACGGAGGAGGAGGCTGCGACCTCGCCGCGGGCGAAGAACGCCTCGTGGTTTGCTTCGATCTCGTCGAGTTCATAGAGGTAGTTGACCATCATGCTATGGGCCTGCCTTTCGGCGCGCGCCGAACGGTCGCCCATGAAATTGACCCGCTCGAGCCGGGCGCCGTTGCCGAGATGGAAGCGCGCGACGGGGTCCGCCGGCCCGCCGCGCCGGTCGCGGCCATGGAGCAGATAAGCTGCGCAAAGGCGGGGGAGGATCGGCTTCAGGCGCTCGGCGACCTCCGCATCGTCCATCCAGCCGCGCTCGGCGAGCGGCTCCAGCGTTGCGCGGTCCTCGTTCGTCAGCCAAAGCGAGGCTTCGTCCGCGGTCTCGCGGGCGAGCCATGCGGCGAAGCCCGGAACGGGCGACAGCGTGACGAAGGTCGAGAGATCCGGCAGGTCGCGGCGAAGATCCTCGACCACCTGCTTGATCAGGAAATTGCCGAAGGAGACGCCGCGCAGGCCGTCCTGGCAGTTCGAAATCGAATAGAACACCGCGGCGTTCGCCTCTTCCGCGCGGATCGGGGCGCGGGCGGGGTCGAGCACCTCGTCGACGGAGGCCGGCATCGTGGTGGTGAGCGCGACCTCGACGAAGATCAGCGGCTCGTCGACCAGCGTAGGGTGGAAGAACGCGTAACAGCGGCGGTCTGCGGGCTCGACGCGGCGGCGCAGCTCCCCCCAGTCGCGGATCTCGTGCACCGCCTCGTAGCGGATGATCTTTTCGAGCACGTTCGCCGGGCTCGCCCAATCGATCGGCTTGAGCACGAGGAAGCCGCGATTGAACCAGCTCGCGAAGAGATGCGCGAAATCGTCGTCGACGAGGGAGAGCGCCGGGTCGTCGCCCTTCATGTCCAGTAGGCTCTCGCGCATGCGCACCAGCGTGGAGGTGCCTCCGGGCGCGAGGTTGAGGCGGCGCATCAGCTCCAGCCGGCGCGATTCCGACGCCGCGTGCAGCGCCTGCGCCGCGCGGGCGGAGGGGTCCGCGGAATAGGCAGCGACCGCCGCGCCGAGCCGCTTCTCGTCCGGCCCGTAGCGCTCCAGCAGCAGCGTCATGAAGGCACGGCGCTCCGCCTCGGAGGCTGTCGTCCAACGGTCAAGCACGGCTTTGGCCAGCGCGATGCCGGAGGCCTCGCCGCGGTTCGAGAGCAGCGCTTCGGATAGCTTGCGGAGATCGCCCCTGCGGCCGGGCTCGTCCTCCCCGCCGCGCGCCAGCAGCCGGCGCCCGCGCTCGGCGATGGTCTGCAGCAGGTCGCCGAAGAAGCTCGCTTCGCTCATGACCGCGGCCCTCCTTCCGCTTCGGAGTCGGAAGCATAAGGTGCGCCTTCGCAGGCCCGATGACAAAGCGCACTTTCGGGAGCGCGGCGATGCGGCGCAGCAGTGAAAGCGAGGAGGAGAGAGCGCCCCAGGCGCCGGCGACCGGCGCGCGCTCTCGGCCTCACCTCTTCGTCTTGAACGGCGCCATTCCGCCGCGCGCCAGTTCGTCGGCGCGTTCGTTTTCGGGGTGCCCAGCGTGGCCCTTCACCCAGCGCCACTCGATCTTGTGGACCTTCAGCAGCTCGTCCAGCCGCATCCAGAGGTCCTGGTTCTTCACCTGTTTCTTGTCCGCGGTCTTCCAGCCGTTGCGCTTCCAGCCAGAAATCCACTTCGTCACGCCGTCGCGCAGATATTGGCTGTCGGTGTGGACGACGACCGCGCATGCCTTCTTCAAGGCTTCCAGCGCGGAGATCGCGGCGAGCAGCTCCATGCGGTTGTTGGTGGTGAGCGCCTCGCCTCCGGAGAGCTCCTTCTCGGCCATTCCAAAGCGCATAATGGCGCCCCAGCCGCCGGGGCCGGGATTTCCCGAGCAGGCGCCGTCGGTGAAGATCTCCACCGCACCGGGAGTCGTGGCGACGCCCTCGGGCGCTTCGTGCGGCGCAGCGCTCATGCGCGCCAGCCGAAGGCGGTCGCGTCGGCGGCCTGTTGATGGAAGCGCAGCTTCTTAAGATATTCGAGCGGGTCGAGCTTCTTCACCAGCGCGCCGGGCGGCGTGTCCAGCCAATCGACCAGCCGCGTCAGCAGGAAGCGCAGCGCAGCCCCGCGCGCGAGCAGCGGCAGGGCCTCGATCTCTTCCGGGAGGAGCGGCCTTGCGGCGTGATATGCCTCGATCATCGCCCGGCCCTTGGTCACGTTGAACGACTGATCGGGCTCGAAGCACCAGGCGTTCAGGCAGATCGCGAGGTCGTAGGCCAGCCAGTCGTCGCAGGCGAAGTAGAAGTCGATCAGCCCCGACAGCTCCTCGCCGAGGAAGAACACGTTGTTGGGGAAGAGGTCGGCGTGGATGACGCCCTCGGGCAGCGAAAGCGTCGCGAATCCGGCCTCCAGCGCGTCGAGTTCGGCTGCGATCGTCTCGTCGAGCCCGGGCGCCACCACATGGCTGCGCCCGCGTGCGGCCTCGGCCAGCGGACGCCAGCCGGAGACAGAGAGCGCGTTCGGCCGCTTCAGCCCAAAACCCTTGCCGGCCTCGTGAAGGTTCGCGAGCGCCGAGCCCAGCGCGGCGCATTGCGCGGCTGTCGGCCGCCGGACCGAGACGCCGTCAAGGAAGGTGACGAGCGCCGCGGGCCGGCCGCACAATTTGCGCAGCGCCTCGCCGTCGCGCCCAGCCACCGGCTGCGGGCAGGTCAGTCCGTTCGCCGAGAGATGCTGCAGCAGCTCGAGGAAGAACGGCAGGTCCGCCGGGTCCACGCGCTTCTCGTAGAGGGTGAGGATGAAGCGCCCGCCGGTCGTCGCCAGCAGGTAGTTCGAATTCTCGACGCCCTCCGCGATCCCCTTGAAGGAGACGACCTCGCCGATGTCATAGGCCACGACGAAGGCTGCGAGCTCGTCGTCCGGTACTTCGGTGTAGACGGCCATGCGGAGGAACCCGGGAGAGGTGAGAGAGGGGACGCGCTCCCTTAGGGGCTTGCGCGCCGTCCGGCAATCTCGGGAAGGGCCGTCATCCCGGCCGAGCGAAGCGAGAGCCGGGATCGTTCATCGGACTGGGCGCTCGATCCGGTGCCCGATCGCGGCTCTCCGCGCTTCGCCGCTTCGGCCGGGATGATGCTATGACCTCACTCCGCCGCCTCTCGGAGCTCACGCGGCAGCGGGAAGAACACGCTCTCGTCGGCGGTCGAGACCGTCTCCACCTCGACGGCGTAGCGCTCGCCGAAAGCGTCGATGATCTCGTCGACCAACACCTCCGGCGCCGATGCGCCCGCGGTGACGCCGAGCGTGCGGATGCCTGAGAACTCGTTCCACTCGATGTCGGTCGCGCGCGCCACCAGACGCGCCACCCTGCAGCCGGCGCGCTCCGCGACTTCGCGCAGTCGCTGCGAGTTCGAGGAGTTCGCGGCCCCGACCACGATCAGCGCGTCGCAATCGGGAGCGACGCGCTTCACCGCCTCCTGACGGTTGGTGGTCGCGTAGCAGATGTCTTCCTTGTGCGGGCTCGCGATCGCCGGAAACCGCGTCTTCAACGCCGAGACCACCGCAGCGGTGTCGTCGACCGAGAGCGTGGTTTGCGTGACGTAAGCGAGCTCGCGGCCCTCCGGAACGTCGAGCCTCGCCACGTCCGCCTCGGTCTCGACCAGCAGCACGGCGTCGTCGGGCAACTGACCCATCGTGCCGACGACCTCGGGGTGCCCGGCATGGCCGATCAGCACGATCAAGCGGCCGCGCCTGTGGTGGATCTCCGCCTCGCGGTGCACCTTGGTCACCAGCGGGCAGGTGGCGTCGATCGCGATCAGGTTCCTGGCCCGCGCCGCCGCCGGCACCGACTTCGCGACGCCATGCGCCGAGAACACCACCGGCGCATCGCCGTCCGGCGCCTCGTCGAGCTCCTCGACGAACACCGCGCCTTTGCGCTTCAGCGCGTCGACGACATAGCGGTTGTGCACGATCTCGTGACGGACATAGACCGGCGGGCCGAAGCGTTTCAGGGCCGCCTCCACCACGTCGATCGCCCGGACCACGCCCGCGCAGAAACCGCGCGGCGCACAGAGCAGGATCTTCAAAGGCGGCTTGGTGTCGGTCACGGCTTGGTCGCAGATGTCGCGAGCGGGCTCAGGGTCGAACCCGCCCCGCCTGGAGCCTTGGCAGATGGAGGCCGGGGATCAGCCCTGTCAAGCCGTGGACGGCGAAGCGGCCGGCCTTCCCAAGCCGCTCGGGCCATTGTTATAACGCCTGCGCCCGCCGCCTGAAGCGGCGTTGAGGCCCGGGGGTGCAGCGTATGTGTTCCGTCCGCCCGAATCGGCCGATCGCGGCAGCCGCCGCACTCGCCGCGCTTCTCTCCATCGGCGGCTGCAGCACGGTGGGCGGGGCTGGCGCCGACGCCGACGGCCCGCGCGAGAGCTTCGCGACCCGCCTGCTCGGCGGAGGCGGCGGTGCTCCGCCCGCGGCGGCCACGCCGGAGGACATGGAGCTCAAGCGCCAGTGCCCGCGTGTGGACGTGCTGGAGGGCGCGTCCTCCTATCCCGTCTACGACCAGCCCGGCACGACTGACCCGTTCTCCCTGCGTTATCAGGCCCGGCTCGCCGACACCGCGCGCGAATGCTCCAATCTCGGCGTCGAGGCCGGTATCCGCGTCGGCGTCGTCGGCCGCGTGATCCTCGGACCTAAGGGCGCGCCCGGCACGTTCCGCGTGCCGCTCCGGATCGCGGTCGTCGACGAGACCGACAAGCCGGTCTATTCCGAAAGCCGGCTCGTGGAGGTGACCGTGCCCGCGGGGCAGGGAACGGCCGACTTCACCCATGTCGAGGACAACATCGTCGTTCCGATCCCGAGCAACCGATTCCGGGGCTGGCGCATCCTCGTCGGCTACGATCCGGTCGGCGCGAAGGCGGGCGCGGGCGGCCAGCGCAAGCGCTGAGCCGCGGACGTCCCCACCGCTTGACACCGTCTCCGCCCCATCCGTATATCCCGCCCGCTCAGGTTCCCCGCTTCGTCGGGCTTGAACCTCGTGGCGGAGTAGCTCAGCTGGTTAGAGCAGCGGAATCATAATCCGCGTGTCGGGGGTTCGAGTCCCTCCTCCGCTACCATTTCAAACCCGTATCAGTCGAAACGTTCCAGAGCATGCCCGGCAGCGGCGGCGCGCCTTCCTTGTTCAGCAACCCAGCGATCTCACGCGAGCTCCAATTCTCGTCTGCCGCTCGCTTCACGCTATGCCGAGATGGCTAGCGCCTTAGACAGGGCGCCACAAAAGCCTATGACAGGGACATTGTGGAGGACGCGCGGGCGGATCGTGTAGCTCTCTCGATCGAAGTCTAGAGGCGAACTGGCGTGTTATCGAACGATAATTAGTCGGCGATCCTTTTGTGACGGCATCCAACTTACTCTTAATTGTAGTTATCATAAAATCGGCAATATAAAAACTCATTCTAACGGGTCTGTGAGCGGATCATTTACCATTTGATAGCTGAATGTCTCCGCGGCTCACCCCCCGGCCGCGATCCATTCGGACATTCCCCCAATGCTCACAAACGTAACCGTTCGCGTGCGCCTTATTGCGTCGCTTGCCCTGTTGTTCGCCGTGATCTGCGGGCTGGGCGGCCTCTCTTATCTGCGTCTCTCGGATCTGAACGGCGCAAGTGACGATCTCGGAGGCAATTGGCTGCCGAGCACGCGCATCCTCGGCGATCTCTCTCAGGATTTCGAGCGCCTCCGGGGTCGCGAGGCGCAACTCATCCTGCTGCCGGAGGACCAGAAGCGCGCGTTCACTGAGAAGGTTAGAGGAACGGTCGACTCAATCGCCCAGGATCTGGGCGCTTACGAGCCCCTTATTTCCGAAGGCGAAGAGACACAGTTCGCGAACAGCTTGAAGGTCGGATTGCGGCAATATCTGTCGTTGCACAACGACTTCATGAAGGAGACGGATGGGGGGCATGCAGAGGCCGCTGCGGCCCTCCTGATGGGAGAGATGAGATCTCTCGCCGACGGGGTCCGGAAAAGCATCGAGACTGATCGCGAATTCAACGCAAAGGGCGGAACGGATGCGGCCCACAGCGCCGCGTCGCTCGGCGACAACGCCAAGCTGGTCATCCTCGGGGTTCTTGGTCTCGCCGCCGCGATCGCAATTGTGGTCGGCTGGATGTGCATAAGCACCGTCTCTTCCCCGATCATCCGCATGGGCGCCGCCATGAGGCGTCTGGCTGATGGCGACACCGCCCTGGTGATCCCGAATTCAGGCGAGCGGAATGAGATCGGTGAGATGGCTGCGGCCGTCGGCGTGTTTCGCGACAGCATGATCCGCGCTCGTGATTTGGAGGAAGAAACAAGGCAGGGCCGCGAGGCTGCCGAGATCCAGCGCAAACGCATGATGCAGGAGCTTGCGAGCCGCTTCGAAAACGCCGTTGGCGGTATCGTTGAGACGGTCTCTGCTGCCGCCACAGAACTTCAGGCGACCGCCTCTCAGCTTTCGGCTGGGGCGCAATCGACCGCAGGCCAATCGGCGACGGTGGCTGCGGCGGCGGAGGAGGCCGGAGCGAACGTGAACTCCGTCGCGGGGGCTGCGGAGGAGCTCGGAGCCTCGGTTTCCGAGATCGGCCAGCAGGTAAGCCGCTCGGCCGGCATGGCGAACGAGGCCGTCGCAGAGGCGAAGGCTTCTGCAGAGGTTATCCACAGCCTCAGCCAGTCCGCAAACCGGATTGGCGCTGTCGTCGACATGATCTCGACCATTGCCGGCCAGACCAATCTGCTGGCGCTCAACGCCACGATCGAAGCCGCGAGGGCAGGTGAGGCCGGGCGCGGCTTTGCAGTCGTCGCCGCCGAGGTGAAGGGCCTCGCAGAGCAGACCGCCAAGGCGACGGCGGAGATCAGCGAGCAGATCGCCGGCATTCAGAGCGCTACGTCGCAGGCCGTCAGGGCCGTCGACAGCATCGGCAGCCGAATTCACGAGATCAGCGCCACCGCTGCTGCGATCTCTGCGGCCGTTGAAGAGCAGGGCGCTGCGACGCGCGAAATTGTGCACTCCGTGCACCAGGCGGCATTGGGAACGGGCGAAGTCACTACCAACATTACGGGCGTCGCCCGCGCGGTCGAAGAGACGGGCGCCGCGTCCTCTCAGGTGCTCGGCGCGGCTTCTGATCTTTCCGTGCAGTCCGAACGTCTTCGCAAAGAAGTGGGCGACTTTCTGGCGTCTGTCAGAGCTGCGTAGGCGGCGCAGCTTCTGCGCCGCCCGTGATGATCAAAGATACCTGTTCTTGAGTTCCGCCCGGCCGGGGAGACCCGCTGCCGGGCGTTTTCGTATCCATCGGCCGCGACTTGCGAAGCGAGAAATAGGCGAACGCCACTTCGAGCGAGGCTCCCTTCTCATCTCGTTCTCACCACCAGTAGCGCGTCACCGCTTGCTGCGAACCCTCGAGGCTCTCAGCGCAGGGAAGTCGCCAACGACACGCTGTCTGCATCGGGACAGGCTGCGCCTAATCGCTCGAGAAGGTCCGACCTCTTAGTCGTGGTGCTCGGGCATGTCCTTCAGCTGGTCTTTCGTCCACGTCGTGACGGCATGAACATCGCCGTCTTCATCGCGCATGAACTGAAGGTCAGTCGCCGAAACGGCGACCGGCTTCGCGCCGATCCCGAGGAAGCCACCCACATCGATCACGACCTTGGCCGTCGCGCCGGAACCGTGGACGTGAGCGACGGAGCCAATTTTTTCGTCGCCTGGACCGTAGATCGTGGCGCTCTCAAGCGTCGACCCCGTGAGTTCGTCGCTCGCCAGTCGGACGTGCTTGCTGTGATCCATAGCTTCGCTCCTTGGCTAGGTGATCTCCTCTAACCCCCGTCGGCTGCTTGCGTTCCGAAATCGGATTGGGGCCGCTCTGGTCCCCAAGCTATCCGTTTGCCGCATCATCCATCGTCGTCTGATCGCGCCCATGACCGGCTGCTCTGTCACACGAGAGAGAGATGGATGCGCCCTTCATCGTTGCCTCCAGAGATCGCGAGCGTGGCGGCTCCCATACAACCTCTCGATCCGGAAAAGTGCTGAGGCGCGAGGACTGCTGTATGCGGGATCCCGAAGGAATCGGAGGATGACAGCTCGTGCAAAAAACAGCACCAGTCGTACGACTTACGGCCCTAGTGATCTATGCCTGCCTTTCAGCAGCGCCGGCGGTCGCTCTTGATGACGCTCTCGGAACAAGCCTTCGCCGCTTAGATCCAGAAAACCGGCTTCATCAGCTCTGCGACATCGAGATGATGCGCAGAATAGAGGCCGAGCATGGGCCGCTGCACCCCGATCGATTGGTGATGGACGCGGAATCGCCAGCCGTGCTTCGGCGCGACGTCTTGGCAGGAACAGGCGGAGCTGTCCGCAGCGGTGGTCAGTGGTACCGGCTGTCCTTCCGATGTCGCGCCTCTGCCGAGAGACTTCAGGTCCTTGAGCTCAGCTACAAGATCGGCTCCGCTATCCCGCAAGCTAGGTGGGGAAAGGGCTGACCGAGCGCGTAATCGGCTCTTCGCCCGAGGATAGGGATAAATCCGTCATTGTGGAGACTGACGAGATCCGGACCCCACCAGATACAGGCGGGCTGCGGGGTGCCCAAAACGAGGCGCAACGCGGATTTAAGGGTCTCGGGCCAGTTTCGCCGGGGCCCAAGAACATGGCCGGACCAATCGAAGGCGCAGATCTCAGCGCCGGTTTTTCCTGGCAAACTCCAGGACGCTTCGGCTGTCGTTTCAGCCTGTCGCACAGTGGTGTTGTTCACACACGTTTCCGAAGCGCTGCGGTATCCCGGTCTCGCTCATACGACGTCGAACGCCATCTGCAAATTCAGACGGTTCAATCGCGGGCGTCGTGTCTTACGATTTCGGCGGGGCCGCGGATTGTTCGGCTGCGCTCGCGACCTCTCGAAGTTCGGCGATGGAGATATGACTTCCGTCGCAACTGAAAATTGCGAGGTCGGATCGCTCCAAAAGAGTGTGGCTCGCGAACTATGACGAACGCCTCACGCACCGTTTCAGTGCCCGCGGCGCTTTGTGCATGCGCCGGATCCCAGATCAGTTTGCAAGCCATGCGCGCCTCCGAGGCGCGATGAACCGTTCCGAGCATGTTTAGTCTAGTTCGCGTAGCTACTTAAGCACGGCTCCTCCGATCGCGCCGTCGCGACCGGATTGATGTTCTTGGGTCGCAGTTCAAAAAGCTGTCACGAGTGAAGGGCGGCGAAATCTTGTTTTTTCGAGTCGGACTCGTCTGCTGAATGCGCCGACGCGTGTTCACGCCCCAGCCTTCTTGTCGAGCTGCTTGAGCCTGGATCGCCGAACTCGCCGATCAGGCTCCTCTCGCCGACTGTGCGACTGACGCCTCCGTGTCTCTCTCGAATTCTTGTCTTGCATGGCCTTCGCAAAGAGCCACAAGATCGTGCGTCCGGTCTGCTCTTACCCGATGTTTCCGTCAGATGCCTTCGGGCCAAGTTTCGGCAGATCGGCGCGTGGCGCTGTCGGAGGACGCGCTCAGGTCGGCGAGGAGCCGCGTCAATCGGGCCGCGTGATCGAAACCGGGGAGGGTCGTCGATCCTCGCCGGATGTCGTCGCGGAGGGCGGCGTAGACCGCGCCTACATTGACCGCCTCGTTCGGAAGGGGGGCGAGTTCGCCTTCGTCGACGCGCTGCTGCTCGCCGTTCACAGTCAGAGCGAGGCGGCCCGACTGGAAACCGCGCGGCGCGGCGCTCTCCAGCGTCAGCGCACCTCTGTCCCCTACGACTTCGAAGCGGAACTTCGCGGCTTCGGTCCTACCGCCCGCGACCTCCACCGAAAGCCCGGCGCCGCTCTCCAACCAGGATTGCGTCACGCAGAAGTCGGGGATCGTTCTTGCGATCGTCTCCGTTTCGCCAGTGATGGCGACTTCGCCGAATTGGCAGGTCGTCATCGCCTGGAGGTTGGACAACGGGCCGAGCACCGCGATCGCCGCGTCGAGAGCATGCCCGGCGTGGATGGTCACAAGAGTCGCCCCGTTCGCGGGATCTTCGAGGTAGGTCTCGGCTTTTGCCGTCGAGGGTCCGAACGCCGCCGTTCCGGACTCCATCCGGCCGCTCAGCACCCGTCCGATCGCGCCGGACCGGATCATCTCCGCCGCGCGCTGCAACGAAGGGCTCGAGCGTCCCTGTAAACCGATCACGGCCAGTCGACCGGCGCGGCGAGCGGCGTGCGCCAGCTCTTCGGCCTCGGCCAGATCACGACCGAGAGGCCATTCGCAGTAGACGTGCTTGCCCGACCAAAGGGCGCCGAGCGCCAAGTCCCGATGGGCCGGAACCCTGACCGCGATGGTCACGATGTTCACGGCCGGGTCGCGGAACAGGTCGTCGGGGTCGGCATAGGCCCGCTCTGCTCCAAACGCTACCTTGGACGCTTCCGCGGAAGCCTGCGAGCCGCCGAGAACAGCGGCGAGGCGAAGGCCGCCGAGCCTCTGCACAGCGGGGACGTGGGAAATCCTCGCCCAGCCGCGCTCGGGGTTCGCCCCGACAATCCCAACTCCTAAGGTTTCAACCATCGTCACTCCTGGCGCCAATCTCGTCTTCTCTGGGCGGAGTCTGGCGCTGTTCGTCCGGTGAGGTAATCGCTACAGTCGTCATCGAACCGATGAGGGAGGCTCACCCTGGCTCGTCTCAGTCTTCAGGGTCTGGAGGTTTTTCTCGCTGTCGCCCGGTTCGGCAGCTTTCGACGCGCCGCCGTGGAGCGCGGGGTGAGCCCTTCGGCGCTCAGTCACGTCATGCGGGGATTGGAGGACGGTCTCGGCGTCCGGCTGTTCCACCGCACGAGCCGTTCCGTCGCTCTAACCGAGGCCGGACGTTTGCTTCTGGAGCGGATCGGGCCGCCTCTCGACGATGTCGGGCAAGCGCTCAGTGACGTAGGCGCCTTGCGCGATCGGCCCGCCGGGCTTCTGCGCATCAACGCTCCGCGGATCGCGGGGGAGCTCGTGTTCGAACCGATCGTCGCGCGGTTTCTTTTCGCCTACCCCGAGATCCGGATGGAGGTCGTCACGACCGACGGCCTCGTCGACATCGTCGCCGAGGGCTTCGACGCCGGCATTCGGCGCGACCGCCGCCTTGCGCCCGGCATGATCGCGGTTCCTGTCGGACCGCCGCGCCGTTTCGCCGTTGTCGGCGCCCCCTCCTACATGACGGGCCGCACGCCGCCCTACTCTCCGTCTGACATTCACGCGCACGCCTGCATCGAACGCCGGTTTCCCAACGGGTCCCACTATTCGTGGGAGCTCGCGAAAGATGGCGAGACGCTTGAAGTCGAGGTGTCAGGACCGCTCATCGTCGACGACACCCGCCTGATGTTGCGGGCGGCGCTCGACGGCGTCGGGCTCGCCTTCATGTTCGAGGAGCTTGTCGCCGAACATCTCGCCGCAGGTCGCCTCATACGATTCCTCGATGACTGGTGCCCGACATCGCCGCGGTTCTTTCTGTTCTACTCGGGGCGTCGGCAGGTGCCTCCTCCGCTGAGGGCGTTTATTGATTTCCTGAGGTCGCCCGCTTCACGTTGAAGACGTCGGCTTGGAGGCGGCGGAAGGCGCAAGTCGCGCCGACGGGATCGCGTCACGAAGCGGGCGCTGGTCTGGGGCGGAGCTCCAGGCTCGCAACCGCCGGAACTATTCGCCGCCCGAGGCGACCCGTCCAGGGAACAGCCGGGCGGCGCAGATGTTCGGGGCGGCGAACGAGGTGGCGTCGGCGAGCTGAAGCTGGCCCTCCGAAAGATCTCCGATCGGGTCGAAGACGAGCCGTCCGGCGGCGTCCTCCTTGAAGATCGTATCTGTCGGAAAGTGAATGTATGCGCCCTCGGCGATCGCGCGCACAAAGGTGCCCAGGGTCGGCGAATAGCCGTAGGCGGCCATCACGTCCGCGGTCCGATAGATGCCGGGCGTCATCGCCATGGTCAGGTAGTAATTTCGCTGCCGCGAAGGACCTAGGTCTTCAAGGTGCTGCAGCGCTCGCGGCGTCTTGCGGACCACCTCGGTGGCGACACGGCCCGTGTAGGCCGTGATCACGGCCTTCTGTTCCGAAAAGTCGACCCCCCTCAGCTCGACCTTCCGTCCGCCGCTGACGCTCACGCCGCCCGACGCCTCGGTCAACACAACGTACCCCGGGCTCCAGATGGAGACCAGGCCCGGCGCGCTGGTGTAGGATGCGGGCGTCCCGTCTCGACCGAGAGCGCCGACCGCGGATACGCCCGCTGAAAGCGCTAGGGCGTTCAACGTATCGTCGGGGCCGCTGTTGCCGGCGGCGACGAACACCGAAACCCCGGCCTTTCGCAACCTCATGAGTTGCCGGTCGATCTCGGTGTAGGGATTTGTTGGATCGAAGTCGTTGGTCAGGATTTTCAGCAGATCGGCGCGCCGCTCGGCTATCCGAGCGGGCCCGATCTGCGCATCGGCGGACACAAGCCGGTTCAGGTCTCCGAGATCGACCGGAAGGACGATCGACGAGACAATCCCGGCAGGCCTTGGAATCCTGCCGGATTCGATGTCGCTTGCGAGCCGCTGGAAGTCGGTCGCGAGCGTGCGCACGTTGAAGATCGGGTTCGTCTGATACGCGATCGGCTCGGGATGCGAAGCCTCCACGATAGCGGCGACAATGTCGCCATGGCGCACTTGGGACGGCTGCTCAGCCGGATCGTCGTCGATGTTCGCCGGCTTGAAATGCGCAAAGGTGTCCAGGACGACAAAGGGCGCCGCCGACGCGCATGCCGCGCGAGCTGCAGTCTCGGCTTCAGATTGAACAAACCGGCTGGCCAGATGCGGTCCTGGACTGGCTTCCCCTACCAACTCGCCGCCAGTAAGCGCGACCGCAACGAAGCCGAGCGCAACGGCCGCTAATACGCCTCTGTTCGCCGGCATCATCGCCAAGTGTTGCCTCGTCAGGTAGAGACAAGGCCAGTCTGGGCGCGCCGATCCTCTTATTCAATACATAGCCGCCGCGCGCTAAACGTGGTGCATAACCGCCACGCGGACGAGATCCTGAAGGCTGCCGGCGTTCAGCTTGTCCTTCAGGTTCGAGCAGGTGTTGGCGACGGTCTTGTAGCTGACGCCGAGCGAGCCTGCGATCTGCGTGTAGGAGCGCCCCTCCCCAAGCAGGGACAGGGTCTGGAGTTCGCGGGTCGTGAGGTCCGCCTGCTCCGCCCGGGAGCGCGAACCGAGAAGCGCCACCTGAATCGCCATGTCGTGCGCGATATAAGGTTGGTTGCGTCGCACCTTCTCGATCGCCTCCAGCAGCGTCTTGGGGCCGCTATCCTTCACGACAAAGCCGGTGGCCCCGGCCTTCAGCGCGCGGCGGGCGATCACGGGGTCACCATGCATGGAGAAGACGAGGATCGGCGTGCGCTGGTCGGCGAGCCTCAGACGTCGGATCAGCGACAGGCCGGCGAGGCCGGACCCGCGTATCGAGAGGTCGACAATCACGAGGTCGGGCCTCACGCGCCTGAAGAGCTTGAAGCCGGCGAGCGGCGCCGCTGCCTCGACCACTTCGTCGAACCCGGCGTCGAGCAGCACGCGTCGGCAGCCCTCCAGCACGATTGGGTGGTCATCAATGACAAGCGCGACGCTCATTGCGAAAAGTCCTTCATCTTAGCCTTGGCGCCGTCTGTCGCATGGGTGAGCGGCACGACGACGTCGAGCGCCGCGCCCCCGGGCGCATTGTGCAGATGGAACGAGCCGCCGAGCGCCCTCAGCCGTTCCCCGAGCCCGACGAGGCCGAAGCCCGCGGGGGCCGGATCGGCGACCCCTCCGCCATCGTCGAGCACCCGGACCCGAAGGGCCTCCGCGCCGCCTTCGTCGCGGTCGTGAGCAACGGTGACGGCGACGCGCGAGCAGGCGGCGTGCCGGACGGCGTTCGTCACGCCCTCCTGCACCGCGCGATACACCGTCAGATCGACAGGCTCGCCATAGCCGTGCCCGATGTCCGATGCCGAGAGGTCGAAGCGGCACTCCGGATGGTGCCGCTGGAAATCCGCGAGCAGTCCGGCAAGCACGTCGGGCAGCGGCGCCGCGCCGAGCGCCATGGGCCGCAGGCGCGTGAGGAGCCGCCGGTTCATGTCGGATAGGCGGGCCGACAGATCCGCGACGGTCGCGAGGCGCTCCTTCGCCTCGCCGCTCGCTTTGACGGGGGGCGCGTCGATCGCCCGCTCGAGCGATTCGAGATTGGCGCGCAGGCCGAACAGGCAGGGGCCGAGCTCGTCGTGGAGCTCCTTCGCGATCTGGCGCCTTTCGTCGTCCTGCAGCGAGACCATGCGCCACGACATGCGGCCGTTCTTCGCGCGCTCCGCGGCGAGCGCCTGTCCGAGCGCGTTGAAGCGCTCCACGATGGCGGAAAGTTCGCGGCTCTTCGGCGCGTCGATGCGTCGATTCAGGCGGCCGAGCCTCAGATCCGCCATGCCCTCCGCAAGCGCGCCAAGCGGCGCCAGCTCGCGGCCGAGCAGCAGCGCGAAGATCGCGACCGTCATCACGTTCAGCACGATGAACAGCGCCATCAGGGACAGCATGTCGTCCCAGACTTCGGCGATTTCGTCGGCGGGGTCGCCATGGACGACCACCGACCCGGCGGGTTCTCCCCCGATCACCACCGGGATGGCCAGCGATGAGGGTGGCGGCTCGATCAGGCGCGCGAACCAGTCCGGCACCCCATCCCGCTCGTCGGCGCCATGGCGCCTGCTTGGCTCGCGCGACGCGATCGCCGCGCCGAAGCGATCCTCGACGACGATCCGCGCGTGCCGAACCATAGGCAGCGCGGCCTGAAGGTCGGAGATCACCCTCAGGCGCCCGACGTCACGCTCGAGCCGGGTGACCGTCTCGCGCGCGAGGCGGCCGGCGGTGTCGAGCGAAGAGGCGATCTCGACCTCGGTCGCCTGGCGGGCGTTCAGGATCGTCACGATCCCGGCCGCGCAGGCGCAGGCGAAGTTGACGCCGACGAACAGGACAAGGATGCGCACGCGCAGCGAGGCGCCGCCCACCGATCTGGTGGCGACCCGCGCCCGCTCGAACGGGTGAGCCAAGTCGGGAGCGAGCCCGATCGTCACTTTTCGCTCTCTCCCGCCGCCGAAGCGGGGAGCGGCTGGCGACGCAATCCGGCGAGCGCCGTCGCCTGGTCGGGGCTCGCGGCGCGCGCGATTACATAATGCTGGCAGGTCTCGCCGAAGCCGGCGCGTTCGCCGACATCCGCGATCGAAACCAGCGCCTCGATGACGTTGCGGGGGCTCTCCTTCACTCCGCGTTCGGCGAGCATGGTTTCGACCTGGACCGCACGGTTAGCGACCATCCGCGGCCCTTCGGTGAACCGGATATCAGCCTCATGCAGCAACGTCCTGAGCGACGCGGCCGCCGGATCGTCAGCGCCGACGTCGCGGCCAGCCTCGCGGCTCGCGAGCCAGAGGGCGGGCGAGAGCTTTTCGTCGACGTCGATCCAGCTTCGTGACGCCATCGAGAACGCGCTCGGCGCGGGAGCCGAAACAGCTGCAGGAGACCGCGTCGGCGCGGGGTCGTCGCAGGCGCAGAGCGCAAGGATAACTCCAGACAGCGCCATGCGAGTGGGTCTATTAATAATCCAATATTTAGAGAGCGTCATTCTATTGCCTTCGGTCATTAGACCATTGTCTTCTTATTACTCGACAGCCGCTTCAACGTCATCCGCCAGTGGCGGCTCGCGCAGTCCAAGGCTCCGCTAGACAGAGAACCTCCCGCATCTTCTATACATTTGTGATTTATAAGATCATCAGGCATCGGCGATCATACTGCTGCAGATTGGCAGTCGCCATGCCAAATGTTCCCGCCCTGATTTTCCACTTTCGCCAAAGACACCTGAAACCTATCCGGTAAGTCTTTGCGGGCTGCGAAGCGCAATAATCCCGCTGGGTAAGAAGTAATAAACGATCCGCCCAAATCGGGTCGCAAGACGCAGCGCGCCGACGGGTCCGGACCCAAGCCGGGCCGGCGCCGCGGAGGAAGACTGGGAAACGCAAGGGGTTTTAGGATGAAAAGATTTCGAACGTCCGCTTCGGCGTTCACGCTGGCGGCTTCGACGGCGCTGAGCGTCGTGGGAGCCACGCTCCCGGCCTTCGCCAACGACAAGCTGGTCGAGCTGTCGCAGAGCGAAGAAAACTGGCCGATGACCGGCAAGAGCTACAAGGCTCAGAACTACTCGAAGGCCACCCAGATCAACACGGAGAACGTCAAGAACCTCCGTCCGGCCTGGGCGTTCTCGACGGGCGTGCTGCATGGCCATGAGGGCACGCCGCTCGTGATCGGCGACCGCATGTACGTCCATGCCGCGTTTCCGAACCCGACCTTCGCGCTCGATCTCAACGAGCCCGGCAAGATTCTGTGGCAGCACAAGCCGAAGCAGGCTCCGACGGCCCGCGCCGTCGCGTGCTGCGACGTCGTCAACCGCGGCCTCGCCTATTGGCCGGGCGACGGCAAGACGCCTTCGCTGATCCTCAAGACACAGCTCGACGGCCACATCGTGGCGCTCAACGCCGACACCGGCGAGGAGTTCTGGAAGATGGAGAACTCCGACATCAAGGTCGGCTCCACCCTGACGATCGCGCCTTACGTCATCAAGGACACGGTGCTGGTCGGCTCATCCGGCGCCGAGCTCGGCGTGCGCGGCTATGTGACCGCCTACGACGTCAAGACCGGCGCCCAGAAGTGGCGCGCCTACGCCACGGGTCCGGACGAGGACATTAAGCTCGCCAAGGACTTCAACATGGCGAACCCGCATTACGGGCAGAAGGGCCTCGGCACCAACAAGACCTGGGAAGGCGACGCTTGGAAGATCGGCGGCGGCACGAACTGGGGCTGGTACGCCTTCGATCCGGACACGAACCTCTTCTACTACGGCTCGGGCAACCCGGCGCCGTGGAACGAGACGATGCGTCCTGGCGACAACAAGTGGACCATGACGATCTGGGGCCGCGACATCGACACTGGCGAGGCCAAGTTCGGCTACCAGAAGACGCCGCATGACGAGTGGGACTACGCCGGCGTCAACGTGATGATGCTGTCGGAGCAGGAAGACAAAACGGGCAAGATGCGCAAGCTTCTGACTCATCCCGACCGCAACGGCATCGTCTACACGCTCGACCGTGAGGACGGCACGCTCGTCTCCGCCGACAAGCTCGACGACACCGTGAACTGGGTGAAGCAGGTGGACCTGAAGACCGGCATCCCGGTCCGCGATCCCGAGTTCGCGACCCGAATGGACCACAAGGCGACGGAGATCTGCCCGTCGGCGATGGGCTACCACAACCAGGGCCACGACAGCTACGATCCCGAGAAGAAGCTCTTCTTCATGGGCATCAACCACATCTGCATGGACTGGGAGCCGTTCCAGCTGCCGTATCGGGCTGGTCAGTTCTTCGTCGGCGCGACGCTGTGGATGTACCCTGGCCCGAAGGGCGATCGCCAGAACTACGAGGGTCTCGGCCAGATCAAGGCGTACAACGCCATCTCCGGCAAGTACGCCTGGGAGAAGATGGAGAAGTTCTCCGTCTGGGGCGGCACGCTCGCGACCGCCGGCGATCTCGTGTTCTACGGAACGCTCGATGGCTTCATCAAGGCGCGCAACTCGAAGACCGGCGAACTGCTCTGGAAGTACCGCCTGCCGTCTGGCGTGATCGGTCACCCGATGACCTACACGCACAAGGGGACGCAGTACGTCGCCATCTATTACGGCGTGGGCGGTTGGCCGGGCGTGGGCTTGGTGTTCGACCTGAACGACCCGACGGCCGGTCTTGGCGCGGTCGGCGCGTTCAAGAACCTCGCCAACTACACCCAGATGGGCGGCGGCGTTCAGGTCTTCGCGCTGAACGGCAAGAACCCCTACGACGACGTCAATATCGGCGAGTGGACCGGCAAGGCGAATTGACCGCCTGACGCCTCCAAGACGCTCCCGCCGGACGGCTTGCTCCGCCGGCGGGAGACTTACAGAGACAAGAGCCAGACGACCGGGTTTGACGCCAGACGGCAGCCCGCCGACCGCCGGTCGGCCGAGAAGCGCCGCGGCCTCCAGGGAGACGAAACCCAATGACATTCTCATCCAGCAAGCCAGCGCACAGCGCACTGCTCGGCGCCGCGATCCTCGCCCTTGCGCTGGCGTCCGGCGCCGCGCGAGCGGTCGAAACGCTCAAGGTTTGCGCCTCCAAGATCGAGGCGCCCTATTCGACCGCTAAGGCGGACGGGCTCGAGAACAGGATCGCGAAGATCGTGGCCAAGGCCATGGACCGCGAGGTCGACTATGTCTGGTTCGACAAGGCCGCGATCTTCCTGGTACGCGACGGGCTCGACAAGAAGCTGTGCGACGTCGTGTTCGGCGTCGACGCCGACGACGAGCGCGTCCTCGCGACCAAACCTTATTTCCGAACCGGCTATGTCTACGTCACGAAGGCGAGCGGCGGCCCGGAGCTCGGCTCGAGCTGGAAGGACGTGGAGACGTCCAACGCCACCAAGTTCGCGGTGCGCTTCTCCACGCCCGCCGAGCTGATCCTCAAAGCCGCCGGCAAGTACGAGGAGAACGTCTCCTACGGGCTGTCGCTCGTGAACTTCGAGGACAAGCGCAACCGCTACACGCAGGTTGCAGCCGACAGGCTCGTCAGCGAGGTCGCGAATGGCGACGCCGACGCTTCGATCGCCTTCGCTTCCGACGTCGCGCGCTTCGTGAAGGCGTCCCAGACGCCGCTGAAGATGACGATGCTGGACGACAGTTTCACGCCCGCCGATGGGCCGAAGATTCCGCTTCATTTCGATCAGGCGATCGGCGTCCGAAAGGACGACGCGAAGCTGGCGACGGCCCTCGACGAGGCGCTCGTCAAGGCGGCGCCCGAGATCGAGAAGGCGCTGGCCGACGAAGGCGTGCCGACCCTCAAGCCGAACAGCTGAAACGCCCGGGCGTCGCGCTCTTCGGCGTCCTGATTACCTCTGCAAGTGAGTCCTGATGATCAAGCATCGACTGAAAGCAGCCGTCGCGGCCGTCGCGTTCCTGGCCTCAGCGCCCGCCGCGTATGCCGACATCACGCTGAACAACACCATCACTGGCGAACCGCTGAACCTCGACGACGCGCCGCCGGACGGCAGGGACGTCGCCGGATTCAAGGAGTTCATGCAGACGGGCAAGAACCCCTATGTCGGCAACAAGGACTGTCTGGCGAAGGGCGAAGAGCTGTTCAACGGCGCCTGTTCCGGCTGCCACGGACATCTTGCCGAAGGCAAGATCGGACCCGGCCTCAACGACGCCTATTGGACCTATCCGGGAAACGCCACAGACAAAGGCATGTTCGAGACCGTGTTCGGCGGAGCGAGCGGCCAGATGGGGCCGATGTACAACTCGGTCAACGTCGACGAGATGCTGATCACCATGGCCTGGGTGCGGCATCTCTACAAAGACGATCCGTCCAAGGCCGAATGGCTGGAGGCCGACGCTCGAAAGGCGCTGAAGCCATACGACGGATCGAAGCCACCGGCGCCGGGACCGGACGCCCCGCAGGAATGCCGGATGGGCGGATGACGATCTGCGCCGGGAGCGGCGCGGGGGCTGAGCGCGCGCGTCGCGCTCAGGCGACTGCAAGCACCAAGCAAGAACTCCGAAAGAGGAAACGCCAGATGTCGATCATGTCCTGCCTTCCCCACACCGCGCTCGCCGCCGCGCTGACCGTCACGTTGGTCGCCCCGGCGCTCGCTTATGACGGCACCAACTGCAAGGAGCCCGGCGTGTGCTGGGAGCCGAAGCCGGGCTATCCAGAAAAGACCAAGATCACCGGCTCGAAGTACGATCCGAAGCATGACCCCAAACAGGTCCAGAAGCAGGGGGACTCCATCAAGGAGATGGAGGATCGTAACAAGAAGCGCTCCGAGAACTTCGCGAAGACCGGCAAGTTCCAATACGACGTCTCCAAGATCGGCGCCAACTGATCACCGTCGTTCGCTCCGGCGCCAAGCGCCGGAGTTGGCCAATCCCTTGCGGTTCGACGTTCGCGTTCGAGCCGCTCCCTCTCGTCGTCGGGGCGGGCTCTTCCGGCCGTCCCATGGGATGACGACACGCACCTGACGGTCGCCGGCGTCCGGGTCGCTCAAGATCCAAGTGGCCCGGCGCGGCGGCCGCCTTTTGCCCGTAGAAGAAGGTGCTTCCAGATGGCGTCCACGTCGATCGCCGAGCGGCGCGCCGAGGCCGACGGTTCGCTTGAGGGCTGGCGGACGCGCGCGCTGGCCTTCGAGGCCGAGATCTCCCGCGCCGTCATCGGACAGCCCCATGTCGTGCGGCTGCTGACCATCGCGCTGTTCGCGCGGGGCCATGTGCTGCTGGAGGGCGACGTCGGCGTCGGCAAGACCACCATCCTGCGCTCGGTGGCGCAGGCGCTCGGCGGTCCGTTCGAACGCATCGAGGGCACGGTCGACCTGATGCCGACCGACATGCTCTACACCGCCTTCGTCGACGACGACGGCAAGCCGCGCGTCGAGCCCGGCCCGGTGCTTCGCCACGGCGAAGACCTCGCCGTTTTCTTCTTCAACGAGATCAACCGCGCGCGCCCGCAGGTGCATTCGCTGCTGCTCAGGCTCATGGCGGAGCGCAGCGTGACCGCGTTCGGCAAGGAATGGTCGTTCCCGCACCTCCAGGTGTTCGCGGACCGTAATCGCGTCGAGAAGGAAGAGACCTTCGAACTGCCGGCGGCCGCCCGCGACCGCTTCGTCATGGAGATCGGCGTCGACACGCCCGCCGATCCCGAGGTCAGGCGGGAACTCGTCTTTGACCCCCGCTTCCACGACGTCGACGGCCTCATCGGCGGCCTCAAGACCGGCGTGCTCGACCATCGCGGCCTGAACGACGCCGGCCGCGCCATTCAGGCTTCGGTGAAGACCAGCCGCACGCTCGAACAATACGTGCTCGGTCTGTGGGATGCGCTGCGCTTGCCGGCCTCGGTCGACGTCGCGATCGAGGGCGTCGACATGGGCCGGCTGATCCTGGGAGGCGGCAGCCCGCGCGGCGTGAGCGCGCTCGTGCGCTGCGCGCGCGTCCGCGCCTGGCTTGAAGGCCGCGACATGGTGCTGCCGGAAGACCTGCGCGCCGTCTTCGCGCCGGTGATGGCGCACCGCATCTTCCTCGACCCGATCTATGAACTGCGCCGCGACAGGATCGTCCGCGATCTCTGCGCCCAGGTGTTCGAGCGGGTCCCGGCGCCGTGAACCCTGCTCACGCGCCGGACGGCGCGCCTCGGGTCGACCTGCCCTACCGGCTGTTCGGCCGCGCGCGCGGCGTCGCGCCGGGCGCGCATCGTGCGGTCGGCGCAGGCGCCAACGGCGCCTTCCTGCGCCATGCCTCGATCCTCGAGACCTCGGATGCGCGGCGGATCGACGTCCGCGCCTCGATCACCGATCCATTCGGTGGCCTGAAGGTCCGCCGCTTCGAGAACCGCGCCAGGATCGACGTCTTCGTCGTGCTCGACCTTTCCGGCTCGATGACGTTCGGCCGCGACGGCGAGGCGGGCGACGCTGTGGCGGAGCTCTGCGGCGCGATCGCTCATGCCGCGGTCAGAGGCCAGGACCGCTTCGGGATGATCGCGGCCGGGCCGACCGAGCGCGCGGACCTCGCGATTCGCGCTACGCGCCGCGCGGGCGTCGATGAAGACGTTTGGCGCCGGGTCTCGGCGAACTCCGGCCAAGGCGCGGGCGTCGGCGGTCTCATCGCGGCGCTGGATGAGCTGCCACAGCGGCGATCGCTCGTCTTCGTGGTCTCGGATTTCCTGATGCCCGAGGGGGACGTCGACGAACTGCTCGGCCGGCTCTGGCGCCACGACGTCGCGCCGATCGTCTCGCAATCGAGCGCGGTCGAGACGCGCCTGCCGCGCTTCGGCCTGATCGAGACTCGCGACTTAGAGACGGGGCGGAGGCGCCTCGTCGTGATGCGCCGCTCGCTGCGCGAAAAATGGCTCGCGGACGCGCGCGCTCGCCGCGCCGCGCTCGATCGTGTCTTCCGACGCCACGGCCGCCCAGCATTCGATCTGGTCGACCGCTTCGACGCCGACGCCTTCGCTGACCACCTCCTGTCGGGGGGCGTTTGATGCGCGTCCTGCTCGCGGCGACGGCGCTGGTCGCGTTAGTCCATCCCGCCGCCGCTCAGGTGAGCGGACTGCAGATGTCCGGCCCTCGGCCGTTCGGACTACTGCTCGGCGACGTCTTCACCCTGACGACCCAGTTCGACGTCGCGAAACCCTTCAAGCTCGATCCAGCGGCGCTGCCGAAGCCCGGTCCCGTGACCTATTCGCTTGATCTCCGAAGCCTGAAAGTCGACGAGCGCTCGGGGCCGGACGGGGCGACCCGCTACGAAATGGCGGCGGAATACCAGACCTTCTATGCGGCGCTCGAAGCGATCGAGCAGACGGTTCCGCCGTTTACGCTCGCGGTGGTTGGCGCCTCCGGCGAACGTGTCGAGGCCAAGAGCGCGAGCTGGACCTATCTGACTTCGCCGCTCCGGCCGATCGTCGCGACGGCTGGCGGCGGCGCGACCGCCTTCGCGCTGCAGCCGGACGCGGCGCCGATCGCCAAAAGCCTTCGGCCAGCCGAGATCCAGACCGGCGTCGCCCTCGGCGCGACCTTGCTCGCGCTGCTGCTGCTCGCCTGGAGCCGGGCTTGGCCGCCGTTCCACCGCAGGCCTTCGAGGCCCTTTGCGCAAGCCGCCCGCGCCGTCGCGAAGGTCGCGCGGTCCGGCGAAGACGGATGGCGGGCAGCTGCTCTCGCGCTTCACCGGGCCTTCGACATCTCGGCCGGCAAGCGGCTGCTCGGCGACGATCTCGGCGCCTTTCTGTCGGCGCGGCCGGCGTTCCGCTCCTACGAAGCGTCGATAAAGGCCTTCTTCGACGCCTCACGCGCGGCGTTCTTCGGCGGCGGGCGCGTCGCCCTGCCCGCCGAAGACCTGAAGCGGCTTGCCAGAAATCTCGCGGCTGCGGAGCGGGCCGCGTGAACGCCATCGGCTTCGACCATCCCCTGGCGCTTCTGCTGCTGCCGCTGGCGGCGCTGCCGTTCTTAGCCTCGCCACTGCGGCTCTCTGCCGTGCCGTCGAGCGCAGTCGTGCCGGAGGATGCGCTTTCAGCCGCGATCGGCGTCGCCCTGTCCTGCCTCGGCGCGCTGGCAATCGCGGCGCTCGTGCTCGGTTTGTCCGGACTCCACCGCCGCGATCAGGCGGTGGAGCGGCGCGGGGCGGGCGCCAATGTCGTGCTGCTGATCGATCGGTCGTCGAGCATGGACTCGACCTTTGCCAACCGCTCGCCGGAAGGAAAGGAAGAGTCCAAATCGGTCGCGGCACGGCGCCTCCTAACGGATTTCGCGGCTCGCCGGCCGGCGGACCGCGTCGCCGTCGCGGCATTCTCGACCGCGCCGATGCCGCTCGTGCCGATGACC
The DNA here is from genome assembly GCF_004310425.1 of Hansschlegelia quercus. Classification (GTDB taxonomy): domain Bacteria; phylum Pseudomonadota; class Alphaproteobacteria; order Rhizobiales; family Methylopilaceae; genus Methylopila; species Methylopila quercus. Next base: position 12,061 of record NZ_SIUB01000005.1, on the reverse strand, counting down.
GATCATCATGATGCGGTGAGCGCCGCAATCGCCGCGATCGACCGGCCGGGGCTCGCGCACACCGATGTCGGGCGCGGGCTAACGCTCGCCTTCTCGATGTTCGACGACACGTCGAGCGAAACCTCACGCGCGCTGGTGCTCGTCTCCGACGGCGCCGCGGTAATAGACCGGCGTGTGCAGGACGCCCTTCGCGACGCCGCGCGACGCGATCCCGTGAGGCTCTACTGGCTGTTCCTGCGAACTCAGGGGTCCAAGGGCATCTACGACCGGCCGCCTCCGGGCGAGCCGGACACGCCGCAGATCTATCCCGAGCGCCACCTCGACGTGTTTCTCAAAAGCCTAGGCCTACCCTACCGCGCTTTCGAGGCGAAGAGCGCCGCGGACGTCTCCGCGGCGATCCGCGAGATCGACCAGCTCGAGCAGCGGCCGACGGCCTACAAGGAGACCATTCCCCAACAGAACCTCGACTGGATCGCCTATCTTGTCGCCGCCTTCGCGACGGCGCTGCTGCTCGGCGCGAAGCTGATGGAGCGGCGGCTCGATGAGCCCGAACTCGCCCGGCCGGCGAGGACCGCGTCATGAGTCTCGGCCGGATCAGAGCAGTGCTTCCGCCGCTGCTGCTGCTCGCGACGACGCTCTGGCTCGCACAGTCGGCCTGGACGCTGCAGGGCAAGCGGTCCGAGCGCGCCGTGGCCCAGGCCCTGGCTTCCAATCACGACGTCCGTCCGCCGGACGACGCGAGCGGCGAACTCGTCTTCGCCCGCGCTCACTTCCTGCTCGTGCGCGACAGCCTCGACGAGGCGCAGTCGCTGGCCGGGCAGATCGTGGAGCGCGGCGAACCAGAGGTCGCCGCACGGTTCCACTACGACGTCGGCAACGCGCGCGCGCGGCGCGCAGTCGGCGCGATCGAGGCGAGCCAGATCGACAAGGCCATTCCTGAGGTTCGCCTCGCCAAGGAGGCGTACCGCGCCGCGTTGAGGGCCGATCCAACGCTTTGGGACGCCCGCTACAATCTCGACGTCGTCATGCGGCTGGTCCGCGACTTCCCCGAGATCGAGACGGCCGAGGAGGAAACCAAGGCGCAACCGAAGAAGCTCTGGACCGACCTTCCGGGGCGACCCCGGGGCTTACCGTGAGCGCGCGCTCGATGCGGCCCGATTGGCGAAGCCTCGCCCTCGGCTCGGCGCTCGCGCTCGCGCTCGCGGCGGCTGCGCAGCCCGAGATCCAGGCGACGCGCGCGACCTATGACGTCATCGGTTTCGTGGACATCACCGGCTCGATGAACGCCCGCGACTATAGCGCGCAAGGGTCGCCGCAGAGCCGGCTCGACGCCATCAAACAGCGCCTGCCGGCGGCGATCGGCCGCCTGCCCTGCGGCTCCCGGTTCGGGCTTGGCGTGTTCAGCGAGCGACGGGTTTTCCTGTTGTTCGAGCCGATGGAGACCTGCCGCAACTTCGGCGCGATCACGGGCGCGATCCATGGCCTCGACTGGCGAATGGCCTGGGAGGGCGACAGCCGCATCGCGAACGGACTCGAGCGCGCGATCGAGATGGCCGAGCCGGTCGGCGCCGACGTCGTCTTCCTGACCGACGGACATGAAGCCCCACCGCTCCGCGCCGACCTTCCCCTGACCTTTGAAATCGAGAAGGGAAAGGTGAAGGGCCTCGTGGTCGGCGTCGGCGGAGCGGAGCTCGTGCCAATCCCGAAATATGACGACTTTGGCCGGGAGTCCGGCTTCTTTTCCATGAGGGACGTGCCGCAGGCGTCCCATGTCGGCCCGCCGCCCGACGGCGCCGAGGCGCGCGCCGGCTACAACGCCCGCAACGCCCCGTTCGGCGACATGCCTGAAGGCGACGAGCACCTCACCTCGGTGAAAGAGCCGTATCTCCGCCAGATCGCCGACGCGACCGGCCTCGGCTACGTCAGGCTGGTCGAGCCGGATGCGCTCGCCGCCGCGATCGAGACCAACGCGAAGCCGCGGCCGATCCCGGTTCCGGTCGACCTGTCCCCGCTTCCCGCCGCTCTCGCGCTTCTGGCGCTTGGACTCCTCTATGGCGCGCCGCTCGCGGCCTCCCTGAGAAGTCGGCGGGTCTTACAACAAGGAGTTTCATGATGCGTTTCCGACTGCTCGCCGCGGCTGTTCTGGCGCTTGCGTCGTCCGTCGCGCTCGCTCACGGCCCGACTCCGCAGAAGATCGACGAGAAGATCGAGATCAAGGCCGAACCCGCCAAGGCGTGGGCGCTGGTGAAGGATTTCGCCGGGATCAAGAACTGGCATCCGGACGTCGAGAGCGTCTCCTTCAAGGACGGGGAGCGCACGCTGAAACTGAAGAACGGCGCCGAGCTCGTAGAATCGCTGGACGAGGTCGACGACGGGGCGATGCGGCTCGGCTACCGCCTGTCCAATGAGGGAAGCGACGCGTTCCCGGTCGGCTCCTACTCCGCGACGATGGTGGTGAGCGCGAAGGACGGCAGCGCCGAGATCGCCTGGCAGGGCCGCGCCTACCGCCTCGACACCTCGAACGAGCCGCCGGAGGGCAAGGACGACGCCTCCGCGGTGAAGGCGATGTCCGACTTCTTCAGGACCGGCCTCGAAGGGCTGAAGAAGAAGGCGGAAGGCGGCGCGGGATGACGCTCCGCGCCCTTGTCCTCCTCGCCGCCCTTTCGGCTCCATTCTGCGCTCACGCCGACGAGCCGTTGCTCGCGGTCGTCGGGCAGACCGGAAACGTGGTCCGGCTGTTGCCGCTCGGCGAGAATAAGCCCGAAGCCATCGAGGTCGCCGAGCTTCCAGCGGGCGTCGCAGTCGGCTCGGACGGGCGCACGCTCTACGTCACCCATCCCGACCGCGGCCGCGTCACGGTGCTCGACGCCGTGACGAAGCGGACCACGGCCTCCTTCTCCGTCAAGGGACAGCCGTTCGGCGCCGCCGCGACCGACGAGTTCCTCTACGTCACCGACTGGACCCGCAGCCTGGTGCTGAAGATCGACGTTTTGACGGGCGCGACGCTCGGCGAAATCCCGACCGGCAAATCCCCGGCTGCGATCGTCCTCAGCCGTGACGGACGTCGGGCCTATGTGGCCGCCCGCGAAAGCAATGCGGTCAGCGTCATCGACCTCATGGCGGGCGCTGAAATCAGCCGGATCGCCGTCGGCAAGGCGCCGTTCGCCCTTGCGCTGTCAGGCGACGGCGCGCGGCTCTACGTCGCGAACGTCCAAAGCGGCGATCTATCCGTTATCGACGTCGACGGCGGACAGGAACTCAAGCGGCTCCCGATCGGCAAGATGCCCTACGGCGTGGCGGCCTCGAAGGACGGCGGGCGCATCGTCGTCACGCTCCAGCACGACGACGCAGTTGCAATCGTCGACGCCGTATCGCTTGAGGTCACGGCGCGCGTAGGGGTCGGGAGCTACCCGGAAGGGGTCGCGATCACGCCGGACGGCCAGTACGCGGCGGTCGCGAATTGGTTCGAGGACACCGTCTCGCTGATCTACCTCGACGCCGCACGCGTGACGACGACGCTGCGGGCCGCCGGCGGCCCGCGCAACCTTTTAGCGCTCGGACAATGAAAGCGCCCGCGACCGCCGCGACCAACAACCTCTGAAAAACGGAGAAGAACAATGCGGAAGATGCAGATTCTCGCCCTCGCGACGCTCGCCGCGACCATCGTGCCGGCAAGCGCCCAGCGCGCCGGCGACCTCCCGCCGATCGATGTCGGAACCGTCGTCAGCGATATCGGCGCCGGGTGGGTCAAGAAGACGACCGGCGAGGAAGGCGTCACCTATGTCTGCGAGAGCGACGCCTGTGGCGGCCGGGGCGTGGTCGGCATCGGCCAGGCGAAGGCTTCGCCCGACTATGTCAAAGAGGTGGTGGCGGATCCGGAAAAGACGCTGAAGAGCTACCGCTACGCCACCGACGAATCAATGCGGCCTTCGGGTTGCGAGTTCAAGACCTACGAAATCCAGCGTCTTAGTGAGCGCCGGATCAAATACCAAAGCAAGGGCGCCTGCGGAGAAGGCGCGGCCGCGGTGATGAGCACTATCTTCGACGTCGACCGACCCGGCATGATCTCGGTTCAGGTGCTGACCAAATCCGAACAGAACGCGCTGAAGCTCCGCGACGCCTCCATCGGCAAGCTCGTGGCCGCTCTGGACAACACGCCGGCCTCCGCCGCGCGATGAGCCGCTGTAGCTGAGGCCTCTGGTTCTGGTGGCGCTTCAAGCGGCCGAACGATCCAGCGATCCAGTCTCGAGTTCCTGGAATATCTGAAGCCGGATGTGATCGTTTGCTTCGGCCTGGAGGGGAGGAGGCGACCGGGCTGCGCTCTCCCGCGGCGCGCCGGTCGAGCTGATCGGCGCGCCGCAGCCGCTCGGTTGCCTCTACGCGTGGGCGCGCCGCTGGCGGCGAGAGGGGACTGCAGGCCATTCGCCACGCGGCGCGAGCTGGCAGGAGAAGCGCGTTTAAGCGTCAGGCTTCCGTGGCTGCGGCGGCGAGTTGGGTCGCGAAGTCGCGGTAGGAGCGCAGCGGACGGCCCAGGATCTCGGTCAGCCGCTCGACGTCGCCTTCGTCCGGGATCATGCCGTCGCTGACATAGCGCTCGGCCATCAGCCGCATCTCGTAGGCCATCCACTTGGGCATGAAGCTGGCCATGTTCTGCTCGAAGCCGGTGGGATCATCGCCGCCGTACACGATCGGGCGGCCGAGGACGTCCGACCAGATCGCGGCCGCGTCCGGGCCGGTCAGGGTGTCCGGACCGACAAGGTTGATGGTCTCAATCGGCAGTTTGCCCACGGCCTCATCTCGACGGATCAACTCGATCGCCGCGACTTCTGCGATGTCTCGAGCGTCGACCATGGCGACGCCTTTGAAACCGATCGGCATCGGATAGACGCCATGGTTCACGATGACGTCCTTGATCATGACCTCGTTGTCGATGAAGTAGGACGGACGCAGGATCGTGGCGCTAAAGCCCATCTGCTCGAGCATCCGCTCCGCGCCCGACTTCACCGCGAAGTGGGGCACGTTCGGGAACCGGTCGGCGTGGATCACCGATAGATAGACGACCCGCTCGACGCCTGATTCACGGGCGACGTTGAGAGCGATGATCGCCTGGGTGAATTCGTCGCCCGTGACCGCGTTCAGCAGGAACAGCGTGCTGACGCCGTCGAAAGCGCTGCGCAGAGAGTCGATGTCGAGCAGTTCGCCCTGGGCGACGTTGACGCCGGCGGGGAAGTCGGCCTTCGAGGCGTCGCGAGTGAGCACACGCACGGCCGCGCCGCGCTTGACGAGTTGATCGACGACATGGCGGCCGACGCGGCCGGTAGCGCCGGTGACGAGGATGGTCATTGGAAATCTCCGTGGGTCTCAGTGGACACAAGGAGAATGAGAGATCCATATTCCGCCCGATAGCCGTTCTATTTAGACATACCGTCTCTCAGGTGGAACACATGGACCTGTTGGCCCTTGCAGACTTCAACCTGGTCGCCCGCCACGCAGGCCTCGGGCGCGCGGCTCGCGCCACCGGTCGGCCCAAGGCCACCTTGTCCCGAAGGGTCGCGGAGCTCGAGGCGGATCTGGACCTGCGATTGTTCGAGCGAGGCGGGAGAGCGCTGAAGCTCACTCAGGAAGGACACGCGCTCTATGAGCGGACGGCAGCGCTGCTCGCCGAGCTCGACGAGACTGCAACCGCGATTGCGTCTGGTGGACACACCCCTCGCGGCCGCCTGCGGATCAGCGCGCCGTTGCTGTTTTCGCAGACTGCGATGGGCAAGCTGGCGGCCGGGTTCGCCATGAAATTCCCAGACGTTCGCCTTGAGGTCACGACCGAGGATCGAGCGGTCGATATGATCGAGGAAGGCTACGACCTGGTGATCCGCGTGAATCCGGATCCGGACGAGACCCTCGTCGGGCGCGCATTTCTGCGAGATCGATTGGTGGTGGTGGCGAGCCCCGCTTTGACGCGGCCAAGAGACGGTTCGCCCGCGCCCGCTGTGGTGCGCGGTCCGGTGGAGCGCTCGGAGCTATGGAAGATCACGGCTCAGGCCGGAGGTTCGACCATCGCGATCAATCCGGTCCTCAGCCTATCATCGATGATGATGGTTCGTGACGCGGTTCGGGCGGGGGTGGGAGCAGCGCGCCTCCCGATCTCGCTCGTCAGCCACGACCTGGCGGCAGGCTCCCTTGTGCATTGGGGCGATGTGGATGCGCCGGAAATCGCCTTATGGACCCTCTACCCGTCGCGCCGCTTGCTGAGCGCGCGCGTCTCGGCGTTCCTCGACCACCTCAGAGCCACCTTCCCGACGGGAGAGCCGCATGAACTCGCCGCCTATATCGACGCGTGAGGCGGAACTCGGCTCCATGCAATGCAGTGAGCGGCATCTTCCGTTCGCACGAAGAGGGCGCTGTCGCTGCTTACGTAACCAAGCCACAGTGGCGGCCGAACATGCGGAGCGCGAAAGCGAGGCGAACGCCGCTGGGAGCCATCCGCTACCGCGGCTTGCGCGCGGCTCGTTTCGGCTCCGGCGGAAATTGGAGGCTGAAATCCGAGATGCGGCTGGCGGCTTCAGCTTTTCGCTCGAGATCGGAGAGCCTCGCCTCATGGTCAGCCTCAGCCGTAGCGGAGATCGACCCGGTCGATCTAGGCGCTCCGTCGAGAGAACCCCGCAGACCGACCGCCGGTCCTCCGATCTCGGAAGCCGCTGGATGCGAGGCGTCGCTCGACTGCAGATTTTGAGCGGCTGCGATCCCCGACCAGCAGATGACGACGAGCGGCACTGCATAGAGAGCGGCCGTGCTACGCCTTCTTTCAGAATGCATTATCGTTTCCGCGAACGATGGTTGGACGTCCGCCTAAGCGGTCGGTGCGCCAGGATTTTGGCTCTATCGAGAACGAGATCTCCTCGACAAGCCAAAGTCGGCGCGTCTTATCAAACCGTCAACGCGGTATCAGCGTATGGCGAGAAGGCGATCCGGGGTCGTCTGCCCCCACCGGGCCCCGACGTCGTCTAGTCGCCCCCGTCGCTTTCCGTCTCTCACGCGCCGGGGGCGGCGCCTGAGACGACGCAAAAGCGTCCATCGCACGGAGAAAGGAACCCGGCGCTCCTGCGACTGGTTCGTCCGCGATGTGCCCGATATCGTGCATCACCCGAAATCTTGCCGCCCTCAGAGGCACGTCATCCGCCAGTCATCTCGCCGCGCGCAGGAAACGCCGGCAATGGCCTGAGGCTTGCTTCGCGTCGCCGACGAAGTGGAGGCGTAACGCTATGAGTTCGACGACGCACGAGACGGAGGGCAACCCGCTCTTTCCGATCATTCTCTCTCTGGTGGCGGCCGCCGCGACGGGCGTGCTTTGGGCCTACGCGAACCCGATCCAGCTCGTGCCCGGCGTCATCCAGTGGCGCATCTTCGCCTTCCTGCCGCCTCTGGTCGGCATCCTGCTCGGTCCGAAGAGCGGGTTCATCTGCGGCTATCTGGGCACGGTCCTATGGTCGCTGCTGGCGGGGACCTTCATTCCGTTCCACTCGCTAATCGTCGACGGAATCATGGTCGGGCTGACGGGGTTCGTTCCCGGCCTGCTGTTCAACCCGGCGCGCGACGCCACGGATAGGAAGGCGCTGATCAAGATCGCGCTGGTCTGCGCCGTCGTCGGCCTCGTCATGGTCGTCGCGGTCTCGGCGAGCCTCGCTTATCTCGGCATCTTCCCGTTCTGGTGGGCCGTCGGCTATCTCGGCCTGTCCGACATCGTGCCGATGGTGCTGGGCACGCCGCTGCTCCTGCTGCCCGCGCTGAAAATCCTGAAGAGCGCGCATGCCGGCGGTGTCTCGCGCTTCTGAAGGGCCGCCGTAACGCATGCTCGTTCTCGACAGTCTCACCGTCGGTTTCGGCGCGCCGGAGCCTGCGGTGGCCGACGTCTCGTTCAGGCTTGCGCCGGGCGAGGCGGCGGTCATCTGCGGCGCCGGCGGGGCCGGCAAGTCGACCCTGCTCGCAGCCGCGGGCGGGATCGTGCCGCGCCTCGTCCGCGCGCAGGAGTTTTCGGGCGAGATCCGGCTCGGCGGCAGGCTTATGCGCGAATGGCCGACGCCCGAGCTTTTCTCGGCCGTCGGCTTCGTGTTCCAGAACCTCGACGACCAGCTCTGGAACCTCTCGGTCGAGGATATGATCGCGTTCCCGCTGGAGAACCGGCGCACCCCGCGCGATGAGGTTCGCCGGGAGGTGTCGAAAGTAATCGACCGGTTCGGCATCCGGCGGCTTGCCGGCCGCCAGGCGCTGACGCTCTCCGGGGGCGAACGCCGCATGGTCGCGCTCGCAGCGGCGTTCGCCGCAGAGCCCGATCTGCTCGTTCTTGACGAGCCCACCACCGGCCTCGATCCGCAGGCTCGTGGCCGCCTCGCATCCGCGCTCGGGGAGGCCCGCGCGGCGCGGCCCGGTTGCACGATGCTGATCGCCGAGCAGGACGCCGCCTCGCTCGCGCAGGTGACGGAACGCGCGCTGTTTCTCGCGGGCGGAAGGCTGGTCGGCCAGACATCGATCTCAGACGCTGCGCGGAACAACGAGATCTGGAGAACCGCAGGCGTCATCGCGCCGGGAGAAGCGCTGCGCCGGCGCCGGCCGGGCGCAGTCGGTCCGACGCGGCTAGCCGTCTCCGGATTGCGCTCGAGCCTCGTCCGGCCGGGCGGAGCGCCCGTGCTGCAGGATGTCTCGTTCGCGCTTTCAGCAGGCGAGATCGTGGGCCTTGTCGGGGCGAACGGCGCCGGCAAGACGACGCTGTTCCAGACCCTGCTCGGCCTGCTCAAGGCCGCCGCCGGCTCGGTCGCGCTCGACGACGCCGACGCGGCCTCCTGGAGCCCGGCCCAGCGCGCACGCCGCATCGGCTATCTCCCGCAGAACATGCGCCGCGTGCTGTTCAACATGACGGTGCTGGAGGAGGTCGTCTTCGCGATGGCGACCGATACGCGCCGCGTCGCGGATCCTGTGATCCGCGCGGAGGCGCTCGCCGCGCTGGAACCTTACGGGCTGGCGGACAAGGCCGAGGTCAACCCCTTCGCGTTGTCGGCGCGTGAGCAGGGGCTTCTCGGCCTCGCCTGCGTCGAGGCGGGGGGCTGCGCCGTCGCGATCCTCGACGAGCCTCTGATCGCGCGCGACCGCGCGGGGAGGGCGCTGCTCGGCCGCTTCCTCGACGCGAGCGAGGCGCAGGGAAGGGCGGTCATCCTCATCTCCCACGATCTCGAGCTCGTCGACGACGTCTGCGCCCGCGCGATGGTTCTGGCCGACGGACGGCTCGCCTTCGACGGCCCGACTGGGGCGGTTTGGGACTCGGGCGCCTTCGAGGCGCTCGGCTGGCCGAAGCCTTACGCGCAGGAGGCGCGCGCGGCATGAGCGCAGCCCATCGCCTCAACTTCTTCGTGAAGCTCGCCGGCGCGACTTTGGTGATGGCGCTCGCGTGGGCCGCGCCAGGGCCGTACTGGAGCGCGCTCGCCGCGGGGCTCGTCATCGCGGGGCTCGCTGTGACGCGCACTCCGGGATTGAGGGCCTATCTCAAGGGCGCGCTCATCCTCGTCGCGCTGGTCGTCGCCTCCTGGCTGCTGAACCTCTCGATCCAGGGGATGGCGCTCGGCGAAGCTCTGCCGATCGCGATCCGGATGGCTGCGCGGCTGGTGGCGACCACGGGCGCGTTCTTCTTCGTGATGGAGACCTCGACGCCAGGCGCCATCATGGCGGCGGCGAGCGCCGCGCGGCTGCCAGCGATGGCGACGCTCGCTTTGTCGCTGACCTTCGGATTGGTGCCCATGCTGCGCGAGGAGTTCGAGCGCATCGCCGACGCCCAGCGCGCCCGTGGCCTCGAGATCGACCGCGCGCCGATCCACGTGAAGCTGCGCTATGCGCTCGCCCGCGGCGTTCCGCTCCTGGTGCAGGCCGTGCGCATGGCCCATGCGATCTCGGTTTCGTTCGCGACGTCGGGCTTCGATCCATCCGTCAAGCGCACGACGTGGCGGCGCGTGGGCCTTTTCGTCGACGATCGCATCCCGGAGGACAAATGACCGCTCCCGAACAAGTGTCGAAGCTCACCGGTCAGACCTGGCCCGTCGACGTCGCCGGCTGGCGGCTCGATCTGCCGATCGTCGCGATCAAGCCGGATTTCGCGATCTCGCTGATGATGGTGATCGATCTCGGCGTGCGCTTCGGCGCGCATTGCGGCGAGCGGCTCGCGGAGCGCCTCGCGCCGCTGAAGCCCGATGTGGTTGTGGGGGCCGCCACGCTCGGGATCCCGGTCGCGATCGAGGTCACGCGCGCTCTCGGGCTCGATGATTACGTGATCCTGCAGAAGTCGCCGAAGATCCACCTCGGCGACGCGCTGGTCCAGACGATCCAGTCCATCACCTCGGCCGGCGAGCAGCGCCTGCTGCTGGACAGGCAGGCCATGCCGCTGCTCGAGGGCAGGCGGGTGGTCGTGGTCGATGACGTCGTCGCCTCGGGCGGCAGCCTCGGCGGCGCGATCGCGCTTTGCCGGCGGGCGGGCGCCGAGGTCGTCGGGGCGGGGGTGATCCTCACCGAAGCGCACGACTGGGAGGAGGCGCTCGGGGCCGACGCGTCGCTGATCCGAAGCCTCGCCCACATTCCGCAATTCGCGCCCGAGGGCGGCGTATGGCGTCCGATCTCCGGAACCTGACGGCGATCCCGCAGGGCAGGGCGGATACCCCCGCAATCCCGGTCCGCTCTCAGCCCGCCTTCTTCACGAACAGGTCCCTCAGCCGCGCGGGCTGGCAGCGCAGGTATTGATCGGCCGCGCGGATCTGCCCGCCGAGTTCCGCCGCCGCATGCCAAGGCCAGCGCGGATCGTAGAGGATGGTGCGGGCGAGCGCGATCATGTCGGCGTCGCCGGTCGCGACGATCGCCTCGGCCTGCTCGTAGCCGGTGATCAGGCCGACCGCGACGACCGGAATCGAGACCTCGGCCTTCACGGCACGCGCCAGCGGTACCTGATAGCCCGGAGCGACCGGAATCTGCTGTGTCGGATGCAGTCCGCCGCTCGACACATGGATCGCGTCGCAACCACGCGCCTCGAGCGCCTTGGCGAAGGCGATCGTTTGATCGATGTCCCAGCCGCCCTCCACCCAGTCGGTTCCGGATACGCGCATCGTCACTGGCCGGTCGGAAGGAAATGCAGCGCGCACGGCATCGTAGAGCTCGAGTGGAAACCGCATCCGGTTCTCGATCGAGCCACCGTACTCGTCCTCGCGCCGGTTGGAGAGCGGCGAGAGGAACTGGTGGATGAGATAGCCGTGCGCTCCGTGGAGCTGCACGGCGTCGATCCCGAGCCTGCCGGCGCGGACCGCCGCTGCGGCGAAGGCGTCGCGCACGCGCTTCAGCCCGTCCGCGTCGAGCGCCTGGGGCGGCGCGTCGCTGTCGGCGAACGGGATAGGCGAGGGCGCCTCGGTTCGCCAGCCGTTCGGCGCTGACGGTTGGATGTGATGACCGCCTAGCCAGGGCTTTTCGGTCGAAGCCTTTCGCCCGGCATGGGCGAGCTGGATCCCGATCGGCATGTCGGACCAGCGGCGCACGCTGTCCAGCGTCCGGGCCATCGCGGCCTCGGTCGCGTCGTCATAGAGCCCGACATCGGCGTAGGTGATCCGTCCCTCGGGAACCACCGCGGTCGCCTCGATGGTGAGCAGCGCCGCGCCCGACAGGGCGAGCTGGCCGAGATGGATCAGGTGCCAGTCCGTCATGCGGCCGTCTTCGGCCGAATACTGGCACATCGGCGCGATGACGATGCGATTTGGGAGATCAAGCTTGCCGATGGTCATCGGCTTGAAGAGCGTGGGACTGGCCAAAGCGATATCTTTCCTGCTCGACGAGACCGCGTGAACGCGCTGTCCCGGAACGTGTCGGTTCTGAGCGGAGATACGCCTGATCCGCTTCGGGGTCGAACTCCCAGCGGACAAGATCGATCCTGCGCATGCGCATGGCTTGGCGCCGCGCTCCTCCCAGATGCAAAAACCCGCCGGCTTTTAGCTGGCGGGTTTTTGTTTATTTGGTTGCGGGGACAGGATTTGAACCTGTGACCTTC
>NZ_SIUB01000004.1 GCF_004310425.1 Hansschlegelia quercus | reverse complement strand
GTCGAGGCTCACGGCGGTGGCGAAGGTCCAAAAGGCTGTTCCGCCGTCGCCTCCATGCGCAGCAAGGTAAGCGAGGCTCAGATGCGAGGCCGAACCCGCCACCGTGCCGATCAGGAGGCTCGGCAGCATGCCGATCCTCGGGATGAGTGACCCCGCGAGGAACGTGCCGCCCAGCGCGATCCAGAAGCCGAACAGTTTGGTGACGGTCGCGATGTCGGTGTTGGAGAAGCCCTGGTGCTTGAACAGCGGCACCGCCATCGCGCTTGCGACGTAGCCCGGCATGCGGAAGCCGGCGACGAGCAGCAGGATCGCCGGCGCCATGGGTCCCAGCCGGGTCCAGAGTTCGCGGATCGGAGCCCAGACGGTCTCAACGAAGCCCGCCCGGGCGAGGTGGGCGACCTTGTCCGATGCCGGTTCGGGCGCGAGGACCGCCGCGGTCATGCCAGGCAGCATCAGCGCGCCCATACAGATATAGGCGCCGCGCCAGCCGATACGGTCCGACAGGAACAGCGCGCCGGCGCCGGCCGCTAGATTGCCGACCCGCCAGCCGATCTCCGTCCAGGACGACAGCACAGCCTGCTTCTCGGGAGGCCGAACGCTCGTGATGCGCCAGCCGTCGATGACGAGGTCAAGCGTGGCGCCGGCGAACCCGAGGGCCAGCGAAAACACGATCGTCCAGGCGAGGCTGCCCGCCGGGTCGCCGAACGCGATGCCGGCGAGCGTCGCCATGACGCTGAGTTGCGCGACGACGATCCAACCCCGTCGTCTGCCGAGCGCGCCCAAGAGGGGCGGGTCGTACCGGTCCAGAAACGGCGCCCACAAGAACTTGAACTTGTAGGCGAGGGTCAGCTCGCTCAGGAGACCGATCGTCGCGATGGAGATCCCGGCGTCCGAGAGCCATGCCGACTGCGTCGAATAGACGAGAAGAAACGGGATGCCGGACGTGAAGCCGAGCCCGAGCGCCGGCGCGATCCGCCGATCGGTGAATAGCGCGGACCAGAAGGGCTCGCGCTCTCGTCGTTCAAAGTCCGCAGGGCTCATGCTCGATCCAGTCAGGCGTCCGCCCGCAGCGCTTAATGAACCATATCGTGCGCCGTCCTTTCCCGAAGAGTCACGCGCCTCTTTTCCTTCGCCCCACCGCTTGCCCCTCGGTCGCCAAGCCAACAGGCGCAGCTGAAATCGCGCGTGGATCACGGCGCCGGCACTCGAGCTTCACGCCTCGAAAGGAGCGCTCTCAGCAATCTAGAATTCATCTAAACTATTGATGTTGCTAGGTTTTGCGAGAGCCGGTACGGTTCGGCCATCATTGGCGAGACAATTTCTGGCATGTCGGACGGGTTGATTTCTGAACTCTATCGACTGCATGGCGAGGAGCTTGGCCGCTCTCTGCGGAGGCGCGGCGCGAGCCGGGAGACAGCGGCCGACATCACCCATGACGCCTTCCTTCGGATGCTGGCCCTGCCGGCCAACGTGGCGTTGGCCGATCCCCGATCGTTCCTGTTCCGCGTCGCCCGTAACCTGTCGATAGATCTTGCGCGCCGACGTCGCGCGCTGCCGCTGGCGTCCGACGGCGAAGCCGCGCTCGCGCTCGTGTCCGACGACGCGCCCTCGGCCGAAAGGTTTGCCCTCGCCAAGCTCGAGCTCGCGGCGATCCAACGCGCGCTTGACGGCGTTCCGTCCGCGCCGCGCGAGGCCTTCTTGATGCGTCTCGACGGCAAGACCTATGACGAGATCGCGTCTTCGCTCGGCGTTCCGCGGCAGACCGCCTTCAGCCAGGTGGTCCGTGTCATCGCGCATCTCGCGGCCGCGGTAGGTCGACTGCAAAAATAGGCGGACTGATTTCGGACGCGGCCTTTCCCCATTCGTCCACTTGGCGTAGGCGGCGTTCGTCGCGGGGCTGAAGCGGGCGGCAATGGGGCACGACGACGACTGGACAAAAGCCGGAGGCGAGAGCGCGGATCCGGCGTCGCGCGAAGCGGCGCTGTGGTTCGCAACCCTCAACGGCGACGACGCGACGGATACTGACCGAGCGGCGTTCCGGACCTGGCTGCAGCGCGATCCAGCCAACGCCCGCGAATACGCGGCGATCGAACGGCTCTGGGGCGGGCTTAGCGAGCTGCCGGAAGTCAAGCAGCGGCGACGAGCTAAACGCGTCGCGGTCACGCGGCGCAATCTCGGGAAGGCGGCGCTCGCGAGCGTCATCGGCGGCGGCGCATGGTGGGCCGCCTCGCAGCGTCCCTTCGCCGAGCATAGGAGCGGCAAGGGCGAGCGCCGCAACGTCACGCTCGCGGACGGCTCAGTCGTCGAGCTCGCCACCGAAACCGCGCTCTCCACGCGCTTCGACGACGGCGAGCGCCGTGTCGAGCTGCACTTCGGCGAAGCCTACTTCTCGGTCGTCCGCGACGTGCGCCGTCCCTTTGTGGTCGAGGCCGGCGTCGGGGCGGCGCGGGCGCTCGGGACGCGGTTCAGCGTTGCGAACCTGGACGGTGAAGTTCGTGTCGCGGTCGACGAAGGCAAGGTCGAGTTCAGCCGCGGCGCCGACCGCGTCCTGCTGTCCGGCGGGTCCGGCGCCACGATGGACGACCACGGCATCGGGGCCGTGTCGTCGATCGACCCCGTGTCGGAATTCGCCTGGCGCGACGGACGGCTCGTGTTCATCTCTGCGCGCCTCGACAACGTCGTCGAGGCGCTCAACCGGTGGCGGTCGGGCCGGATCATTCTCACCGATCCGACCCTAGCGCGGCGGCCTGTCACGATCATCGTCGATCTCGAGCGAACGGGCGAAGCTCTCTCGGCGCTTGCCGGTGCGCTTCCGATCAGGCTGCTGCGGCTGACCGCCTACGTCACCGTCATCATGCCCGCCTGAAAAAACTTGCGCTACCGTCAGACATCGAGCCGGGCCGATCGTCTACCTCTCCGGAGCGCCGAAAACCGGTCGCTCCCGGAAGCGGGGATTTAAGATCATGGGCATCGGGGGATGCGGCGCATCGCGGGGGCAAGGCGCGCGTCGCAGGATCGGCGCAATGTGGCTTGCGAGCGCCGCAGTGTTCGCGGCCGAGCCTGCGCTTGCCGACGTGTCGCGGATCATCGCGGCCGCCAACGCCGCCGAACAGCAAAACCCGGTCCTGTTCGCGATACCGCCGCAATCGCTTTCATCGGCGATTGTAGCGTTCTCGCGCGTAGCCGACCTCGACGTGGTGTTCGACGGGCCGATCGCCGATGGCGCGACGACTAGGGGCGTTTCCGGATCGCTCAGGCCCGCCCAGGCGCTGCAGCGCTTGCTTGAGGGCACGGGGCTGAGGGCGACGCTCACTGACCATCGCACGATAACGCTGCTTCGCACACAGGCCGGAGGCCCAACCGACGCCGTCGAGCTCCGCGAGATCAACGTGGAGGGACGGACCACGGGCGAGAGCGCGTTCGGGCCCGTCGACGGCTTCGTCGCAACCCGTAGCGCCACCGGATCCAAGACTGACGCGCCGCTCGTAGAAATCCCGCAGACCATCAACGTAGTAACGGCCGACCAGATTAAGGCGCAGGGCGCGCAGACCGTCGGCGAGGCCTTGCGCTACACCCCGGGCGTCCGCGCCGAGGGCTACGGCGCCGCCTCGCCGTTCGACGTTTTCACCATGGTTCGCGGCTTTCGCGCCGACCTCTATCTCGATGGGCTGAAACTACCGAAGGGCAACATCGACGGCACATCGAGCAGCGTTATCGACCCTTGGGGGCTTGAGCGGCTCGAAGTGCTGAAGGGGCCGGCCTCAGGGCTCTACGGCGCGTCCAACCCCGGCGGCGTCATCAATATGGTCAGCAAGCGACCCACCGACGCGCCCGTGCGCGAGCTGCAGATTAAAGGCGGTAGCTTCGACCGCATCCAGGGCGCGTTCGACTTCGGCGGCCCAGTCGACGAGGAGGGCAAGTTCCTCTACCGGATCACGGGCCTGGCGCGCGACGCCGGCTCCCAGATCGACCATGCGGAAGAGGATCGCGTCTTCATAGCGCCCGCGGTGACCTGGCGGCCGACCGACGACACTTCGCTTACTTTGCTCGGCAGCTACCAGCGCGATCGCGGCGTCTGGCCGTTCTTCAATTACCTGCCGGCGGAGGGCTCGCTCTATCGCGCCAACGGCCGGCGCATCTCAACCGATACATATTTGGGGGAGCCGGACTTCGACCGGCTGAAGCGTGATCAGTCGTCGATCGGATACGAATTCGATCACCGCTTCAGTGAGACGTTCTCGTTCAAGCAGAACCTCCGCTTTAGCAGGTCCGACTTCCAGACGCTCGGCGCAGTGACGGGCCGCGCGTCTCCCAATCCTGACGGCACAATTGATAGGCTCGGCATCTTTGTCGACGCGGACACTGATGTGTTCGCTGTCGACAATCAGCTCAGGGCCGAATTCGCCAGCGGCCCGCTTTGGCACGACGCGGTGATGGGCGTCGACTATCGGCGGGAGAAGACAGGCTACCTATTCACCTTCGGCGCCGCTCCCTCGATTGATCCGTATGATCCAGTCTACGGCTCTGGTCCGATCTCGCCGCGCGACTTCACCGTGACGGACTACCAAGCGACGCTTAACCAGGTCGGCGTCTACGCGCAGGACCGGATCAGGCTTGGGCAATGGATCGCGACACTCGGCGGCCGCTACGATCGCGCCGACAGTGATCTCGACGGTGCTGCGACCGCGTTCGGTCCTGCCTCTCGGTTGAAGCGGAAGGACGACGCGTTCACGGGCCGGGCAGGCCTTACCTATCTGTTCGAGAATGGCATCGCGCCATACGTCAGCTACGCCAGCTCTTTCCAGCCGGAGACCGGCGTCGACACCGTCGCCGCGACTCCCTTTAAGCCGAGCCAGGGCGAACAGTTCGAAGCTGGCGTCAAGTATCAGCCGCCTGGCATGAATGCGCTCTTCACGGTTGCGGCCTTCGACCTGGAGCAAAAGAATCGTGTCACGACCGACCAGCTTTTTGTGCAAAGGCAGATCGGCGAGGTTCATATCAAAGGCGTCGAGGTTGAAGCCAAGGCCGAGATCGCAAAGGACTTCAACGTTATCGCGGCCTATTCCTATCTCGACCACGAGATTACCAGGAGCGCCGATCCGCTTGAGGTGGGCCGGAAGCTGTTCTCGACGCCGAACCATCAGGCGGCGCTTTGGGGCGACTACGCCTTCACGTCCGGCGCGCTCGCGGGCTTCGGTTTAGGCGCCGGGGCGCGCTATATCGGCTCGACGACTGACGCCAGCAACACGCTCAAGACCCCGGCCGTGACGCTTTTTGATGGCCAGGTGAAACTTGACCTTGCGCGGTTCTCGCCCCAGCTCGTCGGCGCGACACTCAAGGTCAACGCCACCAACATCTTCGACAAAAAATATGTCAGCCAGTGCGACGGCTCGGCCATGTGCACCTTTGGCGTCAGACGAACGATTATCGCGACGCTGAACTACAGATGGTGACGCGCGGGAAAGGCCGGCGGATCGGCTAGCGTGCCGGTCGGATCCACTAAGAGCGGGCCGATCAGCTTCGCGGCTGTCTGCGATCGGAATCGACGTTTCGTGACTTCGCTCACCAATCAAAGTCATTCGGGCGACTAGAATTCATTGCATTCCTGCTCGACCAAAGCGGTGCCGCAAACCGAACCCCGGCAACGTCAGCTTAGGGTCAGTCCGGGCCGTGAGCTTTCTTCTGCCTCTCAAATCTCATCCGGTGATCAGATTGAGTGTTTGTGAGGCAGGGCCTAGCGTCACGCCGCGGCCCCAGTCGAAGGTCAGAAAATCCTGCTCAACGCCGTCGGCGAAGATCACGCCGCCGTCGTTCATGCGCGAGGTGACAGCCAGCGGCGACGCCTCCAGCCTGCCCGAACGCAGGGACGTTCCCGTCGCCACGCTCGGGAACGGTTCGCGGACGAAAAAAGCGACCGCGCGCTCCTGAGGATCGAGCGGCACTGTCGCGTGGGTGGCCTCCATGATGGAGCGGGCCCAGCCGGTGGCGCCGGTGCCGGACGCCACGATCAGCCCGCTCGAGGAGTGGTCCTCGACCTTGTCGTCGCATGCGATGCGGTAACGCGCCGACTGGTGGCTGTGGTGGCCGACGAACACCTCGTTGAGCGCGAGCAGACGCTCGCCGGTGTCGAGCCGCGCCTCGACCATCGTCCGCCGCTCGGCTGGGGCCACACCCGCCACGCTTGCCGGCAGCAGCGGCGCAAAGCGCGCAAGAGAAAGACGCACGAGCACGCCGTCATAAAGGTCAGGCGCGGGGTTGAGGCCCAGCACCGGCTGGCCGTCGAGATACTTGGCGACGTTGGCCACCAGGCCGTCCTGTCCCACGACGACAACGACGTCCTCGGGTCCGAACAGGAAGCGATCGAGATCGGCCCGCGCCACCGCCGCCTGCCGCCAGTCGCTAGGGGCGGCGGCACGCGCGGCGTGAAGCGTCGCGTGCAGCTGGCGATGGCGGTCCTCCAGCGCGTCGATGTCCTGGCCGCGCGTCTCCAGGAAAAACTTGGCCTGCCCGCGCGTCGCG
Source organism: Hansschlegelia quercus (assembly GCF_004310425.1). GTDB lineage: Bacteria > Pseudomonadota > Alphaproteobacteria > Rhizobiales > Methylopilaceae > Methylopila > Methylopila quercus. The sequence goes on along the minus strand of NZ_SIUB01000004.1, from coordinate 335,896 downwards.
TGGCGCGCGAGCAGCAGTTCGTAGTCGCTCTCGCGCGTGACGAACACGGCGCGCGGCGTGTTCGTCACCATCAGCGCGCCGGCAGGGTTGCCGGCGCCCGGCGGAACTCGCCGAGCACGGTCGCCAGCAGATCGGGCGTGACGTTCAGATGCTCGATCGTCTCCAGTTTGCCCGCGAGTTCGCGCGCCGCAAGGCCCATGAGAACGCCCGGCGGCAGGTCGCGATAGATCGTCATCCGGGCGAGCTCCGCCTCGGCCTTCGCACTCTCGATGGTGCGGATGCGATCAGCTTCGGCCGCAGCTTCGATCTGCTGCGCTTCGGCCAGGCCCGTGGCGCGGTTGCGCGCGTTCTCGGAGTCCTGAGTGATGAGCAGCGTTTCCCGGCGCGCGAGCTCGGTCCTGTTGGCCAGTTCGTTCTCGGCGATCGCCCGTTCCTTCTCGACCGCAAGCGCGCGGCGCTCGAAGGTGGCCTGGTCGGCCTTCTGCTGGAGCGTCTCGAAAGTCGGCGTCTGCAGCGCGCGTTCAAGCTCGCTCGACGGCGCAAGGTTCGTCAGGCGGATCGCGCCGACCGCGACGCCGATATCGGTGAGCGCCGGATCGCTCGCAAGCGCCGCCTCCAGCCGATGGCGCAGCGGCTCGGGCCCGGCGTCGAGCAGCGCGCGCACAGGAGCCTGCGCCAGATGCTGGAGCGCAGCCTGATTGACGAGGCCGGCGAGCCGCGTCTCGATCTGCTGGATCGGCTCAGCCTTGTGGACGCCCGTGGCGAGGCTCAGGCTGAAGTCGACCCTCGACGCGAGCCGCTCCGGGTCGGCGACCCGCCAGGTCAGGGCGCCCTGGATCGCAACGCTTTGGAAGTCCTGGCTGCGGCCTTTGACGAACACCGTCATCTCGCGGTCGTCCATCGGCAGTTCGGCGATGCTGGCGGTCTCCGGTCGGAACCAGAAGACGAGCCCGCGCCCGCTCTTGCGGACCTTGCCGTTGCGATAGCGGATGACGTGGTTGCTCGCGTCGCTGCGCAACTGCGCCAGGAACCCGAGACTTCTGATCGACGCCATAACGGTTACTCCTTTGCTTGTGGGTTCTTGCGGCGGCGGTAGAGTTCGGCGGGCCGGAACGAGGCCCCGGTCTCGCGTTCGCCGGTCGCCTCCAGCCGCCCGGCGTCGAGCATTCGGCGGCGGAAAGCGGGCTTGTTCAGTCTCACGCCCAGAATGGCCTCGTGGACGTCCTGCAGCGCACGCAGCGTGAAGAGCTCGGGCAACAGCGCGAAGGCGACGCCCGAATAATCGAGCTTTCCGCGCAGCCTCAGGATTGCAAGGCCCAGCATGTCGGCGTGATCGAAGGCAAGCGGCAGGGCGTCGCCCTCGGCAGAGCGCGCCTTCACGGCGCCGCCGGTCTCGCCCTCCCAGGGCACCACCAGCTCGGCCAGCGTCAGCTCCGGCGCGCCCTTCAGGGCTTCAGAAAAACGAGCCGGTGGCAACAGCGCGAAGTATCCGACGCTGATAATGCGCGCGCGTGGGTCGCGATCGACCGCGCCGAATGTATAGAGCTGCTCGAAATAGGCGTCCGTCATCCGCGCCTTGGCGGCGAGCACGCGGCTGGCTGCGGCGTCGAGGCTCTCGTCGATGGCCACGAAACCGCCCGGCAGCGACCAGCGTCCGAGATCCGGATGCTCGTCGCGGCGCAGCAGCAGCGCCGCGGGCTTGCCATGGACGATGCTCATCAGGATGAGGTCGACGGCGACGGACGGCCGCTCGTACTCTTCCGGATCATAGCTTCTGAGGAATTCAACCCCGGTCACGCGCCACCCTTATATCCATTTCGCGTCTTATTAAGACGCGCGATGGATATAAGTCAAGGCGGGCGTGACCGATGGAGGGAGGCGTCGAGCCTACCTGACGCCCTTCTTGCGGAGTTGCTCTAGCGCGTCTGCGGTCTTGTCGAGCGTCAGCCCCATCGCGTCCAGAACCCCGTCGAGCTTCGAATACTGGACGTCGCGGTAGGCGACGATCTCGATGTGGTTGCCCCACGGGTCGAGGAAGTTGAAGGGCTGTTCGAGCACGGTCGCGCCCGCGGCCTCAGCCAGCTCCATGACCTTGGAGCGGTCGTCGACGACCAGTCCGAAGTGCCTGCCCGTGTCCGGCTCCTGCGCGCGCCCGCCGCTCAGCGCCAGGAACTGGTCGCCCATGTCGATGAACGCCATTGTGGTGCGGCCGTCATCATCCTGATGGCGGCCGCGGATCTCGAACTCGAAGACGCTTCCATAGAAGCGAAGCGCGTCGTCAACGCTGCCGACCTCGATCGCGATGTGATTCAGGCCGACGAGGCGTGGCTTCGAAGTGCTCATGATTTACTACCTAGCGCCGCCGAGATCGCAGGGAACGACGCCGGGCCGCGATCGACTTCGGCGCCGTGGCGGGTCCGCTCACTGGCTCTTCTTGAAAAGGTCTTGGAAAATCAGAGGGCCCCAGGTGCTGCCGCGCGCGTGGACCAGCGCGCCACCCTCGCCAAGCCTACCCAGATTGACGGGCGCGAAGCCGAGCTGCTTGGCCAGGGCCGCCACCGGGGCCATTGCGTTCTCATCGTCGCTCGACAGGAAGACGACGCGATGGCCACCCTCGACGACCGGGTCGCCAGCCAGCGTTGCGGCGATCAGGTGGTTGAAGCCCTTCACGAGCTTGGCTCCGGGATAAGCCTTCGCGAGGAAGGCGGAGGATGGGAGGCCGTCCAGATCTTCTGGCGGAACTCCATAGGTGTTCGTCGCGTCGATGATCGTCTTGCGCGACCAATCCGGCAGGGCGTTGGCGACCTCGCGATGCTCTCCGAACGGGACCGCCAGGATTATCGTGTCGGCGTGGAGCGCATCCTTCAGCGACCTGGCGACTACCGTCGGTCCGATCGCCCGGGCCTGCGGGGCCAGCGCATCGGGCGGCCGGCGACCCGCGACGGCCACCTCGATCCCCTTGCGGGCGAAGGCATGAGCGAGGGCCTGGCCGATCTTGCCAAATCCTATGATCGCGTAAGTCATGATGTTTCTCCGTTGCGTGTGGGTCATGGATCCCGCGCCTTGAGTGACGCAGGCCTGTCCGTTTCGTCGTGTGGCTGCTTGCAGGTGGTTGCCGCGGACGGCCGGGCACTCCAATCCCGGTCGATTGGCCGCTTCCGTCAGTCTGGCGCGGAGGCCCGCGCCAGCGCCTGCGTGTCGACGTACTCGCGGATGTTCGTCAGCTTGCCGTCCCGGACGGTGATGGCGAAGACAAAGTGGTCCTCGAACGCCTTGTTCGTGGCTTTTACCTTCCCGGTGGCGAAGCCGACGACCAGCACCCGGTCTCCCATCGCTATGAACTCGCGGGGATCCGTGGACGCCTCCATCGAACTGGACGCCGCCTCGAAGAACTCGGTCAGTCCAGCGTGGCCGCGATGCGTTCCGGCCAGCGGCCAGTCCTCGCCCGGGATGATCCACGCGATGTCCTCGGCGGCCAGCGCCAGCAGGCCGTCCCTGTCGCCGCGCCCGATCGCGGCGAAGAAGTCCTTCACGGTCCGGATGTTGTTCTCGATGCTCACAGCAATCTCCATGCGCTGGCGGTCGGACCCTGCTCGAACCGACCGCGTGCTTTGGGGGCGGCTGATCTTCGATTGCCTCGTCGAGCACGGCGACGCAGAAGCGCCGCAGCCGTCCGTCCCGCTGTTTGATCAATGGCTGATTGAACGGCTGGCCCGCTCACAACGCCCGGGTGGCCGGCGTGAGATCAGATGGCCGAGAAGCCGCCGTCGACGGCCAAAAGCATGCCGTTCACGAAGCTCGACTCGTCGGAGGCGAGAAACACCGCGGCCGCCGCGATCTCTTCGGGACGACCCATCGTCCCGCGCGGGATGAGGCTCTCGAACATCTGCTTCGCTTCCGCGGTGAGGACCTGGTCCTGCATAGGCGTGGCGATCGGTCCGGGGCTCAGCACGTTCACCCGGATGTTCCTGTCCTTCAGTTCGTTGAGCCACCCGCGCGCGAAGGCGTGCAGCGCCGCCTTGCTCGCCGCATACACGCTGTATCCGGGAAAGCCCTTAACCGACGCGACCGAGCTGGTCATGAAGATCGAACCGCCGTCTTTGATGAGCGGCAGCGCCTTCTGGACCGTGAACAGCGTGCCCCGCGTGTTCAGGCCGAAGGTCGCGTCGAAATGCTTCTCCGTAATCTCGCCGAGCGAGACCGCTTCGCCGATGCCGGCGCTCGCATACAGGAAACCGAGCGGAACCTGCTGCGGATCGCGGCTAATCGGCTTCAAGAAAAAGGCGCCTGGGACCTCGGGGAACTAAGGCTCGAACTCGAAGAGCTCATCATCGAAGGGGCGGCCATCGAAGTCACGGGTTTCGAGAGCTTTGAGATCGATGGGATTCTTGCGGATCCCAACCTGGAGGCGTTGGAAGTTGGTCCTCTAGAGCCTGAATCAGGCGCAAATGCAGTAGCGGAAGTCGGGGACGTCTATATTCTCGGCCCTCACAGGCTAATCTGTGGAGATGCCCGGGACGCCGCAGTGTTAAGTGAGCTCATGGGCTCAAGTTCTTGCCAATTCGTATTCACGGATCAGCCGTACAACGTGAAGATATCTGGGCACGTTACGAGTGGAAAACACCGCGAGTTTTCGATGGCGAGCGGCGAAATGTCTGAGGAACAGTTTTTTCAGTTCAACAATGACTGGATAAGAGAGGCTCTTCTTTACCTCGGTGATGGCGGCGTCTTCGGCACCTTCATTGATTGGCGTGGACTACAGTCCGTGACAGCCGCGGCTGCGGAGGCGGGACTCTCCCAGTTGAATCTCATCGTTTGGTCAAAAACCAACGCCGGGATGGGAAGCCTTTATCGCTCTCAGCATGAGCTTCTTCCTCTGTTCAAGAAGGGCGAGGCAGCTTACAAGAACAACATCAGCCTCGGTCAAAAAGGTCGGTGGCGCTCGAATGTCTGGACCTATCCGGGCGCGTCTTCCGCCGGCTCAGACGCTCAAAAGGGACTGAAACATCATCCAACCGTTAAGCCGGTCGCGATGCTCGAAGAGGCCATAAAAGATCTCACCGATCGCGGAGATATCGTTCTCGATCCATTTCTTGGATCCGGCAGCACACTTCTCGCCGCCGAGAGGACTGGACGCATTTGCCGGGGAGTCGAGATCGACCCTCTTTATATAGAGGTGATTATTAAGCGGTATGAGCAACTGACTGGCAAGGCCGCCGTTCTTGAGAAAACCGGTGAGACTTTTGCGGAGGTGTCGAAGCGGAGGGCGGCCCAGCCGTAGATCACGGGAGCCACTTATCGCCGCGGTCCCGCGTCCTCCCCTGTGGCGTTGGTCGGTTCACGGGCGCATGCTTTCTGCATGTTCGCAAAATGCGCCGTTCGCGCGATCTCTCCCGCGCGATCCTCGCGTGCTTCGAGGTTGATGCAGACAGGGGGCAGGAACCCTGATGCCGGCTCGAGCGACGCTCCGCAGATCTCGCAAGTCTGACCTTCGGGCCGCCCGTCGCAGTCGATCATGGACGGCTCGTCGGCGCCGCTCACGGCTCGCCCCGCCATCGTTCGACGAACCAGTCCATGGTGCGCAGAAACACCTCGACGGCCTGGGGCGTGAGCGCGGCTAGGCGGATGGTCTTGCGCCCGGATGCTGCCGCGGGAGCCAAGGCGACGCCCGGCGTCTCGTTGACGCGGCGGAGAAGCTCTTCTCGCTCATGAAGATCACCGAACACGGGCTTATTCTTCATGTATTCGAAGTTGACGCTCATGGTACCGTCGATACAAATCGTAAGAGCGGGAACTTCGGCCCCTGGCCTAAGAAACGCCGCGGTGATCGATCCCCAGTTGACGCTGGTATTGAACGTCACCCGATCGGCGTTCTGATTCATCCAGTCGACGATCACGCGTGCATTGGCGGCGCTTCGCTCGTCGGTTCGCTCAACGAGCGCTTCGAGAAGCGATGCCTCGTCCCAAGTTCGCTGCGGCGCGCTCGAGGTCGAGATTTTGCTTCGGATCGCCGCCTGCGTCTGACCGATGACCGTCGGGACGAGGGTGCGTAAGCCTTCGCCCTGAAACTGACGCAACTCGATTGCCAGAACCTCAGCTGGGCTCATTTGCTCGTTCAAAAACTCGACTATCCGCCGCAGCTCTCGCGGGATCACGTCTGCGACGAACAACAATCTGACCTTACCGGCCTTGAGGTTGGTCTCCACGCGACCCCAGAAGGCGTCCGGCGCCTCTTCCAGACCGAGACGGTCTCGAAGCGCCGCGGCAGGGTCGACGCCGTCCTCCGCCAATTGGGTTTCAAACCTGTCACGTAGGTTCTGCACAGGCCAGTGCACGACGGCGTTCGCCGCATAATCCAACATTTGCCCAACGACCTCACGGCGTATGCGCGTGTCGCTTGATCGTTTGACCTCCACGAGCGTCGGGACGCCATCCTGATCTATGAATAAATGATCGACCGACCAGCGGCCGCCGCCGCCTTCCTGATCGGCGATCGACTGTTCGCGTGAGACGAGGATGAACCGACGAGGCGACTGGCTGTCGATCTGATCGCCGACGAGAAGCTCCGGGAAGCGCGCCAGCAGGTTCTGGAACTCGTCCTCGGTGACGAAGCTCGCCTGCTTCATTGGGATCAGGGTGGCGGCGTCGGTCAGCACGAACACTCCGGCGGTCACGATGGTCTCCAAACACGCCTGCCTTCGGCGCAGGACCGACATCGCTCTGTTACGAGCGGCAGTCCAGTGAAATGAGACTCATCGTCTGTAGATCGATAGGCGACATCATCGTGACCGTCCGAGCATGGACGTACGTCGCCGGGTCGGCCTCAACGTGAAGCGGTTGCGACAGGAGAAGGGCTGGTCTCAGGAGGCGCTCGCATTCGAGGCGAAGCTCCACCGGACGTATGTTTCCGGAGTTGAGCGTGGGGTCCGAAACCCTACCGTGACGGTGCTGGAAGTCATTGCGGCTGCGCTGGGTCTGCCGAGCTCAAGGTTGCTCGACGAGGTCGTAGAGCCTCCCGCGCAGAAGAAGCGCTAAATGCTGATGTTGACCCTAAGTGGAAGCTGCGGACGTCCGCTTTCTAGAGGGTGATGGCTCGGTCAGCCAGTACTGGGCCCTCTGTTGACGCGACAACCGCAGCCGAGGAGATGGCTGCCAACGCAGTCCACGAATTCGACATCGATCGTCGCCTCCGAGCGGTCCGTCGCCCACGAGTCGGAGAGATCGGAGAAATTCGCAAGCTTGGGCTGGTGCTCGAGGCCGGTGGCGTTCCTCAACTCATCGGCTCCGAGCCTCTTAGGCGCAGCCAACCGTCAGCCAGTCCTAGACTGTATACTCCGCGAGTTCGTTGATAAGCAAAATAATATATTTCTGACCGCTACGTAGCGGGTCGCTGAATTGCGAGGGCCGGCGATGAATTTCTCGTTGTAATGGCCTACTAATTAGCGCAGGTTGGGTTGTCGTATCGTTTTGTTGATTTGGTCGGAGCGGGCGTTTAGCGCTCTTTTCGCCAATTTTATTTTCTGAAAACAGCAAGTTCGACGGTGCCCCTTAAGTGAGAGCGCTTCGCTAATCAAGATCGAGAGGGTTTCCCATGACATCGGGAACCGTGAAATGGTTCAACGCCCAGAAGGGCTTCGGGTTTATCGCGCCGGATGATGGCGGCGCCGACGCCTTCGTCCACATGAGCGCGCTGGAGCGCGCCGGCATCGCCGATCTGTAGGAAGGCCAGAAGGTCGGTTTCGACCTGGTGCTCGACGGCAGAAGCGGCAAAATGTCGGCCGAGAAGATCCAGGTTCTGGCCTGATCGAGCCGCCGGACCGCCCCCCGAACTTCGGGCGATCCGGCAAAAGCGCGGCATTCAGACGAAATCGACCACGGATGTACTGGCGATTGAGTTCAGGCCACGCTGCTTCATCGCCGAAGAGGGCCTAGCGTCTCTTCTGGCGTCTTAGGCCCCGTCGTCTCGTTAGAGGCGGCGGGGCTTTCCTTTTCCGCCGGCGACGATGTCCGGCAATTCGTGATGGAGGAAAGTAGATGGCCAAGGAACAAAAGCGCGGCAACAAGGAAGCCAAGAAGCCCAAAAAGCCGAAAGCGCCTGCGGCTGCGCCGGCCGGCCTGACCCGCGGCGTTTCGGCTTCGACCGCAACGTCGCCCAAGCCCAAGAAGTCCTGAGGCCTCGGTCATGCCGGACCGCACCACCGAAACGACGGTGATGTTCCGCCGGCCGTTTTCGCTTGCCGGGATCAACGGAGCGCAGCCGGCCGGGACCTATCTCCTCGTCATCGACGAGGAGGAGATTCCGGGCATCTCGTTCCTCGCCTATAGGCGGACTGCAACGACGATCCATACGCCGGCGATCGCGGTCCGGTCAGGACTGCATAAAACGCACCTCGTGGAGCGCGCTGATCTCGAAGCCGCCCTCGACGCGGACCGCAAGAGTGCTGCGCCGTTCTAATCTCCCAAACCGGGCGGTCGCTTGCGTCGTCAGTACCCGGCTGAGCGTGGATGCAGCGTTAACCGCCGCATCCACGCTGTAGCTCTTTCCCGAGCCCGAGCCCGTTCGTGGCCATGCCTGAAAGGCGACCATGCTCCTCTACGCGCAGAGTCTCATCGCGCGCCGTCGCGTCACGCCTCCGTGGAACGACGTCTCTCCGGTCCGCGAGGAGATGTTCGGCGCCGAGCGGCTTGAACAGCACGCCGAGAGCCTCGCGGCCGCACAGCCGGTCACGGCCGATCCGCCATCCGTCCGGTCGCTGAGATCGCGCCTCGACGACAACGCGCGCGCGCTTTTGCTCGCCTACAGGGCGAGCGCCGAGGAGCTCGAGAGCGGGCGAGACGTGGTTCCTGCCGCCGAATGGCTGCTGGACAATTACCACCTTGTCGAAGACCAGATCCGCGAGATCCGCGAGGACCTGCCCGCTGGCTACTACCGGCAGCTACCAAAGCTCGCGACTGGCCCGTTCGCCGGCTATCCTCGGGTCTTGGGCATCGCCTGGGCCTTCGTCGCCCATACCGACAGCCATTTCGATCCTGCAACTCTCGCCCGCTTCGTCACCGCCTATCAGCGCGTGCAGCCCCTCACCATCGGCGAACTCTGGGCGGCGCCGATCACGTTGCGGATCGTGCTGATCGAGAACCTCAGAAGGCTCGCGGACCAGATCGACGCCGGCCGGACAGCGCGCGCCGACGCGGAAGCGCTCGCGAACCGTCTGCGCGTTGCGGGCGGCGACCGTTCGGCGCTCGACGCCGACATAGCGACCCGCTCGGCGGGCCCTGTCTCGGAGCTGTTCGCGGCGCAGCTCGCCAAGCGATTCCGCGATCAGGATCCACGCACCAACCCCGCGCTTGAGTGGCTGGACGCCCGGCTGACGCTGCAAGGCTCGTCGATCGACGAGGCGGTGCGGCACGCCCAGCAGCGCCAGGGCGCATCCAACGTGACCATCCGCAACATCATCACCAGCATGCGGCTGATCTCAGACATCGATTGGGCGGAGCTGTTCGAAAGCGTCAGCCTCGTCGATGCGCGGTTGCGCGAGGCGAGCGACTTCGCGGCGATGGATTTCGCGACCCGCAACCTTTACCGCGGCGCCATCGAGCAGCTCGCGCGCGGCTCGTCCGCCTCGGAGCTCGAGGTCGCGGACGCCGCGCTGGAGGCGACGCGCAACGCGGAGCGGAGCGTTCGGCAGGACGATTTCGGCCGCGGCCGTGATCCCGGCTTCCACCTCATCGCGGAAGGCCGACCCGCGCTGGAGCGAACGATCGGCTTTCGACCTCCTCCGGCGCTGCGGTTCTACCGGTTCAGCGTGCGACTCGGCATCGGCGGCTATGTCAGCGCGATCCTCGTCGTCGCTTGCGTCCTGCTCGCTGCCGTTTTTTCCGCGCTCGCTTCGCACGGAGCAGGCGCCGGCTGGCTTCTCGTCATCGCGGCGCTTGCTTTCGCGCCGGCGACGGATGTCGCGACCGCGCTGATCAACCGGCTGATCTCATGGAGCTTCGGCGCGCACGTCCTGCCGGGCTTGGACCTGTCGACCGGAGTTCCGTCGAGCCACCGCACGCTCGTCGCGATGCCGACCATGCTGACGGGCGAGGCGGACCTGCTGGAGCATATCGGCCGGCTCGAGATCCACCATCTCGCAGGCGCTGGCGGCGATCTCACCTTTGCGCTGGTGTCCGACGGGGTCGACGCCGAACACGAGACGCTTGAGGGAGACGACACGCTCCTCGCGGCGGGCGCGGCGGCGATCGCCCGGTTGAACGCGCGCTACGGACCGGGGCCCGCCGGCGACCGCTTCCTTCTGCTTCACCGCAGGAGGCTCTTCAACGCCGAGGAAGGCGTCTGGATGGGCTGGGAGCGCAAGCGCGGCAAGCTGCACGAGCTCAACCGGCTCCTGCGGGGCGCGACCGACACCACGTTCGCGGCCGAAACCGGACTTCATGCGAGGGTCCCCACGGACGTCCGTTTCGTCATAACGCTCGACGCCGACACCCGGCTTCCGCGTGACGCCGCGGCGCGGCTGATCGGCAAGATGGCGCACTCGCTGAACAGACCGACCTTCGACGCGACAGGCCACCGCGTCGTTGGCGGCTACGGCATCCTGCAGCCACGGGTCACCCCGTCCCTCCCGATCGGTCGGGAGGGATCGATCTATCAGCGGGCGTTCTCGGCGCCAGGGGGCGTCGACCCCTACGCGGCGGCCGTCTCGGACGTCTATCAGGACCTGTTCGGCGAGGGCTCGTACACGGGCAAGGGCATCTACGACGTCGACGCTTTCGAGGCCGCGCTTTTGGGCCGCACGCCCGACAACGCGATGCTGAGCCACGACCTCTTCGAGGGCGTGTTCGCGCGCGCTGGCCTCGCATCCGACGTCGAGGTCATCGAAGATTTCCCGTCGCGTTACGACGTAGCGGCGCGCCGGCAGCATCGCTGGACGCGTGGCGACTGGCAGCTCCTGCCATGGGTGTTCGGCATCGGTCAGGGGCGCTCCGGCCTGCCCGGCGTCGGACGCGGCAAAATGCTCGACAACCTGCGGCGTTCACTGGCCGCGCCGGCGCTCCTCGCGACGCTCGCGGCCTGCTGGCTGCTGCCGCTTCCAGCCGCTGTCCTCGGCGTGCTGGCCGTCGTCGCGGCGGCGGCCATTCCGGCCGCGCTCGCGCTCATCTTCGCGGTCGTTCCGGCCCGCGCCGGCGTTCATCTTGGCGCGCATAACCGCAGGCTCGTGGCCGATCTGAAGCTCGCCAGCGCTCAGCTCGGGCTCCAGCTTGCCTTCCTGCCCGATCAAGCGTGGCGGATGGGCGACGCCATCATTCGCACGCTCGTGCGGGTGTTCCGCACGCGCCGGCTGCTGCTGCAGTGGACGACTGCGGCGCAATCCACGGCCACGCCGCGGCTGGACCTGCCGGGTTTCTACGGCCTGATGGGCGGCGGAACGCTTCTCGGCGTCGGGCTCTGCCTGTTCTGCCTCCTCATCGCGCCGGCGTCCTGGCCGCTGATCCTGCCCTTCGCGGTCGCTTGGGGCGCGGCGCCGGCTCTGGCTCTTTGGGTCAGCAGATCCCCCAAACCGGCGCTTGGGCGCGCGCTGACGGCGGACGAAGCGACCGAACTGCGCCTTATCGCGCGCCGGACGTGGCGCTTCTTCGAAACCTTCGTGACGCCCGCGGACAGCATGCTGCCGCCGGATAACTTCCAGGAGGATCCGAAGCCGGTGGTGGCCCGGAGGACCTCGCCAACGAACGTCGGAATCTATCTCCTCTCGGCCGTCGCCGCACGGGACTTTGGCTGGGCGGGCGTGACCGAGACCGTGGAGCGGATCGAGGCGACCTTCGCGTCGCTCCGGACGCTGCAGCGGCATCGCGGCCATTTCCTGAACTGGTACGGGACGGCGAACGGCGAGCCGCTCATTCCGGCCTATGTCTCAACCGTGGACAGCGGCAACCTCGCCGGCCACCTGATCGCCCTCGCCAACGCCTGTGAGGAATGGGCGCAGGCGCCGAGCGTCCGGGACGCCCGGGAGGGGTTTACGGACGATCTCGCGCTCGCCCGGCAGGCCCTCGCGATACTAGTTCCCAACGGCGACGTTCGCGGGGCCGCGATCGCGGCGATCCTCGACGAAATCGACGCGCAGCTCAGGGGATCCGTTGCGCTCGTCACTCTCGCGCCCGCGCTCGCGAGACTCGCCGACAAGGCCCTTCGTCTCGCACGGGACTCACTGCCGCCGGCCGATAGCGACGGCGAAAGCGATTTCACCTTCTGGATCGGCGCCTTCGCGCGCTCGGTCGCATCCCAGGCGCGCGATCGGGCTGGCGACTCATCGGCGCTCGACGCCCGGCTCTCGGCGATCGCTGCTGAAGCCCGCGCAACCGCGCTCGAGATGGATTTCGCCTTCCTCCTCGATCCCGAGCGCAAGCTTCTGTCGATCGGCTATTCGCTGCCCGACAACCGGCTCGATCCCAGCTGCTACGACCTTCTTGCCTCCGAGGCGCGCCTCGCCAGCCTGTTCGCGATCGCCAAGGGCGACGCGCCGACGCGGCACTGGTTCCGGCTTGGCCGGACCGCCACGCCGATCGGGGGCGGCTCCGCGCTGGTGTCCTGGTCGGGCTCGATGTTCGAGTATCTGATGCCGTCGCTCGTGATGCGCGCCCCGGCTGGAAGCCTGCTCGACGAGACGAACCGTCTCGTGGTGAGCCGCCAGCAGGAATACGGGCGAGCGCTCTCCGCGCCCTGGGGCGTCTCGGAATCCGCCTACAACGCGCGCGATCTCGAATTCACCTACCAATACTCGAACTTCGGCGTTCCGGGCCTGGGGCTGAAGCGCGGCCTGGCCGACAACGCCGTGATCGCGCCTTATGCGACGGGCCTTGCGGCGATGGTCGATCCGCAGGGCGCCAGGGCGAACTTCGCCCGGCTCGCGGAACTTGGAGCAAACGGCCAATACGGTTTCTACGAGGCGCTCGACTTCACGAGATCTCGGCTGCCGGACGGGGCGAGCGTCGCAATCGTCCGCAACTACATGGCCCATCATCAGGGCATGACCATCGTAGCGCTCGCGAACGTGCTGCATGGCGGAAGCATGCGCGCGCGCTTCCACCGCGAGCCGATGATCCAGGCCTGCGAGCTCCTGCTCCAGGAGCGCATGCCGCGCGACGTCGCGGTGGCCCAGCCGAGAGCGGAGGAGGTCAAAGCCACTCCTGACGAGATCGCGAAAGTCTCGACGGTTCGTCACGTCACGCCGTCGACCGCCGAGACGCCGGTGACGCACGTGCTCTCGAACGGTCGCTACGCCGTGATGCTGACCGCGGAAGGGACCGGCTACAGCCGCTGGCGCGACCTTGCGGTGACGCGGTGGCGGGCCGACCCCACGCTCGACGATCTCGGCTCCTTCGTCCTTCTGCGCGACGTCGGGTCCGGGCGGGTGTGGTCTGCATCCGCGCAACCGCTCGGCGCCGCCGGGCCGGCTCAGGAGGTGACGTTCGGCGAGGACCACGCGACGTTCGTCCGCCGCGACGGCGCGCTCACCACCACGATGGACATCCTGGTGTCAGGCGAGATCGACGGCGAAGTCCGGCGGGTCAAACTCGCCAATACCGGCCGGGCGGCGATCGAAATCGAGCTGACCTCATATTCCGAGGTCGTTCTCGCGCCGCCTGCATCGGACACCGCACATCCAGCGTTCTCCAAGCTCTTCGTGGTGACCGAGCATCTGGCCGAGTTCGGCGCCCTGATCGCGACCCGCCGGCCGCGCACCAAAGGAGAAGCAGCCGTCTGCGCGGCGCATTTCGCGGTCGTCGAAGGCGAATCCTCGGCCGATCCCGAATACGAGACCGACCGCGCGAAATTCCTCGGCCGCAGCCTGTCGCCGGCCGAGGCGTTCGCCCGCCGCGCCGCTTCGCCTTTGTCGAACACCGTCGGAACGGTGCTCGACCCCGTCTTCGCCATTAGGCGCCGCGTGATCGTTCCGCCTGGCGGGACCGCGCGCGTCTCCTTCTGGACCGTGGTCGCGCCATCGCGCGCCGAACTGCTTGACCTTGTCGACACCCATCTCGACCGAAGCGCCTTCGATCGCGCCAAGACCCTCGCCTGGACGCAGGCCCAGGTGCAGCTCCGCCATCTCGGCGTGACGGCCGACGAGGCTGCAGACTTTCAGCGGCTTGCGGCGCCGCTGCTTTATCCAGACGCGCGTTTCAGGGCCCCGTCCGATGTCATCGTGCGAGGGTCCGGAGCCCAGTCCGGCCTGTGGCCGTACTCAGTCTCCGGCGATTTGCCGATCGTGCTTCTGCGCATCGACGATGTCGAAGACATGGCGCAGGTCCGTCAGCTTCTGCGCGCGCACGAATACTGGCGCATCAAGCAGATCGGCGTCGATCTAGTCATCATCAACGAGCATGCGTCGTCTTATCTCCAGGACCTCCAGATCGCAATCGACATCGCCGTGCGCAGCAGCCAGTCGCGGCCGCGCTTCGGCGACGCGCCGGCTCAAGGGGCGGTCCACGCCCTGCGCGCCGATCTCCTTACGCTCGAAGGCCGCAATCTGATCCTGTCTGTCGCCCGCGTCGTTCTCGTCGCGCGCCACGGGTCGATTTCAGCGCAGCTTGCGCGCCTACCGAAGCCGGCGGTCCGCGCAGCGCCCGCCGCCCGCGCCAATTCGCGGCCTGCAGCCATGGCGTCACGGAGCCCTGATCCGGCCGATGCTCTCGAGTTCTTCAACGAGCTCGGAGGCTTTGGGAAAGACGGCCGGGAATACGTCACGATTCTCGATCGTGGGCGTACGACGCCGGCGCCCTGGATCAACGTCATCGCCAATCGCAGCTTCGGCTTTCAAGTCTCGGCCGGCGGAAGCGGCGGCGCTTGGTCCGAAAACAGCCGTGAAAACCAACTGACGCCGTGGTCGAACGACCCGGTCGCCGACCCCGCGGGCGAAGCGCTCTACCTTCGCGATGAGGAAACCGGCGCTTTCTGGACGGCGACCGCGCAGCCGATCTCAGACGGCGGCCGCTATGTCGCCCGGCACGGCTTCGGCTACAGCCGCTTCGAGCATGAGGCGAACGGCGTCGCGCTGGAGCTGACGCAGTTCGTGCCTGTCGACGATCCGATCAAGATCTCCCGCCTGACGCTCCGCAACATGACGGACCGCCCCCGCCGCCTTTCGGTGACGGCCTTCGCGGAGTGGACGCTCGGCTCCACGCGCTCGAACTCCGCCCCCTTTGTCGTCACGGCGATCGACGGCGACACCGGGGCGCTGTTTGCGCGCAATCCCTGGGGCTCGGCGTTCCCCGGTCGCGTGGCCTTCGCCGATCTCGCGGGCCGGCAGACCGGCTGGACGGCGGACCGCTGCGAATTCCTCGGCCGCCACGGCGGGCCGCATGCGCCCGCGGCGTTGCTCCGCAGCTCGCCCCTCGGCCGCGCCGCCGGCGCCGGGCTCGATCCATGCGCTGCGCTGTCAACCGGCGTGACGCTCGCCCCGAATGAGAGCGTTGAGGTTGTATGGCTGCTCGGCCAGTCCATCGGCGACGATGAGGCCCGGGCGCTCGTCCGGCGCTATCGCGAGGCCGATCTGGACGCGGTTCTGGCGGCGGTGACAGAGGGCTGGGAGAAGCGGCTCGGCGCCGTGCATGTCCGCACCCCCGACCGGGCGATGGACGTGATGCTGAACGGCTGGCTGCTCTATCAGGCGCTCGGCTGCAGGATTTGGGCGCGTACCGGCTTCTATCAGGCGAGCGGCGCCTATGGCTTCCGCGACCAGATGCAGGACGGCATGGCGCTGTCGCTCACTGATCCCGCGGAGACCCGAAGCCACCTGCTGCGCGCGTCGAGCCGGCAGTTTCCGGAAGGCGACGTCCAGCATTGGTGGCTGCCGCATTCCGGCCAGGGCGTGCGCACGCGCATCTCCGACGACCGCGTGTGGCTCTCCTTCGCGGTCGCGACCTATGTGGCGTCGTCCGGCGACGCCGCCGTGCTCGACGAGGAGACGCCCTTCCTCGACGGGCCGCTGCTGAAGCCTGGCGAACACGACGCGTTCTTCCAGCCGATGGAGTCGGCCGACCGCGCCTCGGTGTTCGAGCACTGCGCGCGCGGACTCGATCAGTGCGTCGCATTGACCGGCCCACTCGGGCTTCCGCTGATGGGAACCGGCGACTGGAACGACGGCATGAACCGCGTCGGCGAGGGCGGAGCGGGCGAGAGCGTGTGGCTGGGCTGGCTGTTCATCCGCGCGGTCGCGCTGTTCGCGCCCCTTGCCGAAGCTCGCGACCCGGCGCGAGCCGCCCGCTGGCGGGAGCATGCCGAGACGGTGCGGGCATCGATCGAACGCGAGGCATGGGACGGCGCGTGGTACCGGCGCGCGACCTTCGATGATGGGGCGTGGCTGGGTTCCACGACCAGTGAGGAGTGCCGGATCGATTCCATCGCCCAGACCTGGGCGGTGCTGTCCGGCGCGGCTGAACCCGCGCGCGCGGCCCAGGCGATGGCGTCCGTCGACGCCCATCTCATCCGCCGCAACGAGGCGATCGCCGTGCTGTTCACGCCCCCTTTCGTCTCCACGATCCACGACCCCGGCTACATCAAGGGCTATCCCGCGGGCCTGCGTGAGAATGGCGGCCAGTACAGTCACGCCGCGATGTGGGCGATCCTCGCCTTCGCCAAACTTGGCGCCGGCGCGAAGGCGCACGAGCTGTTTGCGCTGCTGAACCCTATCAACCACGCGCGCGATCCGGCGGGAGCCGAGCGCTACAAGGTCGAGCCCTACGTCGTCGCAGCCGACGTCTACTCCGTCGCGCCGCACGCAGGCCGGGGCGGATGGACCTGGTACACTGGCTCCGCCGCCTG
This sequence comes from Hansschlegelia quercus, assembly GCF_004310425.1. Lineage (GTDB taxonomy): Bacteria > Pseudomonadota > Alphaproteobacteria > Rhizobiales > Methylopilaceae > Methylopila > Methylopila quercus. The sequence goes on along the minus strand of NZ_SIUB01000004.1, from coordinate 319,077 downwards.
GATGTACCGCGCCGGACTGGAGGGTATTCTCGGCGTGAGCCGCCAAGGCGCAGCGCTTCTCGTCGCGCCTTGCATCCCCGATGACTGGCCAGGCTTCGAGGCCACGATCACCGTCGACTCAACGCGTTGCCGGATCGAGGTTCGACGCTCGTCCGACGATGTAGGATCAACTGTCCTTGACGGCCAGACGGTGACAAGGACCGAAGACGGCGTGCGCATCCCGCTGGACAGGAGCGACCACGACCTCACGCTGATCCTGCCAGTCCAGCGACCACTTCCGGAGCAAAACCCGTCTTCGATCGCGCACCCGGCACGTGTCGCGGCGATCAAGGATTCATCTGAACGCATAGCCTCTTCGCTCCATCGATAGCCGGCTTCGTCCGCGTTCTGACTTGAGAACAAGGTTCGCTCTTGGCGCCGAAAGGTCGCCCACCGGCGATCGTTATCGATCGTTATCGGAACAGGGGAGAACGGGCGCTTCAACGATGAAAGTTGGATGCCTCGCCGCGCTCTTCTATGTTTGAGGAGCCTCCGCAACCTCACGAAGAACGCTCAGCAGATTGAAGCCGACCGCTTCTGATAGGGCGATGAATTCGGTCACATCAATGCGGCGCTCATTTCGCTCGATGTCAGCGACGTACGACTGCGGCCGCTTAAGGCGCTGTGCGACGTTAGCCTGGGACAGGCCCGCGGCCTTGCGCGCTTCGACGACGAGGTCACGCAGACGCTGGTAACGCGGGGAGCGAAGGTCGCGGGCCAATGGTCGGGTTTTCCGCCTTGAGGAGCGGGCACCCCGGTAATTGAAATTTCAGATAATCGAGATTTGGGATAATGTGTTAAGGCTTTGCGAAGCGGAGCAAAGAAGACACAGGCGCCAATCGATGCGGTTCGAGAGTTTCGTGGTTCAGCAGTTGCCAGCGTGATCCTCGCCCATCCGGCAGTTGTTGGCAGTGATTGGGAAGGCCGCCATCCTCCAGCCGAAATAGCGGCGGTAGGCGTCGAGCAGCGGCAATACGATGAGGTCGGCGTACAGGAAGGCGAGCACGCCGCTGAAACTCGCGCGTCCCCCCACAGTACAGCCGCGAGAGGCACGTTGCCGATCGAGCATACGAAGGTCAGCATCGCGATGACCGCACCCAGAACGGCGTTGGCCGGTATTTGGATCCAGGGGGATGCGTCGGCGAGAAACAGCGCCTTCCAGAACGCGTCGGGCACGAAGGCGGACAAGAGCCCGCCGACAAGGAAGCCGATCGCCAGATCTTTCCAGAGCATCGACCATTCCATCGCGAAATTCTGGGCGACGCGGACCCGCGTGACCGGGTTGGCGAGACGGTCCTTCCAGGTGTCGCCCTCGACCACCATCGTCATGTGCTGATGACCGCCGCTCTTCTCCTCGTGACGGCGCGCCCCTTTTACCAGCTGTTCCGGATAGGTCAGCTTCACGACAGCGCTCATCACTATGATGAGCACGATCCCGCCGATCCATTCGCCCGCCGCAAACTGCCACCCGAGCAGTAGAAGCAGGATCACGCCGAGCTCGAGCACAAGGTTCGTGGAGGCGAACAGGAAGGCGAGCGCGTTCACAAGAGCCGCGCCCTTCTTGAAGAGGGTGCGCATGATGGCGGCGGAGGCGTAGGAGCAGCTCGAACTCGCCGCGCCGGCGATGCTTGCGAGCGCAATCTCCTTCGCTCCGCCGCGGCCGAGCGCGCTCTTCATGGCGTCTGTCGAGACGATCGACTGCAATAGAGACGAGATCGTGAAGCCGAAGACGAGCGTCCAACCCGTCTGCCAGAACATTCCGAACGCCATCAAAAGCGCTTGGCCGAGTTTCGAGAAGATTTCCGCCATTGAAGCCATCCTTCGGATGCTAAGCCGACCGAAGGATTTCCAATTGAATCTTGAGCGATGGTCGGAGGGACGAGCTCCGACAGTGGTACAGTCACGACTGCGGCCTGACGCCGGCGCGGTTCGATGTCGAGGAGGTGCTCACGCCGGGATAGGTTAATGGCGTGCGGTACAAAGTCGACCTTCGCCGCAAAGTGGCAAGGCATAGCCTGGAACCAGACATACTGAAGGACCGCATTGGGTCCAGAAGCAGATCCAGGCGCTCGTGCGAGAAGCGGACATCGATCGTTATGGAACGGGGGATAGGCTCAGCCCGGCTCACGGCGTCAAGCGTCCGGCTTCAGCGCGAACCGCCAGAACGCGTTCGGTCTTGATGTCCATGTCGCACTGGTAGACCATATTTCGCCATGCTCCGAAGCCGTTCTGGAACCGGACTTTGTCTCCTGCGAACGTGACGACGCCGGCTGTGCGGTCCTTCCACCAAAAGCGCGAAAACTTCGGTTCGAAAAAGCCGTCCGTCCACTCCGCCTGATATTGGGCGAGCCGCTCCACGGGATCCTTGCACTCGAAGCCCGCTGCGATGAGCTTCTTGTCGCCGATGCACTGGATGCTTCGCTCGCATTCCGTGCCATTCAGCTCGGCGTTAGCTGACGCGCGCGCCGCTTCCTCTCGGGCGCTGGCCTCGTCGGCAGCTTTTCGCGCCGCTTCCAATCTTTTCGCTTCTTCTGTTCTGGCTTTCCACACCGCGGGATCGTCGACATTGTGACGCCTCGCATCTCCCATTTCAAAAGCGCTAGCAAAGCCACGTTCTCGCGCGATACGATCGTTTTCAAAGCCCACTAGGATGCAGTAGATGACGAAGGCTGTAGTTGCGGCGAAGAACAACCGTCGCCTCAGCGAATTGTTATTCGCCCTTGCCGGGCTGAGTGGCATGTGAGGCCACAGCAAATATAGAATTATCAATATGATTGAGGTGGCGAGGAACAAATAATCCATGATGAGGCCTGGGTAAGGTAACGCAGCGCCCACTCATTATCCCAATTCTCGATAATCTGGAAATCCAATTACGCGGGCGTCGCCTCTTTGAGTGGACGCCGCCGTTGCCGCGCGATCTCCGGTCCCCGCGTTACCAGCGTCTTCGCACGATCGTCGTAAGCGCGCGTCAAGCCGCCGGCTTGTCCCAAACGACCGTTGCGGGGCGTCTGGGAAGACCGCAGTCCTACGTTGCGGATATCGAGCGCAACGAGCGACGGATCGATGTCGTCGAATATCTCGCGCTTGCCGAAGCGATAGGGTTCGATCCGCTTAGTGCTCTGAAGGACGTTATGAAAGAGCCGATGGTTTGACCGGCGGCCACGGCCGCTTGGCGCCGAAAGGCGACATTGGTGCGCTGCCCGAATGCGGACATTTGCATTGCCCGAGCAGGACTGAGAGTCGCGATTCTTCAGTGACCTTCCAACTTGGGTCGGGATGACTTTTTCACCTTGCGGGAGAAGACGCGCTCGCGCCTCACGTCCGCCGGACGCGACGAGCGTGCGCTCCGCTTTTGCGGTAATGCTAGCCCACTTGCCGCTCCAAGCTGAGCCGCGGATAATTGGTTCGACCATCTCAGCGCTGAGGAGCTTTGGTTTCGGGAGCAGGACGTTCCGCATGCCTATAGGCGAAATCGTCATTCTCGGTGTGCGTAGGCCAGTGATGTTCGGCGGACGTCAGAGATCCTGGTGCGCGCAACCGCCCATCGACAACCGAACCTCGTGCATCAGGGCGAAAAGAGCGGTGGTGAGCAGGGTCATGGCGCCAATGAACATGACCGCGACAGCGCGGCTATTCTGAAGACCGAACAGCGCGTCCACGAACACCAGCACGACCATCCATCCGGTCACGATCCCGCAGAACGCGCACAGACCGATCGCGGTCTCCGTGACGCGTCCCCGTCGCTTCGTCCGCGGGATGTCCGCCCTCAACCAATTGCGCGCCTCATCATCCTTGTCGATCGCATGGAGTTTCCTGCTCCACGCCATGATCGCTTCAAGTCTGGCGTTCAGGAGCGAGAGGAGTCCGGCCACGGCCCCGAGCAGGAAAGCGGGAGCAGTCGCGAGGCCGATCACCCGTGTGATCTCGTCGATCGGGATGTCCTTGAGCATGCGCGTCCTCACCGAGACGATGCAGTCGGGGCCTCCTTGATAGCGTGCGCCGCCGCCGATCGATCCATCGAGACCCTTCGACAAAGCGCGTTCACATCGCGGGCTGCGGCTCCGGGAACTTCCAAGAGCCGTCAAGAATCTCGGTTCGCGGTCGGTAGAGGCGCACCAAATAGTTCCAGCCCGCCATGATGGGGAGGCAGTTCGAGACCTTGCCGTCGCAGCCTCCGAACTGAACGGTCACCGAGCCATCGTCGCTCTTCTTGGCCGTGATGTTGTTGATCGAATAGGCGTTCAACGCGTTCTGTTCGTAGTAGCCTTGCGCGTTGTAGAGGCTGATCGACCAGAACCCCTCGACCGGCACGTCCTTTGCGGTCAGACGGTAGATCGTCGTCCCGTCGTTCTTCGCCGGGGTGAAATTGAGGTAGGTCGCCTCCTTCGAAGGATTGCCGCCCCAGGCGGATGCGGAGCCGATCAGCCGACGCACGGGGTCCACCTGATCCTTCGTGCCGAACATGTTGCTCAGGTCGGGAAGAGTTGATCCCAGCGCCAGCAGCGCCTCCCGCACTTTCTTCTGGCTTGCTTGGTCCCACCTCGGGATTTCGAAGCTGCCGACGCTCGCCTGTTCCACCGTGATGGCGTCCTGCAGCGCATGGACATCCTTCACGTCTCCCGGATCCGACGGGTCGACGAGCGTTCGAATTGCGACCAGCGCATAGCGCGTCCCGGTGGTTTCCCTGCTCAGCCGCGTCGCTCCGGCCCCGTAGACGACCATCGGCGTATATTGGTCCTCGTCGATCACCTGCAGAGACATGAACCGTCCACCAGCGTTCGGCAGGGTGACGGCGACTGGGCCAGCGTCGAGGTCGAAGACCGCGGCGGAGTAGAGCGTGTCGCGGTTGAGCCTGATGACGGTCTGGTTGTCGATGGCGGCTGGTTCGCGTCGATGCACGAATTTTCCTAGACCGCCGTCCTTGACGATGTTCGCGAAGTACAGGTCGCTTTCGGCGCGAGGAAAATTGTCGGCGGTGACGAGGACCGAAGCATCGGCCGCTGCCGGCGACGCGGTCTGCGCCTGAGCTGAACCGAAGGCGGCGCAGCAAAGGAGAACCGCGACAAGATTGCGCATGAGCATGCTCCTTCCAATCACCGCCGGGCGGCCTTCTCGACGTCGGGCAATGTCCAGGTCTTCTCGAACAGCGCCTTCGTCGGCGCGTAGAGCCGGAACATCAGCTCGAACTTGCGGGCGGGATCGGTCGGGACCCAGTTCGAGTCCTTGCCTTCGGGCGCGGCGGGTCCGAAGAAGACGTCGATTGAGCCGTCCGGGTTCTTCTGCATCTCCGGAACCTGCGACGAGCGGCTGGCGCGCGGCATGTTGCGGATCAGAGCGTGAGTCTCACGGTCATAGGCCGTGACCGACCAGTACTGTTCCACGGGCGCGTTGGCCGGCACCGTCAGGCGGTAGGACTGGCCGCCGTCGAAGGCGTTTCCGTCCTTGTCGCGGATGGTGATCAGGTAGAACTGGCCGGCCCCAAGCCGCTTGATGCCGATGTAGGCGTAGCTGTACGCGAGGCCCCTGGAGTCGGTCGGGTAGGTGTCGGGATCGGCGAATCCCGCCTGGCCATCCTTGATGAGGTCCGGGGGCGCCGGGAAGGTCCAATGGCCGCCTCCGAAGAAGGACGGCAATCCAGCGTCGTATTTCGCCTCCAGCCAGGCTCGCGCCTCGTGGATCCCTGTTTCGAGCCCCTGCGCGGTCGCAGCGTCAGGAGCGAACGCCTTGCCCTTCTCGATGCCGAGCGATCGAAGCGGATCGATCATCGCGCGATCGCGGTCGAGCCAAGGCTCGGACTGGACGATCCTGTTCAGCCCCTCGAAGAAGCTGGCGTCGTACCGTATCGTGGAGTCGAACACGATGTCGGCGGCGTCGGTGAAGACTGTCTCCGGCGGGGCGGCCGCCTGGGAGAGCGGATAGACCTTCGCCCGCTTGCCGTAGTCCACCGCCGCCGCGACGTCCGCGGCGCTGTGGCTCTTGAGGTTCGAGCGCAGGAGCGCGTAGCCGCCGAACGTGCCGGGCTGGAGCGCGAAGTAGCCGTCCGGAACCTGGCCGGAATAGCCGGGCGGGAGCAGCAGGTACTTGCCGCCCTTGCCTTGGTCGGCCCCGTGAAGCCCACCGTCCTCCAGCGGCACCTGCCATGGATTGACGATGTTGGCGTTAAGCGAGCCGTCGTCGGCCGCCGCCGGAATCTCGATCACGACCGGCCCGACGTCCTTGGTGTTGTAGAACGTCATGAAGTAGATCGCGTCGGGATTGGGAGTCAGCGTCTGGTTGTGCCAATCGAGGGGGCGGCCCCAGTAGAGGACCTCGTTGACCTTGGCTTTCGTCTTGCCCAGCATCTGCTGAAGCATGAGGTCGTAGTTGACCGCCGGGATGCCCCAGATCACGGCCTCCACCGCGCGGCGCTCGATCGTTCGGCCCGCAAGTTCTTGCGGCGACATGTCCTTTCCCGCCGCGGCCGAAGCCATTGCGGTCACGAAGCCGAGCACGAGCAGAACGGCGTTTTTCATGGCTGCGATCCTTCTCGGACGACGCGCGGAAAGCCGACATCGCTCGTCGACGCGTCGATCGGCTCCGCGTGCTGCGTGACCGGCCGGGCTCGGGCGATCGCCGACGTGAGCGCGGCGAGCAGGGTGAAGTGCATTGCCGCGGCAGGGTCCGACAACATGCGAAGCATGGCGTCACCACCTGCGCCGCACGACGACGGAGCGGCCCATCGGGCCGCGGCGGTAGACCGTGCTGCGGTAGTAGCCTCGACGCCCGTAGACGACGGCGCCGCGATAGACGGGCGGGCGACGATAGACGACGCCGCCGTACGCCGGAGCGCGTCGATAGACGACTGCGCCACCCGGACGGACAACGACCACGCGTGGCGCCCGGCGGACGCCGACGGCGCCGTTCGGCCCGACACAGCCCGCTCGGTAGACGCCGCGGGCGCAGACAAACGCACTGGCCTCGGAGGTGAAGAAGGTCAGCGCTCCGGCTGTCAGTATGAACGCCATGAGTTTCGAGGGTTTCATTTTGATCTCTCCCTTCTCAAGCCGAGCCAGGACCGCGCACGTCGTCGCGCTTCGGCCATGCTGGCACGGGCATCCGCGGGGGACTGAGTCTGTAACGGTAACGGTCGCCCGGCCGCTGCGGTGTCACGCGCGATGCCGGCGATGCGCTGAACAGCCTTCCGAAGACTGAAAAGGAGAGGCGTTGTGACGCCTCTCCTTCCGTGTCGTCATTGAGAGGCGGCCGTTATCTCGGCGGGTCGATCACCACGTAGGTCACCTGGGTTCCGTAATAGTGGGGCCGGTACCAGGCATTGCCGCATCGTTCATAGGTCACGTTGTTCACGACGATCCGCTCGCAGGAAGGCGGCAGGGAGTAGACGACGGAACCGACCACGGCCGCGCCGACCGCCGCGCCAACGGCCGCCCCGGCCCAGTAGGCGCCGCCGGGGTAATACGGTCCGGGCCAATAGCCAGGATAAGGGCCGACGGGATGAGGGCCAGGCGGCGGACCGGGAGGGTGTGGTCCGGGGCCGGGACCCGGGTGCGGCCCTGGGCCTGGTCCAGGATGCGGTCGGGGTCCGGCGCCGGGGTGAGGCCGGGGACGTCCCCCGCCGCCCGCCGGATCGATCGGGCGGAGGTTGTGGGGCGCCTGGAAGTGGGGCCCGATGTTCATGCTCCCGCCGCGATAGGCGAAGCCGCCGCCGTGGAAACCTCCTCCACGAAATCCGCCCCCGTGAAAGCCTCCGCCACCCATGCGGAAGCCTCCGCCCCTGAAGGCGTCAGCCTCCCGGGCGGACCCAAGCAGCGACGCGGTCGCGAGGGCGATCGAAAAACCCGCCGCGGCGACGCGTCCCACGGCGCCACGCCCGCTCATTTCAGGTCTCCCGTGACATCGACGTTGTGGAAGAACTCGATGGGCTTCATGTCGCCGCTGGGCTTGAAGGCGAAGTCCCCGTCCTCGACCTTGGGGTCGTCGCTCCACTTCAAGGTCACGTCGTAACGGGGTCGCGCGGGGTCGTCGCGGTTCACCAGCACGAACTTGAGCGGAAGCGGCTTGTCGCCGGTCCGGATCCAGACCTCCCAGTCGTGCCCGTGGGACCGGAAGGCGTAATGCTCGGCCTCGACGCCGTCGACGGTCGACGGCCCGACGTGAAACCCGCTTTGGATGCGCTTCACCGGGCTGTCCTCCGTCCCCAGATCAAACAGGTCCGCAAGCGGCAGCTCGATGGCGAAGGCCTTGGCCATCCAGTTCAGCGTCTCGGCGATCGTCGGCTTCGCATCGAGCTCGCCGTAGTAGCCCTCGGCAGGAGCCACCACCGTGAAGGTCTTGCCGTCGAGGAAGAACTCGCGCTCGAACGCGTCTGTCTTGAGCTCGACGCGCAGCTTGTCCGGGCGCTGAGCTTCGTAGCGGCCGACGCCCCCGATTCCGAATGTCTGGCCGTTCGGCGCGACGACGTCGATCATGGACGCGGTGTCGAACGCGAAGCTCTGCAACGAGCCGACGTAATCGCCCATGCGGGTCAGGGCCTCTATGGAGGCCGGCTCGACCCTCTCCTGGACTCTCTCCCCGTGCTTGGGCTTCGCCGAGATCGCCGCGGGGCAGAGCGCCAGCACGGCGCCCAAGACGACCGCGACCTTGCGCCTCGCTTCGATGGGCGTAAGTGTTCCGTGCATCGATGCCCCTCCTCAATAAGGCATCAGCAGAGATGGCCTCCTCCGGATGGGCAAGTTGTTACAGTATCGGCAGCGTCGTTCTATGCACGGATGTCCGGATTCCGAGCGTGCTCATTTGCCACGTGGAAATTAGCCGGGCGATGAACCTTGATGGCTTCATCGAAACCAACTTGCGGCGGCAGATCGCATCGCAGGCGCATCGGCGTTCGAGGTGACGGTGACCCAAGTCGATGAGCGTGGCCTAGCCCGCCTCAAGCTGCTCTGGCCCGGGCACCGGGCGGCGCTTCACGCGCGCTGGAGCCTGGACCCTCATTTCCGCGAACTCTGCGAAGCGTATGAGCTGGCGCACGGCGGCCTCGAACATTGGGTCCGCCAGCATCCTGCCCCTCGCGAAAGGGTCGAAGAATACAAGGAGTTGATCGACGCCACGGAGCAGGACCTGATCGAAATCATTGATTCATCAACGAAGGAAATTGTGCCCCGGCTAACTTAAGGTGGGGTCTGCGACCGTCCTCGTTCGTGATAGTTCTGAGGTGGGCACTACTAAGATGCATCCCGCGCTGACCTGAGCATCAGGTCGACACGAGGCAGTCGATGAGCGTGCAGAGCTTTGCAATGGGGGACGAGGCTCCCTCAGCTCAAGCGATTAGGCAGCAACTCGACAAGCTGTGCGCGAGCGGCAGCCTCAAGCTTTCCGAGCGGAACAGGCGTTTTCTGGCTTTCGTCGTCAACGAGGCCCTTGAGGGCCGCGGTGAGCGCATCAAGGCTTACACCATCGGCGTCGATGTCTTCGGACGAGGCTCGGACTTCGATCCTGCAACGGATCCGATCGTTCGCATCGAGGCGACCCGCATCAGGACGGCGCTGGCGCTGTATTACGACGGTCCGGGAGCCTCCGATCCTGTCCACATCATGATCCCCCCGGGCAGCTACGCGCCGATCTTCAGGATATCGAAGGCCGCACCCTTACCCGTCGCGGCGCCGGTTCCGATCGCGTCCTTTGCTTCCTGTACGGGTCCACCGCATCCGTCGTTCTTCATCGCCCACCGATCGGACCCGGCCGACCGCTGCGCGGCCTCCCGCGGGGAACTTCTCGTGTGTGCCGTCGTCCGACGCCTCACGGCCTCCGGGTGCGACGTCTACATGACGTCCGCGTCATCCGACGGCATCCTTAAGCAACTCATGGACGCTTCGCGGTCGGCCTATGCTGTCGAAATCGCCGTGCACACCCTTGCGGGCGCGAAGCGATACGATTGGCGGCTCACGGACCTCTGGAGCCGTCGGGTTGGGTGGTCAGAAGCGTCGGACCACGCGGACGCCGGCCATCCGTCCGCCGAGACGATCGATGGCCTGGCCTGCCAGATCGTCGACCGGGTGCTGTGCGTCGCCCGGTGAGTTGAGAGGACGGGGCATGACCGTCGCGCCGGCCGCAGTAACAGTTACAGCGTTATCGAGGGATCGATCCTCATAGAATCCATCGCGGCGGGGCTGTCGGGGGCGTCATGGATCTTCGTTGCGTACGCCTTCTCGTGCTTATGGCCGGCGCTGCCGGGCTGTGCGGTTGCGGGGGGCGGGCGCAGGACGTTCTCGTTCCATCGCCGACGGTCATGGCGGCTCCCGGGGCGAGCAAGGTCAACATGCTCGTCGTCACCACCCGCGCCAGAACCAACGAGCCCCCAGGGCAGATCTTCGGCGGCTCCCGGGCGCGTGGGCGGTCGCTGTTTAATCTTGTGGTTTCGATCCCGCCCCCACCGGCCCATAAAGTCGGAGACGTGCAGTGGCCGCGGAAGCTGCCGGCGAACCCCGCGACGGAGTTCGCGACGCTCAGGGCCGCGGACATCGACGTCGGGGGCGTGAAGACGTGGTTCCGGACGGTCGCCGGTCCAAAGCGGAGCGTCCTGATCTTCGTCCACGGCTTCAACAACACCTTCGAGAACGCGGCGTACCGGTTCGCGCAGATTGCGCACGACTCCGGTACGGACGCGGCTCCGGTGCTGTTCACCTGGCCATCGCGCGGCAGCGCCCTCGATTACCTCTACGACCGCGAGAGCGGAACCGCGTCCCGGGATGCGCTGGAAGCCCTCATCACCAACGCGGCAAGGGATCCGGACGTTGGCGACGTCACCGTCATGGCCCATTCCCTGGGCAATTGGGTGATGATCGAGGCGCTCCGGCAGATGGCGATCCGGAATGGCTCGATCCCTCCGAAGATCCGGAACGTCATCATGGCGGCGCCCGACGTCGACGTGGACGTGTTCCGGTCCGACTTTCTTGCGATTCCCGAGCCACGGCCGCGCATCACGGTGCTGATCTCCCGCGATGACCGAGCGTTGGCGATCTCCCGGAGGATCGCTGGCGGGATCGACCGCCTAGGCGCGATCGATCCCGACGCCGAGCCCTACAAGTCCAAGCTGGCCGCAGCCAATGTCGTGGCGATCGACCTAACCAAGGTCGAGGCCGGCGACAGATTGAATCACGGCAAGTTTGCCGAGAGCCCCGAGGTGGTGAAGCTGATCGGCACGCGCTTGATCGCAGGCCAGCAAATCTCGGATTCGGATCTTACGCTTGGGGAACGCTTGGCGGGGGCGACCGTGGGCGCAGCTTCGGTGGTCGGCTCGACCGTGGCCGCCGTTGTCGCCGCGCCGATTGCTCTCGTCGATCCCGCCACCCGCCGGGGTCTAAAACGTCAGGTCCGTTCGATCGGAGAGCACGCGGAGTCGGCAGCAGCCTCCTCGGCAGTCAGGTGACGACCAGGCGGGCGTGAGCAACCGACTGTCGGAGCGGCCGCGGCCTCGCGAAGACCTGCGACCGGATGGGTGCGCCTGTGGCTGGCAAGCTTCTACCTAGGGCCATTTAGCGCGCAGGTTGCAGTTACAGTTACGGCAATGACCCGCGTTCAGCCGCCGATAAGCTGCTGTCGTCGCGACACGTTCCTGTCCAGCGTTCTCCTGCAGACGGCGAGTGGCGATCAGCCGGTGAGGCGGATTGGTACGAGTCGGGGGACGTCATGAGACCAGTGGGCGGGAATCGCGGGTTTAGGCCGTGTAAGGCTCGTCGCTCATCGCTCTTGTTTGCACCAGTCGTGGCGACCGCTTTCGCTCTGACTTCGCCCGTTTGGGCCGCTGAGGGCGGGTCGTCTCTTTATCCGCTCGGTCTGGCCGGCCCAGGCGCTGCGCTGATGCCACCGGTGGAAGGCGTGTTCTTCCAGAACGACCTTTTTTACTATGACGGCAGCGCCGGACGCGGCCGGCAGTTCACGATTGGGGGCAATGTCGTCGCCAAGCTCGATGCCCGAGTGATCGTGGACTTCCCGACGCTTGTCTGGGTCCCCTCCACAAGTTTCCTGGGCGGAACTCTGGCGGTGAGCGCGAGCCTGCCGTTCGGCGGTCCCCAGATCGACGCCGGAGCAAGGCTGACGGGACCCGGTGGCGGCGTTATCGAGCGATCCGCCAGCGACACGGCGACCCGGTTTGGCGACCCCTATCTTTCGAGCTTCGTGGGCTGGCAGACCGGAAACTTCCATTGGCAGACGGGGGCCTCGTTGAATGTCCCGGTCGGCGATTATCACAAGGGCGCGCTCGCCAACCTGGCTTTCAATAAATGGGCCGGAGACTTCTTCGCGGCGGCAACGTGGCTTGACCCCGCCATTGGCCTCGACGTCTCGGGGAAGGTCGGCTTCACCGTCAACGGACGCAATCCGTCTACCGACTACAATCCGGGCAATGACTTCCACGCGGAGTGGGCGGTCGAGCAGCATTTCTCCAAGGCGTTCTCAGCGGGCGTCGTCGGCTACTACTACAAGCAGGTCAGCGGAGACACGGGCAGCGGAGCGGTGCTGGGCTCGTTCAAGGGCGAGACCGTCGCCCTTGGCGGCACCGTCGGCTTCAACTTCGAGCTCGGCAAGCTCCCGGTCGCGAGCCGCCTCAAGGTCTACCGCGAACTAGACGCCACGCGCCGCCTCAAAGGCACAGCTGCGTTCTTCACCTTGTCGGCGCCCCTTTACGTCAGCCAGTCCGCGGCGATCCCGCTGACGACCAAACAGTGAGCCAGCAGATGAGTCGCGAACGAGGTCATGGGATTGGAACGACGAAGCCCGCAATTGTGACAGCCCTCGCTCTCGTTTTCGGCGGTATCGGGCCTGCGGCTGCAGCCGACCCGAACGAGGCGAACAACCCGCTTACACCCAAGATCACGATAAACTTTCAGGACTACTACACGTCGTCGTTCTACGGCCTACCCGGTAAACCTGACGCGAACAGCTTCCTGTTCCGCGGGCTTATCCCGTCGAAGCTCGGGGGCGTCCCGCAGCTCTTCCGCTTCACCCTGCCGATCAACACCGTTCCGACATTTTCGAGGACCCTGTCGCCGAGCCCGAACGGTCACGATACGGGTGTAGGCGACCTGACGCTGATGGACCTCTTCGTGGTCCCGGGCAAGGTGGAGTTCGGCGCAGGTCCACTTCTGGTCATCCCCACCGCCACCCAGAAAGACACCGGGCAGGGTCGCTGGCAGGCCGGCGCCGCCGGTGTGGTGGTCGCGCCGCAGTCGTGGGGCATCATCGGCGGTCTCGCGACCTACCAGCATTCCTTCGACAGCGACTCACGGCCAGCGCAAAGCCTGCTCACCGTTCAGCCGATCCTCAACGTCAACCTGCCGCAGCAATTCTACCTGCGTTCGTCCGGGACGATGAACTTCGATCTCGAGAACCATACCCACTACATCCCGGTGGGGCTCGGCATCGGAAGGATCTGGGAACTGAACGAAACGACGACGATGAACACGTTTATCGAGCCGCAGTACACGGTAGCTCACAAAGGCGCAGGCGCTCCCAAGTGGCAGATTTTCGGTGGCGTAAACTTCCAGTTTGCGCTCAGCGGACCGACGCCGCTGGCGAGTGAGGCCGTGGTGAAGCCATGACCGCTACCCGAGCCAAGCTGGGCGCAGCTTCCGTGGTCGTCATCATGGCCTGCGGATCAGGGTCGGGAGTCCGAGCCGGGATCCAGCAACAATTCCAAGGCTCATGGGTCGCAGATTCATTCGAATGCCGCGATGTGTTTATCACCAAGGCCGGGAAAACTCTCTTCCGGTCGAAGCACGACAACACGCTGCCGGGCTTCGTCGTCGAAGGTAGCCGCATACGCGGGAAAACTGCGTCCTGTTCACTCATATCGATCAAGCAGACGAGCAACGGATACGTCGCCGCGCTCAACTGCAAGTCACAGATCATGTTTGGAGCGATGTCGGTCTCCTTGCGCCTGAAAGACCAGGATACGATCGAGCGTTACGATCCAAGCTTCCCGGAGATGCGCGAGACCTACCACCGCTGCGTCGACTGAGGCGTCACCTGCGGCTCGCCGTCAGCTCAGTACGATGCAACCGCGGGGCTAGCTCGACGAGCAAAGATGCCGGCTTTCCCTTAAACAAACGCGAGAAATCCGGACGAGGCCTAGTGGGCGCTGGTTGAACTCTTTGGGTTCACAGCCTCTATGCCACCAGGCGGAGCGGGAACGGTAAGGCTTTGGCTCCGACTTCAGCCTTCTCGTCCGTTGCCCCCTGGCGATGACCTATTACGGGGCAGCGGTTTGGAGTGGCGGCAGCTTCCATTTGCTAGTCATCATCTCCTCGCTCGGTCCGTAGGCCCTAACCACGAGGCTGTAGAGACCAGCCGGCGCCGGCAGCCAATTCGCCTTCTTATCTGCCGAAGGCGCGTCGTGGCTGATCGTAATGGTCAAGCTGCCGTCCTTGTCGAAAACGAGGCCCTTTGTCCTGTCGCCGACCGAATAACGGTCCAGCTCGTTGGCATAGAGGAACCGGTCTGGCAGCGTATAGAGCGTCGCGGACCAGAAGAACTTGGCTGGCGGAAGCTCTCCAGCCGCAAAGCGCATCACGCTCGGCTTCGATCCATTTCCGATGAAGCCGCCGTACCAGGCCTCCTCCAGCGAGTTGCCGTAGAGGCCCTTTGCGGCCCCTACTGCCCGTTTCATGTAGTCGTTCTTCAGGAAGGCCCGCGTACCGAACAACCCGTTGGCGGTCAGCGTTTGGGCTTCGCGTTCGTGGAGCTCGGCCTGCGCATCTCGGACGCCGGCGTCGATGTCCGCCAGAAGCTTTGGATCGATCGTCGTCGGATCAAATGCCTTACCCGGGACGATGCCGATAGTCGCAAAACGGGCGAGCAGCGCCGTCTCGCTTGGATCCGCCGGCTGAGCGAACTGGAGCAGAAAGTTCAGGTAACCGATGAAGTCGTGGGTCGCAGCCTTCGACGGCTCGTAGGGAGGAAAGTCGATCGAGGCGGCTGCAGGCGGTGCTTTAGTCCCTAAGAAGGCGCTCAGCGGCGTCACCTTGATGTCGGCTTGGATCGCTTTGACATTTGGTACGTCCTCCGGACCGTTCAGCGCGGTTCGACCGAGAATGCCGACAATGTCGGTCTCGGATCTGAACACCTTCGTGACGCGTTTCGGAGTTTCGCCCGTCCAGCGGGGTCCGGCGATCATGTAATCTCCGGCTTCGAAGCCAGTCGAACGAACGCCTATATAGGCAAAATTGAAGGTGAAGACGTCGAAAAGCTGCAGAACGTAATAGCGGTCCTTAGGAACCGCTGGAACTGAGACGACAACTGGCTCCGCCCTAAGATCCAGCCATGCCCAGGAATAGGGCGTATCGTTGTTTGGGGTGACAACGTCATGATTGTCGGGCGTGAATGGCTCTGAGTAGTGCCGGAAAACGTTGAAGCCTCCGACGTATTCGGGAGCGCTGCTATCGACCGCCTGCTTGCGCCAGGTGTTGTAGTTCTCCATCGGCGCGAAGGCGTAGATGTAGGCTTCCTTTGCGATCGTCCGGCAGTCGATGGGCGAAGCCTGCTCTGCTCGCACATCAACGGTCGGAGCGGCTAGCGCGAGGAACGCCACGAAGCCAAGAGTGAGTGATCGCAGCATTGTGCCGTCCCTTCTGTCGCGGTCAGTTCGAGGCTTCGATGTTGGGCAGTTTCCAGGAACGGTCGGAGTAGGGCTCTAGCGGCCCATAGAGGCGGAAGTAGGCGAACCACGCCTTGCCGGGCACGGTCGGGATCCAGTTCTTCTCAAGGCCTGGAGGCGCGCTTGGTCCCATGTAGAGATCAACCGAGCCATCGGCGTTCTTCTGGAGGTCGTTACGTGACGATCGATCGGCGATATCCTGCCCGTTATCGATCAGCACTCGCGTCAGCGCGTCGTAGACCGTAAGCGACCAAAACAGCTTCGCAGGCGCATCGGCCGGCACGTGGAGCTTGTAGGCCTTGCCGCCGTCAAACCAGGCGCCGTTCTTGTCGCGATAGGCCCCCAGATAGGCTTGTCCAACGCCTGGCGTTTTGCTGACCATGCCGCGCGTGGTGGTGACGGCCTCGTAGAAATAATCCGAGCGCTCGTCGAGCTGGCTGTAGCTTTCCGCTTCCTGCGACGGATCGAGAAGGATGACGTAGAGCCAGCGGGTGTCCGAGCGATATAGCGCCTCCGGCTCGCGCTTCGCGAACGACTTCGTCTGCGCCATCATCTCGCCGATGCGCGCGCCATCGTCGAGGTTCTTCCTTTGCCTCGTATCTGGAGCGAAGGCCTTGCCTTTCTCAATGCCGAGGGGTTTGAGCATCGCCATCATCATGCGGTCGCGCTCAAACACGGGCTCGCGCTGCAGGATGTCATTCAGCCGCTCGAAGAACGCAAAGCCGCTCGGGGGGATTTGGCTCCAGGCGCGGCCTTCGGGGCGGAGTACGCGGGTCGGCTGCGGGTTCGCGCGATCCGCATACGGATACATCTGGAACGCTGCGATGAGTTTCTTCGCCTTTTCAGGGTCGGGATCGAGCACCCGGAAGGCGACAAAGACATTGTTGGTCGGAGACCTGATGACGCTATAGCCATCGGCTGGGGGGAGCTCCTGGCCCGGGCCCAAAAGCAGATACTTCGCGCCCTTGCCGCGGTCTGGCCCGGTCTCGCCCATGTCTGTCACCGGCCGCTGCCAAAAGTCGCCGATGCCGCCTGCGGTCGCGCCGGCGGGATAGCCGATGACCAGCGGGCCCGTCTTCGAAAGATCTGGAAAGCCGCCGATGTACGGCGTCGTCGCGTTGGCCGTGAGGATGCCGAAGCGGTCCTTCAGCGTCTCATAGATAACGACGTCGGCGTCCTTCGCCCCGAACGCTTCGTGGGCCGACGCTTGCCATTGCGCGAAGCTGACGATCGGCAGAGCCCAGATGTACGTCTGGGCTGCACGTTGAAAGTCCATTTCATCATATAGCTTCTGACGCGTCACCTCGTCGGCCGGAAGGCCAAACTGAAGCGGCACCGGGCCGATCCGTGTCTCGACGGTTTGCGCGACGGCTCCCGGTCCAAGACCGAGCAGGAGCCCGAGCAAACATCCGCGGGATGCAAGCGAGACCGACGACATCGCCCCTCCGGCTTGAGCGGGGAGCGAAACGCCCCTGCTTCAGGCGATGACGATGCGACGCACACCCGGCGAATGCAGCCATGTAACAGTAAGCGGTTCGATCGCGGTTGCTCCGCATATCGTTACAGCTTCAAGACGCCCAGCCGGACGCCAACGATTTCAAAATAGACACCACCATCCTCGGGTCAGTCCAAGCGGAGGTTCAGGCTCATTCTCCGACGGTTGGTGTCAGCTTTTGAAACAGCCGTGGCGGCACGTGGCCTTGTAGCAGTCCACTGATCCGGCTCGCTCTGGCCTTCAGGAAGGAGTGCCTCTATGGGGCACGTGAACGTCCGCTTTCGCGCGACATGCCAATATCTGCTCATGGCGCCTAGCGGCCGAAGGCCGGCATTTCGACCTATCTCTAGGATGATGCGGGGCTGCCGCGGTTAGTAAAGATTGGCTCCTACCGACCGCAGCGGATAGCCATCATCGCTTACGCGAAACGAACTTGTTCCGCAGGTAGGCCGAAAGCCCCTCGACGCCTCCTTCCGATCCGTGGCCGCTGTCCCTGAACCCGCCAAACGGCGTCTCGGGGACCCCCAGACCGAAGTGATTGATCGTCAGCATGCCGGCCTCGATATCGTCCGTTATACGGTCGGCATGGCTCAGCGAGTTCGTGAACGCGTAGGACGCTAGCGCAAACGGCAGACGGTTTGCTTCGGTCAGCGCCTCGTCAAGCGAGGTCACGCGGTTGACGATCGCGACTGGTCCAAACGGCTCCTCATTCATGATGCGGGACGGCAGCGGCGCATTGGCCACGATCGTGGGCGCGTAGAAGAAGCCGTGATTGCCAATACGACGGCCGCCCACGTGCACCGTCGCGCCTTTGGCTGCGGCGTCCTGCACCAGTTCGTCGACGCTATCCACACGGCGAGCCTGCGCGAGCGGGCCCATCTGCGTCCCCTCCGCCATGCCGTCTCCAACCTTGATGGCCTCTGCCTTCTCCACGAAGGCTTCGAGGAAGCGGTCGAACACCTTGTCGTGCACGAGGAAGCGTGTCGGCGAGATGCAGACCTGTCCCGCGTTGCGGAATTTCGACGCTGTCGCCGCGGCCGCCACTGCGATTGGATCGACGTCTTCGGTCACGATGAAGGGCGCGTGGCCGCCGAGCTCCATAGTGGTCGGCTTCAGGTGTTTCGCCGCCAGTGCGCCGAGGTGGCGGCCGACCGGCACCGAGCCCGTGAACGACACCTTCTGGATGACGGACGAGGAGATCAACCGCTCGGAGATTTCCGCCGGCACGCCGAACACGAGGTTGAGCACGCCCGCGGGAGCTCCTGCCTCCTCGAAACACCTCACTAGCTCGACGGCGCAGGTCGGGGCCTCTTCGGGCGCCTTGACGATGATCGAGCAGCCGGCGGCAAGCGCTGAGGCGATCTTGCGCACCACCTGATTGACGGGAAAGTTCCAAGGGCTGAAGGCGGCCACTGGCCCGATCGGCTCCTTGACCACGAGCTGCGTGACGTCGCTCGCACGAGCCGGGATCAGGCGGCCGTAAGCGCGGCGACCCTCCTCGGCGTTCCACTCAGTATGCTCGGGCGCAAGCGAGGCTTCGATGCGGGCCTCCGCAATCGGCTTGCCCTGTTCTGCCGTGATGGCGCGCGCCATCGTCTCGTGGCGCTCGCGCATGATTTCGGCCGCCTTGCGCATGATCTTCGAACGCTCAATCGCGCTCATGGCCTTCCAGACCCGGAACCCCTTTCCGGCGGCTAGGAGCGCACGGTCGAGATCGGCGTCTTCGGCGAACGGAACTTCGCCAACTTGCTGCCCCGTCGCCGGGTTCAGAACCTTGCCGCGGCGCTTTCCAGACCCCTCTGTCCAAGCGCCGTCGATGTAGAGCGATGCGGTCATGTCAATGAGCCCTAGCCTGAAATAATGAACGGCAGCTCACGCCCGGCCGACAGGGCGAGCCGCCGCCGGGGATCGTTCCGATCGAAGAGGCGGACGCTGCCGCCGCCATTACTCGCACGGGGTAGACCTACGCCGCGCCTGCATCCCGCGTGACCGCAGGTCCCCACCTTCATGATCTCGTCGTCGCTGATCCCGCGGTCTCCGACGACGCTCCACTCGCGCCGTCGCGATGACCTTCATGCGAAATCAAGGGAACGTCGACGATGACCAGGAGGACCTTCACCGTTGACCGTCAGGCCCCGTGGTTGATCCAAACCGCCTTGGTCTGAAGGAATTTTTCGACGCCTTCCCGGCCATTGTCACGGCCGTAGCCGGACTGCTTGTAGCCTCCGAAGGGAGCAGCCGCGTCGAACTGGTTGTAGGTGTTGACCCACACCGAGCCGGCCTTGAGTGCGGAAGCCATGGTGTGGGCCTTTGCGAGATCACGGGTCCACACGCCCGACGCGAGGCCGTAGGTCGTGCGGTTGGCGCGCGCCGCAACCTCCTCGATCGTGTCGAAGCTCTGGATCGCCAGGACCGGGCCGAACACCTCTTCCGCGACCACCCTTGAGTCGTCGGACGGGTCGACCAGCACGGTCGGCTCGTAGAACGCGCTCGCATCATCGAACTGCGAGGGAATCCTGCCGCCGGTCGCGATCTCGATGCCCGCCTCGCGCGAGACGTCGACGAAGTTCATCACCCGAGCGCGCTGCTCCTGCGAAACGAGCGCGCCAAGAGTGGTGTCGGGAGCGAGCCCATGGCCGAGCTTCAGCTTGCCGGCCTCCTCAACGATCAGCGACACCACCCGCTCGAGGATCGGGCGCTCAACCAGCAGGCGTGAGCCCGCAGTGCAGACCTGGCCGGTGTAGAAGAAGATCGCCATGGCGGCTGTGCGCGCCGCAGTCTCGATGTCGGCGTCCGCGAAAATGATGTTCGGGCTCTTGCCGCCGAGCTCGAGCGACACGTGCTTGAGGCTCGACGCGGCGTTGCGTGCGATCAGCTTGCCGACCTCTTCGGATCCCGTGAACGCGATCTTGTCGACGCCGGGATGGGCGCAGAGCGCAGCACCCGTTGTCTCGCCATCGCCGGTTACGACGTTGAGCACGCCCTCGGGGACCCCGGCCTCGGCCGCGACCTTTGCTAAGTAGAGCGCCGCAAGCGGCGACTGCTCGGCAGGTTTCAGCACCACGGTGCAGCCGGCCGCAAGCGCCGGAGCGATCTTGAAGGCGGCCTGGCAGAGGTTGAAGTTCCAAGGCACGATCGCCGCCACGACGCCGAGCGCTTCGCGGCGGGTGTAGCAGAGCATGCCGGCCGCCGAGACGGCGGGCACGGAGCCTTCTATCTTGGTGCACCACCCCGCGTTGTAGCGTAGCGCGCCGACCGAGAGCGGCACGTCCACGAACTTGATGTGACCGGCGGGCTTGCCGGTGTCGAAGCTCTCGATCTGCGAGAACTCCTCGGCGCGCGCTTCGATCAGGTCGGCGAAGCGGTGGATGACACGCTCGCGCTCGGCGGGAGAGGTCGCGCTCCACGTCTGGAACGCTTTCTCGGCTGCCTTGACGGCGGCGTCGACGTCAGCGACGCCGGCTGCAGGAATCGCGCTGATGATCCGACCAGTCGCGGGATCGATCGTGTCGAAGGTCTCTCCAGATAGCGCCTCAACAAAATGACCGCCGATGAACAGCTTCTTGGGATCGTCAAGGAACGTCTTCACATCCGCGGTGATGAAAGAAGAGGGATCGAACGCGATCGTCATGGTCTTGTCCTCTCGAGGATCAGGCGGCGGCGCGAAGATTGCGGGCGGGGCGCAGCTCGCGACGGTGGTAGACGAGCGGCTCAGCCTCTGCGGGATGCTCGATGTCGCTGATCGAGCCGGTGACGAGAACGTGGTCGCCGCCCTCGTGCAGATGTACGACCCGGCAGGCGATGACGCCCGCGGCCGAGGGAAGCTTCGGACTGCCGCAGGGCGCGGCCGACCATTCGATTTCGTAGAACTTGGCCGCCCCGCCTTTTCCCGCGAAGCGGTAGGCGAGCTTTTCCTGTCCTTCGCCGAGGATGTGAATCAGGAACGGTCGACCTTGGCTCAGGCAGGCCAAAGTCTCGGAGCCTCGATCGAAGGCCGCCACCATCATGGGCGGGTTCATCGATAGCGACATCACGGCCGACAGCGTCGCGCCAACGGGCGTTCCGTCCTCGGTCATGGCCGTGATGATGGTTACGGCTTGGGGCATGTCGGCCATCAGCCGCTTGAAGACCGCTACGTCTAGCGCGTTGGAATCCGCGATGGACACGTTCGCCATCACTGCGCCGCCTGCAGCCGGACGTCGCGGAAGTGCGGGATCACCTCCCGGCCGATCAGGTCGTAGGATCGCATGATGTCGGCGTGCGGCACGCCGTCGACGCGAAGCAGCACCTCGTCGACGCCGCGGTTCTTCAGATCGTCCAGCCGACGGATGAAGTCGTCCGGCGTGCCGATCATCACCGACGGTGTCTCGTTGACGAGGAAATCCAGGTTGCCCTCGTTGTCGAGCAGCCGGGTCATCTTCTCGTCGAGATACTCGTAGGAGCTGCGCTTTCCGAGGGGCACGTAGAGATCGAGGATGAACTTGAAGTAGCCGAGCGCGACGTCACGGGCGACGCGCCGGGCCTCCTCCCGTGTCTCGGCGCAAAAGGCCGTCGCGACGTAGAGCCCCATCTGGTCGTTGCGGGCGCGCGCGACCGAGGTTCCGGCTTGTCGGCCTTCCCGGTAAGCGTCGATGCAGGTCTGCAGATAGTCGAAGCCGAAGTAGTTCTCGAACGTCAGGACGCCGATGCCCTTCTCGCCGGCCATGCGGTGTGTATCCACGCTCGACGCGGAGACCCAGATGGGCGGATGGGGTCGCTGCAGCGGCTGCGGCACGATTTGACGTGCAGGAATTTTCCAGACCGGGCCGTCGTGCTCGAGCGTCTCGTCCGACATCGCCTTGATGAGAACAGCGAGGCCGTCTTCCCACTGCGCGCGCGTTTCCGAGGGATCGACCCCAAAGGCTCCAAGCGTGGTCAAGTTGTTGGATCGCGCGGTCGCGATCTCGGCGCGGCCGTTCGACACGATATCGAGTGTCGCCAGCCGCTCGGCCACCAGGATCGGGTGGTTCCACTTGAGCAGAACAGAGCACATGATCCGCAGCTTGATGTTCTTCGTCTCGCGCGCGATCGCGGCGTAGAGCACTTCAGGAGCGGAGACGGTGAAGCGCGGCGGCGAGAAGTGCTGCTCGGACGTGCCCCAGCTGTAGAAGCCGAGTTCATCGGCGCGACCGACCTCAGCGATCATCTCGTTGTAGCGCTGTGCGACGCTGACGCCCGGCATGATCTCGCCTTCTTGAAGAAGACCGATCCTCATCGGGTTACCTCCCTGTGCATGCGGATGTGGTTGAATGGACGGGTGGACGGGCTGTTCCGTCCGCCAAGCGCGGTCGGGCAGGCCGCGTAGCCGCCTTCGCCGAGCCGCTTCACTACCGGCAGCTTCCCGAGGATGTAGACGATCGCGGCGCTGAATCAGGCCGGCAGACGCCGTATTCCGCGGTCATGGCGTTTTCATTTGCGTGTTTCCGCTGCTTCATCGCATTACTTTACGGTAATCCGCGCCTTCGGCGGCCGTCAATGCCGTTTTTCGTTTTTACAGCCCGCATTAGGTCGAAAATTGTGGATTTAGGAGTGGTGGCGCCCGAAATCCGCGGAAATAACCTGTTTGGAGTGCCGGATCTCTTCACCCAAACGACGCCGCCCTCACGCCGCGATGCTGCTGACAGGGCGCTGATCACAGAGCTCCAGCGCGACGGCCATGGCATAGTCATCGATCTCGAGCCACTTGGGTCTCTCGGAGAGACTGTCTGGAGCCGCGTCACCGTGCTGTTCGAGGCGACATCCAACCGACCTGAAGACGTATGACGCTGTCGTCGCGTTCAGCGGCGGCCGAGGCAGAGCTTGGACGCGATCCCATCGGTCGATCGGAGCCTGGCAAGATCTGGGGCCGCTCAGTGACCGCGCCCTTTTCGACGTTTTATCGGTTGGGCTTCGCCTTCGGCGGCAAAGCCCCAAGGGAGCTATGCCGTCTACGACCCGCAGCAGCGCGGTCCGCGTCAGTTCGCTTGCATTTTTGGATGACGATCCCGCTTTCGGCCCAACGAGATCACGATCCGGACAACCGGCTCCGCGATCCTATCGCGCCGTCTTCTTGGCGAGAGCTCCGACAAATCCGTTCGGAAACAGGATTACGCAGGTTACGAAAATCAAACCTTCAACAATCGTGAGCCATGCGCCAAAGGGCGCCAGATAGCTTTCCATGCCGACGACAACGAAGGCCCCGACGATGGGTCCGAACAATGTTCCCATGCCCCCAACGAGGGTCATCAAGATCACAGCTCCCGATGTTGCCCAGTGAACGTCGGTCAGCGATGCGAGCTGGAACACAACGGCCTTGGTGGCGCCTGCGGTCCCGGCCAGAGTGGCGGACAAGATGAAAACAGCGAGCTTGTAGCGCTCGACCCGGAAGCCGAGCGACGTGGCGCGCGCCTCGTTCTCGCGGATCGCTTTGAGAGCCTGTCCGAAGGGCGAGTGGATCACCCGCAGGATCGCCAGAAGGCCAGCCATGAAGATGGCGGCCACCATCGCGTAGAGAACGCGGTCGTCGGCAAGGTTGAACAAGCCGAACAAATGGCCCCGGGGGACGCCTTGGACGCCGTCCTCACCGCCTGTAAATTTCGCCTGCAGGCAGGCGAAATAGACCAGCTGCGCGAGCGCCAGGGTGATCATCGCGAAGTAGATGCCTTGTCGACGTATCGCAAGCCAGCCGATGATGACGCCCAGGCCCATGGAAGCCAGCGCCCCACAGGCGATAGCTGCCTCCGGGTTCAGACCCCACACCTTGGCTGCGTGCGCCGAGACGTAAGCCGCGCCGCCGAAGAAAGCGGCATGGCCAAATGACAGCAGCCCGCCGAAGCCAAGAAGCAGGTTGAAGGCGAGAGCGAACAGCGCGAAGCACAGCACCTTCATGAGAAAGATCGGGTAGACCGCGAACGGGAGGGCGACGAGAGCCGCCGCTATGCCGAGCAGAACGCCCAGATAAAGCCGTATCGCCTTTGGCGTTTTGGCCCTGCTGTCGGGCAGGCTCGAAGGAGACGCAGGCGATTGAACGACGTCGCTCACGATGCGCGCCCGAAAAGGCCCGCGGGCTTCATGATCAGCACCAGCGCCATGATGACGAAGACCGCGGTAGAGGCAGCTTGCGGATAGAAGACCTTGGTCATGCCCTCGATCAGCCCGAGCCCGAAGCCGGTGACGATCGAGCCCAGGATCGATCCCATACCGCCGATGACCACGATGGCGAACACGACAATGACTGTGTCCGCGCCCATGCTCGGACTGACTGAATAGATCGGCGCCGCAAGAACGCCTGCCAGCCCGGCCAGCCCGACCCCGAAGGCATACGTCATCGTTCGCAGAAGAGACACGTTGACGCCGAAGGCCTCGACCAAGGCCGGGTTTTCAGTCGCAGCGCGAAGATAGGCCCCAAGTTTGGTCTTCTCGATCAGCAGCCATGTCGCGACACAGACTGAAAGAGACGCGACGACGACCCATGCTCGATAGTTCGGCAGGAACATAAAGGGTAGCTTCTGCCCGCCGGAAAGCGCCGCCGGGATCGCGTAAGGCAGGCCTGAGGAGCCATAGACCTGGCGAAAGGATCCCTGGATGATCAGCGCGAGCCCGAAGGTCAGCAACAAGCTGTAAAGGTGATCGATCTTGTAGAGGCGCGCCAGCAGCAGGCGCTCGAAGGCTGCCCCGAACAGGCCCACGACAAGCGGCGCGAGCAACAGCGACCACCAATAGCCGATGCCGGCCTCGTTCAGCAGGATCCATGCGACGAACGCGCCCGCCATGTACATCGCGCCATGGGCGAAGTTGATCACGTTCAGCAGGCCGAAGATGATCGAAAGTCCGAGCGACAACATCGCGTAAAAAGAGCCGTTGATCAGTCCGACCAGCAGCTGGCTGAAAAGCGCATTCGAAGGAATGCCGAAGATCGTGCTCATCGTTGGATCGTGGCCATTGTCAGACGCCCAGATAGGCGTGGAGCTGGTGGAGCCGACAGCCGCTTTCGTTCGAAATTGCATCGACCACGCGGCCCTGTTCGACGACGACAAAGCGCCCGGCGATCGACTGGGCGAAACGCAGGTTCTGCTCCACCAGAATGATGGTGTAGCCGTCCGCCTTCAGGCGTTGAATGACCTCGGCAATGCGTTCGACGATGACCGGCGCAAGACCCTCCGTCGGCTCGTCGAGCAGGATGAGCTTGGAGCCGGTCCGAAGGATGCGGGCGATGGCCAGCATCTGCTGCTCACCTCCGGAAAGCTTTGTGCCTGGGCTGCGCGCCCGCTCCTTGAGGTTTGGAAAGAGGCGGTAGATCTGCTCCAGATCCATTCCGCCGGGACGGAGCTTGGGAGGCAAGGTTAGATTCTCCTGGACCGACAGACCGGCGAAGATCCCACGCTCTTCCGGAACATAGCCCACGCCGAGGCGCGCGATCGAACGCGCAGGCATGCCGATGGTCTCGACCCCGGCGCAGGTGACGGAGCCGCGGCGCTTGCCGAGCACGCCAATGATGGCCCTTAAGGTGGTGGTCTTGCCGGCGCCGTTGCGCCCGAGAAGTGAAACGACCTCGCCGCTTGCGACGTCGAATGTCATGCCGTGCAGCACGTGGCTCTCGCCATACCAGCCCTCCAGAGCCTGCACAGAGAGCAGCGGTTGCGGAGAGGCCGCGGGAGCGTCAGTCATGTCGCGCTCCCAGATATGCCTCGACGACGCGCGGGTCTTTGGAGATGGTGGCGTAATCGCCCTCCGCCAAAATCCGGCCACGAGCCAGAACAGTGATCCGGTCCGACAGCTCTGCGACCACCGAAAGATTGTGCTCGACCATCAGGATGGTGCGGCCGACGGAGACATGGCGGATAAGAGAAGCTGTCTGCTCTACGTCCTCTCGGCCCATGCCAGCCATCGGCTCGTCGAGCAGCAGCATGTCCGGGTCGAGGGCGAGCGTGGTTGCGATCTCGAGAGCGCGCTTGCGACCATAGGACAGGCTGAGCGCTGGCGCGGCGGAGTAAGCCGCGAGGCCAACCTCCTCTAAGAGAGCAAGAGCCTCGCCGTCGAGCGCGTGCAGAACACGTTCCGAGCGCCAGAAGTCGAACGAGTCGCCACGCTTGCGCCGCTGCAGCGCGATCCGGACATTCTCCAGAACGGTGAGCCGCCCGAACACTGCGGAGATCTGGAAAGACCGCACCAGGCCAAGCCGCGCCACGTCGGCCGGCTTTGTCCGCGTGATGTCGCGGCCCTTGTAGATGATCTCGCCAGAGCTCGGCGCGAGGAACTTCGTCAGCAAGTTGAAGCAGGTCGTCTTGCCGGCGCCGTTCGGGCCGATCAGCGCGTGTATCGAGCCGCGAGCAACCGAGAGGTCGACCCCGCTCACTGCCTGGAAGCCACGGAACTCCTTGCTCAAGCCCCGGGCGACAAGGACTGGCTCGCCCAAGCCCTGCAGATCCGATGACCGACCGGACGGCGCATGCGCCGCCCGGCTCGTCTTTTTTGCGCTCTCCGAGATCATTCCGACGACTTGAGCGCGTCGAGCGCCCGCGCGGAATAGACCAGCGCTGCGCCGGCGTTCAGCGCGACCGCGACGGTCAGCGCCTCCGCGATCTCCTCCTTGGACGCGCCCGCGTCCTTGGCGCCTTTGACATGAAACGCGATGCAGCCGTCGCAGCGCGTCGTGACGGCGACCGCGATCGCAATGAGCTCCCGCGTCTTGGCGTCGAGCGCCCTCGCGGCCGTCGCAGACGCCGCAAGGATGTCATGACCCTTCATGAGGTCCGGATTGAGCTGCGCGATCTCGCCCATCGCGCCGCCAAGTTGTTCGCGATAGCCGTTCCAGTCCAGCATGCGTCTTCTCCCGTTTCGTGTTGTTGCAGGTTGGTCAGTTCGCCGCATCCGCCTGGGGATGAGCGCTCCGGAGGCGCAGCCTGATCGGCTCGACCAGAATTGCGCCCAGGATCAGGCCGCACCCGACGAGTTCATGCGGTCCGATGTGGTCGTCGGTGAGGAGCGCGGAGGACATGATTCCGACGATGACGTCACACATCAGGATCACCGACACCCGTGTGGGCGACAGCCGGCTTGCGCCCCAGTAGGTCAGCAGGTTCATCGGCAAGAAGATGAGGATCGCGAACAGCGCGGCGGGACCCAGCAGCGCAACGGCGCCTCCTGAGGCCGCGGCTGCGCGCGCGAGTCCGTCGGGATTGAAGATCATGCCCGCGACGCTCGTTACCATCGCCGCCCCAAGGGCGCAGGCCCAGGTAAAGGCCGCGCCGCCCGCCTCCGGCGAGCGGTACATCAAGAAGGTGGCCACCGCGAAGGTCACGCCTGCGAGCAATGCAAGCCCATCGCCGATATTGGCGCCGGCGAACGCGTTTCCCCCCGGAGCCAGCGTGACGAGCAGTCCGCCGAAACCCAAAGCGATCTCGAGCATTCGACCCGGCTTGATCGGTCGCCGCAGCGCGACGAACTCGATCAGCGTCGTCCAGACCGGCGACAGGTAGAACAGCAGCGTCGCCCGCGCGACGGTCGTCAGATTGACGCTGAGATAGTAGCAGGCAAGCGATGCGCCGCCCATGATCCCGGCCACCAGGAAGCTGCGCCAGTGGCGAGTCCAGGCCTTGCGCGCCGCCCATGCTGCGGGACTAAGGGCGAGCGAGACGATTCCCAGCATGAGGAAGATCGCCCATTCCGAGTCGAGCCCGCGCTCCTTGAGGATGCGCATCGGCCACCACGACGTTCCCCAGTAAATGGATGCGACGGCGACCGCCGCAGTCGGGCTGAGAACCCCGGCGAGACGTCCATCAGCCCTCACGAAGCGGCCACCGGCCTGCAACGCTGCGGCGCGGTCGATGGATGAGCGATACAGGCCTCCAGCCCCGCTTGAAGTTCGGCTTTGTCCATGTCTCGACCGATGAAGACGAGCCGGCTTCGACGATCCTCGTCCGGCGCCCAGCGCTCTCGAACGTCGCCATCCAGCATTGTCTGCACGCCTTGAAACACAAGGCGGCGATCTTCGCCCTGCAGTGACACGACGCCCTTGGAACGAAGGATGCTGCGACCGCGTGCGCGAACGAGATCCTGCATCCAATCCATGAAGCGAGCGGGATCCAGCGAGCGGTCTAGCGTCAGAGAGACGCAGGACATCGCGTGGCTGGATCTTGCGCCGTCGACTGCCGGGACCGCCGAGAAACCAAGCCTCGATGTGTTGAGGTCGTAAGCGCGCAACCCGAACAGCGCCTCGATATCGAGATCGCCAAGCTCGCTGCGCAAAAGCGGAGCCGCACTGTTGAGCGCGCGCGCGGCTTCTTCGGCAGCCAGCCGCTGTGCAGGGTTGACGATGTCGCTCTTCGCCAGCACCAGCAGGTCCGCAAAGGCTATCTGGCTCGCCGCCACGTCCTCCTCGGCAAGCTGCCGCTCGACATGGACCGCGTCCAAGACCGTCACGACGCCGTCCAGTCGAACCCGATCACTCAGATCATCGTCCAGCAGAAAAGTTGCGGCAATCGGGCCAGGGTCGGCAAGACCCGTCGTCTCGACCAGGATCGCGTCGAGTTCGCCTCCGCGCTCCAGCAGCGTCTCCAGCGCGCCGATCAGGTCGCCGCGAACGCTGCAGCACAGGCAGCCATTGGCGAGTTCGATCACGTCCTCGTCGGCGCCGATCACAAGGCTTCCGTCGACGCCGATCGCCCCGAACTCGTTGACGATGACGCCATAGCGCTTCTGGCCGCGGGGAGCGCTGAGCACGGCATTGAGAATGGTGGTCTTTCCGGCTCCGAGGAAGCCGGTGAGCACAGTCACCGGAACCGCCTTCTCTCTCCCCACAGCGGCGCTCCCAATCTCGGATTACGGAAGTTATGTAGCCACGATAACGCGGATTTCGGCATTGACAACGGATTTTTCGGCTGGATACGGTATGCGAGGTCGCGGTAGAAGCGCGTTCCGGATAGGGTTGGTTTCATGAAGATCGGGCTGCTTCAGGAAGGCGAGGTCATGCCGGGCGTCAGTTACGCCCAGCGCTATGAGGAGATGATCGAAGAAGTCGCGCTCGCGGACCAGCTCGGTTTCTCGTGCTGGGGCACGTCAGAGCAGCACTTCAGCCCGCCGCGCTTCACCGTCGCGGCGCCCGAGGTGCTTTACGCAGCAGTGGCCCGGCACACGAAGTCGATCAAGCTGCGCATCATGTGCTCGGTGCTACTGGCGTGGAACCACCCGATTCTGGTGGCCGAGCGGCTGTTCACGCTTGACGCCATTTCCGGCGGTCGTGCGGAACTCGGCACGGCCCGCTCGAACAATTTGACGACGCTAGCGGCCTTCGGCGTCGACCCCTCGCAAACCCGCGCGCAATGGGAGGACTCGATGGCCGTCCTCGTGAAGCTGTTTAGCGGCGAGTATGTCGAGCACGACGGACCGTTCTGGAAGATCCCCCGACGGCAGATCGTTCCGCAGCCGCTCCAACGGCCGCACCCCCCTGTTTTCGTCGCCGCATCCAGCGTGCAGTCGCACAAGAACGCGGGCGAGATCGGCATCGGCGCGCTCACATTCGAGAACTACTTCGGCTTCGACTACCTGCAAGATTGCATCGACGCTTATGCCGAAGGGCTGTCCGCGGGCAGATCGACGTTCCCCGCGCGGACCGAAATGGCCGGGCTTTACGTCGCAAGTTCGTTCTGTGCGGAGACACGCGCGGAAGCGGCCAGCAAGGCGCGCGACGTCACGCTTGGCTATTTCGACTTCATCCTCGATCTATACGGCCCGCTCGCAAAGAACGCCTCCTACGAATATCTCGACCAGAAAATCGTGCGCCTGCTCGAGCGACGCGGCGACATGGATTATCTGCTGACCGAGACGCCTTCTGTCCTGGTGGGCTCGCCCGACGACTTCGTGAAGCGCCTGAAGGAGCTGACGCAGCGCGGCGTCCAGGAGGTGCTGCTGCGGATCGACGGCATGCCGCATGACGACATCATGCGCTCCATCGAGCTGATCGGCCGTGAGGTCATCCCGGCGCTGGCTCCCGAACCGGAGTTTGCCTGATGTCGGACGAGGCAGGGCCGGCAGACCTCATCATCCTGGGCGGCCGCGCGATCACCATGCAGCACGGCGCCGACGAGGGCGCGCACGGCGTGGCGATCCGCGGCGAGCGCATTCTGCGCGTCATCCGCCGTGCGGAAGCGGAAGGATTGACGGGACCCAACACCCAGGTGCGCGACCTCGGTGACCGCCCGATCATGCCGGGCTTTGTCGACGTTCACGCCCATAGCGAGGTCGTTTTCCGCACCGACTACGAGACCGTGGACGTTCGCGCCCCGAGATGCGGCTCGATCGAAGACGTCTGCGACGCGTTGGTGGACGGCGGCCGGGATCGCGAGGGCTGGATCGTTGGGCAGGGCAATCTTTTCTTCGATCGCAAGCTCCGGGACGGGCGACTTCCCAGCCGAGCGGATCTCGATCGCGTCAGCCGCGACCGTCCTGTCGCAGTGCGCGCCGGGGGGCACATCACGGTCCTGAATACTAAGGCGCTTGAAGTCGCCGGCATCGACCGGAACTACAAGCCCGCGGATTACAGCGTGACCGGGTTGCCCGTCGTCGAGCGGGACGCGAACGGCGATCCCACCGGCGTCGTCAAGGAGATGGACACGCTACTGCCATTTCCGCATGTCGACCGCAGCCAGCTTCGCGACGCCTTCCGCATCGGGCTGGAGAAGTACTTCACGAGGTTCGGCGTCACGACGATCGGCGAGATCTCCGAGACCGTCGACGGGGTCGAGACATTTGACGCGATGGCGCAGGCCGGAGAGCTCCCGGTCAGCTATCGCGTGTATCTGTGGGCGCCCGGTACGCTCAAGCTCGAGCAGGCGGCGGATTGGCGGAGTCACATCGCTCTGTCCTCGCGGCAGTCAGCTCTCCGCATCCAGGGGATCAAGCTGTTCTCCGATGGCGGCTTCTCAGCAAAAAGCGCGGCGACGACCTGCCCTTATTTGACAGGTGGCTGCGGCGAAATCGCGTTCCCGAAGTATTTCTTCCGGCGCGCCTTCGAACTCAGCCAGGAGGCGGACCTCCAGCTTTCCGTGCATGCGAACGGCGACAGGGCGCAGGAATGGCTGTGCAGCGTCATCGACGAACTCGGCGGCGCGTCATCGGGCAAGACGCGCACCCGGGTCGAGCATGCAGCCAATCTGATGCCACGCGAGCGGACGATGGACTGGTGGGCGCGCGCCGGAATCATCCCTGTTCCGCAGCCGGTTTTCATCTACACGTTTGGCGAATACTTCCCCGACTATCTGGGAGAGTTCGGCGCACAGGGGCGCTTCCCGTTCAAGTCGCTGATGTCGCGTGGCTGGCGGCTGAACGGCTCGTCCGACGTCTGGATCGGGTCGGAGACCGAGGCCACCAACCCGCTGTTCAGCGTCTGGTGCTGCCTCAAGCGACAGACCTTTTCCGGATCGTTCATTGACGTGCACGAGGCGCTGAGGCTGGATCAAGCGCTCAGGGTTCACACCATCGACGCCGCGGCCGCTCTGGGCGAAGACGACGTCAAGGGCAGTCTCGCTCCCGGCAAATACGCCGACGTCATCGCCCTGGAGCGGGACCCGTTCACGGTCGCGGTCGACGAACTCCGCACGCTTCAAGTCGACTATGTCGCCTCCCGCGGACGCGTTGCGTTCGATCGAACCGCAGGTTGAGCCTGAACAGATGTCGATGAGGGTCGCGAACGTCATCCATGACGACCCCGCAGTATCGATGCCCCGCATCGACGAGGGCGCAAACAAGGCGGCGCTGGCGGAATTCCCCGCGGCGGTGATTGTCGTGACGTGTTGGGGGAACAATGGCGCTCCTGTGGGCGCGACACCGTCCTCCTGCGGATCACTTTCGATCAATTCGCCGCTCATGTTCGCGGCCTTCGACCGGGGATCCGCGACATTGAAGGCGCTCTCAACGCCGGGAAAGCGCTTCCTCATCCACCTCATGAGCGAGGGGCAGGAGCGGGCCGCGCTCATGCTTGCCAGCAAGGGGCCGGACAAATTTCATCAGGTCGTCTGTCGACAGACCCGCTATGGCCCCCAGATCGCCAACTGTGCACAAGTCTTCCCCTGTGCGGTCCAGGCTCTCGTGCCCGCCGGCGACCACGTGATCGTCACCGGAGCCGTGCATGGGCTCGAAGAGGACGGCATCCGACAGCCGCTGCTGCATCACCGACGAGAGCTTTATGCCGTCCCGGCGCGCGCCTAAGGCAGCCTATTGGTTCAACCGCGCTCCGGAGCAAAGTCACGGCCGATGAAATGCGGCGCCGCGCTAATGGCGCGCCACATCGAGCAGGACGCTGCATTCAGCGCCATTCGTTGATGACCTTCCGCTCGAGGCCGACATCCCGCCGTCCGTACGAACTCACGCGGCATCATGCCACAAAGGCCGACTGACGTTTCAAAGGTCGGGATCATCCACGATCGTGGACGGGCGCGTCGCCCTGCCTTCGCTCCGCACGGGAACCAGCCGCTTGTAGTGGAGGTCGAGATAGAAGAACGATTCGACCGCGGCGACGCTCGGAATCTGCCGAACCTTCTGATCAAGAACGTCGAGCAAGTCGTCGTTCGACGGGCACACAAATTCGGCAAAGATGTCAAAGCGACCTGCGCATATGACGACGTAGGAGACATAGGAGATCTGCGAGATCCGGTCAGCGAGCGAGCGCAAGCTTTCGCCGCCTTTGGCTTTGATCGCGACCCAGGCGATCGAGCGGTCCTGCAGATTCATCGGGTTGACGATCGCGAGGATGCTCATCGTGCCCCCCGCCGTCATGTTCTGGATGCGGGTTCGGACCTGGGTCTCCGAGATGTCGAGCTTGTCGGCGACGACCTTGAGAGCGACGCGGCCGTCGTAGCTGAGCTCAGCCGCGATCGCTTTGTCGATGTGATCAAGTTCCTCATCGCGCACGCCGGAGTGCCCGTTTGCGCTTTCACCGCGCATAAAGAAGCGCGCTTGCTGGTAGAACAGGCTGAAGTAAGGGAACAGCTCAACGCTGCGGACGCCGGCGATCTTGCCGATCTGGTTTTCGACCGTCTCCTGCAGGGTCTTCATGTTTCGGGAGATGATCTCGGCGAAGATGCCGTAGCGCCCCGTCGTGATGACGACGTAGTCGACATCGTCAATCTGAGTGAGCGCCGCCGAAATCTTGCTGGCCGACACCGAGGGATCGGTGGTCAGCGCCGCAAGCGCGCCCGCCTTGTATCCAAGCGCGCTCGGCGTCGTCAGTGCGACGATCTGGATGATGTTGGAGTTGAGCAACTGACGGACACGGCTGCGAACCGTCTTCTCCGTGACCCCGACGTCCTTCGCGATGCTGACAAACGGACGTCGGCCGTCTTCCTGGAGATGCGCGATGATCCGGCGATCCACATCGGATAGAGGCCAGTGGCGCAGGAGATTGCTTCCCGTCCCGAGGGAGAGAGAAGGCGCGTCCTCTGCGATGGCGGCTGAATGGTCGCGCGAATTTGACATCAAGATCACGGAATAAGGCTGTGGCCGGAGCGACAATACGCAGGCGCCGCGAGAAGTGGCAAGGAAGCACGTAAAACGGTCATTCTGAAGCGGCTTCCGCGCGAAAAACGCATTGACACGCCTACTCACGAAAAAATACGGTAATCAAAGTCCGCTTTTCAACCGAAAAGGGAAGCGAGACCGTCTTTAACCGATGAGACCGGTTCGGACGGCTTCCAAAACGTTGGCTCTTATAGGGAATGTGACGATGACCTTGCCGTGGAAGAGCGCCGTCCTTTTGCTGCCCCTCGCGCTCGCAGCCCCGACGCCTGCAAGCGCCGTTGAATCGGCCGATCCGATCAAGCTCGCGGTCAACGAGTGGACCGGCCAGCATGTCACCACCTATCTCGCGGGCGAGGCGCTGAAGCGCCTCGGCTACAAGGTGGAGTACGTCACCGCCGGCTACCTCCCGCAGATCCAGGGCGTGATGGACGGCGACATCACCGCGACGCTCGAGATCTGGGAGCACACAATCCAGGACAACTTCGCCAAGGCCATCAACAGCGGCAAGGGCGAAGATCTCGGCGACCTCGGCATCAAGACGATCGAGGGCTGGATCTATCCAGACTACATGGAGAAAGAGTGCCCGGGGCTGCCGGATTACAAGGCGCTGAATGACTGCGCCGACAAGTTCGCCTCAGCCGAGACCTATCCCCAGGGCCGTATGCTCGACTATCCCGCGGACTGGGGGCCCGACAACGACAAGCGGGTCGCCGCGCTCGGGCTGAACTACAAGCTGGTTTCGCCTGGCTCCGACGGCGCCGAAGTCGCAGAATACAAGGCTGCGGTTGCGGCGAAGAAGCCCATCCTGATGATGTTCTACAGCCCGCACTGGATCTTCGCGGCGGAGCACCCGAAGTGGGTCAAGCTGCCGGAAAGCACGCCCGAATGTTACACCGACCCGAAGGTCGGTCCGAACCCCGAAGCGACACATGACTGCGGATGGCCGACCGGCTGGGTGAAGAAGCTCGGCTGGGTCGGCATGAAGGACAAGTGGCCCGCGGCCTACAAGTTTCTGAAGAGCTTCAGCATCACGACCGATGCGCAGAACGAGATCGCGCTCAAGGTCGATCAGGACCAGGTGCCGGTCGAAAAGGCTGTGAACGCCTGGCTGGATGCGCACCCCCAGGAGATGGCGAGCTGGAAGCAGGCGGCGAACTGATCTCGCCTGACCGCATGGTCCGGACGCAGCATTCATCTCGGAGGACGTCGTGACCGGACCTGCCGTGGAAACCAAGCTTGCCTGTCGCAACCTCTGGAAGGTCTTCGGAGACGGCGCCGATCGCGCCTTCTCCCGAAGCCGAGGTGAGACCGAACAGAAGGTCGCGACGCTCCGAGGCGGCGGGCTCATTCCCGCTGTCTCTGACGTCAGCTTCGATGTGGCTGAGGGCGAATGCCTGGTCATCATGGGGCTCTCCGGTTCCGGCAAGTCGACGCTGGTCCGCTGCCTGTCTCGACTTGTCGAGCCGACCGCAGGCGAGGTCATCTTCGAAGGCCGCGACCTGATGAAGCTCTCCGGCGCGGAGCTGACCGAAGTCCGTCGTCACAAGATGGGCATGGTGTTTCAGAGCTTCGGTCTGCTCCCTCATCTCACCGTCCTGGAGAACGTCGCTTTCCCGCTGCGCATACAGGGCAAGGGCGACGCCGACAGGAGGCGGCGGGCCGCGGAGATGATCGGCCTGGTCGGCCTTTCGGGTCGCGAGGACGCCTTCCCCCATCAGCTCTCGGGAGGACAGCAGCAGCGCGTCGGGATCGCCCGGTCGCTCGCGGTCGGCCCGGACCTCTGGTTCCTGGACGAACCGTTCTCCGCGCTCGATCCGCTCATTCGTAAGCAGATGCAGGACGAGTTTCTTCGGCTCCAGCACACGCTGAAGAAGACCATCGTCTTCATCACCCACGACTTCCTCGAGGCCCTTAAGATCGCCGATCGTGTCGTCATCATGCGCGACGGTCGGGTCGTGCAGATCGGCAGGCCCGCAGATCTGGTGCTGTCGCCCGCCGACGAGTACGTGGCGCGCTTCGTGGCCGATGTGCCTCTCCTGCGCGTCATCACCGCGGGCGATATCGAGGAGCCTGTCCCGGTTTCGCTATCGACGAACGGGAGCGTCTCGCGCGACGCCCCTCTGGAGTCGCTGCTTGCGAAGCTCGCCGAAGTCGACGCCCTGCCGATCGTCGAGAGCGGCAAGGTCGTTGGCCAGGTCACGACGCATGGTTTGATGAAGGCGGTCGCTGCAGCAAGCGCGCGCGCCGATCGGGGCTGGTCGCTTGAGCGTGCTTGAGATCTTCGAGGAAAAGGCCGCGGGCGCCAGGCGCCGGGCGGAGCCGTTCGCGATGGCTTGGGCAGCCGTGGCGCTTTTCATCCTGTGGTGTGAGACCGGCGGCCGCAGCGTTCCCCAGATGCACCTGTTCCCCGCCGCGTGGACGCTGCCGATCCATCAATGGATCGGAGAGGCCTTTGCGGCTTTCACCGGACCTTCGCAGTGGCTATTCCGCGGCGCCACGGCCGCGCTCCAGGCGCCGCTGTCGGCGCTGCAGGCAATGCTCGGCGCGCTGCCTTGGGCGGTCCTGGCGACCGGCGCGATCCTGCTGGCTTACCGCGCCAGCGGTTGGCGTCTCGCGATGTTCGCGGCGGCGGCCAGCGCCTATGTGCTGGTCGGCGGCTACTGGTCTCCGACGATGAACACGCTGGCGGCTGTCGCCCTCGCCACGCCTCTCGCCGTGCTCTCAGGCTTCGGCCTTGGCGTGCTCGGCTATCGGCGGCGGTGGGCGCGAGACGTCATCCTGGGTCTGCTCGAGATGATGCAGACGATACCCACCTTCGCTTATCTGATCCCGATCCTGGTCCTCTTCGGCTTCGGACCAGTGGTCGGTATCGTGGCCAGCGCGATCTATGCGCTCGGTCCGATGGCGCAGAACACGATGCTTGGCCTTGCGCAGGTGCCGCCGAGCATCCGCGAGGCGGGATTGATGTGCGGGTGCACAGACCGCCAGATGTTTTGGCGCGTGGAGTTCCCGTCAGCGCGCCGCCAGCTTCTGGTTGGCGTCAACCAGACGGTCATGGCGGTGTTCGCCATGGTGATCATCGCCGCGGTGATCGGCGGGTCCGACGACATCGGATTCAGGGTGCTGCAAACGATGCGCCAGGCACAGTTCGGGCAGGGCCTGCTGAGCGGCCTGGTGATCGCGCTGCTCGCCATCCTGATCGATCGCATCACGGCAGGTTTCGCAGCCAAAGCCGGCAAGGGGGCCAGAGCGAGCCGCGCATGGTTCATGCTCGCAGCCGCCGCTTTGCTCGGGCTCTATCTCGCCGCGCAGGTCGCGCCGGCGCTTGATCGCTTTCCGAGCGAGTGGGCTTTCAGCCCGGCGGAAACCCTGAACGGCTGGCTGCTCGCCTTTGTGGCTCGCTTCGGCGACGCCATGACGGCGTTCAAGAACGCAGTGATCTTCTTTCTGATGCTTCCCCTGCGGATCGGCTTGATCAAAGCCGTAAGCCCCTTCACCTGGGGCTTTGCGCTCACGCCCGTCATGATCGCCGGCTTCTGGGCGGTTGTCGGAATCATGGCGGGCGCGGCGCTTCTTATCGGCGGACGCTGGCGGCTCTCATGCGCGATCCTGTGCGCCGGCTGGCTGCTGTTCTTCGGAACCACGGGCGTGGCCTGGATCGGCTTCGCCGCTGTCATCCTGCTGCTGAGCTACCAGCTCGGCGGCGCGCGTCTGCTCGCGTTCGCGACTGCGGCGATCGCTTTCATCGCGCTCAGCGGCTCGTGGGCCGATACGATGCAGTCGCTCTACCTCTGCGCGCTGGCGGTGGTGATCTGCATCCTGGGCGGAGGCGCGCTCGGCGTCTGGGCGGCGGAGAATGATCGCGTATCGGCCTTTCTGCGGCCCATCCTCGATGCGCTCCAGACGATGCCGCAATTCGTGTTGCTGATCCCTGCCCTCATGCTGTTCCAGGTGGGCGAGTTCACGGCGCTGATCGCAATCGTGATCTACGCGATCGTGCCGCCGATCCGCTATGTCGAGCACGGCGTGCGAGGGGCCTCGCCAGAGATCGTCGAGGCGGCGCGCCAGATGGGGTGCTCGCGCCTGCAGATCCTCCGGCATGTGAAGCTGCCGATGGCGCGCCCGTCGATCATGCTCGGGGTCAACCAGACGATCCTGTCGGCGCTAAGCATGCTCGCCATTGCGGCGCTCGTCGGCACCCAAGGGCTGGCCCAAGCGATTTACGTGGCCCTCTCACGCGCAGACGCCGGCAAAGGCCTCGTGGCGGGACTGTCGATAGCCTGCGTGGCGATGCTCTCCGACCGGATGCTCAAGGCGGTGAGCCGC
Organism: Hansschlegelia quercus; assembly: GCF_004310425.1. Classification (GTDB taxonomy): domain Bacteria; phylum Pseudomonadota; class Alphaproteobacteria; order Rhizobiales; family Methylopilaceae; genus Methylopila; species Methylopila quercus. Next base: position 281,041 of record NZ_SIUB01000004.1, on the reverse strand, counting down.
AGAGCCTAAGGACCGACACTTGACCCGCCGGTCGTGACGCGGAGCAGCTAGAGGGTGCTGAAATGCGGAAGGTGATCGCGCTCGTCGCGCTCTTAGGCAGCGCCGGCATCGCGCGGAGCGGTGAGCTTCCGACCTTTAAGCTCGGCGTGCTGACCGACATGACCGGCGTCTACGCAGACACCGGAGGTCCGGGGTCGGTCGCGGCCGCGAAGATGGCCGTGGAGGACTTTCGTCCCGAGACCAAGGGATTTCGGGTGGAGGTCGTCGTAGGCGATCACCAAAACAAGGCCGACATCGGCTCCGCGATTGTCCGGCGCTGGTTCGACGTCGAGGCGGTGGACGCCGTCGCGGACGCGCCGACATCGTCGGTCGCGCTCGCGGTCTCCAACATCGTCCGAGACAAGAACAAGGTGCTGATGGTCTCTAGCGCGGGATCGTCGGACCTGACGGGCAAGAACTGCACGCCAAACACCATCCACTGGACCTACGATACCTGGGCGCTCGCCAACAGCGCAGCAAAGGCCGTGACGGCGGAAGGCGGAAAGTCCTGGTACTTCATCACCGCCGACTACGCCTTCGGCCACGCCCTCGAGCGTGACGCGACACAGGCGATCACGAATGCTGGGGGAGATGTCGCTGGCCACGCCCTCGCGCCGTTCCAGACCACCGATTTCTCATCCTTCGTGCTTCAGGCTCAGGGCAGCGGCGCGGACGTCGTGGCCATGGCGACAGCCGGCGGCGACACCATCAACGCCGTGAAACAGGCCTCCGAGTTCGGACTGATGGGCTCGGGTCAGAAGGTCGTCGCATTGCTCGGCTACATCACCGACATACACGCAATCGGGCTTGAGACGGCGCAGGGCCTGCGGCTCACCGAGGCCTTCTACTGGGACATGAATGCGGCCACTCGCGCGTTCACCGAGAGGTACAGGGCGGCCAATGAGGGACGGATCCCGACCATGAACCAGGCCGGCGTATACTCGGCGACGCTGCACTGGATGAAGGCGATTGCCGCGATTGGTCCCGCGAAAGCGCATGATGGCGCGGTGGTGGTGGCGCAGATGAAGGCCTTGCCGACACAGGATCCGCTCTTCGGCGAAGGCTCGGTCCGCGCCGACGGGCGTGCGCTTCATGATCTCTACGTGTTCGAGGTCAAACGCCCATCAGAATCCAAGGCGCCCTACGATTACTACAAGCTTTTGACCACCATCCCCGGCGATCAGGCGTTCCGGCCGCTCGAAAACGGCGGATGCCCGCTCGTTTCTCAGTGAGCCGCCTTGCCTTCGATCTAGATGAAGGCGGGATTCGGCGCCGCTTCGAGATCGTCTGAAGGCGAGGCCGCAGGCATGACGCGCCGGTAATAGAGATCGAGGCACAGCAGGGCCTCGGCCGTCTGGATATCGGGTTGCGGCCTGACATCGTTGTCGAGCAGGCGCAGAAGATCCGTCTGGTCGGCGCAAACGACTTCCGCGAACAAATCGAAGCGGCCGGCCGCCACCACGACATAAGCGATCGACGGAATGGCGTTCAGGCGATCCGCCAGATCCGAAATCCTGACGCCAGGCGCGGCGCGGATGGCGAGCCACGCGAGCGTGTTGAAGCCGAGGCTGCGCGGATTCGTGATGCCGACCACTCGCATGACGCCGTCAGCGACCAGCCGATCATGGCGGCGGCTGACCTGCGGCTCCGACAGGCCGGTGCGCTCCGCGATCTGGGCGAAGGAGGCGCGCCCGTCGAAACTCAGCTCTCGGATGATGGCGAGGTCGCCCTCGTCGATCTCGGCCGTCCTTGCGGGCGACGGCGAGGTTTTGCGCTGCGCCGCGTTCCAGTCCGGAAGCTGGTAGTGCAGCTTCAGGATCGGAAACACTTCGATGTGGCGCACAGCCGCCCGAGTCCTGAGTTGAGTCTCCATGAGTTCGAGGAGTTCTTTTTCCTCGCGGCAGAGAGCCTCGACCACCAGGTCGTAGCGGCCTGTCGTCACGACCGCGTAGTCGACCTGGGGAATCGCAAAGATATCGCGGGCGACCTCCGCCGCCTGGGCGCTCTTGTCCAGCTTCAGCCCCACGAAGGCGGTGGAGCGGTAGCCCAGCAGCAGAGGGTCCGCGACGGCGGTGATCTCCATGATCTTGCGATCGCGCAGTTCCTGCACGCGACGCCGAACCGTCTTTTCGGTGGCCCCTACTTCGCGTGCGAGTTGGACGAAGGGCGCGCGACCGTCGGCCTGCAGGAGCTTGATGAGCTTCAGATCTGTCTCTGACAGATCGCCCGCAGACGCCGCGCGCAGCGACTGTCGGGCGCTGTCCAGACGTGCCGGAAAGAAGATCAGCATGGAGGCGTCTCCGAGCTCGCTCTCAGGCGGTCGCGTCGCTATGAGCCGCGACATTGATCCGCCGCTGGAGCGAGGGCGACCGCCCGACGCTCCAGACGAGAGCAGAGCGAAGGTCGAGAAGCGGTTTCGGCCAGCGGGTCCCGATCCTGCCATAAAGCCTCGAGAAGCGCTGCGTCGCGTCCACCGTCGGGCGCTGCGCTGCTTCCCAGCTTCTGAGCGCCGTCTCGACGTCGTCCGCCTTCGCGACTTGTTTGCTCAGCGCGAACGCCGACTGCATCGCCACGCACGCTCCCTGGCCGAGGTTTGGCGACATGGAATGCGCGGCGTCGCCTACCAGCGCCACACGCCCGCTGGACCATTGGCTGCAGGTTACGTCGAAGAACGGCGCCCAGCGCCCATTGTCCTCCAAACGGTCGAAGAACGACTTGAGCTGAGGGAACGAGCGCGACCACTCATCCCTGTCGGCCGCGCCGGCGCGGCCTTTCACATCCGAGGCGGGGCAGCAGAGATAGATATAGATCTGCTCAGCGTTGACCGGCACAATTCCGACGCGACGACCTCCCTGCCAGTATTCGAGGCAGCGCCCCACCGGATCGCCCTCTTTGCGGGCGATCAGAAACCGACCGCATCCGTCCTGCAGATCAGTCTGTCGGCGCGTCAGGTTGAGCGAGCGGCGGACCGCGGAATTGTAGCCATCAGCGCCGATCGCAAGGTCCGCTGGAAAACGAGCCCCATCTTTGCGGATCAAGGCTCCCGAGGCGTCTGCGCCGACGATTTCGGATTTCGTGACGATCTCGGCGCCAGCCCGGATCGCGGCGTTGGCGAGAGACTGGTGCAGGCGCTGGCGCAGTATGGTGATCAGGCGGGCGCCCTGCATCATCCAGCCAGAATGCAGGATGCGGGCGCGCTCGTCGCGGATTTCCCAATATTCGTTGCGCTCTCCTCCAAGAATCGCCTCGTCGTAAGCCCCGAGCGCCTCAAGAACACGGAGGCCGTTTTCCCACATGAAGATGCCTGCGCCGATCTCCCGTAGTTCATCGCTTCGCTCGTGAACTCGAACACTCCACCCCGATCGCGCGAGAGCGGCTGCGGCTGACAAGCCAGCCAATCCAGCTCCCGAGATTTCTGCGTGACGCATATCTGCCGCCCCAATCTACCGTTTCACGCTATTAGCGTACCTCTATTTTACCGGTTTGCAATCGGTTATCGGCGTTATGGGGCGGATTGAAGCGACTTTGTCGTTGGCGGCGCGGTGACTCGCGGCGTTCTTTTTTCTCCGCGCGCCGCCGGCTTAATCCCGGGAGATGGCGGATCGGGGAAGGATCCTGGTCCATCCCTGCAGTGCACAGCAGCACCGCGGCCAAGCGTCGACAGTGGCCTGCGATATCGCGGCCGATCGACCAAAAGCCAACATCAGGACCGCACGTCCGGACTGTGGCGCGTTTCTGACATCCGCTCCTGACTGCCGACCGGCCGTTGGCCGGCGGTCGCCGACCGATCGTTATGGAACGGGGAGGGATGATCCTGCGCAAAGCCGCATCCGCGCGCCGCGGGCGCCCCCCTTTGGTGTCTATCCGAGCATCTTGAGATCCGACGCCGCGTGACCCTGTTCGAGCCACAGGCGCCGGCGGCGGCTTCACTCTGAAAGCGACATCTCTTCTTGATCTTCTGGACCGGTCTCGACCAAGCGCTCGCCCCCTAAGTTTTGGAACCGGCGTTCGGCCAGCCAAAGAAGTCGCTTAGTTTGCGTGACGAGAACTCGACGCAGCCCCATCTTCACTTCACGCTCAGAAATGACCTGAGCCAGTTTCGAGACAATCAAAGCTCGCCGCGCGAGCCGCGTGTCGGGATGGCTTCGAAGCTCTTTGACTTGATCAGAGACGATCAAACCTCGGATTGAAGTCGGTTCAACCACGTCGACCGTAGGGGAGGGGGGATCCTTCTCGTTCAGGATCGCCCCGAACTCGCTCTCGTCGCGGAGACGGGAGAACACGCGATGCTCGAGCGCGTCGAGGACAGCACAGGCGCGCTTGAAGTCGGGATGGCGGGCGTTCACCAGCTCAAGAGAAGGAAGCGGCCAGACCTCAATCTCGGCGACCTCGAATGGGTCGAGAACTGACATCGCCACCGCATCGGTGCGTTGATTGGTCAGATGGCGACCCACGCGCCCGCTGATCTTCTCCTTGGTCTGACCGACATAGATCGGCTCGCCGTCGTAGTCGTAGAAGGCGTAGACCCCCCAGCGAAACGCTCCCACTGGCCGCCTCTCGCCGGTGGCCGGATCCTCGTAGATTTTGCCGCGAAAGAAAGCCTGGATAGACCGACGAAGCTCGTCGGTCTCGAAGGGTGGTGTGCGGGTGGCGTCAGAACTGCGCCGAGAGCCTGAGGTCATCGGCGTCTTCTACCCGATCCTGCATCTGGGCTAAGAGTTCAAAGAGGTGGTGAGCTAGGTGGCGAACGACGGGTACTGCGACACCGTCGCCAGTCAGGTGATACGCGTCGTTGTAGTTCACAGGTAGAATATAGTCCTCGCTGAGGCCCATCAGACGCGCTGTCTCACGAGCGGAGATCAGCCGGGACCTGATCTCGTCGCCGTCAATCACCATGATGACCTGGCGGCTTGAACCTCCCGCCGGCGTACGGAGGCAACCTGCCACATCGTCAAACCGAATTTCGGCGCGCTGAACCTTTGTTCCATCGCGATCAATCCGTGTCCGCTTGTAGACGCCACCAACCATGACACGGCCTGCGCGTTTCGCAGCCTCGACCTTCGCCAGATTTATGGGGCTCATTTTTGCGAGCAGCTGCTTGGTCTCCGAGGCTGAGTGCCACCGCACGCTCTTCGGATGCTCCTCCAAGAGATCAGCGAAAACATCGTTCCGACGGGGAGGGGTCGGCACATTCCACCAAATCCAAGAGCTCTTCGCGGCCTCACTCAGTCGATCAAAAGCGGCGCGCAGGCCGCGTGTATGGAATGGCTCGATCGGGCCGGGCGCTACGAGCGCGGCGTTAACGACTACGTCGGCGCGCACGCCGATTACAAAGAGCCGCGGACGCGACTGAGGCACAAAGAGCGACGCGTCGATAACGAGCGCTCCAAAGCGATATCCACTCTCAGCGAACGTGGCGCAAATTGCCTCGAAGTCGGCGCCGCCGTGCGACGTCAGCGTGCCCGTCACATTTTCGAGCGCGACAATGGAAGGGGCGCGTCCCTCACTTTTTAACCGTCGAACGATGTCCCAAAACGGGTAGAACGTGCCGGAGCGTTCGCCGCTAAGGCCGGCGCCGACCCCCGCGAGTGATAAATCTTGGCAGGGGAAGGACGCCCAGGCGAGGTCGGCGGTTCCAGGCAGATCGCTGGTCTCGATCGAGCGGATGTCTCCGACCTTTAAAGCTCCGCAGGCTCCCCAATTAGCCTGATAGATAAGGCCTTTGCGGGCATCAAAGTCGTTCGCGAAGGCGCATTCCCAGTGAGGGCCAAGGCCGGCGCGCGCCATGCCGCCGCCGGCGAAGAACTCGTAGAATCTTGGCCGTTCATTCAACGACGCCGCTCCAAAACGGGCAAGGTGTTTGCAATTTGTTCTCTACCATCTTCGAAGGTGATTCTCGAGACTGGAAGGCTTTGTTTTCCAGCTTCCAACACGCAAGACCGCGCCTTCGGGATACGCGGGTTAAATGGCGACAGCCTAACCATCCTGCCATTCACCCCAATCGAGCCTCGGTCGATAATAGCGTTGAGCCACCGGCAGGCGGTGGCCCACAGCGGCTCTGCGCCAGCAGCGGACCTTGCGCCCCCAGAGGATAGGAGACGCTCGTTGAGGCCAGCCTCAGCTTCGGGCGTGACACGCCTTCTCACAAAGGCCGTTCAAAGCTTGAAACTTGCTCCCATAATGGAAGCCGGCAGCGTCAGAGAGCGGTGTATTTGACGTTGACCTAGCGCTCGCGTCCTCGGCACGGCATGCTTTCGTGAGTTGAGCGATAGTGTAGCTATCCAAGCGCAACAAATGTCTGGGGGGCATATGCGTATCAGTCGACTGGTAGTTAAGAATTTTAGATCCCTCGCGGTCGTTGATGTCCCGATCAACGACGGCTCGACCGTCATTATCGGCGAGAATAATACGGGCAAATCCAACCTCATTCACGCACTCAGGCTTTGCCTTGATGTGGGATTGTCGTCCGCGTTCCGGTCCCTTTCAAAGGACGACATTCATTGTGCTCTGGATCAGACATATGCTTTTCAAGTCCTGATCGGGGTCGAATTTACGGACTTTGAGGGCAACGAGAACGAAGAGGCTTTGCTGCACGGCACGCAGATTGGCGACAATCGGGCGCGCATTTTCTATCGCTTCCGTCCAAAGCGGTTAGTGCGCGAGGCTATCGCGCTGGCGGTCAGCCAAGGCGTTCAACCGGCGGCGTTGAGCCTCGAAGACTTTTCGTGGGAGCTTTGCGGGGGCGGTAATCCGGCCATTGATTTGGCAGCCATCGACTGGGACCATGAGAATGGGGACATCGGCGCATCGCCGGTCCAACTCCAGTATCTACAGTCCTATTTGGTCGTTTTCCTCCCAGCGTTGCGGGACGTGGAGGCGGACCTCCAGCAGACGCGCCGCTCATCCCTGGCGCGGCTCATTGAGTCCGCAGGCATCGACAAGGCCGAGCAAGATGCGCTTGTGGCGATCGTCAAGGCGGCGAATGCCCAAATCGAGGCCTCCCCGACCATCAAAGCCATCGCGGGTTCAATCGACACGGCCTTCAAGGACATTACGGGCCCCGCATTCAGTTTGGATATCGAACTCGGCCTCTCGTCCCCGTCGTTTCAGTCCATCGTCCGCAACCTCATCGTTCTGCTTAGCAACACTGCCGTTTCGCAGTTCGAGCCCCGCCGCAACGGCTTGGGTTTGAACAACATCCTCTTTATCGCCATCCTGGTGGAGCACTTCAGGAAACGGGCGGCGCACGGGAAATCAGCAGGCGAACTGATCCTCATCGAGGAGCCTGAGGCGCACCTTCATCCTCAGCTTCAGAGCACTTTGATCGAGGCGCTCCGCGAACTTCCTTTCCAATCGCTCATGACCACCCACAGCACTCAAGTGACGGCCAAGGCACCTTTGGCGTCGTTCGTGATGCTCACCGGAAGAAATGCAGCCGCACCCTTCGTAAGTGTGCCAACAGCTTCGCCGACACTCACGCAGGCTGACGCTCAAGATTTAGAGCGGTATCTTGATGCTACGAAATCGAACCTGCTTTTTGCCCGTCGAGTGATGTTGGTGGAAGGAGCAGCGGAACTCCTGCTCCTTCCACCGCTCGTCAAGAAAGTGCTTGGGATCGACCTTGAACGAGAGGGCATTTCAGTGGTCGCCATCCACGGAGTGCATTTCGGGGCCTTCTCCCGCCTGTTCAGCGCGACGTGTTTGCCAAAGCGTTGTGCGATAGTCGCGGATGCCGACCTCGCTCTTGATGTTGCGGCGGCCCTCGCCGACGAAGATGAGCCGGAGAAGGCAAATTTGGCGCTGCTCGAAGGTCCGTTTGTGAAGGTCTTCCTTGGGGCTACGACGTTCGAGAGAGAGATCGCCGAAGATGGCAATCTGTCCATGCTGGCGAAGACAGCGGAAAGCTTGGGCGCTCCAAAGATAAAGTCAGCGCTGGAGTGGCAGAACGTGCTTGGCGGTCCTGTCCCGGATGATCTGAAGGGTAAAGTGCTGAATACAGCTAAGCGCTTCGGCAAGGCGCGTTTCGCCCAAGTCGCTGTACGTCACATCGAACACGGGACCTATCTTCCGCCATACATCGAACAGGCGATCGCATGGTTGCGCGCGGAGTAGAGCAGCTAACTCAGCAGCAGAGGGATGCGCTCGCTTGGCAGGGCAATCTCTTGCTGACTGCCTGTCCCGGCAGCGGAAAAACGCGAACCCTGATCGCCAAGCTCGTGGCCGAAGTCGAGAAGGTTCGCGATACGCCTAAATCCATTTGCTGCATCACCTACACCAACACGGCGGTGCAGGAGATCGAACTTCGAACAGCTGAGCAGCTAGGCCCCGGCGATGATCGGCACTTCTCTGTCTCGACCATCCACGCCTTTTGCCTCCACGAAATCTTGCGGCCCTACGGATGGTTAAGGCCTGGCTTCAAGAGAGCGACCACCATTCTTACTAGGGAGAGCCCGGACTTCGAGCTCATCGCCCAGCACGCCGCTGCACAGGTCAACTACTTCCAGCTTACGCAATCCGACTATGAGGCTTTCGAGTCATTGAGCTTGGATCCGCGCGGAAACCTCGTTGGACTAGCAGCGGAGAACGTCGCCATTGCAAGAGCGGCCCCGTTCTTCTGGCAGCGGTGTGCGGAACTCGACTACATCGATTTTGGAACGATTATCTATGGAGCCTACTGCCTGCTCCGGGACCATCCCAAGATCGCAGCCACGCTGTGCGCGAAGTATGCATGGTTCTTGATCGATGAGTTTCAGGACACGACGGAGCTTCAGGTCGAGATCCTGAAGCTGCTTCACGCCACTGACCGCTCTCGGTTTTTCGCAGTGGGCGATCTAGCCCAATGCATCTATTCGTTCACCGGTGCCAAACCAGAACTCGTTGAACCGTTCGGTCGGGATATCGGGGCGAAAATGGATCTGACTTTGAGCGGCAACTTCCGCTCAAGTCCCAAAATCATTGCACACGCCGAGAGGCTCTTTCCAAGAACCCCTCCGATGACCGCAGAGGGTCCGGAGAAGGTCTGTGTGATTGAACCGGTTCTTGTACGCACGCTCAGCAACTTCCATGCGATCACAGAACGTTTCCTGCCGATGCTAGAGGAACAGGCCATTCCCCTCGGAGAGGCAACAATCCTGGCGAAAGACTGGGCTTCGTTAATCTCACTATCGCGGCAACTCCGGGAATTCGGCGTGCCCGTGGTGGGGCCAGGCGCACGTCCCTATCGGCGCTCTCGGTTGTTTGCTTCCCTTGCGGAACAGCTGTGCGGCGCAGTCACTGATCCGACGCCAGAAAGCAATCGACAGTTGGAAAGGGCGCTGTTCCATGCCGTGCGGGATGCGACTGGAATAGCTCGGATGGACCTATTCTCGCCCTCCGGCCGCGTTGTCTTCATCCGCCTCATGCACGAAGCGAAGCGGTTGGCTGCTCCCGGTGGAGCGATTCACTTCCTCGACAACATGTCCCGCGCAACAGGCCAAATCCTTAAAGACGCGGAGTTCGTCGATGACGTTCAGGCCGGCCTATTCTATGCCTCGGTTCAAGAAATGAAGGTCGACATGCAGCGTCAGCAGATCGACATCGCAAACTTGTCTGTTCTTGATCTCGGGCTGTTCGCGAGCCCCGATAAGGCCCTACGCCTTTCGACCATCCACTATGCGAAAGGCAGGGAGTACGGCGCTGTCGCCATGATTGGCGTTAAGCAGGGACGGTTTCCACATATTCGAAGCGATGACGTCGAAGCGGAAAAGCGCCAGTTCTACGTCGGCGTCACCCGAGCCCGTAGGCTACTCATGTACATCTCAGAGCCAGACCGCTGGGCAAATCCGCCGAGTCCATTCCTCGGGCCCCAAGGCGTGAATATCCTATAATTGCCCGCAAGTACGGTTCGCTCGACGCCTACACGGCCGGGATGTGCCAATGGGTTCGCGCCGCCGAAGGTCGAATTCTTGCCTAGCGATATCCGCTCTGTGCACAATCGCCCGTTCGCAAGTTGTTCGCCGAGCGAACCATGCTAGCCAATGGTGCAACGTCGTTTGAGCACACGGAATATGGTTTCGACAGAACAAAAATCTTCGCGGGACGTGATCTTTATCAGCAAAGGCACGCCGAATGACGACGAGTTTGTTCTTTGGCTAGCGCCTCGACTTGAAGCGGCAGGCTATAAGGTCTTTGCAGATATACTTTGCCTTGAAGCCGGAGACCGCTGGCGCAAAGTTTTGACCAGCACGCTTCAAAATCGAGCAGCCAAAATGCTGCTGTGCTGCAACGACGTGACCCTGAATAAGGACGGCGTCCAGGAAGAGATCGGCATTGCTTCGGACCTCGTCCGCGAGTTGGCCGACCCGAACTTTATCATCCCTCTGCGCCTTGAGCCCTACAAGAAGGTCTTCGGCATCGGCGAACTTCAGTGGGTCGATTTCTCGGATCGCTGGGCGGACGGCCTAAACCGGCTGTTGGAAACGCTTGAGAAGCAGCAGGCTCCCTGTGACCCAAACCGGCCCCTCATCAGCCAGCATTGGGAGCAATATCGAAAGCGGGCTTCCATTGAGGTCAAAAATGAACCCGAGACGCTGACCAGCAACTGGCTGCGCATCGTCGAGGGGCCGACCCTCGTTCGGTATTTCAAGGCGTCCGGCGTCGTTAGCCGCGACGCTATGCGCAACGCCGTCAAGAAATTCGACTATCCGGCAGAGGTCTACAATCAGGGCTTCTTCACCTTCGCCAACTCGCTCGATGTCCACGAACATTTCGGCGGGACGGGTAAGTTCACCCTGGCCTTTGAAACCGGCGTCATGGAGTTTGTTCAGGAAGGTTTGATCGACGACTACGGGCTCTATCGCCGCGAAGCGTCCAACTTCGTCATGTCGATGCTGCGCATGGCGTGGAACAACAAGTGCAAGGCGCTGGGGCTTCTGGAGTATAAGTGGTCGAAGGCAAGTGGCTTCCACGCCACCAAAGACGTAGCGCCGGTCGGTAAGAAGTTTAGCTGGGGGCGACAGGGAGAGAGGCGCTCCTCCATGCTGCGAAATATCGCCAAGGGGCATGTCTGGCAGTACGGCATCAGCGCACAGCCAGCCTTTTGGCCCTATCCCCATATGAAGCTGAAGGCGCGGATCTTGTTCGCGGAAGAAGCAAACGGCGAGGCAGGCCCCGCAATCGACGACAAGAAGAAGCAGCACCGTCTGCGTCGCCGTGTCTGCAAAGGTTGGCGAAACAAGCAGTGGCACGGCAGGCAAATGGCCATGCTTGAGCTCATGTCTGGCGAGTTGGCGATCATCAGCTTGGATGTCGGCTCTGACGCGGCGTTCACCCTCGATGCGACGCCCATCCCATTTACGATGCCGGTGACGACCGCCCTGCCGAACATCCTCGACGACGAGGATGAAGAGACAGACGAGTCCACTATCTACGCGTCGCGGCCGGAGATGAAGGAGGTCGAATGAAGTTCCCCGAGAAGTCCCTGCCGACACTTTTCATTGAAGAGCCCCCGCTTGAGTTTGCCTACGGCCAGACCTGTCCAAATCCAAAAGACGGCCTGTATCTCTACGGCCCACATCAACGACCAAAACGGGCCAAGGAGATACGTGTCGGCGTCGTCGGCACGAACGCCGGTATCGGATACTTCAAGTCCTGGGCCGAAAAGCTAAAGCGGCGGGTCCATGTGCCCCCACCCAGCAAGACCGACAAAGCCAACCGGCTCCATCTCGCCAACTTCCCCGGAATCGAAGAAGCGTTCGCGATCTCCTACGAGGTCGATGATTTCGTCTGCTACTCGCTGGATAAATCGCACATCACCGGCGCGACGAGTCTGCTGAACCAGCACGAGGCCGTGGCAAAAACCGTCGCTCTCTATGCCGACAAGGTCAAACGCCACGACAAGGACGAGGAACAGGCCATCGATGTCTGGGTGTTCGTTCTGCCCGAAGAAATCTTCGAGCGCTGTAAACCGGAAGCGAAACGGACGGGCGTCCCGAAGCTGAGAGGAGAGTTTGCAGGGCGGCAAAAGGAGAGGTTCAACGCTCCTCTCTTCGCCGGCATCCTCGACCAGACCGAGGAGGCCGTCTTCGACGATGTCCCTGATTTTCACCGGCAGGTGAAGGCGCAGTTTTTGAAGCTCGGCCACACCACTCAGATGCTCCGAGAGACGACGCTAGTCCCGGAGGAGTTCACGAACGCGGCGGGCTATCCGACCCGCAAGACCCAAGACCCGGCGACCATCGCATGGAACCTGGCTACCGGGTTGTACTACAAGACCCAGCCATCACCGCCGTGGAAGCTTTCTGGCATACGACCTGGGGTCTGCTATGTCGGCCTCGTCTACAAGGTCATCCCGAACGACAAGCGGGACTTCGTCTGCTGCGCCGCCCAGATGTTTTTGAGCGAGGGCGACGGTGTCGTCTTCCGTGGCGCAAACGGCCCGTGGAAGACCAGCAACTACGAATTCCATCTTGGCGCTGAGGCTGCCAAATCTCTTATGGAGATGGTCGTCGCGGCCTACCGCGAGAAGCACAATGAGAACCCCCGTGAGATTTTCATCCACGGGCGAACCTTCTTCGACAACAAGGAGTGGGAGGCGTTCGCCTCCGCTGTGCCGGAAGGCACCAACGTCGTTGGAGTCCGCATCCAGTCAACCGATGGCGATGTGAAACTCTACCGGGACGGGGACTATCCGGTGCTGCGTGGGTCCGCCGTCGTTCTCGATGACAAGAACGCCTATCTCTGGACCAACGGCTACGCGCCCCAGCTTGACACCTACATTGGGCCCGAGACGCCTAACCCGTTGTTTGTTTCGGTCCTGCGTAGCAAAGAGGCGTTCCCCAGGATCGAAGGCGTGCTTCGCGACATCATGGGGCTCACCAAAATCAATTATAACGCCTGTAACTTCAACGACAGCTTGCCGGTTACCGTTCGATTTGCGGACAAGGTCGGCGACGTGCTGGTCATGGGATCAGCTAAGGATGCGGAACGGCAGCCGTTCAAGTTCTACGTCTGACCTCCCAGAGCCGGTTTAATAGCGAGGACAGAGCCAATGACGGGCTTTGAACCGGGCGCAAACTTTGTACCAGCTCACCGCTACGAGACAGCCGATAGCAGGCACGCTCGGCGTCTAATTTCGTTCAAACCTGACACTCTCGGCTGATGGCCCCCGCCGGAAAGCGGACCCTCCGAATGGCCGCGTTGAGCAAGAACCGGTGATTGCTAGCGGGCCAGTTTGGAGCGGCTGGTATAAGATTGGGAGATGGCAAGATAAAAGCCGCGAGGTGCGGACCGGATCAGAAGCCGGCTTCCAGGCTTCCCGCACAACGGACTTCACTTCCCTGCCGAACGGAGCGTCAGTGTCGACGTAGCGAACTGGAGGTCGAAGCGTGTCGTCGAAGAAGCTCGGTAAGGCCTGCCTGAAAGCGATGATGCGCCGCGTAGTGGAGAGCGGCAAACGAGCGCGCGGCGCGCAGGAGCTGTTGAAGCTCGGTCGCGTCGATGAAGCGATGGACGTCGCCTATGACATCGAGCCGCTGCTCTACGAGGCAAACCACCTCATGCAGAGCGCCAGCCTTCTGCGGCATGCCGATGGAGAAGCCGCGAAGACCAAAGCCAAAGCGAGTTAGAGGGCGACAACCTTCTGCTCCGCGTCCTCTCCTGCCCCGCGTTCGCGGGGTCGCGTCAGTGGCGGCGATTGATCGTCGCAGACACGAAGGAGAAGCTCTCATGTCCACCACCCCTGCGGCCGCGCTAAAGCTCACCGACGCGCAGCTCGTCCTTTTGTCCGCTGCCTCCCAGCGCGAGGACAGCCTCGTTGTTCTGACCGACGCCCATCCGTCAGTCGCGCGGACCATCGCCGCACTCCTTCGCAAGGAACTGCTGGCGGAAGTAATGGTCCAGCGCAGACAGCCGAACTGGCGCCAGGATGAGAATGGCAAGCCTGTCGGGCTGAAGCTAACGGCAAGCGGGTACGCTGCGATCGGCGTCGAGCACAACGAGCCCAACAAGCCGGAAACATCGCCAACCGCTGCGCCGGAGCAGATCCGCTCAGGAACGAAGCTGCAGAAGGTCGTCTACCTTCTGAGGCGAGACCACGGAGCCACCCTGAACGATCTTATGGAGAAAACGGGCTGGTTGCCGCACACGACACGGGGTGTTCTGAGCGGGCTCCGCAAGAAGGGGTTCGTGATCTCATCGGAAGCGACGAACGATGACGGGCGGCGGTATTGGATCACGATGCCGGATGAGCGATCCGCTACGGCATGATGAGCACAGCCCGCACATCACTCGAAGCGGACTTAGCTCGTTTGCCCGAGCTTGACCTCCCGACGCTGAAGGCTCGCTGGCGGAGCGTGACGGGCCGGTCCATTCCCGCGGGCGTCCATCGTTCGCTTCTGTTGAAGATGTTGGCCTACAGGCTCCAGGCCAACGCGTTCGGCGATCTCAATGCAGACACAGCCCGGTTCATCGAGAGGATCGGCTCCGACCGGAACCTGATGGCCGCAAAAACTCTGCCTCTTCCCGACAAGGCTCGAGCAGGGCAGGGGGCGATCTTCATCCGCGAGTGGGATGGCGTCACCCACCACGTGATGCATATGGCGGATGGCTACGCTTGGAAGGGTGTGACCTACCGTAGCCTCTCGGAGGTGGCGCGGGCGATCACCGGCGTGCGCTGGAACGGACCACGCTTCTTTGGACTGCGGGATAAGGAGAAGGCGGCGTGAGTCGCGCGCCGACAGCCATCCGCCGTTGCGCGGTATACACCCGCGTCTCAACCGACCACCGGCTCGAGCAGGACTTCAACTCGCTCGACGCTCAATGCGAGGCGGCGGAAGCCTATGTCAGGAGCCAAGCCGGAGAGGGGTGGAAGCTCGTCAAGAACGGGGTGTTCTCGGACGGCGGCTTCTCCGGCGGCTCAATGGAGCGGCCGGCGCTGCAGCGGCTCCTCGATCTGATTCGATCTCGCGGCGTCGACGTCATCGTCGTCTACAAGGTTGATCGTCTGACCCGCTCCCTCGCGGATTTCGCCAAGCTGGTCGAGCTGTTCGACGCCAATGGCGTGTCGTTCGTCTCGGTCACGCAGTCCTTCAACACGACCACCAGCATGGGGCGGCTGACGCTCAACATGCTGCTGTCCTTCGCCCAGTTTGAGCGAGAGGTTACGGGCGAGCGCATCAGGGACAAGATCGCCGCGTCGAAGAAGCGAGGCATCTGGGTCGGCGGTGTGGTGCCACTCGGCTACCGCGTCGAAGCCAAGAAGCTGGTGGTCGATGAGGCGGAGGCTGCAACCGTCCGGATGATCTTCGAGCGCTACCTTGTTCTTGGATCGCTGTCCGCTCTCCAGAAGGACATTCGAGAACGCGGCATTGTCACGCGCTCGCGAACGCGTTCATCTGGCATGACGATCGGCGGCGTGCCGCTCACCAACGGTCCGCTCGCGTATCTGCTGGCGAACCGGGTCTATCTCGGCGAGATCAACCACAAAGGTCAGAGCTATCGCGGCGAGCACCCGCCGATCATTGCGGCCGAGTTGTTCGAGGCCGTCGCCGCCAAGCTCGCCGAGAACCGCAATAGCTTCCGGACAAAACGATCGGCATCCGGCGCTCTCCTGCTCGGACGACTGTTCGACGATCGCGGAAACCCGATGACGCCGAGCGTCACCAACAAGAAGGGGATCCGGTATCGCTACTACGTGTCCTGCGTGGTGGCGCAGGGTAGGGGAGCGGACGCGGGATCGGTGAAACGCATCTCCGCGCCGCAGATCGAAGGCGCGGTGATCGCTGCCCTTCGTTCCAGATCCGCCGGCGAGGATGATGATCGAATCATCGTCGCCGAGCATTTGAGCCAAGCCATAATCTCCGACGATGGCGTCCAGCTCAGCTTAGCCAATGGCGATGTGATCCGGATCGCATCGCCTCGGCGCTCAAGCGACAGAAGCATCATGGGGCTGAGTGACCCATCCGCTCTGCCGATGAAGGCGGAGGCGCGCGCTGTTCTGCTTAAGTGGATTGCCGCCGGACGACAGTGCGTAGGGGAGCTGGAGCGCGGACGATCGATCGATCTCGATCAGCTCTCTAAGAAACACGGATGCAGCCGCCGGCATATCGAGAGGATGATCGACTACGCCTTCCTGGCGCCGGATCTGGTGAAGGCGATCGCTGATGGACGTCTGCCGCGAGGCGTCAGCGCGAAGGCTCTGGCGGACGCGCCGATGCTGTGGCCCGCGCAATGGCTGTCGATCGGTCTAGAGCAGCCTGCAGTCTGAGCTTCGAGCATCGTTTTCAGCTGGCGTTTTAGCGGACCGCCAAGGCTAGGCGGTTGCCCATGGCGATGCGCTTGCGAGTACATCAGTCCGCCCGTACGACATGGCTTCGTAGGAGCGGAGACCCCGGTCCAGGAAGCGAGGCGTCACGCCACTTAGCAGCGTTCAGAGACCCGAACCCGCCACATCCTGCCAGCTAAGTAGCGGAGAATACGCCGTTATCCGTGAGGGCCCGAGAAACTCTAGTTCTCAGAAAATACTTGGTGGAGCCAGGCGGAATCGAACCGCCGACCTCTTGAATGCCATTCAAGCGCTCTCCCAACTGAGCTATGGCCCCACCGGGGTGCGGACTGGCGGCTGCGTTGGGATCGCCGCCGTCCGGACGTTCAGGTCTCAAGCCCTTTAGGCTTCAGACCCGCCGCGAGAAGGTGACCCCCTCAGCGGCGCATCTCAAAATCATAGTTCGCGACGGGGTTCAAGCCTCGTCGTCTTTCTCGCGGTCGCCGATGATGTCGGTCATGTCCTCGTCGGAATCCTCATCCGGCTCGAGGAAGCTCTCATCGTCGGCGTCATCGTCCGTCGCTTCGTCTTCGATGTCCTCATCGTCGTCGGAGGGGACGGCCTTGGCTTTCGGAGCGACTTCCTCGTCGGCGTCCTCGAGCGAGATCGCCTCGACGTCCTCGTCCTCCGCCTCCACGGGATCGACGGCGTCCTCGTCCTCGACAGTCGCCGCCCGCGCCTTGGCTCGGGCCGCATCGGCCTTCGCCGCGCGCGCCATGGCGGCGCTCGAGACGATCACCGTCGCGACGAACTGCGCGCCGCATTTCGGGCACACGATCGGGTCGCGCATGAGGTCGTAATATTTCGCGCCGCAGGACTGGCAGGTCCGTTTGACGCCGAGTTCGGGCTTGGCCAAAACGTTTCGATCCGGAGCTTGATCTGAAAGCGAGGCGGTGGATTGACGTGGGCGGATCGGGCTGTCAAGAGCCAATCCGTCCGCCCCGGGGCCCCGCGGCCTCGACCTCCGTCGGAACGCCATTCCCGGCGAACGCAAAGCCCCCGAGCGCCCTTGTCCTCCCATCCAGCCCCCGAGCCCGCCAAGTCAACACGTTCGGCCGGGCTCTCAGGCCGCGTGCGCGTAGCGGGCGACAAGTCGATTTCGCACCGTTCGCTGATCTTCGGTCTGCTCTCTGTCGGAGAGACCCTGATCGGAGGCCTGCTCGAGGGCGAAGACGTGCTCGCCACCGCCCGCGCTTGCCGGGCGCTCGGCGCCGACGTCGAACGGCTCGGCGAGGGCCGCTGGCGGGTGCGCGGCGTCGGGGTCGGCGGTCTCCGCACGCCGTCCGAACCGCTCGATTTCGGCAATGCCGGCACCGGATCGCGGCTGATGATGGGCGTTGTCGCGGGCGCGCCCATCCAGGCCACCTTCGACGGCGACGCCTCGCTGCGCTCGCGGCCGATGCGGCGCATTCTCGATCCGCTCGAGAAAATGGGCGCGACGGTGGTCTCCTGCGCCGAAGGCGGCAGGCTTCCTCTGACGCTGAAGGGCGCCGATCGCCCGCTGCCGATCGAATACGAATCACCCGTGCCGTCCGCGCAGGTGAAATCGGCCGTGCTGCTTGCAGGCCTCGGCGCGCCGGGCGTGACGACGGTCATCGAGCGCGAGGCGACGCGCGACCATACCGAACGCATGCTGCGCGGCTTCGGCGCCGAGGTCTCGGTCGAACGCCACGGCGAGCACGGCCGCATCATCCGTCTTGCCGGTCAGCCGGAGCTGAAGGCGACCGCGATCTCCGTGCCGGCCGATCCATCCTCAGCGGCGTTCCCGCTCGTCGCCGCGCTGATAGTCGAAGGCTCCGAGATCACGCTCGAAGGCGTGATGACCAACCCGCTGCGGACCGGGCTCCTGATCACGCTGACGGAGATGGGCGCGGACGTCACGCTCGCGAATATCCGCGAAGATGGCGGCGAGGAGGTCTGCGATCTCGTGGTTCGCGGAAGCCGGCTCAAGGGCGTCGACGTGCCGGCCGAGCGCGCGCCGACCATGATCGACGAATATCCGATCCTCGCCGTCGCGGCCGCTTTCGCGGAGGGCGAGACGCGGATGCGCGGGCTCTCGGAGCTCCGGGTGAAGGAAAGCGACCGGCTCGCCGCCGTCCATGCGGGACTGGCGGCGAACGGCGTCGAGTCGCGCATCGAAGGCGACGACCTGATCGTGGCGGGGAAAGGCCGGGTCGCCGGGGGAGGGGAGCCGGTGGAGACCCATCTCGATCACCGCATCGCGATGAGCTTCCTGATCATGGGGCTTGCCGCCGAGCGGGAGGTGACTGTCGACGACGGCGCGATGATCGCGACCAGCTTCCCGACCTTTGCGCCGCTGATGCGCGGCCTCGGGGCCGAGATCGAGATGGAAGCGTCCAAATGATCGGGGCGGGGAAGTGATCGTCGCGATCGACGGGCCTGCGGCGTCCGGCAAAGGGACGCTCGCCCGCCGCCTCGCCAGGCATTACGGCCTGCGCCATCTCGACACCGGGCTGCTTTATCGCGCGGTCGCGCTGAAGCTCATCCATCGCGACATGCTCGAAGACGCCGAGGCCGGCGCCGAGGAGGCCCGCCATCTGGATCCGGCCTTCCTCTCGGATTCGGCCTTGCGCAGCGAGGCGGCCGGCGCAGGGGCGTCCGTCGTCTCGTCCTATCCGCAGGTTCGCCAGGCGCTGCTCGAGATGCAGCGCCGCTTCGCGGCTGAAGCGCCGGGCGCCGTGCTGGACGGGCGGGACATCGGCACGGTCATCTGCCCGGACGCCGACGCCAAGCTCTTCGTCATCGCCTCTCCGGAGGAGCGCGCCCGACGCCGCGCCCTGGAGCTGGAGAGCAGGGGGGAGGAGGTCGACGAGGCCGCGATCCTCGCCGACATTCGCGCCCGCGATCACCGCGACATGAATCGCGCCACGGCGCCGTTGAAGGCCGCAGACGACGCGGTGACGCTCGACACCACAACGCTCGACGCCGATGCCGTATTTGCCGCGGCGATCGCGATCATCGACGGGCTGACTGGAAGAACCCCGGCCTCGTGATCGTTCCGGTCTGACCACGCCGGCGCCAAAAGCCGGCGAGCGGCTTCGACTCCGCACTGGAACGCCACGATCCGGAACAGGCGTTCGTGCGTTGCGCGGAACCGCCTGATCTGCTAACGACGCGCCCATCCGTAGAGGCGTTCTGACGCTTGCGCGGCCGCGCCTTCGGATGCGGCGCCAACGTCGCGTTTTCGCGGATGGGGTTCCCGGCCGCATGCGTCCAGGCGCCGGCCCGTCTCCCGAGGGGAGACGCGCACCGGACGCAGGCGATCGTCGAACCCGACCATCAACACGAACGCCGGCGCTGGGCCCGAAGACGGGCTGGGAGATTTTATGAACGCCACTGCTACCGCTTCTAACCCTTCGCGCGACGATTTCGCCGCGCTGCTCGAAGAGTCCTTCGGCGAGCACGACGTCGCCGAAGGCTCCGTCGTCAAGGGCACGATCACCGCGATCGAAAAGGACATGGCCGTCATCGACGTCGGCCTGAAGACCGAAGGCCGTGTCGCCATCCGCGAGTTCGCCGGCATGGGCCGCGACGCTCCGCTGAAGGTCGGCGACGTCGTCGAGGTTTATCTCGAGCGCGTCGAGAACGCTCTCGGCGAAGCCGTGCTGTCGCGCGACAAAGCGCGCCGCGAAGAGAGCTGGGTCAAGCTCGAGGTCGCCTTCAACGACAACCAGAAGGTCGAGGGCGTCATCCTCAACCAGGTCAAGGGCGGCTTCACCGTCGACCTCGAGGGCGCGACCGCCTTCCTGCCGCGCAGCCAGGTCGACATCCGCCCGGTGCGCGACGTCGGCCCGCTGATGGGTACGCCGCAGCCCTTCCAGATCCTCAAGATGGATCGCCGCCGCGGCAACATCGTCGTGTCGCGCCGCACCGTGCTTGAAGAATCGCGCGCCGAGATGCGCCAGGAGCTGGTCCAGAACCTCGAAGAGGGTCAGGTCATCGAGGGCGTCGTCAAGAACATCACCGATTACGGCGCGTTCGTGGATCTCGGCGGCATCGACGGCCTGCTGCACGTCACGGACATCGCGTGGCGTCGCGTGAACCACCCGACCGAGCTGCTCCAGATCGGGCAGCAGGTGAAGGTGAAGATCATCAAGATCAATCATGAGACGCACCGCATCTCGCTCGGCATGAAGCAGCTGCTCGACGATCCGTGGCAGGGCATCGAGGCCAAGTACCCGGCGGGCGCCAAGTTCACCGGCCGCGTCACGAACATCACCGACTACGGCGCGTTCGTGGAGCTCGAGCCCGGCATCGAAGGCCTGATCCACGTCTCCGAGATGTCGTGGACCAAGAAGAACGTTCACCCCGGCAAGATCGTCGCGACCTCCCAGGAGGTCGAGGTGATGGTGCTCGAGGTCGACCCCGTGAAGCGCCGCATCTCGCTCGGCCTCAAGCAGACCATGCAGAACCCCTGGGAGGCCTTCATCGAGGGCCACCCGGTCGGCTCCGAGGTCGAAGGCGAGGTCAAGAACAAGACCGAGTTCGGCCTGTTCCTGGGCCTCGACGGCGACGTCGACGGCATGGTGCACCTCTCGGACCTCGACTGGAGCCGTCCGGGCGAGCTCGTCATCGAGGAGTTCAAGAAGGGCGACATCGTCCGCGCCCAGGTTCTCGACGTCGACGTCGAGAAGGAGCGGATCTCGCTCGGCGTGAAGCAGCTCGGCGGCGACCCGTTCGTCGACACGACCGGCGAGATGCGCAAGGGCTCCGTGGTCACCTGCGAAGTGACCGAGGTCACCGAGGGCGGCCTGAACGTGAAGATCGCGGACAGCGACGTGACCGCCTTCGTGCGCCGCGCCGATCTCGCCCGCGACCGCGCCGATCAGCGCCCCGAGCGCTTCTCGGTCGGCCAGAAGTTCGACGCCCGCATCACGCTGTTCGACAAGAAGGCCCACAAGGTCAACGTGTCGATCAAGGCGCTCGAAATCGCCGAAGAGAAGGAAGCCGTGGCTCAGTACGGTTCGTCCGACTCGGGCGCGTCGCTTGGCGACATCCTCGGCGCGGCGCTGAAGAAGCGCAGCGGCGAAGGCTCCGAAGACTAAGATCGCTCAGCCGAGCATATGGAACTGCCGGAGGCCCGGGCGATCATTTCGCCCGGGCCTTTCTCATGCTAGGCCGTGGCGCAAATCTTCAATTGTCCGCGGCCGTTTCCGCCGCGCGCATTCGGAAAGCTCGCCCGGCCATGACCCTCGAAACCGACGCCATTCTCGATCGCCGCTCATTGCGCCGCCGTCTCGCCGGCTGGCGCATCGGCGCGGTGGCTCTGGCGATCGCGGCGGTCGTGCTCGGCGCGCTGGCGCTGCGGGGCGGGGAGAGCGGTCGCGGCGCGCGCGGGCCGCACATCGCCAAGATCGAGCTGTCCGGCGTCATCTTCAGCGACGAGAAGCGCGACAAGCTGCTCAAGGATCTCGCCAAGAGCGACGCCAAGGGCGTGCTGCTGATGATCGACAGCCCCGGCGGCGGCGTGACTGCCTCCGAGGAGCTGTACGACGCTCTGCGCGAGGTCGCGAAGGATCGCCCCGTCGCGGCGGTGCTCGGCTCGGTCGCGGCATCCGGCGGCTATGTCGCCGCGATCGCGGCGGACCACATCGTGGCGCACAAGACCTCGATCACCGGGTCGATCGGCGTGCTCGCGCAATATCCGAACTTCACCGGCCTGCTAAAGACGATCGGCGTCGAGGTCGAAAGCATCAAGTCGGCGCCGCTGAAGGCCGCGCCGAACGGCGTCGAGCCGACGAGCCCGGAGGCGCGCAAGGCGATCGAGACGCTGATCCTCGACAGCTTCGCCTGGTTCAAGGAGATCGTGAAGGAGCGCCGCGGTCTCGACGACGCCGGCCTCGCCACGGTGTCCGACGGCCGCGTCTTCACCGGCCGTCAGGCGATCGGGCTGAGGCTTGTGGACGAGATCGGCGGCGAGAAGGAGGCGATTGCCTGGCTCGCCACGAAGGGCGTCGACACCGAACTACCGGTGCGCGACTGGAAGCCGAAGAGCGGCTTTGGGTTCGGCTTTGGCGGAGCCGCGGCCGCGCTTGCGGACGCGGCGGGCATGCCCGGCGTCGCTGCGTCCCTTCGACGAAACGGCGAACGCGGCGTCCTTGACGGTCTTCTCGCCATCTGGCAACCTTCTTAGACAATTCTGAATTCTATAGAATACTTTGTTTTCAGTCGCGATGTCCGGTCGTCGATCGGAGGGATCATGATAAAGTCGGAACTCGTCGCCAAGATCGCTGAGATGAACCCTCATCTCTACCAGCGCGATGTCGAGAACATCATCAATTCGATACTGGACGGCATCGTCGACGCCCTGGCGAAAGGCGATCGCGTGGAGCTGCGCGGTTTCGGCGCGTTCTCCGTCAAGGCGAGGCCTGCCCGTGTCGGCCGGAACCCCCGGACCGGCGAGCACGTTTCGGTCGAGGGCAAGGTCGTGCCCTTCTTCAAGACGGGTAAGGAGATGCGCGTGCGTCTGAACAGGGACGAGGCCGTTCCGGCATGACGTTTCGGCGGTTCCTCAGCGGGCTGATCGGGATCCCGCTTGCGATCGTCATCGTGCTCTTCGCCGTGGCGAACCGGCAGGACGTCGTCGTGGGCTTCGACCCCTTCGCGCCGGAAGCGCCCGCGCTTGCCGTCACCCTTCCGTTGTTCGCGGTGATTCTGGCCTCACTGATGGCCGGCGTGGTCGTCGGCGGCGTCGCGTCCTGGGCCGGCCAGCGCCGCTGGCGCAAGGAGGCGAAGCGTCGCCGCGCCGAAACCGGGCGCCTCGAGGCGGAGCGCGAAGCCGCGCGTCGGGAAGCCGCCGCAGCGCGCAACGCCTTGGCCTTGCCGGCGCCGCGTCAGGCGGCCTGAGCTTTAGAGCGAGGCCCGTCTCGGAACGTCACCCCGGCTGTGCGAAGCAAGAGCCAGGGATCGTCCGCAGGATCAGACGCCCTTTCGGAAGACATCCCGGATCGGCGTCACGGCCGTCCGGGATGACGCGTTGCTACGACCGCCTCAAAGCGCGCCGTTCGCAAACGTGTTGCACTGCTTCGGATCGCCGTTCTGCACGCCGGTGCGGAACCACTTCACGCGTTGCGCGGAGCTGCCGTGGGTAAAGCTGTCGGGCACCACCGAGCCGCCAGAGCGCTTTTGTAGCGTGTCGTCTCCAATCGCGGTCGCGGCCTGAAGCGCGCTCTCGACGTCGCCGCCCTCCAGGATGTGGTACTTCTTGTCCGCCCAATAAGCCCAGACGCCGGCGAAGCAGTCGGCCTGGAGTTCGATGCGGACGGAGATCGCGTTTGACTCTTCCTCCGAACCCGCCCGCTGACGCGCCGCATTGGCCTTGCCGAGGATGCCGAGCTCGTCCTGCACGTGATGGCCGATCTCGTGCGCGATCACGTAAGCGCGCGCGAAATCGCCGGGCGACCGGAAGCGCTGCGACAGCTCGTCGAAGAACTCGGTGTCGAGATAAACCTTCTTGTCCTCGGGGCAGTAGAACGGCCCCATCGCTGACTGCGCTGCGCCGCAGCCCGATCGGGTGACGCGGCTGAACAACGTCAGGCGCGGCGGCTGGTATTGCGAGCCGGACTGCTTGAAGAGGTCCCCCCACACGTCCTCGGTCTGGGCGAGCACGGCGCGCACGAAATCGCCCTGCTGCTTCTCTTCCGCGTTCAGCTCCCGCTTCTGGCCCGGTTGCTCCTGCTGGCTATAGCCGGAGCCGCCGCCCTGGATGGTCTCCAGGCCCGACAGCACGATCCGGGGATCGATGCCGAGCGCCCAGGAGACAAGGCCGACAACGATCAAGCCGCCGATCCCGACGCCTCCGCCGCCGCCCGGAAAGCGGAAGCCGCCCCCGCCGCCGCCCTGATCGCGGACGTCGTCGACATTGTCGCTCCGGCGAAAATCGTCCCAACGCATGCAAGTCCCTCCGACGCCCTTTGAGACTGACATAGCGCGGTCACGCGCGGCGGACATCACCAGCGTTCAGCCGGTCGCTGGTCAGCCGCCGTCGAGCGCGCGCTTTACAGCCTTCAGGTCGCGCCAGGCGAACTTCTTCTGGGCCGGGCTGCGGAGCAGGTAGGCGGGGTGCAGCGTCGCCATCGCCTTCACCGAACGCTGGCCCGTTTCATAGTCGAGCCAGCGGCCGCGCAGTTTCAGGATGCCGTCCTTCGCGCGGAACAGGCTCTGCGCGGCCGAGCCGCCGAGCGCCACCAGCACGTCCGGGTCGCAGAGCTCGATCTGCCGGCGGATGAAGGGCAGGCACGTTTCGGTCTCCTGCGGCGTGGGCGTTCGATTGCCGGGCGGCCGCCAGGGAATGACGTTCGCGATGTAGACCGACGAGCGGTCGAGCCCGATCGCCGCCAGCATGCGGTCGAGCAACTGGCCGGAACGGCCGACGAATGGCAGACCCGAAAGATCCTCTTCGCGCCCCGGCGCCTCGCCGACCAGCATCAGCCGCGCCGCGGGGTTGCCGTCGGCGAAGACCGTGCGGCTGGCGGTCGCCTTCAGCGCGCAGCCGTCGAAGCGATCGAGGATGGCGCGCAGCTCGTCGAGGGTCGCGGCCGAGGCCGCGGCCTGCCGCGCGGCGCCGGCAGTCTCCTGCGGGCTCGCGAGCAGCGCGGTCGAGGGCGCGCGCGGCGCTGCGGACGGAGGCTCGGACGCCGCGGACGGCGCTCTCGCGATCGCGGCTTCGGCGAAGCGGTCACGCGGAGCTTCGTCGAGGCAGACGTCGACCCCCATCGCGACCTGCCATTCCAGCGCGGCGATCAGGTCTTCCCGTGTGGGCTCCAGGTCGGTCATCACGCCGAGACCATAGCCTCATTTCGGAGACGTGAGGGAACCACAGCGGGAGACCGAACCTTTTACTCCCGAGACAAAGGCGCCGCCGGCGCTCTTAACGCAAAGGAGACGCGATATGGCCAACGGAGCCGGAGACCTTTGGAGCCTGCTGACCGTCGTCGGCGTGATCATCCTGGGCTGCGCGATCGCCTACGGCATGCTGCGCACGCGGAAGATGACGCGCAACGAAAAGGCGGTGTCGGAACGCGCGACCGACAACCTCTACAAGCAGGAAGCGCGCGACCCCGCCAACCGCAGCGTCTGAAGGTTCGCGGCCCTCGCCGTTCAGCGGGACGGCGGGGCGACGTGAAACACTTCGCCGTTCGGCAAGATAACGTCGCCCGGCTGCTGACCCGGCGCGCAGTCGCCAAGCCGGCGGTTCTCGATCGTGGTGCGGAACGTGCGCGGGGCGGCCTCGCCGGGCAGGCCCGACATCGACACGTTGGTCTCCGCCTTTGCAAAGTTCGTGAAATCGCCAGTGACGGCGATGCTCTCCTCGATCGCCATGCCGCCCGAGTTGCAGTTGCCTGACGCGAGATAACCATCGGCCGAACGTTGGAAGTTCAGCTTCCGGCACGTCAGAGCCGTCGAAGCTTGATAGACGAGCCGATCCGTCGCTTCGTCAATGCACTCTCGACCCTTTGTCGACCCGGTGTTCGTGGAGGTCACCGTCTCCCACAGTCCTGCTACACGTTTCGGAACGGTGTCGGCACGCGCGGCGCTCGCTGCGAAGAGGACGAGACTGAGGGCGCAGGCCAAGCGAATCATCTGTCAGGCTCCGGAAGCGCATGGGCGCTGGCGCAGTTGTAACGCGTCCGCGCTCCTAGTCACGCGATCGCTACGTGGTTGACGAACCGTTAAACTCGGCGCGTTCAAATAGGTCGATGAAGCGTGTCCCGCTCTATGCCGGCCTGACTGCGCTCGCACTGCTGGCGAGCGGGGTCGCTCGCGCCCAGGAGCCGGCGCCGGACCCCGCCGCAGAGCAGCGCAAAGCGCTGGAGACCGCACGCGAGAGTCTGCGCGAGACGCAGGAGCGCCGGCAGCGGCTCGCGGCCGAGATCGAGGCGCTCAAGGGCGAGCGCGGCAAGCTTCAGAAGGCGCTGATCGATACCGCGGCGTCGCTCCAGGAGAAGGAGCCCGGCATCGCGGCCCGCGAACTGCGAATCGGCGAGATGACGGAGTCCGAGCGCCAGCTGAAGGCCTCCCTCGCGAGCCGCCGTGGCGTTCTGGCCGACGTTCTCGCAGCCCTTCAACGGATGGGCCGCCAACCGCCGCCCGCGCTTTTCGTCCGCCCCAATGATGCGCTCGAGGCGGTGCGCTCCGCGATCCTGCTCGGCGCGGTGGTCCCGGACATGCGCGCGGAGGCCGAATCGCTCGCTTCCGATCTTCGAGAGATGGCTCGGCTGAAGGAGCTGCAGACCGAGGAGCGCGACGCCCTCGCGGCAGAACTGAAGGACCTCGCCGCCGAGCGCGAGCGGTTGGCCGCGCTGGTGGACGAGCGCCAGCGCCAGCTTGGCCAGCAGCAGGCGGCGCTCACCGCCGAGGCCGATCGCGCCGGAGCGCTGACGCGCAATGTCGGCGACCTCGAGCAACTCATCGAGAAGATGGAGCAGGACCGCGCGCGCGCCTCGGCCGACGCCGCAAAGGCTTCGAAACCGGCAGGCTCGATGGACATGGCTGCCCTGCACGATCCGTCGCGGCTCGCGCCGGCGGCGCCCTTCGACCAGGTCAAGGGCATGCTCGCCATGCCGGTCTCCGGCAAAAGACTTTCCGATTATGGGCAGGATGGGCCGGGAGGCTCTACAGAGCAGGGCGTGACGATCGAGACCGCGCCCGGCGCAACGGTCTCTGCGCCGGCGGACGCATGGGTGGTCTATGCCGGTCCATTCCGATCCTACCGACAAGTCTTGATCCTGAATGCCGGCGACGGCTACTATATCGTCTTGGCGGGCATGGAGCGGATCAACGTCGCGCTGAACCAGTTCGTCCTTGCGGGCGAACCCGTCGCTGCGATGCAGGGCGGCCAGAACGGCGCTGCGGCGCCTTCCCCTGGCGTCCGACCCGTGCTCTACGTCGAGTTCCGCAAAGATCGGGGCTCGATCGACCCGTCTCCCTGGTGGGCCGGGACTTCAGGCGAAAAGGCAGGCGGCTGATGCGCAAGGTTTCCCTGGTCCTGATCGGCGCGGTCGTCGGCGCGTCGGCTGCGGGCATGGCCCTCCAGCCTCGATCGTTCTTCGGCTCGGTCGCCGAAGCGGCGGGCGCCGCCGACACTTACCGTCAGCTCAACCTGTTCGGCGACGTCTTCGAGCGCGTCCGCGCGGACTATGTCGAGAAGCCGGACGACGCGAAGCTCGTCGAATCGGCGATCAACGGCATGCTGTCGAGCCTCGACCCGCATTCCTCCTACATGGACGCCAAGGCGTACAAGGAGATGCGGACCAACACCGACGGCGAGTTCGGCGGCCTCGGCATCAAGGTCGAGATGTTCGAGAACAACATCCGGGTTCAGGGCGCGATCGACGACACCCCGGCCTCGCGCGCCGGCATCCGCGCAAAGGACCTCATCACCAAGCTTGACGGGCAGGCCATCGAGGGCCTGACCCTCGAGCAGGCCGTCGAGAAGATGCGTGGCGCGATCGGCACGCCGATCACGCTGACCATCGTGCGCGAAGGCGCCGACAAGCCGCTCGAGGTCAAGCTCGTGCGCGACAAGATTCGTCTCGACAGCGTGAAGTGGGAGGTCGTCACCGACGACATCGGCTACATCCGCCTCAGCCAGTTCAACGCGCAGACCTTCGAGATGATGTCGAAGGGCATCGACCAGATCCAGGACAAGGTGCCGGCCGATAGGCTCAAGGGCTTCGTCATCGACCTGCGCAACAATCCGGGCGGCCTGCTTGATCAGGCGATCGCGGTCTCTGACGCCTTCCTGGAGCGCGGCGAGATTGTCTCCACGCGCGGCCGCAACCCGGACGAGTCGCAGCGCGTCAACGCGCGGCCGGGCGACCTCATCAAGGGCAAGCCCGTCATCGTGCTGATCAATGGCGGCTCGGCCTCGGCGTCCGAGATCGTCGCGGGCGCCCTGCAGGACCAGAAGCGCGCGACCATCCTCGGCACGCGCTCCTTCGGTAAGGGATCGGTCCAGACCATCGTGCCGCTGGGCTCGAACGGCGCCATCCGCCTGACGACCGCGCGCTATTACACACCGTCGGGCAAGTCGATCCAGGCCAAGGGCATCGTGCCCGACATCGAGGTCAAGGAAGAGCTGCCGCCGGACCTGAAGGACAAGGAAAAGGACTTCGACACCAAGGGCGAGGCCGGCCTGAAGGGGCACCTGAAAAACGGCGACGAGGAGCAGTCCGGCTCGTCCGCCTATATTCCGCCGGAGCGCAAGGACGACAAGCAGATGAACTACGCGTTCGATCTGCTGCACGGCATCCAGTCGAACGCCAACTTCCCGCCGCAGGGCAAGACCAGCGCGAATTAAGCCGACGAGACGAGGATAAAGGCCGCCGGAACCACAAGTTCTTCGGCGGCCTTTTTGCGAATCCGCTAAGTTCGCGCTCACGCCGGGCGGGAGTCGATGAGCGAGGACGATCTCGATAGACCGATCGGAAAGCGGGCCTCCCCGAAGAAGGGAAAGCTGGCCGCGCGTTTTGATCCTGCATCGGTCGCGGCTTTCGTGGTCGGCGGCGTGCTCGTCTTCGCGGGTTTTTGGGCGCTGCTCGTAAACGATCCCTTGGGCGGCGAGCCTGTCGCGGTCGCCACCATCGTTCGCAAGGCCGGCGTCGCTCCCGCGGCGCAGCAGCAGGCCGAGAACAAATCCCCTGACGCGCATGACCCGCACGAGCCTGCGGTTAATCGCGAGGGCACGCCGGTGATCAATCCGGGCGACCCGCTGCCGAAGAAGGGTCCGGTCATCATCCGCATCCCGGGCGAAGGCGAGCCGCCGGCGGGGAGCGCATCGGCCGCCGCCGGCCCTCGCCCGCCGGATCCGGCGTTGCTCGAATCCAGCGCCTACGGGTCGCTTCCGCGGGTTGGGGCCGACGGGCGTCGCCCTCTCGACGTCTATGCCCGAGGCGCGGACGCAGCTCCCGGCGCGGCCCGCGTCGCGCTGGTGGTTGCGGGCCTCGGCGTCGGGCGCGAGATCACCAATCTCGCGATCCAGAGCCTCCCCGCGACCGTTAGCCTCGCCTTCTCGCCCTATGGCGACGACGTCGCCGATCTCGTCGAGAAGGCGCGCGCATCCGGACACGAGGTTCTGCTCCAGGCGCCGATGGAGCCGTTCGGATACCCCGCAAACGACACCGGCCCGCAGACCCTCCTGACGGCGCTTCCTGCTTCCGCCAACCTGGAGCGGCTGCGCTGGGCGCTCGGGCGCGCGAAGGGCTATGTAGGCGTCGCGCCGCTCGGCGGCGGCAAATTCCTCGACGCCGACGCGTCGGTTCAGCCGGTCTTCACCGAACTCGCCCGTCGGGGTCTGCTGTTCGCATCCGCGTCCGACGACGGCGATAGCCGTCTTGGGCAATCCGCCTCCCGCGTGGGTCTCGCGCACACCAAGGCGGGAGCTACGATCGACGGCGGCGGCGACGCCGCCTCGATCGACGCGGCCCTCGCCGATCTCGAACGTTCCGCCAAACAAGGCGAAGTTTCGCTCGGCTTCGCCACCGCCACGCCTCTCACGCTCAAGCGCATCGACGTCTGGCGCGAGGGGCTCGCCAAGCGCGGCGTCGCGCTCGTGCCGGCGAGCGCGGCGATCGCTCCCCAAGGACCCTCGTGAACCCTCGGAAAAAACGCGCCTATCGTCGTTGCGTCGGCGTCATGCTGCTGAATCGCGAAGGCCTGATCTTCGTCGGTCGTCGAAGACGCGGCGAGAACGATCCCGTGCGGCTCGACTACCAATGGCAGATGCCGCAAGGCGGGATCGACAAGGGCGAGGAGCCGGAGGCCGCAGCCTTCCGCGAGCTCGAGGAGGAGACCGGAGTGGTCTCCGCGGAGCTGATCGAGGTCGCGCCCGAATGGTACGCCTACGACTTCCCTCCGGAGTTCGCAGGCCGCGGCCGCGCCGGACGCTATGCCGGGCAGACGCAGCTCTGGTTCGCTTTGCGCTTCACCGGGGATGACAGCGAGATCGCTTTGTCCCAGCCCGGCCACAAACCGGAGTTCACAGACTGGCGCTGGGCGCCGATCACTGAGCTCTCGGCGCTCATCGTGCCGTTCAAACGACCGGTCTACGACAATGTGGTCAGGGCATTCGCCCACCTCGCGGGGTGAGGCGAATGGCGGGTCCGGACGCCTTCGAAAGCCTGCGGCGCAGCTTCCGCTGGGACATCCCGAACCGCTTCAACATCGCCGAGGCGATCTGCGACCGCTGGGCGGCGCGTGACCCCGATCGCGTCGCGCTGCTGGTCAAACGCCCCGGCAAGTCGATCGAGCCCAAAAGCTACGGAGTGCTTCGCGAAGACTCCCTCGCGCTCGCAGCGGGTCTCAAGTCGCGAGGCGTCGCGGGAGGCGATCGGGTTGTGCTGCTGCTGCCGCAAGGATTTGAGGCGGCCGTCGCCCATGTCGCGATCGCCCGGCTCGGCGCCGTGGCCGTTCCCTGCGCGTTGGCCTTCGGCCCCGACGCTCTCGCCTTCCGCCTCGCCGATTCCGGCGCACGCGCGCTCGTCACCTGCGCGTCGGGCGTTGCGACCTATGGAAGGATCGAGACGCCGCCGGCGCTCGACCTCATCGTCTCGACCGAAGGAGCGGAGAACGGCGCGCTCGATTACGGCGCGCTGGTCGCGGAGCGCGGCGCGGTCGAGACCGCAGACACCGGGCCCGACGACCCGGCGCTGATGATCTACACCTCCGGGACCACAGGCGCGCCGAAAGGCGCGCTGCATGGGGGGCGCGTGCTTCTCGGCCATCTGCCCGGCTTCCGCCTGACCCACGCGGGTTTCCCGGCCGAAGGCGACGTCGCCTGGACCCCGGCGGATTGGGCCTGGGCTGGCGGCCTGCTCAACCTGATGATGCCCGCGCTCCACGACGGCGTTCCCGTGCTCGCCCAGCCCACCAGCAAGTTCGACCCTGAGGGCGCCTTCGTGCTGATGGCGGAAGCCGGCGTCACGCGGGCCTTCATCCCACCGACCGCGCTTCGCCTCATGGCGCGGGTCGAGCGCCCGGCGACGGGGCTCAGGCTGCGCAGCGTGGTCTCGGCCGGCGAGCGGCTGGGCGAGGCGTCGTGGGAGTGGTCGCGAACGGCGCTCGGTGTTCCGGTCAACGAGGTCTACGGCCAGACAGAGTGCAACTACGTCATCGTCTCGTCGGCGGCCCACGGGGCCTCGCGGCCGGGCTTCACAGGCCTCAGCAGCCCCGGCCACGAGGTTGGCGTGTTCACGGGCGACGGGCGCTGCGCGGCATTTGGCGAGATCGGCGAAATCCGCATCCGGCGGCCGGACCCCGTGATGTTTCTCTGCTATTGGCGCCAGCCGGAAGCGACCGCGGACAAGTTCGAAGGCGAGTGGTTCTGCACCGGCGATCAGGCGGCGGTCGACGCTGACGGCTTCTTCCGCTTCGTTGGCAGGGAGGACGACGTCATCACCTCATCCGGCTACCGGATCGGTCCCGCCGACATCGAGGACTGCCTCGCTCGCCACCCCGCGGTCGCGCTCGCGGCAGTGGTCGGTAGGCCGGACCCGCTCAGGACGAGCGTGGTGAAGGCGTTCGTGCAGCTGAAGCCAGGCGTCGACCCGAGCGAGGCGCTGGGCGAAGAGCTTAGCCACTTCGTTCGCGACCGGCTCTCGGCCCACGAATATCCCCGAGAGGTGGAGTTCGTGGACGAGATTCCGTTGACGACCAGCGGCAAGGTCATCCGGAAAGCGCTGAGGGAGCGGGAGTAGCCGTCATCCCGGCCGAGCGAAGCGAGAGCCGGAATCTTACGCAGAAAAAGGGGCCATTTCGGGGGACGATCCCGGATCGGCCGTGTTCGGCCGTCCGGGATGACGTCTCAGTCCGAAGCGTCGAGCGTTTCGCTCAAGCCGCCTTCTTCTGCTCCGCGGCCTTCTGCGCCTCGTAATAGTAGTTCGCCTTCTTGCCGAACACCGCGCTGCGGAGCAGGCGGCGCATGGTCTCGTTGCGGCGGAGCGGCTCCAGCGCCGAACGGGCGGCGGTGTAGGCCGCGACCTTCAGGCCGTCGAGCGTGGCGTTCACGCCGGGGGCCGCCTGCGGATAGCCCTTCTCGCGCAGCCAGGCGTTCATGAAGATCAGCTTGTTGCGACGGACAACGGCGTCCGAGCGCCAGGTGATCGCCATCGAGATCGAATAATCGTCGCCCGTGCGCACCCAGTGCGGCACCTGGTAGGGCACGAACACGCCTTCGCCGGGCTTCAGGTCGTAGACCTTGGCGCGGGCCTCGAACGAGGGATCGTAAGGCAGGTTGCGGTGCTTGGACGGCGCGCTCTCTAGCATCTCCTCGGAGACCAGGGAGCGGTCGTCATTATCGAACAGGTGGAAGAACTTCGGGCCGCGGATCTGCACGAAGAAATTGTCTTCGTTGTCGCAGTGGAACGGCGTCACCGAATTCGCGGACGAGACGAAGATGTAGCCTTCGATGTCGCGGAAGCTGGCGCCGTCGAGGCTCTCATAGCCAAGCTGCTTGGCGATCGAAAGCAGCGCCTCCTCCATCATCGCGCGATAGGCCGGCACGCTCTCGACGCGCTTCAGCACCATCCATGCGCCGGCGGTCTCGATCTGGGAGACGACCTGCTCGGGCGTGAGGTCGACGAGGGGAGTGTCCTCCGCCTTCTGGTTCGGCTGGAGCTTGCCGGAATTGTACTCGAACCGGTCCTTCTCGAGCTCCTTGGTGAGCTCGATCAGCCGCGGCAGCTGCAGCAGCGGGTGGCTCGCGAGATCGTGGCTGATGCGGAAGTGGCGGGTGGGATAGCTCGCGGCGAGAGTCGCCGCGTCGGCCCGGATGGTTGCGGTCATGGCTTAGCGGTCCTTCAGGCGGTGATAGAGATCGCGGGCGAGCGTGCGGGCGCGCCGCCGCGAGGTTTCGACGAGGCCGGCGATCGCAAACAGCGAGGCGGCGCGGGGGCGGACGGCGATCATCCAGTCACCGAGCGCCAACCGCTCGCGCCAGATGTGGTCGATCATCGGGTGGTTGGCGATGGCCGTGGAGTCGACCGTATCGATCGAGGGATCCTCGATCAGGCGCTTCGTCAGCTCGATCGTGAGCTGCACGCCGGGCGAGCACTTCGAATAGCGCTCGTCATAGGCGATCTTGTAGAACCAGGCTTGACGACCGCCGGTGAGAACGAGGCCTGCGGCGGCGGTCTCTTCGCCGACGCAGAGCTCGATCACGCGGGCCGAGCCCTTCGCGGCGCGGGCCGCGAACAGCGCGCGGACGAAGCCGAGCTGGTCCGGATTGCTCGCCATGGCGGAGCCGTTTTCGCCCTTCCAGCCGAGCGTCTCGAGCTTGAGGAAGCGTTCGAGCGCAGCCGTGACGTCCTCCTCCGAGCGGGCCTCGCGGAAGGTGACCGGGGCCTCGTCGCCGAGCCGGCGGAGTTGCCGGCGCAGCTCCTTCAGCTTCTTCGAGGACAGGGATTCCGTCAGATAGTCCTCGGCCGCGGCGTCGGTCGAAAGCGCGGCGCGCTCGTGGCTGTCGATACGGACGATCTTGCGGCCGGTGGCGGCGCAAGCTTCGCGGAACGCCGCCGCCGTCGCGCCGCCCTCGGGCAGAAGGCGCAGCAGGAAGGCGGCGTCGCCGCGGCGGGCGAGCCCGTCCAGCAGGCCTTCAGCCGCGCGGACCGGCTGGCCTGCATCGAGCAGCGGCGCGCCGAGCGCTCCAAAGAACGCCCATGGGGTGGTCGAAAGCATCGCAGCGATCGGCGGCGCGCCTCGGGTGACGACTGCCGCGGCGGCCATCAGCCGGTCGCCGTCCCAGACGGTGGCGATGCGGACCTTGTCGGCCCCGCCGACCGCCTTGATCGCGGAGGCCGGGATCGCGAAATCCGCCTCGCAGAACAGGTTCGGCTCCAGAGCGCGGGCGGCGAGATCATCCCAGGCGGCGTGGGAGCGGCCGAGTTCGGCGATGGTGACCAGCCTGAAGTCCAGAGGAGAAACCGCCTGCCGTTCGATCGGCGCGGCCAGGTCTAGGGGAAGCGCGTTCGCGGCAGTCATGGCGTCTCCGGGAACCTCGCGCGGGACATAAGGCTGACGCGCGGTCCACGGCAGGGCGCCGAGGCCGAGCCTGCGGCGGGTCAGCGTGAACAGGATCACGGTCTCGATCACGAGGGTCGAAGCGGTCGCGGCGGCCGCGCCCATGGCGCCGAAGGCCGGCACGAGCAGAACGCAGAGCGCGATGTTCAGCACGAAGGCCGAGGCGTAGACGCCGGCGCACAGGTTCTGCTCACCGAGCATGTTCAGCAGCCGCTCGAGCGGCCCGACGCTGGCGCGGGCGAGCAAGCCGATCGCGATGACGAACAGCAGCGGATAGCCCGCCGTGAAGTTCTCGCCGAACAGCCACAGGATCGGCCAGCCGAGCGCGAGCACGATGACTGAGCCGCCGAGCGAGGGCCAGAAGGTCCAGCGCGCGGCGTCGATCACCATCGTCGACAGCTTTTCGCGATCGCCGGCCACGGCGTATTCGGTGAAGCGATGCGCGACGGCGGCCGACACCGAGAAGGACACGAAGGCGACCAGCGACATCACCTTCACCGCCGCGTAGTAGACGCCGACCTCGTGCGGCTCGCGGAAGGCGGAGAGCACGATCACGTCGGTATAGGCGAGCAGCAGGTAGAAGCCCTCGACCATGAAGATCGGCAGCGACACCTTCATCCAGGTCTTGGGCGCATAAGCGCGCGGGGCGGCGACCGTCTTTGTCTTAAGCCGGCGCTCGAGCATCGCGAGCTGCGCCAGCGCCGTCGCCCAGGTGGCGACGATCGTCGCGGCCATCGCGGTCGTCGCGGTCGGCGCGAAGCTCAGCGAGCTCAGGGCGCCCAGCAGCAGCAGGATCAGGATCGGGCGGACGAAGAAGGCCGGCGCCAGCGCGACGTCGATCCAATTGTAGGTGCGCGAGATGCCATCCTGAACGTCGGTCAGCACGTACAGCGGGATGCAGACCATCGCGAGGTAGAGCGGGACGACCGCCCAGCTGTTCAGATGTTCCGAGAACAGCCAGATCCCCGCGAGTCCGATCGCCGCGATGACCGTCGAGGTCGCCATCGCCATTAGGCGGCTGCCGAGCAGGAAGCCGCGCAGCAGGCCGTGCTGGCCGCTCTCGGCATATTCCGGGATGAAGCGCTGCGGCGCCGAGGCGAGGCCGAGGCTGGTCGTGCCGCCGAGCAGCAGCACCCAGGTCCAGACATAGACGTAGACGCCGTATTCCGCGTCGCCCATCCAGCGCGCCAGAAGGATCTGCGATGCGAAGGCGATGACGGCGTTGACGATGCGGATGAGGAACGCGCCCCCGGCCGCCTTCTGGGCGACCGCGGTGTCGGAGCGGTCGGCAAGCAGCCGCCGCGCGCGGCCGATCAACGCGCCGAGCGCGTTGCTTCTTGCCGTCGCGGCCTCGAACGGCGCGCTCGCGTCGATGCTCATCTTGGGTTTCGTCCTCATCGTTCGGCCAAGAGGACTACCGCAGTTTCGTTGAAAGACCGTTCGGGAAGAGCGTAAACGAAGGCTAAGTAAAAACGCTCGAATTGCAGCGTTTTCAGCGGACGCCCACTTCTTAGATCGCGCGCGACGCTTGGGCGTTTCTCAGCCCAACAGTCCGCCTGTCCTGAGGCTCAGTGGATTCTCCATCAGGGCCGCGCGGTCTGGCCGGTCGGGCGCAACGGTTCCTGCGAACGCCGCGTAGAGGCGGGGCAGCAGGTCAGGCGCGAGGTCCTCGCCGATCGCAACGAGGCGGGTGCGGACGTCGCCATCCGGCCAATTCTCCAGAAACCGCGGCTCAGCGAAAACGTGGCGCACCCCTTGGACGACGAGCGGCCGCTCGTCGCCGACGATCCGGATCAGGCCTTTGAGCCGCAATAGCTTGGGAGCATGGGCGGAACGCAGAAGCTCCACGAACAAGTCGTAGGCTTCACGGCTGAGCGCCGCTTCGCTCGCCATCGCGATCGTGCGCACCGCGCCATGCGCCTCGGGCAAGACCTCGAGCGAAGGCTTGATCCCGAGCGACGGGGCCAGCAGGGCCGCGACATTGAGCGCGCCTGCGTCCTGCAGCGTCGCCGCCGGCGCCAGCCGCGCGACCAGCGCGCGGGCGGCGACGACCTGTTCCGCTGTCGCGAGGTCGGTCTTCGACAGCACCACATGGTCCGCCATCGCGACCTGCCGTGCAGCCTCGGGGCGCTCGGCGACCGTCTCCGGCCCCGCGACCGCGTCGAGCGCCGCGACCACGCCTTCCAACCGGTAGCGCATGGCGAGGTAGGGATGGAGCGTCAGTGTCTGCAGCACGGGAACGGGATCGGCGAGCCCGCTCGTCTCCAGCACGATCCGGCGGAACGGCGGAATGCGCCCGTTATCGCGCGCCCGGAGCAGGTCTTCGAGCGTGGCGATCAGGTCGCCGCGGAGCGAGCAGCACAGGCATCCGCCGGCGAGCGCCACCACGCCGTCGGCGACATGCTCGACGAGAAGATGGTCGACGCCGATCTCGCCGGCCTCGTTGACCACCACCGCAGCATCGGCGAGCGCGGGATCGCGCAACAGCCGGTTGAGCAGCGTCGTCTTGCCCGCGCCGAGGAAGCCGGTGAGCAGCGTGAAGGGAATGGGGGCGGGGCGTTCGGCCATGGTTTTCGGTTCAGTCTCTCGCGCCGTCTCAAGCCGTCATGCCCGGCGGAGCCGGGTATCCACGACTTACTGGGATCGCAGA
Organism: Hansschlegelia quercus; assembly: GCF_004310425.1. Taxonomy (GTDB): domain Bacteria; phylum Pseudomonadota; class Alphaproteobacteria; order Rhizobiales; family Methylopilaceae; genus Methylopila; species Methylopila quercus. Next base: position 244,016 of record NZ_SIUB01000004.1, on the reverse strand, counting down.
GCGATGCGATCAAGTCGTGGATGCCCGGAGGCGGGCATGACGGCGCCGCGCATCCTGAGCCTGTAATTCTCAGAACGCCGACTTGCCGTCCGCCGGCGTGGCGTTGCGGTAGATCGAGCCCGGCACCGCCTGCGCGCCGTTCGCGGCGGAAGCGGAGCCTGGCGGCGTGAGTTCGATCTTCATGCGGCCCTTGGCGTCCTTCACCGGCTTGGCGCTTTTCGCCGCCTTCGCCTCGCGCGCCCGCTGGGCCTTGGTCTTCTTCGCGTCGGCCTTCAACGGACCGACCTTGGCGGAGCCGGGCTTCACCGTCTGCCCTGCGATCGAGGGCGTAGAGCCCGGGTTCGGCGCGAAGGCCGGCGCGTCCTCGTCGGCCCCGCTCGGCTGCGCTGCGACCTGAACGCCGCCTGGCGCCGCGGAGGCGTAGACCGGCTCCGGCGTCACGGGGATCTTGGCCATCAGGCGGTCCCGCCAGGGATGGGTGTCGGGCTTCAGCTTGGCGCGCGCCTGCCGGGCCTTGGCCGCGGCTGCGCCGCACATCTGCTCGCGGAGATCGATCGCAAAAGCGCCGGAGCCTCCGTCGAGCGCGCCGAGCGTGGTCCTGGCCGAGGAGGCGGCGAAGCCCCGCTCGAAGGCGTCGATCGCGGTCTCCGAACGGATCATCGGCGATTCCGCGCCGAGCACGACGGTTACGAGCTGGCGCTCCCCGCGCGTCGCGCTCGCGACCACGTTGTAGCCGGCCGAGCAGGTGTAGCCTGTCTTCATGCCGTCCGTTTCGGGATAGCGCCCTACGAGACCATTGTGGTTGCGGATGACGCGGTCGCCGATGCGGATGGCGTCGATCTTGAACAGCGGAGCGTGTTCGGGGTGGAGGCGCAGCAATGTGACGGCGAGCACCGCGAGGTCCCGCGCCGTGCTGTGTTGCTGGTCCGGGCCCGGCCGGACCGGCAGACCGTTCGGATTCACGAAAACGGTGTTCGTCATGCCGATCTGTCGCGCCGTGCGGTTCATCTCCACGACAAAGGCCTCGACACTGCCGGAGACGCTTTCGGCGAGCGTCACCGCGATGTCATTGGCCGACTGCACCATCAGCATCTTGAGCGCGTCGTCGGTCGTCACGGTCTGGCCGACCTGGAAGCCCATCTTGCTCGGCGGCTCGGCCTGCGCCCGGGCGCTGTAGACGAGCGGCGTGTCGCCCGACAGCTTGCCGGCCTTCATGGCGTTCAGCACGACGAGCGTGGTCATCAGCTTGGTGAGCGAGGCCGGATACCAAGGCGCTGTCGCCTCGTTCGCTTCGATCACGCCGCCGGTCTTCACGTCGACGACGATTACCGGGTTAGCGGAAGCCGCTGTGGCGGCGAACGCCAGCGTGAGGCAGAGGAAGGGCGCCGCGAGGCGTTGGAACGGCATCGACATCAGCTTGACTGGACCCGTGCTGGTGGCGGCGCATGAAGGCGTCGGACAGGCCAAGCTTTACGCGCGCAAAGCCGGATTGCCAATCAATGTCGGGGGAGCGGCGCTGCGGGGAGCGGCGCTCTGATTCAGCGTGGCCGGCGAGTTGCCGATCGCTGTCGCGCGGCCCATTTCGTGCCGACGCCGCGGACCCCGCTTACTGTGGAAGATATGTTCCAAAATCCATTTGCTTCCGCCCGATACGACGTTGCGACGCCTCCAGCGAAAGCGGCGAGGGCTGAGGCGATCCGCGGATCGAAGGAGATCGCTAGACGTCTGACGCCGTTCCGGGGCGACTACCGGGATCTTCCAGTGATCTCAGTTCCGCACGGGGTGCTCGTCTATCGGGCGGAGAACGGTCGGATCGTCGCCGAACTCGAGGCGCACGCCCGGCGAGCGGGAACGAGCGTCGCGAGGCTCGCAGACGCCGAGGACGATCGCGAGGTGCAGGCGCTTCTGCACCGGTTGTTGATCGTCAAGGCGTCCGACGCGGAAGGCCCGGTTTTTCAGGAGCTTCAGCGCCACGCGAAGCAGACCGAGCCGCTGCTGATCTCCTCCGATGGGGTCGTCGTCAACGGCAACCGCAGGCTCTCCGCGATGCGCGAGCTGCTGGCGCACGATCCTGTGCGATACGCGGACTTCGCCTTAGTCGCTGCGGCCGTCCTGCCTGCGGAGGCGGAAGAGGCGGATTACGACTTCATCGAAGCCGCCCTCCAGATGGCTCCGGACGTGAAGCTCGCCTATGGCTGGGTGAACCGGCGGATGAAACTCCGGCGCCAGACCGAAGAGCTCAAGCTGCCGCTCGCGGAAATCATCGACGCCTATCGCTTCGAGTCCGCTGACCAGATCAAGGCGGAGATCGAGGAACTGAGCTTGGCCCAGTCCTATCTCGCCTATCGCGGCGCGCCGGGGGCTTACGAGGAGGTCACGCAGCTCGAAGATCTGTTTGTCGGCCTTGGCGCTCAGTTGAGCCGGACGCCGCCGCGACTCAGAGCCTGCTGGCGGGCGGCGGGGTTTGCGATGATCGACGGCCGCTCCGCGATCAAAGGGCCGATGGATCGCTACTTCCCATTCGCGGATCCTGTCCCGGCCGCCCTGCCTGAGGAGGCGCTGCGGAGGTTTTCGGCGGAGAGCGAGCTGTCGACGACGACCGACGCCGAGGGGCCGCTCTCTGCCGCCAAGCTGGCCGAGATCGAGGTCCTGATACTGCGAAACTCCGGCCGGTCGGCTGAGTTCGCGGCGATGCTGTTCGACATCTCGGAGATGATACGGGCGGAGCATCGCGACCGCCGCGCTCCCAACGCCGCGCTGAAGCAGATGTCCAGGGCGAAGAGCGCGTTGAGCGAACTTGATATCGGCTGCATGTCGCCGAAGCAGTTGCGGCGTCTGCAGAGCGAGCTGGCGGCGATCCAGGCTCAGGTCGACATATTGCTTGGCGAGCCGAAGCCGACGTCCGCGCGCGCCAGGGCCGGTTTCCTCAGCCGCCTGTTCCAATAGGGAGGAGAGGCCGTCCGCTGTCCAAGAGCGGTGACGCCGGCGATTTTGCGCTCGTCAACGCCTGCGCCGCGACCAGTTTGGCGAAGGCGCCGCCCGCCGCGACCAGATCTTTGAACGCGCCGCGCTCGACGATCCGGCCATCCTCGAACACCAGCACGAGATCGGCGTCCCTCACTGTCGCAAGCCGATGGGCGATCACGAGCGTCGTGCGTCCGCGCCGCGCCTCGTCGAGCGCGGCCTGCACGCGCGTCTCCGTGCCGGCGTCGAGCGCGCTGGTCGCTTCGTCCAGCACAAGGATCGGCGGGTCCTTGAGCAGCGCCCTGGCGATCGCGAGCCGCTGACGCTCGCCGCCGGAGAGCGACGCGCCGCGCTCGCCGAGAAGCGTATCGAACCCCATCGGCAGGCGACGAACGACGTCGAGCACCTGCGCCTTCACGCAGGCCGCCTCGAGCTCCGCCTCGGTGGCGTCAGGCCGGCCGACGCGCAGGTTCTCGGCGATCGTGCGGGCGAACAGCATCGGCTCCTGGAACACCACGCCGACATTGCGACGGAGGCCTTCGAGGGTGAGATCGCGGATATCGGCGCCGTCGATCGTGACCCGCCCGGCCTGCGGGTCGAAGGTGCGCGACAGCAGGGCGAGGCAGGTCGATTTGCCGGAGCCGGTCGCGCCGACCAGCGCAATCGTCTCGCCCGGCCGAGCCTCGAACGACACGTCGACCAGCGTCGGACGGCCGGCCTCATAGGCGAAGGAGACTGCGTCGAACGCCACGCGTCCGCTCGATCGGGCGGGATCCCGCGCGTCGGGACGTTCGGCGACATCGGGGGCGACCTCGAGCAGGTCGAGCATCTCGCCGATCTTCGGCGCGTTCAGCATCAGCATGTTGATCAGCGCGACCGCGTCGCCCAGCCGGCCGATCACAAGGGTCGCGAGCGAGGCGAAGGTGACGATCTCGCCGACGCTCGCAAGGCCCTGCGCGTTGAGCGCCGCGCCCGCGAGCACGACGCCGAGCACGGTCAGAGTGCCGGCCGCGGGCGTCGCGGCGGCGGCGAGCGCCCACATCGAGAGCAGCGGCATCTGCACGTCGAGGAGCCGCTGCATGACGCTGGACAGGCCCTGCATCTCGGCGCGGACGCGGGCGAAACTCTGCACCACCGCGACCTGCGACACCGCGTCGGCCGCGCGCTGGGCGAGGTCGGAATGATGACCCTCGATGTTCTCCTGCCGCGCCTGGGTGCGGCGGAGCAGGATCGTCGTGGCGATCGCGAAGATGACGACGAGCGCGACCAGTATCAGCCCGAGCCTGAGGTTCAGCGCCAGCGTCGCCGGCAGCAGCGCGACGAGGCCGACCAGGGTCGCGAGGCCCGACCGGAAGAGCGACAGCCAAACGTCCGCGAGCGCATTGGACCCGGACGTCAGCGCCTTCACGATCCGCCCGGAATGGGTGCGGCGGTGGAACGAGAGCGGCAACGACAGCGCGTGGCCGAAAACCTCCGTCATCACCGCGAGCCGTCTGCGGTGCGACAGCCGGTCGGCGTTCAGCGAAACCCAGACGCGGCCTCCAATGGCGGCGAGCGCAAGCGCCGCCCAGAGCGCCGCGATCTCGGCGACGCCGCTCCCACCGCCAGACGTCAGCCGGTCGATGATCCGGCCGAACAGGACGGGCTCCGCGAAGGCTGCGATCGCAAGCGCGACATTGCCGATCGCGAGCCAGAACGCGAGCGGCCGTTCCGGGCCGAGCAGCGCGATCGCGCGCTCGTAGGTCGCGACGAAGCCCCGCTTTGGGACGGAGGAGGATTTGATCTTTGGCATCGGGGAGGGCGGTGTGGCGGGGCGGTCGTTCTGCACCGAAAAGCGGCCGGGACGCCACCCAAGCCAAGCATTAACGAAATGCTGCGTCCCAATTAACCGTTGTTAACCACTTGTTTACCGTACCCGGGAAAATTGGGACCTGGCGAAGCGGCGGTTCGCGCCGCCCAATATTTTCTTAACCGGTCGCCCGGCTTGGCGGCCAGGGGCCATGTCGATGAGCGCGAGCGACCCCAAGATCCGTCAGATCGAGCGGTACGAGGAGGCGATCGACGAGTCTGCTCCGCTGTCGGGCAGGCTGGCGTCACGGCCTTCCGCAAGATCAGGCTCCGCCGCGCCCGAACTCGACCGCCTCGTCGGCATGCTCACCAACCGCGGCGGCGCTGAAGAGCGGCTTTCCAAGGCTCTCGAGGGCCTTTCGCGCTGGACCGCGACGCCGGAGCCTGCCCGGGAGCATCGTCCCGAGCGGGTCGTCGAGCGCCAGCTGGCCCCTGTGCGCAGCATCAGGACCGAGCGCAGCCCCGAGCCCCTCCCCAAGCCTGCCGGCCGCGCGACCGATCCCGTTTCGCCCGATCTCGAGGAGAGGCTGGCGGCCTTCGCGCGCACTCTGACCGAGCGGCCCCGCCTCGAAACGCCGCGCCTCTCTGTACCGGTGCTCGTTCCCGGCCAAACCGCCGCGTCCGCTTCGGTCTCGACGCTCAGGCCGGCGCGCGCCGCCGCTCAGGAGCCTGCGGCCAAGGCCCCGCCGATCGCTTCATTGCGCGCCGCGCTGGCCGAGATCGCCAATCGCCAGAAGGCGCTCGACTCCGAATACGAATCTGATCCGTCCGACTCTGCGCCGGCCCTCGAGGTCGAGCTCGGACGCGAGGTCGAAGCCTTGCGCCGCCGCACCATCTCGCCCGAGGCTCTCGCCGAGATGCGGTCCGAGATTGGACGCCTTGGCCAAACTGTCGGCTCGCTGCCGACCCGCGTCGAGATCGACGGCCTGATCCGCGAAATCGGGGCGCTTTCCGCGCGTCTCGTGGAGACGCGCCCTGCGGCCCTCGACCCGGAAGCGCTCCGGGCGATCGACATGCTCGTCGGCCAGGTCGAGCGCATGCGCGGCGAAGCCGCCACCCCAAGCATGATCTCCGGCCTCGCCGAGGAGCTCGGTGCGATTTCCGCGCGGCTCGACGTGCTCACCCCACGCAGCGCCGCTGCGATCGACGCGCTAGCGGAACGGATCGACGGCATCAAGGCCGAGCTCGACGCTTTTCCCCGCATGGAGGCCGTCGGCGACCTCGCGACCCAGATCAAGGCTCTCGTCGCCCGACTGGACGAACAGGAAAAGGCCGCGGCGCCCACACGCAAGGCGGTCGAGGGGCTGACGACCCGCGTCGCCGCGCTCGACCACAAGATCGACGTGATGGCGATGACGCGCGGCGACGAACGCCATGCCGATCTCGAAGGCCTGCCGAGCAAGTCGGCCATGGCGGATCTCGGCCGGCAGATCGAGGCGTTGACCGACGGCCTGAAGGCCCGCGGTCAGCCGGTCGCCGCGCCGAGCGTGATCAACGCGCTGTCGACCCGGGTCGCCTCAATGGACGACAAGCTCGCGACGCTCGCCGAGCAGCTCCAGCTTTCTGCGTCGCCAAGGACGATCGAGCTTTTCGCCGACAAGGTCGACGGCCTGAACGACCGGGTCGACATGCTGTCGATCTCCAGCCGCTCGACCAGTTCCTCACTGGAGCGGGTGGAGGACGCGGTCCGCATCATCGCCGAGCAGATGCGCGCTGCGCCCGCGACGCCGTTCGTCGATACCGGCGCCATCGAGGCGCAGGTTTCGCGGCTCGTCGATGGGCTCGACCGCAATGACGGTCGCCTCGAAGATCTCAACGCCGCCTTCTACGGCCTTGCTTCACGCATCGAGCAGAGCTGCGAGGCCCTCGGCGCATCCGCAGCCGGCGTTTCCGGTACAGACGCAGGCGGCGAGATCGCCCGCGCGCTGGAAGAGCTGCGCGCCGCGTCCTCGCTTGCCGAACGCCGTTCCGCCGAAGCTCTCGAGTCCGTCCGCGGCACGCTCGAGCGTCTGGTCGATCGCGTCGAGCGCGGCCCGATCTCGGCGGGTCTCGCCGAACATATGACGGCCGCGCGCGAAGCGACGATCGCGCCCAATCTCGACGCCACGGAGGCCGCTCGCGCAGCCGCCCGCCGCGCGCTCGCTGAAGCCGGCGTCGACCGCGCCGAAGACGCTGAGCCGGAGGCCGCAAGCTTCCGTCCAATCACGGGCTTCGGCCCCGATCATCCGATCGAGCCCGGCGCCGCCGGCAGCCGGCCCGAACTCGTCGCCGCCCAGACCGCGGCGTCCTTTATCGCAGCCGCCCGTCGCGCCGCGATGCAGACGACGTCCGAGGAGGACACGGCCGCGCCCGCCGTCGCGATCGCCAGCGATCCGAAATCCTCTCGCTATTCCGGAATGTTCGCCTCGCTGAAGGCGCGCAAGCGCCCGATGCTGGTCGCGATCGCGGCCTCGCTTGTCGTGCTCGCCGGGCTCTACGTCGCCCGCGACGCCGCCTTCGTCGAAGAGGCGGAGCTTCAGCCGCCGTCACTCGACGAGCCAATCACGTCCATGGCCGAAGCGCCTGCCGCCTCGGACGACGTCACGGCCGCCTTGTCGGACCTACCGCCGGCCCCCGAGCATCCGGCCGCGCCTGGTCTGGAAAACCATTCGGCCGTCGACGCCCGCAGGGTGGAGACGACCACGATCGCCGGGCTTAAGGACGAGGGGACCCCGCCGGAAGTCGCTCAGGCCGAACTCCCCACGCCCGCGCCTTCCCAGGAAGCCCCTAAGTCTGAAGCCGCGAAGACTGAAGCCGCGAAGGTCGAGCTTCAGGCGCGGGCCGAGACGCCGGCTCCGACCGAAGCCGCGCCCCTGCCGCGCGCCAAGGCGGCCGACCTCACCGACTTCGCGTTTGCAGGCTCAACCGATCCCAAGGGTAAGCCCGACTGGCAGAAGGCGGAGCCCGCGACCACCGGCTCCATCGCGCCCACCCGCGGCGGTCTGCCTGACGCGATCGGCGGCGCGACGCTGCGTCTCCGCGCGGTCTCCGGCGATCCCGCCGCGCAGCTCGAGGTCGCCGACCGCCTGCTGTCAGGCCACAACAACGTCGCGCCGGATCCCGTCGCCGGGGCCATCTGGCTCGAAAAGGCCGCCTCCCAGGGCCTTGCCCCGGCGCAGCATCGTCTCGGATCGCTCTACGAAAAGGGCTCAGGCGTTACTCGCGATCTCTCCAAGGCCCGCATCTGGTACGAGCGCGCCGCGGCCGCCGGCAACGTGCGCGCCATGCACAATCTCGGCGTCATCCATGCCGAGGGCGGCCTTGGCCGACCGGACTTCGACGCCGCGGCCGTCTGGTTCCGGCTGGCGGCCGAGCGTGGGCTCGTCGACAGCGAGTACAATCTCGGCGTGCTGAACGCCCGCGGGCTCGGCGGCAAGCGCAACTTGATGGACGCCTACAAGTGGTTCGCTCTCGCGGCCGATCAGGGCGACGAGGATGCCGGCCGCAAGCGCGACGAAGTCGCGAAGGCGCTCGGCAAGAGCCTCGACTCCGCGAAGGCGACCGTCGCGGCCTTCGTTCCCCGCCCGCTCGACGCCGCCGCGAACGACATCCCGTCGCCTCCCGGCGGTTGGGACGTCGCCGCGACCAGCGCGAGCGCCACCGCCGCCCCGTGACTCAGCAGCGCGGCGCCGCCTTTTGGCGCTGCGACCAATGACGCGCCCGGATCGGCCCGCTATCCAGTGGGGCGATCCGCCGGCGGCCTGAGATGCAGACCTACCTTCCGATCGCCGAACTGCCCGTCGACGTCCTGCTCGTGCTCGGGATGGCGCTCGCCGTCGGCTTCGTCTCCGGCATGTTTGGAATCGGCGGCGGGTTCCTGATGACGCCGCTGCTCATCTTCATCGGCGTGCCGACGGCTGTCGCCGTCGCCTCAGAGGCCCCGCAGATCGCGGCCTCCGCCTTCACCGGCGTGCTCGCCTACCAGCGAAAGCAGGCGATCGATTTCAAGCTCGGCGGGGTGCTGCTGGGAGGCGGCGTGGCCGGCACCGCGCTCGGCGTCTGGTTCTTCAACCTCATGCGCGACGCCGGCCAGCTCGACGCCATCATCGCTGTCTCCTACGTCATCGTGCTCGGCGCGATCGGCGGGCTGATGCTGGTCGAGTCGACGAGAGCGCTCATGCGCAAGGCGCCGCCTCCGTCCAAGCCGCGCGGCGTGAAGCGCACCTTCGTCGATCGCCTGCCGTTCAAGATGCGATTCCGCCGTTCGATGATCCATGTCAGCGCGCTGCCGCTGCTCGCCCTCGGAGCGGGCGTAGGCTTTCTAGGAGCGGTGCTCGGCATCGGCGGCGGCTTCCTGCTCGTGCCGGCGCTGGTCTACGTCTTCCGCGTTCCGACGGCTGTGGTGGTCGGCACGTCGCTGTTCCAGATCTTCGTGACGATGATGGCCGCGACGGTGATGCACGCTACGACCAACGCCTCGGTCGACGTCGTGCTCGCGATGATCCTGATGCTGGGCGGCGCGATCGGAGCGCAGTTCGGCGTTCGGGTCGGCCAGACGATGAAGGGCGAGCAACTCCGCCTGCTGCTGGCGCTCCTCCTGCTCGCAGTCGCCGGCCGCTTCCTCGCGGATCTGACGCTGACGCCGATCGAACCGTTCTCCGTCGTCATCGCGGAAGGCGCGCGATGAAGCTGGCGGCCGGCCTTGCCGCGCTCGTCGTGTTCTCCACGCCGACGCGCGCGGAAGACCTCCTGCTCGCGCTCTCTTCGCTCGACGTCACGATCGCCTCGAACTGGGCGGGCGCCGACGTCACGGTGTTCGGCACTGTGCGCGAACCGATCCCCGGTCGCGCCTATCAGCTCGTGATCACGACGCGCGGACCGGCGGAAACGCTTGTGGTGCGCGAGAAAGGGCGGGTCGCGGGACTTTGGGTCACGAAGAAGAATTCGCGCTTTCCCGAGGCGCCGTCCTTCCTGAGCGTGCTGTCGAATGCGCCGCTCGACGAGACCGTCGATCCTGCGGAGAGAACGCGCGCGCGTCTCGGCCTCGCCGAATACGCCCGCGGCGACGGATCGGCCCCTCAGGCCGCGCGCCAAGCCCTCATGCGCCTGCAGGCCGAACGCGGCCTGTGGATCGAGGACGACGAGGGGGTCTCGTTCGACCCGCAGCTCTTCCACGCGACCGTGCACCTGCCGTCCAACACGCCCTTCGGCGCGTTCGAGGTCGAGGGCATGCTCTACGCCGACAAGACGCTCGTCGCGCGCCGTACGATTACCTTCCGCGTGGCGAAGGCCGGCTTCGAAGCGAAGGTCGCCGATGTCGCCGAAAGGATACGGCTGGGTTACGGCGTGGGGGTCGCAGGCCTGGCGCTGCTTTTCGGATGGGCCGCGTCTGCTATGTTCCGCCGCGACTGAGAGCTTGCGACCATGACGCTGATCGCATCGGAGCCGGTAGGGGACGATTCCGAGATACCGGAATTGCCGCTTGCGCTCGGCCTCGCGGGTCTCGCGCCCTTCATCGGGCTCGCGCTCTGCGTCGCGCTGGGCGCGCCGCCGTTTTGGGACGTCGCGCCCGCCATGGCGCTGCTGGGCTACGGCGCGACTATTCTGTCCTTCCTCGGAGGGGCGCATTGGGGCCTCGCCCTCCGGCACCCGAACGGGAGCTTGAGAGCGAAGCTCTACGTCGGCGCGATGGCGCCGCCGCTATGGGGTTGGGCGGGCCTGATCGTCGGAGGATCGATCGGCCTCGCCATGATGGTCGTCGGCCTCGTCGTCCATGGCGCGGTGGACGGCGCATTCGCGACGCGGTTCGCCGCGCCGCGATGGTACGGGCGTCTCAGGCTTCTGCTTGCGGCGCTAGCGACGGTTTCGATGATCGCCGCAGCGGTGGTGGTCGCGTATGGAGGCTGAAAGGCCTCCCGAGTTTGGCGAACGTATTTGGCGGTGCTAGTTTCGGCACGGGGAGCGGCGCGCAGGCGCCATCGGCGGGAGCGGTCATTCCAGTGAGTTCGAGTCATCTGAAGCGCGCCGGCGCGGCCATGATTTCGGTCGCGGCGCTGTCTTTTGGCGCGCCTGCCCAGGCCGCGGATCCCGCGCCGGCGGCGGCCACGGAGACCGGAAGCGGCTTCCAGTTCCTGCCCTGGGGCAGCGAACCTTGCGCCATGACCTGTTCGGTCACCGGCTACGCCGGCGTCTATGTCGCGACCGCGATGTCGAGCCTTTTCCTCAAGGGCCGCTTGTTCGCGCCCTGGACCTGGGACACGACGGACAACCAGTTCATCGGCGCGTCTGCTTCGCGCAAGTTCGCGACCTACGAGAACCTCTGGGATCTCGAGGCCGAGGTTGGGATCGGCAAGCGCTTCGGATCAGGGCTGAACGGCGGGGAGGTCTGGACCGCCATGTACTGGCGCTGGAACTACTTCCCCTGGAACGACTACATCCGCACCACCGTCGCGGTGTCGACCGGCCTGAACGTCGCGAGCAAGATCGACCGCATCGAGGATGAGAAGTCCACGAGCAACTCGCACCTTCTGCATTACCTTGCGCCGGAGATCACGTTCGGTCTGCCCGACCAGCCGAATTGGAACCTGGTTTTGCGCTTCCATCACCGCTCGGGCGGCAAGCTTGGCGTGTTCAACGACAACAGCGGCGGCGCTCAGTATCAAACGGTTGGCCTGCGCTACACGTGGTGATCCGACGAGCGGCTTGAGGGCGGCTCAGTCAGGCCTGAGCCCGTGGGTGGGAATGGCGTAGACGCCTTCTTCGCCCAGCATCCAGGCCGTCAGCGCGCCGGGTCGGAACAGGCTGCCGAAGGCGGCGTCCCGCACGTTCAATCCGCCCGCATAGGCGCCGAAGGCCGGCAGCACGACCCGCGCACCATCGGTCGCGAAGCATCGCCGCCTGAGTCGCCGGCCACGAACTTCGATTTTCGCGACGGGATGCAGGTGGCCGGCAAGCTCGCCCTGCGCGCCGGCGCTCGGCTCATGTCTCAGCGTCAGAGCCCCAAGGCTCATCACAGCCAGCGACTCTCCTCCGCAGCCTGCAGGCGGTTCGGGATCGTGATTGCCCGCGACCCAGATCCAGTCGCGGCCGTTCTGGAGCGCGGCGAGCGAGACGCGGTCAGCTTCGTTCAGCCGGGCTGGCGCCGCGCGATCGTGGAAACTGTCACCGAGCGCGATCACTGCCCGTGGCCGGTAGGTGTCGATCAACTGCGCTAGGCGACCGAGCGTCGTCGCGGTGTCGTAAGGCGGCAGGAACTGCCCGCGCCGCGCATAGGACGATCCCTTCTCGAGATGGAGATCCGCGACGATCAGCGCGCTCGACGACGGCTCGTAGAGCGCGCCGGCGACGTCGGCCACGAGCGCGACGCCGGCGACGGAGATCGTGGGCTCGACGATGTCGCGGCGGAGGACGGCGGAAAGAATCATGCGGAGGAACGTAGCAGGAACCGCGTAGGCGGGTCCATGGCGGGATACCGCCAAAGCGTCATCGCGGCCCCATCGCCTCTTCCACCAGCGTCTCCGCCGCCTCCTTGAGCAGCATGTCCTGAAAGGCGCCGTAGACGGGCTCGCGGCCGACCTCGAGCAGGATCGGGACCGCAAGCGGGGAGACGCGATCGAGCGCGCGGTGTTCGATCCGGCCCTTGGTGCGGTCCAGGAACTCGACGACGCGTTCGAGGTCGATGAGGCCGCGCGCGGCGTCGGCGCGGGCGGCGCGCAACAGCACATGGCCGGGCTCGTGACGGCGGAGCACGTCGTAGATCAGGTCGGTCGACATCGTGATCTGCCGGCCCATCTTCCGGGCGGCTCCGACGACGTTGCGATCTATCAAGCCGCCGATGATCGCGCAGTTGCGGAAGGTCCGCTTCATCAGCGCGCTGTCGGCCATCCAGGCTTCCAGGTCGTCGCCGAGCATGTCCTGGTCGAAAAGGCCGTCGAGCGACAGAAGATCGCCGTCGAGCATCGCGCTCATGTCGGACAGGCCCCAGATCGCCAGTGCGTAGTCGCTCGCCACGAATCCCATCGGCCGTGCGTGAGCGCGCTCAAGCCGGCGCGTGAGCAGCATGCCGAGCGTCTGGTGCGCCAGACGGCCTTCGAAGGGGTAGGTCACGAGGAAGTGCTTTCCAGCGCGTGGGAAAGTCTCGACGAGAAGCCGGTTTCGGTCCGGAATCACCGAGCGCTCGGCTTGGTAGGTTAGCCATTCCCGGACCTGAGTCGGCAGCGTGTCCCAGGTCTCGGGCGCGTCGAGAATGGCGCGCACCCGCGCCGCGACGTCGGTCGTCAGCGGCATGCGCCCGCCGACATAGGTCGGCACCTTCGGCGCTTCGGAAGACGAGCGCGAGACGTAGATCTCGTTCTCGATCAGCGCCTCGTAGCGCAGGATCTCGCCGCCGAACATGAAGGTGTCGCCCGGCGACATGGTCGCGACGAAATATTCCTCGATCTCACCGAGGACCCGCCCGCCGAAGTTGGCCTTCCCAACGACGCCGCCGGCCGCGCGCCGGACCTTGCCCAGCCGGACCTTGTAGGAGACGGCCTCGATGATCGTGCCGATATTCATCCGCCAGCGCTGCGCGACGCCGGGATTGGCGACGCGCCACAGGCCGTCCTGCGTCTGGCGGATCTTGGCGTAGCGTTCATAGGAGCGGAGCGAGTAGCCGCCGGTCGCAACGAATTCGACGACGTCGTCGAATGTCGCGCGGTCGAGGGCGGCGTACGGGGACGCCGACGTCACCTCCGAATAGAGCGCGTCGGCGTCGAACGGACCGCCGCAGGCGACGCCGAGCACGTGCTGCGCCAGCACGTCGAGCCCGCCGGGCTTCACCGTCTCCGCGTCCTGCTCGCCTGCGAGCGCCGCTTCCCGGGCGGCCTCGCATTCGATGACCTCGAACCGGTTCGCCGGCACCATCAGGGCCTTAGACGGTTCGTCCAACCGGTGGTTGGCGCGGCCGGTGCGCTGGAGCAGGCGCGACGAACCCTTGGGCGAGCCGATATGGACGACGAGGTCTACGTCGCCCCAGTCGATGCCGAGATCGAGCGTCGAGGTCGCCACGACGGCCTTCAGCCGGCCTTCCCCCATCGCCGCCTCAACCCGACGGCGCTGGCCGACGTCGAGCGATCCGTGGTGGAGCGCGATCGGTAGCGTGTCCTCGTTGACCTTCCACAGCTCCTGGAACGTCATCTCCGCCTGAGCGCGCGTGTTGGCGAACAGCAGCGTCGTCTTGTGGCGCTTGATCGCCTCGTAGATCTCGGGGATCGCGTGACGCGCCGTGTGCCCCGACCAGGGCAGCCGCTCGTCGGTCGCGTGGATCGTGATGTCCGGCGCGGCCCCGTCTTTGATCTCCACAAGCTCAGCCATCGCCGCGCCGCGCCGCGGATCGACCAGCCAGCGACGGAGCTCCTCCGGCCCCTTCACCGTCGCCGAAAGGCCGGCCATGACGAGATCGGGCGCGAGGGCGCGGATGCGGGCGAGGGCAAGGGCGAGCTGATCGCCACGCTTGGTCGGCGCGAGCGCGTGCAATTCGTCCACTACGACGCGCCGCACAGTCTCGAACAGCCGGCTCGCGCCGGGATCGCCGATCAGGAGGGCGAGTTGCTCTGGCGTCGTCAGGAGGATGTCCGGCGGTTCTCGCTTCTGCCGCTGGCGGCGGCTGGCCGGCGTATCGCCGGTGCGCCCCTCGATGCGGATGTTCAGGCCCATCTCCGCGACGGGCCGTTCGAGGTTGCGCGCGACGTCGACCGCAAGGGCCTTCAGCGGCGAGACATAGAGCGTGTGGATGCCCGGATTGTCGCCTCGCGGGCTTTCCGCGAGCTCGACCAGCGTAGGCAGGAAGCCCGCGAGCGTCTTGCCGGCGCCCGTCGGCGCGATCAGCAGCGCGTCCTTGTCGGCCTTGGCGAGCGAAAGCAGTTCGAGCTGATGCGCACGCGGCGTCCACCCGCGCCCAGCGAACCATCGCAGGAACCGGTCGGGCAGCAGCGGGACGGCCTCGGTGCGGCGGGCGGTGGACACGGGAGATAGATAAGAGCTGCAGGCGTCGAGAGGAGGGGCTGAGTAGCGCGCGATCGCCGGAGAGGCTTCGATGCGCCCGCCTGTTTCTCGGCCCGCAAAGCCCCATCTCTCCTTCCGCATGCGCCCCGAAGATCTGCTCTGTCCCACCCCCCGCGGCCTCTTTTGCCCGCCGGCCGACGCCTATATCGACCCGATGCGGCCTGTGGAGCGGGCGTTCGTGACCCATGGCCACGCTGATCACGCGCGGCCGGGCAACGACGCGGTGATGGCGACGCCGGAGACGCTCGCCATTATGGCGGCGCGGTACGGCGAGGATTTCTGCAGGACGCGCCAGTCGGCGCCCTACGGGAAGACCACCGACGTCAACGGCGTGAAGGTGAGCTTTCACCCTGCGGGCCATGTGCTCGGGGCCGCGCAAATCAGGCTGGAGTGGAAGGGTTTTCGCGCCGTGATATCCGGCGACTACAAGCGCGCTTACGACCCGACAGCCGCCGATTTCGAGGTTGTGCCCTGCGACCTGTTCATCACCGAGGCGACCTTCGGGCTGCCGGTGTTCCGCCATCCGCCGGCGGAGGGCGAGATTGCGAAGCTCCTTGACAGCGTGGATCTGTTTCCCGAGCGGGCGCATCTCGTCGGAGCCTATTCGCTGGGGAAGGCGCAGCGGCTGATGAAGCTCCTGCGGATGGCCGGTTGGGAGAAGCCGATCCACCTCCACGGCGCGATGGTGCGGGTGACGGAGACTTACCAAGCGCTTGGGATCGACCTCGGCGAGACCGTCCGCGTCGAGCCCAAGGAGCGGGCGAAGCTCGGCGGCGCTATCGTGCTGTGCCCGCCTTCGGCGCTGCGCGAGCTCTGGGCGCGCAAGTTCCCCGATCCCGTCGCGGTGGCGGCCTCGGGCTGGATGCGGGTGCGCGCTCGCGCCCGCCAGAAGGGCGTCGAGCTGCCGCTTGTGGTCTCCGACCATTCGGACTGGGACGAGTTGCGACGCACGATCCTCGACACCGGCGCCGAAGAAATCTGGGTCACTCACGGCGAGGAGGACGCGCTGGTCCACTGGTGCGGGACGTCAGGCCTCAAGGCGCGCCCGCTGAGGCTCGTCGGCTATGGCGACGAAGGAGAGGCGGACGAGACGCCGCTTGAAGAGGCCGCAGAGGCATGAATCGCTTTGCCTTCCTGCTTGACCGCCTCTCTTACGAGCCGCGACGCAACGCCAAGATCCGGCTGATGGCGGATTACTTCCGCGAGACGCCGGACCCCGAGCGCGGCTGGGCGCTGGCGGCGCTGACCGGGGCGCTGTCGTTCCGGCACGCCAAGCCCGGCATGATCCGCGGCCTCATCATGGAGCGGACGGACCCCGAGCTGTTCGCCATGTCCTACGACTATGTCGGCGATCTCGCGGAGACCGTCGCTCTGATGTGGCCGGGCGAGACCCGCGCCAACCGCGCGCCGCCGCTCTCCGAGATCGTCGAGGGTCTGCACGCCACGGCGAAGCTCGATTTGCCGAAGCGGCTCGCCGCCTGGCTGGACGCGCTCGACGAGACCGGTCGCTGGGCGCTTCTGAAGCTCATCACTGGCTCGCTACGCATCGGCGCCTCCGCCCGGCTCGCGAAGACGGCGGTCGCCGCGCTTGGCGAAAGCCATAAGCCGGACGACGTCGAGCTCGTCTGGCCGGGGCTTGTCCCGCCTTACGAAGACCTGTTCGCTTGGATGGAGGGCAGGGGGGAGCGGCCGTTCGCCGACGACCCCGCGCCGTTCCGGCCGCCGATGCTCGCTCATCCGCTCGAAGACGCGGACTTCCGGAGCTTTGATCCGCAGGCCTTCGTCGCCGAGTGGAAATGGGACGGCATCCGCGTGCAGGCCTCGGCCGGTAAGGACGCGGACGGCCGACACGTCGCCAGGCTGTGGAGCCGGTCGGGAGAGGATGTATCCGGCGCTTTCCCGGACCTCGTCGAAGCTCTGACCTTCGACGGCGCGATCGACGGCGAGCTGCTGATCCTGCGCGACGGTCGCGTGCAGACCTTCAACGTGCTGCAACAGCGGCTGAATCGGAAGGCGGTGACGCCCAAGCTCACTGCCGAGTTCCCCGCGCATATCCGCGCCTACGACCTGCTGTTCGAGGGGGGCGAGGACCTGCGCGAGCTGCCTTTCAGCGAGCGGCGCAAGCGCCTGGAGGCGTTCGTCGCGCGCGAGGCCAATCCGCGGGTCGACCTCTCGCAGATCGTGTCGTTCGAGGACTGGGACGGACTTGCCGCGGCGCGGCTCGATCCTGCGTCCGCCGGCGCCGGCGAGGACGCCGCCGCGGTCGAGGGGCTGATGGTGAAGCGCCACGACAGCCCTTATGTCGTCGGCCGGCCAAAGGGCCTGTGGTTCAAGTGGAAGCACGACCCGATGACGGTCGACGCCGTGCTGATGTACGCCCAGCGCGGGCACGGCAAACGGTCGTCGTTCTATTCGGACTACACGTTCGGCGTTTGGACCGAAGACGACGAGGGCGAGAAGCTCACGCCGGTCGGCAAGGCCTATTTCGGCTTCACCGACGAGGAGCTCGTCGAGCTCGACCGTTTCGTTCGCAAGAACACGATCAACCGCTTCGGCCCGGTGCGGGAGGTGGCGCATGAGCGCGAAATCGGGCTGGTGCTGGAGATCGCCTTCGAGGGCATCGCGCGCTCGGCGCGGCACAAGTCCGGCGTCGCGATGCGATTCCCGAGGGTCGCGCGCATCCGCTGGGACAAGCCGCCCCACGAGGCGGATCGGCTCGAGAGCTTGGAGAGGCTGATCGAGGAGCGGGAGAACGCGTGAGGAGGGCTCAGCCCTCTACGATCTGCCGCACGAGAATCAGGTCCGCCGGCTTGTCGACGTCCACCGCGGCGCGGCCGAAGGGCATCTCGACGACGCCCGCGCTGACGCCCGACAACCGCTCGATCGCGGCTACTCCGCGCGCGAGCGTCAGCCGGCCGAGGGCATAGTCCAGCACCGCGCGGGGACCGAGCTTTTGGAGGAGTTTTAGCGGCTTTTTGCGCAGCTGCTCGACCGAGCGCCACATCTCGACGGCCTTCACCGCCTCGCCGTCGCGGAAATAGAACATGTTGCAGCCCGAGAACGCCCCGTCCGCGAGCTTCAGGAAGGTCCGCTTAGTGCCAGGCGTCGACGCCATCACCACACTGTCGCGCGCAAGCGCGGCGGAGACGGTTCTGTCGGGCGTATTGTCGAGGAAATAGCGGACCCATTCCGGCTCGAGCAGCGCATGGTCCGCGGTCGTGACGAACAGCGGCGTCCCGAGCTGAGCGACCGCGGCCGCCACGCTTTCGCTCAAGGACGCCTTCGAGCGGATGATCTCGACGCCTTCGGTCGTCACCAGCTCGGGCCGGTCGATCGAGACCGCGATCCGGCCGACCCGGCCGCTCGCGCGGAGTGCGTTGACCACCCGGTCGAGCATGGCGACGCCGCCTACGGGGATCAGCGCCTTGTGGGAGACGCCGGCGAATTCGGCGAGCGCGTCCTTGCCCGGCCGGACGCCCGCGAGCACGAGCGCGGTGACGGTCATGGTACGAGCCGCTTCGAGTAGACGCGATAGGTCTTGTAGGGCTCGCCGTGGCTCAAGGCCTCGGCCATGTGCCGCATCGGCATGTTCGTCTCGAGGATCCACGACATCTCGACGTGGCGGATTTTCCGGGATCGGCCGACCTCGCGGAACTCCTTGAAGAGGTAGAGCGGCATGACGTTGCCGAGATAAGTTCCGTGGTATTCGCGGCGGACGCCCATCAGCGCGAAACGCGCCGACGAATATTTTCGCGCCTTCAGCCGCCAGATCAGCTTGGCCCAATTGAACGGCAGCAGCTTGCCGTGGAAATCGCGGATGATCTCGTTGAGGTTCGGCAGGCCGACGCCGAACGCGGCAGGCTTGCCGTTCACCTCCGCGATCCAGACGAGGTCCTCGTCGAGCAGCATCTTCATCGATTTCGCGAGATGATCGAGCTCATCCTTGGCGAAGGGCACGAAGCCCCAATTGTCGGCCCAGGCGTCGTTGAAGATGTCGATGATCGCCGCGAGTTCGCGGTCGTACTGCTTCCAGTCGATATGGCGCACCGTCAGCCCCGCGGGCGCCGGCCGCGCAAAGACGCGCTCGATCGCCTTGGGGAAAGGGACCGCGGTGTCGAGCAGATAGGCGTAGAGGTCCATCGCCTTGGAATAGCCAGCCGCCTCGATGTGGGGGGCGAGGTAAGGCGGGTCGTGCGGCATCAGCAGCATGGAGGGCGTGTCGTGGCCCTCGACTAGCAGGCCGATCTCCTCGTTGATCGAGAGATTGAACGGACCTTGGATCTCCGCCTTGCCGCGGGCGCGGTGGAAGCGCTCGACCTCGGCGAACAGCGCCGCGAAGATCTCCGGATCGTTCTCGCCGGAGACGAGGCCGAAATGGCCGACCTCGCCGGTGCGCCGGTCGACCTGGGCGGAGATACGGCCGACGGGGCGCCCGCCCTTCATCGCGAGGAAGAACTCGGCCTCCATGTAATTGAACAGCGGGTTCTTGGTGCGCGACAGCGATTCCTTCCGCTCGAAGTCGAGCGGCGCGATGTAGTTCGGGTCGCCCGCGCTCAGCCGCTTCGGCAGCGCGATGAAGGCGTCGAAATCTGCTTTCGAGACGACGCGCTTGATTTCGACCGCGCTCATGTTCAGGCCTCCGCCAGCCGGGCGTCCCGGCCCGCCGGCGCTTTCGGCGCCGGCCAACCGCCATCGATCCGGCGCAGCCGCCAGAGTCCATAGACGGCGAAAATCACGAGCCCGGACCAGGCGCCGATGACGGGGCGCACCACGTCCGTCAGCGCGAGCGTCGAAAGCAGCCCGTCGCACAACATGAAGATCAGCCCACCGGCGACCGCGACGACCGCATGGCGCGCCGAACGCTGGTCGCGCCAGTTCACCAGCGCGGCCGGCATCGAAAGCAGCACCATGACAATCGTGCCGAGGGGGCCTGCGTAAACCCGCTCGACCAGCGTCTGATAGAAGGCGATCGGCGCGTTCGGCGTCGCCTCGCCCGCGAGCACGGCGCGGGCCGCGGTCAGCGAGACGCGGCTTTCGGGCGTCAGCGCCGAGAGCACGTCGTCGGGCGTCATGGTCGTCGCCCACGGGCCGTCGGCCGGCGTGCGGACGTTGAAGTTCGCCCGCGTCCAGTCGATCCGTTCCGCATCCTTCAGGATCCAGCGGCCGTTCTCCCAGCGCGCTTCGCTGGCGACGGTGCGGGAGGTGACGATCTTGCTCGCGTCGCGATCGTAGATCTTCAGCGATTTCAGCTTGCGGCCACGATTGTTGACCCGGTCGAAGGACACGACCGCGTCGCCCACGCGGATCCAGGTCGGCTTGACGTCTTTGCCGTCCTGGCTCGCCTCCTCGTCAGCGGCATGGGTCGCGAGGATCGCGAGGCGCGCTTCCGAGCGCGGCACGACGACGTCGATCAGCGTCGACTGCAGCAGGGTCAGCACGATCGCGCCCGGCAGCATCATCAGGAACATCAGCCAGGTGCTGCGCCCGGCCGAGCGCATCGCCGCGATCTCGCTGTTGCGGGCGAGCGTCAGCAGGGTCAGCAGGGCGCCGATCAAGGCGCCGAGCGGCAGCGCGCGGGTCAGCAGCATTGGCATCTTGAGTCCGGCGTAGCGCAGCAGCCCGGCCAGGCCTTCGCCCTGGTCGAGGATGTCGCCGGCGTTATCGACGAGGTCGAGAACCTGCATGATGAAGGCGAGGATCAGCGCGGCGGAAAGCGCGCGGCGGATCAGCATGCCGCTGAGATACCGGGTGAAACGCATCTAGCCCTGCGCAGTCCTTGTGCGGAAGCGGCCGATCGTGCGGCGCCCGAGCGCCTGGACAGCTTCGCTCATCCTGTCGATCGCGCGCGAGACGGCGGTGTCGCCGGGCCGGTCAGTGCTGGTGAAGAACAGCCAGGTCGAGAAGGCGGCAAAGAGAATGAACGGAACCCAGAGCGCGACGGCCGCGGGCGCGCGGCCCTTGTGGGCGAAGGTCTCGCCGATCTGCAGCGCGTTGTGGAACAGGATCATCAGCACGGCGGCCGCAGCGGCGTTGCCGAAGCGCGTGTTGCGGCGGAGCGTCATGCTGAGCGGCACGATGAGGAGCGGCAGGAACGGCAGCGACAGCGACCGAACGATGCGGGAATGGAACTCCGCCTGCAGCTCATTCAGCGGAGAGGACGGCGGCTGCGCGCTCATCTCGCTCCAGAGCTCGGTCAGCGTTAGCTCGCGCTCATTGCCGCCGCGCGGCCGGAAAGGCGGCGCCTCGAGGGCGAACTTCTTGTCGAGCACGAGCTCCTGGAAACGCAACGTGCTCGGCCGCGCCGCCCCGTAATCCCGCACCACGACGCCGTTGTGAAGTCTAAGCTGGATCTGGGCTCTGTCGGGGGTCAGCTCCAGCGTTCCGCTGACCGAGGTCGTCACCACCTCGACGCCGTTCTCGCGGTTCTGGATGAAGACGCCTGTGAGCTGGCGGCCGGTCTTGTCGACCTCGTCGGCGGTGATCGTCAGCCCGTCCTTGGCGCTGATGAAGGTCGCGGCCGGCGCATGCGCGCGCCAGGCATAGGTGACGCCCGAATTCAGGATGTCTCGATAGGCGTAGCGGGAGAGCGGCGCGATGAAGCCCGTGACCGCGATGCTGACCACCGCGAGCACACAGCCGAGCGCGATCAGCGGCCGGGTGACCGACGGGATCGACACGCCGCTCGCCAGCATGGCCTCCAGCTCGGCGCCCAGCGAGAGCCGCGAAATCGCGCTGAACACGCCGAGCGCGAAGCCCGCAGGTAGCGCGAAGCCGAGATAATGCGGCACGAGATTGGCCGACAGCGCGAACACGAGGAAGACCGGCGCGCCGGCCGTGGCGAGCAGATCGACGAGCCTCAGCACGCGTTCCAGCAGCAGCGCGGCGAGCACCACGGCGAGCGCGCCGAACATCGGCTTCAGCGCGAGCCTCAAGACATAGCGTTCGAGCAGCCTGAGGCCGAGGAGATGGCCCATCAGACGCCAGCCCAGCGCGACTTCAGCGCGCCCGCGAGCGCGTCGATCTGGCCCTCATCGAGGTCCGGCCCCGACGAAAGGTCCGGCGGTCCCGGCCAGCCGGCGTCCGAAATCTCGAGGTCGCCGAAGCTTCGCGCCCCGTCATAGCGAGGGATCACGTGGAAGTGGACGTCCGGGTCGACCATCATCAGCATGAGATAGTTGATCCGTTCGTAATCCGCGAACGGCTTCAGCATCGCCTCGATCCCGGAAATCGCGCGGCCGAGATCGCTGAAGGCCTGCGGCGACAGCGCGGAGAATGCCGTGGCGTCCTCCCGGCAGACCAGCACGAGGGAGCCGAGCGCCGGCTGCTTGGGCCGGACCAGCACGCTCCACGCGCCGACCTCCGCCACGAGGCTGCGCGGAAAGCCGAACTTCTCCATCGTCCTGTTGGCCATTTGCGGCGGCTCCTCGGGAGAGCGGGTGGCGAGCGGCGCTATTTGCCGCTAAACGACACGCGAAATCTCGGCATGCAATGGAAATGCGACAAGAATGACGGAAACGGGCAAAAGCGCGCAGGCGACGACTGCAGTCCTGCTCGGCGTCTCCGAGGTGCGCATCTGGGGCATGAGCTCGGCCGAGAGGCTGCGGCGGCAGCTCCTGAAGGTCAAGATCACCAACGTCGGCCAAGATATCGCCGCCGCCGCTACCGGCGGACGGGTGATCCTGCTGCGCGTCGACCATGCCTACGAGCAGCGGCTGATCGCAGCGCTCGCAGAGCGGCCGGACTGCGCGCTCATCGTCGCCGGCGTTCCTGTCGCCGCCAACGTCTCGGCGTCTGACGTCGCGACCGCGATGGCGGCGCTCGGAGGCCGCGGGCCGCTTCCGGTGGGCGTCGATGGGCTCGACGCCGAAGGTCTTGGCGGCTCCTACAATTTCCAGCTCCGCAAGCGCGAGATCGCCTACGCCGTTCCGCTCGACGCGACCACCGTAAAGGAGGTCGAGGACCGCAGCTTCGCCGCCTCCTACAAAGGCGTGACGGACGGGATCACCAAATATGTCTGGCCGGTCCCGGCGCAGATCGTCACCAAATGGTGCGCCGAGCGCGCCATCACGCCGAACCAGGTGACTTATCTCGGCATCGCGCTGATGTTCCTGGCGCTCGGGCTGTTCTGGCAAGGCTGGTACCTGACCGGCCTTATCCCAGCCTGGATCATGACCTTCCTCGACACGGTCGACGGCAAGCTCGCCCGCGTGACGATGACCTATTCCAAGTTCGGCGACGTGCTCGACCACGGCGTCGACCTGATCCACCCGCCGTTCTGGTGGTGGGCGTGGGTCATCGGATTGCCGGCCTACGGCCTGCCGATCGAGCGGCCGGACCTCGTCGTCTGGATCATCTTCGGCGGTTATGTCGTCCAGCGCATCCTCGAGGGCATCTTCGTGCGCGCCTTCGGCATGCACATGCACGTCTGGCGGCCGTTCGACAGCTTCTTCCGGCTGATCACGGCGCGGCGGAACCCGAACCTCGTGATCCTCACCGTCTTCACGCTGTTCGGCCGGCCCGACCTCGGCATGATCGCGACTGCGTGGTGGATCGTGCTGTCGCTCGTCGTCCACGCTGCGCAGATCGTCCAGGGCTTTTGGGCGCGTCGAAAGGGGCGGCTCACCTCCTGGCTCGAGGCGTGAGCGTCGTCGGGATCATTGCGAACGGACGGAGCTGGCGGAACACGCGCGAGGCGGTTCTGAACCACGCGCCGCCCGGAGTTCTCGTCGAAGCGCCCGAGACCCTGGACGGCTACCCCGCCGCGCTGACGCGCTTCGCTCAAGCAGGCGTGTCCGTGGTGGCGGTCGATGGCGGCGACGGCACGCTCCGGGACGTTCTGAGCGCGCTCCCGCAGGCCTATGGCGACAAGCCGCCCTCGATCGCCATCATTCCGAGCGGCAAGACCAACGTCGCCGCGCTCGACGTCGGCGGCGTCGCGCGGAGCGCGGAGGGACTGGAGCGGCTCGCGCAAGCGGCGACGAGTGGAGCATGGCGAGCGGAGGAGATCCGGCGGCCGATCATGGTGACGACGGATGGCTGGACACGGATCGGCTTCGTGTTCGGTCTCGGCGCCTACGAACGCACAACGCGGCTCGTGAACGAGAGGGTGCATTCGCGCGGCTTCGCGCAAGGGATCGGGGTTGCGCTCGGCGTGTTGATGGGCGGCGCGGCCGCCTTCGGCAAGGACCGCCAGATCTGGCGGAGCGGCGTCCCGCTTTCGATCGCAGTCGATGGCGCGCCCGCCCGCAGCGGCCACAGCTTCGTGCTGCTCGCGACCTCGCTTCACCGGCTGATCCTCAGGCTCTACCCCTTCTGGGGCGAGGGAGAGGGCGCGATCCGGCTGACAGAGATCGCCGCTCCGCCGCGGCGCCTTGCGCGCGGGTTCCTGGCGCTCGGCCTGGGCCGCAAGCCGTCCTTCGCCGATAAAGAGGGATACGCCAGCCTGCGCGCCGACCAGGTGTCTCTGACGCTGTCTGATCCCTTCATATTGGATGGCGACGCCTTCTCGCCGGGGCCGGACGGTCGCGTCGAGCTGAAGGCCGGGTCGGCGATCAGGTTCGTGAGCTTATGAGCGCGCCCGCCAGCCTCTCCGCCTTCGTCGCCGACGAACTCTTGTGTCCCGTTGCGCCGGCCGTCGCCGCGTTCGCGACGGAGATCGCGGGGCGGGGCGGAAGCGGCGTGGTCGGCGTGCTGTTCTACGGCTCGGCGCTGCGCACTGGCGCGACCGACGGGCTGCTCGATTTCTACGTCCTGCTCGACGACTTCGCGGCGTGGGACTGGGGCAAGGCGGCCGCACGGGGCGCGAAAACCTTGCCGCCGAACGTGGAATATGCCGAGGCCACCGCCGCCGGCATGACGCTGCGCGCCAAGATCGCGATCATGTCGCTCGCCCAGTTCCGCGACCACGCACAGGCGAAGAGCTACGACACCACGATTTGGGCGCGTTTCGCGCAGCCCTGCGCGTTGGTTTTCGCGCGTGACGACGCCGCGCGAGCGGCTGTGGCGGAGGCGGTCGCTCTGGCCGTCGGCGGGGCGGCATGGTGGGCGGCGCATCTCGGCCCGCGCTCCGCTCCGGCGGACGCATTCTGGCGCGCGCTGTTCGCGCGGACCTACGCCTCCGAGCTTCGTGTCGAAGGCGCTAACCGATCGAGCTCGATCGTCGACGCCGCGCCGGAGCGCTATGCCGCGATTCTGCCGCTTGCGCTTGCGGCGGAGGGGATCGGCTTTGTGGAAAGTGAGGGCGAGATCGCACCCGATCTCAACGATCAGGCGAGAGCGGATGCAGAAAGGGCTTGGGCGCGCCGGAAGCGCGTCGCCAAGCCCTTGAATCTTGCGCGGCTCGCGAAGGCCGCATTCACGTTTTCAGGCGGCGTGGATTACATCGCCTGGAAGATCGAGCGGCACTCCGGCCACAAGATCGAGATCACGCCATTCCAGCGCCGACATCCGCTGCTGGCCGCCGGGCCGGCGCTTTGGCGGCTCTGGCGCCAGGGCGTTCTGCGCTGACGCGCGGGAACTGCGTCACGTTCGAGTAATCGACGGCCTCGGCGTCGGGCAAGATGCCGAACTCGCGGCCGATGCGGGTCATCAGCTCGATCGCGAAGTCGATGTGCTCATTCGTGTGCGCCGCGCTCACGCTCGACCGCAGGAAGGCCGAGGAGTTCGGCGTTGCGGGCGGCAGCGCCAGGTTGAGGTACATGCCCTCGTCGACCAGACGGCGCCAGAACGCGGTCGCCACCGCGGCGTCGTTCAGGATCACGGCGACGATCGGGTTCGCCTCCGGCCCGACGGTGAAGCCGGCGTTCTTGAGGCCGTCGTAGAAGCGGCGCGAGTTGGCGCGCAGCTTCTGGCGGCGCTGCGGCTCCTTGCGGAGCGTCTCGAGCGCGGAGATCGTCGACGAAATCACCGCCGGCGGCAGCGAGGCCGTGAACATGTAGGGGCGGGCGGCGAGGCGCAGGATTTCGAAGCCTTCGATGCTCGAGACGCAGAAGCCGCCGACGCTGGCGAGGCTCTTCGAGAAGGTGCCGACCACGAAGTCGACGTCGTCCTCGACGCCCTCACGCTCCGCGAGGCCGCGGCCGCGCTGCCCGAGCACGCCCATCGAGTGCGCCTCGTCGACCATGAGGTAAGCGCCGAACTCGCGCTTCACGTCGACGAACTCCTTCAGCGGCGCGGTGTCGCCGAGCATGGAGTAGATGCCTTCTGCGACGATCAGCTTCTCGCCGGGAACGTCCTTCAGCCGAGCGAGGCGCTTGGCGAGGTCGTCGGGATTGTTGTGGCGGAAGCGCACGACCGGCGCATGGCCGAGCCGCGACGCGTCGTAGATCGAGGCGTGGCTGTCTGCGTCGATGATCAGGTGGTCGTCCTTGCCGACCAGCGTCGAGATCATGGCGAGGTTCGCCTGATAGCCGGTCGAGAACACCATGCAGTGCTTGCGGCCGTAGAAGTCGGCGAGCTCGCGCTCGAGCCGCTCATGCTCGCGATAACTGCCGTTCGCGATGCGCGAGCCGGTGGTGCCGGTGCCGTGCGTGCGGATCGCCTCGATCGAGCGCTCCATCGCAACCGGGTCGAAGGTCAGGCCGAGATAGTTGTTGGTGCCGAACAGCAGCGTGCGCTTGCCGTTCACCACGCCCTCGACCGACGAAATGATGTCGTCGAACTTGATCGAGAACGGGTCGCCGCCGCTCTGCTTCAGCGCGTCGTAGCGGGCCGCCAGCTGCGAGAACTTATCGAGGATTGCCATCACGCGTTACTCCGCAGCGTTTCGATCGTGTTCGCCAGATCGGCGACCGTCACAACGCTGGCCATGTCATTGAGCGGAATGGAGATGTCGAACCGGTCTTCCAGCGCCATGCAGAAGTTCATGACCGCGATGGAATCGAGACCAAGATCATTGACGATGTTCATCTCCGGCGAGAGCTCCACCCGCTTGTTCGTCACCGATTCCAGAACGTCAGAGATTTCCGGGATCAGCGTCGTTTCGTCCGTCATCTTCGCGCCTTGGCTTGGTCGCCGCCGCGAAGACGAGTGGACGACGGTAAACTAGAAATCGGTCGTTACTTCCGCAACATCGAAGGATACACTCTTCAATGCAGCATGTTACAGCGCCGAACGGTTATTGAGCACGAGTCGCGAAGGCTGGAGAAGCCAGCGAACTTGGATGCATTCGGACTGTTGCGGAAATGTCGTGCTCGGCGTTCAACGCCCATCACCGCCATCCCGCAGTCGCCCCATGGTCCCCAGTCCGAAGACTTCGTGGCGGCTCGCATCCCTTCATCATTCATAAGCCTGACGAATTCCTTACCGTTGACCGAACCGTTCGGTCAACGCCGCTGCTGATCCGGTCGAGCGGGCGGAGTGGGAGGCGCTTGCGCGAAGGGCTTCTTGGCTGTCGTCCGACTGGGAACGACGCGCTTGAAACGAAGTGTTTCAAATCGTGTTCAGGCGGTTTCGGCCTTCAACGACAAATAGAGTTCGCGCGAGCGCGCGCGGCTGAGCTTGCCGGACGAGGTGAGCGGCAGCGCGTGCGCGCCGACAAGGCGCACGACGACCGGAGTGCCGAATCGCTGGCGGAGCAGCGAGGCGACGTCAGTGGTGAGTTTTTCGCGAACCTCCGGCGCCCCACTGCGGGCCTGGACGAGCGCGACCACCTCTTCGCCCTCCGCATGGTCGACCGAGAACACCGCAACGTCGCCGCTCCGCAGGCCCTCGACGCCGCTCTCCACCGCCCATTCGAGATCCTGCGGCCAGACGTTGCGCCCGTTGACGAGGATGAGGTCCTTCGCTCGGCCCGTGATCACGATCTGCTTGTCGGCGACATAACCGAGGTCGCCGGTGTCGAGCCAGCCGTCGGGCGAGAGCGTCTCGGCCGTCGCCTCCGGCTCGCGGAAATAGTCGCGCATCAGGCTCGGCCCCCGCGCGAAGATGCGTCCCACGCGGCGTTCCGGCAGCGTCTCGCCTTCGGGCGAACGAACCTCGATCGCATGGCCGGGGAGAACCGGCCCACACAGGACGAATTCGCGGGCGCGCTCTTCGGAGGTCGAGGGCGAGGCGACGCCCTCGTTCTCGAGCGCGTCGAGGTCCAGCATGTCGGCGCGCAGGCCGTGATCGAGCGGCGCGAAGGTCAGCGCGAGCGTCGCCTCCGCCATGCCGTAGCTCGCGACATAGGCGCGCTGGTCAAAGCCGTGCGCTCGGAAACGGTCGGCGAAGCGGCGCAGCACGTGGGGACGGATCATATCGCCGCCGATGCCGGCGCAGCGCCAGGTCGAGATGTCGAGGTCGCCAAGATCCAGCGTCGCCGCGCGCTGGGCGGCGAGCTCGAAGCCAAAGCTCGGCGAATAGGAGATCGTCGCCTTCGCCCGCCCGATCATCTCGAGCCACAGCAGCGGGCGTCGTGCGAAGTCGCGGGTGGCGAGGTAGTCGACCGTCAGGTTCGCGACGATCGGGGCCAGCATGAAGCCGACTAGGCCCATGTCGTGGTAGAACGGCAGCCAGGAGACGCAGCGGTCGCCGGGGCGCACCACCAGGCCGTGACGGCTGATCGCCGTCGCGTTCGCCATCAGCGCGCGGTGGGTGACCGAGACTCCCTTCGGGAACCGCGTGCTGCCTGACGAGAACTGGATATAAGCGAGATCGTCGAGCTCCGGCCGCGTCAGCGGCCCTTCGACCGGCGCAGCCGCTTCGAGGTCTGCGATCGTCCCTGTCATCACGAGGGTGAGGCCGTCTGCGGCCTCGAGCAGCCAGTCCCTCATTGCGACGGGGGCGAAGGCCGCCGCTGCGTCGGCGGATTCGATCATCTTTCTGATATGAGCGAGATAGGCGTCGCGCCCGCCGAACGCCATCGGCAGCGGCATCGGGGCCGGCACGATGCGGGCATAGCCGCAGGCGAAGAAAAGCCGGACGAAATCGCCCTCGGTGTCGGCGATCAGCGCCACCCGGTCGCCCGGCTTCACGCCCGCGCCGAGCAGCTTCGCCGCCAGCGCGCGCGCCTCGTCCTTCAGTCGCGCATAGGGCAGGGCCTCGGAGAGGACGCCCCGGCCGGTATGGAAGTTGAAGCCTTCCTCGCCCTGGCCGGCGATCTCAAGGGCGTCGAGGATCGTCAGCCCGCGCTCCGCCGCGATCTCGGGGGTCATGACGAACGCGCCGTTCTCGATCATAGACTTGCAAACCTCGCAGAATGGTCCGTGCGCATCAGGCGGACGCGCTCGACGCGGGCTCGGGCGTCTCGGCCGTGAAATCGACGCGCCGTTCGACGGTTACGACTCGCCCGCCCTCCAGTCTAACGACATGGTCGGAGGCGCGCGCCCAGGCCGGCTGGTGCGAGATCGCGAGCACCGTCAGACCTGTCGAGCGGGCGAGCTCCAGCACGTTGCGGACGATGTTCGCTTCCGTCTCGGGGTCGAGGGCGGTTGTCGCCTCGTCGAGGATCAGGATCTTCGGCCGATGGATCAGCGCGCGGGCGATCGCTATGCGCTGGCGCTGGCCGCCCGACAGGCGCGCGCCGCGTTCGCCGACGATCGTCTGTACGCCCTCTGGTAGGCGGGAGACGAAATCCGACGCGCCGGCCGCCTCGATGGCGCGCTCGACGTCCTCCTGGGTGAATTCCGGCTCGCCGAGCGTGACGTTCGACAGCAGCGTGTCGTGGAACAGGATCAGCTCCTGCGGCACGTAGCCGGTCATCCGCCGCCAGCTGACGAGGTCGATCTCTGAGAGCGGCTTGCCGTCGATCAGGATTTCGCCGGATTGCGGCTCATGAAGGCCGAGCAGCAGGTCGACCGTCGTCGTCTTGCCCGCGCCCGAGCCGCCGGTGATCGTGGTGACGAGGCCTCTCGGCACTTCGAACGACGCGCGCTCGATGATCGTCGTGTCGTCATAGGCGAAGGTGACGTCGCGGAACGTCACACCGCGCTCGAAGGTCGGGTCCGCGCCGACATGAGCGGGCTCGCGCGCGGAGCGGGCGTAGTCGATCGCCTCGATGATCGAGACGAAGCCGACTTCGGCGATGCGGACCGCTTGCAGACCCTCCTGGGCCTTGCCGATGGTCGTGACCATGCGCACCAGCAGCACGGCCATGATGAGCACTTCGCCAGGCTGCGCCTGCCAGATCACCAGCGCGCCATAGAGGCCGATGGCCAGACAGGCCGCGAGGATCGGCTCCTGCAGCGCCTTGTTGGCGTGGCGCGCAAAGGACTGCTTACGCTGAGCCTTGCGGATGATGCGGGCGTCGCGCTCGAACAGCGTCTGGAAGCGGCCCTGGCGGCCCATCGCCTTCATCGGCTTCAGTCCGACCAGGAGGTCGGTGAGGCCGGCGATCATCCGCTTGATATGGCGGTTCTGCTTTCGAGCGGTCCGCTTCGCGATGATCACGAAACGATTGAGCGTCAGGACCATGATCAGCCCGACGCCGATCGCCACCAGAGCGAGCTTCCAGGAAAAGATCATGACGATCGCGAAGTAGGTCGCGATCTGGATCAACTCGGCCGTGAGTTGGGCGCTTTGATGATAGGCCGCCCCGGCGTCGTTCGCCTCCGCGCCAAGCGCGTTCGCGAAGCGGCCTACGGGCTGGCGGACATAGTAGGACCAGCGCGCCGCAAGCAGCGCGTCGATGAGCTGGAGCCGCATGCGCACCGTGACGTCCGCGACGGCGCGACCGACTTGATGGAGCGCGACCAAACTAAGCGTCGCCTTCAGCAGCATGCCGAAGACCAGCACGGAGAGGAACAGGCCGACCGTCGGCTCGATGCCGTAGCCGTGCAGGAAGTTGAAGATCGCGCCCGCGATCCCCTTGGGCTGCGAGCCGGTCTGTCCCATCAGCGTGACGAGCGGCAGCAGGCTCGCGACGCCGACGCCCTCTGCGATCCCGGCCAGCACAAGACAGAACAGCGTCAGCGCGGAGCGCCGCAGCGGGATGACCGAGGCGAGCCGCTTCAGGTTCTCAAAACGGCCCTTCTTGCGCTGACGGATCGTCGGTGCGTCGTTCAAGGACACTGGGCTCTGAAAGAGGGCTCGGGCCACGCGGCCTTCGCCCGACCGCGGGATAGTGCGCGGCACGGGGTATCGCCAAACGTCCGTCGCCTCAAGTCCGGGCGGTCTCCGCCCCCAGCATGACATCGAGATAGGCGTCCGCCGCCCGCTCCGGCGAGAACCACGCCCCTCGCTGGCGCAGCGCCTCCCGGTCAGGCGGCGAAGCGAGCGTCGCCGCCATGGCTTCCTTCAGCGCAGCGGCGTCTCCGACGGGCGTCAGCGGGCCGTAAACGCCGCCTTCGAGAATCTCGCGCGGACCGCTCGGGCAGTCCGTGCTGACGACCGGGCAACCGCAGGCGAGCGCCTGGATCAGCACGCCTGGCAGGCCCTCGAAAGCCGACGACAGCACGAAGAGATCGGCGCGCGCCATGTAAGCGAACGGGTTCGGCGCGAAGCCCGGCATGTCGAGATCCTCGGCGACGCCGAGTTCGGCGGCAAGCGCGGCGAGCGCCTCCCGGTCCGGGCCGTCGCCGAGGATCACGAGCCGCGCATCGCGCTCTCGCCGCAGCAGGGCGAAGGCCCGGATAAGCGTCGGATAATCCTTTTGCGGCTTCAGTTTGCCGACGGACAGGATGACCGGCTTGGCGCCTTCGACGAACCATGGGTGGTCGAGCGGAGCCGCCGCCTGCGCGTAAAGCTCCGGCGTCGCGACGGCGTTGTAGATCGCCCGGATCCTTTCGCGCGGGATTTCGGCGACAGCCGCAAGGTCGTCGGCGACGCCGTCGGACACGGCGACGATCGCGTCAGCGCGGGGATAGAACCGCCGGATGAGCGGCGCGAGCTTGGTGACGCGGGGCTCGTGCGCCGCCGCGAGGTCGGATGTCAGATGATTGCGCTGGCTGAGCGTCAGGCGCGTGCCGACGCCCGCGAGATCGCGGGCGATCACTGCCGCGACGTTGCCGTGATCGAGCGCCGAGAGCATGGCCGCAGGCCGCTCCCGCCGCAGATAGCGGGCGAGGGCAGGGATTGCGCCCAGCGTCCGGGGCGGGTTGTCCAGCAGAACCGGCACGAGGGCGATGAAGTCGCCGGGCCGCCAGGGCGCGACAGCGAGGACGGGCAGCGCCGAGCGCGCGGCGAGGTCGACCACCCTGACCGCGGACGGCACGTCGGCGAGGAACGGCCCTTCGGCGCGGCCGAGAACGAGATCGACCGCGTAACCGCGCTTGGCCAGCGCCCCCGCCAGATTGACCGTCGACCGCTCCGCCCCGCCCGCCTTCAGCGAACGGATGAAGAGCGCGAGACGTGTTTGCGGGCGAGGAGAGCGCTCGGTCATGTCCTGGTCGTCGGCTCCGGCCGCCTCCGCTTGCACCGGCTCCGGGGTTGAGGTTTAAGCGCGAACCTCGGGCGTCAGGGGCCGACCCCATAGGCTGACGGAGCGATGCGGGCAAGCGGTATGGACGGGCGACGCCACGTCGGGCTCTTCATGTATGGGCTCTCCGGCGGCGGCGTGCCGCGGCGCGTCATCACGCTCGCCAATGCGCTCGCCGAAAGAGACTGGCGCGTCGACCTGCTGGTGGTCGACGCCAGCGGCGATCTCCGCTCGACCGTAAACCCGGCCGTCAGAGTGCTCGAGATCGGTGGCTGGCTCGCTCGCCTGCCTTTCGTGCGGAGCAAGCGGCGGCGCCAATTCGCCCTGACGGTTCGTCCGCTGGTCCGCTACTTGCGCCGCGAGGCGCCTGACGTCCTGTTCTCGGCCGACAATTACGCGAACTTCGCCGCCATCGAAGCGCGTCAGGAGGCGGACGTCGCCGTCGGATTGGTCGTCAGCCAGCGCAACAACGCCTCGGCCTATGCGGCGAAAAAATCCGGGTTGATCGAAAGGATTCGCGGGCTCTATCCGCTGGCCGACCAGATCGTCACCGTCTCCCAAGGCGTCGCGGAGGACATGGCCGCGCTCGGTCTGCCGCGCGCGAAGATCAGGACGATCTACAATCCCGTGCTTGGTCCGGCGTTCGAGGCCGCCGCCGCGACGGAAGTCTCCCACTCCTGGTTCGCGGTCCCCGGCCGACCACTGATCGTCGCCGCCGGACGCGTCGGCGTGCAAAAGAACTTCGACATGCTGATCCGCGCCTTCGCAGGCCTCAGGGGCCGGGGCGTCAATGCGCGGCTTCTGATCCTCGGGGGCGACGACAAGCCCGGCGCGCGCGACGAGCTCAAGGCGTTGGCGTCTTCCCTCGGCGTCGGCGAGGACGTCGATCTGCCGGGCGCCGTCCCGCTTGCGGTGCCTTACCTCGCGCGCGCCGACCTCTTCGTGCTGAGTTCGCGCTGGGAGGGACTGCCGGGCGTTCTGATCGAGGCCATCGGCTGCGGAACGCCCGTCGTCAGCACCGACTGTCCGAGCGGACCCCGCGAAATCCTGGACGGCGGCGTCTATGGCCGCCTGACGCCGGTCGGCGATGCGGACGCCATGACGCAAGCGATGGCGGCGACGCTCTCTGAGCCGCGCGATCCCGAGCGGCTGAGGCGGCGGGCCGAACTGTTCGCGACGGACGTCGCGGTCGCCCGCTACGAGACGTTGTTCGAAGAAATGAGCCCGCGCGAGGCCGCGCTCAGTCCGTCCGCAGCCTGAGGCCGCTCTCCTCGGCGAGCACGGGGTCGTTGGTCGAGATCGGAAGATCGAAGCGCCTGAAGCGCTCGAGCGCCATGCGATCGGCCTCCATGTGCTCGCGCTTCAGCGCCTTGTCGTTATAAGCGTGGCCGTGAAGGGTGAGCGAGAAGCCGCTCATCGTTACGTCGCTCGCGCCGAGATGGAGCGAAAGCAGCGCGAGCATGACGCCGTTCGAAGGCTTATCCGGCGCGTCGAAATCGGCGCCAAGGAACCGCTCGGTGATCTCTTCGCGAAGCGCCGGCGTGAGCATGGTCAGGTCGTCGTAGCCATAGTCGAGGGTGCGGGCGGTGTCGCGGAAGTAAGCGTGCTCGCGCGGCGCTCCGACGCAGACGAGATGTTTAGTGCGGCTGCCGCGCAGCACCTCGCGGGCGGACAGGTTGGCCTCGGTGAGCCTCTGCCAGGTCCGGCCGAACAAGGTGAGCGTCGGCGCGCCGCCCCAGCCGGCGAGAACCGTCTGGGATCCGTTCACCGTAGCGTAGGTCCATGCCACGCCCGGCGGCGGCGGTGCGTTGCGCGGGGCTGAGCCGACGACGAAAACGCGCCCCGAAACCGTCGGCAGACGGTTCGCGCGCGGCGCGAAGGCGTTTGCGATCCATTTCGGAAGACGGGTCATGAAAGTCACTCGGAGGCCGTCTCCGCCTATCCCACGCCCGGCGATTGCTCCGCAAGCGCGCGAACGCGCGCTGCGGTCGCGGCGAGCTCACGCTCGGCGACGAGGCGCGCCGCGTCGCCGCCGGCGAGCAGGCCCTCACGCTCGAGGCGGGCCATAAAGGCGCTGAGGTCGCGGGTTGACGTCACTAGCCCCGCGTCGCGCAGCGTTTCGAAGAGGCCGCGGGCCGGTCCGTCCCGCAGAGCCGCGGCGAACCGAAGCCGCGCGTCCCGCTGCCGAGGCAAAGCGAACAGGCTCACCGGCTTGCCGCGCAACGCCGCCTGCGCCGCCATCGCCGCGCTGTCTTCCGTCACGAGGAACCTGTCGGCCGCAGCGAGGAACGCCTCCCACCCGCTTTCGCCTTCGCCGAAGACCGAAAGCCGGGTGGGGACGGCGGCGCCGCTCAGGCCGTCCTTGATCGCGGCCACCGCAGCCGGCGGCGTGCGAGGAGATGTCGCGACGAGGAGCGAGCCGCCACCGATCCGCGCCCGCTCCAGCGCTTCTTGGGCGAAGGCGCGGGCGGTCTCGGCGTCGAAGGCCAAAGGACGGCTCGGGCCGCCCGCGATCGCCATCAGGCGCGGCTGGGGCAATGCCGCGAGGTCGTCCCGGATCGGCGCGTCGGCCGGTGTGCGGCTGAGCGGCAGAGCGTTGACGAGGACATTCGGACGTTCGGGCAGCCCGTATTGCGCGGTGGTGACGATCAGGTCGAACCAGTCGAGCGGCGCCCAGGGCCGCCCGATATGGACGAGGCGCGTCGCGCCGCCTGATTGCGCCTTGATCCACCGCGCGGCCGGCGCCGAGCGCTTTCCGGCGGCGAACACAACCCGGGGCCAGGGTGGCGAGAGGATCGCGCGGGCCTGCGGCTTCAGCGAAGCCGCAGTCGCCCTCAGCAGCACGTTCGGCAGGCTGCTGAGGCCGTTGAAGGCGAGGCGCTTTTCACGAAAGGGCAGGCTGGTTGCAGCCGCCAGCGTCAGGAGCTGCGCATTGTCCCCCGCGCGTCGGCCGAGCAGAACCCAAACCGGCGCTTCAGAATCATCCGGCGCCATTGGCGCTCAATCCCCCGCAGAATTCCTCTCTGCGGGATAGCACGGCGACCCGGCGCCGTAAGCCTCAGCCGACCGCCTCGGGTTCGAGTTCCGATTCGGTCACGTGGCGCTCGCGGCCGTCGTCGAGACATTGGACGCGATAGCCCGGCTGACCGTTCTCCGATGGAAGGCAGGCTACGATCTCGGCCGGCTGCGGCTTCGAGCCGAGCGGGCTTCCGACGAAATGGGCGCGAGCCCCAACCTTGTATGTGTGCATCGTTCGTCCTCCGGAGAGACGGTTAAAATGATGCGCGGCGGTCGCGCGACCAGAGCCAGCCCACGAGATTCCGCCGCCGTTCGCCTGAATTTCACCGCTCGGTCCTCGCGAGGAGCCGGGACGCGGAAAACGCAAGCATCGCGAGCGGAATACCGCGAAAGGCTTTCGGCTTAGGGTCCGCGCTTCCTGAGCAGGTAGCTGTCCATGATCCAGCCATTGGCACTGCGCGCCGCAGCGCGCCTCTCGACGATCTCATCCGCGACCTGATCGAGCCGGCCGCTGATCAGTATTTCGTCGTTCGAGCCGACATAGGCCCCCCAATAAATGTCGATCGAGTCGGCGGCGGGCAGCGAGGCATAGGCGTTATCGGCGTCCAGCATGACGATCGCGGTGTCGACGCCCGCGGGCCAGCCCTGGACGAGACGCCGGCCGGTCGTGACCGTGAACGCGCCGCCGATCGTATTCAGCGTCACGCGATGCTTGGCGGCGAGCGCCTGCACGCTGGAGATGCCGGGAATGACCTCCCAGGAAAGGTCATGACGGCCCGTAGCCTCGATCTCCTCCATGATGCGGATGGTGCTGTCGTAGAGCGCGGGATCGCCCCAGATGAGGAAGGCGCCGGTCTCGCCGTCGCCGAGCTCTTCCCCGATCATCCGGTCGAAGACGGCGAGCTTGCGCGCGTTAAGGTCAGCGACCGCGGCGTCGTATGCGACGCCTTCCCGCTCGCGCTCAGGCATCGTCCCGTCGATGAAGCGGTGGGGGCGCTCCGTCGCGTAGAGGTCGAGGATGTCCTTGCGGAGCGCGTTCAGCTTTTCCTTCGACGCGCCCTTGTCCATCAGGAAGAAGGCGTCGGTCCGATTCAGCGCATTGATCGCCTGGATCGTGATCTGCTCGGGGTCGCCCGCGCCGATGCCGATCAGAAGGATGGTCTTGCCCACTCGCTCAGGCCTCCAAGGTCCGCGCGCCACCTTATCGGCGGCGCGCGGAATGAAGATCAAGTGCGCCAGGGATGCGCGGGCAGCTCGCTCGAGCCGAGCGCCTCGACGCCGGCGGTCGCGACCGCATGATCCTTGTCGACCGACGAGCCCGAGACGCCGATCGCGCCGATCATCACCCCTTCGCTGTCGACGATCGGCAGGCCGCCTGGGAAGGTGATCAGGCCGTCATTGGAATGCTCGATGCCGTAGAGCGGACCGCCCGGCTGCGAGAGCTTGCCGATCTCGCCGGTCGGCATGCCGAAGAACACGGCGGTCTTCGCCTTCTTGATCGCGATGTCGATCGAGCCGACCCAGGCGTCGTCCATGCGATGGAACGCCTTCAGGTCCGCGCCTGAATCGACGATCGCGATGCACATGAAGGTTTCGGTCGCGCGAGCCTTCTCGATCGCCTTGGCGATCGCAGCCTGGGCGTTTTCGGCTGTGATGTGCATGAAACTAAGCTCCTGATATGCGACGGCGGAAGCCGTCGCTAGGAGCTGGGAGATAGGGCGCGGTCGCCATCGATGGCAGCCGCAGCCCCTTACCTCACTTCTCGACAAAGGCCTTTTCGATGACGAAATGGCCGGCTTCGCCGTGATTGCCTTCGATGTAGCCGCCCTCGATCAGCAGCTCGCGGGTGTCGCGGATCATCTCCGGCGAGCCGCACAGCATGAAGCGGTCGCGCTCGGTCGACATCAGCGGCAGCCCGACATCCTCGAAAAGCTTGCCGGACCGCATGAGGTCGGTGATCCGGCCGGTGTTGCGGAACGGCTCACGGGTGACGGTCGGATAGTAGACGAGGCCCTCCGAGATCATCTCGCCGAGAAGCTCGTCCTTCGGCAGCGCCTCGGTGATCGTGTCGCCGTAAGCGAGCTCCGCCACCTGCCGGCAGCCATGGACGAGGACGACCTTCTTGAAGCGCTCGTAGGTCTCCGGATCCTTGATGATCGACATGAAGGGCGCGAGGCCGGTGCCGGTGCCGAGCAGATAGAGGTTCTCGCCGGGCAGCAGATTGTCGAGGACGAGCGTTCCGGTCGGCTTCTTGCCGACCAGGATCGGGTCGCCGACCTTCAGGTGCTGGAGCTTGGAGGTGAGCGGGCCGTCCTGCACCTTGATCGAGAAGAACTCGAGCTCTTCGTCATAGTTGGCCGACACCACGGAATAGGCGCGCACCAGCGGCTTTCCCTCGACTTCGATGCCGATCATCGTGAACTCGCCGTTCCGGAAGCGGAACGACGGATCGCGCGTCGTGCGGAAGGAGAACAGCGTGTCCGTCCAGTGATGGACGTGGGTCACCCGCTCTTCGAGATATTTGCTCATTAGGGCGTGCTTTCAGTGCGATCGGTCGTGCGGCGCTTCTGGCGTGCGGAGCCGATATAGTCATTCCATCGGAAAATAAAGCGGCCGCGATGGTCGCTCAGCCATGCGACACCAGAGCCTGCGCATCATGCAGACGCCGGTACAGTCCGGCGCGCGCGACGAGGTCCTGGTGCCGGCCCTGTTCGGCTATGCCGCTCGAATCCACCACGACGATGCGATCGGCGTTGCGGATCGTTGCGAGCCGGTGGGCGATCACCAGCGTGGTGCGGCCCTTCGAAAGCTCCGCGAGCGAGGCCTGGATCGCGGCTTCCGTTTCCGCGTCGAGTGCGGAGGTCGCCTCGTCGAGGATGAGGATCGGCGGGTTCTTCAGGAACATGCGCGCGATCGCTAGCCGCTGCTTCTGCCCGCCTGACAGCTTCACCCCGCGCTCGCCGATGATCGTGTCGAGCCCGTCAGGCAGTCGCGCGACGAAGTCGTCGAGCTGGGCGCGGCGGATCGCCTCCATGATATCGGCCTCCTTCGCTTCGAGGCGGCCGTAAGCGACGTTCTCGCGGATCGTCCCTGCAAACAGGAAGACGTCCTGCTGAACGACCCCGATCTGGCGGCGCAGCGAGGCCATCGTCATGTCACGCACGTCGATCCCGTCGATCGTCACCCGGCCGGAGCCGACCTCGTAGAAGCGTGGCAAAAGCGAGCACAGCGTCGTCTTGCCGGCGCCCGAAGGACCGACAAAGGCGATCGTCTCGCCTGCGCGGATCTTCAGCGAGACGTTGGAGAGCACGGGCTTGTCCGCGGAATAGCCGAAGCTGACGTCCTCGTAGGCGATCTCGCCCTTTAGCGAACCCACGGAGATCGCGTCGGGGCGGTCGACGATGTCTGGAGCGGTGTCGAGGAACTCGCAATACCGCCGGAAACCCGCGACGCCCTTCGGATAGGTCTCGATCACCGCGTTGATCTTCTCGATCGGACGGAAAAACACGCCGATCAGCAGCAGGAAGCCGACGAAGCCGCCATGGCTGAGGCTTCCGGTCAGCACGAAATACGAGCCGGCGATCATCACCACGATCTGGATCAGCCGCATCGAGAGGTAGCTGAGCGAAGTCGAGGCCGCCATGATCCGGTAGGCGGTGAGCTTGGTCGCGCGGTAGCGCGCGTTGTCCTCGGCGAACAGCCGCTTCTCGTGCTCCTCGTTCGCGAAGGCCTGCACCACGCGAATGCCGCCGACATTCTCCTCGATCCGGGCGTTGAACGCTCCGACGCCGCTGTAAAGATCGCGCCAGTTCAACGTCATCCGCCCGCCATAGCGGCTTGTGACCCAGGCGGTGAGCGGCACGATCGCGGCGGTCAGCAGCGCAAGCTGCACATTGACGGAGAACATCAAGGCGAAGGCGCCGATCAGCGTCATCACCGCGATGAACAAGTCTTCCGGCCCGTGATGGGCGACCTCGCCGATCTCCTCGAGGTCCTTGGTGAGACGCCCGACGAGATGACCGGTCTTCTGGTTGTCGAAGAAGCCGAAGGACAGCTTCTGCAGGTGCTCGAAAGCGCGCCTGCGCATCTCGGTCTCGATGTTGATGCCGAGCATGTGGCCCCAATAGACGACCACCGCCATCAGTCCGGTGTTCGCGACATAGATCGCCAGCAAGACAAGCGTCGCGGCGACCACAAGGCCCCATTGCTGGCTCGGCAGCAGCCGGTCGACGAACAGCTTCACCGCCATGGGGAAGCCGAGCTCCAGCAGGCCCGACAGGACCGCGCAGGAGAAATCGAGCATGAACAGCCCGCGATAGGGGCGGTAATAGGCGAAGAAGCGCTTCAACATGGACGTCTTACGAGAGGGATGCGCCGCGGGTCTATTCGAAGGGCGCGCCGGGATAAAGCGCTTCCTCCGGCGCGCTGTCTTGGAGGTTCTTGGCGCGTCGTGGAGGTCTCACGCCTCGTCCACGTATCTCCTGCGCAGATGCGCCTTGAACACCGCAGGGTCTAGCGGGCGGCCGGTCGCCTGCGTCAGCAACTCGTCCGTCGTCAGCAGCGAGCCCTTGCCGTGGATGTTTTCGCGCAGCCACGTCACCAGCGGCGCGAAATCGCCGCGGGCGATGCCGGGCAGGACGTCCGGCTGGCTAAGCTTGGCGGCGTCGAAGATCTGCGCGGCGGTCATCGCGCCGAGCGTATAGGTCGGGAAATAGCCCCAGCCGCCGCTCGGCCAGTGAACGTCCTGAAGGCAGCCGAGCCGGTCGGATGGCGGCGTGATTCCGAGCAGGTTCCGCATGCCCTCGGACCACGCGGCGGGCAGGTCGGCGAGCGCCATCTCGCCCGCGATGAGCGCCTTTTCGAGCCGGTAGCGCAGGATGACATGGGCGGGATACGTCACCTCGTCGGCGTCGACGCGAATGAAGCCGGGCGCGACCTTGGTGTAGCGCCGCCAGACCGCCTCCGCATCCCAGGCCGCCCCCTCGCCGCCAAACGCCTCGCGCATCAAAGGCGCCGCGAAGAGAATGAACTCGCGGCTGCGGCAGGCCTGCATCTCGATCAGCAGCGACTGGCTCTCGTGAAGGCTCATGCCGCGGGCGTGGCTGACCGGCTGGTCGAGATAAGCCGCGGGGCGACCCTGTTCGTAGAGCGCATGTCCCGTCTCGTGCAGCACGCCCATCAGCGCGCTCGAGAAGTCCGCCTCATCGTAGCGGGTGGTGATGCGCACGTCGTTGTCCGCTCCTCCGCAGAACGGGTGGGTCGAGACGTCGAGCCTGCCGCGCTCGAAATCGTAGCCGAGCGTCGCCATCATGCGCTGTCCGAGCGCCCGCTGCGCCTCGACGGGGAAGGGGCCTTCTGGCGCGGGCCCCTGCGGGCGCTTCGCCTGCGCCTCGACGGCCTCGCCGAGAAAGCCCGGTAGGAAGGCCGCGAGATCGTCGAACAACGCGTCGATCTTTTCGGCGCGGCCGCCAGGCTCGTAATCGTTCAGAAGCGCGTCGTAAGGAGACAGGCCGAGCTTCTCGCCCTTCGCCTGTCCGATTTCGCGTTGGAGCCTCAGGACCTCCTCAAGGTAAGGCAGCAGCGACGCGAAGTCGGATTCGGCGCGCGCCTGCCGCCACTTCATCTCGCAGATCGAGGTCGCCTTGCTGGAGGCGGAGACGAGGTCGGAGGGAAGCGCCGTCTCCACGGTGAAGATTCGCCGGATTTCGCGGACGTTCGCTTGCTGCCAGGGATCGAGGTCGTTCTCGTTCGCGGCGTCGAGCCAGTCGGCGATCCGGCCGTCCGTCGTCAGGTCGTGCCTCATGACGTGGAGCAGCGCGATGCTCTCCGCCCGAGAGGGCGAGGCGCCCCTCGGCATCATCACGTCGTTGTCCCAGTGAAGGATACCGATCGCGTTCGACAGCGCGGCGATGCGGCCGAAGTGGGCGGATAGCTCGGCGTAGGCGGTCATGAGCGACAGGGCTCCTTCAGGCGAGGCGTTTCGGCGGGCGAGGATTAGCGCGAGATGGCGACCGCGTCGCCTGTGTCGGCAAATGGTTGTCTGCGCCGCCGCTCAAGGCAACGAAATCAAGCCATTGCGCGTTCTCCCGCCGGCGTTAAGAGGGCGAAAGCATGGCGGGGATGCAGAAGGCGGGCGGCGCGATCGGTGGGGTCGCGGGAGGTTTGTTGCTTGGGGCGTCCGCGCTTGCGGCGCTGGGAGTGGCGGCGGCCGCAGCCTATGACGGGGCGAGGGCGCCCCGGGCTGAGGCGGCGCTGTCGCCCGAGGGCGACCTCCATTCCCGCGGCAAGGATGTCGCGACGCCGGTCAAGCTGCCGGCGCGGGGCTGGAAGGAGATCGTCTTCCGTGTCTATTCCGAAATCGCCGAAGACCGGCTGCTCGCCGTCGCGGCGGGCGTCACCTTCTACGCCCTGCTCGCCATTTTTCCCGCCATGGTCGCGCTGGTCTCGCTTTACGGGCTTACCGCCGACGTCGGCACGTTGAACGATCATCTCGCGGCGTTTTCAGGGCTTATTCCGCGCTCGGGGATCGAGCTGATCCGCGATCAGGTCACGCGCCTTGTCACGAAGAGCGACGGTACGCTCGGCTTCGCCTTCGTCTTCGGCCTCGGCGCCGCGATCTGGAGCGCGAACGCCGGGATGAAGGCGTTGTTCGATGCGCTCAACGTCGTCTATGGCGAGCACGAGAAGCGCTCCTTCGTGATGCTGAACGCGCTGTCGCTCGCCTTCACTGGGGCGAGCCTCGCCTTCGTCATCATCGCGTTCAATGCGGTGGTGGTGCTGCCGATCGTGCTTCAATACATCTGGCTCGGAAGCGCGGCCGAGGCGCTGCTGTCGTTCGCGCGCTGGCCGGCTCTGCTCCTGTGCATGCTGAGCGGGCTCGCCATGGTGTACCGGTTCGGTCCAAGTCGGCGCAGTCCGAAATGGCGCTGGGCCGCGCCCGGATCGCTGCTGGCCGCCGTGCTGTGGATCGCGGGTTCCTTGGCCTTCTCGTTCTACGCCGAGAATTTCGCGAGCTACGACAAGACCTACGGCTCGCTCGGCGCAGCCATCGCCTTCATGACCTGGATCTGGATGTCGGTAATCGTCGTGCTGCTCGGCGGCGAGCTCAACGCGGAGATGGAGCATCAGACGGTGAAGGATACGACCGTCGGCGCGCCGAAGCCGCTTGGCATGCGAGGCGCGAAGATGGCGGATACGGTGGCGCCCTGACGACATCAAACGCTGCTTTGTTGCAAGCGGCGCCCGTGTTGTTCCGGCCCTTGCAAATGGCTCGATCCCACGGAACAGTTACCCGTCGACAAGAGGCGGAGGCGATGAGCGACGCCGAACAGCGCTGGAAGCATCACGGCGTTCGGGTCATCGCCGGCGACGCGCTCGATTCCAACACCCCTCAGACGCCCGGCATGTTCCGTCAGGCCGCGATTAACCACGCCCGCGTCGGCGCGCAGAAGATCTGGGCGGGCACCGTCTCGATAGAGCCGGACGCGAAGACCGGCGTCCACCATCACGGCGCGCTGGAAAGCGTGATCTACGTGGTCTCAGGCCGCGCCCGGATGCGGTGGGGCGATCGGCTCGAGTTCG
This sequence comes from Hansschlegelia quercus, assembly GCF_004310425.1. Taxonomy (GTDB): domain Bacteria; phylum Pseudomonadota; class Alphaproteobacteria; order Rhizobiales; family Methylopilaceae; genus Methylopila; species Methylopila quercus. Next base: position 201,250 of record NZ_SIUB01000004.1, on the reverse strand, counting down.
TGGCGGAGGCTGGCCCAGGCGACTTCATCTATGTGCCGCCATATGTGCCGCACCAGGAGATCAACGCCGACCCCGCAAACCCGCTGCAATGCGTTCTGGTGCGCTCAGACAACGAGGCGGTGGTGGTCAACATCACCGATGTGGAGCCCGTCGAGCAGCCCGAGGCGGTCTACTGGGTGGATCCGATCCACAAGCATCCGCACGACTGACGAGCGATCGGCTTCGTCGCGGCTGCATGCGCCGGCGACGGTCATCTCATCACAGAGTTCCTGAAGGTTGCCGAAGGCTGGTACCACCACCTGGGCTCGAACCAGGGACCTCTAGATCCACAATCTAGCGCTCTAACCAACTGAGCTATGGCGGCGTGACCAGCCTTTTCGGCGCGGCGGAACCTATGTGAAACCATTCGCGCGGGCAAGCGTCGATCGCGACCTTTTCGGGCGCGAAAACGCCCGGGCAGAGAGGCCTGCCCGGGCGTCGAATTGATTGGTCGTTAGTTGGCCGATAATCAGGCTTGCGCGTAGCGCGCGCTCTTGGAAGCCAGCTGCTGGAACGGCTTCGAGCTTTCGGTCGCGGTTTTCTGCGCGAGCGAGGACAGCTCCTTCACCTGGCTCGACATCACCTCGAACTGCTGGCGCGCATACGAGCTCTGCAGCTCTACCGCCTGGCTCAACGACTTCGCGCCGATCAGCGCGTGCAGGAAGTCGAAATGCGCGTTGAGGTTCGAGCGCGCGGCATCCACCGACTTGCGGCCGAGCTCCTTGTAGCCCTTCGTCGCGGTCGCGTAGGCGTCCTCGATCGTGTCGGACGTCTCTTCGGCGACGGACTTCAGACGGGCGTAGCCGTCCTTCGCCTGCTTCACGGATTTCTCCGCAAGGTCCCGGACCTGGGCCGGCGCTGCCCCCGCGGCGGCGTCGATGGTCTCGGTCACCGTGTCTTCAGTCTTCGAAAGAGCGGCTTTGCTGGTCGTGGCCATGTCGTCATCCTCACTCTGGGTGTGGCGGACGTCGTGATCAACGGTCTACGCGCGCTCCGCCATCGCGCCGAGAACCGCGCCTGCCCGATGCGAAGAGATGAAGCGGACAGACCGTGTCTTTGATGCGCTGCAGCATAATGGTGCGGTGCAATACGATCAAGCGGCCGTCCTAAGAATTCAGCCGCCAGAACGACCTTTTCCCGCAACCGTCGACATGTCACGAAGTTGGCGGGTCAACGTCTCGATCTGGGAGCGCGCAAATTCGCTCTGGATCGACATCACTTCCTCGAGCGAGTTCGCCCGGACCAGTTTTTGGGCGTAGGCGAAGCTCGCCTGCACGTTCTGCTCGGCGTAGGAGACCGCCGCGCCGGCGACCGCGCGCAGGTCGCCCTGAGCGCTTTCGGTCTGCGTTTCGATCGCGCTCGAAGCCTTGAAGGCCGCATCCACGAACCCGTCGAACGCCTTGCGCGCCTGCTCAACGCTGCGATCGGCGAAATCGCGCATCTCGTTCGGAATCTCGTAAGCGGAACGCTCCGAATCGGCCATCGCTCAGGTCCTCCGGCAAGCCATCTTCGGCGCCTCGACAGGCGTAACAGCGCGCCTGTGACCGCGCAAACCGACTTAGGGCTTAACGCCCGTTAACCATGTCGTGCGCAAGCGTTGGATGGCCGCTGCGGCGTGTGGACGGGGGGGCCCCCGGCGGTTACTAAGGTTTCGTTAACGAAACACAAGAAGCTGCGGCGCATCGGGGGCGATGAAGGTCGACGACTTCCCTCCAGATCGATCTGTCTTGACGGGGCTCGAGAGCGCTGCGGCACCCGCGATCGTGGTCGATCGCCAAGGCGCCATCGTCTGGGCGAACGAGGCCGGGCGCGCTCTCGACGCGCCGGGCGGGCTCGCGCCTGCGTCGCGGGCGGCAGTCGCCCGGGTCGGCGCGTCGGGCTCGGAAGGCCTCGCGCGCCTGCGGGTCGGGACAGAGAAGACCGCGCGCATCTTCCGCACGAGCGCGCTCGATTTCGACGGCGCTCCATGCATCCTGATCCAGCCGGTCGATGAGCAGACGAGTGAGGCTGAGACTCAGGCGGAGGCTGGTCCCGCCTCCGTCGCCGAAGAGCCCGCGGCGCCGCCCGCCAAGCCCGCGCGGCTGCTGCTCCCGGTCGAGCATCTACGTTTCATCTTCGAGATCGATTCCGAGCGTCGGCTCGCCTTCCTGTCGCCCGATCTCGCCGAGGCCGTCGGCGAAAGCGCGAAGGATTTGCTTGGCCAGAACTGGGTTGAGATCGAGGGCGAACTCGGGCTCGACCCGGAGGGGGTTATCGCCTCCTGCCTGGAAAGCCGCAAAGGCTGGAGCGACGTCGCGGTCGACTGGCCGGCCGCGGATGGCTCGGTTCGTCTGCTGCTCTCGGCGCTTCCGATCTTCGACAATGGCGAGGTCTTCGTCGGTTTCCGGGGCCTTGGCCGGGCGGCTTTCGCTCCGGACGACGGCTCTCCGGTCGGCGAGCCGGATCAGGTGCGCGAGACCGAGGCGGACGAGGAGCCCACCGGCGACGAGTTCGCGGAGCCTGAGGCGGCCGGGCCGGAGCCGGAGAGCTTCCAAACTTCGGCGCCCGAAGCAGCCGCCGAAACCATCGACGCGGAGCCGGAGCAGCCGGTCTGGATCCCGCCGGTGGAGGAACTGCCCGCGATCTTCTCCGCCGCGGAGCCGCGGGATGCGCTGTCCGGCAACGTCGTGCCGTTGCGCGATCACGCGGACATGCGGTCGACCCTCACGCTCTCGGCCGTCGAGGAGAGCGCGTTCGACGAGATCGCCCGCCGGCTCAGCGGCTTCCGCACGCATGTCGAGGAACCCGACGACCTCGCGCCGGAGCCCGCAGGCCCGGCCGAGGACGACGGCGCGCGGCCGTCCGTTCAAGAGGCGATGCGGCTCATCGACCGGCTTGCGCTCGGCGTTCTGGTGCTGAGCGGCGGCGCGCTGGTCTACGCCAACCGGGCGGCCCTGGAGATGACGGGCGCGCCCGATCTCGAGGAGCTCGTCGGGCGCGGTCCCCAGCGGATCTTCGCCGAGCCGCGCGGCGGCGCCGGCCCCGCCTCGCTCCGCCTCGCGTCGGGAGCGGGCGACGTGGAGGTCGAGGCGCGTCTGGTCGCCGTGTTCTGGCGTGGGCGTCCCGCGACGCTCGTGTCGCTGAAGCGCGTCGAGGCGCCAAACGCGGCGGCGGTCGCCGCGATCCGTCGCGAAGGCGAGATCACCGATATCCTCGACACCGCGACCGACGGCGTGATGACGCTCGATTCAGTCGGACGGATCGTCTCGGTCAATCGCAGCATGGAGGCGCTGTTCGGCTTCGAGGCGCGCGAGGTGATCGGCAGCCTGTTCACGCTGTCCTTCGCGCCCGAAAGCCGCCGTGCGGCGCTCGATTATCTCGACGGGCTCAAGACCGAAGGCGTCGGCGCGCTGATGAACCACGGCTGCGAGGTGCTCGGGCTTTCGCGCGACGGCGGGGCGATTCCGCTCTTCCTGACGATCGGCCGGATCGGCGATGGCGATGCGCGCTATTGCGCGGTCCTGCGTGACATCACGCCCTGGAAGAAAGCGGAGGAGCAACTGCTTGCCGCCCGCCGCCAGGCCGAGCGGACGAGCGCGCAGAAGTCCGACTTCCTCACGCGCGTCGGCCGCGAGATCCGCACGCCGCTGAACGCCATGATCGGCTTCGCCGAGGTCATGGAGGAGGAGCGCTTCGGGCCGATCGGCTCGCCGCGCTACAAGGACTATCTGCGCGACATCAGACTCGCGGGCCGCCACCTCGTCGGGCTTGTGGACGATCTGGTCGATCTCGCGAACGTCGAGAGCGGCGGGGCGAAGCTCGACCTCGCGCCGGTGGACCTGAACGACATCGCGAGCCAGGCGGCGGCGCTCATGCAGCCGCAGGCCAATCGCGACCACGTCATCATCCGCACCTCGCTCGCCCGCGGCCTGCCGCAGCCGAGCGCCGACCAGCGCTCCGTCCGACAGATGCTGTCGAACCTGATCGCGAACGCGGTCAGGAATTCGAAGGCGGGGGGGCAGGTGATCGTCGCGACCAGCGTCGGCGATCTCGGACAGGCGGTGATTCGGGTGCGGGATTCCGGCGCCGGCATGTCGCGCCGGCAGATCGCCCTTGCGCTCGAGCCGTTCCGGCCGCTGGGAGACGGGGACGGCAGCCTCGATTTGCCGATCGTGAAGGCGCTCGCTGAGGCGAACGACGCAAGCTTCGAGATCCACAGCGAGCCCGGCGAAGGAACCGTCGTCGAGCTCACCTTTCCAGCCAATCGCGCGATGGCGGTCTAGAAAAACCGCTGTCGCTATCGAGCGGACCCTCCGCGGCTCCGAAAGACCAGATTTAAGCCATTCTCAGCGCTTGCAGATTTTGCTCGCGATCGCGCCCGCTTGACTCGCCATGATCTGCAATCATATGAAATTACCTAGCGGGACCAGTAGTTTAGACCTTTTCAAAACTACAGTTCGAAGTCACAAGCGTCCGGGCTGGCAGCCTCCATGATCGTTTGTTCCTGCAACGTATTGAGCGACGTGCAGATTCGCGCGACGATCGGCGACGAATCCGCAAAGCCGCAAACGCCGGGTCAGGTGTATCGCTGCCTAGGATGCAGCCCGCAATGCGGCCGCTGCGCCCGCACGATCAAGGCGATGCTCGCCGACATCCGCGGCCTCGACCAGACCGAGCCGCATGCTTGCGGCGCCTGTCCTGCGGCGTGCCCCGCGGTCACGGTGGGCACGGGCCCGGTTCTCGACATCGTCGGTGACGTGGTCGAACTCGCGGCCTTGAACCGCTAAATTCCGCCAATTACGGGTTTTTAGGACGCGAAAGCGCGCTCTTGCGCCCCTCCGCCCAGTAGTTTAGAACGCTTCTAGACTACTCGAAGTGGCCGGCAACGGCTTGAAGGAGGAGCGCCATGAAGGGCGACGCGAAGGTTATCGACTATCTGAACCGCGGGCTCCGCTCCGAGCTGACGGCAATCAACCAGTACTGGCTGCATTACCGCATGCTGGACGACTGGGGCTACAAGGACCTCGCGCATCAGTGGCGCAAGGAATCGATCGAGGAGATGAACCATGCCGACCGGTTCGTCACCCGGCTGATCTTCCTCGAAGGCTTCCCCAACATGCAGGTGCTCGATCCGCTGCGCATCGGGCAGAGCGTGAAGGAGGTCCTTGAGTGTGACCTCGCAGCGGAGCTCGACGCCCGCGCGCTTTACCAGGAAGCCGCGAAATATTGCCAGGAGATCGGCGACCTCCCGAGCAAGATCCTGTTCGAGAGCCTGATGACCGACGAGGAAGGCCACATCGACTTCCTCGAAACCCAGCTCGACCTCGTGGCCAAGCTCGGCGAACAGCTCTACGCGCAGCACCACATCGGCCGACCGGACGCTGGCGGCACCGGGGTTGAAGGCGTCGCCTGAGACGCAGCGCACCCGATATCGAGAGGCCCGGCGCGGATCGGCTCCGCCCGGGCCTTTGTTTTTGCGCCATTGCGGTAACGCTCCGGAATCGCGGCGGGATGACGAACGCGAGGGCCATCGTTATATCAGGCCGGAATTCCCGCCTCGCCGCCTAACGCGGGCGCAGCCCTCCGGAGGCTTTCCATGCTCGATCCCCAGTCGTCGGACAAGACGCCTGTCACCGTCCTCACCGGCTATCTCGGCGCCGGCAAGACGACGCTCCTGAACCGCATCCTCTCCGAGCCGCATGGCAAGAAATACGCCGTGATCGTCAACGAGTTCGGCGAGATCGGCATCGACAACGACCTCGTCGTCGGCGCCGACGAAGAAGTCTTCGAGATGAACAACGGCTGCATCTGCTGCACCGTGCGCGGCGACCTGATCCGCATCCTCGAAGGCCTGATGAAGCGCAAGGGGAAGTTCGACGCTATCATCGTCGAGACGACCGGCCTCGCCGACCCCGCGCCGGTGGCGCAGACCTTCTTCATTGACGAGGAGGTCGGCCGTAAGGCGCGCCTCGACGCGGTGGTGACGGTGGCTGACGCCAAGTGGCTGACCGAACGCCTGAAGGACGCGCCCGAGGCCAAGAACCAGATCGCCTTCGCCGACGTCATCCTGCTCAACAAGGCGGATCTGGTCTCGAAGGACGAGCTCGCCGAGGTCGAGGGCCGCATCCGCGCCATCAACCCCTACGCCCGCGTCATTCGCACGACGAAGTGCGACGTGCCGCTCGACGCCGTGCTCGACAAGGGCGCGTTCGACCTCGACCGCATCCTGGCGCTCGAGCCGGCCTTCCTGGAGGCGGACGAGCACGACCATGACCACGATCACGGCCACCACCATCATCATGGCCACGATCATGAGCACGGGCCGGATTGCGGCTGCGGCCACGACCACGCGGCGAGCGAAGACCACGGCCACGAGCACCATGACCATGGCCATGGCGAGCACAGCCACGGCGGGTTGAAGCACTATCACGACGAGGACATGCAGTCGGTTGCTCTCGAGATTCCCGGCGACGTCGATCCTGCGAAGTTCATGCCTTGGGTGAATGACCTTGCGCAAACCGAGGGGCAGCACTTCCTGCGCTGGAAGGGCATCCTGTCCTTCAAGGACGAGCCGCGCCGCTTCGTCTTCCAGGGCGTGCACATGATCCTGGACGGCGATCTCCAGCGCGAATGGAAGCCGGACGAGAAGCGGAGCTCCAAGCTCGTCTTCATCGGCAAGGAGCTCGACGAGCCGAAGCTGCGGCGTGAGTTCGAGGCCTGCGCGGCGTAGAAATCCTGAAGCTCGCTTCCGACTGAGCGCCAACCGATGTCCATGACCACTGAAGCCGGCTATCCCTCGCTCGTCGACCGCACGACCGCGATCGAGGCCGGCTCCTACGTCATCGCCACGACCTTCCTTGGGAACGCCGCCGTGTTCGCGCTGGGCGACGGCGAGGTTCTGTTCGTGGATGAGGGCGGAGAGCTGCGCGTGCCGGCGCATGACGGGGGCTTGCTCGTCGCGTCGGTCGCCAAGGGCGTCCTGCTCACCGGCGGCGCCGACGGCAAGGTGCTGAAGTTCGCCGCGGGCCACACGCCCGAGCCGGTCGGGGAGGCGAAAAGCGGCTGGATCGACGCGCTGGCGATCGGGCCGGACGGGTCGCTCGCATGGTCGTCGGGCAAGCAGGTATTCGCGCGCGACGGCAAGGGCGCCGTGCGGACCCTGGAAGCGCCAAGCGCCGCCCGCGGGCTCGCCTTTGCGCCGAAAGGCTATCAACTCGCGATCGCCCGCTATGGCGGCGTGTCGCTGTGGTTCCCAAGGCTGGATGCCGCTCCCAAGGAGCTCGCCTGGAAGGGCTCGCATATCGGCGTGACGTTCTCGCCAGACGGACGCTTCGTCGTCACCACGATGCAGGAGCCCGCGCTGCACGGTTGGCGCGTGTCCGACGGCCAGCACATGCGGATGTCGGGCTATCCCGGCAAGGTCCGCTCCATCGACTGGACCGGCGACGGCCAGCAGCTCGCGACCTCCGGCGCGGACGCCGCCATCGTCTGGCCGTTCCAGTCGAAGGATGGACCGATGGGCAAGGCGCCGAAGGAGATCGGCGTCCGGCCAGCGCGCGTGAGCCATGTCGCGAGCCATCCCAAGGCGCCTGTCGTCGCGCTCGGCTATGAGGACGGCTGCATCCTGATCGCTCGCCTCTCCGACGGCGCCGAGATTCTTGCCCGCCCCGCCATCCCGGGCGGCCCTGTCACCGCGCTCGCCTGGGACGCGGTCGGCGCGCGCCTCGCCTTCGGCACGGAGGATGGCGAAGCCGGGATTGTCGCGCTGCCGGAAGCCTGAAGATGGCGACACCCCGCGTCGCGATCGTCGGCGCAGGCATTGCTGGTCTTGCCGCGGCGCGCGTGCTCGCCGACGCCGGCTGCGCCGTGCGCGTCTTCGACAAGGGCAGGGCGATCGGCGGCAGGCTCGCACATCGCCGCTCGGACTTCGGCGGCTTTGACCACGGCGCGCAATATGTCCGCGCCGAGGGCGAGACGTTCCGATTCTATCTCGAAGAGGCCGAACAAGCGGGCGCGATCGCGCGCTGGCCGGCAATGGAGGCCGCTGCGGGCGACGGCCGGCCTGTCTATGTCGGCGCGCCCGGCATGAGCGGGCTTGTCGCGCCGCTCGCCAAAGGGCTGGACATCCTGAGCGGAGTGACCGTCGCGGCGGCCTCTTTGTCGGACGACGGCTGGCGGCTGGGCGCCGACGACGACAGCTTTCTCGGCCGCTTCGACGCGCTTGTCGTGGCGATCCCGGCGCCGCAGGCGCTCGAGCTGTTCGAAGGCCATCCCGTGGCGGATCCGCTGCTCGGCGCCACCTATGCGCCCTGCCTCGCCGGCCTGTTCGCCTTCGAAAGCCTGTCCGGCATGCCGGAGGTCGCCCGCGAGGAGGATGGCCCGCTCGCCTGGGTGGCGCATGACGGCGGCAAGCCGGGGCGAGGGGAGGCCGCGACGATCGCGGTCCATGCCGGAGCGGACTGGTCGCAGAGCCATCTGGAGACCCCGAAGGGCGCCGTCGCGGCCGCTCTGCTCATGGCGCTGAAGGCGCGCCATCCGGCGCTTGGCGAGCCGACTCACGTCGACGCTCATCGCTGGCTCTATGCGCGGGTGGAGCAGGCTCTCGGCGTCGCCTGCGTCTTCGACGCGGACGCCAGGCTCGCCTTCTGCGGAGATTACTGCCTCGGGCCTCGCGTGGAGGCCGCGTTCGACAGCGGCCGCGCTGCCGGCGAAGCGTTGCGCGCGACGCTGGTCTAAGCCGCGTCTCGTATGCGGGCCGGAGTCTTGGCGAACGCCGCACTTCCCATGCCTGTCATGAAACCGTCTTCGCAAGTGCGGGAACCCTTTGCTCCGGCAGTTGTTCTCCAGTCTGGCTCGACTAAAGGGGTAAGTCGCGCATGGAGGAAATCGTCACCGTCGTCGAACAGGGCGCAAACCGGCTGGATTGGCTGCCGGATTGGGCGGTCTCTGCCTTGCTGTTCGCGGGCGCCGTCGCGATCGTGCTGCTCGCCCATGGCGCGCTATTCCGGCGGCTGCAGAGAGCGGTCGCGAACCGTTCGCTGTTCTGGCGCTCGCTCGTCCAGCGCACGCAGGGACCTTCGCGGCTCGCGCTCCTTATCCTGACGGTCAGCATCGCGACGGCCGCCGCGCCATTGCCGCCAGCGGTCTCGGACGCGGCGCGGCACGGCCTGCTCATCGCCTTCATGGTCCTCGTCGGATGGACCGCCATCACGGCGCTGCACATCTGGACCGTCGTCTACATGCGGCGTTTCAAGCTCGACGCCGAGGACAATCTGCTCGCGCGCAAGCATGCGACGCAGATCTCCATTCTGAAGCGCGCCGGCGTCACGCTCGCCATCACCCTCACGCTCGGCGCCGCCCTGATGACCTTCGACGGCGTGCGTCAGTACGGCGTCAGCCTGCTCGCGTCCGCCGGCGCCGCGGGCCTCATTCTCGGCCTCGCGATGCAGCCGGTGCTGGCGAACCTCGCCGCCGGCATCCAGCTCGCCATCACCCAGCCGATCCGGCTCGAGGACGCCATCGTCGTCGAGGGCGAGTGGGGCTGGGTCGAGGAGATCACCTCGACCTATGTGGTCGTGCGGCTCTGGGACTGGCGCCGCCTCGTGCTGCCGTTGAAGTACTTCATCGAGCATCCGTTCCAGAACTGGACCCGTGATGGAGCCTCGATCATCGGGACGGTGATGATCTACTGCGATCATTCCGCGCCGATCCCGGCCATGCGGGCGAAGCTTGAGGAGTTCGTGAAGGAATCCGCGCTCTGGGACGGGCAGGTGGTGAACCTGCAGGTCTCCGACGCCAAGGAGTTCACGATCGAAGTCCGCCTGTTGGTCTCCTCCGGAACCTCGCCCAAGGCGTGGGATCTTCGCTGCGAGGTGCGCGAGAAAATGATCGCCTGGCTGAACGTCGAGCATCCGGAGGCGCTGCCGCGCCATCGCAACGACCTCGGCCGGCAGCTCGCGGGAGCGACAGAGCGGCGGCCATCGAGGTCCGAGAAGGCCCGCACGCCGCGACGGCCTGCGGCGAAACCCGCGATGGGGCAGGCGTGAGGTGACGATTCGCTGGTTTGACGCCGTTCCAGTATGAGTGGGCGGGCTGTCAGGCCCGCAATCCCCGCGACCGGAGGCGACGATGACGAATAAACGCACGCGCGACGACGACCTGCCGTGCTTTCGAGCGCACGAGCAAGCGGCGTAAATCCTTTCCCGTCCGAGACCCGCGTCAAACGCGGACTCCGGATCGTGCACGGCCACGTGGACCTTTGGAGAAGCTCGGCCGAAACGATCCTTGCCCATGCAACTCGGGCAAGCGCTTCAAGGCGTGCTGCCTTAAGAGCGGCCGCTATGAAGGCGCTGAGCGGGCGCATTACTTTTAGAGACTGAAACCAGCAACCGCCCGCTCGCCGAGCGGGCGGTTTGCGCCCGTCAGCCGAGCGGGTCCGGGCCGTAGGCGTTGTCGCCTTTCGTGCCGCGGACGAAGCCGAGATAGACGAACAAAGCGAGGCTCACGACAGCCGCGAAGACTGACGCCGCCCAGGGCGCGAGGCCGTATTGCCCGGCATAAGACGCCACCCCCGCGAGCATGACGACAGCGAGGCCGGCCCAGCCGCGCCGGCCGAGATCGTGGAAGCGGCGGACGACCAGCGAGGCGGCGATCACGAGCGAGCCGACGAAGGCGAGCGTCGCCAATGGCAGGACGATCGCGAGACCGACAGGCTGAACCAGGGCGGCAAGCCCCGCGAGCACGGCGCCGATCAGACCGCTGACGACCGAGCGCAACCAATAGGCCCCGCGCGGCAGCCGGCCGGAGAAGCTGAAATAGTCCTGCGCGATCCGCCTGATCATCTTGCCCGGTTCAGCCCTTGGCGAGCCGCTCCAGCGCCGCCTCGTGTATACGGCGGTCGCCCGCAGCCACGATACGCCCGCCGTCGGTCGCCGGACCTCCTTCCCAGGTCGTGACGACCCCACCGGCGCCTTCGACGATCGGGATCAGCGCCACGATGTCGAACGGCTTAAGGTCCGCCTCGACGACGAGGTCGACATGGCCGGCCGCAAGCATCGCGTAGGCGTAGCAGTCCGCGCTCCAGCGGGTCAGCTTCGTCTCGGCGGAGACGCCGTTGAACGCTTCGGCTTCCGCGCCGGTGAACATCGTCGGCGAGGTCGACATCAGCATGGCGTCCGACAGGCTGGAGCAGGCCCGCGTGCGCAGATGGCGTTCGCCGCTCCGGCCGCGCCAGATTGCGCTCGCGCCGTCGCTCGAGAAACGCTCGCCGATGAAGGGCTGGTGCATCAGCCCGAAACAGGGTTTGCCGCCGCGCAGCAGGCCGATCAGCGTCCCCCAGATCGGCATGCCGAGGATGAACGAGCGCGTGCCGTCGATGGGGTCGAGCACCCAGACGAATTCGGCGTCGCGATCCTCGTCGCCGAATTCCTCGCCGATAATTCCATGTCCCGGAAAGGTCTCGCGGATCAACCGGCGCATGACTTGCTCGCCCGCCCGGTCAGCCGCGGTCACCGGGTCGAACAACTCGCCGCGGCTCTTGTCTTCGACGCCGAGCGAGGTGCGGAAGAAGGGCAGGATGGCGTCGCCCGACGCGGTCGCCAGACGGTCGACAAAGGCTGAGAAATCAACGGCCGTCATGCCTCGGTCTCCTGGTTGGGCGAGCGCCGCGGCGACGCGACGCCGGGGCTGGCGTACAGGCCGTTAACCCGGACTTGAGGCGAAGGCAAAAAATTCGCCGGACTATGCGACAGGCAGTCGCATCCGGCGATTAACTCGATTTAGGCTTGCGTTTTGTGCGGCGCGGCCGCATCTTTTTGCAGCGCGGCATTGCGATCTCGATCGCACCGCCGCCAGCCCTCCTTGGGCGTTTCCTCCCTAGACTTAAGGGCCGTTCGCTTTTGCGGGCGGCCCCTTTTTTTCGTCTTTCGTCTAGGCGCGGGGAATGTGATCCCAGACGTCGCTCATTGCAACAGCAAGCCTATGAGACGATAGGCTAAGGCGGCGTGCCGCTCATTCAGCGGCGAGCTGGCTCGGTCCGCCGTAGCCGACGAAGGGCGCCTCGGCGATCTCAGCGATGAAGGACGACAGCGCGCGTTTGACGTCTGCGAAGCCGGCGATCTTCTCGTGCTTCGCCTCGTCCATATAAAGCGCGCGGTTCACCTCGATCTGCAGCGCGTGGAAGCCGCTCGCCGGCGCGCCGTAATGCTCGGTGATGTACCCTCCGGCGTAAGGCCGATTGCGCACCACCGCGAAGCCGAGGTCGCGCAGCGTCTGCTCGGCGAGGTCGACGAGTTCGGGCGCGCAGCTCGATCCGTAGCGATCGCCGAGCACGATGTCGGCGCGCGGCCGCTCGTCGCGCGCGAGCCCGATCGAGGGCATCGAATGGCAGTCGAACAGCGCCGCCACCCCGTGCAGGCGATGGGCGCGCGTGATCAGCCGCCGCAATGTGCGGTGATACGGCTTGTAGATCGTCTCGATCCTGTCGAGCGCTTCGGCGACGGGCAGGCGACCGGCATAGATCTCCTGCGACTCGCCGACGATCCGCGCGATCGTGCCGAGGCCGCCTGCGACCCGCAGCGAGCGGGTGTTCGCGAAAGGCGGCAGCCGGCCCTCGAACATCCGGGGGTCGAGTTCGTAGGGCTCGCGGTTCACGTCGAGGAAGGCGCGCGGGAAATGCGCCCGCATCAGCGGCGCGCCGTGTTCGGGCGCGGTCGAAAACAGCTCGTCGACGAACGCGTCCTCCGAGCGACGCAGCGCACGGGCGCCGAGCCTAGAGGAGGCGAGGAATTCGGGGGCGTAGCGCGCGCCGGAATGCGGGGAGTTGAACGTCGCCGGCGCCGGCGAGCCCGTCGGCTCGGCGACCTCGAAGGCGTCCTCTATGATGTCGTTGCCGTCCAAATCCGCGCCTTCCGCAGGCCGCTCGATGGGGCGGCGCTGGAGCGCAGGATTGTTGCGTAGCGAGCGCAGGCTGTCCATCGCAAGCGACAGGTAAACCACCTGTTTACCTAACCGGCGGCTTATGGAATTGTCTCAGACGCAGCCCCAGCGAACCTCCAGAGCCTGCCTTGTCCGTCATCCCGACATCCAAGATACTCCTCGCCGAAGACGACGACGACATGCGTCGCTTCTTGGTCCGCGCGCTCGAAAACGCGGGCCACACAGTGGTGTCGTTCGACAACGGCCTGTCTGCCTACCACCGCCTGCGGGAAGAGCCGTTCGAGCTGCTGCTCACCGACATCGTGATGCCCGAGATGGACGGCATCGAGCTCGCGCGGCGCGCGACCCAGCTCGACCCCGACATCAAGGTCATGTTCATCACCGGCTTTGCGGCGGTCGCGCTGAACCCGGACTCGCAGACGCCCAAAGACGCGAAGATCCTGTCGAAGCCCTTCCATCTGCGCGAGCTGGTGTCCGAAGTCGACAAGCTCCTGGCGGCGTGATCTCGGCGGCTTGCCAGCCGTCGGACGATCCGATATAGCCGCCCACCTGTCCGGCGGATGTCCCGCACCCTCCGGAGCGAATTCAGGACGTTCGGGTTTCCCGAACATCCATGCGCTCGTAGCTCAGCGGGAGAGCACTACCTTGACATGGTAGGGGTCACAGGTTCGATCCCTGTCGGGCGCACCATTTTGAAAAGAGGGCCTTCCGGTCATTCCGGAGGCCCTCTTTTTTTCTGAGCTGCAGATTTCCAGCACGGCGGGGCGCAGCCTGCGGGGCGGCGATGTAAGATCAGGCGGCGCGCTTCGCCTTCCCAGAGAACCCCATGCTGAACCTGCTGGTCCCTGCATCGCTCGCCATGGCGGCTGGCGTCAGCCTCGTCATCCAGCAGGTCCTGAACTCCGATCTGCGCTCCGACCTCGGCTCGGCCGCCTGGGCCGGCATGGTGAGCTATGTGGGCGGGCTGCTCTGCATGGCGCTGTTCGTGGCGGTCGCCAGGGAGCCTATCCCCTCGGCGGCGTTCATGGCGCGCGCGCCATGGTGGACATGGACGGGAGGCGCGTTCGGCGCCGTCTATATCGTGCTCGCGATCTGGATCGTCCCTCAACTCGGGGCCGCGACCTTCATCGCGTTGCTGGTCGCGGGGCAGATGCTGACCTCCGTCGCCTTCGACCATTTCGGCGTGCTGGGTCTCGCCCAACGGGCCATCGATCCGCCGCGCATGATCGGGATCGCGCTTCTCGTCGCCGGCGTCATCCTGATCCGCCGGTAGCGGCTGCGGATTGGCGGACGAAGCCATACCGCCCTACGCTCCACGGCCCAGTATTCGGGGGGCTCGAAGCGCCAGCGAGGGCGCTGGAGAGTCATTCCGATTTCTTGTTACCCGCTAACAGCGCGGCGATGCGCCGCTTGGCGGGCTGCGGGCAATGATTGAAAGTTGAACATGCGCACGACGACTTTCGGATCGCTTGGCGTCACGGTTCCTGTCATCGGTCAGGGCACATGGCGGCTTGATGAGGACCGCCGCGCTGGAGCGCTCGAGGCCCTGCGCCGCGGCCTCGACGCCGGGATGACGCATGTCGACACCGCCGAGATGTATGGCGAGGCCGAGCCGCTCGTCGCGGAGGCGGTCGCCGGCCGCAGGGACGAGGTTTTCCTCGTCTCGAAAGTCCTGCCGCAGAACGCGTCCAAGGCCCGCACGATCGCAGCCTGCGAGCGGAGCCTCGCGCGCCTCAATACCGATCGGTTGGACTGCTACCTCCTGCACTGGCGCGGCTCTACCCCGCTCGCCGAGACGATCGACGCGTTCGAGACGTTGCGCGCAGACGGCAAGATCCTGTCCTGGGGCGTCAGCAATTTCGACGTCGCCGATCTGGAGGAGGCGCTGGCGATCGCAGGCGAAGGGCGGATCGCCTGCAATCAGGTGCTCTACCATCTGGAGGAGCGCGCCATCGACCACGCCGTCATCCCGTGGTGCGAGGCGCATAGCGTGACCGTGGTCGCCTATAGTCCGTTCGGCAGCGGCGACTTTCCGAGCTCGAACGGGGCTGGCGGCCAAGTCCTTGCGGAGATCGCGGCCGAGGCGGGCGCCACGCCGCGGCAGGTAGCGCTGGCGGCGCTGACGCGGCGGCCGTCGGTCGTGGCGATTCCGAAAGCGTCGAGCACGGCTCACGCGCTCGACAACGCCGCGGCGGGCGACCTGCGGCTCACGTCCGCGCAGTTCGAGCGCATCGATGCGGCGTTTCCCGTCGGACCGAAGCCGCGTCATCTTCCAATGATCTAGCTCCGACAACCTCCCGATCCGTCGGCATGGTTAACCGATCGTTAGGACGTCTGCGTCCATCGATGAGCCTTCATGGCGGAGGTACTCAATGATGGACGTCGCAAGCATCGAGGCTGGGGAAGAGTGCCCGATCCCGGCGGACGTCCTGATGGTCCTTTACCGGTCGAAGGCGGAGGTGGCCGTCGATCTCGCCCGCACGCTGCCGAACCACGTCCGGGCGCGTCTTGCTTTGCATTGCTACAGCCGGGCGCATCTGAGGCCGCTCGGCCTGGCGATCGCAGGAAGCTGCAGCCCAGGCGATCTTGAGCGCGTCGCCGGAATGACCGGCAAGGTGCTCGCCGAACAGAGCGCCGGCCGCGAGAGGAGCTTCGGCATGCACGACGTACGGTCGGGCTCGAAAGCGCCCATCAGCCTCGCAAAATCCGCCGCCTGAATGGCCCCCACGCCTCGGCTGGCGTCTCGAGACGCTTACGTCAGTCGTAAATGAACGAGGACCTGGGATCTTATTTCGGGCCCGCCTTCTACGCCTGCGCCGGCCGCTTTAGGCGTCAGTAGAGATCGTCCCGGACGCGCTCTTTGCAGGTATATCCGATGAAGCACTGGTCGTTGTCGGAGGACACGATCCAGGCGGGCTTCGTGATCTCCGTCCGCTCGCAGAAACGTCGGTCGACGACGTAGCGGTCATAGGTCGTGCGGCTCGTGCTGAGCACCACCGCGCCGTTTCGCTCGATCAGGTTCGTCAGCGCCTGGCAGTTCATGGCGGGCGCGAAGGGACGTGCGGCCATCGCGCTGGTGGCGGTCAGGGCCGCAAGAGCGACGAGGCCAGCGCGTAAACCTGGCATGGGTTTCATTCGGCAGTCTCCTGAGCGGAAATCCGCGTTTTGAGGCTTAACGTCGCTTGCCCGGATTGGATCATTCGGCGGGCCGCCGCGCTTCGCCGCCGGACGTCGCCGCGACGGTTCGCGCTTTTCGTATTTCCGTCGATCGTGCTAGTCGAAGCCGTCTTCGGGGGAAGAATGGCGCGCCGTCGCTCAAACATCGTCAGGCTGATCGGGATCGTTCTCGCCGGCTACCTGCTGATCCTGCAGGCGGCGATCGGCGGATTCGCGTCCGCCTCCGAAATCGCGATGGACGACGGGCTCGGTGTGATCTGCCTGTCTCACGTCGGCGACGGCGATACGCCCCAAGACGATGGCGGGCATCGCTCCTGCTGTTTGCTGGGTTGCCTCGGCGCGGCCGTCGCAACGCCGCAAGAGCCTGACGTCTTCGCCTTCGTCTATGCGCCGGACCCGGTTCCGGCGCTTGCGTGGCCTGACGACGAGCTGGCTTCGCCGGTCGAAGTCGCGCATGTCCTGGGAGCGCCGCGAGCTCCGCCCGCCATCGGCTGACGCCTGGCGCGAGAGCGCTAGAAGGCGCGCGCCTGCGCGCGTTCGAGCCGCTGTCGCGCTTGAGCATCCGGCGCGTCTTACGCCGGGCCGACCACGCCTGCTTTCCGGACTTAATCCATGTCACCGTCACGTCTCGCCGCGGGCCTCGCGCTCGCCTGCCTTTCCGCGTCCGCCGTCTCGGCCGAACATCTCGAAGAAATCGTCGTCCAGGGGGAGGGCGCTTCGTCCGCCGAACCCAGCCTCACCGCTCCGCCGATCGCCGCCCGCCGCGCCGAGATCGAGCGCACACCGGGCGCAGTCGAGGTGATCGACGCCGAGGATTACAAGCGCACGACGCCCGCTCGCACGATCAAGGACGTGCTCGACTATGTGCCCGGCGTTTTCGCGCAGCCGAAATGGGGCGACGACACCAGGCTCTCGATCCGCGGCTCGGGCCTGTCGCGCAACTCGCATCTGCGCGGCGTCCAGCTCTACATGGACGGGATCCCGATCAACACCGCGGACGGCTATGGCGACTTCCAGGAGATCGACCCTTCCGCCTACCGGATGATCGAGGTCTACAAGGGCGCGAACGCGCTGCGCTTCGGCGCGAACGCGCTGGGCGGCGCGATCAACTTCGTGACGGCGACGGGCCGCGACGCGGACGCAAGCCCGGCCCAGGTCGGGATCGATGTCGGCTCGTTCGGCTCCTACCGCCTTCAGGCGAGCTCGGGCGGCGCGTACGGAAACGCCGACTACTTCATCACCGGCTCATGGTCCGCGGCCGACGGCTTCCGCAACCACAGTGACGGCACGGCCGCGCGGATGAGCGGCAATGTCGGCTGGCGGCTTTCCGAGGATGTCGAGACGCGCTTCTACCTCAACGCAAACGACGTCCACCAGAACATCCCCGGGGCGGTGACGCGGGATGAGGCGCTGCATGATCCGAGAGGAGCGGCGGCCGCCAACCTCAGGCTGGATTACGAGCGCAACATCGAGACGGTGCGGTTCGCCAACAAGACAACGTGGCGAGCGAGCGAGACGACGTCCTTCGACTTCGGGGCCTTCGTGCTCGACCGGAAGCTGGACCATCCGATCTTCGCGAGGCTCGACTACGAGTATCTCGATTACGGCGGCTTCGTCCGCGCGACCGACGAGCGCGAGATCGCGGGCCATGCGAACCGGCTCGTCGCGGGGGTGAACCTTCACAACGGAACGACGGACGCCAAGCAATACAAGGCGGCCGAGCCTGACAAAGGCTCGCTGATCTTCGACGCCGACCAGCGCTCGACCAATCTCTCGGCCTATGCTGAGAACACCTTCTACGTCGTGCCGTCGGTCGGGCTGGTCACAGGCCTCCAGGTTCTGCGCGCCACGCGCAAGCAGGAGGATCGGTTCCTGAGCAACGGCGACGCTTCTGGAGACACGACCGAGACGCTCGCGAGCCCGAAGCTCGGCGTGCTCTGGGACGTCGCGCCGGGCGCGACCGTGTTCGCCAACCTCTCGCGCTCCGTCGAGGTCCCGAGCTTCGGCGAGAACAGTTTTGCGGGCGCCGAACTCGCGAAGCCCCAGAAGGCCTGGACGGCGGAAATCGGAACGCGCGGTCGGACGGAGGACCTCACCTGGGACGCGGCGGTCTATCGCGCCCGAATCCGCGACGAACTGCTCTGCAACGACACAGGCGTCGGCAGCGGGGCCTGCACGGTCGTCAATCTCGACAAGACCATCCACCAGGGCGTCGAACTCGGCTTTGGCGCCGCTGTGCTGAAGGGCCTGGTCGTCAAAGGCGAGACGCCGGACCGGCTCTGGCTGAACCTCGCCTACACCTTCAGCGACTTCCGCTTCGACGACGACGCCGAGTTCGGGAACAACAAGCTGCCCGGCGCGCCGCGGCACTTCCTGCGCGCGGAGCTGCTTTACAAGCATCCGCTCGGCTTCTACGCCGGTCCGAATGTGGAGTGGGTGCCGCAGGCCTACTTCGTCGACAGCGAGAACACGCAGAAGACCAAGGCCTACGCGCTGCTCGGCCTGAAGGCCGGCTATGACGCGGGCGGGCCGTTCTCCGCCTATGTCGAAGCCCGCAACCTCGCCGACAAAAAGTATATCGCGAGCGTCAGCGTCACGAACCAAGCGGCCCCCACGGCTCTCTTGCCGAACGGACCCTTGCTCTACGAGCCCGGCTCAGGCCGCGCGCTCTACGCCGGCGTGAAGTACCGGTGGTGAAAAGCTGACCAAAAAGGCGCTGGCGCTCAGCCGGCGTCCCGCGCGGAAATCGCCTCGTGCCAAACGACCGCGCGGCGGGCCATGCCGATGTGCTGGCGCTCATACATCCGGCCTTCCACCCGGATGGCCCCGCGGCGCGCGTTCTCCGGCAGGTCGAACGCCGCGATCACCTTGCGGGCGCGCTCGACCTCTTCAAGCGCAGGCGCGAAGCAGGTGTTGGCGGGCTCGATCTGGTTCGGGTGGATGATCGTCTTGCCGTCGAAGCCGAGGTCGCGGGACTGCCGGCATTCCTCCCGGCAGCCCTCGATGTCGTCGAGATCGTTGAACACGCCGTCGAGGATCGTCAGACCCTCGGCGCGGGCGGCGGCGAGCGCGAACATGATCCAGGGCATCATCGGCGCGCGTCCCTTCACGAGCTGGGCCCAGGTGTCCTTGGCGAGGTCGTTGGTGCCGAGCACGAGGCAGGTCAGCCGCGAGCCGGGAACGGTGCGGCGCGCCGCCGCCACCTCGCGGATGTTGAGGATCGACGCCGGCGTCTCGATCATCGCCCAGATCGCGATGCCCTCGGGCGCGGCCAGCGCCTCGAGCCGGTTCGCCACGTTCTCGAGCACGGCCGGCGAGGAGACCTTCGGCATCAGGATCGCGTCCGGCCGCGCCTCGATCGCGGCGTGGAGGTCGTCCTCGCCCCACGGCGTCTGCGGCGCGTTCACGCGGATGACGAGCTCGCGATGGCCGTAGCCGCCGTCCTTCACCGCCTTGCAGACCTGCTCGCGGGCGAGCGCCTTCGCCTCGGGCGCGACCGCGTCCTCGAGGTCGAGGATCAGCGCGTCGGCGGCGAGCGTCCGCGCCTTGTCGAGCGCGCGCAGGTTGGAGCCGGGCATGTAGAGCACGCTGCGGCGCAGGCGGAGATCGGCCATGAAGGCTCCTTCGGGTGGGATCAATTGCTTCGCGACGCATGATAGGTGCGGCGGGAGAGCCTGGTCACTGGCGATTGGGCGTGTGTCTGCCGCGGCACAGCGTTAGCGAAGTGTGATTCGATACCAGCTTACCTATTGTGCTGGCTGGGAAATCGGGCGATCTCGACTGCCGCGGGCAACGGGGCCTCGTGCAGGAGAGGCCTTGGGAAATGGTCGGCGTCGCGCTGCTCCTGCTTCAGGCGGTCGTCTATTTCGGCGTGATGTCCGCTCTCCTCAGAGCGCGGCGCCGGTTCGGCGTCGGTCTCTTCGTCTGCGCCCTCGGCGTCATGCACTTCCTCGAGACCTATCTCGCCGCGGTGTTCTTCATCGAGCTGCCGTTCGGGCTGCTGTCGCCGGGCTCGACCGTGCTGTTCTCCGGCAAGCTTATGATGTTTCTATTGCTCTACATCCGCGAAGACGCGGCGGTGGTGCGGCAGCCGATCTACGGGCTGTTCATCGGCAACATCCTGCTCGTCGTGCTCGCGCTGATCCTGCGGCTGCACACGCCGGTGCTGCAGTCGCCCGCCGACGCGCCGAATCTCGGTTTCGTCGACGACATGGGCATCCTCATGGTCTGGGGGACGCTGCTGCTGTTCATCGACTGCATCGCGCTGATCCTGCTCTATGAGCGGACATCCAGGCTGTTCAAGCGCAACGCCGTCGCCGCGGCCTTTGTCAGCGCCGCGATCGTCCTGACTTTCGACCAGCTCGCTTTCTTCCCCGTGCTCAAGTGGACGAGCGGCGTGCCGTTCTCGGCGCTCACCGGCGGCTGGGTCGCGAAGCTCGGCGCGGCCGCGGTCTACAGCGTGTTTATCTGGATCTATCTGCGCTTCGCCGAGCCCGACAGGGAGAGCCGCGCGCCGCAGAAGCTGAGCGACGTCTTCCAGACGCTGACCTACCGCAACCGCTACGAGGACCTGCTGAAGCGGGCGCTGACGGACGAACTGACGGCGGTCGCTAACCGCGCCGCCTTCGAGGAGGCTTGCAGGGACTGGGTGGCGCGCCCGGCGCCCGACGGGCGACCCGTCACCATCGCCATCGCAGATATCGACCACTTCAAGTCAGTGAACGACCGACTCGGTCATGCCGCGGGCGACGAAGTGCTGCGCCGGGTGGCCGGGGCTCTCGGGAGCCATGTGCGCGCGGGCGACAGGATCTTCCGCTATGGCGGCGAGGAGTTCGTGCTGATCTTCCGCGACCTCGCGCATGAGGAGGCGATGGCGCTGTCGAACAGGCTGCGCTTCGCCGTCGAGGCGGAGGTGCGGGCGGATGACGGCAAGCCCGCGACGGTGAGCATCGGGGTCGCGACCTCGACCTATGGCGCGGGCGAACTGCGCGGCTTGCTGCAGCGCGCCGATGAGCGGCTCTACGAAGCCAAGCGGGCGGGCCGCAACCGCGTGGTCGGCGAGCCACTGCCGAGCTGACGCTTGGCCTCCAGCGCTCGATAGCGGCTCAGGCCGCCGCCACTCCGCTCGGCGGCGGCGGCACGGCGAAGCCCTCGTCGTCGTACTGGTTGAGCTTGTTCCGCAGCGTACGGATCGAGATGCCGAGGATGTTCGCGGCATGGGTCCGGTTGCCGCGGGTGTGGCCGAGCGTGTCGAAGATCAGATCGCGCTCGACGTCGGCGAGCGAGCGGGCGACGAAGCCGCGCGTCACGCTTTCCGCGGCTTCCGCCGCGCGCGTCGCGGTGTCCCGCGGGCCGGAGCCGAGCGGCGCGCCGTCCGGATTGCGGATCGCCTCGGCGCCGATCTCAGGCCCGGTCGACAGCAGGACCGCGCGATGGATCGTGTTCTCGAGCTCGCGGACGTTGCCCGGGAAGCGGCCGCGGGCGAGCTCCATGCGCGCCTCCGCCGAAAGCGGGCGCACCGGCATGCCGTTCGCGAGCGCGTATTTCTTCGCGAAATGGGCGGAGAGCTCATAGACGTCCGCCGGCCGCTCGCGCAGCGGCGGGATCTTCAGGTTCACGACGTTGAGGCGGTAGAGCAGGTCCTCGCGGAACGTGCCCTTGCGGACCTCCTCGCTGAGATTGCGGTTCGAGGTCGCGATGACGCGGATGTCCACGGGCACGGGCCTCGAACCGCCGACGCGGTCGATCACCCGCTCCTGCAGCGCGCGCAGGAGCTTCGCCTGCAGGCGCACGTCCATCTCCGAGATCTCATCAAGCAGCAGCGTGCCACCCGAGGCCTCCTCGAACTTGCCGATGCGCCGGGAGGTCGCGCCGGTGAAGGCGCCCTTCTCATGGCCGAACAGCTCGCTTTCCAGCAGGTGTTCGGGGATCGCGGCGCAGTTCACCGAGATGAACGGCGCGTTCGCGCGGGGCGACTTGGAATGGACGTGGCGGGCCAGCACCTCCTTGCCGCAGCCGCTCTCGCCGGTGATCATCACGCTCGCCTGCGACGCCGCGATCTGGGTGGCAAGCTGGACGAGGGAGACCATCGACGGGTCGCGGAAGACGAGGTCGCGCGCGTCGTCGGCGACCGCCGCAAGGACCGCCGCGATGAGCTCGGGGTCGGGCGGGAGCGGGATGTACTCCTTGGCCCCTGCGCGGATCGCGTCGACCGCGGCCTTCGCGTCATTGTCGACGCCGCAGGCGACCACGGGAACGTGAAACCGCTCCGCTCCCAGCGCTTCGACGAGTTCGCGCACGTCGAGCGCGACGTCGACCATGATGAGGTCGGCGCCGCGGCCGGCGCGCAGCGTGCGCATCGCCTGATCGACGCTTTCGGCGTGGGTGACGGCCGCGCCGCGATTCATGGCGATGCGGGTCGCGGTGGTGAGCTGGCCCTTGAGGTGGCCGACGATCGTGAGGCGCATCGGGCTCTCCTCAATTCCGGTCGGGTTTGATGATTTCGGTCATGGTCACGCCGAGCCTGTCCTCGACGAGCACGACTTCTCCGCGCGCGACCAGCCGGTCGTTGACGTAGATGTCGATCGCTTCGCCGACCTTGCGGTCGAGCTCCACGATCGCGCCGGGCTTCAGCCCCATGAGCTGACGCACCTCGATCCTGGCGCGGCCGAGGATGGCCGAGACGGAGACGGGCACGTCGAACACCGCCTCGAGATCCGCGGCGGTGCGGGGGTCGGGCGCGCCGGGCTGCAAGGGCTGGTCGACGAGGTCGACCTCGGACTCGCCGCCGAGCTCAGGCAGGGGAACCGTCTTGTCCGCGCTCACGCAGGCTCTCCTTCAACGTCCGCGCCGAAGCGCTTTTCGATCGCGCGATCGAGCGCCGCGGCGACGGTGGATGCGTCGCGCACCACTCCGCCGTCCGCCCATTCGAGTCGTGCGTCGCCTTCAGCGATCTCGGGGTCGCCGAGCACGATCAGGCGGCCGGCGAAGCCCCGCATCTGGGCGATCGAGGTCAGTTCCGCGCGCACCGGCTCCACGAAGTCGGGCGCGACGCGCACCGCCACATGCGGGGCGAGACGCAGCTCCGCGAAGCACTCCTCCGCCGCAGTCTCGATCTCGGCGAGCGGGAAGCGCGCGACGGCTGCGCCGGAGAGCTTCCTGGCGAAGGCCAGAGCCAGCTCCACGGCCGAGCGCTCGTTCTCCATCACGCGCCGTTCGGCTTCGACATAGGCTTGCGCAAGGCGAGCGCCGAGCGCCTCGATCGCGGCCGTCATCCGCGCGGCGTCGGCCTCGCGCGCCGCGCGCTTGCCGTCGGCCTCTCCGCGGCGGTAGCCGTCGGCCTCGGCCTTCGCGATCGCCGCCTGGTGAGCCGCGAGCGGAACGTCCGGGGGCGTCTCCGGACTGGCGGCCTTCGCGGAAGCGGGGCGGGTGAAGTCGTGGTCGAACAGAAAGCGGACAGGCGCGCTCACGAGCGTGGCTCCTCGGCCGGCGAGACAACGAGATCAGTAGACAAGCTCGTCCTCCCCCTTGCTCTTGGCGATGGCGATCTGGCCGCGGGCGGCGAGGTCCTTGGCGAGCGCGACCAGCGCCGATTGCGACTCGTCGACGTCGCGCATACGGACCGGTCCCATGTTCTCGATGTCGTCGAGCATCATCTTCGCCGAGCGGCTCGACATGTTCTCGAGGATGAAATCGCGCATGCTCGATGTCGCGCCCTTCAGCGCAACCGCAAGCCTGTCACGCGGCGCATCGCGCAGCAGCGTCTGAATGCCGGCGGAGTCGAGCTTGCCGAGGTCATCGAAGGTGAACATCAGCTGCTTGATGCGGTCGGCGCTCTCCTTGGCGGCCTCGTCGAGCTTGGTGAGGAAGCGCGTTTCGGTCTGCCGGTCGAAGGCGTTGAAGATCTCCGCCATCGCTTCATGCGGGTCGCGCTTCGACGTCTGAGACAGGCTCGACATCAGCTCATGACGCAGCGTCTGCTCGATGCGCTCGAGAATGTCCTTCTGCACGCTCTCCATCGCCAGCATGCGGCGCACCACGTCGAGCGCGAACTCCTCCGGAAGGATGGCGAGCACCTTGGCGGTCTGCTCCGGCTTGATCTTGGACAGCACCACCGCGACGGTCTGGGGATACTCGTTCTTCAGATAGCTCGCGAGCGCGACCTCCGGCACGTTGGAGAGCTTCTCCCACATGGTGCGGCCGGCCGGTCCGCGGATTTCCTCCATGATCATGCCGACGCGGTCCTTCGGCAGGAACTGGACCAGCAGGCGTTCGGTCGAATCGACGTCGCCGATCACCCCGCCGTTCGCGCTCAGCCGAGACACGAAGTCGACCATCAGGTTCTCGATGACCGTCATCGAGACCGGTCCGAGCGCCGCCATCGCGGCTGAGAGCTCGCGGATCTCGTCGTCGTCGAGCAGTTCCCAGATCGGGGCGCCGTGGGTCTCGCCGAGGATGAGCATCATCATCGCCGCGCGTTCGACTCCGCTTGGACGGCGGCCGTTTGCAATGGTGGCTGCGGGGGGGCGTGCCATCTCAGGCGGGCTCCTGCATCCACTGGCGGATGATCGAGACGCTCTCGGTCGGGTTGTTCATGATCATCTCGCCGACCTTGTCGATCGATTCCGCCTTGAGGCGGCCGGCCATCTCGGCGGCCTCGAGCCGCCGGCCGGTCTGCGCCGGATCGGACAGCGGCGTCGGTTCGGGGACGAGGCTCGGCGCCGCGACCTGCTGCCCTGGCGCGCCGGCGACGCCGGGCTGTTGCGCCGGAACAAGCTCGCTCTGAGCGGCGGTCGCGAGCAGGGGAGGGGCCTCCGGCGACAGCGCCTTGCGCAGCAGCGGCCGGACCACGAAGAGCAGGACCAGCAAGGAGAGCAGAGCGAGCACGCCGAGCTCCGCGAAGCGCATGATGTCGGAGCGGTCGAATTCGAAGAAGCCCGGCTCGGCCGCCGGCGTGAGCGCGCTCGGCGCGTCCGCGAAGCGTAGATTGACGACCTCGACCGTATCGCCGCGCGCCTGGTCGAAGCCGACCCCGGCGCGCACCAGGGCGGCGATCCGGTCGAGCTCCTCCTGCGGGCGGGCGGCATAGGAGACGTCGCCGTTCGGCGCGTGGCTATAGACGCCGTCGACCAGCACAGCGACCGAGATGCGCTTCAGCTTTCCGCCGTCGAGCACTTCGGTGCGGGTGGTGCGGGAGATTTCATAGTTCACGACCTCCTCGTTCTTGTTCGAGGCGTCCTTCGCGCCCTGAGCGCCGGCGGGGGCCGCATTCGCGTTCGGAAGCTGGTTCGCGACCGTCGCGCCCTGCTCAGCGGGCTCGGTCGACTGCGAGCTCTCCTCGCGCGTCTGGGTGGAGCGGACCACCTTGCTCTCTGGGTCGTAATTCTCGGAGGTCAACGTGGACTTCGTGCGGTCGATGTCCGCTCGCACCTCGACGCGGGCGCGATCGGAGCCTACCACCCGGCCGACGATCGCCTCGACCCGGTCGCGCAGCCGCTTCTCGAGCGTGGTCGTCTGGTCGTCGCCCTGGGCGGCCGGGTCGAGATCGGCGCCGTCGGCGAGCAGCTTGCCGCTGTCGTCGACCAGGGAGACCTTCTCCGGCTTCAGCCCCTGCACGGCCGAGGCCACGAGATGGCGAATCGCCCGCACCTCGCCGGCCCCGAGTTCGCCGCGGGTGCGGATCACGATCGAGGCGGAGGGCTGCGGCGCGTCGCGCGAGAACAGCGGGCGCTCCGGCACGACGAGGTGGACGCGGGCCGAGGCCACGCGGTCGAGCGAGGCGATGGAGCGCGACAGCTCGCCCTCCAGCGCGCGCAGATGATTGACGTTCTGGACGAAGCTGGTCGAGGAGAAGCCGTCGCCCTTGTCGAAGATCTCCCAGCCGACGCCGCCGCCCGACGGCAGGCGCTTTTCGGCCATCTGCATCCTGATCTTCGCGGCCTTGTCGCGAGGAACCAGGATGCCGGCGCCGTCCTGGCGCAGCTCGTAAGGGATCGCCTGCTGGTCGAGCTCCTTCACGATCGCCGCGCTGTCGGAGAGCGAGAGATCGGTGAAGAGGGGCGTCATCTCGACCGCGGTGAAGCGCACCATGACGAAGGCGAAGAATCCGATCAGCGCGAGCGTCACCGCGATCATGGCGGCGATCCGGCCGGCGCCGAATGAACGCAGAAACTGAACCAGACCGCCCAAAGTCGCCGACCTCCGGCCGCTCCCCCAGGACCGGCGCCCGGCAAGAATTGCCCGGCAGATGGTAAACGCGGCGTTAACTCGGGATTAATGGCGGCCGAAAACGAAAACGCCGGCCACGAGGGCCGGCGCTTTCGGAAGGCGTAGCTTCAGGAAACGTCGTCAGATCCGGTATTGCTGGATACGCGTCGTACGCAAGCCGGCGAGGCCATGCCGGTCGATCGAAGCCTGCCACGACAGGAACTCTTCGACCGTTAGCGTATAGCGCTGGCAGGCCTCTTCGAGACTGAGCAGACCGCCGCGCACGGCGGCTACGACTTCCGCCTTGCGCCGGATGACCCAACGTTTCGTGTCGGACGGCGGCAGATCCGCGATCGTGAGCGGACTCCCGTCCGGGCCGATCACGTATTTGGTTCGTCCACGATGCATCTCGGTCATCGATACTCTCACGCGACGTCTGACCCTTCACATGAGATTACGCGCGCTCATTTAACATTTGGCTAAGCGAAAAGCGGCGTTTTGAACGATGTTGAAAGGTTAACGACGCGTAATCTATCCATGAATAATTGGTTATCTTGAGTGGTAACTGTCGACCGTCGGAGAGCGGCAGAATTTTCCATATGCCGGAACATTCGACCGGGCTCGCCAAGCGCTCACGGCTTGAGAATTGAGCGGTCCTACGTGGCACGACGATTGCTGCTGGGCGGGGAGCGACCATTCGCGCCCGGGACGTTCCGATGACAGCCGTTTCCACGACCGCGCCGACCAGCACGCCTGCCGCCGCCCCGGCGGCGCGCGCGCCCGCGCTCGGCTCGGCGTCGTCGGATGACGGTTTCGACGCGCTTCTTGGCGACGTCACGGGCGATGAACCGCAGTCCGCGTCCCCCACGCCGGCTAGCGCCAAATCGGGCAAGTCGAGCGATTCCGAGGACGCGCCGGACGATGGCCGCGCCGCCGTGCGGGAGAACGATGAGGACAAGGACAAGCGTCAGGCCGCCGCCGCGGCGCAAGCCGCCGCCCTGATCGCGGCGACCCAGATCGTCGCGACCCCGATTGCGCCTGCAGCGCCGCCAGAGGAATCGTTGACGGTCGACACGCCGGTCCCCGCGCCGGCGTCCGACCCCGACGGCGGTATGACCGCCGCCATGGAAGCGGCATCGACCGCGGCCGCTCCCGTCGAGCTTCCGGCCCGCGCGGCGACGGTCGCGCCGGCCGATCCGGCTTTTGCCGCCGCCTTGACGGCCGCGCAGAACGCCGAGGACCCCGCGTCCAAGCTCGACGCGTCAAAAATGGAGACGCCCAAGCTGGAAGCGCTCAAGGTCGCGGCGTCCGCGGTCGAAGCGTCCGCGGTCGAAGCGCCCAAGCCGGCGGTCGTCGCCGCGGCTCCCTCCACGCCCGCCCCGGCGAGCGTTCTCCCGCTCGCCACCGGGGAGACCGTCGACATCGTCGTGACGCCGCAGCCTGCGGCGGCGCTGACCCCTGCCATCGTGTCGAACGCGACGCCGGAGCCGGCGGCGCCAGCCGTCACGCCGAACATCGTCCCGGAGCGGGCGCCGATCGCCGCTGATGACGTAGCCAAGATCGATGCGACGGCCGACCCGCTCGCAACTGACGGCAAGGCGAAGGCGACGCTTGCGACGGCGGCCGCCGATCGGCCGCTCGCCGCGCCAACGACCGCCGCTGCGGCCGGGGCCGCGCCCGCCGCCGATACCGAGCCGGCGCTCGACCGGACCGCCCCCGAAAAGCGTGCGGCCCAGGTCGCCGTGCAGGCGCAGAAGACTGTCGTGGAAGCCCATGACCGCGGCGCCGGCGGCGAACAGGCTCAATCCGGCGCCGATCAGGGCAAGAGCGGCGATGGGACCCAGCCGCAGGCCGGCGTCGCGCGTTCCGAAGGAGCGTCCGGCGGCTTCATGCTCGCGCAGGCCCAGACCGGCGTCGCAGCCGACGGGGCGTCCGGTTCCATTTCGGGCGCGGCCACGGGCGGCGTGACGACCTCTGCGGCTGCGACGGTCGCCGCCGGCATCGCGGCTGCGGCGCAGTCTGTCGCGAACGCCTCCCGCCGCACCCGGCTCGAAGTCCGTCTCGACGAGACCGATCTCGGCCGCATCGACGTGCGCATGGACATCTCCCAGGACGGTCGCGTCGCCACGCGGCTGACGATCGATCGTCCCGAGACGCTCGCAATGTTGCGCAACGACGCCTCGGAGCTCGCGAAGAACCTGCAGCAGGCGGGCTTCACGATGAACGGCGGCGGCCTCTCCTTCGAACTGCGCGACGGCGGCCAGCAGGGCTGGGGGCAGCGCAGCGATCAGCAGCAGGCGGCCCCGCCAATCTATCCGACGGCGGAGACCGACGACGACCTTGTCACGGCCGACCCTGCCGCCGTCTATCGCAGCTCGCGCTCCGCGACCTCCGCCCTCGACGTGCGCGTCTGACCTCAAGGATTTCGATCATGGCGATAGACGGCACAAGTTCGCTAACGGGTTCGACGGGGAGCACCGCGAGCGCGGCGACATCCTCCTCGGGCACGACGCTCGCGAACAATTTCGAGACCTTCCTGACGCTGCTGACGACGCAGCTGAAGAACCAGAACCCGCTCGACCCGCTCGACACCAACCAGTTCACGCAGCAGCTCGTGCAGTTCGCGGGCGTCGAGCAGCAGCTCAAGACCAACGACACGCTGGGCTCGATCCTGACGGCGACGCAGACCTCGAGCGCCGACACCGCGGTCGGCATGGTGGGCAAGACCATCGTCGCCGACGGCAGCGACGCCACGCTGACCGACGGCAAGGGAACCTGGACGATCACCGCGCCCGAGGACGACGTGGCCGCGACGATCCAGATCCGCGACTCCGACGGCGACCTGGTCGCGACCCGCACGGCGACCTTCGCCAAGGGCGAGAATGACTACACCTGGGACGGCGTCACCGATGACGGGTCCCTGACGAATTCGAGCGCCTACAGCATCACGGTCACCGGCAAGAACGCCGCAGGCGCCGGCGTGACCATGAGCACCGACGTCACCGGGGTGGTCGACGGCGTCGATTTCTCCACCGGCACGGTGCTGCTGACGATGGGCGATCTGTCGATCTCGCTCGGCGACGTCAAGAAGGTGACGACGCCGACGAGCGGAAGCTGAGGGCGCGGCTTCCGTCGCGGAGCTTGAGGGGGTAAGAGAGCCGGCATCCTCGAACGCCCGAGCCATCGCACCGACCGTGACGCCCGACCTCGACCTTCCCGGCCCCGCCAAGGACACGCGCGTCGTCGTCGCCATGTCGGGCGGCGTCGACTCCTCCGTCGTGGCCGGCCTGCTCGCCCGCGCCGGCTACGACGTCGTCGGCGTGACGATGCAGCTCTACGACCATGGCGCGGCGACGGCTCGCAAGGGCGCGTGCTGCGCCGGCCGCGACATCCACGACGCCCGCGACGTCGCTGAGCGGCTCGGCATTCCGCATTACGTGCTCGACTACGAAGCGCGCTTCCGGAAGTCCGTCATCGAGCCGTTTGCGGAAAGCTATCTCGCGGGCGAGACGCCGATCCCCTGCGTCGCCTGCAACCAGACCGTCAAGTTCCTCGACCTGCTCGACATGGCGAAGGATCTCGGCGCCGCGGCGCTGGCGACCGGGCACTACGTCGCCTCACGCGCGCTCCCAGGCGGCGGGCGCGGCCTGTTCAGGGCCGCCGACGGCGACCGTGACCAGAGCTATTTCCTCTACGGCACGACCCCCGAGCAGCTCGCGATGCTGCGCTTCCCGCTCGGAACCCTGACGAAGCCGCAGGTGCGCGAGGCCGCCCGCGAACTCGGCCTCGCCGTCGCCGACAAGCCGGACAGCCAGGACATCTGCTTCGTGCCGCAGGGCCGCTATTCGGACGTTGTCGAGAGATTGAAGCCCGGCGCGTCCGAGCCCGGCCCGGTCGTCCATGTCGACGGCCGCACGCTTGGCCGCCACGAGGGCGTGGTCCGCTACACGATCGGCCAGCGCCGCGGGCTCGGGCTCAACGACAATGGCGAGCCGCTGTTCGTCGTGCGCATCGACGCCGCCGCAAAAACGGTGGTGGTCGGACCGCGGACGGCGCTTGCCGTCAGCCTCGTCAAGCTCCGCGCGATGAACTGGCTCGGCGATGGCGCAATCGACGCCATCGGCTCCGAGGGTCTCGCCGTCTGCGCGAAGGTGCGCTCGACCAAGGCGCCGCAGCAGGCAGTGCTGCGCGTCGTGGAAGGCGAGGCTGAGGTCGAGCTGCTCGAGGGCGAGACCGGCGTCGCGCCGGGGCAGGCCTGCGTGCTCTATGACGGCGAGACGGGTGAGCGGGTGCTTGGCGGCGGGATCGTCCGCCGACCCGAGCGCGTTCAGGCGAGGCCGGACAGGCCTGTCAGCGAGGCTGCGGCGTGAGCGTTCAGTACGATCTGGCGGGCCAGAAGAAGGCCTATGAGAGCTGGGCCCCGTTCTACGACAAGGTCTATGTGAAGTTCCTGGCCGACGGCCAGCGCAAGGCGGCCGACGCCGCCGCGGCCTGCGGCAAGGACATCCTCGAGATCGGCGTCGGAACCGGTCTCGTGCTGCGCTACTACCCCTCGATCGCCCGCGTCGTCGGCGTCGACCTGTCCCGCCATATGCTCGCCAAGGCGCGCGAGAAGGTCGAGGCGGAGGGGTTGTCTCACGTGCGCTGCCTCGCCGTCATGGACGCCTGCAATCTCGGGCTACCCGACGCCGCTTTCGACGCCGTGACCGTGCCCTTCGTCATCACGCTGGTGCCGAACCCGGAAGCCGCGCTCACCGAGATGCGCCGCGTGCTGAAGCCCGGCGGGGAGATCATCGTGGCGTCCAAGATGGGCGCGGAAGACGGGCTGCGCATGAAGATCGAGACGGCGCTCGCGCCGCTCGTGAAGAAGGTCGGGTGGTCCACGGACTTCAAGGTCTCGCGGCTCCGGGCCTGGGCCGCCACCACGCCCGACATGCAGGTGATCGACGTCCAGCCGATCTTCCCGGCGCCGTTCTTCCAGCTGATCCGGATCAAGAAGACCGGCTGAGCGCCCGCTGCCGCCGTCTCACTGCGTCGGCGGCAGGCGTCCGTCAGATGATGGATTCTCCGCCGTCCACCACGAGGATCTGCCCGGTCATGTAGGATGATCGGTCGGAGACGAGGAAGAGGATGGGTTCGGCGAGTTCGGTCACGTCGGCCCAGCGGCCGAGCGGGACCTTCTCGCGGATATAGGCTTCGATCGCTTCCCGTCCGCTCATCTGGGCGATGAAGGGAGCGTTGAACGGCGTGTCGACCCAGCCTGGACAGAGCGCGTTCACCCGAATCCCGTGCCTGGCGTAATCGCCC
Organism: Hansschlegelia quercus; assembly: GCF_004310425.1. GTDB lineage: Bacteria > Pseudomonadota > Alphaproteobacteria > Rhizobiales > Methylopilaceae > Methylopila > Methylopila quercus. The sequence goes on along the minus strand of NZ_SIUB01000004.1, from coordinate 169,606 downwards.
GCCATCTGCCGGGTCATCGCGATCACCGCGTGCTTGGTCGTGGTGTAGGCGATCATCTCGCGATCGTAGAGCACGCCGGAGCTCGACGAGGTGTTGAGAATGACGCCGCCGCCAGCCGCCTTCATGATCGGCATGACGTATCGCGACGCCATGAAATGGGCGCGCACGTTCAGCGTCCAGGACCGGTCGAAGCCGTCGACGTCCACGCTCTCGAGGTCGCCCGCGACCTGGATCCCGGCGTGGTTGTGCAGAATGTCGATGCGGCCGTGTCTGGCGGCGACCGCCGCGACGCCGTCCTCCAGCGCCCGGTCATCCGCCACGTCGACGATCAGCGCCTCTGCCCTTCCGCCGGTCTCGACGATCTGCCGGACGGTCTCCTCCGCTCCGGCAGCGTCGCGGTCCGCCACCACGACATGGGCCCCCTCACGCGCCATGATGGCCGCGCCGGCGCGGCCGATGCCCGAGCCCGATCCCGTGACGATGGCGACGCGGTCCCGCAGGATCATCGGCTGTCTTCCCCTTCGATTGCTTGCGTCTTTCGCGCGTCAGGGTGCGGGCGGCCAGTGTACTTGGCAAGGAGGCGATCACGAGCGTCGATCGAGCGCGAGGCGCTTCCAGTGCTAAGGCCTGGGCATGAAGTCGATCGCGTGGAGGCCGCTATCGAAGGCGGATTTGTCGGAAGTCAGGTCTGGAACCGACCGCCCACGCCCGGCGTAAGCCTTTCATGGCCGACACCCCCGATCTCGAACGAAACCGCCTCTCCGCCCGGGTGGGACGCTACGTCCGCGTCGGCGCCAATGTCGGAGGGGTCGCGGCGCGTATCGCGCAGGCGCAGTTCTTCGGCCGCGCAGCGGGCAGGGCGGATCGGGCGGCTGATCTTCGCGCCGCGCTCGGCGGGCTGAAGGGCCCGATCATGAAGGTTGCGCAACTGCTCGCGACCATCCCGGACGCGCTGCCGTCGGAATACGCGGCCGAGCTGTCGCAGCTTCAGTCCGAAGCGCCGCCGATGGGCTACGGCTTCGTGAGGCGGCGCATGGCGGCCGAGCTTGGGCCGGATTGGCTGGACAAGTTCGGAAGCTTCGAGAAGGAGCCGGCGGCTGCGGCCTCTCTAGGCCAGGTGCATCGCGCGACCGCGCTCGACGGCGAAGAACTCGCGGTGAAGCTGCAATACCCGGACATGGCGTCCGCCGTGGAGGCCGATCTCGGTCAGCTTAAGCTGCTGTTCAACCTGCGTGGGCGCTTCGACAGCTCGATCGACACGAGCCAGATCTCCGAGGAGATCGGCGCCCGCATCCGCGAAGAGCTCGACTATCGCCGCGAGGCAAAGAACGCCGCGCTCTACGCCGAGATGCTGAAGGACACGCCGGAGGTGCGCGTTCCGCATGTCAGGCCGGAGCTCTCGACCGGGCGGCTGCTGACCCTCGGCTGGCTCGATGGGACCAAACTGCTCGCGCACAAAGACGCCTCGCTCGAGATCCGCAACAGGCTCGCCGTCGCGATGTTCAAGGCTTGGTGGGGACCGTTTTCAGGGCACGGCGTCATCCACGGCGACCCGCATTTAGGCAATTACCAGGCGTTCGAGGCGGACGGCGAGCCGCGCGGCATCAACCTGCTGGACTACGGCTGCATCCGCATCTTCCCGCCGAGCTTCGTCGGCGGCGTGGTCGACCTCTACGAGGGCCTGCGCGACGGCGACGACGCGCGGGTGGTGCACGCCTACGAGACCTGGGGCTTCAAGGGGCTGAAGCGCGAGCTGATCGACGTCTTGAACATCTGGGCCCGGTTCATCTACGGGCCGCTGCTCGACGATCGCGTGCGCACGATCGCCGACGGCGTCTCGCCGGGCGAATACGGCCGCAAGCAGGCATTCCAGGTCGCGCAGGAGCTGAAGGCCAAGGGGCCGATCACCGTGCCGCGCGAATTCGTGTTCATGGACCGCGCGGCGATCGGGCTCGGCGGCGTGTTTCTTCACCTGCGCGCCGAGCTGAATTTCGCGCAGCTGTTCCGCGAAACCATGGAGGGCTTCAGCGAGCAGGCGGTCGCCGGACGGCAGCTTTCCGCGCTTCGGCTGGTCGGGCTCGAAGAAGCGGCTCCCTAGCACGTCAACTGGTATCTGGCATGCCAGACTTTCGGCCCAATTGCCGCACCCCTGCCTTTCCGCTACATGCGGCTGGTCTTTGAGCTCCAAGACCAATCAGGGGATCGCCCGCATGGCCGAACACGCCGTCGAATACGCCACCGCGACCGGCAACGATTACGCCGAGCACGAGCGCACCTACGCGCTGGTGACCAAGCTCACCAAGGTCGCCACCGCCCATCTCATCGTCATCATGATCTCGCTCTATATCGGCGGCGTCGGCGGGAGCTGGAAGCTGTGCGGCTTCGGCATCGTCCTGTCGCTGGTGACGGGCATCGCCGGCATGATGACGCCCAAGGGCACCCTCATCCCCGCGATCGTTTCGGGTGTCCTGCTGCTCGCCCTCCACTTCGTCTTCGGCTGATCCTTCCGATCAATGACGAAACGCGGCGCCGGATGCATTCCGGCGTCGACCGAACCTGCGCGGGCGGGAGATCTGGTCCCCGGCGGCGCTGACGATGACAAGAAGATCGTGAGACCTCGCCGGGAGAGCGCGCAGTGAAGATTGGTTCGCCAAAGGAAGTGGCAGCGGGCGAAGCGCGCGTCGCGATGACGCCCGAAAGCGCCAAGCAGCTCCAGAAGCTTGGGTATGAGTGCCTTGTCGAGGCCGGCGCCGGAACGGCGGCGGGCTTCACCGACGAGGCCTATCGCGACGCCGGCGTCGAGGTGGTCGACAGCGCGGCGTCTCTCTGGGAGCGCGCGGACGTCATCGCCAAAGTGCGCCCGCCGGAAAACGCCGAAGTCGAGCGCCTGAACGCCGACAAGACGCTGATCTCGTTCTTCTACCCGGCCCAGAGCAAGGAGCTCCTGGAGTTCAGCGCGAAGACCGGCGCGTCGGTCATCGCCATGGACATGGTGCCGCGCATCTCGCGCGCTCAGAAGATGGACGCCCTGTCGTCGATGGCGAACATCGCCGGCTATCGCGCGGTGATCGAGGCCGGCGCCAATTTCGGGCGGTTCTTCACCGGCCAGATCACGGCGGCCGGCAAGGTCCCGCCGGCGAAGGTGCTGGTGATCGGCGCAGGCGTCGCGGGACTGGCCGCGATCGGCGCGGCGACCGCGCTCGGCGCGATCACCTACGCCTTCGACGTGCGGCCGGAAGTCGCCGAGCAGATCGAGTCGATGGGCGCGAGCTTCGTCTATCTCGATTTTGAGGAGAGCCAGCAGGACGGCGCCGCCACCGGCGGCTATGCGGCCCCTTCGAGCCCCGAGTTCCGCGAGGCGCAGCTCAAGAAGTTCCGAGAACTCGCGCCCGACATCGACATCGTCGTCACGACGGCGCTGATCCCCGGTCGCGACGCGCCCGTGCTGTGGACGAAGGACATGGTCGAGGCGATGAAGCCCGGCTCGGTCATCGTCGATCTCGCCGCGGAGCGCGGCGGCAATTGCGAGCTGACGCAAAAGGACCAGCGCGTCGTCTCATCGAACGGCGTCACGATCATCGGCTACACCGACTTCCCAAGCCGGATGGCGGCGCAGTCCTCGTCGCTCTACGCGACCAACATCCGCCACATGCTGACGGATCTGACGCCCGGCAAGGACGGCCAGGTTGTCCACAACATGGCCGACGACGTGATCCGCGGCGCGACCGTCGCCCATGGCGGTGAGATCACTTATCCGCCGCCGCCGCCCACGGTGAAGGCGATCGCGGCGCAGAAGCCGAAGGAGAAGGCCAAGGAGCTGACGCCGGCGGAGCGACGCGCGGGCGAAGTGGCCGCCTTCAAGGAGCAGACGCGCTTCCAGATCACGCTGCTCGCCGTCGGGACCGTGCTGCTGCTGCTGGTGGGCGCCGTCGCGCCGGCAAGCTTCATGAGCCACTTCATCGTCTTCGCGCTCGCGTGCTTCGTCGGCTTCCAGGTTATCTGGGGCGTCGCCCATTCGCTGCACACGCCGCTCATGGCTCTCACCAACGCGATCTCCGGCATCATCGTGCTTGGCGCCCTGCTGCAGGTCGGCGCTCACGGCTTCATGGTGCCGCTGCTGTCCGCGGTGGCGATCCTGGTCGCCTCGGTGAACATCGTCGGCGGGTTCCTCGTGACCCGCCGGATGCTCGCCATGTTCCAAAAGTCCTGAGGAGGCCGCCGTGAGCATCGGTATCGTTTCCGCGGCCTATATCTCCGCGTCCATCCTCTTCATCCTCTCGCTCGGCGGCCTGTCGAACCAGGAGAGCGCCAAGCGCGCCGTCTGGTACGGCATCGTCGGCATGGGTCTCGCTGTCGCCGCCACGGTGTTCGGACCGGGCGCCGGCAAGCTCTGGCTCGTCCTGATCATGTTCGCGGCCGCCGCCGCCATCGGCTGGCAGGTGGCGACGCGCGTGCAGATGACGGAGATGCCGCAGCTGGTCGCTGCGCTGCATTCCTTCGTCGGCCTCGCGGCGGTGCTGATCGGCTACAACGCCCATCTCGAACTCGTCGCCGTGCAGCATATGGACGAGGCGGCCCGCGCCGGGCTAACGGGCTTCGCCGAGGTGCTGGCGCACAAGACCGGCGTCGAGATCGCGATCCTGAAGGTCGAGGTTTTCCTCGGCGTCTTCATTGGCGCCGTCACCTTCACCGGTTCAATCGTCGCCTTCGGCAAGCTCGCGGGAAAGGTCGACGGCAAGGCCACCAAGCTCCCCGGCGGCCACATGCTCAACGCCGGCGCGGCCGGGCTCTCGCTCCTGCTGCTGCTGCTCTACGTGAATGGCGCGGGGATGTGGGCGCTCGTCCTGATGACGCTCGCCGCCTTCTTCATCGGCTACCATCTCATCATGGGGATCGGCGGCGCGGACATGCCGGTCGTCGTCTCCATGCTGAACAGCTATTCGGGCTGGGCGGCGTCCGCGATCGGCTTCACGCTCGGCAACGATCTCCTGATCGTGACCGGCGCGCTCGTCGGCTCCTCCGGCGCGATCCTGTCCTACATCATGTGCAAGGCCATGAACCGGTCGTTCGTCTCGGTCATCCTCGGCGGCTTCGGCTCCACGACCGGTCCGGCGCAGGAGATCGAGGGCGAGCAGATCGCCATCGACACCGACGGCGTGGCGTCGGCGCTGAACGAGGCCGACAGCGTCATCATCGTGCCGGGCTACGGCATGGCGGTCGCGCAGGCGCAGCAGGCGGTGTCCGAGCTGACCCGCAAGCTCCGCGCCGCCGGCAAGGAGGTGCGTTTCGCGATCCACCCCGTCGCCGGCCGCCTTCCCGGCCATATGAACGTGCTGCTCGCCGAAGCGAAGGTCCCCTACGACATCGTTCTGGAAATGGACGAGATCAACGAGGATTTTCCGAGCACGGACGTCGTCATCGTGATCGGCTCGAACGACATCGTGAACCCGGCGGCGCAGGAAGACCCCAACTCGCCGATCGCCGGCATGCCGGTGCTCGAGGTCTGGAAGGCGAAGCAGGTGTTCGTCTCGAAGCGCGGTCAGGGCACGGGGTATTCCGGCATCGAGAACCCGCTGTTTTACAAGGAGAACACGCGGATGTTCTACGGCGACGCCAAGTCCTCGCTCGACAAGCTCCTGCCGCATATCAACTGAGGCGACACGCCGTTTCCTAAGCGGCGTCTCCGACTGGTACTCCGAAAGGCCGGGCCAGCCCGGCCTTTCGCCGTTCAGGGCTTCCGGAAGTTTCCATGGCGACCGATCTCTCCCGCATCCTCGTCCTTGTCCGCCACGGACAAAGCGAGGACAACGCGCAAGACCTGTTCTCCGGGCTGCGCGACCCGGCGCTCACCCCTCGCGGCGTCGAGGAGGCGGTTGCGGCGGGCCAGGAGCTGCGGCGCCTGAACCTGAGCTTCACGCATGCCTTCACGAGCATGCTGACGCGCGCCAGCCAGACGATGGAGCTGATCCTCGGCGAGCTCGGCCAGTCCGACCTTCCAGTGCGAAAGAACGCGGCGCTAAACGAACGGGACTATGGCGGGCTTGCGGGACTGAACAAGAGCCAGGCGCGCGAGCGCTTCGGCGCCGAGCGGGTCAGGATCTGGCGCAAGTCCTATGACGCCGTTCCGGAGGGCGGGGAGAGCCTGGCCATGACGGCTGCGCGCGTCTGGCCGTTCTACGAGCGTGAGATCGCCCCGGTCGTCCGCGCCGGAGGCTGCGCGCTGCTCGTCGGTCACGGCAACGCGTTGCGCTCGATGCTGATGCGACTGGACCGGATCGATGCGGAAGCGATCGAAGACGTCAACATCGGCACGGCGCAGGCGCTGGTCTATACGCTTGCCGACGACGGCCAGCGCCTCGTCAAGACGAACCTCCCGGCCGCGGATCTGGCGGAGCCTTCGTCTCGCTCCTGACAAGTTGCAAACGGCAGGCCGCGGCGCGACATTCAGCCCATGAGCGACGTCGCCGATTACGATACCGACATCCTGCTCTGGTCCGAACGCCAGGCCGCGTTGCTTCGCGAACTGAAGACCCGGGCACCGGGATTACCCAACGACCTCGACCTGGAGAACGTCGCCGAGGAGATCGAAAGCGTGGGGCGATCGCAGTTGGATGCTGTGGAGAGTTTTCTCAGGCTCATCTTTCTCCACCTCATCAAGCTAGCTTACTCGCCTGATCCGGCGCTGAACGCGAAGTGGATTGACGAGATCATTGGCTTTCATGCTGATCTGCAGCAACGGCTGTCGCCTGCCATGCGAGGACGGATTGCCGGTGATAAGGTCTGGGTGCGCGTTGTTCGTCAGGCCTCCGCGTCGTTCCGCGCCTATGGGGATGAGCCGCCGAGCGGTCTGCCTCTACGAAATCCGCTTGAGGTTGATCTTTTTCTCGACGAGCGAGAACTCGACATCGAAGCGCTTGTCACGCAGCTTCGTCAAACGGCCGATTAGCCTCGACAACCCTGCTTCCCGCTCCTAACCTCGGCTCACGTTCCGAGGGGCGTCCCGCTGCGATGCGGGGCTGAGATGGCCAGAGGCCGATCCCTTCGAACCTGATCCGGGTCATGCCGGCGAAGGGACTGGAACCAGCGAGCGGCGCCTTTTCGAGTCCAAGCTCGCCCAGATTTCTCGTCACGATTTCCCGGATCTCCCGCGAGCATTTTCGAGGAGGAGATCCCCAATGAACGTCCACATTCCCCCCAAAGATACGCGCGCCGCGCCGACAAGCGTGACGACCGGCCCGATCATGGGCTCGCGAAAGGTCTACGCCGCGCCGAAGTCATATCCTGACATGCGCGTGCCGTTCCGCGAGATCAGGCTGACAGACGTGAACGAGGCCCCAGTGCGGGTCTACGATCCGTCCGGCCCCTACACGGAAGACGGCGTGACGATCGACCTCGCCAACGGCCTGCCGTCGGTCCGCGAAAGCTGGATCGCTGCGCGCGGGCTCGACGTCGCGTCCGGCCGCGCGGTGAAACCGGAGGATAACGGCAACGTCCCGGCCGACCGACTGGTCGCCGCTTGTCCCGCCACTCGGGTGATCCGCGAGGCGGCGCGCGGCCAGATGGTCACGCAATACGAGTTCGCAAAGGCCGGGATCGTCACCGAGGAGATGATCTTCGTCGCGCACCGCGAGAACCTCGCCCGCGAGGCGGCGCTCGACGGCGCGAGCGAGCGCCACGCGGACGGCGAAAGCTTCGGCGCCGCGATCCCGAACTTCGTGACGCCGGAATTCGTGCGTGAGGAGGTGGCGCGGGGCAGGGCGATCATCCCGGCGAACGTCAACCATCCCGAGCTCGAGCCGATGGCGATCGGCCGGAACTTCCTAGTCAAGGTCAACGCCAATATCGGCAACTCGGCCGTCACCTCGGGCGCGGCGGAGGAGGTGGAGAAGCTCGTCTGGGCGATCCGCTGGGGCGCGGACACGGTCATGGACCTCTCCACAGGCCGCAACATCCACAACATCCGGTCCTGGATCATCCGCAACTCGCCCGTGCCGATCGGCACCGTGCCGATCTACCAGGCGCTGGAGAAGGTCGACGGCGATCCGCTCAAGCTCGATTGGGAAATCTTCAAGGACACGCTGATCGAGCAGGCCGAGCAGGGCGTCGACTACTTCACGATCCACGCCGGCGTGCGCCTGCGCCACGTGCCGCTGACCGCGAACCGGATGACCGGCATCGTCTCGCGCGGCGGTTCGATCATGGCGCGCTGGTGCCTCGCCGGGCACCGCGAGAGCTTCCTCTACGAACGCTTCGACGAGATCTGCGACATCATGCGGAAATACGACGTCTCGTTCTCGCTCGGGGACGGCCTGCGCCCGGGCTCGATCGCGGACGCCAACGACGCGGCGCAGTTCGCGGAGCTCGAGACGCTGGGCGAACTCACCAAGATCGCCTGGGATAAGGGCTGCCAGGTCATGATCGAGGGGCCGGGCCACGTGCCCATGCACAAGATCAAGGAGAACATGGACAAGCAGCTCCGCGAATGCGGCGAGGCCCCGTTCTATACGCTCGGGCCGCTCACGACCGACATCGCGCCGGGCTACGACCACATCACCTCCGGCATCGGCGCGGCGATGATCGGTTGGTTCGGCACGGCGATGCTCTGCTACGTCACGCCCAAGGAGCATCTGGGCCTGCCGGACCGCGACGACGTCAAGACCGGAGTCATCACCTACCGGATCGCCGCGCATGCGGCCGACCTCGCCAAGGGCCATCCGGCGGCAAAAGTGAGGGACAACGCGCTGTCGAAAGCGCGCTTCGACTTCCGCTGGGAGGACCAGTTCAACCTCTCGCTCGACCCCGACACCGCGCGCGCCTTCCACGACGCGACGCTGCCGAAGGACGCCCACAAGGTAGCCCATTTCTGCTCGATGTGCGGCCCCAAGTTCTGCTCCATGCAGATCACGCGTGAGCTTCGGGAAGAGGCGAAAGCGATGGGAGACAACGAGCGGCTGTCGCTGGAGGCGGAGGCCGGAATGAAGGAGAAGACCGCAGAGTTCCTGGAGGGCGGAGGCAAGCTCTACGTGGCGGCCGCAGAGTAGCGCGCTGGCCACCTTCTCTTCTCCTCACTTGCGGAGACGCTGCGACGGCAGCCGGATGGAGGCGTCGGGCGCAGAGGGCTGCGCTTAGCCTGAAGTCCCTCACCCTAGCTCTCTCCCGCAAGCGGGAGAGAGGATAAATCCGCGCCTAATGACCTTCGCGCCTGCGGCATCGTCGCGCCCGAATTTTGCGCAGTGCGGTCATCGCAATCGTCGTCTTGTCGTGTTTGACTGCGCCCGAAGCGACCACTGGAGGCTCCACGATGAACGACAGCGCCGCGACCACGACGCCCGAGACTGCGAAGCGCCCCGTGCGCATGGCGGGGGCGACGGAGGGCGGCGGCGCGGATGCAGGCGTCGACGTCGCCAAGCTCCGCAAGGAGATCCTGGCGGAGCTGACCTATTCCGTCGGCCGCTCGCCTGAGACCGCAAGCAAGCGCGACTGGTTCGTCGCGACGGCTTATGCCGTGCGCGACCGCATCGTCGATCGCTGGGTCGTCGAGCACACGGGCGAGCACGCCAAGCCTCTCAAGCGCGTCTACTACCTTTCGCTGGAATTTCTCATCGGGCGTCTGCTGTTCGACGCGCTCAACAATCTCGGGCTGACCGAGCCGACGCGCGAGGCGCTGGCCGGCCTCGGGATCGACCTCAACGAGATCCGCCAGGAGGAGCCGGACGCGGCGCTCGGCAATGGCGGCCTGGGGCGTCTCGCCGCCTGCTTCATGGATTCCATGGCCTCGATCGGCGTGCCGGCCTTCGGCTACGGCATCCGCTACGACCACGGCCTCTTCCGCCAGGGCATGCGCGACGGCTGGCAGCAGGAATATCCCGAGGACTGGCTCTCCTTCGGGAACCCCTGGGAGTTCGCTCACCCCGAGATCGACTATCCGATCGGCTTCGGCGGCTATGTCGAGCAGGTCAACGAAGGCGGCCAGCCCAAGCAGATCTGGCGGCCCGGCGAGAAGGTGGAGGCGGTCGCTTTCGATATTCCCGTGGTTGGCTGGCGCGGCCGGCACGTCAACACGCTGCGGCTCTGGTCGGCCCGCGCCCCGGATCCGATCTCGCTCGACGCCTTCAACCGCGGCGACTATGTCGGCGCGCTGTCCGATCGGGTCCGCGTCGAGTCAATCTCGAAGGTGCTCTATCCCTCCGACGAGACGCCGAACGGTCAGGAGCTGCGCCTCAGGCAGGAATACTTCTTCGCCTCGGCCTCGCTGCAGGACCTCGTGCGTCGGCACATGGAGGAGCGGGGCGACCTCCGCACGCTGCCGGACCACGTCGCAATCCAGCTCAACGACACCCATCCTGCGATCGCGGTGCCGGAGCTGATGCGCATCCTCGTCGACCTCAACGGCGTGCCGTGGGCGGAGGCGTGGGCGATCACCAACGCCACCTTCTCCTACACCAACCACACGCTGCTGCCCGAGGCGCTCGAAAGCTGGCCGGTGCCGCTGATGGAGCGGCTGCTGCCGCGCCACATGCAGATCATCTACCTCATCAACGCGCTGGAGCTGGAGGCCGCGCGCGCCAAGAAGCCGGCCGACGACGCGCTGCTTTCGGCGATCTCGCTGATCGACGAAGGCCAGGGGCGGCGCGTGCGCATGGGCATCCTCGCCTTTGTCGGCTCCCACAAAGTCAACGGCGTCTCGGCGCTCCACACCGACCTGATGAAGCAGACCGTGTTCCGCGAGCTGCACGCCCTTCATCCGGACCGCATCGTCAACAAGACCAACGGCATCACCTTCCGCAGGTGGCTTGCCCAAGCCAATCCGCGGCTGACCAAGATCCTGATCGACGCGGTCGGCGTGGAAGTGCTCGACGACCCGACGCGGCTCGAAATGCTCGCCGACATGGCAGGCGATTCAGGGCTCCAGGAGGCGCTGGCGGCGGCCAAGCGAGAGAACAAGCTCGCCCTCGCCAGGGTGATCGCTGAGCGCAACGACGTCTTCGTCGATCCCGACGCATTGTTCGACGTGCAGATCAAGCGCATCCACGAATACAAGCGCCAGCTGCTCAACATCTTGGAGACCATTGCGATCTACAATGCGATGCGCGCCCAGCCGATGCGCGCCTGGATGCCCCGCGTCAAGATCTTTGCCGGCAAAGCGGCGGCGAGCTACCATTCGGCCAAGCTCATCATCAAACTCGCGAACGACGTCGCGCGGGTCGTAAATTCGGATCCGACGGTGCGCGGCCTGCTGAAGGTGGCCTTCCTGCCGAACTACAATGTCAGCCTGGCTGAGATCATCATCCCCGCAGCCGACCTCTCCGAGCAGATCTCGACCGCGGGCATGGAGGCGTCCGGCACCGGCAACATGAAGCTCGCGCTCAACGGCGCGCTCACCATCGGAACGCTCGACGGGGCGAACGTCGAGATCAAGGAACATGTCGGCGACGACAACATCTTCATCTTCGGACTGACGGCCGCCGAGGTGGAGGCGCGCAAGAAGCGCGGCTACGACGCGCGGGCGGCGGTCGAGGCCTCGTCGACATTGCGCGAGGTGCTGGAATCGATCCGCAACGGCGTGTTCTCGCCCGACGATCCCAGCCGCTACGCCGGTCTGGTCGACGGCCTGCTCGATCACGACACCTTCCTCGTGACCGCCGATTTCGACGCCTATTTCGCCGCACAGCGTAGCGTCTACAAAATGTGGCGCGACCGGGCCGCCTGGATGAAGGCCAGCGCCATCAACACCGCGAAAGTAGGCTGGTTCTCTTCCGACCGTACGATAGGTGAGTATGCGAAAGAGATATGGGACGTGAAGCCCGCCTCGTAGTGAGCGGCGTTTCAGACCGCGTGCGCAGGAGTTCCGCAATGCCTTCCGCCAAGACGCCGCCCGGCCCCCCTTACGCCCGCGGCGCGATGGCCTTCGTGCTCGCCGGAGGGCGCGGCTCGCGCCTGATGGAGCTCACCGACCGGCGCGCGAAGCCGGCGGTCTATTTCGGCGGCAAGGCGCGCATCATCGACTTTACGCTGTCGAACGCTCTCAACTCCGGCATCCGCCGCATCGGGGTTGCAACCCAGTACAAGGCGCACAGCCTGATCCGCCACCTGCAGCGCGGCTGGAACTTCTTCCGCACCGATCTGAACGAAAGCTTCGACCTGCTGCCGGCGAGCCAGCGCGTTTCTGAGGACGCCTGGTATCTCGGCACGGCGGACGCCGTGTATCAGAACATCGACATCGTCGAGGACTACTCCGTTCGCCACATCATCGTTTTAGCGGGCGACCATATCTACAAGATGGACTACGAGCAGATGCTCGCCCAGCACGTCGAGAGCGGGGCGGACGTCACTGTCGGCTGCCTCGAGGCGCCCCGGTCGGAAGCGAGCGCCTTCGGCGTGATGCATATCGACGAGACCGACCGCATCATCGACTTCCTGGAAAAGCCCGCCGATCCGCCCTCCATGCCGGGCAAGGCCGACATCTCGCTCGTCAGCATGGGCATCTATGTCTTCGATACCGAGTTCCTGTTTGATCTGCTTCGCAAGGACGCCGAGGATCCGAACTCCGCGCATGATTTCGGCAAGGATATCATTCCGGACATCGTGAAGAACGGCAAAGCCGTCGCCCACCATTTCTCACGCTCATGCGTGCGTTCGGCCTCCGAGAAGGAGCCGTACTGGCGCGATGTCGGCACGGTGGACGCTTATTTCGAGGCCAATATCGATCTGACCGACTTCGTGCCGGCGCTCGACCTCTACGACCAGAACTGGCCGATCTCGACCTATGCCGAGATCACCCCGCCCGCGAAGTTCATCCACGACGAGGACGGCAGGCGGGGATCTGCGGTGTCGTCGCTGGTCTCCGGCGGCTGCATCGTCTCGGGCGCGGCGGTGCGAGAATCGCTGCTGTTCACGGGGGTGCGCGTGAACTCGTTCAGCGCTGTGGAGCGCGCGGTGGTCATGCCGTACGCCTGCGTCGGCCGGTCAGCGCGGCTGAAGAACGTCGTGATCGACCGCGGCGTCACGATCCCCGAAAAGCTCGTCGTCGGAGAGGATCCCGAACTTGACGCCAAGCGCTTCCGCCGCACTGAGAAGGGCGTGTGCCTGATCACCCAGGCGATGATCGACAGGTTGTGAGAGCGGGCGAGTAGGACGGTGCGCCAGGACGTTCCGGCGGGGAGTCGCCACCCTCGCATCCCGGTCTTGAGCCGGGATGCAGACACGCGGAACTGGCTGAATGAGCCGCTCCGATCTGCTCAGCCGATGGTTCTGAGTCACGGGCCGAGTCCGGGATGCGGGCGGGGAGGCGCGGCTGCTCGCCTTGCATGGCGCACGGCGCTATAGCAACGCGGCCTTTCCACTTCGGCCGAGCCAACTTTGCCCATCACCGTTCTATCCGTCGCGTCCGAGGCCTACCCGCTGATCAAGACCGGCGGGCTGGCGGACGTTGTCGGCGCGCTGCCGGGGGCGCTCAGCGCCCATGGGGTCGAGACCGTCACGCTGCTGCCGGGGTACCCGGCCGTGATGGCGGCGCTGAACGCGCCATCCGAGATCGCGGACATGGGCGACGTGTTCGGCGGACATGCGCGGCTGCTGCGCGGTATGGCCGGAGGGCTCCACATCGTCGCGGCCGACGCGCCGCATCTCTTTGCGCGGGCCGGTGGGCCCTATGTCGACGCCGCCGGCGCCGAATGGCCGGACAACGCCTTCCGCTTTGCGGCTCTCGCCAAGGCCGCGGCCCAAATCGGGGGAGGGGGCTCTTCGCTGCCGGCGCCGCAGATCGTGCACCTGCACGATTGGCAGCCCGGCCTTGCCGCAGCCTACCTCGCCTATGGCGGAGGCCCGCGGCCGAAGATCGTCGCGACAATCCACAACATCGCTTTCGCCGGCTGGTTTCCGGCGAGCCTCGCGCCGGCGCTCGGACTTCCGTCCGAGGCCATGCAGATCGACGGCGTCGAGTTCTATGGCGGCGTCGGCTACCTGAAATCCGCCCTCTACTTTGCCGACCGCATCACCACGGTTTCGCCGACCTACGCCTCGGAAATCCTGCGGCCGGAGTTCGGGCAAGGTTTTGAGGGCCTGCTCAGCGCGCGCGCCAGCGCGCTCTCGGGCGTGCTGAACGGCATTGATACGGAGGTCTGGAATCCCGAGACTGATCCGCGCCTCGCCGCGCGCTTCGGACGCGCCGACCTCGCGCCGCGCAAGACCAACAAGCTCACGCTCGCCCAGCGCTTCGGACTGGAGCCTAATGGCGAGCGCCTGCTGTTCGGCGTCGTCAGCCGCCTGTCGGACCAGAAGGGTCTCGACCTCCTGGCCGACGCCGTGCCGACGCTGGTCGGCCTCGGCGCCAGCCTCTCGCTCGTCGGCGCCGGCGACCCCGGGCTTGAGCGGCGCTTCGGCGACCTTGCGGCCGAGCATCCCGGTCGCGTCGGGTGCTTCTTCGGCTATGACGAGGCGCTCGCCCGGCTGGTCCAGGGCGGAGCGGACGCGCTGCTCGTGCCCTCGCGGTTCGAGCCCTGCGGCCTCACCCAGCTCTGCGCGCTCCGCTATGGGGCGATCCCCGTCGTTGCGCGAACTGGCGGACTGGCCGATACCGTGATCGACGCAAACCCGATGGCGCTTGCCGCGGGCGTCGCGACGGGCATCCAGTTCTCGCCGGTCGCACTCGCGCCGCTCGAGTCGGCGCTCCGCCGCACGGCGGCGCTTTATGCGAACGGCGCGGCGTGGGCGCAACTCCAGCGCAACGCCATGGCGACCGACGTCTCCTGGGGCGCGTCGGCCGAGACTTACGCCGCGCTCTACCGCGATCTGCTCGCCTGAGAGGAAGACGGGCACGCCCAAAACTGTGGCGCGCGCGGCACAGACGCCTTCCAAAACCACGCGACGGCGACAAGCCTGCTCACAGCTCGACGGTTTCCGCGTTTATCTTCGTAATCGAAGCATAGCGGGGCTTCGATCCCGCCGGCGAAGCGCGTCGCGCCCGTCGCGGAAGGCGTCCAAGGGTTGGTGATGAAGTCAGCGTCCTCCGCGTCAGCGCGCGTTCTCCTGGCGTCCGCGACGATCGCCCTTGCGGGCCTCGTTTCCGGCTGCACCACGAGCTCCACCCTCGATCCGACCGCCGCCGCCATGGCGACGACTTATCCCAGCGCGCTGCCGGTCGAGTTTCGCCGGCAGGACGTGACCGATCCCACCGGCGAAGCGCCCGGCACGATCGTGATCGATACCGCGTCCAAGTTCCTCTACCTCGTGGAGCCAAACGGCCGCGCGGTGCGCTACGGCGTCGGCGTCGGCAAGGAAGGCTTCGGCTGGAACGGCGAGGCCAAGGTAGGCGCCAAGCAGGAATGGCCGGATTGGGTCCCGCCGCCCGAGATGCTGCAGCGCCGCCCGGAGCTGCCGCTCCGCATGTCCGGCGGCCCGGAGAACCCGCTCGGCGCCCGCGCGATGTATCTCTATCGCGACGGCAAGGACACGCTCTACCGCATCCACGGCACCAACGAGCCGCTGACGATCGGCAAGGCGATGTCTTCGGGCTGCATCCGGATGATCAATTTCGACGTCACCGACCTCTACGAACGGGTGCCCGTCGGCGCCAAGGTCGTCGTCCGCTAAGCCTGCCTGGGCCCTGCCGGAAGCCAGGTGATTCGCGCCGCCAGCATCGTCTGGCGGCGTTTTCGTGCAGCCTAACCAGAAATGAAAACGCCGCCGGCCTTAGTGGTCGACGGCGCGAACGCTGTACGTTTTGGGGGATGCGCTCGACTAATGAAGCGTAGGCGGCTGCGGCTGAAGACGCGTCATCTCGTCTTTGATGCGGAGCTTTTTCCGCTTGAGCGACGATACTCTGACATCATCCGTATTCGGGTGCGTAAGTTCTACTTCAATCTCACGTTCGATAGCACGATGCTTCTTTTCCAGCTCGGCCAGATGAGCTTCCATCGACATACGCTACGTCTCCCTTGGTTAAGATCGACCGGGGGAGGATGTCACCTCAATGACATGCTGTCGAACCCCTAAAGGTAGAATCTGCGCTCACGCCTCCGTCAGTGGTTGAGAATCCGTCGCTGGACTTGCCGCATTTCATCGCGAAAGCGATACTCAGCTTGAGATCAAGACGCGTGGCGTTGTGACGGACGGGGCGGAATGGCGGGTGAAGACGAGGCGCGGGCCGAAGCGCAGGCGGCCCACGAGGAGCTCGCCCGCCTTCGTGAGGAGCATCGCGACCTCGACAACGCCATCGAGGCGCTCGAGCGGCTGAACGCCGGCGACCGCCTGCAGATCCAGCGGCTGAAGAAGCGGAAGCTCGCCCTCAAGGATCGCATGATCTTCATCGAGGATCAGCTCACGCCGGACATCATCGCGTGAGCCATGTCCTTGCCGCCGTGCGGCCCGGCGCCTATCGTCCCGGCCGCCTCTCATGAACCCGGAGCTTTGAAATGGCCGCGGAGCCCCGCGCCGAGCGCGCCCCTGTCGCCATCGTCATGGGCAGCCAGTCCGATTGGGCGACGATGAGCCACGCCGCGGAGACGCTTGGCGCGCTCGGCGTCGGCCACGAAGCGCGCATCGTCTCCGCGCACCGCACGCCGGATCGGCTGGTCGCCTTCGCCAAGGGCGCAAAGGACGAAGGATTCCAGGTGGTGATCGCCGGCGCCGGCGGCGCAGCGCATCTGCCGGGCATGGTCGCGTCCATGACGCCGCTGCCGGTCTTCGGCGTGCCCGTCCAGTCCGCCACGCTCTCTGGCCTCGACAGCCTGCTGTCGATCGTCCAGATGCCGGGCGGCGTCCCGGTCGGCACGCTCGCCATCGGCAAGGCCGGCGCGATCAATGCGGCGCTGCTCGCGGCGTCCGTGCTCGCGCTCCACGACGAGGAGCTTGCAGGCCGGCTCGCCGCGTGGCGGCAGGCGCAGACCGATTCGGTCGCCGAAACCCCGACGGTCGCCTGAGCCATGGCGCCAGCTCCACTCGCTCCCGGGTCGACCATCGGCATTCTCGGCGGCGGCCAGCTCGGCCGCATGATCGCGCTCGCGGCCGCGCCGCTCGGCCTGAAGGCCCACATCTATGCGCCGGACGCGGCGAGCCCCGCCTTCGATGTCGCCGCCGCGCATACCGTCGGCGCCTATGACGACGAGGAGGCGCTGGCGCGCTTCGCCAAGAGCGTCGATGTCGTCACCTACGAATTCGAGAACGTGCCGGCGGAGACAGCCCGGCTGGTGGCGAGCCACGCGCCGCTGTTTCCCGGCGAAAAGGCGCTCGCGACCACGCAGGACCGGCTGACGGAAAAGAGCTTCGTCCGCGACCTCGGCCTGCCGACGCCGAACTTCGCCGCCGTCGACGACCGCGCCAGCATGGCGGCGGCGGTCGGCGCCATCGGTCGGCCCGCAGTGCTAAAGACGCGCCGCTTCGGTTATGACGGCAAGGGCCAGACGCTGGTGCGCGAGGGCGTCGCGCTCGATGCGGCGCTCGGCCTGATGAATGGCCAGCCCGCCATCCTCGAGGCTTTTGTGCCGTTCCGCGCCGAAGTCTCCGTCGTCGCCGCCCGGGGGCGCGACGGCGCCTTCGCGGCCTGGGACGTGGTGGAGAACCGGCACGAGAACCACATCCTGCGCTCCTCCCATGTGCCGGCGTCGATCAAGTCGGAGACGGCCGCCTCGGCGCTCGCCATCGCCCGAAAGATCGGTCAGGCGCTCGATTATGTCGGCGTGTTCGCTGTCGAACTGTTTCTGGTCGACGGGCCGACCGGCGAGCGCGTCGTCGTCAACGAGATCGCGCCGCGGGTGCACAATTCCGGGCACTGGACCATCGAGGGCGCCGAGACCAGCCAGTTCGAGCAGCACGTCCGCGCCATCGCCGGCTGGCCGCTCGGCTCGACCGTCACGCGCGGCCGGGTCACGATGACGAACCTGCTCGGCGCCGAGGCCGAGCGCTGGCGCGAGATTCTGGCTGAGCCGGGCTCCGCGCTGCACCTCTACGGCAAAGGCGCGCCCGCGCCCGGCCGCAAGATGGGGCATGTGACGCGGGTGGAGCGGGATTAGCGCTCTCTGCGCGCGGCGGGTTACCCCTCGCGCGCATAGTGACTTCGCCCTCATGGACAAGCCCCCTTCGCTTTGCTATGCCCTCCGCCACACGAGCGGCGCGCGCGTTTTCGCGTGGGCGTCGCTTTTTCGTTTTCGGCCTTCGTTCCGGTTCGGACGGGGCCTGTTTCGCCGATCCCGTTCGCCAAACCGAGGCAACACGTGCAGGTTCTCGTCCGCGACAACAATGTCGACCAGGCCCTCAAGGCCCTGAAGAAGAAGATGCAGCGCGAAGGCATCTTCCGTGAAATGAAGCTCCGCGGCCATTACGAAAAGCCGTCCGAGAAGCGCGCGCGCGAGGAGGCTGAGGCCGTCCGTCGCGCCCGCAAGCTGGCCCGCAAGCGCGCTCAGCGCGAAGGCCTCATCCCGATGCCGAAGAAGAAGGTCTGATTCAGACCGATCGAGTGATTCGCTGACGCCTCTTGCGCGTATGGTCGCTCAAGGCGTTGGAAGATCTGAAAAGTGCGCCCGCCCGGCAACGCCGGCGGGCGTTTTCGCGTTTGGGGCCGGGCGTTCCGCGCGATCGGCCGATGTCAGGGGCGACGATCCCAATCCTGCCGCAATCCGCCTGTGTCTGGCGGCTACGGTCGCTTGGGGCGGTAAGAAGGTGAGGCCATGAAGGCGCGGGTCGGGACGAAGCTGCTGGTTCGTGGGGGCGCGTTCGCTCTCCTCGCGTTCGGACTTGCGGCCTGCGACACGATGAGCGGAGCGGGCGGCTCGCGCTCGGTCGATCCCGACGTCTATGCGGCTCGCCAGTCCGACCTCGGCTCGCTGACCCAGGTCGTCAACGCCAATCCGTCCGATCCGGAAGCGCTCAACATGCGCGGCTCGGCCTATGCAAGGCTCGGCCAGTACGACAACGCGATCGGCGACTTCAACCGCGCCATCCAGATCAACGGCTCGTTCGCCAAGGCCTACGCCAACCGCGCTCTTGCCTACCGCTCACTGAACAATAACGGCGCGGCGCTCGCGGACTACAACCGCGCGATCGAGGTCGACGGCAATTACAGCGCCGCCTATGTCGGCCGCGGCAATCTCTACCGCCAGTCCGGCCGGACCGACGCCGCGCTGGAGGACTTCAACCGCGCGATCCAGCTTGACCCGAACAATGCGCAGGCCTGGCACAATCGCGGCCTGATCCATCAGGCGCAGGGCCAAAACGCCGAGGCGATCGACGATTTCACCAAGGCCACCGCGATCTCGGTGACTGCCGCAGAGCCCTATGTCGGGCGAGGCATGAGCTATCTCGCGGAAGGCGACGCGGCGGCGGCGATTGACGACTTCAACACCGCTCGCACGCTCAATCCGAAATATATCGACGCCTGGATCGGGCGCGGCATGGCGTTCGAGAAGCGCGGCGAGACCAACAAGGCGCGGGCGTCCTATGCGCAGGCGCTGAACATCGACCGCAACGATCGCCGCGCCAAGGACGGCTTCGAACGCGTCGGCGGCAGGGCTGGCCAGAGCTATTCGGAGAACTGAGGGGGCGCTGAAGCGCTTGGGGCTTCCCGGCGAGGCAGTTTGCGCGCCGACATCCTCCGTCGTCATCCCGGGCTTCCCGGGATCCATTGCCGCAACTCTGTCAGGATCGATCGATACGCGTCCGGCTTTAATTCGCAGCGCCGCGTTTATGGATCCCGGGACAAGCCCGGGATGACGGCCGCGGTTCCGGCGTGAATTGGCGCAATCTTCGTCGCGGCAACAAACCTGGTAAGCTTGACGTCGCCGCCGCTTCAGACGCGGGCGAACATCAATACGTTGCCGTCCGGGTCTTCCGCGGCGTCCCGCACGGCTTCGTGCTGGTTCGCCGCGTTCTCCAGCCGATCACGCAGCTGACGCGCCGCGATCGCGAGGTCGAGACCCAGGCCCAGGGGTGCGCACATCAGGGTAGTGGCGTAGACGTCGAGAGCCTGGTTCAGAAGTTCGGCGTCCTGAAGGGACACCTGGAGCTTGAGCGCGTCCATGGTCGCACCTCGCCGACCTGCCCGCTTCGTAGGGCGCCCCTCAAAGGCGCAAGCTATGCACGAAGCAGCGAATGAATCGGCCTTTAGAGGACAACACGATTTCGCGGCGAGACCATCCGTAAAACGACTTAGGCCGTTATGTCAGTTCGAGAAGGCAGACCGGCAGCGAGAGCATTGTCCCCAAGGACATCTTGGGCTCCAGCGCGAGAGAACGTCCGGTGGCTAGATCGATAGTCTGGCGTCCCACATGTGCGCGCGGGATCGCGATGTGGTGGTCCTGCAACACTTCCGGCTTCAGCGAGAGGCTTCCATCGGCTGAAAGCCGATTTGCGATGCAGCGGAGGCCAATGACGATGGCCGCGTCGTCATTGAGCGCGCGCGCAAAGGCGACGACATCGCCAGCCGATGGTCCGGTGATTTCAAGCGGGACATAGGCGCCCGCGGCGAACAGCTTCGGGCGCTTCGCGCGGAGCCCAAGCGCGGCCGCTGCGATCGCCTGCTTTACCGCGCCATCCGCCCAGTGCGCCGCCGCTGTCGCAGCAGTTTCTCTCCGGTCGAGCGCGGCTCTCCGCGCGTCGTAATCGACCGGCCGGCGGTTGTCGGGGTCGACCAGCGACAGATCCCAGAACTCGGTGCCTTGGTAGATGTCGGGAACGCCTGGGACGGTAAGCTTGAGCAGCATTTGCAGCAGGCCGTTCGCGGCGCCCGCCGGGCCGATGCGTGCGGCGAACGCGGCGATGTCCGTGCGAAGCGCTGCGTCCGAGCCGGTCAGCAGCGTGCTGAGCAGACCCTGCGCCGCATTTTCGTAGGCCTCGTTCGGCGCGGTCCAGTCGGTCTGGAGCTTAGCCTCGCGCAGCGCCTTTTGCTGCCAGCCGGCGATGCGCTCGGCGAAGGTCTTGAGCCCTTTCGCATCGTCGGTCTTCAGGTCGTGCGGCCAGGCGCCGACGAGGGTCTGGTAGAGGATCTGCTCGTCAGCCGCGCTCGGTTTGTCGCCGTCGCGGAACGGCTCGGCCATCGCGCGCCAGCGTTCGACGGCGGCGATCCACTCGTCCGGAATTTCGCTCAGAACGGCGAGACGAGCGCGCACGTCCTCGCCACGCTTGTGATCGTGGGTCGATGTGGTGAGCATCGCCTCCGGGAAGGTCTTGGCGCGCTCCTGCATCTTCTCGTGGAAGGTCGGGACGTCGATCGCGAAGGTCGCGACGTCGAAGCCGACGTCGGTGCGCGAGAGCAGCTTGCCGTAGCGATAGAACGCGGTGTCCTCGACGGCTTTAGCCGCGACGGGCGCGGAGAGCTGCTGGAAGCGCTGGATGGCCTTGTCGCGGGCTACGACCTGCTCGGGCGGGGAAGGCTCGCCGCCGAGCCAGTTGTCCAGCAGGTCGAGGATCGGCGCGTCCGCCGGCAGGATGGTCTCTCGCGCCTTTTCGAGCGCCGTGGCGAAGATCGGCTTGTCCCCTTCCGTCCGCCCGAGCGTGGGCGACGCATAGGTGCGGTAGGCCGGGAAATGCGCGAGCAGCTCGATCAGCGCGCGGCGGATCGAGGCTTTTGAGGTGTCGCGCGTGCGGTAGTCAAGGCGCGCCAGATCGTGGAGCGCGATCGTCGCCTGATCGAGCTGGGCGGAGAACGAGCGGTCGAGGATTTCGCGGCGGGCGATCTCCTCCTCGTCATGGAAGCTCGCGGGCCTCCCCGAGATCTCGGCCCAGAAAGCCGAGAGCGTCTCCTGGCCGGACGACGCGTGCTCCAGCATGCTGACTTCGTCCATGAAATCGTAGCCGCTCGCGCCGTCGACCTTCCAGTCCGTCGCGAGCCGTTCGCCGGGCCCGAGGATCTTCTCGATGACGAGATAAGCCGGCTGTTCGCTAAGCGCGCCCGGCCGCTCTTTCTGGCGCTCCTCCAGATGCTCGCGAAGCCGCCGCGCGTAGAGGCCGGGGTCGGCGAGACCGTCGATATGGTCGACGCGGAAGCCGTCGATCAGGCCTTCAGCGTAGAGGTTCAGCAGCGTCTCGTGGGTCGCCTCGAACACTGCGGGGTCGCCGATGCGCAGTCCAGCCAGCTCGTTGACGTCGAAAAACCGGCGCCAGTTGATTTCGTCCCCGGCGACCGTCCAGGAGGCGAGCCGCCAGTTCTGCTTCTCGAGCAGCGCGTGCAGCTTGGCTTCGCCCTCCGGCGTCGTGCCGTCATAGGCTTCGAGCCCGGAATCCTCGATCTCCTGCCGATCCTCGGGACGCAGCGGGAAGAGGTGATCGGCGTAGCGGATCGCGAGACCGCCGCGCTTGCCTTCGCGCGTGATCTTGAGGTCGCCGGACGAGAGCGCCTCGCCATAGGTCGGCCCAAGCGTCGGCACCAGGATCTTGCCGTGGAGCGCTGGGTCCGCGGGCTCCCAGTCGATGTCGAAGAAATGCCCGAACCGGCTGCCGCGGCCGTAGGTCAGCACGTCGAGCCACCAGGCATTGTCGTCCTTGCCGACCGCCATGTGGTTCGGGACGATATCGACGATGATCCCTAGCCCCTGCTCGCGCAGCGCAGCGACGAGCTTTCGGAAGCCTTCCTCGCCGCCAAGCTCCGGATTGACAGTGGTCGGGTCGATCACGTCGTAGCCGTGCATCGAGCCGGCGCGCGCGGTGAGGATCGGCGAGGAATAGAGGTGGCTGACGCCGAGCGCCTTCAGATAGGGCGCGAGCGGGATCGCGTTCTCGAACGGGAAATCCTTGTGAAACTGCAGACGCATCGTCGCGCGGGGCGGAGCGGCGGGATCGAGCGTTTGCATCACGAAGGGGAACTCCTGAGAACTCCCTTGCAGGGAGGGCCGGATAGGGAAACGTGAAAGAAAAGCCGTTCGTTCGGCGGTTAGCCGGCGCGTCTCTTGTTCAACGCCGCAAGCCGCCGGGCCGGGCCGGGTCCGGCCAGAAGCTCGGGCGCAGGCGCGCTCAACCGTCTCCGCCAGTTCGGGTGCTCGTCGAGCGTGCCGGGCAGATTGGGCTGCTCGACCTGAGCCAGGGCATCTTCGAGCGGCAGCAGGACAAGCCGAGACGGCGTCTTCGCCAGAAACGCGACCGAAGCGTCGACCACGGCGTCGGGCGCGTCGGGCTGAGGCGTCTCGCCATCCGCGACGCCCGCCTCTCGGAGCGCGCTCCACAGCGCGGGACGGTCCTTCGCGCGGTCGTCGCGGTCATTGTCCTGGGTTTCGCCGAACTGATCGCCCGCGATCGAGGCGCGCAAGTCAATGTCCGCGCCGCTCCACCAGCCTGCCATGGTCGGCAAGTCGTGGGTCGTGGTCATGGCAAGCGCGTCATGAGCGTACCGTTCGGGCGCAAAGAAGCGGCCTTGCTGGTCGCGCTCGAATTGCAGCACGCGCATGCCGGCGATCCCGGCGGCGCCAATCTTCTCACGGAATCCTTCCGGCACGGTGCCGAGATCTTCGCCGACGACGACGGCCTCGTTCTTTTCGGATTCGAGCGCGGTCAGCCGCAGCATGTCGTCAAGCGGGAAGCTGAGATAGGCGCCCTCCGTCGCCTTGGCGCCTTCGGGCACCATCCACAGGCGGGCGAGTCCCATCGCGTGGTCGATCCGCACGCCGCCGGCGTTGCGCATGCAGGCGCGCAGCGTGGCGAGATAGGGCGCGAAGCCTGTGGTCTTGAGCGCGATCGGCGAGAATGTCGCGAGGCCCCAGGCTTGGCCGTTCGGGTTGAACAAGTCGGGCGGCGAACCGACGGAGAGGCCAACCAGCACGTCGTTCTGCCGGCTCCAGGCGTGGCTGCCGCCGGCGTCCATACCTACCGCTAGATCCGAGATCAGCCCGACCGCCATGCCGGCGGATTTCGCCGCAGCCTGCGCTGCGGCGAAGGAGCGGTCCGCGATCCATTGCAGGAAGAGGTGGAAGTCCACGGCGCCGGCATGCTCGGCGGCAAAGGCGGCGACAGCCTCGCCGCGCGGGTCACGCAATGCTTCCGGCCAGCTCCGCCAGTCCCACTGGCCGAGGTCCTTGCCGAAGCGCGCCTCGTGCAGCGCCTCGAAACGGGCGTGCTCTTCCAGCAGCGCGCCGCCTTCCGTGCAGAAAGCCCCGAAATCGGTCGCGAGATGACCGGCCGAGCCCTCTGCGAGCTCCACCGAACGGAAGCTCTCGAACAGCGCGCGTAAACTCGCGAGCTTGGCGCGCGAGGCCTCCGGCCAGTCGATCAGCGGCTCGCTCTCGTGCTGCCGTCGCGCGCTCGCGACCTGCGAAACACGTGCGGCCTCCTGGACGCGATCCTCGCCGAACAGGAATTCGGGGTCGGCGTTGAGCGGGTTTAGGAACAGTCGGCTCGACGGGGAATAAGGCCCAAAATGATGCGGGTCGGCGCTGAATCCGGCATGGACGGGCGACAGCGCCAGCGCGTCCGCGCCCGCGCGTCCGAGCGTCTCGGCGAGAGCCGCGACTCCGCCCATGTCGCCGATGCCGCCGTCGCCTCGGCGGGTGAGGCTGTAGACCTGAGCGGCGAGGCCCCACATCCGCCGTCCGCCGGCGGCGTCCACGATCGAGCGGCCGCGCGTCGGCGCGATCGCGAGAGCGATCTCCTGGTCTCCCGCGTGGAGCGTGTGATAGCCGCTTTCGAGAATCGGCCGCATCAGCGCCTTGCCCCCGCCGGCGTCGCCGAGCGTGAGATCGAAAATCTCGCCGTCCTCGCGCACCAGCTTCGCCGCGCCGGGCTTGGCGTCCACCGCAAAGGACTGCCCGACCGTCGCGGTGGTCAGCTTCGCCGGCTGACGGTCGATCTCGTCGAGCTTCGCGAGCGACTCTTCCGCTTCCCGCTGTCCCCCCGAAGGCAGGTCCATGGCTTTCAGCAACGCGCGCAGCGTTTCCGGCGAGACCGTCTGCTCTTTGCCGGATTGGTCGACCCAGTCGACCGCGAAACCGGCCCGCGTCGCAAGACGCTTGACGAGTTCGTCCTCGCTCACGCAGCGGGCTCCTTCAGGACGATGGTGGAAAAGCCCGGCAGAGAACCCGATCGCGCCATATCCGCCGCGCCGGCCACGCTCTCGAACAGGACCGGGCCTTCGAGCGAGGACAGGGAAACCGGCTCGTTCGCGAGATTGATCGCCATCGTCAGCGCCGAACCGTCGCCCAGCGTCCAGCGCGAGACGACCGCCTTATCGCCGACCACCTCCGCCCCCGCCGCCGCGCAGCCATCGAGATAAGGCGCGAGCTCCGCCGCGCGGATCGTCAGCAGCGTCCTGAACAACGCGAGGCGCGCGTCGGCGCGCTCGGGATGCGGTTTGGGGATCGAGTCCGTGAAGGTCTTTAGCGCGTTCGGGTCGGGCACCTCGGCGCCGGCGAAGGCTGCGAACTTGGAGAACTCCTTGCGCCGTCCCTCACGCACGGCGTCGGCGAGCTCGCCGGAATGGTCGGTGAAGAACAGGAACGGCGTCTCGCTCGCCACCTCCTCGCCCATGTAGATCATCGGAATGTGGGGGCAGAGCAGAAGAGCCGCCGTCGCGGCTTCCACGCCTTGAGGCGGCGCAAGCGTCGTCAGACGATCGCCAAAGGCGCGGTTGCCGATCTGGTCGTGGTTCTGCAGAAAGCTGACGAACGCCGTCGGCGCCAGATGCCCGCTCGACGTGCCGCGTTTTTTACCTGAATGAGGCGACGTTTCGCCCTGATAGACGAAGCCGTCCTGCAGGGTGCGCGCGAGCTTGCCCGCCGTGTCCTCGGAGAAGTCCTCGTAATAGCCCTCTTGCTCGCCCGTCAGCAGGACGTGGAAGACGTGGTGGAAATCGTCGTTCCATTGCGCATCGACATCGCCTGCGAGATGGCTCTGCTCGTTGAACTCGTTTTCGAGAACGATGTGCAGCTTGCGGCCGGTTTCGACCTCCAGCGAACGGACGGCTGCCGCGGTTTCGTCGATCCAGTCGCTCTCGGAGATCGCGTGGACGGCGTCCATGCGCACGCCGTCGAAGCCGTATTCCTCCATCCAGAACAGCACGTTCTCGGTGAAGTAAGCCCGCACGTCGGGAAGGCGGAAATCGATCGCGCCGCCCCAGGGCGTATGCAGATCCTCGCGGAAGAACTGCGGCGCTTCCGCCGGGATGTAGTTCCCGTCAGGGCCGAAGTGGTTGTAGACGACGTCGAGCAGCATCATCAGCCCGAGCTCGTGCGCTCGGTCGACGAGCGCCTTCAACTCGGCGGGAGTCCCATAGGCCGCGTCTGGCGCATAGGGCAGCACGCCGTCATAGCCCCAGTTCCGCTCGCCCGGAAAATCGTTGATCGGCATCAACTCGATCGCGGTGACGCCGAGCTCCGCGAGCTTCGGCAGGGCCTCGGCGACGCCGTTGAAGCCGCCATAGACGCCGACATGAAGTTCGTAGACCACGGCTTCCCGCCACGGCCGGCCCTTCCAGCCCGTGGTCTTCCAGGAATATTCGTCCGGATCGACCAAAACGCTCCAGCCGTGGACGTCGCCGTCCTGAAAGCGTGAGGCCGGATCGGGAACGCTGAGCCCGTCGGGCAGGTGGAAGCGGTAGCGCGCGCCGAACGGCGCCTCCACGGTCTTCGTGTGCCAGCCGTCTTCGGAACGATCCATCGCTACGGGGTCGCTGTCGCGGATTTCGAGACGGACCTCTCTATGCGCGGGCGCCCAGACGCGGAATTCGGTTCCAGAGGAGCTGAGACGCGGGCCGAAGGTCTGTCGATTCAAGTCAGTCAGCTCCGGTGGTCAGGACCGTCCTCGCCTCGATGGTCGCGCGGGCGCGACGGAAAGCGTGAGCACGGCGGCGCGGGCGAGAACCTGGACCACGCCGTCCTCCACCGGCCTTTCCGGCGCCTCGGGCCGTCCGCTGTCGATCAGCGCGACTGTCGAGAGGGCCGGCGGCGGCAGGGTGAAGACGCGGTCTTCGGCAGTCGGGTTCAGCATGAGAGTTAGGATCGGCGTCGAGCCGTCGGAACGACGTTCCGCCCGGCGAAGCGTCAACGTCCTCTCCGCGTGGTCGTTCCACGCTCCAGCGCTGACGGACAAGCCTTTCTCGTCGAACCAGGCGATGTCGAGCACGCTGGGGTAAGGCTCTTCGCGACCATGCAAAAACCGCCTCGAGCGGAGCACGGGATGGGTCTTCCGAAGGGCGATCAGCCGCGCCACGAAGTTCGCCAGCGCACGGCCCTCTTCCGTGTCTCCCGCCGACCAGTCGACCCATGAGGTCTCGTTGTCCTGCGCATAGGCGTTGTTGTTGCCGCCCTGGCTGCGGCCGAACTCGTCGCCCGCGAGCAGCATGGGCGAGCCGTTGGCGAAGAACACGGTGGCGAGCATGCCGCGCGCCACGCGGGCGCGGGTCTCGAGGATTTCCGGATCGTCCGTCGGCCCCTCGACGCCCCAGTTCGACGAATAGTTCTCGCCATGTCCATCGCGATTGTCCTCGCCGTTGGCGAGGTTGTGACGCTGGACGTAGGCGCAGGCGTCGGCGAGCGTGTAGCCGTCATGCGAGGCCGCGTAGTTGATCGACGACCACGGCTTGCGGAAGCGGTGGTCGAACAGGTCGCTCGAGCCCGACAGCCGCGCCGCCACCTCCTGCCGCTGGCCGGAATCGCCGCGCCAGAAGCGGCGGATGGAATCGCGGAACTTGTCGTTCCACTCTGCGAAGCCCGGCGGGTGCTTGCCGAGCTGGTAACCGCCGGGGCCGATGTCCCACGGCTCGGAAATCAACTTCACCCGCGAAAGCACGGGGTCCTGCCGGATCGCGTCGAAAAATCCGGAGTTCGGATCGAAGCCGTGTGTCTCGCGGCCGAGCGTCACGCCGAGATCGAAGCGGAAGCCGTCGACGTGATAGGCCTCGACCCAGTACCGCAAGCTGTCCATCACCAGCTGCAGCACGCGGGGATGGCTCAGATTGACGGTGTTGCCGCAGCCGGTGTCGTTGACGCAGTAGCGCCAGTCGGTCTGGATCAGCCGATAGTAGCTGGCGTTGTCGAGGCCGCGGAACGACAGCGTCGGGCCGGCTTCGCTGCCTTCCGCGGTGTGGTTGTAGACGACGTCGAGGATGACCTCGATGCCCGCCGCATGCAGGCGGCGGACCGCGACCTTCAGCTCGTTCAGAGAGCCGTCGGAGAGGTAGCGCTGCTCCGGCGCGAAGAACGACAGGGTGTTGTAGCCCCAGTAGTTCCTGAGCCCCTTCTCGACCAGGATCCGGTCCTGCACGAAGGCGTGGATCGGTAGCAGCTCCACCGCGGTGATCCCGAGGCGCTTGTAATGCTCGATCATCTGGGCGCTCGCGAGCGCCGCAAAGGTGCCGCGTTCGTGCGGGCGAATGTCCTCGCGCAGCATGGTGAGGCCGCGGACATGGGCCTCGTAGATCACCGTCTGATCCCACGGCGTGTTGGGCGCCCGATCGTCGCCCCAGTTGAAGGCGTCGTCCGTCACCACGCCCTTCGGCATGCCGGGCGCTGAATCGCGCCGGTCGTAGGAGAGGTCGGCGCGGGGGCTGTTGACGCGGTAGCCGAACAGCGCGTCCGACCAGCGCACATCGCCGGACAACTGCTTGGCGTAGGGGTCGAGCAGCAGCTTGTTCGGGTTGAAGCGGTGCCCGTGCTGCGGGTCATAGGTCCCGTGCGCGCGGAAGCCGTAGAGCAGGCCGGCGCGCGCATCCGGCAGATAGCCGTGCCACACCTCGTCGGTGCATTCCGGCAGCGGCGTCCGCGCGATCTCGCGTCGGCCGGAGGGATCGAACAGGCAGAGATCGATCTGATCGGCGTGGCCCGAGAACACGGCGAAGTTGACGCCGAGCCCATCCCAGGTGGCGCCGAGCGGGTAGGGCGAGCCGGGTTCGAGCGTCGTGGTCATGATGCCTCGTGCGTGCTTCGAGACGCGACGCAAAGCGTCGCTCCTCAGCATGAGGAAGGTTGAGAAAGGCGCAAGCGGAGAGACGCGCGCTGCAGCGACGTGAGGAAGAACCGGCCGCGACGCTGACGACACCTTCTCCCGCGTGTGGGAGAAGGTGAGGGGGCGTCAGCCCTTGCCGACAGACCCTCACCCTTACCCTCTCCCGCGAGAGGGAGAGGTGGCGTCGCGGGTTATCCCAACCGCAGAGCGATGACTCCCAGCGGCGGCAGCGTCAGGTCGAGCGACTGCGCCTCGCCGTGGCTCTCGACCGCCGTGGTCTCCAGCCCGCCGCCATTGCCGACGTTAGACCCGCCATAGATGCCGGCGTCGGTGTTCAGCGCCTCCGTCCAGAAGCCGGCCGCCGGCACGCCGATGCGATAGCCGTGACGCGGGATCGGCGTCATGTTGGCGACCACCAGAACCGGAGGCTGGCCGTCTTCGCCGAGCCGCAGGAAGGCGAAGACCGAATTCGCCCGGTCATCGCCGATCACCCAGCGGAAGCCGGCGGGCTCCGCGTCGCGGGCGTGCAGCGCAGGCTCGGCGGAATAGATGCGGTTGAGATCGCGGATCAGCCGCTGGACGCCGGCATGGTTCGGGTCGTCGAGCGAGGCCCAGTCCACCTGGTCGTCGTGGTTCCACTCGCGCTGCTGCGCGACCTCGCCGCCCATGAACAGCAGCTTCTTGCCCGGATGGGTCCACATGATCCCATAGAGCGCGCGCAGATTCGCGAACTTCTGCCACGCGTCGCCCGGCATCTTGCCGATCAGCGAGCCTTTGCCGTGCACCACCTCATCGTGGCTGAGCGGCAGCACGAACTTTTCGGAGAAGGCGTAGACCAGCCCGAAAGTGATGCCGTCATGGTCGTACTGACGGTAGATCGGGTTCTGCTCCATGTAATGGAGCGTGTCGTGCATCCACCCCATGTTCCATTTGAAGTGGAAGCCGAGCCCGCCCTCTTCGGTCGACTGCGTCACGCCGGGCCACGCGGTCGATTCCTCAGCGATCGTGATAGCGCCCGGCGCGCGCTCGCGCACCACGGCGTTGAGGTGCTTCAGGAAGCCGACAGCTTCGAGATTCTCTCGCCCGCCATACTGGTTTGGGATCCACTCTCCGGCCTTGCGGCTGTAGTCGCGGTAGAGCATCGATGCGACGGCGTCGACGCGCAGCCCGTCGACGTGGAACTCCTCGAGCCAGTGCAGCCCGCTCGCGATCAGGAAGTTCTGCACTTCCTTCCGGCCGAAATTGTAGATCGCGGTGTTCCAGTCGATGTGGAACCCTTCCCGCGGATCGGCGTGCTCGTAGAGCGAGGTCCCGTCGAAGCGGTAGAGGCCGTGCGCGTCGGTCGGGAAATGCGCCGGCACCCAGTCGACCACGACGCCGATGTCGGCGGCGTGCGCCGCGTCGACGAAGCGCACGAAATCCTCGGGCGAGCCGTAGCGGCCGGTCGGCGCGAACAGGCCAAGCGGCTGGTAGCCCCACGATCCGCCGAACGGATGCTCCGAGACCGGCAGCAGCTCGATATGGGTGAAGCCGAGGCCGGCGACGTAGGGGATCAGCTTCTCGATCGCGAAATCCCAGTCGACTTCACGCCCGTCCGGCTTCATCCACGAACCGAGGTGGACCTCATAGAAGGAGAGCGGGGCGCTCGCCGCGTGGCGGCCTTGCCGCTCGGCCATCCAGCGTTCGTCACTCCACTTGTAAGGCTCGGACGACGCGACGATCGAGGCGGTGCCCGGCGCCTTTTCTGCCGAGCGGGCGATCGGGTCGGCCTTGTCGGGCAGGCGCGCGCCGTCATGGCCGATTATCGCGAATTTGTAGCGTTCGCCCGGGCCGATGCGGGGGATGAAGATCTCCCACACGCCAGAGGGCTGGCGGAGGCGCATCGGCGCGCGACGCGAATCCCAGGCGTTAAAGTCGCCGATCACCGCGACGCGGCGCGCGTTCGGCGCCCAGACCGCGAAGCGTACGCCAGCCACGCCTTCGACGGTCATCGCGTTCGCGCCGAGCGCCTTGGCAAGCTCGAAATGGCGGGATTCGCCGAGCAGATAGAGGTCGAGGTCGCCGAGCAGCAGCCCGAAGGAATAGGGGTCCTCTGTCTCCTGCACGGTCCCGCCCGGCCAGCGGATCTTGAGCAGATAAGGGTCGACGCTCTTGACCGGTCCCTCGAACACGCCCGAACCTTCGAGCTCCTTCAGCGCTCCGAAGACCTGCTTGCCGTCACGCGAGACGACCTCGACGCTTTCCGCGCCCGGCAGAACGGCGCGGACATAGGGCTCGGCGCCGTCGTCCCTGCGGCCGAGCACCGCGAACGGGTCGGCGTGCGTCCCGTGGCTCAGCTGCTGGAGCGCACCGCGGTCCAGCGAAATCGTCCCCGCGCTCATGCCTGGCCTCCGGCGTTCGGAACGAGCCTGCGGATCAGCCCGTGCAGACCGCCGAGCGGCACGTCGATCCAGGCCGGCCTGTTCGCAGCCTCATAGGCGATCTCATAGGCCGCCTTCTCGATCAGGAACATGTCGAGCAACTCCTGTTGCAGGTCGCCGCCGGCCGCTTGCAGGCCCTGGCGGTAGGCGTCGATGAACGCGGTTTCGGCGTCGACGCGGAAGCGCGTCAGGAAGTCTTCGCGCCGGGCGCCGCTGACATGCGGCGCCGCCTGCTCGTTCCGTCCGACCATCGCCGCGGCGTAGTCGAACGAGCGCATCACGCCCGCGACGTCGCGGAGCGGGCTCGCCTTTCCGCGACGCTCCTCCAGCGGGCGCGCGGGCTCGCCTTCGAAGTCGATGAAGATGGCGTCTTCGCCCGACACCAGGATCTGCCCGAGATGCAGGTCGCCGTGGATGCGGGTCATCGGCGAGCCGACGCCGGAATCGGCGAGCTTGCCGATCATCGCGTAGATCGCTTCCTTGCCGCCGGCGAGTTCGGACGCCTTCCTGGCGTCATCCTCGCGGTCCCAGCGGGTGCGGGACGCCAGCGCATGATAAGCGCCGTCGAGCAGCGCCATGGCGCGCGCCTTCCATGCTTCCGCATCCGCTGTCGCCGCCGGCTGCGGGGCGAAGTCCTGGTCGTCGGTCGGGCGCGCCAGCACTGCGTGGAGCTCGGCGAGCCGCTGGCCGAGATTTGCCGCGAAGCGCTTGAAGTCGGCGAAGCGGTGATCCTCGCTGACCTCGCCGCCGCCCGCGAAATCGTCGAGCGCGCGGCTGAGATGGTCGAGCGTCCAGGTCCAGGCGTCGCCCTGGTTCGAAACGTAGCCCTGCACGATCGCGAGCGTAGCGCGCTCGCCGTCCGCGCCGAGCCGGACCATCTCGCCGAGGAAGGGCGCGGCGTTGCCGTAGCCCTGTTCGGTGAGATAGCGGCCCATCTCCGCTTCAGGATGGACGCCGGTCGCGATCTTGCGCAGCAGCTTGATCATCATCGCGTCGCCGGCGATCAGCGAGGAGTTCGACTGTTCGGCGGAGAGCCAGCGGATCTCGGCGTCGTCGGGCAGCGCGGGCACGTCGGCGCCGCTCGACTGCTCGAAGCGGATGGTGGTGTCGCCGCTCTTGACCGTGGCGCCGTCCTTCAGCGAGCGGGCGATCGCAAAGGCGAAGCTCGGCAGCGCAAAGGCGTCGGTCAGCAGACGCACCTCGCGACCCTCGCGGACGCGGGCGAGCGCCAGACGGCCGGCGAGCTGCGAGAGCGTGTCGTCTTCGTCGACGACGGCGAGCGGAAGCAGCCAGCGGCTGGGCTCCGCGCCGCCGGTGACCTCGACCTCGATCAGGCCAATGCGATCCTTGCCGCCGGAAAGCCGCGCCATGGACTTGATCCGCGGCGTGATGTCGGTCTGGTCCTTGCCGCCGAACCAGCGACGCCGGGCGAGATAGCTCGGCAGCACACGCTGTTCGAGGGCGTTACGGGCCTCGGTCTGCATGGCGTCTTCGACGCCCTGACGGAGGACGAGCGTCTCATAATCGGCCATGGGTTCCGGCGCTGGGGTATGCCAGGCGGGCGTGGCGCTCTCGGAGCTGAGAACGAACCAGTAGAACCCGTAAGGCGGGAGGGTGAGGAGATAGGTCAGCTGCCCGATCGCCGGGAACACCGAGCCTGCCGTCAGCTCGACGGGCAGCCGGCCGGCGAACTCGGAAAGCTCGAGCTCCACCGCCTGCGGGCTGCGGCCCATATTGGCGACGCACAGGATGGTCTCGCCGTCGTGCTCGCGGAGATAAGCGAGGATCCGGCGGTTCGACGGGTAGAGAAAGCGGATCGTGCCGCGCCCGAAGGCCGGGTGCTGGCGGCGGGTGGCCAGCATGCGCCGCGTCCAGTTCAGCAGCGAATGCGGGTCGCGGGCCTGCGCCTCGACGTTGACGGCGTAGTAGCCGTAGAGCGGGTCCATGATCGGCGGCAGCACATTGGACGCGAAGTCCGCCCGCGAGAAGCCGCCATTGCGGTCGATCGACCACTGCATCGGGGTGCGCACGCCGTCGCGATCGCCGAGATGGATGTTGTCGCCCATGCCGATCTCGTCGCCGTAATAGATCACCGGCGTTCCGGGCATGGACAGCAGCAGGCAGTTCATCAGCTCGATGCGCCTGCGGTCGCGCTCCATCAGCGGCGCGAGGCGCCGGCGGATGCCAAGATTGATGCGCGCGCGCCGATCGGAGGCGTAGGTATTCCAGAGGTAGTCGCGTTCTTTGTCGGTCACCATTTCGAGCGTCAGCTCGTCGTGGTTGCGGAGGAAGATCGCCCACTGGCAGTTGTCCGGAATCGCCGGCGTCTGGCGCAGGATGTCGGTGATCGGGAAGCGGTCCTCGCGCGCGATCGCCATGTACATGCGCGGCATCAGCGGGAAGTGGAACGCCATGTGGCATTCGTCGCCGTCGCCGAAATAATCCTTGGTGTCCTCCGGCCACATATTGGCCTCCGCGATCAGGAAGCGGTCCGGATAGGTCCGGTCCAGTTCCGCGCGGATCTTCTTCAGGATGTCGTGGGTCTCGGGCAGGTTCTCGTTCGAGGTGCCGTCGCGCTCGATGAGGTAGGGCACGGCGTCGAGGCGCAGGCCGTCGATGCCGAGGTCGAGCCAGAAGCGCATCACGCCGAAGACCGCCTTCAGCACCGCCGGATTGTCGAAGTTCAGGTCAGGCTGGTGGCTGTAGAAGCGGTGCCAGAAATACTGGCCGGCGACGGGGTCCCACGTCCAGTTCGAGCGCTCGGTGTCGAGGAAGATGATCCGCGTACCGGAGTAGAGCGTGTCCGAATCCGACCAGACGTAGAAGTTGCGGTGAGCCGAGCCGCGCTTGGCCGTCCGCGCGCGCTGGAACCAGGGATGCTGGTCCGAGGTGTGGTTGATCACGAGTTCGCTGATCACCTTCAGGCCGCGCTTATGCGCCTCCTGAATGAAGCGCTTGGCGTCCGCAAGCGACCCATAGTCCGGCGAGACGTTCTTGTACTCGGCGATGTCATAGCCGTCGTCGAGCCGCGGGCTCGGGTAGAACGGCAGCAGCCAGATCACGCTCACGCCGAGATCGGCGATGTAGTCGAGCTTCGAGATCAGCCCTGCGAAATCGCCGATTCCGTCGCCATTGGAGTCGTAGAACGACTTCACATGGAGCTGATAGATGATCGCGTCCTTGTACCACTGCGGATCGACGCCGTCGGTGGTCACCAGGGTTCCCGTCGGCTTCGAGGCGTCGGGCTGCGTAAAAGGAGCATTCATCAAATGGTCTCCGCCGGCCGCGTCAGGCGCCAGACGTGGAAGGGCATTTCGTTCGGATTGACGTAGATCCACTGGCTCTTGCCAGTGAGCGTGAAGCTGTTGCCGCGCATCAGATCCTCGACCGCGAGCGTCCCGCCGTCGGGCAGGTTGAACTCCCAGAGCGGCAGCTCGAACGGCGCGTGCTTCTCGGTGTGCGGGTCGAGCGACACGAAGACGAGGATCATGTCCTCGACGCCGAGCCCGTCGGCGGAAGGCCGCGACTTGCCGTAGCACAGGATCGTGTCGTCGAAGCAATTGTAGAACTGGACGCCGAGATGGCTTTGCAGCGCTGGGTTTTCGCGGCGGATGCGGTTCAGCCGCGTGATTTCCTTGACGATGTTGCCGGGCTGGTTCCAGTCGCGGATGCGGATCTGGAACTTCTCGCTGTCGAGATACTCCTCCTTGCCCGGCAGCGGCGCCGCCTCGCAGATCTCGAAGCCGTTATACATGCCCCACAGACCCGACAGCGTGGTCGCCAGCGCGGCGCGGATCAGGAAGCCGGGACGACCCGATGTCTGCAGGAAGAACGGGTTGATGTCGGGCGTGTTGACGAAGAAGTTCGGCCTGAAGAAGTTCTTCGGGTCGGTGGTCGTCAGCTCCGTCAGATACTCCGCGATTTCCTGCTTGTGGTTGCGCCACGTGAAGTAGGTGTAGGACTGCGAGTAGCCGACTTTGGCGAGGCGATACATCACCTTCGGGCGCGTAAACGCCTCGGACAGGAACATCGCCTCCGGGTGCTTCGCCCGGACCTCGCCGATCATCCATTCCCAGAACGGCAGCGGCTTGGTGTGCGGATTGTCGACGCGGAAGATCGTGACGCCCTGTTCGATCCAGAACAGCACGACGTCGCGCAGCGCTTCCCAAAGACCCGGCACGGCGTCCGGCCCATAGAAATCGACATTGACGATGTCCTGATACTTCTTCGGCGGGTTCTCGGCGTATTTCATCGAGCCGTCCGGCCGCCACTTGAACCAGCCGGGATGCTCCTTCAGCCACGGATGATCCGGCGAGCACTGGATCGCGAAGTCGAGCGCGAGCTCCAGCCCGTGCTCCTTGGCGGCCTTTACCAGCGCGAGGAAGTCGTCGAGCGTGCCGAGCTCCGAATGGATCGCATCGTGGCCGCCATCGGCGGCGCCGACGGCATAAGGCGAGCCCGTGTCGCTCGGCCCGGGGGTCAGCGTGTTGTTCGGACCCTTGCGGTTGGTTTTTCCGATCGGATGGATCGGTGGGAAGTACAGCACGTCGAAGCCCATGTCCCGGATCTGGGCCAGCCGCTTGATCACGTCGCGGAACGTGCCGTGCTTCGTCGGGTCGCCGCTTTCGGAACGCGGGAACAGCTCGTACCAGCTCGCGAACTCCGCCTGCAGCCGCTCGACGTCGAGCGGGAAGGACTGGGTGCGCGAGGCGAAGGCCCGCGGGTCGCCGGCGACCGCCGCCGCATGGGTTTCGGCGGACAGAAGCTGCATGACGCGGTTCGTCACGTCCGCCGCGCGGATCGACAGGATGATGTCGGCGAGCCGGCGGGCGACGTCGGCGGGCGCCTTCGCCGCGGCGACCTCAAGGATCTCCAGCCCCTCGTCGGTCTCGAGCGCGACGTCGAGGCCGGCCTCGCGCTTCTTCGTAAGGTCGCGGCGGAAGGTGCCGAACTCGTCCCACCACGCTTCGATCGCGATGTCGTGGCGGCCGATCGTCTGCGGCGTGATCTCGGCCCGCCATCGATCGTTCGACAGGAACGTCATCGGAGCGCGGCGGAACTCGCGGTCGTCGGGGCCGCGCCAGAGCACGTCGGCCTTCAGCACGTCGTGGCCGTCGGCGAAGATGTCCGCCTCGACGGTGAGCGGGCGCGCGACGATCGTCTTGACCGGGAAGCGCCCGCCGTCGACCGTCGGCGTTATGGATTCGATCGCGATCCGCGGACTGTTTGCGGCTTCCACGGCGGCGACTGAGGCCTTGAGCATCGCGGTCATCCTTTTGCGGCGACGAGAGTTTGCGGCGGCAAGACAAAAACCTCGGCGGCGCTCGTGAGGAACCCGACATGTCGGTCAGAGGTTCTGTCCGGCAACCCCTCGATGTCCGGAAGGAAGGGCGAATGACCGACCGCGAGAAGAAGATCCGCGACGAAGCCTATCGTCTCTGGCACGAGGCGGGCCGGCCGGAAGGCCAAGACGACAAGCACTGGCTCGAAGCGGAGAAGGCCATCCGCGACGCCGAAGCGAACGAGAAGCCGCAGAAACCGCGCAAAGCGACGCAGCCCCTCGAGCCGCTCGAGAAGAAGCCGGCGCGGCCCGGATCCGACAAGAAGAACGCGCAGGCTGCGGTTTCCGCGATCGCAAAGGTGCTGCCGAAATCGGAAAGCGGCGAGACGCCCGAATCCGTTGCCGAAGAGCCGCCGGTCTCGGCGGCGGGTCCCGCGGCGGACGTCGCCGCAAAACGGGTCGGCAAGTCCGCCGGAGGCAAGTCGCAGCCGGACCTGACCCCGGGCGCGATAGCCGACGCTAAGGGCAAGGCGAAGGCTTCGGACAAACCCTCAAAATCAAAGGTGAAACGCTGACCGACCGGCCGGCGTGACGCGCAAGACGGCGGCGTAGGAAAGCCGTTCGCCGTCGGAACTCGCGTCTCGCGCCGCCGTTGTCTGTGGCGAGCGATTGGCCGGACCTTCCCAGGGTCCGCGGGGCGTAAGGGCGACTATAGACATGAGCGATATCAAGACCGACCGCCGGGCCGAAGCCGGGCGGCCGAACCAGCTTGGCGCCACCTTCGACGGCGAAGGAACGAATTTCGCTTTGTTTTCAGCCCATGCCGAACGCGTCGAACTCTGCCTGTTCGACGACAAGGACAACGAGATCGAGCGCATCACGCTGCCCGAATATTCAGACGAGATCTGGCACGGCTACGTGCCGGGCATCGTGCAGGGCCAGCGCTACGGCTACCGCGTCCATGGCCGCTACGCGCCGGAAGAAGGGCATCGCTTCAATCCGAACAAGCTGTTGCTCGACCCTTACGCCAAGTCGATCAACGGCACGATCCAGTGGAATGAAGCCCACTTCGGCTACAAGCTCGACGCCGAGGAGAAGGATCTATCCTTCGACGAGCGCGACAGCGCGCCGTTCACGCCGAAATGTGAAGTCGCCGACACCGCCTTCGACTGGCAGGGCGACCGCAAGCCCGACGTGCCGTGGGACAAGACGGTGTTCTACGAGACCCACGTCCGCGGCTACACCATGCTGCATCCGGACGTGCCTGAGGAGGTTCGCGGCACGTTCGACGGCCTGAGCCAGAAAGCCGTGGTCGACCACATCAAGGCGCTCGGCGTGACCTCCGTCGAGTTGCTGCCGGTCCACTGTTTCCTCGACGACCAGCATCTCGAGGACAAGGGCCTCAGCAATTTCTGGGGCTACAACACCATCAACTTCTTTACGCCGATGGGGCGGTATGCCGGCTTCAACAAGTCGGGCCGCGCACGGCTCGCCAGCTTCAAGCACATGGTGCGCTCGTTCCATAACGCCGGCATCGAGGTCATCCTCGACGTGGTCTACAACCACACCGCCGAAGGCAACGAGCTTGGGCCGACGCTGTCCTTCAAGGGCATCGACAACCTCAGCTACTACCGCACGATGCCGGACAATCACCGCTACTACATCAACGACACGGGCACCGGGAACACCGTCAACACCAGCCATCCGCGCGTGCTGCAGATGGTGACGGACAGCCTTCGCTACTGGGTCGAAGAGTGCCACGTCGACGGCTTCCGCTTCGACCTTGGCACCATTCTCGGTCGCGAGCCCTCAGGCTTCGATCCGCGCGGCGGGTTCTTCGACGCGGTGGGGCAAGATCCGGTGCTGCGCAATGTGAAGCTTGTCGGAGAGCCGTGGGACATTGGTCCCGGCGGCTACCAGGTCGGCGGCTTCCCGCCCGGCTGGGCGGAATGGAACGACAAGTATCGCGACGAGGTCCGCGACTATTGGAAGAAGAGCGCCGGTTCGCTCGGTAATTTCGCGGCGCGCGTCACAGGATCCGGCGACGTCTACGACAAGTTCGGCCGCAGGCCTTGGGCCGGCGTCAACTTCATCACCGCCCATGACGGCTTCACGCTGCACGACGTCGTCACCTACAACGAGAAGCACAACGACGCGAACGGCGAAGGCGGCAACGACGGCCACGGCGACAACCGCAGCTACAATTACGGCGTCGAAGGCGAGACCGACGACGAGGGCATCGTCGCCACGCGCGAGCGCCAGAAGCGCAACTTCCTCGCCACCCTGCTGTTCAGTCACGGCACGCCGATGATCCTTGCCGGCGACGAGTTCGGTCGCACGCAGGGCGGCAACAACAACGGCTACTGCCAGGACAGCGAGATTTCCTGGGTCAACTGGAACCTCAACGACAACAACAAGAAGCTGCTGGCCTTCACCACCCGCCTGCTGAAGCTCCGCGCCGAGCATCCGATCCTGCGTCGATCCAGCTTCCGCGACGGCATGACGATCACTTGGCTCAACCCCGGCGGCGGCGAGCAGACGCCGGAGCAGTGGAACGACACGAACGCCGATTGCATCGGGCTTTCGATGGCGATCCCCGAAGGCGAACAGGCGATCATCATCTTCAACAGTCACGACGCCGCCGTGCCCTTCGTCCTCCCCGAGAAGGAGGGCGGTTGGAAGAAGGTGATCGACACCGAGCGGCCCGAAGAGGAGGAGAGCGCCGAGGTCTCCGAATCGCTCGACGTTGGCGGCCGCTCAGTGATCCTGCTGATGTGACGAACGGCCGGGCGGGCAGGACGCTCTCGCCGCTTCAACGAGCGGGAGCGTCGACCCGCCGGCGGTCGGTCAGTCCCGCGTCTGCGGCAAGCGTCGCAACGGGCATCGCGTGGCTCTGGGAAACGCGACGCCAAACGGGTTCGGGCGTGACGATCTCGGCCTCGCCCCCGATCGTCACGGTCTCTGCCGATCCTATTGTGCACGCGCAGAGCAAAGCTCCGGCGACCGCAAAGCTACACATCTGCAAACGCCCTCTGATTGACTTGGCTCATGGCTTGGGTTGCTCGGCGTTTGTGCTCGCAACCCAATCCGCGCAGGCCTTGGGCGCCCGCCAATCCGACCATTGTCCTTCGATGAACCGACCATTGATCCGGGCCAGCGCCTCGGTCGCCGCCCGGCGGTCGCGCGCCTGGCATGCGAGGTTGGCGTAGCCGTTGAAGTTCCAGATGCTTGGATAGCGGTCGACAATCGTCTCGAGCCCTCTTTCCGCGAGGGGCCAGTCGATCTTGGCGTCGTTGATCAGACCTGGAACGTAGAACCCCTCCGCGAGCAGCAGCACGCTGAGCCCGTAGACTTCCGCGACACGGCGCTCCGGAAGTCCCTGCATCCCCACCCGGGAGATGTCGCGGAGCGTCGCCATCGGCTCCGGCGAAAGCGCCCGCTGCCGGATCGCCGCGAACAGCTCGGAATAGGTCGGCTCAACCGAGAACGCCTCGCGCGCCAAGGCTTCGAACGCCGCGGCGTCTGAGCGCTGGGCGTTCGAGACCAGAAGCGCGGTCGCCCAGTATGCCGGATCGGCGGAAGCGACATCGCGATGGTCGTCGAGAAGCTTTTTCGCGGCCGCCAACTCGTCGAAACCTGCCTTCGCCCTGTCTTCCGGCGAGAGGGCGGTGGGCGTCCGCGCATACCGCATCTGCAGCGCCTCGGTGAGGTAGAGACGAGCGCGAGCGACGATCGCAGAGACGGATGCGGGGGCGGCGGCGCGCCAAGCCTCGGTTTGCGCCCTGAGCCGACCAAAATCTGGCTGGTCGACGCGTGCGCCGGGCTCGTAGAGCATCGCCAGCGGCTGCAGGCCGTCATAGAAGGACTGAAGTTTCCAGAAGCCGCTCGCCGTCGTCGCTTTCGTCGTCAGGAACTCGCGGTAGGCTGCGTCCAGCCGGTCGAAACGCCCGGCGATGAAATCCTCCGACGTTGCGGCCGAGATCGCTTTTCGCGCGATGATCTCGTCGGGAACCGGCTGGCGGACGTTGAAATGAGCGATGTCTTCAGCCTCGCGCTGCATCTGCGCGGGAACACGAGCGCACGCCTCCATCGAGTCCTTGCTGTCCCAGATAGTTTCGATCAACCGCCCGTCTAGCCGCTTCATGGTCTCCGCGAGCGTCGCCCGATCTTCAGCGTAACAAGCGTACTTCGCGTAGATGTTGAGATTCCAGTCGGTTGCGTAACGGGAAAGCGTGTCGATGAAGCCCTGCTTCATGCGCGGCCAACTGACCTTGGACTGCTTGAACAATGATCTGCGGAGCTGCTTGTCGCCGAGCCACCAATAGGCGCGGGCGTAGAATTCTTGCCCGCTGCTCGCCGCCGTTCTCGCCACGATCGCTTCGATTGCCCGATCCACGGCGTCGTAGCTCCCGTTCCATTGCGGAAGATGCGCGCGAAGAATGGCGTGGTGGATCTCGATATGCGTGGGATGCCGCTCCAACGCCTCCCTGGCGACTTCGGCAAACCCAGTCCAGCCTTCCCCACATTCGAGCGAGAGCGTCAATCGTGAGGCGTACCATCGGGGATCGTCGCGCGACGTCTTGGCCACGCGCATGAGATGTCCGGCGGCGGCCGCGAGCCTTGTGGCGAAACCCCTCCATTGAGCAGGCGTCACGGTATTGGCGAAGCCCGGTCCACGGATCTTCCAGGCGGCTTCATTTTCGGCCCCGGCCAGAACGATCGCGGCGGCTGTCGATTTGGGGAAGGCGCGCGCCCAGCGCATCGCCTGCGCCTTGAGGGCCGCGATCGGGTCCTTGCGGGTCTTCTGGTACGAGTAGGAGCCGAGGGCGTCGTAGAACACCGTCAGCTTGGGGACGCCGCTCCCGGTTCTCTCGTTGCTGTTGAGATAGGCGGCGCGCGTGCGCTCGAGTTCGGCGAACCGACCGGCCAGGAAGGAGGCCCGGGCGGCCTCCGAGATCGCGAGCCTCTCTTCCCATTCGCCGGCTATGGCGGCGCCGCTTGCGAGGCATAGGATCGCCGCCGCCAGAAGTCGCGTGATCGAAGACATGCGTTCCCCCAAATCCGCGCGGGATCATGGGGGATGCGCGTTTAGGTTGCGCTAAGCCGACATTCGGAATCGGCGGGTGAGCGTTAAGGTTTTCGCAGGCATAGAGCGTCGCCGGAGCCTGCCGGGCTTACTTCGCCGTGCCTGTGGCGAGATGGGCGAAGCAGGCGGAAAGCGCGGGCGGGATGCCGGTGGCGTTCATCTCCACCTCGGACTTGATGTCCTGATACTCGTCCGGCCGTCCCTGGCCGGGCGACAGATAGATGCGCTGGGTCTTCGCCGGGTCGCCCTTGAAGAACAGCCAGATCTGGTCCGCGCCGGGACGGACGTGGAACACCGTCCACGCGCCGACCTGCAGTTTGCGGTCGATCGGCAGCGCCCCGTTCGAAATCTGTCGGCCGACCGCCGCGGCCTCCTGCGGGCTCGCGGCGCCGGGCGTCACGGTAACCCCGGGACAGGAAGCTGCGAATGCAGGCGACGCTGCGATGACGGAGCAAAGGGCGGCGAGCGCGAGAATTTTCATGGATTTTGACCGGTGAGCATGACGATGGAGCGCGCAGGCTTTCGCCACACTGTGGCGCGGGCGTGGCTCATTGTGCTCGGTTGGCC
The DNA here is from genome assembly GCF_004310425.1 of Hansschlegelia quercus. Lineage (GTDB taxonomy): Bacteria > Pseudomonadota > Alphaproteobacteria > Rhizobiales > Methylopilaceae > Methylopila > Methylopila quercus. The sequence goes on along the minus strand of NZ_SIUB01000004.1, from coordinate 127,398 downwards.
GATCGGCTAGGGTCCGCCGCGTGCGACGTCGCCTCCGATCAGGCGGCCCAGACTGAGCACAAGCCGGAAACGACGACCGCATCCGGTCAACCCACCAAACCGGCAGGTGACATGGATTTCCTCAAGCCACGGTATACGCCGATGAACCGCCGCCGCCGCATTTATGAGGGCAAGGCGAAGGTCCTCTATGAAGGCCCTGAGCCCGGCACGCTGATCCAGCACTTCAAGGATGACGCCACGGCGTTCAACGCCAAGAAGCACGAGATCATCGACGGCAAGGGGGTGCTGAACAACCGCATCTCCGAGTTCATTTTCCAGAACCTGAACGATATCGGCGTGCCGACGCACTTCATCCGTCGGCTGAACATGCGCGAGCAGCTGATCCGCGAAGTCGAGATCGTCCCGCTCGAGGTGGTGGTGCGCAACGTCGCCGCCGGCTCGCTCGCGGCCAAGCTCGGGCTCGAAGAGGGCACGCAGCTGCCGCGCTCGATCATCGAGTTCTATTACAAGAACGACGCGCTGAACGATCCGATGGTCTCCGAAGAGCACGTCACGGCCTTCGGCTGGGCGAGCCCACAGGAGATCGACGACATCATGGCTCTTGCGATCCGCGTCAACGACTTTCTATCCGGCCTGTTCCTCGGCGTCGGCATCCGTCTGGTCGACTTCAAGATGGAGTGCGGGCGGCTCTGGGAGAACGACACGGTGCGCATCGTCGTCGCCGACGAGATCTCCCCCGATTCGTGCCGTCTCTGGGACATCAAGTCGAACGACAAGCTCGACAAGGACCGCTTCCGTCGCGACATGGGCGGCCTCGTCGAGGCCTACACCGAGGTCGCGCGCCGGCTCGGCATCCTGCCGGAATCGGACACGCCGAACGGCCGCGGCCCCGTGCTGGTGACCTCGAAGGACTAAGGTTCCGAGACTGTTCTGGAGACAAAAACGCCCCGCCGGCTGGCGGGGCGTTTTTCGTTGCAGCTTGCTCAGCGCCCGCCAAATGAAATCGGAATGACGAACGTCTTGAAATCGCCGGTCATCTCTTGCGGGGGAGGGGCGGGGAAGAAGCGCGAGGCGTTGCGAACAATCTGCTTCGCTGCGTCGTCATAGGTCGTCCGGCCGGCGCCGCGTATCGCCCGTATCTGGACGAGCTTGCCCTGACGGTCGATCGAAAATTGCACCACCACAGCGCCGCCGCCTCCTACGAGGTTGCTGGCGTGAGGAGGGCGCGAGTACATGAAGATGAGGCTGTAGATGGACGTCGCGTAACGCGACATGCCTCTCGGGCCGACGGTCTGCCCCATCGCGCCCGCGGATGTCGAGGCGAGCAACGCCAAGACCGCGGCGGATCGAATCAGTCGCATCGTTCGCATAGCGCCCCCCGGCGTTCTCGCTGATCGCAGTATCGGGGGCGCCGGCGAACATACAAGCGGCTTCGACCGGGCGACGCTTGGTAGCCCACAGAACTTCGCTACGAGCGCGCTGACGACATGCCAGCCGATAGATGTGGCCTTGGAACGGATCAGGCTTTAAACGGCTGCTTAGACACCGATCCTCGTTCCCGGAGCCGACATGAAGGCGCGCGTCACCGTCACGCTGAAGAACGGCGTCCTCGATCCGCAGGGCAAGGCGATCCAAGGCGCGCTCGGCTCGCTCGGCGTCGACGGCGTCGAGAGTGTGCGGCAGGGCAAGCTGTTCGACGTCGAACTCGCGACCTCCGACCCGGCGGAAGCCGAGGCTACGCTGAAGGCGATGTGCGAAAAGCTGCTCGCGAACACGGTAATCGAGAGCTACCGTTTCGAGATCGCTTCGTGAGCCGCGCGCTCGCGGCCGTCGCGATCCTCGCGCTGTCTGTCGCGCCCGCCATAGCGGAGACCTTCGTCGGCCCCTCGAACAGCTTCACGCTCGAATTCGACGGCGACTGGTCGGTCATCCAGGCGCAAAACCGGGGCGGCGTGGTCTGCACCGAGACCGCCTGCGGAAAGGACCGCGTGGCCTGCCTCGTGCTGCCGCGCTCCGACGAGGCCGCGAAGCCCGGCAAGCCGCTGCCCGACATGCTGGTCGACCGGTTCGGCGACCGCCTGGTCTCGATGCCGCCCGCCGGCATGAAATCCGAATATGTCGAGAAGTTCGCAGCCCGTACGATCGGCGACGTCTCGGGCTCGTGGGCCGAGATCCGCTCGAGCGGAGAAAAGCCTTCGGTGCATTTCGGGCTGTTCCTGTTCGCCGCGCCCGGATTCGACATCGCGCTCAGCTGCGGCTCGCCGGAAGGCAGCTGGCCCGCACACAAGGCGAGGATCGAAAAGCTGCTCGGAAGCGTGAAGCTTGGCGCCGTCTCGGAGGCACCCCCTGCTGTTGGCCCACAGATTCCCGGCGCCCAACTACAGCCGAGATAGGCGATCGGCGGCGCTAGCTATGCAGGTCCTGCTCTATGCCTCCCGCAATCGTTCCGCCACGATGGCCAGCCAGAATCGGATTTTGGTTCCGGCTCTCAAACGCGCCTTATTCGGAAAATGTCGCTATGCCCAAAGCACTCGAAGAACTCATAAGAGCCGCGAAACAGATTACGCCATCGGCGGAGCAGCGAGAGCGGCAACGCCGAAGTTTCGCGTTCGGAAACACCCATTTTGAAAACAGCTTAATCACGCGTGAGATGATCGATAGGGAAGCCGAAAAACTCGATCAGGCCGCTCAGGCGGATAGCGATGACCGACCCGTTAAACGGTGAAGCCGCTCGTCATAGCCGGGCGCTCGAACCGGAGTTGATTTCGGATCCTATCAAGAAGGCGGAAGCCGAAGCGAGGAACGGGCTTCGCCAGTACGATGCCGGCGAGAGGGTCATTCAGGAGGCGATCGAGCGAGGAGAGTTCCGGCTAAGGCCTTCCCTCATTCTTGGACTGCAACGTGAGGCGCTTGCGGGAATCAGCAGCTACGCGGGCAATTACCGACCTGCTGGCGTAGCCATCGAAGGCAGCAAGCACGAACCTCCAGGGGCTCATTTCGTCGCCGAACTGGTTGAAGACCTCTGCGACTACGTCAACCAAAACTGGGAAACGAAGACCGCAATTCATCTCGCGGCATACATTATGTGGCGGTTGAACTGGATTCATCCTTTCGCGGACGGGAACGGCCGAACCTCGCGGACAACCGCGTATATCGTCCTCTCAGTTAAGCTCCGGGCTCTGCTTCCCGGCTCGCCAACGATTCCTGATCAGATCGTCGATAACCGAACCCCGTATTTTGACGCGCTAGACTCTGCCGATTTGGCGTTTCTAGGGGGAGCGACGAACGTCGAGGACATGGAAAAGTTGCTTGGCGTCTTACTCGCTGTGCAACTCCGCAACGCTTACGAACAAGCGGGAGGTGATATGACCACCGAAACGCGAGGCGACGAATGAAGTCCGCGGTCATTCTCTTTCCCGGCTCGAACCGCGAGCGCGATGTGGCGAATGCGCTGAGGCGCGCAGGCGGCGCGGTCGAGATCGTCTGGCATGGCGAGAGCGAGCTTCCGACCGGGACCGATCTCGTGGTGCTGCCGGGCGGCTTCTCCTATGGCGACTATCTCCGCTGTGGCGCGATCGCTGCGCGATCGCCCGTGATGGACGCAGTGCGCGCGCATGCGGAGCGGGGCGGCAAGGTGCTTGGCATCTGCAATGGCTTCCAGATCCTGGTCGAGAGCGGGCTGCTGCCGGGCATCCTCACCCGCAATCGCGACCTGCGCTTCATCTGCCGCGAGCAGCACCTCAAGGTCGAGCGCGCCGACACCGCCTTCACCAAGGGCTATGCCGCGGGTCAGGTGATCGAGGTCTGCGTGGCGCATGGCGAGGGCAATTACTTCGCCGATCCCGAGACGGTCGCGCGGCTCGAGGGCGATGGCCGCGTGGCGTTCCGCTATTGCGACGCGGACGGCTCGGTCGGCGGGCTTTCGAACCGCAATGGCTCGATCAACGACATCGCCGGGATCTATTCGGAAAACCTCAACGTGCTCGGCATGATGCCGCATCCCGAGAACTTGGTGGACGCTGCGGTGGGCGGCACCGACGGGGCGGCTCTGTTCTCCGGCCTCGCGAAGGCCGCATGACGAGCGGGACGATCCGGGTCGGGATCGGCGGCTGGACCTTCGAGCCCTGGCGGGGCGTGTTCTACCCCGACGACCTCGTCCAGAAGCGCGAGCTCTCTTACGCCGCGGAGCGCCTCACCGCGATCGAGATCAACGGCACGTTCTACGGCGCTCAGAAGCCGGAGAGCTTTCGCAAATGGGCGTCCGAGACGCCCGACGACTTTGTGTTCTCGCTGAAAGGGCCGCGCTTCGCGACCAACCGGCGCGTTCTCGGCGAAGGCAAGCAGTCCGTTGACCGGTTCCTCGACGGCGGGGTGGCTGAACTAGGACCTAAGCTCGGCCCGATCCTCTGGCAGCTTTCCGCGACCAAGCGCTTCGACGCCGACGACATCGCGGCCTTTCTCGAGCTGCTGCCGCCCGAGCGGCACGGCCTCAAGCTGCGGCACGTCATAGAAGCGCGGCACCCCAGCTTCGCCGACCCGGCCTTCGTGACGCTGCTGCGGCAGGCCAATGTCGCGCAGGTCATCCTCGACGATCCGGAAGACCCGATGATTGCGGACGCCACGGCCGACTTCGTCTATCTCCGGCTGAAACGGGCCGAGGAGAGCGTCGAGACCGGATATTCCAACGGCGACCTCGACGCATGGGCCGGGCGGCTGAAGACCTATGCGGAAGGTGGCGTCCCGAAGGACCTGCCGACGCTCGGCGAGGCGGCCCCAAAGAAACCGCGCGACGTGTTCGCTTTTTTCATCTCCGGAGCGAAGGTGAGGAATCCGGCGGCGGCGATGGCGATGATCGGGCGTCTGGCCGGCTGACGCACGCAGTGCGTCAGAGCGCGCTTTGGATACCCCGCTCTGGCGCCGTCCCGCCTCGTGCGTTAGCAAGGCCCCCTTCCAGCCTTTCCTCAGCGAGTCCGATGACTTCCACCGAGCCCGCCATCACGCCCGAACTCGTCGCCTCGCATGGCCTCAAGCCCGACGAGTATGAGCGCGTCCTGAAGCTGATCGGCCGGGAGCCCAGCTTCACCGAGCTCGGCATCTTCTCGGCGATGTGGAACGAGCACTGCTCGTACAAGAGCTCGAAACTCTGGCTGAAGACGCTGCCGGTCACCGGCCCCAAGGTCATCCAGGGTCCCGGGGAGAACGCCGGCGTGGTCGACATCGGAGACGGCGACGCCGTGGTCTTCAAGATGGAGAGCCACAACCACCCGTCCTTCATCGAGCCCTATCAGGGCGCGGCCACCGGCGTCGGCGGCATCCTGCGCGACGTCTTCACGATGGGCGCGCGACCTGTGGCGGCGCTGAACGCGTTGCGCTTCGGCGACCCCGAGCACCCGCGCACCCGCCATTTGGTGTCGGGCGTCGTTTCGGGCGTCGGCGGCTACGGCAACTCGTTCGGCGTGCCGACGGTCGGCGGCCTCGTCGGCTTCCATACGCGCTATGACGGCAACATCCTCGTCAACGCCATGGCCGTCGGCCTCGCGAAGGCGGATGCGATCTTCTACGCCAAGGCGACCGGAGTCGGCCTGCCCGTGGTCTATCTCGGCTCCAAGACCGGGCGAGACGGCATTCACGGGGCGACGATGGCCTCGGCCGAGTTCGACGAAGGTTCGGAGGAAAAGCGCCCGACCGTGCAGGTCGGCGACCCCTTCGCCGAAAAGCTGCTGCTGGAGGCCTGCCTTGAGCTGATGGCGTCCGGCGCCGTCGTCGCGATCCAGGATATGGGCGCGGCCGGCCTGACCTGCTCGGCGGTCGAGATGGGCGCCAAGGGCGACCTCGGCATCCGCCTCGATCTCGAGAACGTGCCGACCCGCGAAGAGGGCATGACGGCCTACGAGATGATGCTGTCGGAGAGCCAGGAGCGCATGCTCATGGTGCTCCACCCGGAGAAGGAGGCGGTCGCCCGCGCGATCTTCGTGAAGTGGGGCCTCGACTTCGCGGTGGTCGGCCACACCACCGACGACCTCCGCTTCAAGGTCTATCTCAACGGCGAGCTGAAGGCCGACCTGCCCATCAAGGAGCTCGGCGACGAGGCGCCGGAATATGATCGGCCGTGGGTCGAGACGCCGAAGGCTCAGGCCGTCGCCGCCGCCAACGTCCAGACGCAGGCGGATTCACGCGAGGCGCTGCTGACCCTGATAGGCTCGGCCGAGCTTTCCTCCCGCCGCTGGGTTTGGGAGCAGTACGACCACATCATTCTCGGCGAGACCGTGCAGAAGCCCGGCGGCGACAGCGCCGTCATCCGTGTCGACGGCGGGCCGAAGGGACTCGCGCTCACCGCCGACGTCACGCCGCGCTATTGCGAGGCGGACCCGTTCGAGGGGGGCAAACAGGCGGTGGCGGAAGCCTGGCGGAACCTCACCGCGGTCGGCGCGACGCCGCTCGCCGTCACCGACAACCTCAATTTCGGCAACCCCGAAAAGCCCGAAATCATGGGCCAGCTCGTCGGCTGCATCAAAGGCATCGGCGAAGCCTGCCGCGCGCTCGACTTCCCCGTCGTGTCCGGCAACGTGTCGCTCTACAACGAGACGCAAGGCCGCGCGATCCTGCCGACGCCGACCATCGGCGCGGTCGGCGTGCTCGCCGACGTCGCGAAGAGCGCGACGATCGCCTTCAAGCGCGAGGGCGAGGCGATCATCCTGATCGGCGACACCAAGGGCTGGCTCGGCCGCTCCTGCTGGCTGTGGCTGGTCGCCGGCCGCGAGGAGGGAGCGCCGCCGCCGGTCGATCTCGCCTCGGAGAAGCGCAACGGGGATTTCGTCCGCTCGATGATCGCGGCCGGCGTCACGACGGCCGTGCACGACGTCTCCGACGGCGGGCTCCTCGTGGCGGTCGCGGAGATGGCGCTCGCAGGCCGCATCGGCGCGCGTCTCGATCCGCCGCACTCCGGCACGGCGCATGGCTGGTTCTTCGGCGAGGATCAGGCGCGCTACGTCGTCTCGGTTCCCGAATCTCAGGCCGGCACCGTGGTTGATGCAGCGTCCGACGCGGGGATCATTGCGCTCAGGATCGGCGTCACCGGCGGGGAGCGATTGATTCCGGGCGACGAAGCCCCCATCCTTCTGTCCGAACTGCGGGAAGCCCACGAGGGCTGGTTCCCGCGCTACATGGCCGGGCCGGCGGTCGACGCCGCGTAAGGGAGCAAAGCTGCGATGCCGATGGACGCGCGCGAGATCGAGCGGCTGATCCGTGAGGCGCTTCCGGACGCGGAAGTCGAGATCCGCGATCTCGCGGGCGACGGCGACCATTATGCCGCCTCCGTCGTGTCCGAGAGCTTTCGCGGCAAGAGCCGCGTGCAGCAGCACCAGATCGTCTATCAGGCGCTCAAGGGCCAGATGGGCGGCGCGCTTCACGCGCTCGCCTTGCAGACCAGCGCCGGCCCCCAGCCCGAACCCGACACCAGAGAAGGCTTTGTCTTATGAGCGCCCACGACGAAATCGCCGCCGCCATCCGCGACAACGACGTCGTGCTCTTCATGAAGGGCACGCCGCAGTTTCCGCAGTGCGGCTTCTCCGGTCAGGTCGTTCAGATCCTCGACTATGTCGGCGCGCCGTATAAGGGCGTGAACGTGCTCGCGAGCGACGAGATGCGAAACGGCATCAAGGAGTTCTCGAACTGGCCGACGATCCCGCAGCTCTACGTCAAGGGCGAGTTCGTCGGCGGCTGCGACATCGTCCGCGAGATGTTCCAGGCGGGCGAGCTTCAGGCGCATCTGAAGGCCGCCGGGGTGCCGGTGAAGCAGCCGGCCTGAGCTGACTTCACCAGACGGCGGCCGGGTCAGCCGGCCGCGAGCCCTATGGGGCGGGCTGGGATCGAGATGAGCCGGGCCGCTTCGTCACCAGGCATCGGATGACCGAAGTAATAGCCCTGTCCGTAGGTGCAGCCCTTCTGCGTCAGATGGTCGGCCGATTGTGCGGTCTCGATGCCTTCCGCAGTGGTCTCAACATTCAGGCTGCGACCAAGCCCGACCAGCATGTTGATGAGCTTCCTGCCGCCGGCGTCGCGCTCCGCGGCCACGACAAAAGAGCGGTCGATCTTGATCTTGTCGAATTGCAGCAGCTGGAGTTTCGACAGGCTGGAATAGCCGGTCCCGAAGTCGTCCAGCGCAACGCGGATGCCGGCCGCCCGGACCGCCGCGAGGAATGCGCGGGCGGCGTCTATGTCGGTCATCACCGCGTCCTCGGTGATCTCGACCTCGATCCGAGACGGCGGGTAGCGGGTCTCCGCGAGCATTGATAGCAGCTTGAGCGCCAGCGCCGGCTCCTTCAGCTCGACGGGCGAAACGTTGACGGAGAGGATTGGATCGCCGGACCAGTTCCTCGATTGCTCGCACGCCTGGCGAAGAACGCCGAGCGTCAGGTCGGTGATGACGCCGATCTCCTCCGCCACGCCGATGAAAACCGCGGGCATCACGAGGCCTAGCTGCGGATGCTCCCATCGGGCCAGCACCTCGAAGCCGGCGACGGACGAATCCGCCAAGCGCACGAGCGGCTGGAAGTACGGACGGAACTCGCCTGAAGCGACGCCCCGCTTGATGTCGACCTCCAGCGAACGGCGGGCTTCGATCTCCTCCTCCATGCTTTTTTCGAAGAATCGAAACAGGCCGCGGCCCTCGCGCTTGGCCCGATAGAGCGCGATATCGGCGGCGCGCAGCATCGCCTCCTCCGACGATTTATTGCTGGCGCTCTGTGCGATCCCGAGGCTCGCGGAGATCGTGACCTCGACGTCTTTAGTGGCGATAGGCAGCGTCAGCGAGGAGGCGATCCGCTCCACGAGCGATACGATCTCGGTCCCGTGCATGCTCTTCATGTCGATCACCGCGGCGAATTCGTCCCCGCCCAAGCGTGCGACAAGCCCGCCCCGCCCGACCACCGCCTCGAGACGCTCCGCCACGACGCAAAGAACGGCGTCGCCCGCGGCGTGGCCGTTCACGTCGTTGATCGTCTTGAAATCGTCGATGTCGATCATGATGAGCGCATAAGCGCCGGATGTCCGCCGTACGACCTCGGCGGAGAAGACGCGTCGGTTGACCAAGCCGGTGAGCGGGTCATGCCGCGCAAGCGTAAGGCTCTCCGCCTGCGCTGCCGCCAGCCGGACATTGGTTCGGTCGAGGTTGCGGAAGAGCAGGAACAGAAGCACGCCCGGGACGAGCAGCGACACCGCGGAGAAGCCCGTCGAGGTCAGGATGAAGCGCAGGCGTTCTTCTTCCTCGTAGCTTTCGTCATAGGGGATCCCGAACAGGGACGACGCCATCGCCTCAAGCCCGGTTTCCCAAAGCCAGGCGAGGATGAAGGTGGTTCCGAGCACGAGCGCGACCAGAGCCGCGATGCTCGCGAGGCGGCGCCAGAATGAAGAAATGGCGGGTGCTGTCATGACGGGTATTATCCTGATACCCGCTTAGCGTGCGTGGCCTAGATTACCGAATTCTCTCCAGCTCCAGCCCGTTCCGCGTGAGACGCGCATTTTCTGTGCAGGGTTAACCCGCTCTACAGAGTCGCGTCATCAGGTTGCCGACAAGCTTGCCTCGCGCCGCAGGCTATGAAGGGCTGACCTCTCCATGCCTCTGATCTCCCGTCGCGCTCTCCTGGCCTCCGCCGGCGCGGGCTTTCTCGTCGCAGGCTCGGGAGCGGCCTATGCCGGCATCATCGAGCCTTCGCTGATGCTGCGGGCGACAGAGTACCGGCTGACGCCGCCAGGCTGGCCCGCCGACTTCCCGCTTACCGTCGCCGTCATCTCCGACGTTCATGTCTGCGAGCCCTACGTGCCGATGTCGCGCGTCAAGCGCATCGTCGATTTCGTCAACGCGCTGAAACCGGACCTCATCGTTCATCTCGGCGACCACGAGGCGACCTATCGCTTCGTCTCCCGCCGGGTGCCGCCGCGCGAATGGGCGGCGGCCTACGCCGACCTTTCCGCGCCGCTCGGCCTCTACACCGTGCTCGGCAACCACGACTGGTGGCAGAACCACGAGGAAATCCGGGCGGCGCTCGACGGCGCCCGCATCCGCGTCATGACGAACGAGGCGGAGCTGCTCGAGCACAATGGACGGCGCTTCTGGCTCGCGGGACTCGGCGACCAGCTGGCGCACTGGCTCGGCGGCGGCCTGTTCCGCGGCGAGGACGACCTGCCCGCGACGCTCGCCCAGATCAAGACCGACGATCCGGTGCTGATGCTCGCGCATGAGCCGGACGTGTTCGACCAGATGCCGGCGCGCGTGTCACTGACCTTCGCGGGCCACACCCATGGCGGGCAGATCTACATCCCCGGCTTCCGCAACCCGCTTCTCGTGCCCGATTATGTCGGCCGCTTCCGCTACGGGGTGGTCGAGGCCGGCGGGCGGCACATGATCGTCTCTGGCGGCATCGGCATGAGCGGCCTGCCGGTCCGCTTCGGCGTGCCGCCGGAAGTCGTCGTGGCGCGGCTGGGGAATCCTGCGGCGTTCGCGTAGAGCAACGCCGTCATCCCGGACGGCGCGTCATCGCCGAGCCGGGATCGTCCTCAGAAATCCGGCGCCGCTTCGTTCTGATGACGATCCCGGCTCTCGCTGTGCTCGGCCGGGATGACATCTGGCGCGCCCCAACGAAAAGGCCGCCTCGGAGGGCGGCCTTCGAATTCGCATCAGCCGTGAGAACCGATCAGCGCGAGTAGAACTCGACGACCAGGTTCGGCTCCATGTGCACGGGGTAGGGCACCTCGGTCAGCGCCGGGATGCGCACATACTTCGCGATCATCCGGCCGTGATCGACCTCGAGATAGTCCGGCACGTCGCGCTCGCCGGAGGCCGCGGCCTCGAGGACGATGGCGAGTTCCTTGGACGACTCCTTCACTTCCACCACGTCGCCGACCTTCACGAGGTAGGACGGGATGTTAACGCGGCGGCCGTTCACCTTGACGTGGCCATGGTTCACGAACTGACGCGCGGCGAAGGGGGTCGGCACGAACTTGGCGCGATAGACCACCGCGTCGAGACGACGCTCCAGCAGGCCGATCAGGTTCGCGGAGGTGTCGCCCTTGAGACGGGTCGCCTCGGCGTAGATCCGGCGGAACTGCTTCTCGGTGATCGAGCCGTAATAGCCCTTGAGCTTCTGCTTGGCGCGGAGCTGCACGCCGAAGTCGGAGAGCTTGCCCTTGCGGCGCTGGCCGTGCTGGCCGGGACCGTATTCGCGGCGGTTGACCGGGCTCTTCGGGCGGCCCCAGATGCTCTCGCCCATGCGGCGATCGATTTTGTACTTCGAGGCGTGTCGCTTCGACATCGCGTCCTCCTGAGACATAGGTTGAGGAACGCGCCCTCCTGCTTCTCTCCATAGGGAGAGACGACAGGTCCGGTCGTTGCGAGAACGCCGGACCGCGGGTGCGCAAAACAAACCGCGCGGCGCCATGAGGCCCCGCGCGATGGCGGTTCTCTAGAGGCGCAGGACCTTCGTGTCAATGAAGCGATCGAAGGCTGCGGCCGGCTGTCGTCAGGCGTCGAGGATCGGCGCGAACCCGCCGAACACCGCCCGCTTGGCGTCAAAGGGCAGGTTCTGCATGCGCGGGTCCGTCATCACGGTCTTCCAGGCGGCTTCGCGCGTCTCGGACGACGGCCACTCGATCCAGGCGTAGACGACGGTCTCGTCATCCTCGGCCATGACCGCGCGCTTGTAGTCGGTGACCTTGCCGTCGGGCGTGTCGTCTCCCCAGCCATGGACCACGCGCGCCGCGCCGTGCTCCAGAAGCGCGCCGACCACTCTCTCGCAGGCGGCGCGGTAATCGTCGCGCTCGGCCGTGCGGACCGGCGTCAGCATGCCGTCGATATAAGCGACCCGACCGCGAGCGCCTTGGTCCACGATCGGCGCGAAACCTCCGAAGATCATGCGCTTGCCGTCGAAAGGCATGTCGTCTTCACCCATACCCATCTCTTTCATCTTCTCGTGCGCGGCGTCGCGCGTCGCTCTGTCCGGGTATTCGATCCACGACAACACGACCGCCTCGTCCTCGGTCGCCTTCACCGCGCGCTTGAAGTCGGTGAGGACGCCGTCCGGCACGTGCTCGCCCCAGGCCTCGACCAGTCGCGTCGCGCCGAACTCCATGAACGCCGGCGCGACTTTCTCGGCGAGGGCGAGATAGGCGTCCTTGTTGGCGGCGGGGACCGCGAGGACGAATCCGTCGAAATAAGCCATGGCGCTTCTTCTCAACTATTGGACGGAAGGCTGCGGCTCGAACGCCGCGAGCTGGTCGGCGAGGGCGCGCTGGAAGGCAGGGCGCGCTTCGCAGCGCGCGACATAGGCCGCCAGATTGTCGATCCGGCTCACGAGGTCGGTGTGCCGGAGGCCGCGCAGCACGGTCGTCATGACGATGTCGGCGACGGTGAAGCGTCCCGCGAGATGCGCCTTCGGCCCGAGCGCGTCCGAGACGCAGCCGAGCTTGGCCTCGATCGCGGCGACCAGCGAGGGGCGGCGAAGCGTCGCCCAGTCCTCGCCTCGCGCGAAGACGTCGACCGTCGCAAGCTCCATCACCAACGGCTCGACGTTGTTCAGCGCCGCGAACAGCCAGCACAGCGCCCGCGCTCGTCCGTCGGCGTCTTGCGGCATCAGCGCCGCGCTACCCTCCGCAACGTGGAGGACGATGGCGCCGGATTCGAACATGCTGACGTCGCCGTCGCGGAAGGCCGGAACCTGCCCGAAAGGCTGCTCCGAGAAGTACTCCGCCGGCCGTCGCCGTCGCGCGTCGAACAGACGCTCGGCGTAAGGCAATCCGGCCTCCTCCAGCGCCCAGCGCGCACGGATGTCGCGCACGAGCCCCTTGGCGAAGTCCGGGACCCAGTCGAAGGCGGTGATCTCGATCGGCGCGCTCGGGTTGACGGGCATGGGGGCTTCTCGCTCTCCTTGTCTTTATGTTGATATCAACCTATATTGCCGTCGTCAAATCGGCGATGACGAAGCGTGACCAGAACAGTCGGCTCAGAAGCTCAGGACGAGGCGGCGGAACCGACCGCGCTGTCGGCGTCGTTCGAGACCACGCTGTTCATCCGCGACCATTGCCTGTGCCTCTCCGCCCAACGAGCGGCGCGCGCCTTGTCGCGGCGGTTCGACGAGGCGTTGCGACCCGCGGGAATCACCAGCGGGCAGTTCTCGCTGCTCACCTCGCTCAACCGGCCGGTCCCGCCGGCGATCGGCTCGGTCGCCGCGCTGCTCGCGATGGACCGCACAACGCTGACCGCGAACCTGAAGCCGCTGGAGCGGAAGGGCCTCGTCGCCACGCAAGTCGACCCGAAGGATCGTCGCGGCCGCCTGCTGCGGCTGACGGAGGCGGGTCTTTCGACGCTGCAGGCGGCGACGCCGATCTGGGAGCGGACCCATCGCGAGATCGAGCGGCTTCTTGAACCGGATGCGCCGGATCGGGTTCGCGCCGGCCTCGCCGCGCTGCGGTAAGCGGGCCGCCCCTGTGGATAGCGGGCGCCGGCCCCCGCGACTCGCTTGCTCCTATATACTTGCGCGCGATGCGGTTCACGCCCTCCTTCCTCGACGACCTGCGCCAGCGGCTTCCCGTGTCGGAAGTCGTGGGCCGTCGCGTCAAGCTGAAGCGGCAGGGGCGCGAATACGCGGGGCTGTCGCCTTTCAACGCCGAGAAAACGCCGTCCTTCTTCGTGAACGACCAGAAGGGCTTCTATCACTGCTTCTCGTCCGGCAAGCACGGCGACGTCTTCAAGTTCCTGATGGAGGTCGAGGGCCTGACCTTCCCCGACGCCGTGGCGCAGGTCGCCGAGATGGCTGGCGTCGCGCTGCCCAAGGACACGCCCGAGGAGGCCGAGCGGCAGGAGCGGCGCGCGGGTCTTGTCGAGATCATGGACATGGCGGCGCGCTTCTATGAAGGCGAGCTGCAGGGCAGGGCGGGGGCCGCTGCCCGCGGCTATCTCGCGGGCCGGGCCCTCTCGCCGCAGACGCAGGCCGCATTCCGCATGGGCTACGCGCCGAACGACCGCTCGGCGCTGAGAAGCCACCTGAAGGGGCGCGGGATCTCCGTCGCCGACATGGTCGAGGCGGGCCTGCTGGTCTCCGGCGACGACGTGCCTGAGCCGTTCGACCGCTTCCGCGACCGCATCATGTTCCCGATCGAGGATTCACGCGGCCGGGTTATCGCCTTCGGCGGCCGGGCGATGTCCGCGGACATCCCCGCGAAGTACCTGAACTCGCCGGAGACGCCGCTCTTCCACAAGGGCGGGACGCTCTACAACCACCACCGCGCCAAGGCCGCCGCCCAGCAGGCCGGCACGGTGGTGGCGGTCGAGGGCTATATCGACGTCATCGCGCTTGCGGCCGCCGGCATCGGCCATGTCGTCGCTCCGCTCGGAACGGCTCTGACGCCGGAGCAGATGGAGATGCTCTGGCGCATGACGCCGGAGCCGATCCTGTGCTTCGACGGCGACAAGGCCGGACGGCGGGCGGGCTTCCGCGCGATCGAGACTGCGCTGCCGCTGCTCGCGCCCGGCCGGTCGCTGCGCTTCGCCTTTCTGCCCGAGGGGCAGGACCCGGACGACCTCGTGCGCTCCGAGGGCCGGGCGGCGATGGAGGCGATCCTCGGCGCCGCCGCCCCGCTCGTCGACATGTTGTGGGCGCGCGAGCTCGACGCCGGGCCGACCGACACGCCGGAACGCGCCGCGGCTTTCGAGACGCGGCTGCGCGAGGCGCTGAATGCGATCCGCGACGAGACGGTGAAGCGGCATTACCGCACGGCGATCGACGCCCGCCTCGCCCAGTTCGGCCGGCCGGCCAGCCAGGCCCGGCGGGCTTATGGCGCGCGGGGGCCAGGGGGGCGACCGCAGCAGCGGGGCGGCGGCGCCCGCGGCGGTTGGCGCGGCGCGCCGCAGGTCACCGCGCCGACGCTCTCCGCCGCCGCGGCCGCGGGCCCCGCCTCCGGCCGGTTCGCCGCGCGCGAGGTCGCGCTCGTCATGGTCATCGCCAACCACCCGAGTTTGCTGGACGAGCTCGCGGAAGCCTTTGCCGAGCTCGAATTTTCGAGCCGCGACCTCGATCGCCTGCGGCGCGCCATGCTGGACGCCTACGCCCATGGCGCGCATGACCGGGATGCGATGCGCGCGGAGCTTGATCACGGCGTCTGCGGACCCCTGGCGGAGCGCGCGCGCGCGGCCCTGCCGCCGAGCGAATGGTGGGCGGCGCCGGAGGCCGATCTTGCCGACGCCGCGCTCGCGTGGCGGCACGTCAGCGCCTTGCATATCAAGGTGC
Organism: Hansschlegelia quercus; assembly: GCF_004310425.1. Taxonomy (GTDB): domain Bacteria; phylum Pseudomonadota; class Alphaproteobacteria; order Rhizobiales; family Methylopilaceae; genus Methylopila; species Methylopila quercus. Next base: position 112,120 of record NZ_SIUB01000004.1, on the reverse strand, counting down.
GGGCGCTACATAGGGAACTCCGCGAGGCGGAGATGGAATTCGGGCGGGATTTCACCGACGACAATTTTCGTCGGATCGTCGAGATACAACGGCAGCTAGCGACGGCGGAAGGCGCCGAGGCCTCGATCGAGGGCTTCGGCGGGGCCTCCGGACGTGTCGTTCGGCCGATGTGACGCGGTGATCTCGCCGAAAAGGCGGTCCCGTCGACAGGGTTAATCTAGGCGTTAAGGCGCCTAGCGTTAAGTGTAGGCGTTGATTCGCCGTCCTTTCAGTGAAATGAGACGGCGAGAAGCGAGAGCGTGAACGCGGCCGGCCCTTGAGGCCGCCGTGGAGAATGGACGGCGATGGCGACCAAAGTACAGGCGAAAGACGAGGGCGAGACCGCGGCTCCGGAGACCGAAGCCGGCCCGCTGCTCGACCTCAACGATCAGGCCATTCGGCGCATGATCAAGGCCGCGAAGAAGCGCGGCTATGTGACCAATGATGAGCTGAACGAGGTTCTGCCCTCGGACCAGAACACCTCGGACCAGATCGAAGACGTGCACGCGATGCTCAACGAGATGGGCATCAACGTCATCGATTCCGAGGAGGCCGACGAGCGCGCCGAGGGCAAAGACGAAGACGACGACGAGCCGGCCGGCGGCGACCTGGTCGAGGCCCCGCGCCCGGGCGCCGTCACAGTCACCCAGAAGGCCGAGCCCACCGACCGCACCGACGATCCCGTCCGCATGTATCTGCGCGAGATGGGCTCGGTCGAGCTGCTGTCGCGCGAAGGCGAGATCGCGATCGCCAAGCGCATCGAGGCCGGCCGCGAGGCGATGATCGCGGGCCTCTGCGAAAGCCCGCTGACCTTCCAGGCCATCATCATCTGGCGCGACGAGCTGAACGAGGGGAAGATCCTGCTCCGCGAGATCATCGATCTCGAGGCGACCTACGCCGGACCCGACGCCAAGCCCGACGCGACCCAGCCGCAGCCGGAAGCCGAGGCCGAGGAGGCTGAAGCCGAAACGCCGCCCGAGGGCGACCTCGAAGACGACGACATGGAGAACAATGTCTCGCTTTCCGCCATGGAGACCGAGCTGAAGCCGAAGGTCGTCGAGACCTTTGACGCAATCGCCGACGACTATAAGAAGCTGCGCCGCCTGCAGGACCAGAACGTCGAGAACCGTCTGCAGAACAAGACGCTCTCCCCGGCCCAGGACCGCAAGTACAAGAAGCTGAAGGACGACATCGTCGTCAACGTGAAGTCGCTGTCGCTCAACCAGCACCGCATCGACGCGCTGGTGGAGCAGCTTTACGACATCAACAAGCGGCTGGTCGCGCTCGAAGGCCGGCTGATGCGGCTCGCGGAGTCGTTCGGCGTCGATCGCATCGACTTCCTCAAGCAGTACCAGGGCTACGAGCTCGATCCGAACTGGATTCGCCGCGTCGCGGGACTGGGCGCCAAGGGCTGGAAGGGCTTCGTCGCGGCCGAAAAGGACCTCGTGAAGGACATCCGCGGCGACATCCACAATCTCGCGACTGAGACCGGCCTCGAGATCCAGGAGTTCCGCCGCATCGTCCAGATGGTGCAGAAGGGCGAGCGCGAGGCCCGGCAGGCGAAGAAGGAGATGGTCGAGGCGAATCTGCGCCTCGTGATCTCGATCGCCAAGAAATACACCAACCGCGGCCTGCAGTTCCTGGACCTGATCCAGGAGGGCAACATCGGCCTGATGAAGGCGGTGGACAAGTTCGAGTACCGCCGCGGCTATAAGTTCTCGACCTACGCGACGTGGTGGATCCGGCAGGCGATCACCCGCAGCATTGCGGATCAAGCAAGAACGATCCGCATCCCGGTCCACATGATCGAGACGATCAACAAGATCGTCCGCACCTCGCGCCAGATGCTGCACGAGATCGGCCGCGAGCCGACCCCGGAAGAGCTCGCCGAAAAGCTCGCCATGCCGCTCGAAAAGGTCCGCAAGGTCCTCAAGATCGCCAAGGAGCCGATCTCGCTCGAGACGCCGATCGGCGACGAGGAGGACAGCCATCTCGGCGACTTCATCGAGGACAAGAACGCGATCCTGCCAATCGACGCCGCGATCCAGTCGAATCTGCGCGAGACGACGACGCGCGTGCTGGCCTCGCTCACGCCCCGCGAGGAGCGCGTGCTGCGCATGCGCTTCGGCATCGGCATGAACACCGACCACACCCTCGAAGAGGTCGGCCAGCAGTTCTCGGTGACGCGCGAGCGCATTCGCCAGATCGAAGCCAAGGCGCTTCGCAAGCTGAAGCACCCGAGCCGGTCTCGGAAGCTACGGAGTTTCCTCGACAACTGAGCGGTCGCCCGGCTGCGGAGAGCTCCGATGGCCGGGCGCAAGTCGGCGCCACGCCGCATCCCCTACGCCGACCGCAACGGCCGGTCCGGCGTGCTCGCTTACACGCTCGGCGCCGGCTTCATCGATCTCTGGTTCCAGGACGGCGACGATGCGCCGGCTCGCACAGGCGGGCGAGGGCCTCGCGACCTACGTCAACAGGCACGTCAGGACCAATTACGCGCGCAAGATTTGAATGGCGCGCCATAGCCGCCGCGAGGCGCGCTGAGCGGGCGTAGGCGCACGCGGGCTCGTGAAGCGGCGCGGCTTCCTTTCTACGCTGCGCGCGGTCAGATAGAGTCCTCGCTTTCCGAAGGACGCCCCCGATGAAGAAGCTCGCCTCGGCCATCGCTCTCGCGCTCAGCCTCGCAGCGGGGCCCGCGCTCGCTCAGGAAATTCCCGGCAAGGCTGATGTCAGCCGCGTGAAGGCTGGCACGTACAAGGTCGACCCGAACCATACCCAGGTCGCCTGGTCCGTCGACCACATGGGCTTCTCCACTTTGTTCGGCCTGTTCGGCCAACCCTCGGGATCACTCACGATCGATCCGAAGGAGCCCGCGAAGGCGGAGCTGGAGGTGATCTTCCCGATGAAGGGCCTGAGGGTCACGTCCGAGAAGTTCGCGGCCCATCTCGCCACCGCCGAGCTGCTGGATGCCGCGAAATTCCCTGAAGCGACCTTCAAATCGCGCACCGTGGTCCCGGCCGGCGAGAAGGCGACGATTGAGGGCGACCTCACGCTCCACGGGGTGACGAAGCCGGTGATCCTGACCGCGTCGTTCCACGGCGCAGGAGTGAACCCGATGACGAAGGCGGAGACCATCGGGTTCTCCGCCACCACCACGATCAGGCGCAGCGATTTTGGCCTCGGCGCGTTTGTCCCGGTCGTCTCCGACACGGTCGAGCTTACGATCGTCAGCGCCTTCGAGAAGTAGGCCGTTCGCGGCCATACGGCCGCCCGGGCTGACGCCTCAGGGCGCCAACTCCCATTTCACGGTGACGCGCACCGTCAGCTCCTGCTCGCCCTGCGCGATCGGAGTGGCGGGGGCGGGGACGTCCAGCGCCTTGGCGCGCATCGTCATGGGACGAACCGGCTCCGGCGCGCCTCCCTGTTCCTCGATCATCAGCGGCGCGCCCAGCTTCGCGCCCGCTCCCGCGGCATAAAGCTCGGCCTTGCGGCGGGCGTCCGCCATGGCGGCGCGGCGCGCCTCGTCGAGCTTCGCGTCGGCGTCCGCGACGTCGAAGACCAGACCGTCGATCTGGTTCGAGCCGGCGTTCACCACCGCGTCGACGAGATCGCCGACGCCCGCCACGTTGCGCGCGCGGATCGAGACCGTGTTTCTCACCTCGTAGCCGACGAGCTTCGGCGTCCGCTGGCCGCCTTGGCCGTCGCCATAATCGTATTGCGGCTGAACCGAGAGGCCGGACGTTCCGACGTCGCGATCCTCGATCCCGGCCTGTTTGATCGCGGCGAGCGTCTTGGTCATCGCCGCGGCGTTGGCCTTGAGGGCGGCGGCGGCCGACGGCGCCCGCGTCACCACGCCTGACGTGAGCAAAGCGCGGTCAGGCGCGGCCGACGCCGTGCCCTCTCCGGAGACAGTGACAGATGGCCTCGCGGCCGGCTCCTGCGCGGAAGCGAAAGCCGGCGCGAGCAGGCACGAGGCGAGGGCGCCTGTCGCCGCGATGCCGATGATAAGCCGCATAGCCATGGTCTCCGGTCGCGCTTGCGCTTGAGGGCCAGGGGCGGCGCGCCGACGCGTCCCTGCGCCCCCTTCATCTCGGACCATTGCGACGGGGGTTAGGCGAAGGCCATCCAGCCCTTGAAGACCGACACGATCGGAACCGATCGCCGCCGGCAGTTGTTGTCAGTGCAGGAGCCTCACATTGACAGATGTCGGGGTGTTAAGGACGTCAATCACAAAGAGAGGATTCCAGTCATGGGCCTGTTCTCCAAGGATATCAAAACGCTCGACGATCTGTTCGTGCATCAGCTGCAGGACATTTATTACGCCGAGAAGCAGATCCTCTCCGCGCTGCCGAAGATGATCGACAAGGCGACTGCGCCGGAGCTGAAGCAGGGGCTGCAGAGCCACTTGACCGAAACCGAGGAGCACGTACGCCGCCTCGAGCAAGTGTTCGAGATGCACGGCGCCGAGATCAAGACCACGAAGTGTCCGGCGATCAACGGCATCATCGAAGAGGCCAACGAGGTCTCCGGCGAGGTCTCGGACAAGCAGGTGCTGGACGCCGCGATCATCGCCGCATCGCAGGCGGTCGAGCATTACGAAATGACGCGCTACGGCACGCTGATCGCCTGGGCGAAGCAGCTCGGCCGCGCGGACTGCGCGTCGGTGCTTGAAAAGACGCTCAGCGAGGAAAAGGCGGCCGATCGCAAGCTTACGGCGCTCGCCGAAGGCGGCGTGAACCGTCAGGCCGCCTGAAAGCCGCATCTGGCCGTATGATGATCGAAGCCCGCCGGCCGTCCGGCGGGCTTTTGTTTGGTCCGCAGGCCGGCGGTCGCGGCCGATATGACGGGCGCGCAGTCATGTCGGCCCAATGAGGCCACGTGGCCAAAGAAAAGCCCCGCAAGCTGTCGGCTGGCGGGGCTTTCTAATTCTAGCGCTGCGAAGAAGCGTCAGGCGCTCTTGCGCGTCTGGTCGCGATCGCCGCCACGTGGCTTCATGTCCGCGATCACGCGGGCGGCCAAGGCATACTTCGCGGCGTTGATGACCTTCGGTCGGGCGGCGAGACGCTCGGCCTCGGCCTGAGCGCGGGCAGCCTCTTCCTCAGCCTTGATGCGGGCGATTTCCGCTTCCTTCTCGGCGGCTACGCGGGCGGCCTCGGCGGCCTTTGCGGCGAGCCGCGCCTCACGGGCCTCGGCAATCGCCTGGCGCTCAGCGCGCTTCTGTTCAGCAGCCGGATCATTCGCCGCGGTCTTGAACCTCTCAAGCAGCTTCTGCTTGGCGTCACGAGCGGAATCGCGGCGGGTTTGGAAGGTATCTTCCTTCATGCAGTCAGTGGCCTCGAAATTTGGATGTTGGATAGGGGCTGCACATAGTGCCTGCGGCCTCAAAATGCAACGGTTTGAGTTTATTGAGCGATCGAATGGCGCATTTGCGTGGCGGTTCGGTCGCACAAGGCTCCGTCAGTCGCCGCCGACGGGGCCCCTCAGCGCCTTGGTCGCTCCGCGCCGATGCTTGCCATCGAGCCTCCGCCCCTTGGACGCGAGCGTCGGACGCGTAGGGCGGCGCGGCCTCGGCCGTTCGGCAGCCTCTGCGATCATGGCCACCAGCCGCTCGATCGCCTCCTCGCGATTGTCCCCCTGCGTCCGGCGGCTCTGCGCGGTCAGCACGATCACGCCGTCCTTGGTGAGCCTAGCGCCGGCGAGCCGCATCAGCCGGATCGCGACGTCGTTTGGCAACGACTGCGAACGCCTTGCGTCGAAGCGCAACTGCACCGCCGTCGAGACCTTGTTGACGTTCTGCCCGCCCGGCCCGGACGCCCGCACGAAAGCGAGCTCGATCTCGTCCTCATCGATCGCGATCGTGTCGGTGACGCGGATCATGTCCCAGGTCCGGAAGCCTTCGCAGCCCCTCATGCACGCATTGCTGCCGTCGATCCAGCGCGATGACGCGTCTCTTGATCCGTAGCGCGTCGAGGAGGAACCTGACTGGCTGAGGTTCGGAGGGGGAGAGGATGACCAATCTCGAACTCGTCGTGCGGCTCGTCGCCGCCGCGGCGGCCGGCGGGGTCGTCGGCGTCGAGCGCGAGCGGCTGCTGTGGGCGGCGGGCCTGCGCACCCACATGCTGGTCTGTCTCGGCGCCTGCCTCGCCATGATCGTCTCGATCCACGGCTTCGGCGACACGGTCGGCGTCGAAGGCGTGGTGCTCGATCCCTCGCGCGTCGCGGCTCAGGTCGTGTCCGGCGTGAGCTTCCTCGGCGCGGGCACCATTCTCATGCGCGGCGAGGTCGTGCGCGGCCTGACGACCGCGGCGAGCCTCTGGAGCGTTGCGGCGGTCGGCCTCGCGATCGGCGGCGGGCTCTACGTTCCGGGCGCCGCGGCGACGCTGATCATCCTGGCGATCCTCGCCGGCGTGAAGCCGATCGCGCGCAGCTACCAGGACCGGCTGCACGCCCGGCAGCTCGAGTTTCTTGCGCCGAGCGGCGCGCTGACGATCGACAAGCTGCGCGACATCGCGGGACCGCGCGCGTCGCGCGTGCGCCAGTTCGTGTCGCGTCCGGCGGAGCGCGCGGGCTGCGACGAGGTCAGCATCTCTTTCGTGCGGCTGTCGCAGACGAGCGTCGATGAAATCGCCCGCCAGCTCACCGAGATCGACGGCGTGACCCTTGTGAAGGAGGCGCGCTAGTCCGCGCCCCAGCCGATCGACACAGAGCTCACCGTCGGCTTCACCACGCGCAGCGCCTTATCGGCTGACGACACGCGCTTGTCGCCCGAGACCTTGTCAAGCGCCTTTTCGGGCGCGCCCTCGGCGTAATTGAACTGGACGGACGGGCCGCAATCGCCCGGAACCTTGGAGAGCGCGCCGCCCTTCCAGTCGACGACGTTGCCGCCGAGATCCCAGCCGAAGCCGTTCATCACGAAGGGGCGGCCGTTGAGCTTCTCCACCGCGGTCAGGTCGAGCCCGACGGAGAGGCCGGCGAAGCTGCCCTTGGCCTCGTCCGTCAGCCTCACTTCGCTTGGCCGCTTCCTGGCGGCCTCGTCGCTCCACAGGATCTGAATCCGCCGCGCCGGGTCGTCCGGGAACAGCACGGTCGCCTGCAACTGCTCGCCTTCGGCGCCGTCGATCGTCTCGGTCCGCACGTTCGCCTTGCCGAAAGTCTCGATCAGCGAGGCCTCGATCGCGTCGCGGCCGATCGGGCCGTCGCAGGTGAGCGTCAGCGGCGGCTCGGCGAGGGCCGCAAGCGGCGCCAGCGCCAGCGCAGCGATGACGAACGATCTTAGCATGGATGTCCCCCCGGTCCCCGGCGGATATCAGCGCCGAGGCAAGGCCAAACCGCAAGAGCCTGAGAGCCTTCGGTCAGTCGGGGGAACGCTTCCGTCGCTCAAGTCGTTGACATCGCGACAAAAGATCAAAGGAGACGTGAGCATGCGCAAGATCGCCGTCGCAACCATCGCCGCTCTCTCGCTTGCCGGGAGCCTCGGGTTCGCGAACGCTCAAGAGAGCATGAAGGCCAGTCCGGCTACCGGCAGCTACGGCACGGGCACGCCGGCCCGCAGCGACAGCGCCGATTCCATAACGCCCTCGAAGGACGCGGAATCCAGCTACGGCACCGGCACGGCCGCGCGCGCGAGCAGCGGCGGCCCGACGGAAACTGGCGCAGCGACCGGCGCTAAATGCGCGGACGGCAAGACCCCCGGCGCCGGCGGAAGCTGCTGAAGACGCGCTGACTTTTCCGCTCGGCCAACCGTCGCCGAGCCGCTTGCAAAAGCAAAAACCCGCGGGATGCAATCCCGCGGGTTTTTTGATGGAATGACGGGCGCGCCTGCGACGCGACCAGCGGCGGCTTCATGAGCCGCCGCTGGGGCCGACGGCCTTAGACCGCGTGAACGGCCTTCTCGCGCTCCCAGAACCGCAGCTCGCCGAGCGCTGACAGGAAGCTCTTCACGTCGCCAGAAGCGCCGATTTCGAACATCCCGCCGTCCAGTTGCGCGCCGGCCTTGTCGAGGAGCGGCTTTGCGGATGGCGCGAAGGCGATGAACTTCGCGTGGGCGAAAGCGTCGGCGACGAAGTCTCGCGCCGTCGCTTCTTTCATGAGCAATGCGCAGCCGTCTTCGGAAGGAAGCAGCGCGACGGCGTCATAGAGCACCGACGGGCCGCCATTGATCTTCTGCTTGGCGGGGATGATCGTTCCGTCGTCGAGCTTTACGCCGCCGACCTTAGGGGCGACCAGCTCCACCATCGCGCCCTCCGCCTCCACGGCCTTGGCCAGCGCCTTCAGCAGCTTGGCGCTCGTGCCATCCGTGACGAGGACGCCGAGCTTGCGGCCTTCGAATGACTTCGGACCGTTCTTGATGATGCTGAGCGCCGGCGAAGGCGGAAGGTCGGCGATTATCGGCCGCGCCGGCGTCGCCGGCTTGGGAACAGAAGGCAGGCCCAGTCCGTCCGCCACCTTCTCGCCGAGCGCCTGATCGACCGTCAGCAGATGCGCGACCATGCGCGCGCGTATCTCGGGCGTCTCGACCTTGGAAAGCTCGAAAACGAAAGCGTCCTTGATATGCGTCTGCTCCGGCTCGGTCTGGCTCAGATAGAACTGCCGAGCCTGACTGTAGTGATCGGCGAACAGCTCCGCACGGGCGCGCCGCTTCGTGCCGGAGACCTCTTCCGGGTAGGTCTTGAAGCCGCGCTTCGGATCTTCGCGCGGCCCGAGTCCAAAGGAGTTCGGCTCGTAGTTCACCCGCCCCTTGGGATTGTGCATAGCCATGTGGCCGTCCTGCTGGAAATGAGCGAAGGGGCAACGCGGCGCATTCACGGGGATATGCGTGAAGTTCGGGCCGCCGAGACGCTTCAGCTGCGTGTCCAGATAGGAGAAGTTGCGGCCCTGCAGCAGCGGGTCATTGGTGAAGTCGATCCCGGGCACGACGTTCTGCGTCATGAACGCGACCTGCTCCGTCTCGGCGAAGAAGTTGTCGACGACGCGGTCGAGCACCAGCCGCCCGACCTTGCGGACGGGGACCATCTCTTCGGGGATGATCTTGGTCGCGTCGAGCACGTCGAACGGGAACTGATCGGCGAAATCCTCGTCGAAGAGCTGGAGGCCGAGCTCCCATTCCGGGAAGTCTCCGGAGCCGATGGCGTCCCACAGATCGCGGCGGTGGAAGTCGGGATCCGCGCCGTTGGTCTTCACGGCCTCGTTCCACACGACCGACTGCAGGCCGAGCTTCGGCTTCCAGTGGAACTTCACGAAGGTCGCTTTGCCCTCCGCGTTGACGAAGCGGAAGGTGTGGACGCCGAACCCTTCCATGAAACGGAAGGACCGCGGGATTGTCCGGTCGGACATGATCCACAGCGCCATGTTGATGGATTCCGGGCTCAACGAGATGAAGTCCCAGAAATTGTCGTGCGCCGTCTGCGCCTGCGGAAAGCCGCGGTCGGGTTCCTGCTTGGCGGCGTGGATCAGGTCGGGGAACTTGATGGCGTCCTGGATGAAGAACACCGGGATGTTGTTGCCGACGAGGTCCCAGTTGCCCTCTTTGGTGTAGAACTTGACGGCGAAGCCGCGCACGTCGCGCGCGAGATCGGCCGAGCCCTTGTTGCCGGCGACGGTCGAGAACCGGACGAAGACCTCGGTCTTCTCGCCGGCGCGCTGGAAGAGATCAGCCGCCGTGATGTCGGAGAGCGACTCGTAGGGCTCGAAGAAGCCATGCGCGCCATAACCGCGGGCGTGAACCACGCGCTCCGGAATGCGCTCGTGGTCGAAGTGGAAGATCTTCTCGCGGAAGTGGGAGTCCTCGATCAGCGTCGGGCCGCGCAGGCCGGCCTTCAGGGAGTTCTGATCGTCCGCGACCGGCGTGCCCTGCGCAGTGGTGAGGACGGGCGTGTCGCCTTCCGCGATCTGATGCGTCTCGCCGCCTTCGCCGCGCTGGATCTTCAGATCGGCGATCGTCGCAGGCTTCGGCGGCTGGCTGGTCGAGGGCATTCGCGTCTCCATGATGTGCGAAACGGCGGCGTGCGCCGCTCTTCGAGAAGAACAGGCCCGCTTCGTCATTGTTCCAATTAAAGACAGCGAAAGGGGGTCGTCGCGTATGGCGCCGACGATGGTCGCAAGCGCGCGCAACGCCTTTTGTTAAGGGGTCGCCGCGCCAACTGAGAAGACGCGACGTCGTTGGACATCACAATGCCTCTGCATCGGATCGTCTTCTATTCGAGCAACGAGACGAAGCTCACGTCGTCCTCGATGCGCGATTTCGTCCGCGACGTCCTCGACAACTGCGCGCGTCTTGAAGCCATCTCGGGGCTGACCGGCGCTCTGCTGTTCAACGAGCGCTTCTTCCTTCAGGTCATGGAGGGCGACAAGGTCGCCATTTCAGAGCAGATGTGGAAGATCTCCCAGGACGAGCGCCACTCCTTGATGGTGATCCTCGCCGCCGGCGCGATTCCCCGGCGGGCCTTCCTGACATGGACGGTCGGCTACGCCGGCCGCTCGCCCGAACTCGACAAGCTCTATCTGAGCTACGGCCCCGCGCCGAAATTCGACCCCACGCGCATGACCGCCGCGAGCGCGGTCGACCTCGTCCAGGACTTCATCAAGGCCGAGCACGGCCAGATGGTGAAGCACGCCGAGCCCATGGCGCTGCACCCGGATTGAGCGGGCGCCGGCGGATCGCGCCGCCGTCGCTCTACCGCCGCTTGGGTCCGCTCCTCCGTCCGCCCGCTCGGTAGTTCGTCGTCATGTTGTCGGGCTTCGCCGGCAGCGACATCACGGGCTGTAGCGGCGTCGCGCGGTCCGTTCCCGGTCCCATGTCGTCGAGCGACGGCTTCGCCGGTCCCGCGCGGCGGGGCGGGGTGTTGGCGCTGCGGCCGTATTTGCGCTCGCCGGCGTAGCCGCCGGTCTGGCGGTCGATGTCCTGCTGGCGGGCGAGCGGGTCGTCGGAGATTGCAAGCTCGGTCGCCTGAAGACGGCGGATCTCGTCGCGCAGGCGGCCCGCGGTCTCGAACTCCAGGTCGCCCGCGGCCTTGCGCATGCGGGCCTCGAGGTCGGCGATCGTGGCCTTGAGGTTGTGCCCGATCTGCGGGACGTCCTCGGAAAAGCCCTTGTCGACGGTGACGCGGTCGCGCTCGTACATCGAGTTCATGACGTCGGAGATGTCGCGCTTGATGGTCTCAGGCGTGATGCCGTGCTCGGCATTGTAGGCGAGCTGCTTCTCGCGGCGGCGCTCGGTCTCGGCCATGGCGCGCTTCATCGAGCCGGTCTCATTGTCGGCGTAGAGGATCACCCGGCCGTCGACGTTGCGGGCGGCGCGGCCGATGGTCTGCACCAGCGAGGTTTCGGAGCGCAGGAAGCCTTCCTTGTCGGCGTCCAAAATGGCGACCAGCGCGCATTCCGGGATGTCCAGGCCCTCGCGCAAGAGGTTGATGCCGACCAGCGCGTCGAAGGCGCCGAGGCGCAGGTCGCGGATGATCTCGATGCGCTCCAGCGTGTCGATGTCGGAATGCATGTAGCGCACGCGCACGCCGTGCTCGTGGAGATACTCCGTCAGATCCTCCGCCATGCGCTTGGTCAGCACGGTGATGAGCGAGCGGAACCCCTTGGCCGCGACCTCCTTCACTTCGCCCAGGAGGTCGTCGACCTGGGAGCGGGCGGGGCGGATGTCGATCAAGGGGTCGACGAGGCCGGTCGGGCGGATGACCTGCTCGGCGAACACGCCGCCGGTCGCCTCCATCTCCCACGGACCGGGCGTCGCGGAGACGTGCACGGTCTGCGGCCGCATCGCGTCCCATTCCTCGAAGCGCATGGGCCGGTTGTCCATGCAGGACGGCAGCCGGAATCCGTATTCCGCGAGCGTCGCCTTCCGCCGGAAGTCGCCGCGATACATGCCGCCGATCTGCGGAATGGTGACGTGGCTCTCGTCGGTGAACACCAGCGCGTTGTCCGGCAGATATTCGAACAAAGTGGGCGGCGGCTCGCCCGGTTTGCGGCCGGTCAGCCAGCGCGAATAGTTCTCGATGCCGGCGCAGCTGCCGGTCGCCTCCATCATCTCGATGTCGAAGGTGGTGCGCTGCTCCAGCCGCTGGGCCTCCAGCAGCCGGCCCATCTTGGTGAGCTCCGTCAGGCGCGCTTTCAGCTCATCCTTGATGCCCTTGATCGCCTGGTTCAGCGTCGGGCGCGGGGTCACGTAATGCGAGTTGGCGTAGACCTTCACCGCCGAAAGATCCTGGATCTTCGCGCCGGTGAGCGGGTCAAACTCCTGGATGCTCTCGATCTCGTCGCCGAACAGGCCGACGCGCCAGGCGCGATCCTCGTAATGCGCGGGGAACACTTCGATGGTGTCGCCGCGCACCCGGAAGGTTCCGCGGATGAAGTTGATGTCGGCGCGCTTGTATTGCAGCGCCACGAGGTCGGCCATCAGCTGGCGCTGGCTCACCGTCTCGCCGACCTTCAGCACGAAGGTCATCGAGGTGTAGGTCTCGACCGAGCCGATGCCGTAGATGCACGACACGGAGGCGACGATGATGACGTCGTCGCGCTCCAGCAGCGAGCGCGTGGCCGAGTGGCGCATGCGGTCGATCTGCTCGTTGATCGAGCTTTCCTTCTCGATATAGGTGTCCGACCGCGGCACGTAGGCCTCGGGCTGGTAGTAGTCGTAATAGGAGACGAAGTATTCCACCGCGTTCTCGGGGAAGAACGACTTGAACTCGCCATAGAGCTGCGCCGCCAGCGTCTTGTTCGGCGCGAGGATCAGCGCCGGGCGGCCGGTCTCCTCGATGATCTTCGCCATCGTGAAGGTTTTGCCGGAGCCGGTGACGCCGAGCAGCACCTGGTCGCGCTCCTGCCGGCGGATGCCGTCGACCAGCTCGGCGATCGCGGTCGGCTGGTCGCCCTTGGGCTCGAACGGGCTCGCCAGCGTGAATTTCTGGCCGCTCTCCAGCTTCTGCGGCCGCTCCGGGCGGTGGGGCACCCACGGCTTGCCCTGCAGCTCCTTCCGCCCGTGCTGGATCAGGTCCTCGAGCGCGGCGACGGTCGCCGAGACGGAAGCCCCCGCGTCGAAATCCGCTGGCAGCAGGCCGACATCGGTCTCCGGCACGGCGCCGAAGCCGCGCGGCGCCTTTTGCGGATCGGGCGTCCCGGCGATCGGGTCGCGCTTCTTGCGCTTGGCAGGAGCCGCAGCCGCTCGCGCCTTGCGGGAGGGGGGAGAGGCCGGCGCCACGATCTCCGCCTCCGGCCCCACGCTCGCGGCCTCGGCCGTCGCGCGGTCGGCGATCTCGCGCCGCGCCTCCTCCGCCGCCTCGCCCCCGCGGCCGAGCGCGCGCAGCAGCGCCTCGTCGGGCGTGACGTCCGCGACGTCGACGGTGAACGCGGCTTGCGGGGCTTCGGCGAAGCCGGATTGGCGGGTCTGTTTCGGCATGGCCCAAGATATAGTTTGGCCGCCGGATTATGCGAGCGCCGCGATCGGCTTCGCCGGCATCCCGATCGGCCTCGCGCTGACGCTGATCCACCTGACTGCCATCCCCGGCGCCGACACCTCGGTGAACCCCGCCCGCTCGACCGGCCCGGCGCTGTTCGCGGACGCCGGCCATTTTGGCCAGCTCTGGCTTTTCTGACTCGCCCCGATCCTCAGCGCGATCATCGCGGGCGTGCTCGCGCGGTGGCTCTACGAGGAAAGCGCGATCACGGACACGACGGTGGTGGAAGAGCAACGGGTGAACTGAGGGACTGGCGGAGGCGACATGCCTAACCTCCAACTCTCTAGTTTCAGCGCTGCTCACATTCCGGAGAGGACAAACAGTGCCCTTGGCTAAACCTTCGGCTCAAATTTTATCGCGAAAGCTCTCATTCTATCCGACTTCAACGCATCAGCGTGCTCAGCCACAATTGCCGACGCGCGTGCCGGGTCTACGCTATACGCTTGTTTGATTGAATTCAGGACGCCTTCAATGGCCTTTCCATCCATCCGCGATCCAAGTCTAATCCCTAATTTTGAAGGGAATATTGTTCTTAGGCTTTGTCGAACCTGCGCGTCAGTAGGGTTGTAAGCGATGTAGTTCACCAGAAATTCCGGCCTCATCACATATCGAGCATGTCGACGTTCTGGAAAACATTTGGAGGTCGCCGCGCCGGACACGCCATCTTGCGTCAAATACCACGTTCTAAAACCAATCGGATTTACTATTTTATTTTCTTTTGTCCTCCGAGACTGATCTATCCTTAAAATCATCGAGGCATCATTCTCAGACAGCTTCTCGTGACGTCCCGGGGGGCGCATCTCGCGGATCGTCCGAGCCAGTTTTTTTACTTCAGCATCTTTCAGCCCTTGGCTTGTTGTTGACTTATCCTCGAATTCCATCCCGAAGCGGGCACATACCGTATCTTTCAAGGACTTCAGGCTGACCGGCGATACGGACCCGCTCATCTTAGATGCCGTCAAGAAATTATTTAAGTAGCCTTTCCAGCTTGCCGGTCTGCTCGCAAGGCGAAGATCAAATTTCGCATAATAATAAGCTCGTATAAGTATGCGATCAGACTGAGAGGCAAGCGGGGCGTCGACTATTGGCTCAATGTCGTAGTAATAGTTTTCGTACTCCAGATTGGCCGCGTAGATATGGGAGTGTACCTCCTCAAGCATCGCTTCCGTAAGTATCAGCCGAGACCCTGACTGCCTTAATATCTTGAATGTATTGACTGTCATTTGGTCTTCTTGCGGGAGGTAAAACTCCGAAAGGGCGCGTACAATCAAATCAGATCCAATGTAAAGTATGAAGTTTTTCGCCATTGTGTTAAAGTATTCAATGATCTGTGGCGTGTTTCGTATCGAAAAAAGCAAAATATAGGTGCGCGCAAGGCGAGAGCAATAAGTCCTCTCACTTTCATTTGAATTATAGAATACGCCTCTAAGTACGTTTTTGACAATAGTAAGAACGTCACTGCGGGGTGTCCCCTTAAAGCCCGCGTCGGATAGCTTAGTTTCGGCTATTTCTATGATAGCTGTATTTTCTAAGGCGTCGTCGGTAGGGACGTCCTCCGAGAGAAAGTGCCTTGATGCTCCAATCCCCTGCTTCTCAAACACAGCTTCAAGCGTGCTGTGTATTACGATGGCGATTGTATCAACTGTGTTGCCGCCCAGTGACGGATCAGACTCGCGAATCCTGTCGACGAAGGAGGCTGTGACAGCCAGCTTTAGGGCTTCGTCGTCGAATCGCTGATCATCTAGCACTTGTCGTGTCTCGTATGGCAGACAATATTTATTCTCGCGCTTATAAATATTGACCAGCCGCTCACCAGCTATTTTGGTGCTCATTCGGCTGAGGCGAGTGTGGACTTCTCCGCGAAAAAATTGCTTCGCAGTAGGAATGACGTTTTCGACTTTCTCAATAATTTCATTTTCTGTCATGAGTATCCCTTGGTCGGGATCTGTACTTTCGAGAGCCCATAGAATTAACGAGTCGCATACGCTTTCAAGTGTTCGAGCGGTTCCAAGACGACGCTCCATTTCTTGTCCCAGAAACGCAGATATCGCTTGGGCATTGTTCGTAAGTCCTGCACTAGGAAAGCTGGGGGCTTGTGCAGTCTCAACGAAGGCGGCGTAAGGCCGTAGGTATGCGTTAAAAGCAGCAACAACGTCAGGGCTAAAATTGGCGTTCTGCTGGAAGAAATTTCCGTCAAAAATTCGGATATCAACTTCGTATTTGTCACTCAGTGCAATCTGAGCCCTGTCAGAAAGCTTAATCGTGCGGGGAGTTGCATAGTATAGTCTATTAACACTTCGTCCTACCTGGCGAAGCCGAGTTATCGTCCGAGCGATTTTGCTGTCGTAGTCTAGTTCTCTCGTCGCCTGGAAGAATGTTGTCGGTTTCGAGGTGTCCTCTAAAATGTCAACATCGAAAAACCCGTCCGCGCCTCCGTCGTGCGTGCCGCCTAGCGGCTTAAACGAAGGGCCTAATACGGCACCAAAAACCGTCTGAGCGAATTTCTCAAACTGAGAGCCTTCGCATTTTTCTAAGGCGAGAGCGACGAGGCCGGGATGAAGCTCGGTCATAGATCACCGGTGATTCGAAATGGCGAAACCCACTAAGCGATAAGCCTAGTGCTAAAACAATCCACTAGGAAAATAATCCTTGACATCTCACCCCGTCCGTGATCCACTCCGCTGGCTTCTCCCCGTCGGAAGGCGTGTCCGGACCGGCCGGCCATGCGGGGAGAAGGCGGCGCCTGCGGCGGGGATGACCGGATGTCTCCGTCCCGGGGCGACTGCTGCGGCGTAGGCTTAGGGAGGCGTTGCTTAATCCCCCGAGCCTGTGACGAGACCGCCCCGCATTACGACGGGGGCCGCCTAGCATGGCGCGGGACCGCTCAAGGCGCGGAGGTTTTTGACGCCGGCTCCAAAGGCCGGCGGAGACGCCCCCGTCCGAAGGCTTCGATCTCCAGGGATCGCGGCCGGACAGTTTGAGCGGTTTCGGATGTCGTCCGCAGGGTTCGCAAAAATGCCGTGCGTGGAGCGCCGGGCGACCGGCAATACTTACTACCCCTGACGGTGGCCCGGCGCTCCCGCGCTTCCCTGTCTCAACGCGTCGCTGTTTGACGAGAGCGGGATGTGACGTTTTCCGGGCCGCCGGAGGATGAGGCGCGTCCGCTCCCTCGCTCCACCGTCATGCCGAAGGCGGGCAGGTGAATGGGCGCGCCGACGGCGCCCCCGGTCACACCACGATGTCGCGCGCGTGCAGGGCGTGGACGTTGAGCAGCGTCAGCGCGAAATCGTCGACGCCGTCGCCCGACAGGTCCGCGGTGACGAACAGGTTGGCGCCGCTGCGCTCCTGATGCAGCGCGGTGAGCAGGTCAGCGGGCGTCTCGGGCTGGATCGTGCGGACATACAGATTGTCGAACAGCACGGAGAAATCGAGCCGGTCGCCCTGGCGAGCATGGAAGTCGGCTATCACGTCCTGGTGGCCTACCGCGAAGATGTCGGCGCCCGCGCCGCCTCTGAGGCGGTCGACCCCTTCGCCTCCGATCAGGCGGTCGTCGCCCCGCCCGCCATACAGGCGGTCCGCCCCCGCGCCGCCGGTCAGAACGTTGTCGTGGCTGTCGCCGGCGATACGGTCGTCGAACGAGGTTCCGGTGACGTTTTCGACGCGGCTCAGCGTGTCGTGCGCCGCGGCGCCGCCGGTCGCGCCGGTCCGCAGGTTGATCGTCACCGCCGAGCGCTCATGGGCGTAGGAGATCTCGTCGATCCCCCGGCCGCCGTCGAAGACGTCGCGTCCGGCGCCGGCGATGACCAGATCGTCGCCGCCGCGGCCGAAGGTCGTGATGACATAGTTCGTGTTCTGGCTCGGTGATCCGGAGAAGCTGCCGGAGCCGTCCACGACGTCGTCGGCCGAGCCGAGATCGAGGCCCTTATACGATATCGCGTAGCTCTCCTGATAGACGACCCTGTCGTCGCCGCTGCCGGCCTTGAGGTTGCAATAGGCGGTTCCGAGCTCGATTAGATCGTCGCCGGAGCCGCCCGAGATGTCCGCCGCGCCGCCGCGCTGGATGATGTGGTCGTCGCCTGAGCCGCCATCGAGATGGCTGCGGCTGACTGTCGAGCGGCCCGCCGCGCCGTAGATCGTGTCGTCGCCGCTTCCGCCGTCGATGCCGCCGCGCTCGAACGCTCCGTAGATGATGTCATCGCCAGCGCCGCCATCGACGTGGCCGAGCAGTGCGGAGCTCTGGATGACGTCGTCGCCGCCGAGCGCGTACAGGTCGGGGAAAAGGACGCCGAGGCTGCCCGGCTTGTAGGTGTCGTCGCCTTCGGTGAGGTAGATCGCGGTTGGATCGTTGGGCATGGCTCGCTCCGGGCGCCTGGGCGTTTGTCCGCAGCATCGGGCCGCCGGACGGCAGGCGCCATTCCGCCACGAGATGTAAAGCTGGGATCCATGCGGGCGCGGCCGCTACCGCTTTCGACGCGTCACGCTTCCTTCACCAAGCCGTTGCGGCTCCGCGTCCCGAAACGGAACGGGCGTGGCATAGCGGCGTTCTGGCATACGAAGCGCGTGCGGCCGTAAGGCCTTGAAGGACCTGGGGGTCGATTTGGACATGCCGGAAGCGTCCTCTCCCGAGGTCGGAGGGCTGGACAGCCCGCTCGTGCGCGCCGCGTCCGCCGCGATCGTAGGCACGGTGGTGGTCGCGATCCTCTATGTCGGGCGCGACGTGCTGATCCCGATCGCGCTCGCTTTGTTGCTCAGCTTCGTGTTGGCCCCGCTCGTCGGCCGCGCCCGAAAGCTCCGCGTGCCGCGGACGCCGGCGGTGATCTCCGTCGTGCTGCTCGCCTTCGTGCTGCTGTTCGGGCTGTCGGCGATGATCGCCGGCCAGGTCGGCCAGCTCGCGGCTGATCTTCCCCAATACCAGTCGACGATGCGCGACAAGGCGCAGTCGCTGCGCGCGGCGACCGGCGGCAGCCGCACGCTGGAGCGCGCCGGCGACCTGCTGCAGAGCCTCGGCCAGGAGCTGAACGCGCCCACCCCTCAGGGCGAGACGATCGGGCCCGACGGCAAGCCGCTGGTCGACAACCGAAAGTCCGATCAGCCCTTGCCGGTCGAGATCCACAATCCGCCGCCGACGCCGATGCAGAACCTGCAGGCGATCTTCGAGCCGCTGATCCATCCGCTGGCGACCGCCGGCATCGTCATGGTGTTCGTGATCTTCATCCTGCTGCAGCGGGAGGATCTGCGGAACCGAGTGATGAGCCTCGCCGGCGCCCACGACATCCAGCGCACAACCGCAGCCCTCGACGACGCGGCGAAGCGGCTGAGCCGGCTGCTGCTGACGCAGGTCGCAGTCAACGCCTGCTTCGGCGTGTCGATCGCGATCGGCCTGTGGCTGATCGGCGTGCCGAGCGCGCCGCTCT
The DNA here is from genome assembly GCF_004310425.1 of Hansschlegelia quercus. GTDB lineage: Bacteria > Pseudomonadota > Alphaproteobacteria > Rhizobiales > Methylopilaceae > Methylopila > Methylopila quercus. Next base: position 93,210 of record NZ_SIUB01000004.1, on the reverse strand, counting down.
GGGGGATCCTCGGCGCCGTGCTGCGCTTCGTGCCGTATATCGGCGCGGTCATCGCCGCGATCTTCCCGCTGATCCTCGCGGCGTCCGTCGATCCCGGCTGGACCATGTTCATCTGGACCGCGGCTTTGTTCGCCGTGATCGAGCCGATCGTCGGCCATGTCATCGAGCCGCTGGCCTATGGCCGCAGCACCGGTCTGTCGCCGGTCGCGGTGGTGCTCGCCGCGACCTTCTGGACCGCGCTTTGGGGCCCGATCGGCCTCGTGCTGTCGACCCCGCTCACCGTCTGCCTCGTCGTGCTCGGCCGCCACGTGCAGGCGCTGAGCTTCCTCGACACCATGTTCGGCGACAGGCCGTCGCTCACCCCGCCGGAGCTGTTCTATCAGCGCATGCTGGTCGGCGATCCCGCGGAGGCCGCCGAGAAGGCGGAGGAGTTCCTGAAGGAGCGCTCGCTCTCGACCTATTACGAGGAGGTGGCGCTACCCGGCCTGCTGCTCGCGAGCCGCGACGCCGCCCGCGGCGCGCTCGACGACCGCAGGCTCGCGACAGTGCGCGCCGCCGCCCACGAACTTGTCGACGACCTCGACGACTGGGAGGACGAGGACCCCTCGCCGCCGCCGCTCGACAAGACGACGGACTCGGAGACGATCCACGCGGTCGAGGGGACGAACGCGGAGTCCTCCACCGCGCCGCTGCCCGTCGCGCCGCCGCCGATCGTCAAGGTCCGCTGCGTCGGCGGGCGCTCTCAGCTCGACCATGCGGCGGCCGCGATCAGCCGGCAGATCCTCGTGAAGCACGGCGTCGACGCCACGCTCGAGGACGAAGACTTCCTCTCGACGTCGAGCGTGGTCGAGCTCGATCCGTCCGGCGCGCCGACGATCGTGCTGGTCGTGCTGCTCGACCCGACGGAGGCGCACCTGCGGCTCGCCGTCCGCCGCGCCAAGCGCCGCGCTCCGCAATCGGTGATCGTGCTCGGCTGCTGGTCGACCGACGAAGCGGAGACGGCGGGAGCGCGCAAAGCCGGCGCCGATGCGGTCGGGCGCAGCCTGACCGAAGTGGTCTCGCTCTGCCTGGACGTCGGCCTTCCCAAGTCGCCGGCGAAGACGAACCCCCGCCCGGAAGTCGCGGTCGCGACCTGACGAACGGTCCGCCGGCGCCTATCTAGGAGCCGAGATCGATGGAGGAGAGCCCGATGCTCGACGAGACCTACGAGGTGACCCGCACCGACGAAGAGTGGCGTGCGATGCTGACGCCCGAGCAGTACCGGGTGATGCGCGATCACGGTACCGAGCGCCCCGGCTCCTGCGCGCTGCTGCAGGAGAAACGGTCCGGCACGTTCGCCTGCGTCGGCTGCGGTCAGAAGCTGTTCAGCGCCGACACCAAGTTCGAGAGCGGCACGGGCTGGCCGAGTTATGGCGCGCCCGTGGAAGGCTCCGTCGGGATCACCGAGGACCGGACCTACGGCATGGTCCGCACCGAGGTGCACTGCGCGCGCTGCGGCAGCCACCTCGGCCACGTCTTTCCGGACGGCCCGCCGCCGACTGGCCTGCGCTACTGCATCAACGGCGTCGCGCTGGAATTTGAGCCCGAATCCTAGGCCCGCGGCACGAGAACGCCGACGAGCAGGACCACATAGCCGATGGCGAGCACCGCGAAGGCGTTCGCGGTGGTCACGACCGGCAGATCCACGCTGGCGTAGCGTTCGAGAAGCGCGGCGGCCGCGAGCACGAGCGAGACGACGAACAGCCCGATCGACGGAGCGGTGAGCCACAAGCCGCCGCCTCGTCCGAGCGTCGTCGGCGTGTCGTCATAGCTCGAGCGGCCGAGCAGGCTCGAGCGGCGGTGAAACAGGGAACCACGGCTAAACAGGCCCATGACGCTGTCCTCCGGGCGGCGGGACGCCGCTTCGATGGGAAGGAACGCGCTCAGCGCGTAAGAGTTGCCGAGCCCTCGGCGGTAGCGCTCACGCGGTAGATCGCGCCGTTGTGGTCGTCGGAGACGAGCAGCGAGCCGTCCTTCATGACGAGCACATCGACGGGGCGGCCGAGATAGTCGTTGTTCTCTACGAAGCCGGTGAGAAACGGCTCGACGGTGAGCACCTCCCGACGGTCGTTGAGATAGGCGACGGCGACGTCGGCGCCCTTCTGCGCCCGGTTCCACGGCCCGTGCCGCGCGATGAAGATCGCGTCGTGAAATTGCTGAGGAAACATCGTCCCGGTGTAGAAGCGCATCCCGAGCGGCGCGGCATGCGGACCGAGCAGCGCAGCCGGCGATACGAACTCCCGGCAGGAGCGGTTCTGGCCGACCTCCGGATCGACCATCAGCCCGGAATGGCAGTACGGGAACCCGAAATGCTGGCCGGGCTTCGTGACATGGTTCAGCTCGTCGAGCGGCATGTCGTCCGAAATCCAGTCGCGCTGGTTGTCGGTGAACCACAGGTCCCCGGTTCGCGGGTCAAAGTCGAAGCCGACCGTGTTGCGCACACCCTCGGCGACTGTGCGGACATCCTGTCCGTCCGCGGTCATCGACAGGATGCGGGCGTGGTTTTTGTCGGGCACGCAGATGTTGCAGGGCGCCCCGACCGGCGCGTAGAGCCGCCCGTCCGGCCCGAACTTCAGGAACTTCCAGCCATGCGGGCCTTCGCCCGGGAACTTGTCGTAGACGACGACGGGCTGAGGAGGATTGTCGAGCCGGTTCTCGATGTCGTCGTAGCGCAGGATCTGCTTGGGCGTCGCGACATAGAGGGCGCCGTTGCGGAACTCGAGTCCGTTCGGCATCGACAGCCCCGAGGCGATCGTCTTCACCTCGCGCCGGTCGCCGTGATCGACGATCGCGTAGACGCGGTTCGCGACGAACAGCGACGAGACGAACACCGTCCCTTTGTCGCCCAGCCGCATCATCCTTGCGTCGAGCACGTCGGACGCCCAGGTCTCGACCTTGAAACCTTGGGGAACCCTGAGCTTCGGCGTCGGTAGCGCGTCGGCGGAGGTCGCGACGGGAAAGGCCGAAGGCGGCGCGAGCGTAAAGCCGGGCGAGGGTTTCGGGCGGCCGACCGACCAGAAATCCTCCAGCTTGTCCGCGGCGAAGACCTGGCCGGCGCAAAGCAGAGCGGCCGCGGCGAGCGCCGTCGATATCAGGCTCAGAACGCCGCGCATCACGCTATGTCGTCCTCCGGTCATCAGCGGGACGCACGCTAACCCGCGCCGACCCTCCAAGCCAATCGACGGCCATGCTTTGGCCGGAATGGCCTTTTAGGCTTTTAATCCGCCACGATCCGCGGTCCGGAGTTTTCTTATGCGGCGCACCGCGCTGATATTCGTCTGGGCGGCGTTCGCTGTTTCGCCCTCGCGCGCGACCGAGTTCGAGCCGCGCCTTCACGTCGACAAGTCGCCGACCGGCGCCCGCACCGTGGCGCTGACCTTCGACGCGTGCTCCGGCGCGATCGACCGACGCGTGCTGGACGCGCTGCTCGAGACCGGGGCCAAGGCGACGGTCTTCGTCACCGGCCGATGGCTCAGGGGTAATACGGAGGCGCTGGGGCTGATGAAGGCGCGTCCCGAACAGTTCGAGATCGAGAACCATGGCGCGATGCACGTGCCGACCGACACCGACACCGCACGGATCTTCGGCGTCAAAACGGCCGGGACGATGGAGGCCGTGCGGGCCGAGATCGCCGGCGGCGCGGAGGCCGTGACGAAAGCGACGGGCGCAAAGCCGCGCTGGTTCCGCAGCGCGACCGCGCGCTACACGCGCGACGCGATGGAGGAGGCGGGCGCGCAGGGGCAGAAGATCGCAGGCTATTCCCTGAACGCCGACATGGGCGCGTCGCTGCCTGCGCCGACCGTCGAGAAGAGGGTCGCCGCGGCGAAGTCCGGCGACGTCGTCATCGCCCACATCAACCAGCCGACGCGGAGCGCGGGCGCCGGGCTGGCCGCAGGCATCCGCGCTTTAAGGGCGTCGGGCGCCCGGTTCGTGCGCCTCGACGAGGTCGAGACCCGGCCTGAGGACGGACCGCCGATCTCAACTCCCCGTCGCGAAGTCGAAGACCAGCTTCACGTTCAGCGCGACGATCACCGAGGCGACCAGCCCGGCCGCGATGGACATCCAGCGGGGAGCGACGAACTCACCCATCTTCGACCGGCTGGCGGTGAACCAGACCAACGGGATCACGGCGAAGGGAAGCTGTAGGCTCAGCACCACCTGGCTCATCACCAGCAGCTTCGCCGTGCCGCTTTCGCCGTAAAGCAGCGTGACGACGATCGCCGGCGCGATCGCGATCGCGCGAGTGATCAGGCGCCGCGCCCACGGCGCGAGGCGGATGCGGAGGAAGCCCTCCATGACGACCTGGCCGGAGAGCGTCGCGGTGACGGTCGAGTTCAGGCCGCAGCAGAGCAGCGCGAGACCGAAAGCAGAGGCGGCGATCGACCCGCCGAGCAGCGGCCCGAGCAGGGTGTGCGCCTGGCCGAGTTCGGCGACTTCGGTGCGGCCGTTCGCGTGAAACGCCGCGGCGGCCAGGATCAGGATCGAGGCGTTGACGACGAAGGCGAACACCAGCGCGATCGTGGAGTCGGTGGTGGCGTAGCGGATCGCCTCGCGCTTGCCGGCGGGGTCGCGCTTGTAGCCGCGCGTCTGCACGATGGAGGAGTGGAGATAGAGGTTGTGCGGCATGACCGTCGCGCCGACGATGCCGAGCGCGATGTAGAGCATGTCGGGATTGGTCACGAGATCGGTCGTGGGCGCGAGGCCGCGGATGATCGCGCCGAAATCGGGGTCAGCCATCGCGAGCTGAACCGCGAAACAGGCTGCGATGACGAGCAGCAGGCCGATGACAAAGGCCTCGACGAAGCGGAAGCCGACGCGCTGCAGAAGCAGGACGAGGAACACATCGAGCGCGGTGATGACGACGCCGAGCTCAAGCGGGATGTGAAACAGCAAGTTGAGCCCAATCGCGGTGCCGATCACCTCGGCGAGGTCGGTCGCGCAGATCGCGGCTTCGGCGAGCAGCCAGAGCGGGTAGGCGACGGCCTTCGGAAAAGCGTCGCGGCAGGCCTGCGCGAGGTCACGGCCCGTGGCGACGCCGAGCCTGGCGCAGAGCGCCTGCAGCAGCATCGCCATCATGCTCGACAGGGCGACGACGGCCATCAGCGCGTAGCCGAACTTCGACCCGCCGGCGAGCGAAGTCGCCCAGTTGCCGGGGTCCATATAGCCGACGGCGACGAGGTAGCCCGGTCCGACAAAGGCGAGCAAGCGTCGCAGGCCCGTCCGTCCGCCGACCGAGACCGAGCCGTTGACCTCGGCGAGCGAGGCTCCGCCGGGCAGGCCGCGCCACCCCACGAGGGGGCTTGTCGATGCGCCCTGCGCGATGTCGCTCATGTCCTTGATCCCGCCGTCCATTGCCCGCCTTCGCTCAATGCTTCTGATAATCGTTCGCAACATGAGAATTTGCAAGTCGCTCGCAAAAGCATTTTGCGTTGCAGCACGCCTTTCAGTTGGCGGATGGGCGAGCGGCTAAGGATGCCGCGCTCGGACGAGACGAGACTGCCCCTCACGCATGCCCGAATTGCGCTTGTCAGGAAGGCCCGAGTGCGCCACCTGATCACCGCTCTTCGCCGCTTTCGCATTTGCGAAAGGCGCTAACCGGGTCCGGGAGACGACGCGATGACCAAGTGGGTTCTGACGTTCGGCGATGGCCGCGCCGAGGGCCGCGCCGAGATGCGCGACCTGCTCGGCGGCAAGGGCGCCAATCTCGCGGAGATGGCGAATATCGGTCTGCCCGTCCCGCCCGGCTTCACCATCACCACCGAGGTCTGCACCCATTTCTACGCCAATGGCCGCGCCTATCCGCAGGAGCTGAAGGCTCAGGTCGACACGGGCCTCGCCCATATCGAGCAGATCACCAGCCGCAAATTTGGCGACGAGGCGAACCCGCTGCTGGTCTCCGTCCGCTCCGGCTCGCGGGCGTCGATGCCGGGCATGATGGACACGATCCTTAATCTCGGCCTCAACGACCGAACGGTCGAAGGGCTCGCGACGGACGCCGACGACCGGCGTTTCGCCTATGACAGCTACCGCCGCTTCATCCAGATGTACTCCAACGTCGTGCTCGGGATCGGCCACGATGCGTTCGAGGATATTCTGGAGACGGCCAAGGAGAAGAAGGGGATCGTCGAGGACGTCGAACTCGACGCCGAGGACTGGATCAAGATCGTCGCGGCCTACAAGGCGAAGGTTCTGGCCGAGACCGGCGCGGCCTTCCCGCAGGAGCCGGCCGACCAGCTCTGGGGCGCGATCGGCGCCGTCTTCCAGTCCTGGATGAACCCGCGCGCGATCACCTATCGCCGGCTGAACTCGATCCCCGAGAGCTGGGGCACCGCGGTCAACGTGCAGGCCATGGTGTTCGGCAATATGGGCGAGACGTCCGCCACCGGCGTCGCCTTCACCCGCGATCCGTCGACCGGCGAGAAGAGCCTCTACGGCGAATTCCTGGTGAACGCGCAGGGCGAGGACGTCGTCGCCGGCATCCGCACCCCGCAGCCGATCACCGAGGCCGCGCGGGCCGCGGGCGGCGTCAAGGCGCCGTCGCTCGAAGCCAGGATGCCCGACGTGTTCAAGGAGTTTGTCGGCGTCGCGACCAAGCTCGAGATGCACTACCGCGACATGCAGGACCTCGAGTTCACCGTCGAGCGCGGCAAGCTGTGGATGCTGCAGGCCCGCAACGGCAAGCGCACGGCGAAGGCGGCGCTGAAGGTCGCGGTCGACCTCGTCAACGAAGGCGTGCTGTCGAAGGAGGAGGCGGTCGCGCGCATCGACCCGTCCTCGCTCGACCAGCTGCTGCATCCGACCATCGACCCCAAGGCCGAGCGCAAGATCATCGCCTCCGGCCTGCCGGCGTCGCCCGGCGCCGCGCAGGGTGAGATCGTGTTCTCTTCCGAGGCCGCCGAGGAGGCGACGCAGGGCGAGAAGACCGCGAGAAAGGTCATTCTGGTGCGCGTCGAGACCTCGCCGGAAGACATCCACGGCATGCATGTCGCGGCCGGCATCCTGACGACGCGCGGCGGCATGACGAGCCACGCGGCGGTGGTCGCGAGAGGAATGGGCAAGCCCTGCGTCTCGGGCGCAGGCTCGCTCCGCATCGACGAAAAGGCCGGAACGCTCACGATCGGCGGCAAGGTCTTCAAGGCCGGCGACATCATCACCATCGACGGCTCGACCGGGCAGATCATCGACGGCGCTGTCGCGATGATCGAGCCGGAGCTCTCCGGCGATTTCGGCGTGCTGATGGGCTGGGCCGACCAGATCCGCCGCATGAAGATCCGCGCCAACGCCGAGACCCCGGAGGACGCCCGCGCCGCCCGAGGCTTCGGCGCCGAGGGCATCGGCCTGTCGCGCACCGAGCACATGTTCTTCGACGAACGCCGGATCGTCGCCGTGCGCGAGATGATCCTCGCCGACGACGAGGCCGGCCGCAAAAAGGCGCTCGCCAAGCTGCTGCCCTATCAGCGCTCGGACTTCCGCGAGCTGTTCGAGATCATGAAGGGCCTGCCCGTCACGATCCGCCTGCTCGACCCGCCGTTGCACGAGTTCCTGCCGCATGGGGACGAGGCGGTCGCCGAGGTCGCCAAGGAGATGGGGATCGAGCCCGAGAAGCTGCAGGCGCGCGCCGACGCGCTGCACGAATTCAACCCGATGCTAGGCTTCCGCGGCTGCCGTCTGGCGATCGCCTTCCCGGAGATCGCCGAGATGCAGGCCCGCGCGATCTTCGAGGCGGCTGTCGAGGCCGCGAAGGAGACCGGCGCGCCGGTGACCTGCGAGGTCATGGTGCCGCTCGTCATCGGCCGGAAGGACTTCGACTTCGTGAAGGCGCGCATCGACGCCGTCGCAAAGGAGGTGGAGAGCGAGACCGGCGAAAAGCTGATCTACCAGGTCGGCACCATGATCGAGCTGCCGCGCGCCGCCTTGATGGCCGGCGAGATCGCGGAGACGGCGGAGTTCTTCTCCTTCGGCACCAACGACCTGACGCAGACGGCGCTCGGCATCAGCCGCGACGACGCCGCGCCCTTCCTTGGCCCCTATGTCGCGAAGGGGCTGCTCGACACCGATCCGTTCGTCACGATCGACCGCGAAGGCGTCGGCGAGCTCGTCGAGATCGGCTGCGAGCGCGGCCGCAAGGTGCGGCCGAACATCAAGCTCGGCATCTGTGGCGAGCATGGCGGCGATCCGGCCTCGATCGACTTCTGCGAGGAGGTCGGGCTCGACTACGTCTCCTGCTCGCCCTTCCGCGTCCCGATCGCCCGCCTCGCCGCAGCGCAGGCGGCGCTGAAGCGCAAGAAGGCCGAGAAGGCCGCCGACGCGGCCTAACGGCGCGAGCCGGAGGCTGCGGCGGCCTCTGTTTGCGCGGCCGCAATCGCTCGCTGCGGCCGCCCGCGGCGGCAAAATGCGCGTTCTGCGAAGGGGTCGTTGCGATCCGTTGCGCGGGCCATACGTAACGTCACGAGCCGGGTGTGCGAACCCTTCTGACGAAAGCCCGCCGCAGGAGTCTAGAATGACAGCATCCCCGGCCCGCCACGCCAGAGCGGCGTCCGAGCTGACCGCGCGCTACCGCGCCGTCCGCGCCCACAGCGCAAAGCTCGCGGGTCCGCTCTCCGACGCGGACGCCACCGTGCAGTCGATGCCGGACGCGAGCCCGGCCAAGTGGCACCTCGCGCACACCACCTGGTTCTTCGAGACCATGGTGCTGAAGCCGAACGTCTCCGGCTACCGGGTGTTCGACGACCGCTTTAACTACCTCTTCAATTCCTATTACGAGACGATCGGCGCCCGGCACCCGCGGCCGAAGCGGGGCATGATCACCCGGCCGGCTCTCGACGAGATCATGGCGTTCCGCGCGCATGTCGATGCGGCGATGGAGCAACTGATCGCGTCTGATCCCGAGCGGTCGGTCGCCGAGTTGATCGAGCTCGGCTGCCATCACGAGCAGCAGCATCAGGAGCTGCTGCTCACCGACATCCTGCATCTCTTTTCGCAGAGCCCGATCAAGCCCGCCTACCGCGATCCCGAGCCGCTCGCCATCGCGGAAGATCCGGGCGAGGCGGGTTACGTCGCCTTCGAAGGCGGAATCGTCGAGATCGGCCATGACGGCGAAGGCTTCGCGTTCGATTGCGAAGGTCCCCGCCACAAGGCGCTCGTCCACCCGTTCCGTCTCGCCGACCGTCTGGTCACCAATCGCGAATGGATCGCCTTCATGGAGGCCGGCGGCTACCGCGATCCGCTGCTCTGGCTTGCAGAAGGCTGGGGCCAGATCCTGGCGGAGCGTTGGGAAGCGCCGCTTTACTGGGAGAACCGTGACGGCGCGTGGTGGACGATGACGCTGCGCGGCATGCAGCCGGTCGACCTCAACGCGCCTGTCACGCAGGTCTCCTATTTCGAGGCTGACGCCTATGCGACATGGGCCGGCAAGCGCCTACCGACCGAATCCGAGTGGGAGCTCGCCTCAGCCGGGCTGCCGCAGACCGGCACCTTCGCCGACGGAGGTCGCCTGAGGCCTAAGCCGGCGACGCTGGGCGAGAAGGGCCTTCGCCAGATGTTCGGCGACGTCTGGGAATGGACCCGCAGCCCGTTCACGCCATACCCAGGCTTCAAGGCCGCGGAGGGCGCTGTCGGCGAGTACAACGGCAAGTTCATGTGCGGCCAGTTCGTGCTGCGCGGCGGTTCCTGCGCAACGCCGGACGAGCATATCCGCGCGACCTACCGCAATTTCTTCCCGCCTCACACGCGTTGGCAGTTCTCCGGCCTTCGGCTCGCCGAGGACGCCTGATGCTTGAAAAGACTGATTTCAGAACCGCCCAGCGCGAGGCCTTCGAGGCCGACATAATCGAGGGTCTGAGCCGGACGCCGCAGAAGACGCTGCCCTGCCGCTGGCTCTATGACGACCGGGGCTCGGAGCTGTTCGAGCAGATTACCGCGCTGCCCGAATATTACCCGACCCGCACGGAGACCGCGATTCTCCGGGAGCAGGCGGGCGAGATCGCCGCTTTTTGCGGTCCGCGAACCGTGCTCGTCGAATACGGCGCCGGCGCGGGCGTGAAGACGGAGATCCTGCTGGGCGCGCTCGAAAACCCTGCGCTATACCTACCGATCGACATCGCCGGCGATTTCCTCGCGACGTCCGCCGCGCGGATCGAACGTCGGTTTCCCTATATCGAGATCCGCCCGGTCGTCGCCGACTTCACGGACGAGTTCGACCTGCCGGACGATCTGCCGAAACTCACGCCGCGGGTCGCGTTCTTCCCGGGCTCTACCATCGGCAACCTCGATCGGGACGAGGCGGTCGCCTTCCTGCGCCGCGTCCGCGCCCAAGTCGGCGAAGCCGGCAAGGCGGTGATCGGGGTCGATCTGAAGAAAGATCTCGCTCGGCTGCTTCCGGCCTATGACGACGCGGCGGGCGTCACCGCGGCGTTCAACCTCAACCTGCTGACTCGCATCAACGCCGAACTGGGTGGCGACTTCGCCGAAGACGGCTTCGCCCATGAAGCGCGGTGGAGCGAGGCGACCTCGGCGGTCGAGATGCACATGGTCTCCCTGCGCGCGCAGAAGGCGGAAGTCGCCGGCCGCAGCTTCTCCTTTGCTGAGGGAGAGACCATCCATACCGAAAGCTCGCGGAAGTATTCGACGTCGAGCTTCGCGGAGCTCGCCGAAGAAGCGGGCTGGAGCGTCGCCCATGTCTGGAGCGATCCGGACGGGCTGTTCGCCGTATTCGGTCTCGCCGGAACGTCTGATTGACGCCGGAGCGGGGATGGCGGACATCCCCGGCGCGATCTAAGAAAACGATAAGCGCCGGCGGCCAAGTCCGGCGCGACCGGGAGACCTTCAGCGATGCGTAGTTTCGTCCTCGCAGCCCTCGCCAGCGGCCTGTTCGCCGGCGCCGCCTTCGCGCAAGGCGCGACGCCCGAGCAGGGCGGCCAGTCGGCCGACCAGCAGTACCTCGCGGCCTGCACGCCGAAGACCAATCCCGAGCTCTGCCAGTGCCTTGTGACCACCGCGGGCGAAAGCATCCCGAACGAGGACGAGCGCAAGATCTTCTACGCCTACTCGACCGGCGACGTGGAGTATGCCCGGGGCCAGCGGGCGCTGTTCGAGCCCGAGCGTAACGTGCGTTTCAACTCAGTGCTCCAGCGCGCCGAGCGCGCGGTGCACGAGCGCTGCGACCGCTTCCGTCCGCAGACGCCTGCCGCCGCTCCGAAATAACTGACGAAAGCGCCGTCGCGCTTGAACGGCGGACATGCGAGGAAGCCTCTTTCCGCACCCGTCCGGATTCGAGCCTTTGAGCGATTTTCCCGATCTTGACGCGCTGCGCGGCGGCGGCAAGCCTGCGCTTGCCCGTGCTCTGGCGCGGCTCGAACGGGGCGCCGGCTCACTCGAGGCCGCGGGCCTGCTCGACGAAGCCGAAGCCGCGCCGCGCGGCGAGGTCCTCGGACTCACGGGCCCGCCCGGCGTCGGCAAGTCGACGCTGACCGGCGGTCTGGTGAAGGCATTCCGCGGGCGGGGCCAGACCGTCGGCGTGGTCGCGGTCGACCCGTCCTCAATGCGCTCGGGCGGCGCGCTGCTCGGCGACCGCGCGCGGATCGCGACCGAGCCCGGCGATACCGGCGTCTTCATCCGCTCCTACGCCGCCCGCGACAGGCTCGGCGGCCTCTCCGACCTCGCCTTCGGCGCGACCATCCTGATGCGCGCGCTGTTCGACCGCGTGATCGTCGAGACCGTCGGCGTCGGCCAGTCGGAGGCGGATGTCGCGATCGTCGGCGATACGGTGCTGCTCGCCGTCCAGCCGGCGTCAGGCGACGCGCTGCAGTTCATCAAGGCCGGCGTGATGGAGCTGCCGGACGTCGTCGTCGTCACCAAGTCCGATCTGGGCGCGCCCGCCCGCCGCGCCCGCGACGACCTCGAGAGCGCGCTGACCCTGACCGCGGGCGTCGAGGCGCATTGGTCCGTCCCCGTCGCGCTGGTCTCGTCCGAGACCGGCGACGGGCTCGACGCGCTGCTCGGCCATCTCTCCGCCCATTCGGCCTTTCTCGCGACCGATGGCCGCCTCGCGCGCCGTCGCCGTGACCAGAGCGAGGCGCGGTTGAAGGCGACGCTGAAAGGCCGGTTCGGCACGGAGGGCGCGAAGATCGCGGCGACGCTGCTCGGGAAGTTCGAGGGCGGTCCTTTCGCTCGTGAGACAGCCGCGGCCAACGCGCTCAAGGCTCGCCTCGTCGGCCAGTGATCGCGCGTTAACCCCGCGTCAAGGTTAAGAACCGACAACTAATAGGAGTTCGGTAGGCGTCAGTCGGCGTAAGGGTTCAGTGGCGTGGCGAAGCGGGGGAGATCGATCGTTCGGCGTCGGCCGACCCTGCTTCTCGTCGCTCTCGCCGCGATGGCGCCGTTCTCCACGACCTCGATCGCCCGGCAGGACGCGGCGAGCCTGTTGACCCGATCCGGGGACGCTACGGCCCCGACGCGCGGCCATTATCTCGCGACCGTCGCTCAGCCGCTTCAGCTCGCCTCGCTTGAGGCGGCCGACCTCTATGGCTCCGGCCGTGGGCCGATGCTGACGCCGAACCCGCTCGCAGGCTCCGAGGCGCTGGTCGTGCTCGATCTGCCGGAGCCCGCCGCCGAGAGCGACGCCAAATCCGATCAGCCCGCGCCCTTCGTCGACCGGACCCTCAAGGGGGACCGGCACGCCGTCGCGCCGCCGCCGCCGCGTCGGCCCGCGGAGCCGCGGCGACCGACAGGCGACCCGGTCGCTGCGATCCCGTCGATCGCGCTCGTGCTCAAGCGCGATCTCACCGGTTTGAACGCGCTGCCCGCAATCGGCATGGCGATCGCGGAGACGCGCGCCGGCGCCAGGCTGGGCGAAGCGCGTGCGCGCCCGGTCGCGGCGTCTCCCGCGGCCCAGCCGATGGCCGGGCTCACCACACCGAAGCGGCCGTCAGGCGATGACGAGGAGCAGCAGGCGTCCGCCGGTTCGACGGCCGTCCCCATGATTCCCCGGGAGGCCGGGCCGAACCATGACGGTTCGACGCCAGGCGTCGCCACGCTTTCAGGCGGGTTGATGCCGCGCACCACCACGCCTGCGGCCGAAACGCCGGTCGCCGTGGCGGCGCTGCCCGTCACGACGCCCGGCCGCGCGATCGCGGACCTGCGGCGCGGCTCGCGCGCCGCCTTCACCCCGTCGAGCCGCGCGGCTGCGGAGGGCGAGACGGTCGCCTCGCGCGGCTTCGACGGCGAAGGCGGCGTCGAGACCCGGCTTACGCATCGCGTCTATATCCCCGAGGCGCAGCTTGCGAAGGCCGAGCAGTGCCTTGCGGAGGCGGTTTATTTCGAAGCGCGCGGCGAGCCCGTGAAGGGGCAATACGCGGTCGCCCAGGTCGTGATGAACCGCGTGCGCTCAGGCTACTACCCGGCCGACGTCTGCGGCGTCGTCTACCAGAATGCGCACCGGCGCAACGCCTGCCAGTTCTCCTTCGCCTGCGACCGCATTCCGGACCGGGTAAACAACGCCTATGCCTGGAGGATCGCGACCCGCATCGCCCGCGACGTGGCGCAGAACGGCGCCTGGCTGCCGGAAGTCGGCGACAGCACGCATTATCACGCGACCTATGTGCGGCCGAACTGGATCCGCGACATGGTCAAGGAAGACAAGATCGGCCGCCACATCTTCTACCGCGTCCGGTGGCGCGCCCCGCTCGACGCGTGAGCGTTGGCGCCGGCTTGAGCTCACCGACCGAACCGATAGCGTGGGCGTCATGATCCTCAGCCCCGGCCCTCGCAACGCGATCACCGACGTCCCAGGCGTCCTCGTCGGTCACGCCGACGATGCGCGCCTCGCCTCCGGCGTCACCGTCATCGTCTTCGACGAGCCGGCGACCGCCTCCGTCGACGTGCGCGGCGGCGGGCCGGGGACGCGAGAGACCGACCTGCTCGCGCCGGAGCGCACCGTGCAGAGCGTGGACGCGATCTGCCTCTCCGGCGGCTCGGCGTTCGGGCTCGACGCGGCGGGCGGGGCCGTCGCGGCGCTCGCCGAGCAGGGCAGGGGCTTCGTCGTCGGCCCGGCTCGCGTTCCGATCGTGCCGGCGGCGATCCTGTTCGATCTCATCAATGGCGGCGACAAGGCTTGGGGCCGCTTCGCGCCGTATCGCGAGCTCGGCTACGCCGCCGTGCAGGCGATCTCCGCCGACTTCGCGCTCGGCAGTGTCGGCGCCGGGTTTGGCGCCCGCACCGCGAACCTCAAGGGCGGGCTTGGCTCGGCGTCGAGCAAGATCGAAAGCCTTGGCGTCACGGTCGGCGCGCTGGCGGCGGTCAACGCTTTGGGCTCGGCGACCGTAGGCGACGGTCCGCATTTCTGGGCGGCGCCCTTTGAGATCGGCGACGAGTTTGGCGGCCTCGGGCCCGCGCCCACCGTTCCGGCCGAAGCGCTGTTCCCGCCAGTAAAGCCGGTCGCCGGGGCAAACACGACGCTGGCGATCGTCGTGACCGACGCCGTCGTCACGAAAGCGGAAGCGAAGATGCTGGCTGTGATGGCGCAGGACGGCGTCGCCCGCGCGCTGGTTCCCTGCCACACGCCGCTCGACGGCGACGTGGTGTTCTCAGCCGCGACCGGACGCGTCGCGCTGCCGGAAGATCGCCTCGCCGCGCTGTCCGCCATCGGCCACGTCATGGCGCTGACGCTCGCCCGCGCGGTGGCGCGCGGCGTGTTCGAGGCTCAGGCGCTGCCGTTTGCGGGAGCGCAGCCTTCGTGGAAGCAGCGCCACCGCTGACCGCGGTGGTTCAACTGCAACACCTGTCATCCGCCTTTTTCGCGCGCCGATCCGGCCACGATTCGGTAACCATCGCCGGGTTCAATCGTCTCCTGAACGGAGTTCGGGACAGAGAGGGGAGCATGGGGGTGGATCTGTTCGCGGGGCTCAGCGCCAAGCCGCTCGCGCCGCTCGACCATGCCCCCCGCGTTCTTGTCTTCGATTCCGGTCTTGGCGGCCTCACCGTGCTGGCGGCTTTGCGCGAGACCATGCCGCAGGCCTCCTTCATCTACGCCGCGGACGACGCCGCCTTTCCCTACGGCGCGCTGGACGACCAGACGCTGGTCTCGCGCGTCGTTGCGGTGATGGACCGGCTGATCGCGCGCGAAAGCCCCGATCTTGTCGTCGTCGCCTGCAACACCGCCTCAACCCTCGCGCTGCCGGCTCTCCGGGCGGCGTTTGCCCTGCCGTTCGTCGGCACGGTCCCGGCGATCAAGCCTGCGGTCGCGGCCTCCCTTTCCGGGCTCGTTAGCGTGCTCGCGACGCCGGGCACCGCGCGGCGCGAGCATACCCGCGCAATGATCGAGGCCTTCGCAGGCGCGACCGAGGTCACCGTCGTCGGCTCGCCCAAGCTCGCCTCCTATGCGGAAGCCGAGCTTCGTGGGGCGCCGGCGTCCGACGCCGAACTCCTGGCGGAGATCACGCCGTGCTTCGTCGAGAAGGACGGCCGCCGGACCGACGCGGTGGCGCTCGCCTGCACGCATTTTCCGCTGCTCGCGAAACGCTTCGCGGCGATCGCGCCATGGCCGGTCGCGTGGATCGATCCGGCTCCCGCGATCGCTCGGCGCGTGGTCGCGCTGACGGGCGCCGCGCCGACGGAGGAGCCGGCGCCGCTGCGCGCGATCTTCACGTCGCAGGGAGGTCTTCCCCTCGCTCTGGCCGAAACGCTCCGGACCCGTGGCGTCGCGTCGGTCGAACAGGACCCCTTTCCGCTTTCTTAGGCGCGTTCTTGGGTTCGTCTTGAACCTGCAATGATCATGTGCTCGGCTTCGTCTTCCGAAAGGACGATGGCCGACTGCGAGGCTTGTCCCGATGCTCAACCGTCGCTACCCAACGCTCGTGGACATCGGCGGATTGCTCGCCGACGTGCCGCATGACGGCTATCGGGAAGCGCTCGCCGCGAGCTTCGACGATCCGCACATGCTGACGACCCTGAGCGACAAGGCGGAACGCGGTTCGGCGGATTTGTTCGTCGCCCGCACCCGCCAGCACTGGCGCGACGAGGGCTTCGGCCTCTGGTTCCTGCGGGATATGCGCGACGGCAGCTTCGCCGGATGGGCCGGGTTGCGCCGCCGAGAGCTTTCAGGCGGTGACGCCGTCGAATTCGCCTATGCGCTTGCGCCGCGTCTGCGCTGCAAGGGGCATGCGGTCCGCGTTGGAGAGACGGTGACCGAACTCGGCTTCAACAATCTCGGGCTTGAAGAGATCGTCGCCTTGGTGCCGGAGGGCGACGCGCACGCCATCCCGGTCGTCGAACGCCTCGGGTTCGCCCATGACGGGCCGACCGACGGCGCCGGGCCGCGCGGCATCGTCTACCGCCGCAAGGCGAAGGCTTCGCTCGCGCCGGTCACTTGATCGACCCACAGGCGATCCGCGCTCCGGCGCCCCCGATTGGCTGGCTCATGTGGTCGTCCTTGTCGGCATGGATCAGCAGCGCGCTGCCGTTCGCGTCCTTCAACTCGTCCAGCTTGATGAGGTTCGAGTAGAGCGCCGCCTGCGCCGAGCCGTCGGCCAGCACGATCAGGTTCGGCAGGTCGCCGGGCTCCGGGCCGCCGGGGTTCAGTAGCCCATGCTTGCCTTCACCGTGGCCGGCGTGAGAGCCGGACTTCTTGTACTCGCCGACATCCGAGCAGTCCGCCGTCTCATGAAAATGGAGGCCATGCTTCCCGGCGGGCAGGCCGCCCGGCTTGATGTCGATGTCGATCAGCACGCCCTTGGGCGCGGCGGTGAGCGTGACTTGGCCGATCGACTTGCCGTCCTTGCCGAGCATGTCGATGGTGTCCGCGGCGTGCGCCGAGAGAGGCAAGGCGGCGGCGAGGGCGGCTGCGGCGAACATGCGCTTCATGACACGGCTCCTGTCGTGGTCCTCCAGACAAGGACGATCGGGCGCGATCCGTTCCTCGCGCTCACGTCGCAAGACCGTGATCGCGAGGCGCCTTAGCCGCGCTCGCGAGCTTCCGCCAATGGATCAGGCTTCGTCAGAACGTGGCCCGAGATCTCGTCCCCGGCGTCGGCGGAAAGCCTCCAGAACAGCAGCACCGAGGATGCCGAGACCAGCCCGACCATGAGGAACGCCAGCGGGAAGTCCGAGGCGGCCAGCGCATCCGCGCCGCGCGCCGCCATCGAGGTCTCAAGCGCAAGCGCGGCGAAGCTGACGCCGACGGAGAGCGACAGCTGCTGCGCGACGCTCGCGATGCTCGTTGCGCGGCTCATGCGGTCGGCGTCGATATCGGCATACGACAGCGCATTGACGGAGGTGAATTGAAGCGAGCGGAAGAAGCCGCCGATCAGCAGCGCCGCGAACACCACAGCCGCCGGCGTCGCGGCGGTGAACAGAGCGGGCGCCGTGATGAACGCCCCCGCGACCAGAGCGTTGACGATCATCGCCGTGCGGAAGCCAAAGCGCTGGAGGATGGGCTTGGCTGCGAGCTTCATGACGAGCGCGCCGAGCGCGGAGGCGAAGGTCGTCATGCCCGACTGAAAGGCTGTGAGGCCGAAGCCGACCTGAAGCATCAGCGGCAGCAGGAATGGAGCCGCGCCGACGCCGACGCGGAACAGCGAGCCGCCGAGGATCGCAGTCCGGAAGGTCGGGATCGCGAACAGCCTGAGATCGAGGATCGGATGCTCGACCTTGCGGAAATGGACGAGGTAGGCGGCGCAGGCGATGGCGCCAGCGCCGAGCAGCGCGAAGCCGGCCCAGAGCGGCAGCGCCTCGAGCCCGAGCGCGGTGAAGCCCGAGACGAGCGCGGCCAGTCCGAAGCCGGACAACGCGAAGCCGGGGAGATCGAACGGCGTGCGCTCTTCGCCGCGGATGTCGGGGATGAACAGGGTGGCGAGCACCAGCCCGAGCGCCGCGATCGGCAGGTTGATCCAGAAGATCCAGCGCCAGGAGAAATAGGTCGTGATGAAGCCGCCGACGGGCGGCCCGAGCACCGGCCCGATCAGCGCCGGCACGGTCAGCCAGGCGAGTGAGCCGACAAGCTCGGATTTCGGCACCGTGCGCAGGATCACCAGCCGCCCGACCGGCACCATCATCGCACCGCCTGCGCCTTGCACGATGCGCGCCGCGATGATCTCGCCCATTCCGCTCGAGAAGCCTGCAAGCGCAGATCCCAGGGCGAATACGGCGATCGCCGCGCGGAACACCACGCGCGCGCCGAACCGGTCGGCCATCCAGCCGGAGACGGGGATGAACACGGCGAGGCTCAGCAGATAGGCGGTGAGCGCGAGCTTCAGATCGATCGGCTGGACGCCGAGTTCGGTCGCGATCGCCGGAAGCGAGGTCGAGAGAACCGTCGAATCAAGGTTCTCCATGAACAACGCGCAGGCGACGATCAGAGGCACGAGAATGCGATTGGGAATCGCGACGTTCGGGAAGGTCGGCATCGCGCCCATATAGGGGCGTTCAGGCGATACGTCTCACGGCCGCACGCGGTCGTTAGCCAATCTCCGCCGTCGTCGGCCCGAAGATCTCCTCGAAGGTCTCGCGCATCGCCATGTCGACCTCAGCGGTTGAGACCACGCGGCCGAGGGCGAGAAGGCTCGTCACGCCATGGTCGCGCACGCCGCAGGGCACGATGCCGGCGTAATGCGAGAGATCCGGCTCGACGTTCAGGCTGACGCCGTGCAGCGTCACCCATTTGCGGACGCGCACGCCGATCGCCGCGATCTTGTCCTCCGCCCCGCGGCCGCGGTCGAGCCTGCGCACCCAGACGCCGACGCGGTCCTCGCGCCGCTCGCCGTCGACGCCGAAGCGATCGAGCGTCGCGATCAGCCAGCCTTCGAGCGCCGCCACATAGGCGCGAAGGTCCGGCGTGCGCCGCTTCAAATCGAGCATCACGTAGGCGATGCGCTGCCCGGGCCCATGATAGGTGTACTGCCCGCCGCGTCCGGTCTGGAAAACCGGCAGCCGGTCCGGCTCCGTCAGGTCGCCGATGTCGGCGCTCGTGCCTGCGGTGTAGAGCGCGGGATGCTCCAGCAGCCAGACGAGTTCGGGAGCGTCTCCGGAAGCGATCGCCGCAGCGCGCGCGTCCATCGCCTCGACGGCCTGCGGATAGGGGACGGGCTGGTCGCTTGTCCGCCATTCGACGGCGGCGGCGTCGCCCCGCGGAAGGAAGGCGCTGAACAGGGCGTCGCGCGAGGGCGGGGGAGCGAAGTCAACCATGCTTTAACCACGTGCGTGGGATCGTGCGTCAAAACAAGCGCCCGCGCCGATCGGGCGCGCCCGGAGACGTTTCGTGCCGCAGATCGACAAGGTCAATCTCGAGCTTTCCGTCGTGCTCGGCGCAGCCCAGATCCCGATCCATCAGTTGCTGCGCATGGGCCGCGGCGCGGTGATCGAACTGTCCTCGATGGAGGGCGACGCGGTGACGCTGCTCGCCAACGACCACCCCATCGCGCACGGCTCGGTGTTCGTGAACGGCGAGCGCATCGGCGTCGAGATCACGGAGATGCTGCTGAAGCCCGAGAAGGGCCGGACCGAGCGCGTCGAGGACGAAGCCGCCGCGTAAAACAGGCGTCATCGCGCTTGTGGCGGCGCAATCCTTTTGTTATCAGCACGCCGCCGCGGTCGTGGCGGAACTGGTAGACGCGCAGCGTTGAGGTCGCTGTGGGGCAACCCGTGGAAGTTCGAGTCTTCTCGACCGCACCAGCACTTTTGAAATGCGAGCTGCCGGGGATTTCTTAAACGGTTCCCGGACCTCCAGTCGACGAAACGGCCCGCCTCGCGCGGGCCGTTTTCGTTTCAGCGTCCGCGTGGTTGCCGCGGCGCACAAGAGCGCCTAAAGGGGCCCGGAGGCCCTGATCCCCATACCCGTTCGCCGCGAGGGCGCATGACCGCTGACGCCGAGACGCGCGACGCGACGCCGCCCGATGAGGTCGACATCCGAACCGAGGAGGGCCGCCTCTCCGCGCTCTACGTCGACGGCGTCGCCAAGGCGATCAGCGAGAACGACTCCGCGCGCGTCCACGATCTCGCGGGCGACCTGCACGAATCTGACCTCGGCGACCTGATCGAGGCGCTGGAGCACGACGACCGGCCGAAGCTGGTCGAACTGCTCGGCAAGGATTTCGACTTCGCGGCCCTGACCGAAGTCGACGAGACCGTCCGCGTCCAACTGCTCGAGGAGCTCGCGCCCGAGACCGTCGCGGAAGGCATGCGCGACCTCGACTCGGACGACGCGGTCTACATCCTCGAGGATCTCGACGAGGCGGACCGGGACAAGATCCTCGAGCAGATGTCCGGGGCCGAGCGCGTCGCGCTGACGCGTAGCCTCGACTATCCCGAAAGCTCCGCCGGCCGGCGCATGCAGACGGAGTTCGTGGCCGCGCCGCCGTTCTGGACGGTCGGCCACGTCATCGACTACGTCGCCGACACCGAGGGTCTGCCGGACACGTTCTACGAGATCTTCATCGTCGATCCCGCGTACAAGCTGCTGGGCTCGGTGGCGCTCGACCGGCTGCTGCGCGCGCGCCGCAGCAAGCTGCTGTCGGAGATTCTCGAGGAGGATCCGCGCACCATCCGCGCGACCGATGACCAGGAGGACGCGGCCCGCGCCTTCGAGCGCTACAATCTCGTCTCCGCCGCGGTCGTCGACGAAGCCGGACGGCTGGTCGGCGTGCTGATGGTCGACGACATCCTCGACGTCATTGAGGAGGAGGCCGACGAGGACCTTCGCGCGCTCGGCGGCGTCACCGGCGACGAGGAGATTTCCGACCCCGTGCTCTACACGGCGCGGAGCCGCGTTCCGTGGCTGCTCGTCAACCTCGCGACGGCGTTCTTCTCGGCGAGCGTGATCGGCCTGTTCGAGGCGACGATCGAGCAGATGGTGGCCCTTGCGGTGCTGATGCCGATCGTGGCGTCGATGGGCGGCAACGCCGGCACGCAGACCATGACGGTCGCGGTGCGCGCGCTCGCGACGCACGACATTGGCGGCCACAACGCCCGTCGCCTCATCCGCCGCGAGACCCTGGTCGGCCTGCTGAACGGCATTATCTGCGCCGTCGTGGTGGGGATGATCGCGGGCCTCTGGTTCCAGAGCGCGCAGCTTGGCGCCATCATCGCCGCCGCGATGGTGACGAACCTCGTCTTCGCCGGCCTGTTCGGCATCCTCATCCCGCTCGGGCTCGACAAGATGAAGTTCGACCCGGCGGTCTCCTCCGGCGTATTCCTCACAACGGTGACCGACACGGTCGGCTTTTTCTCGTTCCTCGGGCTGGCGAGCTGGTGGTTCCGGCTTGGCCCGTTTTGACGGGGCGTCGCGAGGGTGAATCAAGTCCTTCCAGACATGGTGACCGGATCGTTAACGATTTGGCCATTTTTGCCGGGGTAGGTTCCGCTGTGTTCGAATCGTCACGGTAAGAGGATCGCCGCCATGATTGAGCCGATGGTCGCGCGCCTTATTGGGTGCCTGGTTTTCGCTGGCCTGCTCAGCGGCCTCATCGTCGCGGCCGACGCCGCCAGCGATCCGCGCAAGCAATCGCAGCGTGTGGCGAAAGCCGAGTTGCAGCAGCGCGCGGAGCAGGTCATCCTCGGGCGTCCGTAATAGGCGTATCCGGCCGCAAGGTCGAAACGGCTGATCCCGTCTTATCGGAGCGATCGGGGTTCATGGCAGCTATCGGGGGAGGCGCCCTGCGCGGGCTCGGCGTCGCAGCGGCTGTTGCGGCGGCTCTTGCTCTGGCCGCGTGTTCGTCGATCGATGGCGACGTCGAGGTCCAGCGCACCGCGCTGACGACCACGGTCCCGGCCAGCGTCGGCATCGGCTCCCCGCTCACCGGCATCATAACGACGCCCGAGGATCACGCGATCAAGGGCATCGACGTCTCGAAATATCAGGGTCCGATCGACTGGAGCGCGGTGCGCGCGGCTGGAACCTCGTTTGCCTACCTCAAATCGACCGAAGGCGGCGACCGCATCGACGACCGCTTCGCCGAGAACTGGGCCGCAGCAAAGGCGGCCGGCGTCCCGCGCGGCGCCTATCACTTCTATTATTTCTGCCGCACCGGCGCCGAGCAGGCCGCCTGGTTCATCCACAACGTGCCGAACGATCCGGACGCCCTTCCACCGGTGCTCGACATGGAGTGGAACCACCTCTCTCCGACTTGCCAGCGTCGCCCGCCGGCGGCCGAAGTGCAGCGCGAGATGGCGACCTTCCTGCGCATCGTCGAGAAGCACTACGGCAAGCGTCCGGTGATCTACACGAGCGTCGACTTCCATCGCGACGTGCTGGTCGGCTCCTTCCCGAACCATCACTTCTGGCTGCGCAGCGTCGCCGGTCATCCGAGCCTGAAGTTCGACGCGAGCCGCAACTTCTCGTTCTGGCAGCACACCGCGACCGGGCGGATCGCGGGCGTTTCCGGCGACGTCGATCGCAACGTGTTCGTCGGTTCGACCGCCGCCTGGCGCCGCTTCGCCGCCACCGGGTACTGACCGCCCGCCGGCGAACGGGCTGACATCGGGGCTGCGCGCCCCATCTGCCGTCCCGAATCCGTGAACGCCCCGACAGGTGGGCCACAAGGATAAGGACGCCAGGCCATGCTCACCCGTGCAGGACAATCACCGCTCGTCGCCGCCAACGGAGCGTCGATCCCGGCGCTCGGCTTCGGCACCTGGCAGCTCGACGGCGAGGAGGCCCGCGACGCCGTGCAGGCGGCGCTTGAGATCGGCTACCGCCACATCGACACCGCCCAGATCTACGGCAACGAGGTCGAGGTCGGCGAAGGCCTGCGGCGTTCCGGCGTCAACCGGGACGAGGTGTTCCTGACGACCAAGGTCTGGACCGATCGCTACCGCGACGGCGATCTGCAGCGCTCCGTCGAGGACAGCTTGAAGAAGCTCGGGGTCTCCTATGTCGACCTGCTGCTGCTGCATTGGCCGAACCCGGCCGTTGCGCTTCAGGAGACGCTGAAGGCGCTGAACGCGGTGCGCAGCAACGGGCTCTCTCGCGACATCGGAGTCTCGAATTTTCCGGTGAAGACGCTGCGCGAGGCGATCGACCTGTCCGGCGCTCCGCTCGTCACCAATCAGGTCGAGTACCACCCCTTCCTGGACCAGTCCGCCGTGAAGGCGGCGCTCGACGCCAACGACATGGCGCTGACGGCCTACAGCCCGATCGCCAAGGGCAAGGTAGCGGAGGACGCCACGATCAAGGCCATCGCCGAGGCTCACGGCAAGACGCCGTCCCAGATCGCGCTACGCTGGCTGATCCAGCAGGACGGCGTGATCGCGATCCCGCGCTCGTCGAAGAAGGCGCGCATCGCGGAGAATTTCGATATCTTCGACTTCGCGCTTGATGAGGCCGAAATGTCGAGGGTTTCCGCGCTCCGCACGAAAGACGGCCGCATCACCTCGCCGTCCTTTGCGCCTGAATGGGACTGAGAGCCATCGCTCGGAAGTGATCTTCGGTCGCCGTAAGCATGTGCATAGCGCCCCGGCTGATCCGCGCTCTATGTGGCGGCGCATAAGACGAGCTTGGATAGGAGGATCGCGCCGCGGTCCTTGAGTTCGTCATGGAGCGCGACCGTGTTCTTCCTCGTCTCCAAAGTTCTCGGCTTCCTCATCGCTCCCTCGAACCTGCTGGCGGCCTTCGGCGTCGTCGGCGCGGTTCTGTGGATTGCCGGAGCGGGGAGCCTCGGCGGCGCAGTGATGACGCTGTCCATTCTCGGGATCGCTGTCTGCGGATTGTCGCCGCTCGCGAACATCCTGCTCCTCCCGCTCGAGGAGCGGTTCCCTCGTGCTCCCGACGGAATCGCGCCGGCCGGCATCGTGGTGCTCGGCGGCTCGTTCGACACGCTGGTCGCGGGCGCCCGACGGGACATGTCTATGACTTCGGCCGCCGAGCGGCTGACCGAGATCGCGGGCCTCGCGCGGCGCTGGCCCGAGGCGCGGATCGCCTTCACTGGCGGATCGAACCAGATGGTGCTCGACGGCGCGACTGAGGCCGACCTCGCGGCCCGCCTGTTCGAGAGCTTCGGCATCGCGCCCGAGCGTCTCGTTCTGGAGGGCAAGGCGCGCAACACGGTCGAGAACGCCCGCTTCGTCCGCGACCTGGTGTCGCCCCGACCGGGCGAGCGCTGGCTGCTGGTGACGTCGGCCTATCACATGCCCCGCTCGATGGGCTGCTTTCGGGCGGCGGACTTCGCCGTAGAGGCCTGGCCGGTCGACTACCGCACCAGGGGGCCGCAGGACGCGGGGAGGGTCTTCGCCGCGGTCAGCGGCGGGCTCGGCCGTCTCGACGTCGCGGTACGGGAATGGGTCGGCCTTGTGAGCTACAGGATGCTGGGCTATGTCGACGCGCTGTTGCCGAGCCCATGACGGCCGAACATAATCCGGACGCGTCCGAAGCCCTTCCCCGTTCCGGCGAGCAGGTTCAGAGTTTTCGATGACGACAGCTCAAGACGAAGGCGCGGCCATCACGCCTCCGCCTTCCGAACCCGCGCCAGGGGCTTCGACGCCGGGCTCGACCGGCACGCATGGCGGCGCGCCGGCCGCCGCGGCGAAAGACAGCCGTCACGGCTTCCTCAAGCTCACCATCGGCAGCATCGGCGTCGTCTATGGCGACATCGGGACGAGTCCGCTCTACGCAATGCGGGAATCGCTCCTGCATCTCGGCAGGCCGAACGTCGAGGAGGTCGTTGGCGTCACCTCGCTGCTGATTTGGGCGTTGGTGATCGTCGTCACCTTCAAATACGTCCTGATACTGCTCCGGGCCGACAATCACGGGGAGGGCGGCACGCTTTCGCTTATGGCGCTGGCGCAAGAGGCGCTCGGCCACCCCAGTCGTATTCTTGTCGCGCTCGGCGTGCTCGGCGCCGCTCTGTTTTATGGCGACGCCGTCATTACGCCGGCGGTGTCGGTGCTTTCCGCAGCAGAGGGCCTGAAGGTGGCGAGCCCCGCCTTCGAGCCGTTCATCCTCCCGATTACGCTCGTTATCATCTTCGGTCTCTATGCCGCCCAGTCTTACGGCACCGGCCGGGTCGCCGCGCTGTTCGGCCCCGTGATGGTCGTATGGTTCCTGTCGCTCGCAGCCCTCGGGATAAGCCACGTCTTCGACGCGCCCGCCGTGCTGAACGCGCTTAATCCGTATCACGCGATCTACTTTCTGGTGGAGCACGGGTTCTTAGGATTTGTCGTGCTGGGCGCGACCTTCCTCGCGGTCACGGGAGCGGAGGCGCTGTATGCCGACATGGGCCATTTCGGTCCCCGGGCGATCCGCGTCGCCTGGCTCAGCCTCGTGCTTCCGGCTCTCGTCATGAACTATCTTGGACAGGCCGCGCTCGCGGTCTCTCATCCGGCGGCGATCGAGAACCTCTTCTTTCTGATGGTGCCGGACTGGCTACGGCTGCCCTTCGTGCTGTTCTCGTGCGTCGCGACGGTCGTCGCCAGCCAGGCCAACATCAGCGGCGCCTATTCGCTGACGCGCCAGGCGATGCAACTTGGTCTGCTGCCGCACCTCGAGGTGCAGCACACCTCGGAGACGCAGCACGGCCAGATCTACATGCCGAAGGTGAACTGGCTGATGCTCGCCTGTGTCGTGCTGCTCGTCATCACCTTCCAGACTTCCGGACGACTGGCCGCGGCCTACGGCATTTCGGTCGTCGGCACGATGATCATGTCGAGCGTGCTGGCGATCGTCGTCATTGCAAAGGCGTGGAAGTTCGGCTGGCCGCTCGCGCTTCTGATCATGACGCCGCTGATCGTCACCGACGCCACCTTCCTCAGCGCCAATTTGCTCAAGATTAAAGACGGCGGCTACGTGCCGCTGATGCTCGGCGCGATCTGCGTGGTCGTGATGTGGACTTGGATCCGCGGCACTCGCTTCGTGGAGGGGCGCATCGAGCGCGAGGCGATTCCCATCCAGGATTTCGCGAAGTCGATGTCGACAAGCTCGGCGACGCGGGTGAAGGGCACGGCGATGTTCCTCACCAGCTCGCCCGCGATCACGCCGCCGGCGTTGCTCCACAATCTCAAGCACAACAAGGTGCTCCACGAGCGCAACGTTATCCTGTCGATCCAGACCCTCAACCAGCCGACGGTGCCGCAGGCCGAGCGCATCACGCTGACGCGGATCTCCGAGGAGTTCGCCACGCTCGAACTGCGCTACGGCTTCATGGAGGACCCGAACCTGCCGCGAGCGCTCGCCCAGGCGAAGGCCCACGGCCTGCCGTTCGACATGATGAAGACCTCGTTCTTCGTCGGGCGCCGCTCCTACCGCCCCTCGGCCAGCGTGGGCATGCCGCTATGGCAGGACCACATCTTCATCGGCCTCGTCCGCCAGTCGCACGACGCGACCGAGTATTTCCGAATCCCCGCCGGCCGGGTGGTCGAGCTCGGCAACCAGATGGTCGTCTGAGGCCCGGACAAGGTCCCCGGGGATCATAGCAAGAACGTATTTCAGAAAACGATTTCATGACCGGGGTTTAACCCACTCTTGCAGAGCGAGAACAAATAGCGTACAGATCGCGCGTTGAAGCCCTCACGCCCACCGTGCCATAAGGAGCGACCCGCGATGTCCCAATCCGCACTCCGCCTCGTCGAAGGAAGCTCCATGGACAAGACCAAGGCGCTGGACGCCGCCCTGTCTCAGATCGAGCGCGCCTTTGGCAAAGGCTCGATCATGAGGCTTGGCACCGGCCAGGTGCTCAACGAAGTCGAGACGATCGCGACAGGGTCTCTTGGCCTCGACATCGCGCTCGGCGTCGGCGGGCTGCCGCGTGGCCGCATCATCGAGATCTTCGGGCCGGAAAGCTCGGGCAAGACGACGCTCGCGCTGCACACGGTCGCCGAGGCCCAGAAGAAGGGCGGCGTCTGCGCCTTCGTCGACGCCGAGCACGCGCTCGATCCGATCTACGCCCGCAAGCTCGGCGTGAACCTCGAAGACCTGCTGATCTCTCAGCCGGACACTGGCGAGCAGGCGCTTGAGATCACTGACACGCTGGTGCGGTCGGGCGCGGTCGACGTGCTGGTCGTCGATTCGGTCGCGGCGCTGACTCCGCGCGCCGAACTCGAGGGCGAGATGGGCGAGGTCCAGCCCGGCCTTCAGGCGCGCCTGATGAGCCAGGCGCTCCGCAAGCTCACCGGCTCGATCTCGAAGTCGAAGACCATGGTGATCTTCATCAACCAGATCCGCATGAAGATCGGCGTGATGTATGGCAGCCCGGAGACGACGACGGGCGGCAACGCGCTGAAGTTCTACTCCTCGGTCCGCCTCGACATTCGCCGCATCGGCGCGATCAAAGAGCGCGACGAGGTCGTCGGCAACCAGACCCGCGTCAAGGTGGTGAAGAACAAGGTCGCGCCGCCGTTCAAGCAGGTCGAGTTCGACATTATGTACGGCGAAGGCGTCTCCAAGGTGGGCGAGCTCGTCGACCTCGGCGTCAAGGCCGGCATCGTCGAGAAGTCCGGCGCTTGGTACTCCTTCGACAGCCAGCGCCTCGGCCAGGGCCGCGAGAACGCCAAGGCCTATCTCAAGGAGAACGAGGCGGTCGCCCGCCGCATCGAGGGCGCGGTTCGCGAGGCCTCGGGCGTCATCGCCGACAAGATCTTCGACGAGATCGATCCGAATGATCCCGAGAACGACACGGACTGATTTGTCGCCTTCGGGCGGCGAGGCGCCGCGCCGGGCTTTCTGGACAGGGGCTTAGGGCCGCGGGTAATGTGCGCCGCGCCCTGTCGCAGCTCTCGCATCGCGGGCTGCGACAGGGCGTCGGCTGTTTTCGGCCGCCCCTCCGACATCAGAAGTCCGGCCAGGCAGTTTGGGAACGATGAGCGGCGTCAACGAAGTCCGTAAGACCTTCCTCGACTATTTCGCCGGGGAGGGTCATGCGCCGGTGGCGTCCGGTCCGCTCGTTCCGCGCAACGATCCGACGCTGATGTTCGCCAGCGCCGGCATGGTCCAGTTCAAGAACCTGTTCACGGGCGTCGAGCGTCGGTCTTACTCGACCGCGACCACAGCCCAAAAATGCCTGCGCGCCGGCGGCAAGCACAACGATCTCGACAACGTCGGCTACACGGCCCGGCACCACACCTTCTTCGAGATGCTCGGGAACTTCTCTTTCGGCGATTACTTTAAGGAACGCGCGATCGAGCTAGCCTGGAACCTCGTCACCAAGCATTTCGATCTGCCAAAAGACCGCCTGCTCGTCACCGTGTACATCGACGACGACGAGGCTCATGCGCTCTGGAAGAAGATTGCGGGCTTCTCCGACGACAAGATCATCCGCATCGCCTCGTCCGACAATTTCTGGGCGGCAGGCGAAACTGGCCCCTGCGGTCCTTGCTCCGAGATTTTCTTCGATCAGGGCGACAAGCTCGCGGGCGGCCCTCCCGGCAGCGCGGACGAGGACGGCGACCGGTTCCTGGAGTTCTGGAACCTAGTCTTCATGCAATACGACCAGGTCGCGCCCGGCGACCGGCGCGACCTGCCGCGGCCGTCGATCGACACCGGCATGGGTCTTGAGCGCATCTCGGCGATCCTGCAGGGCGTCCCGTCGAACTACGACACCGACCTGTTCCGCAGCCTGATCAACGCCAGCGTCGAGGCGACCGGCGTCGCGGCCGAAGGCGAAGCGAAGGCGAGCCACCGCGTCATCGCGGACCATCTGCGCGCCTCCGCCTTCCTGGTCGCCGAAGGCGTGCTGCCGTCGAACGAAGGTCGCGGCTATGTCCTGCGCCGCATCATGCGCCGCGCCATGCGCCACGCGCAGCTGCTGGGCGCCCGTGATCCGCTGATGTGGCGGCTCGTTCCGGCGCTGACCCGCGAGATGGGCGCGGCCTATCCGGAGCTCGTCCGCGCCGAGGCGCTGATCACCGAGACGCTGGAGCTTGAGGAGACCCGCTTCCGCTCGACGCTCGCGCGCGGCATCGGCTTGCTGGAGGAAGCCGCGGCCGGTCTTGGCGAGGGCGACAGCCTCGCCGGCGACACGGCGTTCAAGCTCTACGACACCTATGGCTTCCCGCTCGATCTGACGCAGGACGCGCTCCGCCCGCGGGGAGTCGCGGTCGATGTCGAAGGCTTCAACGCCGCAATGGCGCGCCAGAAGGCCGAGGCGCGCGCCGCCTGGTCGGGCTCCGGCGAGGCCGCGACCGAGGCGGTCTGGTTCGGCCTGCGGGACCGCGTCGGCCCGACCGAGTTCCTAGGCTACGGCGTGGAGCAGGCCGAAGGCGCCGTCGTTGCGCTGCTGAAGGACGGCGTCGAGGTCGAGCGGCTGAACGCCGGCGAGACGGGCCAGCTGGTCGCGAACCAGACGCCATTTTATGCGGAATCCGGCGGTCAGGTCGGCGATTCCGGCGCGCTCACCGCTTCAGGCGTTCGGCTTGAGGTGACTGAGACGCAGAAGAAGCTCGGCGACCTCTTCGTCCATGTGGTCGAGGTGGCCGAGGGCGCGATCCGGGTCGGCGACGCTCTGACCTTCACGGTCGACCACGCTCGCCGCCGCAGGATTCGCGGCAATCATTCCGCGACCCATCTGCTGCACGAGGCGCTTCGGCTGACGCTCGGCGATCATGTGGCGCAGAAGGGCTCGCTGGTCGCGCCCGACCGGCTGCGTTTCGACTTCAGCCATCCGAAGCCGATCGACGATTCCGATCTCGCCCAAGT
The DNA here is from genome assembly GCF_004310425.1 of Hansschlegelia quercus. GTDB lineage: Bacteria > Pseudomonadota > Alphaproteobacteria > Rhizobiales > Methylopilaceae > Methylopila > Methylopila quercus. The sequence goes on along the minus strand of NZ_SIUB01000004.1, from coordinate 63,563 downwards.
CGAAGCGATCGCGAACGGTATCGTCCTGCAGAACGACGCGGTGACGACGCGCGTCATGGGCATCGAGGAGGCCCGCGCTTCCGGCGCCCGCGCCCTGTTCGGCGAGAAATATGGCGATGAGGTCCGGGTCGTGTCGATGGGCAAGACCGACGAGGATAAGCCGTATTCGATCGAGCTTTGCGGCGGCACGCATGTCGGCGCGACGGGCGAGATCGGCGCGATCACCATCGTCGGCGAGAGCGGGGTCGCCGCGGGCGTCCGCCGCGTCGAGGCGCTGACAGGGGAGGCGGCCCGCCAGCATTTCGAGACGCAGAATGCGCGCGTCGCCGAGCTTGCTTTGCTGCTCAAGACGCAGGAGGCGGATGTGGTCGCCCGCGTGGAGGCGCTGGTCGAAGAACGCCGCAAGCTCGAGCGCGAACTGGTCGACGCTCGCAAGAAGCTCGCGATGGCCGGCGAGGGCTCGGGCGGCGCGGAAGCGGTGCGCGACGTCGGGGGCATAAAACTGTTCGCCCGCACGGTGGAAGGCATCGAGATGAAGGACCTCAAGGGCCTCGTCGACGAGGCCAAGCGGTCTCTCGGCTCCGGCGTCGCGGCGATCGTCGGCGTGACGGCGGAGGGCAAGGCGGGCGTGGTCGTGGGCGTCACGCAGGATCTTGCGGCGAAGTTCAACGCCGTCGATTTGGTCCGCGCCGCCTCCGCCGCGCTCGGCGGCTCCGGCGGCGGCGGCCGGCCGGACATGGCTCAGGCCGGCGGCCCCGACGGCGCGAAGGCCAGCGAGGCGCTCGACGCGGTCGCGGCGCTGCTCGCCGCGGCCTGACGGCTTCAGGCGAAGTTGGTGGAGCGGGAGAGGTTCTCCCAGCGGGCGAGTTCCGCCTTCATGGCCGCGATCTTGTCCTCGACGAGCTTCAGCGCGTCGTCGCCGAGATAGAGCCGGACCGGCGGATCCTCGGCCTTGACCAGCGTTAGAAGGGCGGCCGCCGCTTTCGCGGGATCTCCCGACTGCTTGCCGTTTTTCGCCAGCCGCGCGGCCCGGATCGGGTCCATCACCGCATCGTAGTCCGCTATGCCGCGCGCGCTTCGGACCATGGAGCGGCCGGCCCAATCGGTCCGGAACTGCCCCGGCGCGAGCGCCGTGACGCGCACGCCGAAGGACGCAACTTCCTTCGAGAGCGCCTCAGAAATCCCTTCGAGCGCGAACTTGCTGCCGCAATAATAACTGATGCCCGGCATCGTGATGAAGCCGCCCATCGAGGTCACGTTGACGATATGGCCGGCGCGGCGTTCGCGCATGCCCGGCAGAACGGCCTTGATCATCGCGACCGCGCCGAAGACGTTGGCGTCGAACTGCCGGCGGAGTTCGTCGAGCGGGGATTCTTCGAGCATGCCTTCGTGCCCATAGCCGGCGTTGTTGACGAGCACGTCGATCGGACCGGCGCTGCGCTCCGCTTCGGGCACGGCGACGGCGACCCGGTCGAAGTCGGTGACGTCGAGCAGCAGCGGATGCGCCCGTTCAGGCGCTTGCGCGGCGAAAGAGCGGGCCGCGTCGGCGCTGCGCACCGTGCCTATGATGCGATGACCGGCGGCGAGCGCGGCCGTCGCAAAGGCGGCGCCGAGGCCGGAGCTGACGCCGGTGATGAGGAAAGTCTTGGCTTGAGCCATGTCCTGCTCCCGTCCTTGTTCAAGAAACCATATCATGATATGAAAAACATATTGAAATATGAAAAACGGTTTGGGCAGCCATGAGCGGAGAGACAGGCGTGGCCGCGCTGTCGCTGCGTGACAGAAACCGACAAGCGGCGCGCGAGGGGGTCTTGGACGCTGCCGAGCGGCTCCTGCAGCGGAGCGAGGACGCCGATTTCTCCATGCGGGCGCTCGCGGCGGAGGCTGGCGTCAGCTTCGTCACGCCGTTCAATCATTTCGGCGGCAAGACCCAGATCATCCAGGCGCTCTCGGCGCGCGTCATCGGCCGCATGGCGGACCGCTTCCAGGCGCACAAGGGGAAGGAAGACGCGGTGGCCGGCGTCCTAACGATGAGCCGGATCGCCGTCGGTTTGCTGCTGGAGCGGCCGGGCGTCTATAAGGCGGTGGTGGGCTCGCTTGGCGTTGTCAGTCCCGCGCCAAGCGCCGTATGGTCTCAGTCGCGGGATCTCTGGGCGATCGCGCTGGCGGACCTCTCAGGCCTCGCTCCCGAACGCATCGTCGGCAAAGCTGAGATCGCGGCCCAGCTCGCCGTCGGCTTCCGGGGGTGTCTTTCGTTCTGGATCGCCGGTGAAATTCCGGACGAGGCGCTCGCTCAGGCGGCCGCAGCGGCCTCGGCCGCCGTGCTGCTGGGCTTCGCCGAACAGCGGCGGCGCGCCCCGCTTCTCAAGGTCCTCGCCGCCGGCCCGCGGCCGGAGATCGGGGGCTAGAGCCTCAGCCCATCGCCTTTTGAAGGTTCTGGTCGACCTTGTCCAAGAAGCCCTGCGTCGTCAGCCAGCTCTGGGTGTCGCCGACCAGCAGCGCCAGATCCTTAGTCATGAACCCGCTCTCGACGGTGCTCACGCACACCTTCTCCAGCGTTTCGGCGAAGCGCTTCAGTTCGGCATTGTCGTCGAGCTTGGCGCGGTGGCTTAAGCCCCGGGTCCAGGCGAAGATCGAGGCGATCGAGTTGGTCGAGGTCGCCTTGCCCTTCTGATGCTCGCGATAGTGCCGGGTGACGGTGCCGTGCGCGGCTTCCGCCTCCATGATCCTGCCGTCCGGCGTCGTCAGCACTGAGGTCATCAGGCCGAGCGATCCGAAGCCTTGAGCCACCGTGTCGGACTGCACGTCGCCGTCGTAGTTCTTGCAGGCCCAGACATAGCCGCCGGACCATTTCAGCGCCGAAGCCACCATGTCGTCGATCAGGCGGTGCTCGTACCAGATCTTGGCTTCGGCGAATTTGTCCTTGAATTCGGCCTCGTAGACCTCCTGGAAGATGTCCTTGAAGCGCCCGTCATAGGCCTTGAGGATCGTGTTCTTGGTCGAGAGATAGACCGGAAACTTGCGGTTCAGTCCGTAGTTCAGCGAAGCGCGCGCGAACTCTCGGATGGACTCGTCGAGATTGTACATCGCCATCGCGACGCCCGCCGCCGGCGCGTCGAACACCTCGTGCTCGATCGTCTGGCCGTCCTCCCCGACGAACTTGATCGTCAGCTTGCCCTTGCCGGGGAAGCGGAAGTCGGTCGCGCGGTACTGGTCGCCATAGGCGTGGCGGCCGACGACGATCGGCTGCGTCCAGCCGGGCACCAAGCGCGGCACGTTCTTGCAGATGATCGGCTCGCGGAAGATCACGCCGCCGAGGATGTTGCGGATCGTGCCGTTCGGCGACCGCCACATCTTCTTGAGGTTGAACTCCTTCACGCGGCCTTCGTCGGGCGTGATGGTCGCGCATTTCACGCCGACGCCGACGCGCTTGATCGCCTCGGCTGCATCCACCGTCACCTTGTCCTCGGTCGCGTCGCGGTTCTCGACGCCTAGGTCGTAATATTCGAGGTCGAGATCGAGATAAGGGTGGATCAGCTTGTCCTTGATGAAGGTCCAGATGATCCGCGTCATCTCGTCTCCGTCGAGTTCGACGACGGGGTTCGCGACCTTGATCTTCGGCATGGGGCGAGCGGCCTTTTTCGGCTGAAGGGGCAAGCGGGCGCGCGGAAAACCGGCAAAACCGGTCTTAGCATCCGCGGCGTCGCCCGGCCAAGGGCGGCGCCGGAGCGGCTGGATCGCCGCCGCGCAAGGCTCGCCTGCGTCAGCGCCCCCTGTGATCGCCGGCTCACGTGCGCTATCTCGCCAGCACACTTCAAAACTCGAGGAAGCGACATGGCGGAGACGCACGGGTTGGCCCTGCGTGGCGGGGCCGACCGCGCGACGGTGACGGCGGCGGCGGTCGCCTGCGGCGCGATCGTCGCGAACCTCTATTACGCGCAGCCGCTGGTCGACCTGATCGCCCGCGACCTCGGCATTGCGTCGGCCTCCGCAAGCTGGCTCGTCGCGCTGACGCAAGGCGGCTACGCAATCGGGCTGATCGCGGTCGCGCCGCTGGTCGATCTCGTCGAGAGCAGGCGCCTGCTCAACATCACCCTCGGCGTCGCGATCGTCGCGCTCGGGCTTGCGGCGGCCGCTCCCACAGGCGGAGCTTTCTTCGCGGCGTCCGCGCTCGTCGGGGTTTCTTCGGTCGCGGCCCAGATGCTGCTGCCGCTGGTCACCGGCATGGCGCCGGAGGAAAGCCGCGGCCGCGTGGTCGGGTCGATCATGAGCGGACTGCTGTTCGGCATCCTGCTGTCCCGGCCGATCTCGGGAGTGCTCGCCGATCATCTCGGCTGGCGCGCGGTGTTTGGCCTCTCGGCGGTTCTGATGGCGGTGACGGCGCTTGCGCTGAACGCGCTCATTCCGTCGCGCCGCCCGCCCGCCGGCGAGCCGTACTTCCAGTTCATCAGCTCGATGCTCGGGCTTTGGCGCAAGCACGCGACGTTGCGCCGCCGCGCACTTTACCAAGCCACGATGTTCGCCGCCTTTTCGATGTTCTGGACCGCCTCGCCCATGCGGCTCAGCGAGGCCTATGGCTGGTCGCATTCGATGATCGGCCTGTTCGCGCTCGCCGGCGCAGGGGGAGCGCTGGTCGCGCCGCTCGCGGGCCGGCTGGCGGATTCCGGCCACACCAAAGCCGGCACGCGCGTCGCTTTCGCGCTTGTGATCGGGGGCTTTGCGCTGGCGGGCCTGGACCTCCATCTCGGCGGCGGATGGCTCGGGATCGCGGCACTCGTTGTCGGCGCGGTCATTCTCGACGCGGGCGTCCAGATCAACATGGTGCTTGGCCAGCGCACGATCTACGCGCTCGATCCCGCAGCCCGCGGCCGCATCAACGGCCTCTATGTCGCGACGCTGTTCCTCGGCGGCGCGATCGGCTCGGCCGTGACGAGCATGGTGTTCTCGCAATTCGGCTGGGAGGGCGTGGCGACCCTCGGCGCCGCAGCGCCGGCGGTCGCTCTGGTCTTCGCGCTTTTCGAAAAAACGGATCGCTGAACGGCTCCCGAGATAGCGCGCGTTCTGCTATCGGCTGCGCTGACGGCGGCGGACGGACAGGGCATGGCGGGAACGGATCACACCAAGGCGGATCTGGCGGCGGCGTTGCCTGCCGGGCCGGCGATCATCCTCGTCGAGCCGAAGCTCGCGGCGAATGTCGGGTCTGTCGCGCGGGCCATGGCGAATTTCGCGCTGTCGGACCTGCGGATCGTCCGCGCGCCTGGGCGGACCGAGGCCGACGACGCGCGCGCCTTTTCGGCCGGCGCGACGTACATCCTCGACGGCGCGCGGCACTTCCACAGTGTGGAGGAGGCGGCGGCCGACCTGACCCTGCTGCTCGCGACCACCGCGCGCGAGCGAGGGCAGGCCAAGCCCGTCGACCCACCGGAGGCCGCAGGCCGGCTCACCGCGGCCCATATCGCCGGCGGCGGCAAGGCCGGCATCCTGTTCGGACGCGAGCGTACGGGGCTCGAGAACGACGAGGTGGCGCTGGCGCACCGGGTCGTCACGTTCCCTGTGAACCCGGCCTACGCCAGCCTCAACCTCGCGCAGGCCGTCCTGCTCATGGGCTACGAGTGGTTCAAGGCCGCGACCGGCGGGGCGCCGGCCTTCGACATGCCGACCAGGTCGCCGGCCGGGTCGGTCAGCGAGATCGTCTCGCTGTTCGCCCATCTCGAGGGCGAACTCGCCGACGCCGGCTTCTTCCGCTCGCCGGAAAAGCGCGCGTCGATGATCCGCAACCTCCGCAACATGATCCACCGCATGGAGCCGACGAAGCAGGACATCCAGACTCTGCACGGCGTGGTTAGCGCGCTGGTCGAGGGAAGACCGGGGCCGGAGGGGCGGAAGCGCACGACGCTGAAGCCGCTGCAGGCGGAGGAGGGCGCCGAGTAGCGCGTCGGTTCAACGACCCACGATGTTGCGCGGCCGCCTTGACGTGATACGACGCCCGCGCCTCCCAACGACCCTGAGCGACCGCCCATGATCCCGCGCTATTCCCGCCCCGAGATGACCGCCATCTGGTCGCCGGAGACGCGGTTCCGCATCTGGTTCGAGATCGAGGCTCACGCCGCCGACGCGCTGGCGGAGCTCGGGGTGATTCCGAAGGAGGCCGCGAAGACGATCTGGGAGAAGGGCGGGGCGGCCGAGTTCGACATCGACCGCATCGACGAGATCGAGCGCGAGACCAAGCACGACGTCATCGCCTTCCTGACGCATCTCGGCGAATTCGTCGGGCCGGACGCGCGTTTCGTCCATCAGGGCATGACGTCGTCCGATGTGCTTGATACCTGCCTCGCGGTGCAGCTCGCGCGCGCCGCCGACATCCTGATCGCCGACGTCGACCGGCTGCTCGCGGCGCTGAAGACCCGCGCCTTCGAGCACCGCCGCACGCCGACCATCGGCCGCAGCCATGGCATCCACGCCGAGCCCACCACCTTCGGCCTCAAGCTCGCCGGCTACTATGTCGAGTTCGAGCGCGCTCGCGCGCGGCTGGTCTCCGCCCGCAAGGAGATCGCGACCTGCGCCATCTCCGGCGCGGTCGGCACCTTCGCCAACATCGACATGGCGGTGGAAGCGCATGTCGCGAGCCAGATGGGGCTCTCGGTCGAGCCCGTCTCCACGCAGATCATCCCCCGCGATCGGCACGCGATGTTCTTCGCGACGCTCGGCGTCGTGGCCTCGTCAGTCGAGCGGCTCGCGACCGAGATCCGTCACCTCCAGCGCACCGAGGTTCTGGAGGCCGAAGAGTTCTTCTCCGAGGGGCAGAAGGGCTCGTCCGCCATGCCGCACAAGCGCAATCCGGTACTGACGGAGAACGTCACGGGTCTCGCGCGCATGGTGCGGTCCTACGCGTTGCCGGCGATGGAGAACGTGGCGCTCTGGCACGAGCGCGACATCTCGCACTCCTCGGTCGAACGGATGATCGGACCGGACGCGACGGTGACGCTCGATTTCGCGCTCTCGCGCATCGCCGGCGTTATCGAGAAGTTGCTGATCTATCCGGACCGCATGCAGGCCAATCTCGACCGGCTCGGCGGCCTCGTGCATTCCCAGCGCGTGCTTCTGGCGCTGACCCAGAAGGGCGCAAGCCGCGAGGACGCCTACAAGCTCGTCCAGCGCAACGCGATGCCGGTCTGGCGCGGGGAGGGCGACTTCCTCACGCTGCTGAAAGCCGACGAGACTGTACGCACCTATTTGACGGCTCTTGAGCTCGAGGAGGTCTTCGACCTCGGCTACCACTTCAAGGCCGTCGACGCCGTGTTCGACAGGGTGTTCGGCGCGAGCTGAGGACGCTCATAAAAAAGCGGCGGGCTCTTTGCCCGCCGCGTCTGTCTGGGTTCAGCGCGCCCGGTCCAGGCCAACGCGGTCACCGCGGTCACCGCGGTCTCCGCCGCCGCCGCCACGGCCCACGCCGCGATCGCCGCCGCCGTCTCGTCCTCGGCTCTCGTCCCGCCCGCCAGCAGAGCCTCGGTCGACCTCGATCCGGGAGGGAGCGGGGCGATCGACCCGCGCTTCGCTGCGGCCGGCGTCGCCGCGCGGCCCTTCAGCCCGGTCGCGTCCGCCGCGGTCGCCAGGATCCCGGTCGCCACCACCGCGGCCTGGCCTGCCGCCGTCTCCGCGATCCGGCCGTCCTCCTCCGCCGCCGAGATCGGCCCGGTCCGGACGGCCTCCGCGGTCCCGATCGCCCCAGCCTGGACGTCCGCCGCGGTCGCCGAAGTCACGGCCGCCGCCGCGGTGGTGGTCGCGCCGCCAGGAGCGCTCCCAACCCGGCCGGCCCGGCCGTTCGCCGTACCAGCGGCCGCCGTAATAATAGAAGCCGTCGTCATAGTAATAGGGATCATTGCCCCAGTAGCCGCCGATCGAGAGGCCGGTGATGACCTCGGGTTCGCGCTCTTCGACCACGACGGTTGAGCGTCCGGGCCGGCCGCCGAGATCGAGATAGCTCTCGCTCGCAAAGCCGGTTCCGTCCCGGCCCATGCTGATCTCGCACCAGCCGGCTTCACAGCCGACCACGTTCACGGTCTCGCCGGCGGGCATCGTGTCGACCACGGGATAGGACCCGCCGGGGCCGGAACGCACATTGAGAGCCGTGACGGCGGTCGCGGTGGCGGCCGAGGCCGCGCCGGCCGACATCATCAGCAGTCCCGCGCCGAGCGCGGCCTTCAATCGAAATGTCATGGGAACCCGGCTCCTCGGGAAACAGTCATCCAACGCCCCGCCGACGGCTGCTTAACGCGACGGTCGAGCGGTCGTTCAAATCAAAAAGAAACGCCGTCTTCGGTCTTCAACTGGGTGGTCGCCGTGATCAGCAACTCGTCCATAAGGCGACGCAGCTCCGTGTCGCTTTCCAGAACGCCGGCCTGCTCGAGGTCTCCCCGCACCTTGCGGAACACGTCATGGTCGCCTTCCTCTTCGAAGTCGGCGAGCACGACGCACTTGGCGTAGGCCTGAGCGGCCTCGCCCGATTTGCCGAGCCTCTCGGCGGCCCAGAGGCCAAGAAGGCGATTGCGGCGCGCATAGGCGCGAAACTTGAGCTCCTCGTCATGGGCGAACATGGCTTCGAAAGCCTGCTCGCGCTTGTCGAACGTCGTCATCGTTCCCGCGCCTCCTCGCGCGCCCCTGAACTGCATATGGATCGCGATTGTGGCGAAGCGAGGCGCGATTGCCGGCGGTAGTCGGGCGGCCGTCAAGTCGATCTTCCGGCGGTCCTTCCTCGTCACCTTGGCATCCCGCCCGGCAGAGCCTACATTCGAGCAGCGGGCGCGCCCTCTCGGCGCGGCGTTCCGCTCCGAGAGGCGCAAAGGCTCCAATGAATCCGAACTTCAGGAACTTCGCCCTCTGGGTGATCATCGTCCTGCTGCTGCTGGCTTTGTTCACGCTGTTCCAGAACAATCCGGGGCAGCGCGGTCAGGTGAACGAGGTCTCGTTCTCCGAGCTTCTGAGCCAGGTCGATAATGGCGGCGTGCGCGCGGTCACGATCGAGGGCCAGACGATCACCGGCCAGTACACCAACGGATCCCAGTTCCAGACCTACGCGCCGAACGATCCGTCGCTCGTCCAGCGTCTCTACGGCAAGGGCGTCTCGATCACGGCTCGTCCGCCGGGCGAGAACATGCCCTGGTTCGTCGCGCTGCTGCTGCAGTGGCTTCCCTTCATCGCGCTTATCGGCGTGTGGGTGTTCCTTTCCCGCCAGATGCAGGGTGGGGCCGGCAAGGCCATGGGCTTCGGCAAGTCCAAGGCGAAGCTCCTCACAGAGGCGCATGGCCGCGTGACGTTCGAGGACGTCGCCGGCGTCGACGAGGCCAAGGGCGATCTCGAGGAGATCGTCGAGTTCCTGCGCGACCCGCAGAAGTTCCAGCGCCTCGGCGGCCGCATCCCGCGCGGCGTGCTGCTCGTCGGCCCTCCCGGCACAGGCAAGACGCTGATCGCGCGCGCCGTCGCCGGCGAGGCGAACGTGCCCTTCTTCACGATCTCGGGCTCCGACTTCGTCGAAATGTTCGTGGGCGTCGGCGCGAGCCGCGTGCGCGACATGTTCGAGCAGGCGAAGAAGAACGCGCCGTGCATCATCTTCATCGACGAGATCGACGCAGTCGGTCGTCATCGCGGCGCCGGCCTCGGCGGCGGCAATGACGAGCGCGAGCAGACCCTCAACCAGCTGCTCGTCGAGATGGACGGCTTCGAAGCGAACGAGGGCATCATCCTCATCGCCGCGACCAACCGTCCGGACGTGCTCGACCCCGCGCTGCTGCGGCCGGGCCGCTTCGACCGCCAGGTCGTGGTGGCGAACCCCGACATCATCGGTCGCGAGAAGATCCTGAAGGTTCATGTCCGCAAGGTGCCGCTGGCGCCGGACGTCGACCTCAAGACGGTCGCGCGCGGCACGCCGGGCTTTTCGGGCGCCGACCTGATGAACCTCGTCAACGAGGCGGCGCTGCTCGCCGCCCGCCGCTCCAAGCGCATGGTCACCTCGGCCGAGTTCGACTCGGCCAAGGACAAGATCATGATGGGCGCCGAGCGCCGCATGGTGATGACGGACGAGGAGAAGAAGGTCACCGCCTATCACGAGGCCGGCCACGCGGTGGTGGCGCTGTTCACGCCGGCGAACGACCCGATCCACAAGGCCACGATCATCCCGCGCGGCCGGGCGCTGGGCATGGTGCAGTACCTGCCGGAGCGCGACCAGATCTCGATTTCCTACGAACAGCTCACCTCGCGCCTTGCGATGGCGATGGGCGGGCGTGTCGCGGAGGAGATCTTCTTTGGCGAGGACAAGGTGACCGCCGGCGCCCAGTCCGACATCCAGCATGCGACGAACATCGCGCGCGGGATGGTGACGCGGTGGGGCTTCTCAAAGGAGCTCGGCACCGTCGCCTATGGCGAGAACCAGGACGAGGTGTTCCTCGGAATGTCCGTCGCTCGCCAGCAGAATGTCAGCGGCACGACGATGTTGAAGATCGACAACGAGATCAAACGCTTCATCGACGAGGGCTACGAGACGGCGAAGCGTATCATCACCGAAAAGCGCGAGGAGATGGACACGCTCGCCAAGGCGCTGCTCGAATACGAGACGCTGACAGGTCAGGAGATCAAGGACATCCTCGCCGGCAACCCGCCGGTGCGGGATGCGACCGACGAGCCTCCGACGCCACGCGGCTCCGCGGTGCCGAGCGCCGGCAAACCGCGGCCGCGTCCAGATGCGGGCCTCGAGCCTCAGCCGACGGCGTGATCAAGCGCCGATGATTTTGAAAGGGCCGGACCCAACGTCTGGCCCTTTTTCTTTGCATTACGTCGGGCGCTCAGGCGGGCGTCTCCGAACGGCGCACACGATTTCTGAACCCGGACACGCTATGGTCCCCGCCGACGACTGACGACCAAGCCGGCGCGGGCTCCCCGACCGGGCGGGGAGATCCGCATGACGCGCAAGTATTTCGGCACCGACGGCATTCGCGGGCGGGCCAACAAGTTTCCGATCACGCCCGATTTCGCGATGAAGGTCGGCATGGCCGCGGGCCTCGCCTTCCGCCGCGGGGATCACGCTCATCGCGTGGTGATCGGCAAGGACACAAGGCTCTCCGGCTACATGATCGAGAGCGCGCTCCAGGCGGGCTTCACCTCGGTGGGCTGCAACGTGCTGCTGCTCGGACCGATGCCGACGCCGGCCGTCGCGCTGCTTACCCGCTCGATGCGCGCCGATCTCGGCGTGATGATCTCCGCCTCGCACAACCCTTATGACGACAACGGCATCAAGCTGTTCGCGCCCGACGGTTACAAACTCTCCGACGAGGTCGAGCTCGAGATCGAAGCGATGCTGGAGCAGGATCTCTCGCCGCGCTTCGCGCTGTCGGACGCGATCGGCCGCGCCAAGCGCATCGACGACGCCCAGGCCCGCTACATCGAGTTCGCCAAGCGCACCCTCGCACGTAACCTCTCGCTCGACGGACTGCGCGTCGTCGTCGACTGCGCCAACGGCGCCGCCTACAAGGTCGCCCCCGAGGCTTTATGGGAGCTCGGCGCCGAAGTTGTCTCAATCGGCGTGGAGCCGAACGGCGTCAACATCAACAAGGACGTCGGCTCGACCGCGCCTAACGCGCTGATCGCCAAGGTCCGCGAGACCCGCGCCGACGTCGGCATCGCGCTCGACGGCGATGCCGACCGCGTCATCATTGTCGACGAGAAGGGCCAGGTGGTCGACGGCGACCAGTTGATGGCGGTGGTCGCCGCCTCCTGGTCGGAACAGGGCCTCCTGTCGGCGCCCGGCCTGGTTTCCACCGTAATGTCCAATCTTGGCTTCGAACGTTACCTGACCTCGATCGGACTGACTCTCGAGCGTACGCCTGTCGGCGATCGCTACGTCGTCGAGCGCATGCGGGCGGGGGGCTACAATCTGGGCGGCGAGCCCTCCGGCCATATCGTGCTGTCAGACTACGCCACGACCGGCGACGGGCTCGTGGCGGCGCTCCAACTGCTTGCAGTCGTGCAGAAGGCCGGCAAGCCAGTCTCCGAAATCTGCCACCGCTTCGAGCCCCTGCCGCAGATCCTCAAGAACGTCCGCTACAAGTCTGGCCGACCGCTGGACGACGACGCGGTACGCAAGGCGATCTCTGCCGCGACCGACCGCCTCGGCGCGCAGGGACGGCTGGTCATCCGCCCGTCCGGCACTGAGCCCGTCATCCGCGTGATGGCTGAAGGCGACGATCGCGACCTCGTCACCACGATCGTTAACGACGTCGTCGACGTTATCTCGAAGGCCGCCGCCTGAGCGCAGTTGCCGCGGATCACCTGACGCCCAGCCTATTGTTGCGCCGAAGCCACATCGAGCAATCGCCGTTAAGTGTAGTAACCCTAAGAGTTAAGGTTAAGTCGGCATTAACCAGCTGCTGCCAGATTGCCAGTCACGGATTCACGCGGATCGCCTCGCCATTACTAGGCGCCGCACATCAGGGACATGGCGGTATGGCCAAGCTTTCGATCTTTGCGCTCGCCGGAGCGCTCGTTCTCGCGATGCTGCCTGCCGTCGGCCAGGCGGCCGACCTGCCGGAGCCTCCGGTTCTGGAGCCGGTCCCCGTTGCGACCGGCGGCTGGTACCTCCGCGGCGACGTCGGCTACAAGGTCTACCGCGACCCGAAGGCCCGCTACAACAATGACGCGTTCGGCGGTAACCCGAACTTCCGCGGCGAGAAGATGAAAGACGCCGGCATCGTCGGCGGCGGCGTCGGCTACAAGTGGAGCGAGTGGTTCCGTACCGACGTGACTGCGGACTATGAGACCCCGTCCAAGTTCCGCGGCCGCCTCGATTGCCCCGGCGGTTGCGTTGCGGGCACCACCAACGAGAAAGCCAAGATCGACGCGGTGACGATCTTCGCGAACGCTTACTTCGACATCGGCACGTTCTACGGCTTTACGCCGTATGTCGGCGGCGGTATCGGCACGGCATACCTTGACATCAATCACTACAGCTCGAGCGCGGCGCCTTCGCCGCGCGGCGACAGCAACTGGAACTTCGCCTGGAACCTTATGGCTGGTGTTGGCTACGAAGTTGCGCCGAACGTCATCATCGACGCCAACTACCGCTTCGTCGATCTGGGTAAGGCTAAGACGAAGTCGCTCGCCCTCGCCGGCGGAAGCGGCAAGGTCAAGGTCGACGACATCCAGGCCCATGAGTTCCGGGTCGGCGTCCGCTACATGCTCGACTGATCCTCAGCGACTTCGGATGAGTTGGGGAAGGGGCGGCGCCGCGAGGGGCCGCCCCTTCCTCGTTTAAGGCCTTCACCTTTGGTTTCGTTCGGGTTCCGGGCGGCCTGCCATGCTTGACGGCGTGCGGAAGCCGCGTCTATCGCTCTCGATCCGGCTCGCCCGCTTGCGACCGGCTCCTTGGTGGACGCGATGATCAACAGCATGCCCACGGTTCGCCCGGCGAACCCCAACTTCTCTTCCGGCCCCACCTCCAAGCGTCCGGGTTGGTCGTTCGACGCGCTCGCCGGCGCGGCGCTTGGCCGTTCGCATCGCTCGGCGATGGCGAAGGCCAAGATCAAGCAATCCATTGAACTCACGCGAGAGGTCTTGGGCGTTCCTGCGTCTCATCGCATCGCGGTCGTTCCGGGCTCGGACACCGGCGCCGTCGAGATGGCGATGTGGTCGCTGCTTGGCCCGCGCGGCGTCGAGGTCCTGGCGTGGGAGAGCTTCGGCGCGATCTGGGTGACCGACGCCGTCGCGCAGCTGAAGCTCCCGAACACGATCGCGCGCACCGCCGAGTTCGGCCGACTGCCGGATCTTGGCGCGGTCGACTTCGAGAAAGACGTCGTCTTCACCTGGAACGGCACGACCTCTGGCGTCCATGTCCGCAACGGCGACTGGATCCCGGCCGATCGCGGCGGCCTCACGATCTGCGACGCGACTTCGGCTGCCTTTGCGATGGAGCTCGACTACGACAAGCTCGATGTCGTGACCTTCTCCTGGCAGAAGATCATGGGTGGCGAGGCGGCGCACGGCGTCCTCGTCCTCGGCCCCCGCGCGGTCGAGCGGCTCGAGAGCTACACCCCGTCCTGGCCACTGCCGAAGCTCTTCCGCATGACGAAGGACGGCAAGCTCGACGAGGGCCTGTTCGAAGGCGATGTCATCAATACGGTCTCGATGCTCTGCGTTGAGGATTACCTCGATACGCTTCAATGGGGCCGTTCCGTCGGCGGCCTGAAGGGCCTGATCGCGCGCGCGGACCGCAACGCCGCAGCGGTAGCGGCCTATGTCGCCCGCACGCCCTGGCTCGACTACCTCGCCGAAGATCCGACGACGCGCGCCAATACCGGCGTGTGCCTGAAGATCGTCGACCCCGAGATCGTCTCGCGCGGCCCGGCGGCGCTCGCCGCGTTCGCCAAGGATCTGGTGGAGATGATCGAGGCTCGCGGCGCGGCTTATGATTTCGGGGCCTATCGCGACGCTCCTCCCGGCCTGCGCATCTGGTGCGGGGCGACCGTCGAGACTGCGAACATCGAGGCGCTTTTCCCGTGGATCGATTGGGCTTATGCGGAGCTCCGCGGCAGCCTCGCGCGGGCGGCCTGACCGCCGACGCATGACCTGAACGCCCGAGCGCGCCGCTTTGCGCGGCGCCGTGTGTCGACGACCGGAAGGCTCCGATGTTCGCCCCCGAGAATGATCTTGAACGGCTTCTCGTCCGATCGGCCGCCGAGCCGGAGCAGCGCACGTCGTTCCTCAAGACGCTGGCGAAGTCGGATCTCATCCTCGCGCTGATCGATTCCGGCGATCCGAGGGAAGGCTACATCGTCCCCGAAGTGACTCATGAGGACGACGTCTTCGTGCCGATCTTCACCTCCGAAGCCCGCGTGGAGGCGATGTTCGGCGACGAAAAGCTGATGATCGTGCGCCAGACGCTCAAGCAGATCTCGGAGCAGATCGACGACGCGCATTTCGTTCTGAACCCTGGTTCAGAGCACGGTCGGGAGTTCATGGCCGAGGAGATCGCCGCGATCCTGAAGGGCGATTTTGCGCGCGTGGCGGAAAGCGGCTTCGAACGCGGCCAGGACGACGGCGACGGCGGACCGCCCACCCTCGTCGGACGACCGAATCCGCTTCCGGTCCACCTGACCGCGCCGCTTGCAGCCATGTTCGCGACAATGCCCGAGGTGCGCGCGGCCTATGTCGCGCAGGCCGTAGAGCCGGACCCGAGCGGCGTAAAGCGCCTCGTCATCGGGCTTGCAGCCGATGGCGATGTCGAGCCCGTCTTCGACAAGATCAGCGACGTGCTGGAGGAGGCCGCGCGGCCATCCGACGTAATCGACTTCGTGACCGTGCCCGGCTCGCCGCTTGACGTCTATTTCGAGCGCGATACTCAACCCTTCTACAAGAAGGCCTGACGCCTCAGGCGCCTGCGCGCTCGGGAGCCCGCTTGAACAGGCTGGCCATCGGGTTCGGAGGGCCGTCATTGTCGGCGGTCGTCGGGACCCCACGCGCCTCCAGCTTCGCGATCTGGCTCTTCAGCGTCGCGGCCTCGATACGCGCCTGCTCGGCCGCGAGCCGGGACGTTTCCGCCTGCGCCTTGCTGGCCTTCAACTCGGCGACCAACTGATCGCGGGCGGTCTCCGCCGCGAGCACGACTTCCGCCGAGCGCTTCTCGCCCTCCATCGCGGTTCCGACCGCGCGGCGCATACGCGCGTCCTCGGCTTCGAGCGCCGCCACCTTGGCGCGGAGGTCCTCAATATCGGCGCGTTGGCCAAGCTCCGCCGCACGGGCGCGGGCGGCCGCGAGCCGCGCCGTATCGAGCCCTCCGACGGCGAGCTCCGCCCGGCGCTCGGCGGCGCGCATCGCGACCGCGTGTTCGGCCCGCAGCCGGTCCTGGCTCGCGACGATCACGTCCGCTGAGACCGGCAGGCTGTCGATCATCCGCGCGCGGGTGAGGCGCACGGCCCTGCGCCAGAAGGCGGGCAGGAACAGCAGCCAGAGCAGCGTCGCGAGGAGGAAGCCGAAGGCGGAATAGAGGATGGGCTCGACCATACGATCCCGGCTTCAGCGCGGAGGAGGGGTCGAGCGAATGAGGCCCGCCGCGACGAACGTCAGGATGACACGGTCGCCCGCCCGCGCCAAGGCGTCAGGCGGTCGATCGGCCAGCCCACGGATCTTGCTCAAGAGCCGAATGCGGCTCTTCAGAATGGATTCCAGGTCGAATTGCGCGTGAACTTTAGGTAGCCGACATTGACGCCGAGACGAGCGCCGACGCCGGTGCGGATCGGCACCAGCACGGTGTCGTATTGCTTCATCGCCGTCATGCCGAAGCCGCCGATGAAATAGGCCGAACCGTTCACGCCGGGAAAGCGTGTGAACAGCGACATCCGCGAGCGCAGATTGTAGACGAGGATCATCGTGCGGGCGCCGTCGCCGCCGAAGTCGAAGCCGACCGACGGACCCTGCCAGTAGACGCGGTCCCCACGATCGCCCTTGCGGGTGAAGAGTTTGCCTTCGCCATAGCGCAGGCCGCCGACGAACGCGCCGGAGCCTTCTTCGCCGAGAATGTAGGCGTCAGGCTCGCCCCACTGCTTGGTGGCCTTTTCGACGATTTCCGCCAGGCCGCGGGTGGTCGATCCGAAGAAGGCGTGACCCTTGTCTACGATTTCCGACGAAGAATACGTGCGGCGAGGCGGGGCCTCGTCGGAATAGGCGGCCCGAGTCGGGCGCTGTTCTGCATATTGCGCATGGGCGGAGCCCGCCAAGCCAAGAGCGAGCATGGCGCCGGCGAAGAGCGACTTCGAGATCATCGCAGCGGTCCTTCCTCGAAAGGCGCGCGAAAACAGCGTCGAACAGCTGATTCGCGCTGATTCGATACAATTTGAGCGACAGGCTTTACTCAAAGGTGAACGGCGCTGGGTTAAGCAGAGGGAGACAGGACGGATAGCCGCCGAAACGAGCGGCCCGACAGGCGGGACGGATATGGAATCGACGCGACTGATCGCGCCGCTGCTGGCGGCGCTCGCCTTCGGCTGCGGCTCGGCGGTGGCGGTTCCGGGATTGACCGAGAAGGTCGTATCGGATCCCTCCAGCGGCATCGCGCTTTACGGCTACGACCCGGTCGCCTACTTCGTCGACAGCAAGGCGACGCCCGGCCGCCGCGACATCGAGGCCGAATGGAACGGCGCCGCCTGGCGCTTTGAGAGCGAAGCCAACCGCGCGGCCTTTCTGTCCGCCCCGGACGTCTATGCGCCGCGGTTCGGCGGTTATGACCCTGAAGCGGTCGCAAACGGCGCGGCTGCGGCCGGCCACCCGCTGCTGTTCCGCGTGAGCGGCGACAGGCTTTATCTCTTCCGTACATCCGAAGCGCGAGACTCCTTCGCGAACGACGCAGCCGCCGAGGCGGCGTGGCCGAAGCTGGAAGCCAAGCTCACCGACTAACGGCGTCGACGTTTCAAGGCCGGGCCAGCCGGCGACAGGCGAAAGCCACGATCGCGGCTCCGATGATCGCGCCGATCCCGCTCGCGAAGAACGTATCCCATCCGCTCTCGCGGCCGGGCGAGAACCGCTGCGCATATTCCAAGAGCCCGGCGAACGCAACGAGAGCGGCGGTGGCCTGAATGATCTGGCGACCCGCTTGCGCGAAGCCGAAGACCATGAAGGCTCCGGTTCCGGCATAGGCCAGGAAATGCTCAAAGACTTTCGGCGCGGGCGTCCGCACCATGACGCCGGCCGGGGCCAGCGACAGCACGATCAGGATGCAGAGGCAGGCGATGGTCGCCACGCGCGCCGCCGTACGGGCCGCAGGCGCCGTCAGGGCTGAGCGTAAGGCGCGACTGGGCATCATCAGCCCGCCTCGCGGCCCCAGGCCACGAAGCCGCCGTTCCTGAAGCCCTTGTCGACCTTGCCGTAGAGGAAGGCTCCGCCCTCGGGCGTCATGACCGAGCCGCCTGCCGCGCTGAGCACCGCGTGGCCGGCCGCGGTGTCCCACTCCATGGTCGGGCCGAAGCGGGGATAAACGTCGGCTTCGCCTTCCGCCACGAGACAGAACTTGAGCGAAGAGCCCGCCGAGCGACGATGGCCGATCGCAAGCGTCGACAGAAAGTCCTCGGTCTCGGTGTTCGAATGGCTGCGGCTCGCGACCGCGCAGAGTGTCTCGCCTCCGATCCGGGTTGCGATCGGCGTCCATGCGTCGGCCGTGGGCGTCTCGCGCAAGGCGGCGCGGGCGACGAACGCGCCGAGTCCCTTGGCCCCGATCCAAGTCGCGCCAAGCGCCGGAGCGTGGACGCAGCCGGCCACAGCCCGCCCGTCCTCGACTAGGCCGACATTGACGGTGAACTCGCCGTTTCGGGCGATGAACTCGCGCGTGCCGTCGAGCGGATCGACAAGGAGGAAGCGAGGCGGGCAGTCGCCGGGGACGCCGTCGCGGGAGGATGCTTCTTCGGCGATGATCGAGATGCCGGGATAGAGCACGGCAAGCCCGGTGATCAGGACCGCTTCCGCAGCCTCGTCCGCTTCCGTCACGGGGCTGCGGTCCTCTTTCGAGCGAACCTCGATCGCTTCTTTTTCGTAGACGTCGAGAATGACCCGGCCGGCTTCCACACAAAGCGCCGCCAGAGCGCGCAGGGTCGAGAGGTCCGGCATCGGCTCGAAGGCTCCGTTTCAGCAAAGGCGGAAAGGCCGAGCCTTGAGGGGGCTCGCGCCAGCGTGTATCAGGCGGTTGGCCCTCGCAGGCCGTGGGCGACTCAGGCCAAAAGGCCGGACGTCCTGACGCAAGCCCTCAAAGCCTTAGCCGGAGCCGCGATGTCAACCTCTGACGGGAATGCCGCCGAGGCGCCGATCATGCTCGACGGGCTCGATCTCGCCGCGCTGGTGGCGAGCCGGGTGTGCCACGACGTGATCTCGCCGGTCGGCGCCATCGTCAACGGCCTCGAAATCCTCGAGGACGAGAAGGACGAGGGCATGCGCGGCTTTGCCTTCGACCTGATCAAGAAGAGCGCGGCTCAGGCCTCCGCGCGCCTGCAGTTCTGCCGCATCGCCTTCGGCGCGGCGGGCTCGGCGGCCGCCATGCTCGACCTCGGAGACGCCGAGCAGGTCGCTCGCGGCTTCGTCGAGGACCAGAAGACCAAGCTGACCTGGGAGGCGAACCGGCAGCTGCTGCCGAAGAACATGGTCAAGCTGCTGCTGAACCTCGTTCTCGTCGCGACCACCACGATCCCGCGCGGCGGCGTCATCGCGGTGTCGGCGTCCGGGGAAGGCGAGGCGACGGAGTTCCGCCTGAGCTCAACGGGCCCGCAGGCCCGCGTGCCGGCGAACGTGCTCCTGCTGCTCGCCGGCCAGGCGCCGGAGGACAGGATCGACGCCCACGTGATCCAGCCGTTCTACACCGGGCTCGTGGCGCGCGCGGCGAACATGACCGTGACGATCGAGGTCGAGGTCGAGGGCGAGACGATCGTCACGATCGCGCGGCCGGGCGCTGCGGCCGAGACCGTCGAGACGCTGACGGTCTGAGTGAAGCGAGGGGGGGAGGTCAGCTCTTCCCTTCGAGCTTCTCGATCACGAGCTTCACGACGATTGTGACCAGCGCAATCCCCGCCAGCACAGTCGCGGCCGCGAAGGCGCCGGCCGCGTTGTAGTCCTGGTAGAGCAGTTCGATCTGCAGCGGCAGCGTGTTGGTCACGCCGCGGATGTTGCCAGAGACCACCGAGACCGCGCCGAATTCGCCCATGACCCGCGCGTTCGTCAGCACGATGCCGTAGAGCAGCGCCCAGCGCACGTTCGGCAGGGTGACGCTCCAGAGCGTCCGGAAGCCCGAGGCGCCGAGCGTCAGCGCCGCCTCCTCCTCGTGGCTGCCCTGCTGCTGCATCAGCGGCAGGATTTCGCGGGCGACGAACGGCGCGGTGACGAACAGGCTCGCCAGCACGATCGCGGGATAGGCGAACATCACCCGGATTCCATGCTCCTGCAGCCAGGGCCCAAACCAGCCCTGCATGCCGTAGACGAACAGATAGGCGACGCCGGCGACAATCGGTGAGATCGAGAAGGGCAGCTCGATCAGCGCGATCAGCAGCCCCTTTCCGCGGAACTCGAACTTGGCGACCGCCCATGCCGCCGCGATCCCGAAGGCGGTGTTGATCGGAACTGCGATTAGCGCGGTCGCGACGGTAAGCTGGATCGCGTGCAGGGTGTCGGGAGTCGCGAGGTTCGCGAGATAAGCGGCGACGCCCGGCTTGAAGGCTTCGGCGAAGATGATCGCGAGCGGGCCGCCGATCAGGAAGGCGGCGGCGGCCCACGCGAATCCGAGGATCGCGAGGCGAACCGGCGCCGAATCGCCGACGCGGGGGCGGGAGGTCACGACGCCCTCGTGTAGCGCAGATGCCAGAGCTGTATGGCGTTGGTCACGAGCAGCATGACGAAGGCGAGCGCCAGCATCGCCGTCGCGATCGCCGCCGCCGCGGGATAGTCGTATTCCTCGAGCCGAATGAAGACGAGCAACGCCGCGATCTCGGTGCGGAACGGCTGGTTGCCGGCGATGAAGATAACCGCGCCGAATTCGCCGAGCGAGCGCGCGAAAGCGAGGCTCAGGCCGGCGAGAAACGCCGGAAAGATCGCGGGAAAGACTACGCTCGTGAAGATCCGCGCAGAACCCGCGCCGAGCGTCTGCGCCGCCTCTTCGACATCGTCGGTGAGGTCTTCGAGCACCGGCTGCACCGAACGGACCACGAAGGGGAGGCTCGTGAAGGCCATCGCGACGGCGATGCCGGCCGGCGCATAGGCGATAGTGATCCCGTAAGGCGCGAGCCACGCGCCATACCAGCCATTGGCCGAGAACAAGGCCGTCAGCGCCACGCCCGCGACTGCGGTCGGCAGCGCGAAGGGCACGTCGACGAGCGCGTCGAGCAGGCGCTTGCCGGGAAATTCATAACGCGCGAGCGCCCAGGCCAAGGCGAGGCCGACGATGCCGTTGATGGCGGTGGCGGCGAGCGCGGACAGGATCGTGACGCGGAAGGCGGCCAGCGCGCGGTCGCCGGTGATGACGGTCCAGAAGCGCGCCGCCCCTAGGCCTGAGGCCTGCCAGACGAGCGACGCCAGCGGCAGCAGCACAATCACGCTGAGATAGGCGAGGGTCAGCCCAAGCGCGAGGCGGAAGCCGGGGAGGGGGGTACGGGACATCAGGCGCCGTGTTCGGAGACGCGTCATTCCGGACGGCGCGTGGCGCCGAGCCGGGATCGGCGTCAGAAAGAAGCGGCTTATACGGCGCGCGATCCCGGATCGCGACCCATCAGGCCGCGTCCGGGATGACGTCTTGTGATCAGCGCCCGACGAACACCTGGTCGAGCTTGCCGCCAGAGGCGAAGTGCGTCTCGTTCGCCTTCTTCCAACCGCCGAAGACGTTGTCTACGGTCAGCAGCTCGACGGACGGGAACCTGTCCTTATTCGCCGTCATGATCGTCGCGTCCTGAACGCGGTTGTTGAACGACGCGATGATCTCCTGGCCCTTCGGCGAGTAGAGGTAGTTCAGATAGTCCTTCGCGAGCGCTTGCGTGCCGTGGCGCTCGGCGACCTTGTCTACGACTGCGACCGGGAACTCCGCGAGCAGGCTCACGGGCGGGGTGACCGTGTCGACCTTATCCGCGCCGTACTCCTTCTTCACCGCGGCGGTCTCCGCCTCGAAGGTGACGAGCACGTCGCCGATGCCGCGCTCCACGAAAGTGGTCGTGGAGCCGCGGCCGCCGGTGTCGAACACCGGCACGTTGGCGAGCAGCTTCTTCACGAAGGCGTCGGCCTTGGCCTCGTCGCCATTGTTGGTCTTCAGCGCATAGGCGTAGGCCGCAAGATAGGTGTAGCGCGCGTTTCCTGAGGTCTTCGGGTTCGGGAACACGACTTTCACGTCGTCGCGGACGAGATCGTCCCAGTTCTTGATGTTCTTGGGGTTGCCCGCGCGCACCACGAACGCCGGAAGCGAATAGAACGGCGAGGCGTTGTTCGGGAACCTGTTCTTCCAGTCCGCGGCGACCAGGCCGCCCTTGTCGGCGAGGATCTGGACATCGAGCTCCTGGTTGAAGGTGACGACGTCGGCCTCAAGCCCTTCGAGAATGGCGCGCGCCTGCTTCGATGTGCCGGCATGGCTCTGGTTGACCGTGATCTCCGCTCCGGTCTCCGCCTTGCGGTCGGCCGCGAACTGCTTGTCCACGGCAGCGAACAATTCGCGGCCAACGTCATAGGAGACGTTTAGCAGCGTCGTCGGTTCAGCGTGGGCCGGAGCGGCGAGAACGACGCCGAGCGCGAGGGCTGCGGATGCAACGAGAGGAAGGCGCATGAGGCAAGCTCCGGGGCGCCGCACATCCCGCGCGGCAGCAATTGAGGCATGATTTAGGCGAAAGCCTCGGCCGTCGCAAGTAACTCACGTCAATCACGCGATATTCGACCATAAGTACATTTATCGTACGTGAAAAAGTCCGTAGACGCCGTTTCCTGCGTATGCGAAGCCGAGGCCTCATCTAGGAAGGTGACGGCCTTCGTTCTGGTGGCTTTTGACGATGTCGATCGAGGTGAAGATCTGCGGACTGTCCGAGCCCGCGACGCTTGAGGCGGCGCTCGGGGCTGGAGCGGATCTTGTCGGGCTCGTCTCGTTCCCGAAGAGCCCGCGCCACGTCTCGCCCGAAAAGGCGGCGGAACTCGCGGCCCTCGCCCGCGGGAGGGCCCGCGTCGCGCTACTTCTCGTCGACGCCAGCGACGATCTCGTGGGCGAGCTGGTATCGGCGACCCTGCCGGACGTGCTCCAGCTCCACGGCGACGAGAGTCCGGAGCGGGCGGCGGAGCTGCGCCGCATCTTCGGCCGCGAGGTCTGGAAGGCGATCCCGCTGGGAGCCGAGGCCGATCTTGCCGCAGCCGAGCTCTATTGGGACGCCGCAGACCGTGTGCTGTTCGACGCCAGGCCGCCGCAGGGTGCCGAGCTGCCGGGCGGCAACGGCCTAGCCTTCGACTGGGAACTGCTCGCAAACCTTGACCCCGCGCGACCGTTCGTGCTTTCCGGGGGCCTGACGCCGGAGAATGTGGGCGAAGCCGTCCGCGTCGCGCGCGCGAAAACGGTAGACGTCTCGTCCGGCGTCGAGACGGTGCCAGGCGTCAAGGACCCGGAGCGGATCGCAGCCTTCGTCAGGGCCGCCAGGGCGGCCGGGCCTTTTTAGGGTTTCAGGGACAGCCTCGTGACCGCGCAGCCGCAGCCGAATACCTTCCGCATGGGTCCCGACGAGCGCGGCCGCTTCGGCATCTATGGCGGCCGCTTCGTCGCCGAAACGCTGATGCCGTTGATCCTCGACCTCGAGAAGGAATATCAGGCGGCGAAGACCGACCCGGCCTTTCACGCCGAGATGAACGGCTACCGCACGCATTACATCGGCCGGCCGAGCCCGCTTTATTTCGCCGAGCGGCTGACCGAGCATCTCGGCGGCGCCAAGATCTATCTGAAGCGCGAGGAGCTGAACCACACCGGTTCGCACAAGGTGAACAACGTCCTCGGCCAAATCTTGCTCGCCCGCCGGATGGGCAAAGAGCGCATCATCGCCGAGACCGGCGCCGGTTCGCACGGCGTCGCCACGGCGACGCTCTGCGCCCGCTTCGGGCTGAAATGCATCGTCTACATGGGCGCGGTCGACGTTGCGCGTCAGGCGCCGAACGTGTTCCGCATGAAGATGCTGGGCGCCGAGGTCGTTCCCGTCGAGTCGGGCTCGAAGACGTTGAAGGACGCCTTGAACGAGGCGCTGCGCGACTGGGTCGCGAACGTCCACGACACCTTCTATTGCATCGGCACGGTCGCTGGCCCGCATCCCTATCCGGAGATGGTGCGCGACTTCCAGTCGGTCATCGGCGACGAGACCAAGGCGCAGATGCAGGAGGCGGAAGGTCGGCTGCCCGACAGTCTGTTCGCCTGTGTTGGCGGCGGCTCGAACGCGATGGGGCTTTTCCACCCGTTCCTCGATGACCCGGAGGTTGCGATCTACGGCGTCGAAGCCGCGGGCCACGGTCTGTCCGGCCTGAACGCCGCATCGATCGCCGGAGGCGCGCCGGGCATCCTGCACGGCAACCGGACCTATCTCCTGATGGACAGGGACGGGCAGATCGAAGAGGGGCACTCGATTTCTGCCGGCCTCGATTATCCCGGCGTTGGTCCGGAGCACGCCTGGCTTAACGATGTTGGCCGCGTGAAGTATCTGTCCGCCACCGACGACGAGGCGGTCGAGGCCTTCCAAGTCCTCTCAAAGCTCGAGGGCATCATTCCTGCGCTCGAAAGCGCGCACGCGATCGCGAAGGTCATCGAGCTGGCGCCTGATATGCCGAAGGACCATCTGATGGTGGTCAACCTCTCCGGCCGCGGCGACAAGGACGTGCCACAGATCGCTGAACGGCTGGGGTCGAGCCTGTGACCGCCCGCCTCGACGCGCGTTTTGCGCAGGCTTCGGCCCAGGGCCGCGCCGCGTTGGTGACCTTCGTCACCGCAGGCGATCCCGACCACGAGACCTCGCTCGAAATCTTGCGCGCGCTGCCGAAGGCGGGCGCGGACATCATCGAGCTTGGCATGCCGTTCACCGACCCGATGGCCGATGGTCCCGCAATCCAGGCCGCAGGACTGCGTGCGCTCGCTGCCGGCGAGACGCTGGTGAAGACGCTGGACCTCGTCCGCGCCTTCCGCGAGCAGGACCAGACGACGCCAATCATCCTGATGGGGTATTACAACCCGATCTACGTCCACGGCGTCGAACGCTTTCTCGACGAGGCGCGGGACTTCGGCGTCGACGGGCTGATCGTCGTCGACCTGCCGCCGGAGGAGGACGAGGAGCTCTGCCTTCCCGCGCTTAGCGTCGGACTCGCCTTCATCCGGCTTGCGACGCCCACGACCGACGACAAGCGCCTGCCGGCCGTGCTCAAGAACACCGCCGGCTTCGTCTATTACGTCTCGGTCGCTGGCATCACGGGCTCGGCGACGCCGGACTTCAACGTTGTCGGCGCCGCCGTCACCCGGCTGAAGCGCCATACCAAGCTGCCGGTCGCCGTCGGCTTCGGGGTGAAGACGCCCGAGCACGCCGCAGCGATCGCAGCCGCCGCCGACGCTGTGGTCGTTGGATCCGCCATCGTCGATACCGTTGCGAAGAGCCTCGACGGCGAGAACCGGGCGACGGCCTCGACCGTCCCGGCAGTCGCCGATCTCGTCTCGCGCCTCGCAGCCGGCGTCCGGCGTGGCCGGGCCGCAGCCTGACCGCGCCCCCAAGGAGAAGCCTCGCCTATGAACTGGCTCGTCAACGTCGTCCGGCCGAAGATCAACAGCCTGCTGACCCGCCGCGGCGACACGACGCCCGAGAACCTGTGGGTGAAGTGCCCGGAGACCGGCCAGCTCGTCTTCCACAAGGACGTGGAAGCCAATGACTGGGTGATCCCAGGCTCCGGCTATCACCTGCGCATGGGCGCCAAGCAGCGGCTCGCGACGACGCTCGATCCCGGCTACGAGGAGATCGCGCTGCCCGAGGTCGCGACCGATCCGCTCAAGTTCCGCGACGAGAAGCGCTATGGCGACCGCCTGAAGGACGCTCGCGCCAAGACCGGCATGGCCGACGCCGTGAAGGTCGCGACGGGGACGATCGAGGGCACGCCCGTCACCGTCGTCGTGCAGGATTTCGACTTCATGGGCGGCTCGCTCGGCATGGCGGCCGGCGAGGCGATCGTGCGCGGGCTGGAGACCGCGGTTCAGCGCGGCACGCCGCTCATCCTGTTCGCGGCGTCCGGCGGCGCACGCATGCAGGAGGGCATCCTTTCGCTGATGCAGATGCCCCGCACGACCGTCGGCGTGCAGATGCTGCGCGAGGCGAAGAAGCCTTACATCGTCGTGCTGACCAACCCGACGACCGGCGGCGTCACCGCCTCCTACGCCATGCTGGGCGACGTCGCGATCGCCGAGCCCGGAGCTCTGATCGGCTTCGCCGGCCCTCGCGTAATCGAGCAAACCATCCGCGAAAAGCTCCCCGCGGGGTTCCAGCGCTCGGAATATCTCCGCGACCACGGGATGGTCGACATGGTCGTTCATCGCAAGGAATTGCGTGGCGTTCTCGCGCGGCTCTGCCGTCTGCTGACGAAGACGCCGAAGCCCGACCTGCCGGCTCAGCCCGAGCCCGTCGCGGAAGACGCCCAGGCGGCGGTCGCTCACGCGTGAACGGCGCTCCCTACGATCATGCCGGGATGAGCGGCAGCGACGCCTATCTCGCCCGCTTCCTCGACCTGCACCCGAAGGAGATCGACCTTTCGCTCGGCCGCACCCTGCGGCTGCTGGAGGAGCTCGGTTCGCCGCATAAGACGATGCCGCCAGCGATCCAGATCGCCGGCACCAACGGCAAGGGCTCCACGACGGCCTTTCTGCGCGCGATGCTGGAGGCAGCGGGCAAGCGCGTCCACGTCTACACCTCGCCCCACCTCGTGCGCTTCCACGAGCGTATCCGGCTCGCGGGATCTTACGTCGACGAGGAGCGGCTGGCCGCGACCTTCGAAGAGGTCGAGCGGGTGAACGCCGGACGCGCGATCACGCTGTTCGAGATCACGACGGCGGCCGCCATGCTGCTGTTCTCGCGCAAGCCCGCCGACGTGCTGCTGCTCGAGGTCGGCCTCGGCGGGCGCTACGACGCGACCAACGTCGTCGACAGGCCGCTCGCCAGCGTGATCACTCCGGTCAGCCTCGACCATCAGAAGTTCCTGGGGGACTCGCTCGGCGCCATCGCGCATGAGAAGGCTGGCATCTTAAAGAGCCTCGTTCCCGGCATCCTCTCCCGGCAGGAGGACGAGGCGCTCGTCGCGATCGAGCGCGAGGCCGCGCGCGTCGGCGCGCCTCTCGCCATCTCCGGTCAGGACTGGCAGGCGCGCGAGGAGCGTGGCCGGCTGGTGTTCGAGGATGGTGACGGACTGCTGGATCTGCCGCTGCCGAAACTCGTCGGTCGCCACCAGATTGAGAACGCCGGCGCCGCCATCGCCACGCTGCGCGCGCTGCCCAAGCTCGGCGTCACCCCGGCTGCCGTAGAGGCTGGTCTGTCCGCCGTCGACTGGCCCGCACGCATGCAGAGGCTCGCGACCGGCGCGCTACTGGCGCTGCTGCCCGAGGGGGCCGAACTCTGGCTCGACGGCGGGCATAATCCCGACGGCGGCCGCGCCATCGCCTCGACGCTAGCCGAGCTCGACGAGCGCTCGCCGAAGCCGATCATACTGGTCGTCGGCATGCTCAACACCAAGGATTCCGATGGCTTCCTCGAGGCCTTCGCGGGGCTCGCCGGCCGAGTCTACGGCGTGCCGATCTCGTCGTCCTCGGCCGCCCGCACCACGCCAGAGGTTATCGAAGCCGCGCAGCGGGCGGGGCTCGCCGCCGAACCCTGCGAGTCGATCGTCGAGGCGCTCACGAAGGCCTCTAAGGCTGCCGGAGCGACACCGCCGCGAGTCCTGATCACCGGATCGCTTTATCTCGCCGGCGAGGCCCTGGCCGCCAACGGAACACCGCCGCACTGACGCAAGTATCTGATCCGAATAAACTTTTAAGAGCTTTTCTCCATACGCTAAAGCGTATATTTGCGATTTTTCGCCCTAAGACTATATGATTCCGTCATCCGCTCCAGCGTATGAGAGATTCGGAAAGCCTTTATGGACCAGATCGCGCGCACTCCCGGTCAGATCGGAGCCGTTGTCAGGCGCCGCCGCAAGGCTCTCGACCTCTCGCAGGACGCCTTGGGCGAAAAGATCAGCATGCGTCAGGCGACGATCTCGAACCTCGAGGCCGGCGATCGCGGCGCGAAGCTTGGGACGCTGCTGGACGCGATGTCGGCGCTTGGGCTCGAGCTCGTCATCCGTCCGCGCACCCGCGGCCGGAGCGACGAGATGGACGATCTGGCGTGATCGTACCGGCGCCTCGTAAGTCCTCGCTGAACGTCTTCATCAACGCCCGGAAGGTCGGCGTGCTGCGCCGGGAGGCGAGCGGCGCGCTGTCGTTCAAATATGCGGAAGGATGGCTGGATCTCGACGCGGCCCCCCCGGTCTCGCTTTCGCTTCCCCTCCGTGAAGAGCGCTTCGTGGGCGCCGCTGTCCACAACGTCTTCGACAATCTGCTGCCGGACGACGATCGGACGCGGCTCCGCCTCGCCGAGCGCGTCGGGGCGGACGGGATCGACGCCTTCAGTTTGCTCTACGAGGTCGGCCGCGACTGCGCCGGCGCGATGCAGATTCTGCCGCGCGGGACGGCTCCGGGGGTCGCCGGCCAGATCGAGGGCGACGCGCTCGACAAAGAGGGAATGGTGGAGATTCTCCGGAATCTCCAGATCACCCCTTTCGGCGTGAATACGGACGAGGCGTTCAGGCTCACTCTGCCGGGCGTTCAGGACCGCACCGCGCTGCTAAGGCATGAGGGCGCCTGGCTCACGCCGCATGTCGGAACCGCCACGACGCACGTTCTGAAGCCCCGCATCCGGCGAGGGCCGACAGGGGTCGACCTCTCCGACAGTGTCGAGAATGAATATCTTTGCTTGAAGCTGCTCGAAAGCTTCGGCGTGCCGGCGGCGCGCGCCGAGATCGCCGATTTCGGCCATGTGCGGGCGCTGGTCGTGGAGCGGTTCGACCGCCGGCTAACGCGCGACGGGCGGCTTTTGCGCCTGCCGCAGGAGGATTTCTGCCAAGCGCTGTCCTATCCGCCGGAGCTCAAGCGCCAGTCGGACGGCGGACCGGGAATCCATGAGATCGTGGAGTTGTTGAAGGGTAGCGACTCGCCGGAGGTCGACATCGCGACCTTCCTGCGCGCCCAGGTCGCCTTCTGGCTCATCGGGGCAACGGAAGGCCACGCGAAGAATTTCAGCCTGCTGGTCAGGTCCGGCGGGCGCTTCCGGTTGGCGCCGGTCTACGGGGTGCGGACGGCGCAACATCTGGTCGACGCCCGGCAGATCGAATGGAAAGGCTTTCGGCTTGCCATGGCGGTGGGACGAAACCCCCACGACGCCGTCGGCGAGATCGGCCCGCGCCATTTTGTCGAGACGGCGGACGCCAGCGGCGTCGGACGGTCCGTCATGACGGCGATCTTCGAGGATCTCGCGGCGAACGCCGCGGCGGCCGCCGAGGACGTCATCGGCGCGCTGCCATCCGGCTTTCCAGATCGGCTGACGACTTCATTGCTCGCGGCGATCGGCCGGCGCGCGCGGCTTCTTGCCTAAAACAAAAAGCCCCCAGCTTGCGCTGAGGGCTTTCATAGAAGCAGCGAACTCTTGAACGACTTAGACCGAGGTCTCGATCCAGTTCACGAGCTTCGACTTGGGGGCTGCCCCGCGCTGGGTGGCGACGTGCTCGCCGCCTTTGAACATCATCAGCATCGGGATCGCGGAGATGCCGAACTTGCTGGCGGTCTCCGGGTTCTCGTCGACGTTGAGCTTCACGATCTTCACCTTGCCCGCCATCTCGTTCGAGATTTCCTCGAGCGCAGGCGCGATCGCGCGGCACGGGCCGCACCATTCCGCCCAGAAGTCGACGACGACGGGCTCGGCCGACTTCAGCACTTCGGCCTCGAAGGTGGCGTCCGAGATCTTGCCGGTGGCCATGGAAGTACCTTTCCTGTGCGGAGCGGCGAACGCTTTTTGCGGCCGGTCCTTTTGTTGCGGTGAAAGTATGAACCGCCCCCCGGAGCGTCAAGCGAGTGGGGCGGGTAGCAGGTCGAGCCGTGGCGCGGACGTCCACAGGATCGCGCCGCGCACGAGCCTGCCCGGCCAGATCGCGCCGATAAGCTCGACATAGGCCGCGAGCTGTGCGGCGTAGGCGGGAGGGACAGGAGCGTCGGGTGGGGGCGGTCGGCGGTCGGTCTTGTAGTCGATCACCAGAACAGCGTCCGGCGTCACCGCTAGTCGGTCGATTCGGCCGGAGACGGGGCGCCCGTCGCGCAGCCGCCCGACGACCGGGACCTCGCCGAACCCGCCCGGCGCAAAGACGTCAGCGAAAGCCGGATCTTCGAGGATGCCGAGCGCAGAAGCCGCGATCTCCGCCTGCGCCTCCGCGTCGATCGCGGCGCCCGCGCCGAGCAGGATGCGCGCGGCGACGTCCGCCCGGCGATCGGGCGCGACGTCCGGCAGCGCTTTCAGCAGGCGATGAAGCAGCGAGCCACGCAGCCGCGCCGCTTCCGCGGCGGGGCCGCCGAGCGCCGGCGCGCCTTCCGCATCCTCCGCGACGAGCGCCGAGGGGGAGAGCGGGGGGCCGGGCGCGGCCTCGAACGGTGCTGGGCCTGCGAGCCATGCCGGCGCCGTTCCCGCCTCGGCTTCTTCCGCAGCCGCCGGCTCGGCTTCCGTCGCGTCCGCCTCGCCCGAGCGCAGGCGCAGCGTCACGCCGTCGTCGGTCTTGATTTGCTCGACCGCTGGATGCGCGGAGAGCCCGTCTCTGACGAGGTCGTACCAGGCGCCGTCGGGTCGCGCCCGTGTGGTCTCGTGGCCACATACGATCAAACGGTCCTCGGCGCGCGTCAGCGCCACATAAAGCAGCCGGCGGTGTTCCGCCTCGGCACGATCGAGAAGGGCCTCCCTGGCCGCTCTGAGCGGTTCGGGATCGTCCGACTTCTTCCCCGCCCAGACCGGGATGGGGGCCGCGTCGTGTCCGGCATGCGGCCGGGGCAGCATGATGAGCGGGAAACCACGCCCCGCCGTCGCGCCGCCAGTGGTGTCGGCGAGCACGACGAGCTTGGCCTCAAGCCCCTTCGCGCCGTGCACGGTCATCACGCGCACCTCGCCGGAGGCGACGTCGAGGTCTCGCTTGATCTCGGCCGGCGCCGCCACCATCCAGCGCAGGAAGCCAGATAGCGTCGGCGGATGCGTGCGGCCAAAGTCCTGCGCAAGGTCAAGGAAGGCGTCGAGCGGATCGTCGGCTTCCGAACCCAGCCTTGCGCGGAATGCCTTGCGGCCGCCGGCCTTGGCGAGGATATGCGCGAAGAAGCCGAACGGCGTGCGCGCCCGCGCTTCGCGCGACAAGACTTCCAGCAGGGCACGCGCCGCCCTCGCCCGCGGCGGGCCGTCGGCGAGGGCGTCGATCAGCCGCCGTCCGTCCCGGCCGGGCGCGACCGCCATCAGATCCTCGTCGTCGAGCCCGAACAGCGGGCTCTTCAGCGCGCAGGCGAGCGAGAGGTCGTCGTCCGGCGTCGTCAGCGCGCGGGCGAGCGCCATCAGGTCCATGACCGCGATATGCTCGCCGACGACGAGCCGGTCGGCACCGGCAACCGGCGCGCCGCGGGCCTTCAGCGCCCGGAGGATCGCCTCGAACAACGCCTTGCGTTGCCGGACCAGCACGAGGATCTCGCCATAAGGCACGCCGTCATCCCGGTGCGCGGCGACGATCGCCTCGGCGATCTTTTCGGCGAGCCGCACCACGGCGCTGCGCGGGTTCACCCTGTCGAAGGGCGCGTCCCAAGCTTCTTGCGCGTAGGTCCCTGGCTCCGCCATCACGATCGGCCAAAGCTCGACGGAGCCCGGCGCGGTCGCGCGCGTCGTCTGGTGGAGGGTGATGGCGTCCTCCTCGGAGACCAGACCGCGATGCGCCTCCGGCCGCGCGAAGACGGCGTCGACCCCGGCGAGCACGGCTTCGGTCGAGCGGAAGCTCTCGGTGAGGCGCACGTCCTCGAAGCCGAGCTCGGCCTCGCGATGAAGCGCGCCATAACGCCGCCGCGCCTCGCCGAAGGAGGCGGGCTCCGCGCCCTGAAAACCAAAGATCGACTGCTTCTCGTCGCCGACCGCGAACACGGTTCGTTCGCGCGGAGATGCGCTCGCGCCGCGTAAAAAACCGTCGGTCAGGCGGGCGATGATGTCCCACTGCTCGGGCGAGGTGTCCTGCGCCTCATCGACCAGGATGTGATCGAGCCCGCCATCGAGCTTGAACAGCACCCATTGCGCGTCGGTGCGGGACAGGAGGTCCCGCGTGCGGGCGATGAGGTCGTCATAGTCCAGCATGCCGCGGGCGGATTTCGCGGCGGAGTAGGCGTTGCTGGCGGCGTCGGCAAGCGTCGCGAGCGCCTGCGTGCGCGCGACCATCGCCGCCGCCGCCAGCTTTGGGACGAGCGCCGAGAGGCGCGCAAGCTCGGCGTCGAGCGCGTCCGCCATCGTGGGCTTCGCCTTGCGGGTCGCCGCGGTGACGAGCGATTTCTTGGGCGGACCCGCCTGCGTGAAGAAGGCGGAGAGATAGGCCGCGCGCCGGTCGGCGAGCGAATGGGCGCGCGCGGCTGCGGCGAAGCAATCGCCTAGCTTGATGTCGTTGGCGGAGCCCAGCGTGAGTTCGGCCGCGAACGCCGGCCATTCGGAAGCCGGGACTCCGCCGTCGAGGATCGCGGCTTCGAGCCCCGCTTCAGTCTCGTCGTCGCTGAGGTCCAGAGTACGGCGGAGCTCGCGCGCGATGTCCGCCACGTCCTCAATCCCGTCGGCCCGCAGCAGGGCCTTGAGCGCGTGGCGCTTCGCCATGGCGTAGTCGAGCGCGCCGTAGATCGTCTGCTCGTGGAAGCGCGCGGCGAGGTAGGCGAGCGCCTGGCCGATCGGCCCGTCGGGCTCGCGGACCGCCTGGGCGAGCGTCCTTGCGCGCGCTTCCGCCTTGAGTTCGGCCTGGTCGCGGTCGTCAAGCTCGGAGAAGCCCGCCGCCACGTTCGCCTCAAACGGGAACTGGTGGAGCAGCCGGCCGCAAAAGGCGTGGATCGTATAGATCTTCAGCCCGCCCGGCGTCTCCAGCGCGCGCGCGAACAGCTTTCGGGCCTGCGCGAGGCGGGTCGGTGAGGGTTGGACGCCATCGAGCGCGGCGACCTCGGCGACGAGCGCTTCAGCTGGCGCGGTCGCCCAGCCGCGCAGCCGCTCGACCACCCGGTTCTGCATGTTGGCGGCGGCGGCCTTGGTGAAGGTGAGACACAGGATGCGTGACGGGTCGGCGCCGGACAGCAGCAGCCGCACCACGCGCTGGACAAGCACATAGGTCTTGCCCGAGCCGGCGTTCGCCGACACCCAGGCGGAACTCGCCGGATCGGACGCTCGGGCCTGCCGGTCGACGGTTACAGGGGAGGGGCGGGCGGTCATTCCGCGTCTCCCTCGTCGGCGCCGCCGGTCGAGGACCATTCCTTCACCCGCGCGAGATGGGCGTAAGGCCCCTCCGGCCGCGACAGGAACTTGGGATGCGACAGCGAGAGATACGGCGTCGCCTCGTCCTCGAAGCGGTCGACGACCGCCTTGAAGCGGACGATCGCCTTTTCGGCGACCTCGTCCGGCGTCTCGCTCTTGCCGCGCACGTCGATCACCTCGCCGGCGGGGTCGCGGCCGACGAGCCTGACCAGCACCAGTTCGCCGACGACCGCGCCGTTATCGGCGACGCCCGCGAAGCCGCCGCTGCGCAGGATCCCGCCTTCGAGCGCGAGCTGAGGCGCGAAGCCCGCGAGGATCTCCTTCACGCCCGGCGTGCGGCCGGTCTTGTAGTCGAGGAAGGCGAACGAGCCGTCGGGCAGAGCCTCGATCCGGTCCGCACGCGCGTTCAGCGTGAAATCGCGGCCGGCGGCGGTCGTGAAGACGACCCGCCCCTCCTGCTCGACATGAAAGGCTGCGACTTTTCTCCCGGCGTGGAAGGCGAGCGTCCAGTCCGCGATCGCGACGAAGCGCGGCCACCACAGCGTCCTCGCGTCGTCCCGTTGCAGCAGCGCTCCGAACGCCGCTTTTCCGAAGTCGATCAGTTTCTCACGCGCCGAAGGATCGTCTGGGGAAAGGCCGGCTTTCGCAAAATCCTCGAGCGCCCTGTGGATCGCGTTGCCGAGCTCCGCGGGCCCCGGCTCCGGGCCGATCTCCGCGAGCTCGTCGAGCTTCAATATATGGCGGGCATAGATCGAGTAGGGGTCCCGCAGCCACGTCTCGACCGCCGTGACGCTTATCCGCGAGGGGCGCGCCTCAAGCGGCGGGCGCGGCTCGGGCGGTCGCGGCGTCGGCTCGCGGTCGGTCTCGTAGAGGCTCTCCGCCAGCGTGACGTAGCGCGCGCCGCGCGCCTTCGCGGCTTCGAAGGCCGGTCCTGCGGCCACCGCCGCCAGCCGCTGCAGCCAGCGCGACGGGATGGTCGGCGCTCCGCCCGCCTTCTTCGCGCGCGTCAGCACCACCTCCTCAGCGCCAAGCGCTTGGCAGAAGTCATGCGCGGACAGGCCGATCCGCCGCTCCGGGGGCGCGAGGCCGAGCTGGGCGCGCAAGGGGCGGTTGATCCAAGGGTCGGCCTGCGGCACCGGCGGCCAGACCGTCTCGTTCAGCCCGCCCAGTACCACGCGGTCGAAGCGGATGAGGCGCGCCTCCAGCGGTCCAAGAATCGCAAGCCGCGGGTGCCGATCGCGCGGCGGCCGGACGACGCGGCCGGCCATCAATGCTTCCATGACGCCGGGGAACGCGGCAGGCGCGATCGGGTCTGCCGCGGGCGCGGCGTCTTCGAGTTCTTCGAGGAACAGCGAGAGGGCGATCGCATCCTCGCTCTCCGAGCCCTCCGACATCGCGGAATAAGCATGCGCCAGCGCCGCAACGAGCGCAGGGAGCGGTGCGGCGCCCTCGGAAGCGAGCGTCATCAACGGTCCGAGTACGGTCCGCAGTCGGCCGACAAGGTCGAGCGCTTCGGCGAGGTCGGCCGCGCCGAAGCGCTTCGCGGGACCGCGCGGGCGGTCCTGCTCGACAAGCGCGCGAAGAACGCCGTCCAGCCCGGCGCCGGGGAGCGGCGCGCGCAGGATCGCGACGTCGAGCGCGTCGAGCCCGCGAGAAAGACCGGAGGCCAGCCGGCAGGCCGGCGCGCGCAACAGCGTCAGAATAGAAGCGGGGGAGGGGTCGAGCGCGGTTTCGGAGGCGAGCTTCAGCAGCGCGCCAGCAGGCGTCGCGGCGAGCGCCCGGCCCGCGCTGTCGTCGATCGCGATCTCCCAGCGTTCGAGCTCGGCCGCGACGCGGGCGGCGAGGTCGCGGTCCGGCGTCACCAGCGCCGCCGTGCGGCCAGGCTCGGCGATCGCTTCACGGAGCACAACCGCGATCGCGGCGGCCTCGGCGCGCGGATGGGGCGCTTCGATCAGCGAAAGGCCGTGGAGCGCTGCTTCGGTCTCCGCCGCCTTCCGGCGCGCGCTCCACGCGTCGGTGGTGTCGGCCGGTCGCAGCGCGTCGGCAGTCAGGCGCGCACGCGACTCGAGCGGGGCAGGCGCCTGCGTGAGGGTGCGGACCGCCCCGCGCGACAGGCCAAGTTCCTTGACGAGCCGAGCGAGGCCGCGCTGCGGGTGGCCGTAGAGCCCGGCTCCATCGTCTTCAAGCAGCGTCGCCCAGGCCGCATCGTCGAGCCCGTCGACGTCAAAGCCCGGCAGGACGACTGCGCCCAGAGGGTGATCGGCGATCGCCGCGATCAGCCGCCTGGTCGCGGGCGCGGAGCCGGTCGAACCGGCGGCGATCACAGGGCCGTCGCCGCCCGCCGCCCGCCGCGCTGCCGCGTCGAGCTGAAACCTGCGGCGCCGGCTCGGATCGAGCAGGCCGTTGGCGCCGACATGGTCCGGCCAAGCGCGCAGCGCCACGCGTAGGAAGTTCTGCGTGATCGCCCAATATTGGTCGTGCTCGCCGGGCACGAGCGTATCGAGCCGACTGACCTCGACCTCCTCGGTCTCGATGGCGTCGATCAGCGCTTCTAGCTCGCCAGCGAGGTGGATCGCGTCCGCGGCCGTGGAGGGGATGAGCGGTCCATGCTCCGGACCGAGCTGGAGGATCGCGCGTTCTAGCGTGTCGCCGAGACGGGACACGAGCCGCGCCAGCGTCAGACGTCGCGTCAGCGGCGGGGCTGCCGGCGGCAGCTCCGCATCCGCCTCGTCGAGCGGCTCGCTGAGCGCCAGGTCTTCGTCGACGTCGCCAAGCGGCGCGATCCGCGGCAGGAGAGTGGCGCGTCCGTCGAGCTCGGCGAGAAACGCGTCGCGCAAAGCGCGCGCCGCGCGGCGCGTCGGCAGGTAGACAGTGGCGCGGGCGAGCGCGATAGGGTCGCCGCGCGGCGCGAAGCCCGGCACGATTTCGCCGTCGAGCAAGCCGCGCGCGAGCGCCGGCAGGAACGCGACGCCGGCCGGGATCGTCAGGACGTTCGGTCGGCGGGGGGAATCGGGCATGCGCGTCAGAATAGCGGTTCGGGCAGCCCCGTTCGCCCGCTCAAACGAAAAAAGGCCGCCCGAAGGCGGCCTTCGTTCGAGACGACGAGCGTATCGTCAATTCAGCTTGGCGCGGACTTCGCTGAGACCCTTGTCGAACAGCTCGTCGCCGAGCGGTCCGCTGGTCTGGGCCGCCAAGACCCTTTCGGCGGCGGCGACCGCCGCATCGGCGGCCGCAGCGCGGACTTCGGCCACAGCCTGGCTCTCCGCCATCGAGATCTTCTGCTCGGCGGCCTTGGTGCGGCGGGCGACGAACTCGTCGGCCTTCACCTTGGCGTCGGCGGCGAAGGCCGCCGCGTCGCGCCTTGCGTTCTCCACCAGCGCCTTCGCCTCCTGCTCGGCCTCCTCACGCTTGCGCGTGTATTCGGCGAGCACGCGGGCCGCCTCTTCGCGCAGGCCGCGGGCTTCGTCGAGCTCCGCCTTGATCTTCGCGGCGCGGCTGTCGAGCGCGCCGGTGATCTTACCCGGCACGCCCATATAGACGACGATGCCGATGAAGATGACGAAGGCGACGAGGACCCAGAGTTCGGCGGTGCCCATTCCTGTGTCCCTTAGGCGGCGAGCGAGGCGTCGACCGCCTGCTCGATTTCGGACGGCTGAGGAGCGCGGCCGGTGAGCCGCTCCACGATCGCAGAGCCTGCGTCGATCGCGATGCCGCGAACATTGCCGAGCGCGGCCTGCTTGGAGGCGGCGATCTGCGCGTCCGCCGCAGCGAGCTTGGCGCTCAGCTCTCCTTCGAGAGTCTTCCGCGAGGCGGCGGCTTCCGCCGTTGCGCTGTCGCGCATCTCGGTCGCAATCGCCTGAGCCTGGGCGCGGGCGTCCGCGAGCGCTTTCTCATAGGCCTGAATCGCCGCGTCGGCTTCCGTCTTCAGCCGCCTGGCCTCGGCGAGGTCGGACGCGATCTTTTCCGCGCGGCCCTCGACGATGTTGGCGAGCCGCGGCAGCGCGACCCTCGACATCAGGACGTAGAAGAGGCCGAAGAAGATCGCGAGCCAGAGCAGCTGGCCCGGATATGTCGAGGCGTCGAAGGGCGGGAACGACGAATGCTCCACGGCGTGCGCGCCATGGATCTCAGTGGCGACGGCTTGCGTCGCCTCGTCCGTCGCCGCAAGCCTGATCACAGGCTGGCTCTCGCTCATCTCGATCTCCATAGGCTTACGCGGGGCCTTGATCGGCCCCGCGTCAAGCAGTCAGCGCCTTCGTCCGTCGATCAGACGGCGAACAGCAGGAGCAGAGCGACGAGCAGCGAGAAGATGCCGAGCGCTTCCGTGACCGCGAAGCCGAAGATCAGGCGGGCGAACTGCCCGTCGGCGGCCGACGGGTTGCGCAGGGCGCCGGCGAGGTAGCTGGAGAAGATGTTGGCGACGCCGATGGCGGCTCCGCCCATGCCGAGGGTGGCGAGACCAGCGCCGAGGAACTTCGCGGCTTCAGCTTCCATGACGAGATGCTCCGAGTGAGTGTGTTGGTTGGGAACGGGGACGATTGCGCGGCCTGAGGCCTTAGTGGCCGGGGTGCAGCGCGTCGTTGAGGTACATGCAGGTCAGCAGCGCGAACACGTATGCCTGCAGAAAGGCGACGAGGAACTCGAGGCCGGTGATGCAGACCGCAAGGAACAGCGGCAGCACGCCGATTGCGAGGCCAATCGCGCCGAGGCTGGCGGACAGCATCGTCACGAAGCCGGCGAACACCTTCAGCGTGATGTGGCCGGCGAGCATGTTCGCGAACAGACGGACCGAGAGGCTGATCGGCCGGGAGATGAAGGAGATCACCTCGATCGCGGAGACCAGCGGCAGGATGTAAAGCGGCACCCCATGCGGCACGAAGAGCTTGAGGAAGCCCGCGCCGTGCTTGGCGACGCCGTAGATGATGACCGTGAGGATCACCGTCATCGCCAGCGCGAAGGTGACGATGATGTGGCTCGCGACCGTGAAGGTGTAGGGGATCAGCCCGATCAGGTTCGAGACCAGGATGAACATGAAAAGCGAGAAGACGAGCGGGAAGAACCGTAGCCCGTCTTTGCCAGCGGTCTGCCGGATCGTGTTGCCTACGAACTCGTAGGAGAGTTCGGCGAGCGACTGCCAGCGGCCCGGGACCAACGTCCGCGACGAGGTCGCGAGCACGAGGAAGGCCGTCGTGGCGAGGACGGTAATACCCATATACAGCGCGGAATTGGTGAAGGCGAACGAGCCGTCGCCGACGAGCTTGACGATCTGGAACTGGTGGATCGGATCCGTCGAACCGGCGGCCATCGTCGCTCGAACCTTTCCCCGACGCCTAGGCGCCGCACCCATTTCAGCGCAGGCGGGAGGCCTGCGTCACCGTTTGGAGCCCGGCTGGGCTGCGAGCCCCGCCGAGCGCATGACATTCAGCACGCCGGCCGCAAAGCCGAGCAGCAGGAAGACGATGAGCCCCCACGGCTTCGTCTCCAGCACGTAGTCGAAGGCCCAGCCAACGGCCGCGCCCGCCACCACGCCGGCCACGAATTCCGAACCAAGCCTGAGGGCTTGCGACATGCCCGTGTAATCGGACCGCGCGTTGCGTTCGCCCTCGGCCTGGGTCGCTTCCGCGTCCGTCCGCCGCTTCAGCTCCCGCCCGAGGCGGTCCAGACGCGTCGTGAGGTCGCCGTCGCCGTCCTGGGGCGGAACACCCGGATTTCCGTCAGAGCCTTGCGCCATGTCGCGACAGCCTTACGGACTCCGGGAGCGCCCGATACCCCTCGGAAGCCGGGCGCACCCTATTTTTTGGGCGGTGGCGTGTCAAGGTTCCGCCGCAAAGTGCTAAATCTCTGATCCACAATGGAAAAAAGAGACCCGTCCAGTTAGCTGGAAAGTTTGCCGCGCCCGCCTTTGGCTCAGCCCGTCAGGAATCGGAGCCGCCGCCTCGCGCTCAGACCGCCTCCGCCAACCGCTCAGCGGTCTGCAGATCGACCGAGACGAGCTGGCTGACGCCGCGCTCCGACATCGTTACGCCGAGCAGCCGGTGCATGCGCGCCATGGTGATCGGGTTGTGGGTGATCGTGAGGAAACGCGTCGAGGTCGTCCGCGCCATCTCGGCCAGCAGCGCGCAGAAGCGCTCGACATTGGCGTCGTCCAGAGGGGCGTCGACCTCGTCGAGCACGCAGACCGGCGACGGGTTGGTCAGGAACACTGCGAACACCAGCGCGAGCGCGGTCAAAGCCTGCTCACCGCCCGACAGCAGCGACAGGGTCTGCGGCTTCTTTCCCGGAGGTCGCGCGACGATCTCGAGCCCCGCCTCCAATGGATCGTCGGACTCGACCAGCGAAAGCTCGGCCTCGCCGCCTTCAAACAACGTCCTGAATAAGCTGCGGAAATGGCCGTCGACACGTTCGAAGGCCGCGAGCAGGCGCTGGCGGCCTTCCTGGTTCAGTGAGCGGACGGCAGCGCGCAGGCGCGCGATCGCCTCTGTGAGGTCTTCGCGCTCCGCGATCAAATTCTCGCGCGCGCCTTCGGCCTCGGCGAGGTCGGCTTCCGCCCGCAGATTCACCGGGCCGAGCCGCTCGCGGGAGGAGAGCGCGCGGGCGAGCCGCTCCTCCACCGCCTCGATCGGCTGACGCGGGACGTCCGCGAGGCCGGCCGCAAGTTCGGCTGGCGTCAGGCCGCGCGCCTCCATGATGCGGGCCGCGACCTCGGCGCGCTTTTCGCGCGAGGCCTCGAGCTTGGCGCCGGCGCGGGCCGTGCCTTCCCGAGTCTCGGATAGCTTGTCCAACGCCGCGCGGGCCGCGCGGTCGCCCTCGCGATGCGCCGTCTCCGAAACCGCAAGCGAATCATGAGCCGCCCGCGCGGCGCGTTCGGCGTCGTCGAGCGCGGCTTTCAATAGCCAGCGACGTTCCGCAAGCTCCTCCGGGCGGCCGTCGAGCGCGGCGCGTTCCTCCGCAGCCTCCGTCCTGCGGGCGCCGAGTTCGGCGACGCGCGCGACACTGGCCTCTCTCCTGCGGCTCCAGGAGGCGATCGCGCCTTCGATCTCGGCGCGGCGGGCGCTCGCGCGGCGGAACTCCGCCCGAAGCGTTTCGAACTCGGCCCGCCGACCGGCCGAAAGTCTGCGCGCCTCAGCGACTGTCTGCCTGAGGTTTTCGAGCGCTGCGGCGTCACCGCCTTCGGGCAGGGCTGCGAGCGCGGTCCGCGCCGTCTCGGCCGCGTCGCGCGCGGCCGCCTGCTGGGCGGCGACGCGGCTTCCCGCCTCCTCGACGGCCGAGCGCCGCGCGGCGACCTTGGAGGCCGCACGCTCTGCCGCGGCATGCGCCTCGCGAGAGGCGTCGGCAGCGGATCGGGCCGCCCGGGCAGCGTCGCGCGCCGCGCGTTCGGCGTTCGCAGCGATCGTCGTGCGGCCGCGCGCGGCGTCCACGGCTTCGCGCAGGCGATCCGCCTCGGCGCGGGCTTCGGCCGCGTCGCGCTCGACGGCGCCGAGGCGGTTCTTCTCGACGAGTCTGCGCGCGGCGGGGGTCGGCGCGTCGGCCGACAGCGTCAGCCCGTCCCAGCGCCAGAGGTCGCCCTCTCGACTGACGAGGCGCTGGCCGGGCTTCAGCTTTCCACGAAGCACTTCGCCGTCGCCGCGGTTGACGATTCCGATCTGCGCGAGGCGCCGCACGAGCTCCGGTGGGGCCACGACATGCGCGGAGAGCGGCGTGGCGCCCATCGGTAGCGGCGAGTCTCCCTCGCCGGCGGTGAGGCCCCAGCGCGCTGGAGCGCGAGGATCCACCGCCGCGTCGAGGTCGTCGCCAAGCGCAGCGCCAAGCGCTGTCTCGTAGCCGGGATCGACGACCAGAAGATCAAGCGCCGGCGTGTGAGCACGGGCGCCGTCCGACGCGAGTAGCTTCGAGAGCGTGCGCGCCTCGGTGATCAGCCGGTCGGCGCGGGCGTTCGCCTGGGCCGCCGGAGCACGCGCCGTCTGTTCGGAATTGCGGGCGACAAGATGTGCGGCCTCCGCGACCTCCGCCGCGCGGTCCGCCTCGGCGAAGCGCCCGCGGTCGGCTTCTGCGCGAAGCGCCAAAGTCGCGACGTCGCCGTCGCGGCCGGCTTCGGCGGTCAGCCGTGCGGCTTCTGACGCGAGCTCGCGCGCCTCCCGTTCAAAGGACGCTGCGAGCCGCTCGGCGTCCTCAAGGCGCTTCACGAGCTGGCGGCGCTCGGCGGCGCGTGCGGCCTCGGCTTCTGTCGCCACGGAAAGCGCGGCTTCGGCGGCGGCGACGGCGGCCTCGGCCAGGTTAAGACGGGCGGCGGCATCGGCCTCCGGCCTCCCGTTGTCGGCCACAGGGCCGAGCCTCTCCCGATCCGCTTCGAGGCCCGCGATCGTGCCGGCGGCATCGGCGACCAGCGTCTCCTCATGAGCGAGATCGCCGTCGATCTGCTTCAGACGGCGGCCGAGCTCGTCGAGCCTCGATCGCGCGCGCGTCTCCTCGCCTTCGAGCGCGCCGCTCTCCAGCGACAGCCTGCGCGCTGCAGCGTCGGCTTCGGCTGCTTCGGCGCGGGCCTGTTCGAGCGCATGGGCGGCGACGGCTGCGGCGCGCGCGGCCTCGCCCTGAGCCCGCGTCGCCTCTGCGACGGCTGCGAGCGCCTGCGTCTCCGCCTGCTCGGCGGCGAGCACGCCGGCCGCCGCCGCTTCGTGCCGAAGCAGGAAGGCGAGGCCTTCAGCGGTCTGTATCTCTTCCGTCAGCGCGCGGTAGCGCTCGGCGCCGCGCGCCTGCTTGCGCAAGGTCTCCGCTCGGTCGCCAAGCTGGCCGACGAGATCTTCGACGCGGGTGAGGTTCTGCTCGGCCGCCGTCAGCCGCGATTCCGCCTCGCGCCGCCGCGCATGCAGGCCGGCGACGCCTGCGGCCTCCTCCAGAATGCGGCGGCGCCGGTCAGGCCGCGCATTGATGATCTCGCCGACCCGGCCCTGTCCCACCAGGGCGGGCGAGCGCGCGCCGGAGGAGGCGTCGGCGAACAGCAACTGAACGTCGCGGGCGCGCACCTCGCGCCCGTTGATGCGATAGAGCGAGCCCAGCCCGCGCGAGATCTTGCGCGAGACCTCGATCTCGGCGGACTGGTTGAAAGGCTCGGGCGCCGTGCGCGCCGAATTGTCGAGGGTCAGCGAGACTTCGGCGTGGTTTCGCGACGGACGCCCGCCGGAGCCGGCGAAGATCACGTCCTCCATCCCCGAAGCACGGAGCGACTTGAACGAGCTTTCGCCCATCACCCAGCGCATCGCCTCGACGAGGTTCGACTTGCCGCAGCCGTTTGGGCCGACGATTCCGGTGAGGCCCGGCTCGATCGGCGCGTCGGTCTGGTCGACGAAGGTCTTGAACCCCGAGAGGCGGAGCCGGGTGAAATGCATCAGCGGCCGCTCGGAAGCGGCCGCGAAGGCTCAGGCCGGTCTTTGTCAGGCCTTGTCGAGCAGCGGCTGGAAGATCTTGTCGAGATCGGCAATTTCGAGGGCCCCTCGATAGATCTTGCCGTTGATGAAGAAGGTCGGAGTGGAGTTAACGCCGAACTTCTCAGCGGCCTTGGCGCGGGTCGAATTGATCCCGTCGAGCAAGGGCTGATTCGTCAAGCAGGCCTCGAAGCTCTCCTGTGTGAAACCGATCTGCTTGGCGAGTGCCTGCAGCCCTTCGACGGGCTTGTCGGCATAGGCCCACTGCTTCTGCTCGCGGAACAGGAGGTCGACGACTGGGAAATACTTGTCCTCACCGGGCGCGCAGCGGGCGATCATGAAGCCGGCGGCGGCCAGCGGATCGAGCGGGAACTCGCGCAGAATGAACCGCACCTTGCCGGTGTCGATGTACTTCTTCTTCAGCTCCGGGAATGTCGTCGCCGCGAAATGCGCGCAGTGACCGCAGGTCATCGAGGCATATTCGATCATCGTGATCGGCGCGTCGGCATTGCCCTCGGCCTTATCGCCGAGCGGGCCCGGCTCG
Organism: Hansschlegelia quercus; assembly: GCF_004310425.1. GTDB lineage: Bacteria > Pseudomonadota > Alphaproteobacteria > Rhizobiales > Methylopilaceae > Methylopila > Methylopila quercus. The sequence goes on along the minus strand of NZ_SIUB01000004.1, from coordinate 20,475 downwards.
GCGAGGTCCTTAGGATCGGGCTCCTGGGCCAGGACCGCGCCGGAAAAGCCGAACCGGGGCGCGAGCGAGAGCGCCGCGAAAGAGGCGGCGGCGAGAGCCGCGGTTTCGAGAAGGCGGCGGCGGGTCAGCGTCACGGGGGCGATCCTTGGGGCTTTGCGTGAGCCGCGTTCCGCGCGGCCTCTGTGCGATAGCCGCAAGGTCGCGGCCTGTGGCTTCATTCGCAAGAGGGAATGTGGCGTCAAGAAGTCTTAAGAGCGCTCAGCCCGACGCCGGGCGAGGGCGGCGCGACCGAGCCGCTCGATCGCATCGGCCAGATCTCCGTCTCCGACCTTGGCCGCCGCGTCTCGCGCCTTCTGCGCTTCTTCGGCGTTCGGCGGGGGAGGCGGGGAGGCGCGAGAGGCCTGCCATCGAGCCGCCGGGGCCGAGCCTTGCCGTAGCTTCACGGAGCCCACGCAGCGCCAGCCGAGATGGGCGTTCACCCGCTCCGCGATCTCCGGAATCCTGTGCTGGATCTCGAGCGCGAATGCGCCCTCGACCCGGAGCGTCAGGGTGGAGAGCGGCGGCTCGGCCGGCTCCGGCCCCTGCGGCCGCGGCGCGGCGAGCTTGAGCGGCGCGGCGCGTGTGGCGATCTCCGGCCCGACGATCACCGCCCAGCGCGCCATGATCTCGGCGCCCGCAAAGCCCTGCTTCGCGGCGGCCGGCCCCAGCGCCTGCGGCAACAAATCGGCCAGTCGTTTGGCGCGCGATGGCTTGAGCATTGGTCTCGCGAGTTCGATAAGGGCGCCGGGCGTCCGCTTGAGGGCGCTCCTCCCGAGTCTACCGTTTGCGCCCAGCCGCCGAAAGCCGTCCCGATCCCGACCTCCTGCTCGCCTGGTACGACCGCCACCGGCGGCGGCTGCCGTGGCGCGCGGAGGCCGGCGTCGCCGCTGACCCTTATCGCGTCTGGCTGTCGGAGATCATGCTGCAGCAGACCACGGTGAAGGCGGCAGGCCCTTACTTCCTGCGGTTTCTTCAGCGCTTTCCGGATGTGTGCGCGCTGGCCGCAGCCCCCCTCGAGGAGGCGCTGAAGCTCTGGGCGGGACTCGGCTATTATTCCCGCGCCCGCAATCTCCACGCCTGCGCGATTAAGGTCGTAGAGAAGCATGGAGAGCTGTTTCCCGACACCGAAGACGAATTGCTCAAGCTCCCGGGGATCGGCGCCTACACGGCGGCCGCGATCGCCGCGATCGCCTTCGGGCGGAAGGCGACGGTGGTCGACGGCAATGTCGAGCGGGTGGTCTCGCGCCTGTTTGCGGTGACCGAGCCGATGCCGGCCGCGAAGCCCCTGATCAAGCGGCTCGCGGCCTCGCTCAGCCCGTCGGGGCGCTGGGGCGATTTCGCCCAAGCCATGATGGACCTCGGGGCGACCATCTGCACGCCGCGCCGCCCGGCCTGCGCGCTTTGCCCGTGGAGCGAGCCTTGCGTGGCGCGCGCCCAGGGCGACCAGGAGACCTATCCCCGCAAGGCGCCGAAAACTTTGCGACCGACAAGGCGGGGCGTCGCGTTTCTGGCCGAGCGGGCCGACGGTTTCGTGCTGCTCCGCGATCGCCCGCCGAGGGGTCTGCTCGGCGGCATGACGGAAACGCCGACGGGGGCTTGGAGCGAGCATTTCGATGTTTCAGCCTCGGCCACGGAACTCTCGGCCGGCGCGCCGCTTTCCGCTGGCTGGCGCAGGACGCCCGGCTTCGCCGCGCACGTCTTTACCCATTTCGCTTTGGAGCTCATCGTGATGAAAGCCCGAGTGCCGGTCGGCACGCCGGCGCCCGAGGGCGCCCGCTGGGTCGCCATAGCAGCGCTCGACAGCGAAGCGCTGCCGTCCGTGTTCCGCAAGGTTCTGGCGCACGGTCGCAACGCAGCATGACCATCGCGCAGTCGACGCCCGCCTCGCGGGCGCATCTCCTCCGCGTGCGCGTCGCCACGACCTCGCTGTTCTTCATCTGCGGCGTGGGGCTCGGAATCTGGTCGGCGCACATCCCGCTTCTGAAGGTGGGACTTCGCTTAGGAGACGGCGAGCTCGGGCTCGTTTTGCTCGCCATGGGCGTCGGCGCCGTCGCCGTCATGCCGTTCACGGCGCTCGTCGTGCATCGCTTCGGAAGCGCGGCGAGTTCGTCGGCCGCGGCGCTGGCTTATTCCGCAGCGCTCGCTTTGCCGCCGCTCGCGCCGAACCTGCTTTTGCTCGCAGCCTCCGCGTTTCTGATCGGCCTGGCGGTCGGTCTGCTCGACATCGCGATGAACGCCCATGCCGGGCTCGTCGAGCAGGCGTGGGGACGGCCGATCATGTCGTCGATCCACGCCTTCTTCTCGCTCGGCGGGTTGGCCGGCGGAGCCGCAGGCGCCGGCCTCGTCTGGATTGGGATCGGCGCGCCGGCCGCCATGGCGCTCTCGGCCGCGGCGCTGGTCACGATCGCGGCCGTCGCTTCGTTCTTTCTACCGCTGCCCGGCGTCGAGGCGTCCGGCGAGGCTCATGCGCTCAGACTGCCGAGCCTTGCCGTCGCGGGGTTAGGCCTGCTCGCGCTCTGCTCGTTCGTCTGCGAGGGCGCGGCGATGGAATGGAGCGGCGTGTTCCTGCGCGACGTCGCCGGTGCGCCGCTGGCGCTGGCTGCGGGCGGCTACGCCGCTTTTTCGCTCGCCATGGCGACGGGCCGGCTGTTCGGCGATCGCGTCGTCGGCCGGTTCGGGCCAATCTTGACGATAACGACGTCGGGCGTCGCCGCCTCGGCCGCGCTGCTTCTGCTGATCGCCGCGCCGACGCCTTGGGCCGCCTACGCCGCACTGATGCTGAGCGGCCTCGCTTTGTCGAACGTCGTGCCGATCGTCTTTTCCGGAGCCAGCCGCGTGCCCGGTGTGCCTCCCGCGGCGGCGCTCGCGATGATCGCGACCGTCGGCTATGGCGGTCAGCTTTTAGCGCCGCCGTCGATCGGGTTTTTGTCAGACCTGTTCGGGCTTCGCGCCGGTTTCCTTGTTCTGTTTATCGGCGCTGTCGTGATCGCGTTTGCGGGCGCGTCGGTCCTCAACCGGCTCGCGCCGCCTCGGCCCTGACAATGTCGCGGAACGTATCGATCGGCTTGAGCGCCGCGCCGTCCTCGACATGCCAGAACGTCCAGCCGTTGCAGGCGTCGCGCCCCTGGACGATAGCGCCGATACGGTGGATCGAGCCGACGACGGAGCCGTGCGCAAGCGTGCCATCCGCGCGCACCACCACTTCGTGGCGACGGCGCTCGTCGACGAGGCGCGCGCCGGGGCGCACAAGGCCGCGTTCGACCACGGTGGAGAACGCGACCCGCGGCGCCTCGCGCTTGGCGGGGGCGGCGGCGATCGACTCCTCGGTCTCGGGGACCACCGCGTCGATCCTCGCTCGCGCCGCCGCGGCGTAATCCCGGTCGCGCTCGACGCCGATGTAATGGCGGCCAAGACGCTTCGCCACCGCGCCGGTTGTGCCAGAGCCGAAGAACGGGTCGAGCACGACGTCGCCCGGCTTCGAGGCCGACAGCAGCACGCGGGCGAGCAGGGCCTCGGGCTTCTGGGTCGGATGCACCTTGACGCCGCTTTCGCTTTTCAGCCGCTCCGCGCCGTTGCAGATCGGAATCAGCCAATCGGAACGCGGCTGCAGATCCTCGTTGCCGGCCTTCAGCGCCTCGTAGTTGAAGGTGTAGCCCTTTGAATCCGCGCCCTTCGCGGCCCAGATCATCGTCTCATGCGCGTTGGTGAAGCGACGGCCGCGGAAGTTCGGCATCGGGTTGGTCTTGCGCCACACCACGTCGTTCAGGATCCAGAAGTTCAGGTCCTGCAGGGCCGAGCCCACGCGGAAGATGTTGTGGTAGCTGCCGATGACCCAGAGCGTGCCTGTCGGCTTCAGCACGCGGCGCACCGCCAGCAGCCAGGCGCGCGTAAAGATGTCGTAGGCCTGAAAGCTCTCGAACTGATCCCATGCGTCGTCGACCGCGTCGACGAGGCTCTGGTCCGGCCGGCGCAGATCGCCCTGGAGCTGGAGGTTGTAGGGCGGATCGGCGAAGACGAGGTCGACGGAGGCCGGCGGCAGCTTCTCGAGCTCCGCGACGCAATCGCCGATCAGGATCGTGTCGAGCGGAACGGAGAGGGAGACCGGACGGAGGCTAAGAGCCGCTCCGTTACGCTGAGACGCCATGATCGAACCCGTCTTCTCTAACGCCACTGACGGGGACGATTCTCAGTCCGGTAACGTAAAGACGGCCTCAAGGAACACGGTGAACAAAACGTTGACGCCCTGCGCCGCGCCGGGGGAGCGGCGGTTCATTCCATCCAAAGCCCGTGCCTCCGGTGCCAATCTTCGATTGACTCCTTGGGGTAGACATCGAAGCGCTGGTCGTCGGGTCTGAAATCCGGGTTCACCCATGAAGCCTTGAAGCGCAGCATGAGGTGCGTGCGGTCGGGCGGGACAGGCAGGTCGGTGTCGATCGCCGAGGCAAAGGGGTGGATGAGCTCTGGCCATTCCGGATCAAACAGCCACAGCGCCGTTCCGCATCGCGGGCAGAAATTGCGCTCGGCGGAGCTTGTCTCGCAGGTCCCGTTTTCATCCGCGATTTCCGCGCGATAGACGGACGGTTTCGCTTCGCCCGAGACCTTTAGCGTGCGGGCGTCGCCGATCAGGTTGATCGCGTAGCCTCCGCCGCCAGCGGTCTTGCGGCAGATCGTGCAATAGCATAGCTGATAGGGATAAGGCCCGCTGCTTTCGAGCGAAAACGCGACGCCGCCGCAGCGGCAGGATCCTTCGAGCGTCATCGGCATTGTTCGGCTCCGGTTTGACGAGGAGCTATCTGACGCTGACGAGCGGCTGCGCCAGCCCTCAGGCCGCTTGCGCGAGCAAAGCGGCTATAGGCGCGAAAGTGCGGCGGTGGTGGGAGCAGGGGCCGTGCAGCTGGAGGGCGGCGAGGTGCTCGGGCGTGCCGTAACCCATGTGCCGCTCGAAACCGTAATGCGGGTAGATCTCGCCGAGCCGCGCCATCATCCGGTCTCGCACGACCTTTGCGACGATCGAAGCGGCGGCGATGGACTGAACCAGCGCATCCCCGCCGATCACGGTCTTCGCGGGGCACGCAAGACCCGGCGGCGTATCGCGGCCGTCGACGAAGACGAGGTCAGGTTTGACGCCGAGGCTCGCGACGGCGCGCGTCATCGCCCAGAGCGACGCGCCGCGGATGTTGATCTTCTCGATCCGGTCGGTAGAGGCGGCGGCGAAAGCGACCTCGGCCTTCGCCATGATCTCGATGAACAGCTCCTCGCGCCGCTCACGCGTCAATGCTTTAGAATCCGCCAAGCCCTTGGGAACGCGCTTTGGATCGAGCACGACGGCTGCGGCCACGACGGGTCCCGCGAGCGGCCCGCGCCCGACCTCGTCGACGCCCGCCACGAACCGCGCGCCCGCCTTCAACGCCGCGCGTTCGCGGGAGAAGCTGGCGACGATCTTCGGGATCAGTAGCTTCGGACGCATGCGGCCGATCATCGACGATTCGGCCGCGCTGGTCAGCCCTCCGGTTTCTCCGGCGCTCGCAGCCGGCCCGCCGCGTCGACCGGAAAGCCGGGATTGTGGGCAATCTCCCAGAGATGGCCATCCAGATCGGCGATGTAGCCGGAGTACCCGCCCCAGAAGGCTTTGCATGCAGGCTTCACGAGCGCGCCCCCGGCTGCAGCGCAACGGATCATGGCCTCGTCGACTTCGGCGGGAGAGCCGAGATTCCACGCCAGGGTGACGCCTGGGAAACCGGAGCCTGCGGCGGAGACCCGCGCGTCTTCCGCGAGCGCGTCGCGGCCGTAAAGCGCCAGCACCGGGCCGCCGGTGTTGAAGAACGATACGGCGTCGCTGCTGGCCGCAGCCCGCGTCAAGCCGAGAGCCTCATAGAAGGCGGTCGCGCGCGCGACGTCGGCGACGCCGAGCGTGACGAGCGAAAGGGTCAGGGGAGGGGTCACCGGTCTTCCTCCATTTAGAACAGGCTCAGCTGCTCGCTCGCCTCCGCACGCCCCTTGCGTTCGGGCGGCGTGAAAAGATCGGTGCGGAGCTTGAGGTGCCGCCGGTCGAGGCCGAGGCGGCGTGACGCCATTTCGAAGCGGCGGCCGATCGTCCAGGCCACCACGCCTTCGCCCGTCTGCCGCTTGCCCCAGCCGGCGTCGTAAAGCTTGCCGCCGCGAGTCTCGCGGATCAGCGAGAGGATGCGGCGCATCTTGCCAGGGTGATGCTCCAGCAGCCATTCCTGAACGAGGTGCTTGATCTCGTCGGGCAGGCGCAGGAGCACGTAACCCGCTTCGATCGCTCCGGCGGCGGCCGCCGATTCGAGCAGGCGATCGATCTCGTGATCGTTCAGCGAAGGGATGACCGGCGCTGTGAGCACCGCGACCGGAACGCCGGCCTCCTTCAGCTTCGCGATCGTCTCGAGCCGCTTCGCAGGCGTCGTCGCGCGCGGCTCCATCTGGCGCGCGAGAACCGGATCGAGCGTCGTCACCGAGATTGCGACCTTGGCGAGCCCTTGCGCCGCCATGCGTGACAGGATGTCGAGATCGCGCAGCACAAGGGCAGACTTGGTCACGATCCCGACCGGGTGGCGGGTTTCCTCCAGCACTTCGAGAATTTTTCGGGTCAGCCGGTAATCCTTCTCGATCGGCTGATAGGGATCGGTGTTGGTGCCGAGCGCGATCGTGCGCGGCTTGTAGGACGGCGCCGACAATTCCCGGCGCAGAAGCTCGGCGACGTTCGGCTTCGCGGTCAGCTTCGTCTCGAAGTCGAGGCCCGGCGAAAGCCCGAGATAGGCGTGGGTCGGTCGCGCGAAGCAGTAGACGCAGCCGTGCTCGCAGCCGCGGTAAGGGTTGATCGAGCGGTCGAAGGCGATGTCCGGCGACTGGTTGCGGGTGATTGCGGTCCGCGCCGCCTCATGCGCCACCTCGGTTTTAAACGGCGGCAGGTCGGCGAGCGCGTCCCACCCGTCGTCCTCCTCGGTGCGGACGAGCGGCTCGAAACGGCCGGTCGCGTTGCTGACCGCGCCCCGTCCGCGGCGACGTTCGCCGCCGATCGGGGAGGGGGCGGAACTGGAGACCGTCTGGCGTGCTGGCTGCGACATGTCGACCAATCTAGGTCTGAGACGGGAACATATCAAGAACAAACGTAAGAATCGGGGTTAACGCGCGGTTAACGCGCGCTCCAACCCCAAGGACTCCTCGCAAACCGCGTGTTAAGAGCGGTTCTGATGCTCAGCGTGGTGATACCCACTCGAAATGACGAGCGCGCGCTCGTTTCGACGCTAGCGGCCCTTGTGCCGGCGGCGGCGGAGGGCGTGGTGCGCAACGTCATCGTCGCCGATGGCGGCTCGACCGACGCGACGCTCGAGGTCGCCGACCTCGCGGGCTGCGACGCGGTCTGCCGGAGCGGGCCGCGTTGCGACGGCCTCAACGCGGCGGCCCGCGGCTCGAAAGGCCCGTGGTTGATGTTCCTCGAAGCAGGCGTAGTGCTTGAGGAGGGCTGGCACCGGGAGGTGAGCGCGCTGGTCGACGTGATCGAGCGCGCGGGCGAGACCGACCGTCGCGCCGCCGTCTTCCGTTTCGGCTTCGATGGCTTCGGCAGCAGCGCCCGCAATGCGGAGCTGCTTGCGGGCCTTTGGGGGCTCCTGACGGGCCTGCCACGACCGGAGCAGGGGCTGATCATCCACAAGTCGTTCTACGACAAGCTCGGCGGCTTCCGCCCGCTGCCGGCGATGACGGGCGCGGATCTCATCCGCCGGATTGGGAGCGGCCGGATCATCCGCCTCAGGGCGCGTGCGATTTCCCCGGCGGCGTCGTCCAGATCGTGGCGGGAGGGCCCGCGCGGGGCGCTCGGCGCAGGCCTCCTGATGCTGCGCGTGCCGCCCCGCTTCGTCGCGCGACTCTATAACTGACGCGTCTTTCCGTTCCGAGCCATTGTAAAACCGCGATCAGGTGCCAGATAACGATGGCTGCCCGTATGTCGACGGACGCTTTTGCGCGTCCATGCGAACTGCGCGGATCCTTTCAACGCAAGCCGATATTTTCGAGTTCAGGAGAGGTTTTGCTAGTCACAGTCCGAGACAATAATGTCGACCAGGCCCTGAAAGCTTTGAAGCGCAAGCTTCAGCGTGAGGGTGTCTTCCGCGAGATGCGTCAGCGCCGCGCCTACGAGAAGCCCTCCGAGCGACGCAACCGCGAGAAGGGCGAGGCCGTTCGCCGCGCCCGCAAGGCCGCCCGCAAGGCCGCCCAGCGCGAAGGCCTGATCCCCGGACCGAAGAAGAAGCCGCGTCCCGATGGCCGTCCGGCGGCTGCCGGCGCAGACCGCGCGTAAGACTTAGTCGAGGAGCGCAGGCGCCTGAGCGGCGCCCTCCTCGACGGCATGCCTTCACAGAGCGGGGGCGCTCAGGCTCCCGCTCTGAGCTTGCCACGCTTCAGGTGTTCGTCGAGCCGGGGCAGGATTTCCACGAAGTTGCAAGGCCGGTGTCGGTAGTCGAGCTGCGCCTTCAGCACGCCGTCCCATGCGTCCCTGCACGCACCCGACGAACCCGGCAGCACGAACACGAAAGTCTTGCCCGCGACGCCCGCCGTCGCGCGCGACTGAAGCGTCGATGTTCCGACCGTCCCATTGGAATAGGCGTGGAACAGGTTCGAGAAGCCATCCATGCGCTTCTCGAACAGCGGCTCCAACGCATCCGGGCTGACGTCGCGGCCGGTGAAGCCGGTGCCGCCGGTGGTGAGAACCACGTCGGTCGCGGGGTCCGCGACATAGGAGCCGACGGCGAAGCGCAGCGCCTCGCGTTCGTCGCGCACGATGGTGCGGCCGGTCACGCGATGGCCGGCCTCTTCGATCCGAGCGGCCAGCGTATCTCCTGATTTGTCCTCCGCAAGCCCGCGCGTGTCCGAGACCGTGACGATGGCGACGCCAAGCGGCACGAAGCTGCGTTCCTCATCGATACCCGGCATGGCGCAAATCCTCGCATCGCAAGACACCGCCATGATAGCAGAGCAGGCGGCTGGCGGGCCCGCTCTGCTATCATGGTCGTCAGCTCCGGGTAGGGCAGACTTGCGGCCAAAGGGCTGCGAGCCGATTGTCGAGAGATGATCGAGAGCGAGGGATGACGGCGACGCCCAACCTTTCCTTTGCAGCAAATTTCGCCGCGTCGACACGCGCTCGGCTGCAGTCGGAGGCGACAGTGCGCGCCTTTGCGGCCGGCGAGACGATCCTCGCGCGCGACCGCGTCACGGACGACTTCTATTTCCTGCTCAGCGGACGCTGGACGATGCGTCGCTTCGTGCGAGGCGTCGCCGAGCCGATGATCTGGCGCGACGAGGCCGCGGGCGCCTGGATCTCGGGCGTCGCGACGCTGGAGGCGATCGCGCCCGCCGATGTTTTCGCCGACACCGACTGCAATGTGCTGGCCGCTCCGCGGGCGCTGGTGCACGCGCTGATCGCGGAGGATCCGGCGCTCGCCGAGCGCATGCTGCGCGACATCCACCGCTGGAGCGAACGGCTTGCGGTGCATGCCGCGCTGATGCGCGCGAGAACGCCCTGATGGGCGCGCGTGCGGTTCGGGCGCTCGACGTCACCTCGCGCATGAGCACGATCGCGTTTCTCGCCTCGGCCGCCGTCGTCGGTTTCGCGGCCGCGACCGATTGGGGATTGACCGTACCTCTGGAAACCGCGATCCGGCGCGACCTCGACGTTTTGGCCACCCCCGAAGCTCTGGACTCCCGCGCGAAAACCGCGCTCGACGCCGATGACGTCATGCTGGCGCGGGGCATGGCGGATCTCGGCGCCGAGCTGAAGCGACCTCTGGCGCCCGAAACGCTGTCGCGGCTCGCGGCCGCCGAGGCGCCGGCCGCGGTCGCCTGGCGATCGGCGCGCGGCTTCGCCCACGGCTTCGTCAGCGGCGAGATCGACGGGCAAGCGGCGCTCGCCGGCGCTCTGGTCTCCGACCTCACGCTGGTCGGCGACATCCGCGATCTCGCGAGCGAGGGCGGCAAGGCGATGCGCGGAGAGGATCACAGCACGATCATCCTCGGGCTCGCGGCGGCCGGGGCCGCTGCGACCGCCGCGACCTACGCCACCGCAGGCGCAGGAGCTCCGGCCAGGGTCGGCGTTTCGGTGCTGAAGGCGGCGAGGCGCACGGGAACGATGACCGCGGAATTCGCAGCCGATCTCGGCCGCAGGATGGCGAGGACAGGCGAGGCGGCGGGGCCGGGCGCCGCCCGCGCCGGGCAGCTCGCGCTCGGCGCGGCGGCCGGCGAGCTTGCGGCAGTCGGCCGCTCGGTCGGCGCCGCGGAGACGGTCCGTCTCATGCGGAGCGTTCGCTCGGTCGACGAGATCTCCGACCTCCGCCGGTTCACGACGCGGTTCGGGACGCGCAGCCGGGCCGTCGCCGAACTGACCGGAAGGGCCAGCCTGCGCGCTTTCCGGACGACGCTCCGGATCGGAGAACTCCTGCTTCGGCACCTGCTGGGATTTGCAATGTGGTTCGGCGGGCTGCTGGCGGGCGCCTTATCAAAGCTTGGATTTCGCCTCGCCCGTCTGGTCTGCGCGCGCTTGTAAGGCATTCCGCGCCTAAAAGCCGGGCCAACGGCGACTTTTCACCATACGTTATCGATTGCGGATGATCATCCTCAAGGGCGCCTTGACCGCGCCTAGGGGGATTGGCTTTGGACGACCTGCTTCGCGATTTTCTTACCGAGACGGCGGAGAACCTGGATCACGTCGACAACGAGCTCGTGCGGTTCGAGCAAGAGCCGGCGAACGACAAGATCCTCGGCAACATCTTCCGGCTGGTGCACACGGTTAAAGGCACTTGCGGCTTCCTCGGGCTGGAGCGCCTCGAGGCGATCGCCCATGCCGCCGAGACCCTCATGGGCGAATTCCGCTCAGGCGCGCTTGCGACGCCGGAGGCCGTGACGCTCATCCTGGCGGCGATCGACCGCATCAAGGAAATTCTGGCGGACATCGAGAAGACGGGCGCCGAGCAGCCGGGCGATGACGCCGACCTGATCGTCCTGCTCGAAAAGGCTGCGATCGAAGCCAAGGCTCCCAAGGCCGCGCCGGCGATCGACCCTGCGCTCGGCCGCGAGCTGCGTCCCGGCGAGGTTTCGCTCGACGAACTCGAGCGCGCCTTCCGCGATACGCCCGGTCCCGAAATGACCGTCGCCGCCGAGGCGCCGAAGAAGTCGAAGAAAAAGGAAGCCGTTGCGGCCGTAGCCCCGGTCGCAGCGGTCGCTGCGCCCAAGGCGCCCGCAAAGATCGAGATGGAAGCCGCCAACGACGCCGGCGCTCCCGCCGAGCGCGCCGCTTCGAGCGAGTCCGCAATCGCCGGTCAGACCATCCGCGTCGGCGTCGACACGCTCGACCGGCTGATGACCATGGTCTCCGAGCTGGTGCTGACGCGCAACCAGTTGCTCGACACCGTCAAGCGCATCGGCGACAAGGACTTCAACCTGCCGCTGCAGCGTCTGAACCACGTCACGGCCGAGCTGCAGGAGGGGGTCATGAAGACCCGCATGCAGCCGATCGGCGCGGCGTGGCGCATGCTGCCCCGGATCGTGCGCGATCTCGCCGCCGATCTCGGCAAGAAGATCGAGCTCGTCCAGGAAGGCGCCGACACCGAGCTCGACCGCCAGGTCCTCGACCTCATCAAGGATCCTCTGACCCACATGGTCCGCAATTGCGCGGACCATGGCCTCGAGACGCCGGCCGAACGCGCTTCGCTCGGCAAGCCTGAACTCGGGACCATCAAGCTTTCCGCCTATCATCAGGGCGGCTGCATCGTCGTCGAGATCACCGATGACGGCCGCGGCCTCGACCTTGAGCGCATCAAGTCGAAGGCGCTCGCGAACGGCCTCGCCACCGAGGCCGAGATCGAGAAGATGTCGGAAGCGCAGATCATGCGCTTCATCTTCGCGCCGGGCTTCTCCACCGCCGCCGCCGTCACCTCCGTATCCGGCCGCGGCGTCGGCATGGACGTCGTGCGCTCGAACATCGAACTGATCGGCGGCTCCGTCGACCTGCGCTCGACCTTCGGCAAGGGGTCGACGGTCATCATCCGCATCCCGCTGACGCTCGCGATCGTTTCGGCGCTGATGGTCTCGCTCGGCGCCGACATCTTCGCTATCCCGCAGCTCGTCGTGCTGGAGCTGGTGAGAGCTCGTCCGGGCGGCGATCAGCGCATCGAGCGCATCGGCGACGCGCCTCTGCTGCGGCTGCGCGACCGCTTGCTGCCGCTCGTCTACCTCCGCCAGCTGCTCGACCTGCCGCGCGCCGACAAGGAGAAGGAGGACGACGCCTTCGTCGTGGTGCTCCAGTCCGGCGACGACGTGTTCGGCCTCGTGGTGGACGACGTGCTGCACACCGAAGAGATCGTCGTGAAGCCGATGGCCTCCAGCCTCAAGGAGATCTCGCTCTTCGCCGGCACCACGATCCTCGGCGACGGCTCGGTGGTGCTGATCCTCGATCCGAACGGCGTCGCGCAGGCCGTGGGCCCCTCCGCCGCCGTCGACGCCGCGCGCGCCAAGAGCGCCGAGACGGTCTCGGCCGACGAGGTCGGCTCCGTCGTGCCGCTGCTGCTGTTCCGCGCCGGCGGCCAGGCGCCGAAGGCCGCCCCTCTCGCCCTCGTCACCCGCCTTGAGATGATCGACGCCTCGACGATCGAGATCGCCGACGGACGTCCGCTCGTCCAGTATCGCGGCTCGCTGATGCCGCTGATCGCTGCGGCGCCCGACGTCTACCTCAAGGAGAGCGGCGACCAGCCCCTGCTCGTGTTCGCCGATGACGGCCGCACCGTCGGCTTGATCGTCGACGAGATCCTCGACATCGTCGAGCAGCGCATCGACATCGGCGTCGCCTCGATCGTGCCGGGCGTGCTCGGCACGGCGGTCATCGCCGGCCGCGCGACCGAGATCCTCGACGTCGGCCACCACCTCACGCTCGCCTTCGACGACTGGCTGAAGCGCAAGGACCGCCCGGCGGAGGCGACCGCGATGCCGACCGTGCTGCTGGTCGACGACAGCGCGTTCTTCCGCAACATGCTGACGCCGGTGCTCAAGGCCGCGGGTTACCGCGTGGTCGCGGCGTCGGGCGGGGGCGAGGCCCTGGAGATCGTCCGCAAGGGCGGCCGCTACGACGTCATCGTCTCCGACATCGAGATGCCGGGGATGAATGGCTTCGAGTTCGCCCAGGCCCTCACCGAGGAGCCGACGGTCGGCGGGACGCCCATCCTCGCGCTCTCCTCGCTCTCCGGCGACACCGTGGTGGAGCAGGCTCGCGACGCCGGCTTCGTCGAGTACATCGCCAAGTTCGACCGTCCGGGCCTGATCGCAGCCCTTCAGCATTTCGCCCCGGGCTACAGGAGCGCCGCATGACCGACGAGACGCAAGGCGTTCACCGCAGCTTCGTCACCGTCGAGGTGGCTGGCGAGACCTTCGGCATCGCGATCGAGCGCGTGCGCGAGGTGTTCACCCCCGACCGGCTGACCCATGTGCCGCTCGCGCCGCATGAGATCGCCGGCGTGCTGAACCTGCGCGGCCGGATCGTGACGGCCGTCGACATGCGCTCGCGCCTCGGCCTGCCGCGCCGCGACGAGGCCGATAAGCCCATGGCGATCGGCATCGATCACCGCCAGGAGGCGTTCGCGCTGCTGGTCGACCGGGTCGGCGACGTGCTTGATCTTCCGGCCGACGGGCAGGAGGCGCCCCCCACCTCGCTCGATCCCCGCTGGATCCACGTCGCCGAAGGCGTCTACCGCCTCGACAGCCGCCTTCTTCTCATCCTGAACGTCGAGCGTGCGCTCGACACGCAATCCGCCTTGGCAGCCGCCGCATGACCGAGACAACGTCCAACCGGGCGATTGCGCTCTTCGCTGGAGCTCCGATAAGTGCCATGAAACACTGTCTCATCGTCGACGACTCTAGCGTCATCCGGAAGGTCGCCCGCCGGATCCTCGAGGGTCACGACTTGCGCATCTCCGAGGCCGAGAACGGCCAGAGCGCGCTCGCTCTCTGCAAGCAGGCGATGCCGGACGGCATCCTGCTCGACTGGAACATGCCGGTGATGGATGGGTTCGAGTTCCTCACCGAGCTCCGTACCCTGCCGGGCGGCGACGCTCCCAAGGTCGTGTTCTGCACCACCGAGAACGATGTCGCCCATATTACCCGCGCCATGCGCGCGGGCGCGGACGAATACGTGATGAAGCCCTTCGACAAGGAGATCATCGCGTCGAAGTTCGAACAGGTCGGGCTGCTCTGATCGGCTGAACCGAACGACCTTCAAGATAAAAAGCGCGCCGCGAGGCGCGCTTTTTTCGTTCGTGGCGAGGGATCAGGCGGAGCGGAGCTTCTGCCCGGGTCGATCTTGTCCTGGTCCGGCAGCATCGGCGAGAAGCCGCGGCATAGGGGAAGTCGTCAGGCCAAAACAAAAAGGCCCGCGCCGGTTCGGGCGCGGGCCTTTTTTGATGGGCAGGCCGGGATTTGGCCGGCTATCAGACCGCGGCGCGGAGATCGTCCTCGCTGGGCTCGCGCAGCACGTAGCCGCGGCCCCAGACCGTCTCGATGTAATTCTTGCCGCTCGTGGCGTTCGCAAGCTTCTTGCGGAGCTTGCAGATGAAGACGTCGATGATCTTCAGCTCCGGCTCGTCCATGCCGCCGTAGAGATGATTGAGGAACATCTCCTTGGTGAGCGTCGAGCCCTTCCGCAGGCTCAAGAGCTCGAGCATCTGGTATTCCTTGCCCGTGAGATGCACCCGGGCGCCGCCGACCTCGACTGTTTTGGTGTCGAGGTTCACGATCAGGTCGCCGGTGGTGATGACCGACTGGGCGTGGCCCTTCGAGCGGCGAACGATGGCGTGGATGCGGGCGACGAGCTCGTCCTTGTGGAATGGCTTCGTCATGTAGTCGTCGGCGCCGACGCCGAGGCCGCGCACCTTGTCCTCGATGCCGGCGAGGCCGGAGAGGATCAGGATCGGGGTCTTGATCTTCGCGACCCGGAGCGCGCGGAGCACTTCGTAGCCCGACATGTCGGGCAGGTTTAGGTCGAGAAGGATGATGTCGTAATCGTACAGCTTGCCGAGGTCGATGCCCTCCTCGCCGAGCTCAGTCGTATAGACGTTGAAGCTCTCGGACTTGAGCATCAACTCGATGCTCTGGGCCGTCGACCGGTCGTCTTCGATAAGAAGAACGCGCATGCAAGTCCTCCACCGATGCCCGCATGCCAGCCCTGGCGTAACGCCCGGCGACGCGGTGAACCGATCGTTTCAAGTCCGATTCAAAGCTTAACGGGCAAAGGTTAACAGAAACTGATTCTGCGCCGCAAGCTGGTTCTGTTTCTGCGCGGAAGACGCCTAAGTCACTTGGATCAAACGAGAAATTTCCCGAGTGATCTTCGTCCGAGACGTTAAGAAGAAGGCTTAAGTGACTCTTGCGACTCGACGTTTGTCGCGAGCATCACTTTCCGCCTTCTTAATCCGGCACACCCATAATTCGGCGGATGGGTAAATGAAGCGTTACCCTTCGGCCCAATCGGTCATGATTCGATAAGGCTGTTGAGAAATGAGCGCGATGCGCGGCCTGCTGCAGAGCGTCGAGGCCATTTCGGAGCGCGAACTGTTCGGCCGCGTCGTTGGCGTGCGCGGCCTGCTGGTCGAGGTCGCAGGGCCGCTGGGCGCCATGGCGATCGGGGGCCGCGTCACGATCGAAGGGGCGAATGGCCGGCCGACCGCCTGCGAAGTCGTCGGTTTTCAGGGCGAGCGCGCGCTGCTGATGCCGTTCGCGCCGCTTGAAGGCGTGCGCCGCGGCTGCCGCGCGACAGTCGGGACCACCGAGCCCGGCGTGAAGCCAAGCCGCAAATGGCTCGGGCGGGTGGTGGACGCCATGGGCGACCCGATCGACGGCAAGGGCCCGCTCGAGGATGGCCCGGTCGTCTACCCCTATCGCGCGTCTCCGCCCCCCGCGCATTCCCGCAAGCGCGTCGGCGAACCACTCGACCTCGGCGTGCGTGCGCTGAACACCTTTCTCACCTGCTGCCGCGGCCAGCGCATGGGCATTTTTGCCGGCTCGGGAGTGGGAAAGTCCGTCCTGCTCGCCATGCTCGCGCGCAACGCGAACTCGGACGTTGCGGTCATCGGACTGATCGGCGAACGCGGGCGCGAGGTTCAGGAGTTTCTGCAGGACGATCTCGGCGAGGCGGGCCTCGCGCGCTCCGTCGTCGTGGTCGCGACCTCCGACGAGCCGGCGCTGAAGCGCCGCCAGGCCGCCTACCTTACCTTCGCGCTCGCCGAATATTTCCGCGACGAGGGCGACGACGTGCTCTGCATGATGGACTCTGTCACGCGCTTCGCGATGGCTCAGCGCGAGATCGGTCTGTCGACAGGGGAGCCGCCGACGGCGAAGGGCTATACGCCGACCGTCTTCGCGGAATTGCCACGGCTCCTGGAGCGTGCAGGGCCCGGAACCGGGCAGGGGACCGTGACCGGCCTGTTCACCGTGCTGGTCGATGGCGACGACCACAACGAGCCGGTCGCGGACGCCGTGCGCGGCATCCTCGACGGCCATATCGTGATGGAGCGCGCGATCGCCGAGCGCGGGCGCTATCCCGCGATCAACGTGCTGAAGTCCGTTTCGCGCACGCTGCCGGGCGCGGCGCCAGCCTCGCAGCGGCCCGTGCTGTCACGCGCCAAGCGGATCATGGCGACCTACGCCGACATGGAGGAACTCATTCGCCTGGGCGCCTACAGGCCCGGCTCGAGCCCGGAAGTCGACGAAGCGATCGCTCTTAATGGCGCGTTCGAACAGTTTCTTTCGCAAGGTAAGGAAGAAGCAACGCGTCTCGATGAAGGCTATGCGCTGCTTCGTAGCATTCTCGGCGTTTCGGAAACCGAACGCTAACCGGCGTGTGTTTCAATGGCTGACATGAAGTCCCGAGACACCCTTTTGCGCCTCAAGCGCTTTCAGGTCGACGAGAAGCGTCGTCAGGTCGTTCAGATCGAGACGATGATCGCCGAGTTCGAGCGCATGGCGACGGATCTCGACCGCGAAATCCGGCATGAGCAGGATAGGGCGGGCATCCACGACGTCGCGCATTACGCCTATCCGACCTACGCCAAGGCCGCGATGAACCGCCGCGACAACCTCAAGCGCTCCGCCGACGAACTCGTCGGCCAGCTGACCGACGCGCAGGACGCGCTGGCGGGGGCCTTCGAGGAACTCAAGAAGGTCGAGCTCCTGGAGGAGCGCGACGGTGTCCGCGAGCGCACCGCCGAAACCGCCCGCGACCAGGCGGAGATGGACCGGATCGGTCTGGGGCGCAGCGAGATGCGGGCGGGCTGAGCCGGGGCGCCGCATTCGCGGCGCATAAAGCGTCATCCCGGACGGCCGCAAGGCCGAGCCGGGATCGCTCCCCATAGCGCCTTATCCTAAGGACGATCCCGGCTCTCGCTGGCGCTCGGCCGGGATGACGGCTTACTTCAGTTCGCAAACCTGAAGTGCAGTACGTCGCCGTCGGCGACCACGTATTCCTTGCCCTCGAGCCGCATCTTACCGGCTTCCTTCGCCCCGGCCTCGCCCTTCAGCGAGACATAATCCGCGAAGGCGATCGTCTCGGAGCGGATAAAGCCCTTCTCGAAATCCGAGTGGATCACACCCGCCGCCTGCGGCGCGCGGGTGCCGCGCTCGATCGTCCAGGCGCGGGCCTCCTTGGGGCCGACGGTGAAATAGGTGACCAGCCCGAGCAGCTGGTAGCCGGCGTTGATCAGCCGGTCGAGGCCGGTCTCGTGCAGCCCGAGCGCGTCGAGATACTCTTTACGCTCCTCGTTCGGCAGCGTCGCGATCTCGCTTTCGATCTTGGCGGAGATGACGACGGCGACTGCGCCTTCTTCTTTGGCGCGGGCCTCGACCTTTGCGGAATAGGCGTTGCCCTCGGCGGCCGAGCCTTCGTCGACATTCGCGACGTAGAGCACGGGCTTCGATGTCAGCAGGTTGAGCGCGTCGAAAGCCGGGCGCTCGTCGTCGGAGACCTTGGTCAGGCGCGCGGGCTTGCCGTCGCGCAGCAGCGGCAGCACGCGGTTGACGATCTCCAACTGCTCCTTGGCTTCCTTGTCGTTCGAACGGGCGCGCTTTTCGAGCGCCATGACGCGTTTCTCGAGGCTCTCGAGGTCCGCGATCATCAGCTCGGTCTCGACGGTCTCGGCGTCCGAAAGCGGATCGATCCTGCCCTCGACATGGGTGATGTCGTCGTCCTCGAAGCAGCGCAGGACGTAGGCGATCGCGTCGACCTCACGGATGTGGGCGAGGAACTGGTTGCCGAGGCCTTCGCCCTTCGAGGCGCCGCGGACGAGGCCGGCGATGTCGACGAAGGTCAGGCGGGTCGGGATGATCTGCGCGGATTTTGCGATCGTCGCGAGATCGCTCAGGCGCGGATCAGGCACTGCGACCTCGCCGACGTTCGGCTCGATCGTGCAGAACGGATAGTTCGCGGCCTGGGCGGCTGCGGTCTGCGTCAGCGCGTTGAAGAGGGTCGACTTGCCGACGTTCGGCAGGCCGACGATGCCGCATTTGAAGCCCATGACGCTCTCAGTTCCTGTGTTTCACGTCTGCTGACCGAGCCGGCCGACTTCGCCGAAGCCTGCGGCCTCCATCCTCAGATGGACCTTGTTCTGAAAACTGTTGTCCTCGCCCGCCGCCAGCAGGTCGGCTGCGATCGCGACGGCGTCGGTCAGCGCGTCGACCCAGGCCATTTCGCTCTTGCCGAAGTCGTTGAGGACGTAAGCGAGCACGGCGTCGCGGCCGGGATGTCCAATGCCGAGGCGCACGCGGCGATAATCGTTGCCTATGTGGGCGGTGATCGAGCGCAAGCCGTTATGCCCGGCGTTGCCGCCGCCGGTCTTCACCCGCAGCTTGCCCGGCGCGAGGTCGAGCTCGTCATGCAGCGCGACGATGTCGGGCAGGCCGATCTTATAGAAGCGCGACGCCTCCACGACGGCGCGGCCGCTCTCGTTCATGTAGGTGCGCGGCTTCATCGCCAGCGCCTTCACGCCGCCTATCGCGCCTTCCGCCACATCCGACTGGAAGCGCGTCCGCCACGGGCCGAAGCCGTGGGCGGACGCGATCCTGTCGATGGCCATGAAGCCGATATTGTGCCGATTGCCAGAGTATTTCGGCCCCGGATTGCCGAGGCCGACCAGGAGCAGCATCGAACGGGCTCCCGTTGAGCGAGATCAGTCGTCCTGCGACTTGCGGCTCTCGGACTTCTTGTCCTCGTCCTGCTTGGCGTCGGCGGCTTCCGCCTCGGTCTCGCCCTCGGAGGCTTCGCTCTCGGCGCCCTCTTCGGTCTCGACCGTCTCGCCGCGGTTCTCGGCGGCGGCTTCGGCCTGCTCCTCGGCGATCTCTTCCTGAACGACGGTCGGCGCTGCGATGGTCGCGATCGTCACGCCTTCGAGATCCTCGGCCGCAAAGGTGACGCCCTTCGGCAGCTTCACCGTATTGGCGTGGATAATGTCACCGATGTCGAGGCCCTTGAGGTCGACCTCGATCGCCGTCGGGATGTCGTCGACGCCCGCCTTCACGTGCACGGAATGCAGCACGACGTTGAGAACGCCGCCGCGCTTCTTGATGCCAGGGCAGTCTTCCTCGTTGAGGAAGTGCACGGGGACCTCGACGTCGACGACCGAGGAGGCCGAGACGCGGAAGAAGTCAATGTGCAGCAGCGTGTCCTTGACCGGGTCGCGCTGGTAGTCGCGCGGGATCGCCCGCTCCTTGCCTGCGCCGGTGTCGATCTCGAACACGGTGGTCTTGAAGCCGCCGGCGTGCAGCAGCAGCGTGAGCTCGCGGCTGTCGAGCGCGATGCCGACAGGAGCTTTTTTGCCGCCGTAGATCACAGCGGGAATCTTGCCTTCACGGCGAAGCGCGCGGGCGGCCCCCTTACCGGCCTTCTCGCGCGCCTCGGCCTTAAGAGCCTTGGTCGCGGACATGGTATTCTCCGAATGACAAACGGCCGCCCGATGTGGACGGCCTCCAGCGGCGAACCCCTCCAGGGGTGTGGGACGCCGCGCGCGAGCCCATAGCCGATCCAGGCGGATAAGACAATCGAAGCGGGTCGGTGCGGCCGTCAGTCGCCTGAAAGCCGCCGGTCCTCGTCGTTCTGCTCCTTGCCCATGGCAAGCACGCTCACGACCACGGAGAAGCCGCAGACCACCACGCCCCAGAACCAGGGCTCGTCCAGCTCGGCGTAGGTGATCGCCACGTAGTGCGTCAGGAACAGGACGCCGAGGAGGCTCGCCGCCGCGATCACGCCGAAGCGCAGCCAGCTGAGGAATCCGCTCATCGCTTGATCATGCGCAACGCCGCTGAGGAACGCCAGAGCCGCGCCTCAATCGAACAGGCTTGAGACGCTTTCTTCTGAGGAGGTTCGGGCGATGGCTTCGCCGATCAGGGTCGCGATGGAGA
>NZ_SIUB01000014.1 GCF_004310425.1 Hansschlegelia quercus | reverse complement strand
GAAGCCTAGGGGCAGTTCGGTCTCCTTGCCATCCGACAGCCGGATCTTGGCGTGCTCGACCTCGGCCGCCAGTCCATGGCCGCGCTCGTCGTCGATCACGCGGATCAGCCGGTCGAGGAGATCGGGCCGGGAGGCCTCGCGCCGCACCTCGCGGATCTGGCGCAGGGCGCGCCCGTCGTAGAGCTTGTTGATGCTCGACCAGGTGGCGAGTTCGTGGAAATAGACCGACGGGACTTCGAGTTCTTTCCGCTTCATGGCCGAGCGGAAGCCGAGCAGCGGCATCACCGAGCCCAGGCTGAGGCGCCGGTCGAAATCGACGCCGCCGACGTGCACGCCGTCATTGGCCAGAATGTCGTCCTTGCGGTCCTCGCGTCCGCGCCGGGCGGGCCCGATCCTGACGACGGAAAAATCCGAGGTGCCGCCGCCGATGTCGGCGATCAGCGCAAGCTCTTCGCGCGCGACGGTTCGCTCGTAGTCGAGGGCTGCCGCCACGGGCTCAAACTGGAAAGAGACGTCGCGATAGCCGATCGAGAGCGCGATCTCGCGCAGCGTGTCTTCGGCGCGCGCGTCTCCTGCCGGGTCGCCGTCGACGAAATGCACAGGGCGGCCATGCACGACGGAGTCGAGCTCCCGGCCGGCGGCGGCTTCGGCGCGGCGCTTCACGATGGCGAGGTAGCGGGCGATGATCTCGCGGAACTTCACCCGCTCGCGGCCGACCTGCGTGGCCTCGTCGACAAGGCTGCCTCCGAGCACGGATTTGAGGCTGCGCATCAGCCGTCCCGCCTCGCCGTCGAGATAGGCAGACATCGCCGCGCGCCCCACTTTGGGGGCTGCAGTCGGCGCGAAGAAGATCGCGCTGGGGATGGTGGTCTCGTCGCCTTCCAGCCGCGCGAGCTCGCCCGCCCCCACAACGCCGAGCGTCGTGTTCGAAGTCCCGAAGTCGAGGCCGCAGGCGGTCATGGCGCACCAACGCTTGGACGGAGAAGGGCGCGTCTTCTAGCCGTCTCACTTCACCGCGTCGATGCGCGTGTCTGGAGGCGGAGGTCGGATCCGCAGCTTGCGGGTTCGCTTAGTGCGCCGCGACGGGCTGCGGCACCTCATCGGAAATGCCCACCTTGGCCCAAACATAGATCGCAAGCAGCGCCACGGGCAGTCCGATCAGGGACGTCCAGACGAAGAACCAGGTGAAGCCCGTCCGCTCGATGGCGAAGCCCGAGAAGCCTGCCAGCATGCTTCCCGGAAACGCGCAAAGCGACGTCAGAAGACCGAACTGGCTCGCCGCATGATCAGTCGAGGCCAGCGTCGACATGTAGGTGATCAGCACGACCGAGGCGAAGGCATAGGCGAACCCGTCGAGGCTCACGGCGGTGGCGAAGGTCCAAAAGGCTGTTCCGCCGTCGCCTCCATGCGCAGCAAGGTAAGCGAGGC
>NZ_SIUB01000003.1 GCF_004310425.1 Hansschlegelia quercus | reverse complement strand
CGCCATGCTGGAAAGACTGGTTCCAAAACGCGCCAGGCAAATCAGCCGCGGCGTCGTCCCGGTGTGCGGGCTATATACGTCGCGACCTTTCGGGGTGTCAACGACGGACTTGGAAAAAAGTGACGGTGGCGTGAACCTGTTCGCCGCACCCCCGAGAGTCTCAAGCGCTTGCGGAGAGCGAGAAAGTTCGGCCGCGCCCATACTCCGGCCGAGCTCCCGCTCGCAGGCGATCCCGGTCCCTATAGATTACGTGAGTAAGGGCGATGCAGCGACTGGCGACGGCGTCGCTCTTCCGGAGGAGCGCTTGGTCCTACGCCGGCTCCCCCTGAGCCACGCCCTTTTGCGACACGCGATCCGGAGGCCTTAAGGCTGCGACCGGCCCCGATCGCGCCGCAATGAGCGCCTTATAGAGGTGGCCTTCGGGTTGGATGGCGCTTCGGACCGGAGTACGGTCGCGCCGATCGACGGGCGGCCTCAGTCGCGGGGGAACACCAAGCCTTGCAAGCCGGACGCATGACGCGCAACCAAGGGGCGGCATCGCCTTCGATCGACCTCGGCGTCGATCCGCTGAGCGCGGCCGGCGGCTCCGGCCCGCCGGATGCGCGTGCCGTCAGCCTGCGCTGGCTCGCGGGCACGGTGCTCACCGGGCTTGCCGGAGCGGGGCTTCTCGGCGGCGCGATCATCTCAACGCTTCAGGACGGCTCCGACATAGTGGACGCCTTGCGCTACGCCGCGCTCAAACGGCCAGACGAGGCGCGCTCGACGGGCGGCGCGCGTAAGGGGGACCGGCTGGTCGCCGAGCAGCAGACCGCGACCGCCCGCCAGACAATGCGGATCAGCGCCACGACACGGCACGGCGACCGGGAGATCGTGAAGATGCGCCCCTTCGTGCGCGTGTCCGCTCCGCTTGCCCAGGCGCCGACGGAGTTCGCGGCCTCCGTTCCGCGCTACGATCCGCTCAAGGCGATCGCGAACGCTCCCGACAAGGCCGCCCCCATTTCCGACGCCGACGGCGACCTCTCCTTCACCGTCAGCGACCTCGCCGGCCACCGCGTCGCGCCGGACGAAGGTCCGACGGTCCCGCCTGTGGAGGTCCGCGCCAAGGTGCGCGAGGCCGCGGCTTTCGAGCTTGCGTCGCGCTACCAGCCTGCGCAGATCGCGCCGGGCGCCCAAAGCCGCCTCGCCTTCGCGGACGAACAGAGCGGAGGCGGTCCCGTTCTCGCCTCCATCGATCCGCGCGGAACCTTCGGCAACATGACGCTGGTCGCCAAGGCCGCGCCGGACAAGGCGGAGGCCGCGTCTCCTGGGGAAAACACGATCGTCGTCACCGTCGACAGTCCGCTCGCGACCGCGCTTAGCCGCGACGCCGGCGTGCAGGCGGACGACGCGCGGGCCGTCGCGCAGAAATTCGCGGGCCGCGACGGCTATGGCGTCGCCTCCGTCATGGCGGGGCAGAAGCTCCGCGTCTTGATGGGCCGCTCCGCGGCGCCCGGCCTCGGTCGGCTGCAGCCGGTGCGGGTCAGCCTGTTCGACGCGGACGGCGACCATGTCGGTTCGGTCGCGCTTTCGGACCTCGGCGATTATGTCGCCGTCGCCGAAGTCAGCGATCTCGGCGACGAGCCCTCCGGCGACGAGGAGGGCGGCGGCGCCGACGATGCGGCCGAAGGCTCGCGCATGCGGCTCTACAACGGCCTCTACGAGGCGGCGCTGCGCAACAAGGTGCCGCGGCCCGTGATCGACGAGATGGTGCGGATCGTGTCCTACGACGTCGACTTCAACCGCGCCGTCGCGCCGAGCGACGATTTCGAGGTGTTCTACTGCGACCCCGACGAGCCGGGCGGTGACGGCGAAATCGCCTATATGGCGCTCAGCGTCGGCGGCGAGCAGCGGCGCTTCTACCGTTTCGAAACGGACGACGACGGCTATGTCGACTACTACGACGACGCAGGGAAATCGGCCCGCAAGTTCCTGATGCGCAAGCCGATGAATGGCGGCGTCATGCGCTCGGGCTTCGGCTTCCGCCGCCACCCCGTGCTTGGCTATTCCAAGATGCACACCGGCGTTGACTGGGCGGCGCCCGTCGGCACGCCGATCGTGGCTTCGGGCAACGGCACGGTGGAGAAGGCCGGATGGACGAGCGGCTACGGCCGGCAGGTCCGGCTCGCCCACGCCAACGGCTATGAGACCACCTACAACCACATGTCGGGGATCGGCCGCGGCGTGACGCCCGGCGCGACCGTCAAGCAGGGACAGATCGTAGGCTATGTCGGCTCGACCGGCCTCTCGACCGGCGCGCATCTGCATTACGAGGTGCTGATCAACGGCCGCTTCGTGAACCCGATGACGGTGAAGCTGCCGCGTGGCCGGGAACTAGACGGCGACGAACTCGCGGCCTTCAAGAAGGAGCGCGAGCGCATCGACGGTCTGGTCGGCCGCGGTCCGACCACCGCAGCCCGCGCCGAGGAGCGCGAGAGCGGGGGCTGAACAGCATGACCCCTCCCCGTGTTTGCGGAGAGGGGTCAATCGTCATTCAAGCCGCAGCCGACACGGTCCTCCGTCCGACCAGCAGACCGGAGCCGGTCGCCGTCACCGGCACGCGGTCGCCGTCCTTGATCGCGCCGGACAGGATGCCCTCGGCGAGCGGATCCTGGACGTATTTCTGGATCACCCGCTTCAGCGGCCGCGCCCCGTAGGCCGGGTCGTAGCCCTTCTCCGCTAGCCACTCGCGCGCGCTCTCGTCGAGATCGAGCACGATCTTGCGATCGTCGAGCAGCTTGCGCAGGCCGATGAGCTGGATGTCCACGATCGCGCCCATCTGCGCGCGCTTCAGCCTGTGGAACAGCACGATGTCGTCGACCCGGTTCAGGAACTCCGGCCGGAAATGCCCGCGCACCACGCCCATCACCTGCTCGCGCACCGCGTCGGTGTCCTCGCCCTCAGCCTGATTGACGAGATAGTCGGAGCCGAGATTGGAGGTCATGATCAGCAGCACGTTGCGGAAGTCGACCGTGCGGCCCTGGCCGTCCGTCAGGCGTCCGTCGTCGAGCACCTGCAGCAGGACGTTGAACACGTCCGGATGGGCCTTCTCGATCTCGTCGAAGAGCACGACCTGATAGGGCCGCCGGCGCACCGCCTCGGTGAGCGCCCCGCCCTCTTCATAACCCACATAGCCCGGAGGCGCGCCGATCAGGCGGCTGACGGCGTGCTTCTCCATGTATTCCGACATGTCGATGCGGACCATCGCTTGGTCGTCGTCGAACAGGAACGCGGCGAGCGCCTTGGTGAGCTCCGTCTTGCCGACGCCCGTCGGCCCCAGGAACATGAACGAGCCGATCGGCCGGTTGGGATCCTGAAGACCCGCACGCGCGCGCCTGACCGCGGTCGAGACCGCCTGCACCGCCTCGCCCTGGCCGACGATGCGCTTCGCCAGTTCGTCCTCCATGCGCAGAAGCTTGGCGCGCTCGCCCTCCAGCATCCGGTCGACCGGCACGCCGGTCCAGCGCGAGACGATCTGCGCGATCGAATCGGGCGTCACGACCTCCTGCACCATGTCGCCCGCCGATCCGCCCGCCTCCTCCGTCTCCTTCAGCTCGCGTTCGAGCTTGGGGATGACGCCATAGGCGAGCTCGCCGGCGCGGGCGAGATTGCCCTGCCGCTGCGCCTGTTCGAGCTCGATGCGGGCCTTGTCCAGGTTCTCCTTGAGCGACTGGGCGCGGCCGAGCTTGTCCTTCTCGTTCTGCCAGCGGGCGGTCAGGCCGTCGGCCTCCTCCTGCAGGCCGGCAAGTTCGGATTCCAGCTTCTCCAGCCGATCCCGTGACGCCTGATCGGTCTCCTTCTTCAGCGCCTCGCGCTCGATCTTCAGTTGGATAATTCGGCGGTCGAGCTCATCGAGCGCCTCGGGCTTCGAATCGACCTGCATGCGCAGCCGCGCCGACGCCTCGTCGACGAGGTCGATCGCCTTGTCCGGCAGGAAGCGGTCGGTGATGTAGCGGTTCGAGAGCATGGCCGCGGCGACCAGCGCCGAATCGGCGATCCGCACGCCATGGTGCAGCTCGTACTTCTCCTTGATGCCGCGCAGGATCGAGATCGTGTCCTCGACGGTCGGCTGGGAGACGAACACCGGCTGGAAGCGACGAGCGAGCGCGGCGTCCTTCTCGACGTGCTTGCGATACTCCTCAAGCGTGGTCGCGCCGACGCAATGCAGCTCGCCGCGCGCCAGCGCAGGCTTGAGCAGGTTCGACGCGTCCATCGCCCCGTCCGCCTTGCCCGCGCCGACCAGCGTGTGCATCTCGTCGATGAACAGGATGATCCCGCCCGCGGCGGCCGTGACTTCGGAAAGCACGGCCTTCAGCCGCTCCTCGAACTCGCCGCGATATTTCGCGCCGGCGATCAGCGAGCCAAGGTCGAGCGCGAGCAGGCGCTTGTCCTTGAGCGATTCGGGCACGTCCCCATTGACGATGCGAAGCGCGAGCCCTTCGACGATCGCCGTCTTGCCGACGCCAGGCTCGCCGATCAGCACCGGATTGTTCTTGGTGCGCCGGGACAGCACCTGGATCGTGCGGCGGATTTCCTCGTCGCGGCCGATGACCGGATCGAGCTTGCCCTCGCGCGCCACCTCGGTGAGGTCGCGGGCATACTTCTTCAGGGCGTCATAGGCGTTCTCGGCCGTCGCGGAATCGGCGGTGCGGCCCTTGCGAAGCGCCTCGATCGCCTTGTTCAGCGACTGCGCGTTGACGCCGGCCGCAGCCAGCGCCTTGCCGGCGTCGGTGTCCTTCTCGACAGCGAAAGCCGTAAGCAGGCGCTCCGCCGTAACAAACTGGTCGCCCGCCTTCTTCGCCAGATCCTCCGCCGCGGTGAACACGCGCGCGGTGGCCGGGGCGAGATAAAGGTTTCCGGCGCCCGAGCCGCCGACCGTCGCGACCTTCCGCAACGACGCCTCGACCGTGGCGCGCGCATCGGCAGGGCGGCCGCCAGCGCGCTCGATCAGGCCGGAAGCGAGGCCTTCGGGGTCGTCGAGCAGGACCTTTAGCACATGTTCGGGCAACAGCTGCTGATGACCCGCCGACGTCGAGGCGTTTTGAGCGGCCTGCAGGAAACCGCGGACGCGTTCTGTGTAGATTTCCGGGTTCATGCCCCTCTCCTCCTCAAGCGCGTCGTCCGCCTCCGCGATGGGCCGGCTGAAGACGCCTCACTGATAACCGCCTCCTGGCGGCAAAGGCCCCGATCGGCGACCTCGTGCGTCGATATGGGTGTTGCCATTTCGCCACGGAAGGGGAAGGTGGCCCGATCTGAAGCATTAAACTTTGATATCGATCAGACCCCATGACCGACCCCACTGGCCGCATCGTCGCCTTGCGCCGCTATCCCGTGAAGGGCCTTTCGTCCGAGGCGCTGTCCTCGGTCGAGGTGGAGGCCGGCAAGCCGATCGCCGGCGACCGCGCCTTCGCGATCGAGAACGGCCCTTCGGGCTTCGATCCCGCGAGCCCGGCCAAGATTCCGAAGATCCGCTTCCTCTGCCTGATGCGCAACGCCCGGCTGGCCGGGCTCGGCACGACCTACGATCCGGCGAGCGGCATGCTCGCCATCGCCAAGGACGGCGCGACCGCGTTCGAGGCGAAGCTGACGACGGAAGAAGGCCGCGCGGCGGTCGAGGATTGGTTCACCGGCTTCATGGAGGGCGAGCTGAACGGGCCGCTCAAGGTCCTTCCCGCCCCCGCCGGCCACACATTCTCCGACACCTCGCTCGGCGTGCTGTCGCTGATCAACCACGCGAGCGTCGCGGCGGTCGCGGGCATGGCCGGCAAAGACTCCGTCGACCCGCTGCGGTTTCGCGGCAATCTCGAGGTTTCCGGCTTCCGCGCCTGGGAGGAGCTCGAGTGGACCGGCCGGGAGCTCCTATCCGGCGGCGTCCGAATGCGGGTGGTGAAGCGGACGGTGCGGTGCGCCGCGACCGAGGTCGACCCGGCGACCGCCGAGCGCGACATCAGGATCCCAAAACTGCTGCAGCAGACTCTCGGGCACGCCGACTGCGGCGTCTATGTCGAGGCGCTGACCTCCGGCCGGCTTGAGGTGGGCGCGGAGATCGCGCTGGTTTAGCGCTGGCTGGGGCCCGAACGTTCGGCTCGCTCCCGACGACGCCGAAACGAAAAGAGCCGAGGCATCGCTGCCCCGGCTCTTCATTCGTCTCATGCGCATCGGCGCAAGCTCAGTCGGCGGCGCCTTCCGGGGCCGTCTCGGGCTCGGCGCCGGCGGCTTCGCCCTCGCCCGTCCGGGCGCGGCCATAGCGGCGGCGGCGGCTGCGGGGGGCGACCCGGCCCTCGCCCTGGTCGTCATCACCGGCTTCGGCAGCGACCGGGGGCGTTTCGGGGGCGGCGACCACGACCGGCTCGGGCGCAACTGTCGGCCGCGCCGGCGCGGGCTCGGCGCGAACCGGCTGCTCCTTGGTGATGAAGGACGGCAGATCGCCGACGAAGGGCTGCTCCTCGGCGCCGCGATCGGCGCGCGGCTGACGCTCGCCACGCTCGGGTCGCTCGCCACGGTCGAACTGGCGCTCGCCGCGGTTCTCCGAACGGTCGCGATCCGGTCGGTCGCGCCGCTCGTTGCGGTCGAAGCGGCGCTCGCCGCCTTGCCCGTTCTGCTGACCGTTCTGGCCGCCCTGACCGTTCTGGCCATTGTTGTTTTGGCGGTTGCGGTCGCCGTTGAAGCGTTGCTGGCCGTTATTCTCGGGAGCCCCGGCGCCGCCCTGGAGCGACTGGCCGTTCGGCTCGGCGTTGGAGTTCTCGCCGCTCTCCTCGTCGTCGTCCCCGTGATTGTAGTCCTCGGAGTCGGCGCGCACGAAGGTCTGGTTCGGCTGGTACTGCGCCTGCGCCACGGCCAGCATGCGGTAATAATGCTCGGCGTGCTGGAGATAGTTCTCCGCCGCGACCGGGTCGCCGGAGGTCAGCGCGTCGCGCGAAAGCTGGACGTACTTGTCGGCGATCGTGCCGGCGGTGCCGCGGATCTTCACATCCGGGCCGTTCGACTCGTAGGAGCGCGTCAGCGGATTGGGGCCTCGGCCGCCACCGCCGCCACCGCCGCCACCGTTTCCGCCGCCGCCACCGCCGCCATTGCGGTTGCGCCCGCGCATCCGCTTCGACTGTCCTTGCCTCATAGGATTCAAGATCAACACTCGTCTTGGCTTGTGATGGCCTTAAAGGCCCGGGAGCGACCGAGCGCGTTCGATACGCCGGACCCGCCGACCTCGCGGCGAGAGAGCCGTGAGGGTGGCTGCGGTCAGACCGTCGGAGAACCCAAAGGCTCGTGACGGCGTCCCAGCGCGATCGATGCTTAGCGTCGATCCTTCGGAGCCTGCGCCGACGCGTCGTGCAACCTGCGCGCTCCGAAATCATCCGCCCGTCGCTCACAGGCTCGAATGTCGAGCGGGCGTCGGGCGATTCCGATATCGAACATAGCCATCGCCGCCGGGGATTCCAAGGGTTTTTTGACGGCGGTCCTAGCGGCCCGGCCAAAGGCACACGAGCGCGCGCGGGACGCCCCCGAGGTCGCGCTTCGCGGGCCGGACGTCGAACCCCGCCGCGGCGGCCAGGAGAGCGACGTCCGCCTCCTGTCCCACGCCGAGCTCGAGGACCAGAACGCTCCCCGCACCCATCAGCCGGGGCGCGTCCTGGGCGATTGCTGCGTAGGCGTCGAGACCGGCCGCGCCGCCATCGAGCGCGAGATGCGGATCGTGCTCGCGGACCTCACGGTCGAGGCCGGCGATCTCGCCCGCCGCGATGTAAGGCGGGTTCGAGATCACGAGGTCGAACGGCCCGGACAGCGAGGCGGCCCAGTCGCCGACAAGGAAGGCGGCGCGACCGCCAAGGCCAAGCGCCCGCGCGTTGCGGCGGGCCGTCGCCGCGGCTTCGGCGCTCCGGTCGACGCCGATTCCGTAGGCGTCCTTTCGCTCGGAAAGCAGCGCAAGCAGCAGGCAGCCGGTTCCGGCGCCGAGATCGAGAATTCTGAGCGGACCATCCCGTCCTTCGAGCGCGTCGAGCGCTGCCTGGACCACGGTCTCACTGTCCGGTCGAGGCACGAGCGTCGCCGGCGACAGCGCGAAATCGAGCCCCCAGAACTCGCGCCGACCGAGAATGCGCGCCACGGGCTCTCCGGCTCCCCGACGCGCGACCATCACATCCAGCCGATCGATCCCTTCGAGAGGCGCCGCGTCGCCGCCGCGGCTGAGCAGGGCCGCATGATCGAGGCGGAACGCTTCGAGCGCGAGCAGCCGGGCGTCGAGGTCGGGACTATCGACGCCCGCCGCGCCCAGCCTTGCGGTTGCGGCGCGCAAGGCCTCGCCGAGCGTCACGCCGCGGCATCCTCGGAGGCGAGCAGGCGGGCGCGGCTCTCCGCCAGCAGCGCGTCGACGACCTCGCCGAGCCCGCTGCCCTCCATCACCGCGTCGAGCTTGTGCAGGGTGAGGCCGATGCGATGGTCGGTGACGCGTCCCTGCGGGAAATTGTACGTGCGGATGCGCTCCGACCTGTCGCCGGAGCCGACTTGGCCGCGTCTTGCGTCTGCGCGCGCGCTGTCGACCCGCTCGCGCTCGATGTCGAACAGCTTTGCGCGCAGCAGCGCGATCGCCCTTGCGCGGTTGCGGTGCTGGGACCGCTCGTCCTGCACGGCGACAGCCAGCCCGGTCGGCAGATGCGTCACTCTGACGGCCGACTCCGTCTTGTTGACGTGCTGGCCGCCGGCGCCTTGCGCCCGGTACACGTCGAAGCGCAGTTCGCTGTCGTCGAGATCGACGTCGACCTCCTCCGCCTCCGGCAGAACGGCGACCGTCGCGGCGGAGGTATGGATGCGGCCTGAGCCTTCGGTCGCCGGCACGCGCTGGACGCGATGGACGCCGGACTCGAACTTCAGTCGCGCGAACACGCTGGAGCCGTGGATCTGCGCGATGATCTCGCGGAAGCCGCCGACCGCCCCCTCGCTCGCCGTCATCACCTCGACCGTCCAGCCTTGGGCTTCGGCGTAGCGCTGATACATGCGGAACAGATCGCCGGCGAACAAAGCGGCCTCGTCGCCGCCCGTGCCGGCGCGCACTTCGAGGATGACGCCGCGGGCGTCCGCCTCGTCCTTCGGCAAGAGCTCGAGCTGCAGCGCCTCGACGGCCGCCGCGCGGCGCTCGCGCGCCTCGTGCAGTTCGGCTTCGGCCAGCGCCCGGACTTCAGGGTCTCCTTTGGCGTCTGCGGCGAGCAGAGCGAGGTCGCCGATCTCCGCCTCGATCGCGTGCAGTTCCTCGATTGCGCCGACCACGGGCGCGAGCTCCGCGCGCTCGCGGCCGAGCTTGGCGAGGACTGCGCCGTCGGTGGTTTCGCCCAGCGCATGCTCGACCGTCGCGAAGCGGTCGAGGACCTGGTCGAGCCTCTCGGCGGGCAGTTCAGCGCTCACGGCTCGACCTGCAGGCCGCGCTTGGCCGCAAAGGCCTTCAGCTCCGCACGGATCGAATGCGCCCCGTCGCTCCGCGCCAGCAGCGGCTCCACGAAAGCCGCGAGCTCTGCCGCGTCGACGTCGAGCAGAGCCGCCTTCACCGGACCGATCGAAGCCGGCGACATCGACAGTGAGCGGTAGCCAACGCCAATGAGCGCCATCGCCTCGAGCGGACGGGAGCCGATCTCTCCGCACAAAGTCACCGGCGTGCCGGTCTCGCCGGCCTTCTGCGCGATGCGCTGAAGGGCGCGCAAGAAGCCCGGGCTCAACGGATCGAAGCGGGTCGAGACACGCGCGTTGCCGCGGTCGACCGCGAACAGGAACTGCATGAGGTCGTTGGAGCCGACCGAAACGAAGTCCGCGCGCGCCAGGATCTCGTCGAGCTGGAACAGCAGCGAGGGCACCTCAATCATCACGCCAAGCTGGAGCGACGACGGCAGCGGATGGCCGTGCCTCACGAGCCGTGCGTGCTCGCGACGAACCAGCGCGCGCGCCTCGTCGAACTCGGAGACGCTCGCGACCATCGGGAACATGATCCTGAGGTCGCGGCCGCCGGCGGCGTTCAGCAGCGCGCGGATTTGGGTGCGCAGCAGGGCCGGGCGATCGAGGCCCAGCCGGATCGCGCGCCAGCCGAGGGCCGGGTTCTCCTCCGGCTCGTTGCGCATGTAAGGCAGGATCTTGTCGCCGCCGACGTCGAGCGTGCGGAAGGTGACGGGCTTGCCGTCGGCTGCGTCCAGCACCGCGCGGTAGAGCTGCTGCTGAGCCGCGGTCCGCGGCATCGAGGACGCCACCATGAACTGCAGCTCGGTGCGGAACAGGCCGATGCCCGCGGCGCCGGTCTCGACGATGTGCGGCAGGTCGACCAGCAGGCCGGCGTTCAGCATCAGCGCGACCTCCGCGCCGTCCTTGGTCTTGGAAGGCTTGTCGCGGAGCGCGCGGTACTGCTCCTGCTTGCGGGCGCGGAAGCGGACCTTGTCGATGTAGGAGCGCTCGACGTCCGCGGTCGGACGGATGTGCACGTCGCCGGAGACGCCGTCGACGATGATGGCGTCTCCGCCCTCGACGAGGCCGGTCGCGTTCGCGATCTGCCCGACGGCGGCGATCCCCAGCGCCCGCGCGACGATCACCACGTGGCTCGACGCCGAGCCCTCCTCCAGCACGAGGCCGCGCAGCCTTGTGCGATCGTAGTCGAGCAGCGCGGCCGGCCCCATCGAGCGCGCGACGACGATCGCGTTCTCCGGCAGTTGCGTCAGCTCAGCTGTCATCCCTTTGCCCGGCGAGACAAGCTCGCGCAGCAGCCGGTTCGCGAGGTCGTCGAGATCGTGCAGCCGCTCGCGCAGGTAAGGATCGGTCTGGCGCTGCATACGGGCGCGGGTGTCGGACTGCACGCGCTCGACGGCGGCTTCCGCCGTGAGGCCCGTCAGCACCGCCTCCTGCATGCGCCGACCCCAGCCGCGATCGTTCGCGAACATGCGGAAGGCTTCCAGCACGTCGCGGTGTTCGCCGGCGCGGGCGACTTCGCTCTGGTCGATCAGTTTGTCGAGGGACGTTCGCAGGCTCGCAAGCGCGTCCTCCAGCCGCTTGAGCTCGGCCGCGGAATCCTCGGCGATCAGCTTCTTGATGACGACGCGCGGCTCGTGCAGCACGACATGGCCAAGGCCGAGGCCCTCGGACAGCGGCTGGCCTTCGGCGTGGGACGGCCGCCTGCCCGCGAGGCTCGGATCTTCGGGCCCGCCGAGCTCACCGCTCGCGATCATCTCCGCGATCACCATCGCGGTGGTCTGGAGCGCCTCGATCTCCTCGTCGGAATAGGTTCGGTGCGACTTGTTCTGGACGACGAGCACGCCGAGCGTGTTGCCCGACCGCAGAATCGGGACGCCGAGGAAGGAGTGGTAGATCTCCTCGCCCGTTTCCGGCTTGTAGGCGAAGGACGGGTGCGACTGGGCGTCGGACAGGTTGACCGGCTCGGCCTCGTCCGCGACGAGGCCGACGAGACCCTCGCCCTTGCGCATCATGGTCGCGTGGACCGCCGTGCGGTTCAGGCCCTCGGTCGCGAACAGCTCGAGGTCTCCGCCCCCGCGCAGCACGTAGACCGAGCAGACCTCCGCCACCATGTTGTTGGCGATCAGCACGACGATGCGGTCGAGACGCTCCTGAGCGGTGACCGGCTCCGCCATGACTTCGCGCAGCCGGCGCAAAAGCACGCGCGGGCCGCCATACGCGCCTCGCATCTTCCGCTCTCCGGGCGAGGAATACCCTCGCTTGTCGCTGTGATTCAGCCCGACAGGGGCGTCGCGTCAGCCCTTGTCGAGCCCGTATAGCGAATGCAGCGTTCGCACGGCAAGCTCGGCATAGGCGGAGTCGATCAGGACCGAGATCTTGATCTCCGACGTGGTGATGGCGCGGATGTTCACGCCGCGCTTGGCAAGCGCCTCGAAAGCCTGGGCCGCAACGCCGGCATGGCTGCGCATTCCCATGCCGATGACCGACACCTTGCAGGCGTCGGCTTCGGTGTTGAGGGTCGCGAAGCCGATCTCCGCCTTCTTGGCGTTGAGAATGTCGAGCGCCCGCGGCTGATCGGCGGTCGGCAGCGTGAAGGTGATGTCCGTCGTCTTGCCGTCCTCCGAAATGTTCTGGACGATCATGTCGACGTTGATCGAGGCCTCCGCCAGCGGGCCGAAGACGCCGGCGGCAACGCCCGGACGGTCCTGAACGCGCCGGAGGGTGATCTGAGCCTCGTCCTTCGAATAGGCGATGCCGGTGACGACCTGCTGTTCCACGATCTCGTCCTCGTCGCAGATGAGAGTGCCGGGCGGCAGACCGCCGGGACCCGACTGTATGGCGTCGGCTGCGTCGAAGCTCGACCGCACGAAGACGCGCACCTTGTGCACCATGGCCATCTCGACCGAGCGCACCTGAAGAACCTTGGCCCCGAGCGAGGCCATCTCCAGCATCTCCTCGAAGGCGATCCTGTCGAGGCGCCGCGCCTGCGGCACGATGCGCGGGTCGGTCGTGTAGACGCCGTCGACGTCCGTATAGATGTCGCAACGGTCGGCGTTGATCGCTGCGGCGACCGCGACGGCCGAGGTGTCCGATCCGCCGCGCCCGAGCGTCGCGATGCGGTTGTCCGGGCCGATGCCCTGGAAGCCTGCGATCACCGCGACCTGCCCATCGCTCATCCGCGAGATCAGCGTCTCGCCATCGATCGAAGCGATTCGCGCCGAGCCGTGCGCAGCGTCGGTGCGGAGCGGGATCTGCCAGCCCTGGAACGAACGGGCGGTGACGCCCATGCTCTGGAGCACGATCGCGAGCAGCCCGGACGTCACCTGCTCGCCGGAGGCGACGATGGCGTCATATTCGCGCGCGTCGTGGATCGGCGAGGCCTCGCGCACCCAGTCGACCAGCTGGTTGGTCGTCCCCGCCATCGCCGAGACGACGACCGCGACCTCATGTCCGGCGTCGATCTCGCGCTTCACATGGGCCGCCACGTTGCGGATGCGTTCGACGGTCGCGACGGAGGTGCCGCCAAACTTCATGACGATGCGGGACATGGAATTACGCGCGGCTTTCGAGTCTGGCTGGCCGCGTGAAAGGTCCGCCGGCCGAAAACGCGGCTATATAGCTTGGCGGTCGGCCGCGACACAACGCAGTCCGCAGCATTTTGGGCCAAGGAGATGGAACATGCGTCAGGCGGGAGGGGTGAGCCTCGACGCGGACGAAGTCGCCCGGTTCGACGCGCTGGCATCGCGGTGGTGGGACCTCGGCGGCCCGATGAAGCCGCTGCATCGCTTCAACCCGGCCCGCGTCGGCATCTTCCGCGACGCGATCACGGCCCGATTCGGCCGGGACGCCCAGGCGATGCGCCCGCTCGACGGGCTGACGCTGCTCGACGTCGGCTGCGGCGCCGGCGTGCTGGCCGAACCCCTCGCCCGCCTCGGCGCGACGGTCTCGGGCGCCGACCCCGCGCCGGAGCTGATCGCGGTCGCCGCCGCGCATGCGGACGACCAGGCGCTCTCGATCGACTATCGCGCCACGACAGCGGAGGCGCTGCTGGAGGCCGGCGAGGTTTACGACGTCGTCGTCGCCTCGGAGGTCGTCGAGCACGTGAACGACGTGCCGGGCTTCGTCCGGACCCTGTCCGGCCTCGTGAAGCCCGGCGGGTTGCTGCTGCTCTCGACCATCAACCGCACTCTCGCCGCGCACGCGCTCGTCATCGTCGGCGCGGAATATGTGCTGCGCTGGCTGCCGAAGGGCACGCATTCCTACGACAAATTCGTGCGGCCGGAAGAGCTGCGGGCCGCGTGCGAGGCCGCCGGGCTGGAGCCGACGGATATGCGCGGGATCAAGTTCGACCCGCTGCGGAATGCGTGGCGCGAGAGCGGCGATACGCTGGTGAATTACACGCTGGCGGCGGCGAAGGCGGATTAGCGGGTCTGCGCGCCGCCCTTCAGTTCGCGTCGTCCGGAAAAATCGGCAGCGGCTGAACGGCGATGCCTTCCTCGATCAGCGCCTTGGCCTCGTCGGCCGTCGCGCGGCCGCGGATGGCGCGTTGCTCGACCTCCTCGGCGTGCATCTGGCGGGCGACTTCCGGAAAACGCTCGCCGACATCCTCGGAGGTCGCGGTCACATGCCGCTTGATCTCCCGCAGCATCTCGCGGAGCCGCAGATCGCTTCCAAGCGCGACTTCGGACGTCGGGGCCGCGACCTCCTTGCGCTCGCGTGTGGCGACGGCGGGGGCCATCAGCGCCTTGGCGACCGACTCCGAACCGCAGACGGGGCAGGACAGCAGCCCTCGCCCGGCCTGCGAATCGTAGTCGGACGACGAGCGGAACCACGCGTCGAAGGAGTGCCCGGCGTCGCAGGCGAGATCGTAGCGGATCATTGGACGGTTCAGCTCGCCGCGTCGCGGATTGCGGTCGGCTCACTCGACTCCGGCGCGACGCCGAAGCGGCGGCCGTTCTCGAGCGATGGGATGCGCTTGCGGGTCTGCGGTGATTTGTCGAGGTCGATCTCGGCGAGGATAACGCCGGGCTCCTCGCCGCCTTCGGCCAGAACCTTGCCCCAGGGGTCGATGATCAGGCTGTGGCCGTACGTCTCCCGGCCGTCCTCATGTTTGCCGCCCTGGGCCGCGGCGACGACGAAGGAGCCGGTCTCAATCGCGCGGGCGCGCAGCAGCACATGCCAGTGCGCGGCGCCCGTTTGCTGGGTGAAGGCCGCCGGCGAGGCGAGCACCTCCGAGCCGTGTTCGGCGAGCGCCCGGTGCAGCAGCGGGAAGCGCAAATCGTAGCAGATCGTCAGGCCGAGTCGCCCCCAAGGCAGCAGCGTCGACACCGCCTGCTCTCCCGGTCGGTAGGTCTCGGATTCGCGCCAGCTCTCGCCGTCCGGCAAATCGACGTCGAACATGTGGATCTTGTCGTATCGAGAGATGATATCGCCGTCGGGGTCGATGACGAGCGCCCGGTTCGCCGCGCGCTCGCCTTCAAGCTTCACCGCCACCGAGCCGACATGGAGCCAGACGCCCGTGGCTCGCGCGAGCTCCTGGAAGGCCGCGACTTCGGGAGAGACTTCTTCGGGCATAATGGCGGCGAACAGCTCGGCCCGTGAGCGCACGAGGATGTTGGTCATCTCCGGCGTCTGGACGTAATGCGCGCCTTGTTCGGCAGCCTCGCGCACCATCCGCGCCGCATCGTCGACGTTCTTCGCCACCGTCTTGCCGGACCGCATCTGCACGCAGGCGGCGACGAAGCTTCGGCCGGATTCCGCCATCAGGCCGCCAGCAGCGGATCGAGGCCGCTTGCGCGGTCGAGCGCGTAGAGATCGTCGCAGCCGCCGACATGGCGTCCGTCGATGAAGATCTGCGGCACGGTCGTGCGCCCGCCGGCGCGATCGATCATCTCGGCGCGTCGCTGAGGCTCGCGCTCAATGTCGACCTCGTCGAACGCGACGCCCTTCTTCCTCAGAAGGTCCTTCGCCATGTGGCAATAGGGGCAGGACTGGCGCGAGTAGATCGTCACTGAAGGCATGTCAGCCTCGCCGGTTCGAGATATTCCGGGACGATATAGAGGTTCACCCGTCCTTCACAACAAGGGCGAAGACCAGCACATCGACCGATTCTGCGCCCGCCCGGCGCACCAGCCGGGACAGGCGATCGACGGTTGCCCCCGTCGTCAGCACGTCGTCGACGATCACGACCCGCCTGCTTTTCAGGGCCGCGGCCGCGCCGTCGGCGAGCCGGAAGGCGCCGGCGAGGTTCGCGGCGCGCTCGGCCGCGGTGAGGCCGACCTGCGGCCGCGTCGGCTTGACCCTGAGCAACAGGTCGGTGCGGAGCTCCGCGCCCGAAAGCCGCGTCGCCTCGCGGGCGAGCAGCGCCGCCTGGTTGAAACGCCGGCTCCACAGCCGTCCGCGATGGAGCGGGACCGGCAGGATCACCGCCCCGGGACCGAGAAGTTCCGCGCCTGCCCGCGCCATCATGCCGCCCAGCGGCCGGGCGAGATGAACTCCGTCCGCGTATTTGAGCCGGTGGACGAGCTCCCGCGCCGAGCCGTCGAAGCGCGCGACCGCCCGCGCCCGATCATAGGCCGGCGGGTTCGCGATCGCCGCGGGCGACAGCAGGCCCGGTCCGTAATCGGCGGGGAACGGCGTGCCGAGCCGCTCGCAATAAGGCCGCTCGATCGGCTGCAACACGCTCCAGCAGCCCGCGCACAGACCGCCGGAATCGATGACGGGCTTTGAACAAGCAAGGCATTGCGGCGGCAGGGCGAAGTCGAGCACGACCCTTGCAGCGACGCCAAAGGCACGGGATGCGCTCGCAATGACGGGGCTCGCGAAGGCCATCGCAACCGGGCTCGCTCTGGACTAAACGGAGTGTCCGCTTGGTCGCAGGGAGCCGTCAATGTCCGCGCTGAAAACGATCCTCGGCGATTTCGTCCGCATCGGATCGCTCACGATCATCGACGCCAAGGGGCGCTCGCACACGCTTTCCGGCGCGCCAGGCCCGACGGTCACAATCCGGCTACACGACAGCAAACTGCACCGGCAGCTGCTGCTGAAGCCCGAGCTCTACACGGGCGAGGCTTACATGGACGGCCGCCTCACCATCGAACAGGGCAGCTTGCGCGACCTGCTCACCATCTACGGCCTCAACCGCACCAGCCTTCGCGCCCAGCCGATCCAGAAGACGCTGCGCGCCTGGACCAAGCGCTTCAAGCGCTTCGCTCCGAAGAACGACGCCAA
The DNA here is from genome assembly GCF_004310425.1 of Hansschlegelia quercus. GTDB lineage: Bacteria > Pseudomonadota > Alphaproteobacteria > Rhizobiales > Methylopilaceae > Methylopila > Methylopila quercus. The sequence goes on along the minus strand of NZ_SIUB01000003.1, from coordinate 492,893 downwards.
GCGCTCGAAGGAGAACGTGGAGGCGCATTACGACCTGTCGAACGAGATGTACCGGCTCTTCCTCGACGAGGGCCTGAACTATTCCTGCGGCTACTATCGCTCTCCGAACGACACGCTCGAACAGGCGCAGGTCAACAAGCTCCGCCACATCGCGGCGAAGCTCGACCTGAAGCCTGGCCAGCGCGTGCTGGACATCGGCTCGGGCTGGGGCTCGATGGCGATCTATCTCGCGGAAGCCTGCGACGTGGAGGTGCTCGGCGTCACGCTTTCCACCGAACAGCATCAGCTTGCGACCGAGCGGGCGGCCGAACGCGGCCTGTCTAATCGGGTGCGCTTCGAGCTTCGCGATTATCGCGAGGTTCAAGGCAAGTTCGATCGCATCGTCTCTGTCGGCATGTTCGAGCATGTCGGCGTGAAGAACTATCCGGCCTTCTTCGAGACCGTGAAGAGCCTGTTGACCGAGGACGGCGTCGCGCTGCTGCACACGATTGGCCGCAAGGGCGGACCGGGCTCCACCGGCGCCTGGGTCCAAAAATACATTTTTCCGGGCGGCTACTCGCCTGCGCTTTCCGAGGCGACGACCGCGATCGAGGGCGCGAAGCTCTGGATCACCGACATCGAGATCTGGCGCATGCATTACGCCGAGACCTGCCTCGCCTGGGGCGGCCGTTTCGCCGCGAACCGCGACAAGGCGGCCGCGCTGCTCGGCGAACGGTTCTGCCGGATGTGGGAGTTCTATCTGCTGATCAGCGAGTTCTCGTTCCGCTACGGCAAGCACGTCGTCTTCCAGATCCAGCTCACCAAGGACGTCCACGCGCTCCCGCTCGCCCGCGATTACATGGGTCAGACGGAGACGCGGTTCGAGGCCGGCGAGCGCGAGTGGGCGGCGTAAGGCCTTGAGCGCCGCTCCGCGGCTGATCGACCGCGCGGCGCTGCGCGCAAGGCTCGCGCGCTCGGCGGCCGCAGGCGGGGGGCCGGACTTCCTGCGCCGCCGCGTCGCCGAGGATCTTGCCGACCGGCTCGCCGCGACCCTGCGCCCGTTTCCAATGGCCCTCGACCTTGCCTCGTCCGGACCTGAAATCCTCGAACTGCTCCGCCCGCGGGACGGAGTTGCCGCCTTTCGCGCAGGCGCGGCCGGTCAGGCCGGCGCGGCGGCGCTGGTCGATCCCGACGCGCTGCCCTTTGCGGCGGAAAGCCTCGACCTCGTGGTCTCGTCACTCGCGCTCCATCTCGTCGACGATCTGCCGGGCCTGCTCGCGCAGATCCGGCGGAGCCTTCGGCCTGACGGGCTGTTCCTCGCGGCGCTTCTCGGCGGCGACACGCTAACGGAGCTCCGCCAGTCCTTCGCCGCGGCGGAGGCTGAGATCGAAGGCGGCGCCGGTCCGCGCGTCGTGCCCTTTGGCGACGTCAGGGCGTTCGGTGGGTTGCTGCAGCGGGCGGGCTTCGCGCTGCCGGTGACGGACGTCGACCGCGTGACAGTGCGTTATCCCGATCCGCTCGCCCTGATGCGCGACCTTCGCGCCTGGGGCGCCGCCAACATGCTGGCCGAGCGCCGCCGGACGCCGCTGAAGCGCGCCACGCTGGTGAGGGCGATCGAGGTCTACGGAGAGAAGTTCGCCGACGCGGACGGCCGCGTGAGGGCGACCTTCGAGATCATCTGGCTGTCAGGCTGGGCGCCGCATCCCGACCAGCAGAAGCCGCTCAAGCCCGGCTCGGCCACGACGCGGCTCGCGGACGCGCTGGGCGTGAGGAGCGGAGACGGGGCGGCGTCGTAGGGGCGCATGCAGTCCTCAGAACGCCGCCAGGACCTTCTGGTAGAAGTTGACGTTGAGCGACGTGCCGGCCGAGAATATCAGAGCCGAGGCGGCGACGGAGATGCCGACGGCGATCATGGCGTATTCGATCGCAGTCGCGCCGCTGTCTTCGCGCAGCAGCCTGCGAATAAGGCCAGTCCGCTCCGGCTTCGTCGTCATCGTCTTCCGGCCCCCGCCCGTTCAACGCGACCGGAAGCCTGACGTCAGAGCAGGTCGACGAGGTGCGCGATGAGCGGCTCGTCGGCCGGCGGCATCGGAAAGTCGCGGAGCCGTTCCGGGCGGACCCAGCGCGTCGCCTGACCTTCCTTGCCGGTCACGATCCCGTCCCACCGCCGGCACACGTAAAGCGGCATCAACAGGTGGAAGGTTTCGTAGGCGTGGCTTGCGAAGGTGAGCGGCGCGAGACATGGCTCCTTGACCGCGATGCCGAGTTCTTCGGCCAGTTCCCGGATCAAGGTTTCTTCCGGCCGTTCGCCCGGCTCCATCTTGCCGCCGGGAAACTCCCAGAGCCCCGCCAGCGTCTTGCCTTCGGGCCGTTGCGCGATGAGCACGCGGCCGTCGACGTCGACGAGGGCGCAGGCGACGACCAGAACGAGTTTTGGCTTCACGTCCGCAGTCGTCATTATGCCGGACGCTCGTAAAGGATGCGTTGACGGAGGGGCCGAAGGTTCTGGATTCTCAAGAGCGATAGTCGGCGTTGATCGCGATGTAGCCTTCCGTCAGGTCGCAGGTCCAGACCCGCGCCTTGCCGGTGCCGAGCCCAAGCTCGACCGCCACCGTGATCTCCTCGTTCTTCATGTAGGCGGAGGCGACGGCCTCGTCGTAATCGGGATCGCGCGCGCCGAGATGAGCGACGCGGACGTCGCCGAAGCGGATCGTCAGAAGGTCGCGGTCGGCGGGTTCGCCGGCCTTGCCGACCGCCATCACGACCCGGCCCCAGTTAGCGTCCTCCCCGGCGATCGCGGTCTTCACCAGCGGCGAGTTGGCGATCGACAGCGCGATCTTGCGGGCAGACAGGTCGCTCTCGGCGCCCTCGACCTCGACGGTCACGAATTTGCGCGCGCCCTCGCCGTCACGCGCGACGAGCTGAGCGAGTTCGATCAGCAGATCCTCGAACGCGGCCTTGAAGCCGTCCAGCGCCGGGTCGGACGCATTCTCGATCTCATTGACGGCCTTGCCTGTTGCGAAGGCCAGCAGCGTGTCGGAGGTCGAGGTGTCGCCGTCGATCGTCACGCAGTTGAACGAGCGCTCGACCGCATCGCTCAGCACCGCCTGCAGCGCCGTCGGCGCGATGGCCGCGTCGGTCGCGATGAAGGAGAGCATGGTCGCCATGTCGGGCGCGATCATCCCAGCGCCCTTGGCGATGCCGTTGATCGTTACGGTTGCGTCGCCGATCCGCGCCGTGCGGGTGGCGAGTTTGGGGAAGGTGTCGGTCGTCATGATGGCGCGAGCCGCGGCCTCCCAGGCGCCCTCCTCGCCATCGGCGGCGAGCCGATCCATCACCGGGCCGAATTTCGAGGCGTCGAGCGGCTCGCCTATGACGCCGGTGGAGGCAAGGAAGATCTCGCTTTCCGAGCAACCGAGGGATCTGGCCGCGAGTTCGGCCGTCAGCTTGGTCGCCTGCCGGCCGGTCGCGCCCGTAAAAGCGTTGGCGTTACCGGAATTGACGACAAGCGCGCGGATCGAGCCTCCGGCGAGCCGCTCCCGGCACCATTCGACCGGCGCTGACGGGCAGCGCGACCGGGTGAACACCCCGGCGACCGCGGTTCCTGGCTCGAAGACGGCGAGCAGCACGTCGGTCCGGCCGGCGTAGCGGATGCCGGCCTCTGCGGTCGCCATGCGCACGCCCGCGATCGGCGGCAGCGCGGGGATCGATTTGGGCGCGAGCGGAGAGACGGCGGTCGACATGGGCTTTACCTCGAAGCGCGTAGCGCGTGAGGCTTACAGACTCGGCATGACGAAGGAAACGCGCGAGGCGCGCCTTCGCCGCTGTCTCCTCCCCCGCTTAGCGGGGAAGGATCGAGAGCGGCGCTTCGCACGCAGTCCTCCTCCGCGACGAGGAGGGGGAGCATGCGCAGCATGGTGGAGGAGGCCCTGCGGCCTCCGGCGAAGTTCAGCTTACTTCGGCGCGTCAGCCTGCGGAGCGGCCGGGGCTTCGACGCCAGGCAGCGGGACCGGCGGAGCGGAGGGCTTACCGGCGTCGGTGCGCTCGATCTTGGCGTCGTTGCGCAGCTTCAGCACCAGATCCTGCTGCGCGGTGCGCACGACGTAGTTCTCGATCTGCGGACGGACCTGCTCGAACGGCGGCACGGGACGGGTGCGCTTCTCGTCGATCTTGATCACGTGGTAGCCGAACTGCGTTTTCACGGGGTCAGAGACCTTGTTCGGCTCGAGCTTGAACGCGACCTCTTCGAAGGCCGGCACCATCTGGCCGCGGCCGAAGAAACCGAGATCGCCGCCGCGCTTCGCCGAGCCTGGATCAATCGAGACGTCGTTCGCGACCTTGGCGAAGTCCTCGCCCTTGGCGAGCCGCTCCTCGACCTTCTTGGCCTCGTCCTCGGTCTTCACGAGGATGTGGCGCGCATGCACCTCCTCCTCGGGCTTCATGTTCTTGGCGGTGTCCTCGTAGAGCTTGCGCATGCGCTCGTCGGTGACGGCGGCCTTCGCCTCCTTCTGGAGAAGCTCCTCCATCAGAGCGCGGTCCTTGAGGTAATCGAGCCGCTTCCTGAACTCGTCGCTGTCGCCGAGCTTGGCCTTCTCGGCCGAGCGCGCCGCGAGCTTCAGGTCGATCAGGTAGTTCAGCGCGTAATCCTTGCGCTGGTCCTCGGTCATCGAGGCCATCGACTGCTCAAGATCCTCGGTCGCGACCGCGACGTCGCCTGCAGTCACCGGCTGCCCGTCGATGGTGGCGAGCACCGTCGAGGGATCAAGCGGCGCCGCCTTGGGCGCGGCGGCGGCGGGAGTGTCCGCCGGCGGCGGTGTCTGCGCCATGGCTGGAGCGCCCGCTGCGAGCAGGAGGGCGAGCGTCGCGCCGAGCGCGGCGCGCTGCCGGCTCGCAAGGCGGGAGAATGTCATGAAGACCATCCGTTTTGAGCGTCTACGCGCCCCCGATTGGCGCGGGAAGATGTGGGAAAGGCCTTGGATTGACAAGCCTCCGGCCCCCTCTTATCTCGGTCCTTGGCCTATGCCGCGTAAGAAGCGCCTCGGAAAAGAACGAATTTCTAGGTAGACGCGGCCCCTCGAGACCGTCTAACGGCGGGCTCGAGCAGCGGCGTCCGGCTCTTGGTCGGTCCAGGTCCTAATCGAAAGGTTGCCTCATGTTCGGCGGTCTCGCCCGACGCCTGTTCGGCTCATCCAACGAGCGCCGCGTGAAGGCGCTGCGCGGTCGCGTCGAGGCGATCAACGCGCTGGAGCCCGAAATCTCCGCGCTGACCGACGAGGAGCTCAGGGCGAAGACCTCCGAGTTCCGCGAGCAGATCGCCGCCGGCGCCTCGCTCGACGACCTGCTCGTGCCCGCCTTCGCCGTGGTGCGGGAAGCCGCCAAACGCGTGCTCGGCCAGCGCCATTTCGACGTCCAGCTGATGGGCGGCATGACGCTGCACGAGGGCCGTATCGCTGAGATGAAGACCGGCGAGGGCAAAACGCTGGTCTCGACGCTCGCGGCCTATCTCAACGCGCTGTCGAGCAAGGGCGTCCACGTCGTCACCGTGAACGACTATCTCGCCCAGCGCGACAGCGGCTGGATGGGCCGCGTCCACGGCTTCCTTGGCCTCTCGGTCGGCGTGATCGTCCACGGCCTCGACGACGACGAGCGCCGCGAGGCCTATGCCTGCGACATTACCTACGCGACCAACAACGAGCTCGGCTTCGACTATCTGCGCGACAACATGAAGTACGACGTCCGCGCAATGGTCCAGCGCGGCCACGCCTACGCGATCATCGACGAAGTAGATTCGATCCTGGTCGACGAGGCGCGCACGCCGCTCATCATCTCCGGCCCGATGGAGGACCGCTCGGACCTCTATGTCGCGGTCGACGCCATCATCCCGCAGCTGATCGACGAGGATTACGAGGTCGACGAGAAGCAGCGCACCGCGACACTGACCGAGGCCGGCAACGAGCATATCGAGCGCCTGCTCGAGGCCGCGGGCATGCTGAAGGGCGACAATCTCTACGACGTCGAGAACGTCACCGTCGTCCACCACGTCAACCAGGCGCTGCGCGCCCACAAGCTGTTCGCCAAGGATAAGGATTACATCGTCCGCGGTGACGAGGTCGTGATCATCGACGAGTTCACCGGCCGCATGATGCCGGGCCGGCGCTATTCGGAAGGCTTGCACCAGGCGCTCGAGGCGAAGGAGCGCGTGAAGATCCAGCCCGAGAACCAGACGCTGGCCTCGATCACGTTCCAGAACTATTTCCGCATGTACTACAAGCTCTCCGGGATGACTGGCACGGCGCTGACCGAGGCCGACGAGCTGCTCGACATCTACGGCCTCGAGGTCGTGGAGATGCCGACCAATCTGCCGGTCGCGCGGCTTGACGACCACGATGAGGTCTACCGGACCAACGCCGAGAAGGAAAAGGCGATCATCGAGCTGATCCGAGACTGCCGTGAGCGTCGGCAGCCGATCCTCGTCGGCACCACGTCGATCGAGAAGTCCGAGCAGCTCTCCGAAGCGCTGAACCGCGCCAAGATCCCGCATCAGGTGCTGAACGCGCGCTACCACGAGCAGGAGGCGCATATCGTCGCCGACGCCGGGGTGCCGGGCGCGGTGACGATCGCGACCAACATGGCCGGACGCGGCACCGACATCCAGCTCGGCGGCAATCTCGAGATGCGCATCGAGCGGGAGCTCGGCGAGGTCGAGGACGGTCCGGAGCGCGATGCCCGCATTGCCGCTATCAAGGCCGAGATCGCCGAGAAGAAGGACGTCGCCAAGAACGCCGGCGGCCTGTTCGTCGTCGGCACCGAGCGGCACGAGAGCCGCCGCATCGACAACCAGCTCCGCGGCCGCTCCGGCCGTCAGGGCGACCCCGGCCGCAGCCACTTCTTCCTGTCGCTGCAGGACGACTTGATGCGCATCTTCGGCTCCGCCCGCATTGACGGCATGCTGCAGAAGCTCGGCATCAAGGAAGGCGAGGCCATCATCCACCCCTGGGTGAACAAGGCGCTCGAGAAGGCCCAGAAGAAGGTCGAGGCCCGTAACTTCGACATCCGCAAGAACCTTCTGAAATACGACAACGTCATGAACGACCAGCGGAAAGCGGTGTTCGAGCAGCGGCTCGAATTCCTATCCGCGGAATCGATCTCCGCGCCGATCGCCGAGATGCGTCACGACGTAGTCGAGGATATCGTCTCCAAGCACATCCCCGAGAACGCCTACCCCGAGCAGTGGGATTCCGCAGGCCTCGAAGAGGAAGTCCGCGAGCTGCTGAACCTCGACCTGCCGATCGTCCAGTGGGCGGCGGAAGAGGGCATCGCCGACGAGGAAATCCGCGCCCGCTTGATCAAGGCCGCGGACGACGCCGCCGCCGAGCGCGCCGAGCGCTTCGGGCCGGAGGTCACGACGCAGATCGAGAAGGCGGTGCTGCTGCAGACCCTGGACCATCTGTGGCGCGAGCATCTCGCGACGCTAGACCATCTGCGGCAAGTCGTCGGCCTGCGCGGCTACGCGCAGCGCGACCCGCTTAACGAGTACAAGTCGGAAGCCTTCGAGCTGTTCCAGGCGATGCTGGGACGCCTTCGCGAGACGGTGACGGCGCAGTTGATGCGGGTCGAGCTCGTCCAGTCCCCGCCGCCCTTGGCGGACGAGGGTCTGCCGGAAATGCAGGCCTCTCATATCGATCCGAACACCGGCGAGAACGAGTTCGCCTTCGCCGGAGCGGCTCCGGCCGCCATCGCCGCCGATGCGGCGCTCGCCGCGGTCGGCGTCGACCCGAACGATCCGACGACATGGGACAACACCCCGCGCAACGCGGCCTGCCCCTGCGGATCAGGCAAGAAGTTCAAGCACTGCCACGGCAAGTTCGCGTGAGCTGAGACGGCGCTGAGGGGCTGCGGCCCTTCGGCCGATAAGACTCGTGGGTACTCGATCGCGTCGGTCGGCGCGATCTCAGACGCCCGCTCACCTCTTCGGTCGTCCCGGCTCGATTGCCGCTGCATTTCAAGGAAGAACGACACGGACGACCGTCGGCCCTAAACGTCGCGGGATCCGGCATTCCGCTAGAGATGACGGGGCGTCGCGACGCCAAGCGCCGTGCTTGAGACAAATCTCATTCGGCCGCTTGCGGCGGCCACCGTCTCCCGCGGGCGGGAGAAGGAAGAGGCGCCGCCGCTTCTTTGAGATCATAGAACGCGATATCTCCACCCCCTCTCCTCCTTCAGGAGAGGGTAAGGGCGGGGGCGGCTCAGAACAGAACGTGCTAGCGGCTACGACTTGCCGTCATCTCCCCGACCTGATCAGAAGATCTATCTCGGGCGTGGAGTTCAGGGCCGGACGTGGATGGTCCGGTCAAGCCGGACCCTGACGCCTTCGCTTCAGGGCCGGATCGACGCTTCGCTGCCCTGATATGACAGGAATGTCGAGGCCACGCGCGCGTTGGGCTTCTTCGGCTGAGCGTCCGCCGAGCGCTTCTTCATGGGCTCGGCGGGAGGCGATGGTGGCGCGGAGGCCGGGATGACCGCCGGCGGCTGAGCCGCCTCCGCCGCGGGTTCGGGCGCTCCGCCGAACACGCCCTTCAGCCAGCCGCCCACACCCGAAGGCTTGGCGGCAGGCGCAGGACCGACGGAAGAGGCCATCACCGGCGCCTGATCGATCGCGATTTCGCGCGGAGCGTCGCCGGGCTTACGGGCCGCCGCAGACTTTGCGACCAGAACCGGGGCCGGCTTCGCAGCCGCGACGACGGCGACCGGCCCCTCGACCGGCGCAGGCGCGGGCTTCTCGCTCGCGAACATCTGGGCGAAGAAGCCGCCTTCGACCTTGGTCGTCGGCTGTCCCTCAGTCGCAGTCACAGGCGCTGTCAGCGCCACGGGCGCAACGCTCGCCATAGCGACGCTCTGGCGCACGACCGGACGCGCCGTCGTCGAGCCGGTGGCGGCTTCCGGAGTCGCGTCGGCGGACGCCGAGGCGGCAGGACCCGGCTGCCCGGGAATTGGCGAAATGGCGGCCAGCATCACAATCGGCTCGTCGAGCTTGCGGCGCATACGGCCATCCTGCGCGACGTATTCCGGCGCGGGCTGCTCCTTCTTGGAGAGCTGCGCGATCAGAATGTCGTCGGCGCGCTGCTTCGCCGCGACCGCCTTAGCGATCTGCGGCTCGACCTGATAGCTCGGGCAGGCTGCCGTGGGCTCGAAAGTCGAGAGCGGGCCGGGCATCCCGTCGAACACGTATTTCTTGCCGCAGGAATCCACCTTCGGCTCGAGCTTGGTGACCTCGAAATGGTCCGAGCCCTGCTTGAGGTTCTTCCAGAAGGCAATGTTCTCGTTGTTCCGGCGGCGCGCCATGTTCTGCGCGGTCATGCGGAACGGCAGCGCCTGCACCTGGAACGCCTTCTGCCCGCCCGCGAAGGCGTTCTGCGCCAGCGCGTAAATCTCGCCGATCTGCTCGTCGGTCATGGCGTAGCAGCCGGCAGACAGGCAGTCGCCATGCATCATCACGTGCTGGCCGCTGCGGCCGAGCGCGCGGTCATAGGCGTTGGGATAGCCGATGTTGAAAGAGAGGAAGTAGTTCGAGCGCGGGTTCATCTGCGCCGGGCTGACCGAATAGAAGCCCTCCGGCGCCTGCTTGTCGCCCTCCTTCTTCTTCGGCCCTAGCTTCCCCGAAAAACGGCAGATGTCGTAGGACTTGAGCAGCGCGTAGCGTCCGTCGGCCTTGCGCTTCTTCCAGACCTCGGCCTTCGACTCTTCCTTGTAGATGCGCAGCAGGATCGGGTCCTGCCGCGACATCCCCTTCTCGGTCATCAGCGAGACGGTGGCCGCGGACAGCTGCGGCGTCGGGCGTGAGGCGACGGTCGCCTGCTCGCTCTTGCAGCCGGCGAGCGCAAGCGCTGCGACCAGTCCGACCATGGCGAGCGCGGCGCGCGCAGCGAACATGGAGGCTCCCCCGAAACACGTTATGAACGGTAAGTTAGCGACAGCTAATGACGATACTCTTACGCAAAGGTTACTGCAATAAGAGGAAGTCCTTACCAGCCGGGGACCGCGTCTAGAGGCCGCGGCCGATCGCCAGGAACTTCGCGCGCCGTTCCGCCCGGACCTCCTCCGGCGAAAGCGCCATGAGCCTCGCCAGCGCGGCCGAGATGGCGTCGCCCGTCGCGGCGATCGCCACGTCCGGCGCGCGATGGGCGCCGCCGAGCGGCTCCGGCACCACGTCGTCCACCACGCCGAGCCGAAGGAGGTCGGACGAGGTGATCTTCATCGCGGTCGCCGCGTCCTGCGCCTTGGCGGCGTCGCGCCACAGGATGGAGGCCGCGCCTTCCGGCGAGATCACGCTGTAGATCGCGTGCTCCAGCATCAGCACCGCGTTCGCCGTCGCGATCGCGATCGCGCCGCCGGAGCCGCCCTCGCCGATCACCACCGCGACGTTCGGGACGGTGAGGTTGAGGCAGGCCTCGGTCGAGCGCGCAATCGCCTCGGCCTGGCCGCGCTGCTCGGCGTCGATGCCGGGAAAGGCGCCCGCCGTGTCGACCAGCGCGATGACGGGCAGGCCGAAGCGGTCAGCGGTCTCCATCAGGCGGATCGCCTTGCGGTAGCCCTCGGGCCGCGCCATGCCGAAATTGTGCTTGAGGCGGCTTTCGGTGTCGGCGCCCTTCTCTTGGCCGATCACCATCACCGGCTCGCCGCGGAAGCGGCCCAGGCCGCCGATGATCGCCTCGTCCTCGGCGAACAGCCGGTCGCCGGCGAGCGGCGTGAAGTCCTCGATCAGCCCCTTCACGAAGTCGACGAAGTGCGGCCGGTTCGGGTGGCGCGCGACAAGCGTCTTCTGCCACGGGGTGAGCGCAGCATAGAGCTCCTTCAGCGCGGCGTCGGACTTCGCCTCCAGGCGCCGGACGTCCTCGTCGATCGCGACGCCGTCGCCGTTCTCCCCGAGCGTGCGGAGCTCGGCGATCTTCGCCTGAAGCTCGGCGACGGGCTTTTCGAAATCGAGATAGCTTTTCATGAAAACGAGCTCCGCGCCGTCGACGCCGGGACGGTGGCGGTGGTCCTGCGAAGCGCGCGCACAGTTGGTCGGGGGCGCGACGAAAGTCAACACGCGACGCGCCCGACGACCTGTCGTATCAGCCATCGCCCAAGGGATGCAGGTCGCGGACCATCGCTCGCGCGCGCTCATCCAGCACATGCGTGTAGATCTGCGTGGTCGCGATGTCGGCGTGGCCGAGCATCTGCTGGACGGCGCGCAGGTCCGCGCCGTTCTGGACGAGGTGGCTGGCGAAGGCGTGGCGCAGTACGTGCGGGCTGACCTTGGCGGGCGACAGGCCCGCTCTTGCGGCAGCGCTCTTCAGTTCGCGCGCAAAAACCTGGCGGGCCAGATGGCCGCTCTCGCTGGGCGCGGGGAACAGCCACGGCCCCTCCGCCTCGCGTCCGCAGTCTTTCAACGCCGCGAGGTAGTCGGTCATCGCCTGCTTCGCGAGCGGGGTCAGCGGAACGAGGCGTTCCCGGTCGCCCTTGCCCTTGACCGCGACGGCCGACGCGCCGGCGCGCGCAGCCGAGCGCGGCAGGCCGACGAGTTCGGAGACGCGAAGGCCTGCGCCGTAGGCGAGTTCCAGCAGGCAGGCGAGACGCGCGGCGCGCATCCGCGCCATCGGCGTCGGCTCGGGGCCGGGATCGCCCGCGGCGGCGATCAGCCGTTCGAGGTCTGACACGGCCAGCGACTTCGGCAGCGGCCGCCCCCGCTTCGGGCCGTCGAGCGCCGAAGTCGGGTCCTCGGTACGGTAGCCGTCGGCGTAGAGGAATTTGTGAAGCTGACGCACCGCCGAGAGCTTTCGGGCGGCTGAGGAGGGCTTGAAGCCACGCTCCGCGAGGTCGGCCATATGAGCGCGCACGTCGTCGGGACCGGCGCCGGCCGGATTGGTCCCGCGCGCTTTCAGGAAGGCGACGTAATCCTCGAGGTCGCGGGCGTAAGCGTCGAGCGTGTTCTTCGCCGCGCCGCGCTCTGCGCTCGCCATCTCCAGAAAGGCGGCGACGTGGGAGCGCGCGCTCGTCGGCGAAGGTCTCACTGGGTGGATGTCGCGCCGCCGTCGAGCGCGGCGTCGGTGCCGGCGGTGCGCGGCAGCGGGGCCGCGGCGGTCGCCGCCGGGGGCCTTAGCCGGGCGGCCGGGATCGTCACCGTCATCTCGCGCGGGCGCGGGGTGACGAAGGTCGCCAGCGCGTAAACCGCGCCGAAACCGACGGCGACGAGGACGCCGACGAATGTCAGGAACCTGATGAGGCTCGGCATGGCTTTTGTTCTCAAGCGGACCTTGCGGGCCGCCCTTCCCCCCGGTGACCAAGATCATCACGACCGGGCGCGTCGGGCAACCGTCTAAGATTGTATGCCAGCAACCTTAGGAATAGGTTGCGCCGCCTTGTACGGGACCCAAAGACCACGCCGCCGATGACCGCGATGCGACAGATCGAGGATGACGACGCGCCGACGCCCGAGCGTCCGGCCGATCGCGCGCCCGCGCTCCGGGACGCCGTGCGCGCAGGACTCGGGCAGAGATCGATCGTCCTGGTCGGCATGATGGGGGCCGGTAAGACGTCCGTCGGCCGCAGGCTGGGGGCTGCGCTCGACGTGCCCTTCGTCGACGCCGACGCCGAAATCGAGCAGGTCTCGCAGATGTCGATTCCGGAAATCTTCGCGCGCCACGGCGAGGCCTATTTCCGCGCCGGCGAGACGCGGGTGATCGCGCGCCTGCTGGGTCAGGGCCCGAAGGTGCTGGCGACCGGCGGCGGCGCCTTCATGAACCCGGAGACGCGCCAGCGGATCGCGGAAGCTGGGATTTCCGTCTGGCTCAAGGCCGAGATCGACGTGCTGATGAAGCGCGTGCGCAAGCGCTCGAACCGACCGCTGCTCGCCTCCCCGGACCCGGAGGCGACGCTGCGCGGGCTGATCGACGCGCGCTACCCCACCTACGCGCTCGCCGACCTCACCGTGATGTCCCGCGACGCGCCCCACGAGCATGTGGTCACGGATCTGATCGAGGCGCTCGCGGCGCGGTTTCGGAATACGCAGGAGGACGCTCTATGACGCCCGACGTCGCGCAAGACGAACGCGTCCGGGTGGATCTGAGCGACCGCTCCTATGACATCCTGATCGGCGGCGGGCTTCTCGCCGAGGCTGGTGCGCGGATCGCGGCGCTCGGCGCGCACACGGTCGGCGTGGTCACCGACGAGAACGTCGCCAACCTCCATCTTCAGACCGCGCTCGGTTCGCTGAACGCCGCGGGACTCAAGGCCGAGACGATCGTCGTGCCTGCGGGCGAGACCTCGAAATCCTGGGAGGTCCTTGGCCGCGTGGTTGATGGGCTGATCGCGGCGCGCGTCGAACGCGGCGATGTCGTGCTGGCGCTCGGCGGCGGGGTGATCGGCGACCTTGCAGGCTTCGCCGCGGCGATCGTGCGGCGCGGCGTGCGCATCGTGCAGGCGCCCACCAGCCTCCTCGCGCAGGTCGACAGCTCCGTCGGCGGCAAGACCGGCGTGAACTCGCCGCGAGGCAAGAACCTGATCGGCGCCTTCCACCAGCCGAGTCTCGTTCTGGCGGACGCAGGCGCGCTCGATACGCTGCCCGCGCGCGAATTCCGCGCCGGCTATGCGGAGGTCGTGAAATACGGGCTGATCGACGATCCCGCCTTCTTCGGCTGGCTGGAGGCGAACCACGCGGGCGTCTTCGCGGGCGGGCCCGAGCGCACGCGGGCGATCGCCACGAGCTGCCGCGCGAAGGCCGCGGTGGTGGCGCGGGACGAGCACGAGCATGGCGACCGCGCGCTGCTCAATCTCGGCCACACCTTCGGCCACGCGCTGGAGGCGGAGGTCGCCTATGACGGCGAACGGCTGGTCCATGGCGAGGGCGTCGCGATCGGCATGGCGATGGCGTTCCGCTTTTCGGCCAGCCTCGGCCTCTGCTCCCTGGCCGATGCGGCTCGGGTGACGGCGCATCTCGCAGCGGTCGGCCTGCCCGTCTCGCCACGAAAGATCCCCGGCGGCGTCGGCGGCGCAGAAGCGCTGCTCGCGCATATGCGGCAGGACAAGAAGGTCGAGCGCGGCCGGCTGACCTTCATCCTCGCGCGCGGCATCGGAAAGAGCTTCGTCTCCCGCGACATCTCGGAAGACCAGGCGCTGGCGTTCTTGGAAAGCGAGCTGGGCTGAGGCCCCTACCCCTTCGGCCGCCGCGCCCAAGGCCGGGTTCCGGCCGGAATTTCGCCCTGCCGCGTCGAACTCATCGGCTGGTAGTAGAACGGCACATCGGGCCACTTGCCCTCGGCGAGCTGCTTGCGCGTCACCGGGTTCGACACCTCGAAGGCGTCGATCCCGCAGCGGCGCATCAGCGGCATCTGGTCGATCAGGACGTCGCCCGTCGCTCGGATCTCGCCCGAAAAACCGTAGCGCTCGCGCAGGATGCGCGCCGTCGACATCGAGCGGCCGTCGGAATATTTCGGAAATTTCAGCACGACGAGGGAGATGCGGCCGAGATGGGGCGCGAGCTCCTCGATCGCCTCGCTGGGCTCCACGACCACTCCGAGCGGCGCGTTGCGCGCGGTCAGCGTGTCGCGCTCGGCGAGGAAGCGCTCGAGCGGCAGGATGGCCGGCCCGTCGCTGACGGCTTCCTCGGGGCCGATAAGGCTCCATTCGTCCGCCTGGAAGCGGCTGTCGCGCCAGATGGGCAGGTCTTCGGCAGGTTCGGTCATCAGATCCCCGTCATCCCGGACGCTGTGGGCGCCGATCGGGATCGCTATCAGAAATAAGGCGGCAAAAGCGCTTGGCCGCCTCTTGATCCTCCCTTGCGCAGCGGGCGAGGAGGACCGCGTCAGCGGTTGAGGGGGCGGGCTCGACGTCGAAGGTCGGGGCCCAAGCCTCCTCCACCATGCTCCGCATGGTCCCCTCCTCCGCGATGCGAAGGAGGATCAAGATCAGATGCCGCTGCCCTCGGCTTCCGGCGCGATCGGCATGTGGATGCCGCACTCGGTCTTGTCCTTGCCGCGCCAACGGCCGGCGCGCGGATCTTCGCCCGGCTTCACGCGGCTGGTGCAGGGCATGCAACCGATTGAGAGGAAGCCGTGCTGCACCATGGGGTGCGCGGGAAGATCGTGCGCGACGCGGTAATCCTCGACGTCTTTCGCCGTCCAGTCCGCGAGCGGGTTGACCTTGATGCGCGTCCCATCCGCCTCGAATACCGGGAGTTCGGCGCGAAACGCGTTCTGAAAACGCTTGCGGCCGGAGATCCAGGCCGGGAAGTCGCCGATCGCCTCGGCGAGCGGCTCCACCTTGCGAATCCGGCAGCACAGGTCCGGGTTCGACTGCCAGAGGAAGTTCTCCGGGTCGAGCCGCGCCAGCCGCTCGGGTTTCGGGCCGATCGTGCGGACATCCGTCAGGCCGAGGCGCGCCGCCAGGTCGTCGCGATAGGCGAGCGTCTCCTCGAACAGCATGCCGGTGTCGATGAACAGCACCGGCGTCGCCGGGTCGATCTTCGCCACAAGGTCGAGCAGCACGGCCGAATCGGCGCCGAAGCTCGAGACCAGCGCGATACGCCCGTGAAACAGATCCGCGATCGCCGCGTGAAGAATCTCCTGAGCGCCCGCGCCGCGATAACGGCGCGCGAGATTGGCCGCGAGCGAGGTCGCGCGTTCGGCCGCCCTCGTCTTGTTGACCTCGAGCGGAGACGCGCGTGGCGGCAGCGTCGGCCGCATCTCGGCAGGGGCGGTCGGGGCGGGACGCCCCACCCAGTCCGCGGCGGGGCGCGGCGCGTCCAGCGTCAGAAGTTCAGGCCGCTGCTCCATAGAGCGCCTCCTTGAACGGTTTCTGGCCGAGCCGGCGGACTGCGGAGAGGAAGGTCTCATCCGGGCCTTCGCGCAGCTTCAGATAGGTGTCAACCACCGTCTCCACGGCGCCGGCGACCTCGTCTTCCCTGAAGCCCGGGCCGACCAGCGTGCCGACCGACGCTGTCTCGTCGCCGGAGCCGCCGAGCGTGATCTGGTAGACCTCCTCGCCCCGCCGATCGACGCCGAGCAGGCCGATATGGCCGACATGGTGATGCCCGCAGGCGTTGATGCAGCCCGAGATCTTGATCTTGAGCTCGCCGATCTCCTGCTGGCGCGCGGGATCGGCGAAGCGCTTCGACAGATCCTGCGCAAGCGGGATCGAGCGGGCGTTGGCGAGCGCGCAATAGTCGAGGCCTGGGCAGCAGATGATGTCAGTGACGAGGCCAGCGTTGCCCTCGCCCAAAGCGTGCTCCTTGAGCGCGGCGTAGAGCTCCGGGAGATCGTCGAGCGCGACATGAGGCAGGACGAGGTTCTGCTCGTGGCTGACGCGGATCTCTGACTGCGAGTACCGATCCGCGAGGTCGGCGACCACGTCCATCTGCCTGTCGGAGGCGTCGCCCGGCACCTGCCCGATCGCCTTGAGCGAAACGGTAACGACGCCGTAGCCCGGCTGCTTGTGGGCGACGACATTGTTCTTCGCGAACGTCGCCAGCCCGGCGTCGAGGATCTTGGCGCGCTCAAAGGTCTCGGAACGCGCCGGCTTCTCGGCAAGATCGGGCGCGGCGAAATAAGCGGTGATGCGCTCGATCTCCTCGTCGGGAAGGCGCAGCAGCTCGGTCTTCTTCACCTCGACGAATTCGGCCTCGATCTGGCGGGTGATCTCCTCGGCGCCGGTCTCGTGCACGAGGATCTTGATGCGCGCCTTGTACTTGTTGTCGCGTCGTCCGTGCAGGTTGTAGACCCGCATGATCGCCTCGCAATAGGCGAGCAGGTCTTCTTCAGCGAGGAAGTCGCGCACCTTGTGGGCGATCATCGGCGTACGGCCCTGCCCGCCGCCGACAAACACGGCGAAGCCGATCGCGCCGTCCGGCCCGCGCTTCAGCTCCAGCCCGATGTCGTGGACCTGGATCGCAGCGCGGTCCTTCGGCGCGCCGGTCACGGCGATCTTGAACTTGCGCGGCAGGAACAGGAATTCGGGGTGGATCGACGACCACTGCCGCAGGATCTCGGCGTAAGGCCTGGGGTCGGCGACCTCGTCGGCCGCGGCGCCGGCGAAATGGTCGGTCGTGACGTTGCGGATGCAGTTGCCCGACGTCTGCAGCGCGTGCATCTCGACCGAGGCGAGGTCGGCGAGGATCGCCGGGATGTCCTTCAGCGCCGGCCAGTTGAACTGCAGGTTCTGGCGCGTCGTGAAGTGGCCGTAGCCGCGGTCATAGGTGCGCGCGATGTGCGCGAGCATCCGCACCTGCCGAGAGGACAGTGTGCCGTAGGGCACCGCAATGCGGAGCATGTAGGCGTGGAGCTGGAGATAGACGCCGTTCTGCAGCCGGAGCGGCTTGAACTGGTCCTCGGTCAGTTCGCCCGAGAGGCGGCGCTCGACCTGGTCGCGAAACTGGTCGACGCGAGCGGCGACGAAGCCATGGTCGAACTCGTCGTAGCGGTACATTGTCTCAAAGCTCCTCAGGCGCCGGTCGGACGCCAAAGCTCGGGATGGATCGTCGGCCCCTCGGCGCGGATCTTTTCCCGCAGCCGGAGCGCGACGAGCGCGCCGCCCTGTTCGGCGACGTCGATCGGATAGGCCTCGACCACGACGCGGTCGGTTTCAGCCGCCTTCGCGATCTCCAGGGCGGAGGCGAGCGCGTCATCGCCCTCGATACGGCGCGCCGCGCCGAGACGCTCGGTCCAGCCGCCGTCGGGAGCGAGATAGACGACGACGCCGTCATCCAGCCGGTTGGCGGTGACGATCTGCGTCGCGGCCCGGGTCTTCGCCGCAGATTTCTGGATCGGAGCTGACATTATAACCGTGTCTCTTCAGGCCGCCCGGATGGTCTCGGACGCAGCGAGCGGCTCCGCGACCTCGAAGGAGGCCTGGCGCAGAGCGTCGCCTATCAGAATAAGCACGGGCCCCTCCAGGTCGCCGCGCAGATTGAGCGCGGCGAGGCCCGAGAGACGGCCCGTCAGGATGCGTTCGTCGGCGCGCGTGGCGTTCTCGATCGCGACGACCGGCGTGTCGGGCGACAGTCCCGCCGCGGCCAGTCTGTCGGCGACCGAACCGGCGACCGAGCGGCCCATATACACGGCCACGGTCGCGCCCTGAAGAGCGAGTTGCGCCCAATCCGGCAAAACCTCGCCGGCGAGGTCCTGACCGGTCGCGAAGATGAGGCTGGAGGCGACGCCGCGGAGCGTCAGCGGCGCCTGCGCCGAGGCGGCGGCCGCGAGCGCGGCAGTGACGCCCGGCACGACTTCAAAGGAGATCCCGGCCTGCGCGAGCGCCGCCATCTCCTCTCCGGCTCGGCCGAACACCATAGGATCGCCGCTCTTCAGCCGCACGACCCGGCGCCCGGCCTTCGCCTCGCGGACCAGAACGGCGTTGATCTCGTCCTGAGAGGCCTCGTGATATCCTTTGCGCTTGCCGACCGAGATGCGCTCGGCGTCACGCCGTCCCATCGCGATGACCGCGTCCGGCACGAGCGCGTCGTGCACGATGACGTCGGCCTCCTGCAGGACACGCTGCGCGCGCAGCGTGAGAAGATCGGTGGCGCCGGGACCGGCCCCAACCAGCCATACGAAGCCGCCGAGGTCGGGCGCGGCCTGCATCAGCCGGGCGGCCTCTTCGCTCGCGCCGACGAGATCGCCGGACAAAGCGCGCGCCGCGACGGGACCGTCGAAGACTTTCGCCCAGAACCGCCGACGCGCTTCGCCGAACGGCACCATGTTCGCGACCGCCTCGCGCATGCCCTCGGCGAGCGCCGCGAGGTGGCCGGTCTCGGGCGCCAGCATCGCCTCGATCTTCGCGCGAAGGTGCCGCGCCAGGACTGGCGCCGCACCCTCGGTGCCGATCGCAACCGCGAGCGGCGCGCGATTGACGAGCGCGGGCGTCGTGAAGTCGCACATCTCCGGCCGGTCCACGACGTTGACGGGCACCCGCGCAAAGCGCGCAGCCTCGAAGACCAGCCGATCCGCCGCCTCGTTCTCGGTGGCGGCGAACGCCAGTACGACGCCTTCAAGATGAGAGGGATGGAACGCTTCCCGCAGGATCTCGGCGTCGAGACGCGCGGCGTCTTCAAGCAGTTCGCGTCCCGGATCTTGCGCGACGATCTTCAGGCGCGCGTCGGTCTCTCCGAGCAGGCGCGCCTTGGCGGCGGCCGCAGGACCTTCGCCTACGATCAGGACGGTCCTTCCAGACACCTTCTGGAAGACCGGGAAGGATGTGAGCCGCGCCATAGCTTTCAAGTCGCTCCGAGCAGCGGCGACAATGGTATTTCACGTCACTCGGCGCAAGTCCTCGGTTTATTACATTCTAAACGCGTTTAATGCGGCGAAGTCCCTGGCCGACGGCGTGTTCGCGAAGGAGGTCGTGCGCGCACGCCCACGTGAGCAGCCGCACTCGGTGTTGCGGTCTGCGGCGGCGCACTTTATCTAGTTCGCGGGGACGTCCAGAAATCTGATCGCGATGGCGCAAGCTGTCGCCCTTTCGCGTAGGTGGCCCCTCATGGCACGTATCGCCTCGTTCGCCGGCTCCGTCGCCGGTAGCGCGCTCCTGAGCCTCGCCATAGCGGCGCCCGCCGCTGCGCAGGGAGCGCCAGGGCCTCTTCCCGTCACGATCGCACAGCCGACCAAGCGGAAGGTCTCGGACGTCGCTGAGTTCACCGGCCGGTTCGAAGCGTCGCAGATCGTCGATGTCCGCGCCCAGGTCAGCGGCCAGCTCGTCGAGGTCGGCTTCAAGGACGGCGCGGAGGTCAAGAAGGGCGACGTGCTCTTCAAGATCGACCCGCGCAACTATGAAGCGGCGCTGCAGCAGGCTCAGGCGTCGGTGACGACCGCGAACACCCGCATCGTGCTGACCAAGGCCGACGTCGACCGCGGCAAGGAGCTGCTGCGCACCGGCGACATCACCGACCAGGTCGCCCAGCAGCGCAACCAGGCCTATCAGGAGGCGCTCGCCAGCCTCCAGTCAGCCCAGTCCACGGTGGCGACCGCAAAGCTCAACCTCGAATGGACCACGGTGACCGCGCCGATCGACGGAAAGATCGGCCGCAAGATGGTCGACGTCGGCAATCTGATCGCTGCGGGCGCCGGGTCGACGGTGCTGACGACCATCGTCAACACCAAGCCGATCTACTTCTATTTCGACGTCGATGAGCAGAGCTACCTGCGCTATCTCGGCTTCCTGCGCGCGGGCCTCCTGAAGCGCGAAGAAGGCGGCTCGCCGGTCAAGATCTCGCTGCCCGACAGCAACAAATACGACGTCGACGGCCGCATCGATTTCGCCGACAACCAGCTTGACCAGCAGACCGGCACACTGCGTCTGCGCGCCTCGATCCCCAATCCGGACGGCTTCCTGACCTCGGGCGTGTTCGGTCGCGTCCGCATCCAGGCGAGCCCGGAATATGACGCCCTGCTGGTGCCCGACGAAGCGATCATGTCGGATCAGACGCGCAAGGTCATCCTGACGGTCGGTCCGGAAGACAAGGTCGTGCCAAAGGTTGTCGAGCTCGGCCAGCTCAACGACGGCGCGCGGATCATCAAGAGCGGGCTCGCTCCGGAAGACAAGGTGATCGTCAACGGGCTGATGCGCGCCCGCCCGGGATCCAAGGTCATCCCGCAGACCGCCGAACAGGCGAAGCAGCAGCAGCAACAGGGGGCCGCCCAGCCCGCCGCGGGGAAGTAAGCGATGGGATTCGGGCATTTCTTCGTTGACCGGCCGATCTTCGCGGCGGTCATCTCGATCGTTCTCATGATCGTCGGCGCGGTCGGGTTGCTCGCGCTGCCGATCGCGCAATATCCCGAGATCGCGCCGCCGACCATCGCGGTCACAGCGCAGTATCCAGGCGCCAACGCCGAGACCATCGCCGAAACCGTCGCCGCGCCGCTCGAGCAGCAGATCAACGGCGTCGAGGGCATGATCTACATGAACTCTCTGGCCACCGGCGACGGCCAGCTGCAGCTCACCGTCACCTTCCAGCCCGGCACCAACCAGGACATCGCGCAGGTTCAGGTCCAGAACCGCGTCAGCCAGGCGGATCCGCGCCTGCCGGAGGCGGTCCGACGCAACGGCGTTCAGGTCAACAAGAGGTCCTCGGACTTCCTGATGGTCGTGAACCTGATCTCGCCCGACAAGTCGCTCGATACGGTCTACATGTCGAACTACGCGTCGGTGAACGTCATCGACGCGCTCAAGCGCATCAACGGCGTCGGCGACATCCGCATCTTCGGCGAGCGCGAGCTCTCCTTGCGCGTCTGGCTCGACCCAAACCGCCTGGCGGCCTACGGGCTGGCGGCAGGCGACGTCGTCACCGCGATTTCCCAGCAGAACGTACAGGTCTCCGGCGGCTCGCTCGGCGCTCCGCCGTCCCCGCCCGGCACCGCCAGCCAGATCACCGTCACGACGCAAGGGCGCTTCCAGGACCCCGAGCAGTTCAAGCAGATCATCGTCCGCGCCACGAATGACGGCCGCCTGCTGCGCGTCGGCGACGTCGCGCGCGTCGAGCTCGCGGCGCGGCAGTATTCCTCGAACTCCTATCTCGCCGCCGACCCGACCGTCGGCATGGGCGTCTTCCAGCGCCCTGGCACCAACGCGACACAGGCGGCGGAGCAGATCAAGGCGACGATGGAGACCCTCAAGGGCGCGTTTCCGCAGGGCCTCGAATACCGCATCGAGTACAACCCGACCGAGTTCATCAATGAGTCGATCGACGCGGTCGAAGAGACGATCTACGAGGCGGTCGCGCTCGTCGTGATCGTGGTCTTCATCTTCCTGCAATCGTGGCGCGCGGCGATCGTGCCTGTGGCCGCGATCCCGGTCTCTCTGATCGCGACCTTCTTCGTGATGTCGACGTTCGGCTTCTCGCTGAACCTGCTCACGTTGTTCGGCCTGATCCTCGCGATCGGCATCGTCGTCGACGACGCCATCGTTGTGGTGGAGAACGTCGAACGAAACATCGCGCTTGGGAAATCGCCGCGAGAGGCCGCGCACGCCACGATGGACGAGGTCGGCACCGCCGTCATCGCCATCGCGCTGGTGCTCTGCGCCGTGTTCGTCCCGACCGCGTTCATCCCCGGCATCTCGGGCATCTTCTACAAGCAGTTCGCGCTGACCATCGCGAGCGCGACGGTTCTGTCGGCGATCGTGTCGCTCACCTTGTCGCCGGCCTTATGCGCGCTGCTGCTCAAGCCGCACCAGCACGGCAAGAAGCGAAACCTGCTCGCCCGTGCGGGCGATCTGTTCAACCGCAACTTCGATCGCGGCGCGCACGGCTACTCCCGCAGCGTCGGCTGGATGGTCGGGCACCGCACGATCTTCCTGCTGATCTACGCCGTCCTGATCGGCGGCGCGGTCTACATGTTCTCGATCGTCCCAAGAGGCTTCATCCCGCAGGCCGACCAAGGCTACGCGATCCTGATCGCGCAGTTGCCGGAGGGCGCGAATCTGCAGCGCACCGACGAAGTCGCCCGGCGAGCGAGCGAGATCGCGCGCGGCGTTCCAGGCGTGAAGAGCGCGGTGACGATCGCGGGCTTCAGCGGCGCCACCTTCTCGGCCGCCTCCAACGCCGCGACGAGCTTCATCATCTTCGATCCGTTCGACAAGCGGAACGAGCATGGGGCGAGCCAGAGGGCGCCGGCGATCCTTGCCGAAGCCCAGAAGCGCTTGGGCGTGATCCAGGACGCCTTCGTCATCGCGATTCTGCCTCCGACGGTGCGGGGCATCGGTCAGGGCGGCGGCTTCAAGATGTACGTGCAGGACCGCACGGGCCTCG
Organism: Hansschlegelia quercus; assembly: GCF_004310425.1. Taxonomy (GTDB): domain Bacteria; phylum Pseudomonadota; class Alphaproteobacteria; order Rhizobiales; family Methylopilaceae; genus Methylopila; species Methylopila quercus. Next base: position 470,143 of record NZ_SIUB01000003.1, on the reverse strand, counting down.
GCTTCCCGGCGCTTGAGGCGAGCGTCAATGACATGATCGCGAAGGCCAACGCCAGCGGTCAGGTGACCGGCGTATTCACCGCCTTCAACACCCGCGCTCCGCAGTTCTACCTCGACATCGATCGCGTCAAGGCGCAGCAGCTGAACGTGCCGATCGAGAACATCTTCGAGGCGCTTCAGACCCTGCTGGGCACGGCCTATGTCAACGACTTCACCGCGCTCGGACGAACCTTCCAGGTCAACGCCCAGGCTGACGCGCAATTCCGCGTCAAGCTGTCGGACGTCTACCAGTTCAAGGTGAGGGCCACGAACGGCGCGCTGGTGCCGCTCGGCACGCTGATCACCGAGCGCAACCAGACCGGCCCCTACACCGTAGAGCGCGAGAACATCTACAACTCGATCGCGGTCCAGGGTAATGCGGCGCCCGGCGTTTCGACGGGTCAGTCGATCGCCTACATGGAAGGCCTCTTCAAGGAGGTGATGCCGCCCGGCGTTCAGTTCGAGTGGGTGGATCTCGCCTATCAAGAGAGGCTTGCCGGCAATACGGCCACCTACGTGTTCGGCCTCGCCATCCTGTTCGTGTTCCTGTTCCTCGCGGCGCAGTACGAAAGCTGGGCTCTTCCGCTCGCGATCATCCTGATCACGCCGCTCTCGCTGCTCGCGGCGCTGCTCGGCGTGCATGCGCGGGCGTCGGACAACAACATCCTCACGCAGATCGGCTTCATCGTGCTGATTGGCCTCGCGGCGAAAAACGCGATCCTGATCGTGGAGTTCGCCCGCCAGCGCGAGGACGAGGGCGAAAGCCCGATGCAGGCCGCGATCGACGCGTGTCGCGACCGTCTGCGGCCGATCATCATGACCTCGCTCGCCTTCTCGCTCGGCGTCGTCCCGCTCGCCTTCGCGACCGGCGCCGCCGCCGAGCTCAGGCAGGCGATCGGCACGGCCGTGCTCTCGGGCATGATCGGCGTCACGATCCTCGGCCTGTTCCTGACGCCGGTGTTCTATGTCGCGATCCGGCTGCTCGTGAACCGCTTCCGGAAAAAGAAGGATGACGGCGCGCCGAAGGGCGACGGACATGAGCCACGTTCGACCGACAGCCATGGCGCGCCGACGCCCGCCTGAGGGATTGGAGCGGATCGATGATCCAAAGGGGCGCGGCGCAGGCTGCGCCCCTTTTTCATTGGTGGCTCGGGCTCCTCAACCGTCATGCCGGTCTTCGCCGAGCATGACGGTGGGTTGCGCCGACGCCTCCGCGAGCCAAACAAAAAGCCCCGACGCTCACGCGTCAGGGCTTGTCTCAGTCTAGCCGTCGATCGAAGCCTTCACGCCACCGGGCGGACTTCTTCGACTTCCGGCACGAAGTGGCGCAGCAGGTTCTCGATGCCCTGCTTCAGCGTCGCGGTCGATGAGGGGCAGCCCGAGCACGAGCCCTTCATGTTGAGATAGACGACGCCCTCCTTGAAGCCGCGGAAGGTGATGTCGCCGCCGTCCTGGGCGACCGCGGGCCGCACGCGAGTGGCGAGCAGCTCCTTGATCGTGTCGACCGTCTCCGCGTCGCTCTCCTCGAAGAACTCCTCGCCGTCAACGTCCGGCTCGTCGCCCGCTCCTGCAAGCAGCGGCTCGCCGGAGAGATAATGCTCCATGATCGCGCCGAGGATCGCAGGCTTCAGATGCTGCCATTCGCCGCCAGCCTTGGTGACGGTGACAAAGTCCGAACCGTAGAACACGCCCGTAACGCCATCGATCGCGAACAGTTTTTGCGCAAGCGGAGAGCGCGCGGCGTCCGCGCCTGGTTTCAGCTCGAGCGCGCCGCCGGGGAGCACATCGCGGCCGGGCAGGAACTTGAGGGTCGCCGGGTTCGGCGTGGGTTCGGTCTGGATGAACATGAGTGAAACGCCTTTCGGTTCTCGGAAGAGATGGGCGTTTGAGCGCGAAGGGTCAATGCAAGACGCTGCCGCCTCAGATCAGCCCCTTCTCCTCAGCCAACGCCTTCAGCGAAACGAGCGGCCGGGCGCCGACATGGGAGATGACCTCGGCCGCGGCGAGCGAGCCGAGCTCGGCGCAGCGCTCGAGGGTCAAGTCGCGCGTGAAGCCGAACAGGAAGCCGGCGGCGAACAAATCGCCTGCGCCGGTCTTGTCGACGATCGGTCCATCGACAGGGGCCGCCGGAACGCGGATGCGCGAGGCGCCCTCGACAACGACGCAGCCCTCGGCGCCGAGCGTCACCGCAGCGAGCTTGACGTCCGAGGCGATCGCCTCGATCGCCTCTTCGATGTCTGCGGTCTCGAAGAGCGACTTCAACTCGCCGTCGTTGGCGAACAGAAGGTCGACAGCCCCCTCGCGCAGCAGCGCGAGGAATTCGGCGCGGTAGCGATCGACGCAGAAAGAGTCGGAAAGCGACAGCGCGACCTTGCGGCCCGCGGCGTGGGCGACGGCCGCCGCTTCGCGAAACGCCTCTTTGGCCGCTGGCGGGTCCCAGAGATAGCCTTCGAGATAGACCACCTTGGCGGCCTTGATCGCGTTCTCGTCCAGATCACCGACGCCGAGATCCTGCGCCGCCCCGAGATAGGTGCTCATCGTCCGCTCGCCGTCCGGCGTCACCAGCACGAAGCAACGGGCGGTCGCGACGCCGCCTTCCGCGGCCGGCGTGGAATAATCGACGCCGATCGCGGTGATGTCGTGCCGGAACACAGCGCCGAGCGTATCGGCCTTCACCTTGCCGACGAAGGCCGCGCGGCCGCCGAACGAGCCAAGCCCCGCCAGCGTGTTCGCCGCCGAGCCGCCGGATGCTTCGACGGCCGGCCCCATCTTCGCGTAGAGCGCCTCGGCGCGCGCCTCGTCGATCAGCGCCATGGAGCCCTTGGCAAGACCTTCGGCGGCGAGGAACGCCTCGTCGGTCTTCGCGATCACGTCGACGATCGCATTGCCGATGCCGAGCACGTCGTACTTCGCGTCGCTCACTCTGGTCGCTCCGGATGTTCAGAAGGGGGTGGCGGCCCTTGCGTGGGCTGACGCGCGACGCCATAACGCGCCGTCGTATTTCAGGCAAACGAACCAACCTCAAAGCATCGAACGTGGTGGCGAGCGTGACCGAGCGCGTATTCTCCGGCGTGCAGCCGACCGGAAACCTGCACCTCGGCAATTATCTCGGGGCGATCAAGCGCTTCGTGGAGCTGCAGCAGCGGTTCGAGTGCCTGTATTGCGTGGTCGATCTCCACGCCATCACGGTCTGGCAGGATCCGGCCGAGCTGAAGCGGTCGATCCGCGAGGTCGCGGCCGCGTTCCTCGCGGCCGGCGTCGACGGCGAAAAGCACATCGTTTTCAACCAAAGCCAGGTCTCGGCCCATGCCGAGCTCGCCTGGGTGCTGAACTGCGTCGCCCGCCTCGGCTGGCTGAACCGCATGACGCAGTTCAAGGAGAAGGCCGGCAAGGACCGCGAGAACGCTTCGGTCGGGCTCTACGCCTATCCGAACCTGATGGCGGCCGACATCCTGGCCTATCGCGCGACGCATGTGCCGGTCGGCGAGGATCAGAAGCAGCATCTGGAGCTCGCCCGCGACATCGCGCAGAAGTTCAACAACGATTTTTCCGCCTCGATCGCCGAGCTCGGGCTGGACGAGAAGTTCTTCCCGCAGCCCGAGCCGCTGATTGCGGGGCCCGCGACGCGCGTGATGTCGCTCCGCGACGGCGCGAAGAAGATGTCGAAGTCGGACGCCTCCGACGCAAGCCGCATCAATCTGACCGACGACGCCGACCAGATCGCCGCCAAGATCCGCCGGGCGAAGACCGACCCGCTGCCGCTGCCCGAAAGCATCGAGGGCCTGAAGGAGCGTCCTGAGGCCGACAATCTCGTCGGCATCTACGCCGCTCTTGCGGACTCCGACCCGGCCGCGGTGCTGGCCGAGCATGGCGGCGCGCAGTTCTCGCAGTTCAAACAGGCGCTGGTGGACCTCACCGTCGCTAGGCTCTCGCCGATCACCGCCGAGATGAAGCGCTTGGTCGCCGACCCCGGCCACATCGACGCCACGCTCGCATCCGGCGCCGAGCGCGCGGAAGCGATCGCCAAGCCGACGATGGATGCGGTGAAGGACATTGTGGGGTTCGTGCGGCGGAGCTGAAGCCAGCCTATCCTTCGCCCATTGCTCCCGAACGCCCCTCCCCCCATCATCGCGCGATGAGCGTTCCCCGCCGCTGCTACGAAGCCGGTCATCGGCCGAAATTCCTGGTCGTCGTCGACGACAGCCCCGAGGCCGACCGCGCGCTCTACTTCGCGGCCCGTCGGGCCGCTCGCGTCGGCGCCACCGTGACGCTGCTCGCGGCGATCGCGCCCGGAGAATTCCAGCACTGGTTCGGCGTCGGCGAGGTGGCGCGCGAGGAGGCTGAGGCCGAAGCCCAGGCGCGGCTCGCCCGCTTCGCGGCCCGGGCGCGCTCGGCCGCCGTCGAGGCCGAGACCATCGTGCGGCAGGGCGCAGAGGGCGACGCCGTCGCCGCGCTGATCGGCGAGGACGAGGACATCGCCTTGCTCGTGCTCGGCGCCGGCGCTGGCTCGGAAGGGCCCGGGCCGCTGGTAAGCGCGATCGCCGCGCGCGCCGCCACCTTCCCCGTGCCGATCGCGATCGTGCCGGCGCAACTCACCGATTCCGAGATCGACGCGCTCGCGTGACGCAAAGCCCGCTCATCCCCGTCTTCGACGGCCATAACGACACACTGCTGCGGCTGCGCGAGCGGCGCGAGCCGGACGGCGGCGCCGCAGCCTTCCTCGAAGGCGGCGCGGGCGGCCAGCTCGATCTGCCGCGGGCGCGCGAAGGCGGCTTGTTCGGCGGACTGTTCGCGGTCTTCACGCCGTCGCGGCAGCTCGGCGTCGATTACGTCGCGATGATGCGCGAGGCCGGCTACGACGTTCCGCTGCCCTCCCCGCTGCCGATCAGCGAGGCCCAGAGCGCGACGCTCGGCATGATCGCCGGGCTGATGCGGATCGAGCGGGCGTCCGACGGCGCGGTCGCGATCTGCCGGAGCGTCGGGGACATCGAGACCGCCAAAGCGCGGGGCGCGCTTGCGACGGTGCTCCATATCGAGGGGGCCGAGGCGATCGGGCCTGATCTCGACATGCTGCACGTGGCGTACGCCGCCGGCCTGCGCTCGCTCGGACCGGTGTGGAGTCGGCCGAACGTGTTCGGCCATGGCGCGCCGTTTCGCTTTCCGTCCTCGCCCGACATCGGCCCCGGCCTGACGATGGCGGGCAAGGACCTGCTCGCCGAATGCGACCGGCTGAAGATCCTGTTCGACCTGTCGCATCTCAACGAGGCCGGGTTCTGGGACGTCGCCCGGCTGTCGCGCCAGCCGCTGGTCGCGACGCACTCAAACGCCCACGCGGTGACCCCGCACGCCCGTAATCTCACCGACGCTCAGCTCGACGCGATCCGCGACAGCGGCGGCCTCGTCGGACTGAACTTCGCCACCTGCTTCCTGCGCGAGGACGGGCGCATGCGCGCCGACACCGGGCTCGAAACCATAGCGCGGCACCTTGATCACCTGATCGGCCGGCTCGGCGAAGACCATGTCGGCTTCGGCTCGGATTTCGACGGCGCGATCGTGCCTGCCGGGATCGGCGACGTCGCCGGCCTACCGCGCCTGTTCGAGGCGCTCCGCGGCCACGGCTTCGACGACGACCTTTTGAAGAAGATCGCCGCCGAAAACTGGCTAGCGCTGCTGCAGCGCTCCTGGGGGAACTGACAGGGTTCACAGCGAGTTGATGGGCGAAAGCGCAGGGTCGTCCCACGGGCTCCGTGTGAGTTCATGCGCAAATGCACAGCAGGCCAGCGCGTAACGAACGGGAAGCCCGCAGCGATATGCGTTATAAGACCGTCATGGCGATCGGCGATTTCGCGGTCGCCGCCACGGCTCGCCGCTGAAAGCGGGAGCCTTTAACAGGAGGCGCACATGGCTTCTGCCGCCCTTCCCATTCTCGTCAGCGACGGCGGCCTTAGCCGCTACCTCGACGAGATCCGTAAATTCCCGATGTTGGAGCCTCAGCAGGAGTACATGCTCGCCAAGCGTTGGCGTGAGCATGGCGACCGCGACGCCGCCCACCAGCTGGTCACCAGCCATCTTCGGCTCGTCGCCAAGATCGCGATGGGCTATCGCGGCTACGGCCTGCCGATCGGCGAAGTCGTGTCCGAGGGCAATGTCGGCCTGATGCAGGCGGTGAAGCGCTTCGAACCCGAGAAGGGCTTCCGGCTCGCGACCTACGCGATGTGGTGGATCCGCGCCTCGATCCAAGAGTACATCCTGCGCTCGTGGTCGTTGGTCAAGATGGGCACCACCGCGAACCAGAAGAAGCTTTTCTTCAACCTGCGCAAGGCCAAGAGCTCGATCTCCGCACTGGAGGAAGGCGACCTCAGGCCGGATCAGGTCAAGACGATCGCGACAAAGCTCGGCGTTACCGAGACCGACGTGGTCGACATGAACCGCAGGCTCGGCGGCGACGCCTCGCTCAACGCGCAGCTGCGCGAGGACGAGGGCTCGTCGGAGTGGCAGGACTGGCTGGTCGACGACAGCGACAGCCAGGAGACGCGGCTCGCCGAAAGCCAGGAGCTCGACAACCGCCGGAGCGCGCTTTCCGGCGCGCTGACCGTGCTGAACGATCGCGAGCGGCGGATCTTCGAGGCGCGCCGGCTCGCCGATGACCCGCTCACTCTCGAGGAGCTGTCGGGCGAGTTCGGCGTCAGCCGCGAGCGGGTGCGCCAGATCGAGGTGCGCGCCTTCGAGAAGGTGCAGGCCGCAGTTCGCAGGAACGTCGCAGAGATCGAAGCTCACGCCTGATCAGGGCCTAACCCTCTTGATATTTACAAAGCCGCGCGGGCGACCGCGTGGCTTTTTCTTTGTCTTAAGGGCCGACGAAAAATTGTGAGTCGTCTCGGCAACAGTATCGCCAAAAGGGTTAACGGCGACTCTTGCTTGCGACGCTCGAATCACAACACATTTGGGAAAGAGCACGGGACGTTCCGAACGTTTCCGTTAAAGTTGAGCTAATCTGAATCGTCGCTTCCCCGTTCTGTGCGGAGAAGTGTTGTGAAGGTGACGATCGACTTCTCGCTCTCGTTCGCAGCCGTGACTTTTCACTTACGCTCGGAGACGCGCCGCATGAGCGGTCAGGTCGACATCAACGCTCTCGCCAGCAGCCTCAGCAATAACGGGCCGCAGCGCGACAAGCTGTTCCAGTCCATGGAAGGCGCGGTGAAGGAAATCGTCAATTTCCTTCTTCCCTCCGACCATCTCCTTCAGCAGATGGAGCGCACGCTGGAGCCGGTCGCCGGCGCCGGCGCCGAGAAGGTCGCCATTCGCCGCGACGAGCTCGAGAGCGTCATCCATCTCGTCTCCAGCGCGCACGTGCTGTCGTCCCGGCTGCGCACGATCTTCGCGCTCGCCGCGAATGGCGGCGGCGCGCCGCAGACGGCCCCGGAGGTCGAAGCGCCGGTCGCCGTTCAGCCGGAAGCGCCGCGTCCGCTTGAGGACGTTTCGCTCCGCGAGGACGCCCGCGCCCGCGAAGAGGCCCGCCTCCGCGACGAGGCGAGACTGCGTGAAGAGACCCGCGCCCGCGACGAGGCCCGCGCCCGCGAAGAGCTTCGCGCTCGGGATGAGAGCTGGCGCCGCGAGCTTCGCGAGCCGCTTCGGCCGATCAAGGCTGCGTGACGACTCCTTCTGGTGGGTCTGTGTGACTGCTTCGTTCGCGGGCTTGACGCTGTAATAGCGTAACGCCGTCTCTGCCTGATACGGTTCGGGGTGTCTTGTTGCAGCCACTGCTCAGCTCCCGAACCGAAGCCTGACGACCGCGCTCAGCGCCGCGTCTTGTGGGCTGTCCTCGCCATCAACGCGGCGATGTTTGCGATTGAAGTCGGCGCAGGCCTTGTGTCCGGCTCCGCGTCGCTGCAGGCCGATGCGCTGGATTTCCTCGGCGACGCCGCGAATTACGGCGTCAGCCTCGCAGTCATCGGAATGGCGCTCCGCCACCGGGCGTCGGCTGCCCTCCTGAAGGGCGTCACCATGGCGTTGTTCGGTTTGTGGGTGATCGCCGTCACTATTTGGCATGGCGTCTACGGCATCGTTCCCGCGGCTGAGACGATGGGCGCTGTGGGCTTGATGGCTCTGGCGGCGAACGCCGCCTCGTTCGGCCTGCTCTGGGCCTACCGGGACGGCGACGCCAACATGCGGTCCGCGTGGATCTGCACCCGTAATGACGTGCTCGGTAATCTCGCCGTGATGCTCGCCGCTTTGGGCGTGTTCGGCACGGGCGCGGGATGGCCCGATCTGATCGTCGCCGGCGTGATGGCGATTCTAGCGCTGCAGGGCGCCGTCCTTGTCATAGGCCAGTCGCTTCGCGAGCTTCGGGGCCAGCCCGCTTCGGCTTCAGTCCCGGCGTCCTAAGGCGTCGCGCTTTCGCCTCCCTCCGGCCTCCCCCCGGCTACGCCGAACCGTTCCGACGGTCCACCGTCCGGCTCATGCGCTCCCCGCCTGCGGCCGGCCTCTCGCGCCATCCTCTTTTCCGCAAGGCCATCCTCGCCGCCTTGCCTCCCGCGGCGCGATCCTTTAGCAAGCCGCGGGAGAACCCTGGCTCTCCGCGAGCTGGGGTCTTTTTGTTTGGGGCGCTTCAATCGCGCCCCGAAGAGGAGACGCCTGATGGCGAACGTCGTGGTGGTCGGCGCCCAGTGGGGCGACGAGGGCAAGGGCAAGATCGTCGACTGGCTGTCCGATCGGGCGGACGTCGTCGTGCGCTTCCAGGGCGGACACAACGCCGGCCACACCCTCGTCGTCGACGGCGTCACCTACAAGCTCAGCCTGCTGCCGTCCGGCGTCGTGCGCCAGAGCAAGCTCTCGATCATCGGCAATGGCGTGGTGGTGGACCCGCATGCGCTCGCCTCCGAGATCGAGCGGCTGCGGGGCCAGGGCGTCTCGATCACGCCGGACAATCTCAAGGTCGCCGACAACGCCACGCTGATCCTGTCGCTGCACCGCGAGCTCGACGCGCTGCGCGAGGGCTCGAATGAGGGGACGCGCATCGGCACCACCAAGCGCGGCATCGGCCCGGCCTATGAGGACAAGGTCGGCCGGCGCGCCATCCGCCTGCGCGACCTCGCGAATTTGCCGACGCTGCGCCCGAAGATCGAGCGGCTGCTCAGCCATCACAACGCGCTTCGCCGCGGCTTCGACCTGCCGGAATTCACCATCGACGCGATCTATGACGAACTCGCCTCGGCGGCGCCCAAGGTGCTGCCTTACGTCGACGCGACCTGGGAAATCCTCGACGAACGCCGCCGCGCCGGCGCGCGGATCCTGTTCGAAGGCGCTCAAGGGGCGCTGCTCGACGTCGACCACGGCACCTATCCGTTCGTGACCTCGTCGAACACGGTCGCCGGCCAAGCCGCGACCGGCTCGGGCGTCGGTCCGAAGACGATCGGCTATGTGCTCGGAATCGCCAAGGCCTACACGACCCGCGTCGGCGAGGGTCCCTTCCCGACCGAGCTGACGGACGAGATCGGCAAGCGCCTCGGCGAGCGCGGCCACGAGTTCGGCACCGTCACCGGCCGTCCCCGCCGCTGCGGCTGGCTCGACGCGGTGGCGCTTCGCCAGACCGCGCGGACCTCGGGCATCGACGGCATCGCGCTGACCAAGCTCGACGTTCTCGACGGCCTCGACGAGGTAAAGGTCTGCGTCGGCTACACGCTCGACGGCGAGACCATCAACCGTCTGCCGGCGAGCCAGGGAGCGCAGGCGCGCATCGAACCGATCTACGAGACGGTCGAAGGCTGGTCCGACACGACCGCGGGGGCGCGCTCTTGGGCCGACCTTCCCGCGCAGGCGATCAAGTTCGTCCGCCGGGTGGAGGAGCTGATCGATTGCCCGATCGCGCTGGTCTCCACCTCCCCGGAGCGGGCCGATACGATCCTCGTCGCCGACCCGTTCGAGGACTGATTAAAAAAGGCTTGTTGGCCGTGTCTTTCGCGTCCTCGACGCGGGCGAATCCCTGCCGTATGTCGACCTTATGGCCGATTACTTTCCAGTCATTTCGCGCGCGGTCGCGGGGCTAGAGAACAACACGGGCGAAGCGCGACGCGCCGTCTACGAGCGCGCGCGAGCCGCGATCGTGAAGCAGCTCCGCGCGATCGACCCGCCGCTGTCGGAAGACGACATCGGCCGCGAGCGGATGAACCTCGAGGAGGCGATCCGGCGCGTCGAGGCGGAGGCGCCGGCGCCCGCCTCCGCAAAGACCGCAAAGCCCCTCGATCAGAAACCAGCGGCGCCGCGGTCGGCCGAGCCCGCGAAACCGCAGCCGCTCCCCAAGGCGCCGCCGCCCGTTGCGGCGAGACCTGAAGCACCGAGGCCGCCAGAGGCTGCCGAGACCGCCTCGTCCGAGCTCGCGCGGCCGGAAGCCGCGAAGGGCCAGGCCAAGATCGCGCCGCCCGTCATGCAGGGCCCGACGCCCACCAAGCGCTCGGACGGCCGTCCGATCATCGCGGCCGGCAGCAGGCCGGACGCTGCGAAGAAGAAGCAGCGTTCCGCGCCGCTCATCGCGCTTCTCGCGCTGGTTCTGATTCTCGCGGGCACAGGCCTGTTCCTCGCCCGCGACCGCATCGCCGGCATGCTCGGGGGTCGCTCCGGCAGCGAAGTCGCCCGCCAGGAGCAGCCCGTGACCGAAACCGCGGCGCGCGATCAGGCGCCCGAGGCCCAGCCGCAGGACGGCAAGAGCGACGATCGCCTTCCGCAGGACGGCGCTCCCGCAGCTCCGGCTCAGCCTGCGAACGAGCAGCAGACCGCCCGCGTCGAGCCGCCCGCCGCGGCTGCGCCTGCAGCGCCCGCGGCGACTGACTCTTCCTCGCCGCCGCCGTCGCAGACCGGCCCGCTGGTCGCCCAGCGCGCCACGCTCTACGAGGAGGGCCCGAACCAGCAATCCGGCGAAGCGCTGGCGGGAACGGTGCTCTGGCGCACAGAATCCGTGACGAGCGGACAAGGCCAGCCGCTAGAGACGGCGATTCGTGGCGACATCGAGATTCCAGGCCGGAACCTCCGGGCCACGATGGTGATCCGCCGCAACTCCGACGCGACGCTGCCGGCGAGCCATACCGTCGAAATTCAGTTCGACCTGCCGCCCGACTTCCCGAACGCCGGCGTCGCAAACGTGCCGGGCGTGGTGATGAAGGCCGACGAATCGGCGCGTGGCGCGACTGTCTCGGGGCTTTCGGTACGCGTGACGACCGGCTTCTTCCTGATCGGCCTCTCGAACCTCGACACCGAACGCTCGGTAAACGAGCAACTGTTGCGCGACCGCAGCTGGATCGACGTGCCGATCCTCTACGACAACGGCCGCCGGGCGGTGCTGACGCTCGAGAAGGGCACTCCGGGAACGCAGGCGTTCAACGACGCCTTCAACGCTTGGCGCAGCAGCCCCGCGGCTCAGGCGCAGCCTTAAGTTTGATAGGCGCTGCAGACGGCGCCAGCGGACAATCGGCTTTGCGGAGAAGCAAAAGAAAAGGCGGAGCGCCTGACCCGGCGCGCCGCCTTTTCTTCGTTTGCTTGAAAGCCTCCGCTCAGGCGCGGATTTCGGCGGCGCCCATGGGGTGGCGCTCGACGAGGGCGCGGCGGAGCTTTTCCAGCGCGCGGTTCTCGATCTGGCGAACTCGCTCCTTGGAGATGCCGAGCCGCTCGCCGAGCGCCTCCAGCGTCACCGAGTTTTCCGCGAGGCGTCGCGCGCGCACAATCTTCAGCTCGCGCTCGTTCAGCACGTCGAGGGCGGAGCGCAGCCAGGTGACCCGACGTTCGGTGTCGATGCTCTCGCCGACCGTCTCGTCCGGAAGCGGCTGGGTGTCGACGAGAAAGTCCATGCGCTCCGACGATGAGTTCGGATCGCTGTCGATCATCGGCGCGTTGAGCGACATGTCGGGTCCCGACAGCCGTGAATCCATCAACGCCACGTCGGCCTGGGAGACGCCGACAGCCTCGGCGATCTTCTTGTGGAGCGCGCCGGGCGCGAGCGGCTCGCCGGTCTTGCCGAGGCGGGCGCGCAAGCGGCGCAGGTTGAAGAACAGCGCCTTCTGAGCGGAGCTGGTGCCGCCGCGCACGATCGACCAATTGCGAAGGATGTGGTCCTGGATCGCTGCGCGGATCCACCATGTGGCGTAAGTGGAGAAGCGGACTTCGCGCTCCGGCTCGAAACGAGCGGCGGCTTCGAGCAGGCCGACATGACCCTCCTGGATCAGGTCGGGCATCGGCAGGCCGTAATGACGGAAGCGGGCGGCGATGGCGATGACGAGCCGCATATGGGCGGCTGCGAGGCGATGAAGGGCTTCGGTGTCGCCCTCGTCCTTCCAGAGAACGGCGAGGTCATGCTCTTCCTGCCGCTCGAGGAACGGCGCCTCCATCGCGGCCCGAACGAAACGACGGCGCACTCCGGCCATTTGCGACATAGCGGCTTGTCTCCAGCTTCGGGCCATCCCGCGGGACGGTTCGGAGGGAAAACGCCGGTCAACGTGAAAAAGGCCGCGCGAAATCTGGTATTTTCGATCACGGTTTCGTGATCAGAGGCGCATGCCCCTTGTCGAGGTGAAGGTGGCGGAAAGGCGCGAAGTCAAGGCCTGACGAAAAAGGCCCGGCGCGATGGCCGGGCCTTTTCCAAAAGTTGCTCCGAAAAACCTCAGGCCGCTTCTTCCTGGGCCTCGGCTTCCACCTCCGCCTCTTCGCCGCGGCCGCGCCGCGGACCCTTGGCGAGCTGCCCTTCGATCACCTTCTGCGCCTCGATATCCGTCAGCTTCTGGACGGCCGCGACTTCACGCATCATGCGGTCGAGCGCCGATTCATAGAGCTGACGCTCGCTGTAGGACTGCTCGGGCTGGGTTTCGGCGCGGAACAGGTCGCGGACCACCTCGGCGATTGCGATGATGTCGCCGGAGTTGATCTTCGCTTCGTATTCCTGAGCGCGGCGGCTCCACATCGTCTTCTTCACGCGGGCGCGGCCGGTCAACGTCTCGAGCGCCTTGTCGACGAGCGTGTCCTCGGACAGCTTGCGCATGCCGGCCGACGCGACCTTCGCGACGGGCACGCGCAGGGTCATCTTGTCCTTCTCGAAGGAGATCACGAACAGCTCGAGGGTATGGCCGGCGATCACCTGCTCTTCGATGGCGACGATCTGGCCTACGCCGTGGGACGGGTAGACGACGTGCTCGTTCGTCTTGAACCCATGGCGACCCTGCGAGGTTTTCTTGATGGTCATGCTGATCCGCACTCCGTGACGTACGAAGCGCCGCCCGAGCGGCGCGTCGCACCTGAAGGACCCGGACCGGCGACCGCCAAGCCCGGACATCATCAACAGGGCCGACCGGCGCAAACTGCCGGAGGCCCGCGATCAGGGATGACAGGGCCGTGCGCCCCGAAGACGCTCATCGCGCGCCAGGACGAAAATCCAGCCGTGTTGCCGAAGGAACGCCATGGCCGCTCGAAGAGCGGGCGCGTCATCCTGACCGTTGTGATGGACTATCACGAACGGCGCCAAAAATCAATGAAATAGACGCAAAGCTACAACACCCGACGCATGTCGCGGCGCCGCGGCTCTGGCGCTCAGTCGCCCTCGCCCGGCTCCGGCGAGAAGTATTTCTCGAGCTTGCCCTCGACGCCGTCCATCTCCTTGGCGTCCGGCGGCGGGTCGCGCTTGATGGTGATGTTCGGCCACGACTTCGCGTAGTCGCCGTTCAGCTTCACCCAGGACTCAAGTCCCGAGTCCGTGTCGGGCTTGATCGCCTCGGCGGGGCATTCGGGCTCGCAGACGCCGCAATCGATGCACTCGTCGGGATGGATGACGAGCATGTTCTCGCCCTCGTAGAAGCAATCCACGGGACACACTTCGACGCAGTCCATGTACTTGCAGCGAATGCAATTGTCGGTGACCACGTAGGTCATCGTATCGTCGTCTCCTGTACAGGAAGCGAGGACGTAGCGAAGCCGCCCTTGCTGCGCAAGCCCCGGCGGGCGTTTCGCTGTCATGCCGTCGACCGCTTGTCCGGACGAGCGCCGTGACCGCAGGAGCTCCTCTCACGAGGCGGCGCCGTGTCAGGGCTTCGGCGTTTCCTCGCCCTCCATCAGATCATCATAGAGGCCGCGCGCTTCCGTCGCAGGTCCTCGGCGCCCGCCGAGCGCGACAACGCGTACGACCCTGACGTCGCGGACGAACGCCATCGTCAGCGTGTCGCCAACGCGCAGCGGCTGAGCCGCGGTCGTGGCCCGCTGACCGTTGATCCGGACATGACCAGCCTTGGCGAACTCGGCCGCAAGCGAACGGGTCTTGAGAAAGCGCGCACGCCAGAGCCAGACGTCGAGGCGCGCGCGTGTCGGTCGGCCGGCTTCGGGCGGTCCCGACGCCAAGCGGAACTCAGCCTTCGTCCTTGCCCTCGAGGCGCGCCTTCAGCGCCGCGAGCTTGGCGAAGGGCGAGTCCGGGTCGACCGGACGTTCCGCGCGCCTAGCGGCGGGCGGCGGGGAGCCTGCATTGGCGTGGGCGCGCCATTCGCCGCGATCCTGTCCGCGGCCGCCGCGCTCGGGACGTCCGCCGCCGCCGTCGCGCCGGGGCGGACGGTTGTCGGGGCGACGATCCCCGCGCTCGCCGTCCCGCGGCGGGCGATTGCCGCCTGCTGCCCCCTGCGGACGGTTAGCGCCGGGCCCTTGAGGGCGTTCGCGGCGGTCGTCGCGCCGGGGCTGGCGATCCTGGCCAGGAGCCGGAGCGGCCGCCTCGCGCGGAGCTGCAGCGTCGCGCGGAGGCCCGCGGCGCTGGTCGCGCCCGCGCGGCTGGCCGCGGTCTCGGCGCCCGCCGCCGGCGGGCCGCCAGACTTCGATCATCTCAGGCTCGGTCGCGACAGCGTCGACGGACGGCGCTTCCACGCCAAGGTCTTCGATGACCTCCGCCGAGAGTTCGGCCGAAATTTCCGCATCAGCGGCGGCGGCGGTCGCAGTCTCGACCGCCTCGTCGTCAGCGACGGCGTCGAGCGCCTCGCTCGGCACGTCGTCGGAGCCGATCGGGCCCAGCAGCGCAGGCTCCTCGGAGGCGACGTCGAACACCGGTTCGTCGGCGACCTCCGCCTCGGGTTCACTCGCGGCGACGTTCTCAAACTCGATCGCCGCATCGGTTTCGGCGTCGATTGGCGCTTCGCCCCGATTGATCTCTACGGTCTCCGAATCCGGCTCCTCGACGGCCGTCTCGTCGGCTTCCGGCGCTTCGGCGACAGGCGCCGCGCCTTCGGTCGAAAGATCGGGTTCTTCGGAATCCGCGCTCGCCGTCTCGACGGTCTCCGCGACATCAGTCACGTCGACCGGCTCGCTCTCGGGCGCCGGCAGCGCGACCGCCGCTTCAGGCGGCGACACCGGCGTCGTGGGCTTCAGACGGCGCTCCATGCGGTAGCCGAGCGAGCGCAGGATCTCGGCGAAGTCCTCGCCGGAGCAGCCGGCGAGTGAGGTCATCGCGACAGTGACCGTAAAGCCCGCTCCGTCGGCGGCGCCCGCGGGCGGCGTGCCGGGCTGACCGGGCTTCCAGGCGATCGCCGGGCGGATCAGGTCCGCTAACCGCTCGAGAATGTCGACGCGGATCGCGCGGGCGCCGCAGACGCGGTAGCCGAGCGCTCGGTACAGGCCTTTGTCGATCGCCGTATCGACCGGGATCGATGTGCGGCCGGCCGACGCCAGATGCGCGACCTCATCGACGCCAGGGCCGCCCTCGGAGCCGTGCGCGAGCGACCAGAGCTGGGCCGCGAGCGCGCGCGGCGCGGGCTTCATCAGCAGCGGCATATAGATGTGGTGCGCGCCGAAGCGGATTCCGTGCTTGCGCAGCGCGGCGCGCGCCGTCTGGTCGAGGCCCTTGACCTCCTCCGCGACGCGGGCGCGGTCGAGCACGCCGAGCTCCTCGACGAGCTGATAGGCGACGCCGCGCGCGACGCCGATCACGTCCTCCGCGGTCTCGATTGCGGCGAGGCCGCCAAGCAGCTTCTGGACATGCGCGCGGATCCACTGGTCGAGCCGCTTCTCCACCTGCTCGCGGGCCGCGCCTGTGAGCTGTTCGTCGGCGAGGATGCGGACGCGGGGGCTGAGCGCTTTGTCGCCCTTCACCAGCTTGCCGACCAGCTCGCCCTGCCAGCGAACCGCTCCGTCGGCGGCGAGCACGATGTCGCCGTCGCCGGAATTCGAGAACCGGTTGGCGCGCGCCTCGATCTCGCCCGCCAGCGCCTTGGAGGCCGCGGCGCGCAGCGCCTTGCCCTCGGTGCCCTCCGCGGAGGAGTCCGGCGCGAACTGGAAGCCCGCGAGCCGACCGACATGGTGGCCCTCGACCAACACGTCGCCGTCCTTGTTGATCTCGGCCTCGAGCATGTCTTTTTCCCTCAGGCGGCGCATGAGCACGCTGGTGCGCCTGTCCACGAAGCGCTGCGCGAGCCTGTCGTGCAGAGCGTCAGAAAGTCTGTCTTCGACGGCGCGGGTGACGCCCTGCCAATGTTCGGGATCTGCAAGCCAGTCCGTTCGGTTGGCGACGAACGTCCAGGTGCGGATGTGGGCGATCCGCGCGGACAGCGTGTCGATGTCGCCTTCCGGGCGATCCGTCAAGGCGACGTGGCGCGAGAACCAGTCGGTCGGGACCCGTCCGCCGGGTCCGGTGAGGAAGCCGTAGAGCTCCGAGATGAGCTCCGCGTGCTGCGCCGGCGCAATCTTGCGGTAGTCTGGAACCTGGCAGACGTCCCACATCAGCCGGACCGCGGCCTCGCCTTTCGCGGCGTTCTTGGCCGCCGGATCGCGGGCGAGCGCAATCAGCGCGCGCACGTCGTCGGCGTCGGGCGCGCGGGTCAGCCCAGCCTCTGCCGGCGGCCGCGACAAGCTCGCGATCAACGCCTGCGGGTCGTGGAAATCGAGCGCCGCGTTTCGCCACTGCGCCACCCGGATGGCTGCGAAGCTGTGGCTCTCGATGCGCTCGACGATCTCCGGGTCGAACGGCTTGCAACGGCCGGTCGTGCCGAAGGTCCCATTCTTGAGGTGGCGCCCGGCTCGGCCCGCGATCTGAGCCAGTTCGGCGGGGTTGAGCTGGCGGTGCTGGTGGCCGTCGAACTTGCGGTCGCCGGCGAAGGCGACGTGATCGACGTCGAGATTGAGCCCCATGCCGATCGCGTCGGTCGCCACGAGATAGTCGACGTCGCCGGCCTGATACATCGCGACCTGCGCATTTCGGGTCCGCGGGCTGAGCTTGCCGAGCACCACCGCCGCCCCGCCGAGCTGGCGGCGGATCAGCTCCGCGATCGCGTAGACCTCCTCGGCCGAGAAGGCGACGATGGCGCTGCGCCGCGGCAGCCGGGTGATCTTCTTCTCGCCGGCGAATAGAAGTTCGGAGAGCCGCGGCCGCACCACGATGTTCGCGCCCGGCAGCAGCTTCTCGACGAGCGGGCGCATGGTGGCGGCGCCGAGGATCAGCGTCTCGTAGCGGCCGCGCATGTTCAGCATGCGGTCGGTGAAGACGTGGCCGCGGTCGAAATCCGCGCAGAGCTGGATCTCGTCGATCGCGACGAAATCGACGTCGAGGTCGCGCGGCATCGCCTCGACGGTCGAGACCCAGTAGCGCGCGCCGAATGGCTTGATCTTCTCCTCGCCGGTGACGAGCGCGACCTTTTCCGGGCCCACCTTCTCGACGAGGCGCTGATAGACCTCGCGCGCGAGCAGCCTCAGCGGCAGGCCGATCAGCCCGGAGCCGTGCGACGCCATCCGCTCGATCGCGAGATGAGTCTTGCCGGTATTGGTGGGGCCGAGCACGGCGGTGACGCCGCGCCCCCGCATGGGAGCGAGGATCGACGAGGCCGGCGCCGGAGCGAGGTCAAGCAGATCGCCGAATTCGAGAAAATCGCCTGTCATTCAGCGTTCTTTAACCCGGCAGCCCGCGCGGCGCAGCCCCGGCCGGGACGGGAAAACACGAACGGGTCGGGAACGGAACGGAGTCGAATCGGCGGCGCCTGGAACCTTCGCGATTCGTTCCGACCCGATCTCGCTCAGAGATCGACGCCTTTTGCGCCGGCCGCCTTCTCTTTGGTTTCCGTCACAAAGGACGTCGCGGTGATGACGGCTGTGCCGATCGGCGTGCGCACCGAAATCTTCCAGGGGATCAGCGCGCGCGAGCCTGCGACGGGCGCAAGCCAGACCTCCATGTCCTTGTTCTGCTCCATGAAGGTGACCTGCTCGCGACCGGGCTTATGGCCAGCGATCGCGCGATAGCTCGCCTTGCAGACGATCACCTTGCCGGAATAGCTGTCCTTCGCCTCGGGAGCGGCCGTCGCGGTCTCCATCCGGTCGTAATGAAGCGCAACGTCGTAACGCTGGCGGCCGTCGAACACCGGCAGGGTGCGGTCGCAGGACGACTTGTCGAGCAGCTCGCCCGAGCCCGCGACCGGCATCACCAGCGCGCTCAAGGGATCGACGATGCCGCGCTGGTCGGCCTCGGTGATCGGGACCGTATCCTTTGTCTTTACCGGCGGTTCGACCGAGATCTGCCGGATCGCGCCGCCGGCGAGGGCGAAACGGATGACTTGGCTTTTTTCCTTGCCGCGCGTGTTGAGCGCATAGGCGGTCGGCGTCACCGCGGCCCCGACATAGCCGCCGCGAGCGGCTGCGGCGCCCTGGCCGCCGGTCAGAAACTTCGCGAGCCCCGTCATCCGCAGGCTCATCGTGACGTCGTAGGACGCGCGGTCGATGCCGGCCTGGAGGCTCGCCGTGCCAATCCCGATCCCCATCAGCGTCACGTCATAGCGCGCGCGTAGCTGGGTTTCGGCGAAAGCGGGCGCTGCGAGGATCGGCGCGGCTGACAGGGCGAATGCGAGGCTCGCCACGGAAGCGGCGCGAAGCCGGGGCGAGGCGGGAAGGCGTGTCATCATCTTCAATCGGGCTTCGGATCTGCGGGCCTCGGCGCGGCGCCTCGCCGCCAGGCGTTGACGGAGGCGAACGCTTGGCGATGGTAGTGAGACTAGCGTCGATTCGGCTTTTTGTGAGGCTGATGCGCGGGCGGTCCTCAGCCGACCGTCGCGATCCTTGACGCTCAGGGCCGCCGAGACTATACGGGCGCCTTCAAACCGACAGGCTGTGAGACGGCCGAACGGACATGTCGTCCGGCGTCGTCGCGCTGTCCCAGACTATCGCCTCAGGAGCTCAACCCATGTCCCGGCGTTGCGAACTCACCGGCAAGGCCGTGCTCACCGGGCACAAGGTCAGCCACTCCAACCACAAGACCAAGCGCACCTTCCGTCCGAACCTGCTGCAGGTCTCGCTGATCTCGGAAGCGCTCGGCCGTTCGGTTCGGTTGCGCGTCTCCGCGCACGCGCTGCGCTCGGTCGAGCATCGCGGCGGCCTCGACGCCTTCCTCGCCAAGGCGAAGGACCTCGAGCTCAGCCAGGGCGCGCGCGAGCTGAAGCGCAAGATCGCCAAGTCCGGCGAAGCTGTGTCCGGTGAGAATGCCGGCGCCGAGCAGGCCGCCGCCTCCTGACCGCCCAGGTCCGCGGGCATGAGGCCTACGGCCCAGCTTTCCTCGCTTGCGCTTCCCGTCGTCGCGATGACCATCGTCGTCGCGGCGTCGAACGTGCTCGTGCAGCATCCGGTCGAGGCTTTCGGGCTCGGCGACAAGCTGACCTGGGGCGCGTTCTCCTATCCTCTTGCCTTCCTCGTCACCGACCTGACGAACCGCCGCTTCGGACCAGGATCTGCGCGCCGCGTGGTCTATATCGGCTTTGCGCTCGCCGTCGCGCTCTCGATCGGGCTCGCCACTCCACGCATCGCGTTCGCCTCGGGAACCGCCTTTCTCGTTGGTCAGTTGCTGGACGTCTCGGTGTTCGCCAAGCTCCGCCGGCAGAGCTGGTGGCGGGCTCCGCTGATCGCGAGTTTGCTCGGTTCGGCGATCGACACCATCGTGTTCTTCTCGCTGGCTTTCGCGGGCGACGCCGAGATGTCGTCGGCCGTGCCGTTCTTCGGCAGCGCGTGGATGGCCCCGCTCTGGACCAATCTCGCGGCGTTTGACTTCACGGTGAAAGCCTTTGCGGCGCTCGTCCTGCTTGCGCCCTACGGCGCGCTGATGAATATCGTGATGCCCTATGAGCGGGTCGGTCACGCGCGCTGACCGTTCACGCTTTCGCTTAAATTCACCGCAAATCGCATTTGCGCCTAAAGTCGGCGTCGAAACGCCTTGGCCTTCCGAGGCATTGTGGCGCGGTTCTGCATCCCTTTCGGACGTCGCCACGCGCCTGCGCGCGAAGTCTAGTGCGATAGAGCCGTTCTATCGTGCGACGATAGGACATAGTGTAATCTCTGCTGAATACGTCGACCGGGTTTTGCTGAAGGAAAAAGCAAGCAGATCGACATGATTATGCTATGAGAGGCGTGACGGCCTGTCGCATAGTCAAGGCAGAGCTTCAGTTGTTTGCTGCCGCCAAGAAGGCGCTACGGAGGAAATCATGGCGAGACGCCCCGGTAAGAATTTTCTGTTCGTCCCCGGTCCGACGAACGTGCCGGAGCGCGTGCTCCGCGCCATGATGGTCTCCCAGGAAGATCATCGCTCGCCGATTTTCCCCGAACTGACCAAGCCGCTTTTCGAAGGCCTGAAGAAGGTCTTCAAGACCAAGGAAGGCCAGACCTTCATCTTCCCGTCCTCCGGCACCGGCGGCTGGGAAGCCGCTCTCGCCAACACGCTCGCCCCCGGCGACAAGGTGCTGACGGCCCGCTTCGGCCAGTTCTCGCACCTCTGGACCGACATGGCGCAGCGCCTCGGCCTGGACGTCCAGATCCAGGAAGAGGAGTGGGGCACCGGCGCCCATGAGGAGAAGATCGAGGAGGCTCTCGTCGCCGACAAGGCGCATGAGATCAAGGCCGTCATGGTGGTCCACAACGAGACCGCGACCGGCGTGACCTCCAACATCGGCGCGATCCGCAAGGCGATCGACGCCGCCGGTCATCCCGCGCTGCTGTTCGTCGACTCCGTCTCGGGCCTCGGCTCGATCGACTTCCGCTTCGACGAGTGGAAGGTCGACCTCGCGGTCTCCGGCTCGCAGAAGGGCCTGATGCTGCCGGCCGGTCTCGGCTTCGTCTGCGTCAGCCAGAAGGCGCTTGGCGTCCGTAAGAATGCCGGCCTGAACAAGGTCTATTTCGACTTCCAGGACCACATCAACACCAACCCCGGCGGCTACTTCCCCTACACGCCGGCCACGAACCTGCTGCATGGCTTGCGCGAGTCGCTGGCGTGCATCGAGGAGGAGGGTCTGGAGCAGATCTTCCACCGCCACCACGTGCTCGCCGAGGCGACACGCAAGGCCGTCGACGCCTGGGGCCTCAAGCTCTGCGCGAAGTCGCCCCGCTGGCACTCCGACACGGTCTCCGCGATCCTCGCGCCGGAAGGCATCGACGCGGCGAAGATCATCCGCCACGCCTATGACCGCTACAATCTCGCGCTCGGCGCCGGCCTCTCGAAGGTCGCCGGCAGGGTGTTCCGCATCGGCCATATCGGCGATCTGAACGAGCTGATGCTGCTCGGCGCGATCGCGGGCGCCGAGATGTCGATGCTCGACAACGGCGTGAAGATCAAGGCGGGCTCCGGCGTCGGCGCCGCGCAGGACTATCTGCGCGACAACCCGATCGAGAAGCAGGCCGAGACCCCCAAGGCGGCCTGACCACGCGACGTCGCTTGAGAGGGCCGGACGGGAAAATCCCGCCCGGCCCTCTTCGCGCGCTGGAAGCCGTCAATCGCTCAAAGCCGGCGGACTCGACTCCGCCAGGCGCTCGCAATGGGGAAACGTCCGTGACGCACAAGATCGTCTTTCTCGACCGGGAGAGCGTGGACGCCAAGGTCCGCGCGCCGAACTTCCCGCACGATTACACGGAATACGACTCGACCTGGGAGCCGGCGGAGATCGTCGAGCGCCTCAAGGACGCCGACATCGCGCTGATCAACAAGGTGCCGATGCGCGCCGAGACGTTGAAGCAGCTGCCGAACCTGAAGCTGATCGCGGTCGCGGCCACCGGCACCGACATCGTCGACAAAGCGCAGGCCAAGGCCCAGGGGATCACGATCTCCAACATCCGCGGCTACGCCTTCAACACCGTGCCCGAGCACGTCATCGGCCTCATGTTCGCGCTGCGCCGCTCGATCGTGCCCTACGCCAATTCCGTGAAGCGCGGCGATTGGAGCAAGTCCCGGCAGTTCTGCTACTTCGACTACCCGATCTATGACATTGCCGGTTCGACGCTTGGCATCATCGGCTACGGCGCGCTCGGCAAGTCGATCGGCAAACGGGCGGAAGCGTTGGGCATGAAGGTGCTGCCCTACGACGTCTTCCCGCAGGACGGCCTGGTCGACTTCGAAACGGTGCTGACCCAATCCGACGTCATCACCATCCATGTGCCGCTCACGCCCGACACCAAGAACATGTTCGGGCCTGAGCAGTTCAAGAAGATGAAGAACCACGCGCTGCTCATCAACACCGCGCGCGGCGGCCTTGTCGACGAGGCGGCGCTGCTTGAGGCGCTGAAATCGGGCGAGATCGGCGGCGCCGGCTTCGACGTCGTGGCGCAGGAGCCTCCGAAGGACGGCAACATCCTGTGCGACGCGGACCTGCCGAACCTGATCGTCACCCCGCACGTGGCGTGGGCGTCGAAAGAGGCGATGCAGTTCCTCGCCGACCAGCTGATCGACAACGTGGAAGCCTTCGTGGCGGGCAAGCCCGTCAACGTGGTGGAGTGAGCGCGAACTGAGCCTGCATCGGGCGTTCTGCGTGCTTCGAGACGCCTTGGCCTGAGAGGCCAAGGCTCCTCAGCATGAGGAGCGCAGAGATGGCGGGCTCAAACCTCCTCATGCTGAGGAGCTTCGGGGCGAAGCCCCGACGCGTCTCGAAGCACGCGGGCCGTCGCTCCAGGCCAAACAAAACAGCCCGAACGCGGGCGACAGGGAAGACCGATGACCAAGAAGCTGCTTTTCCAGTTCGACACCGACCCGACCCCGAGCGTCTTCGACGTCGTCGTGGGCTATGACGGCGGCGCGGATCACATCACGGGCTACGGCAACGTCACGCCCGAGAATGTCGGCGCCTATGTCGACGGGACGATCTACACGCGCGGCGGCTCGGAGAAGAAGTCGACGGCGATCTTC
Organism: Hansschlegelia quercus; assembly: GCF_004310425.1. Lineage (GTDB taxonomy): Bacteria > Pseudomonadota > Alphaproteobacteria > Rhizobiales > Methylopilaceae > Methylopila > Methylopila quercus. The sequence continues at coordinate 446,967 of NZ_SIUB01000003.1, read as the reverse complement.
GTCGGCGGCGGCGACATGGCGGCCGGCGAAGCGGTCTACGACGCCGTGCAGAAGCGCTTCTTCGGCCCCTTCCGCGTCTCGACCATGCTGGATTCGAACGGCTCGAACACCACGGCCGCAGCCGGCGTCGCGCTCGCGGTCAAGGCGCTCGGCGGCGACGTGAAGGGCAAGAAGGCCGTGATCCTCGCCGGCACCGGCCCGGTCGGCATGCGTTCCGCCGCCATGCTCGGCAAGGAAGGCGCGATCGTCGCCATCACCGGCCGCGATCTGGGTAAGACCCAGAAGGCCGCCGACGCGATCGAGAAGCGTTTCGGCGTCAAGGTCGAGGCGATCGAGGCCAAGGACGAGGCCGCCCGCAAGGCTGCCGTCGCCGGCGCGAACCTCGTATTCTCCGCCGGCGCGATCGGCTTCGAGCTGCTCTCGGAGGAGAACTGGAGCTCGGAGGCCTCGATCGAGATCGTGGTCGACTACAATGCCCAGCCTCCGCTGGGGATCGGCGGCATCGACGCCATGGACAAGGCCAAGGAGCGCCACGGCAAGCTCGCGCTCGGCGCGCTCGGCCTCGGCGGCCTCAAGCTCAAGCTGCACCGCACGCTGATCGGCAAGCTGTTCGAGGCGGCCGATCAGTCGTTCGACGCCGACGAGATCTACGCGCTCGCCAAGGAAATGGCGTAATGGCGGCAAACCAGCCCCTCGGCGAATTCCTCGACGATCTCGCGAGCGAGCGTTCGACGCCCGGCGGCGGCGGCGCGGCCGCGATCTCCGGCGCCATGGGCGCGGCGCTCGTCTCGATGGTCTGCAACCTCACGATCGGCAAGCCGAAATACGTTGAGGTCGAGGCCGAGCTGAAGGAGGTCTTGGCGAAGTCCGAGACGCTCCGCGGCGAGCTCACCGCGGCGATCGCCGACGACGTGAAGGCGTTCGACGCCGTCATGGGCGCCTATGGCCTGCCGAAGGGCGAGACCGACGAGGCCAAGGCCGCCCGCACCGCCAAGATCCAGGCGGCGCTGAAGGAGGCGACCGACGTGCCGCTCGACTGCGCCAAGCTCTGCGCCGAGGTGGTGAAGCTCTCGAGCGTCGCGGCGGACAAGGGCAACGTCAACGTCGTGTCGGACGCCGGCGTCGCCGTGCAGTCGGCCTATGCCGGCCTGATGAGCGCTGCGCTCAACGTCCGCGTCAACGCCGCTTCGATCAAGGACCGCGACTTCGCCGACGGCCGCCTCGCGACGCTGGAGTCTCTTTTGTCGGAAGCCGGCGCCGAGACGACGCGGGTCTATGATGTGGTGAAGGCCAAGCTCGGCTGAGCTGCGGCCTGCCTTCAGACGTCATCCCGGCCGAGGCGTCAGCCGAGAGCCGGGCTCGTGCGCAAGACAGCGCGCCTTACCTTGACGATCCCGGATCGGCCTACGGCCGTCCGGGATGACGGCGCGCCCTAGTGGGCGTCATGACCTCTCCCGTGCCTACCAAGCCCGCCACGAAAGTTGGGCATGACTGCTTGCGCCTTCTTTGAAAGAATAGCTTTCATCCATAAATCCAAAAATAAGAAAAGCTGAAGGTCGCGGAGGCGGGATGGACGTTCACGAGTATCAGGCGAAAGAACTGCTCGCGGGCTTCGGCGTCGCCGTTCCGAAAGGTTCGATCGCGTTCAGCGCCGATCAGGCGGTCTATGCCGCGAGCGAGCTCGGCGGCTCGCAATGGGCTGTGAAGGCGCAGATCCACGCCGGCGCGCGCGGCAAGGCCGGCGGGGTGAGGCTTTGCGGAACCTGCGCGGAGGTGCGCGAGGCCGCGCAGGACCTGCTCGGCAAGCGCCTCGTGACGACGCAGACCGGCCCCGAGGGCAAGCCCGTCCAGCGCGTCTATGTGGAGGCCGCCGAGCCCTTCCAGCGCGAGCTCTATCTCGGCTACGTCCTCGACCGGAAGGCCGAGCGCGTGCGCGTCATCGCCTCCGCCAATGGCGGCATGGAGGTCGAGGAGATCGCCAAGTCCGACCCGGACTCGCTGATCCAGGTCGTCGTTGAGCCCGCCGTCGGACTGCAGCAGTTCGAGGCGCGCGAGATCGCCTTCAAACTTGGCCTCAGCCCCCGGCAGGCTTCGGCGGCCGTGAAGACAATCATGAACGCCTACCGCGCGTTCCGCGATTCAGACGGCGTCATGCTCGAGATCAACCCGCTCGTCGTGACCAACGACGACCGCGTGCTGGCGCTCGACGCCAAGATGTCGTTCGACGACAACGCGCTGTTTCGCCGGCATACCGTCGCCGACATGCACGATCCCTCCCAGTCCGATCCGCGCGAGGCGCAAGCCGCCGAGCACAACCTCAACTATATCGGGCTCGAGGGCGAGATCGGCTGCATCGTCAACGGCGCTGGTCTCGCCATGGCGACCATGGACATGATCAAGCATGCCGGCGGGGAGCCGGCGAACTTCCTCGACGTCGGCGGCGGCGCGTCGCCGGACCGCGTGGCGACGGCGTTTCGCCTCGTGCTGTCGGACCCGAACGTCAAGGCGATCCTCGTCAACATCTTCGCTGGCATCAACCGCTGCGACTGGGTTGCGCAAGGGGTCGTCCAGGCGGCCAGGGAAGTGAAGATCGAGGCGCCGCTGATCGTGCGGCTCGCCGGCACGAACGTGGAGGCCGGCAAGAAGATCCTTGAGGAGAGCGGGCTCGACCTGATCGCCGCTGACACGCTAGCGGAGGCCGCCGAAAAGGCGGTGCGCGCCTGCGAAGCCTACAAGTCGGCCGCGTGAGGGAGGATCGGCAATGAGCATCCTCATCGACGAGAAGACCCCGATCATCGTCCAGGGCATTACGGGCGACAAAGGCGCGTTCCACGCTCGCGAGATGATCGAGTACGGCTCGAACGTCGTGGGCGGCGTCACCCCGGGCAAAGGCGGGCGGAGCCATCTCGGCCTCCCCGTCTTCGACACGGTAAAGGACGCCGTGCGCGAAACCGGCGCTGCGGCCTCCATCGCCTTCGTCGCTCCGCCTTTCGCCGCGGACGCGATCATGGAGGCCGCCGACGCCGGGCTAAAGCTCGTCTGCTCGATCACCGACGGCATCCCCGCGCAGGACATGATGCGCGTGAAGCGCTACCTCTACCGCTATCCCAAGGAGAAGCGGACGATGGTGGTCGGCCCGAACTGCGCCGGGATCATCTCGCCGGGCAAGGCGATGCTCGGCATCATGCCCGGACACATTTACCTCCAGGGCAAGGTCGGCGTCATCTCGCGCTCCGGCACGCTCGGCTACGAGGCGGCGAGCCAGATGAAGGCGCTCGGGATCGGGGTCTCGACTTCAGTCGGCATCGGCGGCGACCCGATCAACGGCTCGTCTTTCATCGACCACCTCGCTCTGTTCGAAGAGGATCCGGAGACCGAGGCCGTGCTGATGATCGGCGAGATCGGCGGCCCGCAGGAGGCCGAGGCCTCCGCCTGGATCAAGGAGAACTTCTCAAAACCCGTCGTGGGGTTCGTGGCGGGGCTGACCGCGCCGAAGGGCCGTCGCATGGGCCATGCCGGCGCGATCATCTCGGCCGTCGGCGACAGCGCGGCGGAGAAGGCGGAGATCATGCGGTCCTATGGCTTGACCGTCGCGCCTGACCCGGGCTCCTTCGGCGCGACCGTCGCCGAGGTGCTGTCGTGCGGAAGGAAAGCCGCCTGAGCGCGACAGTCCCCGTAACGCATCGATACTGTCCACTAGCCCGGCCCGATTCTTGCCGGGCCTCGTCGTCCGTCCTTCCGCATTTGGGCGCGGGCGGCGCCCGAAAAGCTGGTGACCTCCGATGACCCCCGTACCGCACGCGGTTCCGAGCGAGAACGACACGATCTTCGCAGCCCCCGTCATCACCGGCACCTCCGGCGACGAGGCGACCGACATCCTGTTCCAGTCACTGATCGACGTCTGCCGGCGCCACCAGCCGGAGCTCGAGAGGGTGCTGCGCGGCGAGGCCAACATCTCGGAGCTGACGCCCGAGCTGATGGCGCGCGCGCTGCAGGTGCAGGGCATCTGGTTCCAGCTGCTGTCGATCGCGGAAGAGAACACCGCGATGCGCCGCCGCCGCCACACCGAGAGCACGCGCGGCCGCGCCGAGGTGAAAGGCACGTTCGCGAACGTGCTGGCGCAGGCGGTCGAGGCCGGCATCCCCGCCCACGAGCTGCACGCGCTGCTGAAGGAGCTGCGCATCCGCCCGACGCTGACGGCGCATCCGACCGAAGCCAAGCGCGTCACGATGCTGGAGAAGCTCCGCCGCATCTACCTCGTGCTGCGCGAGCTCGAGCTGCCGCGCTGGACCGAGCGCGAGCGCAACGCCCTGGTCGCCGATCTCCGCGACCAGATCGAGCTGATCTGGATGACGGGCGAGCTGCAGCTCGAGAAGACCACCGTCGTGCGCGAGGTGTCCTGGGGCCTGCACTTTTTCGACGAGTCGCTTTTCGAGACCCTGCCGGAGGTCCTGTATTCACTGGAGGAGACGCTCGCCGAATACTATCCGGACGAGCGCTTCGAGGTTCCGGCCTTCTTCCAGTTCGGCTCATGGATCGGCGGCGACCGCGACGGCAACCCCTTCGTCACCTCGGCAGTCACCCGCACCACGCTGAAGCGCAACGCACGCGCCTCGATGCGCCGCTACCGGACGCGGCTGATGGACCTCGGCCGCAGGCTCTCGATCACCGAGCGCGCGCTGCCGACCTCCGAGGGCTTCAAGGCCGAACTCGCGGAGCGGCTGGCCGCGAGCGGCGACGGCGACGCGATTGCCGGGCGCAACCCGGGCGAGCCCTACCGCCAGTTCCTGACCTGCGTGCTCGGCAAGCTCGACGCCACGATCGAGCGCAACAAGGAGGAGCCGGTCGTCCTGCCCGGCCCCTTCTACACCAACGCCGACGACCTGATCGACGACCTCAAGGCGCTGGAGCGCGGGCTCGACGGGGCCGGCTGCCGCTCGCTCGCGGTCAACATGGTGCGGCCGGTGCGCCGGATGGTGGAGATCTTCCGCTTTTCGACCGTCAGGCTCGACCTGCGCGAAAATTCGACGCGCACCACCAACACGCTGCGTGAAATGTGGGCGCTTTCGAACGACGCCAAGCCGGACGACGCGCCCGACGTCGCGAGCCGCGCGTGGCGGGACTGGCTCTCCTCCGAACTCGCGACGCCCCGCACGCCGACCCTCCCGCCGCGCAATCTCAAGGAGCTTTCCGAGGACGCGCAGGAGACGATCGCGACCTTCGCCCTGGTCGCCGAAATGCGCGCCCAGATCGACCGCGAGGCGTTCGGCGCCTTCATCCTGTCGATGACGCGCTCGGTGAACGACATCCTCGGCGCCTATCTGCTCGCGAAGGAGGCCGGCTGCTTCCTCGACGGCGCCGGCGTCGAGATCTGCCAGCTGCCGATCGTGCCTCTGTTCGAGACCATCGAGGACCTTCGCGAAGGCCCCGCCATCATGCGCGAGCTGCTGGCGATCCCGGTCGTGCGCCGCTCCACCCGCTGGCAGGGCGAGGTGCAGGAGGTAATGATCGGCTATTCGGACAGCAACAAGGACGGCGGCTATTTCGCCTCCAACTGGGAGCTCTACAAGGCCCAGGCCAAGCTCACCGAAGTCGGCCGGCAGGCCGGCGTGCCGATCGCCTTCTTCCACGGCCGCGGCGGTTCGGTCTCGCGCGGCGGCGCCCCAACGGCCCGCGCCATCGCCGCCCAGCCGCCGGGCTCGATCCGCGGCCGCTATCGCGTCACCGACCAGGGCGAAATCGTCTCGTTCAAATATTCCAACCGCGGCACCGCCGCCTACCAGATGGAGCTCACCGCCTCCTCGGTGTTCGAGCACGCGCTGATGTCGGAGCGGGAGACCCCTCGGTCGAGCCGCAACGAGTTCGACGACGCGCTCGAGGCGCTCTCCGGCGCATCGCGGGCGACCTACGGCCAGCTGATCTCCAACGAGCACCTCGTCACCTACTTCCAGCACGCGAGCCCGCTCGAGGAGCTCTCGTTGCTGAACATCGGCTCGCGGCCGGCGCGGCGCTTTGGGGCGCGCTCGCTGTCGGACCTCCGCGCCATCCCGTGGGTGTTCGCCTGGGCGCAGAACCGGCACATCATCACCGGCTGGTACGGCATCGGCTCGGCGCTGAAGAACTTCATCGAAGTCCGCGGCGAGGTCGGCGAGGCGCTTCTGCGGCGCATGTTCGAGGAATCCAAGGTGCTGCGGCTGGTGCTCGACGAGGTCGAGAAGACCCTGCGCATGGTCGATCTGTCGATCGCGCGCGAATACGCCACCCTCTGCCCCGATCAGACAGCCGTCGACACGATTTTCCCGATGATCGAGGCGGAATACGCGCTGACCTGCGAGATGGCCTTGCGGGCCAGCCGCGGCAAGGAGATCGCCGAGCGCTATCCCGCCTTCCGCGAACGCCTCGCCCAGCGCCTGCCGGTCATCAACCAGGTGAGCCGCGAGCAGGTCGAGCTTCTCCGCCGCTTCCGCGCCGAGACCGATGAGGCGCGCCGCGAGGACGACATCAAGCCGCCGCTGCTGCTCTCCATCAACTGCATCGCCAACGGGTTCGGGGCGACGGGGTGAGGCGCGCAGACATCGATTGCTGAGACGTACTGCGTGCTTAGAGACGCCAGCTGAAAGCGGGCTCCTCGGCATGAGGAAATCTCGCCAACTCAACGCTCCTCATGCTGAGGAGCGCCGAAGGCGGGTCTCGAAGCGCGCACGCCGCATCCGTCGCCTGCGGCGCAGGCGCGCATCAGACTAAGTGACAGACATATTTCACCGGCCCTAGTCCTGACGGCGAATAGTCAAGTGAACGCGATCCGTCGATTAAGTCCGTACGCCGCCGTCAGCAGGTTTTTCGACTGAGGAGAACGACATGAGCTTCACCCTGATCCAGCAGGCGACCCCCCGCCTGCATCGCTCCGAGTTGGCCGTGCCGGGCTCAAACCCGACCTTCATGGAGAAGTCGGCGCAGTCGAAGGCCGACGTCATCTTCCTCGACCTCGAAGACGCGGTCGCGCCCGATGACAAGGAGCAGGCGCGCAAGAACATCGTCCAGGCCCTGAACGAGATCGACTGGGGCACGAAGACGATGATGATCCGCATCAACGGCCTCGACACGCATTACATGTACCGCGACGTCGTCGACATCGTGGAGCAGTGCCCGCGCCTCGACATGATCCTGATCCCGAAGGTCGGCGTGCCGCAGGACGTCTACGCGATCGACGTGCTGGTCACCCAAATCGAACAGGCCAAGAAGCGCGAGAAGAAGCTCGGCTTCGAGGTGCTGATCGAGACCGCGCTTGGCATGGCGAATGTCGAGGCGATCGCGACCTCGTCGAAGCGCCTCGAGGCGATGTCCTTCGGCGTCGCGGATTACGCGGCTTCGATGCGCGCGCGCTCGACCGTGATCGGCGGCGTGAACCCGGACTATGCGGTGCTCACCGACAAGGACGACAGCGGCGCCCGCGAGACGCACTGGCAGGATCCGTGGCTCTACGCCCAGGCCCGCATGATCGTCGCCTGCCGCGCCTACGGCCTGCGGCCGATCGACGGCCCGTTCGGCGACTTCTCCGACCCCGATGGCTACGTCTCGGCCGCCCGCCGTTGCGCCGTGCTCGGCTATGAGGGCAAGTGGGCGATTCATCCGAGCCAGATCGAGCTCGCCAACGAGGTGTTCACGCCCTCGGAGGCGGAAGTCACCAAGGCTCGCCGCATTCTGGAAGCCATGGAAGAGGCGGCGAAGGCTGGCCGCGGCGCCGTCGCGCTCGACGGACGCCTGATCGACATCGCGTCCATCCGCATGGCGGAAGCGCTGATTGAGAAGGCCGACGCGATGAAACAGGCGGCCTGACTGTAAGGCCGCCTCAGACGCCGCGCGCCCATCTTTCGATAGGACGGGCGCGCGGTTCTAATTGCGTAATGCTCAGAGTGACGAGGGCGCGCCTAGGCGCCTTTGCGGACCGACTTGAGCTTGGCCACCAGGGCGCTCATGACCTCGGATCCCGACCCTTGGCCCGAACGCTCATCCTGCTCGAGCGATGAGACGAGCTCGGACAGGTAGGCGTCTCGGTCGACGCCAGGCCTCGCCAGAACAGCCTCCACCCCGGACATGAACCCGTCGATATGGGCATCGAGGTTGGATCCTCCGTCCTCCTCATAGGCCGCCTGGACGTTCCTCGCGGCCTCGACCGCTTCCTTCGGTTCAGTCGTCAGCATGCTGCTCCTCCCGTTCCGGCGGACCGGACCGGCCCGCCTTCATTGCCCCGAACGTCTGGAACTGAGGCGGAGCGGCGAAAGGGGAAGATCGCCATTTAAGCCGACGGCCATCTTCGGCTGACGTCTACGCTGTTCCCGCATGTCGCTGCGCGATGGAGCGGCGGCGGCCGTAGCCGAAGTAGACGACGAAGCCGATCACCATCCAGATCACCAGCCGCAGCCAGGTGTCGAGCGGCAGGCCGGCCATCAGCGTCAGGCAGAACAGGATGCCGAGGATCGGGACCACCGGCACGCCCGGCACGCGGAACGGGCGGCGGATGTTGCCGTCGCTGCGGCGGAGGTAGATCACCGCGCCGCAGACCAGGATGAACGCGAACAGCGTGCCGATCGAGACCATCTCGCCGAGGATCGAGATCGGCAGCACGCCCGCGATCAGCGCCACGATCGAGCCGATCATGATCTGGCTGACATAGGGGGTCCCGTAGGTCGGATGCACCTTCGAGAACATCGGCGGGATCAGCCCGTCCTTCGACATCGTGAAGAAGATCCGGGTCTGCCCGTAGAGCAGCACCAGCATGACCGTGGTGAGCCCCGCAAGCGCGCCGAACTTGATGACGGTCGAGAACCAGCCGAGGCCGATCGCGTCGACGCCCTTGGCGATGGGGTCCGGCACGTTGAGGTCGGCGTAGGGCACGATGCCGGTCAGCACGCCGGCGACGAGGATGTAGAGCAGCGTGCAGATCGCAAGCGAGCCGAGGATGCCGATCGGCATGTCGCGCTGCGGCTTCACCGCCTCCTGCGCCGTCGTGGAGACCGCGTCGAACCCGATATAGGCGTAGAACACCACAGCCGCGCCGCGCAGGACGCCGCTCCATCCGAACTCGCCAAAGGCGCCCTTGTTCTCGGGGATGAACGGCTTCCAGTGCGAGGTGTCGACATAGGCCGCGCCGATCACGATGAAGGCGAGGACGACGGCGAGCTTCACCGCCACCATGATCGTGTTCAGCCGCGCCGATTCATGCGTGCCGCGGGCGAGCAGGAAAGTGAGCAGCAGCACGATGATGGCCGCCGGCACGTTGAAGATGCCAGTCGCCATCGTCCCGTCAGCGAGCTTGACCGCTGTTCCCGTGGCGTTGGCGAATTGCGGAGGAATGTAGATCCCGACGTCGGCGAGCAGGCTGACCATGTAGCCCGACCAGCCGACCGAGACCGTCGCGGCGCCCATCGCGTATTCGAGGATCAGGTCCCAGCCAATGATCCAGGCGAACAATTCGCCCAGCGTCGCATACGTGTAGGTGTAGGCCGAACCCGAGACCGGGATCAGCGAGGCGAGCTCCGCGTAGCACAGTCCCACGAAGGCGCAGGCCACCCCGCCGAGAATGAAGGACAGGACGATGCCCGGGCCGGCGTAGTTCGCCGCGGCCGTCCCTGTCAGCACGAAGATGCCGGCGCCGATGATCGCGCCGATGCCCATCGCCATAATCGACAGCCAATTTAGCGACTTCGTCAGTTTGTGCTCGCCGTCATCCTCCGCGACGATCTCGTCGATACTCTTGCGAAGCATCAGATCGGTCATAGGTCCCGCTCCACCCGCGACCCCGCACGTTCACGGGCTCGTCATTTGACGTTCTTGCGCTGGAGAAGTTTTGGGCAAGAGCGAGGAGCGCCGCTTCTTTGGGCGAGTGGAGCGCAGAAACCGACCGGGAGGCCGCCATGCCCCACGATCCGCACCGCCTCGAACGTTTCATGGAGGCGCAGCGCCCCGTATTCGAAGCCGCGCTTGGGGAGCTGAAAGCAGGCCGAAAACGCAGCCACTGGATGTGGTTCGTCTTCCCTCAGCTCCGCGGGCTGGGCTCGTCCGGGATGGCCGACTTCTACGGGATCGCCTCGCTCGCTGAGGCGCGCGCCTATCTCGCGCACCCCGTCCTGGGCCGCCGCCTGCGCGCAGCGACCGAAGCCGTGCTGGCGATCGAAGGGGCCGACCTCCGAACGGTCTTCGGCTCGCCGGACGACATGAAGTTCCGCTCGTCGATGACGCTGTTCGAAGGCGCAGCGGACGGAGATGAAACGTTCGGCCAGGCGCTCGAGCGACTCTGCGGCGGCGTCCGCGACGACCGGACGCTCGCCTTACTCGAACAGAGTTGAGGCGCAGGCTTCCTTTCGGCGGTCGAGATGGGCCATAGCTTGCCCGCAAGACCGCGACGACGAGGGCCCCATGCCGACCGAGATTCGCCACTTCATCGCCGGCGCCGAGACGCCGGGCCGCTCGGGCCGCTTTGCGCCGGTGTTCAATCCCGCGACCGGCGAGCAGACCGGCTCGGTTGCGCTCGCGAACGGCGCGGAGGTCGATGCGGCCGTCGCCGCCGCCAAGCGCGCCTTCCCGGATTGGGCGAAGACGCCGCCTCTCCGGCGCGCGCGCATCCTCAACAAGTTCCTCGGGCTGCTCGAAGCCAACATCGACACGCTCGCTGCGGCCATCACCGCGGAGCACGGCAAGGTCCTCTCGGACGCCAAGGGGGAGATCCAGCGCGGCATAGAGGTCGTCGAGTTCGCGACCGCAGCGCCCCAGCTGCTCAAGGGTGAGTTCACCGAGAATGTCGGCACGCGCGTCGACAGCCATTCTCTGCGTCAGCCGATCGGCGTCGTGGCCGGCATCACGCCGTTCAACTTCCCGGCCATGGTGCCGATGTGGATGTTCCCCGTCGCGCTCGCGGCGGGCAATTGCTTCATCCTCAAGCCTTCGGAGCGCGACCCGTCCGCCTCGCTGCTGATCGCGGGCTGGCTGAAGGAGGCCGGCTTGCCGGACGGCGTGTTCAGTGTCGTCCAAGGCGACAAGGAGGCGGTCGACGCCCTGCTCCACCACCCCGACATCCAGGCGGTGAGCTTCGTCGGCTCGACCCCGATCGCCCGCTACATCTACCAGACCGCCGCGCAGACCGGTAAGCGCGCCCAGGCGCTCGGCGGCGCCAAGAACCACATGATCGTCATGCCGGACGCCGATCTGGATCAGACGGTCGACGCGCTGATGGGGGCGGCCTACGGCTCGGCCGGCGAGCGCTGCATGGCGATCTCGGTCGCGGTTCCCGTCGGTGAGAAGACCGCGGACGCGCTGATCGAGCGGCTGATCCCGAAAGTGCGCGCGCTCAAAGTTGGGCCCGGAACGGACCCCGAGGCCGAGATGGGCCCGCTCGTCACGGCCCAGCACCGCGACAAGGTCTCGTCCTACATCGACAAGGGCGTCGCCGAAGGCGCCGAGATCCTCGTCGACGGCCGCGGGCTGAAGCTGCAGGGCTATGAGGACGGCTACTTCCTCGGCGGCACGCTGTTCGATCGCGTGACCGAGGACATGACGATCTACAAGGAGGAGATCTTCGGCCCCGTGCTCTGCGTCGCCCGCGCGGCGGACTACGCGAGCGCCGCGCGCATGATCAATAGCCACGAGTTCGGCAACGGCGTCGCGATCTTCACCCGCGACGGCGACGCCGCGCGCGAGTTCGCCCACGACATCCAGGTCGGCATGGTCGGGATCAACGTGCCGATCCCGGTGCCGATGGCGTTCCACTCCTTCGGCGGCTGGAAGGCGTCGCTGTTCGGCGACCACCACATGCACGGAATGGAAGGCGTCCGCTTCTACACGCGCCTGAAGACCATCACGAGCCGCTGGCCGACCGGCATCCGCGCCGGCGCGGAGTTCATCATGCCCACGATGAAGTAAGGGGAGTCCAACCTCACGTCTCCGTGACCGCTCCTAATGGCCGGCGGTCGAGGCCAGCGTTCAAGGTCCGGAAATGGCGAGATCTTCCGCGCGGTCTGGACCGCCCGGCCCCTCCGCAGAAACGAGCAGAAGATGCGTACGGGGCGATCCTAAGGACTCTTAAGTCGAAGCCGGGAACTAATTCCCGGCTTGGGTCATTTACCTCGGCAAGCGCGCCCTGACGCGCGACACTGGGAGGACACTGCATGAAGTATTCAGCTGCACTGTTAGCCGTCTTGCTTTCCACCGGCGCCGCGTTCGCCCAGACCACGCCGTCGACCGTCGATCCGCCTGCGGCCGCAGGTAAGGACCCACAGTCCGATCCGAAGCAGACGTCTCCCGGCGCGACCGGAGCGATGCAGCACACCGCGCCGACCATCGCCACGAGCCCGCAGGAAGTGCGCGAGCAGAACAAGGGCACTGGCGACGCCGGAAAGGGCGCGACTTCGCCCGGCACGGTCGGCGCGACCCCGGGCGACGACCCGGCCCAGCCGAAGCCGAAGTAACCGCCTAGCGGGTTACGTAGCACCGGTAGCTTATGCAAGCGGCCCCATTCGTGGGGCCGCTTTTCGTTGTGCGAGCGGGCGGGGGCCGCAAAGAGAGGCCTACGAGCCGCACAGGCTCCAAACAAGCTTTTGGTTGTGCAATAACGTTTTAGCAACTCTTAATTGCGCACCCTATCGGCATGTGTCAGCGTATCTGTCACCCCGCAGGGACCGGATCATGGACACTTCGATCAACGCCCTCTTGGCTCCGATCCGCTTCCGTTTCGGGCGGCAGACCCCTCCCAGGGATGGCCGCTGGCACAGATACGATCCTCTTCTTCCCGTCCGACTGACGACGGGCAAGCTGTCGGCCTCTCGAGGAAAGGTCTTCTGCCGGTTCGACCCGATCGGGAGACGCTGGGAATACCAGCAGGACCCGGAGACGCTCGAAGACGTTCTCGATCGGCAGTGGTGAGGCGGGCCCGCCAATGTCGACGCACTTTCACCCAAGCCCTTCGGGCCGATCGAACCCACGCAAGCTCCGCACGCACGCCGCTCCTGAGATCGCCTCATACTCGAAGGCGACAAACGGCCAGATGCCCGGCGTGGTGAGCGCCGTCCTCATGCTTCTTGCGATGAACGGCGCGCTCATCTTTTTCGCGATCAAATACGCCGCCTGACGCAAAAGCCTCCGCGTAGGCGCGCGGAAGATGGCGCGGAGCCTGACGCGACCGAAGCCCCGGAAAGGATGGCGTCGCGAACTTCAGAAGGCTGTCTTCAGCAAGATTGCATCCATTGCGGATACAATCGTCAGCCGTCCTGAGGCTCCTACCTTCCAGGGCAGCATGTGCGCTCTGACGCTCGAATTTATTTGGCTGCTCGACGTAAGATTAGAAATCCATTGGAGATCGCCTCGGCTGAGAGCTGGCGATCCATTATACCTGCACTCGGCTCCGCCAAAAATATCAAGGTTCGCCGGCGGCATTGGCTGGAGGTTGCAGGTGCGCTCGACGAGCGCCTTCGTCAGCTCGCAGATCGCGGCCCGGCCTTCGTGAGGCTGTAGAGGTTGCACAATCTTCGCAGTTTTTGAAATTTCTAAGGGATTTCCCCTAATTCTGTGGGACACAACCTATGCGATCGTCGCGGCAACCGAAGCTGGCGGACGCGATGTTACAAATATCACCCGAGAGTGACCTTTTTTCTCAAGCATTGGAGGAGCTAGCAGGGCAGGCTCAAGAGCAAGGACACAGATTGCTCGCCTACCTGCTAGGGATGGCCGCGCTGGAGGCCGCCAATATCGAGCGCGCGGTAGAGACAGAGGTCGTCGCGCACTAGGCGGCGCTATTGGTCGGGAAACCCAGCAACTTTAAAGGCGGAAAATTCCGCTGGCGTCCCGGAAGGGATTCGAACCCCTGACCTACGGTTTAGGAAACCGTTGCTCTATCCTGCTGAGCTACCGGGACGTAACGACGCGCGATCCAGAACAAGCCTCAAATCGCGCCGCGCGCAAGTCGAAAAAATTCGTCGTGGCGCAGGTTCCGTCCGCTCCTTCGGCGCAGTCTCGCCCATTGCGATTGCAAGCGCTTCGCAGGGGCGAAGATAGCGGTTGCGCCAAGGCCCCGCTGCGGGATAACCGCTGCCGGCTCGAGGGGACGACGGGCTTACGAGGCGGGGGTCATGGACAGCATTCAGCGCCTCGCGCTCGGATCGATCGTCGTCGGGATCGTGGTGCTGGCGCTCAAGGCGGCGGCCTATCTGCTGACGGGGTCGGTCGCGCTCTATTCGGACGCGGCGGAGAGCGTCGTGAACGTCGCTGCGTCGATCGCCGTGTTCGTCGCAGTGCGCGTCGCCTCCGCGCCGCCGGACCGCGACCACCCCTACGGCCACCAGAAGGCGGAATACGTCTCCGCCGTGCTCGAGGGCGTGCTGATCGTGGCGGCCGCGGGCGCGATCCTCAACGAGGCCTGGGGCGCTTTCCTCCACCCGCGCGAGATCGACCTCACCCCGCTCGGCCTCGGCGCCAACATTCTGGCCAGCGTGATCAACGCCGCCTGGGGCCTGCTGCTGCTCCGCCGCGGCAAGGCGATACGCTCGCCCGCGATCAAAGCCGACGGCGCGCATCTGATGACGGACGTGGTCTCCTCGATCGGGGTGCTGATCGGCCTTGGGCTCGCGCTCGCGTTCCGTCAGCCCTGGCTCGACCCGGCGATCGCATGCGCGGTCGCGATCAACGTGCTCTGGTCCGGCGCGCGGCTGGTGCGGTCGTCGCTCGGCGGGCTGATGGACGAGGCCGCCTCCCCCGAGACCCAGACGCTCATCCGCCAGACCATCGCAAAGCAGGCCGAGGGCGCGATCGAAGCCCACGATCTCCGCACCCGCCATGCCGGCCGCCTGACCTTCGTGGACTTCCACCTCGTCGTCGCCGGCGACATGCGCGTCGCCGAGGCGCACGAGATCTGCGACCGCATCGAGCGCGCGCTCCACGCCGAAGACGCCGACATGCTGGTAACGATCCATATCGAGCCGGAGGACAAGGCCGAACATTCCGGCATCGTCGTGCTGTGACGCCCGCGCGTTAACCTCCCGTTCGCCAAACCGGCGCGAGGCTCGGCCGTGCGCCTGTTCATCCTCCCGACAATCCTCGCCATCTCCGCTCAAGCAGCGGCCGCCGGCCCGTGCATCCTTGCGGCGAAGCCCGAGGCCGTCGCCATCGAGCGCGCGATCGACGGCGACACCCTGCTGCTCGACGACGGCCGCGAGGCCCGGCTCGCCGGCGTCGCCGCCCCCAAAGCGCCGCCGGGGATTGCAGCCGCCGACTGGCGGATCGGGGAAGCCGCGCGCGCCGCGCTCGACAAGGCCGCCGCGGGCCGCGTGCTCGAGTTCCGGCCGGCCGCCAGCGGGCAAGACCGCTACGGCAGGCTCGTCGGCTTCCTCGCCGATTTCGACGGGGCTGATCACGCCGGCGTCTCCGCGGAGCTCGCCATGCAAGGGATGCTGCGCGTCACGGGGCGAGAGCGTGACTGCGACGCCACGCTGAAGGCAACCGAGGCCCGTGCGATCGCGCTTCGCCTTGGTTTGTGGTCCGAAACCGATTACGAGGTCCGGTCCGCGGCGGACGGCGCATCGCTCGCCTCCGCCGCGGGACGCTTCGTTGTCGCGGAGGGCCGCGTGGCGAGCGTTCGGCAGGCCGCCGGACGGCTTTATGTGAACTTTGGGGCGCGCTGGCGCGACGCGCTTTCGCTGACCCTTTCGGAGGCGGCGCTGCGCAGATTAGGCGGTCTCAACGCTCTCGACATCAAGCCCGGCGCGCTTCTGCGCGTGCGCGGGGTTGTCGACGCGCGCCGCGGCCCCGTCATCGCGATCACCGATCGCGGGCAGATCGACCGACTCGACGACGAGGCCGCCCGATGAGCGGCCTCCCCCGGCTTCTCGGCGCGTTCGGGCTGGCGGCCTCGCTCGCCGCCTGCGGCAGCCTCGGCGGCGGCGACAAGCCGGTCCCGCAGCCGCTCGTGCCGGCGGAGGCGCCGAAGGTCGCGCCCGCCCCGCCCACCGCCGTCACCGAAGAGCAGCAGCGCATCGCCGGCGCCTATGGCGGCATCTACCTCAAGCCGAACCTGACGACCCTCCTCAACGGGGTGGCCGACCGGCTCGCCGCGGCCTCCGAGCGCCCGGACCTCCGCTACAAGGTGGTCATGCTGAACTCCCCGCTGGTGAACGCCTTCGCGCTGCCGAACGGGAGCCTCTACGTCACGCGCGGCCTGCTTGCGGTGGCGAACGACTCGTCCGAGCTCGCGGCGGTGATCGCGCACGAGATGGCGCATGTCTCGGCGCGCCACGCGATCCAGCGGGCGGACGAGGAGCGCAAGGCCGTGCTCGTCTCCCGCGTCGTCTCCGACGTGCTGCAGGACAGTCAGGGCGGCGCCGTCGCGCTCGCCCGCGGAAAACTCTCGCTCGCCTCGTTCTCGCGCGCGCAGGAGCTCGAGGCCGACCGCATCGGCGTGCAGACCATCGCGCGCGCCGGCTTCGACCCCTACGGCGCCTCGCGCTTCCTGCTCTCGATGGGCCGCCAGACGGAGCTGCGCTCCGCGACGCTCGGCCAGCAGCCGCAGCAGCCCGGGCTCGACTTCCTCGCCACCCACCCCTCGACGCCCGAGCGCGTGCAGCTCGCGGTGCAGGCGGCCCGCGCGATCGGCGCGCCGGGCATCGGCGAGCGCGGCCGCGAGGCCTATCTCGACGCCGTCGACGGCATGGTCTACGGCGACGACCCCTCTCAGGGGTTCGCGCGCGGGCGGCGTTTCCTGCATCCGCGGCTCGGCTTCAGCTTCGTCGCGCCGGAAGGCTTCACGTTCGAGAACGGCGCCGACGCGCTGCTCGGCGTCGCGGCCGACGGGCGCGCGCTCCGCATGGACGCCGCCAAGCTCAGCGCCGGCCAGACGCTCGAAGGCTATATCCGCGAGAACTGGATCGAGGGCGCCGAGCCCGGCCCGGTGGAGACGCTGGAGATCAACGGCATGCCGGCGGTGACGCTGGTCGCGAAAGGCCGCGACTGGACCTTCCGCTTCGCCGCGATTCATTTCGGCACGGATGTCTACCGCCTGATCTTCGCGACGCGCGACCTGACGCCGGAGATCGACCGCGGTTTCCGCGACTCGATCACGAGCTTCCGCACGCTGAACCAGTCGGAGATCGACGCCGCGCAGCCGCTGAAGCTCGACATCGTGAGCGTGAAGCCGGGCGACACGGAAGCGGTGTTCGCCAACCGCATGGCCCTGCCGGACAGGGCGGTGGACAGGTTCGCCGTGCTGAACGGGATCGCGCCCGGCGAGCCGCTGGTGGCGGGGATGCGGGTGAAGGTGGTGGACGAGTGAGGAGCCTACGCGAGCCTTGCGCTGGCACCTGCGATAAAGATCTCGTAGCGCATCGGATTATATGAGCGCTTCTTTATGTCTTTATGACTTAGCTTCGTTTGTCAAAGACGAAAATGGACTCGCGCTGCTGCCGCGAATCAAAATACATCTCATGGTTGATCTAAGCTGATGACGGCCGCCAAGGGCTTAGGACCCCTTGACGACCGTCTTCAGACAATCCGCGCCCAACGAGTCAGGCGGCGGAAGTGGCGTGCAAGCCGAGTGGGAGGAGACTCCCGAAGGTGCCTCTGGTCAAGCCTGACTCTTGCCAGAGGAGCTATTTCAATGGCCCTGTATCAAGATGGTCAGCATCTGACCCATCAAACCCATAGTGCTTTTGACGCGGATCATTCGCCTGGGACGGTTGTGTCTAATTCAGGCGTCTACAGGTGCATCCACTGCGGTGATGAGATCGCCGCTAACAAAGGGAACCCCCTCCCTCCTCAGAACCACCACCAGCACCGGGGCGGACAGCCTATCCGGTGGAGGTTACTGGTCTGCACCGTCCAGCAATCTTAGCGCTGGCGATAATCACGGCGGCGCAGGCTGGGAGTTGTTATAGTCTGCGCCGCTCAAGTAGTCTCTGAGCATAAGTGAGCGCGTCGGCATTCAGTTGCACCGCCCAACTCCGCATCGCGAGGGCAGACGATCATATTTTATCGTCCGGTCTTAGGATGAAGTTCCTTGAAATTCCGCCCCTCCCGTGCTCACTCCGCTGACTTCTCCCTCTAGGGAAGGCGTGTTCGGACCAGCCGGCCGTACGGGGATGTAGGCGGCGCCTCCGCCGTCATGCCCGCGGCAGCCGGGTATCCACGGCTTGGAGCGTCGAGGGGCGGCAGGGCCGGCAAGTCGTGGATACCCGCGAAGGCGGGCATGACGGCGGAGGTGGCCGAACCGCGATGGGACTATCATGCTTGGCGAAGAGCGCGCCTAGCCTGAAATTTCAGGCCACAGGTCGCGCCAGTCCGGATTGTCCCGAAGGATCAGCCGGGCCTTTTCCGCGCGGGTTAAATGCTTGATCGCCTTCTCGCGGGCGATCGCGACGGCGATGTCCTCATGCGTCTCGAACCAGACGAGCGTCTTCAGTCCGTAGCGCTTGGTGAAGCCGGGAGCGGCGCCGGCGCGATGTTCGGCGACGCGGCGGACAAGATCGGTCGTGACGCCGCAATAGAGCACGCCGTTCGGCCGGTTCGTCATGAGGTAGACGAAGGAGAAGCGCATCGCCGAATGCTCGGAAGAAGCCGAGGTCTTGGCAAGAGGCGTGACAAACGACGCTCACCCGTCATGCCCGGCGGCAGCCGGGTATCCACGTCTTGGAGCGTCGAGCGGCGGGGAAGGAAGTCGTGGATACAAGCGAAGGCGGGCATGACGGTGGAGGGTGAGGCGCCGGCCGAGGGCGTCCCAAAGCGGGATAGGATCAAATTCCTTGACATTCCTTTCCTCCCATGATCCACTCCGTTGGCTTCTCCCCGTCGGGAAGGCGTGTCCGGACCGGCCGGCCATGCGGGGATGAAGGCGGCGCCTGCGGTCGGGAGGCCGGAACTTCCGATCCCGGGGCGTCGGTCGCGGGGCCCGCGCGGCTCGGCCGTTCCTTGAGAGTGAGGGCGGTTCAGGCTGCGCGCGTTAAGAGGACCGCCGGCACTAAGACCGGCGCGCCTTTCGTGGCGTCAGGGGCGCATGGCGCCAGTCTTCCGCGTCCGGCTCCGAAGGCCGGGAGATGCGGGGGCCGGCCCGAAGCGGGACTGTTGCGTTCGCCCGCGGGAACCTATGAGCGCCCTAAGAATCCGTCTGCGATCGCACGCGAAATGCCGTGCGTGGAGCGCCGGGCGACCGGCAACTACTCTACCCCCTGACGGTGGCCCGGCGCTCCCGCGCTTCCCCCGCCTAATGAGCTTCGCTGTTTGACCAGAGCGGGACTGACGCGATTTCCGGGCGACCGGAGGATGCCGCGCGTCCGTATCGCCGCGCTGCGCCGTCATGCCCCGAAGGGGTATCCACGACTTAGACGCCGAGCGGCGGCGGCAAGGTCCGTCGCGGATGCCCTAAGAAGGCATGGCGGCTATGCCGACGCGCCGCGCTTCGAACCGGCGCCGCCCCTTGGCGTTTCCCCAACCGGAATAAGGAGCAGCGCCATGCATGTCGGACTGATCGGCCTCGGAAACATGGGCGCGGGGCTCGCGCGCAACCTCATGAAGGGCGGGCACGAACTCACCGTCTGGAACCGCTCGCCCGGCCCGGTCGAGGCGCTTGTCGCCGAGGGCGCCACGCGGGCGGAAAAGCCGGCCGACGCGTTCCAGACGGACGTCACGCTGTCGATGCTCTCCCAGGACGAGGCGATCGAGGAGGTGGTGGTCGCCTCCGGCGCGCTCGACGCGGCGAAGGCCGGCTGCGTCCACGTGAACCTCTCGACCGTCTCCGTCGCCTTCGCCGACCGCATGGCGGCGCTGCATGGCGAGAAGGGCGTCGGCTATGTCGCGGCCCCCGTCCTCGGCCGGCCGGACGCGGCGGCCGCCGGCAAGCTCAACGTGCTCGCGGCGGGCGCGGCGGACTCGCTCGCCAAGGCGCGGCCGCTGCTGGAGCTGTTCGCGGCGAAGGTGTGGGAGTTCGGCGAGAAGCCCAGCCGCGCCAATGTCGTGAAGCTCGCGGTCAATTTCTCGCTCGCCAGCATGATCGAGACGCTGGGCGAGGCAGGATCGCTCGCCGAGGCCTACGGGATCGGCCGCGCCGACCTCTACGAGCTGATGACGAACACGCTGTTTTCCGCGCCCGCCTACAAGACCTATGGCGCGTTGATCGAGGACGGGACGTTCGAACCGGCCGGCTTCAAGATGACGCTCGGCCTGAAGGACGTGCGCCTCGCGCTCGCAGCCGGCGAGGCGCAAAGGACGCCGCTGCCGATCGCCTCCGTGCTGCGCGACGGCTTCATCGAGGCGATCGCCGCCGGCGACGGCGAGAAGGACTGGTCGGGGCTGGCCGGCGGCGCCTTCCGGCGCGCGGGCCGGCCATTGGGGTGAGGCGCTCCGCGCGCCCTACTCCTCCCCGCCCTCGGCCAAAAAGGCGTCGGCCCGCATCACGATCTGCTCGTCCTCGCCGCCGATCGCCGTGAGGTCGCGGCCCTTGTAGGGCACGGCGAGCAGGACATGGCGCAGCGCCGCGAGGCGCAGGCGGCGCTTGTCGTTCGCCTTGATCACCGTCCAGGGCGCTTCCGCCGTGCTGGTGACGTCAAGCATGCGCTCGGCGGCCTCGGTGTAGGCGTCCCAGAGGTTGAGGCCGGCATAGTCGATCGGCGACAGCTTCCAGCGCTTCAGCGGGTCGTGCCGGCGGGCGTGCAGCCGCTCGAGCTGCATCTCGCGGCCGACTGTCAGCCAGAACTTGAACAGCCTGACGCCGTCTTCGACCAGGAGGCGCTCCAATTTCGGCGCCGCGTCGAGGAACTTCAGCGTTTCGGCGGGCGTGCAGAAGCCCATCACCGGCTCGACGACCGCGCGGTTGTACCAGGAGCGGTCGAACAGCACGATCTCGCCGGCCGAGGGGAAGCGGCTGACATAGCGCTGGAAGTACCATTGCCCGGCCTCCGCCGGCGACGGCTTCGACAGCGCGTGCACAGTGACGCTGCGCGGGTTGAGGTGCTCGGTGAAGCTGCCGATCGTGCCGCCCTTGCCGGCGCCGTCGCGGCCTTCGAAGACGATGACGATGCGCTCGCCGGTCTGCTTCGCCCAGGCCTGCAGCTTGAGCAGCTCGATCTGGAGCGGAACGAGCGCCTTGTCGCCCGCCTTCTCGTCCATCTTCTCGTCATAAGGGTAGCGACCGCTGCGGAAGGCCGCCTTTCGGATCGCCTTCGGCAGCTCCAGATCGTCGAGGTCGACCTCGACCCCGCCGATCATCACGGCGGGCGCGTCCTCCATGCCCTCGGGGAGCGCAGGCTGGGACTCATCCCCGCGCGCCTTGTCTCCGCCGTTCTTCGCCGAATCCGCTTTCTGCGCCATGATGTCTCCCTGGGCCGCGGCCGGACGGCCTTCGTGTCGCAAAGGTGTCGCCGAGCGCGCGTGATGTGGCGAATCTCGATCTCGGAACCGGCAGGACCACCCCTAGAAGCATGAGCGACGACGAAAAACCCGAAAGCCGCGCGGCGGTGACGGAGCCTAGGCTGGAGCGCTTGGCCGCCGCGCGATGGCCGCTCGCCGCCGCGGTCGCCGCTCTCCTGCTGTTCTGGTTCAAAGGCGCCATCGGCCCCTGGGGCACGGTCTTGGCGATCGTCTTCGTCCTGTTCGCCGCCGCCTTCGCGCCGGGCCGGCGGCAGTTCGAGAGCCTCGCCCGCCCGAACGAAGGCGAGGACGTGGTCTCGCAGGAAGCGCTCGCGCTGCTCTCCGGGCTGCCGGAGCCCGTGCTGATCCTGGACCGCCGCGGCACGGTGCTCGCCTTCAACGCGGAGGCGCGGGAATGGCTCGGCGGAATCCGCAATGGCGACCCGATCTCCTTCGTGCTGAGGACGCCGGAGGTGCTCGACGCCGTGCGCGCAGCAGCGACGGGCGCTTCCGCGACCGTGCTCTATTCGGAGCGGACCCCGGTCGAGCGCTGGCGCGAGGCGCATGTCGCGACCGCCCGCGCGAACCCGGACGCAGCGCTCCACATCGTCGTCAGGCTCCGCGACCTCACCGAGCAGCGCCGGTCGGAGCGCATGCGCGCGGATTTCGTCGCGAACGCCAGCCACGAGCTCCGCACCCCGCTCGCCTCGCTGCTCGGCTTCATCGAGACCCTGCAGGGTCCTGCGAAGAACGACACGGTCGCGCGCGAAAAATTCCTCGGCATCATGCGCACGCAGGCGAACCGGATGGCGCGGCTGATCGACGACCTGCTCTCGCTCTCGCGGATCGAGCTCAAGGCCCATGTGCGGCCGGACGCGCTGGTGGACCTCGCGGCGCTTGCCGGCGGCGTCGCCGACGCCTTGGCGCCGCTTGCGGCCGAACGCGGCGTCGAGATCGTGGTGTCCGCGCCCGAGCCGCTATTCGTGCGCGGCGACCGCGACGAGCTCATTCGGGTGGCCGAGAACCTCGTCGAGAACGGCATCAAATACGGCCAGTCCGGCAAAAAGGTCGACGTGACCGTGAAATCCGGCGGCGGCCGCGAAGGCGCGCTGTTCGTCGTGCGGGACTACGGGCCAGGGGTGGCCCCCGAACATCTGCCCCGGCTGACCGAGCGCTTCTACCGCGTCGACGTCGCCGACAGTCGCGACAAAGGCGGCACGGGATTGGGCTTGGCGCTCGTCAAACACATCCTGCAGCGGCATGGCGGGCGGTTGCTGATCGACAGCGCGGCCGGCGACGGCGCCACCTTCACCGTGGCCCTTCCAGCGGCATCCGTTAACGAGCAGCCCGCCGCAGAGGGCTACAAGAAGGCCGGATAACAACGAAATCAGCGGCTTACGCCGTCATACGAGCTTCATGGCAGCGTCATAGAAGAGCGTCGTCGGACAGGTACTTCCTGTCATGGCCCTGGATCGCGCACAGCATGCTGCGGCTCCCGGAGCGCACCGATCACCGACGCAACGACGTTAGCCCAGGAGCTGCTCGTGAAGCCCTTCCGTTTCCTCGCCATTGCGGCCGCCGCCGCTCTGATGGCGACCCCCGCCCTCGCCATCGACATCTCCGGCGCCGGCGCGACCTTCCCCTATCCGGTCTACGCCAAATGGGCCGAGGCCTATAAGAAGGAGACCGGCAACGGTCTGAACTACCAGTCGATCGGCTCCGGCGGCGGGATCAAGCAGATCCAGGCCAAGACCGTCACTTTCGGCGCCACCGACGCTCCGCTCAAGGGCGAGCAGCTCGAGAAGGATGGCCTCGTCCAGTTCCCGATGGTGATGGGCGGCATCGTGCCGGTCGTGAACATCGAAGGCGTGGAGCCTGGCAAGCTGGTCCTCGACGGCCCGACCCTCGGCAAGATCTTCCTCGGCGAGATCAAGACCTGGGACGACGCCGCGATCAAGAAGCTGAACTCGGGCCTCACGCTGCCCTCGACCGCCATCGCGATCGTTCACCGTTCGGACGGCTCGGGCACCACCTTCAACTTCACGAACTACCTCTCCAAGGTCTCGCCCGAGTGGAAGGACAAGGTCGGCTCCGCGACCGCGGTCGAATGGCCGACCGGCCTCGGCGGCAAGGGCAATGAAGGCGTCGCCAACTATGTCGCGCAGACCAAGGGCGCGATCGGCTACGTCGAATACGCCTACGCCAAGCAGAACAAGCTCAGCCACGCCGCTCTCGTGAACAAGGACGGCAAGACCGTCCAGCCGGTCACCGCCTCCTTCCAGGCGGCCGCGAAGAACGCGGACTGGTCCTCCACGCCGGGCTTCGGCGTCATCCTGACCGACGAGCCGGGCGCCGAGAGCTGGCCGATCACCGCCGCGACCTTCATCCTGATCCACAAGCAGCCGCAGGATCCGGCGGCCGCGACCGAGGCGCTGAAGTTCTTCGCCTGGGCCTACAAGGGCGGCGCGCAGATGGCCGAGACGCTCGACTACATCCCGATGCCGGAGAAGGTCGTCGCCGACGTGCAGAAGGTCTGGGCGAAGGACATCAAGGGCGCCGACGGCAAAGCCCTCTACTCTTTGTCGAACTGACATCTTGATCTGAGACATGACGAACGAGCCGGTGACCCCCGCCGGCTCAACTCGGGGCGCGGCGGCGCATCCTGACGGACGCGTCGCCGCCCCTATCCCTTCCGACAGCCCTTTTCGCTTTTGAGCAGAGAACCCGTCCGGATGACCGATCTGTCGCTTCAGGCAC
Organism: Hansschlegelia quercus; assembly: GCF_004310425.1. Taxonomy (GTDB): domain Bacteria; phylum Pseudomonadota; class Alphaproteobacteria; order Rhizobiales; family Methylopilaceae; genus Methylopila; species Methylopila quercus. The sequence goes on along the minus strand of NZ_SIUB01000003.1, from coordinate 422,838 downwards.
CCTCAGGCCTTTCCGCGGCCGCCGAGGCGCGAGCTTCCAAGCTGCGGTCGTTCCGGATCAAGGACGGCGCGTTCCGCAACATCACGCTGGCCTCGGCCCTGCTGGTCCTCGCGATCCTCGGCGGCGTCATTCTCGCCCTCGTCATCGGCTCGGCGCTCGCCTTCTCGACTTTTGGCTTCGACTTCTTCGTCACCCAGGCCTGGAACCCGGTCACCGAGAAATTCGGCGCGCTCTCGCCGATCTACGGGACGCTGGTGACGTCGCTGATCGCCATGCTGATTGCGGTGCCGCTCGGGCTGGGCATCGCTATCTTCCTCACCGAGCTCTGCCCGCCGGTTCTCCGACGCCCCATCGGCGTCGCGATCGAGCTGCTCGCGGGCATTCCCTCGATCATCTACGGCATCTGGGGCCTCTTCGTCTTCGCCCCGCTCCTTCAGGAGACGGTGCAGCCGTTCCTGATCTCGGTCTTCGGCCACGTGCCGGTGCTGTCGACCCTGTTCGCCGGCCCGCCTTACGGCATCGGCATCATGACCGCCGGATTCATCCTCGCGATCATGGTCTTGCCCTTCATCACCTCGATCTCGCGCGACGTCTTCGAGACCGTCCCGCCGGTGTTGAAGGAAGCGGCCTATGGCGTGGGCTGCACCCGCTGGGAGGTCGTGCGCCAGATCGTGATCCCGTTCACCCGCGTCGGGCTCGTCGGCGGCGTGATGCTCGGCCTCGGCCGCGCGCTCGGCGAGACGATGGCGGTCACCTTCGTGATCGGCAACGCCCACAAGATCTCAGGCTCGATCCTCGCGCCCGGCACGACGATCTCGGCCTCGATCGCCAACGAATTCACGGAAGCCGTCGGCGACCTCTACACCTCGTCGTTGATCGCGCTCGGTCTGATCCTCTTCATCATCACCTTCATCGTCCTGTCGATCGCGCGGCTGATGCTCATGCGGCTCGACAAGAAGGCGGGAGTCTGAGCGCCATGACCGTTCTGGAGCCCAGCAAGCACACCGCGGACGCTCCGCTCTACCGCCGCCGTCGCGGCAAGAGCGTGCTGATGATGTCGCTGTCCTTCGCGGCCGCGTTCGTCGGTCTCGCCTTCCTCGTCGTCATCCTGCTGACGCTGCTCATCAAGGGTTTTGGCGGTCTGTCGCTCGCCGTGTTCACCGAGAACACGCCGCCCCCGGGCTCGCAGGGCGGTCTGCTGAACGCCATCGTCGGCAGCCTGATCATGACCGCGATCGGCGTGGCGCTCGGCACCCCGGTCGGCATCCTCGCCGGCACCTACATGGCCGAATATGGCAAGCACGGTAAGCTCGCCTCGATCGTGCGCTTCATCAACGATATCCTGCTCAGCGCGCCCTCGATCGTGGTCGGCCTTTTCGTCTACGAGGTGGTGGTCATCCACATGGGGCATTTCTCCGGCATCGCCGGCGCGCTGGCGCTCGCGATCATCGTGGTGCCGGTTGTCGTCCGCACCACCGAGGACATGCTGAACCTCGTTCCCAGTCAGCTTCGCGAGGCGGCCTCCTCCCTCGGCCTGCCGCGCTCCACGGTGATCCAGCGGATCTCCTACAAGGCCGCGCAGGCCGGCATGATCACCGGCGTGCTGCTCGCCATCGCCCGCGTCTCGGGCGAGACTGCGCCGCTGCTGTTCACCGCTTTGAACAACCAGTTCGGAAGCACGGACCTTAACGCCCCGATGTCGAGCCTTCCGGTCGTCATCTTCCAGTTCGCCCTCAGCCCCTACGCCGACTGGCAGGCGCTCGCCTGGACCGGCGCGCTCATCGTCACTTTCGCAGTCCTTGCGCTCAGCATCGGGGCTCGCGTCCTCTCAGCCGGAGCCCAGAAATGACCAGCATCGATTTGGCCCGCTCAAACCCGGCCGAACCCGGCCAGATCAAGATCGCCCCAGGCGCGCGGCCGATGGCCGGCGCCGGCCTTTCGGAGAAGATTTCGGTCCGGGGCCTCAAGTTCTTCTACGGCGACTCGCTTGCTCTGAAGGGCGTCGATCTGCCGATCTACGAGCGCAAGGTCACCGCCTTCATCGGACCTTCTGGCTGCGGCAAGTCCACGCTGCTGCGCATCCTCAACCGGATGTACGACCTTTATCCGAAGCAGCGCGCCGAGGGTCAGGTCCTACTCGACGGCGTCGACGTGCTGTCGCCGAAGCTCGACCTCAACCTGCTGCGCTCGCGCGTCGGCATGGTGTTCCAGAAGCCGACGCCGTTCCCGATGTCGATCTACGACAACATCGCCTTCGGCATCCGGCTCTACGAGAAAATCTCGAAGTCCGAGCTCGACGGCCGCGTCGAAGCCGCGCTGCGCCGGGCGGCGCTCTGGAACGAGGTGAAGGACAAGCTCGACGCGTCTGGCCTCTCGCTCTCCGGCGGCCAGCAGCAGCGTCTGTGCATCGCTCGCACCATCGCAGTGCGGCCCGAGGTCATCCTCCTCGACGAGCCCTGCTCCGCGCTTGACCCGATCTCAACTGCGAAGATCGAAGAGCTGATCGACGAACTGAAAGCCGACTACACGATCGCAATCGTCACGCACAACATGCAGCAGGCCTCGCGGACGTCGGAGTTCACGGCGTTCATGTATCTCGGGGAGCTCATCGAGTTCGGCGAAACCCAGCAGATCTTCATGAGCCCCCATGACCGACGCACGCAGGACTACATCACGGGCCGCTTCGGCTGAGCTGTTGAGGCGAGCGGGCTTCAACATGACGGATGAAAGCGAGAAGGCCATGACTGACCATATTGTCTCCGCGTTCGACGCGGACCTGAAGGAGCTTGGCGACAAGCTCGCCGAGATGGGCGGCCTCTGCGAAAAACTCGTCGCGGAATCCGTCGACGCGCTGCTCAGGCGCGACATCGCCCTCGCCCGGCGCGTGATCGACTGGGACCTCTCGATCGACCGGCTGCAGGCCGCGATCGAAGAGAGCGCCATCAACACGATCGCCCGCCGCGCGCCGGTCGCGGTCGATCTCCGCGAGGTGGTCGCGGCGTTGCGGGTCGCGAACGATCTTGAGCGGATCGGCGACCTGGCGAAGAACATCGCCAAACGGGTCGTTGCGCTCGAGGGCCAGTTCCAGCCCCCGAAGCTCGCCGGCGGCGTGGCGCACATCGCAGACCTGACCCTCGGCCAGCTCAAGGACGTGCTCGACGCCTACACCCGTCGTGACGAGGAGCGGGCGATGGACGTGTGGAACCGCGACGGCGAGATCGACGCGCTCTACAATTCGCTGTTCCGCGAGCTGCTGACCTACATGATGGAGGATCCGCGCAATATCGGCTTCTGCGCGCATCTTCTGTTCTGCGCGAAGAACATCGAGCGGATCGGAGACCACGCGACCAACGTTGCGGAGACCGTCTACTACCTCGTCCATGGCGTCGCGCTCGCGGAGGAGAGGCCGAAGGCCGACCTCATGAGCACGGCCGCCGGGCTTTGATCGGAGACGCCGAGCCATGAAGCCCCGCGTCATGATCGTCGAGGATGAGGAGCCGCTGATCATGCTGCTTCGCTACAACCTCGAGGCCGAGGGTTACGACGTCGACAGCGTCTCGCGCGGCGATGAAGCGGAAATCCGCCTTCAGGAAGGCGCGCCCGACCTCATCCTGCTCGACTGGATGTTGCCGGGCGTATCGGGCATCGAACTCTGCCGCCGGCTTCGGGCTCGCCCCGAAACGGAGCAGTTGCCGATCATCATGCTGACCGCCCGCGGCGAGGAAGGCGAACGCATCCGCGGCCTCGCCACCGGCGCCGACGACTATGTCGTCAAGCCATTCTCGGTGCCCGAGCTCGTCGCGCGCGTTCGCGCCCTGCTCCGGCGAGCGAAACCCGAGCACGTGTCGAAGACCTTGAGGGCCGGCGACATCGAGCTCGACCGCGAGAACCGCCGCGTGCGCCGCCACGCCCGCGAGGTGCATCTCGGCCCGACCGAGTTCCGCCTGCTCGAGTTCCTGATGCAGTCCGCAGGCCGCGTATTCTCCCGCGAGCAGCTGCTCGACGGCGTCTGGGGCCGTGACGTCTATGTCGACGAGCGCACCGTCGACGTCCATGTGGGCCGCCTGCGCAAGGCCATCAACCGCGGCCGCAAGCCCGACCCGATTCGCACCGTGCGAGGCGCGGGCTACTCGTTCGACGAGACGTTCTCACAGGCTATGTGAGATCACTTTTATCCGCGGACGAAGGTCCGGCCTTCGACGCACGAACTACAGAAACAAAAAAGGCGTCCCACGGGACGCCTTTTCTTTTCGGAAACTGTCAGTGCGCGATGGCCGGCCGGCGATCGCGGCGGCGGTCGTTAGCCGGCTGGTAGGCGATCTGCGCGTGGTGCGAGCAATAAGCGTCGCCCGGCGAGGAGCGACCGCCGCAGAAGCGGAAGTCGGTCTGGCTGGGATCGCCCAGCGGCCAGCGGCACATGTTCTCGCGCAGCTCCATGATCGTCACGCGCTCGCAGGCGAACTGAGTCTCGACGAGCTCGATCGGCGTGACCCGCGGCTGCGGCATGACGCGGGCCTGGGGCTGGGCGACGGCTTGCAGCGCGGCGCCGCCATGGCTGGCATAGACGTGTTCGCGCGGGGCGGAGGGGGCGCCGCGGCGCGCTGTCGTCGGGGCCGGTTTGACGCGGAGGCGGGCGACGCCGCTCGGCTGCGCCTTGACGCGGCCGGACAGGCCGAGGCGGTGAACCTTGCCGATGACGGCGTTGCGCGTGACGCCGCCGAGCTCGGCCGCGATCTGGCTTGCGCTCAGGCCGTCAGCCCAGCGCTTCTTGAGGAGCTCGACCCGCTCATCGGTCCACTGCATCGCATCCTCCAGTCGTGCCGTCGCCGGAATCCACGATCGTTCGCCGCGACGCGTGCTATCGCGTCGGGCGGCGAGGCCGCCGGGATTACTGGTGACAAACGTGAGCACGGACGTCGTGCTTAACGGTTCGTAAAGTACGATATGCCGCGACTCAGCGTAAAGAGTCCGAAATGCAACACGGGCGTTTTCAACAGGTCCGTGCGCGAGCGTTTTCCACACGCCGTCCACATCGCGTTCTTCGCGGGAAAACGTTGAAGACCGAGGCGCCTCAGCGTTGACATAGGCCGCGTCTTTAGATTATTGCCCGCGCACGAAGAGCCGCCCCGGCCGGAGCGGCTCTTTTCTTTTTTTCACCGCCCGATCGGTCAGCAACCGCGGGCTTCGCCGAAGGGTCCGCCCTCGTGACCGACGCCTCCGCGCTGATGCCAGTCTTCGCCCGCGCTCCGCTCGCCTTCGAGCGCGGAGAGGGCTGCTGGCTGATTACGGACGATGGCGAGCGCTATCTCGATTTCGGCTCCGGCGTCGCCGTCAACGCGCTCGGCCACGCCCATCCGCATCTCGTCGAGGCGATCCGGGCCCAAGCGGAAAAGCTCTGGCACGTCTCGAACCTCTACCAGATCCCCGACGGCGAGCGGCTTGCCCGCCGGCTGACGGACGCCAGCTTCGCCGACGTGGTGTTCTTCGCCAATTCCGGCGCCGAGGCTGTCGAGGCCTCGGTCAAGGTCGCGCGCAAGCATTTCCACGCCAAGGGCGAAGGCGAGCGCTTCCGGATCATCACCTTCGAGGGCGCCTTCCACGGCCGCACGCTCGCGACGATCGCGGCCGGCGGCCAAGCCAAATACATCGAGGGCTTCGGTCCCAAGGTCGACGGCTTCGACCAGGTTCCCTTCGGCGACCTCGAAGCCCTTAAGGCCGCAATCGGCCCCGAGACTGCAGCGATCCTGATCGAGCCGGTGCAGGGCGAAGGCGGCGTCCGCGTGGTCCCTCCCGCCTTCCTGCGCGCGCTCCGCGAGATCTGCGACGAGCGCGACCTGCTGCTGATCTTTGACGAGGTGCAGACCGGCGTCGGGCGCACCGGCACGCTGTTCGCGCATCAGCATTCGGGCGTCGAACCCGACATCATGGCGCTCGCGAAAGGCCTCGGCGGCGGCTTCCCGCTCGGCGCGTGCCTCGCGACGCGCGAAGCGGCGTCCGGCATGACCGCCGGCGTCCATGGCTCCACCTTCGGCGGCAATCCGCTCGCCATGGCGGTCGGCAACGCTGTGCTCGACGTCGTGCTGGCGCCCGGCTTCATCGAGCACGTCGCCGAGATGGGCCTGCTGCTCCGCCAGCGGCTTGCGGCGATCGTCGACGCGCATCCCGAGACTGTCGCCGAGATCCGTGGCGAGGGCCTGCTCACCGGCATCCGCTGCAAGGCGCCGAACAGCGAGGTCTCGGCCGTATTGCGTGACGAGAAGCTGCTGACGGTCGCCGCCGGCGACAATGTGGTGCGCCTGCTGCCGCCGCTGATCGTGACGGCGGACGAGATCGGCGAGGCCGTCGCGCGCATCGACAGGGGCCTTGTCGCGCTCGAGCGGAAGATGATTGGCGCCCGGGGGGACGCATGACGCACGGAACGCACGGGAGCGGGATCCGCCACTTCCTCGACATCGGCGATTTCGACGGCGGCACGCTTCGCGCGATCGCCGACGCCGGCGCCGCGATGAAGGCGCGCCGGCGTACGCCCGACGACGTCAACGACAAACCGCTCGCCGGCCGAGCCATCGCCATGGTGTTCGAGCAGCCCTCTTTGCGCACCCGCATGTCGTTCGACGTCGGCATCCGCGAGCTCGGCGGCGAGCCCGTGATGGTGACGGGCAAGGAGATCGAGCTCGGAGAGCGCGAGGCGATCGCCGACACCGCGCGCGTGCTCTCCCGCTTCGTCGACGCGATCATGATCCGCATGCTCAAGCACGATGCGCTGGTCGAGCTTGCGACCTACGCGACGGTGCCCGTTATCAACGGGCTCACCAAGAAATCGCACCCCTGCCAAGTCATGGCCGATCTGCTGACCTTCGAGGAGCGCAAGGGCCCGATCCGCGGCCGCACCGTAGCCTGGGTCGGCGACACCAACAACGTGCTCGCGTCCTGGATCCATGCGGCGGCCCGGTTCGATTTCCGGATCAACGTCGCGACGCCAAAAGAGCTCGCGCCGGGCGCGGAGATGCTGGATTGGGCGAAGCGGGAGCGCGTGGCGCTCACCCTCGGCAACGACGCCGAGGCCGCCGTGCGGGGCGCCGACGCTGTCATCACGGACAGCTGGGTCTCGATGGGAGACGCCGACGGCGAGCGCCGCCACAATCTGCTGACGCCCTTCCAAGTGAACGAGCGCCTGATGGGATCGGCCGCTCCGGACGCGATCTTCATGCACTGTCTCCCCGCCCACCGCGGCGAGGAGGTCACCGATGACGTGATCGACGGTCCGCAGTCGGTGGTGTTCGACGAAGCCGAGAACCGGCTGCACGCCCAGAAAGGCGTGCTGGCGTGGTGCTTCGGGGCGGTGTGATCGCCGCTGGATCCCGGGACAAACCGGGGGACGGCGGCATCCATCGCGAGCTGAAGAGCCGCAACCGGGCCATGCCGCCGCAAACCTTTCGCGATCCGCCTGCGGTCACTAAATAGCGATCATGACCGACATCTCTTCTTCCAGCCTCCGCGAGGACGGCGACGACCGCGTCCTGCCGTTCCAGATCGAGGCGCTCGACGTGCGCGGGCGCGTCGTCCGGCTCGGGCCGTCGATCGACAGGGTGATCGAGCGCCACGCTTATCCGCCGGCGGTCTCCAAACTGCTCGGCGAGGCCGTGGCTCTGACGGTGCTGCTTGGCTCCTCGCTCAAGATCGACGGCCGCTTTCAGCTGCAGACGCGCTCGGACGGCCCCGTCGGCATGCTGGTCGTGGATTTTGAGGCGCCAGACCGGGTGCGCGCCTGCGCGCGCTTCGATGAGAGCCGGCTCTACGACGTGCGGGGGACCGGCGCGCTGCTCGGCCACGGCCACATGGCGCTGACGATCGACCAGGGGCCGGAGATGTCGCGTTATCAGGGCGTGGTCGCGCTCGACGGCGGCTCGCTGGAGGACGCTGCGCACGCCTATTTCCGCCAGTCCGAGCAGATCCCGACCAAGGTACGGCTCGCGGTCGCCGAAACGCTCGCGCCCGGCGCCGCCCATTCCTGGCGCGCAGGCGGCCTGCTCGTGCAGTTCCTCCCCGAGGCGCCCGATCGCATGCGGATGCCTGACCTCGATCCCGGTGACGCGCCGGCCGGCTTGGAGATGCCTGAGGGCGAGGAGGACGACGCCTGGGTCGAGGCCCAGTCGCTCGTCGGCACGGTCGAGGATCATGAGCTGATCGATCCTACGCTCGAGCCCGAGCGCCTGCTGATCCGCCTGTTCAACGAGCGCGACATCCGCGTGTTCGAGAGCCGCGCCGTGCGCGAGGCCTGCCGGTGCTCGCGCGAGCGGGTTCTCGGCATGCTGAAGAGCTTCTCGCCCGAAGAGCGGCGCGACATGCGCGCGGATGACGGCTCAATCGAGGTCACCTGCGACTTCTGCTCGACGCGCTACGCCTTCTCCGTGGAGGAGGCGACGGCGATCGATGCGGAAGACGAAGAGGACGGCGAGACGCGTCAGGCGGGCCCAGCCGCTTGACGGCGCGTGCGCGCCCCGTCTTATGATTTGCGCATGACGATGGCGGCGGCTCCCGAAAAGCTCGACGGCGGTTCCTGGACCGCCACCACCCGCGCGATCCGGGTGACGGTCGCCCCGCGCTATCTCGCCGACGAATCTGCGCCCGATGAGGACCGATTTATCTTCGCCTACACGGTCGAGATCGTGAACGAGGGCGAGGAGACCGTGCGGCTGATCGCCCGACACTGGCGCATCACCGACGGACAGGGCCGCACGGAAGAGGTTCGCGGACCGGGCGTGGTCGGCGAACAGCCGACGCTCAAGCCCGGTCAGTCGTTTACCTATACATCGGGCGCCCCGCTGCCGACGCCGTCGGGCATCATGGTCGGCGACTACCACATGCTGACCGACGCCGGTCAGCCCTTCGTGGTCGCAATCCCGGCTTTCGCGCTCGAAAGCCCGCATATGGTTCGCACGCTGCACTGAGCTGACGGATGCGACTGTGCCGGCTAGGGGCGGAAGCTCGGCAGGATGCGTATGCCTTCCGGTTTCTCGATAAAGCGAGCCTCGCCGCCGTCGCCCAGTTGCTGTGGGAAGACGACGAGCAGGTTGGCGCGACGCGGGTCGCCGAACTCCTTCTTCAGCTCATAGGTCACGCCGCGATCGACCACTGCGACGTTGACGCCGAAGTTGATCGCTTGGAGCACCCGCTCCGGCGCTACGCCTCCGAACACGGCGAGCATCTGCGTCAGCACGTCCTTCGCCTTCTCGCGGGCGAGCGGCGCAGTGGCGGGATCGATAAGGTTCAGCTTGATGCGCAGCGACGAGAGCCTGTCGGCAACCTCGCCGCGCACCGTCACGAACAGGCTGGAGACGACGGATTCAGCGCCGTCGACCGGCTTCAGCATGTCGGGCACGCAGGTCCAGCCATGCGAAGGCACGGTCAGGCGCTGGAAGACCGGTTGGTTGAGGCCCGTGTTCTGGAGGGAACGGCAGAAGGTCTCGCCATCCGCCAACGCAAGGGTGATGAACTCGGTCGGGGCGTCCGGATCGGGGGAGAACGGATCACGCAAGACGATGGGCTGCGGACCCGCAGCCGGCGCCGCGTCCGGCGCGACATCGGGATCTTTTGTTTCTGGCGCCAGCTCCGGCGCGTGCGGGGCGGCATCGCCCGACAGCCACTTCGCCGCTCGCATCGGCAGTTCGGACAGCCGCAAGCTCTGTATTTCGGGCGTCGCTATAAGGCGCCTCGCCGTCTCCGTAGCGATGACGCCCGCTGCGGCGAGCGCGACGACGGCCATGGCATAGGCCGCGAGAGAAGGCAAAGTCCGCAGGAGGGTCGTCCTTGAGGCGCTACGATTTGGACCGTCGGCCGCATGCTGTCCGGGGCGACGCGATCGTAGAAGCTCTCTTCCCTGTGCGCGAGATCGATCAGCAGCGCGCAGGGCGTAAATCGCAGGAGCAGCCGACCTGCCCAGCCAGGATGCGCCTGCCTTACGAGCAGCGCCACTGGCCATCGCGTCTTGCCCGGCAGCGTTGACGCTGGACGCGCTTATGCGGCGAAGATAGCCGCGTCGTCGGCGAAGGCCTTGAACTCGAGCGCGTTGCCGGACGGGTCCATCACAAACATCGTGGCCTGCTCGCCGGGCTCGCCTTCGAACCGGATCTTCGGCCGAAGACGCCAGTCAGTGTCGGAATCAGACTCGAGCCGGGCGGCCAACGCCTTCCAGTCCGCCATCTCCAGGACCACGCCAAAATGCGGGATCGGCACCTGATCGCCATCGACGCCGCCCGAGGCGGCCGCTTCCGGCGCCGCCGGCCGCAGATGCGCCGAGAGCTGGTGCCCGAAGAGGTCGAAGTCGATCCAGCAACCGGGGCTCTCCCGGCCGATCCGGCAGCCCATGACGCCGCCATAGAAGCTGCGCGTCGCTTCGAGATCCGTCACGGGGAAGGCGAGATGGAAGGGACGCATAATGATCAAGCCCGTGCTGCGAGTCCGAGTTCGGAGAGCGCCCGTTCGAGGTCGCTCGTCACGAACGGCTTCTGCAATGTCGGCGCATGGGGATAACGGTCGCGGACGCCCGCGCCGCCATAGCCCGTCACGAACACGAAGGGAATGCTGCGCTCCTGAAGCGCGTCGGCGACGGCGAAGCTCTGCTCGCCGCCGAGATTGACGTCGAGCAGAGCGCCATGGATCTCCTCGCTCGCGATCGCGTCGAGCGCGGTCTTCACGCCGCTCGCCGGGCCGACCACGACGGCGCCGCTGTCGAGCAGCACGTCCTCGAAAAGCATCGCGATCATCGCCTCATCCTCGACGAGGAGAATCCGCAGTCCGTTAAGCGCTTCGCTCATGGCGTCATAATCTTCTCAGACAGCGGTAATTGGAAGGCGCAGGCGAGCCCGTTGGTTGCGAAATCCATAATCGCGTGTCCACCGAGTTCGCGCGGCGCGCCGCGTTCGATCAGGCGGAGGCCGAAGCCGCGCCGGCGCGGCGCGGAGACCGGCGGTCCGCCGCACTCCCGCCAGTTCAGCTCGACCGCGCCGTCGCCCCGCGCGGCGTCGACCGACCAGGTGACCACGACCCGACCCTCGGGCCGCGACAGCGCCCCGAACTTCGCGGCGTTGGTCGCAAGCTCGTGGAAGGCGAGGTTGAGCGTCACCGCCGCAGTCGGCGACAGCCGGATTTCGGGCCCGCCGAGGGTCACGCGCGAAAGACCCTCGATCTCATAAGGCGCAAGCGTGCCGGCGAGAAGATCGGAGAGCGCGGCCGACGCCCAGGTCTCGCGCATCAGCACGTCATGGGCGCGCGACAACGCCATCAGCCGCGCGTTGAACACCCGCTCGAACTCGTCGCTCGAACTGGTCGTCAGCTTGGTGTGATGGGCGAGCGACTGCACGGTGACGAGGTTGTTCCTGACGCGGTGATTGAGTTCCGCGAGCAGCCAGCTTCGGATACGCTCCTGTTCCTTGCGCTCGCCGACGTCGGTCGTGACCGCGAAGAAACCGGAGACGAGACCGGCAGCGTCAACGACGGGCGTCACGTTGGTGACGGCCCAGAACGACGATCCGTCTGGCTTGAGGTACCGCTTTTCGATCGTGTACGGCTCGCCGGTCTCCGCGCCGCGAAGGATCTCGGCGCCGGTATCGTCGACATCCTCGGGATGAGTGACGTCGGCGACGCTCATGCCGACGATGGATTCCGGGGAGCGATCGAGCAGCCGGCCCATGCTGTCGTTGACGCGCGTGAACCGACCGGCGCGATCCACCTCGGAGAGGCCGACCGACGCCTGCCCGAACAGCAAAGCGAACCTCTGCTCACTCGCCCTCAGCCGGATCGAGGCCTCCGCACGGTCGCTCGCTACCCAGATGCGTTCCGCGACGTCGCGGGCGAGTTCGGCGTCGCGCCCTGTCCAGCGCCGCGGGCCGATCGTGTTGAAGAAGATGAAGGAGAGCACACGTCCCGCCCGCACGAAGGGCGCGACCATCTGCGCGCCAACGCTGTAGGATGCGTAGCGCCTGCGCTCCTCCTCGCCATAGCGCGGGTCCGACGCGATGTTCGCGCTCGAGATCACCTCGCCGCGGAGCAGCGTCGCCATCTCCTCGGCGCCGAACTCATCAAGGGTAAAACGCTTCGCCGTGGTGTCCTCGAGCCTCGGCGTGCTCCAGGAGCGCACGACAGTCGCGACGCCGTCCTCAACCGCGGCGTAGCCGACGCGGTCGAGCCTTAGATGCGCGGCGAGCGCCTCGACCGCGCTAGCGAGCGCGCCGGCCTGGCCGTCTTCCGTCATGTCGCGGAGGCGGTCGCCGAAGGCGAGCAGGAAAGACTGGTCGCGTGATTTCAGGACGCTCTCGGTGATCTCCGCGCCCTGGTTGAACACGCCCGCGACGCCGCCGGACGCGTCGAAGATCGGCGTCAGCGAGTAGTTCCAATAGGTTTCCTCGGGAACGCCGTCACGCTTGATCGCAAGCATCTGGCCATCCGACGAGACGCCCCTGCCGCGCCCGAAAACCTCCTCGAATTGGGGACCGACAACCGGCCAAATGTCCGCCCACACCTCCTTGGCCGGGCGGCCTACGGCCCAGGGGTGACGGTCGCGCGGCACCGAGGACCACGCGTCGTTGTAGAGGAGGCGGAGCTCGGGCCCCCAATAGATCGCCGTCGGCAGGCTTGAATGCATGCAGATGCCGAGGGCGGCCTTCAGTTCGCCCGGCCACTCCTCAGGAGGACCGAGCGGGTGCCCCCTCCAGTCGAACGCCCCCAGCCGGGACGCCATCTCTCCGCCGCCGGTGAACAGACCTTCACCCTTCGTCGATCCAAGCCGCGCGCAGTCGGCCGCCGGCCGGTCGCTGCGGTTGCATTTATGGGCCCGGAGCGCTTGATGAATAGTGATCGACAGACAATCCGAGGAGGGTGCGACTTTTTTTCAACGCTGCGGCTCTGGAAGACGGCGCCCCGATACCCTGTCCGCTACTTTCACCGATAAACGCCTGCGCTTGGCCGCATTCCTTGTCGATGGAAAGGCGCCCCCTTCGAATCGAACGGCCGCAATGCTCAAGACCCTGCTTCGCATCCTGCTCCTCGCCCTAGCCCTCTCGGCCGTCACGTTGGCGCGCGCGCAGGAGGACGCGTTCAGCATTGTGGACGCCGCGCGCGCCGAGCTGGACCGCATGAAGGCGACGCTCGCCGATCCGAAGGCCGATGATCGCGACCTCGCCGGGCTGCGCGAACGCATCGACCCGCTGACGCTGAAGATCGAGGCGGCGATCGCACAGCTTGCGCCGCAACTGGAAGCGGCCGATCAGCGGCTCGCGCAGATCGGCGCCAAGCCCGCAGCCGACGCGGCCCCGGAGAGCGCCGACGTCACGCGCGAGCGCGACGCGCAGACGGCGACGCGCCAGAAGCTCGACGACACCATCAAGCGCGGCCGCCTGATCGAGGTCGAGGCGCGGCAGACCGGCGACGAGATCACCCAGCGTCGCCGCGGCCTGCTTGCGCAGAAACTGTTCGAGCGCTCCCGCTCGGTGCTCGATCCGACCCTCTGGCGCGACGTCGTGTCAGAGGCGCCGCGCGACGTCGCGAGCGTCGGCGCGCTCGGCGCGAACTGGTCCGCCGTCGTCCAGCGTAACGCCGATCCTTCCTCGCTCGCGATCGTCGCTGCTTCGCTGGTCGCGGCCTTCATCCTGCTGTTCCCTGCGCGGCGGACGCTTGCGACGCTGGGCGAGCGGATCGTCGCGAAGCAGGCGCCGAAATCCCGCCTCAGACGCTCGGCGACAGCGCTCTTCCGGGTCTTCGCGGCCACCGTTGCGCCGCTGCTTGCGGCGCTTTGCGTGTTCTGGGGCCTGAAGACCGCGGGCTGGATGCCGCTCAATCTGGAGCGCAACTTCGTCGGCCTCATCTGGGCGTCGGGCTTCCTAGGCTTCGCGCACGGGATGATGCGCGCTCTGCTCGCGCCGGGACGGCCGAGCTGGCGGCTCGCGAATTTCTCCGACGCGGCCATCGCAGAGATCAAGAACCAGCCCTTCTGGTGCATGCTGATCTTCGTGGTCGGACGGCAGGTCGACCGCTTCAACGAGACGATCGTGGCGAGCCTCTCCGCCTCGATCGCGACGACAGGGCTGTTCGCGGTCCTGAACGCGATCGCCTTCGCCATCGCGCTTCGCCGGTTCCGCGCCGCGCGGCGGGTGGAGGCCGCCGAGAAGACTGACGGCGAAGCGGTCTCGCGGCCCTGGCTCAACATCGCCCGCGGGCTAGCCGCGATCGCCGTCTTCGTCGTCCTGGTCGCGGCGGCGACCGGCTATGTCGCGCTCGCCCAGTTCCTGGCGAACCAGGTCATCTGGATCTCGTCGGTCCTTTCGCTCGCTTATCTCCTGCTGATCGTCATCGACGACCTGATCACAGCCGCCTTTTCGTCAGGCACCGGCATCGGCCGCTCGCTGAGCGAGGGCATGGGCGCCCGCCCGGAATCGCTCGAACAGATCGGCGTCGTTCTGTCCGGCCTCATCCGCGTGATCCTGATCGCGGTGGCGGCCTCCTTCGTGCTCGCGCCGTGGGGCGTGGAGTCGACCGATGTGTTCGGCTGGCTGCGCTACGGCGTCACCGGCGTCCAGCTCGGCGGCATCACCATCTCCGTCGCCGGGGTTCTTGGCGCCATCGCGCTCGTCGTGATCGGCGTCGCGCTGACCCGCGGCGTGCAGCGCTGGCTCGACCGCGACCTGCTGCCGAAGACGCGCATGGACGTCGGCCTGAAAGCCTCGATCTCGACCGGCGTCGGCTATCTCGGCGGCGTCGGCGTGATCGTGATCTCGCTCGCTTATCTCGGCTTCAGCCTCGACCGTCTGGCGATCGTCGCCGGCGCCCTCTCGGTCGGCATCGGCTTCGGCCTGCAGGCGATCATCTCGAACTTCGTGTCCGGGATCATCCTGCTCGCCGAGCGCCCCATCAAGGCGGGCGACTGGATCGTCATCGGCTCGGATCAGGGCAACGTCCGGAGGATCTCGGTGCGATCGACCGAGATCGAGCTGTTCGACCGCTCGACGTTGATCGTGCCGAACTCGGACTTCGTGACGAAGAGCGTGAAGAACGTCACCCACGGCGCTCCCACCGGTCGCGTGCAGATCGACCTCGCGGTCTCCTCGGCGATCGATCCGGCGCAGGTGAAGCGGGTCGCGATGGAGGTGGCCAAGGGCCATCCCGCGGTGCTGGGATTCCCCGAGCCGCAATTGCTGTTCAACACGCTCGGCGCTTCGACCAACAACTTTTCGTTGTTCTGCAATGTGCAGAGCCCGCGGCAGGTCGGCAGCGTGAAGAGCGACCTGAACTTCGCGCTCGTGAAAGCGTTCGCCGATGCGAAGATGCCGCTCGGAGGGCCCGACGCTCCGAGCATGGTCGACGCCGTCGATCGGGTCGCGGAAGCGCTCAAGGGCGTCGCGCTGCTCGCTCCTCCGCCCCCGGCGTCAATGAACCGTTAACCGTCGACCCGACCATTGTCGGCCGTCCAATTGTTGCGATCCCGGAGCCTGCCGATGAAGAAGCCATTCGCCCGCGCGCTTGGCCCCGCGCTGCTCGCGGCGGCGCTCGCCGGCTGCTCGACCTCGCCCACCGCACCAGTGGTTTCGACGACGCCCAGCCTCTATCAGAGCCAGTCCGCGCCGGGCGCCCGGCTCGACAAGCGAGCGGCGGCCGAGATGGTCAGCGAATATCGTCGCGGCAAGGGTCTGGGGCCGGTGACGCTCGACCCGACGCTGAATGCGATGGCGGAGGCGCAGGCGGCGGCCATGGCGCGCAACGACAAGCTCAGCCACGAGGCGGGCGGCACGTTCAAGAGCCGGATCGCAGCCTCCGGCTACCGCAACGGCGGTATGTGGGAGAACATCGGCGCCGGCCACGACACGCTGGCAGATGCCTTCACCGGCTGGCGCTCCTCGCCTCCCCACGCGAAGAACATGGCGCAGCCGAAGGCGGCCCGCATGGGCATCGCCGCCGTGCGCGCGCCGGGCTCGCGCTACGAAGTGTTCTGGGCGATGGAGCTTGCCGATCCCAACGACCCGCGGCCGATGCCCGGATCTGAGGAAGCCGAAGCCGCAAGGACCCGCGCGGCCGCCAACGCGATCCCGCTCACGATCGGCGCGCCCGTCGGCGTCCGCTGACGGCAACCAACATGTTCAGCTTTCTTTAGGATTCGCGCCGGAGCCGGCGTTCCCCTTCCGCCCCGGGGAGAACGAATCGGACGCTGCCGGTTTGTTCTCAGCTGAGCTTTGCCTCGCGCTGACGCGTCCGCGCCAGCAGGCGTGTCGAAGCACGCCGACCGGCGCCGTGCGGCCACGCGGGCGCCGGATCTAGAGCACTACCTCGTTCACTTTCCTTTAGGATTCGCTCCGAAGCGCGCGTTCCTGCTCCACCCCTGAGAGAACGAATCGAGCGCTGCCGGTTTGTTCTCTCAGGCGCCCGCCTGCTACCCGCCTAGCGCCTTCGACACGATATCCTTAGCCTCCGTCTGGATCTGAGCCAGATGGTCGGCGCCGATGAAGCTTTCCGCATAGATCTTGTAGACGTTCTCGGTGCCGGACGGCCGCGCCGCGAACCAGCCGTTCTCGGTCGAGACCTTCACCCCGCCGAAGTCGGCTCCGTTGCCGGGCGCTTTCGTCAACCGCTCACGGATCGGCTCGCCGGCGAGTTCGTCGCCGGGAATCTGCTCCGGCGACAGCTTCTTCAGCACCGCCTTCTGCTCCGGCGTCGCGGGCGCGTCGATGCGTGCGTAGATCGGGGCGCCGAGTTTTTCGGTGAGGCCGAGATAGACCTGGCCGGGGTCTTGGCCGAGTACGGCGGTCATCTCCGCCGCCAGCAGCCCGAGGATCAGGCCGTCCTTGTCGGTGGTCCAGACGCCGCCGTCGCGACGGAGGAAGGTCGCCCCGGCGCTCTCCTCGCCGACGAAGCCCAGCGAGCCATCGACGAGGCCGTCAACGAACCATTTGAAGCCGACCGGGACCTCCATCAGCGGCAGGCCGAGCGAGGAGGCCAGCCGGTCGATGATCGAACTCGAGACCAGCGTCTTGCCGATCGCGGGACGCGACCTCCAATCCGGCCGGTGGCCGTAGAGATAGGCGATCGATGCCGCCAGATAGTGGTTCGGGTTCATCAGCCCGACGGAGGGGGTGACGATCCCGTGGCGGTCGGCGTCGGGGTCGTTGGCGAAGGCGACGTCAAACCGGTCTTTCAGCCCGATGAGGTTCGCCATCGCGTAAGGCGACGAGCAGTCCATGCGGATCTTCCCGTCCCAGTCCGCGGTCATGAAGCGGAAGGTCGGATCGACGACCTCATTCACGACGGTGAGGTCTAGCCCGTAGGCCTCCGCGATCGGCCCCCAATATTCAAGCCCTGCGCCGCCCAGCGGATCGACGCCGATGCGGACGCCCGCGGCGCGGATTGCCTCCATATCGACGACCTGGCCAAGATCGCCGACGTACGACGCGACATAGTCGTGTTCTCTCGTGGTCGAGGCCTTCAGCGCTTTCTGGAGCGGCAGCCGGCGGACGTCCCTGAGGCCGTCCTCGATCAGCGCGTTCGCGGTCTTCTCGATCCAGCCGGTCGCGTCGCCGCCAGCCGGACCGCCGTTCGGCGGATTGTATTTGAAGCCGCCGTCCTCCGGCGGATTGTGCGACGGCGTGATCACGACGCCGTCGGCCAGCCCGCCCGCGCGGCCGCGATTGTAGGTGATGACCGCATGGGACACGACGGGGGTCGGAGTGAAACGGGCGTTCGAGGCCGAGACCCGGACTTCGACGCCATTGCCCGCGAACACCTCGAGCGCGGTCGCGAAGGCGGCCTCCGACAGCGCGTGCGTGTCCTTGCCGACGAACATCGGCCCATCGATGCCCGCTTTCGCGCGATGGAGGCAGATCGCCTGCGCGCTCGCCGCGATGTGGCTTTCGGTGAAGACGCCGTCCAGCGACGTGCCGCGGTGGCCGGAGGTCCCGAAGGCGACGCGCTGGGCGGCCTTGTCCATCTCCGGCTTGTTCAGGAAGTAGTCGGTGATCAGCCTCGGCACGTCGACGAGGCGGGCGGGATCGACGGGATGGCCGGCGAGCGGACTGACGTCGTCTGACATATGGGCTTTAGGCTCCGTTGGCGTCGCCTCCGATCTAGCAGGTTCAGCCGGAAGGCTCGCGCAAAATGGCGCGGCGCGGCCGATCGGCCAGCGGGATCAGCGCTCCAGCACCATCCGGTCACCCGAGGTTTCCATGCGGCGCAAGCGGCCAAGAAAGCTCATGCCGAGCAGAGCGCCGTCCATCGCGCCCTCGCTCAGCACCACCGCCGTCACGTCCTGGATCTGGACGGAGCCGACGCGTAGGTCGCGCAGCACGACGCGCTTCGCGCCGACCGTTCCGTTCGCCGTCGAGACCCGCAGATCGAAACGGTCTGCGCCGGAGATCAGGCCGAGGTCGCGCCCGTTCTCATAAGACAGCGCGACCACCGTCGCGCCGGTGTCGACCAGCATCGGCGCGCGCCGGCCGCCGATCGTAGCGTCGACGCGGAAATGACCATCGGGATCGGCGCGCAACACCACGCGGCCGGGCGTTTGCTGCTCGGGCTTCGGGGCCGGACGATTGACAGGCGCCGCCATGCGAGCGAGATCGCCGGCAAGCCAGGCTCCGCCGATCGTCAGAACGGCCGCAATGAAAGCAAGCTTGATCACGTCCGAAACGCACCCACGCCACCAGTGGGGACAAGGTGCGGCCAGCCGGTGTGTGGCCAGTTAACGCGTTAACTCCGAAGCGTCTCGCGGTTAACCCGCGGTCAAATCACCGGATCGTCGAAGGACTCGATGAAGCCCCGCTTGAGCAGCGCCTCAACGACGCGTTCGGCGAGCGCGTCGACATCGGCGTCCGCGGTCTTAAGCACGAGCTCGGCGTTCTGCGGGGCCTCATAAGGCGACGACACGCCCGTGAAGTTCGGGATGTCGCCAGCGAGCGCCCGCTTGTAGAGGCCCTTAGGGTCGCGGGCGATGCAGGTCTCGAGCGGGGTGTCGACGAAGATCTCGATGAACTCGCCTTCGCCGACGAGGTCGCGCGCCATCCGCCGCTCGCTCTCGAAAGGCGAGATGAAGCTGCAGAGCACCAGCGTGCCCGCCTCGACAAAGAGCTTTGCGACTTCGCCCACTCGCCGGATGTTCTCGACGCGGTCGGCGTCGGTGAAGCCGAGATCCTTATTTAAGCCGAACCGCACATTGTCGCCGTCGAGCAGCATGGTGTGCTGGCCGCGCCCGACGAGCATCTGCTCGACCCGGTTCGCGACGCTCGACTTGCCCGAGCCCGACAACCCCGTGAACCACAGGATCGCAGGCTTCTGGCGCTTGAGCCGCGCCCGCGCGGCCCGGTCGACCGTGGTCGCGTGGCGATGGATGTTCGTGGCGCGACGCAGGCCGTGCAGGATCATGCCCGCCGCCGCTGTGGCGTTGGTTTCGCGATCGATGAGGATGAAGGCGCCGGTCTCGCGGTTCTCGGAATAAGGATCGAACGCGATTGGCGAGGCGGTCTCGATCGTCGCCTCGGCGATCTCGTTGAGGCTCAGCGTCCTGGCCGCGAGCTCGTCGAGCGTGTTGACGTCGATCTTGTGGCGGATCGCGACGACGCTCGCGGGCGTCGTCCGGGTCGCGAGCTTGAGCAGATAGGAGCGGCCCGGGATCAGTTGCTCCTGCTCCATCCAGATGATCCGAGCGGCGAACTGGTTCGCGACCGTTGGCCGGTCGGTCGGAGGCGCCAGCACGTCGCCGCGCGCGACGTCGACCTCATCCGCCAAGGTCAATGTCACGCTGTCGCCGGCCTGGGCGAGGTCGAGATCGCCGCCCATCGCGACGATGCGGGCGACCTTCGTCGTCTTTCCCGAAGCCGCGACCGTGACCTCGTCGCCGGGCCGGATCTCGCCGGAGGCGAGCGTGCCCGCAAAGCCGCGGAAGTCGAGGTTCGGCCGGTTCACCCATTGCACCGGAAAGCGCATCGGCCGGTTCACACGGTCGGCCTCGACCGTGATCTCCTCGAGATAGGAGAGCAGCGTCGGCCCGCGATACCACGGCAGGTCAGGCGACGGCGCGGTGACGTTCGCGCCGGTCAGCGCCGACATCGGGATTGGCGTGATCGAGGCGAAGCCCAGCTTCTCGGCGAATTCACGATAGGCTTGCTCGATCTCGGCGAAGACCACGTGGCTGTAGCCGACGAGGTCGATCTTGTTCACCGCCACCACGACGTGACGGATGCCGAGCAGCGAACAGATGAAGGAGTGCCGCTTGGTCTGCGTCAGCACGCCCTTGCGGGCGTCGATCAGGATCACCGCGACGTCGGCGGTCGAGGCGCCGGTCGCCATGTTGCGGGTGTATTGTTCGTGGCCGGGCGTGTCGGCGACGATGAAGGTCCGCTTGTCCGTCGCGAAATAGCGGTAGGCGACGTCGATCGTGATGCCCTGCTCGCGCTCGGCCTCAAGTCCGTCGACGAGCAGCGCAAGGTCGATGCCGGGGCCGGTCGTGCCGTATTTCTTCGAATCCTTCTCGATGGCCGCGAGTTGGTCGTCGAAGATCAGCTTGGTGTCGTAGAGCAGCCTTCCGATCAGCGTCGACTTGCCGTCGTCCACCGACCCGCAGGTGATGAAGCGCAGCAGGCTCTTTTCGGCGACAGATTCCGCGAGCGCGGCGGTGGAGACCGGCGCGTTCATCAGAAGTAGCCCTCGCGCTTCTTCTTCTCCATCGATCCGGCCTCGTCGCTGTCGATCAGCCGGCCCTGCCGCTCCGAGGTCGTCGAGGCCAGCATTTCCGAGATGATGTCGTCGAGATCAGTCGCGTCGCTCTCGATCGCGCCGGTCAGTGGGTAGCAGCCGAGCGTCCGGAAGCGGACGCGGCGCATCTCCGGAACCTCGTCGGCTTTCAGCGGCAGCCGCTCGTCGTCGCGCATGATCAGCGCGCCGTCACGGGTCACCACCGGGCGCTCGGCCGCGAAGTACAGCGGGACGACGGGGATGTCCTCCGCCGCGACATACTGCCAGACGTCGAGTTCGGTCCAGTTCGACAGCGGGAACACGCGGATCGACTCGCCCGGCCGGACGCGCGTGTTGTAGAGGCTCCAGAGCTCCGGCCGCTGGTTGCGCGGATCCCAACCATGGTTCTCGGTGCGGAACGAGAACACCCGCTCCTTGGCGCGGCTCTTCTCCTCGTCGCGGCGCGCGCCGCCGAAGGCCGCGTCGAACTTGTACTTGTCGAGCGCCTGGCGAAGCCCTTCGGTCTTCATCACCTGAGTATGGACGTTGGAGCCCGACGCCACCGGCGAGACGCCGCGGCGCACCCCGTCCTCGTTGATGTGCACGATCAGGTCGATCCCGAGGCGCTTCGCCGTCTCGTCGCGGAACGTGATCATCTCCCGGAACTTCCACGTCGTGTCGACATGGAGCAGCGGGAACGGCGGTTTGGCCGGATAGAACGCCTTCATCGCGAGATGAAGCATCACCGACGAGTCCTTGCCGATCGAGTACAGCATGACCGGGTTTTTGAACTCGGACGCCACCTCGCGGATGATGTGAATTGACTCCGCTTCGAGCCGCTTGAGATGGGTCGACAGGCGCGTGGACATTCGGCTGGCCGCTATTCTACAATTAATTGCTGTATTGACTTATATAGTCACAGCCGAGGCCGGATTAAACGCTTTCCAAAACGCCCGCAAGGTAAGCGCCGTAAAGTCAGCCGAGCAGCGCCGCGATCAGCCGGGCCATGTCCGGCGGCGGCGCGCTTTCGAACAGCACGGTTTTGCCCGTTACGGGATGAGCGAAGCCAAGCTCGGCGGCGTGCAGCGCCTGCCGGCCGAGCGCCGAAAGCGCCTCCGCCGCCTCCGGAGCGAGCTTCGACGCCTTGGTCCGATGTCCCGCGCCATAGACCTCGTCGCCGAGCAGGGGGTGGCCGATATGGGCCATGTGGACGCGGATCTGGTGCGTGCGCCCTGTCTCCAGCCGGCACTCGATCAGGCTTGCGATCTCGAAGGTCTCGAGCGTTTCCCAATGGGTGATCGCCTCACGCCCGCCTGAGGAGACGGCGATCTTCTCGCGGTTCTTGACGCTGCGGGCGAGCGGAGCGTCAACCACGCCGCGCGGCCGGTCAGGCGCGCCCCAGACGAGCGCGAGATAGGCGCGGCGCAGTGGCCCGGTGCGGCCGTGATCGGCGAACTGCGCCGAGAGCGAACGATGCGCGGCATCTGTTTTCGCGACCACCATCAGGCCGCTGGTGTCCTTGTCCAGGCGGTGCACGATCCCCGGCCGCGCGACGCCGCCGACGCCCGAAAGGCTCGCCCCGCAATGGGCGATCAGCGCATTCACCAGCGTGCCGTCGGCATGGCCGGCGGCCGGATGCACGACGAGGCCCGCCGGCTTGTCGATCACGATCAGCGCGTCGTCCTCGAACACGACGGTGAGCGGGATCTCCTGCCCCACCGGCTCGGCCGCGACCGGCGGCGGCAGATCGACCGTGATCTCGCCCGCGTTGACCCTCGCGGAGGGGTCCTCTAGCGTCCGGCCGCCTTGGCGGACCGCGCCCTGGCGCATGAGCGCCTGGACGCGCGCCCGCGACAGCTCCGGCAGCCTGGCCGCCAGGAACTTGTCCAGCCGCTCGGCGGAATCTTCCGGGCCTGCGGCGACGACGAGCGCCGCCCCGGCGGCGGCCACGGCGGGAACTTCAGAGGACGACGAGGACATGACGGCGCAGATCGGCTCTCCCGGCCCATCGCTCGACGAGGTCGCGGACGACGAGGATCCGCGCATCCGGCGGGTCTACGCGCGTCTCAGGCGCCTGACGGTCGTCGGCGCGGTGACCATGGGCGTGGGCTTTCTCGCGCTGGTGTCGGTGATCGCGTACCGGGTCGTCAAGTCGAGCGCGCCTTCCGGCCAGATCGTCGAGCGCACGCTGGCGCTTCCGGCGGGCGCAAGAATTATATCCACGACTGCAGATAGCGGCCGCCTGATCGTCACCGTCGAGGCGGAAGGCCGCGCCACGATCCACATTGTCGACGCCGCGACGCTGGCGGAGACCGGTCGCCTGTCGCTCGCGCCCGGCGGCGCCTCCGTCCCGCCGCTGCGCTGAGCGGCCGCCGCCAAAAGACCGCCGAACCGGCTTGAAGCGAGCGCCCAACGCCGCTATACGGGCGCACCGCGCACACGCTCCCATCGTCTAGCGGTCTAGGACGTCGCCCTCTCACGGCGAAAACAGGGGTTCGAGTCCCCTTGGGAGCGCCACGGTCTCCGAACCCGCCGATCGCTTTGTTTCCGCTACGATCCGGTTTCGCCCACGGCGTCAGCGTCCGCCAGGCCGGCATACCATTCCGTCGCCGAAATGAGATCGAGACGCGTCAGGCCATGGCTCGCGGGGATCGCCTCATGCGTCACCGCCGCGCCCGAACGGCGCAACAGGGCCTCCAGTCGCGCGACGTTGTCGGGCGGCGCGACGGGGTCCGCGACGCCGGACAGGATCAGCACCGGCTTGCCCGAGAGCCGCGCATCCGACGGGCTCGACAACGGAACCATCGGCCGCAACAGAGCTGCGCCAGCGAGCGCATCAGGATGGAGCAACAGCGTGGCCGCGGCGATGTTCGCTCCGTTGGAGAAGCCGAGCGCGATCGGCGGCACGATCCCGTAGACCGCCCGCGCTTCTCCCACGAAGCGGGCGAGGTCGCGCGCGCGGCGGACGACATCCGCCTCGTCGAAGACGCCCTCCGCAAGACGACGGAAGAAGCGCGGCGCGCCGCCTTCCATCACCTGGCCGCGCGGTGAGAGCAGCGCCGCCCCCGGCGCAAGCGCTTGGCCGAGCGGGATCAGATCGCTCTCGTCACCGCCCGTGCCGTGGAGCAGAAGCAGCGGCGGAAGGCCGGCCGTAGTCGCCGGCTGGAAGACATGCACGAACGAAAGGCTGCGCGCGCTCATGGCGTCGCTCCCTCAGGTTGACGTGAAGGAAGGAGAAGTAACCCGCGCATCAGACGAGCGCGGGCAGCCCCTCCTCGATGCGGGACCGCAGGGCCTCAAATTGGGCCGGCAGCTTCAGCGCCTGGCCGAGGGTGTCGGCCGGCTCGTCGACCGCGAAGCCGGGCTGGTCTGTCGCAATCTCAAACAGAACGCCGCCGGGCTCGCGGAAGTAGACGGACCGGAAGTAATTGCGGTCCTTCTGCTCCGTTACGCCGATGCGGTGCTCGGCGACCAGCTTGCGCGCCATTTCGGCCTGCGCGGCGTCGTCGGCCGCCCGGAAGGCGACGTGATGCACGCTGCCGCCGCCCAGCCGACCGGCCAGGAAGTCGCCCGCGGCGTGCAGATCGACGTAGCGGCCATAGGCCTCTTCGCCCGCTTCAAACCGCGTGACGGCGCCTTCGCGAGCGATCTTGCGCTGGCCGAACACGTTCGACAGGATTTCGCCCGTCGGGACTGCGTCGCGGAGAAGCAGCGTCACGCCGTGGAAGCCGCGGATGGCGTGTTCGGCGGGCACGTTCTCGCTCGCCCAAGCGGCCTCACCTTCAGCGCCTTCGACGCCGACGAGGGCAAGTGAGAGGCCGCCAGGATCTTTGAAGGCGAGCGTCGCCTCGCCGAAGCGGACGAACGGCGCCTTATGGGCGACGGCGGCCTCGACGAAGCGCTGCGTCCACCAGCCGATCGAGGCGCGGGGCACGCGGAACGAGGTCCGCGACGTCTCGCCGACGCCGAGCCGGCCGGGCGCGACATGGTCCCACGCGAAGAAGGTGAGGATCGAGCCGGGCCGGCCGGCCTCGTCGCCGTAATAGAGGTGATACGTGCCGGGATCGTCGAAGTTGACGGTCTTCTTCACCAAGCGAAGCCCGAGCACGTTCGTATAGAAGCGAACGTTGCGGGCCGCCGGGCCGCTGATCGCGGTGACGTGGTGGAGGGCGGAAACAGGCGCGCTGGCGTTCATAGCGATGACCTTCGGGCTCCAACGGTGAATTCGTTAAAGCGAAGGTACGATCTGCATGAGATCTCAGAAGAGAAACGATCGAAACTGACCGTTTCTGAATCTGGGCTTCTTAGTAGCGGGCTTCGTTGCGCGCGACCGCAGCTGCAGCCTCGCAAATCTCGGAGTCCTTCGCGTTCTGCCAGCGAGGGTCGGAGGTGAACTGGTAGCCGTCGGAGCAAGGCGCCGCCCGGCCGGGACGGTTCGCGCGCGAGAACACGTCATAGCCGACCTTCAGCATCTCCCAGAACGGCATGTTGGGGTCGCCGGCGTGGCGCGCCATGTTCTCGTTCGTCATGCGGAAGGGGAACGCCTGGACCGGGATCGATTCCTGGCCCGACAGCAGCGCCTCGCGCACGAGACCGTAGATCTCCTCCATCCGCGGATGGGTCATGGCGTAGCAGCCCACCGACTTGCAGCCGCCGTGGACCATCAGGTTGCTCCCGGTCCGGCCGAGCGCGCGGTCATAGGCGTTCGGAAAGCCGATGTTGAAGGCGAGATGGTTGCGCGAGAACGGATTGAGGCTCGACTTGTCGATCTCGTAGAAGCCTTCCGGCGCCTGCCGGTCGCCCTCATACTGCTTCGGGCCGAGCCGCCCTGAGAACTTGCAGATCTCGTAGGTTCGGAGCAGCCCATACTGGCCGTTGCGCTCCTGCTTCCAGACCTCAAGCACCGCTTCTTCCTTGAAGACGCGGATCATGATCGGCGCGGCGCGCGGCATGTCGAGCTTCGACATCAGGCTGACGGTAGCCACCGAGACCGAGCCGGTCTTCACCCGCGCCTGGCGGCCGGACGAGCAGGCGGCGAGCGCCAGCGCCACGATGATGATCAGCGCGACGCCAAAAGGACGCGCGCACAGCGACGATGTACTCATATCGCCGACCTCTTCCACACATCGGCCCAATACAAAGGCCGTCCGGAAGATTGCGCCCGACAATCATAACGGGGCGTGAACGGATCGGAGGGCGGTTTCGAATCGGCTAGCGTCGGACGAATCGAGCGAGGGAACGATGGCGAGACGAACCGGCGGGGCGGACCTGCCGCTGCATGGCGGACGCGTGCCGGCTTGGCTCGGCCAGCGGATGACGCGGCTTGGCGCCGTGATGGCGGAAGCGATCGTCATCCATTACGGGCGAGACGAGCTGCTCCGACGGTTGGCGCATCCCTTCTGGTTCCAGTCCTTCGGCGCCGTGATGGGCATGGACTGGCACTCCTCCGGCGTCACCACCAGCGTCGTCGGAGCGCTCAAGCGCGGTCTTGCGCCGCTGTCCTCGGAACTCGGAATCCATGTCTGCGGCGGCCGCGGCGCGCAGTCACGCAAGACGCCGGCGGAGCTCGGCCTGATCGGCGAGCGGATCGGGATCGATGCGGAGCCGCTGACGAAAGCGAGCCGTCTGGTCGCCAAGATCGACAGCGCCGCGGTCCAGGACGGGTTTGATCTCTATCTCCACGGCTTCTTCGTCACAGACGACGGGAATTGGACCGTGGTCCAGCAGGGCATGAACGGCGACAACCGCACGGCGCGGCGCTACCACTGGCTCTCGGAAGGGCTGGAAAGCTTCGTCGACGATCCACACGCCGCGATCGACGGCGAAGCGCAGGGCCGGATCGTCAACCTTGCGGACTGCCGCGCGAAGTCGTCGCGCGATGTCCAGCTCGACCTGTTGCGAACCGTGTCGCCGGACAGGATCGCAGCGGAAGCGATCGCGCTGGAGCGTCCTTCGGTCGAGAAGACGCCCGACGCGCAGCCGATGCTGCCGCATCTCGTCATGCCGGCGCATCACGAGGTGCGTCGCCAAGACGTCGTCGAGCGGAGGCTGCAGGGCGCGATCGCAGCGGCCGCCGAGCGCGGACCGCAGGATTTTCCGGACCTGCTGCTGACGCCGGGCGTCGGCGCGCGCACGGTCCGCGCGCTGGCCCTGGTCGCCGAAGTCGTTCACGGCGCGCCCTGCCGGTTCAGCGATCCCGCGCGGTTCTCCTTCGCGCATGGCGGTAAGGATCGGCATCCCTTCCCCGTGCCGACGCGGGTCTATGACGAGACGATCGGCGTGCTGCGATCGGCCGTGGGCCGCTCCAAGCTCGGCCTCGACGACCGGCTTGACGCGCTGAAGCGGCTCGACGCGGAGGCCCGCAGGCTTGAGCGCGTCGCGACCGGACCATCGGTCGAGGCGGTGATCGCCGAGGAGCGGGCGCGATCGTACGATTATGGCGGGCGCAGCACCTTCGGCTGGGAGCCGGCGGCGCCAGCCTCTACGGAGCGAGCCAGCCGATGATCGTCGGGGCGACGAGCGCGGTGACGACGGCGTTGAGCGCCATCGCCAGCCCCGCGAAGGCGCCGGCCACGCCGTCCACCTGAAAGGCGCGCGCGGTCCCGATGCCATGCGAAGCCAGGCCCACGGCGAAGCCGCGGGCGGCGAAGTCCTTCACCCCAAGCGCGTTCATGACGGGGGTAACGAGGATCGCCCCGCTGATGCCGGTCGCGATCGCGAACACCGCTACCAGGCCGGGATCGGCGCCGATCTGGCCGGCGATGCCGAGCGCGATGCTCACCGTCACCGATTTCGGCGCAAGCGCTGTAACGATCTCGGGCGGCAACGCGAGCGCGCGGGCGATCAGGACAACGGAGACGCAGGCGACGATCGCGCCCACGACGAGCGCGGCGGCGATCGGGGCCGCGTCATGGGCGACCAGCGCCCGGTTGCGGAACAGCGAGACGGCGAGCGCCACGGTCGCCGGCCCGAGCGCGAAATGCACGAACTGCGCGCCGTCGAAATAGGTCCGGTAGTCGGTCTCGGTCACCCGCAACACGACGACGATGGCGACAATGGCGATCAGCACCGGATTGACCAGCGGGTGACGCCCCGCCGCCGCTGCAATTTGCTGCGCCGCGAGGAATGCGCCGATCGTGACGGTCAGCCAGAGCAGCGGGCTGGTGGAGAGAAAGACCCAGAGTTCGAAGAAGCGCTCGGGCGACGGCTTCATCGCGCGGCCCTGCGTTCGATCGCGCGCGCGACCAGCCGGAACACAGCGACGGTCGCGACCAGAGTTATCGCCGTCGAACCGATCAGCGCGACGGCGACGCCGAGCAGGTGACCTTGCAGCGCGTAATAGCTTTGCGCGACGCCGACGCCTGCCGGCACGAACAGCAAGCCGAGATGGCTCAGGAGCCCGTCCGCTGCCTGCTCAACCGGGAGAGGCCCTTCGTCAGGCTTCCGCATGGGCTTGAAGCGGGCGCTTAGCATGAGGGCGGCGAATAGCAGCATCACGCCGATCACCGGTCCCGGCACTGGCAGCCCCAACCCTCGCGAGATCGCCTCGCCGACGAGTTGGAACAGCAGCAGGATGAAAAGGCCCTTGAGCATGGCCGCCTCCGACCTTGGGCTCAGCGGATAAAGGGATGGATCTGCGGCATGATCGCTGCGACCACCTGCAGCCGTCCCGAGATCACCCCGCGAACGGTGATCATTTCATCGGCAATCGCCTGCAATTTGCGCGCGGGTCCTTGGAGCAGAACCACCTCCAGTGTCCTGTTTTCGTTGAGGTGCACGTGAAACGAGGCGATCACCTCGTCGATATTCGCCCGCTGGAGATCGCCCAGCCGCTGCTCGACGCCGGCCGAGGGCTGACCGTAGAACAAGGTCAGCGCGCCGCACATCACTTCGTCGCCGAACTCGCTACGATCGTCGACGAGACCGCGGTGCAGGAGCTCCGCCACGGCCTGCGAGCGGCTGGCGAAGCCGCGCCGCGCAACCGTCGCGTCGAGTTCGGCGAGAACGGTCTGCGGCAGTGAGACCGTCATGCGCTCCACGTTGAAGCGCTGGCCGCCTCCGGTCCCCGCTTTCGTCGCCGCGCTTCGAGCCATCGACGCCTCCATCTGGCATGCCTCGTGCATCGAATAGCCGTATTACGAATGTGTCAAATCGTAATACTCAGGCAGGAGATCGGCATGCGGTCCTTCCGGAAATTCATCGGCGCTGCGGCGCTGGCGCTCGCGGCGTTCGCCGCTCCCGCCTCTTCCACGCTTGCGGCCGAGCCGCTCAAGGTCGGCTATAGCGACTGGCCGGGCTGGGTCGCCTGGCAGGTCGCGATCGACAAGGGCTGGTTCAAGGAAGCCGGCGTCGACGTGCAGTTCGAGTGGTTCGACTATTCGGCCTCGATGGAGGCCTTCGGCGCCGGCAAGATCGACGCCGTGACCGTCACCAACGGCGACACGCTGGTCATGGGCTCGTCGGGCTCCAAGGGCGTGATGGTCATGCTGACGGATTACTCCAACGGCAACGACATGATCATCGGCAAGTCCGGCGTGAAGAAGCTCGCCGACCTCAAGGGCAAGAAGATCGGCCTCGAGAGCGGTCTCGTCGAGCACCTGCTGCTGCTCAACGGCCTGAAGAAGGCCAACATGAAGGACACCGACGTCGAGATCGTCAACGTCAAGACGAACGACACGCCGCAGGTGCTCGGCGACGCCGCCATCTCGGCGGTGGGCGCGTGGCAGCCGGTGGCCGGCCAGGCGATGAAGGGCTCCCCCGGCGCCCGCCCGCTCTACACCTCCGCCGATCAGCCCGGCCTGATCTACGACGTCGTGACCGTGTCGCCGACGAGCTTCGCGTCCCGCAAGGACGACTGGGCCAAGATGCTCAAGGTCTGGGACAGGGTGGTCGCCTATATCGACGACCCGAAGACGCAGCCCGACGCCGTGAAGATCATGGCGGCGCGCAGCGGCGTGCCGCCGGAGGAATATGTCCGCTACCTCAAGGGCACCAAGCTGCTGAGCGCGGTCGAGGGGGCCAAGGTGTTCAAGGACGCCGAGGGCTTCGGATCGCTCTACGGCTCCTCGCGTTACGCCGACGACTTCAACGTCAAGGCGGGCGTCTACAAGGACGCCCAAGACGTGAAGGCCTATATCGATCCGTCGATCGCGGCCAAGTAAATCTTGGAGGCGAAAGTCGTCGCGACCCCGCCGCCGACTCGGCGGCGGGCTCTCACAGCGCGGCGCCTGTTCGCCGTCGGGCGGCCGCCGGCGCCGCGCGTTCGCGCCGTGCTCGGCGTCCTCTCTTTTATTCTTCCGCTGACGCTCTGGAGTGCGATCTCCTACGCGCCTTTCCTGTGGCATCCGCTGGTCGAGATCACCGATCCCGGCGATGTGAGCTATTTCTCGGCCGGCATGCGCGCTCCGGCGGACGCCTTCGCCGAGGAGGTCGAAGCGATGACCGCCGCCGGCCAAGCGCCGCCAAGGGGCGTGCCGGCGAACCCCGTCTATCTGCCCGCCCCGCATGAGGTCGCGATCGCGCTCTGGCATGCGGCGACGCCTGCCGCCGACGCGCGCGAAGAGTTCCGGCTGAGCTCCAGCCTATGGCACTCGATCCAGATCATCTTCTGGGCGTTCCTGATCTCGTCAGCCGTGGGCGTGCCGCTCGGCATCCTGTGCGGGTCGTTTTCCGCGGTCGGGCGCCTGACCGAGCCCTTCATCGAGTTCTTCCGCTACCTGCCCGCCCCCGCCTTCGGCGCGCTTGCGGTCGCGGTGCTCGGCATCTACGACGCGCCGAAGATCGCGATCGTCGTCATCGGCACGTTCTTCCAGCAGGTGCTGATCATCGCGACGACGACGCGGCGGGTGGAATATGCCCTGCTCGAGGCCGCGCAGACGCTCGGCGCCCGCAATCTGAAGCTCGTCCGCAGGGTCGTCGTCCCCGCGATCCTGCCGGACCTCTACAACGACCAGCGCATCCTGCTCGGCTGGGCATGGACCTATCTGATCGTCGCCGAACTGGTCGGCACCTCGTCGGGGATCACCTTCTTCATCACCCAGCAGGCGCGTTACCAGCATTTCGAGAACGTCTACGCCGCGATCCTCGTGCTCGGGATCGTCGGCTTCGGCTCGGACCTCCTGCTCGCCTGGCTGGGCCGCTGGCTCTTCCCGTGGAAGAGGACCAGCGCATGAGCGATCCGTCCGCCATCGAACACCAGGTCGCCGCGCGCCTCGACCGGCTCAACGCCCGCGAGGCGATCCTTGACGTGCGCGGGCTGGTGAAGACCGTCCCGCACGGCACCTCCGAGCGGACCATTCTCAACAACGTCCACCTCAAGGTCCGCCGCCGCGAGTTCCTCTGCGTCGTCGGACCCTCCGGCTGCGGGAAGTCGACCTTGATCCGCACGATCGCCGGACTTGAGGAGGCGCAGGGCGGGGACATCCTGGTCGACGGCAAGCCCGTGCACGGCCCCGGGCCCGACCGCGCGATGGTGTTCCAGGGGTATACGCTGTTTCCGTGGCTCACCGTGCTCGGGAACGTCATGTTCGGCCTGCAGATGGCGAACAAGCCGAAGGACGAGGCGGCGCGCGAGGCGCGGCAATGGCTCGACCTCGTCGGCCTGGAGCCCTATGCCGACGCCTATCCTCACCACCTTTCCGGCGGCATGAAGCAGCGCGTCGCGATCGCCCGCGCGCTCGCGATCCAGCCGCGCATCCTGCTGATGGACGAGCCGTTCTCCGCGCTCGACGCCCGCACCCGCGCGCGGATGCAGGCCTACCTCATCGACATCTGGCGCAAGATCGACGTCACCATCGTCTTCATCACCCACGACCTCGACGAGGCCCTGCTGCTCGCCGACCGCGTGCTGGTGCTGAAGACCAATCCCGGCGAAGTCGTCGAGCTCATGGACGTGCCAGCGCTTCCCGGCGCCCGCGACCTTGATTCTCCCGCCCTCAAGGCGGCGCTGATCCGCCTCGAAGGCTTCATTCACGCGCAGGAGCAGGCGCAGGCGGCGGAGGATGAGCCGGTGACACCGATCGTCCGGCTCGCGCCGATAAAGGACGGGATCGACTGAGACTGCGGGCTGCGTGGCGCCGCCGACGTTCTACGGCGCGTTGAGCACCGCGGCGCACTCGCCGGGTAGCTTCGCGACCGTGAAGGGTGGCGGCGCCTTCGAAGGCTTCTTAGGCGAGGGATCCGGAAACAGGATCGCCCTCTGGAACCAGTAGTCGAGCTCCTTGCCGCAGCCTTCTCCCGGCACGACGTCGCGCTGAGGGCGGCAGGACTTCTCGCCGCCGCAGCCGATGCGAACGTGCATGTGATAGTCGTGGCCCCAGTTCGGGCGGACCTTCTGCAGCCATGACCGATCGCCCGTGGCCTGACGGCAGATCGCGCGCTTGATCGCCGGGTTCACCAGCACGCGCTCGACCTCCGGATCGGTCGCCACCGCCTTGATCGCCCCCAACGTGTCGGGCGTCCAATATCCGTTCACGTCGATCCGGTTTTGCGCGACGACCATCGACGACATGATCGTCTCGCGCTGCGCCATCGGGATTTCCTGGGCCGGCATCTGCCGCAGCCAGATGTCGACGTCGAGGCCGATCTGGTGCGACCCGTGCCCGCCCAGCATCGGCCCGCCGCGCGGCTGGGCCATGTCTCCGATCAGCAGGCCGGCCCAGTTCGTCTGAGCGGCGACCTTTTTCGACACCCTCTGGATCATCGCGATCAGCCGCCGCCGGCCGTAGAAGCGGTTGCGGCCGGGGCGCATGACCTGCCAAGTCGGGCCGGTCAGCGGTAGCGCGACGCCGCCCGACATGCAGCCGTTGGAATAGAAGCCGATCGAGCGGTCGGGACCTGCGTTCGGGCGCTGGACGCGCCCGAACAGCTCCTTCGCGGGCGTCATGGGCGTCGCGACCATCGGCGGCAGCGAGAAACCCGCCGGCCGGACGTCCTGGGCGTGCGCGAGGCCCGCTGAGACCCCTAGAGCGAAGAGCACGGAGACGAGCAGACGCATCGGCGTCATCCCACTTTGGCCTCGATGGCGTCCCACGTCGCGACGGCGACATCAGGCCCGCCGAGCCGCTTGATGGCGCGGATCCCGGTCGGCGAGGTCACGTTGATCTCGGTGAGGAAGCCGTCGATCACGTCGATCCCGACGAAGATCAGCCCGCGCTTCGAGAGCTCCGGCCCGATCGTCTCGCAGATCTCGTGCTCGCGGGCGCTGATCTCGGTGGTCTGCGCCGCCCCGCCGCGGATCATGTTGGAGCGCAGATCGCCCGCCGCCGGCACGCGGTTGACGGCGCCTGCGAACTTACCGTCGACCAGCAGGATGCGCTTGTCGCCCTCGGAGACCTTCGGCAGAAACTTCTGCACCATCCATGGTTCGCGGAAGCTCGTGGAGAAGAAGTCGATCAGCGACCCGTAGTTGAGGTCGTCTTCCGTGAGCCTGAAGACAGCCGCGCCGCCATTGCCGTAGAGCGGCTTCACGACGATGTCCTGATGCTCCGCACGGAACGCCGCGATCTCCGCCTTGTCGCGGGTGACAAGCGTCGGCGGCATCAGCTGCGGATATTCGAGTACGAAGATCTTTTCCGGCGCGTTCCGGACGCTCGCCGGATCGTTCACCACCAGCGTTTTGGGGTGGATGACCTCAAGCATGTGGGTCGTCGTCACGTAAGCCATGTCGAAGGGCGGGTCCTGCCGGAGCAGCACGACGTCCGCTTCGTCGCCGAGCGAAATCCGCGTCTCCTCGCCGAAAGTCACATGGTCGCCCGCGATGTCGCGCACCTCGACGGGGCGGACAAAGGCGAACACCTCGCGGCCGATCTGCGACAGGCGTTCGGGCGTATAGACGGCAAGCTCATGGCCTCGCGCCTGCGCTTCCAGCATAAGCGCAAAGGTCGAATCGCCGGCGATGTTGATCCGTTCGATGGGATCCATCTGCACGGCGACGCGAAGCGGCATGGGAGTGATTCTCTAGAGGCCGAAAGCGTTTGCAAGGTGCTGCGGCAGGCGACGCGGCGCAACCAGGATCACGTCGAACGTCACGACATATCCCGCATAAGCAGGCCTGCGCGCAAGAAAGGCTTCGGCGCCGCGACGGATGCGCGCCTGCTGTCGCGGCGTCACCGCCTCGATCGCGCGGGCGAAATCAGCGCGCGCCTTCACTTCCACAAAGGCGAGCGTGCGGCCTCGCACGGCGATCACGTCGACCTCGCCCGTGCCTTCGGTGAAGCGGCGGCCGAGAATCGACCAGCCTTTCAGCCTCAGAAGCCAGACCGCGATGGTCTCGGCGCGAAGGCCAAGCCGGAACGCGCGGAGGCGCGCGCCTGCGGCCGCCATCAGATTTTTGCCTTCGAAGAATCTTGAGCCTTCGAGAGTTCCAGGGCGCGGGCATACACCTCGCGCCGCGCGACGCCTGATGCGGCCGACACCTCCGCCACCGCGTCCTTCACCGAGGCGCGGGCGAGCGCGGCCGCGAGCAGCGCGTCGATGTCGTCCGCGGACGGCGCGGCCTCGACCGGCGGCCCGATGACCAAAACGATCTCGCCCTTCGGGTCCGGCTCGCCGGCGAGTTGAGCCGCGAGTTCGTCGAGCGGCCCACGCCGAACCTCCTCGAAGCGCTTGGTCAGTTCGCGGGCGATCGCCGCCGGCCGGGACCCAAGCCCTTCCGCAAGGTCGGCGAGCGCGTCGGCGAGCCGGGGGCCGGTCTCGAACAGCACGAGCGTCGCGGGGATGCGGGCAAGCTCCGCCGCGCGCGCCTGCCGGGCGTGGCGCTTCGGGGGCAGGAAGCCCTCGAAGAAAAAGCGGTCGGTCGGCAGTCCCGAGACCACCAGCGCAGTCAGCACCGCGGACGCGCCAGGCGCCGCGACGACGTGAACGCCCGCCTCGACCGCGTCGCGCACCAGCTTGAAGCCCGGGTCCGAGACCAGAGGAGTCCCGGCGTCGGAGATCAGCGCGACGCGCTGCCCCGCGCTGAGCCGCGCCATCACCTTCGGCCGCATCTCGGAGGCGTTATGCTCGTGATAGGCGGTGAGCGTCGCCGAGATTCCGTAATGCGAGGTCAGCTTGCGGGATACGCGCGTGTCCTCGCACAGGATGAGGTCGGCGGCGGCCAGCGTCTCCAGCGCGCGGATCGTAACGTCGGCAAGCGCCCCGATCGGCGTCGCGACAACGTGAAGGCCCGGCGCGAGCGGCGGCGCGACAAGACGCTGCCCGGCGAGGACGTAGGAGCGCCGTCCATCGACGATCTCGTCGGAGGGGGTATCCTGAGGATGTTTCTGGCGCTCCGCCCTTGGCATGCATCGGCTCGTTGGCTACTGATCAATAAACTCTATCGAGGCGCGACCCTCTCGCAAAGCGGCCCTGCAGGCCGGCGGCCTTCGCGCCAGACACGGTGAACGTCATGAACGTCCTCCCGCGGACCATCCGCAGCGCGATATTGGTCGCGGCGGCGGCGTTTGCGCTTTCCGGCTGCGACACCCCGGACAGCCCCTCCCAGGCGAAGCTCGACCCTATGCAGGGCGTGCCGACGCCGCAGGTCGAGCAGGCGCCGCTCGGCGCGCCGACGGGCGCCGCCGACATGCTCGGTCAGGGCTCGGTGAAGGTTGCGCTGGTGCTGCCGACTTCGGCCTCCGGGAACGCTGGGATGGCCGCTCAGTCCATGAAGCGGGCCGCGGAGCTCGCGATCTCCGAATCCAACGCGCCCGACATCCAGTTGGTGGTGAAGGACGACGGCGGCACCGCGCAGGGCGCGCAGGCGGCGGTCTCCCAGGCGACTGACGAGGGCGCGAAGCTCGTCATCGGGCCGCTGTTCGCCCACACCGTCGCGAGCGCCGGGCAGGTCGCGCGTCAGAAGGGCGTGCCCGTGCTCGCCTTCTCGACCGACGCCAACGTGGCCGGCCCGGGCGTGTACCTCCTGAGCTTCTTGCCGGAATCCGACGTCCAGCGAGTGGTCTCCTATGCCGCCTCGCAGGGTAAGCGGTCGTTCGCGGCGCTGCTGCCGGAAAACGGCTACGGCTCCGTCGTCGAAGGCGCCTTCCAGCAGGCGGTCGCCAAATCAGGCGGCAGGGTTGTCGGGCTGGAGCGCTACGCCGCCGACAAGACGAAGATGGCGGAGGCCGTCACCAGAATCGCCTCCGCGCTGCCCCAGGCCGACGCGCTGTTCATCCCGGCCTCCGCAGGCGACGTCCAGACGCTGATCGGCCTGCTCGCGACCAACGGCGTGAACCTCAAGCGCGTGCAATTGCTCGGAACGGGCTTGTGGGACGATCCCGCGCTCGCCCACGACGCGAGCCTCGCCGGCGCATGGTACGCCGCGCCCGACGATAGCGGCTACCGCAGCTTCGCCGCCCGCTACCGCGCCAAATACGGCGAGGACCCCGTCCGCACGGCCTCGCTCGCCTACGACGCGACCTCGCTCGCGGCGGCGCTGGTCAAGGCGCAGGGGGCAGGCGCGTTGAGCGATCAGACCTTCTCCAGCCCCTCCGGCTTCGCAGGCGTCGATGGCGCGTTCCGCTTCAAGTCGAACGGCGCCAACGAGCGCGGCCTCGCAGTCTACGAGATCGGCGGCGGGACGCCGCGTATGGTCAGCTCGCCGCCGAAGAGCTTTGGCGGACAGACCGCGCAGGCGGCGGCTCCCGCCAACTAACGAGTGAATGCTCCGTCACCAGATCCTCGACACGGCGAAGCCCTGACGACGGATCAGTTCGACCATGCCTTCCTCGCCAGGAAGGTGCAGCGCCCCCACCGCGACGAACGCTCCTCCTTGCGCGAGGATCGGCGTCGCGCGGGCAGCCATGGCGTGGTTGCGTCTGGTGATGAACGACCCGACGAAGGCCGAGATGAAATCGGCATAGCCGTCGCCGTCGAGCACGCCCGCCCAGTTCTGCCCGCGCATCGCGAGCAGATAGCCGATGCGCCGGGCCGAATAGAGCCCGGTGATCGTGCTCTCGAAGTCCTCGGGACTGACGCGCCGCTCGGCCGCGTCCTTCAGCATCCTCAGCGCGACCTCGTCCGGCACCGAGGCCAAAGCGTCGACCTGCTCGGCGGGTGTCTCCAGGCCGAGCACGGTCGCGCCCTGCTCCAGCGCGAGCCGCTCGATCCGCGCGTCCGCGGTCTCCTGCGGCGCCCCGCTGCGCGCGGCGGTCGCCGAGCAGTTCGAGCGCGAAAGCGATAAAGCGAGGAACCAGGGCTGGAGCTGCGACGCGACCGCGTGCGAGATGCCGATCGAGGCGAGCCGGCTCTCGACCGCGACCCGCGCGCTGTCCGGCAGGGCGTCGAGCGAGCCGCCCTGCGGCCGGAAGGAGCGCGCGCCCACGAGGCGGCGCAGTTCGTTTGCGATGCGCCGCGTGCTGGCGCCGGGCAGTTCGGTCGCGACCAGCTTAGAGCGCGACAGCGCGCGCAGCACGAGGTCGTCGAACGAGCTCGCAAACGCCTCACTCGAGTGCATGGTCCCGAAGAGGTAGGACGGCTGCATCCCCGGAGCGTCGACCCGCCACAGCAAGCCCGCGCCATTCACCACCATGCGGGCGGCGCTGTCGAACCGCTCGAAGCTCGCGGGATCGCTGACCTGAAGCGCTCGGACCAGATCGACCCCGCCGCAGAACGCCGCCTGCTTCGGCGCATCGTCCTCGGTTGGCCGTGGAGAAGGAGCTTCGGATGTGGGGCTGGACGAACCGGCCTGAGCAG
Organism: Hansschlegelia quercus; assembly: GCF_004310425.1. GTDB lineage: Bacteria > Pseudomonadota > Alphaproteobacteria > Rhizobiales > Methylopilaceae > Methylopila > Methylopila quercus. Next base: position 385,461 of record NZ_SIUB01000003.1, on the reverse strand, counting down.
CGGCGCAAGGCGTCAGGGCGAGCGTGGCTGCGATGGCCCCGACCCCAAGTGCGCCGCGCCAACCGCCAACAGCCGAATGCGCCATATGGCCAATGATGCGCCGCAAACGCCGCGACGCCAATCACATATTACCGCCGCGACCCTGTCATGCGGGCAGGTCGGAGGTCATTGGACCTTTTTTGTCGCAGGTCCGGCGAGGTCGCGGAACGAGGCGATTGTCGAGTCCGCATTCATTTCGTAGATCACCGGCGCGCCGGTGAACAATTCGCGCTTGAGAAGCTGGTCCGGCGTCAGCCGCTCAAGCGTCATGATGAGCGCGCGAAGCGAGTTGCCGTGCGCCGTGACGAGCGTTGTGCGCCCGCTCAACACATGCGGCAGGATTTCACGGACGAAGTAAGGAAGCGCGCGCGCGACGGTATCCTTCAGGCTCTCGCCGCCGGGGGGCGGCACGTCATAGGAGCGGCGCCACAACAGCACGCGCCCCTCGCCCCATGTCTTGCGAGCCTCGTCCTTGTTGAGGCCGGTCAGCTCGCCATAGTCGCGCTCGTTCAGCGCCTCGTCCTCGATCGTCTTCACGCCGCGTTGGCCGAGCTCCGAGAGGATCAGCTGGTTGGTGCGCTGGGCGCGGATTAGCTTCGAGGTGAAGGCGATGTCGAAGTTGACGCCTTCGGCCTTCAACCGGCGACCTGCCTCCTTCGCCTCCTCGACGCCCTTCTCCGTCAGATCGGGATCCTTCCATCCTGTGAACAGGTTCTTCAGGTTCCACTCGCTCTGACCGTGACGGACGAGGACGAGGCGACGGCTCATATGACGAACTCTCTCGGCAGGTCTCGGCGCCACTGGCGCGGGATCGATCCCTTACCCCAGCAGCGGACCGTTTGCACCGCGGCTTTTCCTCACTGGCCGGCGAAACCGAGCACGTCAGCCATCGAATAATGGCCGGGCTTGCGACGGTAGCCCCAAAGCGCCGCCTTCACCGCGCCGCGGGCGAAGATCATGCGGTCCTCTGCGCGATGGCTGAGCTCCACCCGCTCGCCAGAGCCGGCGAGGATCACGGTGTGGTCGCCGACGACGCTTCCGCCGCGCAACGTGGCGAAGCCGATCGTCCCCTCCGGCCGTGCGCCGGTATGCCCGTCGCGCGAGCGGACGGAGTGTTCCGCGAGCGATATCTTGCGCCCCTCGGCCGCCGCTTCGCCGAGCAGCAGCGCGGTGCCCGACGGCGCATCGACCTTGGCGCGATGATGCATCTCCAGGATTTCGAGATCCCAGTCCGGCCCGAGCGCGGCGGCCGCCTGACGGACCAAAGCCGCCAGCAGATTGACGCCGAGGCTCATATTGCCGGAGCGGACGATCACGGCGTGCCGGGCTGCGGCGTCGAGCCGGGCGAGGTGTTTTTCCTCCAGCCCCGTCGTGCCGATGACGTGGACGATGCGCCCCTGCGCCGCGAGTTCCGAGAGCGCGACGGTTGCGTCCGGCGTCGTGAAGTCGAGCGCGCCGTCGGCCGAAACGACCAGCGACAGCGGGTCGTCCGAGATCGCCACGCCGAGCCGTCCGACGCCCGCAAGTTCGCCGGCGTCCTGACCGATCGCCGGACTCCCCGGCCGCTCGAAGGCGCCGGAGAGCTCCGCGCCCTCGGTCTCTACGATGGCGCGGGTAAGCGCGCGGCCCATCCTGCCGGCCGCCCCCGCCACGATCAGACGCATCGACGCCATCAGCCTTCTACCCGCTTGCTTCAGTGGATCGAGCGAGCGGTCATATCAGGCGCCCCGCCGAAGATGAAACAGCGGTGACGGCGCTCGTATCATCCTGGTCGAGCTCATCCCGATCGCGGTGCTCGCCCGCGCGACTGGCCGGGCGTCCCGCGCTCTCTAGCGACCGCAAAAAGACATCCCAGCCCAGACGCGGCCTTCTGTCGCTTTCCTTTCCGAGGGAGGCGACATTTGGTCCTAGAATGATTATCAAGTGGGCGGGATGAGACGCCACATGACCTATGACGACGTTTTCCGCGGCGCGGTCGAGCAGCTTCACTCAGAAAAGCGCTACCGTGTCTTCGCTGACCTCGAGCGCCGTGCGGGAGATTTCCCGCATGCGACGTGGCATGCGCCCGAAGGCGCGCGCGACGTCGTGGTCTGGTGCTCCAATGACTATCTCGGCATGGGCCAGCATCCCAAGGTGCTCGCCGCCCTGACCGAGACCGCGATGAAGGTCGGCGCTGGCGCCGGCGGCACCCGCAACATCGCCGGCAACAATCACCCTCTCGTCCTGCTCGAGCAGGAGCTCGCTGACCTCCATGGCAAGGAAGCGGGCCTCGTCTTCACCTCCGGCTACGTCTCGAATGAGGCGTCTATCTCGACCATCGCGCGGCTGCTGCCGAATTGCGTGATCCTATCCGACGCGCTCAACCACGCCTCGATGATCGCCGGCGTCCGCGGCTCAGGCTGCGAGCGCAGGATCTGGCAGCACAACGACCTCGAAGACCTCGAGCGCCTGCTGATTGAGGCCGGCGACCGACACAAGCTGATCGCGTTCGAGAGCGTGTACTCGATGGACGGCGACATTTCGCCGATCTCGGCGATCTGCGACCTCGCCGACAAATACGGCGCGATGACCTATCTCGACGAGGTCCATGCGGTCGGCCTCTATGGCCCGCGCGGCGCAGGCATCGCCGAGCGCGACGGCGTGATGGACCGCTTGACCGTCATCGAAGGCACGCTCGCCAAGGGCTTCGGCGTGATCGGCGGCTATGTCACGGCGTCGAAGCCGATCATCGACGCCATCCGCTGCTATGCGCCGGGCTTCATCTTCACCACCGCGATACCGCCGGCGATCGCGGCCGCGGCGCGCGCCTCGGTCGCGCATCTCAAGACCAGCCAAGTCGAGCGTGACCGGCATCACCGCCAGACGGCGGAGACCAAGTTTGCGCTGGCCTCGATCGGCCTGCCTGTGATGCCGTCCGAGACGCATATCGTCCCGGTCCTCGTCGGCTGTCCGGAAAAGGCCAAGCAGGCGACCGACATGCTGCTCACGCAGCACGGCATCTACATCCAGCCGATCAACTACCCGACCGTCCCGCGCGGCACAGAGCGGCTGAGGATTTCACCGTCGCCATTCCACGACGACGCGCTGATCCGCGAGTTGACCCAGGCGCTCGACGCCGTGTGGCGCGCGCTCGACCTGCCCCGCCGCTACGAGGCTCTCGCCGCCGAATAAGCCGGGGCGCAAGCCCTGATTGTTGACAGCGGCGCGCGACAGGTCTTCACCCTCAGGCCCATGAACGAGGCGACGATCGAACTGTCGGTGAATGCGGCCGCGCGACGCGAGGCCGATAATCCCCGTTCGCTCGTCGCCGCCATCGGCAAGCCGCTCAAGCTTGAATCCGGCTCGACGCTGGCGCCGCTGCGGATCGCCTACCAGACCTACGGCGTGTTGAACCGCGATCGCTCGAATGCGGTGCTGGTCTGCCACGCGCTGACCGGCGACCAACATGTCGCGAACGTGCATCCCGTCACGGGCAAGCAAGGCTGGTGGTCGACCATGGTCGGCCCCGGCCGGCCCGTCGACACCGACCGCTTCTTCGTCATCTGCTCGAACGTCGTTGGCGGCTGCATGGGCACGACCGGGCCGGCCTCGACCGATCCCGCGACCGGCGAGCCCTATGGCCTGTCGCTGCCGCTCGTCACCATCCGCGACATGGTCGACGCGCAAGCGCTGCTGCTCGACCATCTCGGCATCCCCGACCTGTTCTGCGCGGTCGGCGGATCGATGGGCGGCATGCAGGTGCTGCAATGGGCGGCCCGCCATCCTGACCGCGTGTTCTCGGCGCTGCCGATTGCGACCGCCGCCAAGCATTCCGCGCAAAATATCGCCTTCCACGAGGTCGGCCGGCAGGCGATCACCGCCGACCCGGACTGGCGCGACGGCCGCTACCTTCTGGAGGGTTCGATCCCGCGGAAGGGGCTCGCCGTCGCGCGCATGGCGGCGCACATCACGTACCTCTCCGAGCCCGCGCTCCAGACCAAGTTCGGCCGCAACCTGCAGGACCGCGACCGGCGCACCTTCGGCTTCGACGCCGACTTTCAGATTGAAAGCTATCTGCGCCATCAGGGCGCAAGCTTCGTCGAGCGGTTCGACGCGAACTCCTATCTCTACGTCACCCGCGCGATGGACTATTTCGATCTCGGCGCTGACCATGGCGGCTCGCTTGCGGCGGCGTTCAAGGGCACGAAGACGCGCTTCTGCGTCGCCTCCTTCACGTCCGACTGGCTGTTTCCGACGGAAGGCGCGCGCCAAGTCGTCCATGCGCTGAACGCGGCGGCGGCGAATGTCAGCTTCGTCGAGATCGCGACCGACAAGGGCCACGACGCCTTCCTGCTCGACGTGCCGGAGCTGTTCGCGACGACCAAGGGCTTCCTGGACGCCGCCGCGAAGGTGCGCGGGCTCTAGGCCCGCATCGCCCCGATCAGTACGAAGAAGCGCGCTGCGCGAGATAGGCCGTCGACGCGACGTCGCGGGCGCCCGCCAGGATCTGCAGGAACTTCTGAAGCTCCGAGAGCTGCGCATTGGCGACGTAGAGCACGTCGCGGTCGCGCATGATGAAGTTCCGCGCGTAGAAGTAGGCCTGCGGATCCCGCAGGTTGACGCGGTACACCACCGGGACCTTCTCGCCGAAGCGGCCGTTATAGCCCGGGCTGATGGACTGCACGGCGGAGGCCGGCTCGTAGCGGAACAGGAAGAACGCGCCCGGGTCGGAGCGCTGGTCGATCAGGCCGCCGGCCTTGCCGACGGCTTCGAGCAGCGAGATCTTCTCCAGGCCGAAATCGATCGGGCCGGGCTTTGGCACCGCGCCGAAGGCCAGGAAGATCTCGGGATCGCGTGTGACGTAGATCCGGTCGTTCGGCTGCACATAGACGTTGTCAGCCTGATTATCGATCAGGTCCTTCATGATCGCGGAGCCCTGCGACGAGCCGCGCTGCAGCGTGATGCGGGTCGAGAAGGTCTCTTCCTTCGAACCGCCCGCAGTCGCGAGCACGTCGAGCACGCGGTCGCCGGCGGCCGTGATCGGGTAGCGGCCAGGCCTGTTGACCTCGCCGTTGACGACGAAGCTGCGGCTCACCGTTTCCTTGATCTGAACCAGCGCCTGAGGCTGGATGGCGCGGCCCTCTAGCGCAGAGACGATGCGGCGCTCCACCACTTGCGGCGCCTCGCCTGCGGCCTTCACGCGGCCGGCATAGGGCACGCTGATCGTTCCGTCGGTGTCGACCCGCTGCTCCAGCGCGACGCGCGAGCCGTAATCGCTGGAGAACAGACCGCCCTGGCCCGCCTCGAACACGGTGATCGAGAGCACGTCGCCGGCGCCGACGATCTGGCCGGGGGCCGGACGCGGGGCCGCGAAACGCCTGGCGAACGGCGCGACGCGATACTGCGAAAGGACGTCGACGACGGGCTGGCTGAGATCAACCAGCACGTAATCCTTGAGAGAATCGCGGTTGACCGTCGGAGGCGCAATCTCTTGCGTCGAGGGACCTGTGCCCGGCAGGGTCGAACAGCCCGGCAGAACTCCGATCGAAGCGCTGATGAGCGCCACGCCGAATACGCGCCTGGCCGGCATGAAACCTCGCATACGCAATCCCCTGGAGGTCCGGTTAGCATTGAACCTCTTAGCTGCCAACTAACGTGACCCCCACGGGTTCACGGGCCACAATCCTGCCGCCGCTTGATGAGGGCTCTGCGACGTTTTGGCCACAGAAGCGCTCCCAGCAGGCCTTCTAGATCCGCGACCGAAGAAGCCGCCCAAGCGCATCGATCGGCAGATCGCGCGCAGACGTCCGTGTCTGCTCGCCCCTCGAGTCCCAGAGCACGTAATCCGCACAGTCGCGGTCGGGCAGTTCTGGATGCAGCGTGCGCGCCGGCGCGTGGTCGCCATAAGCGCAGAGCACGCCGCCGCCCGGCTTGCGCCGCAGCGCTTCGGCGACCCGGCCGACCATCCGGTCGGCGCTTTCGAGGTGGAGCGCGTATTGCGCGGCCGGCTCGTCCACGCCAGCGATCCGGCCCGGACCCCAAGGCCCATGGTTCTCGATCGAGACAGCAAAGATGAAAAGCGGCTCCCGCGCCGCCTCGATCTCCGCGACGATCACGTCGGCGAGCGCCGCGTCCGAGACGTAGGGCCCGAGGCGCTCGGCGTCTTCGAAAGCCTCGCCATAGATCATGCGCTCGAAGCCGAGCGCCATCATCACCCGTTCGCGCTCGAAAAAGCGCCGGTCGTAAGGGTGGATGAAGAGCGTGCGGCGGCTGCCCTCGACACATCGCCGCGCAATCGACGCCTCTGCATAAGGCTCGGCGGTCAGATAAGGGTCGAAGCCGTCGAGGCCGAGCGCGTCGTTGGGAAGGCCGGTAAGGAAGCCGAATTCGCTCCGCATCGTATAGGCGCCCTCGGCCGCCGGAACGCGGACTTTGCCCCAGGCGGCTGCGCTTTCTCTCATTTCCGTCCAGAGAGGAAGCGCTGGCCCCCGCAGTCCCCGTGCGGCGAGGTCGACGAAGCTCTCGCACTGGATTGCGACCACAACCGCGGGCCTTATCGCGCTCGGGGTTGCCGGCGTCTGGGCCATCACGACGCGCGCGGCTTCGGAGGGCCGCTCCTTTCTCCGCCAGGCCAGCCAGTGCAGCAGCATCGCGGCGCCGAGGCCGAACCGTTCGACATCCTTTTCCGGGAGAGGATGGTCGCCGACGATCCTTTGAGCGACGCGCGAGGCGCCGGCCGTGCGGGCGGCCACAAGGAGCAGCGCGGCCAAGGCGGGCGGCGCAAGCAGCAGCCACGGCGCACTTGGCGGCAGGATGGTCGGCTCGATCCAGAACCAGGCGACGGTCGCGAGCACCACCGCCGCCAAGACGGCAAGCACCTTCGGGCTTTTCAGCCGGTCGGCGTAGTAGAGGCGCGGGTGCCGGATCGCGAGCCGGACCAGCGCGAAATCGGAGAACAGCAGCGGCTCGCCGAGAATTCGCCGCTTGGTCGCGTCGCCCGCGGCGAACAGCCCCGCAAGCGCGACCGTCACGAACCCCGCGTGGAACGGGCGCCACGACAGCGCGAAAAAGGCCGCGAACAGAAAGAGGTGCAGCGCGAGCCGGGCGAGCAGCGCCGGCCCAGCCATCCTGACCAGCCCAGAACCGGGCGGAACGCGCTCGAGGACGAGCGACAGCGCGAAGGACGCCACGAAGGACAAAGCCAGCGCGCTCACAGCCGCCCCTTGGCGAACGGGCCGAGCAGCCGGTGGCGGGCAAGCGCATAAGCATGGCGCACACGCGCGGCGAGCCGGCCGCCGGCGGCGGAAGCGGCGCTCCGCGCCTCCAGAATGCGCTCGAGCGCCGTCTCCGGCCCGCACGGCAGGCCGGACGCCGGATCCACGTAGAGCGGGTAGAGGATGAGGGCGGCGGCCACCAGTTCGTCGAGCGCGCGCGCGCGGCCGCGACGGGGCGACGGCGGGGCGAGATCCTCGGTGAGTCCCCAGCCCGCATAGAAGGGCTGCCCATGGGTGGTGACCTCCAGCCCGCGTAGAAGGGCCTCGAAGCCCGTGAGCGAGGTCATGGTCTCGACGCTCGAGCATTGCGGATAGAGGTCCGCGATCGAGCCTTCCGTCACGACGGCGTCGGCAATCCGGGCGATCTCCGGATCGGCCGGCGCGCCCCTCCTGTAGCCGGCGACCACGTCCGGATGCGGCTTGTAGACGATGAAGGCGTCCGGCCTGCGCGCCCGCACGGCCGCGACCAGCGCCAGGTTGGTGCGCACCGCGCCCGCGCCGCGCAGGATCGAGGCGTCATCTTCGACCTGGCCGGGCACGAGAACGCCCACCCGGCCTTCCGGGACCACGCGCCGCCCGCTTGCGCCCACATTGTATTTGGTGGCGCCGGCCTCGACGATCCGGCGCCGAAGGGCTGCCGCGCGCGCGATGAGCGGCGCCGGCAGGTCCACCTCACGCAGAAGTTTCTCGAGGTCGCTCGCCGTTGAGGGGTCGTAGTAGATTCCGCTCTCGTCGAGCACGAGCGACGCAGGCCGAACGAAGGCGGAGCCGAGGCCAACCGAGCGGAGAAAGCCGTCCTCGAGGCGCGCGAGCGGCGCGCCGGCCTCGCGCGCCGCTTTCTCAACCTCCTCACTGCGGCGAGACGCCCAGACGACGATCCGGCCCGACGCCGCCTTTGCGCCTGCAGCGGCATCGCCTGTATCGGCGAAGACGGGGCTTCCATTCGGTCCGTCAAGGAACGCGCTTACGGCGTCCCGTTTCCAGCGGGTGATGCCGACCGCGAAAGAGCGGCGGGCGGTCCGCGCCCGATGGCGCAGCGCGTCGCCCGCAATGTCGATCGCGCGAGCCGCGGAGATCCGCCGCCGGGTATACGGGCAGAGCCAAACGATTGATGGATCCGCCGGGTCAAGGTCGGCTTCGATACGGATTTCGCCCGGCGGGGCGATAGCCAAAAGGCCCGAGACGGCTACTTTCAGGCCGCCTGAAGCAGCCTCGTCGACCGGCGGGCCCTCCAGGCCCGTCACGCGGTAGCAAAGCGGCCGGCGGGCGCGCTCGAAGATTGAGATTGCGAGCGGAGCAGGCGCAAAGACCGCGAGCCCGGCGCCTGCGTTCCGCGCCTTCGCCTCGGCCGTCGCCATATGCGGATCGCCGCTTGTCGTTGCGACAATGATCACAGGACCGGCGCCGGAGACGGTCAAGCTCGTGACGGCCTCGACATCCGCGCGACGGCTTTCCAGCCGCCGCGAGACGATTGCCACCCTGCCGTTCCTATGTTTCAACTGGGCATCCGAGGTATAGCGCTCCGGACCGGCGCCAAGCGCTAGCTGTCGGTCATGCCGCTTGCAACGTCAAAGCCGCGCCGATCGCGGCGGTCCTCGCCGCATAGGCTTGAATGCGGCGGTGATTCTTCCAGAACGTCGGTCAGGGTGGAGACGGGGACCGCCTATTCGAGACATCCCCGCAGGCGACCGATGACAGACCGCGGACATGCCGATCACCCCCGGCCGGCGCGCACCTTCCTGTTTCTGCAGGGCCTTGCCTCGCCATTCTTCAGGCGCCTCGGCGGCGCGCTCCTGGAGCGCGGCTTCAACGTCACGCGGATCAATCTCAACCTCGGCGACGAACTGTTCTGGCGGCTCGGCGGCGCCGTCGCTTATCGCGGCCGGTTGTCCGCTTGGCCTGACTTCCTCTCCAACTTCATCGAGGAGCGCGGCGTCACCGACCTCGTGCTGTTCGGCGACGGCCGGCCCTATCACCGCGCCGCAATCGAGACTGCGCGGCTGCGCGGCCTCGACGTCCATGTGTTCGAGGAAGGCTACTTCCGACCGAACTGGATCACGCTTGAGACCGGCGGCGTCAACGGCTTCTCCCGCTTGCCGCGAGATCCGCAGGCGATCCGCCAACTCGCAGCCGAACTGGCGGAGACCGACCTAGGGCACGAGCACATCCGCGGCGACATGCGGCTCCGGACGCTCTGGGACGTGACCTACAATGTGGCGAACGTCGCGCTCCCCTATTTCTACCCGTTCTATCGCCGGCATAGGCCGCAGCACCCTTTGATCGAATATGCCGGCTGGCTCGGCCGCTTCATAAAGGGGAAGGCGGAGAAGCGTCGCGCGGCCGAGGTCGAGGCGCAGCTCGCGACCGGCGAGGGACGCTATTTCCTCCTGCCGCTTCAGCTCGACAGCGACTACCAGATCCGCCTGCACTCCCCCTTCAGCGCGATGACGGAGGTTGTGGACTTCGTCGCGCGCTCGTTCGCCATGAACGCGCGTCCGACCGACCGGCTTGTCGTGAAGCTGCACCCGCTCGACAACGGCCTGGTCAACCGCCGCCGCCTCACGGGCATCACCGCGCGCAAGACCGGGCTCGGCGAACGCCTGCTCTATCTCGACGGCGGCCATGGCCCGTCGCTGCTCGACGGCGCGGCGGGAGTCGTGGTGGTCAACAGCACGATCGGGACGCTCGCCGTCAGCCGCGGCCGGCCGACGATCGCGTTGGGCCAGGCGATCTACGACATGCCCGGCCTCACCCATCAGGGCACGCTGGAGAGTTTCTGGCGGGAGCCGACGCCGCCCGATCCGGATTTCGCGCAGGATTTCCGCCGCGTCGTCACAGCGCAGACCCAGCTGAACGGCGGGTTCTACTCGAAGCAGGCGATCGATATCGCCGTCTCCCTCGCGATCAAGCGGCTGGAGGTGCGGCCGCCATTGCCAGCCCGCCTCGTCGCGACCGGCTGGTCGAGGCCGGAGCGGCATTACGGCGGCGAGCGCGTGGTCGCCCCAGGCGAATGAGCAACGCCCCGAAGTCGATCGTGGTGACCGGCGGCGGCCGCGGCATTGGCGCCGCGCTCGCCCGCGTCTATGCCGGCCCGGGCGCGACGCTGCTGCTGATCGGCCGTGACGTTGCAGCGCTCGAGGCGGTCGCGAGCGAGTGCCGCTCGCGCGGCGCCGAGGCCGAGACCGCGTCGATCGACGTCTCGGACTCAGCGGCGCTGGCGGGCGCGCTGCTCGCCTTCGACGCCGCGCATCCTGTCGATGTGCTGATCGCGAACGCCGGCGTTTCCGGCGGCCTAGAAGCCGGTCGGCGGATGGAGACCTTCGCCAGCGCGCAACGGCAAATTCGCGTCAATCTCGAGGGCGCTGTCGCGACCGTCACCCCGCTCGTCGAGCCGATGCGCGCCCGTAAGGAGGGCCGCATCGTGCTGATGAGCTCGCTCGCCGCCCTCCAGCCGATCGGCGACACGGCCGCCTATTCAGCCTCCAAGGCTGGAATCCTCACCTGGGGCGAAGCGCTCGGTGATTTCCTCGCGCCGGACGGCGTCAGCGTCACCGTCGTCTGCCCCGGCTTTGTCACCAGCGACATGAGCGCGCGCTATCTCGGGCCAAAGCCCTTCGAGATGTCGGCGGACGCCGCCGCCGCGCTGATCCGTCGGCGCGTCGAGCGCAGCGCGTCGCTGGTCGCTTTCCCCTGGCAGATGGTGGCCGCCATCCGCGTCGGCCGCCTGCTCCCGCGACGGCTGCTGCGCTTGATCCTCGGCCGCGTGCCGGTCACGATCGCCGACGATCCGCGCAAATGACGGAACCGCGGACCGGCGCGGAGATCCTGGTCGACGCGCTCTTGGCGAACGGGCTGACGCTCGGCTTCGGCGTGCCCGGCGAGAGCTACCTCGCCGTGCTCGACGCCATGCGTTCGCGCGCCTTCGACTTCGTCGTCTGCCGTCAGGAAGGCGGCGCCGCGATGGCGGCCGACGCCGCGGGACGGCTGACCGGACGGACAGGCCTGTGCTTCGTCACGCGCGGACCAGGCGCGGCGAATGCGATGAGCGGGCTTCATGTGGCCTCGCAGGACTCGACGCCAATGATCCTGTTCGTCGGGCAAGTCGCCCGCGGCATGCGCCATCGCGAGGCCTTCCAGGAGCTCGACTATCGCGCCGTGTTCGGCTCGGTCGCGAAGTGGGTCGTCGAGATCGACGATCCCGCGCGCATCCCGGAATTCGTCGCGCGCGCCATCCGCACGGCCTGCCAGGGACGGCCCGGCCCCGTGGTCATCGCGCTCCCCGAGGACATGCTGACGGAGACGGCGGATGTCGAGGACGCTCCGCCTGTCGTCGCGGCCGAGACTTGGCCGGGGCTCGCCGACATGGCGCAGCTCCAGAAGATGCTCTGGGCGGCGAAGCGTCCGATTGCGCTCATCGGCGGCTCGCGCTGGAGCCAGGCCGCGGTCTCCCGCGTCGAGCGCTTCGCGAGCCGCTTCCAGCTGCCGACCGCGGTCACCTTCCGCAGACAATCGCTCTTTTCGGCCGATCACCCCTGCTACGCCGGCGATTTCGGCATCGGCCCGAACCCGAAGCTCCGCGCGCGCGTCGACGAGGCCGACCTCGTCCTGCTGATCGGGGGGCGCCTGTCGGAGGCGTCCGCCCAAGGCTACGAGGCGCTCGCCGTGCCAACGCCGCGGCAGGCGCTAGTCCATATCCATGCCGACCCGGAGGAGCTCGGCCGCGTCTATCAGCCGGCGCTCGCGATCAACGCCTCGCCGGCGGCCTTCGCCGCTGCGCTCGAAGCCGTCCAGCCGCCGCAGACGATCCCCTGGGAAGGCGAGGCGGAGGCCGCTCACGCCGCCTATCTCGAATGGTCGGAGACCGTCCCGCCCCACCCCGGCGACGTGCAGATGGCGGAAGTGATCGACGCGCTGAGGGCGCTGCCGCAGGACGCGATCGTCGCGAACGGCGCCGGCAATTATGCGATCTGGCTTCACCGGTTCCACCGCTTCCGCGCTTACGGGACGCAGGCTGCGCCGAACTCGGGATCGATGGGCTACGGCGTGCCGGCCGCGATCGCCGCGAAGCGCCTGCATTCAGAGCGCATCGTGGTCGCGCTCGCTGGCGATGGCTGCTTCCTGATGACCGGGCAGGAGATGGCGACCGCCGTTCAACACGAACTCGCGATCGTCGTCGTGGTGATCGACAACGGCCAGTTCGGCACGATCCGCATGCATCAGGAGCGCGAATATCCCGGCCGATCGTTCGGCGCCACAGTGACGAGCCCGGATTTCGCCGGTCTCGCGCGCGCCTATGGCGCGGAGGGTTTTTCGGTCACGGAGGCCGGCCAGTTCGCCGGAGCCTTCTCGACAGCGCTGGCGTGCGGACGGCCGGCGCTCGTCCACGTCCGGCTTGATCCCGAGGCTGTCACGCCGACCGCGACGCTATCGTCGATCCGCGAGGCCGCTCAGAAGACCGGAGGCAGCTTGTAGACCTTGATCGGCCCAACCGCGACGCGGCCCTTCTCGATCCTTATGCGATAGCTCATGGCGTCGGCCCCATCGAGCTTCGCCGGCGAGCCCAGCATCTGGACGCCAACGCCGAGCAGAGCAGCCAGCCCCTTCTTGCCGTCGTCGGGAAGCAGAGCGCGCACAAGGTCGTCGGCGCCGCGCGCGACGAAATCGCCGGAGCCTTCGATGCGGCCCTGCTTGTCGAGGGCGAGATCGCCGCGCGCCTCGGCCGCGACATCGCCGCGAACGAGCTTCGCCAGCGACACGTGCACCGTCCCTGCCGCTTCCGCGAAGGCTCGGAGGCGGTCCGCCGGCGATTTTAGCGTCGTCGAATCGTCGACGCCGCGCGCTTCGGCCTGGAGTTGCAGCGACACGGGGCCTTGCCCGATGGGCAGCATGCCAAGCAGCGGCGCGTCGGCTTCGTCGAGCGTGAGCGCGACGTCGTAGGCGCCCGCCTCGCCGCCCGGCACGCGGCGGACATGGGCTTCGAACGCCTTGGCGGCCCCGACCTCGTCCGGCCCCTCCCTCAGGCGCGGAGCGTCGACGACCAACGAGCCGCGATCGAAGCGACGGTCGGCGATGCCGAGGCTCGCCTGTGCGAGCTGGTAGCTAAGCGCGAGGGTTCGCCCGTCGGCCGTGGTGAGCGACACCGGCCCGTCGAGCTCGGCGATCATGCGGTTCGGGTCGTAGACCTGCGCCACCGCCTTGAACCGCGGCGCGGAGGCGCGCACTTCGCCGCCGGTGGTCGCGATCACGGCGCTCACGCCGTCGCAGGTCAGTTCCGCGCGGAAGGGGAAGCCGCCCAGCGCGCGCTTCTCGCAGGCATAGGCCCGTCCACGCGCGGCCTCCTTGGCGAGCCAGTCGTCGATCGCCGCATCGGCGCGGCCGGCCGCATAGAACCAGAAGCCTGACCAGCCAGCCGCAAGCACTGCCACAAGAATGAGGGGAACGAACAATCCCCACAGCCCGCTTCGGCTGCGCGACGCGATTTCGGGGGCCATGCTCATCATGCCTCACGGCTTATTTGTTGCGCCGCGGCGCCCGCCCTTGCGGGGGTTCGGCGAGGCTGCTACCCGACGCATGAGCGTGACGCGTCGTCAAGCCAGTCGTTTCGGACAGACTATGATCCCGACCGACGTCGACCTCTGGGTGTTCGCCTACGGTTCGCTGATGTGGCGCCCCGGCTTCGAGGCCGCCGAAATGACGCCCGCCGAGGTGGACGGCTATCACCGCGCGCTCTGCATCGAATCCCACCTCCATCGTGGCACCCCGGCGAATCCGGGCCTGGTCTTGGGGCTCGACGAGGGCGGCTCCTGCAAAGGCGTGGCGTATCGCGTAGCGGCCCCGCGCGTGCCGGCGACGCTCGACTACCTTCGGGAGCGAGAACTCGCCACCAACGTCTATCTGGAGAAGATGCTGCCGACGACCCTGCCCGATGGGCGCGTGGTTCCGGCGGTCGCTTACGTGGTCGATCGCGCGCACAGACAGTATGTCGGTCTTCTGTCGCCGGAAGAGACGCTGTCGCGGATCGTCGGCCGGGTCGGTCTCGCCGGCCCGAACCCGGATTACGTGGTCAACACCGCGCGCGAACTCGAACGGCTCGGCGTGGTGGACCCGACCCTCGCATGGCTGGCCGCAGCCCTGACGGTCAGCACCGACGAATAGCCTTGCGCGCCGTTGATGAGATCGGCCAGCACCGTGGCGCGCGTGTCGGCGTCGGTCGCAAGCAGGTGGACGTGGGCTTCGATGCGCGCGCCGGCAGCGATGACCAAGCCCGGCAATGACGATCCGCTCTCGCCAGCCCACAGAATTTCGCGGCCGCCGTCCGCGGCGTAAGCGACCAGCATGACGATGGCGTTCTCAACGCGCATCGCCTCGTCCAGCGGCATCACGGTTACGACGTAGCGCCTGTGGGATCGCCCGCGCCACACGCGGTAGCGGTTGCCGATCCCGCTCTCGCGGGCGACCATCGCTAGCCCATCATCTTTTGCCGACGCCGGAGCCGCCCCCGAAGAGATGCTGTCCAGCAGTTCGCCGATTTCGGCGATGTCGAGCTTCGCCATAGCGAATCACCTCGCGCATTCTCAGCACAATAGGGGTTTCTGCATACTCCCTTGTCAAGCTAATCGATCGACGAGAAGACAAGAACCTCTTGGTCTCCCTGCGCTTCCGCCGCAAGCGCCGCGCTCGCCTGTTCGATCCGAGACTGGAGCAAGCGCTCGAAATCGTGCCGGTCAAGCCCCGGCGGGATTGGTTCGAGAAATTCGATGACGGCCCGACCGCGCCGCCAGACTGGCGCCTTCTTCGGCCAGAACACGCCGGTGTTGATCGCGACCGGCACGCAGGCGACATCGAGACGCTTGTAGAGCAGCGCGACCCCGGACTTGTAGTCCGGCGGGGCGCCGATGGGCCGCCGCGTGCCCTCGGGATAGATCACCACCTGCCGCCCCAGAACGGTCGCCTTCTGCGATTGGAGAAGGAGGTCGCCAAGCGCTTTGGAGCCGGCCGCCCGATTGACGGCGATCACGCCGATCCGCTGCAGGAACCAGCCGAACAGAGGAAGTTCGAGCAGTTCGCGCTTGAGCACGAACGCCGGGTCCGGAAGCTCCGGCATCAGGGCGAAGGTCTCGAGCGCCGACTGATGCTTGACCGCGATCAGCGCGCCGCCCTGCGGGATATGCTCGCGTCCGCGGATCTCGAGGCTGATGCCGACGATCGCCCTCAGCAGCTTCAGGTTGGTGCGCGCCCACCAGCGCGCGACCGCCCGCGTCCGCTCCTGGGGCAGCACGATCAGCGCAGGTCCCGCGACAAGCGCGGTCACCGCGACAAGCGCGCCCATCGCGGCGTTGAAGACATAAGGGCGCCAGCGAGCGACAGGGCGGGCGCGCGTGTCCTCGTCGGATGGCCGGTCGGCGCTCTGCAAGGATGCCGGACTTGTCAGGAGCGGGAGTCGGGCGCGTCCGCCCGTCCCTGCACGACGGCTTCCGCCCTCGCCAGTCTCGGCGCGAGCCGGATCCTCACCAGCGCCGCGACATACTTCACGTACTCGCCGACGATCAGCCGCGCCGTCGGCCAGTCGCGCCACCAAGGCTCGCCGCGCAGGCGATCGGTCACGACGGCGTAGGGGACGAGCGCGACGTCAGGCATCTCGCGGGACAGCTCCATCAATGTACGGGGCATGTGATAGCCCGAAGTCACGACGATGAGCGAGTGGAAGCCGTGGCTTTCCGCCCATCGCCGCGTCTCCACGGCGTTTCCTGCCGTGTTCAGCGCCCGACGCCCGAGGTCGATGCAGCAGCGCGCGAAAGGCTCGTAATCGGGCTGGGCTCGCGCGAGCTCCGCCTCGGTCGTCCCCGGATGGACGCCGGAGATCAGCAGGCGCCGCCCTCGGCCGGAAGCGAGCAGTCGCAACGCGTCGGACAGGCGCTCCGCCCCGCCGGTCAGCGCGACGATGCCGTCGCTCTTCGCAGGCGCGGCCTGCTCGCCTTCGGGCACGACCGACAGAAATTTGAGGAAGCCAAGGCCGAGCAGCAGTCCGACGGCGACGCATACGAACAGGATCGGCCGCAGCGCTCCGAAGCCGCCGCCCACCCGCCGCTGGGACGCCGTTTCGCGACGCCCGATGTCCGCCGGAGCTCGCATCTCAGCCGCGCCGGTTCCGCCAAGAACGCCGCGTTCGCAGCGGCGCCGCATGCAGAGCAAGCATCGGGCGCGCGCTCATCCCATCGCCCTCAAGGTCCGGTAGACGGTCACCCTCGACGTGATCGAGGTGAGCGCCGCGATGATCAGCACGATAGAGAGCACGCCCGCATAGGCCGACGCGCCGACCTCGAAGCGGCCGAACAAAGCGTCGACCTGGTCGACCGCCGCCGTACCCACTCCTTGATCGGCCATGAGGCCTGCAGTCAGGAATGTCGCGATCGCCGCCGCGCCCCCGGCGCACCCGCCCTTCAGGCCCAGCCGCAGGAAGCGACGCTGGAACTGTCCGGCGATGTAGCCGTCGCGCGCGCCGACGAAATGCAGGACCTGCACGATGTCGCGGTTGCCCGCCATTGCGCCCCGCGTCGCGAAGACGACGGAGAGCACGGTCGCCGCAAGCATCAGCGCGAGCACCCCCACCCCAAGCCACACGATGGTGCGCGCCATTGCGACCAGCCGGTCGAGGAAGCGCCTGTGGTCGTCGAGCGTCGCGCCCGGGGCCTCCCTTTCGAGTTTCGCCTGCATGGCGACGGCGTCGAACTGCGTCGCGTCGGACAGCTTGAGCACTACGAGCCGCGGGATGGGGAGGTCGTCGAAGGAGAGGCCTGAGCCGAGCCACGGCTCAAGCAGCCGCGCCGTCTCCGCTTTGGAATAGGGCCGGACCTCCGACACCCCGCGGGTCCCCCGGGCGATCTCGGAGACGCGCGCGACGGAAGCGTCCATGTCGCGGCCTTCGGCTGGGCGGATCTGAATCGTCGTCTCGCGCACGATGTCTCGCGCCCAATCGTCGGCGGTCGCGCGCACGAGATCGACGCCGCCGACCGTCAACCCCGCGAGATAGGTCATGATCGCGATCACCATGACGAGCGTGGTGCCGGAGACCGAGGAGGCTGGGACGATCGGACCGAGCCTGCGGCCGGGACCCGCCGCCGGGCGGGACTGGGCGCGCAGATCACCTCCCCGCGGCGACTGCGTCTTCGCAGGAGCCTCATCATCTTCGCGCCTTCCGGCCGGCGCGGCGCCGTTTCGCCCGCTCATTCGTAGACGTGCAGCCTGCCTTCGTGGAGCACCAGCCGACGCGCGTCGTACAGGTCCATCAAGGCGATGTCATGGGTGGCGATGACGACCGACGTACCGGATTTGTGCAGCTCCACGAACAGCCTGAGGATGCGACGCGCGAGCTGCGGATCGACGTTGCCGGTCGGCTCGTCCGCGAGCAGCATCTCCGGCTGCGCGACAAGCGCCCGCGCTATCGCCGCGCGCTGCTTTTCGCCGCCGGATAGCACGGAGGGAAAGGCGTCCAGTCGCTCCCCCAGCCCGACCCAGCCAAGCAGTTCTACAACCTCCGCCCTATAGCTCGACTCCTCGCGACCCGCGACGCGAAGCGGCAGAGCGACGTTTTCGTAGGTCGTCATGTGGTCTAGCAGCCGGAAATCCTGGAACACGACGCCGATTCGGCGCCTTAGGCCCGGCAGTTCGCGCGGCGGAAGCGTGAGGATGTCGCGCCCGAACACCCGCACCAACCCACGCGTAGGTTTCAGCGCCAGGAACATCAGCCGCAGCAGCGACGTCTTCCCGGCGCCGGACGGACCGGTAAGGAACTGGAACGAGTTCGGCTCGATCGCGAAGCTCAGGTCGCGGAGCACTTCCGCGCCTAGCCCGTATCGCAGGCCGACATTCTCGAAACGAAGCATGGCGCATCCCTGGCCGCCCGGGCCCGCGTCCTATACTTGTGGCGGCGAGCTTTTAACGAGCCATTAACGATAAAAGCGCGAGAGTTCCACGCACCCGCGGCCGTTGCGTCGATCAGAGCGAACCGGACGCCCCATGCTCGTCACCTGCCCATCCTGCCAGTCCTCCTACCGTTTCTCAGACGAAGCGATCGGCGAGGGGCGGATGGTGCGCTGCGCGCGCTGCACGACGCAATGGTTCGCAGGGCCGCCGCCCGAGCCGATCATGGCTCTCGACGACGCCGCGCCGGTCGAGGCCTTCGATGAAGAACCGGCCGCGCAGACCGTCGACGATCAGGCTTCCACAGAGACCCGCCGGAAGACGTCGCGCGCGCGAAAACAATCGGGCGCCCGGCGCTGGCCGCCGATCAAGCCTAAGTTCGCCCTCGTGTTGCTGGGTCTCGCGGCCCTCGCCTTGCTCCTCATCCAGCGCGTCGAGGTGGTAAAGCTTGCGCCTTCGCTCTCTTCGCTTTACGGCGCGCTTGGGCTCGATGTGAACATCCGCGGTCTCGACCTGCGTGAGGTCCGGTCGGCCGAGCAACTCGAAGAGGGTTCGCCGCTCCTGCTGGTGACGGGCGCGATCGCGAACGTCACGAAGAACGCGGTCGCCGTCCCTCGCCTCAGGCTCGCCGTGATGGCGGACGATGACCGGGAGCTGTACGCTTGGACGACGGTTGCGGCCCGCGGCGAACTGGGTCCCGGCGAGATCGCACAGTTCCGTGCGCGCCTGGCCTCTCCGCCCGCGGAAGGCCAGAGAGTTGCGGTCCGGTTTCTGAACCGACGGGATATCATGACGCGCCCGGGCTTTTGAGCGCGCTAAAGGAGAACGAATGACCCGCCGTATGACCGTGCTGCACAGCGCGGAGGCGATTGCCGCGCGCAACGCCGAACTCGCCGACGTCATCGCTCAGGCCGCTCCCGAGCGCCTGCTGGTGGTCGCGGTGCTGAAGGGCAGCTTCGTATTCGCAGCCGACCTGATCCGCTCGCTCCACTCCGCGGGGCTTGAGCCGGAGGTCGAGTTCATCACGCTCTCAAGCTATGGCGAAGGGCAGAAGTCGAGCGGGCAGGTCCGGGTCGTACACGACATCGAGAGCGAGGTCGCCGGCCGTGACCTGGTGCTGGTCGACGACATCCTCGAGTCCGGCCGTACGCTGGCTTTTGCGCGCGATCTGATGCTGGAGCGCGGCGCGCGGCGCGTGCTCACCTGCGTGCTGCTGAACAAAGGCGGCAAACGCGCCGTTTCGATCGACGCCGATCTGGTCGGATTCGAATGTCCGGACCATTTCGTTGTTGGCTACGGCATGGACGCCGCCCATGCCTATCGCCAGTTGCCCTTCGTGGGGATCGTCTCCGAAGACGGGGCCTGAGCGAACGGAAGGAGCTTCTCCCAATGGCGAGAATCCTGCTGACGGACGACGAGGAGGCGGTGCGCGGCTTCGTGCGTCGCGCGCTCGAGATGGACGGGCATGATGTGACGCCCGCCTTCGACGGAGCTGACGCGCTCGACAAGCTGAACGAAGCCGACGGCGCGTTCGACCTGCTGCTCACCGACATCCGCATGCCGATGATGGACGGCATCGCGCTCGCGCTCTCCGCCGCCCGCGACTATCCGGACGTCACGATCCTGCTGATGACGGGCTACGCCGACCAGCGCGAGCGGGCGGCCGGGCTCGACGCTCTGATCCACGACGTCGTCACCAAGCCGTTTTCCCTCGATCAGATCCGCGCCGCCGTCGCAGACGCGCTCCGGGCCGGTGAAAACCGCCTGAGAGCCTGAGCCAAGGCCACTCCCTTGAACCTCTCAGCCTCGCTCTCGCTGCAAGCCCGATCGGTCTTCGCGCTGATGCTGCGCCGGGTGCGGACGCGTTATGCGGGTTCGCGCGCCGGTTATATTTGGGCGATCGTCGAGCCGATCTGCTGGGTTTTTATCCTAAAATTCTCGCTGCGCGGCGCCGCAAGCCACCATCCGCCGGTCGGCACGAGCTACGAGGTCTTCTTCGCCACTGGCGTCATCATCGCGCGGACGTGGCGCAAGACCTCGCCGAGCATCGCCGGAACGCTCCGGAGGCGGAAGCGCGAGGGGCTGACCGCCCTGCACCGGCTGGACGCGGCCTACGCGGTCTGGATCCTCGAGATCGTGACCGGCCTCGTCGCGATGAGCATCGTGCTCTTCATCCTCGGCGTGTTCGGCTTCGACGTCGTCCCCGCGGATCCGTTGACCTGCCTCGCCGCCTTCGTCGCAATGGCGTTCTATACGCTTGGCTTCGCGTTGCTCTGGTCTCTGCTGACGAGCCTTGCGCCAGGACTTCTGCATTTTCAGGGCATCCTGATGATGGCTCTGTTCCTGAGTTCGGGCTTTCACATGATCATCGATCGGGTGCCGCCGGTGATCCGGGAGGTCTTTCTCTGGAATCCGATCCTGCATTGCGTTGAATGGTTCCGAGAGGGCTTCTATCCGGGCTATGTCTGCGCCTCTCTCGATCGCGGTTACCTGCTCACCGTGACCATCGTCTTCATAGCCATTGGTCTCGCCGGCGAACGCGCGCTCCGCGACCACAAGGCGGCCAGGAAGAAGTAGTTCCGCGCGAATGCTGCTCCTCAAGGACGTGTGGAAGGGTCATGTGGTGCGCGGCAAGCAGCGCTGGCCACTGAAGGAGGCGAGCGCCATCGTGCCGGCTAGGCGGCGTGTAGCGCTGTTCGGGCCGGACGCGGCCGCCAATGACCTCATCATCCAAACGCTGTCCGGCGCGGAGCCCGCCGACAAAGGATCTATTCGCCGCGTCGGACTTCCCTGCTGGCCACTGGGCTCCGCCGCGTTCCTTGACGGAAAATCAACGCTGCGCGAGAACGCGGCTTTCTTGGGACGGGTCTACGGGCTCGATGCGGCGGACATCGCGACAATCGCCGTCGACCTCAGCGGCGTGAAGCTGAGACGCGGCGTCAATATCCGGCGCTATCCCCTCACCGACCGACGCATGCTCGCTCTTGGCCTGACGCTCGCCATCCAATTCGATTGGTACTTCATCAATCAGGCGCTTCCACGCGCGCCGCTGGACAGGATGGCTGCGATCGACGGCGCCCTCGCTGACCGGATCAGCCGCGCAGGCGTAGTCTGGGCGACCACCGACCCCACAACCGTGGCGGGCTATTGCGATTGCGGCCTGGTGCTCGACCAGGGGCAGCTCGCGTTCTATGATACCCTTGATGGGGCAGTTGAAGCCTATTCTGCAGTAGTCGAAGCGGGGACCAGAAAGCCGACATGAGCGACCATCACGCTTCGCGCGGCCGCGTCGACGTCCAGCTCGGGGCTCGAGCCCGATCGATCCTCAGTTCTCTGGCCTCCGCGAGGCCTAAGCTTAAGGCCGAGGCTCCGGCCGCGCCCGAACGGGCGGAGAGCGCCCCCACCTATCCGACGCTGGTGTCGTCTCGTCCAAGCAAGGCTGAGCGGGTCGCCGCAAGGCGCGCCGCGGCCGAGAACAGGGCGAAGACAGCGCCCGCAGGCGTCGAGCCATCGCCTGCTCCGTCGAACACTGTCGTACCCCTCCCGCAGCGCGTCCTGCCGCGCCGGAAGGTTCTTCCGCAGCCCCCGGCCGACTTCGTCGTTCCGTCCGCCGCGCGCCGAGCCGGCGCCAAGCGCAAGCGCAACGTCGTCCGCATCTCTGCGATACTCGCGATCGCGCTGCCGACCGGGCTCGCGACGCTCTATTACGGCGTCATCGCCGCTCCGCAATTTATCGCCGAGGCGCGCTTCGCCGTCCGAGGCCCCGCAGACATTCCGAGCCGGGGCGGAGACGGAATTGGCGCGCTCGCCGGCATGGCCGCGAGCCCGCTCGCGATGATCTCGGACAGTTTCATCGTCGCCCAGTTCATCCAGAGCGGGCAGCTCGTCGGCAACATGCAGCGCTCGCTCGACCTGCGCTCGATCTACACGAACGACAAGGGCGACTTTGTCGCGAAGTACCGACCCTACGGCGCCGAAGACACGATCGAGCACCTCACGAGCTACTGGAACACTGTGTCGTGGGTCTATTTCGAGCCGGTGACGGGGATCATCACCTTCACAGTCCGCTCCTTCTCCCCCGAAGAGTCCCTGAAGGTCGCGCGTGAGACCGTGCGAGAGAGCGAGCGGCTGGTGAACCGGCTCTCCGACCGGGCGCGGGAGGATTCGGTCCGCCTCGCCAAGCAGGAGCAGTCGCGCGCCGAACTCAGGCTGAAATTCGCCCGCAAGGCGATTCAGGAATATCGCGACCGCCGCGGCGCTCCGGACGCGCAGAGCGTCGTCGCCGCGCAGTTCAAGATCGTGTCTGATCTCGAGGGCGAACTTGCCAAGCGAGAGGCGGAGCTTGGCGCGAGCGCGGGTTTCCTGTCCAAGGACTCGCCCTCCGTCCGAGTGAAGCAGACCAACATCGACTCCCTGAGGTCGCGCATCGCAGCCGAGCGCGCGAAGATCGGCTCGCAGACGCCCAATGCGAACGGAGGACCGCTGCTCTCCGCCTCGATGGCCGAGTTCGAGAACCTCGAGACTGAGCGCAGCTTTGCCGAGAAGGCGTATGAATCTGCGAGTCAGACGGTGGAGGGGGCGCGCGTCAACGCCGAACGGCAGTCGCGCTATCTAACGACCTTCGTCGAGCCGTATCTTCCTGAGGATTCGCTCTACCCCGCCCGGCTGAAGATGATTCTGCTGGTGTTCGTCTGCTCGGCGATCGCCTGGGCCGTCGGCGCGCTGATCTTCTACGGCATCCGCGACCACAGCGCCTGACGCTCCCGGCCTTAGAGGCCGCCCGTGGCTTCGGCGACGGCGGCGAAATGCGCCGCCCATGACGGCGGCGCGAAGCATTCTGCCCGCGACAGCGCCGCGTCGCGCCGCGCGGGGTTCCGGCCGGAATAATCGAGAATCGCGTCCTCCCAAGCGCCGGCGTCGAGCGGATCAAAGCGTTCCGCGGCGTCGCCTGCGATCTCCTGGAAAACATCGAGGTCGGACGCCAGCGCCGGCGCGCCGAGCGCCAACGCCTCCGCGAGCGGCAGGCCAAAGCCTTCCGAAAAGCTCGGAAACAGCAGCGCGCGCGCTCCCCTGACGAGGGCGGTCAGCGCCTGATCCGGCAAATCGTTGGCCTCGACGACATGGGCGAGGACCGCGGGACACCGCTCGAGCAGATCGAGCACCATCTCGTTCTCCCATCCGCGGCGGCCGACCAGGACGAGCGTCGGGGTCTCGCTCCCCATCCGCTCCGCCAACCGCCGCCAGACATGGAGCAGGGTAAGGTGGTTCTTGCGCGGCTCGATGGTCCCGAGCGACACGAAATAGGGTTTTGGCGCGCCGAGCGGCGCGACCCCGGCCGCAAAGGCGGACTCCACGCCGAGCGGCGCGACGACAACGGGCGGCGACTGGAGACCCCGCTCCCTCCCGAATGCGGCGAGGTCGCGGGCGGTCGCTTGCGAGTTGGCGATCAGCGTCGTCGCGCAGCCGAGCGCGGTTGTCATGCGTCGCGCATGACGCTCGTCCTCGCCCGGCCGGCCGTATTCGGGAAAGCGGATCGGGATCAGGTCGTGGACCAGGACCGTCAGCCGCGCCCCCGAGCCGCGCAGGCGCTCGAACGGTTCCGGACGGTCGAGCCGGATGTGCGAGACGTGGACGTAGACGTTGCCGGGAGCGACCGCCGGTCGGCCCGCACGCGCGATCGCCGCGACCCTCAGGCGCCAGGCGAGATCGCGCGCTTTGTTCGGCGCCGCCGGGGTGGGGCTCTCCGGCAGCAGCGCGCCTAGACGCTCGGCCAGCCGGCGGGCGGCGTGTCCGTCGCCGGCGCCCTCGCGCCATTTGGCGTCGAGCGCCTGGAGAAAGGCTTCAACGGGCGCGCGGCGGAGCGGCGCGACGCGTTGGCCGACGATCGCAGCGAAGCCGGCCTCGGCGTCGCTTTTGCCGAGGATCCGCTTTGCGTAGGCGAGTTCGACGCGGTCGACACCGGTCGCCACGGAATGGCTCGACCGGGTCAGCAGGCGGGTGAGGTCGAGGATGGTGCGGGCCATCGTCTCGGCGGAGGCTCCGGCTGCGGGCGATGCCCGAAAGATGTGGTGCGGGCGGTCGGGCTCGAACCGACACTCTGTCTCCAGAACCGGATTTTGAGTCCGGCGCGTCTACCAGTTCCGCCACGCCCGCGCCGGAAAGCCTCGCGCTGGCGGCGCGAGCGGCGCGCACGATGTCGACAGGCCCCGCGCCTGTCAATCGTGAGCGTCGGCGCGCTCCTGCGC
Source organism: Hansschlegelia quercus (assembly GCF_004310425.1). Taxonomy (GTDB): domain Bacteria; phylum Pseudomonadota; class Alphaproteobacteria; order Rhizobiales; family Methylopilaceae; genus Methylopila; species Methylopila quercus. Next base: position 361,004 of record NZ_SIUB01000003.1, on the reverse strand, counting down.
GCTTGCGTCGAGGTCGCTGAAACTCTAGGCCTCGTGACGCGGGACTTTACGGCGCGTTCACAAACCGGACGCGCATAGTGGTCCACAAGTCGTCCCCCATCCGGCTGCGTGATCCTCGCGCCGGCGCGCTTTCCGAAAGGCCGGGAATGCTCAGACGTCTTTACGCCTGGACGCTGTCGCTCGCCGCGGGCAAGCACGCCGACCGCGCTCTCTTCGGAGTGGCCTTCGCGGAAGCCTCGTTCTTCCCGCTCCCGCCCGACATCCTGCTCGTGCCGATGACCATCGCACGGCCGGAGCGCGGCTATTACCTCGCGCTCCTCTGCGGGCTCGCGTCCACGATGGGCGGCGCGCTCGGCTACGCGATCGGCGCGCTGCTCTATGACAGCGTGGGGCTATGGATCATCAATCTCTACGGCTACGGCGACAAGATGGAGGCTTTTCGGGAGACCTATGCCCATTACGGGCTGTGGATCATCCTGCTGAAGGGCCTGACGCCGATTCCCTACAAGCTGGTCACGATCACATCGGGCTTCGCAGGCTACAATTTCTTCCTCTTCATGGCGCTATCGGCCGTGTCGCGGACGCTGCGGTTCCTGGTCGTCGGGTGGCTGCTCAAGCGCTACGGCGAGCCCGTCCGTGAGTTCATCGAAAAGAGGCTCGAACTCGCGACGATCATCCTGCTGGTGTTCGTGGTCGGCGGCTTCGTCGTGGTGAAATACGTGGTCTGATCCGCGTGTCCGCCGTCCGCATCGCCGGTCTCGCCATTGGGGTGCTCGCCGCAGCGACCGTCGGCGGCGCGCTCGTCTTCGAGCACGGCTTCGGCTACGTGCCCTGTATGCTCTGCCTGTGGGAACGCTGGCCGTACTACCTCGGCGTTCCGCTCGCGCTTTTCGCAGCCGGGCTTGGACCGAAAGGCCGCGCGCCGCTGGCGCTGGCAGGCCTGTTGTTTGCTGGCGGAGCCGTGCTCAGCGCCTATCACGCCGGCGTCGAGTGGAGTTTTTGGCCGGGACCGACGAGTTGTGCGGGCGCTGACGCGGCGCCGACTTCGGCGGGCGGCCTGCTCGAGCAGATGCGGACCACGCGGATCGTGCCCTGTGATCGCGCGGCCTGGCGGCTGCTCGGCATATCGCTTGCGGGCTACAGCGGGCTGATTTCGGCCGCGCTCGCCGCGATCGCCATCTGGGGCGTCCGCGGAAGACGGGTCTGAGACCTCACTTCGTGCCGTAGAGACGATCGCCGGCGTCGCCGAGGCCGGGCTCGATATAGCCGTTCTCGTTCAGTCGGTGGTCGATCGCGGCGGTGAAGATCGGCACGTCCGGATGGGCAGCGGACAGCCGCGCGACGCCTTCCGGGGCCGCGAGCAGGCACAGGAAGCGCAGGTCGACCGCGCCCTCCGCCTTCAGCGCGTCGATCGCGTCGGTCGCGGAATTGCCGGTCGCGAGCATCGGATCGACCACGATGACGATGCGCTCTCCGAGATCCGCCGGCGCCTTGAAGAAGTAGCGCCGCGCCTCGAGCGTGTCGTGATCGCGATAGATGCCGACGTGAGCGACACGCGCGGAAGGCACGAGATCGAGCATGCCATCCACGAGCCCGTTGCCGGCCCTGAGGATCGAGGCGAAGACCAGCTTCTTGCCCGCCAGCATCGGCGCCTGCATCGCCTTCAGCGGGGTCTCGATCTCCACGAGTTCGACCGGCAGGTCGCGCGTCACCTCATAAGCGAGCAGCAGCGAGAGCTCGCGCAGCACCTGCCGGAAGTTCGCCGTCGACCGATGCTTTTCGCGCAGCAGCGTCAGCTTGTGCTGCACGAGCGGGTGGTCGCAGACAGTGACTTCGGCCATGCCCGCGAGGCTCCCAGGATGATTTGCGTGTGACGCCAACGTCGTACCGGAGCGGGTTTGGCGGAACAAGCGGCTATCCCAGCCACGAAGCGCCATGCGGCCCTGGCCCCAGGCCGAGATGCGCGCCGAGCGTCGCGCCGATGTCTGCGAGGGTCCTGCGCAGCCCGATCGTCCCCGCCTCCACATCAGGCCCGAACGCCAGCACCGGCACGCGCTCGCGAGTGTGGTCGGCGCCGAGCCAGGTGGGGTCGCAGCCGTGGTCCGCGGTGATCACGCAGAGATCGCCGGGAAAGAGCGCTGCGCGGATGTCGGGTATGCGCGTGTCGAAGGCTTCGAGCGCGGCGGCGTAGCCGGCCACGTCGCGGCGATGGCCGAACTCGGTGTCGAAGTCGATCAGGTTGACGAACGCCAGGCCGCCATCAGCCAAGCCGCGGAAGGCTGACAGGGCGGCGTCGAGCAAAGCGGCATTGCCGGCCGCCTTCACTATCTGGCCCGTGCCTTCATGCGCGAAGATGTCGCCGATCTTGCCGACCGAGACGACCTCGCGTCCGGCGGTGGTGGCGCGAGCGAGAAGGGTCGGGCCGGGCGGCGGCACAGCGTAGTCGCGGCGGTTGGCCGTGCGTCGGAAGCTCGCGGCGTCGGCGCCGAGGAACGGTCGAGCGATCACGCGGCCGACGCGGCGGTCGAGCAGGCCGCGGGCGGTCTCGCAGAGCGCGAGCAGCCGCTCGAGGCCGAAAGCCTCTTCGTGCGCCGCGATCTGCAGCACGGAATCGGCGGAGGTGTAGACGATTGGCTTCCCCGTCCGCACGCTCTCCTCGCCGAGCTCCGCGATGATCGCTGTGCCGGAGGCGTGACGGTCCCCGAGGATGCCCGGCAGATCGCCCGCCGCGATCAGCGCGTCGGTCAGCGCCTTCGGGAAGCTTGGCTCGGTCTTCGGGAAATAGATCCAGTCGAAGGGCACGGGCTGTCCGGCGATTTCCCAATGGCCGGAAGGCGTGTCCTTTCCGGAAGACACCTCTTCCGCCGCGCCCCAGAGCCCGGTCGTCGCCCCGCCTTCGAGGCCGGGCGGCGTGCGGCCGGTCGCGAGCCGGCAGGCCTCGCCGAGGCCGAGAGCCACGAGGTTCGGAACGCGGAGCGGCCCCTTGCGAAGACCGTCACGATCGCCCCGACCTTCCGCGCAGGCCTCGGCGATGTGGCCGACCGTGTCGCCGCCCTCGTCGCCGAAGCGCGCGGCGTCCGGCGCTCCGCCGATCCCGACCGAATCGAGCACGATCAGCAGCGCGCGGGTCACGCGATGCGCTCCTGGATCAGCTTTGCGCGCGACGGCGTGGCGCCGGCGTCGGCGAGCGCATAGGCGTCGCGGACGGCGGCCGCGGCCCGCTCGGCGCCTGCCTCGTCCCGCGCATGGACGATTGCGAGCGGCCGGTCCGGACCGACGGCGTCGCCGACGCCGGCCAGCCGGTCGAGGCCGACGGCGGAGTCGATCCTATCGTCCGCCCGGGTGCGACCGCCGCCGAGCGCCACGACGGCCAGACCGAGCGTCCGCGTGGCGACTTTGGCGACGACGCCCTCGGCTTTGGCGAAGACCTCCAGCACGATCGGCGCCTCCGCGAGATGGTTGCGCGGCCGCTCGACGATGTCGGCAGGCCCGCCGAGCGCGGCGCACATGCGGCCGAAGCGCTCCGCCGCTTCGCCGGAGGCCATCGCCCTGGCGATCATCGTCCGGCCCTCCTCCGCATCCGCCGCAAGCCCTCCCAGCGCCAGCGCCTCGCCCCCGAGCGCGACCGTGGCGTCCACGAGCCGCGCGTCCTGCCGCCGGCCGGCGAGCAGCTTGATCGCATGCAGCGTCTCGAGCGCGTTGCCGGCGACGGGGGCGAGCGGTTCGTCCATGTCGGTCAGCAGAGCGACCGTCTTCAGGCCGGCGCCGTTCGCGACCTCGACGATCGAGCGCGCGAGCTCAAGGGACAAAGCGTGCGTCGGCATGAAAGCGCCCGATCCGGTCTTCACGTCCATCACGAGGCCGAACAGCCCGGCGGCGAGCTTCTTCGACAGGATCGAGGCGGTGATCAGCGGGATCGATTCAACCGTCGCGGTGACGTCGCGGACGGCGTAAAGGCGCTTGTCGGCCGGCGCTACGGCGGCGGTCTGCCCGACGATGGCGCAGCCGGCCGCCGCTACCGCCTTGCGCAAGGTCGCGACGTCCGGCTGCGTGACGTAGCCCGGAATGGCGTCGAGCTTGTCGAGCGTGCCGCCGGTATGACCGAGGCCGCGCCCGGCGATCATGGGCGTCGTCGCCCCGCAGGCGGCGAGCGCGGGGGCGAGCAGCAGGCTCACCGTGTCGCCGACGCCGCCCGTCGAATGCTTGTCGAGCACGGGGCCGGCGGCATCCGGCCAGTCAAGCGTTTCGCCCGAAAAGGTCATGGCGCGGGTGAGCGCAACCGTCTCGTCGCGGTCGAGCCCTTTCAGGAAGGCCGCCATGGCGAAGGCGCCGACCTGCGCATCGGTGAGGCGGCCGGAGACGATCCCGTCGACGATCGCGTCGATCTCGGCAGGCGTCAGAGCTCCCCCGTCGCGCTTGGCGCGGATGATCTCCTGCGGCAGCAGGCCCGCCTCAGCCACGCGCCAGATTCTCCGGCCCAAAGCTCACGGGCAGCAGTTCGCCCAGCGTAAATCGGCGGCGCACGCCCTCGGGCCCTGCGACGATGATCGGCGTATCCTCGGCCCCGAACTCGCGGATGCGCTGGCGGCAGGCGCCGCAGGGCGTACACAGGCCCTCCCCGTCGCCGAGCACGAGGATCGCCGCGATCGCGCGGCTGCCGCCGGCGACCATCGCGGAAATGGCGCCGGCCTCCGCGCAGGCGCCGACGGGATAGGCGGCGTTCTCGACGTTGCAGCCGGCGTGGACCGCGCCGTCCGGCGTGACGAGCGCAGCGCCGACGGCAAAGCGGGAATAGGGCGCATAGGCATGAGCGCGGGCAGCCTCCGCCGCGCGGAACAGGGCGTCGATCGCGTCGTCGGTCATGCGGGTCCTTCGTCTGGCGAAAGCGACGATAGCGCGGCGGACGGCGCCGAAGGAAGCGGCGGCGGCGCCCACTCTATCCGCTGGCGGGCCGATCGCCCTTGCGTCATCGTCTGGTCAGCTAATTGTCGGGCGCTCTTGGGCGCACGGCGAGCGAGAGGGAGGCCGGCCATGTCCGCAACCCCGATCGGCCGAAGCGCCGCGCTGAGCGCGGTCGCGGCGCTCGCCATCGCGCTTTTCGCCGTCCCCTCTTTCGCTGATGCGCCAAAGGCCGCGCCGGAGGTCGACCTCGAACTCGTGCTCGCGGTCGACGTCTCCTACTCCATGGACACCGAGGAGCAGAGGGTGCAGCGCGACGGCTATGTCGCGGCCTTGACCTCGCCTCCGGTGCTCGACGCCATCCGCGACGGCGTGACGGGGCGCATCGCGCTCGCTTATGTCGAGTGGGCCGGCTCGGACGAACAGCGCGTCCTCGTGCCCTGGACGCTGATCGACGGCCCGGAGACCGCCGCGGCCTTCGCGAACCGCCTTGCGGGCGAGCCGCTCAGGCGCGCCTACCGCACGTCGATTTCGAGCGCTCTGCTCTATGGCGCGAAGATGTTCGAAGCGAGCGGGTTCAAGGCGATGCGCCGGGTGATCGACGTTTCCGGCGATGGCCCGAACAATCAGGGCCCGCCGATCGAGGCCATGCGCGACGAACTGATCGACGGCGGCGTCGTCATCAACGGCCTGCCTTTGATGCTGAAGCGCCCGATGCTCGGCGTCTCCGACATCGGCGACCTCGACGTTTACTACCGCGACTGCGTCATCGGCGGGCCCGGGGCCTTCGTGCTGCCGGTGCGGTCCGTCGCGCAGTTCCCCGACGCGGTGCGCTCAAAGCTCGTGATGGAGATCGCCGGGCCGGGTTCCGAGACGCCATTCCCGCCTGGCGCTCCGAACGCGCTGCCGGCCGCGGCTCAACCGAAAGCGGACTGCCTCGCTGGCGAGGGGCTCTGGCGCGACCGATTTGGCAACTGAGGTGGCGCAGGCGGCGAAAGCCGCTAAGAGCAGGCTCCTATTTCGAGACCCGCGCCGCCAGTGTCCCTCTCCATCGAAGCCCTCCTGCTCTTCGCGGCCGTCGGAGTCGTCGCCGGCGCGGTCGACGCCATCGCGGGCGGCGGCGGGTTGATCACCGTGCCGGCGCTGCTGCTCGGCGGCCTTGATCCCACCGCCGCGATCGCGACCAACAAGCTGCAGGGCGCGCTCGGCCTCGTCGTCTCGACGTCGCGCTTCGCCAAGGCCGGCATGCTCGACCTGCAATCGAAGTCGATCTGGCTTCTGGCGATTTCGGCGTTTGTGGGCGCGGCGACCGGCGCCGCCCTTGTGGCGGTCGCGCCGGTCGAGGCGATGCGGACCGCGCTGCCCTTCCTGCTGATCGGCGTCGCGCTCTACTTCGCCTTCGGCCCGCAGATGTCCGACGTCGACGCCCACGCCCGCCTGGGATCAGGCGCGTTCGCGGCGTTCGTGGGGTTTCCGATCGGCGTCTATGACGGCCTGTTCGGCCCCGGCGCGGGCTCGTTCTACATGATCGGGCTGGTCGCCTTCCTCGGCTTCGGCGCTGTTCGCGCGGTCGCGCACACCAAGCTCCTGAACCTCGCCTCGAACCTCTCGGGCCTTCTGGTCTTCATCCTCGCCGGCTCCGTCGTCTGGTCGGCCGGCCTCGCTATGGCCGCCGGCACGATGATCGGCGCCCGCATCGGCTCGGGGCTTGCGCTGAAACACGGGGTGCGGCTGGTGAAGCCGCTGCTCGTCGTCGTCGCGCTTGCGCTTGCGCTGCGGCTCATGCTGGATCGCAGCCATCCGGTCGGAGCGGCTTTCTGGGCGATGGTCGCCCGTTAGGTCCAAGCGGCCGACCCGCGTCGATGGACGCTTTGGACGGTTCGCCCGCCTGGTCGCGGGCCCCTCCCCCCATTCTCGATAAGGATCGCCAGCCATGAAGATCAGCGCGCGCAACCAGCTCAAAGGCGTCGTCACCGAAGTCTCGAAGGGCGCCACCACCGCCCATGTGAAGGTCGACATCGGCGGGCAGATCGTGACCGCCTCCATCACCAACGCAGCCGTCGACGATCTTGGCCTCGAGCCGGGCAAATCGGCCTACGTCGTGATCAAGGCCTCCGACGTTCTGGTCGCGGTCGAGTGATGCGCTGGCGCCTCGCCCTCGCCGCTATCCTGATCGCGACGCCGGCCGCCGCCGCGGAGACCGGCGGCTGCGGCGCGTTCAAATGGCCGATCGCGGCGGACATCGCTCTGCTGGAAGCCGCGAATTGGCAGGACAGCGGCGCCACCATCGCGCTCGACGGTCCTGTCGGCCTGCGGCTGAAGCTCGGACCGCTCGACGCGGCCGGCTTCGCGCTCCCGCCGGAACGCGCGCCGGCGACGGCGGCCCAGAACGGTTCGCTGCGTTTCGAGGCGAAGGCCGGGACCTACCAGGTCACCCTGTCCGAACCCGCCTGGACCGATCTGGTGCAGGATGGGGCCGCGCTGAAGCCAGCGGCGTTCTCCGGCGTGAAGGACTGCGAGGGCGCGCGCAAGTCGCTGCGCTACGAGTTGAAGGCCGGTCCGGTGACGCTTCAGATCAGCAACGCTCCCGGCCGCAGCGTCGGCGTGGCGATTACGCCGCCGCAATAGGACGACCTGCTCCTTCGGCGTTGCAAATCGGAGGGGGTCCGACTATAAGCCCGGCTTCCGCGCGGGCCCGGCCGGTTATGGGCTGCCGTGGCGCGCGTAATGCTCAGGCCCCTCGAGCCGACCCCCGCCAGCCGCTCAAACGGCTGGAGGATGGCCGACCGACGGGGCCTCTTCAACGTTCGGAGAGCGAAATGCCCAAGATCAAGTCGAAGTCGGCGGCGAAGAAACGCTTCCGCTTCACCGGGACCGGCAAGGTCATCTCGGCTCAGGCCGGCAAGCGCCACGGCATGATCAAGCGCACCAACAAGCAGATCCGCAACCAGCGGGGCACGACCATCCTGACCCCGCAGGACGCGCGGATCGTCAGGACGTTCCTGCCTTACGGCTGAGTTCAGACCGCTTAGCGCTTCATCCCCACCATTCAGACGCTTGAGAGATAGACCATGGCTCGCGTGAAACGGGGCGTTACGTCCCACGCCAAACACAAGAAGACGCTTGATGCGGCGAAGGGCTTTTACGGCCGCCGCAAGAATACGATCCGCGCGGCGAAGGCCGCCGTCGATCGGTCGATGCAGTACGCCTACCGCGACCGCAAGAACAAGAAGCGGACGTTTCGGGCTCTCTGGATCCAGCGCATCAACGCCGCCGTGCGCGAGCATGGCCTGACCTATTCGCGCTTCATCGCGGGCCTCTCCCTCGCCGGCATCGAAGTCGACCGCCGGATGATGTCCGAGCTCGCGATCGCCGAGCCGGCGGCCTTCGCTGCAATCGCCGAGAAGGCCAAGGCCGCGCTTCCCAGCGCGTGAGGTCTTGCGGGACGCCGCATGGCGCTCCCAGTAATCCGCGACGTCGTCCCGGCCGAGGCGCCGGGGCCCATTTCCGCAGTCGACGCCGGACTGGACTGACCGTGGAGGAAATGGATTCCGGGACAAGCCCGGAATGACGGCAGGGGGCGCTTGGCGCCCCTTTTTCGTTTCGGCGCTCGGGCGTATCACCTTGCGATGACCGACATCGACCATCTTAACGCCCTCGAAGCGGACGTGCTCGCAGCCGTCGAAGCCGCGGTCGACGAGGCTGCGCTCGAAGCCGTGCGCGTCGCGGCGCTCGGCAAGAAGGGCTCCGTCTCGGAGAAGATGAAGACGCTCGGCGGGATGGACCCCGAGCAGCGTAAGATCGTCGGGCCGGCGCTGAACGCGCTTCGCGATCGGGTCACGGAAGCGCTTACGGCCAAGAAGACCGCGCTCGCCGACGCCGCGCTCGACGCGCGGCTGAAGGCCGAGACGCTCGACGTCTCTCTCCCCTTGCGCGAGAGCGGGCTCGAGACCGGCCGTATCCACCCGGTCTCCCAAGTCACGGACGAACTGATCGCGATCTTCTCCGCGATGGGATTCTCGGTCGCGGAAGGCCCGGACATCGAGACCGACGACCTGAACTTCACCAAGCTGAACTTTCCCGTCGGCCACCCCGCACGGGAAATGCACGACACGTTCTTCCTGCCGCAGAAGGAGAACGGCGAGCGCCTGCTGCTGCGCACGCACACCAGCCCTGTGCAGATCCGCACCATGCAGGACAAGGCGCCGCCGATCCGCGTGATCTGCCCCGGCCGCACCTACCGCTTCGACATGGACCAGACGCACACGCCGATGTTCCACCAGGTCGAGGGTTTGGTGATCGACCGCGACGCCAATCTCGGCCAGCTCAAATGGGTGTTGGAGGAGTTCCTCAAGACCTTCTTCGAAGTGCCGTCGGTCGAGCTGCGCTTCCGGCCGTCCTTCTTCCCCTTCACCGAACCGTCGATGGAGGTCGACGTCCGCTGCCGCAAGTTGGCCAACGAGATCCGCATCGGCGAGGGCGACGACTGGCTGGAGATCCTCGGATGCGGGATGGTGCATCCGAACGTGCTGCGGAACTGTGGACTCGATCCTGACGCGTGGCAGGGCTTCGCCTGGGGCATGGGGATCGACCGCATCGCGATGCTGAAATACGGCATGCCGGATCTGCGCGATCTGTTCGCCGCCGACGCCCGCTGGCTCTCCCATTACGGCTTCCGCCCGCTCGACGTGCCGAGCCTCGCCGGGGGATTGTCGTCGTGAAATTCTCCCTCTCCTGGCTTAAAGAGCATCTCGGCGGCGACGCCGATCTGGTCGCGGTCACCGAGACCCTGACCCGCGTCGGGCTTGAGGTCGAGCATGTCGACGACAAGGCCGGAGAGCTCTCGGCCTTCGTCGTCGGACACATCCTTGAGGCGAATCGGCACCCGAACGCCGACAAGCTGCAAGTCTGCATGGTCGATGTCGGCCGCGGCGCGCCTTTGCAGGTCGTCTGCGGCGCGCCGAATGCGCGGGCGGGACTGAAGGTCGTGTTCGCGGCGCCGGGCACCGTGATCCCCGCCAGCGGCGTGAAGCTCGGCGCGTCCGAGATCCGTGGCGTCCCTTCCGCCGGCATGCTGTGCTCCTCGCGGGAGCTCGGGCTCGGCGACGAGCATGACGGCATCATGGAGCTGCCCGAGGGCTCGCCCGTCGGACGGCCGTTCGCGCCCTTCGTCGGCCTCGACGACCCGGTCATCGAGATCGCTGTTACGCCGAACCGGCCGGATTGCCTCGGCGTCCACGGCGTCGCGCGCGACCTGCACGCCGCCGAGATCGGCGAGCTGCGTGATCCGCTGACGGCGGTGATCCGCGGCGAGTTCCCCTGCCCCGTAAACGTCCGCTTCGATTTCGGCGACACGGAGCCGCTGTCGCCGTTCTTCGCGCTGCGGATGGTGCGCGGCGTGAAGAACGGCCAGTCCCCAGAATGGCTGCGCCGCCGGCTGAAGTCGATCGGCTCGAAGCCGATCAACGCGCTGGTCGACGTCACCAATTATCTCGCCTTCGACCGCGCCCGGCCGCTCCACGTGTTCGACGCGGCCAAGGTGAGAGGCGATCTTGTGGTTCGGCGCGGGCGTGCCGGCGAGACGCTGGCGGCGCTCGACGGCAAGACCTACGCGCTCGATGAGACGATGTGCGTGATCGCCGACGACAGCGGCGTGCTCTCGATCGCCGGCGTGATCGGCGGCGCAGCGACCGGGTGCGACGAGACCACGACCGACGTGCTGATCGAGAGCGCGTTGTGGGACCCGCTGGCGATCGCCCGCACGGGACGCGCTCTCAACGTCAACACCGACGCCCGCCACCGCTTCGAGCGCGGCGTCGATCCGGAATTCGCGCTTCCGGGCCTCAACGTCGCGACCCAGTTCATCCTCGACTTCTGCGGCGGCGCGCCGTCGGAGGTCGCGACCGCAGGCGAGGTCCCGGCGCGCGACCTGATCATCGATTTCCCGATCTCCGAGGTGACGCGCCTCACCGGTCTCGCCGTCACGCCGGCGGAGGTGAAGACGCCGCTCTCGATGCTCGGCTTCTGGGTCACGGGCGTGGGCGACCGGCTCAAGGTCTCGGTCCCGAGCTGGCGGCCCGACGTCGAGGGCAAGGCCGACCTCGTCGAGGAGGTCATCCGCATCGTCGGTCTCGACCGGGTGGAGGCGAAGCCGCTGCCGGCCATGACGAGCGCCGCCGGAGCGCGCCTCGGGATCGTGCAGCGCCGCGCGCGCAACGCCCGCCGGACGCTCGCCGCCCGCGGCCTCGTCGAGGCGGTCACGTGGTCGTTCGTCTCGAAGGCGCAGGCCGAAGCCTTTGGCGGCGGCGCGGCCGAGCTCGCGCTCGCGAACCCGATCTCCGCCGAGCTCTCCGACATGCGCCCGAGCCTGCTGCCGGCGCTTATCGCGGCCGCGCAGCGCAACGCCGACAGAGCTTCAAGCGACGTCGCTTTGTTCGAGGTCGGCCAGACCTTCCTTAGCGACCGACCGGAGGATCAGCGCATGGCGGCGGCCGGGGTTCGTCGCGGGACGGCCAAGGCGCGCGGCGCAGGCCGCCATTGGGGTGAGGCGACGCTTCCCGTCGACGCGTTCGACGCCAAGGGCGACGCGCTTGCGGTCCTCGCGGCCCTCGGCCTCGCCGCCGGCGCGGTGCAGATCGCGCAAGGCTCGGCCCCTTCATGGTTCCACCCTGGCCGCTCGGCCGCGCTCCAGCTCGGCCCCAAGCTCATCCTCGGCGCGTTCGGCGAACTTCATCCGCGTACGCTTCAGGCGCTTGGCGTTAGCGGGCCACTCGTCGGCTTCGAACTGACCCTCGACGCGCTGCCGCAGCCGAGGGCGAAGCCGACCCGCGCCAAGCCGCCGTTCGAGGGCTCCGCGCTCCAGCCGCTCAACCGCGACTTCGCGTTCATCGTCGGCCGCGAGGTGCCTGCAGCAGAACTGATCCGCGCGGCGCTGGCGACGGACCGCAAGCTCGTGACCGAGGTCACGCTGTTCGATCGTTATGAGGGGCCGGGCGTTCCGGAGGGTAAGGTCTCCCTCGCCATCGCCGTCACCCTCCAGCCGCGCGAGAAGACGCTGACGGACGCCGAGATCGAGGCGATTGCGGAGAAGATCGTCGCGCACGTGACGAAGGCGACCGGAGCGACGCTGCGCGGCTGACGCTTTAGCGCTGGTCCGAGGCCGACATCACGATGCGCACGAGGTCGGCGGCGTTCTTGGCGCCGAGCTTCTCCATGATGCGCGCGCGGTGGACCTCGATGGTGCGCGGGCTGATGCCGAGTTCACGCCCGGCCTCCTTGTTCGACTGACCGGCGGCGATCAGCACCAGGACCTCGCGCTCGCGCGGCGTCAGCATCTCTGCGCCCGCCACTTCGTCGGCGTTGCGGCTCTGGTCGCCGGCCGCTGCGCGAGCGCCTGAAGCGGCGAGCGCTTCCCCCACCCGGCCCACGATGGCGAAGGGATCGAACGGTTTCTCGATGAAATCCAGCGCCCCGTGGCGGATGGCGTCGACCGCCATCGGGATATCCGCGGAGCCGGAGATCATGATGACGGGCGCGCCCGCGCTGCGCCCGCTAAACTCTTTCAGCACGTCGAGGCCGGATTTACCCGGCATCAGAACGTCGAGCAGCACGCAGGCGGGCGGGACGTCGAAAGAATAAGCGAGAAAGTCTTCGCCGCTCTCGAAGACGGAGACGCCGAACCCCTCCGCCCCGAAGATGGTGGCGAGGACTTCGCGAATCGTCTCGTCGTCATCGACGACACAGACTGTCCGGCGCAGGTCCTCTTTACCCGGCATCCGCGTTCCTCCACGCGAGCGCCGCCATACGTCTAAACTCGGATGGCTAGCGGGCCACTACTGCGCGATGCGGTTTGATCACGCAAGCATCCGGCCTACGACCCTATTAAATTCACGGCGACTGAGGTTTTGCCGCCGCAGATTTGCAACCTCAGCCCGCAGCCGCGATCTCTTCTACGATGGCTTCCGCCGCAGCACGAGGGTCCGCCGCGGCGATGATCGGCCGCGCGACGACGAGCCTGTCGGCCCCGGCGCGAATGGCTTCGCCAGGCGTCGCTACGCGCTTCTGGTCGCCAAGAGCCGTGCCTGCGGGCCGCACTCCCGGCGTTACGGCCAGAAACGGGCTCGGCGCGATCTTGCGAACGACGGCCAGGTCGGTCGGCGCGCAGATCACGCCGTCGACGCCGGCGTCGTGAGCGTGCCTGACGCGGCGCGCGACCAGCTCTTCGGGGCTCTCGGAGAAGCCCGCCTCGCGCACGTCTTCGGCGTCCCACGAGGTCAGCACCGTGACCCCCAGCACCTTGAGCTCGCTGTCGCCGCGCCCCTCCGCCGCCGCGCGAAGAGTCTGCGGATAAGCGTGGACGGTAAGGATCGACGCGCCCAGCCGGGCGACGTTACGGGTCGCCTTTTCCACCGTGGCGCCGATGTCGTGGAGCTTGAGGTCGACGAAGACCTTCTTGCCGGAATGAGCGAGCTTCTCGGCGAGCACCAAGCCGCCTGCGACCGCGAGCTCGAAGCCGATCTTGTAGAAAATCACGGAGTCGCCGAGCCGCTGGACCAGCGCTTCGGCCTCCTCGGTGGTCGCTACGTCGAGGCCGACGATCAGCCTGTTACGAGGGTCGCTCATGCCATGCGTTCCGAGACGTCAAGAAGTGAGGTCAACACCGCGTCGAATACGCCGGCTGTTCGGGGGTTAGCGAAGCGTCCTCCCTCGTCGAAGGCCTCGGCCGCGTTTGGAACCACCGCCATCTGCGGCAGCACGAGCGCGCCGAGGCCGAGCTCCATCATCTGGCGAAGCTGCGTCAGGCCGCGATAACCGCCCATGGCGCCGCTCGTAACGGCGCCCAGCGCGAACACGCGGCGCTTGAACGCGGGCAGAGGAGGCAGGCCCTCGCGATTCTCACGCGACATCCAGTCGAACGTGTTTTTCAGAAGCGGCGCGAAGCTCGCATTGTATTCGGGGCTTGCGACGAATACGCCCTGATGGTCGAGGAACAGGTCGACCAGCCGCTTTGCGGCGTCGGGCACGCCGGAGCGCGTCTGAAGATCGGCGTCGTAAAGCGGAAGCGCGTAGTCCTTCAGCGAGATGTGCGAGACATCCGCGCCCTTCTCAGCGAGCGCACGGGCCGCGGCCGCGGCGAGCTTCTCGTTCCACGAGCCGGCGCGAACGGAGCCCGCGAGAACGACGATCTTTGGCATGGGATAATCCGGCTCACACGGGCCGGCGGTAGATCCAGACGCGCGCCGGCGGCAGGTTCAGCCAGACGCGCGGAGAGCCGACTGCGGTGGTCAAGCCAATCGCTTCGCGTGGGATCGGCGGGGTCAGCCCGTATGTGAACTGGATGAAGGGAGCGCCCGGCCGGGAAATGTCGAAACAGTCGTCCAACAGACGAACACGTTGGCGCACGGGCTTGGTCAGCAGCGGCAGGCTCGAAACCGTCGCCGTGAGCGGCTGGTTGAGTCGTCCGGCAAGCGTCTGGCTCGCGGCGTAGGCGTCGCCCTGAATGACCGTGACGCCCGGAAAGCGGCGCTGCAGGAGCGGCACGAATTCTTCGTTGAATTCGACGAGGACCAGTCGCTCCGGCGGCACGCCGCGCTCGATCAGCGCTTCGGTCACGGGGCCCGTGCCAGGGCCTATCTCAAGGACGAAACCCGGTTCCGCTGGATCGACGTAGCGCGCCATCATCCGCGCCAGCGCCTTGCCGGACGGGCTGACCGCCCCGGTGACGAGCGGCTTATCGAGCCATGACTTGAGGAATCGAGCCTCGTCCGTGAAGTCGATGCCCTTCTGCCGCCCAACCCGGCGACGTGAGGTCGGTCTGACAGGCTCGAGCATCGCGGGCGCAGGCTCCGGTGGAGAGCTTTGGCGGGATCGTCAAAAACGACGATGGTCAGGAACTTATACGCCCGACAAGAGCGGGAAAGTCACGCTCCGCCAAAAAACTCCTTCACCCGGCTGAGGAAGCCGGTTGATTCCGGATGGTTCGCCTCCGAGGCCCCTGAGGCGAACTCCTCCAGCAACTCCTTCTGACGACGCGTCAGCCGCTGGGGGATCTCGACAGTCGCCTGAATATACATGTCGCCGAAGTCGCGCGAGCGAAGCACCGGCATGCCTTTGCCCTTGAGGCGGAACTGGGTGCCCGACTGCGTGCCCTCGGGAATCTTCACGCGCGTGCGGCCGCCGTCGATCGTCGGCGCTTCGAACGAGCCGCCGAGCGCAGCCGTCGTCATGGCGAGCGGGACGCGGCAGTAGAGATCCGCGCCGTCGCGCTGAAACAGCGGGTGCGGCTCCATCGACAGGAAGATGTAGAGGTCGCCGGCCGGCCCACCGCGCATCCCGGCCTCGCCTTCGCCGGAAAGGCGGATACGCGTGCCGTCTTCGACGCCCGCGGGGATCGCGACCTCGAGCGTCCGCTCGCGCGTCACGCGGCCGGCGCCCGAGCACGCCTCGCACGGATCGTCGATCGTCTGGCCGCGGCCCTGGCAGCTCGGGCAGGTGCGCTCCATCAGGAAGAAGCCCTGGCTGGAGCGGATCTTGCCGGACCCGCCGCAGGTCGCGCATTGCCGCGGCTTGGAGCCCGGCTTCGCGCCGGTGCCCGAGCACGGCTCGCAGGCGACGCTGGTCGGAATGCGGATCTGCGCCGTCTTGCCGGCGTATGCATCTTCGAGCGTGATCTCCATGTTGTATCGGAGATCGGCCCCGCGCTCGCGGCCGCCGGGGGCGCGCTGTCCGCGCCCGCGACCGTCGCCGAAGAAGCTCTCGAAAATGTCCGACATGAAGTCGTTCATCTCCGGACCGCCGCGCGGCGCGCCGCCCATGCCATTCTCGAAGGCGGCGTGGCCGAACCTGTCATACGCCGCGCGCTTCTGCGGGTCCTTCAGGCAGTCATAGGCCGCGTTCAATTCCTTGAAGCGCGCTTCGGCTTCGGCGTCGCCGGGATTCCGGTCGGGGTGCCAGCGCATCGCGGCCTTGCGATAGGCGGACTTGAGCTGCCCGTCGTCGGCGGAGCGTTCGACCTCGAGCGTCTCGTAAAAGCAGGTGCGGGACATGGATTGGGAGGCTTCCGGCGCGTTTGACGGATCAGGCCCGGCGACCGCGGTTCAGGGACTGGGACGGGCACGCCCCCGCGCCATTCGCAGCGCAGGGGCGGTTTCGAGACAACCCGCTGGTTAGGCGGACTTCTTCTTGTCGTCGACCTCTTCGAAGTCGGCGTCCACCACGTCGTCCTTTTCGGTGCCGCTATGCGTCTGGCCGGCGCCCTCGCCGGCGTCGGCACTGTCGCCCTGACCCTGCTGGTACATGGCTTCACCGAGCTTCATCGAGACCTGCGCCAGCGCGTTGATCTTGGCCTGAATGTCCTCGACATCCTCGCCCGCAAGCGCAGTCCTGAGCTCGGCCACCGCCGCCTCGATCGCCGCCTTGTCGCCGGCCGGAGCCTTGTCGCCAAGGTCGGACACCGTCTTCTCAGTCGAGTGGATCAAAGCCTCGCCCTGGTTCTTGGCCTCGACCAATGCGCGGCGCTTCTTGTCGGCGTCGGCGTTCGCCTCGGCCTCCTTGACCATCTTCTCGATGTCGGCGTCGGAGAGACCGCCGGACGCCTGGATTCGGATCTGCTGTTCCTTGTTCGTCGCCTTGTCCTTGGCGGACACGTTGACGATGCCGTTGGCGTCGATGTCGAAGGTCACCTCGATCTGCGGCACGCCACGCGGCGCCGCCGGAATGCCGACGAGATCGAACTGCCCGAGCATCTTGTTGTCGGCCGCCATTTCGCGCTCGCCCTGGAACACGCGGATCGTCACGGCGGACTGCGAGTCTTCGGCGGTCGAGAAGGTCTGGCTCTTCTTCGTCGGGATCGTAGTGTTGCGATCGATCAGGCGCGTGAACACGCCGCCGAGCGTCTCGATGCCGAGCGACAGCGGCGTCACGTCGAGCAGCAGCACGTCCTTAACATCGCCCTGCAGCACGCCCGCCTGGATAGCGGCGCCGATGGCGACGACCTCATCCGGGTTGACGCCCTTGTGCGGCTCCTTGCCGAAGAACTGCTTCACGACCTCCTGGATCTTCGGCATGCGCGTCATGCCGCCGACCAGAACGACCTCGTCGATCTGACCGGCCGACACGCCGGCGTCCTTCAGAGCGGCCTTGAGCGGCCCGACCGTACGCTGCACGAGATCATCCACCAGGCTCTCGAACTTCGCGCGGGTGAGCTTCAGCGCGAGATGCTTCGGACCCGAGGCGTCGGCCGTGATGTAGGGCAAGTTGATGTCGGTCTGGCTCGCGGACGACAGCTCGATCTTGGCCTTCTCGGCGGCTTCCTTCAGCCGCTGAAGGGCGAGCTTGTCGTTGCGCAGGTCGATGCCCTGCTCGCGCTTGAACTCGTCGGCGAGGTAGCCGACCAGACGCATGTCGAAGTCTTCGCCGCCGAGGAAGGTGTCGCCGTTGGTCGACTTCACCTCGAACACGCCGTCGCCGATCTCAAGCACCGAGATGTCGAACGTGCCGCCGCCGAGGTCGTAGACCGCGATGACGCCCGAGGATTTCTTGTCGAGGCCGTAGGCGAGCGCCGCCGCCGTCGGCTCGTTGATGATGCGCAGCACTTCGAGGCCGGCGATCTTGCCGGCGTCCTTGGTGGCCTGACGCTGGCTATCGTTGAAGTAGGCCGGAACCGTGATGACGGCCTGGGTGACGGTCTGGCCGAGATGAGCCTCCGCCGTCTCCTTCATCTTCTGCAGGGTGTAGGCGGAAATCTGGCTCGGCGAGTGCTTCTTGCCGTCGGCCTCGACCCACGCGTCGCCATTGTCGCCCTTTACGATTTCGTAGGGGACGAGCTTCTTGTCCTTCTCGACCATCGGGTCATCAAAGCGGCGGCCGATCAGGCGCTTCACCGCGAAGAAGGTCTTGTCCGGATTGGTGACCGCCTGGCGCTTGGCCGGCTGGCCGACGAGGCGCTCGCCGCCATCGACGAAAGCGACGATCGAAGGCGTGGTGCGCGCGCCCTCCGCGTTCTCGATCACGCGCGGCTGCGAGCCGTCCATGACCGCCACGCAGGAATTCGTGGTTCCGAGATCGATGCCGATAACCTTGCCCATGCGATGAACCCTCGTCTCTCTAAGCGGACCGGATGGCCCCGAAGCGGCCTGCGCGGAACCGCCCAACGGCGACCCGCATCCCTTCGGTCCCTTGATAATCCCGCGCTCTCGCGGGGTCGGCGGGTATATAAGGACGGCGTTTTCAGGCCGCAAGACGAAGGATGACGCAGCCGTGAGGACCGCCGGCCGGCCGACGCTCGATGCGGCGTCCCGACGCTCGGCTTGCGGGGGCGTGCGCTCCAACGGCGATCGCGCGCTCACGGAGACCCGTTTCGGTCTCCCTCTCCAGCGCCATATCTACGAACGCGGCGGCGCTCCCGCCGCCAAACCCGCGTCCGAGCCCCGCATGAAGTTCAGCCCTGGATATCTGTCGCGCGACGAGCAGTCCTCTCTGCTCGAGGCGCTGCGCGCCGCGCTCGTCGAGGCGCCTCTGTTCACGCCGACCATGCCGCGCACCGGGAAGCCGTTTTCGGTGCGCATGACCAATTTCGGGCCGCTCGGCTGGCTCTCCGACCAAGAGGGTGGCTATCGCTATCAGGCGACGCACCCAACAACCGGTCGGCCCTGGCCCGCGATGCCCGACATTCTGCTGCGCGTGTGGAACGAGATCGGCGGCTATCCCGCGCCGCCGGAGGCGTGCCTCGTGAACTGGTACGAACCGACGGCGCGGATGGGCCTGCATCAGGATCGCGACGAGCAGGATCTCGCCGCGCCGGTGGTTTCGCTCTCGCTCGGCGACACCGCTTTGTTCCGGATCGGCGGCGCCAAGCGGACCGACCCGACGCGTTCCTTCCGCCTGTGCTCCGGCGACGCCATGGCGCTCGCAGCCGAAAGCCGACTGTCGTTCCACGGCGTCGACCGGATCTATCCCGGCACGTCGACGCTGCTCGCCAGTGGCGGCCGCATCAACCTGACCTTGCGGCGCGTGACGAAGCCTTGATCTGCTGACGGCGCCGCCGCGACGATCGAGTTTCGCGGCGCGTTGAACTGCGATAATTACGTCGCAGCCAGACTGACGACGCTTTGCGGCGCGGTGGCCGATCTCTGCGGCCGGGCCAAGGGGATTCGGGGGAACGCTGATGTCCGGACCGATCAAGATCGATGATCTGGCGATGACTTACGCGCCATATCCTTTTGGCGTCATAGCGCCCGTCTTTGACGAGAAGCTCTACGACGAACTACTCTCGACATTCCCCAAGATGGAGCTCTTCAAGTTCCACTCCCAACATGGCGCCAAGTATTCGCTGTCCGAGCGCAGCAATCGGGAGCAGTACGAGAAATTCATTGCTTCCCACGCCGCTTGGCGAGAGGTCCACGCTTTCATCAAGAGCGACGACTTCATCTTTACCGTGCTCGACGCTCTGCGCGATCACGACGTCGATCTTGGGTTCAAGCGTTCGCAACAGTCCCGTGGCAAGCGGATCAAGAAAGCGGCGCGCAGCCTCATGCGTGGGCGGCTCCCTTCCGTGGAGGCGCCGCTTTACTCACGGTTCGAGTTCTCCGCCCTGCCGGCTCACGGCGGCGTCGTGACGCCCCACACCGATGCTCCCGAGAAATTCGTCACGATCGTCTTCTCGATGGTCCGGCCGGGCGAGTGGCAGGACCAGTGGGGCGGCGGCACCGACATCTTGCTCCCGAAGGACGAGACCAAGAGCTTCAACTACATGAACAAGCAGGTTCCGTACGACCAGACCGAGATGACTGCGTCAGTGCCTTACAAGCCCAACCAAGCCATGATCTTCGTCAAGACGCACAATTCTCTTCACGGGGTGCGCCAGATGGTCGGGCCTGAAGGTGCGATGCGGCGCACGCTGACCGTCGTCATCGAACGCGGCTGAGCGACGCTCTTGAGGATCGGGGGCTGCGATTAGCCTCCCGCGTCTTCGCGCTAGCGAGCGAAGATCTTGGCCGCGTCCCGGTTGTGCCCGACCGCTCCGGTCGAGGCCAACAGCTCAGGCGACCTTTCAGTCTTGGAGGGCGCCGCACCGCGATGGGCGGCGGCGATCGCGAGATGGAGGTCGAAAGGTCAGAGGTTCGAATCCTTCATCCTCCGCCGCGTCTACCGCAGCAGCCATCAAGCACGCCCTCGCTCAGGCGAGGGGATGCGCGCAGGATCCGTGATCGGGGGTCGATCACATAGAGAAATGGGAGGAAATGGCGAGCCGACACTCAGGGCTTGCCGAGAATGGTGCCCGGGGGCGGATTCGAACCACCGACACGCGGATTTTCAGTCCGCTGCTCTACCAACTGAGCTACCCGGGCGGGCAAGGCGACCGTTCCAGCCGCCCGAAGCGGGCCGCTTATAGGGTGCGGCGCAAACCCTGTCCAGCCGCCTGGACTTTCGCGACCTCAGTTCCCGCGCGGCGGCTCCGGCTGGTCCTTATCGTCCTCGTCCTGCGCTTCGGCCGGAACGGCGTAGACGCCCGAAAACCAGCGCGACAGGTCGACGTCGGCGCAGCGCTTGGAGCAGAACGGCCGGTATTTCTCGACCATCGGTCGCCCGCAGATCGCGCAGGGTTTGGCCTCCGGATCGTTCACGGCGCCCAGCCGGCGCTGACGGGATAGCCTTCGCCTGCAAGCATCCCCGCGGTCTCGTAGAGCGGCAGCCCGACGACCGCGCCATAGGAGCCGGAGAGCTTGGCCACGAAGCAGCCGGCGAGGCCCTGGATGGCGTATCCGCCGGCCTTGCCCTGCCATTCGCCGCTTTCGAGATAGGCCTCGATCTCGGCCGAAGACAGCCGCTTGAAGCGCACGCGGGTCTCGACGAGGCGGCTCTTCGGCGTTCCCTTGCCCCGCGCGAGCGCGATCGCTGTCGAGACGCGGTGCGCGCGGCCGGAGAGCAGCCGCAGGCAGTCGCCCGCTTCCTCCGCAGTCTCAACCTTCGGCAAAATGCGGCGCCCGACGGCGACTACCGTATCGGCGGCGAGGATCAGCGCGCCTTTCAGCGCGGGGTCCTGGTTCGAGAGCCGCACGCCTGCCTGCGCCTTCTCCTCGGCGAGGCGAAGGGCGAGCGTCCGCGGGCGTTCATTACGGTGAGGCGTCTCGTCGAGCGAGGCCGGCAGCAGCGCGTCGGGCGAGACGCCAATCTGCTCGAGCAGCGCGAGCCTGCGGGGGCTCGCGGAGGCGAGGACGAGTTTCGGCGGTTCCCTGGACATTGCTGTAGCGTCCGGGCCCGCGGCTTACTTGAAGCGGTAGGTGATGCGGCCCTTGGTCAGATCGTAGGGCGTCATCTCGACGAGGATCTTGTCGCCAGCCAGAACGCGAATGCGGTTCTTGCGCATCCGGCCCGCGGTGTGGGCGATGATCTCGTGGTCGTTCTCGAGCTTCACGCGGAACGTCGCGTTCGGAAGCAGTTCGACGACGGTGCCCGGAAATTCGAGCAGTTCTTCTTTCGACATGTGGTCCTGGCAGGTGGAAACGGCTGAGCCGCCCGAAACGCCGGGCGGCGCGCGCGTCGCGATCTCGAAGAACCGGCGTGATACCGGAAAGGAGGTCTTCGCACAACCGAGGAGCCCCGACCGCCCCGAGACGTTCTGCCCCGCCCCTCCCAACTGCTTGAGTGGACCCCTGTGGTCCGCCCGTAATGCGCTTACTTCAGCCGCGCGTTGCCGGCGAACTTGAAGCGCTCGCGGATACGTTGCGCGAGGCTGTCGCGCACGCCGCGATAGGCGTCCAGCACCTGGTCCCGCGACCCCTGCGTCGCCGTCGGATCGATCGTCGGCCAATACTCGACCTCCACCGGCAAGCGGGAGGTCAGGTCGAGCGCCGCGTGGTGAGCTTCCGGCGCGAGCGTGACGATCAGGTCGAAGTTGAGATCTTCGAGATCCTCCAGCGTATGCGGGCGATGCTTGCCAAGCGTCAGGTCGATCTCGTCAAGCGTGGCGGCCACGAAGGGGTCGTTCTCGCCCGGCCGAACGCCCGCGGATGCGACATAGAGCGAGCGGCCGAAATAATGACGGGCGAGCGCTTCGGCGATCGGCGAGCGGACCACATTCTGTCCGCACATGAAGAGCACGGACTGGGGGCGAGACGGGTTTGCGTCGCCGCCGTCGGCCATGCAGGCGTCAGCCCTTCCAGCTCAGCGCGGCGATCAGCGTGAAGAGGCGACGGGCGGTGTCGTGATCGAAACGGATCTTGCCTTTCAGCCGCTCGCTGAGGACCTGCGCGCCCTCGTCGTGCAGGCCACGACGGCCCATGTCGATCGCCTCGATCTGCGACGGGCTCGCGGTGCGGATCGCCGAGCGGTAGCTCTCGCAGATGAAGAAGTAGTCCTTGAGGATCTTCATGAACGGGGTCAGCGAGAGCAGGTGGCTGATCACCTCCTCGCCGCCCTCGCGGCGGATCATCAGGCCGAGCTTCTTGTCGACCAGCGCGATGTGGAGCCTGTAGGGCCCTCCCTCGTCGCCTTCGGGCGAAAATTCGTTCTGCTCGACGAGGTCGTAGATCGCGACCTGCCGCTCCTGTTCGACATCGATGTTGCCGCGACCGATCGATGCGGCGTCGAGTGTGACGGCGATGAGCCGCCTATCCGCCGCCATGCCGCTCAGCCGCCCGGATTCATGCGGATCGCCACCGACCGCGCATGGGCCTCAAGCCCTTCCGCGCGGCCGAGCGCGATCGCGGCAGGGCCGATCGCGCGAAGCTGCTCCGGGCCGCAGCGCAGGATCGACGTCCGCTTGACGAAGTCGAGCACGCCAAGCCCGGAGGCGAAGCGCGCGGTGCGGGCGGTCGGCAGCACATGGTTCGACCCGCCGACATAATCGCCGATCGCTTCCGGCGTGTGGCCGCCGATGAAGATCGCGCCTGCGTGGCGGATCGCGGCGACAAGCGGCTCGGGATCGGCGGTGATAATCTCCAGATGCTCCGGCGCAACCTGATCGGACAGGGGGACCGCGGCGGCGATGTCTTTCACCACGACGATCGCGCCGTAATCCCGCCAGCTCGCGGCGGCGATATCCTTGCGCGGCAGCGTCGAGAGCTGGCGCTCGACCGCCTGTTCGACGGCGTCGGCGAGATCGGGATCGTCGGTGATCAGGATCGACTGCGCGGACGCGTCGTGCTCGGCCTGCGCCAGCAGATCGGCGGCGATCCAGTCGGGATTGGCGGTTCCGTCGGCGATCACGAGCACCTCGGAAGGGCCGGCGATCATGTCGATGCCGACCGTGCCGAACACCCGCCGCTTCGCCGCCGCCACATAGGCGTTGCCGGGTCCGACGATCTTCGCAACCGGCGCGATCGTCTCGGTGCCATAAGCGAGCGCGCCCACGGCCTGCGCGCCGCCGACGCGGAACACCTCGTCGACGCCCGCGAGTTCGGCCGCCGCCAGCACAAGCGGCGCCAGCTTGCCCTCGGGCTGGGGCACGACCATCGCGAGACGCTTCACGCCCGCGACCTTGGCGGGAACCGCGTTCATCAGCACCGAGGAGGGATAGGCCGCCGTGCCCCCCGGCACGTAGAGGCCGACCGAATCGAGCGGTGTCCAGCGCGAACCAAGCTCGACGCCGATCAGGTCGACGTAGCGCTCATCCCTGGGCAGTTGCTTGGCATGGTGCGCCTCGATCCGGTCGCGCGCGAGCGAGAGCGCCGCAAGCGCCTCAGGGTCACACTCGGTCTTGGCCGCCGCGATCTCTTCAGGCGTGACGCGGATGCCGAGGATCGACAGGTCGACCCGGTCGAAACGGTGGGAATAGTCGATCAGCGCCTCGTCGCCGCGCTTGCGGACGTCGGCGAGAATGCCGGCGACCACATGGTCGACGTCTTCGGAAACCTCGCGCTTGGTCGCAAGCAAGTCTGCGAAGGTCTTCGCGAAATTGGGATCGGCGGCGGAAAGGCGAGCGACCAAAGTCAGGCGTCCTCGTCATGCGCGGGTTCGGCGCGCGCGGCCCAGACGGGACCGAGATCGGCCACCTGCGCCTCGATGCATTCGACGTCGAGCCTCAAAGCCGCGCCCCCGGAGAACAGAAACTCGACCGCGCCGCTCGGCTCCTCCGCCTGGGTGAAAGCGATCGTGAGAAGGTTGAGCACGACGTCCGGCGTGGACCGATCCAGCCCGCGAACCGAAACCTTCAGCACCCGGTCGAAGTGTCCAGCCGCGCGGCGGCGGCGTGTCTCGCCTTCCACCCGCCGATCGACGCGGTTGCCGACAAAGGCGAAGCGCTTTTCGCGGGGCAGGAAGACCAGGTCGCCGGTGCGGACGACGAAATCCTGCAGATGCGCCGAGATCACCTCGAGATCCTCGGCGTCGAGGGCCGCCAGTCTCAGGGGATCGTCGGAGGACACGGACATGCGGGGCGAAGCCTGAGGTGCTCGGTCGAAATGCTTATCGCAGAGGTAGCTGGCGGCGAGGCCGAGAGCAACGCTCGGGCTTCCTAACCCGCGACCCGCTCGATCGTCGCGCCGCAGGCGGAGAGCTTGTCCTCCAGCCGCTCAAAGCCGCGGTCGAGGTGGTAGACCCGGTTGACCATCGTCTCACCTTCCGCGGCCAAGCCTGCGATCACGAGCGAGACGGAGGCGCGCAGATCAGTCGCCATCACCGGCGCGCCGGTCAGCTTCTCGACGCCGTCGATCGTCGCGGTGTCGCCGTCGAGGTGGATCCGGGCGCCTAGCCGCGCGAGCTCCTGCACATGCATGAAGCGGTTCTCGAAGATCGTCTCGGTGATCGTCGAGCGTCCCTTTCCGCGGCAGGCGAGCGCCATGAGCTGGGCCTGCAGATCGGTCGGGAAGCCAGGATAAGGCGCGGTCGTGACCGTGACCGGCGCGATGCCGTGGCCGTTGCGCGTGACGCGCACGCCCTCATTGGTGGCGGTGACTTCGGCGCCGGCCTCGACGAGAACGTCGAAAGCGGACTCCAGCAGGTCGTAGCGCGCGCCCTCGAGCAGCACGTCGCCGCCCGCCATCGCGACGGCGATCGCGTAGGTGCCGGTCTCGATGCGATCCGGCAGAACCGAGTGGCGCGCGGCCGACAGTGCGTTCACGCCCTGAATGCGGATCGTGGACGAGCCCGCGCCCTCGATCTTCGCGCCCATCTTGATCAGGCAATCCGCGAGGTCGACGATTTCGGGCTCGCGGGCGGCGTTCTCGATCACCGTCTCGCCACGGGCGAGCGTGGCCGCCATCAGCACCGTATGCGTCGCGCCGACCGAGACCTTCGGGAACACGACGCGGCCGCCGATGAGACCGCCGGCCGGCGCCTTCGCGACGACATAGCCGCTGTCGATGTCAATCGAGGCGCCGAGAGAAGCGAGGCCCGTCAGGAAGAAGTCGACCGGCCGGGTCCCGATCGCGCAGCCGCCGGGCAGCGAGACGCGCGCCTCGCCCATGCGCGCCAGCAACGGCCCGATGACCCAGAAGCTCGCCCGCATCTTCGACACGAGGTCGTAGGGCGCCGTGGTGTCGACGATCTCGGCGGCGGTGAGCCGGACGGTGTCGCCGAGGAAAGGATCCTGCGCGGCGCGCCGACCCTCCACGGTCACTTCGGCGCCGTGATGGCCGAGGATGCGCTTGAGCTGGGCTACGTCGGCGAGGCGCGGCGTATTTTCGAGCGTCAGCGTCTCGGACGTCAGCAGGCTCGCGATCATCAGCGGCAAAGCGGCGTTCTTGGCGCCGGAGATCGAGATGCGGCCGTTGAGCGGCGCGCCGCCGACGATGCGGATGCGGTCCATGAAGGGACCTCCGAGAGGGGCGACGCAGCCTCAGAAACTGCGCGAGCCGAGGGGAAAACCGGGGTCTATCGCAGCGGAGGCCAGGGCACAACGAAAGCCGGCGGACTTCAGGCCCCGCCGTCGTTTTCCGGAGCGCGCTTCGGAGGAGCAGCCGCCTTGCGCTTCCTGAGGTTTTCGCGAAGCGCCGCCGCCGACCGCTCACGCCGTTCCACCTCGCGCGCCTCGACTTCAGCCGAGCGGCCGGTCTTGGGCTTCTGCGGGGGCGAATCGGAGGGCGGCATGGCTGCTGATGCTAGAACGTTTGCAAGCACGCCGACATCACCACGACCGTTATGCCCATCTTCGGACATCCACGACTTGACCGTTGCGCTCTCGCGCAACGGTCAAGTCGTGGATGTCCGAAGATGGGCATAACGGCAGTGCTTCCGAGCTCGGGCCCCTCAGGCAGGCGGCGCCTCGGCAGCGCCGCCGCGCGGGGTGATCGGCGTCAGCATCAGGGCGGCGCCCGGCATCGCTTCGTAGCGGACGGGGGAGTTCTCGCGCGTCAGTTCGCCGTCGGTCGCCACCCAGACGCGGCGGCGGCGGAGTTTGTCGACCTCGACCGTCGTCGCGCGAAAACTCTCGATCAGCGGATTGTCTCGCCAGCGCCCGCGGATCACGTCGTAGCCCAGCCTCAGGCGCTCGCGCATCGTGCCGGCATGGGCGACGATCACCTCGATCTTGCCCTCGTCGAGCCGGGCGCGCCGCCAGCCGCTCTCGAAGGCGTTGTTGGTGACGAGCACGGCCGTCGCATCCACGTGGCGGGGCGAGCCGTCGATCACGAGTTCGTAACGCGACCGGCCTGAGCGGAAGAAGGCGCGGAAGGCCGCCACCGCAAAGCCTGTGAACCGGCCGAGTCCCTTCAGACCTCGCGCCGCCTCGCGCGCCTGCGCCATCTGCGCGAAGAAGCCGAGGCCGGAGATCGAGTGGAACGCCCGCCCGTTCACGGAAGCGAGGTCCACTCGTCGCGGCTCCGAGCGCGCGAGTGCAGCGATCGCCTCCTTCATCTCCGCCGGCACGCCCAGATCGCGGGCGAGCAGGTTCATCGTGCCGAAGGGCAGCACGCCGAAGGTTTTGCGTGACGCGAGCAGCCGGCCGAGCGAACGGGACAGCGAGCCGTCGCCGCCGCCGACGATGATCTCGTCATGATCATCGCCATGCTCGATGTCCTTAAGCGCGGAGGAGAGGTCGCGCGGCGGGACCATCCGCACGTCGACCGCCTTGCCGGCCGCGCCGAACTCGCCGGCCACCAGCTCCGCCGGGCTCTCATGGCTCCCGGCCTTGTTTGCAAGATCCTTCAACGTGCCCGCCCGCGGGTTCAGCAAAACGAGGCAACGGGCCATCAGCGGCGAAACCTCGGTGTGAACAGGAAAACGGAAGCGGGGCGTTCAGATCGTTATAGCGCCCATCGGCTCGAGAGGAATCGTTTCGTCCCATCCCATAGCCGTGAAGGTCGCCGCCATGTGAGGGGGAAGCGGCGCAGAGACTTCCACGGACGGGCGGTTGTTGCTGATCGGGATCGTCAGCGAGCGCGCATGAAGGTGGAGCACGGCCCCGCCGGCGGCCTCAGCTCCGTAGATCGGGTCGCCCAGCAATGGCATGCCGACATGCGCCGCATGGACGCGGATCTGGTGCGTGCGGCCAGTCAGCGGGCGGAACTGGACGAAAGCGAGGCCCGCGCCGCGCGCCAGCACCCGCCATTCAGTCGATGAGGGAAGGCCAGCCGGATCCACCGCCATCCACCAGCCGCGCGTCGGGCTCCGCTTGGCAAGCGGCGCGTCGATCAACCCGGCATCATTGGACGGCGCGCCGCGCGTCACCGCCCAATAGGTCTTGTCCACCCGGCCCTGTGAAAACAGCTTGCCAAGTTTCGCCAAGGCCTTGCGGTGACGCCCGAGCACCAAGCAGCCGCTGGTGTCCTTGTCGAGCCGGTGCGCCAGCGCGGGATTGCGCGGCAGGCCAAACCGCAAGGTCTCGAACATCGCCTCGAGGTTCGCGCCGCCTTTGGGACCGGCATGGACCGGCACGCCGGCCGGCTTGTCGATCACCAGCATCTCCCCGTCGCGGTGCAGCACACGGGCGGGAAGGTCGTCGGGACCGAAGGGCAGGCGCGAGGTCATCGTCAGGGTCTTTACGGCGAGGATGGGCGACCGGTCTCTCCGCACTATGTCGCGGGCATGAAACTCGTCTCCACCGTCTTCGAGGTCGAACCGGAACATGCTTCGGCTTTTCGGGCCGCCGTGTTCGCCAATGCGAACGCCGTCGAGCGCAGCCAAAGCGGCTGCCGCGGCGTGGCGATCGCCGAAGATCCGGACGCGCCCGGCATGTTCCTGACTTCCGCGCTCTACGAGGACGAGCAGGCGGCGGCGGCGCGCCACGCCTCGGAGGCCGCCCTCGCCTTCCAGGAGGCGGTGCGCGGCTTCGTGAAACTGCAGCGCGAGAGGCTGCTCGATATTGACTGAGCGGCGGAGGCGCCCGTGACGCTGCTGGTGGGCGACATCGGTGGGACGAATTCCCGCTTCGGCCTCGCCGGAGGCGACGATCACCGCCCCTACGACATGGAGATCGAACGCGGCGACGACCACGCGACCTTTGAGGACGCCGTTGCCGCTTATCTTGAGAAGCGCGACGCGAGGCCAGACCGCGCCGTCTTCGCGATCGCGGGGCCTGTTGCGGGGCGCGCGGCCCGCCTCACCAATCGCGGCGCGTGGTCCTTCGACGCCGACGCGCTGGAGAAGCGCTTCGGCTTACAACGCGTCGACCTCGTCAACGACTTCGTCGCACAGGCCGCAAGCCTGCCTTATCTAGACGCCTCCGAACTCGCCGCGATCGGCGACGCGCAGCCCACCGACGCGACCAAGGCGGCGCTCGGCCCCGGCACTGGCCTCGGCGTCGCCGGTCTGATGCGGGATGGAGAGCGCTGGATTCCAATCCCAAGCGAAGGCGGCCATATCGAGCTCGCTGCGACGAACGAGCGGGAAGCCGCGATTGTCGCCATCGTCCGCCGCTCGATCGACCGGGTCTCGGCGGAGACGCTGAACTCCGGCATTGGCATGCCGCGTCTGCATGCGGCGCTCGCCGAACTCGACGGCCGCGCTGTGGACCATACGGAAACGCCGAAGATCGTCGCGGCAGCGCAGGCCGGCGAGCCGGCGGCTGTCGAGACGGCGACGCTCTTCCTGACGATGTTCGCGCGCTTCGCCGGGGACATGGCTCTGGTCTTCGGCGCGCGCGGCGGGGTCTATGTCTGTGGCGGCGTGGTCCCACGGCTGAAGGCCCTGATCGACCCGGCCGCCTTCCGCGCCGCCTTCGAGGCGAAGTCGCCGCACGAGGCGATGATGCGCGAGATCGCGACCATCCTCGTCTCATCCGACGTTTCCGGCCTGATCGGTTGCGCCGCCACCGCTCGGAATGGTCCGTAACGCGTTCTCAAACGTAGTCACTCCGAGCAGCCAAACACGGCTGCAGACAGGGAGTGACGAGATGATCTTCAAATCTTTACGCGTGGCGGCGCTTGCGGTCGCATTCGTCGGATCCGCCGTCGCGGCTCAGGCGGCTGAAACCGGAATGATGGACAAGCCTGTGGTCGGGCAGAACACGACGACGACCTCGCCGGACACCGGTGGCCCGATGCAGAAGGCCGGCGCGACGAAGCACAGCTCCATGATGCACAAGAAGACCAAGAAGCCGAAGAAGCGCCCCATGCATCACATGAAGCCGATGTCCGAGAACGGCGATATGCAGAAGACCGGCGGCCCGGGCGGCAAGGGCGAGCCCAAGACCGGCAAGACCCCGATGTAACTGGCCTCTGGCGCTGCGGCGGCAGGACGCCCGCGTTCGTCGTCGCCGCAGCCCCTCAGGCCGCCGTCCAGCCGCCGTCCATCGACAGCAATGCGCCGGTGATCTGGGCGGCGGCGTCCGAGCACAGGAACACGGCGAAGGCCGCGACCTGCTCGGGCGTCACGAACTCCTTGGTCGGCTGCGCCGCAAGCAGCACGTCGCGCTTGACCTCGTCCTCCGTCATGCCACGCGCCTTCATCGTGTCCGGGATCTGACGCTCGACGAGCGGCGTCCAGACATAGCCGGGGCAGATGGCGTTCACGGTAATCTTCTGTTGCGCCACCTCGAGAGCACAGGATTTCGTGAAGCCGGCGATGCCGTGCTTGGCCGCGACATAGGCTGACTTGTACGGCGAGGCGACGAGCGCATGCGCCGACGCCGTGTTGATGACCCGCCCCCAGCCCTTTTTCTTCATGCCCGGCAGCGCCGCCTTGGTGGCGTGGAAGGCGGCGGACAGGTTGATCGCGATGATCTGGTCCCACTTGTCGTCCGGGAACTCGTCGACCGCGGCGACGTGCTGGATGCCAGCGTTGTTGACGAGGATGTCGACTGCCCCGAAGCGTTCCGCCGCATCGCGCACCATGCGGGCGATATCGGCGGGCTTCAGCATGTCGGCGCCGTCGTAAGTCGCAACGACGCCGTGCTCCGTCTCGATCTCCGCGCGGATTCCCTCGATCTCGTCCTTGTCGCCGAGGCCGTTGATCACGACGTTCGCGCCTTGGGCAGCGAGCGCCTTTGCGATGGCGAGGCCGATGCCGCTCGTCGATCCGGTGACGAGGGCGGTCTTGGATTTCAGCATGGCTGTGACCTCAGGGCCTTTGCGCAAACGACGCGCGCTTCGTGCTAAGAGAGAGCGCAAGATGACTCACGCGCACGTCCACGGCCACCACCATCACCACGACCATGGCGAGGCGGCCTTCGCAGCTCCCGGCCATGACCACCGCGCCTGCGCGCGCGACGTGCTGGCCCGCGCCGAACGGCTCTGCGCCGAACGCGGCGCGCGCCTCACCGACATGCGCCGCCGCGTGCTTGAGGCGCTTGCCGACAGTCACGCGCCCGCCGGCGCCTATGAGGTAATCGAGCGCGTGACGCTCGAAGGCGAGCGCCCGCCCGCGCCGATCACCGTCTACCGCGCGCTCGATTTCCTGCAAGAGCAGGGCTTCGTCCACCGCATCGAGAGCCGCAACGCCTTCGTCGCCTGCAGCCGCGATCATGGAACGGCCGCGAGCGCGCCGGTGGTGTTCCTGATCTGCGAGAAATGCGGCGCAGTCGGCGAGGCCTCGACGGAGGCCTTTGGCGCGGCGCTGACGGCGCTGGCGCAGGGTTCCGGCTTCAGCCCGCGCGCGCCGGTGATCGAGATTTCCGGCGAATGCAGCCACTGCCGCGCTCGCCGCGCAGCCGGAGAGCACGATGCAGCCTGACTGCTTTGTCGTACCGGTGAGCGTCCCCGGCGCGCTGTCGGATCGGCGACGGACCCAGAGCGTGAAGGTTGGCGCCGTAACGGTCGGCGGCGGCGCGCCGGTCGCCGTGCAGTCCATGACGAACACCGACACGGCCGATATCGAGGGCACCATCGCGCAGGTCGCAGCGCTGACGCGCGCGGGCTCCGAACTGGTGCGGATCACCGTAGACCGAGCGGAGGCGGCGGCCGCCGTCCCGCATATCCGCGACGGGCTCGCGCGGCGCGGCGTCGACACGCCTCTCGTCGGCGACTTCCACTATATTGGCCATACGCTGCTCGAGCAGCATCCGGCCTGCGCCGAGGCGCTTGCGAAGTATCGCATTAACCCCGGCAATGTCGGGTTCGGCGTCAAGCGCGATCGGCACTTCTCGCAGATCATTGAGATCGCTGCCCGATACGACAAGGCGGTGCGGATCGGCGGCAATTGGGGCTCGCTCGACGCCGAAATGCTTGCCCGCCTGATGGACGAGAACGCCGCCGCCGCGCAGCCCAAGGAGGCGCGGGAGGTGACGCGCGAGGCGTTGATCCGCTCCGTGCTGCTCTCCGCCGCGCGCGCCGAGGAGCTCGGCCTCGGCCGCGACCGGATCATCCTGTCGGCCAAGGTCTCCGCGGTGCAGGATCTGATCGCCGTCTATGTAGAGCTCGCCCGCCGCTCGGACTACGCGCTCCATCTCGGCCTGACCGAGGCCGGCATGGGCTCGAAGGGCATCGTCGCCTCCTCCGCGGCGCTTGGCGTGCTGCTGCAGCAGGGGATCGGCGACACGATCCGGATTTCGCTCACCCCCGAGCCCGGCGGCGACCGCACGCTCGAGGTCAAGGTCGCGCAGGAAATTCTGCAGACCATGGGGTTCCGCACCTTCATCCCGCTTGTCGCCGCCTGCCCCGGCTGTGGACGCACGACATCGACCGTGTTCCAGGAGCTCGCCCGCGACGTCCAGAACCACATCGTCGCGCGCATGCCGGAATGGAAGGCGCTTTATCCCGGCGTCGAGACGCTGAACGTCGCGGTGATGGGCTGCATCGTGAACGGGCCGGGCGAGTCCAAGCACGCCGACATCGGCATCTCGCTGCCAGGCACGGGCGAGGTGCCGGTCGCCCCGGTTTATCTCGACGGCCAGAAGGTCGCGACGCTTCGGGGAGACAACATCGTCCCCGAGTTCAAGGCGATGGTGGAGGATTATGTCGCCCGCCGGTTCGGCGGCGGGGCGGACCGAGACGCCGCGGAGTAGCACGCGCTCAGGCGTTCTGCGTGGTTCGAGACGGCCGCTGAAGCTGCCTCCTCACCGTTGAGGTGTTGTCGGAACCTCCTCATGCTGAGGAGCGCCGAAGGCGCGTCTCGAAGCGCGCAGTCCGTCAAAGCCCGATCAGAACTTCCGCTGCACCATCATCGACTTGATCTCGGCGATGGCCTTTGCCGGGTTCAGCCCCTTCGGGCAGGCGTTCGCGCAGTTCATGATCGTGTGACAGCGATAAAGCTTGAAGGGATCCTCGAGGTCATCGAGGCGCTCGCCCGTGCGCTCGTCTCTGGAGTCGATCAGCCAGCGATAGGCCTGCAACAACGCGGCCGGGCCGAGATAGCGGTCGCCGTTCCACCAGTAGCTCGGGCACGACGTCGAGCAGCAGGCGCACAGGATGCACTCGTAGAGTCCGTCGAGCTTCTCGCGGTCTTCGCGCGACTGCTTCCACTCCGCGCCGGGCGCGCGGGTGTCGGTCTTGAGCCACGGCTCGATCGAGGCATGCTGGGCGTAGAACTGCGTAAGATCAGGGACGAGGTCCTTGATCACGGGCATGTGCGGCAGCGGGTAGATCTTCACCGTGCCGCCTGAGGCGCAGTCGTCCATGCCCTTGGTGCAGGCGAGCGTGTTGACCCCGTCGATGTTCATCGCGCAGGAGCCGCAGATCCCCTCGCGGCAGGAGCGGCGATAGGCGAGCGTCGAATCGACCTTCGACTTGATCCAGTTCAGCCCGTCGAGAACCATCGGGCCGCAGTCGTCGCGGTCGACATAAAAGGTGTCGACCCGCGGGTTCTGCCCGTCGTCCGGATTCCAGCGATAGACCTTGAACGGCGTGACGTTCCCGGCCGAGGGCTTCGGCCACGTCTTGCCTTCGGTCACGCGCGAGTTCTTGGGAAGGGTGAGCTGAACCATTTCTCGAAGCTATCCGCGCCGCCTCAATACACCCGGGCCTTGGGCTCGATGTATTGGATGTCGTTCGTCATCGTATAGGTATGCACCGGGCGGTAGTCGATCGAGACTGTCCGCGCCGCCGTGTCCGCCCAAGCAAGCGTGTGCTTCATCCATTCCTTGTCGTTGCGGTCCGGGAAGTCTTCGCGGGCGTGGGC
The DNA here is from genome assembly GCF_004310425.1 of Hansschlegelia quercus. Taxonomy (GTDB): domain Bacteria; phylum Pseudomonadota; class Alphaproteobacteria; order Rhizobiales; family Methylopilaceae; genus Methylopila; species Methylopila quercus. Next base: position 327,677 of record NZ_SIUB01000003.1, on the reverse strand, counting down.
GCCGCGGCTTTCCTGGCGGTTGACCGCGCTCTCCATCGTCACCACGGCCTGGGAGATCAAATTGTCGAACTCGATGGTCTCGATCAGGTCGGAGTTCCAGACGAGCGAGCGGTCGGCGATCCCGACGTCGTCGGTGCCTGACCAAACGTCGTGGATCAGGTCCTTGCCCTCCTCCAGCACCTCGCCGGTGCGGAACACAGCGCAATTTGACTGCATGACCTTCTGCATCTTGAGTCGAAGCTCGGCCGTCGGCGTAGCCCCGGAGGCGTGGCGCAGGCGGTCGAGGCGGGCGATCGCGACGTCGGATGCGCCCTTCGGCAGTTCGGCGTGCTTGGAGTCCGGCTCGACGGTCCGGATGCAACGGTCGGCGGTCGCGCGGCCGAACACGACGAGGTCGATCAGCGAGTTGGAGCCCAGCCGGTTCGCGCCGTGGACCGAGACGCAGGCCGCCTCCCCGATCGCCATCAGGCCTTGAACGACCGCGTCCGGGTCGCCGTTCAGCTTGGTCAGCACCTCGCCGTGAAAATTCGTGGGGATGCCGCCCATGTTGTAATGCACGGTCGGCAGCACCGGGATCGGCTCCCGCGTCACATCCACCCCTGCAAAAATCTTCGCGCTCTCCGAGATGCCCGGCAGCCGCTCGTGCAGGATCTTCGGGTCGAGATGATCGAGGTGCAGGTAGATGTGGTCGCCGTCCTTTCCGACGCCGCGGCCTTCGCGGATCTCGACCGTCATCGAGCGTGAGACGACGTCGCGCGAGGCGAGATCCTTCGCGGAGGGGGCGTAGCGCTCCATGAAGCGCTCGCCTTCGGAATTGGTGAGATAACCGCCCTCGCCACGGGCGCCTTCGGTGATGAGGCAGCCCGCGCCATAGATCCCCGTCGGGTGGAACTGCACGAACTCCATGTCCTGCAGCGGGAGGCCTGCGCGCAGAACCATGGCGTTGCCGTCGCCGGTGCAGGTATGGGCGGAGGTCGCGGAGAAATACGCCCTTCCGTAGCCGCCGGTCGCCAGAATCGTCCGCTTGGAGCGGAAGCGATGCAAAGTGCCGTCGTCCATCTTGAGGGCGACGACGCCGATGCAGGCGCCCTCCTCGTCCATCATCAGGTCGATCGCGAAATACTCGATGAAGAACTGCGCCTTGGCCTTCAGCGCCGCGCCGTAGAGCGTGTGCAGGATGGCATGGCCGGTGCGGTCGGCCGCGGCGCAGGTGCGCTGCGCGGTGCCCTTGCCGTAATGGGTGGTCATGCCGCCGAACGGGCGCTGGTAGATCTTGCCCTCCTCCGTGCGGGAGAAGGGCACGCCCCAATGCTCGAGCTCGTAGACCGCGGCCGGCGCGTTGCGCACGAGGTACTCGATCGCGTCCTGGTCGCCGAGCCAGTCGGAGCCCTTGACGGTGTCGTACATGTGGAAGCGCCAGTCGTCCTCGCCCATGTTGCCGAGCGCCGCCGAGATGCCGCCCTGCGCTGCGACGGTATGCGAGCGCGTGGGGAACACCTTGCTGATGCAGGCGGTCTTCAGGCCCGCTTCCGAACAGCCGACCACGGCGCGCAAGCCCGCGCCGCCCGCGCCGACCACCACGACGTCGAAAATGTGGTCGGTGAAGGGATAGGCCCGGCCGTTGATCGCCGGTCCCGCTCCGCTCTGACCGTTCGAGATGCCCGCCACGCGCTCAGACTCCGAAGCTGATCTTGAGAAGCGCAAAGGCGCAGGCGAGGCCGACTGCGATGCAGAAGAACGTGTTCGCCATCAGAGCCAGCATCTTCGGCACTTCGCCGTGGACATAGTCCTCGATGATCACCTGCATGCCGATCCGCATGTGCACGGCGACGGACAGGATGAGCAGCAGAAGCGGGATCGCGACCCAGGGCGCGCCGAGCAGCGCGGTCGCGGAAGCGTGGCTCGAGCCGGCGAGCGTCGCGACGATGCCGACGAAGAAGATGGTGAGCGGCAGGTTGGACACGGCGGTCATCCGCTGCGTCCAGAAGTGTTCGGTGCCGGCCTTCGCCGCGCCCATTCCCCGAACCTGGCCGAGAGGCGTCCTCATGGCTTCGTCTCCGCTCAGGCGCCGCGCAGCAGAAGGGCCGCGATCCAGACGACGATCGTCAGCGTGATCGAGCCGCCCAGCGTCAGGCGGTAGAGGAACTCGCGCTGCTGGAGCTCGAAGCCCCGCCCGGTGTCCCAGATCAGATGACGGACGCCGCCGAGAGCGTGGTGGATCAACGTCCACGTGTAGAGAAACAGGATCAACTGCCCGATGATCGAGCCGTAGACCGTCTGCGCCATGGCGAAGGCGGACGGCCCCGAGGCCGCCGAGACGAGCCAGATCGCGACCAGCGCCGTCCCGCCGTAAAGCGCAGCGCCGGTGATGCGATGGACGATCGACATCACCATCGACAGCACGGGTCGATAAATCTGGAGATGCGGCGAAAGCGGGCGCGCCCGAGGGGCGGCTTTCGGGGAGTCCATCGTGTTTGGACCTTTTCGAACTTCGCGCGGGATCAGCAACTAGCGGATGGTGCGCCGCAGCGCAACGCCGCGTAGCAGGATAGACCAAAGTCGCGTGGCGGTTTGTCGCTACGCATTCGTCCTAGCTATCAAGCGGTCGACCTCCTTCGACATCATCGGTCAGTTGAGATTCGGCGCGTCGGGGAGTTAGGCCGTGACTTGCAGCGTTCAGCCGTTTGAGACAGCTCGTCGTCGCGCGCCGCGTCTTGCCGGCGACGCTCGACGCCAGCAGATCGTGCTCGCGGCCTGCGAATTCTTCGCCGATCACGGCTTCAGCGGACCGACGCGCGACCTCGCGGCGTCGATCGGCGTCACGCAGGCGCTGCTCTACCGGTACTTCGACAGCAAGACCGCCCTGATCGACGCTGTCTTCACCGAGGTGCTGCGCAGCTACTGGGCCGGCGACGCGCTCGAGATGTTCCGCGCCTCGGCCGGTCAGCCGATGGTCAACCGCATCGCCGACGTCTACGGCCGCCTGCTGCCGGAGCTGACGGGTATCGCCACTCGCCTGTTCTATCGCGCGGGTCTCGACCAACATGCTGGCCCGGTGCATCGCGGCGCGAGCCGCAACTGGCCGCTCTGGACGGAGATGCTCGAGGAGTGGCGCAGCGAGGAGGGCCTGCTGAGCCTCTCGATCAAGCCGATGCTTGAGGGAGAGCGCTCGCTGCTGCTCGCCATGCACAATGCGATGTTCACGATCCGCGTCCGCGAGCACGTGCTGCGCGTCGCCCGCACCCTCAGTGACGCCGACGACATCCGCCAGGTCGCCGAGGTCTACGACGCCGGCGCCCGCGCGGTCATGAAGAAGCTTCATCGCGTGGACGCCAGCGGTCCGCGCGCCGAATTCGCCGAACCGGCCAAAGACATCGCCGCCTGAGCAGGTCGCACGCGGAGCGCTCATCGCGGCAGCAGCAGCCAGAGGTCTAGGTCGAGCACCACGTTCGGGTGGTCCTTGCCGTCCTCGAGCTTTCGGGGAAAATCGGTCGGGGCGCAGTCCTTCAGCCCCGTGATGCGCACCCGCAGCGCGCCGACGTCGTCACGGCCCGGCAGCGGCTGCTTGTCGACGATCTCGGACCAGGCATAGAGCGTGTCCCCCGCGAAGATCGGCGCGACATGGCGGCCGCCATTGATTCCCGCGATGTGGAAGGCGTTCTCCAGTCCGTTGAAGGTCAGCCCGCGCGCGAGGCTGATGACGTGGCCGCCATAGACCAGCCTCCGGCCGATCTTGCTCGACTTCTGGGCGTATCCGTCGAAGTGGACGCGCGCTGTGTTCTGCCAGAGCCTGGTCGCAAGCTGGTGCTCGGCCTCCTCGACCGTCATGCCGTCGACATGGTCGATCTTCTCGCCGATCTCGTAGTCGTCGAAACGCCGGACGCTGCCGGACAGCGCGTCGTCCCAGGCGCTGCGATCGATGATCGGGCAGGCCGAACCTAGATCGGCCGGGTCGACCGCCTCGGGAAGAGCCGGCACGACGGTCTCCGGCATCGGGCGGCCGCCTTGAACCTTGACGAGCACCCAGCGGACGTAATCAAGGGCGAGCTCGCCATTGTCGAGCCAGCCGCGGGTGCGCACCCACACCACGCCGGCGTCGCCCTTCGAGGTCGGCCGCACGCCGATGACTTCGGAGGTCGAGGACAGCGTATCGCCGGGATAGACCGCCTTGAGGAAGCGGCCGGAGGCGTAGCCGAGATTGGCGAAGGCGTTCAGGGACACGTCGGGGACGGTCTTGCCGAACACCACGTGGAAGGTGACGAGGTCGTCGACCGGACCTCTCGGATAACCCAGAGCCCGCGCGAAGGCGGCTGAGGACTGGACCACGAAACGGCCGCCATAGAGCGCCTGATAAAGGGCGATGTCGCCCTCGGTCACCGTTCGCGGCGTGGCGTGCCTGATCACGTCGCCGACCACGAAGTCCTCGAAGAAGCGTCCCGCGCCCGCCATTCACGCATGCTCCGGCCTGTTGTGCGGCGCAGTATTTCGCACGCGCGGAGGCCTTCGACGACCACGACGTTCGTCGCCGGGGAGGCGCGCGCAGGGCCTTTCCGATTGGTGAAGAGGTTCGGTCGTTTTCGCCCGCGCCGCTTCACCCGCCTTCAAGCCGGCCGTGTCATTGCTTTTGATGACGGCCGATCTCCGCGAGGGGGGGCCGCGATGGCATCGAGGATCTTCCCATGGCGTTTGGCGACACGCTCGGACTGCTCAAGGACGCGACTGACCGCGAGATCGTGGCTGAAAGCGCCCGCCGCGCTCTGGCCTACGAGCGGGCCGGTCGTTTCCGCGACGCCTGGCGCGCCTGGGAAGACCTGCGCACGACCTATCCCGGCCGCTCCGACTGGAACGCGCCGCTCGCCGCGAGCTATCTCCGCTTCGCCTTCGCGTGGACTGCGGACGGCTCCGAGGGCTCGCTCCGCGAGGCGGAGGAGGCGCTGCTGCGCGGCGTCGCCATATTGACGATCGACGTCGCCCGTCGGCGCGACGACGTCACCGGCCTGCTGCTGATCGCCCGCGCCTGCGAGCAGCGCTGCATCCTGCGCGCCTTCGGCGAGGGCTGGACGAAGGCCGCGCGCGACGCGCTCGAAGCCGGGATCGCGCCGCCGGTCGTCGGCGACGCGCGCCAGGTCGAGGCCGCAGGCGCCGCGGCCGCCTCAGCGCTCGATCTCGTGGTCACAGCCGCGCCCTCGCTCGCGCCGCTCGCAGGCGACCTCGCGCAGAGCTGCCTGCGCCTCGCCACCACCCTTCAGGCGGTCGGCGCAGAAGTCGAGGCGCATGATCTTTTGATGCGGGTCGAGGCGATGCTGCGCGGCCCCGAGCCGGCGGAGTTCTACGAACCTGCTCCGCGTGCTGTTCTGTTCGCAATCGAAGGCGGCGCGGCGGAAGGTGAAACGACGCCCCCGCGCCGGCCTCAGCTGTCGATCGTCACCAGTCAGACAGCGTGACATCGTCGGCCCACTCGACGCCGGGCACGTCCTTCTGGATCGGCTGCCCGCAGATCACGGTGTTCTTGACCGGATCATAGGTCAGCGAGGCCGGACCCGCGAGGGTCCAGCCCTTGTTCAGCGCGGCCGACACGCGCTTGCAGAACGCGTTGTCGTCGGGCCCGGTGAGGAAGCGATAGAGCTTCATCGCCTTACGCGGCCTTCTTGAGCATTCCGCGGTTGGCGAGGCACTCAGCGATCTGGACCGCGTTCAGCGCGGCGCCCTTGCGCAGATTGTCGGAGACGATCCACATCGCGAGGCCGCTGTCGACGGTCGGGTCCTCCCGGATGCGGGACACGAAGGTCGCGAAATCGCCGACGCACTCGACGGGCGTCACGTAGCCGCCGGGCTCGCGCTTGTCGACGACCAGGATGCCCGGGGCCTCACGCAGAATGTCGCGCGCCTCATCCGCCGAAAGCGGCTTTTCGAACTCGATGTTCACCGCCTCCGAATGGCCGACGAACACCGGCACGCGCACCGCGGTCGCCGTCAGCTTGATCTTCGGGTCGAGGATCTTCTTGGTCTCCGCGACCAGCTTCCACTCCTCCTTGGTGTAACCGTCCTCCATGAAGACGTCGATGTGAGGAATGACGTTGAACGCGATCTGCTTCGGGAACTTGCGGTTCTCGTCGCCTTCGGGCGCCTGGTTGACGTAGATGCCCTTGGTCTGGTTCCAAAGCTCGTCCATCGCGTCCTTGCCCGCGCCGGACACTGACTGATAGGTCGACACGACGACGCGCTTGATCTTGGCGGCGTCATGCAGCGGCTTCAGCGCGACGACGAGTTGGGCGGTCGAGCAGTTCGGGTTCGCGATGATGCCCTTCTTCGTGTAGCCGGCGACCGCGTCCGCGTTCACCTCAGGCACGACGAGCGGCACGTCGGGGTCCATCCGCCAGACCGACGAGTTGTCGATCACGATCGCGCCTTGAGCCGCGATCTTCGGCGACCACTCCTTGGACACGGCGCCGCCGGCTGACATCAGACAGATGTCGGTTTTCGAGAAGTCGAACGTCTCGAGCGTCTGGCACTTCAGCACGCGGTCGCCGAACGAGACCTCAGTCCCCTGGCTGCGGCGCGAGGCGAGCGCCACGATTTCGTCGACCGGGAACTCCCGCTCTTCGAGAATGCTCAGCATCTCGCGGCCCACGTTGCCCGTGGCGCCGACGACGGCGATCCGATAGCCCATGTTCAGCTCCATCGGCAGGCCGTGGCCTGCCGTCTACTTGTCGTCAGCGGCTTCGCGCCGCGGCGTTCCAATGACCCCAAACGCACGAAAATTCAACGGCTGACGCGAGAGAGCCGCCATGCAACCGTTTTGCTGCGCCTGCGTTCTCGAAATATGGCGATCAGGCGCCCGGAGGCCAATTCCCGATGACCACGTCCGTCCCGCGTTCTTTCGTTTTCGCCGCGGCGGTCGCCGCGCTTCCGCTACTCGCCGTTCAGGCCTCCGCCGAACCCTACAATGTCTCGGGTCGGAATGACGGCGTGACGGTGACGATTACCAAGCAGTCCAACTATCTGAACACACGGACGACGCCGCGGCCTCTGAGCCAGGCGAGCTACCGCACCTCCGCGGTGTATCAACCGTTCTATCAGCAGACGAACTCGATCAGCTTTTATCGCGGAGCCCTGCCGCGGCCGTTCGACATTCCTGGCTTCTGACAGCCCAAGCGCGCTCAGGCAGATTCTCTCAAACAACCTCGCCGCCACGCGTGAGAGGCGTGGCGGCGACCGTACTCGGTTTACGCGGAAACCAGCGTCTCGAACTTCTTGAGCACCGCGCTTCCCATTTCAGACGTGCCGACTTTGCTCATCCCGTCTGTCCAGATGTCCCCAGTGCGGTAGCCATCGTCCAGCGTTCGGGCGATCGCCTTGTCGAGCAAGTCCGCGAGCTCGGGCTTTCCAAGCGAGTACTTCAGCGCCATCGCGAGGCTTGCGATCATCGCGATCGGGTTCGCGAGACCCTTGCCGGCGATGTCGGGCGCCGAGCCATGCACCGGCTCGTACAGCGCCTTGCGTTTGCCGGTCGTCTTGTCTTCGGCGCCGAGCGAGGCCGACGGAAGCATGCCGAGCGACCCCGTCAGCATCGACGCGACGTCGGACAGGATGTCGCCGAACAGATTGTCGGTGACGATGACGTCGAACTGCTTCGGCGCGCGCACCAGCTGCATGCCGAGCGCGTCGGCCAGCATGTGGTCGAGCTTGACGTCCTCGTAGCCCTGGCCGTGCGTCCTGGTGACGACCTGGTTCCAAAGCAGGCCGGACTTCATGACGTTGCGCTTCTCGGCCGAGGTCACGCGGCCGCTGCGGACGCGGGCAAGCTCGAACGCGACCTTGGCGATGCGCTCGATCTCGTAGGTCTCGTAGACCTGCGTATCAACGGCGCGCTGCTGGCCGTTGCCGAGATCGGTGATCTCCTTAGGCGACCCGAAATAGACGCCGCCGGTAAGCTCGCGGACGATGACGATGTCGAGCCCGTCGACCAGCTCGCGCTTGAGCGCCGAGGCGTCGGCGAGCGCGGGATAGCAGATCGCGGGGCGGAGATTGGCGAACAGCTCGAGCTCCTTGCGGAGTCTGAGCAGACCGGCCTCGGGCCGCTGGTCGTATTCGACGCCGTCCCACTTCGGCCCGCCGACCGCGCCGAACAGAATGCAGTCCGCAGCCTTCGCCTTCGCCATCGCCGCATCGGTGATCGCGACGCCATGCGCGTCATACGCCGCGCCGCCGACGAGATCCTCGTCGATCTCGAAGGACAGAATGCCCTTCTGCTCGATGAAGGCGACGATGCGCCGGACCTCCGCCAGCACCTCGACCCCGATGCCGTCGCCCGGCAGCAGAAGGAGTTTTTGGGCGGCCATGGCGGTTCCTCGGGCTATCGTTTTCGCGGGGGTGTTTAGGCGCGGCTGAAGGGGATTGGCAAGGGAGACGGCCAAGCGTGCTTAGAAACACCGGCTCGCGTCCCGGCCTTGAGCCGGTCGAGTTCCCGGCGCTCCTCACGCCACGCTCGGAGCGTCACTCGAACCGGCCGCCCCGCTGCAACACCTCGATCTTGTAGCCGTCGGGGTCGGCAATAAAGAAGAACCGTCCGAAGGGCTTGCCGTCGCGGTCCATCTGCTTGAGCGCGCCGGGATTAAGCCCGGCCGCCTCGATCCGCGCATGCTCCGCGTCGAGATCGTCGACGGAGATCGCAAGATGTCCGTAGCCGTCGCCGAGCTCATACGGCTTGTCTCGGTCGCCGTTGACGGTCAGCTCCAGCTCGAACCCGCTCTCGGCGTCGCGAAGATAGATCAACGTAAAGCCGTCGAACGGGTAACGATCGGCGACGGTGAGCCCGAAAGCCCGCTCGTAGAAAGCGACCGAGCGCGCCTCGTCGGTCACGCGGATCATCGAATGGATCATCTTCGCCATGGTGTTTTTCCTTTTTTGTTGGCCACCGAGGAGAGCGTGGCTCGCTAAAGCACTTCGCCGTCACGCCCATCCCTGGGCGTCCACGACTTTGTCGTAAGGCGCGCCGCGCGAAAGGGGGCGTGGACGCCTGACGACGAGGTCCGGGCGCTTGGAGCGGAAGGCGATCGCCTGGGCCTTTTACGGCTCCAGCTCGCTGTCCCAGTAGAGATAGTCCAGCCAGCTGTCGTGGAGGTAGTTCGGGGGGAAGGCGCGGCCGTTGCGGTGGAGGTCGTGCACCGAGGGTTGGAACGGCGGCTGGGCGGGCCACATCCCGCAATCGGCCGGCATATGGCCGCCCTTCCGGAGGTTGCAGGGCGAGCAGGCCGCGACGACGTTCTCCCACGTCGTCTGCCCGCCGCGCGAGCGCGGGGTGACGTGGTCGAAGGTGAGTTCTTCGCGCGTGCCGCAATATTGGCAGGAGAAGCGGTCGCGCAGGAACACGTTGAACCGCGTGAAGGCCGGGTTGCGCGACGGCTTCACATAGGTCTTCAGGCACACGACCGAGGGCAGCCGCATCTCGAAGGTCGGGCTGCGGACCTGGCGGTCGTAATGCGAGATCACGTTTACGCGGTCGAGAAAGATCGCCTTGATGGCGTCCTGCCAGGACCACAGCGACAACGGATAGTAGCTGAGCGGACGATAGTCCGCGTTAAGCACCAGTGTTGGGCACGCATCAGGCGAGACGGCCACCGTCACCACGCACTCCCGACAAGCGCGCGAGGCGGCTCAAGGCCCGCGCTCCTGCTGCATAGTCTATAACCCCTGCGTCATCCTTGTGAAGCCGTCCGAAGGGTCATCTTCTTCGGTTTCAGGTTGCTCGCGAGAAACGCCGCGCCTTGCCGGAGGCCTTCGCCGTCGATGCCGTGGCCGAGTCCGGCCGCAAGGTGCCATTCGACCGGGATCTCCGCCGCGCCCAGCGCATCGGTCGCGGCGAACAGAGCGTCGACAGGGATGACGTCGTCGCGGTCGCCATGGACCAGCAGGATCGGCGGCTTGCCGGTGGCCTCGGAAAGCGTCTCGGGCGAGACCAGCATGCCGGAATAGCCGAGGATCGCGGCCGGCGGGGTCTTGCGGCGCAAGCCCGCATGCAGCGCCATCATCGTGCCCTGGCTAAAGCCGACGAGGGCAAGCCTGTCGGAGCCAAGGCCATTCTTCGCGAGTTCGGCGTCGAGGAAGGCGTCGAGGCCTGGTCGGGCGGCGAGCACGCCGCGGCGACGCTCGTCGGGATCGCGGAACGTCAGCGGAAACCACTGCCGCCCTTGCGGCGAAGCCATGCAGCGCTCCGGCGCATGGGGCGCGACGAAGGCGGCGTCCGGCATCAGCCGCCGCCACTCGCGGGCGATCGCGATCAGGTCGTTCCCGTCCGCGCCATAGCCGTGCAGGAACACGACGAGCGAAGTCGCCTTGCCTGAGGCGGCGGGAAGCCTTGGTCCATCGATCGCAGGGGTCACGTCGTCTCCTCCTCGGGCGCGGGTTCGGCCGGCGCGGGCGCGCCGTCCCGGCCGCCGCGCTTGCGCAGGTAATAGGCCCAGAGCAGTTGCGCCGCCACTCCGCGCAAGGGTCGCCAAGCTTCCGCCATGCGCTCGGCTTCTCTCCTGTCCGGACGCCGATCAAGCGCGAAGACCTCCTTCAGCGCCGTCTGCACGGCCACGTCGCCGCCGGGGAAAGCGTCGGCCCTTCCATGCGCGAATAACAGGAAGATATCCGCCGTCCAGGGACCGATTCCGGGGATAGAAACCAACCGCGCCCGCGCGTCCTCCTCCTCGAGCGTGGCCAATCCCGCGATGTCGAGACCGCCATCGATAGCGTGGCAGAGCGCGCGGACAGTCTTGAGCTTTCCGCGCGAGACCCCCGCCGAGCGAAAAACCTCGTCCGGCGCAGCCGAAAGCGCCGCATGGTCTAAGACCCCGAGCGCGGTTTCGACGCGGCCGTGGATGGCCCGGGCCGCCGTGACGGAGATGAGCTGCGAGTTTACGATCCAGACGAGCCCCGCAAGATCGGGCGAGAGCGTCCTCAGTGGCGGCTCGGGGGCGTCGGCGCGCAGCTTCGCCATGCGAGGGTCGAGCGCGCACAGCGCGTCGAGCGCCTGGTCGAGCTGCTCTTTGGTAAGAATGCGCAGATGCGTCACGGGGCGAAATTAAGAGCCCCCGCCCCATGCGCCAAGCGCTCCATCGGATAGGACGTACTGTGCGCTTCCCTATGCAGTCCCGATGATCCCAATCTTCCGCTTCGCCCCCTCCCCCACCGGTCTGCTCCATCTCGGGCATGCGCTCTCGGCGACGTGCGTGTGGCGGGCGGCGGATGAGGCGGGCGGGCGCGTGCTCCTCAGGATCGAAGACATCGATCCCGTTCGCGCCAAACCCGAATTCACCGCCGCGATCGAGGAGGATCTGGCGTGGCTCGGCTTCCGCTGGGAAGGCGAGGCGGTCCGTCAGTCCGCGCGGATGAGCCTCTACCGGGCCGCGCTCGACCGGCTGACTGCGATGGACCTGACCTATAAGTGCAGTCTCACCCGGTCGGAACACGCCGCCGGGGTCGCGAAGGCCGAAGCGCGCGACGGCAAGCGTGGCCGCGCGATCCCGACGGCGCGCCGCGCCTGCCGCTCGAAATCGTCGGCGTCATGGGTGGTCCGGCGGCAACGCGGCTGCGCATGGCGGAGGCGGTAAAGCTCATAGGCCCGCTCACGTGGCACGAGCTCGGCGAGGGTCCGACCGGCGAGACCGGCCGCCTCCCTGCGGCGCCCGAGATTTGGGGCGATGTCGTGCTCGCTCGCAAGGACGTGGCCACAAGCTATCACCTTTCCGTGGTCGTCGACGACGCAGCGCAGGGCGTGACGGAAATCGTCCGTGGACAGGACCTGTTCCACGCGACGGCCGTGCACCGCCTGTTGCAGCAGCTGCTCGGGCTTCCGGAGCCGCGCTACCGGCACCACCGGCTGATCCTGGCGGAGGACGGCATGAAGCTCGCGAAGACCCGCGGCTCGCCCTCACTGAGGTCGCTCCGCCAGCGTGGATGGACTCCGGCCGACGTATTCCGGACGTTAGAACCCTTTCTTCCCACCCCGAACGCCGTAAAACCCACGGCCAATACAGTATAAGAACGCGGCGGCCGCCGTCGGCTCTCAGCCGATCGAAGGCCGCCAGGGGAGGACATCATGGCCGACGCCGCGCCGCGCGACGCGCTCATCAGCGAAGCCGCCGCTCGCGCCGGAGTGAGGGCGGACGGCCCGCCCCGACCCTTCGTCGAGGCGCTGTTCGTACGAGCCTCCCGCGAAGACCTCGCGCCGTTTTCGGCCGCGGCGCTCGCTGATCTCGCCTATGGCGCGTGGGCGCACCTGCAGCATCGCTCGCCGGGAGAGCCCGACATCCGCCTCGCCGACCACGATCTTGCGGATGTCGGCGAGATCACCGCGCTTGAGATCGCGAACGACGATATGCCGTTCCTGCTCGACAGCGTGCGCGGAGAGCTGACGGAGCGCGGGCTCGAGATCCGTTTCGTCGTTCACCCGATCTTTGCTCTGACGCGGAACGCCGACGGCAAGCTGACGAGCTTCGAGGGCGACGCGGACCGTGCCGAGTTCGAGCACGCGCCGCGCGAAAGTCTCATCCACATCCATCTCGAGCGGATCGACGACGCAGCCGCCCGGGAGGACCTCGTCGCCGCGATCCGCACGACGCTCGGCGAGGTCCGCGCGGCGACGGAGGACCACGACGGCATGGTCGCCGCCGCCGGCGAGGCGGCCGGGGCGCTCGCAGCCTCTCCGCTCGACTGGGAGGCGACGGCGGAGGCCGCCGCGTTCCTGGCCTGGCTCGCGAATGGCGACTTCATCTTCCTCGGCGCACGCGAGTACAGGCTGGTCGGAGAAGGCGACGACGAGCGCCTGGAGCAGATTTCCGAGACCGGCCTCGGCGTGCTGCGCGACCCCGCGACCCGCGTGCTCCGCCGCGGCGGCGAAATGGTGGTGCTGACGCCCGAGATCCGCGCCTTCCTGCATGAGAAGCGGCCGCTGATCGTCACCAAGGCCAGCGTGAAATCAAAAGTGTTTCGCCGGCTCTATATGGATTATATCGGCGTTAAACGCTTCAATTCTGAGGGAGAACTGACGGGCGAACTACGCATCGTCGGCCTGTTTACGGCATCGGCCCTTATGGAGCCGGTGCGCGAAACGCCGCTGGTCCGCGCCAAGGCGGAAGCGGTGAAGGAGCGCGCGGGCTTCGACCCGGAGAGTCATTCCGGACATGCGCTCGCGGGCGTGCTGGAGGCGCATCCCCGCGATGAAATGTTCCAGGCCGACGAAGGCGCCCTGTTCGACGCGGCGATGGAGATCATCGCGCTTTATGAGAGACCGCGGGTGAAGGCGCTGACGCGCGCCGACCGCTTCGGCCGTTTCATCTCCGTGCTCGTCTATGTTCCCCGTGAGCGCTACGACTCCGACGTACGCGCAAAGATCGGCGCGCATCTCGCGGAGCGCTTCGGCGGCCGCGTTTCCGCCTATTATCCGGCGTTTCCGGAAGGCCCGCTCGCGCGCGTCCACTTCATCATCGGCCTCGACCGGGACGCCAAAACGGTGGACGCGAGGACGCTTGACCTCGAACTCGCGGATCTCGTCCGGAACTGGGGCGACCACCTGCGCGTCTCGCTCGCCCGCGACGTCTCCGGCGCTGCGGCCCGCACGCTCGGCGCGCGCTACGGCGCCGCCTTCGGCCCGGCCTACGAGGCGCGCGTGCAGGCGAACGACGCGGTCGTCGACATCGCGCATATCGAGGGCCTGACCGACGCGAAGCCCTTCGCGGTCGACTTCTACCGGCCGGCCGACGAGCCCGAGACGCGGCTCAGCCTCAAGGTGTTCTCGCGGCGCGACCCGATCGAGCTGTCGTCGCGCGTGCCCATCCTCGAGAACATGGGGTTCCGCGTCATCGCCGAGCGGAGTTACCGCATCGAGCCTACCGCGCGATCCCGCGTTTGGCTGCACGACATGGTTCTGGAGCGCGCGAACGGCGGCGCGATCCAGCTTACCTCCGAACTCGACGAGCGGCTCGAGGCGACGCTGGTCGCGACCCTTTCCGGTCAGGCGGAAAGCGACGGCTACAACGCGCTTGCCCTCGAAGGCGGCCTAGAATGGCGCGACGTCGCGCTGCTGCGCGCGCTGTCACGTTTCCTCCGCCAGACGCGCGCGCCTTACGACCAGGACTATCTCTGGCGCACGCTCGTCCGCCATTCCGCGCCCGCCGCGAAGATCGTCGCTCTGTTCCACGCGCGCTTCCACCCCGCGGCCGAAGGCGACCAAGGCGCCCGCGAAGAGGCGATCGCAGCCGAGATCGACGAGGCGCTCGACGCCGTCGACAATCTCGACGAGGACCGCATCGTCCGCCGCTTCATGAATTTGGTCCGGTCGGGTCTTCGCACGAACTTCTACCAGCGCGAGGAGGGCGGGAGCTTCCGTCCGACGATCGCGATCAAGTTCGACAGCCGCAAGCTCGAGGACCTGCCGGCCCCGCGGCCGCTGTTCGAGATCTTCGTCTACAGCCCGCGAGTAGAAGGCGTGCATCTTCGCTTTGGCAAGGTCGCGCGCGGCGGCCTGCGCTGGTCGGACCGCCCGCAGGATTTCCGCACTGAAGTGCTCGGCCTGGTGAAAGCCCAGCAGGTAAAGAACGCGGTGATCGTTCCGGTCGGCGCAAAAGGCGGCTTCGTGCCGAAGCAGTTGCCCGCCGGCCCGCGCGAGGCGTGGTTCGCTGAGGGTACGGAAGCCTACAAGCTCTTCATCAACGCCCTGCTCGACGTGACCGACGATCTCGACGGCGACACGGTCGTCCCGCCGAAAAATGTCGTCCGTCACGACGGCGACGACCCGTATCTCGTGGTGGCAGCCGACAAGGGCACGGCGACCTTCTCCGACACCGCGAACGGTATCGCGATCGAGCGCGGCTTCTGGCTCGGCGACGCCTTCGCGTCCGGCGGCTCGGTCGGCTATGACCACAAGGCGATGGGCATCACTGCCCGCGGCGCCTGGGAGGCGGTGAAGCGCCACTTCCGGGAGATCGATGTCGACATCCAGACCACGCCCTTCAGCGTCGTCGGCGTCGGCGATATGTCGGGCGACGTGTTCGGCAACGGGATGCTGCTGTCCCGCAAGATCCGGCTGATCGCTGCCTTCGATCACCGCGACATCTTCATCGACCCGAACCCGGATGCGGAGACCGCGTTCGAGGAGCGGAGCCGGCTGTTCGGCCTCGCGCGGTCGAGCTGGGCGGATTACGACCGGGGAAAAATCTCGGCCGGCGGCAGCGTGTTCTCGCGCAGCCTCAAGTCAATCCAGCTGTCATCGGAGGCGCAGGAGGCGCTCGGCCTCCAGAAATCCGCTGCGACGCCGCAGGAGGTGATGCGCGCGATCCTGGCCGCGCCCGCCGATTTGCTCTGGTTCGGCGGCATCGGAACTTACGTCCGCGCAAGCTTCGAGACTGATGACCAGGTCGGCGATCGCGCGAACGACGCGATCCGCGTCACCGCGCAGGACCTTCGGGCGAAGGTGGTCGGCGAGGGCGCCAATCTCGGGCTGACGCAGAAGGGCCGCATCGAGGCCACACGGCGGGGTTTAAGGCTCAACACCGACGCGATCGACAACGCGGCCGGCGTCAACACCTCCGACGTGGAGGTGAACATCAAGATCGCCTTCGCCGGTCCGTTGCGCGACGGGTCGCTCTTGGTCGAAGACCGCAACGCCACGCTCGCCTCGATGACCGACGAGGTTGGCCGGCTCGTTCTGCGCAGCAATTACGACCAGACGCTCGCCGTCTCGCTCGCCGCCAGACAAGCGGCGGAGGAGGCCGGCTTTCATTCGCGGCTGATGCAGACGCTGGAGGCCCGCGACCTGCTCGACCGAACTGTCGAGACGCTGCCTGACGACGCTACGCTGTCGGAGCGCGTGCGGTCTGGAGAGGGACTTTCGCGCCCTGAAATCTCGACTCTGATCGCCTGGGCGAAGATCGCCTTGTTTGACGACCTTCTGGCCTCGACGGCACCGGACGATCCCTACTTCCGTGATAACCTGACCCGCTACTTCCCCGAGCCGATGCGCGAAAGGTTCGGCGAGGCGATCGCCGGCCACCGGCTGAAGCGGGAGATCGTCGCGACCGCAATCGCGAACGCCATGGTCAACCGCGGCGGGCCGGCGATCGCGGTTCGCCTCGCCGACCAGACGGGCGCAGGCGCGGCCCGCGTGGCCGCGGCCTTCGCGGTGGCGCGCGACGCTTTCCGGATGGACGAGATCCACGGCGAGATCGACGCGCTGGACGCGCGCATTCCCGGCGCCCTGCAGCTCGAACTCTACGCCGCGATGCAGGAACTCCTGCTCCACCGCATGGTCTGGCTGCTGCGCAACGTCGATCTCGACACGGGGTTGGAGCAGATCGTCGCGCGCTTCCGCGACGGCGTCGACGCGGTCTCGGCGTCGCTCGAAGAAGCGCTGGGCTCGGACGCCGCCGAGCGGCGCTCTGCGCGCGCCGCCGCATTGGTGCGCTCCGGTCTCCCGGAAGCGCTCGCGGCTCGCTTCTCCGCCATGCTCGCGATCGAGGGCGCGACCGACGCCGTGCTGATCGCCGAGAAGACCGGGCGGCCGGTCGATCAGGCGGCCACCGCCCTGTTCGCCATCGCCGAGCGCTTCCGCATCGGCCAGATCGTGCGGGCCGCGCAGGGGATGACCGCCGCCGACTATTACGAGCGCCTCGCGATCGACCGAGCGCTCGACCAGATCGGCGTCGCCGCCCGCGCCATGGCGATCGCCGCGCTGAATGCCTCCGACGCCGGCGGCGCGGAGGCGGTCGCGGCGTGGACCGAAGGCTCGCTCGACGTGGAGCGCGTCAGACGCGCGGCGTCCGAGATCGCGGGCTCGGGCTTGACGCTCGCCAGGCTGTCGGTCGCATCGAGCCTACTGGGAGATCTCGCGCGCGAGACGGGGTAAGGGCCAGAAGCGGCGCTTCTTACGACTGCCGGCCCGTCTCGGCGATCGCCGGCGGCAGCGGGGCGAGCTTGCGGTCGAGGGCCTCCGCTAGGAAGGCACCGACGCAGGCGTGGCCGTAATCGTTCATGTGGAGGTTGTCGCGGGTGATCATGCCCGCGGCGCCGGCCTTCGCCAGCGCTCGCATCGCGTCGAAGCGGTGAGCGACCGGCACGCCGGTCGAAGCCGAGACCGCATTGATCACGTCGAGGTAGGGAGCGAAGGCGGCTTCGTCCTTCGGCACGTATTGCGGGTCGAGCAGCGCGACGTCGACGCCGGCGGCCGCGATCTCCGACAAACCCTCGGTCGCGAGCGCCTTGAACTTCACGAGGTCAATGCGCCGCGCCGCGTCGTTCGTGCCGATCTGCCAGAGCACCAAGTCCGGCTTAACCGTCGCGATTTCCTTCGGCATCCGCGCTTCGGCCCCCTCGGCGGTCTCGCCGCCGACGCCGCGCGCGATCACCTCGACGTCGACGCCCGGAAGCCGGCGCGTCATCTCGTCCTGAAGGCGCGCGGTATAGGCTTTGTCCGGCGAGGTCGCCCCCACGCCTGCCGTGGAGGACGAGCCGACGACGAGGATGCGGAACGGGTCCTTGTCCTTCAGCCGGGCCGCCGCGCGGTCGAGCTTGCCGTTCATGGCGAGGTATCGCTCTGAAACGGTGCAGGGGGCCTTGAGGGGTTCGCTCGTTGCGGCAAAGGCGCCGACTAATGTGCAGACGCCGAGAACGACGCCGGCGCAGACGAGACGGGCGAACGCCATGAAGGGACCTCTGTGCGTGTGACCAGCGCGGTGTGGAGCTACTCCCCCGCGAGTGATCAAGCTATTAGCACGGACCTAAATCGTCGTCAGCTGAGTGATAACCCGTAGTCTGAACGCTTGGTGAATGGCCGCCATGCGCCGACATCCCGACCTCAGTGCCGGAAGTGGCGCATTCCGGTGAAAACCATGGCGAGACCGGCCTCGTCGGCGCGCGCGATCACCTCGGCGTCGCGCATCGAGCCGCCGGGCTGGATGACGGCGGTCGCGCCAGCCTCGATGGCCGCGTCAAGGCCATCGGCGAAGGGGAAGAACGCGTCAGAGGCGACGACCGAACCTCGAGTCAGCGGCTCGGTCGACCCCGACGCCTTCCCGGCGTCGAGGGCCTTCTGCGCCGCGATCCGCGCGCTGTCGACGCGGCTCATCTGGCCCGCGCCGACGCCGACCGTCGCGCCCGCCTTTGCATAGACGATGGCGTTCGACTTGACGTGCTTCGCCACGCGGAAGGCGAACCTGAGATCGGCGAGTTCGGTCTCGGTCGGCGTGCGCTTCGTCACGACCTTGAGCTCGAGATCGTCGACCACGCCGGCATCCCTGTTTTGGACGAGGAAGCCGCCCGCGACCGTCTTGAAGGCGAGGCCCGCCGCGCGGGGGTCGGGCAGACCGCCGGTCACCAGCAGGCGCAGGTTCTTCTTCGCCGCGACGATGGCGCGGGCCTCGTCGTCGGCGTCGGGGGCGACGATCACCTCCGTGAAAATCTCGACGATTCTCCGCGCAGCGTCCGCGTCTAGAATCCGGTTCAGCGCGACGATGCCCCCGAAGGCCGAGACCGGATCGCAAGCGAGCGCTCGCTCGTATGCCTCGCTGAGGCTCGCGCCTTCCGCGACTCCGCAGGGATTGGCGTGTTTGACGATGACGCAGGCGGCCGTGCGAGCGGCGTCGAATTCGCCTACGAGTTCGAAGGCCGCGTCGGTGTCGTTGATGTTGTTGTAGGACAGCTCCTTCCCCTGGAGCTGGATCGCTGTCGCGACGCCGGGCCGAACGGCAGGCGTGCGGTAGAAAGCCGCCTGCTGGTGCGGGTTCTCGCCATAGCGCAGTCCCTGCGCGAGCGTTCCGCCAAGCGCGCGGAACGCCGGCGTCTCGTCGCCCGCCTCGCCGGAAAGCCACGTCCCGATCGCGGCGTCATAGGCCGCGGTGCGTGAAAACGCCTTGGCGGCGAGCCGCTTGCGAAGCGCGAGCGTCGTCGCTCCGTCGTTCGCCGCCATCTCGTCCAGCACGGCGGCATAATCCGCAGGCTCGACCACGACCGCGACATGGGCATGGTTCTTGGCCGCGCCGCGGATCATCGCGGGGCCGCCGACGTCGATGTTCTCGACCATGTCGTCGTAATCCGCCGCGCGCGCCAGCGCCGCCTCGAACGGGTAGAGGTTCACGACGAGCAGGTCGATCGGCTTAATTCCATGCTCCGCCATCGATGCCTCGTGGCCGGCATCGCCACGGATCGCGAGCAGCCCGCCATGGACCTTGGGGTGCAGCGTCTTGACCCGCCCGTCCATCATTTCCGGAAAGCCGGTCAGCCCCGAAACGTCCACCACGTCGAGGCCAGCCTCGCCGAGCGCTTTCGCGGTCCCGCCGGTCGAGACGAGCGCGACGCCGCGCGAGACCAGCGCCCGCGCGAAATCGATCAGGCCGGTCTTGTCGGAGACCGAGATCAGGGCGCGGGAGATCGGGCGTTCGGTCATTGCAAAGCCGTCCGGTGGCGTGAAGCCCCGCCCGGTAGCATCTCCTGCGGCTCGGCAGAAGGGCTTCCGCCGCCAGTCAGGCGTCCTCGAACAGGGTCGCCGCCTGCGGAGGACGGCGACCGCGCGGGCGCGGCTCGTCGAGCGCCTCGAAGCTCCAGGCGATCCGCCGCGCGGCATGAAGCCGGGTTTCGATGACGATCTGCTCCGCCCGCCGCGGTCCGCGATGGCCAGACAGAAACACGCTTTCCGCGAGAGTCACCGCAAAGCCCGGCGCGGAGAAGCTCCACGCCCCACCGCCCGGCAGCGCCAGCAGCACGCCTTGCCCGTCCTGCCGCGCGCTCGCCTTCACCGCGGGGTGCAGGTGGAAGCGCAATGCGAGCGGAGCATCCTGCTCGCGCCGTCGCGGCCGTTCCGGCGCGCGGAACACGTCTTCGCCGGAGAGCCTGCGCCCGTCGGAGGACAGTGCGAGCGAACGCTCGTGGATGATGTTGAAGCGCGGCGCATAGCCGTCGTGGCTGGTGACGACGCGCACGCCGGCCTCGTTCCGCTCGCGACGCGCCGTGACGGTCCGCGGCCCCTGGACCACCGGCGCGCCGATCAGCCGGTGGAGCCAGGCCGGCGCGAACTGGCAGGAGGAGGCGTCGCCGATCGTCGCCGTCGAATGTGCGGCCGTCGCTCGCGCCGCGCTCGCCCAGTCCGCCCGGCCGAAGCGGGGCGCGCCGCAATTGACGACGATCCGGTCGGTCTCGGCGGAGAACTCGAAGGACAGGCAGCCGGCATGCGCCTCGCCCGAGAGTGCGCCCGGCGGCGGCGGCCCGACGTCCATGATCGCGAAGGCCTCACCGCCCAGGAGTCGCTGGTACCCGGAATGGCTGGCGTTCTCGACAGGCTCGC
Organism: Hansschlegelia quercus; assembly: GCF_004310425.1. GTDB lineage: Bacteria > Pseudomonadota > Alphaproteobacteria > Rhizobiales > Methylopilaceae > Methylopila > Methylopila quercus. The sequence continues at coordinate 307,360 of NZ_SIUB01000003.1, read as the reverse complement.
CGCGCGTGTCGTCATGGGCAAACACTGTGGCGACGAGATCGCTCGGCGTCGGGCCGGCGCCGTTGAATTGCGCGAACTCGCCGTCCGGATGCCGGAAGAAGCGCAGCATCGGCATCATCCGATCGATCGCGCCGAGCAGCGCCTGCGGCGGCAGAAGATCGCGCGACGCAAGGGCCTGTTTCAGCGGCAGCAGATCGACCAGCCCATAGACCAGCGCCGCCGGGTTGCGGCTCGCATGTCCGCCGTCGGCAAGGATCTGCCGGTCGAGCTCGGCGGCCAGCGACTTGATCGCCGCCTTCAGCAGCCGGCCCTCGCCGGAAAGGCATAGGCCGGCATAGACGAGGGCGACATGCACGGTCAGGCGGGGCATGCCGTCAGGCGCGGCGCCGGCCTGCCGGTCCAGCCGACGGGTCTGCCGCGCGATGCTCCTGAGGAAGCGGCGGAAGAAGGCCTTATCGGCGCCGTCGAGAATCAGCGGCGCGTGGCAGAACCACGAGATCAGCCGCCTCGCCGTCACGTCCGGCCGGCGCGCCGCGGGATCCCGGCCGCCGTTCAGCGTGATCCACTCGTCGACCAAAGCGCGGGCGTTGGCGCGGGCGAGCGTCGTGTCGGCCGCCCTGAGATGCCGCAGCCAGCCGAAGCCGTGCAGCGTCTCCGCCCAGTCCTGGGAGGGCGGCGTCGCAAGGAAGGGCGAGCCGCCCTGCGTGTTCAGCGACTTGTGAGCGAAGGCGAAGATGCCGGCGTAGATCTCAGCCGCGCGCGTGGGGTCGCAGGTGCGCAGATCCTGCGACGCGATCAGCAGTTTTTCCGGCGCACGGCGCGCGAAATCCGCCGGGACGCGGACACACGCGATCGCGCGCCGCGCCGCCGCGCGAACGGCGAAGGCGAGAGAAAGCCCGGCGAGCCGCGTCTTATCCCCGAGCGCCGCCAAGCGCCATCGACCTCCAACCGAGCGGGCGAACGCCCCACCCGCTCAACGAGTCTTGCACAGCGTCTCGCCGCTGTCGCGATTCGCAGCCGCCGTCAGGCGACCGAAAAGCGCGCCGCGAAGAAGCCGTCGAGCCCTGCGAGCCGCGGATCCTCGTTCGGCAGATGGCTTGGCAGGGTCCGCAGATAGCCCTCGGAGGTCACTGCTTCGGGAAGGCCGGGCAGTTCGTCTTTCTCGACAGGATCAAGCCGAAGGCGCGGATTGCGCGCGAGCAGGCTCGCGACCTGCCGTTCGCCCTCCTCAGGCTCCAATGAGCAAACGCAATAGACGAGTTTACCGCCGGGCTTCACCAGCCGGACGGCCGCGTCCAGCAGCGTGGCTTGGAGCTTTGCGAGGCTCGTTACCTCGTGCTCGCGCTTCATCCATGCGACGTCGGGATGGCGGCGGATCGTGCCTGTCGCGCTGCACGGCGCGTCGAGCAGCACGGCGTCGGCGGGCTCGAACGGCATGGTCGCGGCATCGCCCACTCGGCATGTGGCGGACAGGCCGAGCCGCGCGAGATTCTGCGACAGGCGCGTCAGCCGCTCGGCGGACTTGTCAACAGCCACAACCTCAGCGCCGGCCGCCGCGAGCTGCGCGGTCTTGCCGCCGGGGGCAGCGCAAAGGTCGATGACGCGCTGATCCCTGATGTCGCCAAGCAGCTTTGCGGGCAGGCTGGCGCCCGCATCCTGCACCCACCACGCGCCCTCGGAAAAGCCGGGAAGCGCCGTGATGGAGCCGTGCGTCAGCAGCCGGACCGTCCCGTTGGGCAGCGCGACGCCGCCCAGCCGCTCGGCCCAGAGCGCGGGATCGGATTTGACGGTGAGGTCCAGCGGCGCTTCGAGCGTAATGCTCTCGGCGATCCGCTCAGCTTCTTCCGCCCCATAGGCGCGTGTCCAGCGCGCGTAGAGCCAGGGCGGGACGTCGGCGCCGGGAATCTTGTCGGGCGCGCCCGCTCCGACGATGCCACGGAGCACGGCGTTGGCGAGGCCGGCGAAATGACGCGCTTCGGGGTCGGCCCGCGCGCAGGCGACCGCGAGGTCGACCGCCGTGTGGACCGGGACCTCCATGAACAAAGCCTGCGCCGCGCCGGTCGCGAGGATCGCCTCAAGCGGGCCGGCCTTCTTCGGCAGGCCTTTCTCCAGTTTCGCCGCGATCAGGGACCGCAGCGTGCCGAAGCGGCGAAGCGTGACGCCAGCGATGGCGCGGGCGAGCGCCCGGTCACGCTCGGGAAGCGCCCGGAAGCCGGACGGATCGTGCTCGGCCTCTAGCGCTCCGTCGAGAGCGCGGGTGCGGGTGAGCACGGCGTCGACCAATTTTGCCGCGGCGCGGCGCGGCGCGAGGCCCGGAGGCTCGGGCGCCGGCCGCGACATGCCGCCGGACTGCGGGCGGCGTCCCTGCGGGGCGCGGCCGCCCGGACGATCGTTCAACCCCACGGGCCGCTGCGCATGCCCGAGGACGCCCCCCACGGCCCAGAGCCGCGCGGCGTTTCCGGCGCGGCCGTAAGGCCGCCACTGCCACCCATCGTCTGCGCGAGCCGCATCAGGGCGGCGATCCGGTTTTCGGTGGCCGGGTGGGTGGAGAACAGATTGTCCATACGCTCGCCAGACAGAGGATTGATGATGAACATATGCGCGGTGGCGGGGCTTCGTTCCGCCGCGAGATTGGGAATGCGCGCTGCAGCTCCCGCGATCTTGCCGAGCGCGGAAGCAAGCCAGTCCGGGCGCCCACAAATTTCCGCGCCAAGCTTGTCCGCCTCATACTCCCGCGAACGGCTGATCGCCATCTGCACCACCATGGCCGCAATCGGCGCGAGGATCATCATGGCGATCGTGCCTACGACGCCGAACGGCGCTTGGTTCTCCCGGTTGTTGCCGGAAAAGAGAAACCCAAAATTTGCGATCATCGAGATTGCGCCGGCGATCGTCGCCGTGATCGTCATGGTCAGCGTGTCATGGTTCCTGACATGCGCCAGCTCATGCGCCATGACCCCCGCCACCTCTTCGCGGGTCAGCGAATTGAGCAGGCCGGTCGTGGCCGCGACCGCGGCGTTCTGCGGATTGCGGCCGGTCGCGAAGGCGTTCGGCTGGTCCTCCTCCATGATGTAGACCTTGGGCATGGGCAACTGCGCGCGCCCTGCGAGTTCGCGGATCATGCCGTAAAACTCCGGCGCCGTGCGCTCGTCGACCTCCTGCGCCCCGTGCATGCGGAGCACCATCTTGTCGGAGTTCCAGTAGCTGAAGAGGTTCATCGCGAGCGCCACGACGAAGGCGATCGCGACGCCGCCTTTGCCGCCGATCAGGAAACCGACGCCCATGAACAGCGCGGTCAGCCCAGCGAGCAGGATGGCCGTACGGAAATAGTTCATCGACGTCTCTTCTCCTCGATCAAAACCGCTCCTAGCGGCGCTGCGAACCCTATATGTGGAGCGGCCCGCCGCTCCGCCACGAACGGCGCGCTCACGTTCTCAACAGGTCATGACGCCATGGCGGATACCCCCGAAACCAAGCGCAGACAGGCCGCCGAGCGCGCGCTGGCCGAAGCCGCCGAACGCCGTGCGGCTTACGAGCGCGCCGAGGCCGAACTCGCGGAGAAGCGGGAGATCGACGGACGCGGCGGACGCGACCCCGTTCGTTACGGGGACTGGGAGAGGAAGGGGCTGACCAGCGATTTCTGACGCGCCGCCGACCAAGCCGCGCCGGTCGATCCTGCCGCGCCTGATCGGGCGGGGCCTTCTTGGCCTCGTCCTGGTCCTTGGCGCGACGGCCGCAATCGTGCTCTCGGACCTCGACGGATGGTGGCCGCTCGACCTGCGAGACAGGCCGGGCGCCCTCACGCCATGGCGGCTGCGGCTGCTCGCGGCCGATGAGAAAAGCTGCCTTGCGACGCTCCGCCGGTCAGGGATCGCGCCGCTCACGGTTTCCCAACGTCCGCTCGTCAACGGCTGCGGCTATACCGACGGCGTCGCACCCGCGGCCTTCGCGCTCGCGCTCGACAAGCCGCCGGTGATGCGCTGCGCGCTCGCCGCGACCTACGCCGCCTGGGAGCGCCACGTGGTGCAGCCTGCGGCCAAACGGCGTCTCGGCTCGGAGGTCCGCGAGATCAGCCATTTCGGAGCCTATTCCTGCCGCGACATCCGCGGCAGGCCCGGGCGGCGATCGCAGCACGCGACCGCTAACGCGATCGACATCTCCGGTTTCACGCTTGCCAACGGCCGCCAGCTCACGCTCTCACGGGATTGGAAGGACGACGGCGCCGAAGGCCGCTTCCTCCGGGAAATCCGCGACGGCGCCTGCGGCCTCTTCGTCGGCGTGCTGTCGCCCGACTGGAACGCCGCCCACGCCGATCACTTTCACCTCGACATGGGACGGTTCGGGGTGTGTCGGTGATGGCCGATCAGGGAACCACCGTCACCCGCGCGCCGACCCTTACCTTCTCGAACAGGTCCACGATGTCCTCATTGCGCATCCGAATGCAGCCATACGAGGCGTAGGTGCCGATTGAGTTCGGCCGGTTGGTGCCGTGGATGGCGTACTGGTCCCGGTCGAGCAGCAGCGCGCGCGGACCCATCGGGTTCGTCGGACTGCCGCCGGCGATGAGGTTCGGGAGAAACGGCTTGTCGCGCTTCACTTCCGCGGGCGGCGACCAGGCGGGCTGCACGAATTTGCCCTTGATTTTGGCCGTGCCGAGCCACCTCTTGCCGTTCTTGCCGACCGCGACCGGGTAGCGCCAGGCGCGGCCGTCGCCGAGCACAAGATAAAGCTTTCTCTGCCCGTTGCTGACAAGAATCGAGCCTGCGCCATAATCGCCGGCGTCGAACGGCACGATCTCGCGAGCTGCGGCCGGCGCGACGCCGAGAAAAAGCGACAACGCGAGCGCGGAAACGCGGCGAACTCTAAACATCGCTAGAGACCTCGAAAACCGAAGCCGGATGGCCCGGACCAGACTGTGACTGCGGCATCATGCGCAGACGCCGCTGAAAGCCAGGTTTCGGCGAGGCTGCAAAACCATGGAGCCGGATTAGGAGAGTCTTTATCTATGCCACAACCTCAGATTGAGTTACGTCTGGTGCGCTCCTGACGAGCTGAAATCGATTCGTATGGTATGTCTTTATTCCTTTATCCGAGATTGATGCTCCATTATCGTAGGATCATGATCCTTGATCAGCCATTTTCGGCCCGGTTGGCCCATCTCGCTTGCGGCGCTTTGGCGGGCGTCGTCGTCGGGGCTGGCGCAACCCTCGCCTCGATCAAGCGAGAGCCCGCGCCCCACGGGCACGTCGAGCGGCCGACCAGCAGCGCCGCAGTTGCGGCGTCCGCGCTCGCGGTCATCGACGGCGATACGCTGGAGGCGCGGATAGCAGTCTTCCCAGGTCAGGAGATCGTAACCCGCATCCGCCTCGCAGGGGTCGATACGCCGGAGCGCCGCGGCCGATGCGCGGGCGAACGCGACGCTGCTGAAAAAGCGACGCGCGCTCTCAAGGCTCTGGTGGAGGGCCGCAGGCTCAGCCTTACGGATGTGCGCGGCGACAAATATTTCGGCCGTGTTGTCGCCCGCGTCGCCAATGAAGACGGCGATGTGGCGGACGCCCTGATCTCGGGCGGATATGGGCGGCCTTATGGAGGTGGGCGGCGCGAGGGCTGGTGCTGAATTCGGTGTGTGCGGCGTCAAGCGGCGGCGAACTGCTCGGCGGCGCCGTTCGCCTCGCCCTCGCCCGCCAGACGAAGCTGGTTCCGTCCCGAGCGTTTCGCGTCGTAAAGCGCGCCGTCGGTCTCGGCGTAAAGCTGGTCGAACGGATCTGAGGCGCGGCGTGTCGCGAGGCCGATCGAAACGGTGACGACGATCGCTCGGTCTCCGACGACGATGGGCCGGTTCTGCAACGCCTTCCGGAACGCTTCGATCGAGCCTGTAAGGCGCCGGAGACTGCGATGGTCGGCAAGCAGCGCGAACTCCTCGCCGCCGAGGCGGCCGACGAGCGCCATCCCTTCGAAGCGCGCGCTCATCATCCGGCCTATCGTCTCGATCACCCGGTCGCCCGCCTGATGGCCATAGGTGTCGTTGACGCGCTTGAAATGGTCGATGTCGACGATCGCCATGAGAGTCGCGGCGTCGGGCTCTTGCTCCGCGGCTTCCATCAACGCGCGGCGGTTCAGCATGCCGGTCAGCATGTCCGTGCGGCTGAGACGCTCCACCAGCAGCTTGGCTTGATAGAGCTCGCGCTGCGGCAGACCCATGAGCAGGCTGACGGGTATGGTCACGACAAGAACGATGACGGTCGTCAGCGTCCAGTTCCGGAGCGTGACCTCCCAGGAGACGAAGAAGATCATCTGCTGAGCGCCGTCGAGCGACAAGGCGGCGACCAGCGCGATAGCGGTCACCATCGCGACGTAGCGACGGAGCTCGCGGTCCGTCGTGATGCGCGGTCGAGCGACCGGCTGCAGCAAAGTGGCGAGTGCAGTCCGCAATGCGCCCCCCGGCGGGTCATGTGCTCAAGACCTGCCGGAGATACTTGCCGCAAACCTTGAGGAATCCGTCAACGAGCGGCAGGAGCGCAAGAAGCCCGACGGTTAGGCGGCCTCTCCCTTCTTCCGGTTCTGCCGATGGTCGATGAGATCGTCGACCACGCCGGGATCGGCGAGCGTCGAGGTGTCGCCCAAAGCGCCGAACTCATCCTCGGCGATCTTGCGCAGGATGCGGCGCATGATCTTGCCCGAGCGCGTCTTGGGCAGGCCGGGCGCGAACTGGATGAGGTCGGGGGACGCGATCGGCCCGATATCCTTGCGCACCCAGGCGACCAGCTCCTTGCGGAGCTCGTCTGTACCCTCGACGCCGGCGTTCAGCGTGACATAGGCGTAGATGCCCTGGCCTTTGATGTCGTGGGGGTAGCCGACGACCGCGGCCTCCGCGACCTTCTCGTGCGCGACCAGAGAGCTTTCGACCTCGGCGGTGCCCATGCGATGGCCCGAGACATTGATGACGTCGTCGACGCGCCCCGTGATCCAATAATAGCCGTCCGCGTCGCGCCGACAGCCGTCGCCGGTGAAGTACTTGTTCGGATAGGCCGAGAAGTAGGTCTCCTCGAAGCGCTTATGATCGCCGAAGATGGTGCGCATCTGCCCGGGCCAGGATTGCGCGATGACGAGGTTGCCCTCGGCCGCGCCGCCCAGAACCTTGCCCTCCGCATCGACGAGCTCAGGCTCAACACCGAAGAACGGGGTAGTGGCCGAGCCCGGCTTCAGATCCGTCGCGCCGGGAAGTGGCGTGATCAGGATGCCGCCGGTCTCCGTCTGCCACCAGGTGTCGACGATCGGACAGCGGCCGTTGCCGACGACGCGGTAATACCACTCCCAGGCTTCCGGATTGATCGGTTCGCCAACTGAACCCAGCAGGCGCAGGCTCGCCCGCGATGTCTTCTTCACGGCCTCCTCGCCGCCGCCCATCAGGGCGCGGATCGCGGTCGGCGCGGTGTAGAAGATGTTGACCCCGTGCTTGTCGACGACCTCCCAGAAGCGGGAGGAGGATGGATAGTTCGGCACGCCCTCGAACATCAGCGTGATCGCGCCGTTCGCGAGCGGGCCATAGACGATGTAGGAGTGGCCGGTCACCCAGCCGACATCGGCCGTGCACCAGTAAACGTCGCCCTCGTGATAGTCGAAGATCAGCTCGTGGGTGTACGAGGCATAGACCAAATAGCCGCCGGTCGTGTGCAGAACGCCCTTCGGCTTGCCGGTCGAGCCTGACGTGTAGAGGATGAACAGCGGATCTTCCGCGTTCATCGCCTCCGGCTCGCACTCCGCCGCAGCGTTCTTCACGGCGTCTTCGTAGCGGACGTCGCGGCCTTCCTTCATAGGCACGTCCGCACCGGTCCGGGTCACCACGAACACGGTCTTCACGCCGCCCACCTTGTCGATCGCGGCGTCGGTGTTTGCCTTCAGCGGGATCTTGCGTCCGCCGCGCAGGCCCTCGTCCGCCGTGATCACGCAGGTCGAAGCGCAGTCCTCGATGCGACCGGCGAGACTGTCCGGCGAGAAGCCGCCGAACACGATCGAATGCACCGCGCCGATGCGCGCGCAGGCGAGCATCGCGTAGGCCGCCTCGGGGATCATCGGCAGATAGATCGTGACGCGGTCGCCCTTTTCGACGCCGCGCTCCTTCAGCGCGTTGGCGAAGCGGCAGACATGCTTATGGAGCTCGCGATAGGTGATCGCTTTGGAGTCCTTGGGATCGTCGCCTTCCCAAAGGATCGCCGTCTGGTCGCCGCGCTTCTCGAGATGGCGGTCGACGCAGTTCGCCGAGACGTTGAGCGCGCCGTCCTCGTACCACTTGATCGAGACGTTCCCCGGCGCGAACGAAGCGTTCCTCACCTTGGTGAACGGCTCGATCCAGTCGAGACGCTTGCCGACGTCGCCCCAGAAACCGTCCGGATCGTCGATCGATCGCGTGTAGTCGGCATTGTACTTGGCGGCGTCGGCGTGGGCGCGCGTCTTCCAGTCCTGAGGAACGGGATAAACCTTCTCGGACATCGTCTTCGCTCCCGGCCTGTTCGTCTCGCCCGCTCGTGATCGCGGCGGCGCTGGTGAGCCAGTCTACGGCGCGGCGGCCAACCTCCTCAAGCGCTCGGCGCTTTGAACTTTGCGCGCATGCGGCGCGAGACCGAGCTCAGATCTCTTGCGACCTGAGGCGCCACACCGTCGTGCGCTTGATGTCGGAATCCTCAAGCTCGCGCGTCACCGGCACGGCGTAGTCGGCGAGCGGCGCCAGCCGATCCTTCGGCAGGTAGGAACGGCCGGGATCGCCGATCAACACGGGAACGCCGCGCGCCGCGAAGCCGTCGAGCCAGGCGAGCAGGCGCTGGGCGAGGTCGCGCTCGTAGAACAGGTCGCCGACCGTGACGATCTCAGCCTTCGGGAAGCTGCGGCCGATCGGATCCTCGCCGGATGTCGAGATCGCGACGCCGTTCGCCGCGGCGTTCGCCTCGATCGCAGCGAGCGCGAACGGATCGATATCGACCGCCAGAACGGACGACGCGCCGGCCTTCATCGCGGCGATCGCGACAAGCCCCGAGCCCGAGCCGACATCGAGAACCCGCCGGCCGCGCACGGTCTCGGGGGCGTCCATGAGATAACGCGCAAGCGCTTGCCCTCCGGCCCAGGCGAAAGCCCAGAACGGCGGCGGCAGGTCGTCGCGCTCGAGCTCTTCTTCCGTCTTCGACCAGAGCGGCACGGCCTCGTCGGCGACGTGGAGCGCAATCTCGGGGGCGTGCGGCACGGGCCGCAGCCGCGTGTTCGCGCGGACGAACTCCGCCGGGTCGCTCAGTCCTTCAGCCCGCCCATGCGGCGGACCTCCGCCCACTCATCGTCCGTCACCGGTTGCACGGAGAGGCGCGACTTGCTCACCAGCGCCATGCCTTCGAGCTTCTGGTTCGCCTTGGCGTCGGCGAGCGTCACGGGATTCGGCATGTCTTCGACCGCCTTCAGGTCCACGCATTCCCAGGCCGGATCGTCGGCGGTCGAGTCGTGATGGGCCGTCTTGACCACCTCGACGATCCCGACGACCGCCTTGCCCTCGTTGGAATGGTAAAAGAATCCGCGATCGCCGACCTTCATCGCGCGCATGTTGTTGCGCGCCTGATAGTTGCGGACGCCGGACCATTCCGCGCCCTTCGCGCCAGCCGCCTTCTGGTCGTCCCACGACCATGAATCGGGCTCGGACTTGAACAGCCAGTAGGCCATGAAAGCTCTCCGGTTCAGACTTCGGCGCGCAAGGGCCGAGCGAGCAGGTTCGCGACCGCGGCCCCGACGCTGACGCGCTCGGCCAGCACGTCGGCGACGGCGGAGGAGATCGGCATGTCGACGCCGTGCTCCGCCGCGAGCCCGATCAGCGCCTCCACAGTCGCCGCGCCCTCCGCGAGCTTGTTCGGCCTCGGCTCGCCGCGCCCCAGCGCGAGGCCGAGCGAAAAGTTGCGCGATTTGGTGGACGATGTCGTGAGCACTAGGTCGCCGAGGCCGGACAGCCCGGCGAGCGTCTCGGGACGGGCGCCGAGCACGAGACCGAGCCGGGCGAGCTCCGCAAAGCCGCGCGCGACCATCGCGGCGACCGCGCTCAAGCCGAGGCCGCGGCCGGCTACCGCGCCGGCTGCGATCGCGAGCACGTTCTTCGCCGCCCCGCCCAGCGCCGCGCCGACGACATCGTCCGACCAATAGGGCCTGAAGGTCCGCGTCGCGAGGCTCTCGGCGATCCTGGCCGCGGCGTCGGCTTCGACGCAGGCGAGGGTCACCGCGGTCGGCAGGCCGAGTGCGACGTCTTCCGCAAAGCTAGGCCCGGAGAGGATGGCGTGGCGCAGTCCCGGCAGCGATTCCGCCAGCACCTCGTGCGGCAGCTCGAGAGTGCCCTGCTCCACGCCCTTGCAGCAGGTGACGGCGATGGCGTCGCGGCGCACGAGCGGGGCCAGTTCGGCCGCGACCTGTCGCAGCGCCTGGGTCGGCGAGACCAGCAGCACGATGTCGGCGTCGCGGACGACATCGTGATCAGCGGTCGGAAGGACCTTCGGGTGCAGCCTGATGTCCGGCAGCCGCTCGGCGTTGACGCGGGTCTCGGCGACTTCCGCCATCCGCCCGGCGTCTCGGCCGAGAAGCGGCGTCTCGCGGTCGGTCGCCTCCGCCGCGACATTGGCGAGGGCCGTGCCCCAGGCGCCGGCGCCGACAACGACGACCCTCACGCCTTGGCTCCCGGCAAAGCGGCGGCTGCGTCCAGCGGCCAGCGCGGGCGCGGCGCGAAATCAAGGCCGTCTTCAAGGCCGAGCGCCAGCCGCTCCGCGCCGGCCCAGGCGATCATCGCGCCATTGTCGCCGCAGAGGTTGAGGGGCGGCGCGATCAGGCGCAGGCCGAGCTCGCCTGCGAGCCGCGTCAGCGCAAGGCGGATCGAGCCGTTCGCCGCGACGCCGCCCGCGACGACCAGCGCGCTCGGCTGGCCGAAACGCTGGATGAAGAGGCGCGCGGCGGCGCGCACGCGGTTCGCGACGACGTCGGTCACCGCCGCCTGGAAGCCGGCGCAGAGATCGTCGACGTCCTGCTCGGAAAGCGGCGCCGCCTTTTCGGCTGCAAGCCGCACGGCGGTCTTAAGGCCCGACAGCGAGAAATCGGGCTGCTCCCGGCCGAACATCGGGCGGGGAAAGGCGAAGCGGACGGGATCGCCCGTCTCCGCGCGCCGCTCGACCTGCGGACCGCCGGGATAACCAAGCCCGAGCATCTTCGCGACCTTGTCAAAGGCCTCGCCCAGCGCATCGTCCACCGTCGTGCCGAGCCGGACGTAGCGTCCCACGCCGAGCGCCGCAACGAGCTGCGTGTGCCCGCCGGACGCGAGCAGCAGCAAATAGGGGAAAGGAACCCCGTCCGTCAGCCGGGCGGTGAGGGCGTGCGCCTCGAGGTGATTTACCGCCACGAACGGCCTCTGGGCGACCAACGCCAGCGCCTTGGCGGCGGTCAGTCCCACGATCACCCCGCCAACGAGGCCCGGGCCGGCCGCCGCCGCGACGCCGTCGAGCTCCGCGAGTTCGACGCCGGCCTGCTCGAGCGCCGCCTCGACCACGCCGTCGAGCGCCTCCACATGGGCGCGGGCGGCTATTTCCGGCACCACGCCGCCGAACGCGGCATGCTCCTCGACCTGCGCGCGCACCACGTTCGACAGGATCTCGCCCGGCCCCTCGCCCGTGCGGCGCACGATCGCGGCGGCGGTCTCGTCGCAAGTCGTTTCAAGGCCGAGGACGAGCATCGATGCGGGCGTTCCGAGCATGGAAGCCGCGAGACATAACGGGCTCCGTCCCACAGCGCCAGCGCTGGAAAAAACGCTCGGCAGCGTCGCGATCGCCTGATACGCCGCTCCCGATGACCACGCCCCTTCTCCGCATCGGCACCCGCGGCTCCCCCCTCGCGCTCTGGCAGGCCAATCGCGTGCGCGATGGTCTGGTGGCGGCGCTCGGCGGCGATGAGGCCGCGGTCGAGATCGTCGCGATCCGCACGACAGGCGACGCGATCCAGGATCGGCCGCTGTCGGAAGCAGGCGGCAAGGGCCTGTTCGTCAAGGAGATCGACGAGGCGCTGCTCGCCGGCCGCGTCGACCTCGCGGTGCATTCCGCCAAGGACCTGCCGACCGAACTCGCGCCGAACACGGTTCTCGCCGCGACGCTGCCCCGCGCCGACGTGCGCGACGCCTTCATCGGCGGCGGCGCCGCTACCCTCGACGCGCTGCCCCGCGGCGCGATCGTCGGCACGGCGTCGCTCCGCCGCGGCGCGCTCGTGAAGCGGCTCAGGCCCGACGTCGAGGTCGTTTCCTTCCGCGGCAACGTGCAGACGCGGCTCGACAAGCTCGCCCGCGGCGAGGTGCAGGCGACGCTGCTCGCGCTCGCCGGACTTGACCGTCTCGGCCTCGCCGCCCATGCGACCGAAATCCTCGATGAGGAGGCGTTCCCGCCGGCGCTTGGCCAAGGCGCGATCGCGGTCACCGCGCGCCACGACGATGAGCGGACGCATGCTGCTCTGAACGCGCTGAACTGCGTGGATACCGCCGCTGCCCTGGTCTGCGAGCGCGCGTTCCTCGCGGTGCTCGATGGCTCCTGCCGCACGCCGCTTGCGGGTCTGGCTCGGGTTACAGAGGGGGTCATGCGCTTCCGCGGGATGGTCTTGTCGCTCGACGGGTCGGAGGTCGTCGAAGGCTCGGTTGCGGGTGACGCGAGCGAGGCCGCTGCGCTCGGCGCGGAGGCCGGACGCGACGTGAAGGGGCGGACGCCCGCCGCCCTGCTCGCAGCCTTCGGCTGAGAGGCGATGCGATGAGGGTGCTGGTCCTCAGGCCCGAGCGCGCGGCGGTCCGCACCGCCGAGGCGCTGACCCGCATGGGCCATGAGCCGATCCTCGCGCCCGTTCTGACGATCGAGGACCTCGAGTCGCCGATCCCTGACATCAGCTTCGACGCCGTGCTGGCGACCAGCGCGAACGGCCTGCGCAAACTTCGCGGACGCGCGGAGATCGCCGCGCTCTCAAGCCTGCCGCTGATCGCGGTCGGCGACAGAACGGCGCAGGCCGGCCATGAGGCAGGGTTCGCAACCGTGTACGTCGCGGAGGGGGACGGCCGCGCGCTCGTCGCCGAGGCGAAGGCCCGTTTTCCAAAACCGGGGCGCTTCCTGCACGCCGCCGGGGCCGACCGCGCCTTCGATATCGCGGGCGCGCTCGAGGCCTTCGGCCATCACGTGAGCGTGGTCGAGCTCTATCGCGCGACCGCCGCGACCGCGCTCTCTGAGGGCGCACGCGCGGCGCTGGCGGACAGCGCCGTCGACATCGTGCTGCATCATTCTGGACGGATCGCCGAAACCTTCCTCGCGCTCGCCGATCGAGCGGGCCTCGGCGACGCGGCGCGGACGACGGCGCACGCCGCGCTCGCAGGCCGCATCGCCAAGACGCTCGCAGAGTTCGGCTGTTCGCGCGTCGTGATCGCCACGCGGCCGGACGAGGCCGCTTTGTTCGAGGCGATGGCGACGGTCGCGCCTGCCGGCTCGCCTTCCGGGAGCGGCCGTTCTAGTTAAGAAGGCCGAGCCGCTGGATCGGCGGCGCGCAGCTTTTTCGAGCGAGGGATGAGGCCGATGGCGGACCCGAAAGGACCCGAGACCGGACAGGCGGGCGGTTACAGCGCCCGCCCGAAGCCCGCCACCCTCGACCTTTCGGCGACGGAGGTTTCGAAGCCGGCCCAAGAAGCGCCAAAGCCGGAACCGGTCGTGGATCCCCGCAAGGCGCCGCCCGCGCCCCCGAAGCCATCAGAGGCTGCAAAGCCTTCCGAGCCCTCAAAGCCCACGGAGACGACCAAGCCATCCGCCGCGGCTCCTGCGTCCGAGGCGGCGAAGTCGGACGCACCGGGCCAGTCGGAACCGTCGACCAGCGTCCCGCCATCGGCCGCCAAGTCCGACGTGAAATCTTCGGACACTGCGTCTGGCGGTCCGCGCGCTTCCGCCGCGAAGCCGGCAGCCGACAAGCCGTTCGACTCGCCCGCCACCAGCATGCCTTTGCAAACGCCCAAGGCGCGGAGCGGGCCGGGGTACGGGTCCGTGATCGCGGCGGCGCTCGGCGGCGCAGCCCTCGCTGTTCTTGCGATCGCCTTGTTTGGCCGCGACCTCATTCCGGCGGCGACGGTGGATGACAGCCGGGTTGCGGCCGCCGAAGCGAAGCTCGACGCGATGAGCGGCGACCTCGCCGGGATTCGCGGCCAGATCGGCCAGTCCGCGCAGTCGAGCGACACCGGCGCGCTCGCCAAGCAGCTCGAGGAGATCGGCCAGACCGTCACCACGACCGGCGGCCGAATGGACGCCGTCGAGGGCCAGGTGAAGCAGATCGCCGAAAAGGTCGCTCAGCCCGCCGTCGATCCCGCTTCCGTGGCCATGCTCGCCGGCAGGCTCGACGGCGTCGACGTACGCCTGCGCGACGTCGCGACCGCCGACGCCGTCGGAGCGCTGCAGGCGCGCGTCGCCGGCGCCGAAACCAAGGCGGACGCCGCGGCGTCCGCGCAGCAGATCGCCGCCATCGAGGCCCGGGTCGCCAGCGTCGACAAGACGGTGTCTCAGGCCATCGAGCCGTTCGACAAGCGCCTCTCGGCAATCGAGTCGATGCTGAAGGCCCGGCCTGTCGGCGATCCCGTCGCACGTCAGGTCGTCGCGCTTGCTGCGCTCGAGCAGGCTCTGGAAGCCGGCCGGCCCTTCCCGGCCGAGTTCGCGGCGGTGAAAGCCTCTTCCGACCTGGGCGAGCTTGCGGCGCTGGAGCCCTTCGCCGCCTCCGGCGCGCCGACCCGCTCGGCGCTCTCCGCTCAGCTCTCTTCGATCCTAGCCGGCCTGCCGGCGGAGAAGCCCGCCGAGGGCGCAAGCGTCTTCAGCCGCCTCGTCGCGAATGCCGGCGGCATCGTGAAGGTCACGCCGAAGGAGAGTCCCGGCGCCGGTTCAAGCGACGCCCGGTCCCGCCTCGCGGCGCTCGCCGCCTCCGGGGACCTCGAACAGGCGCTCGCCGCCCGCGAGAGCGCCGACGAAACCGTCAAGGCCGCGACGGCGGACTGGGCGAAGACAGCCTCCGTCCGCCTCGCCGCCGAAACAGCGCTTACGGGCGCCCGCGGCGCCGCTCTCTCCCGTCTCGCCGCGATCGACTGAGGGGCCGCGTTCATGGTTCGCGTACTGATCTACCTCGCCCTCGTCGCCATATTCGCCTTCGGGGCGATCTGGGTGGTGGACCGCCCCGGCGAACTTGTCATCGACTGGCAGGGCTATCGCGTCGAGACCAGCGTGGCCGTTGCAGCCGCCTTCGTCGCGGTCGTCGCTGGCGGCGCGGTGGTCCTCTGGAACGTCATGCGCTGGATTCTTGCGGGGCCTGAGGCCTTCGCCCTGTTCCGCCGTAACCGTCGCCGCTCGAAGGGTTACGAGGCGATCGCGCGTGGCGTGGTCGCCGTCGGCACCGGCGACGCCCGCCGCGCCGGCAAGGAAGCCGACGAAGCCCGCCGCCTCCTGGGACGGGAGCCGCTGACGTTGGTGCTCGCCGCGCAGGCCGCACAGCTGTCCGGCGACCGCGCTGGCGCCGAGGCCGCGTTCCGCGCCATGACCGATCAGCCGGAGACCCGATCGCTCGGTCTGCGCGGCCTGTTCATCGAAGCCGAGCGCCGAGGCGACCGGTCGCAGGCCAAGCAGATCGCCGAGGAGGCCGCCCGTCAGTCGCCGGACGCGCCGTGGGCCGGGCAGGCGCTGTTCGACTTCCAGTGCGCGGAGCGCGATTGGGCGGGCGCGCTCGCCACGCTTGAGCGGTTGTCCGCCAACCGGCTGATCGAAAAGCAGGATGTCCGCAGGCGCCGCGCCGTGCTGCTCACCGCGCAGGCCGGCGACGCCGCTGCTTCGGACGCGCCGCTCGCCATCCGCGAGGCGCGCGAGGCGCACGGCATCGCGCCCGACTTCGTCCCCGCCGCCGTTCTTGCCGCGCGGCTGCTGGCCGAGCAGGGCGACGCCAAGAAGGCGATGAAGATCGTCGAGACGACATGGAGCAAGACGCCTCATCCCGATCTCGCGGAGGTCTACGTCCACGCCCGGACGGGCGATCCCGCGCGCGACAAGCTGAAACGGGCGCGCACGCTGTCCGAGCGCTCGGGCAACGATCCGGAAGGTCTCTATGCGGTAGCCCGAGCTGCGCTCGCCGCGCGCGAGTTCGAAACGGCCCGCGGCGCTGTCGACCGGCTACTCGGCATCCGTCCGACGGTCCGCGCCTGCATGCTGATGGCTGAGCTGGAGGAAATTCAGGGTGACGCCGGGCGCTCGCGCGAATGGCTCGCCCGCGCGCTTCGCGCGCCGCGCGATTCCGCTTGGGTCGCCGACGGCGTCGCAAGCGAGATCTGGGCGCCGACCTCGCCCGTCACCGGCCGGCTTGACGCCTTTGTCTGGAAGATGCCGGTCGAGGAGACTCGGCCGAAGCTCGCGGCCGACGCCTGGCTCGACGAGGCTCCCGCCGAAATGCGGCCGATCGAGGCCGGCGCGACGCCTGCGCTGCCCCGCGAGATGCCGGCGCTCAGCGACCCTGCCGACGCGCCCGCGCCCGCGCCCGAGCCGGCTAGCGCGCCGCCGAAGCCCGCGACCGTGATCGACGCGAAGCCGACCGCAGCGCCTGCTTTGTCGCTGAAACCGGCGTCCGCCCCGGCAAAGCCCACCGCCACCGTGTTCCCGCTGTCCCGCGCGCCGGACGATCCAGGCACGAACGGAGCGGAACCCGCCGACGCGGCCTCCGGCAGCCGGAACTTCCCGCCCCGCGCGGGCCTCTGACGGCGCGCACGCCTTGCATCCGACGCGCTCTTTCGCTAGAGGGAGCGCCGTCGCCGCAATAGCTCAGCTGGTAGAGCACGTCATTCGTAATGACGGGGTCGGGGGTTCGAGTCCCTCTTGCGGCACCACGCCCTTCTGCGCCGGACCTTCAGGGCGTCTGACTGTCCAATCACGCTAGAACTTTCAAGCTCACCCGCGTTCGGGCGCAGGGACAACCTTTCGACGCCACTTAAGCCCTGGAGACGATAGATCGATGTTCGACGCCCTGCGCCACTTCTTGGGCGATCTCGCCGGCGTCGGCGAAGCCGATCATTTCGCGGTGGACGACTATCGCGTGGCGGCGGCGGCCCTTCTCGTGAGCATCGTCAACATCGATGGAGTCGTCGAGGAGTCCGAGCGGGCGGCGCTGCACGACGTGCTGAAGACGCGCTTCGGGCTCGACGAGCGGCAGACGGCGGAGCTGATCGAAGCCGGCCGTAACCGCGAGGCCGAAGCCGTCGACATCTACGCCTACACCAGCGTGCTGAAGCGCTCGCTCGATGCGGCCGGCCGGGCCGAGATGGTCGAGATGATGTGGGAGATCGTATTCGCCGACGGCGCGGCGCATGAGCTCGAAGACAACGTCGTATGGCGGGCGGCGGAGCTTCTTGGCGTCTCAACCCGCGAGCGCGTGGATCTCAAGCGGCGGATCGCGGCTCGACCCCGCCCGGTCGGCGCCGTCGAAGGCTGACGCCTTTCCCTCTCGCAAAATGCAACCCGCTCCCAGAATGCGACGCGCATTGCGGGCTGGCGGATTGGCGATCGCTATATGCTGAAGGTCGCCTCGCTATAGCCGCCATATGTTGTGTCACAGCCGCAGAATAGCGGTTGGCAAGGCGCTTGCGATCTTGTGATCAGCCGGATCTGGTTCTGCGTACCGGCATCGGTTCGGACGGGAGAGGGGCTTTTTCGACCCTCGGTCTCTCTCCCGCTTCCGGGCGCGCGTCGCCCTCGACTTCCCTGCCGTCAGGCGGTCCGCGGCCGCGATCCGAAGATCGCGCTGCCGACGCGGACATGGGTCGCGCCGAAAGCCGCGGCTTCCGCGAAGTCGGCGCTCATTCCCATCGACAGTCCCTTGAGCCCATTGCGCCGCGCGAGCTTGTCCAGCAGCGCGAAATACGGGGCGGGCGGTTCGTCGGCCGGCGGAATGCACATCAGACCCTCGATCTCGAGGCCGATCTCGTCGCGCATCGTGGCGACGAAGGCATCGACCTCGCTTGGCGCCACGCCGGCCTTCTGCGGCTCCTCGCCGACATTCACCTGCACGAAGAGGCGCGGCCGCTTGTTCTGGAGCGCCATCTCTTTGGCGAGCGCCTCCGCGATCTTTGGCCGGTCGACCGTGTGGATCACGTCGAACAGAGCGACGGCCTCGGCCGCTTTGTTCGACTGGAGCGGCCCGATAAGATGCAGTTCGACGCCGTTATAGCGCTCGCGGAGATCGGGCCATTTGGCCTTCGCTTCCTGCACGCGGTTCTCGCCGAACAGACGTTGGCCGGCGATGAGCGCAGGTTCAATCTCGTCGCCCGAAAAGGTCTTCGATACGGCGATCAGCGCGATCTCGCCCTCGGTTCTCCCGGCCGTCCGTTCTGCCCGGCGCAAAGCGTGGCGCACGGCTTCGAGGCGGGCGGGAATGTCGTCTTCGGCGGGCATGTCGCTCATTCCCGGCTCATAGCACGCCGGCGCGGACGGGGAAGCGCCTCTTCGGTTGACCGGTTCCTGCGTTCGCGCCAAGGTCCGCGCGTTTTCGCGGGCCGGTTCCGGCCTCCGCGCGACCCTTGCAGGATACGGCAAATCTCTCATGACGACTGAGCGCTACAACGCGCGCGAGGCTGAGCCGCGCTGGCAGGCTGAATGGGAGAAGCGCAAGCTCTTCGAGACTGCGGCGACGAGCGAGAAGCCGCCTTATTACGTCCTCGAGATGTTCCCCTACCCGTCCGGCCGCATCCATATGGGCCACGTCCGCAACTACGCGATGGGCGACGTGGTGGCCCGGTACAAGCGCGCCAAGGGATTCGACGTCCTGCACCCGATGGGCTGGGACGCGTTCGGCCTGCCCGCCGAGAACGCCGCGATGGAGCGCAAGGTCCATCCCAAGGCCTGGACCTACGAGAACATCGCGACCATGCGGAGCCAGCTCAAGTCGATCGGGCTGTCGCTCGACTGGAGCCGCGAGATCGCGACCTGTGACCCGGACTATTATGCGCAGCAGCAGGCGCTGTTCCTCGATTTGCTGGAGGCGGGCCTCGCCTATCGACGCAAGTCCAAGGTGAACTGGGACCCCGTCGACAATACCGTGCTTGCGAACGAGCAGGTGGTGGACGGCCGCGGCTGGCGCTCGGGCGCGCTCGTCGAGCAGCGCGAACTGACGCAGTGGTTCCTGAAGATCACCGACTTCGCCGAGGACCTGCTGGGCGCGCTCGACGATCTGCCGCGCTGGCCGGAAAAGGTCCGGACCATGCAGAAGAACTGGATCGGCCGGTCCGAGGGACTGCTGGTCCGCTGGGCGCTCGCCAATCCCGCCGACGCGACAGAGATCCAAGTCTACACGACGCGGCCGGACACGCTGTTCGGCGCGAGCTTCCTCGCCGTCGCAGCCGACCACCCGATCGCCGCCGCGCGCGCCCAAAGCAACCCCGCTCTGCAGGCCTTCATCGAGGAATGCCGGCGCGCGGGCACGAGCGCGGCGGCGCTCGAGACGGCCGAGAAGATGGGCTACGACACCGGCCTCAAGGTCCGCCATCCGTTCGATCCCGCGATCGAGGTTCCGGTCTACGTCGCGAATTTCGTGCTGATGGACTACGGCACGGGCGCGATCTTCGGCTGCCCCGCCCACGACCAGCGCGACTATGATTTCGCGTCAAAGTACGGCCTGCCGATCGTTCCGGTCGTCGCGCCGCAGGGCGCGGACGCGCAGGCCCTGGTCGCGACGCACGCCTATGACGGCGACGGCGTGATGATCAACTCGCGCTTTCTCGACGGGATGACCACCGACGCCGCCTTCGAGGAGGTGGCTCGTCGGCTTGAGTCCGCGACGCTCGGGAATGCGGCCGTCGCGGAGCGCAAGGTCAACTGGCGCCTGCGCGACTGGGGAATATCGCGACAGCGCTATTGGGGCTGCCCGATCCCCGTGATCCACTGCGAGTCCTGCGGACCGCAGCCCGCGCCGCGCGACAGCCTGCCGGTGTTGCTGCCCGACGACGTGAGCTTCGACCAGCCGGGCAACCCGCTCGACCGGCACCCGACATGGCGCGACGTCGCCTGCCCCGCCTGCGGCGGACCGGCGCGGCGCGAGACGGACACGATGGACACCTTCGTCGACTCGTCCTGGTACTTTGCGCGCTTCACGGCGCCCCGCGCCAAGACGCCGACGGAGAAGACCGTGGCCGGCCGCTGGCTGCCGGTGGACCAGTATATCGGCGGCGTCGAGCACGCGATTCTGCACCTGCTGTATTCGCGCTTCTTCACGCGCGCGATGAAGACGACCGGGCATGTCGGCGTCGACGAGCCGTTCGCCGGCCTCTTCACGCAGGGCATGGTGGTCCACGAGACCTACAAGGATGCGGCAGGCGAGTGGATCGCGCCGGCGGAGATCGCGATTACCGAAGCCGACGGCGTTCGACGCGCTGCGAAGATCGGATCGGGCGAGCCGATCGAGATCGGCGCGATCGAGAAAATGTCGAAGTCCAAGAAGAACGTCGTCGACCCCAACGACATTCTGGAGACCTACGGCGCCGACACGGCGCGCTGGTTCATGCTGTCCGACAGCCCGCCCGAGCGCGACGTGATCTGGACCGAGGCCGGCGTTGAGGGCGCCAGCCGCTTCGTGCAGCGCGTCTGGCGACTCGCGAACGAGGCCCCTATGGCCCCGGTCGAACCCGAAGCGTTTGGCGACGCCGCGACGGCGCTGCGCCGCATATCCCACGGCGCGCTTGCCCGCGTCGGCGAGGACATCGAGCGACTGCGCTTCAACCGCTGCGTGGCGGCGGCGAACGAGCTCGCCAACGCGCTCGGCCAGTCGCTGGCGAATGCGCCCTCGCCTGAATCTGACTTGGCCTTCGCGCAACGCGAGGCGGCCGAGCATCTCGTGCGGATCGTTTCGCCCTTCATGCCGCATCTGGCCGAAGAAGCCTGGGCTGCGCTTGGGCATGAGACGCTGATCGCCGAAAGCGCGTGGCCCAAGGCCGACCCGGCTTTACTCGCGACCGACACCGTGACCCTGCCGGTTCAGGTCAACGGCAAGAAGCGCGACGAGATCGTTGTCTCCCGCGAGGCCGACTCCGCGTCGATCGAGAAGATCGTGCGCGAGCTCGCGGCGGTCACGAGCGCGATCGGCGACAAGCCCATCCGCAAGATCATCGTGGTTCCCCAGAGGATCGTGAATGTCGTCGCCTGAGCCCCGCCGCCTCGCGCGCCTCGGCGCGGCCTTCGTCTGTTCGCTCGCCCTCGCCGGCTGCTTCCGCCCGGTCTATGGCGGCGGGGCCGCGACTGTGACTGCGGACAAGACCGTCTCCGGCGACGTCGAGACGCGGATGAAGTCGGTCGACGTGAAGCCGATCGAGGGCCGCGTGGGCGGTAAGCTCCGCAACGAGCTGATCTTCCTGCTGCGCGGCGGCGCGGCCAAGGGCGCGACGGCTTACCGGCTTGAGATCTCGCCGCTGATCGAGGATGGCCAGTCCGCCGTCGTCGACCCGCTGACCAACGTGCAGGAGACCCGCACGATCTCGCTGCGGGCGACCTTCAGGCTCTATCCGGCAGGCAGCCTCGACCCGATCTTCACCGCCGACACGGTTGCGATCGCCACCTATTTCTCCGGGCTCCAGCGCTTCGCCAACGTGCGCGCGGCCCGCGACGCCGAAGACCGCGCCGCGACCCAGATCGCCGAGCGCATCCGCACCCGCGTACAGGGATACTTCGCTGCGGGACGGTGATCGTCGGACGTCATGGTCCGGCTCGACCGGACCATCGATATTCAGCGTAGAGCTCGACGCCCAAGATCATCCTCCGGCCGAGCCGGAGGATGACGGCCTTCAGGCCGTCACTTCTTCGCGCGCTCGATCGCTTCGAGGATCATCCTGTGGGCTTCGGAGATGTCGCCCCAGCCGAGCGCCTTGACCCACTTGTCGTGCTCGAGATCCTTGTAGTGCTCGAAGAAGTGCGAGATCTGCTCGAGCGTGATCGGCGGCAGGTCGGAATAGTTCTTCACGCTGTCGTAGCGACGGGTGAGCTTGGACGACGGCACCGCGAGGATCTTCTCGTCGACGCCCTTTTCGTCCTCCATCTTGAACACGCCGACCGGCCGGCAGCTCATCACGGCGCCCGGCGCGATCGCGCGGGTGTTGACGATCAGCACGTCGATCGGGTCGCCGTCGTCGGACAGCGTGTGCGGAATGAAGCCGTAATTCCCGGGATAGCGCATCGCCGTGTAGAGGAAGCGATCGACGACCAGCGTGCCGGCTTCCTTGTCGAGTTCGTACTTGATCGGCTCGCCGCCCAGCGGCACTTCGACGATCACGTTGACGTCGATCGGCGGGTTGGAGCCGATGGAAATGGCATCGATACGCATGGACGTCCTCAATTGGCGCGGCCCCGTCTCTCTAGCCGAGCGTGCTCTCCGCAGGCAACCATAAGACGAACGGATGGTTAGTTCTGCGGGCGACACTCTACCGGTCGAGGAAGCGCTGCCGGCCCTGCTGACGGCGCTCGATGCGGGAAACGCCGCCGTGCTCGTCGCGCCGCCCGGCGCCGGAAAGACCACACGCGTTCCGCTTGCTCTTCTCGACGCCGGTTGGCGCGGAGACGGCAAGATCCTCGTGTTGGAGCCGCGACGGCTCGCCGCCCGCGCCGCGGCGAACCGCATGGCGGAGACGCTCGGCGAGCGCGTCGGCGAGACGATCGGCCTCAGGGTTCGGCTCGGCTCCAAGATCGGGCCGCGGACCCGGATCGAGGTGGTCACCGAAGGCGTTTTCGCGCGGCTGGTGATCGCCGATCCCGAACTGACCGGTGTGGCGGCGGTTCTGTTCGATGAGTTCCACGAGCGCTCGCTCGACGCGGATCTCGGCTTGGCGCTCGCGATCGACGCGCAAAGCGCCTTGCGGGAGGACCTCCGCATCCTCGTGATGTCCGCTACGCTCGACGGCGCACGGGTCTCGCGATTGCTTGGCGGGGCGTCCGTGGTCGAGAGCGCCGGGCGGGCCTACCCTGTCGACACCCGCTACGTCCCTCGGGACCCGCGCAGCCGGATCGAGGATTCCGTCGCGGCCTGCGTGCGGCGCGCGCTGGCCGAAGAGCGGGGCGGCGCACTGGTGTTCCTGCCTGGCCGCGGCGAGATCCGTCGCGTCGCCGAGCGGCTGGAGGACCTTGGCCCCGGCGTCGAAATCGTCGAGCTTCATGGCGGCCTCGATCCGCGCGCGCAGGACCGGGCCGTAGCCCCGGCCAAGCCGGGCATCCGCAAGGTCGTGCTTGCGACGTCCATCGCGGAGACCTCGCTGACGCTTCAGGGCGTCCGCATCGTCATCGACAGCGGGCTCGCCCGCGAGCCGCGGCACGAGCCGGCGCTCGGACTGACGCGGCTCGAAACGGTGAAGGCCTCGCGCGCAGCAGTCGACCAACGCCGCGGCCGCGCGGGCCGCACGGAGCCGGGCGTCTGCTACCGGCTCTGGGAGGAGGCGGCGACCGCCGGCCTCACGCCCTTCGCGCGGCCAGAAATCCTGTCGAGCGACCTCGGCGGCTTCCTGCTCGACCTCGCGGCCTGGGGCGTGACCGACCCCTCCTCCCTGTCTTTCCTGGATCAGCCGCCGGCGCCTGCGATCGCCGAGGCGCGGAACGCCCTCACGACGCTGGGCGCGCTCGACGCTGAAGGGCGGATCACCGCGCGCGGCCGCGCCTTGCGCGACATTCCACTGCCGCCGCGGCTCGCCGCCATGCTGGTCGACGGCGTTGCGGCGGGCGACGGTCCGCTCGCCGTCGAAATCGCGCTGCTCGCGGTCGAACGCGGACTCGGCGGAGATTCGCCGGATCTCGGGGAACGGCTCGAGCGCTTTTCGCGCGAGCGCGGACCACGAGCGGAGGACGCGCGGCGGCTGGCCCAGAACTGGCTCCAGACCGCTGGTGGCAAAACCGGCCGCGCCGACCACCACCGGGCGGGAGCGGTCGTCGCGCGCAGCTTTCCGGACCGGATCGCCAAGGCGCGCGGCGGACGCGCCGGCGCCTTCCTGCTCGCGAACGGCCGCGGCGCCGCCCTTGACGGCGCAAGCCCGCTGTCCCGCTCGGCGTTCATCGCGGTGCTCGACATGACCGGCGTGGCGCAAGAGGGTCGTATCCTCCTCGCGGCGGCGCTTTCCGAGGAAGACCTCGCCGAGGCGGCGGGCGACCGGATCGAGGAACGCGTCGAGACGGCCTTCGACCCAGCCTCAACGGCGGTGCGCGGCCGCAGCCTGCGACGGCTCGGCGCGCTGACGCTCGCGGCGCATCCTGTTCCGGTGACGCCCGGCCCAGAGACCGCGGCGGCGCTCGCCGAAGGGATCGCCGCGCTCGGCCTCGACCGGCTGCCCTGGAGCCGGGCCGCGCTCGCGCTGCTCGCCCGTGTGCGGTTCCTGAGCTCCGCCGAGCCCGAGGGCGACTGGCCGGACCTGTCGGAGACGCGCCTGCGCGAGACGGCGCAAGACTGGCTGGCGCCCTTCATTCCCGACGCGACCGCGCTTCGTGACCTCATCGAGGACCAGGTCGTCGCGGCCGTCGAGGCGCTCGTGCCGTTTGCGCTCCGCCGCCGGCTCGACGCAGAGGCGCCGACCCACTTCGAGACCCCCGCGGGCTCGCGCCTGCCGCTGGATTACGAGGGCGAAGACGGGCCGGCGCTCGACGTGCGGGTGCAAGAGTTGTTCGGGCTCGCCCGTCACCCGGTCATCGCCGGCGGCCGGTTCCCTCTGACGCTGCGGCTGCTGTCGCCGGCCCACCGGCCGATCCAGGTGACGCGCGACCTTCCGGGCTTCTGGCGCGGCTCCTGGCGCGAGGTGCGCGCGGAGATGCGCGGCCGCTACCCGCGCCATCCTTGGCCGGAGGACCCGGCCGCCGCGCTGCCGACGACGCGGGTCAAGCCGCGCGGGACCTGACGCGTCAGGTCACACCGAGCACAAACAGCCAGAACGAGACGCTGACGACCGACAGCGCGGTCGAAACCGCGACCGCGGCTGACGCCGTGGCCTCCGCGACCCGGTAGCGGGCGGCGACGAGATAGGCGTTGATGCCCGACGGCATGGCGGCGAACAGCACGGCGACGCCGGCCCAGACCGGCGGCACGTCGAGCGCGTGGAAGGCGAGAATCCAGACAACGAGCGGGTGCACGATCAGCTTCAGCGCCGAGATCGTCATCACCGCCTTCAGGTCGCTCATGAAGCCGAAGCGCTTGAGCGCAAGGCCCATCGCGACCAGCGCGCAGGGGCTCGCTGTCGCGGCGAGCTGGTCGACCACCGACCTCAGGGCGCCGGTCGGCTGCAGATCGAACCGCTGGGCAGCAAGACCGGCAAGCAGCGCCAGCACGATCGGATGAGTGGCGATCGTCGTCAGCAGGCGACGGGCGACGGCGAGGGATACCCCGCCGCCTTCGGCTGTCTCGATCAGCAGCGTCGCGACCGACATCATGATCGGCAGATGGATCGCGAGCAGCAGGAACAGCGGCGCGGCGCCCGCGTCGCCATAGACGTTGAGGATCAGGGGCACGCCGACGAGCACGGTGTTGGATTGGGCGGCGGAAAAGCCGTGTACCGCGGCCTCTCGCGCGTCGCGTCCGAGCAGTCGGCGGGCCGCGAACATCGCCATCGACCAGGCGACCGCCACGCCGCCGAAATAGGCGATCCAGTAACCCCATGGATCTTCGGAAAGCGGCCGGCCGTCGGAGAGGGTCCGGAAGATGAGCGACGGAACCGCGATCAGGAAGACGTAGTCCGAGAGCCCGTCGCCCGCTCTCTCGCCGAGCAGGCGCAGCCGCCCGGCGACATAGCCGAGGCCGATCAGGCCGAAGGTGGGCAGGACGATTGCGAGCAGTCCGGTCATCATCGGGACGCATGCGGCGCCGCGTCGCGGCGGTCAACCTGATGGCGCGCAGCGCCTGTTTCGGCGCCAGCCTTAGCTGATCTTTAAAGCCCCTCCAGCCACGGTCGAACGCATGACCTCCGAACCCAGACTCCGCGACGGCTCGACCCTAAGGCGTCACGACGGAGCGGTTCGGCCGCTTTCCGCGAGCGAGCGTAAGATCGAGGAAGCCGCCCACGAGATCCGCACGCCGCTCGGCGGCCTGCTCGCGCTCGCCGACCTGCTGCTGGCGGAGGATTTGACCGACGCCGCGCGCGGTCACGCCGAGGCCATGAAGGACGCGGCCCGCCACCTCTTTGGCGTCGCGACCACGCTGCTCGGCGGCGCCGAGACCGGCGCCGCCTCGCTCGGCATGAGCCGGTTCCTCGACCGGACCGTCCCGCCGATCGCCGCGCGCGCCGCCGTGCAGAGCCTGAGCTTCCAGTTGCTCCGCGGTCCAGGCGTGCCGGAACGGGTGACGGCCGACGAGAGCTGGCTTCGGCAGATCATCGACAATCTCGCCGACAACGCCTTGCGCGCGACGCGTTCGGGCGGGATCGAGCTTGCCGTCGACTGCATCGGCGAGGATGCGAACAGCGCGCTCGTCCGCTTCGCCATACGCGACACCGGGCCAGGCCTAGGCGATGACCCGAAGGCGCTGTTCGCCCGCTATGCGCAAGGCGACGAGCCCGGCGCCGCCGGCATCGGCCTGTCGCTGGTGGCGCGGCTCGCCCATCGCATGAGCGGGCGGCTCGAAGCCGCCAACCGTCCCGAAGGCGGCGCCGAAGTCGCGGCGGTGGTGCGCCTCGCGACGCAGTCCGAGCCCGTGCGGCACGCGGGCGCGCAGCTCAAAATCCTGATCGCCGAGGACAACATCGTGAACCAGCGCGTGGTCGCGACGATCCTCAACCAGTTCGGCCACGACTACGACATCGTCGGGGATGGCGAGGCGGCAGTCGCGGCGGCTTCGACGGGCGCCTACGATCTCGTGCTGATGGACGCCGCGATGCCGCACCTCGACGGATTGCGAGCGACGCGACGGATCCGGTCGATGGACACGCCGGCGGCGGACGTCAGGATCGTCGGCGTGACCGCTCGCGCCTTCGCGCACGAAATCGCGGACTTTATCGCGGCCGGCGCGGACGCGGTCGTGACGAAGCCGATCTCGATCGCCGAGCTCTGGCGCGTCATCGGCGCGGACGTCCGCAAGGCCGGCTGAGCGGCGGTCAGTTCCAGCGCTTTATGCCGCCTTCTCGCCGGCGCCTTCCGCGATCCTGACGATGTCGGCCATGATGGCGGTGAGGTCGAAATTCTTCGGCGTATAGACCGCCGCCACGCCCATCGCCTCGAGCTCGCGCTCGTCTTCCGGCGGGATGATGCCCCCGACGATCACCGGCACGTCGTCCATCCCGTCGCGGCGCATCCGGTCCATCACCTCCCGCACCAGCGGCAGATGCGAGCCGGAGAGGATCGACAGGCCGACGACGTGGACCCCCTCCTCAAGGGCCGCGTTGACGATCTCTGCCGGCGTCAGGCGAATGCCCTCATAGACCACCTCGAAGCCGCAATCGCGGGCGCGCACCGCGATCTGCTCGGCGCCGTTGGAATGGCCGTCGAGGCCGGGCTTGCCGACCAGCAGCTTCAGCCGGCGACCGAGCGTGGCCGACGCCGCCTCGACGGAAGCGCGAACTTCCGCAACCCCCTCGCCCGCCGTGACGTCCCGGGCCGCGCGGCCGACGCCGGTCGGCGCGCGGTACTCCCCGAAGATCTCGCGCAAGGTCGCGCCCCATTCGCCCGTCGTGACCCCGGCCTTGGCGGCCGCGATCGACGGCTCCATGACGTTGCGGTCTTCCTTCGCGGCCGCCGCGAGGTCCGCGAGCGCCTTGTCGACGGCCTTCTGGTCTCTGGATTCGCGCCAGGCATTCAGGCGCTCGATCGCCTCCTGCCCGACGCTTTCCGGCACGACCTGGATGGAGCCGGAGCCGGTCGACAGCGGCGAGGGCTCGGTGCTCTGATATTTGTTCACGCCGACGACGATCAGTTCGCCGGACTCGATCGCAGCGAGCCGCCTTGCGTTCGACTCCACGAGCCGGCCCTTCATGTAGCCGGCCTGCACCGCCGCGATCGCGCCGCCCATCTCATCGATGCGGGCAAGCTCCTCGCGCGCTTCGGCTTTCAGCGCCTCCACCTTCGCCGCCATCACCTCGGAGCCGTTGAAGATGTCGGCGTATTCCAGAATGTCGGTCTCATAGGCGAGGATCTGCTGGGCGCGCAGCGACCATTGCTGGTCCCAAGGGCGCGGCAGGCCGAGCGCCTCGTTCCACGCCGGAAGCTGCACCGCGCGGGCGCGGGCGTCACGCGACAGGGTCACCGCCAGCGTCTGGATCAGGATGCGGTAGACGTTGTTCTCGGGCTGGGGCTCGGTGAGCCCCAGCGAATTCACCTGCACGCCGTAGCGGAAGCGACGGCTCTTGGCGTCGGTCACGCCGTAGCGGTTCAGCGTGATCTCGTCCCAAAGATCGACGAAGGCCCGCATCTTGGCGATCTCGGTCACGAGCTTCATGCCCGCGTTCACGAAGAACGAGATGCGCTGCACCGTTGTCGCGAACGTCTCCCCGTCGGGATCGGTCGCCTTGACCTCGTCGAGCACCGCGATCGCGGTGGCGAGCGCGTAGGCGAGCTCCTGCACCGGCGTCGCGCCGGCCTCTTGCAGATGGTAGGAGCAGACGTTCATCGGGTTCCACTTCGGCATCGCCGAAGTTGTGAAGGTGATGACGTCGCGGATCAGCCTGAGCGACGGCGCTGGCGGGAACACGTAGGTCCCGCGCGACAGATATTCCTTGATGATGTCGTTTTGGGTCGTGCCCTGCAGCGTGGCGCGGTCGCCGCCCTGCTCCTCGGCCTGCGCCACGTAGAGCGACAGCAGCCAGGCGGCCGTCGCGTTGATCGTCATCGAGGTGTTCATCTGGTCGAGCGGAATGCCGTCGAACAGCGTCCGCATGTCGCCGAGATGGGACACCGGAACGCCGACCTTGCCCACCTCGCCGCGCGACAGCACATGGTCGGGGTCGTAACCGGTTTGCGTCGGCAGATCGAAGGCGATCGAGAGCCCCGTCTGCCCCCTGGCGAGGTTGGACTTGTAGAGCTTGTTCGACTCGACCGGCGAGGAATGGCCCGCATAGGTCCGGAACAACCAGGGTTTGTCGGCCATGTCGCGCCTTCACGTGAGGAGGGCGCTTGAGGAAGACGCCCGCCCTTCCGTGTTTAGCCGACGTGTGCGGCGCCGCAATGGGCCGATCGTCTGAAGGGCGAGCTCACGACCGCGACCAATGCGAACCTGCTCCGGACGAGGAGTCGCCTTGGCCCTCGAACGGCGCCCAGGCTTGCGCCACGATGATCGCCGCCATCGGAGCGGCGTTCGGCCGGCTCACCGCGAACGGGACGGGCGGACTGGTCCGGAACACCGGGCCCAAGGAGGCCAGAACCGGAGCTGAAGGCGTGATCACGCGCAATGCGGGTTTCGGCGTCGCCATGGCGACGACCGGCGCCGGCTCGCTCGGGAGCGCGTTCGGGCCAATCGCCGGCCCCCGGACGGCGGCGACGATCGCCTCCGTTGCGGCGCGGTCCAGCTTCGCCGCCGCTGTCGCATGGGCGAGCGAAGCTAGATTCGCCTCGGGAGAGCCAGAACGGTTCCAGCCATAGAAGGCGTTGCCGCCCGCGACGAGGACATAGGTCTTGTCGTCGTTGCGGAACTTCACGTTCGCCGTGTGGAAAAAGGCGGCGTCGCCGGCGCCGGGATGACGGCGTCCCGCGAGCACGTCGTCGGCGACGCGCCGCGCCAGTTCCGCGGGCCGCTTCTCCGTCATGCGGCGCGTCAACACGCCCGGCGCGAACTGCAGTCGCTGCCCGACGACGCCGCAGATCGTCGATCCATATCGGCCGGACTCGAGCCGGTTCGCGACCACGGTTCCGACCGCGAGCATGCCGTCCTCGGAGCCGCGCTCCGACTCGAAATACATGGCTCTGGCCAGGCATTCGCGCGCGTCGGCGATCTTCGGCGATTTAGGCGCTCTGACGACCTTGGCGGATCTGGCGAAGTGATGGCGGCCGGCCTGGGCGGCAGGCGCGGCGCAGACGACGAGGGCGATCGCCGCTCCTACGCTCAAATTCGTTCGAAGTCGCAATGAGCCCAGAGCCTCCCGATCTGAAGGCCACGCCAGCTTCGATGAGCGGCGTGGCCAGGAACGGTCGTCAAAGACTCCGGAAGTGATCAGTCAATCAATACGTAGCGACCCTGACCCGCGGCGCCTTACTTTGGCCTCTTCGCGTCGGCCCGAAAAACGAAGCAGCGCTCCGGGCGCCCAAACCTCCGGGCGCCAAACTTCAAGCCAGCCCTTCTTCCGCGAGCGCCCGACGCGCCGCGTCCCGGTGCTTGTCGGTCATGTGCATGCGTATCGAAGCGAGCGCCGCGGCGAGAACGCTGGCGTCGTCGACGAAGCCCGCGACCGGAATAAAATCGGGCACGGCGTCGAACGGCAGGATGAAGTAGGCCAGCGCCGCGACCAGCGTGGCGCGGACGTGGAACGGCGTCTCGCGGTCGAAGGCGCAGTAATAGGCGGCGACCGCGTCCTCGGCGAAGGGCACCGACCGCGCGACGCGCCGCAGCGTCGGCCAAAAATCGCGCTTCACGCGCTCGAAGTTTGCATAGGCGCCGTCAAGAGCCATCGGATCCTCCTAGGGTATCCGAAGGTGGACCCGAAAGTGGGCGCCATCAAGCCTCGGGGGCATCCGCAGCGGCCTCGATCGCCTCCATGTCATCGTCGGACAGGCCGAGATGATGGCCGATCTCGTGAATCAGGACGTGGGTCACGATCGCGCCGAGCGCCTCGTCGTGCTCGGCCCAGTAGTCGAGAATAGGCCTGCGGTAGAGATGGACCACATTAGGCAGTTGGCCGGTGCGGGGCGTCGCCTCTCCTTGCGCAAGACCGATGCCGGTGAACAAGCCGAGAATATCGAACTCGCTCTCGGCGCCGAGTTCGCGACAAACCTCTTCGCTCGCGAAGTCGTCAATCTGGAGCGCGACGCCTCCTGCGAGCTTGCGGAACGTCTCCGGCAAGGCGACGAACGCCTCCTCCGCCAGGCGTTCGAACGCGGCCAGGTCGGGCGCGACGGCGCTGGCCCAATCGATCGACATCTCGCCTCCCAATGCGATTCGCGACCCGCGCGCGGCGTCATATTAGGCTTAAGATGTCGTCGAGGCATGGACGATCACTTTTTTGCGGAACCAATCCAAGTCGAACAGGTTTGATTGGTTACAAGCATGATGTCTAGGTGCGCCAAGTCGTGATTTACCGGGCGGCCACGATCGTCGAATTCTGAATAGTAAACTCGAAGCCGTGGCGCCGCCTGTTCCGTGAGCGAGCGCCCCTTTGTGAACCGGAATGATCGGCGCCGCCGGCGAACACTGGGCGGCGGCCGTCGATAGAGGGAGATACCTATGAAGAACCTGATGCTCTCCACCGCTCTCGCCGCCGGCCTCGGCGCGCTCTCGCTCGCTCCGGCGAGCGCCGCCATGATCGGCAAGGCTCCTGTCGCTGCGGCTCCCGCCATTACGGACGTGGCGTGCCGTACGGTCGAGAAGACCACCATGCGCAACGGCGTGCGCAAGACGGTGACCTCGCGCGAATGTGACGGTGACCGCTACGAGCGCGACCATGACCGCCGTTACATCGACCGCCGCGAGTATCGCGACGAGCGGCCCGGCATCTCTCTGCAGCTGCCGCGCTGATCCGCTTGAACGTTAAGGTCTGATTAACGCCCGGTCCGGAAGGACCGGGGGTTAATCTTGGCCAGACTTTTCGCGCTGCGATGGATCGACTTTGCGCGAACTGCGTTGTGTCGTGCCGGCCCCGCGATCTGCGGGTGAACGCGCCGTGAACGTCCGTCTCACGCTCAGTTCACGATCGGGATGCGACCGTTACGATTAAAGCCGGGGGATCAATGTCCAACCGGCCCACTGAGGAGATGACTATGAAGAAGTTCCTGCTGTCTGCTGGCTTGGCCTTCGGTCTCGGCGTCGTGGCCTTCGCGCCTGCCGAAGCGGCGCCGATCTCGACCCGCGCTGCCGTGGCCGCGCCTGCGTCGACCGCGGACGTGGACTGCCGCACGGTGCGCAAGACCGTCTACCGCAATGGCGTGAAGCGCGTCACGACGACTCGCGAATGCGACCGCGGCTATGGCGACCGCGGCTATGGCGACCGTCGCTATGGCGATCGCTACGACCGTCGCGGCCCCGGGTTCTACAGCGAGCGTCGCGTCGTTCGTCCGGGCTACGGCTACGACCGTCCCCGTCCGGGCCTCAACATCCGCGTTAACTGAACGCAACTCGGCCTTAACAGGCTTTAAAGATTTAAGGGGCTCGCCATCATCCGATGGCGAGCCCCTTTGCTTTAAGACGAGTAAGCTGAATGCTTGTTCATTAAAACTTTTGACTTGTAATCATCTGCTCCGCCTCAGTCCTTTCATTTTTTCGCCATGCATCCACGGGACCGTTCTCAAGAGCGGAACGATCCGCGCCTCTAGGAACGACCGAGATGAAGCTTTTCGCTCTTGGACTGGCGGCGGCGACGTCGGTCGCCGCCGCGCTTGCGGCAACCCCTGCCAGCGCCGGCGGCGTTTATATCGGCGTCGACGACGGCTACGGGTATTACCACCGTCCCCCGCCCCCGCCGATCTACAGGCCGCGCCCCTATTACGCCGCGCCGCGCCCGGTCTACTACGACGCGCCGCCGCGCCGGAGCTACTATGTCGATGAGCGGCCCGCGCGCCGCTGCAAGATCCGCGTCGAGCGCGATTGGGGCAGGTATGGCCCGGTCACCAAGCGCGTCGAGGTCTGCGACGACCGTTGGTGATGCTCCCTGCGACCGCCGCCTGATTCCAGCCGGCGGTCGCAAACGCTTCTTTTCCTGTGACCCTCGCGTTATGGTCCCCTGCGGGCCGGCCACGGGAGGATTGTTCTATGAAGATGCTGCTTGCGTCTGCTGCGTGCCTTGCAGCCCTCGCCGCGCCGCCGGCCTTGGCCGCGGATATGCCCGCCGGCTATCACCAGCGGACCGAACGCCGTGTCCTCTCGGAAGAACGCGTCGTGCGCGTCCTGCCGGTCGCAGGCAGAGCCGACATCCGCACGACGCCCTGGCTGCATTACGACGTTCGTCCGCAGATGATCTGCCGTCTCGCCTGGGAGAGCGACAGGCGCGGGCGCTATCCCGTCGAGGTCTGCGCCCGCTGGTGAACGGTCACCACGAGACGCTGCGGTCGATCGGAATGACGTAGCTTCGCCAAGGCGCGCGCTCGGCGATCCGGTCGTAGAGCGCAGCTGCCGGGTTGTTCTCCGGCACCATCCAGCGAAGGTGCATCCAGCCGCGTTCGACCCCCTCTTCGACAAGCCGCGCGATTAAGGCCTTCGCAACGCCATGCCCACGCGCCGACGGCTCGACGAACAGGTCGTCCAGTTGGCCGGCGCGCTTGCCGGAGATGGCTTCGGGCAGGTCGTAATAGAGGGCGAAGCCTACAAGCCGGCCGTCGAGTTCGGCGCCCGCGACGTTCGCCACAGGCTCGTCGTCCGACAGGAGCTTTCGCGCATAGGCCTCATCGGCCGCCTGGATGTCGCGCCGGAGCAGCGCCGCCGAATAGGCGGTGAGCAGCGGCGCGAAGCGTGGGGCGTCGTCGACAGCCAGCCGAGGGAGGATCACGAGGGGCATGGTGGTGTTTTAGCGCCGACGAGCCTCCTCCACCATGGCTCCGCCATGGTTCCCCTCCTCCGCAAGCGGAGGAGGGTCAAGAAGGAGCGCCCTCTGATCCTCCCCTCGAAGCGGGGAGAGGGAGGGGGCGAACGTTGCTAGACGCTTACCGCCAGTCGCGAATGTCGACGAACTTGCCCGCAATCGCCGCCGCCGCCGCCATGCTGGGCGAAACCAGATGCGTGCGGCCGCGAAAACCTTGACGGCCTTCGAAGTTGCGGTTCGACGTCGAGGCGCAGCGCTCTTCGGGCGCCAGCTTGTCCGGGTTCATCGCGAGGCACATCGAGCAGCCCGGCTCGCGCCAGTCAAAGCCCGCGGCCTTGAAGATCCGGTCGAGACCCTCGGCCTCCGCCTGCTCCTTCACGAGACCCGAGCCCGGCACCACCATGGCGCTGACATTGCCATTGACAGTGTGGCCCTCGACGACCTTCGCCGCTGCCCGCAGGTCCTCGATGCGCCCGTTGGTGCAGGAACCGATGAACACGCGATCGAGCGCGATGTCGGTGATCTTCGTTCCGGCCGAGAGGCCCATATATGCGAGCGCCCGCTTAATCGCGGCCTTCTTGGCCTCGTCTTCCGCGGCCTCGGGATCCGGCACGACGCCGGTGATGGACACGACGTCCTGCGGGCTCGTGCCCCAGGAGACGATCGGCGGCAGGTTTGCGCCGTTCAGCCGGACGATCCGGTCGAAGTGCGCGCCCTCATCGGTCCGCAGCGTGTCCCAGTAGCGGCGCGCGGCGTCCCAGTCCGCCCCCTTGGGAGCCATCGGACGGCCTTCCAGGAAGTCGTAGGCCTTCTCGTCCGGCGCGATCATGCCGGCGCGGGCGCCGCCCTCGATCGACATGTTGCAGACCGTCATGCGGCCTTCCATCGACAGGCCCTCGATGGCCTCGCCGGCATATTCCATGACGTAGCCGGTGCCGCCGGCGGTGCCGATCTCGCCGATGATCGCGAGGATCACATCCTTTGCGCCGACGCCTTCGGGAAGCGTCCCGTCGACGACGATGCGCATGTTCTTGGCCTTCTGCTGGATCAGCGTCTGGGTCGCGAGCACGTGCTCGACCTCTGAGGTGCCGATGCCATGCGCCAGCGCCCCGAACGCGCCATGCGTCGAGGTGTGGCTGTCGCCGCAGACGATCGTCGTCCCCGGCAGGGTGAAGCCCTGCTCGGGGCCGACGACGTGAACGATGCCCTGCCGCTTGTCGAAGGCGTCGTAATACTGGACGCCGAACTCAGCGGTATTCTCGGCAAGAGCTGCGATCTGGGCGGCGCTCTCCGGATCGGGGTTCGGCAGCGAGCGGTTCGACGTCGGCACGTTGTGGTCGACGACGGCGAGCGTCTTGTGCGGCGCGCGCACCTTGCGACCGGTCGCGCGCAGGCCTTCGAACGCCTGCGGGCTCGTCACCTCATGGACGAGGTGGCGATCGATGTAGAGCAGCACCGAGCCGTCCGGCTGACGATCGACGACATGGTCGTCGAAGATCTTGTCGTACAGGGTCTTGGGAGCGGATGAGTCGGGAGCGGGAGTCTCGGCGGCGGCCATAATTCGCCTCGGTTAATCTGGGTGTCCGGGAAAGCTGTTCGATCGCGCGAAGAGGCGCGAAGGCGGTCAGCCCCGGAGTCGGCTCGCGGTCGCCGAAAGGCGGCCATGGAACCGGGACGGCATGCGCGCGTGGTCGGTCAGGGCCGCGAAGCCCTCCGAAGTCAGCGCAAACAATCCCGTGCCTCGTCCGCTCATGCGCCGTCATATAGGTGGAGACCCCAACAAGTTGCAAACGTTGCGGCGAAGATTGGCGGCATTCCAGATCCGCGCGCGGCGCTTGACTTATGCGGCCGGCGCCTGACGTTTGCGCGGACGCTCGAAGACCGAAACGAGGAGACGCGCCATGTCCCACCGGATGACGACGATCGCCGGCAGGCTGCTGGCGGCGCTCGCAACGCTCGGCCTCGCCCTGTCGCTTGCCGGTTGCGGCGTCAACAATGTTCCGACACTGGAGGAACAGGCTAAGGCGCGCTGGTCGGAGGTGCAGAACCAGTATCAGCGCCGCGCGGACCTGATCCCCAATCTCGTCGAGACCGTGAAGGGCTTTGCGCGCCAGGAGGAAAAGGTGCTGACGGAGGTCGTCGAGGCGCGCGCCAAGGCCACGCAGGTCACGATCGACGCTTCGAAGCTGACCGACCCCGAAGCGGTGAAGAAGTTCCAGGACGCGCAGGCCCAGCTGTCCGGCGCGCTCGGCCGGCTGCTCGCGGTATCCGAGAACTATCCCGACCTGAAGTCCAATCAGAACTTCCTTGCGCTGCAGTCACAGCTCGAGGGCACCGAGAACCGGATTACGGTCGCGCGGCGCGACTACATCCAGGCGGTCCAGGCCTACAACACCGAGCTTAGGACCATACCCGGCAAGTGGATCGCGGGCTGGCTCTATCCGGAGGCGAAGCCCATGGCGACCTTCGAGACCACGCCGGAGAACCAGGCGACGCCGAAAGTGACGTTCTGACAAGCGGCCAAGGCCGCTCCTGGAAGCCTTGGCGGATCAGGCTCTAGCGTAAACGGCCGTCGTGCGACGGCGTCTTGGCCGGGCTGGATCCTGTAACGCGGACCCAGCGCCGGCCTTCGATTGGGCCATCAACGTACGATCTGCGGTCGGCTATGCCGCCGGCGCGCGTTCGCCCGCCGCGCCCCAGTTGACCGGCTAAGCGGCCGGCTCTGAGGCTCAAGCGGCCAGCCCGGTTCAGACCAGCTCGGACTGGAAGCTGATCTTGGCGTTCAGAACCTTGGAGACCGGGCAGCCCTCCTTGGCTTTCTCGGCGATCTCCTTGAACTGCGCCTCGTCGATGCCGGGCACCTTCGCCTTCACAGCGAGGTCGATCGTCGTGATCTGGAACCCGCCGCCCTGCTGCTCGATCGAGACCGCCGAGGTTGCGTCGATCTGGTCCGGCGTGAACCCGGCCTCGCCCAGCATCAGAGACAGCGCCATCGAGAAGCAGGACGCGTGGGCGGCGCCGATCAGCTCTTCGGGATTGGTGCCCTTTTCGTCGCCGAAGCGCTTCTTGAACGAGTAGTTCAGCCCGTCGAGCGCGCCGCTCTCCGTGCTGACCTTGCCGGAGCCTTCCTTGACCGAGCCGTTCCAGACGGCGCTGCCGGTACGCTTCATGGGTTTTCTCCGTTTGATTGGTTTTCGGCCCGGCGTGCCGCAGGGCATTTGCAGTCGGACATAGGCCGTAGGCGACTTCCGACCACCCGGCGCCGCGCCGCGACCAGCCTTGCCGCTAAGCCGGTTGCGCCTGCGCTTCGGCCTGAGCCTGAGCAGGGTCCGCGGGCTTTAGCGCCGGGGTCGGAAGCGCAGCCTTTCTGCGGCGACGGTCGGCAAGGGCAGCGTTGAACTCGGCGCCCAGGATGAAGATCGCCGCGCTGACGTTCATGAACACGATCGCCGTCATTGCGCCCGCAAGCCCCGCATAGGTCGAGGCGTAGTTCGCGAAATGGCCGAGATAGACTGAAAAGCCAGTCGCGCCGGCGAGCCAAACCGCCATGGTGAAGACCACGCCCGGCAGAACCTCCCTGACGCGCCGTCGTCCGCCCGGCAGCCAGAGATGCGCCATGACCAAAGCCGAGCCCAGCACGACGACGGTGAGGAGATAGCGCAGCACGTCGCTGGCGAAGGCGAACGCCTCCAGCCAGTAGGCGTAGTAGATCGCGTAGGACCAGACGATCGGCCAGAGCACGATGAACACGGCCACGACGACGAGGCCGACGGCTCCGAGCGCCACGAACCAGATGCTCTGCAGCCGGGACAGCCAGACCGGCTTCGACGTCGGCGAGTGATAGGCGCGGCCGAGCGCGACCCGAACCGCCTCCACCGCCGAGGACGAGACCCACAGCGTCAGCAGCACGCCGATCGTCAGCACGCCGCCGCGCGGCACGGTCAGCACCTTGTCGACCTCGCTCGCGAGAGGCGCCGCGACGCCTGTGGGCCAGGTGTCGAAGATCAGATGCACGATCTGTGTGGAGAGCTGGCCCGCCCCAAGAAACGCGGCGAGCGCGGTCACGAAGATCACGAACGGAAAGATCGCGAGCAGCGCGTTCAGCGCGATATGCGCCGAGATCGCCCAGCCATCGTCTCGTTCGAATCGGCGGAGCGCGTCCCAAGTGACGGGCGCGAAGGTCCGGAGGGCGTCGCGGGGACGTGCGTTCATGCGGCCGAAATCTAGCGCTGCGATGGCGAAGGTGGAGTCTAGGCCCTGCGGTTTCAAAGGTTTCCGCCGCCTTATTCATGGCGGTGATGTCGCCATCAGTCTTTTCGGTTTGCCGAACGGCGTCGCGGAGGCGATGAACGGCGATGATCCGCCTCCTCGCCCCCGTCGTCTTCGTCGCTCTGTGGTCGACCGGCTGGGTCGTGGCGGGGATCGTGATCCCCCACGCCTCGCCACTCGCCTTCCTCATCCTGAGATATGTCTGCGCGATCGCGCTGCTCGCGCCGATCGCCTTCGCTTTAAAGGCTCATTGGCCAAGCGAGGGCCGCGTCTGGGCGCATGCGCTCGTAAACGGGGCGCTGCTGCACGGGGTCTATCTCGGCGGCGTGTGGTGGGCGATCGAGCATGGCGTGCCCTCGGGAGTCTCGGCGCTCATCGCAGCGCTTCAACCGCTGTTCACCGCCCTCGTCGCGGGGCCGCTGGTGGGCGAGCGGTTGGGGCTGAAGAAGGGTCTCGGCGTCGCTCTCGGGATGGCCGGTGTCGCGGCGGTGGTCGCGCCGAAGCTCGCCGGCGTCGACGCGATTCCCGCTTGGCCGGTCGCGATCAACGTGCTCGCCATGCTCGCCGTGACGGCCGCGACGCTCCACCAGAAGCGCTCGCTCGTCGGCGTCGATCTTCGCGCGCTCGCCGTCGTGCAATATCTCGGCGCGCTCGTGTTCACCGTCCCCGTCGCGGCCTTCGCGGAGCCGATCCGCTTCGCGATGACGCTCGAGACCGGATTCGCGCTCGCCTGGTCGGTGATCGCGCTGTCGATCGTGGCGATCTTCCTGATGCTGGCGATGGTCGAGCGCGGCGAGGTGTCGCGCATGTCCGCGCTCATCTTCCTCGTTCCGCCGCTCGCGGCAATCCAGGCCTATGTGGCGTTTGGCGAACGGTTTTCCGCGATTCAGATGGTCGGGATGGCGCTTGCGGCGCTTGGCGTGTTGCTGGTCAACGCGCAAGCCCCGGCCCCGTCAGCCGAAGGGTGCATTGCGGCAAACGGCCTGGACGATGAGGATGGAAGCGAGACGTTACGCCGACAGGCCTGAGGGTCGCCGTTCGGCCGCGCCAGCTTCCGGAGCCTTGATTTCCATGACCGCACAGCCCGCCGCCGCGCCCGGGACATCGTCGCCGGCCGCCCGCCTGCAGGCCGTCCTGCCCGCGCTCGACGCGCTGCTCAACGAAGCGACCGAGGCCGTCCGCCGCAAGGTCGTCGTCAACGGCCGCGTCGATTCCGACGCGCTCGACCGCGAACAGCGCGCCGGCCACGGCCTCGCCTGGCTCGCGACCTACCGCATGGCGCTGCGCGAGCTCTCGCACTGGAGCGAGCGGCTCGCGACCGAGAGCCGCTACGGCGCGATCGAGGAGGCCATTCTGCGCGTCGGCGCGGCGGAGTACCTCGCGCAGATCATCGGCGGCATCCCGATGAACCAGGGCGAGATCGTCCGCGCGGCCGATCTCGGCCTTTCGCCCGATCGCCCGGCCGAACTGCTTGGCGAGGCCGGCCGCGAGTTGATCGCCGACGGCGGCTCGGCGGAAGCGCGCGCCGAACTGGCGGCGCTGGTGCGGGACGCCGATGGCCGCGCCGGCTTCGGCGACAGCGGTCTCGACGAAACCCATGGCCAGTTTCGCGACGAGATGCGCCGGTTCGCCGACGCCGAGGTCACCCCCTACGCCCACGCCTGGCACCTCGCGAACTCGTACATCCCGCTGGAAACGATCCAGAAGCTCGCCGAGCTCGGCGTGTTCGGGCTGACCATTCCGGAAGAATTCGGCGGCATGGGCCTCGGCAAGGAGGCGATGTGCGTCGTCTCCGAGGAGCTCTCCCGCGCCTATATCGGCGTCGGCTCGCTCGGCACCCGCTCGGAGATCGCGGCCGAGCTCATCCTAGGCGGCGGCACCGAGGAGCAGAAGGCGCATTTCCTGCCGAAGCTCGCCGACGGCTCGATCCTGCCCACCGCCGTCTTCACCGAACCGAACACCGGCTCCGACCTCGCGAGCCTCAAGACCCGGGCCGTGCGCGACGGCGAGACCTACAAGGTCAGCGGCGCGAAGACCTGGATCACCCATCCGGTGCGCGCCGACCTGATGACGCTGCTGGTGCGCACCGACCCGAATGAGCCCGGCCATCGCGGCCTCTCCATGCTGCTGGCCGAGAAGCCCCGCGGCACGGACGAGGATCCGTTCCCGGCCGCGGGCATGTCGGGCGGCGAGATCGAGGTGCTCGGCTATCGCGGCATGAAGGAGTTCGAGATCTCCTTCGACGGCTTCGAGGTGCCGGCGAAGAACCTGCTCGGCGGCGTCGAGGGCCAGGGCTTCAAGCAGCTCATGAAAACCTTCGAGAGCGCCCGCATCCAGACTGCGGCTCGCGCGGTCGGCGTGGCGCAGTCCGCGCTCGACATCGGCCTGCGCTACGCCGAAGAGCGCGTGCAGTTCAAGAAGCCGCTCGCCGACTTCCCCCGCGTCGCGGACAAGATCGCGATCATGGCGGCGGAAGTACAGATCGCCCGCCAGATCACCTATTTCGCGGCGCGCGAGAAGGACAGCGACCGCCGCTGTGATCTCGAGGCCGGCATGGCGAAGCTGCTCGGCGCCCGCGTCGCGTGGGCCGCGGCCGACAACGCGCTGCAGATCCACGGCGGCAACGGCTTCGCGTTGGAGTACCAGATCTCCCGCGTGCTCTGCGACAGCCGCATCCTCAACATCTTCGAGGGCGCGGCGGAGATACAGGCGCAGGTCATCGCCCGGCGTCTGCTGGAGGCGGCGGGCTAAGCGGGAGACCGAACCTTCGGATCCTTATGAGCCACGCGCGCCCTGCCTTTCGACATCGTCGATAACGGCCAGCCAAGCCGCGCGCAGACGACGATCCGGTGGAGCGACGCAGCGCCCTTGGCCAAGCGCCGCGTGAATCCCTCGCGCTCACGGACCAGGATCCCGACCAGCACGTGGCTCGACCAGCAGACGTCGGCGACCACCGGCCCGACATAAGCGTCGCTCCAGTCGACGAGGATGGCGCGCCCGGCCTTGTCGATCATCACGTTGTTGGGGTTGAGGTCGCCATGACAGAGACCGCTACGCGCCACCACCGCCTGCGGGAAGCGGCCTGACTGGACATAGGCGATCTCGAGCCTTCGGCGTCTCAGGCTTCCGAACACGGCAGGGTCCGGCGGGGCGATGCGGGCCAGCCTCACGCTCAGCGACGCGAGCGTCAACGCCCCGCGAAAGGCGTCGGGGATGGACCGGCGGATGCGATGCGCAAGCGTCTCGCCCTCGACGCGTTCGCCGAGAATGCACAGCCCGCCGGCGTAGAACGCCAGTTCGTCCACTCTCCAGGCCGGCGCTCCGGCCTCGTATGCGGCGCGCGTACGGCGGAACTCGTTCCTCGCGATGCGGGGCCTCATGCCGGGCGGGTAGGCCTTCAGCGCCCGGCCGTCAGCGAGCGCGAAGATCGTCGACCGTCGGCCCCAAGCGATCGCGCCGAGCACCTCGCTCTCCTCGATGATCCGGATTCCGCCCTTCGTGCGGGAAGGCGCTTCGGTCATACGTTGAGCAGCAGATATTCCCGTTCCCACGGGCTGATGACCCGCATGAAGGTTTCGAACTCGGCGCGCTTGATCGCGCCATAGGTGTTGATGAAGGAGCGCCCGAAGACGTCCTGCAGCGGCTCGCAATCCTCGAACGCCGCGACCGCCTCGAGCAGGCCGCGCGGAAGATCGTAGTCGAGGCCGTAGGCCGATCCGTCGATCGGCTCGGAGGGGGTCAGCCCCTCCATCATTCCGAGATAGCCGCAGGCCAGCGTCGAGGCGATCGCGAGATAGGGATTGGCGTCCGAGGACGGCACCCGGTTCTCGACGCGGCGCGCCTCCGGCCCCGACGGCGGCACGCGGATGCCGGTGGTGCGGTTGTCGTAGCCCCACTGCACGTTGATCGGCGCCGAAGAGTGCCGCGTCAGGCGACGATAGGAGTTCACGTAAGGCGCGAGCAGCGTCATCACCGCGGGCATGTATTTCTGGGTGCCGGCCAGAAAGGCGAAGAACTCGGAAGACGGC
The DNA here is from genome assembly GCF_004310425.1 of Hansschlegelia quercus. Classification (GTDB taxonomy): domain Bacteria; phylum Pseudomonadota; class Alphaproteobacteria; order Rhizobiales; family Methylopilaceae; genus Methylopila; species Methylopila quercus. The sequence continues at coordinate 265,384 of NZ_SIUB01000003.1, read as the reverse complement.
TTGCCCTGCTCGTCGGAGAAGATGTTCCGCCCAGTCTTGGTGTCGCGCACCGACTGGTGGATATGCATCGCAGAGCCCGGCTGGTTCGCGATCGGCTTCGCCATGAAGGTCGCGTACATCGAGTGCTTGAGCGCGGCCTCGCGGATGGTGCGCTTGAACAGGAACACCTGGTCGGCGAGCGCCAGCGGCGCGCCATGGCGGAGGTTGATCTCCATCTGCGCCGCGCCCTCCTCGTGGATCAGCGTGTCGATCTCGAGCCCCTGAGCCTCCGAATAGTCGTAGATGTCCTCAAACAGCTCATCGAACTCGTTGACCGCCGAGATCGAGTAGGACTGCCGCCCGGTCTCGGGACGCCCCGACCGGCCGATCGGCGGCTCCAGCGGATAGTCCGGGTCGGTGTTCGGCTTCACCAGATAGAACTCGATCTCCGGCGCCACGACCGGCTGCCAGCCCTTGGTGGCGTAGAGGTCGACCACGCGGCGCAGCAGGGCGCGCGGGCTGACCTCGACGGGGCGGCCGTCGCGGTGGAAGGCGTCGTGGATGATCTGCGCCGTCGGATCAGACGCCCACGGCACGACGGAGAGCGTCGAGAAATCGGGCTCCAGCACGAGGTCGCTGTCGGCGGGGTCGCCGCCGCCGGGCTCGTCCTCGTCGGCGTAGCCGCCCGCGATGGTCTGGTGGAAGATCGACGACGGCATGTTCATGGTCGGCGACTGGAAGAACTTCGCCGCCGGCATGATCTTGCCGCGCGCCACGCCCGCCTGGTCGGGCAGCATGCATTCGAGTTCTTCGATGCCGCGCTCTTCGACCCAGTCGCGCGCCGCTGCCGCGCTTGTTGCGCCGCGCCTGTCGGCGATCGACTCGCGAAGCTCTGAGCGCTTCTTCTTGCCCATTCCGGTCACTCGACTTGGCGTCCGGGACACGGAAAGGACCGCGCCGACGCAGACGGACCCGAGCCGGCGAAAGGCGAACGACGCGGATCAATCCCGGCGTCGTCGCTTGCAGGCGGGCCGCTCCCGGATCGGGTCAAGGGAGGGGATTGGGATAAAGGCGGCCCCGCGGCGGCCGAGGCCGCCGGAGCGCGGGACGAGCCCGCGCCTCTCCTCCAAACTGCCCGAGCCGCGGGCCTTAATCAATGCGGCGCGACTGTCACAGAGGCGGCGCCCTGCAAACAGGCCCGCAAAGATGTTGTGCAGCGCCAAAGGCGGGGCTAGCCTTTTGATCGCTGGCCTCCCGCGCAGGGTCGAGGGGCGTTCTAGGTGTCTCGGATGAGAGTGAAACGGTTGCTCAGCGCCGGTCTCGCGGCGCTTGGACTGAGCTTGGCGGTGGTGGGCGGCGCAGCCGCCGCTCAAAGAGAGGTCCGGGTCTACAACTGGTCCGACTATATCGACGACCAGATCCTCAAGGATTTCGAGGCCGAGACCGGGATCAAGGTCGTCTATGACGTCTTCGACTCCAACGAGATTCTCGAAACCAAGCTTCTGACCGGCAAGACCGGCTATGACGTTGTGGTGCCGAGCGCGACCTTCCTGTCCCGGCAGATCAAGGCCGGCGTGTTCCAGAAGCTCGACAAGTCGAAGCTGCCGAACCTCGTCAACGCCTGGCCCGAGATCTACAAGCGCGTCGCGCAGTACGATCCGGACAACGCTTATTCCATTAATTACATGTGGGGCACGACCGGGATCGGCTACAATGTCGACAAGGTCAAGAAGGCCTTCCCCGACGCGCCGCTCGACAGCTGGGCGCTGGTCTATAACCCTGACAATCTGAAGAAGCTGAAGGGTTGCGGCGTGATGTTCCTCGACAGCCCCGAGGATCTGCTGCCGTCGGTGCTGACCTATCTCGGCCTGCCGCCGGACTGGTCCGACGTCGAGAACGTGAAGAAGGCCGCCGACCACCTCGCCAAACTGAAGCCCTACATCACCAAGTTCCACTCCTCCGAGTACATCAACGCGCTCGCGAACGGGAACATCTGCGTCACGGTCGGCTATTCCGGCGACATCTTCCAGGCCAAGACGCGTGCGGAGGAAGCCAAGAAGGGCGTCAACGTCGAATATTCGCTGCCCAAGGAAGGCGCCCAGCTCTGGTTCGACGAGATGGCGATCCCCGCCGACGCGCCACACCCGGAAGAGGCCCACATCTTCCTGAACTACATGCTCAAGCCCGAAGTCGCGGCGAAGAACTCGAACTTCGTCTCCTACGCCAACGGTAATCTGAAGAGCCAGGAGTTCCTGGACGACGGCGTGAAGGGCAATCCATCGATCTACCCGACCCCGGAGGTCTTCGCGCGGCTCTTCACCGTTCCGACGATCGAGGACAGCAAGACCCAGCGCGCCCTGACCCGCGCCTGGACGAAGGCGAAGAGCGGGAAGTAAGCCCGTGAACCGCTTGGCCGGGGCGACGTGAATCGTCGTCCCGACCAGAACGACGGCGGAGAGCCGGGATCTCCGGCCGGGAATGATGCACTAGAAATGCCTTCCCTTCGTTTCCTTCACCTTCCTCTCCTCCCGGGGCCTTCCCCATGGCGCTAAAACCCGCCCAGAAAGCCCTTGGCCCGATCCGGCGCTCGTTCGCGCCGTGGCTCGATCCTGCGGCGGTCCCGCTGATCCGGTTCGAGAACGTCACGAAGCGGTTCGGAGACTTCACCGCCGTCGACGACGTGTCGATCAACATCCATCAGAAGGAGTTCTTCGCGCTGCTTGGCCCCTCCGGCTGTGGCAAGACGACCCTGATGCGCATGCTGGCGGGCTTCGAGGCGCCGACCTCAGGCCGCATCACGCTTGCCGGCAAGGATCTCGCCGGCGTGCCGCCCTACCGGCGGCCGGTGAACATGATGTTCCAGTCCTACGCGCTGTTCCCGCACATGACGGTGGCGCAGAACATCGGTTTCGGGCTGCGCCAGGAGAGCTACGCCAAGAGCGAGATCGAGGCCCGGGTCACCGAGATGCTGCGGCTCGTGAAGCTCGAGGGGTTCGGCTCCCGCAAGCCGCACCAACTCTCCGGAGGCCAGCGCCAGCGCGTCGCGCTCGCCCGCTCGCTCGCCAAGAAGCCGAAGGTGCTGCTGCTCGACGAGCCGCTCGGCGCGCTCGACAAGAAGCTGCGCGAAGAGACCCAGTTCGAGCTGATGGACCTGCAGCAGGATCTCGGCCTCACCTTCCTGATCGTGACCCACGACCAGGAGGAGGCGATGACGGTCGCCGACCGCATCGCGGTGATGAACCACGGCAAGCTCGTGCAGGTCGCGACGCCGGGCGACATCTACGAGCAGCCGAACTGCCGCTACGTCGCGGATTTCATCGGCGACATCAACATTCTCGAGGCCAAGGTCGCGAGCGTTCAAGGCGGCGCGGCGCGGCTCGCCGTGCAGGATCCGACGGCGGAGATTTCGGTCGCGGTCTCGGAGGCGGCGCCGGCCTCCGGCGCCGACGTCGCGTTCGCGGTTCGCCCCGAGAAGATGCGGATCGCGTTGGAGCCGCCGCCCGAGGGGGCCGCCAACGTGCTCAAAGGCGAAGTCTGGGACATCGCCTATTTCGGCGACTGGACGAAGTTCCTCGTGAAGCTCGACGGGTCGGAGAAGATCGTCCGCGTCAGCCGCGCCAACATGGCGCGCACCGAGGCCGCGCCGATCAGCTGGGACGACAAGGTCCATGTCTGGTTCGCGCCGGACGCCGGCGTGCTGCTGACGGGGTGACCGCGTGACCGACGTCCTCACGCCCGACCCGGAAGCCCCCCGCGCCATCGCTCAGGCGCCCGACGCCAGCCCCGCCGACGTCGGCGGCGGCCGCTGGAAGCGCGCAGCGCTGATTGCCGTTCCCTACGTCTGGCTGCTCGTCCTCTTCCTCGCGCCGTTCTTCATCGTCCTGAAGATCTCGCTGTCCGACACGGTCATCGCGCAGCCCCCCTACCAGCCGGTGCTCGACCTCGCCAACGGCTGGCGGGGCGTGGTCGACTGGTGGAACGGGCTCGATTTTGAGAACTACCAGATCCTGTTCGAGGACGAGCTCTACGTCGCGTCCTACCTGTCGAGCCTCAAGATCGCGACGATCTCGACCCTGCTGACGCTCGCGATCGCCTATCCCATGGCCTACGCGATGGCGCGGGCGCCGAAGTCGATCCGGCCGACGCTGCTGATGGCGGTGATCCTGCCGTTCTGGACCTCGCTGCTGATCCGCGTCTACGCCTGGATCGGCATTCTCAATCCCGAAGGGCTGCTCAACCAGTTCCTGCTGTGGACCGGGATCATCCACGAGCCGCTTTACATCATGAACACCGAGACCGCCGTCTATATCGGCATCGTCTATTCCTACCTGCCGTTCATGGTGCTGCCGCTCTATTCGAGCCTCGAGAAGCTCGACGAGACGCTGCTGGAGGCTGCGGCCGACCTCGGCTCGCCGCCGTGGCGCTCGTTCTGGCAGATCACCGTGCCGCTCTCGCTGCCAGGCGTCGTCGCCGGCTGCTTCCTGGTGTTCATCCCGGCGTGCGGCGAATTCGTGATCCCGGACCTGCTCGGCGGCTCCGAGACGCTGATGATCGGCAAGACGCTCTACAACGAGTTCTTCCTGAACCGCGACTGGCCGGTGTCCTCGGCGATCGCCGTGCTGCTGCTGCTCGTGCTCGTCGTGCCGATCGCGATCTACAACAACATTCAGGCCAAGGAACTCGGGGGCAAGGCGTGAGAAAAGGCCTGTCCTCCGTCAACCTCGTCGCGCTCACCTTCGGCTTCGCGTTCCTCTATCTGCCGATCGTCCTGCTGGTGATCTACTCCTTCAACGCCTCGCAGCTCGTCACCGTCTGGGGCGGGTTCTCGACGCGCTGGTACGTCTCGCTGTTCCACAACGAGCAGCTTCTCGAGGCCGCCTGGGTGACGGTGCGGGTGGGCATCCTGTCGGCCACCGTCGCGACCGTACTCGGCACGCTGGCCGCGGTGACGCTGGTCCGCATGGGGCGCTTTCCGGGCCGCACGCTGTTCTCCGGCATGGTCTACGCGCCGCTTGTGATGCCCGAGGTCATCACGGGCCTCTCGATGCTGCTGCTGTTCGTGGCGATCGGGCTCGACCGCGGCTTCTTCACGCTCGCGCTCGCGCACATCACTTTCTCGATGTGCTTCGTAGCGGTCGTGGTGCAGTCCCGGCTGATCTCTTTCGACCAGAGCCTCGAAGAGGCGGCGCTCGACCTCGGATGCCCGCCGTTCAAGACCTTCATCGTCATCACGCTGCCGATCATCCTGCCGGCGATCGTCTCGGGCTGGATGCTCGCCTTCACGCTGTCGATCGACGACCTCGTGATCTCGCAGTTCACCACCGGTCCCGGCGCGACCACCCTGCCGATGCGGATCTATTCGTCCGTGCGTCTCGGCGTGAAGCCGGAGATCAACGCGGTCTGCACGATCCTGATCGCGATCGTCACGACCGGCGTGATCATCGCCTCGATCGCGACCAAGCGGGCGGAGAACGAGCGGGCGAAGGCCGAACGCGCGGCCGCAGCCGGGCGCTGAAGGAAAGCGGTCCGGCTCAGCCGCCGCTCTTCGGAGCGTCCGTGCGCTGCGCCTCGCCGCGGGGATCGCGGCCCGTAAGGTTCGGCCTCAGCTTGGGCGCGTCGAGCGGGCCCACCACCTTCACCGGCAGCGTCCAGGTTCCGTCGACAGGGCGCACGAAACCGCGGAGCGCAACGTCGCGCTCGACCAGACGGGCGTCCCCGGAGAGCGTGAAGGCGGCGTCCTCGCCGGCGATCGCAAAGTCGTCGATATCGGCGACGCCGCGCGAAAACGTCATCTTCGCCGAGGCATGATCGACGTCCATGCTGCCGCGCAGACCCGCGAGCGCGAGCGTCTTGCTGCGGCCGATCCCTTCGAGCGCGCCGCCGACGACGCGCGCCGATCCACGGCCAGAGAGCGTCGAGACGATCTCGGCCGCCGACGCGCCGACCCCCTCGACCGAGAAATCCGAGGTCAGCGCGCCGGTAAGCCATGGCTGGGCGACGATGTCGGCCAGCGCCCGGCCGAGATCGACATCCGTCGAGGCGGCCTGCAGGCGCATCCGCGTCGCGCCGTGTTCGGGCAAGAGCGAGAAGCGGCCGCCGACGACCCCGCCATAGGCGTCGGCCTCGCCGACCGACAGGTCCATCGCCCCGTCGGAGATTGCGAGCGTCGCTGCCGTCGCGCCAAGCCGCCACGCCCCGAACCGCACCTCGTCCGCGGAGAGCCGGAGGTCGAGGTCGTAGCCGGCGAGCGGCCGGAGATCGAGACGCTTGGGACTCCAGCCGGTGGTTTCGTTTACTGCCGGGGCGATGCCTTCAATGTAGGGCGCAAGGTCGATCAGCGAGGCGTCGAGCGTCGCCTCGACGCTCGGACGACCATGCATAAGCGAGACGCGGCCGGCTCCAAGGAAGCTGCCGCCTTCCAGATTGAGCTCGGCGTCGGCGATTGCGACGCCCTTGCGATCGGCGCTCGCGCGGCCGGCCAGCGAGAAGCCGGTCAGCGGGGACGTGCGGCGCGGCGCCGGCAGGCCGAGCCATTGAAGGGTTTCGCGTAGCGACGCCGCCCGGGCCCGGAGATCGCCGGAGAAGTGCGGGCCACCGTCGACGCGCGCCGTGCCGTCGAAGGTCAGGCGCGCCCCGCCGCCTTCGATCCGCGCGCGGATCGGCGCGGCCTCGCCGCCGGACAGCGCCTTGGCGTCGGAAAGCGTCACCGCGAGTTCGACGGGCCGACTTTCATAGACGCCGTATCCGGAGACCGAGAACGGCCGTCCGCCGCCTGCCCAGGAAAGACCCGCCTCGACCTTGTCGATGACGCCGGCGCCGAAGCTCAGCCGCGCGTCGGTCAGCCGGATTTCCGGCGCATCCCGCATCACGCCGCCGGGGCCGAACAGAGAGCCGAGCGGCGCGCGGTCGAGCGCGATCTGCGCGCCGTCGAGCGTGACCTCGCCGAGAACGATCCGGCCGGCCAGCAGCGCCCCGATCTCCGGCGCGCCCACCACCTTGCGCACCACTGCGAACGGCGGCTCGCCCGATTGGGAGAGGCTGACGGCGGAAATGAGGATGCGCGGCGTCGGCAGCAGCTCGATCTGCGCGCGCCCGTTCGCCGCGACTTCGAGGCCTGTGGCCGCACGGACCGCGTCGAGCAAAGCGGCCTCGGCGCCGTCCGGCGGAACGCGGAAGGCCAAGCTTGCAGCAGCCATCGCCGCCGCCGCGCATAGGGCGACGGCGGCGATTGCGATCAAGCGGCGCATTGCGGTGGGGGAAGCGATGCCGAAAAGTCCTGAAATGCCTGAAAACCGAGCCCAAGAGGGCCATGCTTATAGCTGCAACACGGCCTTGCTCCAAACCGGCCCCTGCAACTTGCCTAATGCCGGTGCGCATGCCCAACGCTTATAAAGGCTTCCACTGTTGTCCGGGGAGCATCACATGACGACGGAAGCCGACGCGCCGCTGTGGACCCCGCCCGCCTCCCGCGCAGCCGCGAGCGCCATGGCGGCCTTCGCGGACAGGGCCTCCGCGCGCTCGGGCCGGCCTCTCAAGACCTATCGCGCGCTGCACGCATGGTCCGTCGAGGACATCGGCGGTTTCTGGGATCTCGTCTGGGACTTCTGCAAGGTCGTCGGCGAGAAGGGCGGCGTGAAGCTTGTCGACGGCGACAGGATGGCCGGCGCGCGCTTCTTCCCCGAGGCGCGGCTGAACTTCACGGAAAACCTGCTGCGCAAGTCCGGCTCGGCGGAGGCGCTGGTCTTCCGAGGCGAAGACAAGGCCGAGGCCCGCCTGTCCTTCGACGAGTTGCGCGCGTTGGTGTCCCGCATCCAGCAGGCGTTTATCGCGATGGGGGTCGGCGAAGGCGACCGCGTCGCAGCCATGATGCCGAACCGGCCGGAAACCGTCGCCTTCATGCTGGCGGCGGCCTCGCTCGGCGCGATCTGGTCGTCCTGCTCGCCGGATTTCGGGGAACGCGGCGTCCTGGACCGGTTCGGCCAGATCGAGCCGAAAGTGTTCGTGACCGTCGACGGCTATTGGTACGCCGGCAAGCGCATCGACATCCTGCCGAAGCTGAGGCCGATCGCGGAACAGCTGCCGACCGTCGAGGCGATCGTCGTCGTGCCCTATCTCGACGGCGCCGAGGAAGCCGCGGCCGCATTGCCGAAGGCGAAGACGCTGGACGCGTTCCTCGACGGCTTCGAGGCGAAGGCGCCGACCTTCAAGCGCCTGCCGTTCGACCACCCGCTGTTCATTCTGTTCTCCTCCGGCACGACCGGCGTGCCGAAGTGCATCATCCACCGCGCAGGCGGCGTGCTGCTGACGCTGCTCAAGGAGCATGTGCTGCAATCCGACGTCCGGCCGGGCGACCGGGTGTTCTACTTCACCACCTGCGGCTGGATGATGTGGAACTGGCTGGTCGTCGGCCTCGCCGCGGAAGCGACGCTGCTGCTCTACGACGGCTCGCCGTTTCACCCCTCGCCTGCCGCGCTGTTCGACTTCGCGCAGAGTGAGAAGATGACGTTCTTCGGCACGTCGGCGAAATGGATCGACGGCGTGCGCAAGGTCGGGCTGAAGCCCCGAGAGACGCACGACCTCTCCAGCGTCCGCACCATGGCGTCGACGGGCTCGCCGCTTGCCGACGCCGGCTTCGACTGGGTCTACAAAGAGGTGAAGCGCGACATCCAGCTCGCTTCGATCTCAGGCGGCACGGATATCGTCTCATGCTTCGTCATCGGCAATCCGCTGGAGCCGGTGTGGCGCGGCGAGATCCAGGGGCCCGGCCTCGGCTACGCCATGGCGACGCTCGATGACGACGGCAAGCCGCTCGCACGCGGCAAAGGCGAGCTCGCCTGCGTAAAGCCGTTTCCCAGCATGCCGCTCGGCTTCTGGAACGATCCGGACGGCGCGAAGTACCACGCCGCCTATTTCGACCGCTTCCCGAACGTCTGGGTGCATGGCGACTTCGCGGAATGGACGAGCCATGGCGGCATGATCATCCACGGCCGCTCGGACGCGACGCTCAATCCCGGCGGCGTGCGGATCGGCACGGCCGAGATCTATTCGCAGGTCGAGAAGATGGAGGAGGTCGTCGAGGCGATCTGCGTGGGCCAGGATTATGACGGCGACGTCCGCATCGTGCTGTTCGTCCGGCTGAAGGACGGCGCCGCTCTCGACGACGATCTGACGAGGCGCATCAAGACCCGCATCCGCGAGGGCGCGTCGCCGCGCCATGTGCCGGCGAAGATCGTCGCCGTCAGCGACATTCCGCGCACCAAGTCCGGCAAGATCGTCGAGCTCGCTGTCCGCGAGGTCGTGCATGGCCGGCCGGTGAAGAACAAGGAGGCGCTGGCGAACCCGGAGGCGCTGGCGCTGTTCGAGAAGCTGGAAGCGCTGCAGGACTAGCGCCGCCTTCTTGCGCGAGGCCCAAACGGGGCGTGCGGGAATGCGCCCTTTATCGGTGGCCGCCGCGGCCCATCTCCCGCGTGCTTTGATCAACGCAAGGAGACGCGATCATGCAGACACGCCAATGGGGCCGGACGCTCAAGGTCTCCGCGATCGGGATCGGCTGCATGGGAATGACCGGCGTCTATGACGGCGGTCAGGACGAGGCGGACGCGATCCGCACGCTGAGGCGCGCGGTCGAGATCGGCGTTACGCTGTTCGACACGGCCGAGGTTTACGGGCCGTTCGAGAACGAGAAGGTCGTCGGCAAGGGGCTGAAGGACGTCCGCGACAAGGTCGTCATCGCCACGAAGTTCGGCTTCCGGATCGGCGAGGAGGGGACCGGGCTCAGCCGCATCGCCGGCCTGGACAGCCGGCCGGACCATGTGAAGGCCGTCGCCGACGCCTCGCTGAAGCGCCTCGGCGTGGACCATATCGATTTGTTCTACCAGCATCGGGTCGATCCGGCCGTGCCGATCGAGGACGTCGCGGGCGCCGTCGCCGAACTCGTGCAGGCCGGCAAGGTGCGCGCCTTCGGCCTATCGGAGGCGAGCGCCGCGACGATCCGGAAGGCGCACGCGGTCCATCCCGTTTCAGCGGTGCAGAGCGAGTATTCGCTATGGACGCGCGATCCCGAAGCCGAGGTGCTGCCCGTCTGCCGCGAGCTCGGCATCGGTTTCGTGCCCTACAGCCCGCTCGGGCGCGGCTTCCTCTCGGGGCAGGTGCGCGACCTCGCGAGCCTGCCGAAGGACGACTACCGCCGCTCCTCGCCACGCTTCCAGGGCGAGGCCTTCGACGCCAATCTCGCGCTCGTGGCCACGCTCGAGGATCTCGCCGGCAGGAAGAACGCGACGGCCGCCCAACTCGCCCTCGCCTGGCTGCTGCATCAGGACGACGCGATCGTCCCGATCCCCGGCACGCGTCGGATCGCGCGGCTGGAGGAGAACGTCGCCGCGGCCGACATCGTCCTGAGCGAAGAAGAGCTCGCCGAGATCGGCGCCGCGATCCCGAGCGGCGCCGTGACGGGCGCGCGCTACACCGAGGCGAACCTCGCGATGCTGGACCGCTGAGGCGCGATCACGCGAGCTTCAGGAACTCCCGGCCCGCCTTGACGAGGTCGAAGGCCTTCCACCCGCCGACGCCGTCCGGCAGCTCGTACCGGACGATGTCGGCGGTGGCGTAGGTGCGCGACAGGCGGGACGGCAGGAAGGAGCCGGTGCCGACGACGTCGACCGGGACCGACAGATTGCCGAACACCCGGCACTTCAGCGTGTCGAAGCCCGACGACACCACGATGCGCGGCTCGCGGAAGCCCGCATCGTCGAGCGCCTTGCGGAAGAAGATGGCGGCGGCCGCCGTCACGCCGGTGCCGAACAGGAACTTGTCGCGCACCTCATCGGCCGACATGCCGCCGAGTTCTTCGTAGTCGAAGCCGGTCAGCGCGAGCTTGGCGACCTCGCCTGGCGTGTGCCGGTGGGTCCAGCGGAGCAGTGTGCGGACGCTCTCCTCCCAATCGAGCCCTTCGAGGTGCCGGCCGCCATGGGTGTCGAGGCGGAAGGCGAGCCGTCTGCCCTGTTCGGCCGGACCGCCCGCACCGTAGAACCAGCGGCAGACGGCAAGCGCGTCCGAGATTTCACGGCCGTCATAGTCGTTGAGGACGGTGACGCTCGCCTCGTCCGTAAACTGCGCGCAATAGAGTTTGGCGGCCTCAAGCGTCGCGCTTTCGGCCTTCGGATCGCGGCCTTCGGCCAGCATCCGCGCCTTGGCGTAGCCGATCAGCGAATGCGGCATGGTGCCGAGGCCGTGCTCGGTCTCGAACAGCGGGGCCGCGATGTCGGTCGAGGTTCCGATGAAGCCCTTCGCGCCCATCAGCTTCGCAGTGCGCGAGCCGACCGCCGCGCCGTAGGAGCATGAAAGATGCATGTCGTCGCCGGTGGCGTGACGCGCCTCCATGGCGAGGAACTCGGCCTCGGGCAGCGCGAGGCACATCGTAAAGGCGTTAAAGGCCGAGACGCACGGGAAGCCGATGCGCTGCAGCAGCAGCGTCTCGATCGGGGAGAGCGCCACCATAGAGCCCGTGAGATAGGCCATCGGCTTGCCCGAATGGAGCAGCGTGCCCTCGGTGACGGGACGCGAAATCTCCAGCGGGATCGCGGCGGTCTTCGGATAGACCTCGCTCAGGAACTCGAGCGCGCGATCGATCGCGACCACGCAGTCCGTGCGCAGGAACACCGCATAGGTGACGCGCACGTCGCCCTGCGCCGCGACGATCTCGGCGGTTTTCGCGAAATAGGCGTCGGTGCGGCGGGCGACGAAATCCGGGTCGAGAGCGTCGGTCATCGCGCTGAGGACATCCTCACCGCTCCGCCTTCTCCGCCGCCTCGTCGGCGGCCACCGAGCGTTTGAGGCCCTCGGGGCTCGGCATCGAGATGATGTTGTAGCCGGAATCCACGAAGTGGATCTCGCCAGTGACCCCCGATGACAGGTCCGAGAGCAGATAGAGCGCCGCGCCGCCGACCTCTTCGATGGTGACCGGGCGCCGCAGCGGCGAGTGCCGGCGCTGGAAGTCGTACATCAGCCGCGCGTCGGCGATGCCGGCGCCGGCGAGCGTGCGGACGGGGCCGGCGGAGATCGCGTTCACGCGAATGCCCTGCGGCCCGTAGTCGGCGGCGAGGTAGCGCACGCTCGCCTCGAGCGCGGCCTTGGCGACGCCCATGACGTTGTAGTTCGGCATGACGCGCGTCGCGCCGCCATAGGTCAGCGTCACCATCGAGCCGCCCGGGCCCATCATCTCGGCCGCGCGCTTCGCGAGCTCGGTGAAGGAGAACGCCGAGATCACCATGGTGCGCGAGAAGTTCTCGCGGCTGGTGTCGGCGTAGCGGCCCTTGAGCTCGTTCTTGTTCGAGAAGCCGATGCAGTGGACCAGGATATCGAGCCCGCCCCAGCGTTCCTTCAGCTGCGCGAACGTCGCGTCGACCGAGGCGATGTCCTCGACGTCGCAAGGGATGACGATGTCGGAGCCGAGCGTCTCCGCGAGCGGCCGCACGCGTCTGCCGAGCGCGTCGCCCTGATAGGTGAAGGCGATCTCGGCGCCGGCCTGAGACAGCGCCTTGGCGACGCCCCAGGCGATGGAGTGGTCGTTCGCGACGCCCATGACGAGCGCGCGTTTGCCGCTGAGAAGTCCGGCGACCATGGGGCACTCCGATCGTGAATTTCGTCATCCCGGACGAAGCGAAGCGGAGGTCCGGGATTGCGCGCCGGAAATGGCGCTTGAGAAGACAGCGCCCGGATCGGCCGCCCGGCCGTCCAGGTAACGCGCTCGTTTAAGCTTCAGCCCGCGTAGCGCTCGAACACCAGGGTGGCGTTGGTGCCGCCGAAGCCGAAGGAGTTCGACATCACCGCGTTCAGCGTGACGTCGTCCCTGCGCTCGCGCAGGATCGGCATGTCGGCGAAGGCGGGATCGAGCTCCTGGATGTTGGCGCTCTCCGCCATGAAGCCGTTCTGCATCATCAGCAGCGAATAGATCGCCTCCTGCACGCCGGCCGCGCCGAGCGAGTGGCCGGTGAGCGACTTGGTCGCCGAGATCGGCGGGCACTTGTCGCCGAACACGGTCCTGAGCGCCTCGATCTCCCTGAGATCGCCGATCGGCGTCGAGGTCGCGTGCGGGTTGACGTAGTCGATCGGGCTCCGGACTGTCGCAAGCGCCTGTTTCATGCAGCGGACCGCGCCCTCGCCGGAAGGCGCCACCATATCGTAGCCGTCCGAGGTCGCGCCGTAGCCGGTAAGCTCGGCGTAGATCTTCGCGCCGCGCGCCTTGGCGTGCTCGAGCTCCTCGACCACCACGACGCCTGCGCCGCCGGCGATGACGAAGCCGTCGCGGTCCTTGTCGTAGGCGCGGCTGGCGGTCGCCGGCGTGTCGTTGAACTTGCTCGACATCGCGCCCATCGCGTCGAACAGCGCGGAGAGCGTCCAGTCGAGCTCCTCGCAGCCGCCCGCGAACATCACGTCCTGCTTGCCGAGCTGGATCTGCTCCGCGGCGTTGCCGATGCAGTGCGCCGAAGTCGAGCAGGCCGAGGAGATCGAGTAGTTCACGCCCTTGATCTTGAACCAGGTGGCGAGCGTCGCCGACGCCGTCGAAGACATCGCCTTCGGCACCGCGAACGGCCCGATGCGCTTCGGCCCCTTCTCGCGAGCGATCTCGGCGGCCTCTACGACGGTTTTGGTCGACGGACCGCCGGACCCCATGATGATGCCGGTGCGCTCGTTGGAGATGTCGCTCTCTTCGAGGCCCGAATCCAGGATCGCCTGGTCCATCGCGACGTGGTTCCAGGCCGTCCCTCCGGCGTGAAACCGCATGGCGCGACGATCGACGATCGCGCTGGCGTCGAGCGTCGGAGCGCCTTCCACCTGGGAGCGGAAGCCGTGGCTGGCGTATTCCTCCGCCCGAACGATTCCGGAGCGGGCTTCGCGCAGCGAGGCGAGCACCTCTTGCGTCGAATTACCGATCGACGACACGATTCCCATGCCGGTGATGACGACGCGCTTCACTTGGAACGCCTCCATTGCCGCCTGGCGGGCTTTCGCGGGTCGCGCGGGCCCGGGCGGTTGCTGTGCTCAGGCGATCAGGCCGTCAGGCCGACGCCGCTTCCTTATCCTTGAACAGGCCGACCTTCAGGTCCTTGGCCTCGTAGATGGTTTGTCCATCGGCTTTCAACCAGCCGTCGGCGATGCCGAGCACGAGCCGGCCCTTCACCACGCGCTTGAAGTCGACGCCATAGACGACCTGGCGGACAGTCGGCAGCACCTGTCCGGTGAACTTGATCTCGCCCGTGCCAAGCGCCCGGCCGCGTCCCTGCCCGCCGATCCAGCCGAGGAAGAAGCCGGTCATCTGCCAAAGCGCGTCGAGGCCAAGGCAGCCGGGCATCACGGGATCGCCCTTGAAGTGGCAATCGAAGAACCAGAGGTCCGGCTTCACGTCGAGCTCGGCGCGCACGAATCCCTTGTCGGCTGGTCCGCCGGTCTCGGAGATCTCGGTGATCCGGTCGAACATCAGCATCGGCGGCAGCGGCAGCTGCGCGTTGCCCGGACCGAACAGCTCCGCCCGGCCGCAGGCCAGCAGGTCCTCATAGGCGAAGCTCGACTTACGCTCTGTCATATGCCCCTTTTCGTCCCTCACGGGATCAGCGGCGCCGGAAAATCTCTGGCGCTCCGGGAATCCGGGCGCCCTCCTAGCACACAAGCCGGAGCTGCGAAAAGCGTCCCCGGCTGCTGACAGTTGCCCGCTGCGTCGCGAAATTGTATCCTCGCCAGCGCAAAGAGGTTCCCCTCTTCAAACACTTCTTCGTCCGCGGCGCAGCCGGGACCTCAAACGCTTTAAGGAAAGACCGACCGACGATGGCCGAAAGCGCGACCACCGTGACGCCTTCCACGCCTCAGGCGTCGGAGAAGATCCTCGATTGCGGCCTTCGGCCGGCCCTCTGCGTCGCCCGAGACGTTGGCGGCATGCTGCGCGATTCCGGTCTGCGTCCCACCCGTCAGCGCATCGCGCTCGGCCGGCTGCTCTACGCCCGCGGCGATCGCCATGTGACGGCTGAAATCCTGCACGAGGAAGCGATGCGCGCTCGCGTGCCGGTGTCGCTCGCCACCGTCTACAACACGCTGCATCAGTTCACCGAAGTCGGCCTGCTCCGCGAGCTCGCGGTCGACGGCTCCAAGACCTGGTTCGACACCAACGTCAGCGAGCACCACCACTTCCTGATGGAAGACGACAACCGGCTGATCGACATTCCCGGCCGCAGCGTCTCGGTGGACCGCATTCCCGAGATCCCGGACGGCATGGAGATCGCCCGCGTCGACGTCGTGGTGCGTCTGCGCAAGAAGGGCTGAGGTTTCTCCCCAGTCGATTTCAGACGGCCGTCGCGGCGACGCGGCGGCCGTTTTCGTTTGGGCTTCTACGCTGGCGCCCTCTGAGCGGAGGCATTCGGGCGTCCGTCATCCGCCATGAGGCGTCGTGGTCCGGCTTGACCGGACCATCCATCTCGGGCGTGGAGCCTTACGCTGGAGCATGGATCCTCCGGTCAAGCCGGAGGATGACGGCGGAGGGTGAAGGTCCCTGTTGCGCGGTCTCTCCGAGCGGCCCTACTCGAACCGCTCGCCCGGATAGACGCCCCAGAGCCGCTCCTGCTCGATGAAGCCGTCGAAACCGTCGCCCTCGACGCGGCACCAGTTCCCGTCGCACTTGCGGACCTCGACCAGCACCTTGGGCTCCAGCCGGGCCGACATCCGCTCGCCCGCGCCGGCGCGCACATGGATCGGCAGCGCCGACTCCTTCGACCAAGGCGCGACGAGCGCCGTGCGGCGGCCGGACAGCAGCGAGTGCCAGACCCAGCCCTCGGAGCCTTCCGAATCCCGGATCCGCCGCCAATTGTCGTATTCTGCGGTGACCTCCACCGGCTCGCTGGCGCGGCGGTAGATGTAAAGCACCGGGTGGTCCTTGGTGGGTCCGGCCCGCACATACACCTTGCCGGCCTTCAGGCTGACATAGCGCGGAACCGGGAGGCCTGAGACCGGCCCGATCATCACTCCCGCGGCGCCTTCAAGCGCCGCCTGTGCGGAGGCCGGGAGCGACAGCGTGAAAAGCGCGAGGCTCGCGCAGAAAAGGCGAAAAAAGGTGCCGACCATTGCGCCTCTGCGCTCCATCCTTCGTCGCGATGTTGCGTTCCGGGCGTCGTCTGCTAGAGACGGCCTTCAGGTCCCGCGCGGGGGCCGCCGGTCGCGTTGAGGCCAACAATCCCAAGTCGGTATTGACGAGGGATTAACCGTAAAGCCCGATCCGCCAGAAAGGTCTGCGGTCCCATGAAAAAGCGCCCGCTCGTCGTCGTGACCCGACGCCTTCCGGACGTGATCGAGACGCGGATGCGCGAGCTGTTCGACGCGCGTCTCAACCACGAAGACGTGGCCCTCACCGCCGAACAGCTCGTCGAGGCCGTGCGAGAAGCGGACGTGCTCGTCCCTACCGTGACCGACCGCATCGACGCGGCGCTGCTCGCCAAGGCCGGCGAGAACCTGAAGCTGATCGCGAATTTCGGCAACGGCGTCGACAACATCGACGTGCAGAGCGCGCTGAACCGCGGCGTCACCGTCACCAACACGCCCGGCGTGCTGACGGAGGACACCGCCGACATGACGATGGGTCTGATCCTCGCAGGGCCTCGCCGCATCGCCGAGGGCGCCCGCGTGGTGCCAGACGAGCACGATTGGACCGGCTGGTCGCCGATGTGGATGCTCGGCCGGCGCATCTGGGGCAAGCGGCTCGGCATCGTCGGCATGGGCCGCATCGGCCAGGCCGTCGCCCGCCGCGCCAAGGCGTTCGGCCTCTCGATCCACTACCACAACCGCAGGCGCCTGCCGGCGACCGTCGAGGACCAGCTCGAGGCCACCTACTGGGAGAGCCTCGACCAGATGCTCGCCCGCATGGACATCATCTCGGTCAACTGCCCGCACACGCCGGCGACCTATCACCTGCTCTCCGCCCGCCGCCTCAAGCTCCTGAAGCGCGACGCCTATGTCGTGAACACCGCGCGCGGCGAGGTCGTCGACGAGATGGCGCTGGCGCGCATGCTCGAGGCCGGGGAACTCGCGGGCGCGGCGCTCGACGTCTTCGAGAACGAGCCTGCCGTGAACCCCAAGCTCGTGAAGCTCGCGCGCCAGAACAAGGTGGTGCTGCTGCCGCATCTCGGCTCGGCCACGATCGAGGGCCGCGTCGACATGGGCGAGAAGGTCATCGTCAACATCAAGACGTTCATCGACGGCCACCGTCCGCCGGACCGCGTCCTGCCAGCGATGCTGTGACGGCTGGGGCGCGAGCGCATCCTCACCGCCGCTTCGGTAAGCATTCCATCCACGTGGAGCCGCTTGACTCTCAGGCTCCGACGCTATTCTGTTCACGGTACATTCCGTGAACATGGAGGCTGCTATGCGTGGTTGGCTTGTCCTGATCCTGTCGCTCGGCTTCGCGGCTTCGGCCGCGGCGGCGGAGCTCATCGGCCCCAAGGAGCTGGAAGCCGGCTGGTTCGACGGTCGGACGATCTCGACCACGGGACCACGCGGCGGAAAATCGCAGTTCGTCTTCGCCAAGGACGGGAAGGTCACCCGCACCGGCGGCCGGGCAGGATCGTCCGGCGACGGAACTTGGCGGCTCGACGACGACGGCTTCTGCATGAAGCTCGGGCAGGCCAAACGCGAGTCCTGCTACCTCGCGATGAAGGACGGCGATGGCGCGCTGAAGGTCATCCGTCGCTCCGGCGGGGCCTTCACCTGGACGCGTTGAGCGTCAGGCGCGAGCATGGCTGGAGAGATCCCGGATCGTCGGGTTCTCGCCCGTCACCGGGTTCTCCGGATCCCACTCATAGGTCAGCGTCTCGAACCGTGCGGACAGAGCGTCGAAGATCAGCAAACGGCCCACGAGCCCTTCGCCGAAGCCGACGATCTCGCGGATAACCTCGATCGCCATCAGCGAGCCCATCGTGCCGGCGAGCGCCCCGAGCACGCCGGCCTCCGCGCAGGACGGAACGGTTCCAGGCGGAGGCGCCTCGGGAAACAGGCAGCGCCAGGTCGGATTCCGTTTGCCGTCGGCCCTCGTCTCATGGGTCCGGATGGTCGTCAGCGTCCCGTCGAACGTCCCGAGCGAGGCGGTGACCAGCGGCCGCCCGACCAGCGCGCAGGCGTCGGCGACGAGATAGCGAGTCGCGAACGAGTCCGAACCGTCCGCGACAAGATCGTAGGCCGCGATCAGCGCCATGGCGTTGGACGCGTCGAGACGGACGGGGTGCGTCTCCACGACGACATGCGGGTTCACCCGAGCGAGAGCGTCGACCGCCGAGTCCGTCTTCCTGCGTCCGATGTCGCCTGTGCCGTGGAGCACCTGCCGCTGGAGGTTCGACAGCGAGACCTCGTCGTCGTCGACGATCCCGATCGTCCCGATCCCGGCGGCGGCGAGATAGAGCGCGAGCGGGCTGCCGAGACCTCCGGCGCCGACGATCAGCACGCGCGCCGCTTTGAGCTTCTGCTGCCCTGGCCCGCCGACGTCGCGGAGCACGATGTGGCGGGCGTAGCGTTCGACTTCTTGCGGGGAGAGCGCCATGGCGCGGACAATAGGCGGCGCGGCGACGCACGCAAGTTAACCCGGCCTTGCCGGAACGCAGGCGCGGATTAACCCGGCCGTCGCCAATTGATGCTCTGCTGCGGCTGCTCTTAACCGGAATTGTCCGATGCCGCTTCGCCATCTCGTGCTCGCCTTAACGCTCCTCGCCACAGCGGCGCCGGCGGTCGCCGCCGAGTGCGGCGGGCAGGATCTCATCGCCAAGGTGAAAGCGGAAACGCCGGACAAATACGCAGCCTTCGAGACTGCCGGGCAGGCAATCCCGAACGCGGACGGCCTGCTCTGGCGGATCGAGAAGGACGGCAAGCCGGCCTCCTACCTGTTCGGCACGATGCACACGACCGAGCCCGATCTCGTCGCGCTCTCGGAGCCGGTGAAGGCCGCGCTCGCCCAATCCAGCACGGTCGCGGTCGAGATCGCCGACGCCAACAGCGCCGCCTCCCAGGCCGCGATGGTCGCCTATGTCACAAGCAACGGCATCGATCTTTCGGGCGCCGCGCTGAACGGGTTCGCGCCCGAACAGATCACCGAGATCAAGCGGCGCCTCAAAGGCGCCGGCATGCCCGAATCGATCGCGACCGTGCTGAAGCCCTGGTTCCTTGCGCTGACGCTGGAGGTTTCCGCCTGCGAACTGAAGAAGATGAGCGAAGGCAAGCCGACGGTGGACGCGACCGTGGAGGCGCTTGGACGCGCCAAGGGCGCCGAGATTGTCAGCCTTGAGAGCGTCGGCGAACAGCTCGACGCGGTCTCCAGGATTTCCGAGGAGACGGCGCGGAAGATGATCCGCGAGTCCGTCGCAAAGCCGGACGGCGGCGACGACCAGCAGGCGACGACGCTGGCGCTCTACCGGGCGCGCCGCGTTGGCTGGTACTTCGCGATGACCAAGGAAACGTTCGGCGAGGCGATGGACCTGTCGTCCTACGCCGACTTCGTCGAGGGCATCGTCGACAAGCGCAACCGCTTGATGACGGAGCGGGTGAAGCCGCTGCTCGAAAAGGGTTCGGCGCTGATCGCCGTCGGCGCGCTTCACCTGCCCGGCGAAAAGGGCCTCGTCGAGCTGCTTCGGGCCGAGGGTTATACGCTGGTGAAGGTCTGGTGACTCTCAGGCGGCCTTGACCGCCGCCGTCCAGACGCTCGCGAGATTGCGCTCGATCGTCCGCGCAGTCTCCCGGAACTTCGGCAGCCGCTCGATGACCGCGGGCCCGAGCGCTTCGGCCTCCTCAGGCCCCAGCGCCTTATTCAGGCTCGCCCAATATTCTGGAATGCGACGCCAGTCCTCGACTGTCTGGGCGACCACCTCGGGATGGAATTGGAGCCCGTAGGCGACTGGGCCCCAGCGCATCGCCTGAACCGGACAGGCGGCGCTTCGCGCGAGCACCGTCGCGCCCTCCGGCGGGCGAGAAACTTCGGCGCCGTGCCATTGCAGCACGTCGAGCGACGGTCCGAGCCCGGCGAACAGCGGATCGCGAGCGCCGTCTGCGGTCAGCCCTACTTCGTGGAGCCCGACCTCGGGCGTCGCCTTCATCGGCCCGACTTCGCCGCCGAGCGCAGCGCCCAGCAGCTGGTGGCCGAGGCAGATGCCGAGATAGGGTCGGCCGAGGTCCTTCACCCAAGCCCGGATCGCGCTTTTCTCGGCCTTGAGCCAGGGGTGCGCGTCCTCCTCCCAGACGTCCATCGGCCCGCCCATCACGGCCATCAGGTCGAAGCCGTCGAGGTCCGGGATCGCCTCGCCTTCGTCGAGCTCGACCACGCGCTGCTCGAAGCCTGCCTCCGTCCAGAACTCGCCGAACGCGCCGGGGCCTTCGACGTCGAGGTGCTGGAGGACGAGGATGCGCATGGAATGAGGCTCCGTCGCTTGGGCTGCGCTGAGAAGTCTAGGCGGCCCGGCGGCCGCCGTCATGTATCGAAAGCGCATGGACGAGCCGAAACCCTACTCGATCGAGACCGGAACCTTGCGCCTTCGGGTGCGGGTGACGCCGCGCGCTCGGATGGACGCGCTCGGCGGGCTCCATCGCGATGGGGACGGGCGAACCGCGCTGCAGGCCAAGCTCGCGGCGGCGCCGGTCGACGGGGCGGCCAACGCGGCGCTGATCGCGCTAGTCTCCAAGACCCTCAAGCTTCGCAAGGCGGATGTGGTCATCGCTTCAGGCGAGACGTCGCGGTCGAAGACGCTGAGGCTCGACGGCGATCCGCATGATCTCGCCGCCCGGGTCGAAACGCTGATCGCGGCTCAGCCGTAACGGTGCAGCGTCGCGCCGTGAGCCTTCAGCCAGTCCTCGGCGCGGTCGAAATCGGGGATCAGCCGGGCGACGTTCGCCCAGTAGCGCGGCCCGTGATTCATCTCGCGGCGATGCGCCACCTCGTGGGCCGCGAGATAGTCGAGCACGTAGACCGGCGCGAGGATGAGGCGCCACGAGAAGGCGAGATCGCCGACGACCGAGCACGAGCCCCAGCGGCTCTTGGTGTCCTTGATCGTGATGCGCCCGACCGAGACGCCGAGAGCCGCGGCGTGCCGGGAGACAGCCTCGGCCAAATCCTTGCGGGCCTCGCGCTTCAGGAAATCTAGCATCCGGCGCGGCGCGTGGTGCGGTCCGCCATAGACGACAAGGCGCGGCTCCTCTCCACGCAGACCCGGCTCCACCCGGACCACGCCGCGCGCGCCCTCGCGCCAGATGATGCGGTGGCCGACGCCGCGCAACGGAATGGTCTCACCGGCCTCGAAGGGAATGCGCTCGGGCAGCCGCGCGAGCCGCTGCTCGATCCAGCCAACATGGCGCTCGATGAAGTCCTGCGCGCCGGAAATCGAGGCGGCGGAGGGCAGGGTCAGCGTCACGTCGCGGGTCGCCGCGCGCACGCGCAGCGTCATGCGCCGGGCCTGTCCCGAGCGGCGGATCGCGATCGCCACATGGCCGAAGCGCGTCGCCACGACGAACGAATCGTCGCGCAGCCGCGCATCGGGGCGGGAGCGGAAGGCGGTCGCGCGAAGGGCTCGGAACAGGGACATCCGAAAGCCAAGCTCCCGAAGCGACGCCACGAATCAGCGCCGGCTCGACTTTAAGCGTGCCGATTCGGGAATGGCGAGCCCCGTCAGGCGCGCGCCGCTATCCCGTCCACGGCTTCTATCAGCCGGGCGATGTCCTCTTCGCGCGACAGCCTGTGGTCGCCGCCTTTCACGAGCGTGACGACGACGTCGTCCTCCGCGAGCCGCTCGACGACCTTGATCGTGTGCGCCCAGGGCACGTCGACGTCGTCCATGCCCTGCAGGATGTGCACCGGCGCGCCGGCGCGGATCGGTCCGCCGAGCATGAGATGGCGCCGCCCATCCTCGATCAGCGCCCGGGTGATCGGATAAGGCGGCCCATACTCGCTGGGGCGCATCCAGCAGCCGGCGGTCATGATCTCTCCGCGGACGGGTTCGGGGAAATCGGCCCACATCAGCTCCTCCGTGAAGTCGACAGCGGGCGCGATCAGCACGAGGCCGGAGGGCGGCGCCGCCATCAGCCTTGCCGCGAGCAGCGCAATCCATCCGCCCATAGAGGAGCCGACGAGGATCGGCGCCGGCCCGGCGTAACGTTCGATTGCGGCGAGCGTGTCCTCGAGCCAGAGTCCGATCGTGCCGTCCTCGAAGCGCCCGCTCGAGGCGCCGTGGCCGGAATAGTCGAAGCGCAGCACGGCCCGGCCGTTCGCGGCGCCCCAAGCATCGATCGCGCTCGCCTTGGTCGCGGTCATGTCAGAGCGGAATCCGCCGAGCCAGACGACGCAGGGCCCGTCGCCCTCGCGGCGCAGCACCGCGATTTCGCGGTCGCCGACCGTGAAGCGTTCGGAGATGGGATCGGTCATGCGCAGCGCCCTCGGTTCGCGCGAGGCATAGCGGGCGGCGGCTGAGGGATAAAGCAGCGGGGCCTGCTGCGTGCTTCGCCTAAATGAAAAAGCCGGCGCTCTCGCGCCGGCCTTCATCGCAACTCCCAAGCGGCCTCAGGCGATCGTGAACTTCTGGTCGCCGAGGGGCAGGTCGCGAAGGCGTTTGCCGGTGGCGGAGAAGATCGCGTTGGCGAGCGCCGGCGCGAGCGGGGGAACGCCCGGCTCTCCGATGCCGGTGGGCGGCTGCTGCGACACGACGGTGTAAACCTCGACCTTCGGCATGTCGCCCATCCGGAGCGGCTCGTAGCTGTCGAAGTTCGCCTCCTGCACGACGCCGCCGTCGAGCGTGATGGCGTTGCGGAGCGCAGCGCCGAGGCCGAAGCCGACGCCGCCCTCGACCTGGGCGCGCACGACGTCCGGGTTGATCACGGTGCCGCAGTCGACCGCCGCGACCACCCGGTCGACCTTCACGCCGCCATCCTTCTGGATCGTCACCTCGACGACCTGGGCGACGACGGACTTGAAGCTCTCGTGAACGGCGACGCCGCGCCCCTTGCCCTTCTCGAGCTTGCCGCCCCAGCCGGCCTTCTCCGCCACAAGCTTCAGCGCCGCCGTGTGGCGGGGCTTGTCCTTGAGCAGCGCGAGGCGGTACTCAACCGGATCCTTGCCGGCTGCGTGCGCAAGTTCGTCGATCATGGTCTCGACGACATGGGCGGTGTGGGTGTGGCCCACCGAACGCCACCAGAGCACCGGCACGCCTACTTTAAGCGTCGTGAGCTCGACCTTCAGGTTCGGCACGGCGTAAGCGAGGTTCGACGCGCCTTCGACCGAGGTGTCGTCGACGCCGTCCTTGACCGCCATCGCCTCGAGCGCGGTGCCGGCGAAGATCGACTGGCCGGCGATGCGATGCGACCAGGCGACCGGCATGCCGTCCGCTCCGATCGCGGCGCGCACCTTGTGGGCGTAGAACGGCCGGTAGTAGCCGCCCTTCGTGTCGTCCTCGCGGGTCCAGACCAGCTTGACCGGGTTCGCCCCATCGATAGCCTTGGCGATCATCACGGCCTCGGTGACGTAGTCGGCGGTCGGCACCGCGCGGCGGCCGAAGCTGCCGCCGGCCCACACCGTCTCGATCTTCACCTGGTCGGGCCTGAGGCCCGTGAGCGCCGCGACCGTCGGCTGGTCGATCCCCTGGAACTGCGCGCCGTAGATCAGCCGGGCGCCGTCCTTTTTCAGGTCGACGACGCAGTTGAGCGGCTCCATCGGCGCATGCGCCAGATAGGGGAAGGTGTACTCGGCCTCGATCACCTTGGCCGCGCCAGCGAGCGCGCCCTCGGCGTCGCCCTTGTTGGTCGCCGTCGCCACGCCGGGCTTCGACACGGCCTCCTTCGCCATCTTGAGCAGCTCTTCGGAGCCGCGCATCTCGGCGGCGCTGTCGTCCCACTCGACCTTCAGCGCGTTGCGGCCCTTGATGGCGGCGAAGGTGTTCTTGGCGAGCACCGCGACGCCCTGCGGGATCTGGACGACCCGCTCAACGCCCTTGACCTTCTTCGCTTCCGCGTCGTCGAAGCTCTTCACCTTTCCGCCGAAGCGCGGAGGATGGGCGACCACCGCGACCAGCATGCCCGGCAGCTTCACGTCCTGCGTGTAGATCGCCGTGCCGTCGGTCTTCGGGTCGTTGTCGATCCGGTGAAAGCCCTCTTTGCCGATCAGCTTGAACTTTTCGGGCTCCTTGTAGGGCGTCTCCTGGGCCATGCCGGTCGGCGGCGGGATCTTCGAGGCCGCTTCGGCGAACTCGCCATAGGTCCCGCGTTTGCCGGAGGGATGGGTGAGTACGCCCTTGGCGACCGTGATCTCGCCCTGCGAGACCTGCCACTTGTCGGCTGCGGCCTTCACCAGCACGGCGCGCGCGGCCGCGCCCGCCGTCCGGTATTGCTCCCAGGAATTCGCCATCGCGGTCGAGCCGCCGGTGCCTTGCGCCTTGAAGGCGAGGTTGGCGTAGACGACGTTGTCGGCCGGCGCGAACTCGGTGCGCATCTGGCTCCAATCGGCGTCCATCTCCTCGGCGATGAGGGTGGCGAGGCCGGTCGTCGGTCCCTGCCCCATGTCGAGATGCTTGACGACGACGGTGATCGCGCCGTCCGGTGAGACCTTCACGAACGGGTTGAACTGGACAATCCCGCCTGCGGCAGCCTCGGCCTCGGCGGCGAAGGGCTTGAGGCCGACCATCAGGCCGACGCCCGCGCCTCCCGCGATCGCGAGGAAGCCGCGGCGGTTCATGTCGGTGGGCTTGTCGCCCCTGATCCTGTCGAGAACGCTCATGATCAGGCCTCCAGCCTCTTCGCCGCGTCATGCACGGCGGCGCGGACGCGCTGATAGGTCGCGCAGCGGCAGACATTGCCGTTCATCGCGGCAGTGATCTCGTCGTCGGTCGGCTTCTTGTTCTGCGCGAGCAACGAGGCCGCCGACATCATCTGGCCGGACTGGCAATAGCCGCACTGCACGACGTCGAGCGCGCGCCAGGCTGCCTGCACCGCGTGGCCTTCCTTCGAGCCGTCCTTTCCGACGAGGCCTTCGATGGTGACGATGTCGCCGTCGACGTCGCCGATCGGGGTCTGGCAGGAGCGCGTCGCAACGCCCCCCATATGCACCGTGCAGGCGCCGCAGAGCGCGACGCCGCAGCCGAATTTGGTCCCGGTCAGGCCGAGCTCGTCGCGCAGGACCCAAAGAAGCGGGGTTTCGGCGTCGAGGTCGACGGACCTCTCCTGGCCGTTGATTTTCAGTTTGATCATGACGTTCTCCCGTCGGACCCATCGGTCCGCGCTTGAGCGGCGGCTCGCCGGCCGCAGCTGTCTGGAATGCGTCATATGCTAAAGGCGCGATTGGAGCGGTTCCAGACAAGAAGTCTTGCGCGGACGCAATCGTGTCCGGTTGAAGCGCGATCTTGAACGTGCAATCCGGGGCGCGCCGCGCCACCTGCCCCGCCGGGGTTCATCGAGGAGAAATGGATGCGTCTTCTGGTTCTGGGCGCCGGCGCGATCGGCGGCTATTTCGGCGGGCGGCTCGCGGCGGGCGGCGCCGACGTGACGTTCCTGGTGCGCCCCGCGCGCGCCAAACTGCTCGCGAAGAACGGGCTCAGGATCGAGAGCCCGGTGGGCGACGGCGCGACCAAGGTGAAGACGGTCACCGAGGCGCGCGAGACGTTCGACGCCGTTCTACTGTCTTGCAAGGCCTACGACCTCGCGAGCGCGATCGACGCGATTTCGCCGGCTGTCGGCCCCGACACGCTGGTGATCCCGCTTCTGAACGGCGCGCGGCATTATGACGATCTCGACGCCCGCTTCGGCTGCGCACGGGTCGCCGGCGGCCTTGTGCAGATGCCGGGGCAACTCAGGCCGGACGGCTCGATCCTGCACTTCAGCACGATGCAGCGCTTCGTCTACGGGCCACGCGAGCCTGCCCAGAAGGACGTCTGCGAACGGCTGCTGCCGGTCCTCGAGCTCGGAGGATTTGCTCCGGTCCTGACCGACGAGATCGACCAGGCGATGTGGGAGAAATACCTCTTCATCGCGGCGCTCGCCGGCCTCACCTGCCTGATGCGCGCGCCGATCGGCGCGATCATGACGGCTGCCGACGGACGCTCGATCGCGATCGGCTTCATCGACGAATGCGCCGCGATCGCGACCGCGGCCGGCCACGCGCCTCGCGCGGACGCGCTTTCCGAGACCCGCGAATTGCTCACCAAGGAAGGCTCCGCCCACACCGCCTCGATGCTGCGCGATCTTCGCGAAGGCGGACGGACCGAGCACGACCACATCTTCGGCGATATGGTCTTGCGCGCACGCGCTGCGGGGATCGCAGCGCCATACCTGACGCTCGCGCTCGCTCACATGCAGGCCTACGAGGCGCTCAGGTCTGACGCCTGAGCGCTACTCCGCGGCGCGGGCGTAGGCTTGCACGACGGCAGACGACGGCGGCTCTTCCGCCGCCTCGTCGCGGGGTCCGACAAAGCGGCCGAACACCCAGCCGAACAAGCGGCTGAGATCGTCCATGATGGTGTAGACCGCCGGTACGAAGACGAGGCTCAGCACCGTCGAGGCGATCAGCCCGCCGATGACCGCGATCGCCATCGGCGCACGGAACGAGCCGCCCTCGCCGAGCGCGAGCGCCGACGGGATCATGCCGGCGACCATCGCGACCGTCGTCATAACGATCGGTCGCGCGCGCTTGCGGCCGGCGTCGATCAGCGCGGCCGTGCGGGGCACGCCCGCCGCCTGCTCCTCGATCGCGAAGTCGACCAGCAGGATCGCGTTCTTGGTGACGATGCCCATCAGCATCAGGAAGCCGATCACGACGGGCAGGCTGACGGAGTTATTGGTCGCGAGCAGCGCCACGAAGGCGCCGCCGATCGACAGCGGCAGCGCGACGAGGATGGTGACGGGCTGCGCGACATTCGCGAACAGCAGCACCAGCACGGCGAAGACGAGCAGCACGCCGGCGCCCATCGCGACGGCGAAGCCGGTGAACACCTCCTGCATGATCTCGACGTCGCCGGACTCCTTCAGCGTGAGACCGGCGGGCAGCGCGGTCGCAGCCGGCAGAGCCTTCACCGCGGCGAGCGCCTCGCCGAGGGTACGGCCAGGGGCGAGGTCGCCTTCGATCGCCACGCGGCGATCGCGGTCGAAGCGGTCTAGGCTGGTCGGCCCCTGCCCGAAGGAGATCTCCGCCACAGCCGACAGCGGCACCGCGCCGCCGGATCCGGTGCGCACCTTGAGCTGCTCAAAGGTCGTGACGTCGCTGCGCGCGGCCTGGTCCAACTGGACGCGGATCGGCACCTGACGGTCGCCCGCGGAGAATTTCGCGAGGTTCTGAGCGATGTCGCCGATGGTCGCGATCCTCACCGTCTCAGCAATCTGCGCGACCGAGACGCCGAGCTCCGCGGCCTCGTCGAGCTTGGGGGCGATCCGGATCTCCGGGCGGTCCATCGCGGCCGTCGAGATCACGTTCATCAGCGAAGGCACGCGCTCGCGCGTCTGCTTCTCGATCGCGACCGCGGCTCGCTCCACCTCTCCGCCGTCTGCGCCCGAGACGATCAGCGAGAATTGCCGCTGCCCGTTGTCGTTGCCGAAATTGGTGCGGATATCGGGTATTTCCGCGAGAGCGCCGCGGAACTCGCCTTCGAACTTCTTCTGCGACAGAGCGCGCTCGGCCCGCGGCTTGAGGTTCACGATCATGACGAGCTTGCGGACCTCGCCGGTCGCGATCATAGCGCC
Organism: Hansschlegelia quercus; assembly: GCF_004310425.1. Taxonomy (GTDB): domain Bacteria; phylum Pseudomonadota; class Alphaproteobacteria; order Rhizobiales; family Methylopilaceae; genus Methylopila; species Methylopila quercus. Next base: position 237,688 of record NZ_SIUB01000003.1, on the reverse strand, counting down.
GCCGACCGAATCCGCGCCGACGGATGCGTAGACGGAGGCGACCTCGGGTCTTTCTTTCAGCATCGCGGTGATCTTCGCGCCGACGCCTTCCGTCTGCGCGAGCGTGGAGCCGGGCGGCAACTCGATCTTGAGAATGGAGCGGGACGTGTCGTTCTCGGGCAGGAAGCCGGAGGGCAGCAGGCCCGACAGCATCACGGAGCCGACGAACAGCGCGACGCCCACGCCCACCGTGACGAAGCGCCAGCGCACCGACGCCGAGAGCAGTTTGAGATAGGCGCGCGTCACCGGCCCGTCTTCCTCCTCGCGCGCGCCGTGGTCGCGCAGGAAGAAGGCCGCGAGCAGCGGCGTGATGAGGCGGGCCACCAGCAGCGAGAAGGCGACCGCCACCGCCACCGTGATGCCGAACTGCTTGAAGTACTGCCCGGCGATGCCGCCCATGAAGCTGACTGGCATGAAAACCGCGATGATGGTGGCGGTGGTCGCGACGACGGCGAGACCGATCTCGTCAGCCGCCTCGATCGAAGCGCGATAGGGCGATTTGCCCATCCGCATGTGGCGGACGATGTTCTCGATCTCGACGATCGCGTCGTCGACCAAGATGCCGGTGACGAGGGTGACCGCGAGCAGGCTGACGGCGTTCAGCGAGAAGCCGAGCCAGTCCATGACGAAAAAGGTGGGCAGGATCGACAGCGGGATCGCGAGCGTGGAAATGATCGTCGCCCGGAAATCCCGCAGGAACAGGAACACGACGACGACCGCGAGGATCGCGCCCTCGATCAGCGTGTGCATCGCCGAACGGTAATCCAATTCAGTGTAGCGGACGGTCGTGTCGATCAGGGTGAGCGTGACGTCCGGATACTGCTTCCCGAGCTCCGCCAGCCGCGCCTTGGCAGCCTCGGCGACGGAGACGTCGGAATGGCCCTTCGCGCGGTAGATGCCGAAGGCGACGATCGGCCGTCCGTCAAGCCGTGCCGAGACGCGCGGCTCCGCCGAACCGTCCGTGACCGAGCCGATCTCGGAGAGCCTGACGTCGCGGCCGCCGGGCAGGATGATGCGCGTCTGGCCGAGCTTCTCGACGGTCAGAGCGCCCGCGAGCGTGCGCACGGTCTGCTCCTGCGCGCCGATCTCGCCGCGCCCACCGGCGAGGTCGACATTGGTGGCGCGGAGTTGGGAATTGACATCAGCGGCGGTAATCCCGAGCGATTGAAGCCGGCCGGGATCGAGCGCGATGCGGATCTCGCGGTCGACGCCGCCTTCGCGCTTCACCTGGGCGACGCCGCCAACTGCCTGCAGCGCGCGCGTCACCCGGTCGTCGACGAACCAGGACAGTTCTTCCGGCGTCATCGAGGGAGCGGAGGCCGCGTAGGTCGCGATCGCCATGCCCTCGACATCGATGCGCTGGATCAGCGGCTCCTCGATCGACTGCGGCAGGTCGGTGCGGATCTTGGTGACGGCGTCGCGCACGTCGTTCACCGCGCGATCGACCTGCGTCTCGAGCTGGAACTCGACGATCGTGGTCGACGAGCCGTCATGCACGGTCGAGGTGATGTGCTTCACGCCCGCGATGCCGGCGACGGTGGTCTCGACCCGCTTCGTCACCTGAAGCTCGAGCTCGCTCGGCGCGGCGCCCGGCTGGTTGATCGTGACCGACACCAGCGGCAGGTCGATGTTCGGCATGCGGGTGATAGGCAGCGACAGGAACGAATAGATGCCGATCGCGATCAGCACCGCGAACAGCACCAGCGGCGGGATCGGCTTGCGGATCGCGCCCGCGGAGACGTTGAGCCTCATGGCGCCGAACCCTGCTGGCCGGCCGCGTCCGCAGTGACCGCCGCGGCCGGCACGGCAGTGATGCGGTCGCCCTCTCGCAGGAAGCCGCCTGCGCGCGCCACGACCTGGTCGCCGGCTACAAGGCCGCTGACGATCTCGACGCCGCGCTCGTCATGAAGCCCGGTCGTGACGAGGCGCTCCGCGACGACGTCGTTCTCGACGACCTGCGTCCGCGCGCCGGACGGGCCGTATAGCACCGCCGAATGCGGGACTGTGACGCCCTCGCGCCGGGCAGTCTCGATAGCCCCGCGGGCGAACAGGCCGGGGCGCAGGCCGCGATCGGCCGGCAGCGAGATCTTCACGATGCCCAGCCGGTTCTGAGGGTCGATCACCGGGGAGACGAGGCGCACCCGGCCTTCGACCGGCTGGTCTATCCCCGCGACCTCGACCCGGACGGATTGGCCGGGCGCAACCGAATGAAGCCGGCCTTCGGTCGCCTGCGCCTCGAGCTCGACTTCGCCGCCGCGCACCAGACGGAACAGCGGCTCGCCCGACATGCCGACGATCTGGCCGACACGGGCGGTACGGCTCGCGACGATCCCGGCCGCCGGCGCGCGGACCTCGGCGCGGGCGATGCGTAGTTCGATCTCGCGCTTCTGCGCCTCGGCGAGCGTGCGCTCGGCCTGTGCGACCTTGAGGTTCTCGTTCTGGGCGCGGAGCCGCGCGTCCGCCACGCGCATCGCCGTCTCGCGCGTTTGCGCGATCTCAAGCGTGACGTCGCCGGTCTTCTTCAGCGTGTCGGCGCGCTTCAACGCGGCCTCCGCGTCGACGCGGGAGGCCTCGGCCTCGGCGATCGCGGCGTTGACCTGCGCGATGGCGGCTTCGGACTTTGCGATCGATGAGGCGTTCTGCGCGAGCTGGACGTCGAGCATGTCGCGGTCGAGCCGCGCCATCACCTGGCCCTTCTGCACCTTGTCGCCGATGTCGACGAGATATTCGTCGAGCCTCAGCCCGTCGATCTGCGCGCCGACCAGGATCTCGTCGCGCGCCACCAGCGTGCCGGTGACGACCAGCGTCTGCGCGATCTCGCGCCGCTCGGCCGCCGCGACAGTGATCGAGGGCGGTTTCGGCGCAGGCGGCGGCGCAGCGGTCTCCGCCTGCGCGACCTCACGAGCCCCGAGCTTCAGCGCGATCTCGTCGCGGAATGCGTAGCCGCCAGCGGCGCCAAGGATCGCAAGCACGACCACCGCGCGCAGCCACACCTTCTTCTTCCCGTTAGCGCCGCTCATGCTGCGACTCCCGCAGGCTTCGGCGCGAGGAAAGCCCGCATCGCGCGCTCGAACATCGGCATCAACCCTACGAGCTCGGCTCCAGGCTCCAACAGGAGCCTCATAAGCACGCCGTCCGTCATCGCCATCAGGAAGCGCACGGCCTCAAGGGCATTGAGGCTTCGGTCGATCTGACCGAGCGTCACGCCGCGCTCGATCACCCGCACGAGAATGTCACGCACCTCATCCTCGCAGCGGTTCGAGATGGCTCTTACCGCGGGATTGCGCACCGCCTCCGCATAAAGCTCCGGAAAGAGCGGCAGGCTATCCGGCTGCAGGGCGCCGGTCATAAAGGCGTGGGCGGCGGCGATCAGAGCCTCGACGACGTCATCGGCTTCCAGCAGGGGCTGCAGCTGTCCTGGGATTACGGCGCGGTCACGCTCGACGATAGCCTCGATGATCGCGTCCTTTGACGGGAAGTAGCGATAGAGCGCGCCCGGGCTCATGCCGGCTTCGGCGCACACCGCCTGCATGCCCGTCGCGTGGAACCCGCCGCGCGCGAAGCAGACGATCGCCGCGTCCAGAATGCGCTTGCGCTGATCCTCCTGCCGGGCGAGCCGCGGATCCCTGACGGGGGAAAGGTCATTCATCGAGTGAGAGCCATAGCACGAGAGCGAACGTTCGTTCGCATAGTACACACGGCCGCTTCTTTGGCAAATCTCCTCCGCAATCCGGCCGCGAGCGCATACTGTTTGAAGCTCGGGCGCCAGCCTGTGCGCGCCTAGCCCTTCGCGCTTGCGCCTCAAGGACCCTTGTGGCAGTTTCCGCGCGCTTTCCGGCTCCTGCTTCGCGGCCGGACGAAAAGCCCCGGCGCTGTGGTAGCTCAGTGGTAGAGCACTCCCTTGGTAAGGGAGAGGTCGAGAGTTCAATCCTCTCTCACAGCACCATTCCGATCGGCGCCGCCTGCGCCATCTAACGCCCCGCCCACCACCGTCGTGGCTAGATCCGATCCGGGGCTCCATGCGTCTGCGTTCCGACACGCTTGCTCTGACCGCCGTCCTGGCCTTGCTGACGGCCGTCGGTCCGCTGGCGATCGACATGTACCTGCCGTCGCTGCCCCATCTGACGCGCGCGCTCGGAGCGAAGCCGGCCGCAGGACAACTGACGCTGTCGGCGTTCCTGGTCGGCTTCGCGGCCGGGCAGATCATCTACGGCCCGCTGTCGGACGCGCGAGGCCGAAAGCCGGTTCTGATCGGGAGCCTGTGCCTGTTCACCTTCGGCTCGGCGCTGTGCGCGCTCGCGCCGACGATCGAGACGCTGATCGTCGCCCGCTTCCTGCAGGCGCTCGGCGGCGCCGGGCCCGTGGTGCTCGCGCGCTCGATCGTGCGCGACCTCTATTCCGGCGCACGCGCCGCGCGCGAGCTCGCCCGCATGGCGACGATCCTCGGCCTCATTCCCGCGATCGCGCCGCTGATCGGCGGCGTTCTGGAAAACGCCTTCAGCTGGCGCGCGACCTTCGTGCTGCTGACTTTCCTGCTGGCGGGCGAGACGCTTATCGTGGCGGTCGGTCTGCCCGAGACGATCCGGGTGCGCGCGAGCTCGATCAGCGTGCGGTCGGTGCTGGCGAGCTATGGCGCGCTGCTCCGGCACAAGGGCTTCCTCGCCTATCTCGGCCTGACGACGATCGCCTTTGCAGGGCTGTTCGCCTACATCTCGACCTCGTCCTTCATCCTACAGACGCTCTACGGCCTGTCGGAGATTGCCTATGGCGCGGCGTTTGCGATCGGGGTGATCGGCTATGTCGGCGGCACGCTGTCGGCTGGGCCGCTGGTGCGCGCGCGGGGCCTCGACGGCGCGATCGGGGTGGGCGCCGCTGCGGTCGCGATCGGCGGCGTGATGATGCTGGCGATGGTGCTTTTCGGACCGAGGACGCCAGCCTCCATCGTCACGCCGATGATGGTCTATCTCTTCGGCGTCGGTCTCGTCATGCCCCAGGCGATGGCCTGTGCGCTGCAGCCCTTCCCGGAGCGGGCGGGCGCCGCCTCCTCATTGGTCGGCTTCTCGCAGATGACCTTCGCCGCGATCATTGGCGTCGCGCTCGGAAGCACGCTGTCGTTTGGCAGCCCGCTGCCGCTGCCAATTGCGGTGTGCTTCTTCGGGGTCTCGACACTGATCATCTTTATCGCGACCCGACGCGCGCGGCGCGCGCTCATCTAACTGCGGACCGGCTCGCGTACCGTCAGCGCCGCCTGAAGGTCAGATAGGTCCCGCGCCGCCCTTCGCGAGTCGCCTTCGCCTCGTAGCGCGTGCCCGGCCAGCCAGGAAACGGCTCCTTCCAATCGCGCGGCCGCTCGGCCGTCCATTCGAAGTCCGCCGAACGCCGGACATGCGCCAGCGTCCAGGAGACGTAGGTGTCGATGTCGGAGGCGAAGCGGAACAGCGCACCGTGTTTCATGACGCAAGCGAAACGGCCGAGGTTCTCGTCGGAGACGAAGCGACGCTTCCAGTGGCGCGTCTTCGGCCAGGGATCGGGATAGAGCAGGTCGATCCCAGCCATCGACGCGTCTGGCAGCCGGTCGAGCAGCTTCATGGCGTCGTCGTCGTAGAGCCGGATGTTCGCAAGGCCGAGGCGGTCGACGCCGGCGACGCCTTTGGCCATGCCGTCGATGAACGGCTCGACGCCGATATAGCCGATGTCGGGGTTTTCCTGCGCCCGGTGCAGCAGGTGCTCAGCGCCGCCGAAGCCGATCTCCAGCCGGACTTCGCGGACCGGGCGATCGAACAGCGCGTGCAAGTCGGCGGGCAAGGCCTCAGGGTCGACCTTCAGCCGCGGCAGCGTCTCCGCGACTGTCGCCGCGCGGCCGGCGCGAAGAGCCTTGCCCTTTCGCCGGCCGAAGAACGAGCCCGTGTGACGCGCGTCGTCTTCCACTGGATACGAACGCGCGTCGGGCTCAGAACGCCGACTTCAGCGCGTCGACGAGGTCGATCTTCTCCCAGGAGAAGCCGCCGTCGGTGTCGGGCTCGCGGCCGAAGTGGCCGTAAGCCGAGGTGCGCGCATAGATCGGTCGGTTCAGCTTGAGATGCGTGCGGATGCCGCGCGGGCTGAGGCTCAGAACCTCGCCCAACACCTTCTCGAGCTTGGCCTCATCGACCTGTCCCGTCTCGTGCAGGTCGACGTAGATCGACAGCGGCTCGGAGACGCCAATCGCGTAGGAAAGCTGGATGGTGGCGCGGTCGGCGAGGCCGGCGGCGACCACGTTCTTGGCGAGGTAGCGCGCCGCATAGGCCGCGGAACGGTCGACCTTGGTGGGATCCTTGCCGGAAAACGCTCCGCCGCCATGCGGAGCAGCCCCGCCATAGGTGTCGACGATGATCTTGCGGCCGGTGAGGCCGGCGTCTCCGTCCGGGCCGCCGATGACGAAGGCGCCTGTCGGGTTCACGTGCCAGGCGGTGTCCTCGGAGATCCAGCCCTCGGGCAGCGTCTGCCGGATATAGGGCTCGACGATGTCACGGATGTCCTTGGACGACTGGTTCTCGTCGGTGTGCTGCGTCGACAGCACGATCGAGGTCACCCCGACGGGCTTGCCGTTGGCGTAGCGCACGGTGACCTGGCTCTTGGCGTCCGGTCCGAGCGTCGACTGCTCGCCGGAATGCCGGACCTCGGACAGTCGCTTCAGGATCTGGTGGGAGTAGTGCAGCGGCGCCGGCATCAGGCTCGGCGTCTCACGCACCGCGTAGCCGAACATGATGCCCTGGTCGCCTGCGCCCTCGTCCTTGTTGCCGGACGCGTCGACGCCCTGCGCGATATGCGCGGACTGGGCGTGCAGGTAACAGGCGATGTCGGCGTTCTTCCAGTGGAAGCCGTCCTGCTCGTAGCCGATGTCCTTGATCGCGGCGCGTGCGGCTTCGATCAATTGCTCGGGCTTGACGCTGTCGGGGCCCCGAACCTCGCCGGCGATCACGACGCGATTGGTCGTGCAGAGGGTCTCGCAGCCAACGCGCGCTTCCGGATCGGCGGCCAGATAGATGTCGACCACCTCGTCGGAGATGCGGTCGCTCACCTTGTCCGGATGACCTTCGGAGACGGATTCGCTGGTGAACAGGTAGTCGGCGCGGGCCATGCGAGCAGTCTCCCGAGTCAAGAACGATCCGTTCGTCAAACCGAACAGATCGTTCTTTTACAATCATGTCCGCGAGGGTCAAGCGCGCGCGGCAGGCCCATTCGAATAACCGAGCCCGCTGCCGACGTATCAGTCCGTTTGGGCCGAGGGAGCCGCGTCCGCGAGCGCTGAGACGAGGTCGACGATCTTGCGCCGGACCTTCGGATCCGTGATCCGCACAAAGCTCTTGTTGAGCTGAAGTCCTTCAGTGGTCGTCAGGAAGTCGACCACGTAGTCCGACCCCCTGGCCTCGCTGAAGCCCCCCGCCCCATCCTTCTCCGAGCCCGGGGCGTCGTCAAAGAAGTACGAGACCGGCACACCCATGACAGTTGCGATCTGCTGCATGCGGCTCGCGCCGATGCGATTGGTGCCCTTTTCGTACTTCTGGATCTGCTGGAACGTTATTCCGAGAGCTTCACCAAGCTTTTCCTGGCTCATTCCAATCAGGACACGCCGCATCCGGACCCGGCTGCCGACGTGCTTGTCGACCGGGTTCGGGATCTTCTTCAGCATCGCGCCGTCTCCTCAGTACAGATCTTGCGACGTAACCGCCGCGATCGCCGTACAGCCCCCGTTAATCCTCTTACGCGCCTCGATCTTCCGAACGGCAGACATCAAAAGACTCGGCGGCTGTAGATGGCCGCCTCGAACTCTATTTGTCAAACAAATCTGCCTGCGGCGAAAGCGAGCGCCACAAAGACGATCGGTAACAGAAGATAAAGTTTACCATCCGTGGACGCGAAGACTGTCGCTGGCGCCGCCGCAGGTAGAAATCCGTCGACAACGCCTCGAATTCCAAGGGGAATTGTGGCGATGACGCGACCGTAGGCGTCCACGATTGAGGAAATGCCGCCATTCGCCGCTCGCACCATGGGCAGTCCCTGCTCCACGGCGCGCACCCGCGCCTGCGCCGCGTGCTGATAAGGTCCAGGCGTACGGCCGAACCAGGCGTCATTCGTGATGTTCAGCAGGAAGTCGGGACGCTCGCCCCCATCGGCCATGACCTCTTCGGGGAAGATCGCCTCGTAGCAGATCAGCGGCCGGAAGCGCGGACCCTGGGGCAGCGTGACCAACGATCGCCGCGAGCCGACCGCGAACCCGCCGCGCTGGCGCGTCAGCGACTCCAACCCCAGAGACTCCAGTACGTTCTGGAGCGGCAGGTACTCGCCGAACGGCACCAGATGGATTTTGTCGTAGGTCGACAGGATCGTCCCGTCATCCCCGATCAGGTGCAGTGAATTCCAAAAGTCCGCTCCGGATCCGTCCGCCCTGCGCTCGCCGCGCACCGAGCCAGTGGCCAGCGTCGCCCCGGGAGCGAGGCTCGAGCCGATGCGCGAAAGCGCGTCCGGCCGTAGCGCAAGAAGGAAAGGAAAGGCGGATTCGGGCCACACGACGAGTTCTGCGTCGGGGAAGCCGCGATGGCCGGGTCCCCGCGCCTCGTCGGACAGCGCGATATAGGCGTCCATGATCGTGGCGCCCGCCGCCTCCTGGGACTTCATGTCCTGCGGAATCTCGGGCTGCACCGCCCGGACGCGGACGCGCGCGTCGATGCCGTCGTCGGCGAAGTAGGTCAGGCGGACGGCGCCGAACGCGACGAGGCCGGCGAGCGTCGTGACCGCTACCCCCAACGCCACGCGGGACGGTCTGGCGTCGGCCAGCGTCGCCGGGGCGGCGAAGATCGCAAGCGCGAGGAAGGTCAGGCCTTCGACTCCGATCACCGAAGCGAACTGTCCAGCCCAGAGCTGGTCGGCGAGCGCGTAACCGAACGAGTTCCAGGGAAAGCCGGAGAGCACGTGGCCGCGCATGGTCTCGGCAAGCCCAAGCGCTGCGGCGAAAGCGAAGATGCGCGCGGAACCCGCCGACCAGAAAAGCCGCGCGAGGGCGAAACCCAGAGCCGTCATGATCGCGAGAAGCGCCGGTAGCCCGGCGACCGCCACCGGGAGGAGCCAACCGAAGACGTCGGGGTCGACCAGAAAGGCGGAGCCGATCCACCAGAGGCCGGCAAGAAAATAGCCGAAACCAAAGAGGAAGCCGGTCCCGGCCGCCGCGAGCGCGCCCCGCGCGCGGCTGCGGCCGTGCGCGCCGTCGATCAGCCAGACCGCGACCGGGAAGGTGAGCGCCAGCACCGGCCATATTCCGAAGGGCGGCATAGCAAGCGCCGAAGCCGCGCCGGCGGCGAAGGCGATCAGCGCGCGCCGCCATCCCGACGAGAGCGTCACGCGGCCTGCGAGGGCGGCCAGTCTGTCGGAACGTATCGTCATGGTTCGCGCGCTCGTCGCGGACGATGACGGGTTCAAGCGGCGTCCGCTGCCTCTTGGGACCTATCCGATTCGCCGGTTCCGCGCTCAGGACGCCCGCCGCCGATGCGGACTTCGATGACGCGACGAGGGTCGGCTTCGCGAACCTCGATGCGGTGGCCGCCGGGTCCCTCCACGATGTCGCCCTGCGCCGGAACGCGGCCAGCCAGCGTCACGATCAAGCCGCCGATCGTATCCACCTCGTCGCGGAATGGGCTGACGTCGAAGGTCGGGCCTACAGCCTCGGCGACCTCATCGAGCGGCGCGCGCGCGTCGGCGATGAAGCCGCCGTCGCCGTCCGAGCGGATCGAGGCGACGGCTTCCGCGTCATGCTCGTCCTCGATGTCGCCGACAATGGTCTCGACGAGATCCTCGATCGTGACGAGGCCGTCGACCCCGCCATACTCATCGACGACCAGCGCAAGATGGATGTGCAGCGACTGCATGCGGGAGAGCAGGTCGGTGGCGGGCATCGACGGCGGCGCGTAGATCACCGGGCGCACCAGATCGAGGTCGCCGACGCGGGCCGTCAGATCCGCGCCCGACGGGTCGAACGTCTGTCCGCCTTCGCCTTGCGCGCCTTGCGCGAACTTCGCCAGCGCGTCCTTCACGTGGATCATGCCCTTCGGCTCGTCGAGCGAGCCCTGGTGCACGGGAAGCCTGGAATGGCCGCCATCCGCGAAGGTGAAGAGCAATTGGCCGAAGGTCATGTCCTCCGACACCGCGACGATGTCGGCGCGGTGGACCATCACGTCATCGACCCGTGTTCCCCTGAGCGCCAGCACATTGCGGAGCAGTGTGCGCTCCTGGGCCGTGACCGAGAGGTCGTCCTCGCCGTCCTCGGAAAGCGCCTCGGCGATATCCTCGCGCACCGTCGGGTGCGCGCCGAAGCCTACGAAGGCGCGCAGGCGCTCCACCCAATTGTCGCGCGCTTGGGCCTCCGCGAGGAAGGCTGCGCCAGGGCGGGGATTGCGAGGAGGGGTCGGCATCGTCTCGGGCTTGAACGGTTGCGGGATTTAGGCGGCTGAAGGCGATGCGAGTTCGGCATATGGGTCGGCGATTCCGAGTCGCGCCAGCGCGCGAGTCTCGATCGCCTCCATCTCTTCCGCCTCTTCGTCATCGAGATGGTCGTAGCCGAACAGGTGCAGCACGCCGTGTACGACGAGATGCGAAACGTGGTCGGGAAGGGCCTTGCCCTCCTGCCGCGCCTCGCGATCGACGGTCTCGAAGGCGATGATGACGTCGCCGAGCATCCGCGCTTCCGCCGTCTCGTCGGGCTCGACGGCGGGGAAGGTCAGCACGTTCGTCGGCTTGTCCTTGGCGCGCCACTCGCTGTTCAGCGAGCGCACCCTGATGTCGTCGGCGAGCGTGACGCTGAGCTCCGCATCGGGGAGGCAGACGAGGCCGGCCTCCGCAAAGACCGCGCCGACGGCCGCTTCAACCAGCGCTTCGGCGTCCGGAAGGGCGTCCCAGAGTTTGCTGTCGCGCACGGTTTCGAGCGCGACGGGGGGAGATCGATCGGGGCTCATCGGCTCGAGTTCATACCGCCGGACTCTCATGCGAGCCTTCGTAAGCCCGCACGATTCTTGCGACGAGTTCGTGACGGACGACGTCGGCGGCCGTAAACCGCGTGACGCCGATCCCCTCCACGTTTTCAAGCAGAGCGACGGCTTCCGCAAGCCCCGACGTCTGGCCGGGCGGCAGATCGATCTGAGTCGGGTCGCCGGTGATGATCATCCGGCTGTTCTCGCCGAGGCGGGTGAGGAACATCTTCATCTGCATGGACGAGGTGTTCTGCGCCTCGTCGAGCAGCACGACAGCATTGGCCAGGGTGCGCCCACGCATAAAAGCGAGCGGGGCGATCTCGATCATGCCGGAGGTCATGCCGCGCTCGACCTTTTCCGGAGGCATCACGTCGTAGAGCGCGTCGTAGAGCGGGCGGAGATAGGGATCGACCTTCTCCTTCATGTCGCCGGGCAGAAAGCCCAGCCGCTCACCAGCCTCGACCGCCGGGCGGGACAGGATGATCCGGTCGGCCTCGCCACGCTCGATCAGGGCCGCGGCCCAGGCAACCGCGATGTAGGTCTTGCCCGTGCCGGCGGGGCCGGTCGCGAACACCAGCTCGTGCTTGCCGAGCGCGCGGATGTAAGCGTCTTGGGCCGCTGTGCGCGCGACGATCGTCTTCTTGCGGGTCGAGACCTGCGAGAAGCCCGGCCGCGGCGCCTCGCTTCCGGCCGGGAAGAGCTGGCCCTGCGACAGCGTCATGCGGATCGCGCCGTCGACGTCGCCGAGCGCGACGGACTCGCCGCGCTTGACGCGGTCGTAGAGGCTTTCGAGCACCTTTTGGGCCTGCTGGCAGGCCTCCGCCGGGCCGCGGATCGCGAGATGGTTGCCCCGAACAGTCGCCTCGACGCCTAGCCTGCGCTCTAGGAAGGCGAGATTCTGGTCGTGTCCGCCGAACAGGCTCGACGCAAGCCGGTTGTCGTCGAAGGCCATCGTGACGTCCGCGGGCGATCCGGCCCGTTCGGATGTCGGACGCTTAGGGCCGGAGCCCCGCAGAGGATCAAACCCGCGCACGATGGTCTCAGCGCTCAACCGGTAGCCTCCGCGAGCTCAGGGATCGCTTCGCGCGCGTCGCCCGCAGGCGCGGCGAACAGGGAGTTCGTGCCGACGCCGGTCACGACGACGTCGATCAGGTCGCCGACCGCCGCGCCGGGCGCGACGAGCTGAACGGGCTGGAGGTATGGCGAGCGGCCCGCGATCTGGCCGGGATCGCGGCCCGGCCGGTCGAGCAGCACGCTGATGCGGCGGCCGATCAGCGAACGGGCGAACGCGGCCTGCTGCTCGGCGATCAGCGCCTGCAGGCGCTGCAGCCGCTCGGACTTCAGCGCCTCGTCGATCTGCCCGTCGCGGTCGGCCGCGGGCGTGCCCGGCCGCGGGCTGTATTTGAAAGTGAAGGCGGAGGCGTAGGCCGCGTCGCGCACGATCTTGAGCGTCGCCTCGAAATCGGCGTCGGTCTCGCCAGGAAATCCGACGATGAAGTCGCCGGATAGCGCGATGTCCGGCTGGGCCGAGCGGATCCGCTCGATCAGCCGGAGATACTCCGCCGCGGTGTGCTTGCGGTTCATCGCCGCGAGAATGCGGTCCGAGCCGGACTGCACGGGCAGGTGCAAATACGGCATCAGCGCCGGCAGGTCGCGATGCGCGGCGATCAGGTCGTCGTCGAAGTCGCGCGGATGGCTGGTCGTGTATCGCAGCCGCGCGACGCCGGGAATTTTGGCGAGTTCGTAGAGCAGGCGGGCGAGCGACCAGACCCGGCCGTCCGGGCCGTCGCCGTGATAGGCGTCGACGTTCTGGCCGAGCAGCGTGATCTCGCGGACGCCGGCGCCCGCCAGCCGTTCGGCCTCGGCGACGATCTGGCTGACCGGCCGCGACGCCTCGGCGCCGCGCGTGTAGGGCACGACGCAGAAGGTGCAGAACTTGTCGCAGCCCTCCTGCACGGTGAGGAAGGCGGTGACGCCGCGGCCGCGGATGGCTTTCGGCGCAGGCGCGACGAGCCGCTCGAACTTGTCCTCGACGGCGAAATCGGTGTCGACCGGCTTGAGGCCGGCCTTGGCGCCGCGCAGCAGCTCCGGCAGGCGCTGGTAGCTCTGCGGGCCGACGACGAGGTCGACGACGGAAGAGCGCTTGAGTATCTCGGCGCCTTCCGCCTGCGCAACGCAGCCAGCGACCGCAACAATCGGCGACCGGCCCGTCTGAGCCTTCATCTTCCGGATGCGGCCGAGCTCGGAATAGACCTTCTCGGCGGCCTTTTCGCGGATGTGGCAGGTGTTGAGGACGATGACGTCGGCGTCTTCCGCGCTCGACGCGGCGACGTAACCCTCGGGCGCCAGCGCGTCGGCCATGCGCTCGGCGTCGTAGACGTTCATCTGACAGCCGTAGGATTTGACGAACAGTTTGGGACTGCTGGCTGTCATTCAGATCAGGTCTTCAGGACTCCTCGAGCGGCGCGCGCCGCCCGTGTCCACAGCATTAGCCCGAAAAGCGCTTGGAGAGAATAGCGCCGCGGCAATATCCCCTTGGCGGCCTCGCGATACCTCTTGCGGAAACGCCCCCTCGCCATGTTCACCCAGCTCGCCGACCGACACGCCGCCGACGTGAAGTTCGCCGTCAAGGTCGCGGTCGCCTCCGTGTCCGCCTTCGTGCTCGCCACGCTGCTCGGGCTGCCGCAAGGCTATTGGAGCGTGATTTCCGCGCTGATCGTGGTGCAGGCGAGCGTCGGCGGCACGGTGACGGCGGCGCAGGAGCGGGCGGTCGGCACCGTGATCGGCTCGCTCGTCGGCGGCGCTGCGGCGTTCTTCCATCCGCATTCGCTGATCTCGACCTCGATCACGTTGACCGTCGTGGTCGCGGTCCTCGCCTTCGCGGCGGCGGGACGGCCGATGCTGCGGCTCGCGCCGATCACCGCAGCGATCCTGCTGGTCGCGACGGCGAACCAGACCAACACGCTCGAGATCGCAGCCGAGCGCATCATGGAGGTGCTGCTCGGCTGCGCGATCGGCGTGGTCGCGACGCTGGTCGTGTTCCCGGCCCATGTCGATCGCGACCTCGCGAAGGAAGCCCGCGCCGTCGCGCACGACATCGCCGCGCTGCTGCGCGGGGCGCCGACCCGCAAGCGCGGCCCGGACGGAGCGCATCTCCTGCTGGGAGCGCAGGATGCGATCCGCCGCAAGCTCGCGGCGCTCGAGAAGACCGTGACCGACGCCAGGCGGGCGCCCGGCGCGCGATCGGGCGCCGAGGCCCGCTCCTCGCTCGCCCGCACGCTCTGGCGGGTGCGCAACGACGCCGTGGCCGTCGAGCGGGCGCTCGCCGCGGCGCCGGACGCGACGCGCCGCATGGTCGGCCCGCTCGCCGACGAGGTCATTCTGGCGGCGGCCGACATGCTCGACGAGATCGCCGCAGGCCACGACGCCGCGATCGCCCGGGCCGAGACGGACGCCAAACTTGCGGCGCTCGACGACGCGGTGGCGCACCTCCGCGACGGCGAGACGGTCCGCCTCATCGATGTCGCGGCCGCCGTGCCGACGATGGGCCTGGTCTTCGCGCTGCGAAATCTCGACGCCAATCTCGGCGATCTCGCCGACCGGCTGGGAGAAGCTCAAGAGCGGGCCCAGGATTCCGCGGACTGACGAAGTTCAGGGCTTTTGCGCGCCGCCCGCGGACAGCCATGCCGGGTCGAACCAGCGGTCGGCCGGGCCGTCATAGGGCAGGCGGTTGATGTCCCAGTGGCGGATAAAGGGCGCGTAGGCGCCCCAGGCGACCGGCCCGCCGCCGATGAAGACGACGCGGTCGGAGAACTGCGCGAGCACCTTTTCGGGCTCCATGTCGCGACGGATGATGAACAAAGTGCGGTCGCGTCGGGCGAAATCCGGGATCGCCTCGATCGTCTTCTGACCCGCGATCAGAACGTGGCCCTGCGTGAGCTCGAAGAAGCGCGCGACGTCGGCCGTGAACTCCGGCCGCTGGTCGCCCTCCCAGGGCAGCACGCCGTTCAGCCCCATCTGGCCGCTGAGGCCGGTCGCGCACATGGAACGGACGTCGGGCATGTCGGGCCTCCGGAGGTATGGCCTTGTCATGCCGCGTCGCGGCCGGTCTCGCCACCCCTTTCGTCAGATTGCGAGGTTCGCCGAAGCGGCCTCTCCTCCGGCGAGCGCCGCGGCGCGGGCGCCGTCCACCGGCCCGCCATAGAGCGAGCCCTGCGCTCGATCGCAGCCCTGCGCGGCGAGCGACGCCTCCTGCCCGGCGTCTCGGACCCCGTCCGCCGAGACGGAAAGATCCAGTCCCCGTCCGATGTTGATCAACGCGCGCACCATGACCGCGGCCTTCCGGTCGTGCTCCATGGCGGCGACGAAGCTGCTGTCGATCTTTATGCCGTCGAGCGAGAGCCGCTGGAGGTTCTTCAGGTTCGAATAGCCGGTGCCGAAATTCCGCGCGATGACCGCGACGCCGGCCGCCCTGAGCGGCGGCAGGAACGCTTCGGCCGCTTCGGTCTCGCGGATCAGAGCGCCTTCGTCGATCTCGAGGTCGAGACGCTTCGGGTCGAGCCCGGTTTCCGCAAAGGCCGCCAGGATTTTCAAGCCAAACGTGCGGTCGAGCATCAGGGCGCCGGGCAGGGCGAACGAGAGCCGCACGTCACGCGGCCAGCCCGCGGCCTCGGCGCACGCTCGCAGGAACAATCCCTGCATCAGCGAGGAGAGCAGACCAGCCTCCTCGGCGATCGGGGCGTAGCGTTCGGGTCCGATCTCGCCGAGCTTGGGATGGGTCCATTTGGCCGACGCTTCGAAGCTCGCGACGCCCTCCCCGCCAAGCCGCGCGGTCGGCTGGAAGAGCAAAGCGAAGCGGTTGGCCTCGATCGCCTCACGCAGAGCGCGCTCGAGTTCGTCGCGCTCACGGAGCCGGGCCTCCATGCCGGGTTCGAAGAAGCGGATGGCGGAGACGCGCTCGGCCTTGGCGCGGTAGAGCGCGACGTCGGCCTTGCGCAGGAGCTCATCGGCCTCGTCTCCGTCATGCGGGGCCAAGGCGACGCCGATGCCGACGCCGACCGCATGGCGCGATCCGGCGATCTCGACGGGCGTCGCGAAGGCGTCGAGCACGCGGCGCGCGACGCTGGAGGCGCCCTCGGCGCCTCCTACATTTCGCGCGACGATCGCAAATTCGTCGCCTCCAAGCCGCGCCACGAGATCCCCGTCGCGCACTGCCCTCATGAGCCGCGCGCCGACATTGATGAGGGCCTGATCGCCGACGGGGTGCCCGAATACGTCGTTGATCTTCTTGAAACCATTGAGATCGAGAAGAAGCAGAGCGTGGGCTTCGGGCTCGGCCGGCACGACCTTGAGCGCGGCCTTGAGGACATCGGTGAACTGGCGCCGGTTCGGCAGGCCCGTCAGCGGATCCTGCATCGCGAGCGCCATGACCTCGCTTTCAGCCTCGATCCGCCGCGCGTTTTCGCGCTTGTGCTCGCGGGCGCGCCGCCAAGCGTAGAACAGCACCCCGATCACGGTCAGCGTCGTCAGCGCGAACAGCTCGTCGAGTTCGATCCCTTGCTGGGCCTGCGAGAGCTGGCCCTCGTTCTTGAAGACGTCGACCTCGAACGCGAACAGCGCCGCGGCCGCAAGTCCGCCCGAGACCAGCCCGAGGTCGAAAATCTTGACGCGATGCCTCATGAAACCGGCCTTCAGCGTCGCTACTTGGTCTGCAAAATTCGCCATCGAACGCCTACCATCTCGTCAAGCTAGCCCCGCCGATGTTAACGCCTCCTTGATCCCTCGCCTTCGACGTCTTGCGATCCGCCGCTTGGGCGCGTATATCCCTGCCATCACTGACATCGTCGACTGGCTCGATAGAGCCCTTCGAGGGTGGGTCCTCCGGGGCCCGCTCCAAAATCGTTTAGGCGAACCCCAACTCTTCATGACCGACGGCATCGCGCTCGACATCGACAGCCCGCTGGACGAACCCCGCCTCGTCACCGAGACCGGGATCGACGCCCGCGTGGCCGCGATCGTCGCTCCTCCGCTCGCCGATCTCGGCTTCCGGTTGGTGCGGGTGAAGATCTCGGGGCGCGACGGCTGCACCCTCCAGATCATGGCCGAGCGCGCCGACGGCACGTTCACGGTCAATGATTGCGAGCTGGCCTCGAAGGCGATCGCGCCGGTGCTCGACGTCGAGGATCCGATCGACCGGGCCTACAATCTCGAAATGTCCTCACCGGGAATCGACCGGCCGCTGGTGCGGGTGACGGACTTCTCCCGCTGGGCCGGTCATCTCGCCAAAGTCGAGATGGAAGTGCCGGTCGAGGGGCGGAAGCGCTTCAAGGGCGTGATCGAGGGCGTCGAAGGTCAGAACGCCATTCTGCGGCGCGACGACGCCGCCAAGGACGAGACCGCGCGCTCGTCTCTGCCGATCGCCGATATCGGCGAGGCCCGGCTGATCCTGACCGACCAACTCATCCGCGAGGCCCTGCGCCGCGCGAAGGCCGCCGGGCGCGCGCCGGACGACGCGGACGAGGCGCCGCCCTCGGACGACGGACATAACGACGGCGCGAGCCCTGCTCGTAAGCCAAAGCCACGGAGGACGTGACATGGCGGTCAGCGCCAACAGGCTCGAGCTGCTGCAGATCGCGGAAGCCGTCGCCCGCGAGAAGGTGATCGACAAGTCGATCGTCCTCGAGGCGATGGAGGACGCGATCCAGAAGGCCGCGAAGTCGCGCTACGGTCAGGAGACCGAGATCAGGGCCGAGATCAACGCGAAGTCCGGCGAGATCCGGCTCTCGCGACTGATGCTCGTCGTCGACCTCGTCGAGAACGACAATATCGAGATCGGCGTCGAGGCCGCCCGCAAGAAGAACCCTGCGGCGCAGGCCGGCGACTATATCGCCGAGACGCTGCCGCCCTTCGACTTCGGCCGCATCGCCGCGCAGTCGGCCAAGCAGGTCATCGTCCAGAAGGTCCGCGACGCCGAGCGCGACCGTCAGTACCAGGAATACAAGGACCGCATCGGCGACATCGTGAACGGGCTCGTGAAGCGCGTCGAATACGGCAACGTGGTCGTGGACCTCGGCCGTGGCGAGGCGATCGTGCGGCGCGACGAGCTGCTGCCGCGCGAGCTGTTCCGCGTCGGCGACCGCGTCCGCGCTTATGTCTACGACGTCCGCCGCGAACCGCGTGGTCCGCAGATCTTCCTGTCGCGCACCCATCCGCAGTTCATGGCGAAGCTCTTCGCGCAGGAAGTGCCGGAGATCTATGACGGCGTGATCGAGGTTAAGGCGGTGGCGCGCGACCCGGGCTCGCGCGCCAAGATCGCCGTGATCTCGCGCGACGGCTCGATCGATCCGGTCGGCGCCTGCGTCGGCATGCGCGGGTCACGCGTCCAGGCGGTCGTGCAGGAGCTGCAGGGCGAGAAGATCGACATCATCCCGTGGAGCCAGGACGCGGCGACGTTCATCGTCAACGCGCTCCAACCCGCGCAGGTCGTGAAGGTCGTGCTCGACGAGGATTCGGCAAAGATCGAGGTTGTCGTCCCTGACGACCAGCTTTCGCTGGCCATCGGCCGCCGTGGCCAGAACGTGCGTCTCGCCTCCCAGCTCACCGGCTGGGACATCGACATCCTCACAGAGGCCGAGGAGAGCGAGCGTCGCCAGAAGGAGTTCCTGGCCCGCACGCAGACCTTCATGGACGCGCTCGACGTCGACGAGACGCTCGGCCAGCTGCTTGCGGCCGAAGGCTTCACCTCGGTCGAGGAAGTGGCCTATGTCGACCCGTCCGAACTCGCCGCGATCGAGGGCTTCGACGACGAGATGGCGGCCGAGATCCAGAGCCGCGCGCAGGACAATCTCGCCCGCATCGAGGCCGAATACGACGAGAAGCGCGTCGCGCTCGGCGTCGCGGACGATGTCAAGGAGGTCCCGGGCGTCACGACCGCGATGCTCGTCGCCTTCGGCGAAAACGACATCAAGTCGGTCGAGGACCTGGCGGGCTGCGCCACCGACGATCTCGTCGGCTGGATCGACCGCTCCGGCCCGGAGGCCCGCCGCGAGGCCGGCGCCCTCGACGGCTTCGAGATCACCCGCGACGAGGCGGAGGCGATGATCATGCAGGCCCGCGTGAAGGCCGGCTGGATCACCGAAGAAGACCTTGCCCCGCCCGCGATCGAGGAGCCGGCCGAGGCCGGCGTCTGAGGTCACGACCGGAATGGCCGCGAAGGACGACGACCGGAATGCGCCCGAGCGCACCTGTGTCGCGACCCGCGCGGTCCGACCGGCGGAAGAGCTGATCCGCTTCGTCCGCGCGCCGGACGGGCAGGTTGTCCCCGACCTGAAGCGCGAGCTTCCCGGCCGGGGCGCATGGGTGACGGCGACTGCGGACGCGGTGCGTCTCGCGGTCACCCGCAAGGCGTTCGCCCGCGGCCTGAAGGATGCGGTCATGGTCGATCCGGCGATCGACCAGACCGTCGACGAACTTCTCGAGCGCCAGACGCTCGCCATGCTCGGCTTCGCCAACAAAGCGGGCCGGGTGGTCTGCGGCTTCGCCAAGGTCGAGGCGGCTCTGATGAAGGAGCCCGTTCTCGCCCTGATCGAAGCCGCGGACGCCGGCGCCGACGGCGTCCGCAAGCTTGCGCAGGCCTGGAGGCGCGCCGGAAAGACCGGCGAGACCAGGCGTGTGGGACTGTTCCGCTCCGCCCAATTGGACTTGGCGTTGGGGCGGTCGAATGTGGTACATGCAGCGCTGCTCGCCGGCCCGGTCAGCGCCGCCTTTCTCGCGCGATGCGAAGCCCTCGCGCGATACAGGGGCATGAACGACGGGCCCGAGCCGGCGGAAGCCGCCGGTTCGACTGCGGCGTCGGGCGAAGAGCCCGCTAAAATGGACAGGGCATGACGGACAACAATAACAGCGGCGACAAGACACTGACGGCTTCCCCGAAGACGCTTTCCCTGAAGGGGCGTTCGGAGCCCGGAGTCGTGCGCCAGAGCTTCAGCCATGGCCGCACCAATGCGGTGGTGGTCGAGAAGGTGAAGCGTCGCATCCTGACGCCGGCCGAGGCCGCGAAGGCCGCCGCGCCGCAGCCGGCCGCGCCCGCACGACCTGCCGCCCCACCGCCGCCGCCTGCGGCCAAGCCCGAGCCGACAGCCCCGGCCCCCCGCCCGGCCGCGCCGCGCCCGTCCTCGCCCGGGATGGTCCTGCGCACGCTGACCTCCGACGAGATGGGCGCCCGCGCCCAGGCGCTCGCCGGCGCCAAGCAACGCGAGGCGGTGGACCGTCAGAAGTCTCAGGACGAGGCCCGCGCCCGCATCATCCGCGAGGCGAACGAGGAGCGTGAGCGCCTCGCCGCCGAAGCGCGCAAGCGCGAAGAGGACGCCCGCCGCGCGCAGGAGGAGGAGATCCGCCGCCGCGCCGAGATTGATGCCGCTAAGCGTCTCGGCGAAGAGCGCACGATCGAGCGCCCCTCCGACAACCCAAATTATGTCGCGCCCGCGCCTTCGCCGTCGCCCGCGCCTTATTCGCCCTCGCCGCGGCCGTCTTCGCCCAGCGCGCCACGTCCTCCGCGCAGCTTCGAAGGCCCCGCCGGCGGCGCCGGCCGCCGTCCGATGACGACGGAGAGCGATGAGCCTGCGCGCGCCGCTCCCCGCCGCATGGGCGCCGCGCCTGCGCGTCCCGTGACGCCGCCGAAGCCCGAGCGCACCCGCGTCGCGCCGACCAAGGAGCGCACGCGCCTCACCATCACGACCGCGACCGGCGCGACGGGCGAAGACCGCACGCGCTCCGTCGCCTCCTATCGCCGGCGCGTCCAGCGGATGACCGGCAAGGGCCATCAGGAGCCCAAGGAGAAGCTGATCCGCGAGGTCGTGGTGCCTGAGACGATCACCGTCCAGGAGCTCGCGAACCGCATGTCGGAGCGCGCGGTCGACGTCGTGCGCCTGCTGATGAAGCAGGGCGTGATGAAGAAGATCAACGAGCTGATCGACGCCGATACCGCGCAGCTCGTCGCCGAGGAGCTCGGCCACACGGTTCGCCGCGTGGCGGAGTCCGACGTCGAGGAAGGCCTGTTCGACGCTCCCGATCCTGAGGGCGGGCTCAAGACGCGCCCGCCGGTCGTGACCATCATGGGCCATGTCGACCACGGCAAGACGTCGCTGCTCGACGCCATTCGCCACACCACCGTGGTGAAGGGCGAGGCCGGCGGCATCACCCAGCACATTGGCGCCTATCAGGTGACCTCGCCGCTCGGCGGCCTCATCACCTTCATCGACACGCCCGGCCACGCCGCCTTCACCGCCATGCGCCAGCGCGGCGCGCGGTCGACGGACATCGTGGTGCTGGTGGTCGCGGCCGACGACGGCGTCATGCCGCAGACGGCGGAGGCCATCAACCACGCCCGCGCGGCCGGCGTGCCGATCATCGTGGCGATCAACAAGATCGACAAGCCCGAGGCCAAGCCGGACAAGGTGCGCAGCGAGCTGCTGCAGTACGAAATCCAGGTCGAGTCGCTGGGCGGCGAGACCATCGAGGTCGAGGTTTCGGCCAAGGAGAAGCTCAACCTCGACAAGCTGCTCGAGCTCATCCAGCTGCAGGCCGAAATCCTCGAACTGAAGGCGAACCCCGACCGTCCGGCCGAAGGCACCGTCATCGAGGCCAAGCTCGACCGCGGCCGCGGTCCAGTGGCGACCGTGCTGGTCCAGCGCGGCACGCTCAGGCACGGCGACATCGTCGTCGCCGGCGCCGAGTGGGGCCGCGTGCGCGCGCTGATCGACGATCAGGGCCAGGGGGTCGCCGAAGCCGGCCCGTCCATGCCGGTCGAGATCCTCGGCTTCAACGGCGCGCCGGAGGCGGGCGACCGTCTCGCGGTGGTCGAGAACGAAGCTCGCGCCCGCGAGGTCGCAGAATACCGTCAGCGCCAGAAGCGCGAGAAGGCGGCGGCGCGCTCCACGGTGCGCGTCTCCGGCCTCGAAGAAATGATGTCGCAGATCAAGGTCGCCGGGAAAAAGGAGTTCCCGCTGGTCATCAAGGGCGACGTGCAGGGCTCGGTCGAGGCGATCGTGCAGGCGCTCGAGAAGGTCGGCAACGACGAGGTCGGCGTGCGCATCCTGCTGTCGGGCGCCGGTGGCGTGACCGAGAGCGACGTGATCCTGGCCTCGGCTTCGAACGCGGTGGTGCTCGGCTTCAACGTCCGCGCGCTGAAGGAGGCGCGCGACGCCGCCGACCGCACCGGCACCGAGATCCGCTACTACAACATCATCTACGACCTGGTGGACGACATTAAGTCCGCGATGTCGGGGATGCTGTCGCCGGAGCGGCGTGAGGACTTCCTCGGCAACGCCGAGATCCGCGAGATCTTCGCCGTGTCGAAGGTCGGCAAGATCGCCGGCTGCCTCGTCACCGAGGGCGTGGTGCAGAAGGGCGCAAGCGTCCGCCTGATCCGCGAGAACGTGGTGATCCACGAGGGCAAGCTCTCGACGCTGAAGCGCTTCAAGGACGACGTGCCCGAGGTCCGCGCCGGCACTGAGTGCGGCATGTCCTTCGAGAACTACCAGGACATGCGCGCGGGCGACGTCATCGAGTGCTACCGCGTCACGGAAGTGAAGCGCTCGCTCTGAGAAAGACCGTGATCCCGGATCGGCCTGGCCGCTGTCCGGGATCACGCCTGAACCCATTCCGCTCAGCGCCGGTCCGATCCCGGCCCTGACGGTTCGAAAGCCTTTGGGCCCGAGCCGCTTGGCGAAGAAGGAAGAAAAAATGTCCCGCAGTTCCGGGCCTAAGGCCCCGTCCCAGCGCATGCTGCGCGTGGGCGAACTCGTGCGCCATGCGTTGGCCGACGTGCTCCAGCGCGGCGAGGTGATGGATCCCGTGCTGGAAAAGCACGTCATCACCGTCCCGGAGGTCCGCATGACGCCGGACCTCAAGCTCGCGACCGCCTATGTCATGCCGCTCGGCGGCAGGGACGAGGCGAAGGTGCTTGCGGCGCTCGACGCCAACCGCAAGCAGCTCCGCATGATGGTGGTTAAGCGGCTGGCGCTGAAATCCGCGCCGGATTTGCGCTTCCGCATCGACGACAGCTTCGACCGCGGCTCCCAGATCGACGCCCTGCTCCGCTCGCCCCAGGTCGCCCGCGACCTCGGCGGCGACGGGGCGGAGGACGAAGGATGAGCCGCCGCAAGAAAGGCCTCGACATCTCCGGCTGGCTGATCCTCGATAAGCCGGTCGGCGTTACCTCAACCCACGCCGTCTCGAAGGCGCGCTGGCTGTATCAGGCGAAGAAGGCGGGCCACGCGGGCACGCTCGATCCGCTCGCCTCCGGCATCCTGCCGATCGCGTTCGGCGAGGCGACCAAGACCGTGCCCTTCGTGATGGACGGCCGGAAGATCTACCGCTTCGAGGCGACCTGGGGCGTCGAAACCAACACCGACGACACGGAAGGCGAGGCGGTCGAGACCTCCGAGGTCCGGCCAACGCGCGAGGACATCCTCGCCATCCTGCCGAATTTTCGCGGACAGGTGACGCAGATCCCGCCGAAGTTCTCCGCGCTGAAGATCGACGGCGAGCGCGCTTACGATCTCGCGCGCGAAGGCGAGGACGTCATTCTCGAGCCGCGCGTCGTCGACGTCCACCGGCTCGACCTCGTCGACATGCCCTCCCCCGACCGCGCGGTGTTCGAAACCGAATGCGGCAAGGGCACCTATGTGCGCGCGATCGCCCGCGACATGGGTCGTGCGCTCGGGACCCGCGCCCACATCTCGGCGCTCCGGCGCACGGCCGTTGGCGGCTTCACCGAGGAGGACGCCGTCACGCTCGAGGAGCTCGAACGCTTGCGGCAGAGCGACGGTGCGTATAAGGAGATGGCCGACGCTCTCCTACCGGTCGAGACGGCGCTGGACGACATCCCGGCGCTCGCCGTCAACCGGGCGGAGGCGGCCCGACTGCTCAATGGGCAGCCGGTGCTGCTGCGCGGACGGGATGCCCCGACCTTTCAAGGAACGGTCTCCGTGACGACCGACGGCGCGTTGATCGCGCTCGCCGAGATCGAACGCGGCGAACTTCATCCCAGACGCGTCTTCAACCTCGACAGGCCTTGAGCCCGTCGGGTCCAGAAAACCGATCGAACAGTGAGACCCCGATGTCGATCACCGCTGAACGCAAGCAAGAGCTGGTCGCCCAGTACGCGACCAAGGAAGGCGACACCGGATCGCCTGAAGTCCAGGTGGCCGTTCTGACCGAACGCATCACCAACCTGACCGAACACTTCAAGACCCACGCGAAGGACAACCATTCGCGCCGCGGCCTGCTGAAGATGGTCAGCCAGCGCCGTTCGCTGCTGGACTACGTGAAGGGCAAGGACGTCGCCCGCTACCAGACCCTGATCGGGCGTCTCGGCATCCGCCGCTGACGCTCGCTTCGACGGCCGGTCCGATCGGCCGCCGTTCGCTTTTCGGGCGCGCCTTAAGCGCCCGCTGACGGTTTCGGGGCCCGCCCGGAACCGCCCAAGAGACCACGCGACGTCGGCGCAATGGGGCGCTGGCGCGTGATACGACAGACGAAAGGGACCCGGGACGCCATCGGGCCCGAACGTCATGGGGCAGGATCGCAGGGCGCTTCTTTCTTCACCGAAAGCGAGCGCCGCGCCGTCTTGCCCGTGGCGGACAATTAAGCCCGACGGCTTCCTTGGCTGGTCCCGTGACCGCAAGGAAAACCACACGCATGTTCGAAATTCACCGCGAATCCATCGAATGGGCCGGCCGCACGCTGACCCTCGAGACCGGCCACGTCGCCCGCCAAGCGGACGGCGCAGTGCTCGTCACCTACGGCGAGACCACCGTGCTCGCCACCGCCGTCTCGGCGAAGTCGCCGAAGCCCGGCATCGACTTCTTCCCGCTGACCGTCAATTACACCGAGAAGTACTATGCCGCGGGCCGTATCCCGGGCGGCTACTTCAAGCGTGAGCGCGGGCCGACCGAGAAGGACACGCTGACCTCGCGCCTGATCGACCGGCCGATCCGTCCGCTGTTCGCCGACGGCTACAAGAACGAGACCCAGGTCGTCGTCACCGTCCTCTCCTACGACCTCGAGAACGACGCCGACATCGTCGGCATGATCGGCGCCTCGGCTGCGCTGACGCTCTCCGGCGTGCCCTTCATGGGTCCGATCGGCGGCGCTCGCGTCGGCTATATCGACGGCGAATACGTGCTGAACCCGGTCGCCGACCGCATGCCGACATCCGACCTCGACCTCGTGGTCGCCGGCACGCAGGACGCGGTGCTGATGGTGGAGTCGGAAGCCAAGGAGCTTTCCGAGGAAGTCATGCTCGGCGCCGTCATGTTCGGCCACAAGGGCTTCCAGCCGGTGATCGACGCGATCATCAAGCTCGCCGAGAAGGCCGCCAAGGAGCCCCGCGACCACCAGGTCGCCGACGTCTCCGAGCTCGAGGCCAAGCTCCGCGAGCTGGTCGAGGCCGACCTTCGCGACGCCTACAAGATCAAGCGCAAGCAGGACCGTCAGGACGCCGTCGGCGCCGCCAAGAAGAAGGCGCTCGCCGCCTTCTCCGGCGAAGGCGTCGATAACCCCGTCGATCCGCTGAAGCTCGGCGCCGTGTTCAAGGAGCTCGAGGCCAAGATCGTCCGCTGGGGCATCCTCGACGACAAGATCCGCATCGACGGCCGCGACCTCACGACCGTGCGTCCGATCCTGGCCGAAGTCGGCGTCCTGCCGCGTACGCACGGCTCGGCGATCTTCACACGCGGCGAGACGCAGGCGATCGTGGTCGCGACGCTCGGCACCGGTGAGGACGAGCAGTTCATCGACTCGCTTGGCGGCACGTACAAGGAGCGCTTCCTGCTCCACTACAACTTCCCGCCCTACTCCGTCGGTGAGACCGGACGCATGGGCGCCCCCGGGCGTCGTGAGATCGGCCACGGCAAGCTCGCCTGGCGCGCGATCCACCCGATGCTGCCGAAGGCGGACGAGTTCCCCTACACGCTGCGCATCGTCTCCGAGATCACGGAGTCGAACGGCTCGTCCTCGATGGCGTCGGTCTGCGGCGCCTCCCTCTCGGCGATGGACGCGGGCGTTCCGCTGAAGCGCCCGGTCGCGGGCATCGCGATGGGCCTGATCCTGGAAGGCGAGAAGTTCGCCGTCCTCTCCGACATCCTCGGCGACGAGGATCACCTCGGCGACATGGACTTCAAGGTGGCCGGAACGGACGAGGGCGTCACCGCCCTCCAGATGGACATCAAGATCGCCGGCATCACCGAGGAGATCATGCAGGTCGCTCTCGGCCAGGCCAAGGAAGGCCGTCTCGGCATCCTGATCGAGATGGGCAAGGCGATCGAGGCCGGCCGCACCGAACTCGGCGAATACGCGCCGCGCATCGAGGTCATCAAGATCCCGACCGACAAGATCCGCGAAGTGATCGGCACCGGCGGCAAGGTCATCCGCGAGATCGTGGAGAAGACCGGCGCCAAGGTGAACATCGAGGACGACGGCACCGTGAAGGTCGCCTCCTCGGACGGCAAGGCGATCAAGGCGGCGCTCGCCTGGATCCGCTCGATCGCGTCCGACCCGGAAGTCGGCGTGGTCTATGACGGCACGGTCGTGAAGGTGGTCGAGTTCGGCGCCTTCGTGAACTTCTTCGGCGCCAAGGACGGCCTCGTCCACGTCAGCCAGATCTCCTCAGAGCGCGTCGCCAAGGTCTCGGACGTCCTCAAGGAGGGCGACAAGGTCAAGGTGAAGCTCATGGGCTTCGACGATCGCGGCAAAACCCGTTTGTCGATGAAGGTCGTGAACCAGGAAACCGGCGAAGACCTCGAGGGCGGCGCGTCCGCTCCGGCGCCTGCGGCCGGCGGCGAGGCCCCTGCGGCCGAAGCGCCCGCCGAGGACGGCAGCGAGCAGCGCGCCGGCGGCGGCCGCCGTCGCCGCGGCCCGCGTCGCGAGGAAGCCGCCGAGTAATCGAACGGTTCTTCGCCTGAAATGGAAAAGCGCCCCTCGCGGGGCGCTTTTTTCGTTCGGGGAGAGGGAGTTTCCGTGAAACGGACCCTCACCCTTACCGTCTCCCGCAAGCGGAATAGGGCCTAGTGATACCTACCCGTGCTTGATCATCACATGCCGCACGGCCGTGTAGTCCTCGAGCGCATAGGCCGACAGATCCTTGCCATAGCCGGACTGTTTTAGGCCGCCATGCGGCATCTCGCTGACCAGCATGAAGTGCGTGTTGATCCAGGTGCAGCCGTACTGCAGCCGTGACGCGACGGTCATCGCCTTGCCCACGTCCTTGGTCCAGACCGAGCTGGCGAGCCCGTAATCGCTGTCGTTCGCCCAGGCGATGGCGTCTTCCGGGTCGCTGAAACGCGTGACGGAGACGACCGGGCCAAAGACCTCGCGGCGGACAATCTCATCCTCCTGCCGGGCGCCGGCGATCACCGTCGGCTCGTAGAAGAAGCCGCCGTCGCCGGATTTCTTGCCGCCGGCCGCGATCTCGATGTGTGAAAGCTCGGACGCCCGCTCGACGAAGCTCGCGACCCGGTCGCGCTGGCGGCCCGAGATGAGCGGGCCGATCTCGTTCTTCGAGTCGTCCGGATCGTTGAAGACGAGGCTGGAGGCCGCGGAGGAGAGGTCCGCCACGAGCCGGTCGTAGATCTTCTCGCCGGCATAGACCCGGCAGGCGGCCGTGCAATCCTGCCCGGCGTTATAGAACGAGAAGGCGCGAAGGCCGTTCACGACCTCGTCGAGATCGGCGTCGTCGAACACGATGACGGGCGCCTTGCCGCCGAGCTCGAGATGGGTGCGCTTCACGGTCTTCGAGGCCGCCTGCAGGACCTTCTTGCCGGTCGCGACGTCGCCGGTGATCGAGATCATGTCGACGCGGGGATGGTTGATCAGCGCATTACCGACGCTCTCGCCACGGCCGAGGATGATGTTGACGACCCCCTCGGGGAGGATGTCGGCGAGCAGCTTCGCCATCTTGAGCGCGGTGAGCGGCGTCTGCTCGGACGGCTTGAAGACCACCGTGTTGCCGCCCGCGATCGCCGGCGCGAGCTTCCACGCCATCATCATCAGCGGGTAGTTCCACGGCGCGATCGAGGCGACGACGCCGATCGGGTCCCGGCGGATCATTGAGGTGTGGCCGGCCATGTATTCGCCCGCGACGGCCGCGTGCATGTTGCGCACCGCGCCGGCGAAGAACCGCCAGCAATCGACGATCGCCGGCATCTCGTCGTTCAGCACGGCGTTGATCGGCTTGCCGCAGTTCAGCGATTCCAGCGCGGCGAAGCCTTCAGCGTCCTTCTCGATCGCGTCGGCGATCTTGAGCAGATAAGCCGAGCGCTCGCCCGGCGTCGTGCGCGCCCAGCTCTTGAAGGCGGTCGAGGCGGAAGCGACGGCGGCTTCCACCTGCGCCGGCGAGGCCTCGGGCAGCGCTAGGATCTCGGCGCCGGTCTTCGGGTTCAGCACCTTCTCTTCGGTCTCGGTCCCGGCCTCGAAGGCGGAGCCGATCAGCATCGCGGTGTCCATGGGACGTCTCCTTGGTGGGGCTATTTTCCGGCGGCGGCGGCGGTCTGCTCGTCCGCGCCGGTGAGATAGAAGGCGAGCAGGATGGGGATGAAGGTCACGGCGATCACGACCAGCGCGACCACGTTGGTGACAGGGCGCTGACGCGGGCGGATCAGCTCCTCAAGCATCCAGAGCGGGAGGGTCTGCTGCTGGCCTGCCGTGAAGGTCGTGACGATGACTTCGTCGAAGGACAGCGCGAAGGCCAGCATGCCGCCGGCGAGGAGCGCCGTGCCGACATTCGGCAGGACGATATGGCGGAAGGTCTGAAAGCCGGTCGCTCCGAGGTCCATCGAGGCTTCGACCAGCGAGCCGGACATCCGCCGCAGCCGCGCGACGGCGTTGTTGTAGACGACGACGATGCAGAAGGTCGCGTGGCCGACCACGATCGTCCAAAACGAGAAGGGGATCTCGAAGGTCGCGAAGGCGGAGCGGAGCGCGATGCCGGTGATGATGCCGGGCAGCGCGATCGGCAGGATGACCAGCAGCGAGACCGCGTCGCGCCCGAAGAACCGGCTGCGGGCGACCGCCATCGCGGTCAGCGTCCCCAGGATCAGCGCGAGGATGGTGGCGACGGCCGCGACGCGGAGCGAGAGGGTGAGCGCGGCCCAGACGTCCGTTCGCTCCCAAGCCACGCCGAACCATTTGAGAGTGAGCCCCGGCGGCGGCCAGACGAAGCTGCGCTCTTCAGTGGTGAAGGCGTAGGCCACGATCACCAGCAGCGGCGCGATCAGGAAGGCGAGGCCGAGCCCCGCCGCGATTTTCACCGCCAGCGACCCTTCAGAGCGCATCGAAGGCTCCAAGGCGGCGGGCGATCGCGAGGTAAACGCCCATGATGAGGATCGGCACCACCGTGAAGGCGGCCGCGAGCGGGATGTTGCCAGCCGTGCCCTGCTGCACGTAGACGGCCTGCCCGATGAAGTAGCGGCCGGAGCCCACGATCTGCGGGATGATGTAGTCGCCGAGCGTCAGCGAGAAGGTGAAGATCGAGCCGGCCACGACGCCCGGCATCGCTAAAGGCAGGATGACATGGCGGAAGGTCGCCCACGGTGTCGCGCCGAGATCGGCCGAGGCCGCGATGAGCCCGCCCGGCACGCGCTCCAGCGCCGCCTGCGTCGGCAGGATCATGTAAGGCAGCCAGATGTAGAGGAAGACCAGGAAGGTCCCGATATAGCTCGTCGAGAGCGACGGGCCGCCGATCCCGGGCAGCGCGAGCGCCCAGTCGAGCACCGGCGTTAGCCCGACCTTGGCGAAGGCCCAGGTGAGGATGCCCTCGCGCGCCAGCATGAGCTTCCAGGCGTAGACCTTGACCAGGTAGCTCGACCACAGCGGCAGCATGACCGCGAGGTAGAACGCCGCCTTCCACGCCCCGCGGCAGTAGCGCGCCGCGACATAGGCGATGGGGAAACCCACGATCGCGCTCGCGACGCTGACGCAGGCCGCCATGGCGACGGTGCGGACGATGATGTCGAAGTTCGCCGGCTGGAACAGCTCCGCGTAGGTCGCGAGCGTGTAGTCCTCGACGATGAGGCCGGAAAACTCCTCGAGCGAGAAGAAGCTCTGCCGCAGGAGAGTCGCGAGCGAGCCGAGATAGACGATCGCCAGCCAGAGCAGCGCGGGGGCGAGGAGCAGCAGGACGGCGAGCTTCGGCGCGCGCCACAGGCCGTCGCTCAAACGCCCGGTCAGGCTGCGCGGCGGGGGCGCGATGGCCTCGGCGACGCTCATCCCGCCGGGCCCTCGATGAAGTGCAGCGCGCTTTTGTCGAAAGCGACCGCGACCCGCCCGTCGCTCGGCGTCGCGAACGCTCCGGCCGGCATGATGGCGTGAAGCGAGACGTCCGGAAGCGTGACGGCATAGCGCGTGGTCGCGCCGAGATAGCTTTCCGCCGTCACCTTCCCGACCAGCGCGCCATTCGCGCCGGTCGGGGCCGAGAGCCTGATCTGTTCCGGCCGCAGGCTCGCCCAGCGCGCCTCGCCCGCCGTGGCCTGCACGAAAGACGGCGGCAGCACGTTGGACGAGCCCACGAAGTCCGCGACGAAGGCGTTGACCGGACGCCGGTAGATCTCCTGTGGCGGCCCGACCTGGACGACCTTGCCGTCATTGAACACAGCGACGCGATCCGCCATCGAGAGCGCCTCGCTCTGGTCGTGGGTCACGAACACGAAGGTGAGGCCGAGGCTGCGCTGCAGCGTCTTCAGCTCCTCCTGCATGTTCTCGCGGAGCTTCAGGTCGAGCGCGCCGAGCGGCTCGTCGAGCAGCAGCGCCTTCGGGCGGTTGACGATGGCGCGGGCGAGCGCGACGCGCTGGCGCTGGCCGCCTGAAAGCTCGGCTGGCTTGCGGTCGAAGAAGTTCGGCAGCCGCATCAGCGCCAGCGCCTCTTCCGCGCGCTTCCTGCGCTCCGCCTTCGCGACCTTCTTCAGCATCATGGAATAGGCGACGTTCTCACCGACGCTCATATGCGGGAACAGCGCGTAGTCCTGGAACACGGTGTTCACCGCGCGCCGGTAAGGCGGGACGTTGGTCGCGTCTTCGCCGAAGATCATGACCTTGCCGGCGTTCGGGCGTTCGAAGCCGGCGATGACGCGCAGGCAGGTCGTCTTGCCGGAGCCCGAGGGGCCGAGCATCGCAAAGAACTCGCCCTCGGCGATCTCGAGATCGACCTCGTCCATCGCCCGCGTCGCTCCGAAATGGCGCGACACGCGTGCGAGCGAGATGGCGGGAGTCGCGGTCATAGGCAGTCTTTCGTGGATGACGCGAGCTCGCGCCGGACACTCCGCGGTCATCCGGAGCTCTCCGGGATCCGTTTCCGCCGCCCTCGCCTCGTCAGGCGAGCGGCGTGCTTATGGGTTCCGGCGCCGCGCCCGGAATGACTCGAGAATCAGATGGCGAGCGGCGCTCCGGTCCGCGGGCTTGGCCCTACTTCCCCATCACCGCGATGTAGTCCGACACCCAGCGAGAATACGGCACGCAGGTCTTGTCGCCGCACTTCGCGGTCGGCGTGCGCCAGAACTTGATCTTCTCGAAATTGTCGAAGCCGTTGGTCGCGCAGCCCTCGGCGCCGAGCAGTTCGTTGCCCTTGCACGCCGCCGGCGCGGAGGGCACGGAGCCGAACCACGCCGCGAGGTCGCCTTGCGTCTTCGGCGAGATCGAGTGCTCCAGCCATTTGTAGGCGCAGTTCGGGTGCTTGGCGTCGGTCGCGAGCATGGTCGTGTCCGCCCAGCCGGTCGCGCCCTCCTCCGGGATGGTGGACGCCACCTTGCGCTTGTCGGCGACCAGCGTGTTGACCTGGAACGGCCACGAGCTCGAGGCGACGACGCCTTCGGTCTTAAAGTCGTCCACCTGCACCGCCGCGTCGTGCCAGTATTTCGCGACCAACGCGCGCTGGCCCTTCAGCAGATCGAGCGCGGCCTCGTACTGCTTGTCGGTCAGGGCGTAGGGATCCTTGATGCCAAGCTCGGGCTTTTTCGCCATCAGATAATTGGCGGCGTCGGCGATGTAGATCGGCCCGTCATAAGCCTGCACGCGACCCTTGTTCGGCTTGCCGTCGGGAAAGTCCTGCGGCTCGAAGACCACCGCCCAGCTCTTCGGCGCCTCCTTGAAGACGTCCGTGTTGTAGAGCAGCACGTTCGGGCCCCATTGGAACGGCACGCCGTAATGCTTCCCACCGACCGTGTGCCACGGCGCGTCCTTCAGCCGGTCGTCGACCGTCTTCCAGCTCGGGACGAGGTCGGTGTCGATCGGCTGAACCTTCTTGCCGGCAACCAGGCGCAGCGACGCGTCGCCGGAAGCGGTCACGAGGTCAAAGCCGCCCTGGTTCATCAGGGTCACCATCTCGTCGGAGGTGGCGGCGGTCTTCACGTTGACCTTGCAGCCGGTCTCCTTCTCGAAGCCAGTGACCCAGTCATAGGCTTTGTCGGTCTCGCCGCGCTCGATGTAGCCGGGCCAAGCGACGATGCTGACCTCTCCTTCACCCGCGCCGACCTTTGTCATGGCAGCGAAAGCGGCGTTCTGAGAGGCGAGAAGGGCGATCGCGGCGAGCGCCGCCGTAGTCCGGGATGCTGAAGGCGTCATGGCGTCTCTCCGGAACGGGGAATGTCGTGCCTATAAAGTCAGCGTAGCCACGAAAGCAGCAATCGCAAATTCAAAAAACCGAACGCTGCTATCGGCTCACCCGATAGCAATCGGCCGCGTCTTCTGCTCCCGCCCGAAGCGGGCGAGCGCGATAAAGTCCTGCGCCGCCTGCGGCAGCGTCGATCCGCGACGCCACGCGACGCCGACCTGGATGACCGGCAGCGGCTCGATCAGCCTGCGGCTCTCGATGCGGTCGCCTTCCAGCGACCACGGGCGGTAGAACAGATCCGGCAGCAAAGCGACGCCTGCGCCGGTTGCGACCAGGCTGCGGACCGCCTCGACCGAGCGGGTGCGGAATGCGATCTCCGGTCGGACGCCGAGCGCCGCCAGCAGCCGCTCCGTCCCGTCCTCGAACTCGTCGACGGACAGCGCGATGAGCTTTTCGCCCTGAAGCGCGGCGGCAGGGGCGCTTTCGGCCTCGGCGAGCGGGTGACCGATCGGCAGCCAGAGCCGATGGGACGAACTCTCGACGATCTCGATCTGCAACGCGCTGTGGTCGCGCCGCGGCGAGACCTCCATGACCGCGACGTCGAGCTCGCCGCCGATCAGCAGATGCTCGAGATAGTCGCCGCCGTCCTCGATCGCCCTTAGCGCGACGGAGGGATGGGCGCGCCGATAGCGCTCCAGCAGGTCCGGCAGCACATAGCCCGCGACCAGCGACGTCACGCCAAAATTAAGCGCCCCGCCGCTTTCCGCAGTCCGTTCGGCCAGGCCGTGCCTGGCGTCCGCGACAGCGCTGAGGATGCGCCGCGCGTGCCGCTCGAACTGCCGGCCCTCATAAGTGACGACGAGTCCGCGCGGGCGCCGCTCGAACAGCAGCACGCCGAGATCGGCCTCGAGCGCTTTGATCGCCTCCGTCATCGCGGACTGTGAAACGCTGAGCTCCTGCGCGGCGCCGGACACGGTGCCGCCCTCCGCGACCGCGACGAAATAGCGAAGCTGGCGAAGGGTGAAGCTCATCTCGGCGCGCACCATTCCACGGGCGAAGGCCCCCGCGAAAGGGCCGCAGCGCCCGAATCGCGTAAAGCTCGGGCCCATGGAGACGACGCTCTACGCGCCCGTAAAAGCCTTCCTGGAAATGCTCGGTTATTCCGTGAAGGGGGAGGTCGGCAATTGCGACCTCGTCGGGCTGAAGGAGGGCGAGCCGCCTGTTGTCGTGGTCTGCGAGCTGAAGAAGAGCTTCAATCTCGAGCTCGTGCTGCAGGCGGTGGACCGCGCCGCCGCCTGCGACGAGGTCTGGATCGCCGCCGCCATGGCGTCGCGCGGCGTTGGGCATGACCGCCGCTTCCGCGCGCTCTGCAAACGGCTCGGCTTCGGCATGCTGGGCGTCTCGAGCGCCGGCGCCGTCGAGATCCTGGTGAGCCCGGTCGCGCCCGCGCCGCGCCGCGACCCGCGCCGTCGCTCTCGCCTTGTCGACGAACACCGCCGCCGCAAGGGCGACCCGACGGCCGGCGGCGGAAATCGCGCGCCGATCATGACCGCCTATCGCCAGCAGGCGCTCATCTGCGCCGCAGCCCTCGTCGCCGGGCCTTTGCGCCCGCGCGACCTCAGGCCGGCCGCCCCCGACGCGCTCAAGATCCTAGCCCGCAACGTCTATGGATGGTTCGAACGCGCCGAACGCGGCGTCTACGCGCTGACCCCCGTCGGACGCGAAGCGCTGGCCCGCTGGCCCCAGGAGCCGGCGAAAATGTCGAGGGAGATGTCAGAAGCTTGAATTCGGGAGGCTGGTGGAGCCGAGGGGAATCGAACCCCTGACCTCTGCAGTGCGATTGCAGCGCTCTCCCATCTGAGCTACGGCCCCGCGTCCCGAAGGCGCGCCATTTACGGGGGGCGCCTGAGTCCTGTCAAGGAGAAGCGGCGGCTCGAGACCGGCCGCGCTTGCGGGGCGCTCGCACGGCCGATATGTCTCCAGCCGTCACACTCTGCGAGAAGGCATCACAAGACCGCATGCGCGCGCTCCTCGACGTCGTCCTCCTCGCCCTCCAGCTCTACACCTGGCTGCTGATCGCCTCCGCCATCCTGTCATGGCTGATCGCGTTCAACGTCGTGAACACCCGCAACAGCGTGGTCTCGGCGATCTGGGACTTCCTCTACAGGGTGACGGAGCCGCTGCTGAGGCCGATCCGCAACTCGCTGCCGAACCTTGGCGGGATCGACATCTCGCCCATCATCCTGCTGCTGATCATCTTCCTGATCGAGCGGGTGATCGTGCTGTACCTCTACCCGAACGTGTTCTGACCGGGCGGCCGATCAAGGTCGCCACGTTCCCCGCTCGCCTGAAAGCTCGCGGTCGAGGAAAAACGCCGCGCTGATCAGCGCAAGATGGGTGAGCGCCTGCGGAAAGTTGCCGAGGTGCCCGCCGTCGAGGCCGATCTCCTCGGCGAACAGGCCGACATGGTTGGCGTAGCCCAGGATCTTCTCGAAGGCGGTGCGCGCCTCGTCAAGCCGCTCGGCCCTGGCGAGGCATTCGACGTACCAGAACGAGCAAGCCGTGAAGGCGCCCTCCCGACCCTTCAGCCCGTCCTCGCCGCGGTAGCGGAACACCAGCGCGTCGTCGGACAGCTTGTGGCCGATGGCGTCGAGGGTCGCGAGCCACTTCGGGTCGCGGGCGCCGAGGAAGCGGACGAGCGGCATCAACAGCATCGCGCCGTCGAGGTCCTTGGAGCCGCGGCTCTCGACGAAATGGCCGAGCTCCTCGTCCCAGAAGTTCGTCCAGATGTCCTTGTGGATCTCGTCGCGGCACGCGGTCCAGCGCGCGATCGGCGCCGGCAGCGAGCGCTTGCTCGCGAGCCTCAGCGCCCGGTCGACGGCGACCCAGCACATCAGGCGGGAGTGCAGGAACTCGCGCGGCTCGCACCTGATCTCCCAAATGCCGGCGTCGGCGCTCTTCCAGTGGTCGCAGACGTGCTCGACGATCTTGCAGGTCGCCCTCCAGCCGTCCGCCGACATCGCGCGCCCGTATTTGTCGGCGAGATAGGCCGCGTCGAGCAGTTCGCCGTAGATGTCGAGCTGGATCTGGTCGACCGCCTTGTTGCCGATCCGGACCGGCCGCGCCCCGCCATAGCCCGCGAGATGATCCAGCTCGATCTCCTCGAGCTCCCTGCCGCCGGTCGGCCCGTACATGATCGAAAGCCGGCCGTCATTCTCTTCGAGACGCTTGGCGATCCAGGCCATGAAATCCACCGCCTCGTCATGGAAGCCGAGGCGGACCAGCGCGTAGACTGTGAAGGAGGCGTCGCGGATCCAGGTGGCGCGATAATCCCAATTGCGCTCTCCACCGGGAGCTTCCGGAAGGCCGAAAGTCGGCGCCGCCACGATCGAGCCATGGTCGCGCGTGGTCATCAGCTTGAGCGCGAGCGCCGAGCGCATCACCGTCTCGCGCCAACGGCCCTTATACGTGGACTGGCCGGCCCAGCGCCGCCACCAGGCGACGGCGGAGGCGAGCGCGACCTCGGCCGCCTCGCCGAGCGGCGCGTCGCCCTCACCGCCGTCGAGCACGAACCAGGCGACCTCGCCCTTCTTCAGCGTGAAGCTCGCCGTAGCGTCGCCGCCGCGACGTGCGCGCAAAGGCGCGTCGGAGGTGAGGCGCAGATCGGCATGGCGCGATTTGAAGATGACCGAGTCGCCTTTCTTGCGCGCGACGCCGCGAGAGCGGGCGTAATCGAAGCGCGGGCTGCATGAGGCCTCGAACCGGACTTCGCCGCGGGTGGCCTCGACGCGGCGGAGGATGTGCGGCTCGCCGCCATCGACGCCGCGCTGCGGGCGCATGACGTCGGTGACCTCCGCGCTGCCGTCCTCGGCGAGCCAGCGGGTAAGAGCGACATTGGTGTCGGGTAGATAGATCTGCATTGTGCGCGCCCCGCGTAGCACCGGTCGGATCACGAACTCGCCGCCCTTCTCGGGGTCGAGCAGCGAGGCGAACACCGTCGGGCTGTCGAAGCGCGGCCAGCACAGAAAGTCGATCGCGCCTTCGCGCGAGACGAGCGCAGCCGTCGACATGTCGCCGATCAGCGCGTGGTCTTCGATCGCGACCGGCGGACGCCGCGCGCGCCGCTCAGCCATTCCCGCGGAATTCCGGATAGAGCGTCATGCCGCCGTCGACCGTGATCGTAGTCCCGACCACATAGTCGGCGAGATCGGACGCCAGCCAGACGGCTGCGTTCGCGACATCCTTGGCGACGCCGATGCGGCCGTAGGGGATAAGCTTCAGCAGCGCCTTCGCCGCCTCCCCTTGCGTCTCCTGCTCGTTGATCGCGGTGCGGATCGCGCCGGGCGCGATCGCGTTCACACGGATGCCCTCCTGCGCATATTCCTGCGCAAGGGTCTTCATCATCAGCATGACGCCGCCTTTCGACGCCGCGTAGTTCACGTGGCCGGCCCAGGGAATGACCTCGTGGACGGAGCTCATGCAGATGAGTTTTCCCAACGCCTTCGAGACGTCGCGGCGGCCTTGCGCGCGGAACTGCCGGATCGCGGCGCGGGCGCAGAGGAACTGGCCGGTAAGGTTGACGTCGATGACCTTGCGCCAGTCGTCGAGCGTCATCTCCGCGGCGCCGGAATCCTTCTGCATGCCGGCGTTGGCGACAACGATGTCGATCGCGCCGTACCGCCACACAGTCTCGGCGAACAGCGCGCCGATCTCGGCCTCGTCGGAGACGTCGGCCTTGATGGCGAAGGCCTCGCCGCCGGCGTTCGTGATCGTCGCGACGACTTCGTCGGCGGCCTCCGGCTGCGAACGGTAATTCACAGCGACTTTGGCGCCGGCGGCGCCCATGGCTTCAGCCACCGCGCGCCCGATTCCCGAGCTCGCGCCGGTCACGATCGCGACCTGCCCTTCGAGCGAAATCTTCATTCGGAACTCCGCGCGCGAAAACGGGCGGACGCTCACGCGCCCGCCCGTCAGTAAAAGATCAATCCGCTCAGGCGGCCTTCTTGTTCGCGCTCTTGTTCGCGCTCTCGGCGATCTGGCTCAGAAGCGCGTCGGCCTTCTTCTCTTCCTCGAGCGTCTGCTCCAGAAGCTTCGCCGCATCGGCATGGCCGAGCTGCGTCGCCCAGGTCCTGAGCATGCCGTAGCGCGCGATCTCGTAATGCTCGATCGCCTGCGCGCAGCCGATGAGGACGGCGTCGGCGGCGTCGGTCTCGCCGAAGTCCTCAAGGTCCTCCTCCATCTCGGAGGTGATGCCCTGCATGGCTTCACAGGTCTTGGCGCGCGGCGCCTT
The DNA here is from genome assembly GCF_004310425.1 of Hansschlegelia quercus. Lineage (GTDB taxonomy): Bacteria > Pseudomonadota > Alphaproteobacteria > Rhizobiales > Methylopilaceae > Methylopila > Methylopila quercus. Next base: position 199,758 of record NZ_SIUB01000003.1, on the reverse strand, counting down.
ACCGATGATCTCGAACACCTGCTCGAGGCGCGTCACCTGACCGGCGCTCTCTTCCTGATGATTCTGGAACGCGGTCTTGAGCTCCTCGCTCTTCGCCGCCTTCGCAGACTTCTTCAGCGCCTTCACCGACTGCTTTTCGGCGTAATAGACATCCTTCAGCGTTTCGTAGAACGCGTCGCTCAGGGTTTTCTGCGCGGCCATCGGCACGTCTCCTCGCTTGTGGGCGCGTTCGCGGCCGCGCCCTTCCGCGTGCCTAACGGCCGCCGCCGCGAATCGTTCAGCGGGAGTCTAGTTCCCGCGGAAGATCTCGCGTTTTCCGGCATGGTTGGGCTGACCGACGATGCCCTCCTGCTCCATCCGCTCCATGATCGAGGCCGCGCGGTTGTAGCCGATCTGGAGGCGGCGCTGGATGTAGGAGGTCGAGGCCTTGCGGTCGCGCAGGACCACGGCGACGGCCTGGTCGTAGGCGTCGCCGCTCTCCTCGCCAAAGTCGCCGGCGTCGAACACAGCGCGCTCGTCGCCTTCGGATTCCTCGACGACCATCTCCTCGTCGTCGGCGGTGACCGCGTCGAGATATTCCGGGCGTCCCTGAAGCTTCAGATGGTCGACGACCTTCTCGACCTCGGCGTCGGAGCAGAACGGTCCGTGCACGCGGGCGATGCGGCCGCCGCCCTGCATGTGCAGCATGTCGCCCTGCCCGAGCAGTTGCTCGGCGCCCATCTCGCCGAGAATGGTGCGGCTGTCGATCTTGCTGGTCACCTGGAAGGAGATGCGGGTCGGGAAGTTCGCCTTGATCGTGCCGGTGATGACGTCGACCGAGGGGCGTTGCGTCGCCATGATGATGTGGATGCCGGCCGCGCGCGCCATTTGGGCCAAGCGCTGGATGGCGCCCTCGATGTCCTTGCCGGCGACCATCATCAGGTCGGCCATCTCGTCGACGATGACGACGATGTAAGGCAGCGCGGTGAGATCCATGACCTCGTCTTCATAGGTCGGCTGGCCCGTCTCGCGATCGAAGCCGGTTTGCACCTGCCGCGTCACGGTCTCGCCGCGCGCCATCGCCTCGCCGGCGCGGGCGTTGAAGCCGTCGATGTTGCGGACGCCGAGCTTCGACATCTTGCGGTAGCGGTCCTCCATCTCCCGGACCGCCCATTTCAGCGCGATCACCGCCTTCTTCGGATCGGTGACGACCGGGGTCAGAAGGTGCGGGATGCCCTCATAGACCGAGAGCTCCAGCATCTTCGGATCGACCATGATGAGGCGGACCTTCTCCGGCGGGTGCTGGTAGAGGAGGCTGAGGATCATGGTGTTGATCGCGACCGACTTGCCGGAGCCGGTGGTGCCCGCGACCAGAAGATGCGGCATCTTCGCGAGATCGGCGATCACCGGTTCGCCGCCGATCGTCTTGCCGAGGCACACCGGCAGCTTGTGCTGCGTCTCAGTGAAGGCCGGGCTTTCCAGCAGCTCGCGCAGGAACACGGTCTCGCGGGTCCGGTTCGGCAGCTCGATGCCGATGACGTTGCGGCCCTCGACCACGGCGACGCGAGCGGATTTCGCGCTCATCGAGCGGGCGATGTCGGAGGCGAGGGCGATGACGCGGCTCGACTTCACGCCGGGCGCCGGCTCCAGCTCATAGAGCGTGACCACGGGGCCTGGATTGGCGTCGATGATCTCGCCGCGCACGCCGAAATCCTGCAGCGTCTGCTGGAGCTTCACGGAATTCTTCTCGAGCGCCTCCTCGGAGAGCTCGGCGCTCGGCTCGCTCTCCTGCGGAAGGCTGAGCAGATCGAGCGGCGGGAGTTCGTAGATGTCCGAGAACGGGCGCGCGGCCGGGCGGGGAGCGGACACGACCGACGCCGCGGGCGTCGGCCGCGCGGCGACCGCGGGCTGCTCGACTCGCGCAGGCTGCGGCTCGGGCACGGGGACGGGAGCGACGGGCGCTTCCACGGACTCCGGCTCCTGGCTCGCGCGCTTCGCGATCAGCGGAGCGGGGCGGACGACCTTCGGCGACGGCGTCTTCGGGGCCGCGGGCTCCGCCCAGCCGAAACTGCTGCGGTAGGTCACGGGCGCGAAGCTCGCAAAAGGTTGCCCGAGCGAGCCGGTGATCGGCGACGCTACCGTGTCCTGCGCCTCACCCCCGCGGCTCTCATCGGACTCCGGGGCATTGTCCTGGCTAGCGGCGCGCGGCGGCGTCGCGGGCTCGCCGACGCGGATGGCGGTCGCGAGCCTGCGCAGCGTCGCGGGCGTCTCGCCGACCGGACGCGGCTCTCCCGCGAAGCTCATGTGAGACATCGCCTCGGCCGCGACGTCCGGCTCCATCGGCTGTGCGGATTCCGGGATCTCCGCGAGACGGTGCCGGCCGCGCAGGATGCTGTCCGGCGTGCGGGTGAAGCGTGCGTTCGGGCCGCTCGCGAAGGGCTTCAGCCAGCTCGGAATCATGTCGGCGGGCGCGCCCGGAGACGCGGCGACCTCGTCACGCTCAGCCGCGCGGCGCTCGCGTAACACCCGGTCGGGCGTGCGGACCGAGCGCACCAAAGGCGGCGCTTCCCGCCTGTTCGCCGCCTCGGCGGCGTCTTCGGAAACAGGCGGACGGCCGGAAAAACGCATGTCTGCTCACCCTGTGGAAGCGGCTCCGCAGCCGCTTTCGACGGAGGCAATTAACGAAGCTCAGCGTTAAGGAAGGGTGGATCGATCCGCAAAAGAACGTAGCGGGCTGTGGATCGTAGCCGGCAAGTTCAGCGCTCGACTATGCTGGCGAAGGCGCATGGCGATGCGGCCCGCAGTCAAGCCGCGAGTCGGTCACGTCGCTAGAAGCAGAGAGTTCAGGCCGTTTTGTCGACCGTCTCGCCGACGCCGGACTGCGTCAGCGCCTTGGTGGTCTCGGCGGATTGCTGAACGAAGTTCGCCATCAGCTGCTGCTGGTCGTTGGCGATCTTGAGCGCGGCTACGGAAAAGCCGTCGCGGGTCGACTGCGCAGATGTTGCAACGGCGGATGCGGCGAGCGAGCTGACGTCCATGGGCTGATGGCCTCCGATCAGGGACCATTGCGTGGACAAGACTAACAGGGCGTGAAGGGCCGAGCGCGCTCGACCGAAATGATCAACGAAGCGTTAACGCGTCGGGACCGGATGCTCGCCGCGATAGTCGTAGAAGCCGCGCTGGGTCTTCCGGCCGAGCCAACCTGCCTCGACATACTTCACCAACAACGGACACGGACGGTACTTCGAATCCGCGAGGCCGTCGTGGAGCACCTGCATGACCGACAGGCAGGTGTCGAGGCCGATGAAATCGGCGAGCTGGAGCGGACCCATCGGGTGGTTCGCGCCGAGCCGCATCGCTGTGTCGATCGCATCGACCGAACCGACGCCTTCGTAAAGCGTGTAGATCGCCTCGTTGATCATCGGCAGCAGGATGCGGTTGACCATGAAGGCTGGAAAATCCTCGGAGACCGCGACGGTCTTGCCGAGCTTGGCGATCAGGTTCTTGGAGCTCTCAAAGGTCTCGTCTTCGGTCGCGATGCCGCGGATGAGCTCGACGAGCTGCATCACCGGCACCGGGTTCATGAAATGGATGCCGATGAAGCGCTCCGGCCGGTCGGTCGAGGCGGCGAGCCGCGTGATCGAGATCGACGACGTGTTCGTCGCGAGCATCGCCTCAGGCTTCAGCTTCGGGCAGAGCTCGGAGTAAATCTTTCGCTTGGTCTGCTCGTCCTCTGTCGCGGCCTCGATCACGAGGTCGCAATCAACCAGCTCCTTGAAGTCCGAAGAGGTCGCGATGCGCTTGAGAGCGGCCTCGCGGTCGGCGTCGGTGATCGCGCCCTTGCCGGTCTGACGCTGCATGTTGGCGTTGATGAGCTCGACGCCGGCCTTCGCCTTGTCCTGGCTGACGTCGTTCAGGATGACGTCGCAGCCCGCGAGCGAAACCACGTGGGCGATGCCGCTGCCCATCTGTCCGGCGCCAACAACGCCGATCTTGCGAATATCCGTCGGCATGATGATCGTCCGACCGTCCTTGCTTGACTCGCGCGGGGGGCATTTCCCCGGCGCGGCCGGATATTACGTACCGCGTCGCACAAAGCCAGACTTTAGGCCGCGGCTCCTACCAAAGTCTGGCATGCCACGTCAGCGCTTCGCCTTCGCCAGTTCTTCCTTGAGCTCGGGCACGGCGGTGAAGAGATCCGCCACCAGGCCGTAATCGGCGACCTGGAAGATCGGGGCCTCCTCGTCCTTGTTGATCGCCACGATGACCTTCGAGTCCTTCATGCCGGCGAGATGCTGGATCGCGCCGGAAATGCCGAGCGCCAGGTAGAGCTGCGGCGCGACCACCTTGCCGGTCTGGCCGACCTGCTGGTCGTTCGGCGCGTAGCCTGCGTCAACGGCAGCCCGGCTCGCGCCGATCGCGGCGCCGAGCTGGTCCGCCAGCGGCTCGATGACTTCCTTGAACTTTTCCGCCGAACCCAACGCGCGGCCGCCGGAGACGATGATCTTGGCGGAGCCAAGCTCGGGCCGGTCCGACTCCGTCAGCGCCTCGCCGACGAAGCTCGATAGACCCGGATCGCCGGCGGCCGAAACCTCCTCGATCGCGGCCGAGCCGCCCTCGCCCGCGGCGGCGAAGGCCGCGGTCCGCACGGTCACGATCTTCTTGGCGTCGGTCGAACGAACCGTCTGCAGGGCGTTGCCGGCATAGACCGGACGCTCGAACGTATCCGGCCCCTCGACCTTCGAGATGTCGGAGATCTGCATCATGTCGAGCTTGGCCGCGACGCGGGGCAGGATGTTCTTGCCCGTGGTCGAGGATGAGGCGACGAGCGCGTCGTAGCCGTCGATCAGGCCGAGCAGCAGGTCGGTGAAGGGCTCGGCGAGGCCGTGGGCGTATTGCTCGCCGGAAGCGACGAGCACTTTCTCGACGCCGTCGAGCTTCGCAGCCTCGGCGGCCGCGCCTTGCGGCGCACGGCCCGCAACAAGGATATGGACCGGCGACCCGATCTGCTTGGCGGCCGTCAGCGCCTTCGCCGTAGCGTCGCCGAGATGGTCTTCGTGGTGGTCGGCGAGAAGCAGAGTCGCCATGGTCAGATCACTCCCGCTTCGGCCTTGAGCTTCTCCACGAGTTCGGCGACCGAGCCGACCTTAGCGCCGGCCTGCCGCTTTGGCGGCTCCGTGGTCTTCAGGATCTCAAGGCGCGGTTTCACGTCCACGCCGAGATCGGCCGCCGACTTCTCGTCGAGGGGCTTCTTCTTGGCTTTCATGATGTTCGGCAGCGAGGCGTAACGCGGCTCGTTGAGGCGCAGGTCGGTCGTCACCACCGCCGGAAGCTTCAGCGAAACCGTCTGCAGGCCGCCGTCGACTTCGCGGGTGACGTTCACCTTGCCGTCGCCGGGCTCGACCTTCGAGGCGAAGGTGCCCTGCGGCCAGCCCAGCAGCGCGGCCAGCATCTGGCCGGTCTGGTTGCAGTCGTCGTCGATCGCCTGCTTGCCGAGGATGACGAGCTCCGGCTTCTCTTCCTCGACGATCTTGGCGAGGATCTTGGCCACGGCGAGCGGCTCGGTCGGGCCGTCGGTTTTCACCAGGATGCCGCGGTCGCCGCCCATCGCGAGGCCGGTGCGGATGGTCTCGGCAGCCTGCGCCGGGCCGATCGAGACGACCACGATCTCGGTCGCCTTGCCGGCCTCCTTGAGGCGCAGCGCTTCTTCGACGGCGATCTCGTCGAAGGGGTTCATCGACATTTTGACATTGGCGAGCTCGACGCCCGAACCGTCCGGCTTCACGCGGATTTTGACGTTGTAGTCGACGACTCTCTTGACCGGCACCAGCACCTTCATCGGGTCGTCCACCTCAGAAAATTTGATCGCGCCTGACGGGCCGAGCGGCCCGCGCGAGAGGCCGCGCTCGCGGCCGGAACGCCCGCGCTTCGCTTGAAGAAATTATGCCGCGCGGAGCGGCGGACAGTAGGAGGCGGCCCGAACCCAAGTCAACGCTCGCAGGTGCAGCATAAGGTCTTACGACGCAGGTCCGTGGGCGGGTCCGCCGCGAGCGGACAGCCAGTCAGGCCGAGCCTTCCGCCGGCCCTTCGCCCCGTCGGCGGATGCGCGCGCGCAGTTCGTGGTCGAACAGGCCGACATCCGGACGCTTCAGTGCGGCGACCAAAACGGCGCCCGTGAGGAAGCCGCCGACATGCGCCCAGAACGCGACCTGCTGCTCGCCCGCAATCAACGCGTTGCCAAGTTGGAAGACGACCCACGCCCCGATGATCCAGAACGCCCGCAGCCTCAGCGACAGCACGTAGAACACCAGCACCCACACCTTGAGCTGCGGATGCAGGATGACATAGGCGGCGACGACGCCCGCAACCGCGCCCGAGGCGCCGACCAGCGGCGCATCCGGGTTTGTCGCGCCGAGCGCATGCGCCACGCCGGCCCCGACCCCGCACATGATCAGGAAGATGGCGTAGCGGACATGCCCGAGGTCCTCCTCGACATTGTCGCCGAAGGCGCGGAGGAACAGCAGGTTGCCGACGAGATGCAGCAGCCCGCCATGCAGGAACAGCGAGGTGACCAGCGTCGCCCAGGCGGGCACGACGGCGTAGCCGTCGGGCAGCACGGCTTCGGAGAACAGGACGCTCGGGATCAAGCCGAAGGAAACGACGGCTTCAGGGTGAGGGGGGAACAGCCAGTCCGACTGGAAGATCACCCAGATCATCGTGCAGACGGCCATAAAACCGTAGGTCACCCACGGCCTGCCGATGCGGCGGACCGGAGTGTCGTCCAGGAGGGGGACGAACATCGGCTCAAGGCTTTCGTCGTTACCGAGCAGGGGCGCTCTCGTCTAACGCCGAATATGTGCGGCCGGCGGTTTTCCTCCAAGACCTCCAAGGCCGGAGGCCGACGATAGACTCGTCAGCGTGTCTTTCCGGGCGCCCAAAGCACATCGCCTTGCGCGAGATTAGCGACCCGCGCCGCGACGAACAGATAGTCCGACAGCCGGTTCACATAGGACAGCGTCGCCTGCGAGACGGTTTCGCGCGCAGCGAGCGCCGTCATCAGCCGCTCGGCGCGACGGGCGATCGTCCGGGCCATGTGGAGATTAGCGGCCAGCGGCGTGCCTGCCGGCAGGACAAAGGACTTCAGCGGCTCCAGCCGCGCGTTCAGCGCGTCGATATCATGCTCGAGCCGCTCGACCTGGCTCGCCACGATCCGCAGCGGCTCATAGCCGAGATCCGCGCCGTCATCAGGCGTCGCGAGGTCGGCGCCGAGGTCGAACAGTTCGTTCTGGATGCGCGCGAGCGTCTCCTCGATCTCCGGCGCGGCCCCGGAATGGAGGCGCGCGAGGCCGATCGCGGCGTTGGTCTCGTCGACGGCGCCGAAGCTGTCGACCCGCAGATCGTGCTTCGCGCGGCGGGGCCCGGCGGCGAGCCCGGTCGTGCCGTCGTCGCCAGTGCGCGTGTAGATCTTGTTGAGCTTGACCATCTCAGCGCCCCATCACCCACAGCGTGATCATGATCAGCACGATCGCGCCGAACTGAAGGATCACGCGCCAGCGCATCAGCTTCTGGGACGTGTTGGAGTCGCCGCCGCGCATCATGTTCCAGAGGCCGAGCAGCAGCACCACCGCCACGGCGCCGACGGCGATCGGCACGGCGAAGTTCGCGAGAAAGGCGGACATGCGGCCTCTTAGGCGTTGAGGAACAGGATCGCGGCGTTGAGCGCGCAGGCATAGCCGACCCAGGCGAGATAAGGCGCCAGCAGCCACGCCGCGACGGCGTCGACCGCGCGGAAGCGCAGGATCGTCCAGACAATCGCGGGGATCAGCAACACGATGTCGACAAGCCCGAGCGCCGGGCTATGCGCGGAGAAAAAGGCGAACGACCATCCAATGTTGAGCGCGAGCTGGACGCCAAAGGCGATCAGGGCCCGACGCTTGGGCTCTCCCGAGCCGAGCACGAGCACGCGCCAGAGCGCGATCGCCATCAGCGCGAACAGCAGCGACCAGGCGATGGGGAAGGCGAGGTTCGGCGGATTGAAGAAAGGCTTCTCGAGACCCTCGTACCAGGGCGTGATGTTCGGCCGGGTCGCCGCCGAGCCGAGCTGGACGGCGGCGAAGCAGACGAGCGTGGCGGCGGCGAGCTTCAGCAGCGAGCCGGGCGCGACCCAGGACGGCTGACGGCTCGCCGCATTCACGTCCGTACGCCCTCCGCGGTCACCTCAGCCTCCGGCGGCTCGCGGTCGGGCTTCGGCGGAACCTCGCCGTAGATCACGGCCTCGAATCCGCGCAGGCGCTTATAGACCGAGAGCAGTTCGACGATCTGCGTCCAGGAGTTCACCAGATATTGGAATGACGAGCTGACCTGCTCGAACGCGCCCGCGATCTGCTGCAGCAGACCAAGCGTCAGCCGCCCGGCGACGATGCTCGGCGCAAGCGCGACATAGATCATGATGCTGTCTGCCTGCAGGTAGAAATAGCGGGCGACGTTGAAATACATGTAGTGGAAGTAAAGCCGGAAATAATTGGTCCGGACATGGGAGAACAGCTCCCACAGGGTGGGCGGCTGGGCCCGGCCGGGATCGTCCTCGCCATAGACGAGCTCCTTGCGGTAGGCCGCCTCCACGCGCTGATTGCGGAACTCCAGCCCGGGTAGCTTCACGCCGACGGTCGCGAGCAGCACGGTGCCGAAAAGCGCCCAGCCGATCGCGAGGAACACCAGCGGATAAGGGATCGCGCCGACGATCGGCAGCTCGGAGACTGCGCCGGACAATCCCATGAGAACCGGCAGGAACGCGATCAGCGTCATGACGCTATCCACGAGGCTGACGCCGAGCGCCTCCACCTGGGTGGAGAACCGCATCGTGTCTTCCTGCACGCGCTGCGAGGCGCCCTCGACCTCGCGGAGCCTCGGCCAATGCTCCGTGTAGAACTCGGTCATCGCCGTGCGCCAGCGGAAGATGTAGTGCTGGACGAAGAAGCGCGTCAGCACGGCGACAGCGATCGCGATCATGGCGATGCCCGCGAACTGAGCGAGCCCGCTATAGACCTCTTCAATCCCGACGGGGCGCGATTTCGCCAGCGCCGCCTGGATGACGTCGAAGAACGGTCCGCGCCAAGCGTTGATCGCGACGCTGACCTCGACCTGAAAGTATGTGACGAAGATGATCAGCGCCGAGCCGAGGATCGACCACGCCGCCCAGCGGTGCGGGGCGATCGTCATCCAGGCGCCGGCGAACAGGCCGACGGCCACCACGTAATAGGCGTAGAACCAGAGAAAGGGGCCGGTGAGGAACACCTGCGGCCCGATGACCGGCGCTGCGTCCGGCGCGGGATAGCTCAGGCCGATCGCCGCGCCGAGTTGCGATCCTCCGGCGAACCAGACCGCCGTGACGAAGGCGGTCCAGAGCGCCGCCGACAGGAAGAACACGCGGGGATTGGGAAAGAAGGATACGAACATGGGGCGAGCCGGCTCCTGAGCGCGAGGCCGGCGAGCGTTAGACCCCGCGAACGGCCGCGGCAAGTTACGAGCGGTTCACCACGTCGGACGCATCGCTGAGGGCAGGACGCGTCCGACGCCCGGCCGGTGCCGGCTCAGGCGTTGCCGGCGGTCTCTTCGGCGCGGGCGCGGTAAAGCGCCGCAAAGTCGACGGGGTCGATCATCAGCGGGGGGAAGCCGCCATTGCGCACCGCATCCGCCACGATCTGGCGGGCGAACGGGAACAGCAGGCGCGGGCACTCGATCATGACGACCGGATGGATCTGCTCCTCGGGGATGTTCACGACGCGGAACACCGCGCCATAGGTGAGGTCCACGTGGAAGATCAGCGTGTCGCCGTCCTTGGCCTGGCCCTCGAGCGCGAGCTCGACCTCGAAGTCGTTCTCCCCGACCTTGCGGGCGTTGACGTTGACCTTGATCTCGATGTTCGGCGAGCTCTCGCGCGGCTGCAGCGAACGCGGCGCGTTCGGGTTCTCGAACGACAGGTCCTTGGCGTACTGCGCGAGCACGTTGATGGCGGGCGCCTTGTTGTCGGCGGGCGCGCCGTTGTTGCTGGCCATGCGTCTCTCTCAGGCTCGCGGAACACGGCGCTCAGGGACGAGGCCGCAATTTGCGCGGGGCGTAGCACGAGGCTTCACGCCCCCGCAAGGCGATGAGAGGAGGGCGTCAAGCGTCCCGGCGCGGAACCTCGGCGGTCTCGCGCCACTGCCCGCGATCGAGTTCGAGCACGTCGCCGCGCGCAGTGCGCGTCGAAGCGGGCGCAGGCTGCGGGCGGAGCGGCGGCGCGCCGCCGATGAGGCGGCGAAGCCTCGCGCGCACCTCAGGCACGAGCGCCAAAACGCCAATGACGTCGGTGACGAAGCCGGGGATCGCAAACAGCAGGCCAGCGAGGCCACGCATCGAGCGAGAACTATCAAGCGCGAAGGAGACGAAGCCGCCGGCGGTGCGCGCCCGCGCTTTGGCCTCCGTCAAAAGGGAGCCGAGCATCGCGAAGCCGATGAGCGAGATGGCGAGCTGGAGAAGCACCGCCTTCCCGAGGCCGATCATGCCCGCCACCGCCACGAAGGCGACCAGTTCGAGCACAGGCAGAAGCAGGATGAGGCCGAGCAGACGGGGCATGACGTATCCGTGAAGGTCCTTTGAAGCGGAGGGCCGCAACCCTCATCTGGTGACGCTGCTATACGCCATTCAAGGACATGCCCGCAGCGAGCCGACTGGAATCGCGGGCCGGCTTGATCACATAGTAAGGCGCGCCGGCGTGATCGCGTTCCCCGCGGCCGCCCACGACGCGAACCAAGTGCGAGACGAGATGAGCGACGGCTTCGACATTTACACGATCATCATTCTCGTCCTGGCGGTGTTCATCTTCCTCCGGCTGAGATCGGTGCTCGGCACCCGCACCGGCAATGAGCGGCGCCCAAGCGACCCGCTCGTCGGGCGGCCCACGCCGACGCCTGCCTCCGACAAGGTCGTGCCCCTGCCACAGCGGAATTCTGAGCCCGTCCCGCTTGATCCGGACGCTGAGCCCGCGGCCGACCGCTGGGCCGGCGTGGCGACCGCCGACGGAGAGGTCGCCCGCGGCCTCGACCAGATAGCCGCCGCCGAGCGCGGCTTCGACGCCCGCGGCTTCGTGACCGGCGCCCGTAGCGCCTACGAGATGATCGTCACCGCCTTCGCCACCGGCGACCGCAAGACGCTGAAGCCCCTGCTCGCCCGCGACGTGTTCGAAAGCTTCTCCGCCGAGATCGCCGCCCGCGAGAGCCGTGGCGAGACGGTCGAGTCGAGCTTCGTGTCGATCGACAAGTCCGAAATCACCGCCGCCGAAGTCGCGGGCAAGAACGCCCAGATTACCATGCGCTTCGTCTCCAAGCTGATCTCCGTCACGCGCGACAAGAACGGCGCCGTGATCGACGGCGACCCCACCGAAATCGCGGATCTCGTCGACGTCTGGACCTTCGCGCGGGAGGTGAATGCCCGCGATCCTAACTGGCGGGTGATCGCCACCTCCGCGATCTGACGGACCGGCGATGCGCGGTTTGGCGACCGCCGCGCTTTTGGCTTCGGCGCTCATGATTGGCGTCGCCCGAGCGGAGGAGCCGCGCCCCGTAGCCTTCGCCGATCTTCCGGGATGGGCCGCGGACGACCACGCCGCGGCGCTCGCGGCGCTCAAGGTCTCCTGCGGCGGAGTGGACCCCCAGGCGCCGAAGCTTCGGGAAGGCGTACCCGACGGCGCCGCCCTCACCCAGGTCTGCGCGCGCGCAGCCGCCGTCCCGCCGGAAGCCGCACGATCGTTCTTCGAGGACATCTTTCAGCCGGTCCTGATCGGCCGCGGGCGGCTGACGGGCTATTACGAGCCGGAAATCGAGGGCTCGCTGAAGCCGGACGGCCGGTTCGACACGCCGCTGCTGGCGCGGCCAGATGATCTCGTCTCGCTCGACCCCGGCGTCGTGGCCTCCGGCCTGCCCGCCGGTCTCAGCGCCGCGCGGCGCACCGCAGCTGGGCTCGAGCCCTTTCCGACACGGGCGGCGATCGAAGACGGGGCGCTTGCCGGGCGCAGGCTCGAACTCCTTTACGCCGACCGGATCAACGCCTTTTTCACCCACGTGCAGGGCTCGGCCCGCGTGCGGCTCGCCGACGGGACCGCGCTCAGGATCGCTTATGACGGCAAGAACGGATGGCCTTTCACCGCCATCGGGCGGCTGCTCGTCGAGCGCGGGATCATGACGCCGCAGACGGCGACGATGGCGTCGATCCGCGCCTGGCTTGCGGACCACGAGGCCGAGGGGCGCGAGCTGATGCGGCAGAACAAATCGTACATCTTCTTCCGCATCGATCGATCGCTCCGGCCCGAGGACGGTCCGCGTGGCGCACAGAAGACGCCGCTGACCGCCGGCCGCAGCCTCGCCGTCGATCAGACGCTGTGGCCCTATGGCCTTCCGGTTTTTGTCGCAGGTCGCGCGCCGGACGGCGCCGATCTCCACCGGCTGCTGGTGGCGCAGGACACCGGCTCCGCCATCCTCGGCCCCGCCCGCGGCGACCTGTTTGTCGGCTCGGGCGACCAAGCGGGCGCGATCGCCGGAGCGATGCGCGACGAAGCCGACTTTTATGTTCTGCTTCCGAAGATCGAGACGGCGCGATGACGGGTCGCCGCCGACGCGTTGTCTCGGAGGCCGAGCTGGCGCTCTGGACCAAGGTCGTCGAGAGCGTAAAGCCGATGCCCGGCCGACGGCGCGCCAAGGCCGAGCCACAGCCGGCCGCGGCGCCGCCGGAGGTCCCCGCTTCCGAAAAGCCGCAGGCCGCGCCGAAGCGGTCATCGCCGCCACCGAAAGCAGCGACGCCCGTCGCGCCGAAGCCGCCGCCGCTGGCGCCGCTCGAACCCCGGATGCGCCGGCGGCTCGCACGCGGCGTGGTCGCGGTTGACGCCCGCATCGACCTGCACGGCCTTCGCCAGGACGAGGCGCATCGCCGCCTCGCGTCTTTCCTTCTCGGCGCGCAAGCGGGAGGCGCGCGCGTTGTGCTGGTGATCACCGGCAAGGGCCGGCCTTCCGCGGAGGGGACGCTTTTCGGCGAAGAGCGCGGCGTCCTTCGTCGCTCGGTCCCTCTATGGCTGAGCTCGCCCGCGGCGCGGCAGGTCGTCATAGGCTACGAGGAGGCCGACCCGGTTCATGGCGGCGGCGGAGCGCTTTACGTGCGCATCCGTAAGGCGGCCTCGAAGCGGTAGCTCTCGGCCGATCGTCATCCGATCAACTTACCCGTAATGCAACCTTAAGCTCAACTTGCGATCAGTGTCTTTACCGCAGGGGGCGCGGACCTTCACAAACCTCAAAAGGGCTGCGGAATGTTCGGACGTGACGATGCAGGCGCGATCCTGCGGGCGCAACACGCCTCCCAGGCGATCATCGAATTCGATCTTCAAGGCGCGATCCTCAGCGCGAACGCCAACTTCCTGACGCTCTTCGGCTACGCCGCGGAAGAACTGAAAGGCGCCAAGCACGCGCTGTTCGTCGATCCCGCCGACGTCAAAGGCGAGGCGTATAAAGGTTTCTGGGCGGCGCTCGCGCGCGGCGAGTTCCAGAGCGGTGAGTTCCGCCGGATCGGCAAAGGCGGCCGTGAGGTTTGGATTCAGGGTAGCTACAGCCCGGTCAAGGATCGCCGCGGCGTTCCTTACAAGGTGATCAAGGTCGCGTCTGACATCACCGCGCGAAAGCTGCTGTCGCTTTCCTATGCGGGTCAGCGCGAGGCGCTCAACCGCTCCCAGGCCGTGATCTCGTTCGAGCCGAACGGCAGGATCCTCCATGCGAACGCGAACTTCCTGAACGCGCTCGGCTACACGCTCGAGGAGATCAAGGACCGCCACCACTCGATGTTCGTGAGCGCCGACGAACGCGAGGGGCGCGCCTACGAAGCGTTCTGGGAGGCGCTTCGCAGGGGCGAGTACCAGAGCGCCGAATTCCTGCGCATCGGCAAAGGCGGCCGCGAGGTCTGGATCCAGGCGACCTACAATCCCGTCTTCGACGGCGCTGGCGGCGTCTTCGAGATCGTGAAGTTTGCGACCGACATCACGCCCCAGGTGACCGCCCGGCGCCGGCGCGAGGCGATGCAAGCGGTGATCACCAGCGGCCTCAACACAATCGGCGACTCGATCGCCGGCGTGAACGTGCAAACGGCCGACGTCGCAAACGCCGTGACCCAGGTGTCGACCGACATCCAGGCCGTCGCCGCAGGCGCGGAGGAGATGTCCGCCGCCGTGTCAGAGATCAGCCAGCAGGTCCATCAGGCCTCGGCCATCTGCACGCAGGCGGTCGATGAGGCCCAGCGCACCAGCGACATCGTCACCGGCCTGAGCGAGCAGGCGCGGGCGATCGATGACGTCGTCACCTTGATCCACGGCATCGCCGGCCAGACCAATCTGCTTGCGCTCAACGCCACCATCGAAGCGGCGCGGGCGGGGGAGTCGGGAAAAGGCTTCGCCGTCGTCGCCCATGAGGTGAAGACGCTGGCCGAGCAGACCGCCAAGGCCACTGAGCAGATCCGCAAGCAGATCAGCGCCACGCAGGCCGCCACAGCCGGCGCCGTCACGGCGATTGACGTCATCCGGAGTACGATCCGCACGCTCAACCAAGTCTCGGCGAGCATCGCGGCGTCAGTGGAGGAGCAGACCGCCGTGACGCGCGACATGTCCGCCACGATGCATACGGCCTCGGAAGGCGTGGCGCAGGTGGCGCAAAGCATGGGCCTGATCTCCCGATCGACCAGCGACGTCGACGAAGCCGCACGAAACGTCCGCGCGGCAGCGGCTGAAGCAGCCTGACGCCTTCCTCCGCGCCCTGCGCCAATGAGAACGGCGGAGCCCACCAGGGCTTTGCCGTTTCCATAACGGGACCCCTGCGTTAGCGGCGCTTGCGTGCGTGACGTCCCACAGTCGAAGCTGCGGGCGGCCGTCCTGGCCGGAGGAGCCGTCATTGCCGGAAACCCATCGGATCGCATCGTCAGCCGTCTCGGTCGTGATCGCAGCGAAGGGCGCTGAGCCCGTCAGCCTCAAGGACGCCGCGGGGACGGAGCTGCTCTGGCAGGCGGGCCCTGAGTGGCCGCGCCACGCGCCCGTGCTGTTTCCGATCGTCGGGCGGCTTGCCGGCGATACGCTGCGAAGCGGCGGTGAGGCCTACCGGCTGACCCAGCACGGTTTTGCCCGGGACGCGCAGTTCGAATGGCTCGAACGATCTTCGGACCGGGCGCGGCTCGCGTTCTCCGACGACAAGACGACGCGCGACAAGTACCCTTTCGCATTCCGCCTCGAGCTCGACTACCGCGTCGAGGGCGCTTCGTTCGCCGCCACGGCTCGGGTGACGAACCCTTCGGCGGACGCCGTGCTGCCGTTCTCGATCGGCGCGCATCCGGGCTTCCGCTGGCCCCTCGTGGAGGGAGTTCCCAAGGAGGCGCATGTCCTCGAATTCGCAGCCCAGGAGACGGGCCCGTCGCGCTCGGTCATCGGCGGCCTGCTCGGACCGGAACAACCGCTGCCGTTCGGCGGGCGGACCATGACGCTCATGCCCGAGCTGTTCGCGAACGACGCGGTGGTGATGCCCTCACTGTCGAGCCGCTCCGTCCGCTATGTCGCCGTTGCGCCCGAGGGCGGAATCGCAAGAGCGCTGACGATCTCATGGCGCGGCTACGACGATCTCGGCGTCTGGTCGCCGCCCTCCGGCGCGCCCTTCCTCTGCATCGAGCCATGGCGCGGCATGGCGAGCCCGCAAGGCTGGGATGGCGCATTCATCGACAAGCCGGGCGTGTCCCGCCTCAAGCCGGGCGCAACCGCGACATTCGAGTGGCGGGTGGAGGTCTGACGGTGCGAGCCGAAATGGCAAGGCGCTGCAGTCGTTAACAGTAAATTCAGGATGTTCTGCGCCCGACGATCGGCTGTGCCATGTCTACTCGGCAAGATTGTAGTCGAGGCCAGCACGTGGGGAGTCCTGCATACGCCGTTAACCTGCGGAACGGCTCCTCCGGCATGACCATCATCTGCAGCGAGAGCCGCGCCCGCGACCTCATCGGCAGCATCACGCCGGACCAGTTGATCGAAGTCGCCCGCGTCGAAGACGAGCGGCAGCCGCTCGTCCGGGCGAAAGAGCTTCAGGTTGCAGCGACTTCGGCTCCAAGCCTCTCCCGTCCGGAATGGATGAACGCCTTCGCAGACTACGAGCGCACGGAGCGACGGCGGCAGCTCACATGGAATCTGATCGTCTTCGCGCCGTTCATCCTGATCCCGCTATTCGCCTTGGCGGCGCTTATCTGATCGGACGTTAGATGCGCATCAGCGCCGCACGAGCGACAGGAACGCTCGGCTAGATCCGCTGACTGGTGCCAGGCTCCACGCCCAAGCGCGCCGCCTGGGCTCGAACGTCTCGGCCGCTTTCCACGATCGCATGCTCCCAGCCGGGCAGGTCGCGTTCGGCAATCTGGAGAGCCTCCGCCTCATCGAGCGCCAAGGCGATGAGTCTGAGCGTTCGCGCGCCTTGCGAGGCGTCGGCGTCGCCGCTTTTCGAGCGGCTCTCGATGATGAAACCATCGTCCGTGTTCGTTCCCATCGCCTGCATATGGGCGCGGAACCGAAGCGATCCACCGTCCGATAGGCTCGCGTGGGCAGGAGAGGTATACCGCGCCATCGAATCGCGGACCTTGAATGAGGTGGACCTCATGAGATTGCTCGCAGCCGTGGCGGCCCTTCTCTGCCTCGCCGCGCCCGCATCGGCTCAGGACGCTCAGGGCGCGACGTCGGTGCGCGGCTCATGCACGAAGCTCGTCCTCGCCGGTGAGGACGCGGTGGGCTCCTGCGGGGGCAAGCTCACGAGGATGACGCTCCCGGACGGCGCCCTCTTCCTGATCTTCACTTCGGGACAGACGATGATCGGCTTCAGCGGCCGCGTGGCGGACGAGCACGCGCAGGGCGACGAGACCACATGGCCCGTGGGCTTCGTGAATATCGGCGCGCCCGGCGCCGAGCCGAACGCCATCCCGGCCCGCGGCTCCTGCAGGTCCGGCGATCTCAATCGTGCTTCAGCGGCAATTGTCTGCTCGGCGACGACGGCTCAAGGCGCTTTTGAGGCGGCGTTCCGGTCGGGCCGGTCCACCAACCGCTGAGCCGCGCGACGCTTAGCAAGCTTGCTAATGCGTGAGATGAATGGCGCGTCCAAGCGGAGCAAGGCGAATTACTATAAAGTTTTATGAAATTTTTTCTAATCTGCCGCGGGAGATCTATAACATCCGATTACCACACGATTAAGTTGCATAAAACGAAAACATCCCGCGGAGGGTTCAGCAGTCTCATAGAAGGGAGACTGCAATGCGCTCGATACAATTCCTGGGCTCTGCCTCTCTAAGTACGCTTCTTCTGTTAAGTCCCGCTCTCATGCCGTCCGCCTCCGGGGCTTCCGTCCACGTGGGCGGATTAGGGGGGATCTCGGTGGGCGGGGGTAATGGCGTGTCCGCCAGCGTTGGCGGAGCATCCGTGGGCGTCGGGGGCGGAGGCGTCTCGGCAACCGCAGGCGGCGTGGGCAATGTCGGCGCGACCGTCGGCGGAGGCGGCGGAGGCGTCTCAGCAACCGTAGGAGGCGTGGGCAATGTCGGCGCGACTGTCGGCGGAGGCGGCGGCGCGGGCAGTCTCGGGTCGGGAACCGGCCTAACCGGCCTAAGCGGTTCACACGGCGGCGGCTCCGGCTTCGCCTCGAGCTTCAACAGCGGCTCCAATTTCTTCTCCGGCGGCGCTTCGCCGAATGGTTCAGCGGGGAACGCCGCGTCGTCGGCCTCGAACGGCTCGTCGCAGGGCGCCCTCGCAAGACGCGCCGCCGCTACGACCGGTCGCTCAACGAGATCGGCGACCGCAGCAGAGCGCTCCAGGCCGCTCGTCAGCGCAAAGGTCGGCGTCTTGAACCGTCAGAGAGGCGGAACGTCCGAATCGCCGTCCAACGCCCGATCGGCTGTGGCGATCAAGGCCGACGCGCTGAACCGCAACCGGACCGCCACGCGTGATGGCGGAGCGTCCGGCCGGGTCGCAACCGTCGACGTAGGCGCGCTCAACACGCGTCAGGGAGGCGCGTCCAGCTCGAACAGCAGCTCGCCGTCCGGCGCGACGCCGGCGGCCGCTGCTCAGATCCGGGCGCTGAACCGCGGCGACGGCGCAAATGGCGGCGCAACGCCGGCAGCTCGCGCAGCGGCTGTGGATGTCGGCGTGCTCAACAGCGGCGCCAGCCGTTCCCCGGCCTCCAACGACGGCTCATCGGCTGGCGCCGCGCCTGCGGTCGCCGCAAAGCTGAGGGTTCTCAACAGAGGTGACGGCTCGGGCAACGCGGCTCCGGAAGGCCGGGCCGCTGCGGTCGACGTCGGCGTGCTGAACAGAGACGGTGCGCGCCGATCCGCCTCTCCTGAAACGGGGACCGGCTCGTCATCCGGCGCCACGCCTGCCGTCGCAGCCGATGTCGGCGTCCTCAACCGCGGCGACGCGCGCGGCTCAACGCAGCGTTCGTCGGCCGGCCTTGCAGCGGTCGACGTCGGCGTCCTCAATCGCCGTGGCGGATCTGCGGGCTCCGGCGCGGGATCGTCGGGCGGCGCCAACGCGTCAGACGCCGGCGCAACGCCGGGCGCGGACCCTGCCGCCGCGATCGGGGTCGAAGCGCTCAACAGAGGCGCGGCTCAGCCGCGTCCGTCAGGCCAGCTCGCGACGGCCGATGTCGGCATATTGAACCGGAACTCCGGCGGCCGGGCCGGCTCCGCTTCGTCTGGAGACGATGGCGGTTCGTCACCCGGCTCGACGCCAGCCATCGCAGCCGTTGATGTCGGCGCGCTCAATCGGAGCGGACTTTCTTCGGCTCCGGGCTCCTCCGCGTCGGGCGGGTCTTCGCCGGCTCCGGCGGCCGCCGTCGGTCTCCGGGTCCTGAATCGCACCGCGGCCCCGAGCTCCGGATCGAACGCGGGCTCTGCTAGCGGCTCCTCGACACCTGCGGTGGCCGCCAATATCGGCGTGCTCAATCGGGGTGATGGCTCCGGCGCCGCCCAAGCGCCCGCGGCCGGTCTCGCGGCGGCCAATATCGGCGTCCTGAACACCGACGGATCCAGAGGTACGGGAGCGGCGGGCGGCGGAATGAACTCGGGCGCACCGGCGCCGGCAAACGGCTCTTCGTCGGGCGCGACGCCTGCAGTCGCGGCCGACATCGGAGTGCTCAATCGTTCCACAGGTCCTTCCACAGGCAGCCGGACGCCCGCAGCCCGCCTCGCCGCGGTGAATGCTGGCGTGCTGAACAGCGGAAGCGGCGCCGGGTCGACCCCCTCGGGCGCGAGCGGCGGATCTCCCGCAGCGAGTCCGGCTGTCGGCGCCGATATCGGCGTGCTTAACAGCGGAGAGGGCGCCGGCGGCTCCTCGGCCTCTCCGTCAGGGCGTCTTGCAGGCGTCAAAGTGGGCGTGCTCAACCGCGGCTCCGGCGGGACCGGACAGGCGCCTTCCGGCGGTCTCGCGGCTGCTAATGTCGGCGTTCTGAACGGCGGCGGCTCCGGGGGAACCGGAGGATCGAGCGCCGGGTCTGGCTCGTCCGGATCGGGTAACGGCTCTTCGTCCGCGCCGGCGGTCGCCGCTGATGTCGGTCTGCTGAATCATGGCGGCGGTTCGGCTACGGGCGGACAGACCCCGCCGGCGCGCGTGGCGTCCGTTAACGTCGGCGCGCTGAACAATGGCGGGACGTCCAACGCCAACCCCGCGGGTTCGAACGGCGGCTCGCCCTCCGCAGGCCCAGTGGTCGGCGCCAATGTCGGCGTACTCAACAGCGGCGGCGGAGACGGTTCCGGGGCCGGAAACAGCGGTACCGGTGGAACGGGCGGCGGGTCGCCGCCCACCGACTCCCTTGTCGCGGTCAATGTCGGCGTGCTCGACGGTCGCGGCTCTGACGGCCCGGCGGGCGGAACCGGCGGCGGCACCGGACCCGGCGGAACGGGCGGCGGCGGAACGGGCGGCGGTATTGGATCAGGCGTCGACGGAACCGGTAGCGGCGTCCAGGCCAGCGGCGGTGAGTCCGGCGGCGGCGGCGGCGGCGGTGGCGGCGGCGGCATCTCGATCGGCGGACCGAGCACGGTCTATGTCGAACGGGACGGTCGTCTGGACCAACGCGACCGCTGCTTCGAAATCCTCAAGCAGCCCCGCCGGTTCAAGCAAAGGATCGTCGACACCTGCCGGCGCTACGTCGCAAAGCAAGATCGCCGGAAGGAAGCGACGAACTGATCCCAGACGGGCGCCAGACTAAAAGGCGGGCGGCGAAAGCCGCCCGCCTTTCGCGCGTCATGATCAGAAGCGGGCCGTCACCGACGCCAGAGCGACGTTGCGCTGGAACTGCGACGACAGCGGATCATCGGTGTGGAACGCGAGCCGCCGATACTCCAGTCCCAGCGTGATGTTCTTGCTGGCGACGTATTTAAGCGACGCAAGCGGGCTCCAGTAATGGTCGCGGCGGTCTGCGTTCTTGAACGAGTCCACGAGGTAGGTCACACCGCCGCCCACGAAGAGGTTCGGCATCAGCTGATAGTCGAGCCGGCCTCCGCCATATGATTCGATCAGGCTCACGCCGCCATTGAGGCCCGATTCCTTGGCCTCGCGTCGACCTTCGACCGTAAAGGTCAGATCGTTCGTGACGAGGAAGGACAGCGAGCCGCCATAGGTGAAAGACGAGATGTTCGACAGCGTCGCGCCCTTATAGGTCTGGCGCATGAAGCCGCCCCACGCCTCGCCCTTCACGCGCGCGCCGGGGCCAGGTTCGAGCAGCACGCCGCCCACCACCCGGTAGCCGTCCGAGGAGAAGTAATCCTCCTTGAAGTCGCGGCGGTTCCCGGCGACTTCGACGAACACGCTGGTGAGCGGAGCGACCACATAGCCGACGCGCCCGTTCGCGACGCTGATCCCGCCGTCTCGATAGCTTTGGTCGATCGTGACGCCGCCAATCTTCGGGTTTTCGTAATTGACGTAGAGGCCCGCCAGGCCAAGCGACGTCCACAGCGGCCCGTAGCGGTTGTTGAGCGCGACGGCCCCGTCGAACTGATTGAAGGCGGTGGGTCGATCGGTCCGGAAGAAGGCTTCTTCGCCCGAGCCGCGTTCCTCATGACCCCGGAGATAGGATGCGCGCGCCTGTAGCTGCGAATCCGGAGTGAACTGATACGTGCCGCCGAGCGAGGCGCCGGCGTTCGTCTGGCTCTCCCGGGTCTGCTCGAAATATTGGCGGCGCTCTGCGAAGGCGTTCGCCTGGAATCCATAGTTTGCGCCGCTCGCCGCGAAGGAGAGGTCGGGCCGGACGACATAAGCGAAGTCCGACGTCTTATTGCGTCGGGTGGCGTAGATATTGTCGTCGAAGAGGATTGACTGGACGATGCTCGGAACGAGGACGTGAGAGCTCGCCGAAGGCGCTTCCGGACTGGCGGACCCCGGCCCTGTCGGAGCCACGGGCTGGGACGGTCGCGAGTCGATGATCGAACGCGTCGTCGCGGGCAGCGAACCAGTGTCGCGCCCGGATTGATCGGCTTTGGCGGTGGCGCCCAGAACGAGAGCGAGGGGAATCGCCGCACTAAGTGCAATGATGCGCACGGAATATTCCCTTGTTCTTGCGCGAAGTTTTCTCTGAAAGTCCTTTCGAGCAAAGCGTTGGGCGCGCTGTCATAACGATCGCTCCGTCGCCCTTCTCAACCATCGGTTTTGACGGCATCGAAGTACCTCGCTCGTTAAACGAGGCTGAGCTAATCATGGTTAATGAAGGGTTAATCTCTCATCGACCCGCATAAGTTGCGCATCCATGAGGATCACCGATCCGAGCCCGTCGCCTCAATGAGCCGTTGCGGTGGCCGTCGCTGCCGATGCCTTGGGTAGCGTCGGAATGGACGGCGCGCCTCTCATCCTTGATCGCCGCGGCTCGGCGCGCATCTCTTTCCGCCCGAGCCGCTGGGAAGGGGCTGATCTAAAGCCGCGCGGAACACGAATACGAGCCAGTGCGCCATCCGAGCGCGCCTCAACCAAGATCGTCAGGAGAGGTTATGACCCACAAGAAAATCGTCGCCGGTGTCGCCGCCGCCATTCTCACGGCTTCGACCAGCTTCGCCATGGCTCAGGCGACGGGCAAGGAGAACAACGCGACGACCGGATCTGAGGCTGGCTCAGGCCCCGCGTCGGGCATGGACAAGAAGGGCTCGCCTGGCATGCAGGGCGATATGAAGAGCTCCGGTTCGTCCGGCATGATGAAAGACAACACGCCGACCTCGGCGGGAACCGCTGACGAGCAGGCTAAGAACCTTCGCGGCCACAGCGAAACGCCTACGACCGGCAAGTAAGCTGATTGAAACGGCGGAGACGACCAACTGGCCTCCGCCGTTTCCTGTCTCCCGACCCGCTTGCTACCCTGCGAAGCCTCTTCGGTTTTTGTAGCATTCTGGCGTTCGACCTCGACTGGCTGCGGCTACGCGCGACGGTAATCCTTGGTTGGGGAGCAAGGACGGGAATTTCTCCAATCGTCTAACGGAAAAGTAGCAAATTACCTCCAGGCTCGCGTAATGAGACCCGTTCGCGCGCGCCCGATCCTTCCGCCTACGGCCACGATCCTTGGATTGATGGCGATAATTCTTCTGTCGACGTTCATGCTCTGCTACACGTGGCAGGAATTCGTCGATCGACAACTTTCCGCCGCTCTCGGCTGGGTCTATGAAAATCTTTCGGATCGTCTCCAGCTCGCGCTGACGTCGACTGCGTTTGCCGGAGCGTCGCTCTTCATTCCGACTGTCGTGCTGCTGACCATGTTCCGGCGGCTGAGCGCGGCGGAAGCCGAGACTTCGACGCTTTCACGCCGGGATTCTCTTACAGGCTTGGCCAACCGTCGTGGGTTCAGTGAGGCCCTGCAGTGCCTTTGCGGCGACCCCGGAGCACATTTCGCTCTTGTTCTTGTGGACGTCGATAACTTCAAGCCGGTCAACGACCAGCACGGTCATGGAGCCGGCGACGTTCTCCTGTGCACCGTGGCGGAGAGGCTGTCCGCATTAACGCCGGCGAAGGGCTTGGCGGCTCGCCTTGGAGGCGACGAGTTCGCCGTTTTGGTTCCGGACTGCGAGGATGCGCGCGCGGCGTCGCAGCTTGCGGAGAAGATGGCGCGGAGTCTCGCTGCGCCCGCGAGTCTTCATGACATTTGCATCGCGACATCGGCGAGCCTTGGCGTCGCCATGCGGACAAGCGCGTCGCAGCAGGCCGAGGCCATCCTGCGCTTCGCAGACATCGCCTTGTACCGCGCCAAGAATGAGGAACGCGGCGGTTTCCGCCTTTTTGAACAGCGCATGGAAGACGAGATCGAGGAGCAGCGCGCACTGGATCTGGAGATCCGCACATCGATCGCGGCCGGATCATTCGTGCCGTACTTTCAGCCTCTCGTTGAGTTAAATGGCGGACGCATCGTCGGTTTCGAGATCCTGGCGAGATGGCGTCACCCCCGGCGGGGGCTCCTTCTGCCCGTCGAGTTCATTCCTGCGGCCGAGCGTTTGGGATGCGTCACCAACCTCACGTTGGGGGTGCTGCGACAGGCGTGCGAGCAGGTGAAGAGCTGGACGGCAAAGCCGCGCCTCGCCGTCAACATCTCACCCGGCGAGCTCCATGATCGAACGCTGGCGCTGAAGCTTATGGCGGTTCTCTCCCAGACAGGCTTCCCGCCCAATCGCCTCGAGGTCGAGATCACTGAAGGCGCCGTCATCATCGATAATCTGGCCCGTGATTTCGTGGATCAGCTGAGGAGCGTCGGCATCAGCGTCGCGCTCGACGATTTCGGAACCGGCTATTCCAGTCTGTCCAAGCTGCAAGAGTTGCGGTTCGACAAGATCAAGATCGATCGCTCCTTCATTCGGCGAGCAGAACATAGCTCCGAAAGCCGCAAGCTCATTCGCATGATCGTCGCTCTGGGTAAGACCCTGAACGTGGCGACGACCGCCGAGGGGGTCGAGTCGCCTGAAATGGCGCGCCTTCTGGCGAGGAAGGGATGCACCTACGGGCAGGGATATCACTTCGGCAAGCCGATGCCGGTGAGCGAAGCGGAGACGCTGTTCAACGCGTCCGTGACGCCTTTCGGCATGTCAGCCTCGGAACGAGCCGCTGGACGTAAAACGACGGGACACCGGGAGATCGGCGAACCGGAGAACGACAGCAGTTCGCCGCCATCTTCGCTCGCGGTCGCCATAAGCGCCTTGCAAGGAGCGGGCTACACCGTGAACGTATGCTCCAATCCGGGGCGGATAGCCGTCGACGGCGCAGAGCTTGCGGTCGACGAGATCCTCGCGTTCGCTGCTGAAAAGACGGGCTTGCCGCCGCAAGCGGCTTCCGTGGCCTGAGCAGCGTCCAGGCCGGTTCAAGTTCAAATGCCGCAGCCCTCGAACGCCGGTTCATTCGACCGGGTGCGCGGAAACGGCTGACGAGCCGCTTCTCCCACATTGCATCGACATACGGCGGTCTAAGCCGTGCGGGCAGTTCGGCTAAACAGCGTGAGGCCAGCCGCTGATGCCTCCAGCTGGGCCTACGAGCGTCTCATGGCCGGTCGATCGTGGAGCCCCAAACCCTCACGAGATGAATTGGCCCCGGGAGCACGCCTTGTCGAAGTCTGGATTCATGGCGCCGGAGCCGCCTGTCCTACCGTCACCGTGGGCGACCGAGGCGCGTGTCGCGCTGATGGAGGACGCCCGAACCTTCGCCCGCGACGTGGTGCTGCCGATCGCCGATCGGCTCGACCCCCAAAAGGGCGAGATGCCGCGCGAACTGATCGACCAGATGGCCTCCAAGGGTTGGTTCGGACTGACGATCCCGGCCGAGCATGGGGGGATGGGGCTCGGCGTCTTTGAATACTGCCTCGTTTCCGAGGAGCTTTCACGCGCTTGGCTCTCCGTCGGTTCGATCCTGGCGCGCGGCCAGGGTCTCGGAACCCAGACCATCGACGACGAGCGCCGCAGGGCGCTGCTCGCAAGGTCGGCCCGAGGCGAATGGATCGGATCGATTTCGCTCTCTGAACCTACAGCGGGTTCCGATCTCGCAGGCGTTCAGACCCGCGCCGTGCGCGATGGCGATCATTGGGTCCTCACCGGCACAAAACGCTGGGCTGGATTCGCCCAAGGAGCCGACTTCATCGAGGTGCTCGCGCGGGTAAGGGATCCGAACGATGGCGAGCCGCGCTCCGCAGGCCTCGAGCCCTTTCTCGTCGTCAAGGAGAGGGGTTCCTTTCCGGAAGGCATCACGGCCAAGGTCATCGACAAGATCGGCTATCACGGCTTCCTCACCTTCGAACTCGCGCTCGACGCGGTTCGGGTCCCCGAAAACGACCGGCTCACCGGTCTCTATGGCGACGGTGGATCGGACGCCGATTCCGGCGGGTTCGCCTCGGTTCAGCGCGGCCTGAACATCGCGCGCGTCCACACCGCGGCCCGGGCCGTTGGCGTGGCGCGCGCAGCGGTGGAGGACGCCCAGGCCTATCTTCAGGAGCGCGAGCAGTTCGGGCGCGCGATCGGCGACTTCCAGGCGCTCCGGTTCGCGCTGGCCGACATGGCAGCCGAGGTCGCTCAAGCCCGCGCCTTCTGGCGACAAGCGGCGCACCTGCTGGATCAAGGGGAGCCTGCGGAGAGCGAGACCGCAATGGTGAAGCTGCTCGCGACCGAGATGGCGGTAAAGGTCACGAACCAAGCCATGCAACTGCATGGCGGGAACGGCTACACCACGGAGCGCAGAGTAGAGCGCTATTGGCGCGACGCGCGCCTGACGACAATTTTCGAAGGCACGAGCGAGATCCAGCGCCGGATCATCAGCGACCGCATGCTGCCGAGGCCATGACGCGCGTGTGGCGCGCCTTCTGAGGTAGCGTCGGATCTTCATAACGACGTACAGCGTTGGCCTCGGCGGAAGAGCGCCGCCAGCCGGCCATCACCAGAGGATCAGCTTATGCGATTGAGCGAGGTTATCGACGATGCAACCAGCGCCGCTGGCTACAAGTTCGACCTCTTCGACGCGGAGACGAAGGAGATCGTGAAGGTGTTCGCCACGCGAGACGCTCTCCAAAAAGCTGTCGCCATCGGCGACACGGAGCGCTCCTTCGATCTGGTTTTGATCGAGGCCGCGAACGCCAAATTCGGCCGCGGAGAACTCGAGGAGGACGGCTTGATCCTGATCAAGCCAGGCGACCTGCCTGACTGAAGCTCAAGTGCCGGCGGTCGTTCTGCGCCCCATCCAAGACGAAACGTCGAGAGCTGGAACGGCCGATAGAAGTCCAACAGGAATGTACGGCGGCCCTGGACGGTCAGGCGCCAACCGTCGAGCTGCGGTCGCACCGTCCCCGCTCGTGGAGCAAAGCGGCCATGTCCTCATCCTCGAACAGACCGCAATCGCCGCCGAACAGCAGCGAGGACGCGGAGCGTCGGTCAGGAGTCGAGAAAATATATTCTAAATCAATGAGATAATGGCGCGCCCGAAAGGATTCGAACCTCTGACCCCCAGATTCGTAGTCTGGTGCTCTATCCAGCTGAGCTACGGGCGCGCGGCCGGCTCGGGACTTTAGCCCCGGCGGAGGCGACGTGTTAGCCGCTGACGATCTGCTTGGCAAGCCTGCGAGTGATGTCCTGACATCAGGCGCGGGCGCGCTCGCGGACGCGGGCCTGAAGGTCGATCGGGCGGTCGGGAATGGTGATGCGGAAGGTCGCGCCGATCGTTCCGTCGACCAGCGCGATCGAGCCGCCGTGGGCGCGTACGAGCTCGTCGGCGATGGCGAGGCCGAGGCCCGAGCCGCCGGCCTTGGTCGAGGCGTGGAACGGCTGGAACATCCTTTCGCGCGCCTTCGGTGAAACGCCGGGCCCGGTGTCGGAGACCTCGATCACCGCGACGCCGCCCTCGCGACGGCCGGAGATCCGGATCTGGTCGCGCGCCGGGTCGGGGTCGCCGCGGTTCTCGAAGGCCTGAGCGGCGTTGCGGCCGAGGTTGAGCAGGACCCGGAACAGCTGATCGGGGTCCGCGTCGACGGCGAGGCCGCGCTCGATCGCGGTGGTGAAGCCGATCCGGCCGCCGCCGGCGGCCAAGCCGAGCGCGGTGCGCACCTCCTCCACGATCTCGTCGAAACCGGTCATCCGCCGCTGCGGCGGCGTTTCCTGCGCGGCGCCATAGGACAGCGTCGACTGGCAGAAGCTGATCGCCCGGTCGAGCGTCGCGACCAGCTTGGGCGCGAGCTTCTGCACCGTCGGGTCTGCGACCGTTCCCAGTCTGTCGGACATGAGCTGCGCCGAGGCCAGCAGGTTCCTCAGATCGTGATTGATCTTGCTGACCGCGAGGCCGAGCGCCGCCAGCCGGGACTTCTGCTGGAGCTGCGCGTGAAGCTCGCTCTGCATGCGCTCGAGCTCGGCTTCCGCGACGCCAATCTCGTCGGCCCGGCCGGAGGCCACCACGATCCGGCTCGCATCGTCCGGCGCCTCGGCGAAGGCGACCATCGTGGCGGTGAGCCGGCGGACCGGTCGCACGATGATGAGGTCGAGCGCGAGATAGACCAGGCCGCCGGCGATCAGCGAGATCGCCAGCGCAACCAGAAGGACGTTGGCCGAGAACGCCACCATCGCGCGGCGCAGCTCGGTCTCGTCGACCACGACGTCGAGCGTGTCGCCGGGCTCGCCCGCATCCTCGGCTGGCGCGACCAGACGCGCGATGCGCTTGTCGCCGTTCATCAGCGTGTCGAAGGCGTCGAGGATCGCCATGGCGCCTGCCGCAGGGCGCCGGTCGACCGTCACAGCGACCTCGTGCGGCATGTCGTCCACCGCGAGCAGCCGGCGCGCGTCGCCGGACTTGATCGCGAGCGCCTTGGCCCCGACGCTGCGCAGAAGCTTTCGCGCGAGCGGCTCGGCCACCATGCCATCTGGGGCTGCGTCGAGCGCCAGCGCCGCGGTGCGGGCCCGGTTCACCTGGTCGTCGATGAAGTTCAGGCGGAAGTTCGCGACCGACGGCACGAAGATGAGAATTTCGGAGACCATCACGAACAGCGCAGTGAGCGCGAGCAGCTTGCCGGAAAGGCCAAGCCGTCCGGTCGTTGCTGCTGCTGAGGGCGCGGTGTTCGTCATCTCGTCGGGTCGGAGGCAGGGCGAAGCGCGCCACTCGAAGCGCGCCGATGATGCGGCGGGAGAAGGGCTTCGTCAAACCGCCCGGTCGACCTCCGCTGCTCTCGCGCGTTGACTTTTGAGGCCGCGCGACCTTATAAGCCGCCCCGTGAAGCGCGCCCGCATTCGTCGCGGGCTTTTTTGTTATCGCCGCCCGAGAGGCCGCACGCCTGAGAGGGCGAGCCTTCGCGGTTTCGACCGGAGACTTACTGCCGTGAAACGGACCTATCAGCCCTCCAAGCTCGTCCGCAAGCGCCGCCACGGCTTCCGCGCCCGCATGGCGACCGTTGGCGGCCGCAAGATCATCGCCGCTCGCCGCGCCAAGGGCCGGAAGAAGCTCAGCGCCTGATCGGTCGGCCAGCCCGACGCTTATGCCTGCCGCCGCGTTCGAGACGCTCAAGTTGAGGCGCGACTTCGTCGCCGCCTCTCGCGACGGCGTGAAGATCGGCGGTCCGCTGGTCGGCCTCCAGATGCGCGATCGCAACGCCGCCGACGCCCTGCCGCGCGTCGGCTTCACCGCGACCAAGCGGGTGGGCGGCGCGGTTGAGCGCAACCGCATGAAGCGGCGGATGCGCGCCGCGGCGCGCGAAGCGCTTTCGGACATCGCCCGGCCCGGCTGCGACTATGTCGTGATCGCGCGGCGGGCCGTGCTGGATGCGGCCTTCGACCGCCTCCTCAAAGACCTCAAAGACGCCGCCCGGCGCGCCCACGGCCGCGCGAAACGCCCCTTACCGGCCGAGGCCGGAACCCCTCCGGCGCCGCTGGATGGGCGCGAAAGCGGACGCTGATGGACACCCGGAACACCATTCTCGCCGTCGTGCTGTCGATCGCGGTGCTGCTCGGCTGGCAGTATTTCTTTGCGCGCCCGCAGATCGAGGCGCAGCGCGCGAACCAGGCGACCCAGCAGGCGCTGACTGACAACAAGGACGCCGCGGCCCCGCTGCCGACGACATCGGCTGCGCCCGCAGCCACGCCGCAGCCCGGCGCCCCGGCGACGGCCGGCGCGCCCGCTGGCGCGACCCAACCGCAAGCCTCGCGCGACGCGCCGCGCGTCAAGATCGACAGCGAGCGGCTGAGCGGCTCGATCGCGCTCGTCGGCGGCCGGATCGACGACGTCTCGCTGAAGGACTATCGCGAGACGGTCGACCCGAAGAGCCCCGAGATCGTGCTGTTCGCGCCGATCGACAGCCCGCAGCCATATTACGCCGAGTTCGGCTTCGTGAACGCGCCGGGCGGCTCGATGAAACTCCCCGACGCCTCGACGCAGTGGACGCCCGAGGGCGAAGGTCCGCTGACCAGCGAGAAGCCGGTTGTGCTCACGTGGGACAATGGCGCAGGCCTGACCTTCCGCCGCACGATCTCGCTCGACAAGGACTACATGTTCACGATCCGGGACACGGTCGCGAACGCAGGCGGCCAGGCGGCGACGCTGTTCCCTTACGCTCTGATCTCCAGGCGCGGCGAACCGCATGTCTCGGGCTACTACATCCTGCATGAAGGCCCGATCGGCGTGATCGGCGAGCAGGGCCTGCAGGAGCTGAGCTACAAGAACCTGACCGAGGGCCCCAAGACCTTCAAGGCGACGGGCGGCTGGCTCGGCATCACCGACAAGTACTGGGCGGCGACGCTGATCCCGCCGCAGGAGACGCCCTACGCGGCGCGCTTCGCCTCGACCACCGATGGCGGCAAGGCCTATCAGACCGACTATCTGCTCGATCCCGTGACGGTACAGCCGGGCGCGCAGGCGGAGACCTCGGGACGACTGTTCGCCGGCGCCAAGCAGGTCGCGGTCGTCGACCGCTACGAGACCGACGGCGGCGTCCGCAAGTTCGAGCTGCTGATCGACTGGGGCTGGTTCCACTTCCTGACCCGGCCGATGTTCTACGCGCTCGACTTCTTCTACAAGCTCGTGGGCAATTTCGGCGTCGCGATCCTGATCGTGACGGTGCTGGTGAAGCTGCTGTTCTTCCCGCTCGCCAACAAATCCTACGTCTCGATGTCGAAGATGAAGCTTGTGCAGCCCGAGATGGCCAAGCTTCGCGAGCGCTTCAAGGACGACAAGGCCAAGCAGCAGCAGGAGCTGATGGCGCTCTACAAGCGCGAGAAGATCAATCCGCTCGCGGGCTGCCTTCCGATCGTGGTGCAGATCCCGGTGTTCTTCTCGCTCTACAAGGTGCTGTTCATCACCATCGAGATGCGGCATGCGCCGTTCTTCGGGTGGATCCGGGACCTTGCGGCGCCCGATCCCACGACTTTGTTCAACCTGTTCGGCCTGATCCCCTGGACGCCGCCGCACGTGCTGATGATCGGCGTCTGGCCGCTGATCATGGGCGTGACGATGTTCCTGCAGATGCGCTTGAACCCGACGCCGACCGATCCTGCGCAGCAGATCGTATTCACTTGGATGCCGGTGTTCTTCACCTATCTGCTCGCCTCCTTCCCGGCCGGCCTAGTGATCTACTGGTCGTGGAACAACACGCTGTCGATCATCCAGCAGACCATCATCATGAAGCGCCAGGGCGTGAAGGTGGACCTGCTGGGGAACATCCGCGAGACGTTCCGGAAGAAACCGGCGGATCCGGCGAAGACGTAGCCCGGCTAGCCGCCATCCCGGACGCCGCGAAGGCGGCGAGCCGGGATCGTCGTCAGGGTCGGACGCCTGCGTGCTTCGAGATGGCCCCTCGGGCCTCCTCAGCATGAGGAGGTCTGTGACACCCAAATGGTCCTCATGCTGAGGAGCCCGCGGCAGCGGGCGTCTCGAAGCACGCAGGGCGACAGCGCCGAGCGCCCTGATCCGATGACGACCGACACGCCTCCTGAAGACGATCCCTATCCCGAGATCGGCCGAAAACTGTTCGCAGGGCCGTGCGACTTCGTCATGGGCGCGGCGCGGCTCGAGCAGCTTCCGGCGATGGACCGGATCGAGATCGCCTTCGCCGGTCGATCCAACGTCGGCAAGTCGAGCCTCGTCAACGCGCTCACCGGGCGAAAGACGCTCGCGAAGACCTCCAACACGCCCGGCCGCACCCAGCAGCTCAACTACTTCAAGCTCGGCGCCGAAGCCTACATGGTCGACATGCCGGGTTACGGCTACGCGCAGGCGCCCGTCGAGACCGTCCGCACCTGGACCTCGCTGGTGCGCGCCTATCTCCGCGGCCGCGCCAGCCTCGCCCGCGTCTTCCTGCTGGTGGATAGCCGCCATGGCGTGAAGGAGGTCGACCGCGACGCCATGAGCCTGCTCGACCAGTCGGCGAGCTCCTACCAGGTCGTGCTCACCAAACTCGACCAGCTGAAGGTTCCGGAGCGTCAAGTCCGCATCGACGAGACCTTAGCCGCGCTCGCGCGCCGACCGGCGGCGTTTCCCGTGGTGCTCGCGACCTCGAGCCGCGAGGGCATCGGCCTCGAAGATCTGCGCGCCGCGATCGCCCGGCTTATCGACGAAAGACGGTAGTCCGGGGGCTTCACGCGGCGGCGATTTCGGCGTCTCGTCGCCAGCGCTTCGCGATACGAACTTAAAGACGTCGCTCGCGACGTCTCGGCCCGGCGCAGAGCCACAAGTTCGCCGCTCATTGGAATTAGAGGGATTATCAATTGACCCTCATGGCCTTGATGTGTGCGGAAGCTGACCTTAATCGGGCCGGATCGACGCTCGATCTTGTGTTGAAGGAGCCGGACCGTTGTCGAAACTGGTCGATCATCAAGCGCGCCGTTTCGGCGGTCTCGCGGCGGGCGCGGCGCTTGGCGCGCTCATCGCTCTGCCGGCGCTCGCTGCGTCCGGCGTGTCGATCGAGCTCAACCGGCTGGAGACCCGCGACCAGTCGTGCCGCGTCTCGCTCGTCGTCGGCAATCCCGGCGACAAGGCCTATGACAGCCTGAAGCTCGACCTCGTCTTCTTCGACAAGGACGGCGTGATCTCGCGCCGCCTCGCGGTCGAAGCCGGTCCGGTTCGCGCCGCGAAGACCACAGTGAAGCTGTTCGACGCCGCCGACACGCCCTGCGACGGCGTCAGCCGCGTGCTGCTGAACGACGTCACCGCCTGCGGGGGCGAGCAGGATTGCCTCGGCCTCGTGAGCACGACCTCGCGGGTGAAGGGCGTGGAGTTCGGCAAGTGAGCGCCACCAAGCGCTTCGCAGTAATATGGCTGGCCGCGAGCCTCGCTGGCTGGGTTGCGCCCGCCCATGCCCAGACGCCCACCGGCGCGCCCAATCAGGCCGCTCCCACTCAGCACGCCGCGCCGACGGCGACGCCCGCTCTGCCGCCCGCGGAAGAAGTGACGGCGACCGAACCCGGCGCGTCGCCCATCGCGCCCGCGGCCGCGCAGCAGGCCGCGCCAGCCAATGGTCAGCCGGTCGCGACCGAGCTGCAGCAGGTCGGCGGCATGAAGATTCCGCACGATCTCTCGCCAATCGGCATGTTTCTCGCCGCCGACTGGGTGGTGAAGGGCGTCATGATCGGCCTCGCCTTCGCTTCGCTCGTCACCTGGACCGTGTTCCTCGTGAAGGTGATCGAGATCGCCGCCGCCGATCGGCGCGCAAAAAAGGGCCTGTCGGCTCTTGTCGCGTCCCGCAGCCTGGAGGACGCCCGCTCGATCCTCGAGGGGGAGAAAGGCGCCGTGCCGGTCTTCGTGGCGGCGGCCGACGCCGAACTCGCTTATTCCGGCGACGCGCTTTCGCCCGAGGGCGTCAAGGAGCGCGTCGCGTCGCATCTGTCGCGCCTCGAGGCGCAGGCCGGGCGCAGGCTCACTATCGGCACTGGCCTGCTCGCCACCATCGGCTCCACCGCTCCCTTCGTCGGCCTGTTCGGCACGGTCTGGGGCATCATGAACTCGTTCATCGGCATCTCGAACGCGCAGACGACCAACCTTGCGGTCGTCGCTCCGGGCATCGCCGAGGCGTTGCTTGCGACCGCGATCGGCCTCGTGGCCGCCATCCCGGCGGTCGTGATCTACAACGTGTTTGCGCGCGCCATCTCGGCCCATCGCGCCGCGCTCGCCGACGCCTCCGCCGCGGTGCTGCGCCTCGTCAGTCGCGACCTGGACCGCCTCCCAGGCCGCCGTCTCCACGCCGCCGCCGAGTAAGCCCGGACCATGGCCGCCAAACTCGACCACTCCGGCGGAGACGAACTCGCCGAAACGCACGAGATCAACGTCACGCCGTTCATCGACGTGATCCTCGTGCTGCTGATCATTTTCATGGTGGCGGCGCCGCTGGCTACGGTGGACGTCGGCGTCGATCTGCCGTCGTCGAATGCGGCGCGCCAGCAGCGGCCGGACAAGCCGGTTTATCTCACGGTGAAATCCGATCTGAAGCTCGCGCTCGGCTCCGAGATGCTGGATCAGACGCAGCTCGGCGCGGCGCTCCAGCGCGCGACCAACGGCGACCGCGAACAGCGCGTGTTCCTGCGCGCCGACAAGTCCGTGCCCTATGGCGAGCTGATGAAGGTGATGAACGACCTGAGGCGCGCGGGCTATCTCAAGATCGCGCTCGTGGCGCTGGAGAGCGTCGGCCCCGATGGCGGCCGTTGACGGCCTGAACCTTGGCGCGCCTGACGGAGGCGCGGACTGGAAGCGTTGGTCGCTCGCCGGCGCGGCCGTGCTCGCGCTCCATCTCGGCGTCGTCGCCATGCTCAGGCAGACCGAAACGGTTGGCGGCGACTTCTCAGCGCAGACCGCAATCGAGATGGACCTGACCCCGCCGCCTTCGGGCGAGGCTCAGAAGGTCGAAGCCGGCGCGAACGCCGACCAGGTCGCAAACGAAGAGACCCCTCCCGCCGAGCCCGAACAGCTCGAGGAGGTGCAGGACGACACGACGCCGCCCGACCAGCTAGAGCCGGTGACCGCGGAGACCACGCCAACCGAAGACGTGCAGGAGGCGCAGCCGATCGAGACGCCGGAGGTCGCCGCCGACGACGTGGTGACGCCGAACGACGTCCAGGCCGCGGTCTCGCTGCCCCCGGAACGGACTGTCGTCGCGCAGGAAGAGACGCCGACGCCGCGCAAGGAGCGGGTCAAGGCGCCGCCGAAGCGCGAGCCGGTCAAGGAAGTGAAGCGCGAGAAGCCCGTCGACAAGCCGGTAGCGAAGCCCCGGACGGTCGCGTCCCAGGCCGGAGGTTCGGGCGGGGCGGCGAGCAGCCCCGGCGCCGCCGCTGCGGCGGCCGCAAGCTACGGGTCTCAGGTACGGTCCGCAGTTGCGTCGCAGAAGCGCTCGGGCACGAGTTTCACCGGACGCGCCAGCGTGACCTTCGTCGTGAATCGCGCGGGGCGGGTGTCGAGCGTTTCCGCATCTGGTCCGCCGGAGGCGGCGGCGGAAGCGCAGGCGATGGTGCGGCGCGCGTCGTTGCCCCCGATGCCGCCGGAGATGACGGGCGCCTCGAAGACCTACACTCTGCCGGTCAACTTCACGACGCGGTGACGGCCCTCAAAGGTCGGTCGGCGACTTGGTAGCCGCGGCAGACTTCGACTGGTCATTCTTCGGCAGCTTCTGCGCGATGCCGTAAAGCCGCTCGCGGCGGTCCATCTCGTCGAAGACGTCCTGCGGCGTAACGTCCGTGGCCGACCAGAGCACGACGAGATTGTAGATGAGGTCCGCGCTTTCGAGGATCAGCGCCTCGCGGGCCCCGGTTACGGCCTCGATCGCGACTTCGGCGGCCTCTTCGGCCACCTTCTTCGCCATCTTAGGCAGGCCTTCCTGGCGTAGCTTCGCCGTGCGCGAGAGAGCCGGATCGCCATCGCTCGCTTGGCAGGCCTTGAACAGGCGTTCGATCGAATCAGACATGGCTGCGCGGTGGGTCCGGCTGATCCCGACTGAGACGACGGGTGGTTGACGAAGGATTGAGATAGGGCTCCTCGGAACTCTGTGGATACCCCCGAAGACCGAAGATCGCCCATCTACGCTCCGCACGACCATGACGGATCGCCCGAAACGCCCTATAGTACGTTCGATCGACGGGCGAGCAGCGCATCAAGCGGTCGCCCGCCACACCCTCCGGACGCTCTATGCCTCTCCTCGACATCGCCGTTCTCTTGGGCCTCGTGCTCCTGAACGGTTTCTTCGCCATGTCGGAGTTGGCGGTCGTCTCCTCCCGCAGACCGCGCCTGAAAATGCTGGCGGAGTCGGGCAATGCCGGCGCGGAGCGGGCGATCAAGCTTGCGGACGACCCGTCCAGCTTCCTGTCGTCGGTTCAAATCGGCATCACGCTGATCGCGATCCTGACCGGCGTCGTCGGCGAGGCGTCGTTCGCCGATCCCGTCGCTGGCCTGCTCGCTGCGATCACGCCGCTAGACGACTACGTTCGGCCCGTGTCGAGCGCGCTCGTCGTTATGGCCATAGGCGGCCTGTCGCTGATCATGGGCGAGCTCGTGCCCAAGCGCATCGCGCTATCCAATCCCGAGCCCATCGCGGCCTATGTCGCCGGGCCGATGACGGTTCTGGCGCTCGTGGGCCGACCGGTCGTGGTCTTCCTGAACGTCGTGTCTGCGGTCACCCTCAAGCTGCTGCGCGTGAAGGAGCAGGACGGCTCCAACGTCACCGAAGAGGAGGTGCGCTCGGTCATCGCAGAAGGCGTAGCCGCGGGCTCCATCGAGCCGGTCGAAAAGCGCATGATCGAAGGCGTGCTCGGCCTCGCCGACCGGCCTGTGCGCTCCATCATGACCCCGCGCCGCGAGGTGTTCTGGGTCGACATCACAGACGACCTCGAAACCATCAAGACCGAGCTCGCCGAAAGCCCGTTCTCGCGCATCGTCGTGGGCAAAGAGGGGTCGGTCGACGACCCCGTGGGCATCCTGCACAAAAAGGACGTCCTGGCCTCGATGATCGCCGGCCGGTCCTTCGACGTCGCGACCGAGGTCAAGGACCCGCTTTACGTCCCCGAGGGCGCCTCGGCGTTGTCGTTGCTCGAGCTGTTCAAGTCGCAGCCCTCCTCCACCGCCTTCGTGGTCGACGAGTTCGGCGGGTTTGAGGGCATCGTGACCTCGCACGACGTGCTCGGCGCCATCGCCGGCGCGATGCCCGAGGAGCACGAGCGCCCCGAGGACCAGGACATCCGCCGTCGCGAGGACGGCAGCTACATGGTCGACGGTCGCGCCTCGCTCGACGTCATCATCGACACCTTCGCGGTGCCCGTGCCGCAGGGCGAGTTCCACACCGCGGCGGGGCTCGTGATCGCCGAACTCGGCCGCATCCCCATCGAAGGCGACACGATCGACTTCGGTGGCTGGACGGTCGAGGTGATCGACATGGACGGTCCGCGCGTCGACAAGCTGATGTTCCGCGCCAAGGGCGCGGAAGTGGGCGAGACGCCCGCCGGCGTCGGCGTCTGAAAGCAGGCAGACGTGACTCCGCCGCCGCTGCTGCGCGAGGCCGACCGCGCCGCCTTCGAAGCCGCTTTCGCGGTGCTCGCCGAAGCGGCGCTCGCCGGTGCGCCCAGCCCGACGCCGCTCATCCCGGGAAGGCCAGGCCCTCTCGTGTTGACCCAAGAGGGCGCGGCGCTCGAGGACGTTCTGGCGGAGATGATCGGCGAGGTGCTGCCGCGCGCGGCCCGTGGCGACCATCCCCGAGCCTTCGGCTTTACGCCCAGTCCCGCAAGTCCGCTGTCGCGGCTTGGCGACCTGCTCGCCTCAACGTTCAATCCGCATGCCGGCGCCTGGCCGCAAGCCGAGGGGCCGCTCGCCGTCGAACGCGCGATGATCCGCTTCATGGCGGACGCCGGGGGGTTTCCGGAGAGCGCCGGCGGGTTGTTCCTGGCCGGCGGTTCGGCCGCCAACCTGACCGCGGTCGTCGCCGCGCGCGAAGCGCGGCTTGGCCCCGACGACACGGCGCGCGGCGTCGCCTATCTCTCCGAAGAGACCCACGTCTCCGCCTTGAAGGCGCTGAGGATCGCCGGAATCCCTGACGCCCGCATCCGCCGTGTGGCCTTGAGCGACAACATGGCGATGGAGCCGACGGCGCTTGCGGCTGCGGTGGAAACCGACCTCGCAGCCGGCCTAAAGCCGTTCATCGTGATCGCCACGGCGGGCTCGACCCGCTCCGGCGCCGTCGATCCGCTGCCGGCGATCGCCGACATCTGCGAGCCTCATGGACTCTGGCTTCATGTCGACGGCGCGCTGGGAGGGTCCGCGCTGCTGTCGCCTGCTCACCGGCATTTGCTGGCGGGCGTCGAACGCGCGGATTCGCTCGGCTGGGACGCGCACAAATGGCTGTTCCAGACGTATGGTTGCGCCGCGCTGCTCGTGCGCGACCAGGAGACGCTGCGGCGCGCCTTCGCCGTCGGTCCGGCCTATCTCGAGGATGCGGCTGCAGGCGAGGGCGAGGTCAACGCCTGGGACCTCGGCCCCGAAATGACCCGGCCCGCCCGCGCTCTCAAGCTTTGGCTGACGCTGCGCGTGATGGGAACGCAGGCAGTCGGCTCAGCGGTCGCCCATGGCTTCCAGCTCGTGGAATGGGCTGAGGCCGCGTTGGGCGAGACGCCTGGCTGGAAGGTCGTCTCGCCCGCGCGGATGGCGACGCTGCTGTTCCGCTTCGAGGATTGCGAGGAAGATGAGCGCGACGCCGTCAACGCAGCGGCGGCGCGCCGGCTGCTCGACGACGGCTACGCCAGCGTGGGGACCGCGCGCGTCGATGGCCGGCTGACGCTGAGGATCTGCGCGCTGCACCCGGAAGCGACCGAAGACGACATGCGTGAGACGGTGCGGAGACTGGACAGGTTCGCGCGGGAGGCGGCCGAAGCCCGACCATCATCCCGGCCGCAGCGAAGCGGAGAGCCGGGATCGTGCGCAGAGTGAGCGCCATTTCGGAGGACGATCCCGGATCGGCCTGATGGCCGTCCGGGATGACAAGCCTCGACCCGAAGGCCGATCCTCACGCCCAGGGGCGCTCGGCCGCGAGCTTCTGCTCGAACCCCGTTATCGAGTCGGCCTTCTGCATCGTGAGACCGATATCGTCGAGGCCCTCGATCAGGCAGCGCTTACGGAAGGGATCAATGTCGAACCTGACGACGCCGCCGTCCGGGCCGTGGATTTCCTGGGCCGGCAGGTCGATCGTCAGCCGCGCGTTCGAGCCGCGCTCGGCGTCGTCCAACAGCTTGGCGTGGTCTTCCGGCGAGACCACGATCGGCAGAATGCCGTTCTTGAAGCAATTGTTGTAGAAGATATCGGCGAACGAGGTGGAGATCACGCAGCGGATGCCCTTGTCGAGCAGCGCCCAGGGCGCATGCTCGCGCGACGAGCCGCAGCCGAAATTGTCGCCCGCGACGAGGATCTCGGCGTTGGCGTAAGCGGGCTTGTTCAGTACGAAGTCCGGGTTGGCGGAACCGTCGGCGTTATAGCGCAGTTCGGAGAACAAGCCGGCGCCGAGACCAGTCCGCTTGATGGTCTTCAGGTACTGCTTGGGAATGATCATGTCGGTATCGATGTTGATCATCGGCAGCGGGGCGGCTACGCCCGTCAGCGTGACGAACTTCTGCATTTCGCGTCTCCTGATGCGAACGTCATGCTCCCGCCGGAAAGCGCGGTCAAGCCGCGGACACTGCAAGCCTCTCCTTCAATTCCAGCCGGTTTTAAAGCGCCTTCAGCAGCATGATCTTTTCAGTCCACATTCCGAAGACCGCCGGCACCAGCTTCCGCAATGCGCTCAAGGAGCGCTACGGAGACCGGCTCGCGCTGTATTACGGTCCGAACGACCCGGCCACGCATCCGCTGCTCAAGGTTTCCCGAAGGGCGCTGGCCGATCAGGTGCCGGCTCTCGAGAGCGCGGGGATCGAGGTCCTGCACGGCCATTATACGCTCGATACGGTCAAGGACGCGGTAGACGATCCGTCGCGGCAGGTGATCACCTGGCTGCGAGATCCTATCGACAGGCTGGTCTCCCATTACTCGTTCATCAAGGAGCGGCCGACCAAATGGGCCTTCGACAAGGAGATCAAGTCCGGGGCGCTGCCGCTCGTCAGCTTCGCGCGCAAGCGCAGGATCCGGAACATGGCGACGCGTTATCTCGGCGGATACGCGCTTGAGGACCTCGCCTTTGTCGGCGTGACGGAGCGCTTCGAGCTCGGCCTCGCCATGCTGTTCGGCGAGGAGGCGCCTGTGCTCAGCCGCCGCTACAATGCGGTGAGCGAGCTGGTCGACGTGAGCCCGCGCACGCGCCAGAAGCTCTATGCGCTGAACATCGCCGACATCAGGCTTTACGGCGAGGCCTGCCGCCTGATGATGGACCGTGTCGCCGCCTCTAAGGCCGTTATCATGCCGCCGAGGCCCGAGATCGCCGGAACCGGCGTCGTGCGCCGCCTGATCCGCCGAGCCCAGATCTGACGCCTCAGCGCAGGACGTAGGTGGCTTCCTCGACGTATGGGCCGCCGCCGACCGAGTCCCGCGAGGAGTAGAGCACGAACCGCTCTGCGCGGAAGGACAGGCGCGTTGGTCCGCCGCGCAGCCCGAGATAGTCCGCCACTGCCCTGGAAGATGCGTCGCGCAGCCGCGCCAGGGTCACGTGCGGCGTGAAGTTGCGCCGCTCCGGCTCCAGTCCTGCGCGCCGCATCAGGCGCTCGTGCTCGGCCTGCAACTCCGTCAGCGCCGTCGAGGGCTTCACTCGCGCGATCAGCGCCCTCGGCCGAGAGCCGCCGAAGACGTCGATCCCCTCGATCGTGACGTCGAACGGCGCGCGCCTGACATGGCCGAGCAGATAGGAGGCTTCACGCGCGGTCTCGTCATCCACGTCGCCGAGGAAGCGAAGCGTGACGTGGTAATTCTCGACGTCGATCCAGCGCGCGCCGGAGAGGCCGCCGCGATAGGTCGCGAGGGCGGCCCCAATGTCTTCCGGGATTTCGATGGCGGTGAAGAGACGCGGCACGGCGGGGCTCTGGAGGCGGGCCCTTACGAAAGGCCGCGCCGTCAGGTGTTTCAAGTCGGGAACGCCGATCTTAACAGCGTAAGTTGGAGCGCCCGCGCGTCACCCGCCTTTGATCTGGTCGAGAAACTGTTCGACGCTCGGCAGGATCCCGGCCACGATCTTGTCAACGCCTTTCGCGTTCGGGTGGACGCCGTCCTGCAAGGCGAGCGAGCGATCGCCCGCCACGCCTTCGAGGAAGAACGGGTAGAGGACGAGCCCGCGGGATTTCGCAAGGTCCGGGTAGATCGACTCGAACGCCTCGATGTAATCCGGCCCTAGGTTTCTCAGCGCCTTCATGCCGGCCAGCATCGCCGGGATTTTTCGGGCGGCGAGCCTATCCAGAACGCGGGTCAACGCAGCGCGGGTGATCTTGGGATCGACCCCGCGGAGCATGTCGTTGGCGCCGAGCTCGACGATCACGCCCTGCGTGCCCTCCGGCACGGACCAGTCCACGCGGTCGGCGCCGCCCGTCGCCGTATCCCCCGAAACGCCCGCGTTTCCTACGATGACGTCCCGCCCGCGCGCCTTCAGTGCCGCCTGAAGCTTCGCGGTGAAGCCTTCGTTCGCCGGGAGCCCGTAGCCCGCGGTCAGGCTGTCGCCCAAGGCGACGAGCTTGACGGGCGCGGCTGCCCGGACCGGCGAGCCCATCACGCCTGCGAGAGAAGCGGCGATCGCCGCTGAGACCAGACGCCGCGAAGGGTGGCGTGCGGCGTTGTCGTGAATATATCGCGATGCGGCGCCGGCCTTCTTCGCGCGCTCATTTTGCGTCGGAAACCTCATGTCGGCTGTCGAACTCCAGGGCGTCGAGCTCTCGCTGGGCCAGGGCGCAGCGCGGGTGCACATTCTCAAAGGCGTCAGCCTCGTCATCGAGCGCGGCGAAACGATCGGCCTCGTCGGCCCGTCCGGCTCCGGAAAATCCACGCTGCTGATGACGATCGCGGGACTGGAACGCCCCGACGGCGGTTCCGTTCACGCGCTCGGCCAGGACCTCGTCTCGTTGAACGAGGACGGGCTTGCGCGCTTCCGTGGACGGAACATAGGGGTGGTGTTCCAATCCTTCCATCTCATCCCGACCATGACGGCGCTCGAAAACGTCGCGACGCCGCTCGAGCTCGCCGGCGAGCCGAACGCGTTCGAGCGCGCCCGCGCCGAACTCGCCGCCGTCGGCCTCGCCGATCGCGCCGAGCACAGGCCAGCGGAACTGTCGGGCGGCGAGCAGCAGCGCGTCGCGCTTGCCCGGGCGCTGGTTTCGAGGCCCGCGATCCTGGTCGCCGATGAGCCCACCGGCAATCTCGACGAGACGACCGGCCGACAGATCGCCGATCTGCTGTTCGAGAAGACCGCTGAGCGTAACGCGACGCTCATCATCGTGACCCACGACAACGCGCTCGCCGCGCGTTGCGGCCGCACGATCCGCCTTCGCTCCGGCCGCATCGAGCCTGCAGAGCGGGCGGCGTGAGCGCGCGTCACCACGCTGCGTGCTTCGAGGCGCCGTCCTCCGGACGGCTCCTCAGCATGAGGAAGGTCTGCGTTCTTTGACCCTCAACGTCCCCCATGCCGAGGAGCCCACGACAGCGGGCGTCTCGAAGCGCGAACACTTTTTTCGTTCTCCCCTCGTGCTGCGGCTCGCCGCGCGCGAATTGCGCGGCGGGATCCGCGGCTTCGCGGTCTTCCTGCTCTGCCTGGCGCTCGGCGTCGCGGCGATCGCGGGCGTCGGTTCGCTCGCGCGCGGACTGACTGAAGGACTGGCGCGCGAGGGCCGCACGATCCTCGGCGGGGACGCATCGTTCTCGTTGATGAACCGGGAGGCGACCGACGCTGAAAAGGCCGCGGTCGCGAGCCACGGCAGGGTAGCGACCGTCGTCACGCTCCGTTCGATGGCGCGGGTCGCGTCCGGCGACGCCGCTTTGGTCGAGCTCAAGGCGGTCGACGCCTCCTGGCCCATGGTAGGACAGGCGACGCTCGAGCCGGCCCGCCCTCTGCCGGAGCTCACCGGCCAGGCGAACGGCTCCTGGGGCGCCGCTGTCGATCCCGCTCTGCTCGCGCGCCTCGGCCTCAAGGTCGGCGACCACCTCACGATCGGATCGTCGAGCTTCGAAATCCGCGCGACGCTCGCGAGCGAGCCGGACCGCCTGTCGGAGGGCGTCGGTTTTGGGCCGCGCGTGCTTGTCAGTGAACAGGCGCTGCGGGCGTCGGGGCTTATCCAGCCCGGCGCGCTCATCAAGTGGAGCTACCGGCTCGCGCTTCCCGAAGCGGCGCGGGGAGATGAAGCCGTCACGCGCGCAACGTCGGAGATCGAGCGAGCGGCCCCGGACGCGGCCTTCGAAATTCGCTCGCGCGGCAACGCGGCGCCTCAGCTTGAGCGCAACGTCAACCACTTCACCGAATTTCTCACGATCGTCGGCCTCGCCGCGCTGGTCGTCGGCGGGGTCGGCGTCGCGAACGCCGTGTCGGCCTTTGTCGACCGGAAACGCGAGACGATCGCTGCGCTGAAGAGCGTCGGCGCCTCGGGCTTCACCGTCTTCCTCATTCATCTCGCGCAGGTCGCGGCGCTCGGCGTCCTTGGCGTAGCGATCGGGCTCGTGGTGGGCGTCGCGCTGCCCTTCGCGGCCGCAAGGGCGCTTGAAGGCGTCGCGCCCCTACCGCTGGCGCCGTCGATCTATCCCGAGACGTTGGCGCTTGCGGCGGCCTATGGCGCGCTGGCGGCGCTGGCGTTCGCCGTCTGGCCCCTCGGCCGCACGCACGACGTGCCCGTGGCCGCCTTGTTCCGGGAACAGGTCGCGCCGACCCGGCGCCTGCCGCGGTGGCCCTATGTGGCGGCGACCGCCGCGCTCGCCGTGGCGCTGGCGCTGCTCGCGGTCTACGCCGCCTATGACAGGCGCATCGCCACCATCTTCGTCGGCGCTACGGTCGCGGTCTTCGTCGCGCTCCGGCTGATCGCCTGGGGCATCATGCGGCTCACCGCCCATGCGCCGAGGCCCCGCTCGGCGGAGCTCAGGCTGGCGCTCGCGAATGTCCACCGGCCCGGCGCGCTGACGCCCTCCGTCGTGTTGTCGCTCGGCCTCGGTCTCGTACTCCTGGTGACGCTGACGTTGATCGACAGCTCGATCCGCCGCCAGATCTCCCAGGAGCTGCCGGCGAAGGCCCCGGCCTTCTTCTTCCTTGATATTCCTTCGGGCGAACGCGACCGCTTCGCCGAGACGGTCCGCGCCGCGGCGCCCAAGGCCGAGCTGGCGACGGCCCCAATGCTGCGCGGCTTCATCGTTTCGCTGAAGGGCCAGTCGGCGGACGCGGCCAACGTCGATCCGGAGTATCGCTGGGCGCTGCGCGGCGACCGCGGCGTCACATTCTCGGCCGACGTGCCCGAGGGCTCCAAAATCGTCGACGGAGAATGGTGGCCCAAGGATTATTCCGGGCCGCCGCTGGTCTCGTTTGAGAAGAAGCTCGGCGCAGCTCTGGGTTTGTCCGTCGGCGACGAGATCGGCGTCAACGTGCTCGGCCGCACCATCAACGCCAAGGTTGCGAACTTCCGCGAAGTCTCGTGGGAGACGCTCGGGATCAACTTCTTCATGGTGTTTGCGCCGAACGCCTTCGCCGGCGCGCCTTACATGAACCTCGCGACGCTGACGCTGCCCAACGGCGGCGGCGACAAACAGGAGTTCGCGGTGATGCGCGAGACGACGCAGGCCTTCCCGTCGGTCACGGCGATCCGCGTCAAGGACGCGCTCGCCTCCATCGGCGAAGTCGTACGCAGCCTCGGGCTGGCGATCCGCGCCGCCAGCGGCGTGACGCTGGCGGCCAGCATCCTGGTGCTCGCGGGCGCGCTCGCCGCAGGCCATCGCCGGAGGGTCTACGAGGCGGTGATCCTGAAGACGCTGGGCGCGACGCGCGGGCGGCTGCTGGCGGCGTTCGCCGCGGAATATGCTCTGCTTGGGCTGATCACCGCGATCTTCGGGTTGATCGTCGGCTCGCTTGCCGCATGGGGCCTGACCGCGGGCATCATGGGGATCGATTTCGCGTTCGATCCCCTGGGCGCCGGGCTCGCCGCTGTCGGCGCGCTTCTCCTGACCATCGCCCTAGGTCTCGCGGGCACGTGGCGCGTCCTTGGCGAAAAGCCGGCGCGCCATCTCAGGAACATGTGAGGCTAAACGACAAACGCCGCGGACTTAGCCGCGGCGTTTCGATCAGTTCAGGCTGGCAGCCTTAGTGGAAGACGCCGAGCAGCCAGAGCACGATGATGATCGGCAGCGGAATGCCGATCAGCCAAAGAAGTCCGCCTTTAAGCATAGCGTCGCCTCCCATAATGCGGGAGGGCACCCCTCCCATTCATAACGGCTGACAACGCATAAAGTGGGTCGCCGTTCCGGAGCGGTTCGCGATTCCGTGATTTCTGGTCAGAGCTGGTCGCGCTGGTCGGTGATCAGCCGGGCGCCGCGCTGGAAGGTCG
This sequence comes from Hansschlegelia quercus, assembly GCF_004310425.1. GTDB lineage: Bacteria > Pseudomonadota > Alphaproteobacteria > Rhizobiales > Methylopilaceae > Methylopila > Methylopila quercus. The sequence goes on along the minus strand of NZ_SIUB01000003.1, from coordinate 155,298 downwards.
CGAAATCCCACACCCACTTGAACGCCACGGTCAGACGATTGCGAGCGCCGATCAGGAAGTAGATGTGCGCGACGCACCAGACGAGCCAGGCCATCAGCCCGGACATCTCCAGATAGGGCAGCCGCATCACGGCCGAGCGCCGGCCGATCGTCGCAAAATCCCCCTGGTGGCGGTAGTGGAACGCCTTTGGCGGAATCGCCCCGCGCGCTCGCGAGGCGATGACGTCGGCGACGTGCGCGCCCATCTGCTTCGCGGCCGGCGCGATGCCGGGGATCGGCTTGCCGTCCGCCGTCTTGGCGGAGGCCGTGTCACCGATCACGAAAATCTCGGGATGACCGGGCACGCTCAGATCAGGCGTTACGACCACGCGGCCAGCATTGTCGCGCTCGGCCCCGATCCAACGTCCCGCATCCGAGGCGACGACGCCTGCAGCCCAGATCACCGTCGCGGCTTCGATGCGCCCGGCTTCGATATCGACGCCGGTCTCGTCACAATTGGTCACGCGCGTCGAGGTCATGACCTCGACGCCCATCTCCTCGAGCGACTTCTGCGTATAGGCCGACAGCTTTTCGGAGAACGCCGGCAGCACGCGCGGACCAGCCTCGATCAGGATGACGCGGGTCGTGCGCGTCTCGATGCGGCGGAACTCCGACGGCATGACCTGCCGGGCCACCTCGATGATCGCGCCGGCCATCTCGACGCCGGTTGGTCCGGCCCCCACGATCGCGAAGGTCAGCAGCCGCTCGCGCTCCTCCGGGTCGTCTGAGAGCTCGGCGCGCTCGAAGGCGAGCAGCAGGCGGCGGCGGATGATGGTCGCATCCTCGACCCGCTTCAGGCCGGGCGCCGACTTCTCCCATTCGTCATGGCCGAAATAGGAGTGCGTCGCGCCGGTCGCGAGGACCAGTTCGTCATAGGGGAGGGTGATCGTGTCGGCGATCACCCTCTTGTTCTCGACATCCACCGCCTCGACCTTGCCGAGCAGCACGCGGGCGTTCTTCTGCTTGCGCAGGACGTGGCGGATCGGCCAGGCGATGTCGCCGGGCGACAGTTCGGCGGTTGCGACCTGGTAGAGCAACGGCTGGAAGCAGTGGTAATTGTGGCGATCGAGAATGGTGACCTCGACGTCGGCCTTGGCGAGGCTCATCGCGACGGTGAGGCCGCCAAAACCTCCGCCCACGACCACGACCTTTGGGCGGTTCGACGTCGCCACGTCCATCTATTCTGCTCTCCTGCCGCCAAGCCTCTGTAACAGCCGGGCTTCGCCTTATGCTGCGGTCGTTCTCATTAAGAGGGCCTGAAGACGAGCGCCACCCCCGGCTACCTAACGTCGGCCATGTCGTTTTGTCTCAGATTTGCATTCGCCTCGCGCATCCCCCATCTCTGCCCGCACTTGAGGCGCGACGATCACGCGCGCCACACAGGGAGACGCGCATGCTCGCCGGTGACGCCACGACCGCTGCGACGGATGGGTTGATCGTCGCGACGACGACCCAGACCTTCGTGAAGGACGTCGTGCAGGCGTCGACGACCACGCCGGTTCTGGTCGACTTCTGGGCGCCATGGTGCGGCCCGTGCCGCCAGCTCACCCCTGTGCTCGAAAAGGTGGTCAAGGCCGCCGGCGGCAAGGTGAAGCTCGCGACCATGAACATCGACGAGCATCCCCAAATCGCGGGCCAGCTCGGCATCCAGTCCATCCCCGCCGTCATCGCCTTCACCCGCGGGCAGCCGGTCGACGGCTTTATGGGCGCATTGCCCGAGGCGCAGGTGCAGGCTTTCGTCGCTCGCATTCTTGGCGAGGAACTGCCGGACGAGGCGGGCGACATCCTGGCCGAAGCCGACGCGATGCTGGAGGCGGGCGACGCGGCGACCGCGGTCGAACTCTATGCCGCCCTGCTGGAGGCCGAGCCGGAGAACGCCGCGGCGCTCGCGGGACTCGCCGGGGCGCGTCTCGCGACCGGCGACCTCGAAGGGGCCAAGGAGATCGTCGCGGCGGCTTCGCCCACCGACGAGGCCTTCACCGCCGTCAAGGCGCAGATCGAAATCGCCGAACGCGCCGCAGCCGTCGGCGACCTCGCGCCGCTCGAGGCGAGAGTCGCGGCCGATCCCGCCGACCACCGCGCGCGCTTCGACCTCGCGGTCGGCCTCGCCGCCGCGGGCCTGCGCAAGGAGGCGGTCGCTCATCTGCTCGAGATCGTCCGGCGTGACCGGACCTGGGAGGAGGACGGCGCACGCAAGGAGCTCGTCAAGCTGTTCGAAGCCTGGGGCTCGAAGGACGAGCACACGATCGCCGGCCGGAAGCGGCTGTCCTCGCTGCTGTTCTCGTGATCTGATCGCCCATGGCCTCCAACGTCGTTTATCACAAGATCGAAGAGCTGCCGGGCGTCGTCCCGCTCTTCCCACTGCGCGCCGCGCTGCTGCTGCCGCGAGGGGAAATGCCGCTCAATGTGTTCGAGCCGCGGTATCTTTCGATGATCGAGGACGCAATCCGCGGCCACCGCATCATCGGGCTGATCCAGCCGGATCCCGAGACCGCGGAAGACGACGAGCGGCCCGAGCTCGTGAAGATCGGCTGCGCCGGCCGGCTCACCGCCTTCGGCGAGACCGGCGATGGGCGCTATCTCATCACGCTCACCGGCGTCGCCCGGTTCAGGATCGTCGAGGAGCTCAGCGTAGTGACGCCCTATCGTCAGGCGCGCGTCGCATTCGACGACTATGTCGCGGACCTCGCTCCAGGCGAGGGCCAGGACGACGTCGACCGCGAGGCGCTGCTGAAGACGCTCAAGGATTACCTCGAAGCCAACAGCCTTGAGGCCGACTGGGACGGCATTCGCCGGGCGCCGAACGAGGCGCTGGTCAACGCGCTCGCCATGATGAGCCCGTTCGGCCCGCGCGAGAAGCAGGCGCTGCTGGAGGCCGCCGACCTCAAGGCGCGCGCCGAGATATTGGTCGCGGTCACCGAAATGGATCTTGCCCGCGCGAAGGGAGACGCGAGTTCGTCGCTGCAATGACAGACGCCCCCGATAGCCACCGCCGCGCGAGCGGAGTCGACCCGAAGCTGCTCGAGATCCTGGTCTGCCCGCTGACGAAGGCGACGCTGACCTATGACGCGGAGCGCCAGGAGCTGATCTCGCGTCCCGCTCGGCTCGCCTACCCCATCCGCGACGGCATCCCGATCATGCTTCCGGACGAGGCGCGCCCGCTCGACGACTGACGACCGTCTCGTCATCCCGGCCGAGCGAAGCGAGAGCCGGGATCGTGCGCAGAACAAACCCCGCCTCAACTTGAGGACGATCCCGGCTTGGCCTAAGCGGCCGTCCGGGGGGATGACGGCAAGCCCAACGAAAAAGGCCCGGAGCGATCCGGGCCTTTATTCATTCCAGCACTGAGATATCCGATTACTCGGCGGCGGCGACCGGCTGCTTGCCCGCCTTCTTCGCCGCGGCCGCGGCCTTCTGACTGCGGTCCTGCTTCTCGACGATGCGGGCCGACTTGCCGCGACGATCGCGCAGGTAATAAAGCTTGGCGCGACGGACCTTGCCGCGGCGCACGACCTTCACGCTGTCGATCATCGGCGAGTAGAACGGGAACACCCGCTCGACGCCTTCGCCGTAGGAAATCTTGCGGACGGTGAAGTTCTCGTTCAGGCCGCCGCCCGAGCGCGCGATCACCACGCCCTCATAGGCCTGCACGCGGACGCGCTCGCCTTCCTTGACCCGCACGTTGACCGTGACGGTGTCGCCGGGGCCAAATTCAGGAATCTGGCGCTTCTCGGCGATCGCGTTCATCTGCTCGCGATCGAGCTGCTCGATAATGTTCATGGCAATGTCTCCGCGTTCCCCGCAAACGCGGGACGCACGAGAAGGTTTGGGGAATCTCGTGATTGCGCGGGTCTCTACTCGGTTTCATCCGGTTTGTCGACGCCCCCGGTGGCCGCTGCGACATATTTTGCCCAGAGATCCGGCCTGCGGGTGCGCGTATCGACGAGCGAACGCCGCTTCCTCCAGCGCGCGACCGCCGCATGATCGCCCGAGGTCAGCGCCTCCGGAATGACGAGGCCCTCGAATGCGCGAGGCTTGGAATAATGCGGGTGCTCGAGCAGCGGGCGCTCGAAACTCTCGTCGTCGCCGGAGGTCGCGTCGCCCATTACGCCCGGCAATAGCCTGACGCAGGCGTCGAGCAGCAGCAGCGCCGCCGCCTCGCCGCCCGACAGCACCACGTCGCCGACCGAGACCTCCTCGAGATCCCGCTTCTCGATCAGCCTCTGATCGACGCCCTCGAAGCGCCCGCAGACCAGCGTGACGCCCGGACCGCGACTGAGCGCGCGGACGCGCTCCTGCGTCAGCGGTTTTCCGCGGGGCGTCATCAGAATCCTCGGGCCGCAGCCGCCGGAGGAATCGAGAGCAGCCGCGGCGACGTCGGCCCTCAGCACCATGCCGGGACCGCCGCCCGCTGGCGTGTCGTCCACCGAGCGATGCCGGTCGAGGGCATGCGCGCGGATATCCAGCGCCTCGCACGACCACGCGACGCCGAGCGCGCGCCCGGCGAGCGCGTGCCCGAGCGGGCCAGGGAACATCGCGGGATAGAGCGTGAGGACGGTGGCGCGCCACATGACGTTTCAGGTTCCGGACCTTGAGCTTTCCCGCTCCTCTATGCGCGGGACGCGGGCTTCGGTCCACACGGCGCGACGGAACAAGTGAAAACGCGCCCCGCCTTTCCGCTTGTCGCGGCGCTGAAGCGCGGCTTACTCTTCGTTTGTGAGCACCGTTTCGATCGAGATCAGGCCGGCCCACGCGGAAGACGCCGCCTCGATCGCAGCTGTCCACGATCTCGCATGGCGCAACGCCTATCGCGGCCTCATCCCCGGCCGTGAGCTCGAGCGCATGGTCGAGCGACGCGGTCCCGCCTGGTGGGCCGGCGCCCTCCGGCGCGGCAGCCGGGTGAGTCTCCTGACCTTCGGCGGCGAGACCGTCGGCTACGCCTCCTCCGGCCGCAACCGCGCGTCGACGCTGGCCGTCGGCGGTGAGGTCTACGAGCTCTACCTCAAACCCGAATATCAGGGCCTCGGCCTCGGCCGGCGGTTGTTCTCGGCGGCCCGCGGCGAGCTCGCCTCGCGCGGTCTGTCCGGCGCCGCCGCATGGTCGCTCGCCGGCAACGACCCCGCCTGCGGCTTCTACGCCCGCCTCGGCGGCAAGCTCGCCGCCCGTGGCGTCGAGCATTTCGGCGACGTCACGCTGGAGAAGTTCGCCTACGTCTGGCGGTAAAGTTGGTCATTCCGGGCTTGTCCCGGAATCCATCTCCGCGACGGCGCAGGAAGGACGGCTCGCCTTTCAATCCTGCAGGACCCGGTGTTGATGGATTCCGGGACAAGCCCGGAATGATGGTTTTGCCTCAACCCGTTCTCCGCGCTAGACGTTCGGCCAAACGTCAACTCCTCGAGGAGCGCGCGCATGTTCGTCGCCATGAACCGGTTCAAGGTCTTCACGCAGGAGGCGGAAGCCTTCGAGACCATCTGGCGCGAACGCGACCGGCATCTCTCGGAAGTCGACGGCTTCGTGGAATTCTCGCTGCTCAAGGGCCCCGAGGCCGACGACACCGTGCTCTACGCCAGCCACACGATCTGGCGCTCGAAGGCGGACTTCGAGGCCTGGACGCGCTCTGAGGCGTTCCGCAAGGCGCACGCCAACGCCGGCCAGAACAAGCCGATGTATGCCGGCCACCCGCAGTTCGAAGGCTTCGAGGCGGTGCTGACGGAAAAGAACGACCGCGTCTCGGCCGGGCGGATGAACGGCTGATGGTCGTCGCTGCCGACCACCGCGAAGAGTTGAAGGCGGTCATCCGCGCCCGCTCGTTCCGACAAGGCAAGTTCACGCTCGCCTCCGGCCGCGAGAGCGACCTCTACTTCAACATGAAGCCGACCATGATGAACGCGCGCGGGGCGGAGCTCTCCGCCCGCTGCCTGCTCGACCTGCTGGCCGCCTACCGCTTCGACTATATCGGCGGACTGGAGATGGGCGCCGTGCCCGTCATCGGCTCGGCTGCGGCGCTGAGCTCGGCCGCGGGCCAGCCCGTCGAGACCATCTTCGTCCGCAAGGAGAAGAAGGGCCACGGCACGCGCGACCTCGTGGAAGGGCTGTCGCCGGGCGAGAGCATGGACGGCAAGGTAGTGCTCGTCGTCGACGACGTCGCGACCTCCGGCGGCTCTTTCCTGAAGGCGATCGAGGCCGTGCGCGAAGCCGGCGCGACGGTCACCCAGGCGCTGTGCCTGATCGACCGGGAGGAGGGGGCCTCGGAATTCCTCAGCCAGCACGGGGTCGCGCTGGGCTCGGTGTTCAAGGGCGCCGAGTTCCGGACCTGAAAAGGGCGTCTCACCCCGCCTTAGCGATCTTGCCGCCGGCCTTCAGCCGCTCGACCAGAGCGAGATTGGCGCGCACAGTGTCGTCGGCCTTGGGGCTCGCCGCCGCGATGCGCAGCGTGTCCTCGGCCTTTCCGATATCCTTCGTCAGCGCGTAGGACAGGCCGAGATTGGACAGGATCGACGGCTCTCCCGGGGCGATCTTCAGCGCGGCGGCGTAATAGCCGCGGGCCTCGCCGCTACGGCCGAGCTGGTCGAGAATCGCGCCCTGCGCGTTCAGGATCTTCCAATCCGGCGCATCCGGCGCATGGGAGCGCTCGAGCACGCCCATCGCGTCGTCATAGCGTCCGACGTCGGCCAGCGCGCGGCCGTAAGCCGCCTGGATCTGTCGCTGCTGCGGATGCTTGATGCTCGCGTTTTCGAGAACGGCCAGCGCCTGGGCGCGTTGGCCGAGCGCGCGTAGCGCCATCCCATAGCCGAGCGCCGTCGCGGGATCGGCGGGGTTCTTTTCGTAGGCAGCCGCATAATGGGCGGAGAGCTCGCGCCAGCGCGCCTCCCGCTGCTCGGGCGTGGCGCTCCGCGCGGCGTCGGCGTTCGTGATCGAGCCGGTGACGTCGCCGTCCGTCTTGCAGGCCGAAAGGCCCGCGCCGAGCGCGACGATAAGTGCGAGGCGCGACAGGAAGGACGCGGCGAGCGGCATGGCGGAACCCCGGAATCTGAGCGCGCTGAAAGCGAGCGCCGCTTCGTTCAGTCATGATCCGTTAACCTTAAGTCGCGGTTAACGATGGCCGCATCGCTGCCGCGCCGCCAAGCGCTATGATCCCCGGAGGACGCGAAGCGCGGCCCGACCATTTCTCCGGAGAGATCGTGCGCGGACCGGCGATCGCAGTGCTGCTGGTTCTAGCCGCCTCCGCCGCCGCGCATGAAGCGCCGCAGGTCTCCGACCAGTTCGCGCCGGAGATCGCAAGCAGCGTCCGGCCGCGCCCGCTCGTGCGCGCAAAACGCTGGATGGCGGCGACAGCGAACCGCAATGCCAGCGAGGCCGCCGCCGCCATGCTGCGCGCCGGCGGCGGTGCGGTCGACGCAACGATCGCCGCGCAGTTCGTGCTCGGCCTCGTCGAGCCGCAATCCTCCGGGCTCGGCGGCGGCGGATTTCTCGTTCTTTACGACGCGGCGGCAAAGGCCGTGACCACCTTCGACGGCCGCGAGACGGCGCCGATGGCGGCGACGCCCGACCTGTTCCAGGACAAGAAGGGTGAGCCGTTGGCGTTCATGGAAGCGGCGCTTGGCGGCCGAGCAGTCGGCACGCCTGCCGCGCCCCGCCTCATGGAGACTGTCCACCGCCGCTTTGGAAAACTGCCGTGGCCCCAACTGTTTGAGCCGGCTATACAATTGGCGGAGAAGGGGTTCATTGTGTCGCCGCGGCTTGCCGCGCAGATCGCGGCCGATGCGCCTCGTCTGGCGAGAGATCCGACTGCCGCGGCCTATTTCCTGCCCGGCGGCATCGCGCTGAAGGCTGGCGACCGGCTGAAGAACCCGGCCTACGCCGAGACGCTGAAGGCGTTGCGAGATGGCGGCGCGAGCGCCTTCTATAGGGGGCCGATCGCCGAAGATGTGGTCGCCGCCGTGCGCGGCGCACGGAACCCGGGCCAGCTCTCGCTCGAGGATCTCGCCAACTATGCCGTCGTCGAGCGTTCTCCCGTCTGCGGAGGCTTTCGCGCCTACCTCATCTGCGGGATGGGCCCGCCATCCTCCGGCGGCATCGCCGTGGCGCAGATCCTGGGGCTCCTCGAGTCGTCAAACATCGCCGGCCTCGGCAAGGACAGTCCGCAGGCCTGGCGGCTGATCGGCGACGCCTCCCGCCTCGCCTTCGCAGACCGCGAGGCCTATGTCGCCGATCCCGCCTTCGTCCCTCAGCCGACGGCGGGCCTTCTGGCGCAGGACTATCTTGCCGGCCGCGCGGCGCTGCTTTCCGGAGAGCGTGCTCTGGGCTCGGTCGCTGCCGGGCAGCCCAAGCAGGACCGGACACAATTATTCGCGCCGGATCCCGCGATCGAGCTCCCCGGCACCAGCCATCTGTCGATTGTGGATGCGGACGGCAACGCGGTCGCCTTCACCACCACCATCGAAGCGTCGTTCGGCTCGAAGCTGATGACGCGCGGCTTCATGCTCAATAGTGAGATGACGGACTTCTCGTTCCGCTCGCAAAGAGGCGGCGCGCCGGTGGCGAACCGCGTCGAGCCGGGCAAGCGGCCGCGCTCCTCGATGGCGCCGACCATCGTGCTGAAGGATGGAGCGCCCGTCTTCATCGTCGGTTCGCCTGGCGGCAGCCAGATCATCGGCTACGTCGTGAAGACGCTGATCGCCGCGCTCGACTGGGGCCTCGATCCGGCAGCGGCCGCCGCTCTGCCGAACATGCTGAACCGCTATGGCCCGTTCGAGCTCGAGGAAGGAACGGCGGCAGAAACGATGGCCGAACCTCTGAGGGAGCTCGGTTATGGGACCCGGGCGACCGCGCTCGTTTCTGGCGTGCAGGCGATCGCGATAGGGCCAGAAGGCATCCTTGGAGGCGCCGACCCACGACGGGAAGGCGTAGCGGTCGGAGAGTAGGCGCTCCGCATTGGAGCGCGCTACCTCCGGCTCATTTTGCGGGCGACGGTCCCCAGCATTCCCTTCTCGGTGACAGGCGGCGAACACGCCATGCCGGCGCAGACATAAGCGGCGACCGCCTCCTGACCCGCCCGCGCCGGATGCGCCTCCGGCAGATTGTCCGGCGATAGCGCGCGACGCACGACGCGGTCCGTCGCCGGCAGCGACAGCGCTTCGGCGTGGAGCGCGTCCGCAGTCTCACCCTCACCCACGATGACGATCGACGCGAAACGCAGGCGTTCGTCCAGCGCGTTGACGAGACCGGCATGCCCGACCGGGTTCGCCGCCATCGTCCCCATCAGCGCGGCGAACTCGCCGTCGATCCGAGCGAGCCGCTCGTCGTCGGCATCGAAAGTCGCGAGCCGCAGCGATGCGGACAGGATCAGAGCGGTTCCGCTCGGCATCGCGTCGTCGGCAAGCGCCTGCGGTCGCATGACGAGAGGGCTCGCGTCGTCGGCGTCGACCGCGAAACCCGGGCCGTCCGGATCGCGATGATGCGCTCCGGCCGCCTGGATCCAACCAGCCGCGACGTCGCGATAGCGCGTTTCTCCGGTCGCGCCGGCGAGCGCCAGTCCCGCCAGCGCCATCGCGCCGTAATCGGTCGCGAAGCCCGGGAAGACGAGGCGTCCGTCGCGGAAGCTGTGACCAAGCCGGGCGCCGCGCGTCATGTTCCGCTCGATGAAAGCGAACGCGGCTCTCGCCATATCGAGCGCGTCGGGCCGTCCGAGCGGGACTGCCGCTTCGGCCAGCGCCGCGATCATCAGTCCGTTCCAATCCGCCAGAACCTTGTCGTCGCGGCCGGGCCTCACTCGCGCCTCCCGCGCCGCGAGCAATCGCGCCGAGACGTCGGCAAGGCGAGCGCCGTCTGGACGCGCCTCCGGACGCTCCTTCAGCCGGTTCAGGATCGCGACGTCTTCCCAGTTGCCGAGCGGCGTGACGTCGAACGCCTCCGCGGCGAACGCGGCGTCCTCAGCGCCCAGCACGCCGTCGAATTCATCTCGCATCCAGACATAGAACTTGCCTTCGACGCCCTCGCTGTCCGCGTCGAGGCTTGCGGCGAATGCGCCGTCGACCTCCATCTCGCGGGTGAGCCAGTCGATGATGCCGTGCGCCGCCGCGATCAGGCGCGGATCGTCCCTTTCTAGCCCGACCGCGACGAAGAGGCCGAGCAGTTGCGCGTTGTCGTAGAGCATCTTTTCGAAATGCGGAGCGAGCCAGCGCTCGTCGACGGAGTAGCGCGCGAAGCCGCCGCCGATATGGTCGTGGATGCCGCCCGCCACGATCCTCTGCAGCGTCAGGACCGCCGGCGCGGCAAGCGTCTCGTCGCCCGTCCGCCGGGCCGCGCGCAGCAGCATGTCGAGCGCGCCGGCCTGCGGAAACTTCGGCGCGCCGCGAAAGCCGCCATTCACCGGGTCGAATGCGTTGACGAGGCGGCGCGCCACCGCGTCCATCTCCTGCGGACCAAAGTTACCCGCCGGCGCCCGGCGCGGCGCGAGCCGCTCGGCGATCGCTTCGCTGTTCTGGGCGATGCGGTCCGGCTCCTCACGGTAAAGCCGGGCGATGGTGCGCACCACGTCAGGGAAACCGGGGCGGCCATAAGCGGCGGTCTTCGGAAAATAGGTGCCGCCCCAGAACGGATCGCCGTTCGGCGACAGGAACATGGTCAGCGGCCAGCCGCCCTGCTGGCCGAGCGCATGAAGCGCGGCCATGTAGATCTGGTCGACATCCGGCCGCTCCTCGCGGTCGACCTTGATCGAGACGACGTGCTCGTTCATGACGGCGGCCACGGCTTCGTCCTCGAAGCTTTCATGCGCCATGACGTGGCACCAATGGCAGGCGGCGTAGCCGATCGAGAGCAGCACCGGCCGGTTCAGCCGCCGCGCTTCCTCGAACGCTTCCGGCGACCACTCCCACCAGTCCACCGGGTTTTCCGCATGCTGAAGCAGATAGGGACTGGCGGATCTGGCCAAGCGGTTGGGCATGGTTCAGCGTCTCTTCTCGGGGACCAATGACCCAACCTAGCGCGCCCATCTCGCGAGACACGATCGTCGCGCTGTCGAGCGCCCCCGGCCGCGCCGCGGTGGCGGTCATCCGACTGTCGGGGCCGGAGGCGGGAACGTCACTTGCGGCGCTCTGCGGCCCCCTTCCCGAGCCCCGCAGAGTTTCGCTTCGGACCATTCGCGATCCGCGCACGTCCGAGCCGATCGATCGCGGTTTCGCGCTCTGGCTGCCCGGCCCGAACACGCAAACCGGCGAGAATGCTGCGGAGATGCATCTGCACGGCGGACGGGCCGTTATCGCCGCGGCGCTCGATGCTGCGCTTTCCATCGCCGGCGTTCGCATGGCGGAGCCTGGTGAATTCACGCGCCGCGCCTTTCTCGCCGGAAAGCTCGATCTGGCGGAGGCGGAGGGACTTGCGGATCTTCTCGAAGCTGAAACCGAAGCGCAGCGGCGTCAGGCTCTGGCGCAGAGCTCCGGCGCGCTGTCGGTCCGGATCAATGGCTGGCGGGATCGTGTCGTCGAGGTGATGGCGCTCGTCGAGGCCGGCATAGACTTCTCCGACGAGAGCGACGTCACCGACGCCGCGAGGGCGCAGGCTTATGACGTGCTCACCCCGTTGCGCGAAGAGATCGCCGTCGCCCTCGCCGACACGCGAGGGGAGCGTCTGCGGGAAGGATTCCGGGTCGCGATCCTCGGCCGTCCGAACGCCGGCAAGTCCTCGCTGCTGAACGCGCTCGCTCGGAGAGAGGCGGCGATCGTCGCGGCCGAGCCCGGAACGACCCGTGACGTCATAGAAGTCCAGATGGACCTCGGCGGATTGCCGGTCGTCCTGGTGGACACCGCGGGCCTCCGCGAAGCGCGCGACGCTGCGGAGATGGAAGGCGTGCGCCGCGCCGGCGAGCAGGCGAAGGCGGCTGACCTCGTCATCTGGCTCGAGGATGTGGCGGGTAGGACGGAGCCTGAAGTCCCGCCGGAGGCGCGCGTGTGGCGGGTTGTCAACAAGATCGATACGGCCCCTGCGGCGGAGTTCGCTCACCGCATTTCGGCGCGCACCGGCGAGGGCCTCGATCGATTGGCGGCGGCCCTTGGGGCGGCGGCGGCCGACGCGCTGAACAGCGGCGGGAGCGCAGGCGTCACCCGCGCCCGTCACCGCGACGCTCTCGCGGCGGCAGTCGCTTCGATCGACACTGCGCTGGATGCCTGGACGGACACCCCTGATGAGATCCTCGCGGAACTGCTTCGGCGAGCCGCGGACGAACTCGGACGGGTCACCGGACGCGTCGGCGTGGAGGAGGTGCTGGGCCGGATCTTCTCGACCTTCTGCATCGGCAAGTGAGTCTAACGGCCGGATTGTTTCACGTGGAACATTCCTGGCTTGGCGCGGACGCCTGCGCGGCGGCATGCTCCTCATGTTGAGCATCCCGTGCTAAAGGATCGGGATCGCCTTAGCGCACGCCTTCCTTCTAGAGAGGGCAGACAGCCTGCGGCTCTCCGTACGCACCTATCCAACTCCCATGACCCCATCACTCCCTCAAAAGTTCGACGTCATCGTCGTCGGCGGCGGCCATGCCGGCTGCGAGGCGGCAGCCGCCTCCGCGCGGATGGGCGCCCGCACCGTGCTGGTTACGCATCGCGCTGCGACGCTCGGCGCGATGTCATGCAACCCGGCGATCGGCGGGCTCGGCAAGGGGCATCTGGTGCGCGAAGTGGACGCGCTAGACGGGCTGATGGGCCGCTGCGCGGATGAGGGCGGCATCCAGTTCCGCGTGCTCAATCGCAGCAAGGGACCCGCCGTGCGTGGCCCACGCGCCCAGCAGGACCGCAAGCTCTACGCCGCCGCGATCCAGAAGGCGCTCGGCGAACAGCCGGGCCTGACGATCGTGGAAGGCGAGGTCGACGATCTGGTCGTCGATAATGGCGCCGCCGCAGGCGTCACGCTTGGCGACGGACGAACCCTGAGCGCCGCTGCCGTCGTGCTGACCACCGGCACCTTTCTCCGCGGCCTCATCCATATCGGCGATCGGACCATGCCCGCCGGCCGAGTCGGGGAAGCGCCGGCGTTGGGTCTGTCTGCGCGGCTCGAGGCGCTAGGCCTCTCACTCGGTCGCCTTAAGACCGGGACCCCACCGCGGCTCGATGGCAGGACGATCGACTTCGCCGCGCTGGTCGAACAGCCCGGCGACACGCCGCCCGATCCGTTCTCGACGCTGACGGCGGAGATAACGCAGCGCCAGATTCCCTGCCACGTCACGCGCACCACCGCGGAGACGCACGAGGTGATCCGCGCAAACCTGTCACGCTCGGCGATGTATTCAGGCCGCATCGAAAGCCGCGGACCGCGCTATTGTCCGTCGATCGAGGACAAGGTTGTGCGGTTCGGCGACCGCGAGAGCCACCAGATCTTTCTGGAGCCGGAAGGCCTCGACGACGCCACGATCTACCCGAACGGCATTTCGACGTCGCTGCCCGCTGACGTGCAGCTCGCGCTCGTGCGAACAATGCCGGGCCTCGCGCAGGCCGAGATCCTGCAGCCGGGCTACGCGATCGAATACGACCACGTCGATCCTCGAGAGCTCGATCCGACGCTGGCGCTGAAGCGTCTGCCCGGCCTCTTCCTCGCCGGTCAGATCAACGGCACGACAGGCTATGAGGAGGCGGCGGCGCAGGGGCTGTTGGCGGGTCTCAACGCTGCGCGTCTGGCTGGCGACGAGGACGGAATCGTCATCGGTCGCGACGAAGGCTATCTCGGCGTCATGGTCGACGACCTCGTGACCCACGGCGTCACCGAGCCCTATCGCATGTTCACGTCGCGCGCGGAGTACCGCCTCGCTCTGCGCGCCGACAATGCGGATCTCCGGCTCACTCCAAGGGGCGAGGCTCTGGGCTGCGTCGGCGCAGAGCGCGCCGCGTCCTTCCAAAAAAAGGCCTCCGCGCTTGCAGACGCCGAACGTTTGGCGCGCTCGCTGAGCGTCACGCCAAGCGAAGCCGAGAAGGCAGGGATCACGGTCAATCGCGACGGGCGGCGGCGAACGGCCTTCGATCTTCTGTCGCTGCCCGCCGTCAGCGCGGCCGAGGTCATCCGAGTCTTTCCTGAGCTCGACGCAATCGAGCCGGCGACCATGGCCCAGCTCGAGACCGAGGCCTCTTACGCTGTCTATCTTGATCGGCAGGAGGCGGACATTCGCCGGCGCAAAGCCGAGGAGGAAGCGGTTCTGCCCGAGAACATCGACTACGCCCGCGTGCCTGGCCTTTCCGCAGAGCTTTCTGAAAAGCTCGCGCGGGTGAGCCCGCGCACCCTTGGCCAGGCCGGTCGCATCGAGGGCATGACGCCGGCTGCGCTCGCGCTGCTGTCCGCCCGCATCCGTCGTGCAGGCGCGGCGTGAGCCGCGAGGCGGATCGGCAGGACGTCAAAACGCGCTTCAATGTTCCACGTGAAACATTGGCGCGGCTCGACGTGTTGGTGGCGGCGCTCGACCGCTGGCAGGCCAAAACCAATCTTGTCGCGCCGTCGACGCTACCCGACGTTTGGAGCCGACACATCGCGGACAGCCTCCAGCTGATCTCGCTCGTCGACAGGAAGCCGGGCGACCCGATCGTTTGGGTCGATCTTGGTTCCGGCGGTGGCTTTCCGGGGCTGCCGGTGGCGGCGGCGCTCGGGAGCGCCTGCGCCATGCATCTCGTCGAAAGCAACGCCAAGAAAGCCGCGTTCCTCCGCGAAGCCGCGCGCGCCATAGGCGTCTCCGCCACCATTCATGCCGCGCGAAGTGAAGATGTTATCGGCTCTGAGATCGAAACCGCCGACATCGTCAGCGCCCGTGCGCTGGCTTCGCTAGGCGATTTGATCCGCCTTGCGGCCCCGCTGTTGAAAACCGGGGCGATCGGGCTGTTTCCAAAGGGGCGTGAGGCTTCCGCTGAATTGACCGAGGCGGAGAAATGCTGGAAATTCCAAGCCTCGCTCCACCCGAGTCTGACCGACGCCGACGCTCGAATCGTGCGCGTCGAACGCTTTGACGGCGGGCTCTGAGGGCCTCTGGACCAAGACCAGCGATATGCTCTCCTCTCATTTTCCGCCCGGCGCGCCCCGCGTGCTCACCCTCGCCAACCAGAAGGGAGGGGTTGGCAAGACGACGACCGCAATCAATCTCGGCACCGCGCTCGCCGCGATCGGCGAGACCGTGTTGATCGTGGACCTCGACCCGCAGGGCAACGCCTCCACCGGCCTCGGCATCGAGCGCAAGGCGCGCACGCTCTCGACCTATGACGTGCTGATCGGCGAAGCCTCGCTGCGCGACATCGTGCACGAGACGGCCGTGCCCCGCCTCCACGTCGCGCCGTCGACCATGGATCTGCTGGGCGTCGAGCTTGAAATCGCATCGGCGAAAGACCGTGCGTTCCGGATTCGCGACGCCGTCGCGGGGCTGCATCGTGGCGGCGGCGAGCCGCGCTTCACCTATGTGCTGATCGACTGCCCGCCCTCGCTGAACCTGCTGACGATCAACGCCATGGCGGCGGCGAACGCGATCGTGGTGCCTCTGCAATGCGAGTTCTTCGCGCTTGAAGGTCTGAGCCAGCTGCTCAGCACGGTCGAGCAGGTGCGCGGGTCGCTCAATCCCGCGCTCGCGATTCATGGCGTTGTGCTCACCATGTTCGACCCACGGAACAACCTCTCGTCCCAGGTTGTCGCCGACGTCCGCGCTTTCATGGGCGACAAGGTCTACGAGACCATGATCCCGCGGAACGTCCGGGTCTCGGAAGCGCCCTCCTACGGCAAGCCCGTGCTGCTCTACGACTTCAAATGTCTCGGCAGCCAGGCCTATCTAAAGCTTGCCTCAGAGGTCATCCAGCGCGAGCGCACCTTGAGGACGGCGGCGTGAGCGCGGCGAAGGCTGACGAACCGCAGCGCCGTCTCGGCCGCGGTCTCGCCGCGCTGATCGGGGAGGTCGGTGACGAAGGCGCGGTGCTCGACCGCGCCGCGCGGCCCCAGCGCCGCGCCCAGATCGCGCAGCTCAGAGCGAGCCGCGCCAATCCGCGCCGCAGCTTTCGCGAGGAAGACCTCGAAGAGCTGACCGCTTCTGTGCGCGAAAAAGGCGTGATCCAGCCGATCCTGGTGCGCCGCTTGGCCGGCGAAAGCGACCAGTTCGAGATCATCGCTGGCGAGCGACGCTGGCGCGCGGCGCAGCGGGCCGGGGTCCACGATGCGCCGATCGTGGTGCTCGACGTCACCGACCGCGAGGCGCTCGAGATCGCGATCGTCGAGAACGTGCAGCGCGCCGACCTGAACGCGATCGACGAGGCCGCAGGCTACGAGCAGCTCGCAAGCCAGTTCTCCTACACGCAGGAGAAGCTCGCTGAGGTCATCGGCAAGAGCCGCAGCCACATCGCGAACACGCTGCGCCTGTTGAAGCTGCCCGAGTCCGTGAAGGCGCATGTCGCTGCCGGCGCGCTCACTGCCGGTCACGCCCGCGCGCTGCTGGCTCTGCCCGACCCGGAAAAAGCGGCGGAGAAGGCGGTTGCGAAGCGTCTCTCGGTCCGCGAGGTCGAGGCGATGGCGCGTGCGCCAGAGGTGAAGAGCGCCGACGGCGCCCGCAAGCCTCGCGCGGAGAAGGACGCCGACGTCCGCGCAATCGAGCGGGAGCTATCGGAGGCGCTTGGCCTCGCAGTCACGCTGACGCCTAAAGCCGAAGGCGGCGATCTCACGATCCGTTTTACCACGCTCGATCAGCTCGACATGGTGGCGCGTCGGCTGAGAGGCTGAACTCACGCGCGAACGGGGTTCAGCTCGCGCCGGCCGCTCAACACACCTAAAAATCGCGTTCGGCTTGCGCAGAAACGGGCCCTGTCGCCGCCGAGCCCGTCAGGAGCCTGTACGCGGCAGGCGCTCGGCCGGGGTCCCATCGCACAGGCGGCCCCTGAGAACGCCGCCAGTGACTCTCTGAGAGGCTCGCGTTTTTCGCGGCGGCCACAACCGCCACGCGAAGATCAGCGCGCGAAGCGGGACGCTTCCGTCGCAATGGCGAGCAGCGCGCGTTCGGACGCGGCTTCGCCGATCGCTGCGGATTTACGGGCAAGCGCGATCGTGTCGGCGAGCCTCGCGGTCGCCTCCATCAGCCGCGCGCCGGTCCAGCGCGACAGCGCGCGCTCGACGGCGTCCTTGCGACGGAAATGGATCATGCCGCCGGCGCTCTCGACGACCGTGCGCGAGGAACGCCCGCTGTCCACGTCACCGCGCATCCGATGCAAGGTCAGCGCGTGCCGGAGCGCCGCCGCGACCACGACGGAGGCCGGCGTGCCGGATGTCCGCAGCGAACGGAGCGCCGAAGCCGCGTCTGCCGGCCGTCCGGCGAAGGCCGCGTCCACCGCCTCATCCATGCCGACCTCGCCAGCGTCGGCGATGACCGCCACAATATCGTCCGACGTGATCGTCCCCTGCCCCATGGCGTAGAGGCAGAGCTTCTTCACCTCCTCGCGCGCGGCCAGCCTATCGGCGGAGAGATGCGCGGAGAGCAGCGAGCGCGCGTCGGCCGAGATGGTGAGGCCGGCCGACCGCATCTCCTCGTCGATTAGCCTTTCACGCGCTCCCGCCTCGTCCGGGTAGCAGGGCAGCGCAGCCGCCCGCGGGCTCTTTTCGCAAAGCGCGCGCAAGGGCGCGTTCTTCTTGAGGTCGCCGGCTTCCAGAACCGTTAGAGATTCCGGCTGCGGGCCGGACAACAGCGCCTCGACCGCAGTGACGATCGGCCTGCCCCCGACGCGAACGCGGATCGCGCGCTTGCCGCCGAACAGCGCGATGGTCAGCGCCTCGTCCGCCAGTCGACCTGGATCGCCCGCGAGATCGTCGCCCTCGAGCCGCACCATGGCGAAAGGGTCGTCTGAGCCCGCGACTGCTTGGCTCGCAAGTTTGGCGGCGCGCTCGGCGACGAGGCCGGCGTCCGGCCCGTGCACCAATACCGCGTAGACGTCCGCGGGCGGGCGGGCGACGAAACCGTCGACGGCTGAGGCTTTGATCGCGACCATTTTTCGACCGTGCGGGGCCGACGCGAGAGCGTCAAGCGCAGCCCCGCACGGACAGTCGGCGTTCCCTGCGTGCTCGAGACGGCCGTCCGGACCTCCTCAGCATGAGGAAGGTTGGGAGATCCTAACGCTTAAACGCTCTTCATGCTGAGGAGCCGGCTAAAGCCGGCGTCTCGCAGCATGGCCGAGAGCGCTTCTGCTTGGGCTCCTAGAACCGAGGCGTAACGAGCGTCACGCCGCCTTCGACGCCTCCGCTTTACTGGCGGCATAAGCCTCGACAACGTCGTCCACCGTCCGAAGGCCGGCGCGCGGCGCATTGACCAGCACGGCCATGTTGCCCGGAGCGTGCTGGTTCTTCCACATCTTGGTGTGCGCGGCCGGGATGTCCTTGAAGGCGAACACTTCGGACATGCAGGGGTCGACGCGGCGGTCGATGACGAACTTGTTCGCAGCGGCGGCCTGCTTCAGGTGGGCGAAATGCGACCCCTGGATGCGCTTCTGCCGCATCCAGACGTAGCGGGCATCGAAGGTGATGTTGAAGCCGGTCGTGCCGGCGCAGAACACTACCATGCCGCCGCGTTTCACCACCAGGCACGAGACCGGGAATGTCGATTCTCCGGGATGCTCGAACACCATGTCGACATCGACGCCCTTGCCGGTGATTTCCCAGATCGCCTTGCCGAATGCGCGGGCCGACTTCACCCAGGTGTTGTATTCCGGCGAATTCACCTTGGGCATCTGGCCCCAGCAGTCGAAATCCTTACGGTTGATCACGCCCTTGGCGCCTAGGCCCATGACGTAGTCCCGCTTGGATTCGTCCGAGATGACGCCGATCGCGTTCGCGCCCGAGGCGGCGATGAGCTGCACGGCGAACACGCCGAGGCCACCGCTTGCGCCCCACACCAGCACGTTGTCGGAGGGTTTCAGGTGATGCGGCGCGTGGCCGAACAGCATGCGGTAGGCGGTCGCGAGCGTGAGCGTGTAGCAGGCGGCCTCTTCCCAGGTCAGGTGCTTCGGCCGCGGCATCAGCTGGCGGGACTGAGCCCGGCAGAACTGTGCGAACGACCCGTCGGGCGTCTCATAGCCCCAGATTCGCTGGGAGCTTGAGAACATCGGGTCGCCGCCGTTGCACTCCTCGTCGTCGCCATCGTCCTGATTGCAGTGGATGACGACCTCGTCGCCGACCTTCCAGCGCTTCACCTTGGCGCCGACCGCCCAGACGATTCCGGATGCGTCCGAGCCGCCGATGTGGATGTCCTGCTTGTGCACGTCGAGCGGGGAGATCGGCTCGCCGAGCGACGCCCAGACGTGATTGTAATTCACGCCCGCCGCCATGACGTAGACCAGCACATCGTCGTCCCCGAGCGGCCAGGTCGGCACCACCTCGAGCTCGTTGGCGCTCTCCGGCGGTCCATGCCGTTCCCTGCGCACGACCCAAGCATGCATCTTCGCCGGCACATGGCCGAGCGGGGGCATTTCGCCGAGGTCGTAAAGATCTTTCATTTCGGCGCTCTGGGTCATTGCGGGGCGCTTTCGTTCGGGATGACTGGTTTCGCCACGCAATATGCGGCCCTGGGAAAAGCCCGCAATGCGACCATGGCCGGGGGCGCCGCAGTGCGGCATGGCCTTCAAAGCCGCCGCGCGTTATCTCTGGAGGCCTCAGGCGGAACAGGCCGCCCTTCGCACGAGGCGCATATGGAACCCTTCGCAGGCTATGGCATCATCGCCGTTCTTCTCATCGGCGGCATCGCGGGCTGGCTCGCGGGCGTCATCGTCCGCGGCTTTGGCCTCGGCATCATCGGCAACATCGCAGTCGGCGTCATCGGCGCCTTTGTCGGCGCCTGGCTGCTCGCCAAGCTCGGCATCCATGTCGGCGACGGGCTTATAGGCACGCTTGTGGGCGCGACGATCGGCGCTGTCGTGCTGCTGATCATCATCGGCTTCTTCCGAAGAGTCTGAAGGGACTTCGCCGGCTAATCTCTTCGGCGTAGATCTAAGGGGCGCCAGCCGCGTAGGACATTCCATGGTTTCCCTGCGCTCCGTCATCAAAACCCGCGCCCTCGCAATGGTGGGCGCGGATAGACCGGCGAACGGCCCGCCTCCTCCGCGCCAGGACGATGGCCTGTTCGGCCCGCGCTCCGCGGCGTGGCGCGTTCACGGCGACCTCGCCACGATGATGATCGGCGGCGTCGGCGCCCTCCTCCTGCAGATGCTGCACCCCGCCGCGCTCGCTGGCGTCTGGGACCACAGCGACTTTCGGCACGACATGGCGGCCCGCCTCCGCCGCACTGCGCAATTCGTCGGAGGCGTAACCTACGGCTCGGTTGAACGGGCAACCGGGCTCATCGCGCGGGTTCGCACAATCCATGACGGCGTGACCGGCGAACTGCCCGACGGCGCGCCATACAGCGCAAACGATCCAAAACTCCTCGCCTTCGTGCATGTCGCGGAGGGGCTTTGCTTCCTCGACGCTTTCCGCCGCTATCGCGATCCGCTGATGAGCCGGGCCGAGCAGGACCGCTACTTTCGCGAGACGGCGGTGGTCGCGCGCATGCTCGGCTCGGACCCTGCGCCAGAAACACGGGCGGACGCAGTCGCCTTTCTGGAGGCGATCCGGCCGGAGCTCCGCGTCGATCATCGCACCCGCGAGGTCGCGCGGACCCTGCTGTCACAGAAGCCAGACAGCCCGGCGCTCGCGCCGCTGTTCGGCGTGATGTTCGACGCTGGCGCAGATCTGATGCCGGACTGGGCCGTTCGCATGCATGGCTTCCACTACCCACCGGCACGGAAGACAGCGATCCGCGCAAGCGCCCTCGGCGTGGTGGGCGTGATGCGCTGGGTCATGCGCGACAACTAAGAAGCGCCGTGCCCTGCTGTCGGGTCGACGAAGGAAGCAGGGCGCACACCGCCCGGCAAATACGAACTTATTCACCAAAAATGACCGAACGGTTCGGTCAATGCTTGCGCAAGCCCCGTTTTCGCAGTACCGATTGACCGAACGGTTCGGTCAGGTTCTGCGTCCGAACTGTCGTGGGAAACCCTCGGGCGATGCGGCGGACCTCTGGACCGCAGGCGATGGACGCAATGGCTCAGGCTCAGACCGATATGGCCGCAAGGCCCCGCCTTGTCGCCGAAGCGCGCCGCGAGGCTGAGGCGGAGGCGCCTGCGCGTCCGGCATCCGAGGCCGCCGCTGCGCCGGCCGCATCCGCGCCGCCGAAGAAAAGCTCGCGCCGCAGGATCCCGCTGCTCGTCGCGGCGGTGGCGGCGCTCGGATTCGGCGGCTGGTACGGCTATGACTGGTGGGTCGACGGCCGCTTCCTTGTGGAGACGGATGACGCTTATGTCGGCGCCGACATGGCGGTCATCGCGCCGAAGGTCTCCGGCTATGTCGCGACCGTCGCAGTCGCGCAGAACGCCGCGGTCAAGAAAGGCGATCTGCTGCTGACGCTCGACCGGGAGGATTATCGCCTCGCGGTCGAGGCTGCGGACGGCCGGATCGCGACGCAGCGCGCGGCGCTGACGCGCTTCGACAGCCAGCTGATCGCGTCCGACGCCCAGATCGCCCAGGCCCGTGCGCAAGGATCAAGCGCAGACGCCGAAAACGCCCGGGCGAACGCCGATTTCGACCGCGCGCAGCAGCTCATGAAATCGACCTTCGGCTCGCGGCAGGCGGCAGACCAGGCCCGCGCCGACCGCGACCGCGGGGCGGCTTCGGTCGCAAGCGCGAAGGCTGGTCTGGCGCTGGCCGAGGCCAACCGCGCGGTGCTCGCCGCCCAGAAGACCGAGGCCGAGCGCACGCTCGCCGAACTCGTCACCGCCCGCGCGCAGAAGCAGCGGGACCTCGACGCGACGGAAATCCGCGCGCCGTTCGACGGCGTCGTCGGCAACAAGGCCGTGCAGGAGGGCGACTATGTGACGCCCGCCAAGCGCCTGATGGCCGTCGCCCCGCTCGACCGCGTCTATGTCGACGCGAACTTCAAGGAAACCCAGCTCGCCGACATCCGGCCGGGCTCAAAGGTTCGCTTGGCCGTGGACGCCTACCCCGAGCATGACGCGACGGGCGTGGTCGACAGTTTGGCGCCCGCTTCCGGCGCGCAGTTCTCGCTGCTGCCGCCCGAAAACGCGACGGGCAACTTCACCAAGATCGTGCAGCGCGTGCCGGTTCGTATCCGGGTCGACCAGAAGGATGTGGCGAAGGGCCTGCTGCGCCCGGGCCTCTCCGTGGTCGCCTCCGTCGACACGCGCACCGCGCCGACGAATACGTCGGACGCCGCCTCCAAGCGGCGCTGACGTGACCCCGCGCCCGAGACGCGCGCGATGAGCGACGACGCCAATCCTCCAGGCGTCGTTGGAGCCGACGGACCATCCCGCGTCCCCACCGGGTCGTCGGCTCCGGGCTCATCGCGCGCTTCGGGCGCGGGGATTTCTCCGCCCTCCGAGCCTGTCGTCACGCCGCGAAGACTGATCGCGTTCTTCGCGCTGGTGTTCGGCATGTTCATGGCGATCCTGGACATCCAGATCGTCTCGTCCTCGATCGCCGAGATCCAGGCAGGGCTCTCCGCCAGCGCCGACGAGATCTCGTGGGTGCAGACGAGCTATCTGATCGCCGAGGTCGTGATGATCCCGCTGTCGGGCTTCCTCAGCCGGGCGCTCTCGACGCGCGTGCTGTTCTCGATCTCGGCCGCCGGCTTCACGATCGCGAGCGTGCTCTGCGCCACCGCGACGACGCTGCCGGAGATGATCGTCTACCGCGCGCTGCAGGGCTTCATCGGCGGCGGCATGATCCCGACCGCATTCGCCGCGGCCTACACCATTTTTCCCCGCCGCCATCAGCCCGCGATCATGGCGCTGGTCGGCCTCACCGTGACGCTCGCGCCGACCGTCGGCCCGACCGTCGGCGGCTATCTCACCGAGCTGCTCTCCTGGCACTGGCTGTTCCTGATCAACGTCGTGCCCGGCGCGGTCGCGACCCTGCTCGCATGGACGCTGGTCGACTTCGACGAGCCGGAGACCGGGCTGCTGAAGCAGCTCGACTATGTCGCGCTGATCGCGCTCGCCATTTTCCTCGGCGGCATGGAGTACGTGCTGGAGGACGGCGCGAAGGACGACTGGTTTCAGGACGAGACGATCCGCAACCTCGCGGTGCTCTCGCTGATCGGCGGCGCGGTATTCTTCTGGCGCTCCTTCACGGCGCGGACGCCGCTGGTCGACCTCCAGGTCTACCGCAACCGCAACTTCGCCGTCGGCTCGCTGCTCACCTTCATCATGGGCATCGGGCTCTACGGGATGACCTATCTCTACCCGGTCTTCCTCGGCCGGGTGCGCGGCTACGACAGCCTACAGATCGGCGAAACGGTGTTCGTCTCCGGCCTGTTCATGTTCATGACCGCGCCGGTCGTCGGCATCCTGTCGCGCAAGGTCGATCCCCGCTTTCTGATCGCCGCCGGCTTTTCCGGCTTCGCGCTGTCCTGCATCGATCTCACCTACATCACCAAGGACTGGGCGTTCTGGAACCTGTTCGTTCCCCAGGCGCTGCGCGGCTCCGCGCTGATGATGTGCATGGTGCCCATCAACGTCGTCTCGCTCGCCACGT
Source organism: Hansschlegelia quercus (assembly GCF_004310425.1). GTDB lineage: Bacteria > Pseudomonadota > Alphaproteobacteria > Rhizobiales > Methylopilaceae > Methylopila > Methylopila quercus. The sequence goes on along the minus strand of NZ_SIUB01000003.1, from coordinate 131,695 downwards.
TGCCGCCCCCAAAACTCAAGAACGCCAGCGGCCTGTTCAACCTGATGCGCAATCTCGGCGGCGCCTTCGGGCTCGCCTTCATCAACACCTTCCTGAACGACCGGCAGGACCTTCACATGCTGCGCCTGCGCGAGCACGTGACCTGGGGCCGGCAGGCCGCGGAGGAGCAGATGGCGTCGCTCGCGCAAGGCTTCTCGACGCGGCTCGGCTCGGATTCGGACCTTGTGGCGGTCAGGCAGCTTGCGAACATGGTGCGCCGGGAGGGGTTGGTGCTCGCCTTCGGCGACTTGTTCTGGGCCCTGACGATCCTGTTCTTCGCGATCGTCCTGCTGGTCCCGCTGGTGAAGCGGCCGGCCTCCGGAGCGGCCGCGCCTGCGGGGCACTGAGGAGCAGCTACAGCCTGTCGCGTAGCGCGTAATAGCTCATCACGGCGATCAACAGCGGCCTTTGCAGCCAGCGGCCGCCCGGGAAACTCGGCACGGGAAGGCGCGACAGCAGATCGAAGCGGTCAAGCTGGCCGGAACACGCCTCCGCCAGAATCTTGCCGAAGAGCGGGCCGAGCATGACGCCCTGGCCGGAATAGCCGGCCGCGACCAGCACATTCGGGCTGACCGCGCGTACGAAAGGAAGCCGCGTCGGCGTGATGCCGAGAACTCCGCCCCAGGCATGCTCGAGCTCGACGTCGGCGAGCTGCGGGAACACCTTCAGCATATGCGGCCGCACGATCGGCGCGATGTCCCTGGGCAGCGTCGTCGAATAGGTCTCGCCGCCGCCGAATAGCAGCCGCCCGTCCGGCGTCGGGCGGTAGTAATAGACGACATAGCGGCTGTCGGAGACCGCGGCCTGGGAGGTCAGGGCCTCCTGCAGCCGGTCGCCGAGCGGCACGGTGGTCGCGATGTGGTTCGCGATCGGCGCGACATGCGCCTCCACCGCAGGCTCGACGCCCTCCAGCAGTCCGTCCGTGCAGATCAGCACCGTGTCCGCCGAGACCGAGCCTTCCGCGGTAAACAGCTGCGGCCGACCGCCATGGCGGATGCGCCTCACTTTGGCGCCCTCGTAGATCTTGGCGCCGGCGCCTTCAGCCGCTTGGGCGAGGCCGTAGACCAGCGCGAGCGGATCGAGATGGCCTCCGCCATGATCGATCGAGCCGCCGTGATAGCTGTCCGATCTCACCAGCTCGTAGAGCTGCTCGCGGTCGAGCGGCTCGACCTCCTCGTACCCGTAATCCTCGGCTAGCCGCCGGGCGTAGGCATGCGTCTCAGCGACGTAAGACGGCTTGTGATCGGCGTGGATCAGACCCGGCGTCCAAGCGCAATCGATCCCGCGCCGGCCGATCAGGTCGTGAAGCAGGAGGCGCTTGGCCTCCTCCGCGAGCGCCCAGAGCCGTCTTGCGTCGTCGCGGCCGGCCATCCGTTCGAGCTCGTCCTGCTCGCGCCGCTGGCCGGTGTGAACCTGTCCGCCGTTGCGCCCCGAGGCGCCCCAGCCGACGCGCGCCTGCTCCAGCACCACGACGCGCTTGCCGCCTTCGGCGAGATGCAGCGCCGCCGACAGCCCGGTGAACCCCGCTCCCACGATCGCCACGTCGACGCGCAGGTCGCCTCGCAGCGGCTCACGGGGAGCCTGCGCGGGGTTTGCGGCGGCGTAATAAGAGGGGGCGTCGAGGAAGGTCATCGAGGCCGAACAATCGGCTGGACCGGCACGGAAGGGCAAGGGGGAGCGGTCGCGCGAGATGCGCGCTTCGCCTCCCTACTCCGCCGCAACCATCTCCGGCACCACGAAATAATCCCGCCAGACCGGCTCCTTCAGCGTCGCGACGAAGGCCAGATGCGCGGCGATGTCGTTGGGCGTCAGGCGCGGGGCGAGCGGCGTGGGGCGGCGCGCGGCAGTGCGGCCGCCGCCGGCCACGCGGTCGGCGAGGTGGCTGAGACCGAGCGTCGCCTGACGGCCGCCGAGGAGTTCGAGATAGACCTCGGCCAGGATTTCGCTGTCGAGCAATGCGCCGTGCTTGGTGCGGCGGGAATTGTCGATGCCGTAGCGCTGGCAGAGCGCGTCGAGCGAGTTGGAGCCGCCGGGGTTCTTCCGCCGCGCCAGCATCAGCGTGTCGATCACGCGCTCCGAGCCGATCGCCTCCCGCCCGCAGCGCGACAGCTCGGCGTTCAGGAAGCCCATGTCGAAGGCCGCGTTGTGAATGACGAGCGAGCCTTCCTTGATGAAGTCCAGGAACTCGTCGACCACGTCGGCGAACAGCGGCTTGTCGGAGAGAAACTCGCGGGACAGGCCGTGGACGCGGAACGCGTCGTCGGGCATGTCCCGTTCGGGGTTGAGATAGACGTGATAGCTGTTCCCGGTCGCGATCCGGTTCAGCAGCTCGACGCAGCCGATCTCGACCACGCGGTCGCCGGTCAGGGCGTCAAGGCCGGTCGTCTCCGTATCGAGCACGATCTCGCGCATCAGGCGGCCCCGAAATCTTTCAGCGCCGCGCGGACCTGCGCGCGGGCGTCCTCGACGCCGCGCGAGGTGTCGATGACGACACCGGCGCGAGCGCGCTTCTCGGCGTCCGGAAGCTGGCGCTCAAGAATGCGCGCAAAGATCTCTTCCGTCATGCCCGGTCTCTCCATCACCCGGCGGCGCTGCTCGTCCGCGCCGGCGCTGACCACCACGACCCGGTCGAAGTCCTTCGCGCGCCCGGTCTCAAACAGCAGCGGAATGTCCGCCACGGCGATTGTCGCCCCGGAAGCGCGCGCTTCGTCGAGAAACGCCCGCTCCGCCGCCCGCACCAGAGGATGGACGATGTTTTCGAGCTTTTCGAGCGCCTTGGCGTCGCCCAGCACCCTCGTCCCCAGCTCCTTCCGATCGACCGCGCCCTCGCGCGTCGTTCCGGGGAAAGCGGCCTCGATCAAAGGCACAGCCGCGCCAGCGTAGAGCGCGTGGACGGCGGCGTCGGAATCATGCACCGCAGCCCCTTCCTCCGCGAACAGCCGGGCCGTTGTCGACTTGCCCATGCCGATGGAGCCAGTGAGGCCTATCAGGAGCATGAGGCCCTACGATCCACCCTCTAGGTCCTTTACCACCAGAGCCCTGAGTTCCTCCGTCACCTCCGGCCGAACGCCGAACCAGCGCTCGAAGCCGGGAACCGCCTGGTGCAGCAGCATGCCGAGGCCGTCGACGACGATGTTCCCGCGGGCGCGGGCGCGGGCCAGCAGTTCGGTCTCCAGCGGCGCGTAGACGAGATCGGTCACGACCGCCGAGCGGGCGAGCGAGCTCAGATCGACGTAGAGCCGCCCCTTGCCGGCCATCCCCAGCGAGGTGGCGTTGACCAGCAGGCCGGCCTCCGAGAGCAGCTCCGGCGCTTCGTCCGGTCCGTAGGCTTCCCCGGCGCTTCCGGCGAGCCTGGCGACGGCGGCGGCGCGCGTGACCGTGCGGTTCACCACGGCCACCCGCGAAAACCCCCGAGAACGGAGCGCGTGCACGACCGCCCGCGCAGCGCCGCCAGCGCCGAGCACTACCGCGAGCTGTCGCCTGCCTTCCCATCCCGGAGCAGCCTGGTCCAGATTGGCGAGGAAGCCAAAACCGTCGGTATTCGCGCCCTTGAGCCTCCCGTCGTCTAGCCACAGCGTGTTGGCGGCGCCCATCGCCGACGCCGCCTCGTCGGCTTCGTCGAGAAGCGCGAAGGCGGCCTCCTTATGCGGCACGGTGACGTTGCCGCCGACGAAGCCGTTCTCCGCCAGGTCTTGGACGAAGGTTTCGAAGTCCTCGGCGGGCAGCTGCACGCGCTCGTAGGACCCGTCGATCCCATGCTGGCGAAGCCAGTGACCGTGGATCAGCGGCGAGCGCGATTGCGCGACCGGGAACCCCATGACGCAGGCGCGGCGCGCGGTCACGAAGCCAGCGCCCCGATCCCGCGCAGCGCTTCGAGGACGATGAGAAGCGGCAGTCCGAACACGGTGCGGTCGTCTCCGTCGACGCGCTCGAAAAGATGCGCGCCCAGTCCCTCATACTGATAGCCGCCGACGCTCGAAAGCGGCGCGTCGCCGGCTTCCTGCAGATAAAGCGCAATGAAGTCGGCCGAAAGCGGGCGCATGGTCAGACGCGCGTCCGCGAAGCCGCTCCAGAGCAGCAGGCCGTCTCGAGCGAGCGCCGAGCCAGAGACAAGGCGGTGGGTGCGGCCGGAAAGGCGCTCGAGCTGAGCGCGCGCAGCGTCCCGATCGACGGGCTTGGTGAAGCGCTCGCCATCGAGATCGAGGGTCTGGTCGCATCCGAGCACCAGCCTGCCGGGCATGCGGTCCGACACGGCGAGCGCCTTGGCCTGCGACAGCGAGACTGCGACCGCGGCGGGTGTCGCCGCCCCGGACGAGACTTCGACGGCGCGCTCGTCGACGCCCGAGCCGACCGCCTCGGCCGGGAGCCCGGCTTCCGCGAGAACCCTCAGACGGATCGCGCTCGTCGAAGCGAGGACGAGCGGCATATGGAACCGCCAGAACCCGATCATTCCCGCTCCGCCGTCCGTCCGGCGCGGTGTTCGACGAGCATCGCCATGATCGCCGCCGCCGTCTCCTCGATCGAACGGCGGGTGACGTCGATGGTCGGCCAGCCATGTCGGGCGCAGAAGCGACGGGACGCCATGATCTCGGACGCGACGGAGCCTGGATCGACGTAGTTGCTCTCCTGCAGCCGGCCCGCCTTGTCGCCTTCGAGGCCGAGCAGCCTGTTGTGGCGGATCGCGACGATGCGCTCGGGCGAGGCGACGAGGCCGACGATCAGCGGGCCTTTCAGCGTCTCCAGTCCATGCGGCGGCGGAAGATCGGGGACGAGCGGGATGTTCGCAGTCTTGACGCCGCGGTTGGCGAGATAGATCGAGGTCGGCGTCTTCGAGGTGCGGCTGACGCCGAGCAGGATGACGTCGGCCTCCGCGAGATAGCGGCCCTGGCTGTCCTGCCCGTCGTCATGCGCCATCGTGTAATTCAGCGCGTCGATGCGCCTGAAATACTCCGCGTCGAGCTGGTGCTGGGCGCCCGGCATGTTGGCCTGCTCAGCGCCGAGATAGGAGCGCAGCAGCTGGAACACCGGGGCGAGCACGGAGAGGCAGGGGCAGCCGAGATCCCGGCAGCGCGCCTCCAGCGTCTCGATCAGAGTCTCCTCCACCAGCGTGTAGAGCACGATGCCTGGTTCGGCCTCGATCTCCTTCAGCACGCGTTCGAGCTGGCGAGCCGAGCGCACCAGCGGATGGACGTGATCGACGCTCGAGATCCCCGCATACTGCGAGGCCGCCGCGCGAGCGACCGCGACCAGCGTCTCGCCGGTGGAGTCGGAGACCAGATGGACATGGAACGAAGGAGGCGTCTCGATCATTTCGGACACGCACAGCCTGTCGACGCAGCGGTGGATGACTGGGGATGAAAACGCCCGTTGGCGCCCGGTCGGGACCGGCTGGCGCCGAACGCCCGAATTCCATCAACACCGGTCACGATCGCTGTCGTCGACGCGGCCAAATCCGCCCAATCCGTTAACAACTCGTAAACGCCCTCTTAACGCAGCGTTAACCCGCTTGGTTGATTCCGGGTTAACGCCGGTCTCGCTGTGGACGCCTTGTGGACGACCTATAACGGTTGTAATCCGCCCCCCTAATAAAAGCAGTAGAAGACTCAATCTCTAAGAGTCTGGGAAAGGAGACCGGGTGAGCGGTCCTGTGGCTGAACGGCTCGCCGAGCCTTCGACGCGAGAGGCTTCGCGCTTCCTGAAGGCGCTCTCCGGAGAGACCCAGAAGACGCCTCCGGTCTGGCTGATGCGGCAGGCGGGCCGCTATCTCCCGGAATATCGGGAGCTTCGGGCCAGGGCCGGCGGCTTCCTCGACCTCTGCTACACGCCCGATTTCGCGACCGAGGTCACGCTCCAGCCGATCCGCCGCTTCGATCTCGACGCGGCGATCCTGTTCTCCGACATCCTGGTCGTGCCCCATGCGCTCGGCCAGAACGTTCGCTTCGTCGAAGGCGAAGGGCCGCGGCTCGATCCGGTGACGTCGCTCGGCGAGTTCAAGAGGCTTCGCGAGACGATCGATCTTGCGATGCTCTCGCCGGTCTACGAGACTGTCTCCCGCGTGCGCTCCGAGCTCTCGCAGAATAAGGCGCTGATCGGGTTCTGCGGCGCGCCTTACACGGTTGCGACCTATATGGTCGCCGGACGCGGCGGCGACGAGCAAGCCCCGGCGCGGCTGCTCGCCTATCGCGAGCCAGAAACGTTCCAGGCGCTGATGGACATGCTGGTGGAAGCCTCCGCCGCGCATCTCGTCGCGCAGCTCAAGGCTGGCGCGGACGCCGTGCAGATCTTCGACAGCTGGAGCGGCGACCTGCCGCCGTCGGAGTTCGAGCGTTGGTCGACTGCGCCGATCAAGGCGCTTTGCGACAAGGTGCGGGCTGAGGTTCCTGACGCGAAGATCATCGCCTTCGCTCGCGGCGCCGGGACCAAGCTCGGGGCCTTCGCCCGCGCCATCCCGGCGCAGGGTTTTGGAATCGGCACATCGGAGGATCCTGCGGCCGCACGCGCGGCGGTTCCCTCCCACATCGCCCTCCAGGGGGCCGTGGACCCGATTGCACTGGTCGCCGGGGGTCCCGCGCTTGATCGAGCCGTCGACGCAGTCCTGGACGCCCTGAGCGGGTTTCCGCTGATCCTCAATCTCGGCCATGGCGTGCGCCAGCAGACGCCGCCGGAGCATGTCGCTCAGCTTGTCGCGCGGGTCCGCAGCGCGGGCTGAGGCGGCGTGCCCGAGCTTCCCGAGGTCGAGACCGTCCGGCGGGGCCTTGCGCCGGTCATGGAAGGGCGGCGGATCGAGCAGGTTGAAGCCCGCCGCCCGGATCTGCGCTTTCCTTTTCCCGAGCGTTTCGCGGAACGCTTGACCGGTCGCACCGTCGTCTCGCTCGGACGCCGGGCGAAATATCTGTTGGCCGATCTTGACGACGGCGAGACGCTGGTGATGCATCTCGGCATGTCCGGCTCGTTCCGGGTCGATCTCGGCGATGAGGCAGCGACGCCGGGCGCCTTCCACCATCCGCGCTCGAAAGCCGCCGCGCACGATCACGTCGAGTTCCGCATGTCCGGCGGCGCGGTGATCACGTACAACGACCCACGGCGCTTCGGCTTCATGCTGCTTGCGCCACGCGCCACGCTCATGGCGCATCCTCTGTTCAGCCGCATGGGCATAGAGCCGCTCGGCAATGAACTCGACGGCGCCCTGCTGGCGAAACTGTTCCGAAACAAGCAGACGAGCCTGAAGGCCGCGCTGCTCGACCAGCGGCTGATCGCCGGCCTCGGCAACATCTATGTGTGCGAGGCGCTCCACCGTTCGCGCCTGTCGCCGAAGCGGCTGGCTGGCACAATCGCCAAGGCGAATGGCGGCCCCAGGCCAAAGGCCGGTGACCTCGCAGTCGCGATCCGCAACGTTCTGGAGGACGCGATCGCAGCAGGCGGCTCGACGCTGCGCGACTTCTCCCACGCCGACGGCGAGCTCGGCTATTTCCAGCATTCCTTCCGGGTCTACGATCGCGAAGACGAGCCTTGCCTGACGCCGGGCTGCCGGGGGATCGTGAAGCGGATCGTGCAGACGGGGCGGTCGACGTTCTTCTGCCCGGTCTGCCAGAAGTGACGTTCGCAGAAGGTCGTCGTCCCGCACCGGCCCTCAGCCGATCCGGGATCGTCATCCGGATAAAGCGCCTTATGCTGTGAACGATCCCGGCTCTGCGGCCGGGATGACGTTCTCTACGATCGAGGCCGCATGACCGCTCCTTACGAAACCCTCGTCGTCGAAACTCGTGAGACTGTCGGCCTCATCACGCTCAATCGCCCCAAGGCGCTGAACGCCTTGAACGCGGCGCTTATCCGCGAACTCGGCGAGGCCCTGGAGGCTTTCGAGTTTGACGAGGTGGTCGGGGCGGTGGTGATCACGGGCGCCGAAAAGGCGTTCGCGGCGGGCGCAGACATCCGGGAGATGGCGGACAAGAGCTTCGCCGACGTCTATCTCGCCGACCTCGGCGGCGCGTGGAGGCGCGTCGTCGGCTGCCGCAAGCCGCGGATCGCGGCGGTGTCGGGCTATGCGCTCGGCGGCGGGTCGGAACTCGCCCAGATGTGCGACCTGGTGTTCGCGAGCCCGACCGCGAAGTTCGGTCAGCCCGAGATCACGCTCGGCATCATTCCGGGCTTCGGCGGCACGCAGCGGCTGACCCGCGCAGTCGGCAAGGCGAAGGCCATGGACCTGATCCTGACCGGCCGGATGATGGACGCGGAAGAGGCGGAGCGCGCAGGGCTGGTGTCGCGGATCGTCCCGGCGGAGACGCTGCTCGACGAGGCGCTGGAGGCTGGGGCGAAGATCGCCTCGTTCTCCCGCGCGGCGGTGCTTGCCGCCAAGGAGGCGGTCGACGTTGCGGCGGAAGTCGGCCTGTCGGAAGGCGTGCGGTTCGAGCGTCGGATGTTCCAGGCGATGTTCGCGACGGACGACCAGACCGAAGGGATGGCCGCTTTCGTCGAGAAGCGGAAGCCGGCGTTCAAGAACCGCTGAGGCTTACCGCGTCACGGGCGCGTTCGGCAGTTCGTCCCCCACGCCCCTCGTGGGGGGGAGGACGTCGGCGAGAGCCTCGCCGCATCGCTGAACCGCACGAACGACGCCGTCGGCTAGATGCCCGGCTTTGGCGGCCCCGACGATCGCCTCCACCAGTTCGTCCCAGGTCTCCGGCGCGACCGCGGCGTGGACCCCCTCGTCGGCGATCACCTCGACGTGACGTTCGGCAAGCGCGACGTGGATCAATACGCCGGTGCGCTCGCGGGTGCGGGCGAGGCCGAGTTCGTCGAACGCCTTCTGCGCAGCCCGGCGGGCGGCGGAGCCCGGCAGGCGCGTCAGGCCGAGAACCGACCGGGCCCGCGACGAAGCGGCGACCGTCGCCAGCATTGCGAAAAGCGCGAACTGGACGGCGACCACCATCGTTTCGGTCAGCCCGAGGAAGTCGAGGGGCGCCGCTGACGCGATCGCGATCAGGCCGGCGGCGACAAGGGCGACCGTAGCGTCGAACTCCTCGCAGGAATCGGTTTCGATCGCGACGACGATCTCGGCTGCGGTGCGCGTCTCGGCGAGGCGCACGGCGTCTGCGATCCGGTCACGTTCGAGGTCGGTGAGAGGCTCGCGCGTCACCATCCGCCCGACGCTCCGCCGCCGCCGGACGAGCCGCCCCCGCCCCCGCCGAAGCCGCCTCCTCCGCCGAAACCTCCTCCGAAGCCGCCGCCTCCTCCGCCCCAGCCGGGCCCGCCGACGATCCATGGGCTCGCCCGCCCGCGCCCGCCGCGTCCGCCCTGACGGAACGCTCGGATAAAAATGAAGACGAAGATCAGGCAGAAGACGATCAGGAAGATCTTGGTCTCGAGCGGCATTTCGTCGTCCGCCGTCTCGGCGGCTCGCGCCTTGTAGTCGTCAGCCTGCCCGGAGAAGACCGCGATCGCGTCGTCGACGCCGCGGTTGATCCCGCCTGTAATGTCGCCGGCCTTGAAGCGCGGCAGGACAGCGTTGCGGATGATGAAGCCGGAGACCAAGTCCGTCAGGTCGCCCTCGAGCCCGTAGCCGACCTCGATGCGGACCTTGCGCTCGTTGGGCGCGACCAGCAGCAGCACGCCGTCATTGCGCTTGGCGTCGCCCAGCTTCCACGCGCGAAACAGCTGGTTGCCGAAATCCTCGACGCTCGTTCCCTGCAGCGACGGAACGGTCGCGACGGCGAACTGGTGACCGCTGCGGTCCTGGAAGCCTTTGAGCTTGGCGACGAGGGCCTGCTCGGCGTCGTCCGGAAGGACGTTGGCTTCGTCGACGACGGTGTTCGAGAAGGCGGGAAATGTGAGCTCCGCGCGGGCGGGGAGGCTCATAGCCGCGAGCAGCGCGAAGACGGCCGCCAGAAGTTTCGCGATGGGGCGGCGGGCGCTCATGGGCGCATTCCGAACATGGCGAAGGCTGCGGGGCAAGACGGCTGCCCAGGATCCGTCATCCCGGACGCGCGTCAGCGCGATCCGGGATCGTAGGCGGAGTGAAGCGATCGATCCTGAGGAACGGTCCCGGCTCTGCGCCGTGCTTCGGCCGGGATGACGCGTCAGTCGTCAGGTGTTCATCGACTCGAAGAAGTCCGCGTTGGTCTTGGTGGACCGCAGCTTGTCGAGCAGGAACTCCATCGCGTCGACCGTGCCCATCGGGTTCAGGATGCGGCGGAGCACATACATCTTCTTGAGCTGGTCGGGCGGAACGATGAGCTCTTCCTTGCGCGTGCCCGAGCGGGTGATGTCCATCGCCGGGAAGGTACGCTTGTCGGAGACCTTGCGGTCGAGGATGAGCTCCGAGTTGCCGGTGCCCTTGAACTCCTCGAAGATCACCTCGTCCATGCGCGAGCCGGTGTCGATCAGGGCGGACGCGATGATCGTCAGCGAGCCGCCCTCCTCGATGTTGCGCGCCGCGCCGAAGAAGCGCTTGGGGCGCTGCAGCGCGTTGGCGTCCACACCGCCGGTCAGCACCTTGCCGGACGACGGCACGACGGTGTTGTAGGCGCGGCCAAGGCGGGTGATCGAATCCAGCAGGATGACCACGTCCCGGCCGTGCTCGACGAGCCGCTTGGCCTTCTCGATCACCATTTCGGCGACCTGCACGTGACGCTGGGCCGGCTCGTCGAAGGTGGAGGAGATCACCTCGCCCTTCACCGAGCGCTGCATGTCGGTGACCTCTTCGGGCCGCTCGTCGATCAGCAGCACGATCAGGTAGCACTCGGGATGATTGGCGGCGATCGCGGTCGCGATGTTCTGCATCATGACCGTCTTGCCGGTCCGCGGCGGCGCGACGATCAAGGCGCGCTGGCCCTTGCCGAGCGGCGCGACGATGTCGATCACGCGGGTCGACATGTCCTTCTTGGTCGGATTGTCGATCTCCATCTTCAGCCGCTCGTCCGGATAAAGCGGCGTCAGATTGTCGAAATGGACCTTGTGACGGACCTTGTCGGGGTCGTCGAAATTGATCGTGTTGACCTTGAGCAGCGCGAAGTAGCGCTCGCCGTCCTTCGGGCTCCTGATCTGCCCCTCGACCGTGTCGCCGGTGCGCAAGCTGAAGCGGCGGATCTGCGAGGGCGAGATGTAGATGTCGTCCGGACCCGGGAGATAGTTCGCGTCGGGCGAGCGCAGGAAGCCGAAGCCGTCCTGCAGCACCTCGACGACGCCGGTGCCGATAATGTCGACCTCGCGGGCCGCAAACTGCTTGAGAATGGCGAACAGCAGCTCCTGCTTGCGCAGCGTGCTTGCGTTTTCGACCTCGAGCTCGTCCGCCTGGACGAGCAGTTCCGTCGGCGATTTCGCCTTGAGGTCGAAGAGCCTGATTTCGGGCATCGAAGGCCTTTGAATTATAGAGTCCGGCTCGGTCAGACGTGAGACGTGCGCGGGAACTTGGATATGGAGGAAAGTGCGCAGGCGGAGGAGGGGATCGTCCGCGAACCGGAATGCGTCCGTCGGGTGGGAGGTCTAGTCGCCGGGCGCTGCGCGCGCCGGCCGGACCTTGCGCTTGCGCGCCTACGCCGACTTCGAGAGGAGTTTCCTCATAAACGCTGAAATCTCGCGCGACAAGCGCAATCGCGCGCCGTCATTCCGTTTTCGCGAAAGATGGGCTCAGAACGGCTTCACGATGACGAGAATGACGATACCGAGCATCAGCACGGCGGGGACCTCGTTCATCACCCGGTAGAATTTCGACGACCGCTTGTTGGCGTCGTTGGCGAATTCGCGCGTCCACTTCGACAGCATGCCGTGGATGCCGGAGAGCAGCACCACCAGCAGCAGCTTGCCATGCAGCCAGCCCGACGTGATCCAACCGCCCTGCCAGACGAGAAACAAGCCTGCGAGCCAGGTCACGATCATCGCCGGCGTTGCGATCCCCTTGAGCAGGCGGCGCTCCATCACCTTGAACGTCTCGGATTTCTCGGAGCCTGTGGTCGCCTCGGCATGATAGACGAACAGGCGCGGCAGATAGAGCATCGCGGCCATCCACGAGATGACGGCCACGACGTGCAGCGCTTTGATCCAGAGATAGAAATCCACGCGCGGCCTGCCTTGCTAACCCTGACCCCGGAGGCGGGGAGCGGGACCCTAGCGCCGGTGGCGCCGCCAAGCTAGGGTCCGCGCCTTCGCCCGCGCCCGAGGATTCCGATGGACCGCTCCGTCTCCGACGACACGCATTTCGGTTTCGCCGAAGTCAGGCTCGACGAGAAGCAGGGCCTGGTCGACGAGGTGTTCCACAAGGTCGCCTCGCGCTACGACCTGATGAACGACCTGATGTCCGGCGGTCTCCACCGGGCCTGGAAATCGGCGATGACCACCGCGATCGGCCTGCCGCGCGGCGCGCGGCGGTTCGACATGCTGGACGTCGCGGGCGGGACCGGCGACATCGCCTTCCGCGCGCTGAAGTCCGGCGGGCCCGGCGTTTCGGTCACGGTGTTCGACATCAACCAGGCGATGCTCGACGTCGGCGCGGCGCGGGCGGCGAAGCGCCGGCTCGGCGATCGCGTGACGTTCATCCAGGGCAACGCCGAGGATCTTCCGTTCCCCGACCGCTCGTTCGACGCGGTCACCATCGCCTTCGGCATCCGCAACGTGCCGCGGATCCCCGTCGCGCTGAAGGAGATGCGCCGCGTTCTGAAGCCCGGCGGACGACTTCTTGTGCTCGAGTTCTCCAAGGTCGACGTGCCGGGCCTCGCCAAGGTCTACGACGCCTTTTCGTTCGGCGTGATCCCGCGGCTCGGCCAAATGGTGGCGGGCGATGGCGAGCCCTATCGCTATCTCGTCGAGTCGATCCGCCGCTTTCCCGACGCCGAGACCTTCGCCGGCATGATTTGCGACGCCGGCTTCGAGCAGGTGACCGCGACGCCGATGACAGGCGGGGTCGCGGCGCTTCATGTCGGTTTCCGGATCTGACGCCATGATCGCCCCTCGACAGGCCGGCCTGCCCGCGTGTTGAGGGCGCTTCCCAATCTCGTCCGCCTCGCCCGCGCCGGCTTCGTCATGGCGCGGGAGGGCGCGCTCAGGCTCGTCGACCCGATCGAGCTGCCGCCTTTCGCGCGCACGCTGATCCGCGTCGGCCGCATCATCGAGCGCAGCTCAGCGAAGGATGGCGGGGTCGGTCTCGCCCGCGCGCTGCAGCGGCTCGGGCCGTCTTACGTCAAGCTCGGTCAGTTCCTCGCGACCCGGCCGGACGTCGTCGGTTTCAAGACGGCGCGCGATCTCGAACTGCTGCACGACCAGGTCGCGCCCTTCCCTCAAGGAATCGCGGAAGCGCAGATCCTCGAGGCGCTCGGACGGCCGCCAGCCGACGTCTACGCCTCGCTTGGACCAGCGGTCGCCGCCGCCTCGATCGCGCAGGTCCACAAGGCGACGGTGATCGATCTGGACGGCGTCGAGCGCGCCGTCGCGGTCAAGATTCTGCGGCCGGGCGTCACCCGCTCCTTCGGGCGCGATCTCTCCGCCTTCTTCGCGGTCGCCAGGCTGATCGAGCGCTGGGTCCCGAAGGCGCGGCGGCTGAAGCCGATCGTGGTGGTGGAGACGCTTGCGCGCTCTGTCGCGATCGAGATGGATCTGCGGCTCGAGGCGGCGGCGCTGTCGGAGATCGCCGAAAACACGGCGGCCGATCCGGGCTTCCGGGTTCCCGGCGTCGACTGGGAGCGCACCGCGCGCGGCGTGCTCACCATGGAATGGGTCGACGGCGTAAAGCTCGCCGATCGCGAAGGCCTCGCCCGCGCCGGCCATGACCTGCCTGCTCTCGGCCGGCACCTGATGCAGACCTTTCTGCGGCACGCGATGCGCGACGGCTTCTTCCACGCCGACATGCATCCCGGAAACCTGTTCGTCGACGCCTCCGGCACGCTGGTCGCGGTCGATTTCGGCATCACCGGCCGCCTCGGCCTGAAGGAGCGCCGCTTCCTCGCGGAGATCCTGCACGGCTTCATCGTGCGCGACTACAAACGCATCGCCGAAGTCCACTTCGAGGCGGGCTATGTGCCGGCGGAGGAATCGATCGCCGAGTTCGCACGTGCGCTCAGGGCGATTGGGGAGCCGATCCACTCGCGCACCGCGGACCAGATCTCGATGGCCCGCCTGCTCACCTTACTGTTCGAGGTGACCGAGCTGTTCCAGATGCAGACCCGGCCCGAGCTGCTGATGCTGCAGAAGACGATGGTCGTCGTCGAAGGCGTCGCGCGCACGCTCGACCCGCGGCTCGACATGTGGCGCACGGCAGAGCCTGTGGTCCGCGAATGGCTCGAGCGCAATCTCGGGCCCATCGGGATCGCGGAGAGCGCCGCCTCGGAGCTGCGGCAGCTCGCGCGGGGTCTCGCGGCCGGCCCCGAACTCCTGCTGCGACTGGAGCGCATCTCTGTCGATCTCGAATATGTCGTGCGCGGCGGGTTGAGCTATTCGGAAGAGAGCATTCAGGCGATCGTCTCGGGCGTCCGGCGGACCATGATCTGGTCGAACGTCGCGCTCGCGGCCATCGCGGTCGGCGTGTTGGTCTATCTGTTCGGTCTGCCGCATTGACGCCGGCAAGTCTGACGTCGGCAGGCCTCCGGCGAACCGTGGAGCGCCTATGAGCTCGCCCGCGCGCATCCTTCTCGTCATCGGCGGCGGTATCGCGGCCTACAAGTCGCTCGACCTGATCCGGCGGCTGAAGGAGCGCGGCCATTCGGTGCGCGCGATCCTGACCGCCGCCGCCGCCGAGTTCGTCACGCCGCTCTCCGTCGCCACGCTGACCGGCGAGCGCTGCTTCCAGAGCCTGTTCGACCTCACCGACGAGCACGACGTCGGCCACATCCGGCTCGCCCGCGACGCCGACCTCGTCATCGTCGCGCCAGCGACCGCCGATCTTCTCGCGAAGCTCGCGAACGGTCTCGCGAACGATCTTGCCTCCACGGCTCTGGTCGCGACCACGGCGCCGGTGCTTGCGGCGCCAGCGATGAATCCGACCATGTGGGCGCATCCCGCCACGCAGCGGAACGTCACGCGGCTGAAGGAGGACGGCGTCGCCTTCGTAGGGCCCGAGACCGGGCTCATGGCCGAGCGCGGCGAGAATGGGCTCGGGCGGATGAGCGAGCCGCTCGCGATCGTCGCCGCGGCGGAAGGCCTGCTCGGATCCGGTGAGAAGCCGCTCGTCGGAAAGACTGTGCTCGTCACCTCCGGGCCGACCCACGAGCCGATCGACCCGGTGCGCGTGCTCGCCAACCGCTCCTCGGGCCGCCAGGGCCACGCGATCGCCGAAGCCGCCGCGCGCGCCGGCGCGACGGTGACGCTGGTCACAGGGCCGGTCGCCATTCCCGATCCTGAGGGCGTCGCCGTCATCCGCGTCGAGACGGCGCGCGAGATGCTGGCGGCGGTCGAAGCCGCCCTGCCCGCAGATGCCGCCGTGTTCGCCGCCGCGGTGGCGGACTGGCGGGTCGCGGAAGATTCAGGCCAGAAGATCAAGAAGGGCGCCGGCGGTCCGCCCACCCTCGCGCTGGTCGAGAATCCGGACATCCTCGCGACTGTCGCGAAAGGCGCGAGGCGCCCCGCAATCGTGGTCGGCTTCGCGGCGGAGACGGAGCGCGTCGTCGAGCACGCCAAGGCGAAGCTCGCACGCAAAGGGGCGGACTTCATCGTCGCGAACGACGTCTCCGAGGCCGGCGGCGCGATGGGCGGCGAGGACAATTCCGTCCACATCGTCGGGCCGGAGGGCGTCGAGAGCTGGCCTTCCATGACGAAGCGGGCGGTCGCCGCAGCCCTCGTCGAGAGAATCGCCGCGGCGCTCGGAGCCAGGACGTGAGCGCGCTGCGCGTCGTCGTGCTGCCGCACGGCCGGGGCCTGCCCTTGCCGGCCTACGAGACCGAGGGCGCCGCAGGCATGGATCTGCGCGCGGCGGTTGAGGACGGCGACCCGATCGTGATCGTCCCGGGCGGCCGCGCCCTTGTCCCGACTGGACTGGCGCTCCAGATTCCTGCGGGCTTCGAATGTCAGGTCAGGCCGCGCTCGGGACTGGCTGTGAAGCACGGGGTGACCGTGCTGAACGCCCCGGGAACGGTCGACGCGGATTATCGCGGCGAGGTGAAGGTCCTTCTGATCAATCTGGGAACTGAGACGTTTTCCGTTGGGAGGGGCGATCGCATCGCTCAGCTCGTGATGGCGGCGGTCGAAAAGGCCGCCCTCGTTCAAGCGGACCGGCTCGATTCCAGCGAACGGGGGGAGGGCGGATTCGGTTCGACGGGGCGGTGACCCGGAAGGAAAAAATCGATGAACCTGTTGCCGCGCCGGAGTTTGTTGGCTGTCGCCGCCGTCGTGGACATCGCCTATCACGCGCGTCCGACCCCGATCGCCGCCAAGACGCTCGCCGCGCGTCATGGCCTGCCGCCCCGGCATCTCGAGACGCTTCTGCAGGTCTTAGTGCGCGCAGGCATTCTCAAGGGCGTGCGTGGACCGCGCGGCGGCTATGAGCTTGCGCGCGAGCGCCGCCGCATCACCATCGCCGACATCGTTCGCGCAGCGCTTGGCGAGCCTGAGGATCCGAGCGAAGTGGCCTTGCGCGAGCCCGAGCCCGGCTCGGAGGCCTCCCCGCTCGTCGGCAGCGTCGTGATGCCGATGATCCGCTCGGCCTCCGAGGCCTTTCTGGAGCGCCTCGACGAAATCACGGTCGAGGAGCTTTGCGCCGAGGCGGAGCGCCGCCATGTCTTTGGGGAAGAACGCCCTCTTTATGATTTTACGATCTAAGAACGTATATCATAGAGTTTATCGACAGTTGTCTGTGCGTTGACTACGATGCCCCGCCAAGAGGGAAACAGCGCCGTCCAGATTGCGATCGGACGACAGGGAGAACCGAGATGAGCCAGCCCGCTCTCAAGACCGCGGAAGAGTCGGCCCGCGCGCCGGGCCGCAGAAGGATCTACGATTCCATTACCGATACGATCGGCGACACGCCGCTGGTTCGGCTCGACCGCCTAGCCGCGCACAAGGGCGTCAAGGCCACCATCCTGGCCAAGCTCGAATTCTTCAATCCGATCTCGAGCGTGAAGGACCGTATCGGCGTCGCGATGATCGACGCGCTGGAGCGCGACGGCGTCATCAAGCCAGACAGCGTCCTGATCGAGCCGACCTCCGGCAACACCGGCATCGCGCTGGCCTTCGTGGCCGCGGCGCGCGGTTACCGCCTGATCCTCGTGATGCCCGAGACCATGTCGATCGAGCGCCGAAAGATGCTTGCGCTGCTCGGCGCCGAACTGGTGCTGACCGAAGGGCCGAAGGGCATGAAGGGCGCGGTCGCCCGCGCGCAGGAGCTCGTGCAGGAGATTCCGAACGCGGTCATCCCGCAGCAGTTCGAGAACCCGGCGAACCCCGAGATCCACCGCCGCACGACCGCGGAGGAGATCTGGAACGACACTGACGGCGCGGTCGACTATTTCGTGGCGGGCGTCGGCACGGGCGGCACCATCACCGGCGTCGGGCACGTGCTGAAGTCGCGCAAGCCGGGCGTGAAGATCGTGGCGGTCGAGCCCGAGGATTCGCCCGTGCTCTCCGGCGGGCAGCCCGGCCCGCACAAGATCCAGGGCATCGGCGCCGGCTTCGTGCCGGGCGTGCTCGACCGGTCCGCGATCGACGAAGTCGTCACCGTCGGCAACCAGACGTCGTTCGAGACCGCGCGGCTTGTCGCCCGTCTCGAAGGCGTGCCGGTCGGCATCTCGTCGGGGGCCGCCGTGGCCGCGGCGCTGGAGATCGCCGCGCGTCCGGAAGCGGCCGGCAAGACGATCGTGGTGATCATCCCGAGCTTCGCCGAACGCTATCTGTCGACGGCCCTGTTCGAAGGGCTCTGATCGCGGCCTCGTCATCCCGGACGGCTCGCAAGCGTTGATCCGGGATCGTGAGCTCTGTTCTAAGGACGATCCCGGTTCGCTTGCGCTCCGGCCGGGATGACGCTCAATTCACGCCGCTTCCCAGACCTCTCCAGGCCTTAGGGCTCGAAACCGTTCCGGGGCGATCGCTGCTTTGTCGAGCGCGGTCGCTAAATCCTTCGCGGGCGCGTCGATTGCCTCCGCCGTCAGCCGGAAGACGCCCCAGTGGCATCCGATCGCGGCCTCCGCGTTCAGCAGCTTGAACGCCTCCACCGCCTCGGCCGGGTTCATATGCTGGTCGCCCATGAACCAGCGCGGCTCGTAGGCGCCGATCGGGATGATGGCGAGCCGGAAGGGACCGAGCTTTTCGCCGGCGGCGCGGAAGATCGTCCCGGGGCCGAACCCGCTGTCGCCCCCGAAATAGACCCTGCCGGCGGCGCCGAAATCGAGCGCGTAGGCGCACCAGAGCGCCTTGCGCCGGTCGGTCACGCTGCGCGCCGACCAGTGATAGGCCGGGGCGAGCGTGGCCGTCACGCCGTCCTCAAGGGGCACGACGGCGCCCCAATCATAAGCCTCGGCCGCGCTGGAAGGGTCGTTCGCTTTGATGATGGCGTTGTTGCCAAGCGGGACGATCACCCGGGGCCGATCGCGCTTCTCGATCCGCGCCAGCGTGTCGAGGTCGAGATGGTCGTAATGGTTGTGCGACAGCAGGACGACGTCGATCTTCGGCAGGTCGTCGAACGCGATCCCCGGCGCGACCACGCGTCTCGGGCCGGCAAAGCCGACGGGCGAGGCGCGCTCCGACCAGACCGGGTCGGTCAGGATGTTGAGCCCCGCTGCCTGGATGAGGTGCGTGGCGTGGCCGACGGCCGTGACGCGCAAGGCGGAGCCCTCGACGCGGGCAGGCGGCTTGGCGGCCCAGAACGGGCTCGGCCAGCTCTCCGGCCATTCGACCCTGTCGCCGAGCCAGATCGCGCGGATCGTCTCGATCGGCGTCTTCGCCCATTTGTGATCGGGATTGAAGAAGCGCAGGCCATCGAAATGATCGGTCGGCGGCCCGGAATAATAGGGGTTGCGGTTACGGCTCCAGCTGAACCAGCCGGCTCCGGCGGCGGGAAGGGCGAGCAGCGCCAGCAGCAGCTTGCGGCGGGTCATGCAGACGTTCCTAAGCTGCGCTTCGCGCGCTGGATGGCGTGCTCAAGCTCCTGAAGGAAGCGCGAGCGATCGGCCGGGCGGAAGGATTTGGGGCCGCCCGTGATCTCGCCGATTTCTCTCAAGTGGCTCATCAGCTCGCGAGAGGCGAGCGCGCTTCCGATCGAGGCTGACGTGAACGGCCGCCCGGTCGTGCCGATCGCCGCCGCGCCCTTGGCGAGGCAGCGCGCGGCGAGCGGAATATCCGCCGTGATCGCGACGTCATGCGGCCGGATAGCCTCGGCGATCCAGTCGTCGGCGACGTCCGGACCTTCCGGCACAAGCTGCAGGCGCACGCGGCCGCCGCGCGGGGTGACCATGAAGCGGTTGGCGACCACGACGACGTCGAGATCGTGGCGCTCCGCGACGCGGTAGACCTCATCCTTCACGGGACAGGCGTCGCCGTCGACGTATAGGGTCG
The DNA here is from genome assembly GCF_004310425.1 of Hansschlegelia quercus. Taxonomy (GTDB): domain Bacteria; phylum Pseudomonadota; class Alphaproteobacteria; order Rhizobiales; family Methylopilaceae; genus Methylopila; species Methylopila quercus. The sequence continues at coordinate 112,195 of NZ_SIUB01000003.1, read as the reverse complement.
GGGTTATCCGGCCTTCGCTCAAACCTGCGGTCTCCATCGGCGCGCAGGCTGAGATAAGCTCGCCCACATTGACTTCCCAGCGGTTTGTTACGATCTTGGACGCCAAGCGGCCGATGCGCCGTCCGCGTTGCCCTCGTGCGTTCCGCCACGGGGTTTTTCGCGTTTTGAACGACCCCTTTGTCGTCTAGAGGAGACTGAAGCCATTCGTCGACCCATGAGGCCCGTCGCGCCCGCCCAGAAGGACGGTCCCCGCGTCAACAAGGAGATCCGCGTCCTCGAAGTTCAGCTCATCGACGCCGAGGGAGCCAATCTCGGCCCGACCAAGATCAACGACGCGCTGCAAGCCGCGGAGGATGCGGGGCTCGATCTCGTGGAGATCGCTCCGAATTCGGTCCCGCCCGTTTGTAAGCTGCTCGATTACGGCAAGTACAAGTATCAGAACCAGAAGAAGGCCGCCGAGGCTCGCAAAAACCAGAAGATCGTCGAAGTCAAAGAGATCAAGATGCGCCCGAACATCGATGATCACGACTACGACGTGAAGATGCGCGCGATGCGCCGGTTCTTCGAGGAGGGCGACAAGGTCAAGGTGACCATGCGCTTCCGCGGTCGCGAGATGGCGCATCAGGATCTTGGGCTGAAGCTTCTCGTCAAGGTCCGCGAGGAAGTCGCGGAGGAAGCCAAGGTCGAGAGCGACCCGTCACTCGAAGGACGGCAGATGACGATGGTGCTTGCGCCGCGCTGACGGGGCGCGCCGTTCACCAACTTTGCAGGAAACCGCCGCCCCGCCGGCGCTTCCCTTGCTCGGTCTCATCCAAGGGTATAGTGCATCGATTGGTCGCGGGCGGCGGCTGACGTCCCGACGCCGTCTTGGCGGAGCTTTTGATGCACATGACGATCGACGCTGGCCAAGCGCCAGACGGTTTCGTTCCGACGGGCGAAATGACCCTTCTCATCGTTGATGACGACCGCGCGTTCGTGCAACGCCTCGGGCGCGCGATGGAGGCGCGTGGCTATTCCGTTACTGTTGCAGAAACGGTGCGGGACGGCATCGAGAGCGTCGACCGCGCCCCGCCCGCCTTTGCGGTGGTTGATATGCGGCTTGGCGACGGCTCGGGCCTCGACGTCATCCAGGCCTTGAAGACGCGCCGCCCGGATGCGCGCGGCGTCGTCCTCACCGGCTACGGCAACATCGCGACGGCCGTTACCGCCGTGAAGCTCGGCGCGGTCGATTACCTTGCCAAACCCGCCGATGCCGACGAAATCCATAACGCGCTGGTCGCCGGCGACCACAAGCCGGAGCCGCCGGAGAATCCGATGTCGGCGGACCGCGTGCGGTGGGAGCACATCCAGCGCGTCTACGAGCTCTGCGGCCGCAACGTCTCCGAGACCGCCCGCCGGCTCAACATGCACCGCCGGACCCTCCAGCGCATTCTCGCCAAGCGCGCGCCTCGCTGATCGACGCGCCCGCGCAACTTTGAGCGCGCCCGTCGGTTGATCTGGATGAACATCCAGAAACCCGCTCTCCTCGACGCCGACGCCGTCATCTTCGACGTCGACGGCACGCTCGTCGACACCGTCGACTTCCACGCCGAAGCCTGGCGCCGCGCCTTCGCTGAATTCGGGCGCGACGTCGCCTTCGACGCCATCCGCAGCCAGATCGGTAAAGGCGGCGACCAGCTCCTGCCCGTGTTCCTGAGCGCCGACGAAGTCGACCGCGAGGGCGAGCAGCTCGAAGCGTTCCGCTCCGACCTGATCAAGCGCGACTACCTCCCGAAAGTGCGCGGCTTTCCGGGCGTCAGGGAGCTGTTCGACGCGCTGCTCGCCCGCGGCGTCGTCGTAGCCCTCGGCTCCTCCGCCAAGGGCGAGGAGCTCGAGGTCTACAAGAAGGCCGCCGGGATCGACGATCTCGACCTCGTCGAAGTCACTTCGGAAGACGCCGAGCGCACGAAGCCGCATCCTGACATCTTCTCAGTCGCAATCGAGAAGACCGGCGTCCCTGCGGCGCGGACGATCGTCGTCGGCGATAGCCCCTACGACGCGGAAGCGGCTGGGAAGGCCGGCGTCAGGACGATCGGCCTGCTGTGCGGGGGCTTCGACGAGGCGACGCTGCGCGAGGCCGGGGCCGTCCAGATCTACCGCGATCCTTCAGAGCTCGCCGCGGCGGTGCGAAAGGCGGGCTGAGCGGCCGCCCCCGTGAAGATCGCGACCTTCAACATCAACGGCGTCAACGGCCGGCTGCCTTTGCTGCTGAGATGGCTCGCCGAGGCTGAACCGGACGTCGTCTGCCTGCAGGAGCTGAAGGCGCCGCAGGAACGCTTCCCCGAAAGCGCGTTTAGGGAGGCTGGTTACGGCGCCGTATGGCAGGGCCAGAAGAGCTGGAACGGCGTCGCGATCCTCGCCCGCGGCGCAGACCCGGTCGAGACGCGGCGCGGTCTGCCCGGCGAGCCCGAGGACGTGCAGTCGCGCTACATCGAGGCGGCCGTAAACGGGGTGCTGATCGGCTGCCTCTATGCGCCGAACGGCAATCCCGCGCCCGGCCCGAAGTTCGACTACAAGCTGCGCTGGTTCGCCCGCCTGAAGGCGCATGCGGCCGAATTGCTGGCGCTCGATGCGCCCGTCGCTCTCGTCGGCGACTACAACATCATCCCCACCGAGCTCGACGTCTACAAACCCGAGCGCTGGACCGACGACGCGCTGTTCCGCCGGGAGGCGCGCGTCGTCTTCGAGGAGCTCACCGCATCAGGTTGGTCCGACGCGCTGCGGACGCTCCATCCCGAGGAACGGCTCTATACGTTCTGGGACTACTTTCGGAACGCCTGGGGTCGCGACGCCGGGCTCCGACTCGATCACATCCTGCTCAATCCGACGCTCGCCGCCCGATTGCGCGCGGCCGGCGTCGACCGCGCCGTTCGGGCCCAGGAGAAGGCGAGCGACCACGCGCCGGCATGGGTTGAGCTCGGCCGCGCCGGATCGCGTCGCTCGAAGGCGTCCAAACCGTGAAGACGCGCTCGCGGCGTTACGCCTCATATAACAAAACACGTAGGTACTAATTGTAATTGCACTCGCGTCGATCGTGGATCGTTGTGCGCCAAGCTGGAGTGTGTCTAACTTTTCCCGCCTGCTGTCTCGTCGGAGAGCGCGCATTCCGCACGGGAGACGATGATGCTGACCTCTTCGAGACGCGACGAGAACGCGCGACCGAAACGCTTGCCCGAACGCATCGTGGCTCCGCCCGTGGCGCAGGTTCTCCCGGGATCGACCGCCCTGTTCCTGAGCGAGACGGTCGACGGCCTCGATGACGGAGCGCACTTCCTGGACGGGCTGAACGCTGAGGAGCTGTCCCTGGTGCGTTCCTGCGGCCGGGCAATGGAGGTCCCGGCGGGCGAGCCGGTCTTCACGCAGGGCGAGCGGCACGACGGCATCTTCATCATCGAACGCGGCCGTGTCCGAGTGTTCTACGGCGCGCCGTCAGGTCGCGAGATCACGCTCGCTTATTGGACGCCGGGCCATTTCATCGGCGGTCCGAGCATGACAGGGGGAGGAACCCATGTCTGGTCGGGCGTGGCGCTGGACGATTGCCGTATCCTGAGCTTGTCGGGATCGGCCCTGCTCGCGCTGATCACCCAGGTTCCGAGCTTCGCGGTCTGCCTCATCGAGGGGCTCGCCGCGAAAGGCCGGTGCTATTCGGCGATGGCGCAGATGCTCGGCACCCGCTCGGTGATCGAGCGCCTGGCGCAGTTCCTTCTCAACGTCGGAGATCTCTACGGCGTCCGCGAGGGCAGGGCGATCGTGATCAGCCGGAAGATCACCCACGACCAGATCGCCGCGATGGTGGGCTCGACCCGCCAATGGGTGACGATGATGCTCAGGCGGTTCCACAACGAAGGCTTGGTCACCGTCGACGCGCGCGGCATCCGCATCTCGAAGCCGGAGCGGCTGAACGAGATCGTCTTCAGCGAGAGGGACTGATCCTCCCCCAAGATCGGCCCAATCGCTTACCACTCATCAAGAACAGACCCGCGAAGTTCTTCGCGACGGGCAGCTGCAGACGCTTCTCGAAGATTTTAAGCCGACCCGCTGCCGATCCGCATCGTGCCTGTCGAACGCCGCGGGTCCTTCGAGGACTTCGCGGCAACCGGCTGCGGAGGAACGTCCCGATAAACGAAGTGCGCCACCCGTTGCGCTCTCAGTTAAGCAGACGGTTGCCGGACCGACACGAAGCGAAAGGCCGCTGATCTCTCGACAGCGGCACCTCAGTTAAAGGGGGTGAATGGCGGAGAGGGTGGGACTCTCACCCACCACCCGAACTCCTTAGAAGATCAACGATCCGCGTCGCCAGTTTCTCGTTCTGTGTACCACCACTGTGGACCCCTTACAAATGCTTTCGTAAATGCGGCGGCCGATTGAGAACCCCCTAGCAGCTTGGTCATCATCTTCGCCTCACGATCTCCATGCGCTCTGGGCGTCATGCAAAGGCGAGGAAGGCGTGTCCAGCGCCGTCGATGAAGCCGGCACTTGGCGATGCACTGATCATGGTGCCGATCGACATTCTACCGGGCGGTCCGTCCAAGCCATCTGTGGACTTGCTTGGTCATAGCGCAGGAGAGAAGCCTGTGGTGCTGTCTAGAGCCGGCAGAGCTGAGCGGGCTATCAATGCGAACGAGCGTCCAACAAACTTGGTCAGTTACGTGGGTGCTCACGTCATCCTATGAACCGACTAGGATGATGATCACGAAACCGTGATCGGGCGAGTTCTACAATCCACGTGTCGTATGCATCGTCTGCTCTGAAGGTCGGATCCAACAAGGATCAGCAGATGACAGAGTGCAGTTTTTTCCACATTGAAGGCTACGGGCGGAAGCCGCTCGTAGGCAAGCGCCCGAAGCCGGCGCTTGATGGCGTCGTGGCCGAGGCCGAACGCCGCCCCGGGTTTTGCGCCCATGTGGCCAGCCCTCTCCCGCCTCAGATCTTACTGGGCATCACGCCGACTCAGGCAGCCGAATTTGCGGTGGAGCAGGCGAGCCGCGCTCGCAACGCTGCTAGCCGCAGGATCCGGTCCATCGACATTGTCATGTATGCAGGGGTTGTCTCTTATCCGGTTGAGGCTGGAAAGGTCGTGAGGCGGCACGGCGATAAGGCTGAGGTCATCGACCCGCTCTACACCGCTTGGCTCAAGGAAAACCTGGTCTGGTTAGCCCGCGAGTTTGGAGACGCGCTCGTTTCGGTTGTTGAGCATCTCGATGAAGCCTATCCGCATGTCCACTTCTACGTGCAGCCACCTCTTGAGGAAGGGCGGCTCCGGCTTGATCGCGTGCACCGGGGCCGCAGGGCGCAGGTCGGCGTGACCGATAAAAGTGAACAGGGCCGCGTCTATTGCTTCGCCATGAGCAGGTGGCTTGATGACTATCAAGCTGCCGTAGGAGCGTCCTTTGGACATGAGCGTTTCGGACCTAAGCGCATGCGGACCTCACGCTGGTGGCAGATGGAGAAGCGCCGCGTCCAAAACCAGGCTAACGCGGTTGCGGAGGCGGCACGACTGGCCGCTGAGCGGAGCGTGGTCGAGACCAAGAAGAAGCTTCACAGCCAGCTGCTGTTGCTGAAGGAGGAACTGTGCCGGACGAGCGACACTGAAGCGCTGCAGCTCATTTTCCACGCCGAGCGGCGGAAGTTGCAACAGCGACTTGACGAGGCCGACAAGCGCGCGGCTTTGGACGCTCGGCGCATCGCCAAAGCGGGGGCGATGTTGAGGGCAGCCGGCCTACTTCCAGATATCGGGCCGGGCGAGTTAAACGCACCCGCCGCATGCTCGGCGAGGTAGCCTCTGGCCGGACGCGAGGAGATGGCTGGCGCTCCCTTGAAGTAGCGGCAGCTGTCCGCGATCACTAGAGGCGCCGCCCTCTCCAACCGGCGTTGCAACTAGCTCGGGCTCCGCACGATGAACGACAAACGGGAATCAACAGATCAAGGCGACGTCGATCTGCCCGCAACCATCACCGTCGAGCGAACGTATGACATGCGCTTCGTGGGTTCAGGTTCTAGAAGGTTGGTGGGCACCCATCAGGAACTGCTAGAGATGGGGCAAGGCGATGGAGGTCGCCCGCTCGACATAGACGTTGAGCCTGCAAGCAGCGCTTCAACGTCCGCGCCCGTTCCGAACCGATGAACCACAAGCCATGCCGCCAGCGCCTCGATCTCCGATCGATGACGCTGCACGATCTCCCGCGCGGTCTTCATCAGCCGCGCGAGGTCTGCCTCGACCAGGCGTCGGAGAGACGCGTCGAACGCGACCAGGTCGCCGGCAGCCGAGTACGACGTGCGGCTCGCGAGCGTGGCGCCAAGTCCGAAACTTGCGTGGATGGCTGCGGCGAGCTGGGTCACCTTCCGCAGGTCGTCCTGAGCGCCACTGGATGGTCCTCCGGACAACAGCTCATCTGCGGCCCGGCCGCCGAGTCCTATGACAACCTGACGTTCCAGTCCTTTCCGATCGAGGATCGACGGTGACGGCACGAAGTTGGTGGCGCCATTGGCCGCGCCACTTTCGATGATGCTCACCGACACGATCGTCTGGCCGAGGGTTCGTCCGACGACTGCATGCCCGGCCTCATGGATCGCGACCGCGCGACGCACGCCTTCGCAACGTGGGTCCCGCGGCGCAATTGCCATGGCGAGGTCGGCAAGGGCGAGGGGGCGGTCCTCGCGCCGAGCCATTTCCTTCGCCTGCCGGACCCAATCTTCGGCCTGTGCGCCAGTGGCTCCGACGCCCAGCCGGGCGGCGCCCGTAAGATTTTCATTCTCCAGCGCGCCGCGGAGATGGTGGCGCAGAACAGCTGAGAGTTCCCCGACGGTCTGCGGCGCCGTGACCTCCACATGCCGATCAAAACGACCCGGCCGGCGTATCGCGTCATCAAGACGATCTCGATAGTTGGTGGCGCCAATCAGCACCACTCCGCTCCCCCGCGTCCTGTCGATCATCATCAATACGCCGGTCACCACCGGCAGCCACCAGTCGCGTGACCGGGCGTCCATCGCCGACCGATCCGGCAAAGCATCGAGCTCGTCGACGAACAGGATTGACGGACTTGAAGCAACAGCGCGATCGAATGCCCTCTGAGCCGCGACTACGACGTCTCCGAGGTGGCCGTTTGAACTCGCAAACCAATCGGCCACTGACGTAAGAATAAGCGGTAAGCCAACCGTCTTCGCAAAGCTGCGGGCGACCAGCGTCTTGCCCACGCCTGGTTTGCCGAAGATCAACAGACTCGGCAGCGCCTTGGCGTCGAGGCCGCCGGCAACCACCTGCTCGACATCATCAGCGATAGACTGGATGGTCGCGAGAGCCGCGCCGTACCCGACGAGGTCGCGAAGCAGAGGCACATCGTCCTTGGTCGCGCCGATGGTCCGGCTTTGAACGGCCTCCTTCATGCGGCGGACGGCCTTTGCCGCACTTTCGCCAGGCCGTATTGCTGAGGCGACGTCGAGGACGTCGAGCCCGACGATGTCGAGGGGCTCCACGCGAGCCTTGCGCCCGGTCGCCAGCTTCAGGGCCGCCTCGACGACCTGCGGCGTGAGCGTCACACGCACACTGACATCCGCGGCCGCAACTAGGGCCGGGGCAAGCCAGCCGCGGTCGCTCGTGATCGCAAACGTCGGTCTGAGGATCGTCGGCGCCTCGGCGGGCTCGTACCGGGTCGGCGGCTTGACGGGGGACACGACCTGAGGTTTTGGCCTCAATTTAAGAGCGGCGACGGCCAGCTCGTGTGTCCAGGCGACGTTCGCCGTGTCGATGAGCACCACGACTGGTTCTCCGCGTTGGGCGGCGCGAAGAATGTTGTTTGGGAGCGCGCGTTCGAGAGCAGCCTTCGCAATGGCCTGCTTCGGCGTCAGCCGAAAAGACAGCGCCCCGGCGTCCCCATCGTCTGCCGTGGCGAAGAATTCAGCGTCCTCGTCGGTGTCGGCTGTCAGGCCGGACAGCTGCTTCTTGGGCGCGCGGCTCACAGCCGGGCTCCAAGCACTACGGGGGCCTCAATCGCCACGCCCTGCAAGGCGAGCCTGTACATGAGGCTGTCCAGCACGTCGGACGCTCCCAGCTTACCTCGTACGGCACAGAGAAAAACCGCCGACATCGCGATGTCGACGACCCGGGTAGCCGGACCCGGACGAGCGGCGTTGGTCGCCTCGACGGCGAACCGGACCGCGCTGGCGAGATCGCCGCTCTCAGCCTTGCGCCAGTCAGCCGCGCCGATCGGAGTGACCTTGGCCAGGATGCTTTGCAGCGCGTCGGCCAAAGTTACGTGCCCCTCAGGCGCCGGCACGCGACGCCACAGCGAAAGCAGATCCTCGTCGCGATCAAGCTGAGGCCGCGCGACCGCTTCCGGCGGCGTTGGCTCGGTGACACGCCAGAGCTGAACTTGGCCGCTCGATGAAGCCGAGACGAACAACGCCATGCTGTTCCAGGTGCCGAACGTCAGATCGCAGGTGAGCGTCAACACGCCATCGGCGTCGGGCGCCACGGTTCCGCTGAAAACCGCCTCATGCCGCAACGCCGAGATGCCGCCATGCAGGGACGGGGCCTCGAACGCCCGGATGTGAGATCCTGACTTCAGGATAGCCAAGCCGTTGGTCAGGAAGAGGGCCTCGGCGGTGACCTCGCGCTTCACGTATCGCCGCCGGACCGCGCCCACGAGCGCCATCGGATCGACGGGCTCGGGCAGGGCGGTAAAGGCGAGCTCCGGTCCCGCGAGGAGATGCATCTTGGGGCTGTTGAAAGGGATCAGGTTGCTCTCGGCCAAGCGGCAGAGAGCGTCCCCCGTAAACACGCGCAACTGGGCGTAGCGGTCACCGGGCCGGCGTCCGTGGAACGGCGGCTCATCATTCAGAAGCTCGACGTCAGCGCACAGCGTGAGCGCTGAATGGATCAGGCGCTCGAGCACCCGAGCGTCGGACCGGTCGAGATCGTCCGCATCTGAGGTGATGCAGATGACCTGGAACGTTCCAGAGTTTGACCTCAGGCGCTCATGGCCGAGGAGACGGTCGGCGATTGCGCCGCTCATGCCGACATAGGCGGCGGGCCGTTCGTTCGGGCGATCAAGGAGGAGGATGTAGGCGCCCGGCTGGCCAATCCCGTCGGCCTGGTCGATCGGGAGCGGCGTGCCGGTTAGCACGGTGATAGTTGCCCGCCCCAGGGGTGCCGGCAGAGTGACAACGGCCGGGACAAGCGGGGGCAGTTCCGGACCGGGTCCGGAGATCGAAATGGACATGGGAGATCCTTCCGCGCCGCAAAGGGCGCAGTGCTGAAACCGGGACGGGCCGGTAAGACCGCAAGGCGCGCAAGACGGAATGTCGCCAGTCAAAGAAGTGATGGCGCTATCCAGAGCCTTTAAAGGCGTGAGCGGTCTAGGGCCCTAGAGGAGGGCGAGCGTTGCGGCGGAAGCCGAACGCGTGCGTCCCAACGGAGGCGACGTTCGCGCGACGCGGTGCGTAGGCGGATAGCCGGTGGGTTCAGTTGAAGGAGGGTTGAGATCGGCCGCAAAGCAGCCGTAACTGGCGATAGCCATGGTCGGTGGTCCTGTTACCGCAGGACTCGCTGGTCGTGGTCAGGACGTCGGCGGCTGTGCAACCAGCTGTCGGCGTCCGCCCCAAGCAGAGGCTGAAGACCGTCGAGGCGAATCTGAGAAGACGTCATATGACGTCAAGAGCACGGTCAGATGCCGCGTCTCTAGCGTCAACCTGAAGCTGTGTGTTTGGTTAACAGCGGGAAGAGGGCGGTGGCGACAGTTCGTGACAAGAACTGACTTAGCGGTCATGCGAAACGCGCGCCTGCAAGCCATTTCCCGGGTTGCACTCCATCCCGACGACCCTTGTCGCGCCGGCCTGCGCCACGCCCTTGTTAGCGAGCCACTTGAGCTTCTCCGGTTGCTCAATTGTCTAGGGTTGCCGATGCCGTTCAAATCGCTCTGTCACAATTAGCTCCTGCTTTGCTGGGACATCTCCGGCAATCGCGCATCTATAGCAGCGATCGCGACGAATTTGGCCGCACGTAAGATGGGTACCAAGCCCCATCCGCCGCTTGGCGCCAACAGCGGGCATCAAAGCTTAGGCCAAAAATAGACATCTCAGGGGGCCCAGCCAATCTGCGCTCTATGCCATCGATCTCAGCGTCCAACGTCTGCTGTCACTGACGAGAAGCGCGACACTGAGCGGCGCGACGTCAACGCGGATGAACGCCTAGTGCGGCGCGAAAAGGAGGCTGAGATGCCCCGCCAGTGCCCTTGAAGCGTTGGTCTACGCGCACCGCACCCGTGAAGTTGGCCGCGGGGGCCGGCCTTCGAGGCTTCGGAACCGGCCCGCAAGGGAGTGACGCGTAGCTTTGTCGGACGCAGGGCACAGCCATTAGGAGGAGCATGGAGGCTGCCGCAGCCAGTGTCGTCCTCGTCGCCTCTCTCGACACGGCTTTGCTTGTCGCTCAGGAGGGTAGCTGTAGAAGCCGACCCGGACTACACCAACAATCGCACATACGCCTATGAGGCTGTTTCATGAATTCCCGAGGCGACATACGAGATGTGATCGCCTTCGTAGCGGTCGCCCGGGAGCGCAGCTTCACGCGTGCAGCGGCGAAGATCGGCGTCTCGCAGTCCGCCCTCAGCCATACGATCCGGGGACTTGAGGAGAAACTCGGGATCCGGCTCCTAACGCGGACAACTCGCAGCGTGTCGCCGACGGAGGCCGGGGAACGTCTCCTTCATGCGATCGGCCCGCGGTTCGACGAGATCGACGCGGAGCTTGCGGCGCTCAGCGACTGGCGCGACAGGCCTGCGGGCACTATCCGGATCACGGCCGGGGAGCACGCCGTGACGACCGTGCTGTGGCCGACGCTCGCCCGCCTGCTGCCGGACTACCCGGACGTCAACGTCGAGATCGTGACCGACCTTGGTCTCGTGGACATCGTGGCGGAGCGCTACGACGCCGGCGTCCGTCTCGGCGAGCAGGTCGCCAAGGACATGGTTGCGGTCAGGATCGGGCCTGACATGCGCATGGCCGTCGTCGGATCGCCCGCTTACGTCGAGGCGCATAGCCGTCCGGTGACACCGCAGGATCTGACCGACCACCGGTGCGTCAACCTGCGCCTGCCGACTTATGGCGGTCTGTTCGCCTGGGAGTTTGAAAAAGACGGGCGCGAGGTCCGTGTGCGCGTCGAAGGTCAGCTCACCTTCAATTCGATGGCTCAGAGGCTGGACGCGGCGCTATGCGGCCTCGGCCTATCCTACATGCCGGAAGACCTGGTGACCGAACACGTCGCGGCCGGACGGCTGGTGCGGGTGCTCGAGGACTGGTGCGACCCGTTTCCGGGCTACCACCTCTACTATCCGAGTCGCCGCCATCACTCCTCGGCCTTCGCCCTGGTGGTGGAAGCGCTCCGCTACCGAGGCTGAGGGCCGTCCGCCACCAGCCCTGGTATTTGTCCGGCATCCCTCGGCGCGATCCTCATCCCACCTCGGGCATTGCCGAGAGGAGCTTGTCGAGCGTAATCGGGTAGTCGCGGACCCTGACGCCCGTTGCATTGTAGATGGCGTTCGCGACCGCGGCCGCCACACCGCAGATCCCAAGCTCACCGACTCCCTTCGCCTTCATCGGGGAGGAGTACGGATCAGTCTCGTCGAGGAACACGACCTCTTGGTGAGGGATGTCGGCATGGACCGGGACCTCGTATCCTGCGAGGTCGTGGTTCACGAAGAAGCCGCGCTCCTTGTCGACCGCGAGTTCCTCCATCAGCGCTGCGCCCGCGCCCATCGTCATCGCGCCGATGACCTGACTTCGCGCGGACTTCGGATTGAGGATGCGGCCCGCAGCGCAGACCGCGAGCATGCGGCGGATGCGGGACTCTCCCGTGGCATGGTCGACGCCGATTTCGACGAAGTGCGCCCCGAAGGTCGACTGGGCATAGCGCTTGTCCAGGTCGCCGAACTCGATGCCGTCCTCGACCACGATGTCCCGGGCGTTGGCTACGCCCGCGAGTGCAACGCTCTTGCCATCGGCGGTCACCTGACCGTCAGCGAAGTCGGCCTTGAGTGGATCGAGGCCGGCCTGGCGCGCGATCGCCTCCCTAAGCTTCACGCAGCAAGCGTAAACGCCCGACGTCGCCGAGTTCGCTCCCCACTGCCCGCCGGAGCCGGCGGAGACGGGGAACGCGCTGTCACCGAGCTTCACGTCGATCTGGGTCAGCGGCACGCCGAGCATCTCGGCGGTGGTCTGGGCGATGATCGTGTAGGTGCCTGTCCCGATGTCGGTCATGTCGGTCTCGACCGTGATCCGGCCGTCCGCCGCGAGCCGCGCGCGAGCCGCCGACTTCATCACGAGGTTGCCGCGGAACGCCGTCGCGACGCCCATTCCGACGAGCCAGCGTCCGTCGCGCGTTTCGCCGGGCTGCTTTCGCGCCGACCAGCCGAAGCGGCCGGAACCGATCCGGAAGCATTCCGACAGACGCCGCTGGGAGAACTTCCGCTCCGGGTTCTCGGGATCGACCTGTGTGTCGTTCAGGATCCGGAACTCGACCGGGTCCATGCCGAGCTTGCCAGCCATCTCGTCCATGGCAATCTCGAGCGCCATCAGGCCGGGCGCCTCGCCCGGGGCGCGCATGGCGTTGCCCTCCGGCAAGTTGAGCAGAGCGAGCCGCGTCGCCGTCATTCGGTTCGCCCCGGCATAGAGCAGCCGGGTCTGGTCGATGGCGTTCTCCGGCTTGCCGTTCGGAAGATTGCCGGACCAAGTCTCGTGCCCGATCGCGGTGATCTTGCCGTCGCGCCCGGCGCCGATCCGCACGCGCTGCACGGTGGCGGGCCGATGGGTGGTGTTGTTGAACACGAGCGGACGCGGCAGCGCGACCTTGACGGGGCGGCCCGCGGCCTTCGCGCCGAGCGCGGCCAGCACCGCATCCGCCCGTAGGAACAGCTTCCCGCCAAAACCGCCGCCGACATACGGCGAGACCAGCCGGACGTTCTCCTTCGGCAGGCCGAGCGTCTTGGCTAGGTCCGAGACGCCCCAGTCGATCATCTGGTTCGAGGTCCAGACCGTGACCTTGTTGCCGTCCCACGACGCCATCGAAGCGTGCGGCTCCATCATCGCGTGGGCGTGGTCCGGGGTCGTGTAGGTCTCGTCGAGCTTGACCGCCGCGGCCTCGAACGCCCCCGCGAAATCGCCTTTGGCGGAATCCGGCTCGTCGCCGCCGGATGGCTTCGGCTTCACCGACGTGTCCTTCGTCCCGCGCAGGTCGAACACGCCCTTCTCCGCCGCATAATCGACGCGCAGGAGGCCGGCTGCGGCGCGCGCCTGCTCGAAGCTCTCGGCGACCACGACTGCGATCGCCTGATGGTAATGGTCAATCTCCGGGCCGCCGAGGAGTTTGGCGATGTTGTATTTGCCGAGGCCGAGCTTTCCTGCGGTCTCGGCAGTCACCACGGCGAGGACCCCAGGCGCCTTCCTGGCGGCCGTCACGTCGATGCTCTTGATGCGCCCCTTCGCGATCCCTGCGCCGACCACGAAGCCGACCGCGGGGTTCTCGACAGCGTCGTGGCGCTCATAGGCGTAAGGCGCGCGGCCCGTGACCTTGAGCGGACCTTCAATCCGGTCGAACGGCTTGCCGATGACCTTCTGGCGGTCGATCGGGTTTGCGCCTGCGGGCTCGTTGAACTTCATCGGCATCAGCCTCGCGCCTCCGTGAGGACAGAGCCGAGCGTCCGCTCAGCGAGCGTCCGCTTGAACTCGTTGTGGTGGGTGGGTCGGGCGTTGGCGAACAGGCCGTCGGCGACGGCCTTCGCGCCGCGCTTCATGTCGGCCTCGGCCGCCTCAACGCGCCACGGCTTCGGCGCGACGCCACCGATCGCGACACGGCCCGTGCCGTCCGGTTGGACGACCGCCCCGACCGAGATGAGCGCGAAGGCGTAGGACGCGCGGTCGCGCACTTTGCGGTAGACGTGCTTGCCGCCGACGGGCGCCGGAAGCGTCATCGCGGTGATTAACTCCCCCTTCTCCAGCGCGTTCTCGACGTGCGGCGTGTCGCCGGGAAGGCGATGGAACTCCGCAACCGGGATCGTCCGGGTCTCGCCGTCAGGCTTCACGGTCTCGACCACGGCATCGAGCGCGCGCATGGCTACGCCCATGTCGCTTGGATGGGTCGCGATGCAGGCGTCCGAGACGCCGACCAACCCAAGCTGGCGCGAGAACCCGCCGATCGCCGCGCAACCGGAGCCGGGGCTCCGCTTATTGCAGGGCTGCGCGGTGTCGTAGAAGTACGGGCAGCGGGTGCGCTGAAGCAGGTTTCCTGCGGTCGTCGCCTTGTTGCGGAGCTGTCCGGAAGCCCCCGCCATCAGGGCGCGGGTCAGCAGCGCATAGTCCTTCCGGACCCGCTTGTGCGCCGCTAGGTCGGTGTTGCGGACCAGCGCGCCGATTTTGAGGCCGCCCTCCGGGGTCGTCTCGATGGTGTCGAGCGCAAGCCCGTTCACGTCGATCAGGTGCGCAGGCGTCTCAATCTCGAGCTTCATCAGGTCGAGGAGGTTCGTTCCGCCCGCGATGAACTTGGCGTCCTCGTGCTCGGCGGCCGCGGCCGCAGCTTCAGCGGGCGTCCTAGCGCGCTCATACGAAAAGGCCTTCATGCGCGCCTCCCTGCGACTTCGGCCATGGCGTCGACGATATTGGAGTAGGCGCCGCAGCGGCAGATGTTGCCGCTCATGCGCTCGCGAATCTCGTCACTGGTCGGCAGCAGCTCGCCGTCGAGCTCGACGGTGACATGGCTCGGAATACCGGCCTTGATCTCGTCGAGCACGGCGACGGCCGAACAGATCTGGCCAGGGGTGCAGTAGCCGCACTGGAAACCGTCGTGCTTCACGAAGGCGGCCTGCATCGGGTGCAGGTTCTCCGGCTGACCGAGGCCCTCGATAGTCGTGACCTCCGAGCCCTCGTGCATGACCGCAAGCGTCAGGCACGAGTTGATGCGGTGGCCGTCGACGATGACCGTGCAGGCGCCGCACTGGCCGTGGTCGCAGCCCTTCTTGGTGCCGGTGAGCTGAAGCCGCTCGCGCAACGCGTCGAGCAGCGTCGTGCGGGTGTCGACCTCGAGGCGGCGGCCCTCCCCATTTACAGTGAAGGACACCGAAGCCAGCGTCGGCATCCGGGTTTCGGAGGCGAGAGACGCGCCCGCCTCCGCGAGCTTGGGCGTGGCGGCAAGAACCGCCCCCGCCCCGGCGCCGACCATCAGGTCGCGCCGCGAAATCTCCCAGTCACGGGGTCCAGCCATATCGTGCTCCCGTCAATGCGGAGCCGAACATCTTCGAGCCCGCTTACAGAATTTCCAGCAGCGGGCGCGAGCCCGCCTTCCAACTTGGAAACAGTCTAGGGTCAGAACGGTTCGGTTTAATCGCGAGAAGCTGATCGCCGTTATGAGCACGGCTCATGAACGCTTTCGTTTTTCAGCGAAGATAGCAAGCGATACGGGCGTCTGCTACCGCTACCCAAGCCGGCAGCCCCAGCCACGCTGGCCTCGCCCTCGTTTTGGTCCATGAGCAAGCCTCATGACCGATAGCGAGATTGATCACCTAATCCTGCTTTCGACATGAGCCTATCTCCTGCCGCAGCGGCGTCCGACGGACGTCCAAGGCGACTGGAGAGCGGCCATGGAAAAGCGGACCCTCGGCACGAGCGGACTGGAAGTCTCGGCGATCGGCCTGGGCTGCATGGGCATCAGCTTCGGCTATGCCGACAAGCTTGGGACGAAGGACGGAGTGGCCCTCATCCGCGCGGCCGTCGAACGTGGCGTGACGTTCTTCGACACCGCCGAGGCCTACGGCCCGAGGGTCAACGAAGAAGTCGTGGGTGAGGCTTTGCAGCCGATCCGCGAAGGGGTCGTCATCGCGACCAAGTTTGGATTCCGGAACGGCGTGCCTGCGGAGGGCCTCGACAGCAGGCCCGAGCGGATCCGGGAAGTCGCCGAAGCCTCGCTGAAGCGCCTTCGCACCGACCATATCGATCTCTTCTACCAGCATCGCGTCGATCCCAATGTGCCGATCGAGGACGTCGCCGGCGCCGTGAAGGACCTGATCGCCGCTGGCAAGGTCCGCGCATTCGGCATGTCGGAGGCTGGGGCCGCGTCGATCCGACGGGCGCATGCGGTGCAGCCTGTCGCAGCGCTCCAGAGCGAATACTCGATGTGGTGGCGCGAACCTGAGGTCGAGATCCTCCCCACCCTAGAGGAACTAGGCATCGGCTTTGTGCCCTTCGCTCCGCTCGGCAAGGGCTTTCTCACGGGCACGCTAACGCCGGACACGACGTTCGCGCAGACCGACTTCCGCGCCTCCGTCCCGCGCTTCCAGGCGAAGGCTCTGAAGGCCAACCAAGCGCTCGTCAACCTCGTCGCCGCGATGGCCTCCGAGAAGGGCGCGACCTCTGCTCAGGTCGCGCTGGCGTGGCTTCTCGCCCAACGCCCGTGGATCGTCCCGATCCCCGGCACCACCAAGCCGCATCGCTTGGAGGAGAACCTCGGCGCCGTGGCGGTCGACCTGACCGAGGCCGACCTTTCCCGCATCCGCGGGGCGCTCGCAGAGATCGAGGTCGTCGGCGAACGCTATGGCGCCTCTCACCAGCAACTCGTCAACCGCTGACCGAACGAGAGAAGATCATGGCCAACAACGTACCGGCGGTGACGCTCAACAATGGCGTCGAGATGCCGATCCTCGGTTTCGGCGTGTTTCAGGTGCCCGACCCGGCCGAGTGCGAGCGCAGCGTTCGCGACGCGCTCGATGTCGGCTACCGTCTGCTCGACACCGCGACGTCCTACGGCAACGAACAGGCAGTCGGCGCCGCTATCCGCGACCATGGCGTCGACCGAAGCGAGCTGTTCGTCACGACGAAACTCTGGATCGAGGACGCCAGCTATGAGGGCGCTCTGTCTGCGTTTGAGCGCTCGCTGAACAAGCTGCAGCTCGACTATCTCGATCTCTGGCTGATCCATCAGCCGTTCGGCGATGTCTACGGCGCCTGGCGCGCGATGTCCGAGCTTCACAAGGCCGGGCGCATCCGCGCCATCGGCGTCAGCAACTTCTACCCTGACCGCCTGATGGACTTCGTGCTCCACAACGAGGTCACGCCTGCAGTCAACCAGATCGAGATCCATCCCTTCCATCATCAGGTCGACGCGCAGAAGCTGCTCGTGGACTACAAGGTCCAGCCGGAAGCCTGGGGGCCTTTCGCCGAGGGCAAGAACGGGTTGTTCAGCAACGAGGTGCTGCAATCCATCGGCCGCAAGCAAGGCAAGTCCATTGCCCAGGTCGTCCTGCGCTGGCTGATCCAGCGCAACATCGTCGCCATCCCGAAGTCGATCCGGAGGGAACGCATGGCCGAGAACATCGCCATCTTCGACTTCGAGCTCGACGCAGATGACGTCGCCACGATCGGTGAGCTGGACAAGAACGCCAGCAGCTTTTTCGACCACCGCGATCCGGCGATGGTGCACTGGCTCGGCACGCGGAAGCTTTAGTCCAGCGTCGCTGACTTGGGATAATCGACACGCGTGGTGGTCAGGGCAGCCCAGCTTCGAGTCGGCGTGCACAGCGGTTTCGATCTCCATCGTCTTGGCCGTCTCGGCGGATAGATGCCTGATCGCGGATATTAGATCGATTTCGCCCTTAGCCTCAGGGCATTTCCAATGACGCTGACAGACGACAGCGCCATCGCCGCGGCCGCCACGACGGGCGAGAGCAGCAGCCCGAAGGCGGGGTAGAGCACCCCTGCGGCGATCGGGATCCCCGCCGCGTTGTAAACGAAGGCCAGTACGAGGTTCTGCCGGATGTTCGACATCGTCGCCTCCGAGAGCCGCCGCGCCCGCACGATGCCGTTGAGGTCGCCGTGCACGAGGGTCACGCCCGCGCTCTCGATCGCAACGTCGGTCCCAGCGCCCATCGCGATCCCGACGTCAGCGGCAGCCAGAGCCGGTGCGTCGTTCACGCCGTCGCCGGCCATCGCCACGACGCGGCCCTCGCGCTTCAGCCGCTCCACGATTTCGTGCTTGGCCTCCGGGAGAACGTCGGCCTCGACCTCGTCGATGCCGAGCTTTCGCGCCACCGTCTCGGCCGTCGTGCGATTATCGCCCGTCAACATCACGACGCGCAGCCCCTCGGACTTCAGCGCGCGAATTGCTTCCGCCGTCGTGGACTTGATTGGATCGGCGATGGCGAGGACCCCCGCGGCCTTCCCGTCGACGGCCACGTAGATGGCGGTGGCGCCGTCGCGCCTCAGCTCGTCGGCGCGGTCGGAGAGGGCCGGGACCTCGACGCCGCCGGCCTTCATGAACCAAGCGTTGCCGATCACCACCAGGCGACCACCCACGGCGCCGGACACGCCTTTGCCGCTCGGGGCGTCGAAGTCCGCGACGGGCGGGACGGCGAGACCGCGCGCCTCGGCCGCTGTGATCACCGCCTGACCAAGCGGGTGCTCGGACGCGCGCTCCACCGCGGCGGCGAGGCTCAGGAGCTCGTCTTCCGTAAATCCTTCCGTCGTGATCACCGCGGTGATGGCCGGCCGGCCCTCGGTGAGGGTGCCCGTCTTGTCGACCACCAGCGTGTCCACCTTTTCCAGCCGCTCCAGCGCTTCCGCGTTCCGCACAAGGACGCCAAGACCGGCGCCTTTGCCGACCCCGACCATGATCGACATCGGTGTGGCGAGGCCGAGCGCGCAGGGGCAGGCGATGATCAGGACGGCGACCGCCGCGACCAGGCCGTAGGCGTAGGAGGGCTCCGGCCCCAACGCGGCCCACGCCGCGAAGGCGACGCCCGCGATCAGGATCACAGCGGGCACGAACCAGCCTGAGACGGTGTCCGCGAGCCGCTGGATCGGCGCCCGGGAGCGCTGCGCCTGGGCTACCATCTGGACGATGCGCGCCAGCATCGTGTCCCGGCCGATCCTGGTGGCCCGGACGGTCAATCCGCCCGACTGGTTCAGCGTGCCGCCCGTGACAGCGTCTCCGGCGGCCTTGGAGACCGGCATCGACTCGCCTGTGACCAGCGCCTCGTCGACGACGGAGCGACCGTCGACAACCTCGCCGTCCACGGGGACCTTCTCGCCCGGACGTATGCGGATGAGGTCGCCGACGGCGATGTGCTCGACCGAGACCTCCTCGTCTGAGCCGTCGTCCCTGATCCGCCGCGCGGTCTTAGGCGTAAGGTTGATCAAAGCGCGGATGGCGCCGGAGGTCTGGTCGCGCGCGCGCAGCTCCAGCACCTGGCCGAGCAGCACCAGCACCGTAATGACGGCCGCGGCCTCGAAGTAGACCGCAACCGTTCCGTCTGGTCCGCGGAACGCCGGGGGGAAGATCCCGGGCGCCAGCGTCGCGACCACGCTGTAGGCGTAGGCGACGCCAGTGCCCATCGCGATCAGTGTGAACATGTTGAGGTTGCGGGAGACCACAGAGGCCCATCCGCGCTGGAAGAACGGCCACCCTGCCCAGAGAAGCACAGGCGTCGCGAGCGCGAGCTGGATCCAGACCGAGGCCGTCGGCGGCACGATGTGGTGGATGGCCGGAAAGACGTGCGAGCCCATCTCCAGCAGGAAGACAGGCACCGCCAGCGCCAGGCCGATCCAGAACCGACGGGTCATGTCCGCGAGCTCGTGATTGGGCTGGGCCTCCGCGGTCACGAGCTCCGGCTCGAGCGCCATGCCGCAGATCGGGCAAGAGCCCGGGCCAACCTGGCGGATCTGGGGGTGCATCGGGCAGGTGTAGATCGTGCCCTCGGGCATCGGCTCCGGCTCGGCTGCGGACGGCAACAGGTACTTGTCGGGATCGGCCTCGAACTTCGCCTTGCATCTGGCCGAACAGAAGAACTCGGTCTTGCCGCAACGGTCGACGCGGTGCTTCGCGGTCGCCACCTCTACCGACATCCCGCAGACCGGGTCCGTCGCCGAGCCGGTTCCGTGATCGTGTCCGTGGCTGCCGCAGCAGGAGGCGGGCTTCGCTGTACCGTGAGCGTGTATGTGCGTCTCCATAAGCCAAGCCCTCCTGCATGAAGTATACCCCACCGGGGTATTTTTCGGCTTGCGTTGTATACCCCCATTGGGTATCGATCAAGCCATGCAGTGCTGCACCAAGACCTCCTGCGCAAAGCGGCTGAACCGGATCGAGGGTCAGGTCCGCGGCATCACGCGCATGCTCGAGGAGGACCGCTACTGCATCGACGTGGTCACCCAGATCTCCGCGGTCCGCGCCGCCCTGAAACGGGTGGAGGAGGAAATCCTCAAGGACCACGTCGGCCACTGCGTCGAGGACGCCATCCAGTCCGGCGACAAGGACGAGCAGCGCCAGAAGGTCGCCGAACTCGTCCATGTCCTCGGGAGGGTGCGCGCATGACCGTTCACTCGCTCCTGCGGCTCTTCGCGGGCCTCGCGCTCGCGATGTTCATGGCGTCGAGCTGGGTAACCCCGAGCGAGGCTCACGCGGCCCAAGACGCGCCGCCCGTGGCGGCGCAGCAGGCAAGCGCCGTCCCGACAGCGAAGTCCGAGATCGTGGTGGCTGCCTCGATCGAGCAGGGCGTCCAGTCCGCATCCGAGGACTGCGCGAGCCACATGGCACAGCCTGGTTCAGCCAAGTCGTCCTGCTGCAGCAACACCTGCCATGCGGTCATCTCGATCGAGTTCGCGTCGTTCGGCGCCGTATCGGCGGCCGTGACCGTCCTGCCCGCGCTTCCGGCCCCCGTCGCCCTTGCGGGACCGACGGTCCACATCAAGCGCCCCCCGAGACCGTCCGCCGCGCTGGTCGGCTGACGTCCTCGCACGCCCGACGCATGCCCTGAACAGGGCTCCGTCGGACATACCCCGAGACATCTGACCGATCGCGCGCCTCGCCGGCGCCCGTGCGCCATCGCGCCTGCTCGTTCAGATCCCGGGGTTCCCCCATGAAGCCGCTCGTCTCGGCTGCCGCCGCCCTTCTAGTGGGCGGATGCACCGCGCAACTGCCGTCGCCCGTCGCAGGAGGCGATCCACGCGATCCCTCCGCACCCGTTCCGGCGGTCAGGCACGCCTCCGTAACGGCGGGAACGGTCGACTACCGTCCAGTCGAGCCCAAGCTGTGGCTCGAGCAGAACAAGGGCGTCTCTCCCAAACCCGCGGAGGGGATGTGATGGCGGCCCTGCGCCCGCTCCTCGTGCGGACAGCCGCGGTCGCGGCGCTGTCGGCCTCGCTCGCCGCCTGCGCCTCTGTCGGCTCGGACGGCGGGATGGCTCCCGTCATCTCCAGGGTCTCCCTCGACCTCGGGAAGGACACGGCGAAGATCGTCACGGCGTCGGACGCCGCGGCGGTCAAGGCCCGCGTCGATAGGCTGCTCGCGCGCCCGTTGACCGCCGACGCGGCGGTGCAGATCGCGCTGTTGAACAATCGCGGCCTGCAGGCCGAGTACAACGTGCTCGGCGTGTCCGAGGCGGAGTACGTCGAGGCGAGCCTGCCGCCGTCGCCAACGGTCTCCATCGAGCGGGTCGCCGGCTCGGGCGACCTCGACGTCGAGCGGCGGCTGATCGCTGACCTGCTTCAGCTCCTGACGCTGCCAAAGCGGGCCAAGATCGCGAAGACCGAATTCCGCGCGGCCCAGTACAAGGCGATCGCCGCGACCTTCCGCACCGCCACCGAGGCGCGACGGGCGTTCTACCGGGCCGTGGCGGCGCGGGAGACCGCCGCCTTTCTCGAGAGCGCGAGGGCGTCGGCCGGAGCCGCCGCCGAACTCACCAAGAAGCTGGGCGAAACCGGAGCCGCGACCAAGCTCAACCAGGCACGTTCCGGCGCGCTCTACGCGGAGGTCGCGACCGAGCTTGCCGAGGCGCGGCTGGAGGCGTCGAAGGAGCGCGAGGCTCTGACGCGCCAACTCGGCCTCTGGGGCCGCGACCTTAATTACAAGCTCCCCGGGAGGCTCCCGTCCTTCCCGCGGCTCAAGAGCCAGGGCGACGTAGAGGCGACCGCGATCCGCCAGCGGGTCGACATCATCGGGGACCGCCTCGAGCTCGACGCGCTCGCCCAAGCCTACGGCCTCACCGAGCAGACCCGAGCGATCTCGATGCTCGAGGTCACGGGCCTCGCCAACCACACTAGGTCGGCGGATGGCGAGAAGGCGAACCCGAAGGGATTCGAGGTCGCCGCCGAGATCCCGATCTTCGATTTCGGGAGGGCGCGCTCCGTCAAGGCCCGGGAGACCTACATGGGCGCGGTCAACCGCCTGCTCGAGAAGGCGGTCAACGCCCGCTCCGAGGCACGCGAGGCCTACGCCACCTACCGCGGCCGCCACGAGATCGCCCGAGCATACCAGGACAGGGTGCTGCCGCTCCGCAAGGTCATCACCGAGGAAGCGCAGCTCCAGTACAACGGCATGCTGGTCGACGCCTTCGAGCTGCTCACCAACGCCCGCGAGAACGTCGCCGCGAACGTCGCGGGGATCCGGGCAAAGCGCGACTTCTTCATCGCCGACGTCGATTTCCAGGCTGCCCTGATCGGCGGCGGCTCGGCCGACGAACCCGCGCCCGAACCCAAGCCCGCCTCCGCAAATCCGGCCTCGGCCGCATCGCCCGAATGAGGAGACACCCATGACCGTCTCGCGCAGATCCTTCCTGTCGGCGTCCGCGGCCGGCGCGACGTCGCTGGTGGCGGCGACCGCCGTCTCAGGCCGCGTTCAAGCCGCGGGCATCCCCGAGGCCGCGACCATGACGGAGGCGACCATGCAGCCGCCGCTCGTTCCGTCGACGGGGGTCGACTACAACCCGGTCGTCACGCTCAACGGCTGGACGGCGCCCTGGCGCATGAACGGCGAGTGGAAGGAGTTCCACCTCGTCGCCGAGCCAGTGATCCGGGAGCTCGCCCCCGGCATGGTCGCCCATCTGTGGGGCTACAACGGGCAGTCGCCCGGCCCGACCATCGAGGCCGTCGAGGGCGACAAGGTCCGGATCTTCGTGACCAACAGGCTGCCGGAGCACACCACGGTGCACTGGCACGGCCAGTTGGTGCCGTCCGGCATGGACGGCGTGGGCGGACTCACCCAGCCGCACATCAAGCCGGGGAAGACGTTCGTCTACGAGTTCCAGCTCCGGAAGAGCGGGACCTTCATGTACCACCCGCACGCCGACGAGATGGTCCAGATGGCGATGGGCATGATGGGCTTTTTCGTCGTGCACCCGAAGGATCCGGCGTTCCGCCGGGTCGACCGCGACTTCGTCTTCCTGATGTCGGCCTACGACATCGACCCAGGGACCTACGTGCCCCGGGTCGCGGAGATGACAGACTTCAACCTCTGGACATGGAACACGCGCGTGTTCCCGGGGATCGACCATCTCGTCGCCGCCAAGGGGGACAAGGTGAGGATCCGGTTCGGCAATCTCACGATGACGAACCACCCGATCCACATGCACGGCTACGACTTCAAGGTGTCTTGCACCGACGGGGGCTGGGTCCCGGAGGCGGCCGCCTGGCCGGAGGTCACGGTCGACTGCGCCGTCGGACAGATGCGCGCCTTCGACTTCGTCGCCGACGCCCCCGGCGACTGGGCGATCCACTGCCACAAGTCGCACCACACCATGAACGCCATGGGCCATGAGGTCTCGAACTTCATCGGCGTGGACAAGAAGGACATCGCCAAGAAGATCAAGGCGGTGGTCCCCGGCTACATGCCGATGGGCGGCGCGGGCATGGCCGACATGGGCGAGATGGAGATGCCGCTCCCCGACAACACGCTGCCGATGATGACCGGCTTCGGCCAGTTCGGCCCGATCGAGATGGGCGGGATGTTCTCGGTCGTGAAGGTCCGCGAGGGGCTGGCGAGCGGCGACTACAAGGATCCGGGCTGGTTCAAGCACCCCGAGGGGCAGGTCGCCTTCGAATGGAAGGGGCCGGACCAGGACGCGGCCGCAGCCCCTCCCGCGAAGCCAAAGCCCGGCGACATCGAGATGGACGTCGTGAAGCCCAAGGCGGGCTCCGGCGGTCATGCGAACCACTGAACGTCCATCACCATCAGGAGCATGTTCATGAAGAAGCTGTTGATCGCGGCTGTCGCCGCCATCGCGATCCCCGCTGCTGCCCTCGCGCATTCCGACCACGAGAGCACGGCGTTCGGAGAGCCCGGGGATCCGAAGGCGCCGTCGCGCACGGTCGAAATCGTCATGAAGGAGACCTCGGACGGCAAGATGCTGTTCGAGCCGCTTTCCGTCACCGCCAAGAAGGGCGAGCAGATCCGCTTCGTCCTCAAGAACGAGGGGCGGCTCACCCACGAATTCATGCTGGCCACGCGGGCGGACAACGACAAGCACGCGATCGCGATGCGCAAGAACCCCGACATGGAACATGACGACCCCAACGGTCGCACGATCCTCGCGGGAAAGACTGACCAGATCGTCTGGAAGTTCTCGAAATCGGGCGACTTCAACTTCGCCTGCCTGATTCCGGGCCATCGCGAGGCCGGGATGGACGGCTCCGTCGCCGTCAAGTGAACCCCGCAATCAAGGAGACCACGATGAAGAAGTTCCACATCGCGGGCGGCGCCATGGCCGCCGTCCTGTTCGCCGCCACCGCGGCCTTCGCCGCCGAGGGCACCGTGAAGAAGATCGACGAGAGCGCCGGGAAGATCACGCTCGAGCATGGTCCGATCAAGAGCCTCGACATGGACGAGGGGATGACCATGGTTTTCAAGGCCGCGGACCCGGCGATGCTCAAGTCCGTGAAGGTCGGCGACAAGGTCACCTTCGACGCCGACCGCGTGAATGGCCAGATCACGGTCACCAAGATCCAGAAGAAGAAATGACCTCGTTCGGCGGGCGCGGTCCGCGCGCTCGCCGCCCTTACTCGACTCAAGGAGCAAAATGATGCGCAAGACGATCTTCGCCGCCGCCCTCCTGCTCGCGCCCGCCATGGCCCATGCCGAGGACGCCAAGTCGCCCCCGGAAGGCGCGGAGAGCCTTCCCAAGGCCTGCCAACAGGCCTCGTCCGGTCAGGGCATGGCGGGCAAAGCCATGGAGATGGGCGACAAGGCCAGCCATTCGATGTCGTCCGACATGAGCGAGGCGCAGAAGGCGTCGATGAAGGCGATGTCCGACATGAACAGGACCATGCGCGCCGCCCACTCGATCAAGGATCCCGATCTCGCCTTCATCTGCGGGATGATCGCCCATCACCGTGGGGCGGTCGCCATGAGCAAGATCGAGCTGCAGTCCGGCAAGGACCAGCAGGCGAAGACCTGGGCCAAGAAGATCATCGAGGACCAGGAGAAGGAGATCGCGGAATTCGAGGCGTTGGCGGCCAAGGTCGGCAATGCGAAGTGAGGGACGGCGGCGTGCGGGCGATTCCGGCGCCGCCATTTTCAGGAGGACAACGATGCGCGTCATCCTCATTTGCCTTGCGTTCGGCGCGTCAACGGCGGTCGCGGCTCCTGGAGGTTCAGGCCCCTCGGCTCCGGACACCGACATGCTGGCGGACGTGCTGTCGACGGCTTTCCTCGCTAAGAACCTCACGCTGGTCTGCTCGCAGCAGGACAGGTGGTTCGCTGAAGACACCAAGAAAGGCGACTTGGACGGCGTTGGCTTCGCCGACCATGTCGAGCGTGAGGTGCTCGACCGACTGTCGAAGACGGAGTCGGGTATCGTGGTGATCCGCGCGGCGAACGCGTCGCGGGCGGTCTCCCTCGGCCTCATCCACGTGATGGGAGACGCGCCGGCGGACGAGCAATCGGAGCGCCTTAGCGCCTGGTGCAAGGCCAAGGCGAAGCCCCTGGTGCAAGGGATCCTCGTGCAGCATTAGATCCGCCACGACCTTTACGACCGCATGCTCGTGCAGGCGAAGCAGTGATGCGCGCTGGCACACGTAGCGATGGACGGACGCCTCGCGAGCGCCTCATTTGGACGCGTTGGTCGCTTTCATGTACCCACGGCGCACAGGCTTTCCAGGTGCATGGCGTCGAACTCCCCCGACGCCAGCAAATCCTGGAGCTTCGACGGCGTCGTGATCAGCTTCTGGTAGACGAAATACATGCGAGCGTCCGGAAGGTCCCCGAACGACTTGAGGCTCGCCTCTTTCGCCAGCCGTGCCCGGTCGAAGTGCAGAGCCGTGAAAGGAGTTCTCCCGCGGCGGGGAACGCGCCCATCCCTCGATCCGCAACCCTTTGGGATGTAGGTAAGCTTGGCCCGGAGGTCGCGGGTCCTGTCTGGGGGACGGCCGTCGACGATCGCCTCGCAGTCACTGAACACCAGGTCGTGCAGGGCGATGTAGTGGGCGCATCAGGGTGCGGCGACCTTCCGTGCGCGTTCCGCTTCGACGCGGGCAGCGATGAATTGCGCGATGCCGGGCCCCGCCAGCAGCGTGAAGATCAGCCTTCCGGTCTGCAGCGCCATCACGAACGACGCGTCGACATTGGCGGTCGCGGCGATGATCGCGACAGAGTCCGCTCCGCCCGGGCTGGTCGCGAGATAGGCGGTGAGCGGGTCGATCCCGCCGAATGCGACGAGCGTCCACGCGAAGAACGCGCAGATCGCGATCAGCGCGAAGATCGAGAGCAGGATCTGCGGCAGTGCGCGGGCGGCGTGAGCCAGGATCTCGCGCGTGAACCGCGTGCCGATGCTGACCCCCATCACGGAAAAGGCGACGACGAGAAGCCAGGGCGGCAGCGCGAGCGTTACGCCCATGGCGTCCTGCAGCGCGATGGTCACCGCCATCGGGACGAGAAGCGGGCCAGCCGGGATCTTCAGCGCTCGGGCGAGCGGTACGCCGAAGCCCACCACGGCGACCGTCACCAGCAGGCCCCGCCAGTCGAAATTGGGAAAGAAGACGTGCCGCGCGGTCGCGTCGGTCGGGCCGATCCACACCCGCGAGACGATCGAGGCCGTCGCGACCACCATCACGACGCGGGCGTATTGCATGAAGGCGACGAGGCGGAAGTCCGCGCCGTAGCTCTGGGACATCAGCGTCATGGCTGCGGCGGCCCCCGGCGAGGAGCCCCACACCGCGGTCGTCCCCGGCAGGACGCCGCTGCGCGCGATCGCCCAACCGAGCAGGCTGCTGGCGAGCGTGACGGCCACGATTGGGCCGATCAGCAGCGGCCAGTTCGCGACGATCCCGCCAAGCGCAGACGCCGGGACCCCATGCCCGATCAGACAGCCGACGACGCCTTGCGCCACAAGGAAAGCGCCGCGGTGCGCGCGCGCCTTGCCGCCGGAAACCGCCACCGTGATCGAGGCGATCATCGATCCGACCAGAACGGCGGCCGGAAAGCCCATCAGTTCGAGCAGGACGATCAGCGGAACAGCGAGCGCCGCGAGCGTCGCCCAGCTCACGAGAGCCGGACGGCGGGCGAGCGCCGGCAAGCGCTCAGGATCGCGGGACATCGCCTGTCAGCGCCTTGCCGCCGCGGGCGTCACGTTCCGGTCCAGGTCGGGGCGCGCTTGGCGAGAAACGCTTCCACGCCATGATGGAAGTCTGCGCTGCCGTAGACCTCCTCGACGATGTCATGGTCCGAGGCCTGCGGATCGAGGCTCAGGCGCCGCATCGCCTCCTTGGTGGCGCGCAGCGTGACCGGGGCGTGCGCCGCAAGGCGCGAGCACATTTCCTCGACGGCCGCGTCCACGTCGGCCGTGACGGTGACGTAGCCCGCCGGCATCTCCTCGGCGGTCGGCGTTTCGGCGAGAAGCAACATCCGCTTCACGATCCCAGGCCCGAACGCGTCGGTCAGCCGCCGAAGGCTCGCGACCGAGAGGCAATTGCCGAGCGTGCGCGCGATCGGCACGCCGAAGCGCGCGCCGGGCGTCGCGACACGGAAGTCGCAGGCGTTGGCGAGCGCCATGCCGCCGCCGACCGCCCAGCCTTCCACCACCGCGATCGACGGCACCGGTAGAGCCTCGAGCGCGCCGACATAGGAGTCGACCTTCTGTTCGTAGGCGACGCCGTCCGCGCCGGAAGAGAACGCTCGAAACTGCTCGATGTCCGTGCCGGCGACGAAGGCCTTGCCGCCCGCGCCGCGGAAGACGGCGACGCGAACGTGAGGATCCGCCGCGATCCGGCCGCAGGCGGCGGCGAGATCCTCATACATCGCGAACGTCATCGCGTTGCGCGCATGCGGCCGGTCGAAGATCACGCGCGCCACGGCGCCTTCGATCGTCAGCCGCACCGCGCCCTGTGGAGGCGCGGCGCCTTCGGCGAGCGGCTCCGTCGCGCTCACGACGCGAACGCTCCGCGGTCGGCGAGGTCGCGGCGGGCGTCCGCATCGAGCCCGAGTTCGGTCAGGATGGCGTCGGTATGCTCGCCGAGCAGCGGCGGGTGCAGGCGCACCTGCTGCGGCGTGCCGTTCAGCTTCACCGGGAAGCCGATGTTCGGAACCTTGCCTTCGATCGGATGATCGATCTCCATCCGCATCTGGCGATGGCGGCTGTGTTCGCTGTCATAGGCTTCCGGATAGGTGTGCATCGGCCCAGCCGGGATGCCGACCGCAAGCAGCGCCTCCACCCAGTCCTCGGAGGTGCGGGTGACGAAAATGGTCTCGAGCTCCTCGATCAGCACGAGCCGGTTCTTAAGCCGCGCGGGGTTGTCGATGAAACGGGTATCCTCGATCAGCTCGGTGCGCCCGATCGTCTCGCAGAGCTTGATCCACAGCTTCTGGTTGGTCGCGCCCATGACGAAGTAACCGTCGCTGGAGCGGACCGCCTGATAGGGCGCGCTCATGCGGTTCGAGGTGCCGAGCGGCACAGGGTCGACGCCCGTGCCCCAATACTCGGACGTATCCCAGATGGAGAACGCCAGGGCGGCCTCGAACAGCGACGCGTCGATATACTGGCCCTGGCCGGTGCTCTTGGCCCCGATATAGGCCGCGAGCGCCGCATAGGTCGCGAACAGGCCGCATCCGATGTCGGCCACGGGAACGCCTGCCTTCACCGGCGCGCCGCCCGGATGACCGGTCACGCTCATCACGCCTGACATGGCCTGCGCGATGAGGTCAAAGCCCGGACGGCCCGCCCAGGGGCCGGTCTGTCCGAAGCCCGAGATTGAAGCGTAGACGAGCCGCGGATTGATCTTGCTGAGGACATCGTAGCCGCACTTCAGCTTCGTCATGACGCCCGGGCGATAGTTTTCGACCAGAATGTCGGCGGTCTCGACGAGCTTGTACAGGACTTCGCGGCCGGCCTCTGTTTTCAGGTTGACCGCGACGCTGCGCTTGTTCCGGTTCATGTTGAGGAAGCCCATGCTGTCGGGCCCCTTCATCTTGAATCCCATGGCGCCGCGCGTCTGATCGCCGCCGGCCGGCGGCTCGATCTTGACCACGTCCGCGCCGAGGTCTCCGAGCAGCATGCAGGCGT
Organism: Hansschlegelia quercus; assembly: GCF_004310425.1. Lineage (GTDB taxonomy): Bacteria > Pseudomonadota > Alphaproteobacteria > Rhizobiales > Methylopilaceae > Methylopila > Methylopila quercus. Next base: position 82,862 of record NZ_SIUB01000003.1, on the reverse strand, counting down.
AAGGTCCGGCCATCACCTGGCTGACGTCGAGCACGCGAACGCCGGCCAACGGAAGCGGACGGGCCGACGCGCCGGTCTCGGTCTTGCGCTCCGTGTCGAGGCGCTCCTGTTCCAGAACATCGCTCATGGGACTGTCTCCTGGCTCTATCGCCTCGGGCCGTGCCGAGCAGCGAAATCAATAATTACGTTCGGAGGCGGCGAGCGCCTCCTTGGATCGTGGCGGTCAGGCGACCGCCGGTTCTCCGGCGTCGGCCATCCGCCCGTCGCTCGACGGCGCGGCCGTCTCTCCCTTGATGTATGCGCGAGCGATGCCCACGGTCGTGCCGGTCACGTGGCGCTCGAGCAATTCGCCGAGCTCCGCGCCGGCGCGCGCCTCGAGCAGGCCGATCATCTCCTCATGCTCGGCGACCGCGTTCCGCCAGTGCTCCGGCTTCTTCCGGACCACGAAGCGGCACGCGTTGATGCGGGTCAGGATCTGCTGATAGAACGCGACGAGCGTGGCGTTGCCCGCGATCTCGAAGAACGTCTCATGGATCAGCCGGTTGAAGCGGAGATAACCGGGCTCGTCGCCGCTCCGATAGCAGGCCATCATCTGCTCATGGAGGTTCTTCACGCGCGCCACGTCCGCGTCGGTGGCGCGCTCGCAGGCGAGCGAGCCCGCGAGCCGCTCGAGCGAGGCCATGATCGGGAACAGCTCGGCGATCTTCTCTTCCGAGATGCGAGAGACGATCGCTCCGCGGTGCGGAAGGATCTCGAGCGCGCCCTCCGCCGCCAGCACCTTGAGCGCCTCGCGGATCGGCGTGCGCGACACGCCGAACCGCTCGCACAGCTGCTCCTCCGGCACCTTCTCGCCCGGCCGCAACTCGCCCTGCATGATCATCTCGCGCAACGGGGCGACCAATGACTGGTAGAGCGAATGGCGGATGATCGGGCTAGTCGGCTTCATCACTGACCTGCAGTCGTCGCGGGCGCGTCACGACCATCGTAGCGCGCGGCCGCAACTACCGAAACAACGCCCTCTCGCGCGCCGTCCGGCTTGAACCGGCGGTGTACGTAGGAGATCGCCGGCAGCAGGAGCAGCAGGATTCCGAGGCCCATCATGGTGGCGACGAGGCCGTTGGCGAAGAAGATCGAGGCCGAACCGTCGGACGTCAGAAGCGCCTGCCGGAACGCGTCCTCGGCCTTGTCGCCGAGCACCATGGCGAGCACGAATGGCGCGAGCGGATAGTTCAGCTTCTTGAACGCGTAGCCCAGGACGCCGAACACCAGCGCCAGCCATACGTCGAACATGTGGTTCGCGACCGTGTAGGCGCCGATGACGCACACCACGGCGATGATCGGGCCGACGACCTTGAACGGCGCGCGCAGCACGTAGGCGAACAGCGGCACGGTCGCGAGCACCAGAACGACCGCGATGACGTTCCCGAGATACATGCTGGCGATCAGGCCCCAGACGAAGTCCGGGCGCGTGGTGAACAGCATCGGTCCGGGCGACAGGCCCCAGATCATGAGGCCGCCCATCATCACGGCGGCGGTGGCGGAGCCCGGAATGCCGAGCGCGAGCATCGGCAGGAGCGCGCAGGAGCCCGCCGAGTGGTCCGCGGTCTCGGGCGCGACCACCCCCTCAGGCTCGCCGGTGCCGAACTTCGAGCCGCGCTTCGAGAAGCGGCGTCCGAGCGCATAGCTCATGAAGGACGCGGCAGTCGGCCCGCCCGGCGTGATGCCCATCCAGCAGCCGATCGCGGCGCTGCGGATCAGCGTCGCCCAGTAGCGCGGAAGCTCGGCGAGCGTCCTGAAGATTTCTGTCATACTCAGGCGCGCTTTCACGCCCTCGAACTTGACGCCCTCTTCCATGGTGATGAGCAGTTCGCCTAGGCCGAAGAGCCCGATGACGGCGATGAGGAAGCTGACGCCGCCGATGAGCGGGTCCCAATCGAACGTCAGGCGGCTTTCGCCCGAAATCGTGTCCATGCCGATGGTCGCGCAGGCGAAGCCGAGCATCATTGAGACGAGCGTCTTGAACGGCGAGCCGCCCGACATGCCGATGAAACTGGCGAACGCCATGAAGTAGACCGCGAAATATTCGGCCGCGCCGAAGCGAAGCGCGAACTGCGCGACCCAGCCCGACAGCAGGGTGATCACGATGACCCCCGTCATCGCGCCGATGCCCGCCGACCCAAAGGCGAGCGTCAGGGCTCGGACAGCCTCGCCCTTGCGCGCCATGGGGTAGCCGTCGAACGTCGTCGCGACCGAAGACGGCTCGCCGGGTATGTTGAACAGGATCGAGGTTGTGGATCCGCCGAACAGCGCGCCCCAATACATCGACGTCAGCAGGATGATGGCCGCGATCGGGTCCATCCCGAAGGTCAGCGGCAGAAGCAGCGACACGCCGTTTGGCGCGCCGAGGCCGGGCAGCACGCCGACCACGAGGCCGAGTAGCACGCCGGCGATCATGATGAGGACGTGATGCGTGGTCAGAGCGACCGCGAATCCGTCCATAAGCTGGCCGAAATTGCCCATTCTGGCTGTCCCTCCCGGCCGCTCAGTAGATGCCGAAATATTCGAGCACCGGCCCCTTGAGCAGCGGCACGGTGAACAAGATCTCGAAGATCACGAAATTCGCCGCGGTGGTGATAGCCGCGACGAGAAAGGCGTTGAACGGCCGAAGCTTCGCGCCGAGCCAGGTGGCGAAGAACAGATAGAGCGCCATTGCGATGTAGAGGCCGAGCCACTGGCACAGCGCGACGAGGACGACGAGCGGCACGAAGAAGGCCGCGACCGTGCGTATATTGTGGCCGTCCGCGAAGACCTCTGCAGCGCCAGAGCGCCAGAGCGCCTGGACGGCCGTGCCGGCGCTGCCGAGGATGATCAGGCAGCCGACATAGAAGGGGAAGTACCCGGGCTCGGGGCCCGAGGCTCCCCAGGCGACGCCGTTCTGGAGCGCGCTGTAGCAGACCAGCGCGCCGAGCCCTCCGGTGACGAAGGCGACGACGAATTCTGCGGCGTTGCGCGAGATGACCATGGCGAAGACCTCCGGAAATGCGGGCGCAGGAGCGCAGGCGGCTCGGCCGCCGGCCCCTGCGCGCCCGCGTCAGTTCTCGGCGCGCAGCCAGCCGTTGGTCTTGTACATCTCGGCGTAAGACGCCTTGTGCTTGGCGATGAACTCCTTGAAGGCGTCGCCTGTCAGCACGCGCGGGATCTGGGCGCCGCGCGAGACGTAAGCCTTGAAGTCCGGCGTCTCGGCAGCCTTTTTCAGAAGCTCGGTGTAGTAGGCGACCGCCTCCGGCGGCGTCTTCGCTGACATCCATACGGTCCTCGGCTGCGCGAAGCTCTTCACGTCGATGCCGGACTCGGCGCAGGTCGGAATCGCGTTCCATGACATGCCATCGGCGATCACCGTCTTGTCCTCGAGGCGGGCGTCCTCGAAAACGCAGAGCGGCTTCTGCACGCCGGCCTTCCACTGCTCGACGCTCTCGCTCGGATTGTTGACGTTGGCGGTGATGTGGCCGCCCGCGACCTGGATCGCGGCCTCGCTGCCGCTTTTGAACGGGATGTAGGTGAGATCGACGCCGGCCTTCTGCTCGATCAACGTCATCAAGGTCTCGTCGGCTTCCTTCGCCTTGGCGCCGCCGACCTTGAGCGCGCCGGGCTGTTCCTTGGCCTTGGCGATGAAGCCCTTCACGTCCTCGATGCCGGAGGTCTTCGGGTTGACCCACAGCAGGAAGGGGTCGAACGCCATCGCGGCGATCGGCGTCAGATCGTCGAGGCTGTAGGAAAGCTTCGAGGCGAGGGGCAGGACGTAGGCGTCCTGCGTGCCGAAGAACAGCTTGTAGGGATCGCCCGGGCTGGTCTTGGCGTAGATGAAGGTCTCGGCGCCCGAGCCGCCCGCCTTGTTGGTGACGATGATCGGGCTCGTCAGCAGGCCAGACTTCGACAGCGAAGCCTGAACGACGCGTGCGAAGGTGTCGCTGCCGCCGCCGGGGCCCGCCGCCACGATGAATTCGACGGGCCGCGTCGGTTTGAAGTCCTGCGCCATCGCAGGCGCCCCCGCCGCCAGCATCGCGGCGAGCGCGATGGTTCTTTGGATTTTCATGAGCGGCCTCCCAGCAATTCGGCGTTCGCCGTTGTTGAAAACCAGCCTGATCTCGCAGAAATCAAAAATCAATAATTATAGATGCATTTAATACGAAAGGCTTACCGACGTCGTGGCAAAAGACATAGCAGCGCCAGCTGCAGATGCGCTTCCACGAATTAGACGCAGTGCGCGCGGGGAAGTTCGGAGCTCCCTTCGCGACATCAGCTTCACGCCCGCGGCTGCGATCGGCACGGCGGCGGTGAAGGCGAAGCGAGCTTCGTCCGCGCCCAGCGGCCGCAGCGTCGTGACCAAGACTTCGTCGGAAAGCGCAGCGCCGGTGCCGAGCATCTTCGCTCCGCGGATCGTGACGCCCCCCGGATCCTCATCGACGATGCGGACGGCGACCTCGCCGTTACCACCCTCGCTTGCCGCCTTCGACCGGTCGCCCTGCGGATCGATGATGACGTAGGACAGATATAGGTCCTGGTCGCGTGCATAGGCGTAGTAATCGAGCACTGCGTCGGCCCGGCGCCTTCATGCCTGCGGTAGACCTCCGCGCTAGCGCGTGGCCCTTGTAGCGATCAGCGTGACGCAGACGAAATATCAACGACGTCCTTTCGACAATTAGATCAAATACAATTTGCGACACTCTCGTCAATCATCCAAAAACTTATAGTGTCGTCAGTTTAAGCTGTTGATATATAAATGAGAAGGCGACTAGCGCGATAGCATCCAGGGGAGCGACGCTGACTGGAAATCGGCCAAGCTTCGGCTAGCCGATAATAGAACTTGGCGCACGGAGGAATTGCGCTCGGCCTTCACAGCCGACATCAGCAAGTGGGCGACACCGGTCTACCAACCCAAGCAAACTTCGGGTTTCGCGATGAATGGATCATCCTTCGCCCCTATTATGCAATGCCGCGTCCATGAACATTTCCGATGCGAGGGCGGTATCGGCCTTTGCTTCAAGCGCCGTTCGATCACGCCTCGGGACGCCAGATTCATGACAGCCTTACGATCTGTTTTGCGCGCGAGACCCTTTCGCGCCGGGAGCGTCGCCGTCGCTTTGGCGCTCGCCTGCCTGGTGGCCGCGGCGCCGGCTGAGGCGGCGCTGGTCAAGGTTAAGGCTGGCCATCTCGTCGCTATCGACATGGCGCCTCTGTTCGTGGCCAAGGAGAGCGGGTGTTTTGAAAAGGAAGGGCTCGATGTCGAGACGGTGTTCTTCGCCAACCCCGGCGACAACAACGCCGCCCTTGCCGGTGGGGCCATCGATTTCAGCACGAACCCCTTCACGCTGCCGTTCTTTGCCGCCAACAGCGGCGTACCCATCCGGGTGGTGGCGTCCGCCGGCGGTTGGGGCGTGATCGAAGTGGTCGCGCAGAAGGCCTCCGGGCTGAAGACGCTCGACGACGTCAAGGATCACATCGCGGCGGCCAAGCCTAAGCTCAAGATCGCGACCCTACAGGGCGACACGCTGGAGCTGATCCTGACGCGCGCCTTCGCCAAGGCCGGGATCGACCCCGAAGCGACTGAGTTCGTCTACTTCAACGACCTGCTCGCGATGGTCGAGGCGTTCCGTGCGGGCCAGGTCGACATCCTGAGCCACATCAAGCCCTACACGACCGAAATGGTCGCCGAAGAGGGCGCCATCGTACTGACCAACGATGCGGAGACCTGGACCCGGTTCTCGCCGAACACGGTGGTGAGCGTCCTGGACAAGACGCTGACCGAAAAACCAGACGTGGTGAAGGGATATCTCAGCGGGCTGATCTGCGCGGCAAAGATCATCAACGAGACGCCGGAGAAGGCCGTCGAGATACTGACCAAGGGCAGGTATTTCCGCGTCGAGCCGGCTGTCCTGCTGGAGGCCTTCAAGTCGGCGCCGGCGCCGGTTTCGTTCATCCCGGACGTGGACTCGATCCAGGGCGTCGTGACCGATCTGACGAAGCTCGGCTACGTGAAGGGCGCGACGAAGGCTTCCGACATCTTCCGTCTCGACATGATCACGTCCCTGCAAAAATGAGCCGCGCCGACGCCCTCGCCCCGACAATCTTCGGCGCGGGCACGCTCGCGCTGCTGCTGGGGCTTTGGGAGTATCTCGGTGCCGGCCAGGGGGTGGCTTTAACGTCGGTGCTGCCGCCACCGAGCCGGTTCATTGCCACCGTGGCTGAGAGCGGTTTCCGCATCGGGCTCGGGTCGCAGGCCGCGCCGCTCGTCCAGAGCGTCGCATCCACCTTCTTCCGCGTGTTCGCCGGCATGGCGATCGCCTTCATCGCCGCGATCGTCACTGGCGCGGCGCTCAGCCTGTCGAAGGTCGCGACATGGTGCCTGACGCCGGTGCTCTACGTGCTCGCGCCGATCGCGCCGATCGCCTGGATCCCGACCGCGATCGTGGTGTTCGGCATCTCTAACGTCACCGCGGTCTTCATCGTCTTCATGGGGGTCTACTTCATCCTGACGATCGCAACGCTCGCGGAGATACGCCGCCTGCCTGAGGAGTTCACGACGATCGCCGGCAATCTCGGCGCAGGGCCGGCGCACCGCTGGTTCCGCGTGGTGCTTCCGGCCATTCTGCCCGGCGTGTTCACGCTGTTGCGCACCAACTTCATCGCGGCCTGGATGGCGGTGCTCGTGGCGGAGATGGTCGGCCTGCGCGACGGGCTCGGCGCTATCATCATGATGGGTCGGAATCTGTTCAACAACGAGCTGATCATGTTCGGCATGGCGATCATCGGCGTGTCGGGCTTCATCGTGGACCGGATGCTCGCCCTGATCGCTGCCCGGGTGCTGTGGTGGCGGATCTGACCGTGCTGGCCCCGTCGCCCGAGGAGCCCGCGTTAAAGGTCGACCGCCTGACCGTCGCGTTTCCCGGCGCCGGCGCCGCTGCGCGCTCGCCGATCGTAGATTTTTCGCTGGAGATCGCCCTCGGCGAGATCACCTGCCTGCTAGGCCCTTCTGGGTGTGGGAAGACGACCCTGCTGAGGGCGCTCGGGGGCTTCGCGCGCGCAAAGGACACCGGCGGCGTGCTGTTCCAGGGCCAGTGGCTGAAGGAGCCGACGCCCGACATCGTCATGATCTTCCAGGAGAACAATCTTTACCCCTGGCTGACGGTGCGCCGGAACGTTGCCTTCGGGCTCCCATATTGCGAGGGGACGCGAGAAGAGAAGCGTGTGCGGCTGGAGGCGATGCTGCGCCATGTTGGCTTGGAGGCCGCGGCCGATCAGTATCCCCGCGAGCTCTCCGGCGGCATGCGCCAGCGGACGGCGATCGCCCGCGCTCTGGTGGTCAACCCCAAGGTTTTGCTGCTGGACGAGCCGTTCAGCGCGCTGGACGTGGCGCTGAGGCGGCGGATGCAGGACCTGATGCGCGCGATCTGGGAGACGACCCGAACCACCTTCGTCATGGTCACCCACAATGTGGAGGAGGCCATCATGGTCGGTCACCGCGTCATCGTGCTCGGCGGACGCCCCATGACGGTGCTGCTGGACGAGCGGACCGAGGCGACGCCGAAGGACCGCTACGCGCCCGAGACGCTGGCGCTGCAGCGCCGGATCGAAGACCTTATCGAATAGCTGAGGGATCGCATGAGGAGGGCGGCATGAACGGAATCCATGACATGGGCGGGCTGCATGGCTTCGGTCCTGTCACGGTCGAGCCGAACGAGCCGGTGTTCCACGCCCGCTGGGAGGGGCGCGTCTACGCTATCACCCAGGCGATGGACACAACGGGTCTTTACAATCTCGACGAGCACCGGCACGAGATCGAGCTGATGGACGCCGCCTCCTATCTGACCGATGGTTATTACGGGCGCTGGCTGTTTGCGATGGAGAGGATCCTCGATCGCAAGGGTGTGGTGCGCCGGGCGGAGGTCGATCGGAGGATTGCGCAGGACGTGGCCGGAGAGGTCGCGCCGGTCGAGCACGCCGACCGCGCCTGGCCTGTTCCGTCGGAGACGCGCATCCGCTGGGGCGCTTGGCGCAAAGACGTCGCGGTCGCGCCGAAATTCGCAGTCGGAGACCGGGTGCGGGTTCGCAACCATCAGCCTGCCGGCCACACCAGGCTGACGCATTACGTCCGCGACAAGGTCGGGACCGTCACGGTGGTGAACGCGCAGGCCTGGGTTTATCCCGACACGCGCGCCCACAATACGGGTGAGAACCTTCAGCCCGTCTACAACGTGTCTTTTTCGGGAGAGGAGGTCTGGGGCGACGCCGCCGAGCCGAACACGATCGTGCGGGTCGACCTCAGCGAAGACTATCTGGATCGGGAGACGGGCGCATGAGCGGCCACCATCACGATCATGGCCATGACGACCATGATCACGACCATGGCGCCGAGAAGCCCTGGCAGGCGGTGCGCACGGAAGCGCTGGAGTCCCTCCTGAACGATCTCGGAATCATCTCGTCGGCGCGGATTGACGAGATCGTCTCGCATTACGAGGACAAGATCGGTCCGAAATCCGGCGCCAGGGTGGTCGCGCGGGCTTGGACCGATCCGGCCTTCAAGGCGCGCTTGCTGGCCGACGGCCTCGCGGCCTGCGCCGAGCTCGGGCTCGGTGGCCCGGAAACGGAGTATCTCCACGTCGTGGAGAACACCGCGACGGTCCACAACGTGGTCGTCTGCACGTTGTGCTCCTGCTACCCGTGGACGATCCTCGGCCTCCCGCCCGCATGGTACAAGTCGAGCGCCTACCGCTCCCGCGCCGTCAGGGAGCCGCGTCGGGTGCTCGCCGAAATGGGACTGACGCTCGCCGACGACGTCACGATCCAGGTCTGGGACAGCGTATCGGAGATCCGCTACCTCGTGCTGCCGGAACGCCCACCGGGCGCGGAAGGCATGACCGAGGACGAACTCGCCGACATCGTCACCCGCGACGCGATGATAGGCGTCGCGCGGGTCCAGGTCTGAGCGGGAGGGCCAATGCGACCAGTCCATGATCTCGGCCGTTTGGCGGCGCCGTCTGCTCCAGACGGTCTGGCGTTCGAGCAGCCGTGGGAGGCGCAGGCCTTCGCGCTTACGCTTGCGCTTTCCGAGCGAGGCGTCTTCACGCTCGAAGAGTTTCAGCAGTCACTGATCTCGCGCATCGGCGCCTACGAGGCGACGGCGTGCATCGTCGGCGGCGAGGACTACTACACCCGCTGGATCGAGGCGCTGCAGGATTTGTTGGCGGAGCGCGGCGTGCTGCCGGCGGCGCGCATGCCGGTTGTCGAGGCGGACATCGTCTTCGACGCGGCGTCTCGCAAGGCGCACCAGCATCTTTCGGCGCGCGATGCCGACGGCCGGCTGAAGATCGCCCCTTTGGTGATCGATCGCCCTTCGGCGACGTGATCAGGCTGCGACTTCGGCTGCGGCGAGACCAGCCGCGACCGCAGCCGCCGAGGCGACCGCCCCGAAGATGCCGCCCTCCGAGCAGATCGTCTCGATCGAGGCGGCGTGATTGGCCGGATCGGTGGCCGCGCAGCAGTCGGAGACCAGCAGCGGTTCGTAGCCCCGGTCGACGGCGTCGCGCAGGGTCGAGTGCACGCATACGTCCGTCGTGACGCCGCAGACGATGAGGTGGCGGACCCCGCGCGCGCCGAGAATGCGGTCGAGATCGGTGGCGTGAAAGGCGCTGAAGCCCGGCTTGTCGACGACGGGCTCGCCGTCCGCGGGCGCCAGCGCCGCGACGATGTCCCAGCCTGGTTCGCCACGCACCAGCAACCGGCCGAGCGGGCCGCGCGATCCGATCTCGCCGCCGGCCGCGCGGGAGCGGAACCGCTTGTGGGAGCCGAGGTCGCTAAGATCGGACCGATGGCCCTCGCGGGTGTAGACCACCAGCCCGCCCCAGCTCCGCACTGCGTCCCGCAGCGCCGCGATGCGTGGGATGAGCGCATGGGCTGGCGCGACGTCGTAGCCCACCGTCGCGATGTATCCGCCCGGCTCGCAGAAATCGCGCTGCATGTCGATGACGATCAGGGCCGTCGCGCCGGGCGCGAGGTCCTGACGGTGCGGCCAGCGGTACGGCCGCGCGTCTATGGAGGTCATGGACGGGGATTTTCGAGCAGGAGGCGCAGCGGCATGTCTTCAACCGGAAAAGCCGACGTCATTCGCGGCTACGGTCGGCCGCGACCGTCCCCGTTTCAATCTGCGAACGTCAATCGTTTCATCGGGGTCTGTGATGCATCCCGGAGCAGTTCGCCGATGAGGAGGGAGGCGAGCGTGCTGAGCTTCGAGGCGTCCTGGCGATGCACCAGCGTCATCTTCGAGGTCCGCGTGTAGCTCTTCTCCAGCAGGATGCGCATATCGCCGGCCTCGATCCAGCGACGGGCGTAGTGGTCTGGGAGGAAGCCGATATGGTGGCCGGCCAGGATCAGGAGGGCCGCGGCCTCCACGCTGTCCACCTGCGCGGTGATGCTGTCGCGCTGGTCGCTCAGGAAGAAGAAGTCCTGGAGCCTGAGGAAGCTGCGGACGACCTTCTCGGCCCCGCGGATCCGAGAAAACAGCTCGAGATCGTCGGCCTCGTCGTAGAGCGCATTTCGCCGACCGCAGACCAGCACGTCTCTTTCCTGATAGAGCGGATGATAGATGAGCTGCGGCGAGGGTTCGGCGAAGATGCCGATCGCGAGGTCAATCCGGCCGGATGCGACGCCGTGCTCGATCTCGCTCGGCCCCAGCACGTCTAACGCGATATGCGCACGGCCCCCGGTATGCCCGTGAAACCGGTCCAGAGCTGGGATGAGCGGGCAAATTGGATCCGTCACCAGATTGTCGATGATCGCTATCCGAACGGCGCCGAGGCCCTGCTTGCGCCGCTTGGCGACATTTGTTTCGAAGCTCGAAAGTGCGGCGAGCAGGGTGGTGGCGTCCAACACGAAGGCTTCGCCCTGCGGCGTCAGTTGAAAGCCTCCCCGCCCGCGTCGGCACAGCACGTAGCCCAGCCGCGCCTCGAGAGCCGCGACCTCAGTGCTGATGGTGGACTGGGCGAGGCCGAGCATGTCCTGCGCGGCCGAGAACCCGCCGCATTGGGCGACCGCGAGAAACACTCTGATCTGCCGGATATCGACGTCCGCGGTCTGCACCGTCTCCTCCAAAATTTACGCAGGTCAGCGACCGTGATGGCTAAAAAAATTTTCAAGTTCGCATTTTAGCGTGCGTACTAAGTCGTGGTCATAACCGCGACCAAGGCAGCGCTGCGCGAGGGACCGCTAGGACTGACCTCTTTGCGCCACTAGCGGAAGTTGGCATCCTTCCAGGAAGAGGACATTCGCGCATCCGCGTTGGCTGTCGCGAAATAACGTTCCACTGTTCGTCCTGCTGGCTGCCCCACCGAGACGATGATTGTCGTCTCTTCCGGAAGATACGCGTCCGCCTCAGGTGGGTGATCGGAATCTGTGGCGGAGTTAGCCCAACTGCTGCGGCGTCGCCACCCGCAAGCAACGTCTAAGCCGTGAGCAGGCCGCCGGCGTGCATTTTAGAAAGCTCCAGGGATGCTCATACGGCGAGGCTACCAGCCTGACGGGGCCACACGCCGGATAGCAGCGATCCCGCGCCTTTGATCGCCGGCCGGTGGCCGAGCGCAAAAAAAATCTCGAACGCAGTCGCCGTCGCGGCGGTGATCACAGGAACGCCAATCTCGTCCTCAACGCACTGAACCGCGGCGAGCGACGGCATCTGCACGCAGGCGGACAGCACCACGGCGTCGACGCCGTTCCGCTTCAGACCGCGCGCGATTTCGGGCAGGTTCTCAGGATTTAATCGGCCGACGGCGAGGTTGTCGGCGACCTCAAGCGCGATGGCGTCGACCACTTCGAAGCCCTCGCCTGTGACGTAATCGCAGACCATCTGGGTCAGGGGCCGCATGTAAGGGGTCACCATCGACACCCGCCTGACGCCCATCGACCGCAGGGTCCGCACGAGAGCGCCCGCGCTGCTAGTCACCGCCGCCGGTCGGCCGTTTTCCGCTGCGGCCTTCGCGATCACCGCCTCGGCCTGAATATGCGCGCCGGGTCCCTGGGCCATGACGGCGACGAGGCAGGCATAGGCGATGACCTCGACGTCGGCGTCGGAGACCGCCGCGGCGCAATCCGCGGCCTTGCCGACCATGGCGCGCAGCTCTTCGGGGTTAACACGCCGCATTCCGGCGCGCGCGGAGTGGAAGGTGTAGCGATGGCCGGTCGCCTCGGTTTGGCGACGGAACAACTCCGGCAGCTCAGTCTCCATCGTTGTGTTCGAACTCGGGACGATGAGGCCGACGCGCGTCGTGTCGGCGGCAGGAGCCGGCGCAGGGCATTCGCTAAGGGCGAAGTCAGGCAGTGAACTCATCTCAGCACTTTCGAAATCGACGCGAGCGGACGCGCGGAGCGTCTGGTCTGGGACGTCAGGAGCGGAGGTCGGCGACGTAGCGGAGCCGAACCTGATCGGCGATCACCGCGGCGATCAGGATCAGGCCGATCACTACGGTTTGCAGATAGGACTCGATGCGAGCGAGGTTCATCCCGTTCTGGACGAGATTGATGAAGAGCGCCCCAAGGACGACGTTGCCGACGCGGCCCACGCCGCCGCGCAGGCTCACGCCCGCGATGACGCACGCGGCGATCGACTCGAGCGGCATGGACGAGCCGATGTTCGCCTCGCCGCTGTCCAGTCGGGCGGTCAGCAACATTCCGGCGATCGCAGCCAGCAAGCCCGACAGGACATAGACGACGAACAGCGTGGCCCGGGTGTTGATGCCGGAGAGCAGCGCGGCGCGGGCATTGCCGCCGACCGCATAGAGCGTGCGGCCGTAGCGGGTCCAGCTCACCAGCGCCCAAGTCGCGGCGATCAGGCCGGCTGCGACCCAGATCGGCACCGGCGCGCCGAGCAACACGCCGAAACCGAAGACGTTTCCGAAAGCGACGGGCATTCCGTAGACGGGCGTGCCGCCGGTCAGCGACAGCGCTATGCCGAAGCCGATCGAGGACACGCCGAGCGTCATGATGAACGGCGACACGCCGAACGCCGAGACGCCGATCCCGTTGACGATTCCGATCGCCACTCCGGCGGCGACGCCGGCAAGGCAGCCGACCGCGATGACGAGCATGGTCGCTTCAGGATAGAGCGCGCTCAACGCCGCCATCGTCGTCGCGCCGACGACGGAGCTCAGCGCGAGGATGGTGCCGACCGACAGGTCGAACCCGCCGGTGAGCAGCACCATCATCTGTCCCATCGAGACGATCGTCAGGAAGACCGACTGGCGCAGGACGTTGCTGAGGTTGCCTACGGTCAGAAAGTTCGGCGCCATCAGCGAGAACACGCAGACGGCTATCACGAGCAGGAAGGGCAGCACGCCTAGTCTGACGAACAGGCGCTTCAGTTTCTGACCCGAAGGCGCCGGGCGGGGCGTGACGACGGCAGCGGAAGCGGGCGTCATGTGCCCCGACGCTGGAATAATGCTCATGCGGCGACGCGCCTTTCGAAGAAATGTCGCAGGACGGCCTCCTCGGTGAGCTCGGCGCCCGCGAGTTCGGCCTGGACACGGCCGCCGGCGAAGACCAGAGCGCGATGCGCGAGGTTGAGGATTTCCGGTAGATCCGAGGAGATCAGCACCACCGCGGCGCCGCTTTCGCACAGCTCCTTGATGAAGCGGTAGATCGCGACGCGCGCGCCCACGTCGACGCCGACCGTCGGTTCGTCGAAGGCGTAGACGGCGACCGGCCGCGTGAGGCTGCGGGCGAGCAGCACCTTCTGCTGGTTGCCGCCGGAGAACGCTTCAACGTCGCGGTCCGGCCGCATCGGATGTAGATCCATTCTCCGGGCGAGGCTCATACCCTCGCGCGCCTCGGCGCGGCGATTCAGCCACGGACCCCAGGCGAACGGCGGAAGGCGGAGAGCCGCAAGACTCATGTTTTCCCGACAGGGCCGCATCATCGCGAGCCCTTCGTTCTTGCGGTCGGGCGGCAGGTAGAGAAGGCCGGCGTCGAGCGCCCGGCGCGGCGTCGGGTTCGCGACTGCGCGGCCCGCGATGGTCACGCTTCCCGCGACCACGCGCTCCAGCCCGAACGCGGCGCGCACCGCCTCGGACTTGCCGGAGCCGACCAACCCGGCGAGACCGACCACCTCCCCGCCACGCACCTCGAACGAGGCGTCACGAACCGAACCCGAGGCCGTCGAGAGGTTCTCGATCGATAGAGCGACGTCCTTCGGGTCGGCCTTGATTTCAGGAAAGATCGCGCCTGCGGCGCGACCGGTCATCAGCCGCACCAGCGTCTCCTCGTCAGCCTCGCTGGCGGCGATGGTCTTGATGTAGTGGCCGTCCCGCAGCACCGTGATGCGATCGGCGATGCGTTCGATCTCCCGGAGCCGGTGCGTGATGTAGACGACGCCGACCCCGTCGGCTTTCGCCTGCGCGACGAGCTCGAACAGGCGGTCGGCCTCGCGATCGGTCAGGCTTGCGGTAGGCTCGTCGAGAATGAGCACGGACAATCTCGAGCGGAACGCGCGGGCGATCTCGACCATCTGCTGTTCGGCGCGCGAGAGGTCGCCGACGAGAGCGGTCGGCGACAGGTCGAAGTCGAGACGCTTCAACAGCGCGCGCGTCTCGGCCCGGATGGCTTGCCTGTCGAGCAGGCCGGCGCGCGTCGGCTCTGCTCCGAGCACAAGGTTCTCCTCGACCGTCATGGACGGCACGAGCGAGAACTCCTGGAAGACCGTGGTGATCCCCTTCGAGCGGGCCTCATGCACCGATCCGAGATCGAGGCGCTCGCCGTTCATCAGCAGAGCGCCCGAGGTCGGCCGGATTGCGCCTGCGACGATCGAGATCAGCGTCGACTTGCCCGCGCCGTTCTCGCCGAACAGGACGTGGACCTCACCGGAGCGAACGGTGAAGTCCACGCCATCGAGCGCCGTCACTCCCGGATACTGCTTCGTGACTTTCAGCAGCTCCAGAAGCGGCGGCTCACCGACCCTCGACGACGCGGCTTTCACAGCCATGGAAGCGGGATCGAGGCTCATTTGACCTCGAACACCGGGCGAAAGTCGTTCGGCGCGAGCACCGCCGACATCGTCACGCCGGGCAGCGTCTCCTTCTCGATGACGAAGATCGAAGGCGCGACGTGCTTGACGTAGTCCTTGCCCTCGAGGATCCGCACCGCCTGATCGATCGCGATACGGCCCTGGACGACGGTGGAGTCGGTCGGCGCGGCAAGGATCTGCCCCCGGCGGATGCCCTGGTCGACGCCGGGCGTGTAGTAATAGGCGAGCACCTTCACCCTGTCCGCGACGCCGGCCGCTCGGATGATCGGGACCGCCGCCTCGGCCGCGACCGCCGAGCCCGCGACATAGTCGAGGTCGGGATGCGCCTGAAGGGCGTCGGCGACGAGCTTTGACTGGACCTCCTTGCCGGTGTCCCCGTAGCGCGTGTCGACGATCTCGACCGCGGTCCCTTCCAGCGCCTTCTTGAAGCCGAGGTTCGCGGATTCGGCGAAGCCTGCGCCCGCCGGCCCGGGGAACCACGCGACCTTGACCTTGGCGGAGCCTGCGGGGTGCTTCTTGGCGAGATACCCGCCGATCGTCTCGCCGACGTCGGCCCAGGACGCCAGCGCCTTGGCGTCGACCTGCTTGGATGAGACGCCGTTGATCATGTCGACGACGACGATCTTCTTCGCCTTGAGCTCGGCGATCAGGTTGTTCAGCCCGTCATAGGAGATCGCGCCGATCACCACGGCCTTGGCGCCGGAGGACACGCAGTCCTCGATCTGCGAGATCTGCTTGTTCAACTCGGTGTAGCCGCCGGCCTCGACCACCTGCAGCTTCACGCCGAGGCGCTTGGCCTCCTCGGTGACGCCGTAGTCCACGGCGAGCCAATAGGCGTCCTTCATGTGCGGGAACGAAACGCAGATCTCGTGGGGCGCGGACGCCTTATCGAGCGCCGTGTAATCGCGCTGCGATTTGGCCGCGCCCTTCTCGAACGGCGGCTGCCAGACGTCGACTTTGTAGGGGAACCAATCTCCGGCCGCCGCAAGGCCGGACGAAGCGATAACGCCCAGACCGGCGATCATGGCGATTGCAGAAAGGCGCATCGTTCTTCCTTCGGCTCAGGCCGGCAGACCCTGCGACACAGGCGTCTCCGGCGAGGCTACTTAGCCACCGGCGCCATTCTTCCTCTTGCCGGTAAGTGCGGAAGGATTTGACGATCCGAGCACTGCTCGAAGTTGAACTTGCCGGAGCGCAGGCAGAGACACTACCACTCCCCATCATATCTACAGAAGGCCAAGGTGGCCTCCATGATCAGGACTGGGGAGCTGGGGCGATGAAGCTCGGTGTATTTTTGCCGAACGGCCAGAACGGCTACATTATCTCGAAGAACAGCCCGCAATACATCCCCACATGGAAGCACTGCCTTGCGATCACGAAGGAGGCGGAGCGCGTCGGCCTCGACTTCATTCTATCCATGATCAAGTACCACGGCTTCGGGGGAGAGACCGGCTACTGGGATTCCTGCCTGGACTCGATCTCTCTGGCGTCGGGGCTCGCCGCCGCGACGGATCGTATCGAGCTTTACGCCACGGTGCCCGTTCTCGGCGTCCATCCCGCCGTCGCCGCCCGGATGATCGCGACCTTCAACGACATTTCGGGCGGCCGCGCGGGCGTCAACATCGTGACGGGCTGGAACCGACCCGAATACAGCCAGATGGGCCTGTGGCCCTCCGACGACTATCACGACCGTCGCTATGAGCTGACCGGCGAGTACATCCGCATCATGCGCGAGCTTTGGGCGACCGGCCGCTCGAGCTTCAAGGGCGATTATTTTCGGCTCGACGACTGCGAGTGCTTCCCGACGCCGGGCCGCGACATTCCGATCGTCTGCGCAGGACAGTCGCCGAAGGGCGTGCAGTTCACCGCCCGCCACGCCGAATACAACTTCGTGTTCGGCGGCCCGGAGAAGCTGAAGCGCATCGCGGAGCCCGTGCTGACGGAATCAGCGAAGATCGGCCGCAAGGTCGGCACGCTCGCGCTCGTCACCATCATCGGAGCCGACACCGACGCGGAGGCCAAGGACCGCTGCGACGACATCGTCGCCGGTGCCGATCAGGAAGCGCTGCTGAACGTGGTCAAGAGCGCCTCGATGGACACCAATCCCGAAGGGACCAGCAGGCACTTCCGCGACGGCATGACGGCCGACGTGACCGAGGGCAACCTGACCTTCATGGGCTTTCCCGTGATCCACGGATCCTGGGAATCGATAGCCCTTCAGATCCAGGATCTGGAGGCGAAGACCGGCATCAGCGGCATGCTGTTGACGTTCCCCGAGTTTGTCGAGGGCGTTCGCAGCTTTGGTGAACGGAGCCTGCCGCTGCTGCGCGGCGGCGCCGCGGCGAGAAAAGTGGCCTGAGCGGCGCGCTTAACCACCCGGATCATTTTCATATCGCCGGGCTCCGCCCGCGACCTACGGAATGGCATGATGGAAGCGTTCATTTGCACGACCTGCGGCACGCAGTTCTCTCCGACCGAGACCGCGCCGGAGAGCTGCCCGATCTGCGAGGAGGAACGGCAGTTCGTTCCTGCCTCGGGTCAGAACTGGACGACGCTCAAGAAGCTCCGCCGTTCGCACATGACGGTTTACCGCTATGACGGCGAGATCCTTGGCGTCGGCTCGGCCCCGCAGTTCGGCATTGGCCAGCGCGCGCTGATCATCCGCACGCCGGCGGGAAACGTGCTCTGGGATTGCGTCTCGCTTCTGGATGCATCCACGATCGAGCTGATCAAGGGGATCGGCGGCCTTGCGGCGATCGCGATCTCTCACCCGCACTACTACACGACGATGGTGGAGTGGAGCCGCGCCTTCGGCGACATTCCGGTGCACCTGCACGACGGGGATCGGCAGTGGGTGATGCGGGAGGATCCGTGCCTCTCCTTCTGGAGCGGCGACTCCAAGGAAATCCTGCCGGGACTGACGCTGATCCGGACCGGCGGCCATTTCGAAGGCGGCGCGATCCTGCACTGGGCGGAGGGCTGCGGCGGCAAGGGCGCGCTGTTCACCGGCGACCTTCTGCAGGTCGTCGCCGACGGCAAGCACCTAGCCTTCATGCGCTCCTATCCGAACTTCATTCCGCTGGGAGCGACGTCCGTCCGCCGGATCGCGGAGCGCGTCGAGACATGGAGCTACGACGCGATCTATGGCGCGTGGTGGGACAAGGTAATCGCGACGGGCGCCAAGCAGGCGATGGCGACGTCGGTCGCGCGTCACCTCCACTGGCTGGATCACGACGCCGACGATTGAGGTCCAAGCGCCCCGACGCCGACGTCACGTTCGAAGAGCGATCCATGCAGATCAACGATGCCGAAATCGTCGCCGAGGTCCGCGCGGCCTTCGACGGCTACGAGATCGCGCTTTGCGCAAACGACCTCGCGATGCTGAGGGAGCTGTTCTGGGCGTCGCCGCTGACCCTGCGATACGGCCCGAGGGAGAACCTCTACGGCGCGGACGCCATCCACGCGTTTCGCGCCGGCAGACCAGCGATTCAAAGACCGCGGGATCTTCTGAGGGTGATCATCTCGACGTTCGGGCGTGACGCGGCCACCGCGAACGCCGAGTTCATGATGCCGGGCGACGCCCGTCTGGGGCGGCAAAGCCAGACCTGGATACGGACGCCGAACGGCTGGCGCATCGTCGCGGCTCACGTTTCCTATGAGGAGCCGTGATCCACACCGTCGTAAGCCGCCCGTCCAACCCCAAGCGACCCGGTCGGGGTGCAGTGCAGGAGATCCTCTATGTCGAAGCATACCTACAAGATCATCGAGATCGTCGGCTCTTCGCCTTCCTCGATCGACGACGCCATCAAGACCGCCGTCACGGACGCCGCGAAAACCGTGCGAAACATCGGTTGGTTCGAGGTCGTGGAGACCCGCGGCCACGTCGAGGAGGGCAGGGTGGCGCATTTCCAGGTCACGCTGAAGATCGGCTTCACTCTTGAGGACGCGCAGACGACCTAACCCGCCGCGCCGTTCCTGGTCGGCGCCCACATCGAGGGTCTCCGGGCTGCGCACATGATCAAAGGCTTGTGCGTAGCCCGGCAAGCGCGACGGCCGCGCGATCTCTAGGCTCCGGGATATAAGCTGAAGGCCGGTGAACAGCCTGAGACTGCTTCGAGCAAGGATATCCGATGCCGTTCATTCTCGTCGTGTCCGGGAGCCCCTCCGAAAATTCGAAGACCGCGAAGCTCGCTCAATATGTCAGCGAGCGGCTGGCGGAGCGCGGCATGCGGACGAAGCACCTCCGAGTGCGCGATTTGCCGGCCGGGCCTCTGCTGTCAGCCCAGGCGTCCGATCCGGCAATTGGGGAAGCGATCGAACTGGTGGAGCTCGCTGACGGCGTCGTTTTCGTCACGCCGACGTACAAGGCCTCTTTCTCCGGCCTGCTGAAGACATTTATCGATCTGCTGCCGCAATTCGCGCTGACGGGCAAAGCGATCCTTCCGCTGGCGACCGGCGGGACCATGGCCCACGTTTTGATGCTCGACTACGCGCTGCGGCCGATCCTTCATGCGCTCGGCGCACGCCACTCGGTTCAGGGGCACTTCATGATCGAGAGCGCGCTAGATCCTGCCGGTCCCGAGTTCATCACGGACATCAAACATCGGGAGATGCTTCACCAGGCGATCAGCCATTTCGACCAGGCTGTCTCACGCACGCTGGAGGCAGCTTGAACGCTCCGCTGCATAGGCCGGTATCGGCGCCGACGCTGGACTGCGCCAACGCGCTCGCGTCCTTCTTCTCTTCCGCCGACCAGATCGTGGCCGCCGTCGCCCGAGGCGAGATGGTGGTGTTGATCGATGACGAAGATCGCGAGAACGAGGGCGACCTCGTCGTCGCAGCCGAGTTCGCTACCCCTGCGGTCATCAATTTCATGGCCACACACGCGCGCGGCCTGATCTGTCTCGTCTTGACCCCGCGGCGCGTTGAGGAACTGGGTCTCAGGCCGATGGTCGAGCATAACGGGTGTCCGCGCGGAACGGGCTTCACCGTCTCGGTGGAGGCGAAAGAGGGGGTGACGACCGGTATCTCGGCATTCGATCGCGCGCACACGATCGCGACCGTGATCGATCCCGCTATGGGAGGAGCCGACCTTGTCAGCCCGGGCCACGTCTTTCCGCTGCGTGCTCGCGAGGGCGGCCTGCTCGAGCGTCCGGGCCATACGGAGGCGGCCGTCGACGTCGCGCGCCTCGCGGGCCTGAGCCCAGCGGGCGTGATCTGCGAGATTATGAGCGCCGACGGCCATATGGCGCGCACGCCCGAACTCGTGGCCTTCGCACGCAGACATGGCTTGAGGATCGGGACCGTCGCCGCATTGGCGCGCTACCGGGTTGAGGGGAACACGCCCTATTCGCTAGGTCCGCTGAGTGCGTGATTCCCGAGTTGCGCCCCGAGCCGACCGTTCGGTCCTGCGCGCTGTGGCGGAGTTGCGTGGCGGCCGGCCCGTCATCATCAAGGCGTGTGCGCCTTTGCTGGTTCTGTCGGCCGAGGCGGCTTCACCCAGCGGAATCGATGACCTTCTAGACAATACGGGGAAGCGGACGCTTGTCGTCGCCTCCGGACGCGCAGCCTTTATGGCGAGAGGCGACGCGGAACCATCGACGGCGCGGGCGTTTGAGGCGCCTGACAGTCTGTTCGAGCCGCAGGCGCTATCTGCCCTCTCAGACGCCGAGCCGTCTTCTCCACCGTTCCGGCCGGCCAGCCCTCCCGAAGGTTCCGACGCCGCGATCTCGCTGGCTCGGCTCGCGCGGCTCATCCCGACTTTGATCGTCGGAGCCGCTGATCGCAGCCTGGACGATTTCGTCGAGGTTGAAGCCGCTTCGATCATGGCGTTCACCGCCGGCGGAGGATCGAGCGCAAGGCTGCGCCTCGTGGCGGAAACCCCGATGCCGCTCGCGGCGGCCCCGACGGCACGGATGCTTGCATTCCGTTCCGATGTCGACGCCGCCGAGCATCTTGCCGTTGTCGTCGGCGACGTCCGGGCGGCCGGGCCGCCGCTGGTGCGCATCCACTCCAAATGCCTCACCGGAGACCTGTTCGGAAGCATGCGCTGCGATTGCGGCCCGCAGTTGCATGAAGCCGGCCGGCTCATCTTCGAATCCGGCGCGGGCGTCCTGCTCTATCTCGATCAGGAAGGACGGGGGATCGGGCTCGTCAATAAGCTGAGGGCGTATCGCCTGCAGGATCTCGGCCTCGACACGCTCGACGCCAACATCGCGCTTGGTTACGAACCGGATGACCGCAGCTTCGAGCCCGCGGCCGCGATGTTGCGGCTCCTCGGGGTCGAGCGCCTGCGGCTGCTGACCAATAACCCCGCGAAGATCTTCGCGCTGCGCGCTCTCGGGTTCGACGTCGCGTCGAGGACGCCGTTGATCGCCCCCGCCACCCCGCAAAACGCCGGCTACCTCGAAACCAAGCGCCTCCGCTTCGGCCATCTGCTCAGCGGCTAATCGACGGTCGTCTCCAGCTCCAATGAAAAAGGGCGACCGCGTGGGCCGCCCTTTTTCATTCGTCGTCGATCCTGCGTTCAGAAGGAGCGCAGGTTCTCCTTCAGCGTCTTGCCCGTGTATTCCGTACGCACCAGTCCGCGACGCTGAAGCGCTGGCACCAGTCCTTCGCAGACCTCAATGACCGTGCGTCGATTGGTGGCCTGCACGGGCGTGGTGATCAGAAAGCCGTCGCCGCCGACCATCTCCATGGTCTCGCCCATCTTGTCGGCGACCTGCTCCGGCGTGCCGACCAGTTCGACCGAGGCCACGATGCCGCCGGAGGCTTCGACCACGAGGTCGCGGAGCGTCTTGTTCGAGCCCCACTGTTGGAACATGTCGAGCGATCCCTGTTCGCCGTTCGTGTAAAGCTTCTCCGGCAGCGGCTTGTCCAGGTCGTACTTCTTGAAGTCGATGTCGGTGATCGCCGAGATCAGCACGAGGCACTGCTCAAGGAACTGCGGCTCGGCCGACATGCGCCGGTACTTCGCCCAGGCCTCGTCCTCAGTCTCCCCAAGAACGGGCGCGACCAGGAAGAGGACTTTGATGTCGTCGGGATTGCGGCCGTGAGCGCGGGCGCGGGCCCGGATGTCGTAGCGATACTCCCGCATCCCCTCGACGCCCTCGCCAATCGCGATGATGGAGTCCGCGTGCTTAGCGGCGAAGTCGCGTCCCTTCGGCGAACCGCCGGCCTGCACCAGAGCCGGGACGCCCTGCGGGGATCGGACGGTGTTCAGCGGGCCTCGACATTTGAAGAACCGGCCTTCGAAGTTGATCGCGTTGACCTTGGTGTAGTCGACATAGGTTCCGGTTTCACGGTCGCGGACGATCGCGCCCTCGTCCCACGAATTCCAGAGCCGGTAGCAGAGGTCCATGTATTCGTGCGCCATGTCGTAGCGCAGCTCGCGCGGCGGCAGCTCGGTCATGCCGAAGTTCTGCGCAGCGGCGTTCTCGGCGGAGGTCACGATGTTCCAGCCGAAGCGGCCTTCCGCGATGCTGTCGACCGTCGAGCACAGCCGCGCCAGCAGGAACGGCGGATAGGCCATCGTCGACATGGTCGCGACCACGCCCAGATTCTTGGTCGCGCCGCCGATCAGCGTCGCGAGAGGGACGGGATCCTGCTTCGGCGCGAAGCCGAGCGCGTGCTTGAGGTAGGCCTCCGAGGTGCCGCCGTAGGTCTCGGAGACCGCGAGCTTGTCCTCGAGCATGATGTAATCAAAGCACGCCCGTTCGAGCATCTTCGCCATGTCGACGTAGAACTCACCGTTCCACGGCATTCCGCCGTTCGAAAACGGGCCATTCCACTCATCAGGCGTGAAGTTCGTAAACCAGCCGAGATGGAACTTTTTTGCGGGCATGTCTTTTCCTCTTGAATTACTCGTCACCCTCGGGTGAGGCTTCTCATAACCTGAGAGTTCCTTTACAGACACCTCGGTTTTATCTCTAGGACGATCATCCAGTTGTGCGCCGAGCTGCAAATTATTGTGCGTGAGGGTCGGAACGCTTGCGGGCGGCAGCAACTTGGGAGCGCCCGTCAAGGCTTGATCGGCCTTCAACCGTCCGCTCCGCCAGTCCTCCAGAAGGGCCACCCTCTGATCCGCACCTTTGCCGATCAGGTCGTAGTCCTGCTGAAGCGTGGCGCCGTAGACCTCAGGCGCCTGCGGATCGCGGCGCACCTTGTCAAAGCCGAGCACGCGGGTCGCGAGGCTGAAGCCCTCGAGCAGATCATGAGTGACCATGAACACGGTCATCTTCTGATCGCGCCAGAGCTCGAGCATAAGTTCGTGGATCTGCGTCTTGGTGGCTGGATCAAGAGCCCCGAACGGCTCGTCTAGCAGCAGCACCTTGGGCTTGCAGAGCAGCGCCTGCGCGATCGCGAGGCGTTGCTGCATCCCACCGGAGAGCTCGCTTGGATAACGCGCCAGCGCGTGGCCGAGGCCGACCCGCTCGAGCATCGCTACGGCGGCGGCCTCGGCCGCGCGGCGGCGAGGACCGAACAACCGACCTGTGAAGCGCGCTCCGGCGAGCTCGGCGCCCAGCATGGCGTTTCCGAGCACGGTCAGGTTCGGAAAAACCGAATAGCGCTGGAAAACGATGCCTCGGTCGCGGTCCGGCTCGCGGGCGATCGGCGCGCCCCCGATCGTGATCTCGCCGCGCGTGGGCAGCTCCATCGACAGAAGCATTCGCAGGAAGGTCGTCTTACCGCAGCCGGAGGGCCCGACAAGCGCGCAGAACGCGCCATCTGCGACGGTGAAGTTCAGGCGTTCCAGGACCGTCTGGTCCGCGTATTCCTTCCAGACGTCCCGGATCATGATCTCGGTCATGACGTCGAGATCCGCGCCCAGGGAAAGAGCCGCGCGCTCAGTAGTCTGAGGGCGAAGTCCATGGCGAATGCGAGCAGCGTGATCCAGACGACGTAAGGCAGGATCACGTCCATCGCGAGGTAGCGGCGAACGAGGAAGATGCGGTAGCCGAGCCCATTCGTGGCGGCGATCGCCTCGGCCGCGATCAGGAACAGCCACGCCGGTCCGATCGAGAAACGCAGGGCGTCGATGACCCGCGGCAGCATCTGCGGCAGCACGATGCGCACGATGATCTGCCAGGTCGAGGCGCCCATCGTCTGGGCCTTGATCAGGAGTTCGTAGGGCATCTGTTCGATGCGCAGGGCCAGATCGCGGATCATGAACGGCGCGACGCCGATCGCGATCAGCACGACCTTGGAGAGCTCGTCGAGGCCGAACACGATGAACAAGATGGGAAGCAGCGCGAGCGGCGGAATGAGAGAGATGGCCGCGATCAGCGGGTTGCCGAGCGCCTTGGCCCATGGAACGAGGCCGAGGATTGTGCCGACGGTAATCGCGATGATGACGGACGCCGCGATCGCGAGGCCCAGCCGCTGGAGGCTTGCGGCCGTATCGGCCCAGAACACCATCTGCCCGGTGCGCGCGTCGGCCTCCAGCGCGAGCCGGCTCAGCGTCGAAGCCATAGCGCTGAGCGGCGGGAGAAGCTTGTCGCCCGGATTGGCGGCGAGCCGCACGGCGGACGACGCCACGTAAAGCCCGAGCAAACCCACGAAGGGCGCCAGACCGAGGAGCGCGAGGCTCCTCGGATCCGGCTTTACATTGATAATGCGGCGCACCTTAGAGCTTCCCGTCGGCCGCCATCTTAGTGAAGGAGGCGTCGAAGCGGAGCTTGACGTTGTTGGGGTCGCCGAGAACCGTCCCGTCCGGGAAAGCGATGCCCACGGCGTCCTTCGACTTGGCCCCCTCTCCGAGCAGGCGATGGTCGAAGGAGAACGTCCGGACGAGATCCATCGTCTTCGACAACGCCGGCGCCGTGGTGAACTGAACGGCCTCGGCGGGCGTGTTGAACATGTAGGTGGTCGCGAGTTGCGCCTTGAAGCCCGCGAGATCGGTCCCCGACGCCGACGCCATGGACTCGATGGCCTTCGCGGCCTCGGGCGTCCCTGAATTCATGAGCGCGAGCATTTCGTACCAGGCTCCGACGAGAGCCTTGCCGAGCGCCGGATTGTCCTTGAGCGTCTCGGTGTTGACCGTCATGACGTCCATGATCTCGCCGGGGATCTTGGAGCTGTCGAACACGGGCGTGGCGCCCGGCGTCTTCTTGATGTCGCTGAGCATCGGGTTCCAGCTCACGACGTTCTGAATGCTGTCGGAGCCGGTGAAGGCGGCGACGGCGTCGTTCTCGGACGTGTTGACCGTCGTGATGTCTTTCTCGGTCAGGCCGGCGCTCTCCAGCGCGCGGGCGAGCAGGTAGTGCGAAACCGAGAACTCCACGAGATTGACCTTCTGGCCCTTCATGTCAGCGACAGTCTTGCCCTTCTTGAGCACGATGCCGTCATTGCCGTTCGAGTAGTCGCCCATGACCAGCACGGTCGTGTCGACGCCGCCGGCGGCGGGAATGGTCAGCGCGTCCATGCTCGCCATCGCCGCGCCGTCGAACTTGCCGGCCGCGTACTGGTTGATTGACTCGACGTAGTCGTTGAGCTGGGTGACCTCGACCTCGATGCCGTATTTGTCGGCCCACTTCTTCATGATGCCGTGGTCGACGAGATATCCCCAAGGCATCCAGCCGGCGTAGATCGACCAGACGACCTTGAAGCTCGTCTTCTGCTCGGCGGCTGCGGGCGCGGCCGAAAGCGAGAAAATGCTCCCGGCGACAAGCGCATAGGCGAGTAGACGCTTCAGACGAATGTGCATGACCAGGTCCCTTATCTTCCGCGGCTTCTCGCCTTCGAGAGCGCACGGGTCCATGCCGATCGGCGGCGCGCCGAACAGCCGCAATGCGTTTCGCCCGCGGCGGCTTCCATCCCTGCTGTTTGACCGGCGGCTGCTTCGCGCATCGAGCCGCAGCTCGCTCGGCCTTGGACTGTTTCCGTCCACCAACACCGTAGTGAACTTCATGCCGGATCATCTTGCGGGAGTGCGCACAAAGACTTGGCTGGAGGCGCATGGTCGGCCGGCCGCGGCGCTCGGCGCCCCGTTCGTCCGGATCGTGCGAGCGGGCTAGAAGCGATGCGGCTTAACACTGAAGCCGTCTTGCGGCTTAGCCGGCGCACGCTGTCGCTTGTGTCGGCAAGCCCTCGTCCTGTGGGGCTCCGCAACGACCCCGCCCTCAGGCTTGACCTACCCCGACCGGCGGGCGTCGGCGGCATCGCCTATCGCGGGCGAAGCGATGGGCTCAGGCGGGCTCATCCGGCGCCAATCGAGACGGCGGATTCATCATCGTCGGCGCTACGGCCTGACCTCGGGGCGCTTGTTCGCCTGACGGCCTAGCCTGCTTCGGCGGCCTTACGCGCCTCGGCGCGCATATCGCGCGGGGTCATGCCGAACTGCGCCTTGAAGAGGCGGCTGAACTGGGCCTGGTCGCCGAAGCCCCAGCGGTAGGCGATCTCGCCCAGGCTTTCACGACGATGAGGTTCGCAGAGCTGGGTCCGGCACGATTCCAGCCGCATCTCGCGTATCCACTGGGCGACGGACGACCCGCTACCCTGGAAGAGCGCGTGCAGATATCGCACCGAGATGTTGCATGCGCGGGCGATCTTCTCCGGCGAGAGGTCGGGGTCGCCGAGATGCTGGCGCACGAATTTTTCGATACGCGCGACGTGGCCTCGCTGGACCGACGACCTCCCGCTCGTCAACGCGCGTTCATCGGCCTCGACGGCAAGAACAAGAAGCTCCATCAGCGTCTGCCCGACGCCTTCCGCCGCCAGGGAGTTGGTGGCGCCATAGCGGTGCGGAATCTGCCGGACCATGTCGAACAGCAGCCCGCCGACTCCCGTGTCTCCATCGAACAGGGAGGAGTAGAAGGGATCGATCGACCTGGTATATCGCTTTAGGGACGTGATCGGCAGCTTGAGGACCCAGACCTCGTTGAAGTCCGACTGAACGAAATCCGACGCCTGGTGAGTCTTTTCAATGAAGAACTGTCGCTTGCGACAGAGCAGATCCACGCCGTCTTGGCTGAAACCGACATCAGAGTGCGAGGAGAAGGAGACCAGCACATGGTCGCCGCTGTCCGCGCTCACATGGTGGTTGCGTCGTACATAACGCGCCGCGTCCGTCTGAAGATGAATGAGCGACGCTGATCCAAGATCCCAGCTTCTGAGAGTTCCGCTGAATCGATCTCCATCCTGAAACGACAGGTCGAGCGGGAAGATGACGGCAGACGCCATGTCTTGCCAATATCTGGCCCGCTGGGGCGCGGGTACGCTTTGAGCGCAGTATTCGCGGTACACTGCATCACCTCAACAAAGACTGACTTCGTTTGCCCGCCGTTTGCGTTGCAGCAAGCGGCATGCCACACGGAGCTTTCGGCCAAAGGTTCGTTCCGCGGCGGCCCTCCTCAGACACCTCCCTCAGGTTCTTGCAAACTCACGGTTAACAAAGAAAGCTCGTTCGTCGATCAGCGGCGCTTGGGCCTCAAAGATGCGACGCGCCCATGCCGCGAACTTGTGCAAAACACTTTCAGTATGGTCAGCTTCGCAGCATCGGGCGGGTAGTTCGATGCCGTAAGCTTCAGATCCCGCTCGGAAGTGGCGACGGCGCTGCCTGAGCCTGAGCAGATTCCGAAAAAGCCGCTGAACGCGGGCAGCTGGCACAAGGCTTGCCCGACTAATGCGAATTGCTTCGGGTTCAGCTCGGTTTTCCGGGGGCGCGATGTCGATCGAGTACACTGCGGACGCGGCTCCTCCTGGGACGAGAGCTCAATACTGGTCTGAGTCAGTCAGCGAGATCTTCTTCCCCCTGGACGTCGAGATCCGCGACCCCGGCCATTTCGGTGGCAACGTCACCTACTGGGACGTCGGGCCGACTTCGCTCGCCCGCTTCGCTTCGGGCGCCGTCCGCTATCGGCGCGAGCGCGAGCATCTTCGCTCGATCGCAAGCGAACAGTTGCTGATCACGTTCGCGCTTCGGTCCGGCGCGAGCTTTCGCCAGAACGACGTCGAGCTGAACTGCAAAACGAGGGGGTTTTTTATCCAGCGGGGCAATTCGCCCTATGAGTTCGAGCACTCGGGCGACAACGAGCTCTGGGTTGTCAAGCTTGATTCCGAGAGCCTGAGACATCGGGTCCGGTCGATAGACCGGTTCGCGTCGCAGGTGTTCGACGCCGAACTTGGAATGGGCGCCCTTCTGCTCGATACGCTTTCGGCGATGCCGCAGCGCCTGGATGAGACGGACAAGCGCCTCCACGACCGCCTCGGCTCCCATCTGATCGATCTTCTCAGTCTCGCCCTGGAGGGCGACGAGCGCGTGCTCCGCAGCGGCGAGAGCACGGTCCAACGCGCCCATATCGGCCGAATTGAGCGGTTCATCCGCCAGAACCTGCGGTCGCGTTCGTTGACGCCGGAACTCATCGCCGCCGAATGCGGCATCTCGGTCCGATACCTCCACGACCTCTTCAGCGGAGGAGACAGGACCGTCGGACGCTGGATCCGGGAGTTGAGGCTCGAGGAATGCCGCAGCCAGTTGCAGGACGCTGACCGGCGCGACACCATCGCCGAGATCGCCTATCGCTGGGGCTTCGGCGACCACGCCCAGTTCAGCCGGCATTACCGGGCGCATTTCGGCGAGACCCCACGCCAAACGCGAGACGCCGGGCGCGCCTGAGGCGACCGATGAGCGCGCAGATTCCCTAGGAACGGCGCACGCAACGCCAAGCGCCGCTCCTCGGGCGTCGCTAGCCTCCTAGCACATCGCGATGGGAGGCTAGCGCTTGATCGACCGGCAAAGCCTGCAGGAAAATTACAGGGGCGTCTGGGACGGACGCATCGGCTTCGGCGAGCGCCCGGCCATCCTGATGATCGATTTCATGAAGGGCTACACCACCGAAGGCTCGCCGCTCTATGCCGAAGGCGTCGTGTCGGCGGTGGCCGAAGCAGAAACCTTCCTCGCGACCGTCCGCGAGCTCGGTCTTCCCGTGATTCACACTAATATCCGATACTTCGCGCAAGACTGCGCCGACGGCGGCGTCTGGGTGAAGAAGTCGACCGTGATGACGGCGATGGCGGACGGCAATCCGCTCGCCGAATTTTGCGACGAGGTGGCGCCCCGACCAGGCGAACTCGTCATGACCAAGCAGTATGCGAGCTCCTTCTTCGGAACGAGCCTCGCCTCCACTCTTCACGCGAGCGGGGTGGACACCATCGTCCTTCTCGGCTGCTCCACGAGCGGGTGTATCCGTGCGACCGCCGTCGACGGAGTGCAGCACGGGTTTCGCACCATCGTCGTGCGCGAGTGCGTGGGAGACCGTCATGTGGCTCCGCATGAAGCCAACCTCTTCGATATCCATAGCAAATATGGCGACGTCGTCTCGAAGTTCGAGGCCATCGAAGCGCTTCGCGCCGCCGCCGCCAATTCGAAAAACGGGACCCCCTGATGATTGTTGAGCTCACGCAATTCCCGGTCGCGCCCGAGAACAGGGATGCCTTTGAAAAAGGATGGCTTCAGGCCGCGGCGATCCTGGTGAGGCAACCCGGCTACCTGAGCCACCGCATCGGTTCGACGGTAGAGCAGCCAGACGTCTTCGTGCTCGAGATCGAGTGGGAGTCGCTTGAAGCCCATACCGAGCGGTTCGTGAACGACCCGTCGTTCGGAGAGTTCCTCGGCTGCTTTGCGCCATACCTTTCGGGAGAAGCGTCGGTGATGCACTTCCGACCTTGAGCTCCCTAGAGACACATTGAGTGAAAATTCAGAATAAGAGTGTCTCGACGCCAGGCGTGTTTCGCAGAACGCGGCGCTGTTAGCGTCGCTATAGCCATTGTTTCTTCCCGACGCATGGCTGTTTTGGCAACGGGACCGTGAAAGCGCCCGTTCGGGAACCCTGACGGCGACGCGCTCGTCGCTGCGGCTGCGTCTGGCCAAGGCGCCGTCTATCAACCGACCTTCATTCTCGCGGATAGGCTTCGGGCCGGCCGTCTGTCGCGCGCGATCTAGACGTTCCGTCAACTGAGTTGCCGGGCCTTTTTCGCAGTGACCCCAGGATGATTCCGACGCCCTCCGCAAAGGTCTGGCGCACGTGGATTTTCTGGTCGCGATATGGCGCCGCGCCTTGGGAGCGCGAAGGAACCTGTAATCCACTCGCGACCTGCTTCGTTATTAAGGTGTCGAAGGCCGCGACCTTTGGAGTGATACTCGCTCTGACTGGAAGCGCAGGACTCTCGTGCGCCGTTCATCGCCGAAACCGGCGACACATCGCTCGGCGCATCGGCGTCCTGACCATACTAGCGGAGCTAATGGCCTAACGGCAGTTTCGCCCGAACCGTGGATCGCTGCGCTTAAGACAAACGGCTTGATCGCGCAGGCTGGCTATAAAGAGGACATGCCGAACTACAGCTACGGGTCAGGCTGCGACCTGAACTCACCGCCGCTTGGCGCCAGAAGCGGAATTCGGCGCTTGTCCAAAGAGCCGACATCGGCCGAAGGACCATGACCGCTGTAGAACAGTGCGGCGTCGGCTGCCCACCATTAGTGATTAGAGGCACGGTCAAACCGCACCGTCGGGGCGTTCAGGCGCTAGTTAGGGACTTGGCAAGGTCAGCGTCGTCCCATGCTTCTTCCTGGTCAGTATGGCACCTCGGGCGACCTAGAACATCCCGACGGCCTGTCGTGGCAGGAGGCCGCCGCCACCTGGATGATATTGTCTCAGTCTACGCCGCGACCGCGTCGAGGATGAAGTCGAAGCTTCCGGCGTGCGCCGCCATCTCGTCCGGGTTCTTCGAGATCACCACGTCGGCGCCGAGGCCCTTGCCGTCCTCGACCTCGCCGGGGGATGTCGTGAACAGCACGACATGCGCGCCCATCGCGTGAGCGAGCTTCACGCCCATGTGGCCAAGCCCGCCGAGGCCCACGATGCCGACTTTCATGCCCGGCCCGACCTTCCAGCTATGATCACGGCTCGCTTGGCCTCGACGCTATCAAGCTGGGCCCGTCGCTCGCTCCACGCTCGTGCTAACGCTCCCCCGGAAGGCGAGGCGCCCGCTTCAGTCTCGCCTGAAGCTGATTACCCCGGGAGGTAGAGGCCGCGTTCCCAGGGAGGCGCAGAGCCGTACCGTCCCAGAAGGAAGTCTACGAAGGCGCGGATCTTTGCGGGCGGCCGCCTCGCGCCCGGATAGACGGCGAAGATCCCGGGAAGCTCGATCGGCGCGACATCGAGCGAAACAGCTACGAGACGGCCGGCTCTCAATTCGTCGGCGACGATGAATGTTGGCTGGTAGATCAGTCCCTGGCCTGCGACCGCCGCCGCCACGAGCGCGTCGCCGTTGTTCGCCTGCAGGTTTCCCCAGACGGGAGCCCGGACGCCCCCATCCGTCCCGAAGAGCCAGTGGCCGGGCCCCACAGCGCTCGACAGCGTGTAGCCAAGGCAGTTGTGGGCGGAGAGCTCCGCTACCGCTCGGGGGACGCCGCGTTCCGAGAGATAGGCCGGCGAGCCGGCGACGAGCAGGCGGCAGGGCGCAAGCTTGCGGGCGATCAGGTTCTGGTCCGAGACGCGGCCGATCCGCACCGCGACGTCCCAGCCCTCCTCGACGAGGTCAATGACGCGATCGCTCAGCCCAAGCTCGATCCGCAAAGCGGGATGAAGGCGGGCGAACTCCGGCAGGATTGGCGCGAGCTCGCGGACGCCGAAGGAGGCCGGAGCGTTCACCCTCAGCGCGCCCGTCACCTCAACACGCTCCGCCGCCGCAAGAGCGTCAGCCTCAGCCATCTCGGACAGAATCCGCTCGACGCTCTCCAGGTAGCGCCGCCCGGCCTCGGTCAAGGAGATCCTGCGCGTCGTACGGTGCACGAGCCGGACGCCCAGCCGGTTCTCCACGGCCGCCATATGCTTCGTCGCCATAGTCTGGGACATGCCGAGCGCCCTCGCCGCGCCCGATAGGCTTCCCAGCGCGGCCACTTTGGCGAAGACCTGGAGTCCGAGGATCCGATCGAGCACGCCGCCTCACTCCATTAGTGTGAAGTGTTACTCCTAGCGCGCGCATTATCAAATATGAAGCTCAGGCGTACATCGGCGGGGACAAGACCATCATCTAAGGAGTCTCAGATGATCGATACACGCACCGCCCCTTTCGCCGCCGCCCTTCTGCGGGTTGCGGTGGGCGGGCTTTTTCTCGCGCACGCCGGCCTCAAGCTGTTCGTGTTCACGCCGGCCGGAACGGCGCAGTTTTTCGAGAGCCTTGGGCTGCCCGGCGCCCTCGGTTATGTCGTGATCGCGGCTGAGACGCTCGGCGGCGCCGCGTTGATCGCGGGCGTCTACGCCAGGGTCGTCGCGCTCGCCCTGATCCCGATCCTCATCGGCGCGATCGTCACAGTCCACGGCGCCGCCGGCTTTTTCTTCAACAATCCGAACGGCGGCTGGGAGTTCGTCGCGCTCTGGATCGTCGGCCTCGTGGCCGTCGCCCTGCTTGGCGACGGAGCTCTCGCTCTTCGTCCGACTCCAGGAACGACACGGTCGCTCGGCGTTCGCTGAGCGCATCGATCAAGGACGCAAATCATGGAAACTCCATCCTCGGCGGAAACCGCCGGTTCCCGCTCCGCAGCCGGCGTGACCTCGGCCGGCGCGCCGATCCGGATCGGCCAGGTCGTGCTGACCGTGCGGGACATGGAGGCCGTCAGCCGCTTCTACCAAGACGTCGTCGGCCTCCGCGTTCTGGAGACCGGCGACGCGGGCTGCACGCTCGGGGCGGGCGCAACGCCCCTGCTCGAACTGTGGCGCGACCCGGACGCGCGGCGCGACGACCCGCGCTCCGCCGGTCTCTTCCACACCGCCTTCCTGCTGCCGAGCCGAGCGGATTTGGCTGCATGGATGACGCACGCTGCCGATGGCGGCGTCCACGTCGAGGGGGCGTCGGATCATCTCGTCAGCGAAGCGTTCTACCTTTCGGACCCTGAAGGCAACGGGGTCGAGATCTACGCCGATCGCCCAAGCGAGACATGGGAGAAACGCGACGGCATGATCGCGATGGCGACGGCGCAGCTCGATCTTGCCTCACTCGCGGCGGCCTCGACCGGCGGATGGACCGGCGCTCCGGAAGGCTCGATCATCGGACACGTCCATCTCCGGGTCGGCGCGCTCGCGGGGGCCGAGAGCTTCTATGGCGGCGCGCTGGGGCTCGACATCGCCTGCAGATACCCCGGCGCGACCTTCTTCGGTTCCGGCGGGTATCACCACCATATCGCCGCCAACGTCTGGCGCAGCAGCGGCGCCCAGATGAGGCCCGCCGGGACGACCGGGCTCGCCGAGGTCCGCCTGATTGCGAACGCGGGGCAAATGGAGGCTATCCGCTCGCGGACAGCCTTGGAGCCTGCGGTCGAGTCCGCGCCGGACAGGCTTTCGCGGCGCGATCCCTGGGGAACGTCGATAATCGTGACGTCCGTCTGACGGGCGCGTAAGAAGTCCACGCCGCTACGCGCGGCATCGAAGGAGACAGATCATGCCCGTCGTCCGAGTGAGCTGGTTCGAAGGCAAAAGCCACGACCAGAAAAAGAATGTCGCCGCCGAGATCACGGAAAGCATCGTTCGCCAAACCGGGACCGATCCGAAATACATCTACGTCATCTTCGACGATGTCGCCCCAAGCGACTGGGCCGGAGAGGGCAAGCTCTTCGGAGAACCAAGCGTTACGCCGGCGACGTGATCGAAGCGACTTCCCCGAGATAGTAGGATGCACGGCCGTGGCGATGGCCGTACCAACGAGGTCGCGCGCGCCGTTTGCTCCTCGATCGAACCGCCCGCAAGAGAGCGGATCATCCCAAGGCCGACAGCGCGGGCCGCTCCCGCGGCGCTGAGCACAATGGGAGCCGCCTCCTCGCGCGTCATCGTCGCGAGTATCTCGTCCTGGATGTGCCGGATCAGGGCGCTCGCGTCGCCACCTTTGCCTCCGAGCTTCCGAGCGAACTCGGGATCGATCCTCATGCAGACGGCCGTGAGGTTCTGCGCCAGGTAGACGGGCGAGAGGATGTTGCGCATGACGTCCTCGTTCAGCGCGCGCGCCGGAGCCGGGACCCCCGCCACGAGCGCCAGGACCATCGCCGCGCCCGCGAGTTCAGTTCGCATAGATGTGTCCTTCCTCATGACGCGACGGCCGCGGCATGCTTGGGCTCGGGAATTGGCTCCCGCCGACGGCGCGTGAACAGGACATAGAGGGCGGGCAGAACCAGCAGCGTCAGGATCGTGGAGGACACGATCCCGCCGATCACCACGGTCGCGAGCGGGCGCTGCACCTCCGCCCCCGGGCCTGTCGCCACCGCCATGGGCACGAAGCCAAGCGAGGCCACCATCGCGGTCATCAGCACCGGGCGGAGCCTTGTCAGGGCGCCCTCCTTCACGGCTTCCACCAGCTCCACGCCCTGGGCGCGAAGCTTCTGGATGAAAGCGATGATGACGAGGCCGTTCAGCACAGCGACGCCCGACAGCGCGATGAACCCGATGCCCGCCGAGATCGACAGCGGGATGTCGCGGACCAACAGAGCCGCCACGCCGCCCGTCAGCGCGAGCGGCACGCCGGAGAAGACCAGCGCCGCGTCCTTGACGGAACCGAGGCTCATGATCAGCAGCACGAAGATCAGGCCCAGCGCGATCGGCACCACGATGGTGAGGCGCTCGGTCGCCGACACCAACTGCTCGAACTGTCCGCCCCAGCCGATCCAGTAGCCGGTCGGGAGCCGCACCTGGTCGGTGATGGCCCTCTCGGCCTCGCCCACGAAGGAACCGAGGTCGCGGTCGCGGACATTGGCCGAGACCACGATCCGCCGCTTGCCGTTCTCACGGCTGATCTGGTTGGGGCCGGGGGCCACCTCAAGCGAGGCGAGCGACGATAGCGGCACGTAGCGCGTGCGCGGCTGGGTCGTCCCGAAAGCTGCTGGCGTCGGCTGGGCCGCAGCGTCGCCGTCTCCGGCGGGCAGCGGCACGGGCAGGTTCTTGAGCGCGTCGATGTCGGTCCGGAGCGCCTCGGGCAGCCGCACGACGATGTCGAAACGGCGGTCGCCCTCGAAGATCTGGCCGGCCTCCTTGCCGCCGACCGCGATCTCGACGATCTCCTGGACGTCTCCGACGCTCACCCCGTAGCGGGAGAGCGCGGCGCGGTTGAGCTTCACCGTCAGGATCGGCAGGCCGGTGACCTGCTCGGTCTTCACGTCGGCCGCGCCCGGCACCTTGGACAACACCGCCTGCACCTTGCCCGCGGTCTGGAGCAGCGTGTCGAGGTCGTCGCCGAAGATCTTCACGCCGACATCGGATCGCACGCCCGAGATCAGCTCGTTGAAGCGGAGCTGGATCGGCTGCGAGAGCTCGTAGTTCGACCCCGGAATCTCCTCCGCGGCCTTCTCCACGTCCTCCATGAGCTCCGCCTTGGTCTTGGCCGGGTTCGGCCATTCGGAGCGGGGCTTGAGCATGAGGTAGCCGTCGGAAATCGAGGGCGGCATGGCGTCGGTCGCGACCTCGGCGACGCCCGTGCGGGCGAACACCTCCTTCACTTCGGGCAGCTGCATGAGGCGCTTCTCCAGCGCGCCTTGCATCTCGAGCGACTGGGTGAGGCTCGTTCCAGGGACGCGGAGCGCCTGGACCGCCGCGTCGCCCTCGTCGAGGCTCGGGATGAACTCTCCCCCCATCCGCGATGCCGCCAGCGCCGTGACCGCGACCAGCGCCGCAGCGGCCGGCGCCACCACCCAGCGGAGCCGGATCATCAGGCCGAGCAGCGGCTCGTAGGTCACGCGCGCGCCGCGCATGAACCAGTTCTCCTTCTCCGACACCTTGCCGGAGACGAAGATCGCGATCGCGGCGGGCACGAACGTCATCGAGAAGATCGAGGCGCCGAGCAGCGCCATCAGCACGGTCACGGCCATCGGCGTGAACATCTTGCCCTCGACGCCCGTGAGGGTGAGGACGGGCAGATAAACGACCGCGATGATCAGCGTGCCGAACAGGCTCGGTCTTATGACCTCGCTCGCTCCGGCGAGGATCGTGTCGAACCGCTCCTGGAGGGTCAGCAGGCGGCCGCGGCGATGCTGCTCGTGGGCGAGCAGGCGAAGGCAATTCTCGACGATGATGACCGCGCCGTCGATGATGATGCCGAAATCGATCGCGCCGAGGCTCATCAGGTTCGCCGAGACCTTGTTCTCGACCATCCCTGTGATGGTGAAGAGCATCGCGAGGGGGATCACAAAGGCGGTGACGATCGCCGCGCGGATATTGCCGAGCAGCAGGAACAGCACGGCGATGACGAACAGGGCGCCCTCGACGAGGTTCTTTTCGACGGTCGCGATGGTGGCCTCGACCAGAGTCGAGCGGTCGTAGACGGGGCGCGCCTCGACGCCCTCCGGCAACGACTTCTGCACCTCGCCGAGCTTGGTCGCGACCCGGTCGGCCACGGTCCGGCTGTTCTCGCCGATCAGCAGCATCGTGGTGCCGAGCACGACCTCGTGGCCGTTCAGCGTCGCGGCCCCGTTGCGGAGCTCTCGGCCGTCCTTCACCTCGGCGACGTCCGACACCCGCACCGGCGTGCCCGAATGCGAGCCGATCACGATGCGCGCCACGTCGTCCGCCGACATCGCCTGGCCTGGGGTGCGGACGAGGTACTGCTCGCCGTTCCGCTCGATGTAGCCGGCCCCGACATTGTTGTTGTTGGAGCTGAGCGCCGTCATCACGTCCCGGAAGGTGAGGCCATAGGCCATCAGCCGCGCAGGGTTCGGCAGCACGTGGAGCTGGCGCTCGTAGCCGCCGATCGTGTTGACCTCCACCACCCCAGGGACGGTGCGAAGCTGGGGCTTGATGATCCAGTCCTGGATCGTTCGGAGATCGGAGGGCGAGTAGTCGGAGCCGTCCGGCTTCTTCGCTCCCGGCTTCGCGTCCACCACGTAATTGTAGATCTCGCCGAGCCCGGTCGAGATCGGCCCCATTGCGGCCTCGGTCGACGGCGGGAGCTGGTCCTTGGCCTGCTGCAGCCGCTCGTTCACGAGCTGGCGCGCGAAGTAGATATCGGTCCCGTCCTTGAACACGACCGTCACCTGGCTGAGGCCGTAGCGCGACAGCGATCGGGTGTAGTCGAGGTCCGGCAGCCCTCCCATCTCGGTCTCGAGGGGATAGGTGATGCGCTGCTCGACCTCGAGCGGCGAGAAGCCTGGCGCGGTGGTGTTGATCTGGACCTGGACGTTGGTGATGTCCGGGACCGCGTCGATCGGCAGCCGCAGGAAGTTCCACGCGCCGAGGCCGGCGACCCCGAGGCAGGCGAAGACCACCAGCCAGCGCTGGGCGATCGCGACGGCGAGGATCCGCTCGATCAGGCCCGACGGGCTTCCATTCGAGGCCTCAGTGCTCATGGCTCGCGCTCCCCTTGGCGAGCTCGGCCTTCACCACGAAGCTGTTCCTGGCCGCATAGGCCTCTCCAGCCTTCAGCCCCGAGACGATCTCGACGTTGGACGCGTCGCGGCGCCCCAGAGCCACGTCGCGGGCGGCGAAGCGGTCGCCCTCGCGAACGAAGATCACGTCCCGGCCCTCCAGCGACTGGATCGCGTCGATCGAAACGGCGAGCGGCACGTCCTGCTCGGCGGTTGAAACCATGCCGACCGCGAACAGCCCCGGACGGAATCGGCCGTCGTTCTGGATGACAGCCCGCGCGAGGGCGCTTTGGGTGTCCGCGGCGCCGATCGGCGAGAGATAGGAGATCTTCGCCTCGATCGGCGCTCCGCCGTCCTCGGGGTCGATGCGCACCGTCTCGCCGACCTGCACCTTGGCGAGGTCGCGGCGATAGACCGAGAAGTCCGCCCACAGCGTCGAGAGGTCGGTCACCACGAAGGCGGGCTTCTGCTCCGAGACGTACTCGCCGAGCGACGCCTGGCGCTCCGTGATCACCCCGGAGATCGGCGCCCGGAGATCGTAGGGCGTGAGGCTCTGGTTGCTCTCGACGACCGCGAGCAGCTCACCCTTCTTCACTTCGTCTCCGAGCCGCTTGGCGAGCGTGCGCACGATGCCCGGAAAGCGCGGCGTGACCTGCACCGTCGCCTCCTGGTTCGCCTGCACGATCCCGTTGAGCTGGAGCTCCTCGCGCAGCGTCGCGGGCTTCGCCTCGCCGAGCGTGATCCCGGAGACCTTCACCTTGGCGTCGCCGAGCTCGACGACGCCCTCGGGAAGTTCCTCGTCGTGGCCCCCGCCGCCGTGACCATGGCCGTCGTCCTTGGCGTCGACCGCCGCGACCTTCATCGACTGCGCCGCTTCGGCCTTGGGCTTGTCGTAGCCGTGACCATCGTCCTTCCCGTGCGCGTCGGCTTTGCCCGAGCCGTGCCCGTGCCCGTCATCCTCAGCGTGCGCCTTTCCTGGCTCGTCGCGACCGTGGCCGTCGCCTTCCTTATGGTCATCCGCGGCCGCGACGATGGCCGACGGGCCCGTCTCGGCCTTGGGCTTGTCATGGCCATGACCGTCGTCCTTGCCAGAGCCATGGCCGTGCCCGTCGTCGCCGGAATGCTTGCCCTCCTCGCCGTGGCCATGGCCGTCATCCTTGCCGTGGCCCGTTTCGGCCTCGCCATGAGCATGGCCGTCGTCCTTATTGTGGCCATCCGCGGCCGCGACCGCCTTGGGTCCTTCCGCATGGGCGTGGCCATCGCCCCCGAGCAGGCCGGAATAGAGCGAAAGCGCCTTCACGGAGAGGGCTGACGGCCCCTCCTGGACCGCGTACAGGCTCCCGGCTCCGATGAGGCCGCCGATCGCTAGGACGGCGGCGTTGCGCGCGGCGGAACGGCTCATGACAAGTCTCCGGACAGGGCGTGGAGCGCCGCGGCGGCCACGCCGACGGCTGAAGGACGTGTCTGGATTGCGGGAATGGCCGTCGCCTGGCCGCGGACGTCCGCGGCGCGGCGGATGTAGCAGGGCGGCTTGGTCAGGTAGCCCTTGAAGTTCCGGTCGTTCCACTTGTGGCCATGGCCGAGGTGCTCGTGCCCGGTCGTGTGTCCGTCGCCGTGGAAGTGGCGGACGCGGCGGTTCCGGTCGTTACAGCTCGGCGGTCGGCGGCCGTCATAGACCCAGCGGCCGTCCGTGTTCGGGACGGGTACGATGCGCTTCGCCTCGGGTGAGCTCGAGCAGGCCGCCGTCAGCGAGGCGAGCAGGATCAGCGCCGCGGCGCGGGCGGGCTTGCAAACGGTCATTTGTCTCTCCGGGACAGAACGAGTGCGGATCCCGTCAGGCCTTCGAGACTGGCGAGCGATGCGTGGAAGGAGACGAGCGCATCGATCTCCTTGAGGGAGGCTTCCGAAAGCGCAGCCCGCGCCTCGAGAAGCTCGAGCAGCGTGTAGCGGCCCTCCGCGTAGCCGGAGCGGATGCTGTCGTAGGCCTCGCGGGCGACGGGCAGGACGTTGCCGCGGGTAAGCCGGGCTTCCTCGTAGGAGCCGCGAAGCGCCTCGTAGGCGCGGCCGACCAGAACCGTCAGCGCGTTCCGGGACGCCGCGCGCTCGGCGTCGGTCTTGGCGAGGGTCTGCTGCGCCTCGATCACGCCGCCCTCGTTCCGGTCGAACAGCGGGAGCGGCACGCTGAGCGAGACCAGCGCGGCGTTCGACCGGTCCTCCTCGTAGCGCCGCCAGGCGACGCCCGCGGTGATGTCCGGCACGGCCTTCGCGCGGGCCGCCGCAAGAAGCGCGCGCCGCTGCGCCATGACGGCCGTGAAGCGCGTGAGCTGAGGCGTCTGGAGGGCCCGCGCCATCAAGCCGTCGAACGAGGGCGGCGCGCCGATCCGGGAAAGGTCCCCGCCGACCGCGGCGAAGGACGGCGCCGTCTCTCCGATCAGCACCGCGAGTTCGCGCCGGGCGGACTGGAAGGCCGCGCGCGCCTTTGCGAGTTCGACCCTCGTCGTCTCCGTCGCCAGCCGGCCCCGCGAGATCTCGGCGCTGGAGGAAGCCCCGGCCTCGACGCGCCTCTGCAGCAGCGGGGTCAGGCGGTCGAGATCGTCGACCTGGTCCTCGAGCTCGGCGACGCGCCGCTGCGCCCCGAGCGTCCTCGCGAACGCCTCGGCCGCTTCGGCGAGGACCTGCAGGCGGGTGGCGGCGCGCTCCCACCGCGCCGCGTCTCCCTCTGCCGCGGCGACCGCCATGCGGGCGTCGCGCTTGCCGCCGAGCTCGAAGAGCTGGCTGATCTGGATGGTGGTCTCCGCGGCGTCGAGGTTGCGCTTCGACCTTGAGCCGAAGGCGTTGTCGAGCTCGAAGGCGAGTTCGGGGTTCGGGAACACCGCCGACTGCATGGCGCGCCCCGACGCGGCGCCGATCTCCCGGTCCGCGGCCGCGAGGCTCGGGCTGGAGGCGACGGCGCGCGACAGCGCCTGGGAAAGCGTAAGGGTCCGCGATGCGGACTTGGCGTGCGTCGCGGGAGCCGGGAGCAGCGCGATCGCCACCCCCAGCGCAAGCGCGCGGGTTCTGAAAAGCATGATTGACCTGGAGAACTGACGAGCGGGGGCGCGGCTTGTTAGGCGCGCGCCGACACAGAAGCCGTCAGGTCAGGCCCGGGGAGGCCGAAGGTCGATGAGGGGCTCGCGTCCCGAAGACGAAGGAATCGAGGCCCAGGCCGGGACCGCCTTGTTGAAAGCGCGGTCCGCCGCGCCGTTCCGCAGCGGCTGGGGAATTGCCGCACAGCCATGGCATCCATGGTCGGCGAGTTCCGCCCCCTTGTCGAGGTCGCCGCCGGGCTGGTCGCTGGAGGCGTCCGCCGCCGTCATGGCGAGCGTAAGGGTGGAACCCGCGCCGCCGTTGGCCTCAAGCCCGTGCTGGACGGCGCTGCCGAAGGCCAGAACGACGAGGCAAAGCGCGATCGCCAACCGGACGCAGATGCGTCCGATCCACGCCAAGTTCGCCTTCGACCAATCGACCATGTTGCGACGCAATCCGGGAATTCGGGGGCCATGTCAAGGAGATGCGAGGCCACGAATCCGCGAGGTCATGGTCGCGGCGGAAGGTGAACGGCTCCTTAATCCGGCGACGTAGCCGTCTCGACCGGAGGCGACAGGGCCTCGATGATCCGGCAGTCGCGGACCGCGCCGTGGCCGCATTGACGCACCATGTCGCGG
The DNA here is from genome assembly GCF_004310425.1 of Hansschlegelia quercus. Classification (GTDB taxonomy): domain Bacteria; phylum Pseudomonadota; class Alphaproteobacteria; order Rhizobiales; family Methylopilaceae; genus Methylopila; species Methylopila quercus. The sequence continues at coordinate 41,758 of NZ_SIUB01000003.1, read as the reverse complement.
AGTTCCTCGCGGAGCGCGGCAAGGTCGGCGATCTTGCGCTCGACTTCCGCGAGGTGGACCCGGGCTATCTCGTCGACGGCCTCGCACGGACGGTCCTTCTGGTCCGCGAGGTCGAGCAGCGCCCGCACCTGCTCGAGCGAGAAGCCGAGGTCGCGCGAGCGCCGGATGAAGCTCAGGCGGTTCAGATGCGCCCTGTCATAGGCCCGGTAGTTGCCCGATGTGCGAAGCGGCGCCGCGAGCAGGCCGATCCGCTCGTAGTACCGGATGGTCTCGACCTTGGTGTCGGTCGCCCGTCCCAGCTCGCCGATCGCGAGAATGTCCGACATGCCGACCCTCCGGCTTGACCCTGTAGTTGCTACAGGGTCCATATCGGTTGTCGCTTCAGGATTGTCGAGGTGACGAGATGGCCGCCGCAAACGCGTTCAAGCTGCAGATCGAGGGCATGGACTGCGGGTCCTGCGCCGCGAAGATCGAGACGGCGATGCGTCGCCTGCCGGGCGTCGCCGATGTCGAGGTCAGCGTGTCCGCCGGCTTCATGTCCATCACGGTCGACGAGGACCGGACCAGCCGCGAGACCATCAAGGCGAAGGTCGACTCCCTCGGCTTCAAGACGCTGGACCCGTCTCTGGCCGGCCCCGCGGATGAACACAACCACGGCGCCCATGACGGCGTCTGGTGGACGAGCGCGAAAGGCAGGCTGGTGCTGGCCTCCGGAGCGCTGCTCGCCGTCGCCTGGGGAGTGGCGCTCCTTGAGCCGCAGTGGGCCCAGTGGCCCTACGTGGTGGCGGCGCTTGTAGCTCTCGTTCCCGTGGTCCGCCGCGCTGTTGCGGGAGCGCTCAACGGCACGCCCTTCAGCATCGAGACGCTGATGTCCGTGGCCGCTGTCGGCGCGATCGCCATCGGCGAGGCGCCCGAGGCTGCGGTCGTGGTCTTCCTGTTCGCGTTGGGGGAGTTGCTCGAGGGCGTCGCGGCGAACCGGGCGCGGGCGGGCGTGAAGGCGCTCGTCGGCCTGATCCCGCGTACGGCGCGCCGACTTCGCGCCGACGGGATCGACGAGGTCGCCGCGTCGGAGCTCGCGGTCGGCGACGTCGTGCTCGTGCGTCCGGGAGACCGCGTCCCCTCGGACGGAACGGTCGCGGAGGGAACCTCCGAGGTGAACGAAGCTCCGATTACGGGCGAGTCGAGGCCCGTGCTGAAGGAGGCTGGCGCGAGCGTCTACGCGGGCAGCATCAACGCCGACGGCGAGCTCCACGTCACGATCACAAAGGCGGCGGCGGACAACACGATCGCCCGCATCGTCCACATGGTCGAGGAGGCGCAAGGTTCGAAGGCGCCGACCGCGCGGTTCATCGAGCGCTTCAGCCGCTGGTACACGCCCGCCGCCATGGCGTTCGCCCTCCTCGTCATCCTCGTCCCGCCGCTGCTCGCTGGCGCCGACTGGCAGACGTGGATCTACCGCGGCCTCGCGGTGCTCCTCATCGCATGCCCCTGCGCGCTGGTGATCTCGACCCCGGCGGCGATCGCGTCCGGCCTCTCCTCCGGCGCGCGCCGCGGCCTGCTCATCAAAGGCGGCGCCGCGCTCGAGACGCTCGGCCGTGTCAAGACGGTCGCGTTCGACAAGACGGGCACGCTGACGGAAGGCAGGCCGAAGGTCGTCGACGTCGTGCCGTTCGACGCCTCCGTGGAGGCGGTCCTCGCGAAGGCCGCGGCGGTCGAGCGGAGCTCCAGCCATCCGCTTGGCGCCGCGATCATCGAGGAAGCCGAGCGGCTCTCGCTCGAGATCCCCCGGACCTTCGGCGGCGGGACCGCCACGCCTGGCAAGGCGGTCAAGGCCCGCCTCTCCTCCGGCTTCGTCTCCGTTGGCTCTCCGCGGCATGCCTCGGAAGAAGGGCTCCTAACGGACGCCGCGGCCGAGCGCGTTGCGGCTCTCGAGAGCGAGGGCAAGACGGTCGTCGTGGTCAGCGAGGGCAAGCGGCTGCTGGGCCTTGTGGCGCTGAAGGACCGCCCGCGGGAGGACGCGAAGGCCGGACTGGAGCGGCTGCGCTCGCTCGGCCTGCGCACGGTCATGCTGACGGGCGACAACGCGCGCGCGGCGGCCGTGATCGCGGCTGAGCTGGGCATCGAGCAGCGCGCCGAGCTTCTGCCCGCGGCCAAGCTCGACGCCATCGGGGCTTACCGGAACGAGGGCCCGATCGCGATGATCGGCGACGGCGTGAACGACGCGCCCGCGCTCGCCGCGGCCTCGGTCGGCGTGGCGATGGGCGGCGGCACTGACGTGGCGCTCGAGACCGCGGACGCGGCGCTCCTCAAGGACAGCGTCGGCGGAGTGGCGGAACTGGTCGTCCTGTCGCGAGCCACGCTGTCGAACATCTGGACCAACGTCGCGCTGGCGCTTGGACTGAAGGGGGCGTTCCTAGTCGCGACGCTGGTCGGCGCCACCCCGCTCTGGATGGCAATCCTCGCAGACACGGGGGCGACGGTGCTCGTCACCGCTAATGCCATTCGGCTCCTACGGTTCGATCCGTCGCGCTGATCCTCGATTCTTAAAACGTTCGAGGAATCGATGGCCGGACCTGCACGCGGCGGCATCGTCGGGGAAGGCGACAATTGCCGTGAACGTGACGGTGGAGACTCGACGCCGCCTATTCGATCAGGCGATTTCGGCCTGCGAGCGTCGCGAAGACGGCGACCAACGCGCTCGACGCAATCAGCAAGCATAGCGGAAAAGTCCAGCTGCCGGTCGCATCGTGCAAAACGCCGACCAGGAACGGTCCCGCCGCTGCGCCCGCATAACCGATGAACTGCGCCATTCCCGACAGCGCAGCGGCCTGATGGTGATCGCGGGTCCGGAGACCGAACAATGACAGGCTGGTGACCATCGCCACGCCGGCGCCGAGCCCGGCGCAGATCAGCCACAGCAGCGACAGGTTTGGTAGCAGCAATAGGCCGACGGCGCCGATCAGAAGCAAGAGCCCACACCCGAGGCCCAGTCCACTTTGATCTCGGAGCCGCCGGATGAGAGGAGCGCTGCCCAGGTTCGTGGCCACCGCCACCAACTGATAGATGAGCAGCATCAGGCCGCCGGATGACAGGGCGATGCCGCGGCTCGCCGCATAGGAAGCGAACCAGTCGACGATCGAATAGAAAACGAGGGAGTGAAAGGCGAAGAAGAGTGATACCTGCCATCCGATCGGGTGACGCCAAGGCGATGCGAACGCCTCGTCGCCTGCGGGGGCTGGTCCGAGGTGATGCTGCCGTACCCGGAGCTGCGGCGCCCAGACGAACAACGTGACGAGCGCGAGCAGCGCCCAGACTCCGATCGCCCAGCGCCAGTTCAGGCCTGGGATTTGCGCTATGGGCGCCGCCAATCCGGCAGCCAATCCAGCGGCCGCCGCCATGGCTGCGGCGTAGAGGCCGATCAGGCCCGGCGCGCGCGTCGGAAAGTCGCGCTTCACCAACGCGGGCAGAAGGACGTTGCCAAAGGCGATCCCTGCGCTGAGCAGAGTCGTTCCCAGCCAGATCGCGCCTGGCAAAGCCAGCGATCGAGTGACGGCGCCGATCAGGATGACGGCGATCGACGCGCCGAGAATTCGTTCAAGACCATGCCGCCGCCCTAGCGCAGGAGCTGTGAGGGACAGCAGCGCGAAGATGAGCAAAGGAAGCGCGTTCAACAGGCCGGCGGCCGTCCCACGGAGCGCAAGGTCGCGTTGAATGTCCGGAAGCACGGGACCAAGGCTCGTGATCGGCGCGCGCAGGTTCGCGCCGATCAGGACGATGCCGCAATAGAGGCCGAGCCCTGTCGCGAGCGAGGATCTAGTGGAAGTGGATGGGCTCTGCACGTCAACGTCCTGCACGCGCCGTCGGTCCGGTTCCGGACGACGGCGATGTGGCGCGTTGGTTGACGTTAACGCTTACGCGAATGGCCGTGGACGGCTACTCGTCTGTGGCCGCAGATATAGACCGATCAAGGCGTGGTCAACCCGTGATCAAGATACGACCTGACCTATCGCCGCTTTCATCGTTGAGGCGAACTAATGTGATTGACCTGTCCCAACGATGCCCCGGCGCTGGTGTTGCGGGATGCTGCGCAAAGCAAACATTCCGGACGTCGCGAAAGGGTCACCTGCGGTCAACGATCCGCAGCCGCTCGGCGCCAACAGCGGTCCTTAGCCGTGCGCCAGAAGCGGAAGTCAGGTCGGTGCCGTCATCGGACCCCGCGGCCGCAACGTTCCGACAGTTTTGAATTCCTATAAACTATTGATCTTGCAAGGTTTTATTCTGTTAGGTATGGAGCTCTCAACTGAGGGCGGGATCATGAACGTTTCGTTTCGAGGCGGGACGCATGGATCCGTCGATATGGACGCACTGTTTCGCAACTACAGTGACGACCTCAGGCGATACGCTTATCGGCGACTGCGCGACCGGGAAGCCGCGGCCGATCTGACGCAGGAGGCGTTCCTGCGTTATGTCGCGAGCCGGCACGACGAGCGCTCCGAGGCCGGCGCGTCGCAGTTCTTCCTGTGGCGGATCGCCGGCAACCTCATCGTCGATCTCGTGCGCCGTGAGCGTCGCCAGGGGCGGACCGTGCCGCTGGAGCAGGCGGCGCTGCTCGCGGACACAGCGCCGCTCGCCGATCGCCGTCTCATCGCCCGGCAGGATTTCGCCACGTTCAAGGCCGCGCTCGACGCTCTGCCGCCCAAGAGCCGCGCCGCGCTGCTGCTGAACCGCATGGAAGGCCTTACCCATGCGGAGATCGCTACGCGGCTGGCAATCTCGCCCAGCATGGTCAGCAAGCACATCATGAAGGCGCTCAGGGTCTGCCTGCGCAGTCTTGAAGCTTCTGACGCCTGAGCTGCTGTCGGGCTTCGTTTTCCGGACGTCTTCAAGTTTGGAACGACGCGCCGGGAGAGCGTGCACGCAATGACGGACAATTCCGAGGACGAACTGGATCCGCTCACCGAGGCGGCGTTGGAGCGCATCGTTCATCTCCATTCCGGGTCCGCCGTCGCGGAGGATTGGGAGGCCTACCAGGACTGGAAGGCGTCTTCAGCCGAACGCCGGGCGGCGGCCGAGCGGGCGGAGCGGGTATGGGCTCGGCTCGGCCCCGCCCTGAAGCCGCCAAGCCGTGGTGGCGGAACGGCCGTGATCCTCGCAGCGCTGACGATCGGCCTCGGCGGGGCGTTCGCCGGGGGAGGCTTCGGGCCGCCGCGAGCCTATTTCGCGGACGAACGCACATCCGCCTGTGAGAGGCGGACGGTCGCGCTCGCCGACGGATCGACCGTCGAGGCCGACGCTTCGACGAGCTTCGACATCGATTTCGCGCCAGGTGAGCGCCGCCTGAAGCTCTATTCCGGTCGCATCCATGTGGCGGTGTCGCCGGACGCCGCCCGTCCCTTCGTCGTTGAGGCCGGAGATCTTGAGGCGCGGGCGCTCGGCACCGCCTTCGAGGTCGAGCAGGCGAACGACGCGACGGACGTTCTGGTGACCGAACGCCGAGTCCGCGCCCGGGACGTCCGGACCGATGCTCAGGTCGATCTCGACGCGGGCGAGGAGACGACGCTCAAGAACGGCAGCCTACAGGCGCCGCGCTCCGTCGACGTCCGCTCCGCGACCGCGTGGCGGCGAGGCCTGCTGCTGTTCGACGACACGCCGCTGGACCAGGTCGCGGAGGAGATCGGCCGTTATGTCGGCGGACGGATCATCGTTCTCGGCGACGCGCGTCGACTGAGGCTGACCGGCGCGTTCCCCTCGGGCGACGCCGCCACGATGCTCGATGCGATCACGGCGGCGCTGCCCGTCCGCGTGACCCGGCTTCCCTTCATCACCGTGGTGCGCGCGGCTTCGCAATGACCCCTGAGAATTTTTGCGCCCGCCGGTGTCGGACCGGCGGCCGCCATCGTCTTCCCGGTTAAGGCCGCCGCGTGCGGCCTGGAAGACGAGCGGGGGCTTGAGATGACGCGACGGACTGAGGCATGGCGGCGGCGCGCGGGGGCAGTCGCGCTGGCGGCCGCGAGCGTATTCGCGGCATGCGGCCAAGGACGCGCGGAGGAGCCCGTTCGTTTCGCCATTCCCGCAGGGCCGCTCGGGGCGGCGCTGACGCAATGGGCGGAGGTTTCGGGCCGCAAGCTTCTGTCATCCGGCTCGGCCCTGCGCGGCGTCGAGACCCAAGGAGTTGCGGGAGAACTCGCGCCGGCCGAAGCGCTGCGCCGACTGCTGCAGGACACCGGCCTTTCTTACGAGCAAGTCGACCCGCACGCGGTGACGCTGGTGCAACTGCGCCGCGAAACCGCGGTCACAGCCGAGGACAGCACCCAGCTTGCGGAAATCGCCGTCCAGGGGGCGAGCACGGGCGGCGAGCCGGTCGGCTATGCCGCGAGCCGCAGTGCGGGCGCCACCAAGTCCAGCGCGCCGCTGGTCGAGACGCCGCGCGTCGTCAACGTCGTCACGCGCAAGCAGATCGAAGACCAGGGCGCGCAGAACGTCACCCAGGCGCTGCGCTATACGCCGGGCGTCGTGACCCAGTATGGCGACACCGACTCCCGCTATGACTGGCTGACGATCCGGGGTTTCACGCCAAGGCGTTATCTTGACGGCCTGCGGCTGCCCTTCGGCGCCCGCGGCTACTCGCAGGCGCGCATCGACTCACATTTGCTGGAAAGCGTGGAGGTGCTGAAGGGCCCGGCCTCGGGCCTCTACGGCCAGAGCAGTCCCGGCGGCCTCCTGGCGATGACCAGCAAGACGCCGACCGAGACGGCAAGGGGCGAGATCGAAGTTCTGGGCGGCAGCCATGACCGCAAGCAGGCCGCCTTCGACGTCTCCGGCCCGCTCGACGCCGACGGCCGCTTCCTCTACCGACTGATCGGTCTCGCCCGCGACGCCGACACCCAGACCGACCACGTCGAGGACGACAAGCTCCTCATCGCTCCGAGCTTCACCTGGAAGCCGACGGACGAAACCACGCTGACGCTGCTCGGGCACTACCAGAAGGTCGACGACAAGGGCGGCGGCGCGCAGCCCGCCCTGCCGGCGATCGGCACGCTTTACAGCTACCCCGGCTACGGCAGGCTCCCGACGAGCACGTTCACCGGCGAGCCGTCCTACGACCGCTTCGTCAACGAGCAGTGGTTCATGGGCTACAAGCTCAGCCACGAACTCTCAGATGGCTGGACGCTGCGGCAGAACCTTCGCTACGGCGAGGTCGACACCCACACCCGGCGCGTCCAGAACTACTGCGTTTCCGCGCCGACCTGCCTGCCGACCAGTCTATACCGCTATGCTTGGGCGTTCCCCGAGCGGTCGCAGATGTTCACCGTCGACAATCAGGCGGAGGGTCGTTTCGCGACGGGGGAGTTGGAGCACACATTGCTCGTGGGCGCGGACTTCACGCGCGAGAAGGCCGGTTATCGCGAATCCAGCCTGACGTTTCTGAACCTGGGGAACTACAACGCCTACGATCCCGGGCCAGGGATGTCGGTGACGGAGCCCCCGGTTGCGCTCCGCGTCGACACGCTCCAGCGCCAGTTGGGCCTCTACCTACAGGACAGCATCAATTGGGGCTCGTGGACGGTCCAGGCCGGCGGCCGCTACGACTGGGCGAAGAACAAGACGGCCACCGAAACTGTCTCGCCTGCCCGAACCGCTCGCGTGACGAGCGACGACGAAGCCTTCACCGGCAATATCGGACTGAGCTACCGGTTCGATAGCGGTTTTGCGCCCTTTATCGGTTACTCGACGTCGTTCCTGCCGGTGTCGAACGTCGACGCGGACGGCAGTCCGTTCAAGCCATCCGAGGGCAAGCAGGTCGAGGCCGGCGTGAAGTATCAGCCGAAAGGCTTCGACGGTCTCGTCAGCCTCTCGGCGTTCCATCTCACGCAGAAGAACGCGGTCACAGCGGGCCCCACCGGCGTCAGCACGCAAACCGGCGAGATCGAGGTCAAAGGCGTCGAATTCGAAGGCAAGGCCGATCTCGGCCAGGGCTTCGACGCGATCGTCTCCTACGCCTACACGGACGCTGAGATAACCCGGACGACCACCGCTAACCAGACCGGCAACCGCCCAGCCTTCGTGCCGAAGCATCAGGCGGGAGCCTGGCTGAACTATGCCTTCGGCCCCGGAGCGGCCGACGGTCTCGGCCTCGGCGGCGGCGTGCGCTATCTCGGAGCCTCCTTCGGCAACGAAGGGAACATGTTCAAGACGCCGGGCGTGACGTTGTTCGACGCGTCGCTGCGCTACGATTTCGGCCGCAAAGTCGCGCGGCTTGAAGGCGTGTCGCTGCAGGTGAACGCGACGAACCTGTTCGACAAGAAGTACATGTCGACCTGCCTTGCGGCCTATGGCTGCTATTACGGCGATCGGCGCACGGTCTACGCGACGATGAAATACAAGTGGTGAGCGGCTGGACGCGCCGCTCCGTTCTGGGCGGGGCGCTAGCCCTTGCTGGAGCGGCGCGGGCCCAGGCCGTGGGCAAGCGCGTCGTCGTGCTCGACTGGGCGCTGACGGAGCTCGCGCTCCTGCTAGGCGTGACCCCAATCGCCGTCGCCGAGGCGCCGTATTACCGGATGCGGGTAGCGACGCCCGACCTACCCGCCGAGGTGGCGGATGTCGGCCTGCGGGCGCAGCCAAACCTCGCGCTGATCGCCAGCCTCAAGCCGGACCTCATCGTGCGCCTGCGCCATTATGGGCCGCCGCAATCCCGGCTGGAAGCTATCGCTCCGACGCTCGAGCTCGCCATTTACGAGGCCGACCAACGCGCCTACGAGCGGGCGACCGACGCGCTCGCTAGAATGGGCGAGGCTTGTGGCGCGGCCGACCGGACGCCCATCGCGATGTCGCGAATCGACGCCACGCTTGCCCACTCTCGCGAGACGCTCGCTCCGCACTTTGATCGCCCTGTGCTGATCGCGAACTTCGCCGACGATCGGCGGGCCGACGTGTTCGGGCGAGGCTCCCTGTTCCAGAGCGCGCTCGAGCGCGTCGGGCTTTCGAACGCCTATGGCGGCCCGACCAACATGTGGGGCTTCGCGACTTTGGGCCTCGACCGGCTGGCCCGGTTCGACGGCGCCCGCCTCGTGGCGCTGTCGCCCGGCCCGCCGGCGGCGCTCGCGCAGAGCGCACTGTGGGGGGCGCTGCCAGCATTTCGAGACGTCGTCGTGCTGCCGCCGGTCTGGGTCTATGGCGGGCTCGCCAGCATGATGCGCTTCGCGACGCTGCTGTCGGACGCGCTTGGCGACGATCGCGCGCCGTGACGATGCGCCAGCTCGTCGCGGCGGCATTTTTTGGCCTTGCCGCAGCGCTGTTTCTTGCGAGCCTCGCGCGCGTCCTGCCGCCCGGCGAGTGGTCCGCGGCGCTGCTCGCGCCGGAGCCCGGCGACGTATCGGCGCTGCTCGCGCACTACACCCTGTTTCCTCGTGCGACGACAGCGATCGCGGCGGGCGCGGCGCTCGCTTTGTCCGGCATCATCCTCCAGATCGCGCTCGACAATCCGCTCGCCGAGCCATCCACCACCGGCGTCTCGGCCGGCGCGGTGCTCGCGCTCGCTCTGTTCGGAACAGCGTCCATGGGCGGCGCGGCGCAGTCCCTGATCGCGCTTGCAGGCGGCCTGACGGCGGCGGCGCTTACGCTCGGGCTCGCCTCGCGCGTTGGGATGAGGCCGGCGACCGTCGTGATCGCAGGCCTTGTCCTGGGTTTTGCGGCGAGCGCCGCGACGACGCTGATCGCCCTGTTCAATCATCAATGGATGCGGGCTCTCTTCCTGTGGAGCTCCGGATCCCTCCGGCAGAACGACTGGTCAGCGGCGGCCCACCTCGCTCCGCTTGTGGCACTGTCGTGGATCGCCGCCGGACTGCTCGCCCACACCTTCGCCCTCTTCGCGCTTCGGGACGCGGGCGCAGCGGCGCTCGGCGCGAAGCCCCATGTCATCCGCCTGGCGGCTCTGGTGCTCGCGGCGGGGCTTGCGGCCCTCACCACGGCCGAGGTCGGGGCGATCGCCTTTATCGGTCTCGCCGCGCCGCATCTGGCGCGCGGCGTCGGCGCCCGCACCATGACCGAGCGGCTGCTCTGGGCCCCGATCTTCGGTGCGGGGCTGCTGTGGCTGACCGACGAGACCGTCAAGCTCATCCCGCTCGATTTGCCGACGGGCGCCGCCACGGGGCTATTGGGCGCGCCCCTGCTGATGGCGCTCGCCGCCCGCATGCGCCGTCCCTCGCTCGCGCCTCTCCCGGCAAGCACGCCGTCAGGCCGCGTGCGACCGGCATGGGGCGTCTTGCTCGTCGCCTGTGCGCTCGCCCTCGGCGCCGCGCTCTTTCTTGATCGCACCGCCGATGGCTGGGGGCTGGCGGGACCCGCGCAGGCGCTCGACTGGCGCGTCGCGCGGGCGCTTGCAGCTTTCGGCGCCGGGGCGGCGATCGGCGTCGCGGGCGCGTTGCTCCAGCGCATGACGGGAAACGTCATGGCCAGCCCGGACATGATCGGTGTAAGCGCCGGCGCGGCTCTCGGGTTCCTCGTCCTGCTTTACGCCGCGCCGGCGGCCGGCGCCGCCGCCCAACTCGCAGCCGGCGGTCTCGGCGCCGGCCTCGCGGCTTTCTGGGCTCTGAAGGGACTGGCGCGAGGCGCCCCGCCCGAACAGCCGCTGCTGCTTGGCATAGGCCTCGCTGCGGCTTTCACGGGCGTCGTCTCGTTCCTGCTGGCGAGCGGAGATCCGCGCATGGCGCTCGCCGTCGTCTGGCTCAGCGGCTCGACCTATCTGGTCGACGCCCAGCGGGCGCTCGTCATTCTTCTCGTTGCGGCCGGAGGGCTTCTGGTGGCGCTGGCTCTTGCTCGGCCCTTGGCGCTGCTGCCGCTCGGGCCCGCGGCGCGCTCAGCCGGTCTGAGCGTCCGTCAGGTGCAGACGCTGACGCTCGCGCTCGCCAGCGTCCTGACCGCGGCCGCGACGCTCGTCATCGGACCGCTGAGCTTCGTGGGCCTGGTCGCGCCCCACGCCGCACGCGGCTCGGGATGCCGTTCGCCTGCGAGTTTGCTCGCTGGATCCGCGCTCATCGGGGGCGCGCTGCTCGCCGCCGCTGACTGGGGCGGACGCGTGGCTTTGTTCCCCTATGAGATCCCGGCTGGCATTGTTGCCATGCTCCTCGGCGGCACCGCAGCGCTCGTGGCTCTTCGTCGATTCTGAGTTGGCGAAGTGGATGCCATCCGAATCGCCCGGCTTGCGCCAAGAGCCGCAGTTAGCGTTCGACTGAAATGCGGACGTCATCGATGCAACAAGTCGGTTGGCGTCATTTAGTCTGACCAAACCTTCCGCCGGATGAGCCCCGGCGAACGCGGCAGCTCGCGGGTCGACTAGCAGCCTTCAGGTCGAGATCGGGACTGGTTGAATGACGTACGGCTCTAAAAGCGGGATACTAAGCCTTGAGCCGATGGCGGCCACGCGAGTTCTGGTTTCCTGGTAGATGTCTTGGGCGCTTTCCGGCGTCCTAAGCGATACGATCAAGGCATAGCGGACCGGAACGCCGGCGTAGACGGGAGCGTCCCGCCACCATCCACCTCTTGGCGCGATCCTGAGAGCGTTCTGTCGGGCAAGTTCGCTTGCCGGCCCGGTCCATACGTCATGGTGAACTGTGCCCCGCTCTCGCAGGGTCGAACCAAGTCGCCATCTGGCCTCGCTTCGCCGCGGAGGGCTGGCGCTGCGAATGCCCCGAAACGCTCGGTTTTGACGACGCGCGGCGTCGAGATCGTCGTCGTCGGGTCCCTTGAGGTCGAAATGCAGACGATGTGACGGGTAGTCCGCGTGGCGCCTGGCGGAGGGGGCCCGCATGTCGGGCTGCACGAAGTAGGACAGCGTCACGCGCAGCTCGACCTCCGTATCTCCCAGCCCCCTAAGCGCTGTCTCCGGCCACGGCAACGGATGGTACGCGCACTCGTTGAGCGCGTTGCTCCTGCCGTCCTCCTTGAACGGGACCAACGAACTCTGAGCCACGAGCGTCAGCCGGTTGGAGGCACTGTCGCTCGCCATGCTCTCGTCGGGCGCGCCCCAGCCGAACATCGACAGGATGTGCTCCCGCTTTTTCTCCTCATTGTCGCCGAAGCCGCGCTCGACCATGGCGGGCGTCCAGTCGGACGAATGGATCAACAGGCCTCGTATCGTCTCCGGCCAGTAGTCCGGATACCGCGCCATGAGCCGACCGGCCATGCCGGACACGGAGCCGGTCGCAGCGCTGGTCTCCCCGAGCGTGCCGAGCAGCATGCGCGGACTGGCGTTCGTGGTCAGAGGGTTAAGTTCGGCAAGGCTCTCGCAAGCGTCTTCGCCATCCACCTGGCCGACGTTGCCGGCTTCGAAAACCAGGTCGGGCTTGATCGATCGGCGCCGGAGCGTCCAGGAGGTCGAGGTCCGCGATGTCACGGAGATATCGCCCGCAGGACACAGAAGCTGCCCTCCAAGAGGATGCTCTTCGATGAAGGTGCATCCGCCGACCGTCAGGGCGTTGAGAGCCTGCCCGGGCGAGCCGATGCCGCTCGCGTCATTTCGTGCCGAGTAGCCGCTCACAAGGAGCGGATCGTCGGACAGGTTGCCCGCCGCGACGCAGAAAAGCCGCTGAACGCCGTTGTGGCCCCAGGCGAGCTGATCGACGCTTCCCGACAGCTTGGTGGGGACGCCGTCGTTCAACCCGCGATAGTCCGAGAATGCGAGGCAGAAAACGCGGGGACGGGCGCGGCCGGCTTCGATCAGACCGACGGCCGCGACGACTTCGCCGATGCTTTCCAGAGACGATCTGAGGCCAGTCGGCGGCCGCAGCACCACGACGGATTCCAGTCTGACGTCGAGACGCGTCTGTCGCGGTTTCTCGATCAGCCGCTCAAGATCTCTGTACAGGACAAGTCCGGCCACACGCGTTCCGTGCGGGTCCCAGCCATGTTTATCCCAGGCGTCGTTCAGGGTCAGGCAGTCGCCGGCGTCGAGAGCCGGCGCCAAAAGCGGATGGCTCGCCATAACGCCGGTGTCGAGGATGCAGACCGCCGGCGCTACCGCCCTGGGCGCAGAAATCTTCGAGACGAGCCCATCGGCGAGCGCGCGTTGGGCTGAGGCCTTCATGTTGAGGGCCAGCAGAGTGAGGCTCGAGCAGGCTCTGAGCTCGAGGACGGCGCTGGACGCGTCCACGAAGGACTGCAGGTCGTCGGCGCTGGCGCGAACCCGTATCATCGACACGCTCGGAAAGTCCGCCTGCCCGAGTTCGCAGAACACGCCGTAACGGCCGGCGAAACCGCGAACCCGGTTCGCAGCATCGGCGCGGACCCAAACCTCCCATTCCGCCTGGCTGGAGGATTTCTTGGGAAACAGCTCGATCCGATCAGTCCACAGATCGGTCAGCTTCGTCGGCGCAAGGCGCTCGGCGGCCTCGAAGAACGGAAAGCTCCACGGTTTCCGGACTTTCTCGTCTGCATTCGCCTCGAAGTCGGCGTAGCGGTCGAGCCGCTTCTTCGCCTCATCGATCCGGTCGGACCGGATGAAGAGGTTCACCCGCTGATCCTTGCCCTCTCCCTTGATCGAGAGGACGTCCATCAGGGCGCCTGACGCCTGGATCCCTGCCGCGGTCCGCGCGAACGCCGTGAGATGGACGCCTGCCTCCTCCTCAGGAAGCTCCTTGTCGTGCAGCCGCCCCTTCGCTGCGATGATCTGGTCGAGATCGCGCGCGAGACTGCGGCTATGGGCGCGGCGGTTTTTCACGGCAGGAACGTCCTGCCGTTTGTCGTCTCCCCCGGTCGCCGAATACGGCAACTTCAACGGGATAATGTCGAGCTTCAGATGAGGGTATGATTCGCCTGCCATCCGGCGATCTTGCTGGACGGATAGCCGAGGTCAACGCGCTTGGGTTGCGTTCTCCCGCAGAGATTCGATCAGCTGCGCGGTTGTCAGATGGCCATCGTGCTCGAGGACGGCGACCCTGGCGGCGTCGTCGCTCGCCCGCACGATATCGGCCTGGCTCAGTCCGTGGGCAGCCCCGCGGATCGCGTACCAATCCAGGTTTTCGAGCTTGAACCCAACAAGCGTCTCCTCGACGAGCGGCTGCACGAGCTCGGCGGCAGGCAGGCCGAAGAGGATCGACGCATCGAACCGACGGAAGAACGCCCGATCGAGGATTTCGGGATGATTGGTGGCTGCGAAAATAAGGCTCGCGCTCTTGTCTTCGTCGAGGAACTGAAGAAACGAAATGAGGATCCGGCGCGCCTCTCCGACTTCGTTGTCCGCCCCGCGACTGCCTGCGAGCGCGTCCACCTCGTCGAAAAAGTACACGCCCCGCCGCTCGGTCATGGCGTCGAACACGAGCCGCAGCTTCGCGGCCGTTTCGCCCATGTACTTGGTGATCAGCCCGTCGAGCAGGACTGTGAATAGCGGCAATCCCAGCTCGGCGGCGATCGCGCCCGCGCTCAGCGTCTTTCCGGTTCCTGGCGGTCCGGTCATCAGGAACTTGCGGCGCGGCTCCAGCCCTCGCTCGCGCAGCCGCGTCCGTTCGCGTTGCTCCTTGACGATCCGATCGAGGCGCTTCGAAAGGTCGTCTGACAGAACCATCTGTCCGAGGCGGCGATCGGGCATCGCCACCGACATGATGCCGGCAAGCTCTCCTCTCGGGCGAGCGAGCGGGATCGGGTCCGCCGACTTCCGGATCACGCCGCTCTGGGCGGCGGCATCGTCGAGCAGCCCACGGATCTCCGCCGCCACGCGGTTTTGGCCACGCGCCTCCGCCTCCTCGGCGACCTGGGCGGCGACCTGCAGAAAGCGGCCTTCGTCCTGCCGAGTGTAGCTTCGCACCAGCGCTATGACCTGTTCGGCTGTCGCCATGTTCCTCTTCGCGATGACCCGGAGCCCAGGAACCGCCTACCTGCGAGGCTGCCCCACTTGTTGCAGAATTTGCAAAAATTGCAACGCCAGCTTGAGTTCCTCTCGGCTCAGTCCACCGATGATCTCGATAAGCGACTCTACGGGAGCGTCGTCAATAGACAGTGAAGACGCCAAGCCCCGCTCGATCGCGGGAGACATTGCAATCTTGCCGCTTAGAACGCGGGACAAGTTCGAGGTCGAGCAGTCCAGATCGGCGGCTACCTGGCTCAAGGTGCGCCGCTGAACCTTCATGGCCCGCCGAGCCGTCTCGGCGAACGCCCTCTGCCTCAACGACTGTCGTTCGATCGCCATTCTTTGCAGAATTTGCAAAAACTGGCAGCGTGTCAATCGTGCTGGCGGACGCCGATGCGGTACGCGTTGGTCTGTCGGGCGCCTTGTCCTGGCCGGCTCAACGTAAGCTCCAGGGACGCATCAGCCGCCAGGAGCCTGAACCGGAAACTGACGATGCCGGCCGTCACAGTGTCGTCGCCCGCAGTGGCGACATGGTCGATCTCCTCCAGTGACTTTCCGTCGAAATGCGCGCTCCATCGAAAGCCAGCCGAAGCCCAGTTCGGAACCGTCACGGTGACGATTTCGCCGACGCTCGCGGGAACGTGCTCGACGGCTGGCGTCATGAGACCGCGTCCGTCACCCGGTCGACGTCGAGGGCGATGAAGGGGCGAGCGTCAATCTCGCATTCGCCGTAGCCGATCCGGAAGAAGCCGTTCTCTTGGACTTGCGCGCCCCAGCTGTTGAGGCAGATCCAGCAGTGCTCGGCGTCGTCATACCCAATCACGACGACGGCGTGCAGCCCGTTGTCGGCCCCCTGAACATGGCGATAGACGCCGCCCGTGTAAGCCAGAAAATCGTCGAACAGTCGCATCTCGGCATAGACCGGACCTTCGTCGGCGACGAAGAACTTACGCGTCCTGAGGTCGCCCGCGCACTGACGGATGCCGGTGACCCTAAGCGCAGGCGCGATGGCCTTGCACGTCTGGTCGGCGACTGAATATGGCGCAGCGGCCTCCAGTGCGACGCCGTTGCGGGCGCTCGACATAATGTCGGACGCATATCGGCCGACCGAACAGCCGGCCGGGTGGCCGCAGAAGAACAATGGCCTTGGGGCAAGAGCCAAAGCGAGGCCGGGCGCGCTCTCCGAGATGCGCAGGCTGCTCTCCATCACCGCGCAGGTGGCGAAGGCCACGCACGACCTGCAAAGATCCTGGTCGCGAACGGGACTGACATAGTTCCCACCGTTGTCGCGCCAGTCGACCTTGACCGCTGGCATCTCAGTGCTCGAATGCGGTGCCGTCAACGTCGCGGACGAAGCCTTGCTGAGCGTATGCGCCAACGGCTCGTCCATCGCTCCCGCGAGCGCGCGCGCCATGTCCGCCGGCAGCGACGTCAGCCTGGTCGGCGCAGCTGTCCAGGTCGCATTTCGGGAAGCGAGCGCGGAACTCAGGATCTCGACGTCCAGCATGCGCATCCTCCTAGGTGGCGAGTCGTGCGCCCGCCCTCACATAATATGTTCTCATTTTGTTCTAAAGCGCGAGCCTTGATGCTCATCGCCTGTCGCCGTGCGCCGCTGCGGCTTAGGAGATCTCCTCCCGATGCACGAGCGACGGCTTTCCGCCGATATCCTGATAGTAGTCGACCCGTGCCGGCGTCCCCTCGGTTCCGAGTTCGAGAAAAGCAAAACCGTGGGGCCAGACGGTGTCGCCGGGGCGGAGCTCCGTCTCCTTGACGAGCTTCGGAACGAGGTCCAAGCCTTCGACCGGCTCGTAGATCTTCTCGTCCGCGAAAACCGGGACCGCGCCATGCCCGATGCACCGGCCGCGATCAAGGTTTGCGAACTTCTCGTAGACGCACAAGTTGTGCTCGTGCCCCCAGAACCAGGCGGCGACCTTGCCGTCGCCGTTCAGCTGTTCCAGCACTGCAGCGAGATTGGGGTTCGTGGCGCTTCGCGCGCCGGTCTGATCAGCTGGACCGATCGGCGAGAACGCCGAGAATAGCTGGTGATGCGACAGCAGGATGGTCCTGCCCTCGAACTCGTCCACCCTGCGCCGGAGCCATTCGATCTCGCTCTTCTCGAGCCACGTGACCGCCGAGCTGACCGAGAACGGGGAATAATCGTGAAGGCCCGTGTCCATGGCGAGAAGCTGCCAGCTTCCATCCGACGAGCGCAGGCAGAAATAGCTCGCCGACTGCTTCAGCGGTCCGGGGTTGAGGGCGGCGATCGTCTCGTAAAACCCGACGCCGCCGCAGTACATGTCATGATTGCCCGACAGCACGTAGGCCGGAAGGGCGGCCCTGTCGTCCCCGAGTGCTGCGTTCAGCGGCTGCGTGAAGTTAGCCGCGCACTCTTTCGGCGTGCCGGAGTAGTAGATGTCGCCCAGATGGATGAATATGTCAGGTGACAGTCCAGCGATCTGTTTGAGGATCTTGATCGCTGGATCGGCTCCGGTGCCCCAGTCGGCGACCAGGGCGATCTTGGCTCCGGCCCTGATCTCGATGACCCCTTCGCCCGCCTGGGACGGCGCAATGTACGGGATCTGCCCGCGCTGTCCGTCAGGACCGAAGTAGCCGGCGTATTCGCTGATCGTCGTCGCCCAGGCGGGATCACAGCTGCCCGCCCTGAACTCGCCTTCGATCGCGGCGAGAGCGGCATGGTCGTTCTTGAGCTTGGCCTCGAGAAACCTCAACCCAAGGTCAGCGCAGGACTTCAGCGAAGCGCCCAATCCGCCCGGCGGCCCATCTGCCCCTCCGTTTCGCCTGTCCAGATAGCGCTGCGCGGCCTGCGCGGCCGACGCATTGATGGCGTCGGCCGTCTCGAGGCCTGGCGCAGCTCCCGGAGGACCGTCCTTTCTGCTCTGGATTTGACTGGCGACATCGGCGGCGGCGGACTGGAAAATGGAAAGAAAATGGTCGCGGAAAGTGGTCGGTCCCTCAGCCATTCTCGAGCCTTTCGCCGGTATCGCGGGTTGCGGACGACTTGGCCAACTACCGCTGTTCGAGGGTGGCCAGCAAGAGTTGCGTTCGGGCGCACGCCGCCGTTAGCGGACGCGACCGCGGATCTCACGAGCAAATTCTCCTGAATCGTCCTCGGCGCGGCACATATCCGCGGCGCACTTCATCACTACGGCTACCTCGCGATCAGCGTCGATGGCGACGAGACGCTGAAGGCGAAGCACGAGGTCTTCAACAACACACGAGGGCGAACGATCCCGCTGGGCTTGGCAAGGGACACGACAGCATCCAGAAAGCAGATGTGGCAGAGGTCTGCTTTGGGTCAGCTGCTAAAGTTGGCTCACCGCCGCTGTGCGCCAGTAGCGGAAGTTCGCACGCTACCCACAAGCAGACCTTCCCCCTCTTCAGGACGAATTCGCCGACGGCGCAACTAGCCCTTAATGGGTCCCCGTACGCGCACGAGCCCGACCCCCTTTCGTCCGAGAAGTTAAGCTGCCACACTGCTGTCACATTGCTGAGCTGGTGAGCCGGCGAGAGCGGGAGATGGCGATGCGTTCGAGCCGGATGACAACCTACATCCTGATCGCAATGCTCCTGGGAATAGTGGTCGGCGGCTTGATCCACGCCCAGTTCTCCGATCCGGCCACGCAGAAGGTCTTCTCGACCTACATCTCGTTCGGCAGCATGATCTTCTTACGTCTGATCAAGATGATCATCGCGCCTCTTGTCTTCTCGACCTTGGTTGTCGGCATCGGTCACATGTCCGATCTCGGCGCTGTTGGGCGGGTCGGCGCGAAAGCGATGCTGTGGTTCGTGTGCGCCTCGCTCGTATCGCTGACGCTCGGGATGGTCCTGGTGAACCTATTCCAGCCCGGTGAGGGCATCCACAAGGTGGTGAGCGGCGTCAGTTCGGGCATCAACGCCAATGCAATGTCTCTTGACGGCTTCATCAAACACGTTTTCCCGGATTCTGCCATACGGCCGATGGTTGAGAACGAGATCCTGCAGATTGTCGTCTTTTCGATTTTTTTCGGCGTGGCGTGCGCGGCCATGGGAGAACGAGCCAAGATCGTGCTCGGCGGCATCGAGCAGTTGTCCCACATCATCCTCAGGGTCACGGGCTATGTGATGAAGTTGGCGCCTCTCGCAGTGTTCTGCGCGATGGCCGCAACCATCGCGACGAACGGCCTCAGCATTCTGGTGAACTACGCCAAGTTTATGGGCGAGTTCTATGTGGGCCTGATCTGTCTTTGGGGCGTCCTCGTCGCCGTCGGGTTTCTCATCCTCGGGCCGGCCGTCATGCGGCTCGTCAGGCTCGTGCAGGAGCCGTTCCTGCTCGCCTTCTCGACCGCGAGTTCCGAGGCCGCCTACCCGAAGATGCTCGAGCAGTTGGCAAAATTCCCGATCAACTCGCGCATCTCGTCCTTCGTTCTGCCGCTCGGCTACTCGTTCAATCTCGACGGTACGATGATGTACTGCACCTTCGCGAGCGTGTTCATCGCGCAGGCTTATGACATCCCGCTCGGGCTCGGCACACAGATCGCGATGCTTCTGACCCTAATGCTCACGTCCAAGGGCGTCGCCGGCGTGCCACGGGCCTCGCTCGTCGTCATTGCGGCGACGCTCAGCCAGTTCAGCCTGCCCGAGGAGGGACTTCTCTTGATCCTCGGCATCGACACGTTTCTAGACATGGGCCGATCGGCTACGAACGTCATCGGCAACTCGCTTGCAACGGCGGTCGTGGCCAAGTGGGAAGGGCAGCTCGTCTCTGATTCCGAGGCGCGGGAATATGTCGAGGAGATGGAGATACAGCCGGCATGACCCGACGCAGCGCTTTCTTCCTCGCATTAGCGGCCGGGCTGGCGATGGCCGGCGCTGTCCGGGCGCAGGAGACGGAAGGGCTGTTATCGGGAACACTGAAGAAGGTTCGGGACCGCGGCACGATCCTCATTGGTTATAGGACAGGAGCGGTCCCGTTCTCATTCCTAAACAGGGGCGGGCAGCCGGTAGGCTTTTCGGTAGAGATCTGCCGCGGGATCGCCTCCGACATTGCAGCCCGCCTTCATCGCGATCTGCTCGAGCCGGATGCCGCCGTCTGGCAGACCGGCATCCGGCTCGTCTTTGTTCCGCTCTCGGCCGAGGCGCGTCTGCCAAAGGTCACCGCGGGCGAGGTCGATCTCGAATGCGGCTCAACGACGGCAACCGACGAGCGCCGCAAGAGCGTGGCCTTTTCGCCCGTATTCTTTCTGGCCGGCACGAAAATCATGGGGAGGGACGGAAACGGCGTGTCGTCCTATCGTGATCTGGCGGGCCGAAAGCTTGCGGTCGGCGCGGGCACGACGAATGCCGAGGTGGTCCGGCGGCTGGCCGTGAAAGTCTCGCCGCCGATCGAGGTTCAAGAGGTCGCCTCCGCCGAAGCCGCCGTCGAGGCGCTCGCGTCCGGAAAGGCCGACGCGGCCGCGTCCGACGACATCCTACTCTACGGCCTCAAGGCGTCCCGTCCTGATGGCGATAGCTTCACGATCGAGGGCGACTACCTCTCATTTGAGCCCTACGCCATCATGTTTCGGAAGGACGATCCCGATCTCGCCGAACTGGTCGGGCAGAGTTTCGCCCGAATGGCTCGCGACAGCATCCTCAGCTCCTCTTACGAGCGCTGGTTCTTGAAGCCACTGCCCACCGGGGCGGAACTCGGTCTTCCGATGAGCTCGTATCTTGCTGAGATTTATCGGGCGCTCGGCCAGCCTGACTAACCCATTCGCCGCGCTCAGTTGAGAGCGGGATGCGCCATAAGCGCAGTTGCATCATCGTCCAACAGCGGGCATCGCCGTTGCGCCCCCGGCCGTGCCGTGGGCACGGCTAACGGAGCTTGGCGATACCGATGCCATCGAGTTCGCGCGGTCTTTGATGGATTCTTCGCTGCGGCTCATCGCTTTCGAAATTGCGCTAAGTGCCACGCCCTTGTTAGCGAACAACTTGAGCTTCTCCGGTTCCTCATTTGTCCAAGGTTGCCGATGCCGTTCAAATCGCTCTGTCACGATTAGCTCTGCTTTGCTGGGCATCTTCGGCATTCGCGCATCTATAGCAGCGATCGCGACGAATTTGGCCACACGTATAGATGGGACCAAGCCCATCCGCCGCTTCGCGCCACAAGCGGAGCTTGGCATTCTTCAATCCAACTTAGGCAGATCAGGTCTAGGCAGACCTGCGCGCGAGGCGATGAACGACCGTATCTGCTCCGCTGTCTCCATCGTGGATGGATTGTAGACGATCATCGCAAGATCAGGACGACCGTCGACGGCGAAACTCGAGAACTCGAGCTCGATCAAACCGAGCTCCGGATGTCGAAGGCGTTTCATGCCATCACCTTCGACAGCGACGTCATTCTCCTGCCAGAGCGCATGGAACTCCGGGCTGGTTCGGGAAAGCTCCTTGACGAGTTGCGCGATCTCGGCGCCGGCGCCGGCTCGTGCGGCATCCGCCCTGAACGAGGCCACCACGAAGCGGGCGACGCTTCTCCAATCCTCCTGCGCCGCCCGCACGCGCGCATTGGAGAACATGATGCGCAGAACGTTGCGCTGCTCGCGGGGCAACGTGGAATAGTCGGTCAAAACAGTCGCCGCCGCCTGGTTCCAGGCGATGACGTCCCAAGTCGCCGTCTTGACGATGGCGGGACTGTTCGGCAGGGCGTCAAGCACGCGTTGCAGTCGTGGCGTCACCGCATCCGCGTGCCGATAACGAGCCTCGGGCGGACGCCCAAGACCGAGGATGAAAAGGTGCTCACGCTCAGGCTCGGTCAGCATCAGTCCGGTGGCGATGCGATTGAGCACATCGGCGGAGGGGGCTCCTCCTCGGCCCTGTTCCAGCCACGTGTACCAGGTCGGGCTGATGTTCGAGCGCGCCGCCACCTCTTCACGGCGCAGGCCGGGCGTGCGGCGACGTCCAGCCGTGAAGCCGAAAGCGGCGGGGTCGAGCTTGATCCGGCGGTCGCGCAGGAAACTCCCAAGCGCATTGGCGACGTCGCCCGACATGGCGATCCTGTTGGTTATTATACTAGGATAAGATCACTACTTTTACATGAAAGGTTGTAGACCGATCTTCTGCCCCGGACAATAACGGGACGTATTCCATGCGAGTCTTTCTGACAGGCGCGACCGGCTTTATCGGATCGCGCATCATTCCTGAACTGCTTGACGCCGGGCACCAGGTTCTCGGCCTGACGCGATCGGAGAGCGGAGAGCGGTCGCTTGCGGCGGCTGGAGCGGAAGTCTATCGCGGCATGTTGGAGGATCCCGAAAGCCTGCGTGCCGGAGCGGCGCAGGCGGACGCGGTGATCCACACAGCCTTCGACCATGATTTCACGAACTTCGCGGCAAATTGCGACAAAGACCGGCGCGTCATCGATGTGCTGGGTTCGGAGTTCAAGCACTCCGACCGGCCTTTGATCATCACGTCCGGAACCGGCATGGGCAGCGCCAAGCCGGGTCAACCGGCGACCGAGGACATCTTCAACCGAGACCACCCGAACCCACGCGTCGCGTCCGAGTTGGCGGGCGAGGCGCTGCTTGAGGCGGGAGTGAATGTCTCCGTGGTGCGGCTTCCACAGGTTCACGATCCAGTGAAGCAGGGTCTGATCACGCCGTTTGTGGAGCTCTCGCGGGAAAAGGGGGTCGTCGCCTATATCGGCGATGGCCGCAACCGGTGGCCGGCCGCCCACGTGCTCGATGTCGCGAAGCTCTACGTGCTCGCGCTCGAGAAAATGCGACCGGGCGCGCGGTATCACGCTGTCGACGAGGAGGGCGTGGAGACCCGCGAGATCGCGGAGGTGGTGGGCGCCGGCCTCAACATGCCTGTCATCTCGCTCTCGGCCGAGGAGGCGCCAAGTCATTTCGGATGGTTCGCGATGTTCGCCGGACTGGACATGCCGGCCTCAAGCGCGAAGACGCGTGGATGGCTTGGGTGGCGGCCGACCGGACCGGATCTGATCTCTGACCTCAAGAGGATGGATTATGCGCAAGCTGCTTCGGCGTAAGCCTCGCCTCTCATGAGTGCGAGGCTGGCGGAGCGCATTCGCCGACTGCGAACGTCAGGCGTGACATTTTTCCAGTCGCGCTAGACAGCGGACATGTGGAAAGTCAGCTAAGGGTCATCCTCAGTCCCAAGCCGATCGCCGACCCGCGCCAGGAGCTGACATCAAACTCCGCCGGCAAGCGGACATACCACCCAGTCCAAGTCCTTGCTTAGGAGCAGAACCTCACATGCTTCGGAGCTCGCGCTGGCCCTCAGGTGGGCCAAAGCGGAAGCAAGCGCCGCTCAGACTTGTGCAAGGCCCCCATCGACGAAGAGCTCGGCGCCGTTCACGAAGCTCGAAGCGTCAGAGGCGAGGAAGACGGCCACCTTGCCAGTCTCGTCGGGGTCGCCGATGCGTCCGAGCGGGACCTGCGAGGTGAGATAATCGAGCAGCCCCTCCGCTTGGTTCGCAACCCCGCGCAAAGCCGGGGTATCGATCGGTCCGGGGCTGAGCACGTTGACGCGTATGTTGCGGCCTTTGAGGTCGAGGATCCAGCTTCGCACGAAGTTCCGGATCGCCGCCTTCGTCCCGCTGTAGACGCTGAACGCCTCGGTGCCCATGACCGAGGTCGTGGAGCCCGTAACGATGATGGAGCCGCCTTTTTCCATCAGCGGCAGCGCCTTCTGGACCGTGAACAAGACGCCTTTCACGTTGATCGCAAAGGTCTGATCGAAATGCTCCTCGGTGATCTCGCCGAGCTTCGCGAGGCTTCCGCCGCCGGCATTTGCGACCAGCACATCGATGCGGCCGTGCTTGCGTCCTACCTCCTGATAGAGCGCGTCGAGGTCACTGAGAACGGAGACATCCGCGCGGATCGCCAAAGCCTTGGGACCGATCTCAGCGACCGCTACATCGAGTTCGGCTTGGCGGCGGCCAGTGATGACCACCGTGGCGCCTTCCGATACGAAGCGCTTGGCAATGCCGAGGCCGATGCCGGTGCTGCCGCCGGTCACGACCGCGATCTTGCCTTCGAGGGAGTTCGACATGGGGTTTTCCTTTGCATCGTCGGATCAGGAGAAGCGGCCGACAGACGTAATTTAATACCGATCGTTATAATACCAATCGGTACTGTTTGCGTGGTGGGCTGTCAAGGATATGAAAACGGGCGTTATCGAAAGCAGAGCCGATGGGACGCCACCGCGAATTCGACCTCGACAAAGCGATCGACGCCGCGCTCGCAGTGTTCTGGGCGAAAGGCTTCGAGGGCGCTTCCTATGCGGATCTCACCGCTGCGACCGGCGTGGCGCGACCCGGGCTTTATGCTGCTTTCGGCAACAAGGAGGAAATGTTCCTCAAGGCGCTCGACCGCTACGACGAGCTGTTCATGGGGTTCTTCCATGAAGCGCTCCTTGAGCCCCGCTCGGCTTTCGTTGTGCGGAGGTTCCTCGAGGGCTCAGCGGGGGTTCAAACCGGGGCCTGCACGCCGCAGGGCTGTTTTGGGATCAACGGCGCGTTGGCGGGTTCGGACGAAAGCGAAGCGATTCGGGCTAAGCTAGTACGCCGCCGTGGCGGCGCAGAGCAGAGGCTCGCCGAGCGGTTCATCCGGGCGCGCGAAGAAGGCGACCTTCAAGCCGACGCCGATCCCGCCGCGCTGGCGCGGTTTGTCATGGCGGTCTCGCAAGGGATGGCCATCCAGGCAAAAGCCGGAGCGACCCGCGAGCAGCTCCTCGCGATCGTGGACCTTGCTCTCGCGGGATGGCCGACGGACCAGGCTCTTGGCGCTTGAACAACTTCGTTTTCGTTCAAGCGCGGATTGAGCAAAGTACCTAGCTGCATATCCGAACGAAGACGCGGCCGCTCTGCGCCGATTGTGTTGAAAAACTCCGTCGTTGAAGCGAGGCGCCGTCGCTGATTCACTCCGTCATGCGGGTGGAGGGCATCGGCGATGATGGGCGAGCGGCAGGTCGACCAGGCGGCCTTGTTCTACGAGTTCTCGCTCGAGCGGCATGTGCCGGAGGACCATCTGCTGAGGGCGATCGACCGGTTCGTCGACCTGTCGGAGGTGCGGCGAGAGCTCGCTCCGTTCTACAGCTCGACGGGGCGACCCTCGATCGATCCGGAGTTGCTGATCCGGATGCTGCTCGTCGGCTACTGCTTCGGCGTCCGCTCGGAGCGGCGGCTTTGCGAGGAGGTTCACCTGAACCTCGCCTACCGCTGGTTCTGCCGGCTCGCCCTCGACGGCGACGTGCCGCACCACTCGACCTTCTCAAAAACCGCCACGGCCGCTTCCGCGACAGCGACCTGCTGCGCAAGCTGTTCGAGACCGTCGTCCGGCGCTGCATGACGGAGGGCCTCGTCGGCGACGACGGCTTCGCGGTCGACGCCAGCCTGATCCGGGCCGACGCCAACCGGCAGCGCTCGGCGGACGGCGTGGACGAGGTCGACTGGGAAGAGCTTGCGGCATCCCGCCGTGCCGTCCGCGAGTACCTCGACACGCTCGACGAGGCGGCCTGGGGCGCGGCGAGCGAGACGACGCCGAAGTTCGTCTCGCGGTCTGATCCGGCTGCGCAGTGGACTGGCGCGCACAAGGGCCACGCCTTCTTCGCCTACGCCACCAACTACCTGATCGACAATGCCGAGCGCGATGCTGACGGTCACTGACTTGAGCGCAAGCGCCGCGATGGCGCCGGCGTCGACGCCAAACAATCTGGCGAGACCGATCACGGACCGGCACGCGACCGGCGCGCCGACCAGCAGGGCAGCGACGATCGGCAGGGCGTCGCGCTTCACGAGATTGCGGTTGCGGTAGAGCGATACGCCGAGCGCGACGGTGGCCGGTCCGAGCGCGAAATGCACGAATTGGGCGCCTTCGAAATAAGTCCTGTAATCCGTGTCCGTGAGCTGCAGCACGATAACGATCGCGACGATCGAGAGCAGCACCGGATTGATCAGCGGGTTGAAGCGCGCGAGCGCCGCGAGCCTGGGCGGCCAGAAACGTGCCGATCGTGACGGTGAGCCACAGCAAGGGATTCGCGGAGAGGAAGACCCAAAGCTCGAAGAAGCGCTCCGGGGTCGGCGTTCTCATCGGCCGTCGTCTCTAGGCAGGCGCCGCGCTACCAGCCGGAAGGTCGTGACGGTCGCGATAAGCGTGATGACCGTCGACCCGATCAATGCGGCAGTTACCGAGATCAGTTGACCGTTGAGCGCCTGGTAGCTGTGCGCGATCCCGACGCCCGCGGGCACGAACAGCAGACCGAGATGACGCAGCAGCCCGTCCGCAGCCTCGCCGACTGCGCCTTGATGGTCGTGCGTGGCGGTCTCATCGCCGCGGCCGCGGCCGCGGAAAAAATGGCTCCGAACGAACAAGGCCGCCACGAGCAGCACAATGCCGATGACCGGTCCTGGAAGCGGCAGGTCAGGAGTGCGCGCGAACGCCTCGCCTGCGAGTTGACAGATGAGCAGAACCAAGAGGCCTGGAAGCACGGATGACCTGACCGTCGCAGTCGAGCGAGCGAACAGCGCTCAGGCGGCCGCCCAGTGCGCTCTCGATGGAGACTCGCGCAAAGCGCCAAGCCTGCCAATCGCTCGACTTCCTAACCTAGCAGGGTCTTCGATACGGAAGCGCCCAAAGTGTATTTGGGATCCACCATGTTCCCGACCCGCAGCTTACCCGCCTGCGTGAGCAGCATATACGCGTCGAGTTCGTCATAGCCGTAGTCGGCGGCCATCCAGCGGACAAGCTCCCGATAGGCGATCCGGGCGGCGTCCTCCATCGGTCGACCCGAACCGATCGTCATGATCAATCCTTCGGTTTCGAGCCTCGGCCAACGGAACGTCCAGTTCTTGATGAGATCGATCTGGATCGTGGTGACGGTCGGATGCTCGATTGCGAAACCGCAGATTTCCCCGTCTCCCTGCGTGGCGTGGCAGTCGCCGAGATAGAGCAGCGCGCCCGGCGCATGCACCGGCAGGTAAATCACCGCGCCGGGGCCAACGTCCGGCAGATCCATGTTGCCGCCGTAATAATCGGGGACGAGGGATGAGATCGCCTCGATCTCGGGCGAGGTCCCAATCGTGCCGATGAACGGCTGGTAGGGCAGCGTGATCTTGTCGTTCCATACCACGCCCTTCTCCGGGGTGACCTCGACCTTCTTGACGATCTCAGGCAGCGGCGGATTGAGGATGGCGGTGTCGCCAGTGCCGACAAGCCCGCCAAACTCAGGCATGATGCAGGTGGTGCCGACCGGCTGCGGACCGCGCGGAACGATCTTGCGGATGTAGACCGCGAGGCAGTCGCCCTTCTCTGCGCCGTTGACGAAGATCGGGCCGTTCTGCGGATTAAGGAACGGGAAGTTCAGGATCGCGCTGGGACTGTCACTCTCGCTTTTGATCTGGCCTTCCATGGCGTCATGGGTTTCAGCGGAGACTACCGCCCCCGGATCAACCCGCAGGATCGGCTCGGCGTAGGGCCCGTAGACGTAGTGGTACTTCCCCTGACTTTCCTCGGTGATCGAGAAGGTCTGACCAGCAAGACCCTTCGCTTCGCCGCGCGCTGCCATGATGGAATTTTCGAGCCAACTCATGTCGTTCTCCTCAGAGAGGGCGGGCTGGCGTCGCTGACAGCCGGGGTTCTGGAAGCGCGCAGGCGCCGCGTCGCCCTCGGGCGATCGCCGGTCTACCGCGTCGTCGAAAGTGAGGGGATCAGCGCCGCGCGAGCGTCAGCTCGACAGGCGCGTTTTCAGAAGATCCGGTCGGCTCTGACCGGCAGGCGAGTTGCTGTTCGCAGTAATCCTCGAGGCTGAGGCGGCTGCGCATGCTGTCCCGGCGCAGGAACGCGTAGGCCTCGTCGTCGTCGATCGCATGCTCTTCCATGATGCGAACGATAGTCTTGATCACCAGCCGGCGACGGCGCCGCCGGTCCTGATGCTCGCTTAGCTGATCGGCGAGCGTCTTGCGCTGAAGATACTGGTTCACGCCAAGGAACAGCGTAGTGTACACGGCGCCGGCATAGACCGGCTTGCGCAGGAAGGCCGTGGCCCCTTGCAGCATCAGCCCCTTCAGTCGACTCGGCGCCTCGACGCCGACGAGACCGATGACGGCCACAGGCGGCAATCCGGCCTTGATCGCGCTCGGCTCCAGGACGCCCTCAAGGTCTCCGTCGATGAACAGAACGTCGCGGGCGGAATCGAACGAAGACGCATCGACCGCCGCGGCGTTCGCCGGAACGCCGGGACGCTCTACGGCAAGCCCAAGTTTGTTCAGCACCGACGCGAGCGTGTCTATGCCGCCTTCTCCGGAGGCGAAGATCAAAGCCCGCATCCCGCGGAAATTCTGGACTGGCGACAGGGTCATCAGTTCACCGCCCGCAGACGGGAGGCAGGCGAGCCCCAGGCGTCCGTCGCGGAAAAGCTGACGAGGTAGGGATCGGGCCGGATTGCCGCCGGCTCCTGGCGGATGACGTCGAAGCTCCCGTCCGCGCGGGACCGGCCTATGCGCGGCGTGAGGTAGAGGTGCATGGTGTCGGCGTCGACCAGAACCTCGCCCTGCGGGGCGTTCAGGCGCTGATGGCCAAGCGCCCGCCGCACTACGCCGATTTCGTCGCTGCGGGCTTCCGAAAGGGCGGCGGCCAAAAGCTTGACTGCGATGTAGGAGGCCTCCGCGTCGGCCGACGCCCAGGGCTTGTCTGGATAGGCGGCGGCGTAGCTCGCGACGAAGGTCCGGCTCTCTGACGTCGGCAGCGACGAAAAATAGACGCTTGAGCTGATGTGGCCGTCCATGGCCGCGCCGCCGATGTCGATCAGGTCGGGCTCGTTCAGATTGCAGCTTGCGACCGGCATTACGCCCGGTTGATTGATCCCGCGCGCGAGGCAGGCCTCGCGCAGGCTGCGGATGAAGACATATCCGCTGAGGCCGATGAGAGACGAGAACACGAAGCTCGGCCTGGCCGCGAGGATCGCCTCTATGGTCTTGGCGAAATCGGTCTCGCCGACCGGCAAATAGCGCTCCGCCAGCACCGTCCCGCCGCGAGCGACGACGACCTCCCGCAAGATGCGGTTGTTCTCCCAAGCCCAGATGTAGTTGGAGCCGACGCAGAACGCCCGATCGCCATGGGACGACATCAGGTAGTCAATCAGCGGGAGGATGTGCTGGTTCGGGGCCGCGCCTGTATACACGACGTTCTCGGAGCTCTCGAAGCCTTCGTAGTGCGACGGATACCAGAGCAGGCCGTCGTGCTTTTCGAAAACCGGAATGACTTCCTTCCGGCTTGATGAGGTGTAGCAGCCGACGACCTGCCGGATGCCGGACGACAGCAATTGTGAGCTCAGAGGACCATAGCGGGTGAGGTCGCCGCCAGGGTTCACCATGACAGGGTCGAGCTTGATCGCGGCGCCGGCGTTGACTTCGGAGACCGCGAGCAACGCTCCGTTCAGCATGGGGCTCGCGACCGAGCTGTAGGGCCCTGTCGAGGAAAACATCAGGCCGATGCGGTAGCTGTCAGTCGTCGTCATCGGATCGCCGAACACAAAAAGCCCTCGAGCCGGGAGGCTTGAGGGCGTCGCTGCCTGACGCGGACAACGTCCGCGCCTTGATATCTATCGAAACGCATGGCGCTCAATCGGGCATCGTTGCCCCGCGCCTATATCTTAGGCTCGAACGGTCCGCGTCGCTTGTCAAGCGGCGATCGATCTCGGCTTAGCGACAGGCGAATGAAAAGCGTGCTCGGACCGATCAAAAAATGTGCTTGACTGTCTTTTCAGCGCGGATCAGTCTGGGAGCAAGCGTCGGGCAGTGCTGCCCATGTAGACGCAAATCACGCGAAACATAGGAACTTGGCATAGTCGCCCGCAGCAGGATGCTGACGGGCCTTTTTTGCGTTTGGTCGCGATGACCTGCTTCGCGGAGAGGCCTTGCATCTTAGAATTTACTCGGCCAGCACGAACGCCGTGAAAGCGGCCGGCCGCTGCAGGCCTGGTTCAATCGAGGCGTCGGCTTAGAGCGACGCCCATCGACCGCGGAGGCTTTAGCGTGAAGGTCCAGCATTATCTCGGGGGCATCGAGAATCTCGGCCCCGTCGACGTCGAAAAGCGCGTTTTCGTCGAGCCGTGGGAGGCCCAACTCTTCGCCGTCCACACCACAATGATGGGCACCGGCATCTGGGCTTGGCCTGATCTGCGCGTGCTCGCGGAGTCCATGAACCCACTCGATTACTTCAAATACCGCTATTACATCAAATGGCTCGGCGGCATGTGCAAGTTCCTGGTCTCCAGGAACTACATCTCGGATAAGGAACTCGAGGAGAAGACCAAGTACTACCTAGACAACCCCGAGGCCAAGCAGCCGAACGCCGGCGATAACGACGTCACCGAAAAGGTGATCGAGTATTTCTACACCGGGTCGAACCCGTATCGCGACGTCGCGGTGAACCCAATCTTCAAGACCGGCGACACGGTGCGCGTCAAGGACATGCCGCCCGCCGCGCACACCCGTCTGCCGGGCTATCTCCGCAACCGGACCGGCATCGTCGAGACCGTCTACAAGGGCGCCTACCTCTACGCAGACAACGTGCCCACCGACGGCATCTGCACCGCCCAACCGGTTTACTTGGTGAAGTTCAAGACCCGCGATCTCTGGGACGACATCCCGGACAAAGGCGACGTTCTCTACAACGACTTCTTCGAGGTCTACCTCGAGGCGGCGTGACCCGGCCCCTTTTTAATCAACACGACGAATAACGGCGGCGCGCCGCCAAAAGAAGGCGATATCCATGAGCGACGATCACGACCACGAACATCATCACCATCTACGCGAGAGCGAAACCTATTACGCCGCGCGCACCAAGGCGCTCGAGTCCCTGTTCCGCGAGAAGGGCCTCATCGGGACCGACACGGTCGACCGCGTCATCAACTTCTTCGAGCATGAGATGGGGCCGTTCAACGGCGCCAAGGTCGTCGCCAAGGCCTGGACTGACCCGGCCTTCAAGGGAAGGCTTCTCGCCGACGCCAACAAGGCGATTGCGGAGCTCGGCATGCGCGACGGCATCGAGGGCGAGAACCTCAAGGTCGTCGAGAACAAGCCGGGCACCCACAACGTGGTGTGCTGCACGCTGTGCTCGTGCTGGCCATGGCCGCTGCTCGGGCTGCCGCCCTACTGGTTCAAGGATCCGGTCTTTCGCGCCCGCATCGTGCGCGAGCCCCGCGGCGTGCTCTCCGACTTCGGCGTAAAGCTGCCAGACGACCACAAGATCGAGATCTGGGATTCGAGCGCCCAAGTCCGCTACTTCGTCATCCCCGAACGTCCTGCCGGCACGGACGGTTGGGACGAGGAGAAACTCGCCGCGCTCGTCTCCACCGAGGCCATGCAGGGCCTCGGCCTGGCGACGGCCTGACGGAGGGCTGATCGATGGACGCCTATCTCGACGACCTCACGGGCCGGGAGGCCATTCCGCGCAACTGCGAGAGCCTGAAGTTCGACGAGCCATGGCAGGGCCGGGCCTTCGGCATGGTGCTCGCGCTCGCCGAGGCGAAGTCCTACCCGTACGAGGACTTCCGCAAGAGCCTGATCAGCACCATCGGCGAGTGGGACAAGACCCACGAGCCTGGCGACGAAGCCTGGAGCTATTACGAGCAGTGGCTCGCGGCCTTCGAGAAGCTCGCGCTCGACAAGGGACTGGTCCAGGCCGACGAACTCGACCGGCGGACGGAGGAGTTCCTGCATCGCACCCGTGACGAGGTCATCTGACCGCCTCGTAACGGCTTTCGAACCGGCACTTCGCCGACTGGCGCGCGACCCCGTGCGCCGGAACGGGGAAGCCTTGACCTCCCGCGTCTCGAAAGGACGCAAGCGATGATCATCCCTCTCGCAATCAGCGTGGGCTTGCTCGGGGGCGTGTGCACCTGGCTGTTCCTCGCGACCAACGCCTTCCTGATCTGGGCGGCGTTCGCGGCCTGGGCGTGCTTCTACCACTGCGGCGGCGACCCCGCCGCGTTCAGGACCACCGTCGTCGCGAACCTCTTCGGGGTCGTCGTCGCATGGTCCGCCGGTCTGGCGCTCGCGACCATTGCCCCGGGACCTGTTCTCGGCGCCACCATCGTGGCGGCGTCGATCGCGATCTACATTCTTGCCGCCTACATCCCCGCCTTCTCGTCGATCCCGGCGGTGACCTACGGCTACGCCTGCACCTTCTCGTTCCTGACGCAGAACGCGGACGCCTTCACGCCCACGATCATGCTGTCGGCATCCAGCCGAAACGCCCTTCTGATCGTTCCGTTTTCGATGATCATCGGGGCCTGCTTCGGCTTCGTCTCGGCGAAGCTCGCTGGCTGGATCCATGGCGTGGCGCCGAAACAGTCCGTCCGCGCCTCCTGACCAGCGAAGCCTCGGCTCGCGACAATCGTCGCGCGGTGACCGCGCGGCGATCCTTCCAACGGTCTGAATGGGAGATCCCGATGACCAACGCCGCATTCGCCACTTCCGCGTCGACGCCGTCGCGCGCCGAGCCGATCCCGGTCTCGAAGATTCTGCCCTGGGCCGTTTTCGGCGGCCTGATGCTTGTCCTCACTGTCTACTTCGTCGGGGCGGAAGAAGGCGCCACTTCGCTGATCGGAGGCTCCGTCGTGCATGAGTTCGTGCATGACGGCCGCCATCTGCTCGGCTTTCCCTGTCACTGAAGGAGAGCGAGATGGTCGGCAACCTTCTGCTGAGGGGCATGATGGTCGGCGTGCTCGCCGGCCTTCTCGCCTTCTGCTTCGCCCGGACCTTCGGCGAACCTTGGGTCGATTACGCCATCGCGTTCGAGGAGCACGCGAGCCATGCCGCAGGCGCCGCCGGCGGCATGGAGGAGCCTGAGATCGTCAGCCGCGCGACGCAGGCGGGTCTCGGCCTGTTTACGGGCCTCGTCATCTATGGGGCCGCCGTCGGCGGACTGATCGCGCTCGCCTTCGCCTTCGCCAATGGCCGTCTCGGTCGCTTGAGCCCCCGCTCGGTCGCGGCCCTGATCGCGACGCTGGGTTACGTCGCGATCGTCATCGTTCCGCAACTCAAATATCCCGCCAACCCGCCGGCGGTCGGCAGCGCCGACACGATCGTCGCGCGCACCGAACTGTTCTTCGCGATGCTCGCGTTTTCGGTCGCGCTTATGATCGCGTCCGTGATGCTCGCCCGGCGCCTCGCGGAGCGGATCGGCGGCTGGAACGGCGCGACGGTCGCAGCCATCGTCTATGTCTCGATCGTCGCGGTAATGTTCGCGGCCCTGCCTGACATCGAGGAAATCCCGGCCTCGTTCTCGCCGGCCGCGCTCTGGAACTTCCGGATCGCGTCGATCGGCGTCCAGGCCGTGCTTTGGAGCGTTGTCGGCCTAGCATTCGGCGCCGTGACCGAGTACGCGGCCCGTAGAGAAAACGCGCCACGCCATACGGCCGGCGCAGCGGCGTTGCGGTGACGAAAGGCTTTCTCCAGCCTTGGAAGCGGTCGCGGCTCGGGCGCCTCGCCTGGGCCGCGATCCTCGTCGCGCTGACGTCGATCCCTAGCGAAGCGTCCGCTCATTCACCGGGATCCGGCGACGCTTTCCGAGCGGGCCTGTCGATCCCCGCGATCTCGCATGGCGAGATGGCGCTGATCGACGAACGCCTCGACGAGATCATCGCGCTCGCGCGCGTTCAGACGCCAAGCGACGGGCCCATGCGCCGGCTCTACAATCATTACGGCGTCCAGTTCGCCTACTGCCTGTGGGGCCTCGCGCCCGGCGGCGTCGCGCGCGAGGACAGCCCTTTCAACGCCTGCGCTCACGCCTATCTCGCGGCCGCCAAGCAACTCCTGCTCGTCATGAGCCGCGAGTCCTCAGGCGCAACGTCGGCGCTCGCGATCCTCGATCGGCTCGAGGCGCGTCGACGCGCGGCGCCCGAGGCAGGCGAAATCTGCTCCTCGAGCGGCGAGACCTTCAACACGGCGACGATCGTCAGACCGCGGCTGGTCGACATCGCGCGGGATCCGGCGTCCGCGATCATGAGCCTTGCCGCGATGCTGCTTCTGACCGGCGGCGGGTACGCCGTGCGATCTCTGCGTTTGCGTTCGCAGAGGAGCGGTCCGGCGCGAGGTTGACGACCGTATGCCGGAAACCGTCCGATGACGCATCGTCTGCTGATGATCTGCGCGCTACGGTCGAAGCGGCCTGTCTTTCCGGGCGATAATGGGCCGGACGAGGGTCTGAGCCAGTCTGTCCGGCCGTCTCCACCCGTTCTCAGCGCCGATCGGATCTGGTGCGGGCCCGACGCGATCACACGACGAAGCGCCGCGGCGCTCGGCCTCGACGCCAAGGTGCGGGCCGAACTTTCTGAGATTGATTTTGGATCGTGGCGCGGTCGGACGCTCGACGATGTCGCCGGGGCGGATCCGGGCGGTTTTCAGTCTTGGACCACTGACCCGTCTCAAGCTGCGCACGGAGGGGAGTCAATCGAGGCCCTCTTGACGCGGGCCAAAAGGTGGCTCGCCGAATGCGAACGGTTGCCCGGTCGTACAATAGCCGTTGCGCCTGCCTCCGTGCTTAAGGCTTGTATGCTTCATGTATTTGACGCGCCTGCGCGGTCATTCTTTTGTATTGACGTAGAGCCCTTGAGCTCGGTCGTCCTAAGCAGCGACGGTCGTCGTTGGGCCCTTCGCGTTACGTCTGAGCCAAGAAGCGAGATGTCGGAAGTGGGTAGGCGGCAGTCGAAACTGCGCGCTTAGCGTGCGTGAATTCTGACGTCCATGTTGCCGCGTGTTGCCCGGGAATATGGACAGACTTCTTCGTGCGCGATGCGAACGAACTCCTCTACTTCCGCACGATCACGGCCTGGCGCCGCTACCTCGAGGACGGCTGTAAGGCGGAAAAACCCGTCTGGTCCTCGTCCGATGCATACGTGAGCGGTTACCGACGATTCGCCGATCGGCGCCTTCTTTTCACGTGCGACGCGCAGCAACGCATTCTCGAAGCATCCGGCGTACCCTGCGTCGAATAGCTGTTCAGGATTCGTCGCCGCTCCGCCCGGCCCGCCGAGTTCCTTGGGAAGCGCCAGCGGTTGATCGAGGACGCCGTCCGAAGATCGAACGCGTCCCTGTCGTCCGCCAGTTGCGGTCGCGGTCGCGGTGTAAAGCTCGGCCATGTCACGATCCTCGTCTGGTTGATGAACGCCAAGACGCACTGTCGTCCCGGCTATCGGGTAATTTCGCGATCGACTGCTTGGTCGTTGACGTCTTGTGGGTAAACGGCGCTGTAGCGACCCTCGGACCTACCGGAACGCGATCATGTCCGCCGGTCGCCTTAGAACGCGAGCTGCATGAACGACCCGACCATGCATCGGGAAAGCGCTAGTCTGGACGACGCCCGAGATCGCGACCGGACCGACGAACGACCGCCTCCTCAAACATGTCGAGACGATCTTGCCCCCAGAATTTTTCGCCGGAATACACGTAGAAGGGCGACCCGAACACGCCCGCGGCCAGAGCGCGCTGGGTGTTGCCGGCGTACTCCGATCGAACGGCGTCGGTCGTCGCGGAAGCGAGCAACTCTCTTCCATCCATGCCCACGCTGTTCGCGATTTCGACCAGCACGGCGGGATCGGCCAGATCTAGATCGGCCACCCACATTGCACGCATCATCGCCTCGCAAAGGTCGAGGACGGCCAGCCCCGCTCGCTGCGCGGCGATGACCATGCATGAAGCCATATCGACGTCCGTCGGGAAGAACTTGGGCTCGATGTTCACGGGGACGCCCAAGCGCGCGCTCCAGCGCTTCAGCTCGTGTATTCGATAGTCGCGCCGCTGCCAGGATCGATCATCCAACAGGATGCCGCCGCTCTCCTTGTACACCTCCTGCATGCGCATCGGGATCACGTTAACCGCCAGACCATGGCGGGCGGCGATTTGCCTGAACCGCACGCCGCCGAGATAAGCCCAGTCGGACATCAGCCAGCAATAATAATCTACAGAGTTGTCAATATCCATCTCAAGCTTACCCCGAGGCGCGTTGAACTCATGATTTCGAAACGACGATCAGGATCGTCGCTCGTGGCCCGATCCTTCTCATCTGGTGCACCAGATGGCCGGGAAACTGCAGGTAATCTCCCGCCGTCATCGAAAGGGTGCGGTCGGCGAACTTGATCTCGATCTGACCTTCGACGACGAAGAGCGATTCCTCGCCTGAATGTTCAGCCTGTCCCGTGTCCTTGAAGCGGAGGGGCGGATACATCAGGAACGCCTCGGTGCGCGGCGTTTGACCCGGAGGAGACAGCGGGACGAAGGCGTATCCCTTCTTCGGCTCGGGCCCCTTCGAGGGCTGGGCGCGGACCAAGTGGATCTCGGCGTCGTCGATCTGCTCCCCGAACAGCTGCCCGACGGACACGTCCAGCGTTCGGGCCAATTTCAGCAACGTGTCGATGGATGGGGTCTTCGCGTCGTTCTCAATGCGCGACAGGAAGCCCTTGTTGAGGCCTGTGGCCTGCGCAAGCTGCTCGAGCGTCATCTCTTTGCGCCGCCGCCACGCGCGCAAACGATTTCCGATCCGAGGGGGGATGATGTCTTCCGTAGGGTCAGGTTGCGCCATGCCGATAACTTGAACCGCCGCCGATGGATCCGAGCATCAGCACGAGCGGCTTTCCGACGTCGTCCCTGACACGCGGTTCCCGATACGCTTCCGCTCCGATGCGGCGCAAGGCCGGATCGCGATGGACAAGGCGACGCCGCCCGCGCCGGACCGCGCGTCGAACCTCTTCGTGCATCTTGAGTTCTGACGTCAGTCACCATTCGACTGCCGATCTATCCTTGAGCCGCAAGCAGGCGCCCATTCAATGTGCTTGGGGAGCCCAGAAATGCGGCTTGCATCTAAAAGCATCCGCGTTACCCCTATGTCTAGGCAACAAGTTGCCCGTAGGCAACCCCTGTTTTAACCTGGGGCGTCGCCGTAGTTAAAATCGTCAGGACGGGGTAGTCATGAGCAGCTATGTTGATTCGAGCGCGTCTCCGCCGACATCAAAGTCGTGGGTCGCCGCTGCGACGATCGTCGGAACGACAATCGAGTGGTATGACTTCTTTATTTTTGGAACAGCTTCGGCGCTCGTCTTCAGTAAGCTGTTCTTCCCGAGCTATGATCCGGTCACAGGCACTTTGGCGTCGTTCGCAACCTTTGCGGTGGGCCTTTTCGCACGCCCCTTGGGAGGCTTCGTCTTCGGGCACTTCGGCGACCGCGTGGGTCGCAAGAGCATGCTGCTGCTGAGCCTGTTTCTGATGGGCGTGCCGACAGTCCTGATCGGCCTGCTGCCGACCTACAACGAGATCGGCGTTTGGGCGGCGGTCTTGCTTGTGCTCCTGCGCATTTGTCAGGGCGTCGCCGTCGGCGGCGAGTGGGGAGGGGCTGTCCTGATGGCGGTTGAGCACGCGAGCGTCGAGAAGCGGTCGCTTTTCGGCAGCTTGCCGCAAGTGGGAACGCCCGCCGGCCTCATCATCTCCACAATCGTATTCTCCGTCGCGAGCAGCCTGCCGGAGGACGTGTTTTTGAACTGGGGTTGGCGCGTGCCGTTCCTGGCCAGCATTGTGCTGATTGCGCTCGGGGTGTTTGTACGAAGCAAGGTCGCCGAAAGTCCTGCCTTCTTGGCGGCCAAGACTTCCGGCGAGACGGTCGCCCTCCCCTCCGTCCGCGTCTTCACCGCGTATCCTCGGCCGCTGCTGCTCGCTATCGGCGCGAAGTTGGCCGAAGTGACGCTGTTCTATCTCGTCACCGTATTCGTCCTGCAATACGCCACTTCGAAATTGGGGATACCTAAGTCATATATCCTCAACAGCATTCTACTCGCCGCTACGCTGTGTCTTTTCATGATCCCGTTCTCGGGCTACATCGCAGGGAAGTTCGGGTTGCGGCGGATCTACGGCATCGGCACGATCCTTCTCGCGATCGCCGCAGTTCCGGCCTTCCTGGCCCTCAGCACAGGCGACGCGCTCGCCATCCGCCTCGCGATCGTCATCTGCCTGGGCGGGATCTACCCTCTGATGTTCGGCGCTCAGCCGGCTCTGTACTCCGCTCAGTTCCCGACCAACATTCGGTACAGCGGCATATCGCTCGGCGTTCAGTTCGCCGCGGCGATCGGCGGCGGCCTTGCGCCGATCATCGCTACGACGTTGCTGGCGGCCACGGGAGGGACGCTCGCGATCGGTCTCTACTTGAGCGGTCTCGCGGTCCTCGCCGGCTTGTGCGTCCTGGCGATGAAGAAGCCGCAAGCCACGACGCTCTGACGCCCGGCCTCCCCGGGAGGTGCGGCGTCGACGACCATCACCACGGTCCAACCACTCGGCGAAGGCTCGCCGAGCCTTAGTAAAAAGAGAAGACATGAATAGATCAGCAGTAGACACGGCCAAGACGCCAGCAGCGATCGGCCCGTTCTCCAAGGCCGTTCGCATCGGCGACTTCTTGTTCGTCTCGGGCCAGCTGCCGGCCGATCCGGCTTCGGGAGCGTTCCCTGACAGCATAGAAGATCAAACCCGCGTCTCGCTCGGCAATTTGGCGGCGGTGCTGGAGGCTGGCGGCGCGAGCTTGGCCAGCGTCGCCAAGACCACCGTGTATCTCAAGGACATGAACGACTTCGCTCGGATGAATGCCGTCTACGCAGAACATTTTCCCGACGCGCCGCCGGCCCGTTCGACCGTCGAGGTCGCGCGTCTCCCAGGCGACGCCAAGGTCGAGATCGAGGCGATAGCCTTGGCGTCCGGGCCGTTGAAGTCATGACGGACGAGGCTCCGACGGACGGCCCGGCGCCGAAGACAATCGAGGCGTTCGCTCACCCCGCGGGTTCGATCGCCGTAGGCGTGCCCGGCGGCGCGACCGGCTGGCGCGGTACGGTGCTGAACATCCATATCGCGCCCGCCGCGAGCTACGAGATGGAGGAGTTGACCGAGGCCCATTGCGTGGCCGGGCGCGGCATCAAGGGCGACCGGTATTATCTCGGAAACGGGACCTACTCGCCCAAACCCGACACGCGCGAGATCTCGCTGATCGAACAGGAAGCTCTCGACGCGATGAGCCGGAACGATCCTCCGCTTCAGGGCGGGCCGATCAAATTGCTGCCTGGCGACCATCGCCGAAACCTGACGGTTCGCGGAGTTCCGCTCAATCACCTCGTCGGGCGCCGCTTTCGGGTCGGGGACGTCATTCTGCGTGGAGGCCGTCTCAGCTTTCCTTGCAAGTACATCGAGGAATTGCTCGGCCAGCCAGTCTACCTGCCCCTCTATAACCGGGCAGGTTTGAACTGCGGCATTGAGCGCGGGGGCGTGATACGGCCGGGCGACGTCGTCGAGATGTTGGGCTAGGGCGGATGTCGGCGCGCATCATCATGAAACTCAAGGTGGAGGCTGCGGTCGCCACCACCCCGGACATCGTGCGGCTGTCACTTGTTCATCCCCACCGCCCGACGCTGCCCTTGTGGGAGCCGGGCGCGCATGTCGATCTGCGGCTGCCGGACGGAAGGGTTCGGCAATACTCGCTCTGCAGCGATCCCGCCGATCTCGGTCGCTACGAGATCGCAATCAAACGCGAGGATCTTGGAAGAGGCGGGTCGGTATGGGCTCATGCGAATCTGCTTGAAGGGTCAACTGCGCATGTGTCGCATCCGCGGAACAACTTTCCTCTTCAGGACGATGCGATCAGACACGTCTTCGTGGCCGGCGGGATCGGGGTGACCCCTTTCCTCGCGATGGCGCATTCGCTTGCGGCCAGACGCCAGGAATACGAACTGCATCTCTGCGCCCGCGCGCCGACGCATGCGCCGCTGCTTTCCGAGCTCCGGGCAGTCTGCGGTGACAAACTCCGTTGCTGGTACTCATCAGAAGCTCGTCGCTTCGATCCGGATGTCTTGCCGCGCCCGCAAGCGGGCGTCCATATCTACGCGTGCGGCCCGCAGAGCCTTATGGACAGCTTGCAGTCCGACCTGAAAAAGAAGGGCTGGCCGTTGGATCAGGTCCATGTCGAGCACTTTGGCGCCTTGGACGACGAGAACTTTGCGCCTGAGCCGTTCGATGTCTTGATCAAGTCCACCGGACGCGCCGTGCATATCCCTGCAGAGCGTTCGTTGCTTGATGTTTTACGCGAGGAGGGGTTCCGAATGTCCTCGTCTTGCGGCATCGGCGTCTGCGGCGCCTGCGAGTGCGGATATTCCGACGGAACGGTCATTCACCGCGATGTCGTCCTGGCGAGCGCGAAACGTCATGACCGCATGATCCCGTGCGTCTCCCGTGCAAAAGGGCGTTTGACGCTTCTGCTGTAGGAAAACGCGAAGAGAGATCACGGATATACAATGATGATGCCGCAAAACTTATTGCGATCAATTAAGCACTATAAGTTATTTTGAAGAAGTATCGCGCGCGCTGACTAGTTCCGCGTGATGTGAACAAAGGCAGGTGAGTTATGGCGAAGGTGGCGTTTCTGGGCCTTGGCGTTATGGGCTTTCCCATGGCGGGGTATCTAGCCTCGCGCGGCGGGCACGATGTCGTCGTGTACAACCGTACGCCGGCGAAAGCAGAGGCTTGGGCGAAGCAGTTCAGGGGAGCTGTGGCACGCACCCCGCAAGAGGCCGCAGAAGGGCGAGACTTCGTCATGGCCTGCGTCGGCGACGATGATGACGTGCGCTCCGTGTCGATCGGCGTCGACGGCGCATTCCAGTCAATGCCGGCCAATAGCGTCTTCGTCGATCATACGACAGCCTCAGCAGAAGTCGCGCGGCAGTTGGCGGTCGCCGCCAGGGAACGAGGCTTCCACGTCATGGACGCTCCGGTCTCGGGAGGGCGTCGCGGGGCTGAGAATGGCAGCCTGACGATCATGTGCGGCGGCGACGACCATGTCTACGAGCGGGTTGCTTTAATAGTTGCGAGCTACGCCGCCGCAACGACGCATATCGGTCCGGTCGGGTCCGGGCAGCTGACGAAGATGGTCAATCAGATCTGTCTGGTGGGATTGATCGAAGGGCTTGCCGAGGGCATCCACTTCGCCAAGCGCGCGGGCCTCGATCTTGAGAAGGTCATCGGGGCGATTTCGCAGGGCAGCGCTCGATCCTGGCAGATGGAGAACCACTGGGAGTCGATGAACGAAGGCAGGTTCGACTTCGGGTTCGCCGTCGAGCTGATGAGGAAGGACCTCTCGATCTGCAATGCGGAGGCGCGTCGTAACGGGGCCAGCCTGCCAATGGCGGCGCTTGTCGATACGTTTTTCGCCGAGGTCGAGCGGATGGGCGGCAACCGCTGGGATACGTCGAGCCTTCTTTCTCGCCTTGAGCGCAATTGATCCCAGTGCCAAGTGTTCTGGCTAACTCCTGACTAGAATCACATGCGGCCACAATGATCGCATCAACGGCGTGTCAGATCGATTCGGCGCCAGAAGCGGACTTCACTGCATGGACCAACAGCCGACCTTGAAACGCAACCTTCGATAGGTGGCAGGCTCAGAGTGTCACGCAGGCGCTATGGTTGAGGCGGCTGCCTGAGGCTGGGGCATGGCCCATTGGATGAACAGAATCCGTGCGGCGCAGGTCGCCGCGAACGCCTTAGCCGTAACGCCGTGCCGCTTCTATGGTGAGCCCTGCACCAACGGCGCCGAAGATGTCGCCCTCGACGACGCGGGCCTCCGGCGCCTCCCCCAAGATCGCGGCGCGGACATGCGGGATGCGGGTCGATCCGCCGGTGAGGAACACCGCGTCGATCTGGTCAGCGCCGACGCCGGCGCTCTTCAGGCAGCGGCGGATGTGCTCCGCGATCCTTTCGCCCAGCGCGCTCGTGTGAGCCTCGAACGCCTGCCGCCGGATCGGCGCCTTCAGGCCCGCCTCCACGGAAGCCTAGGGGCAGTTCGGTCTCCTTGCCATCCGAC
This sequence comes from Hansschlegelia quercus, assembly GCF_004310425.1. Classification (GTDB taxonomy): domain Bacteria; phylum Pseudomonadota; class Alphaproteobacteria; order Rhizobiales; family Methylopilaceae; genus Methylopila; species Methylopila quercus. Next base: position 40 of record NZ_SIUB01000003.1, on the reverse strand, counting down.
AGCCGGATCTTGGCGTGCTCGACCTCGGCCGCCAGTCCAT
>NZ_SIUB01000002.1 GCF_004310425.1 Hansschlegelia quercus | reverse complement strand
ATCGGCGGTTCGGCGGAGGAGGAGGCGGCGCAGTTCCTGGCGGACGAGGCGCGTCGCGGGCGCAAGAAGCCGACGGTGGGCTTCATCGCGGGCCGCACGGCGCCTCCGGGGCGCAGGATGGGCCATGCCGGCGCGATCATCTCGGGCGGCAAGGGCGGCGCCGAGGACAAGATCGCGGCGATGGAGGCCGCGGGCGTCCGCGTGTCGCCCAGCCCCGCAAGGCTCGGCAAAACGCTGGTCGAGCTGCTCAAGGGCGACAAGCCCGAGCTGCGCGCGGCGAGCTGATCAAAAAGAGCGTCATCCCCGCTCGCCGTCTCGCGGCGTCAGGGATGACGAATTAATCAATGTCCAAGGGCGGCTTCGGCCGCCCTTTCTGCATCTAAAGTATGCGGCGGTTTGCAGCTTCGCCGTTCACCCCGTCTCTGGTATGCAAGTTGCGGATTCCCCGCCAGTGGAGCGCCGCATTTGAAAACGCCGTTGCGTTGGCCCGTCGACGACGACTCCGACGGCGCGCTGGTGCTCGAGCGCTTTGCGCCGGAGCAGACCTTCAAGACCAAGGTCTACGCCGCCCTGAAGCAAGCCATCGTCAATATGGACATCTATTCCTCGCCGGATCCGGCCTGGCTCGACGAGCGCCAGCTGTCCGAGCGGCTCGGCGTCAGCCGCACGCCGGTGCGCGAGGCGATAGCCATGCTGGAGCAGGAAGGCTTCGTGAAGTCGATGCCCCGGCGCGGCATCATGGTGCTCAAGAAGTCCAAGCGTGAAGTGATCGAGATGATCCAGGCTTGGGCCGCGCTCGAGAGCATGGCGGCGCGGCTCGCGGCGCAGAGCGCCTCGAACGCCGAGATCGCGAAGCTCCGCAAGCTCTTCCAGGGCTTCAACGAGAGCCACAGGCCGGCGGATTATCTCAGCGAGTACTCCGACGCCAACATCCGCTTCCACCAGACTCTTGTGAAGCTATCGGGCTCAGCCGCGCTGCAGGAGTTCACCTCGAACATCTTCATGCATGTTCGCGGCATCCGGCAGATCACCATCGGCCGCGACGACCGCGTCACGCGCTCGATGGACGACCATCTATCGATCATCGAGGCGCTGGAAAAGCGCGACGTCGCCGCCGCCGAGCAGCTGTCGCGCGACCACACGCTGGGCCTCGCCCAGTACGTTGAGGAACACGGCGACATTCTCGACTAAGCCGGCTCCGGCATCGTCTTTGAGCCGTACTCACATACTCTTGATCGCGCTCGGCTGATTGAGGTTACTGCGGCCGTCAGCGGACCGCGGTTTTATGCCGCTTCCTGCGCATCCCGAAGGCCATCAGGTCGGCGCGCCTCTCCCAAGGCGCGCACGGGATGCGCGCGCTGTGGAGCGGGCCACATGCGAAGAATCATGACGCAGATCGGCTCAGCGCCGGTCTCGGCGGTCGGCTTTGGCTGCGGATCGCTTGGCTCGCGGGTCAGCGCGCGGGATGGACGCGCTGCGCTTGCCCGCGCGTTCGACGCGGGGGTGACCTGGTTCGACGTCGCGCCAAGCTACGGACACGGCGAGGCGGAGGGCGTTCTGGCGCCGTTTCTGGCGAGCCGCCGTGGCGAGGTGAACGTCTGCACCAAAGTCGGTGTCGCCGCCCGCACGGCTGCCTGGAAGACCGCCGTTCGGCCGGCGGCCCGCTTCGTCATCCGGCATGCTCCCGCGCTTCGACAATTCGTCAGATTGGCGGCGCCGACTGAGCGGCTGCCGCTTACCTCGGAGGCGATCCGCGCGAGCCTCGACGGTAGCTTGCGGCGTCTGCGCGTCGAGCGGGTCGATCTGCTGATGCTGCACGACGTCTCCCCGGAGGAGGCCGCGGCGCCGGCCGTTCATGAGGCGCTCCTGCAGGCGATCGCGAGCGGCAAGGCCGCTGCCGTCGGGATCGCCGCCCCCGCAGCAGCCTGCCGACAGGCGGCCGCGTTCCCGGAGGTGTTTTCCGTCCTTCAATTTCCGAGCAATCCGCTTGCTCCGAATATTCAGCAGAACTGGGCGCAGGTTTGGCGAGACGAGGGCAGGCTGCTCATCACCTTCGGCGCGCTTGACGCCCAGCGGACGCTCCCCCTGTTGATAGATCTGCTCCACCGCGACCCCGGAGCCCGGGCTTTGTTTGCAGACGCCGGTTACGACGGGGCGCCGAAACTCGCCGCGGCCGCATTCCTCACGGATTACGCGCTGGCCGCAAACCCGCTCGGCATCTGCCTGTTCTCCGCGATGGCGCCGACCCATCTCAGGGCGCTGATCAAGCGTTCGAGCCGAGCTCCAGACGCGTGCGCCCTCCGGCTCGGCGCTTATCTGCCGGCGTTTCTCACCGATCAGTCGAGCTGTTCTTACGCCGCCTGATCGCGCCACGGCGTTGGTTGTTCAGGACAAGCGGAAGCGCCCCTTAGAACTCTTAGTCGTGCTACTTGGCCGCTCCTTCCGAGCCATGAAGTTCCGGCGGCCGAACGCGTCGCGCGATGTCCGCAGCCTGTTGAGATTGACGCCGGACGCTGAGTTCATCTCGATCTATGATCGCCTGATCGACGGGATGCCTCAGACCTAATGCGCATTGGCGCCGTCTGGCATCACGTATACCAACCGAAGCCTGTATTGGCGCTGGCTGCGGGGAGGCGAACCGATGCGACTGCAGGAGTTCCAAGCCAAGCGGCTCCTCGCCGACTACGGCTTGCCGATCCCGCGAGGCGCCGTCGCGCTGACGGCCGACGAGGCGGAAGCGGTCGCCCGCGACCTCGGCGCCTCGCCGATCGCCGTCAAGGCGCAGATCCTCGCCGGCGAGCGGCTAGCCGCCGGCGGCGTGCGTATGGCGCACGGGCCGGCCATGGCGCGCGCGGCCGCAGCCGCAATGCTCGGGCAACGCATCGTGACGCCCCAGACCGGCGATGAGGGCGAGGTCGCCCGCCGCGTCTATGTCGAGGAAGGCGTCGCGATCGATCGCCAGATCTATCTCGCGCTCTTGGTCGATGTGGACGGGACGCTCGTGGTGTTCGGCTCGCCGAAGGGCGGCGACGGCGTCGAGGAGCTGAAGCGGCGTGGCGAGTTCAGCGCCGAGCGCCTGCCGCTCTCGGTCTCGCATCCTCCTGCGGGTGAGGCCGTCTCCGCCTTCATCGCGGCGCTCGGTCTCGAAGGTCGCGCGGCGGATGAGGCTGCGCGTCTGCTCGACGGGCTTCGTCGCGCTTTCGTCGAGCTCGACGCCAGCATGATTGAGATCAACCCGTTGGCGGTGACCACCGGCGGCGATCTGAAGGCGCTCGACGTCAAAATGACGATCGACGACGCCGCGCTGTTCCGTCAGCCCGATATCGCCGCGCTCCGCGACGGAGGGGAGGGCGACCGGGTGAAGCTCTCGGCTCACCGTGACCAGCTCAACTTCGTCCAGCTCGACGGCGATATCGGCCTGGTGTCGAACGGCGCCGGCCTCGGCCTCGCGACGCTCGACATGGTGCGGGCCGCGGGCGGCCGGCCGGCGAACTTCATGGACATCCGCACCACCGCAAAGAGCCTCGACATCGCGCATGGCTTCGCCCTGCTGCTCGACAATCCGAAGCTCCGCACGCTTCTCATCAACGTGCATGGCGGCGGCATGCAGTCCTGCGACACGATCGCGGAAGGACTCGGCGTCGCGCTCCGCCGCTCGGGCCGCAAGCTGCCGATCGTCGTGCGGCTCGCGGGGCTGAACGCCGACCTCGGCCGCTACCGGCTCGCGAATTTTGGCTGCGACGTGATCGAAGCCGCCAATATGGGCGAGGCCGCGAAGCGCGCGGTCTCGGTCGCCGCGGGGAGGGCCTGAGCCATGGCGATCCTGCTCGATCACGAGACTCGCATCATCGTCCAAGGCATGACTGGCTGGGCCGGCACGCACCACACAATCCAGATGATCGAATACGGAACCAAGGTCGTCGGCGGCGTGCGGCCCGGCAAGGGCGGCCGATCGCATCTCGACCTGCCCATGTTCGACAGCGTAGCGGACGCCAAGGCCGCGACCGGCGCCAACGCGTCGATCGTGTTCGTGCCGCCAGCCAACGCCGCCGCCGCCATGCTGGAGGCGATTGAAGCCGAACTGCCGCTGATCGTGACGGTCACGGAACGTGTGCCCGCGCTCGACATGGTGCGGGTACGGGAAGCGCTAAGGGGCTCTCGGACTCGGCTCGTCGGCGCGAACAGTCAAGGCGTCCTGGCGCCTGGCATTTGCAAGCTCGGCGTCATGGCGACGGGTTCGGAGCGGCCGGGGACGGTCGGCATCGTCTCCCGCTCGGCGTCGCTCACCTCGGAAGTCGTGGCGCAGGTGACGGCGGCCGGGCTCGGCCAGTCGACCACCGTCGGCGTCGGCGGCGACGCCGTCCACGGCATGATGATGCGCGAATGCCTCGAGCTCTTCCTGGCCGATCCCGGCACGGAAGGGATCGTGCTGATCGGCGAGATCGGCGGCGCGGAGGAGCAGGAGGTCGCGGATTATGTCACCTCCGCAAAGCCATCCAAGGCGATTGCGGCGCTCATCGTGGGCATGCACGCGCCACGCGAGCGGCGGATGGGCCATGCCGGCGCGCTGACGCTCGGCGATGTCGGCGACGCCAAGGCCAAGGTCGCCGCGCTTGAGAAGGCCGGCGTGCGCGTCGCGCCAAGCGCGCATCTTGTCGGGGCGACCATCGCGGACGCGCTGTCGAACTGACCATCTGTTCCCAGGTTTGCGGCGCCCCGCCGGCCGCCTGCCGAAGGCGGAGACGATGAGGAGAGTTTGGCGATGAAGGTCTGCATCTACGGCGCGGGCGCGATCGGCGGCTACATGGCCGTGATGATGAAGCAGGCTGGGATCGACGTCTCGCTCGTCGCCCGCGGACCGCATCTCGCCGCCATCCGCGAAAACGGCCTCAAGCTTATCATCGACGGCGAGGAGAAGGTCGCGCAGATGCCCGCGACCAAGGTCGCCGCGGAACTCGGACCGCAGGACTTCGTCGTCATCGGCCTCAAGGCCCATCAGGCCTGGGAAGCCGCCGAGGATCTTGCCCCGCTTCTGGGTCGAGACACCGCCGTCGTCACCGCCCAGAACGGCGTGCCGTGGTGGTACTTCTACGGGATCGACGGTCCCCACGCGAACAAGCGCCTCTCGACCGTCGATCCGGGCGACCGTCAGTGGAACGCGATCGGGCCGGAGCGCGTCATCGGGTCGACCGTCTATCCCGCGACCGAGATCGCCGAGCCCGGAATCATCAAGCACATCTACGGCGACACCTTTGGCCTCGGCGAACCGGACCGCACGAAGACCGCCCGTCTCAAGGCTTTCGGCGGCGCGCTCGACGCCAGCGGCCTAAAGGCGCGCTATTACGACGACATTCGCGACGACATCTGGCTGAAGCTGTGGGGCAATCTCTGCTTCAACCCGATCTCCGCGCTGACCCGCGCGACGCTCGACGTCGTGGCGACCGATCCCGGCACGCGCGCGATCGCCAAAAGCATGATGCTTGAGGCGCAGGCGATCGGCGAGAAGGTTGGCGCGACGTTCAAGGTCGACGTGGAGCGTCGCATCAACGGCGCGGCGAAAGTCGGCGCGCACCGCACCTCGATGCTGCAGGACGTCGAGGCCGGCAAGCCGATCGAACTCGACGCGCTGCTATCTTCTGTTCAGGAGATGGGCCGGCTGGTCGACGTGCCGACCCCGAACGTCGACATCGTGCTAGCGCTCGCCAAACAGATGGGCCGGTCGCTCGACATCTACCCGACCTTCCCGGAGGAAGCGGTCCAGGCCGAGGAGCCGAAGCTCGCGGCGGCCGGCTGAGACGCTGGAGCCGCGGATCTGCCCGGATCCGTGCGGTTCTGAACATTACACATTGCGGAGAGGGGCTATGCTCCTCTTCGCGCGCCGTCTTATCTCGTCTTCCGGGCCGGCGTCGCGCCGGCGGACAAGGAGATCGAGACGATGACCATGCTGACCGTGTGGAGCCCAAGGGTCCTGAGCATTCTGCGGATCATGTCCGCGCTGCTCTTCATGCAGCACGGCACGCAAAAGCTGCTCGACTTCCCACTTCCGGGACCGGATCCGCTCCCGACGCTGATGCTGGTCGCCGGCTCGATCGAGCTCTTCGGCAGCCTGCTATTGGCGATCGGCCTGTTCTCCCGCCCGGCGGCCTTCCTGCTGTCGGGCATGGCGGCCGCGGCCTACTTCGTTGGTCACGCTTCGAACGGATTCTTCCCGATCATCAACAAGGGCGAGCTCGCGGCGCTCTATAGCTTCGTCTTCCTCTACCTCTTCTTCGCCGGCCCTGGTCCCTGGAGCGTGGACGCCATTCGCTCGAAGGGCCGGCAGGTCTGACGGAGCGCCGCTGACAGCACTTGATCCGGCAGCGCCCCCTTGCCCTATTCTGCGAGCGGGGGGCTTCGACGCCGAGGTCTATGATCTGAAGGAAAGCGGCGCCGCTTCTTCACCTTCTCCGCTCGCGGGGAAGGTGGCCGCGCAAGCGGCCGGATGAGGAGCCTCGGGCGGAGAGCCCTCCCTAAACCCCGTCCAGCGGCGCCAGCGCGGACGTCGCCGTCCGCCGCGGCCGAGTCGCTTTCCGCGCGCGCAGGATCGTACGGGCGAGCGCCCGCAGGTTGGGGCGCGCCCCGACCGCCTCGCCGTAGAGCGAACGGTCGAGCGCGGCTATGCCTCCGCGCACCTCGGAGTCCAGCGACCAACGGGCCGCCCGGTCCGGCTCGCGCCGCGCGAGCTCAGTGATCGCCGCCCGGAACCGTGCGGCGTCGCTGCCGAGCGCGGCAAGTCTCAGTCTCAGCAGCGCGCGGGGCGGCAGGGTAGGGAGAGCGGCTCCGCCAACGCCGATGAGCATGGCCGCCAGCCCTAGGAGGAAGGCCGCGGCCCCGACGCCGAAGGTCGCGAGCGCAGCGGGCTTCTCGGCGGCGGGGTCTACGGGCACGGGCGGCGCGCCCTCGGCGGCCCAGGCCATGCGCTGCGCCGGGATGGTCGCCTCGCGCATGGTGCGCGAGATCGTGTCGAACCACGGGAATTTGACGGGATCTACGGTTGCGGGAAAAGCAGTGATCGGGCGCATGTTCCAACGATAGGTGGCTTTCGCGATCGGACCGTCATTCGTCAGCTTCGTGTCCCGCTCGGTCGGACCGCGAAAGCTGATGATGCCGGCCGAGCGCATCACGGGCGCCGGCGGCAGCTGGTCGGCGGTCACGCCGAAAGCCTCGATCGTCACGGTGCGGGTGATCGTCTCTCCGCGCGGCACGCGGTTCGGGTCGGCGCTCCAGGAGTCCGAGACGCGCACCTCGCGCGCCGGCAGCCACCACTGGTTCGGGTCGTCAGGGCCGCCCGGGCCTTCCCATTTCGCGACGTCGACGGTCACCGGCGGCGACTTCACCTCCATCTCCCGTGTGCCGACGCCGTCGACGAGCGAAAGCTTGTGCGTGAAGCTGCCGATGGTCAGCGGCCCGGTCTTCTGCGGGAATATGGCGAGAAGCCGCTCGAAGCCGTTGACGGTGAAGCCGTTCTCCTCGGTCTGGTACATCTCGCCGCGTCCGAGATGCAGCCAGCCGAAATTGGTGAGCTCGGGCTGCAGGAGATGCTGGATCTTGATGGTCGGCCGGTAGATGCCGCGCACCCGAAGCACCACCATCTCGCCGGGATAGGGTTTTACGCCGTTGGTTTCGGGGATCGCCTCGAGCCTGACGTCGTCGAATATCGAACGCTCCTGCGCGGAAGCGGGACCGGCGAGCAGCACGAGCGCCAGCGTGGCGATCAAGGCGGCGGGCTTCATCCGCACCTCCTGAACAGCATCAGCATGGGAAAGGCCGCGGCCAGCAGCAGCCAGCGGCCGAGGTCGCTCCAGACAAGCGAGGCGTAGGAGCCGGCGCCGAGGCGCGAAGTCTCGTCGCGCGACAGCCGCTCGTCCACGGCTCCGGCGTTCGCGATGTCGCCGACCGAGCCCCCGCCCGCCGAGACGAGCGCGTCGAGCTCGACGCGACCCGCGACCCGCGGTCCCGGAAGGCCGCCGGTCGCAGCCTTCGGCGTCACATAGAGCGCGCTCAAGGCGTGGCCGTCGGCGCGCAAAGCGCGCGCCTCGCCGCGCGTACCCTCGTCGATCCCGCCGCCGTCGGTGACCAGCGCCACGTCGCCGGCGACGACGCCGGCTTCCTTCAGCACGTTGCGCGCAAGCGCAAGCGCGCGGGTCGGGGCGCTGCCGAGGTCCGGGACCGTCGTTCCGTCAAGCGCGAAGAGGGTGGTTTCGAGGCCTTTTCGATCGGTCGAGGGCGGACTGACGAGATAGGCGTCGCCGGCATAGGCGATGAGCGCGACCTGCCGCGTGCCGGCGGCTTCGGCGGCGGCGAGCGCCGCAATCTTCGCCTCGTTGAACTGAGGGCTCTCCGCGACGGAGCGGGACAGATCGATCGCGATGACGATGATGTCGAGGTTGCGGAAGTCGGCGACGCCTTGCCGCTCGACGGCTGGGCCCGTCAGCGCGAGCGCGATCAGCCCCGCGGTCGCCGCAGCCAGGATCGCCGCGCGGCCCTTGCCCGCGACTACGCCGCCGCGGCGGGCGAGGGCGTCTAGGAGATGGGCGTCGACCGCGCGCCGCCAGTCGCCGACGCCGCCGGTGCGGCGGACGGCGACGAGCAGGATGAGCGCGGCGACTGGAACGCCGAGCAGCCACCACGGCCGCAGCAGGGCGAAGCCGTCGAGCATCGTCATGCGCCGCGCCTGCGGATCAGCGCGGACGCGGCGGTCAGCAGGAAGGCCGCGGTCGCAGGGTAGGGCCAAAGCTCGCGCCATACAGGCGCCGGCGGCGCGAGCGAGCGGGTCGGTTCGATCTCGTCGATGGCCTTCACCGCGGCCATGAGATCGTCCGTGGTCTTCACCCGGAACGCCTTGCCGCCGCTCTCGTCCGCGATCGTCTTCAACGTCTCGACGTCGACAACATCGGGATTGTAGCCCTCCTCGCCAAAGGCCCGCGGACCCATCGCGATCGTGTGAACGGTGACGTTCATCTCCTTGGCGAGCCGCGCCACGTCGGTGGGTTTGGAGACGCCGGCGTTGTTCACGCCGTCGGAGAGCAGCACCACGACCTTGCGCTTGGCTTCGTCGCCGCCGAGCCTGCGAAGCGAAAGCCCCAGGCCGTCGCCGATCGCCGTCGAGCGGCCCGCGAGGCCGATCGAGAAACCGTCGAGCGAACGGGCGACCGATTCCACGTCGAAGCTCGGCGAGGCCACGACATAGGCGCGGTCGGCGTAGGCGATCAGGCCGACGCGGTCTCCGGCGCGGCCGCGAATAAAACTCGCCGCGACCGACTTCATCGCGTCGAGCCGGCGCGCAGTCCTGCCGTCGAGCGTGAAGTCCGTGCGCTCCATGCTGCCGGAAAGGTCGAGTGTCACCATCAGGTCGCGGCCGGTGGTCGGCAGCGCCTGGGTCGGCAGCACGATCTGCGGCCCTGCAAGGGCTGTCACAAGCGTCGCCCAAGCGGCCCAGGCGATCAGCCTTCCGCCGCCGGTCGCCACGGAGGAGGGGTCAGCTTCGCCATGCGAGGCGACGATCGTCGCCGGCGCCTTCAGCGCGCCGCTGACGCGCCCGTCCGGCGGCAGCAGCCGCGCCGCAAGAAGCGGCAGCGGCAGGAGCAGGAAAGCGAGCGGAAACGCGAACTGCCACATGATCGTCAGACGCTCACCGCTTCAGCCTCGCGAGCAGCGCCGCGAGTTCTCCGTCGAGCGCAGGATCGTCCTCCTTTTGTCGCCCGTAGAGCCCGTCAGCGAACACACGGCCACGACCCTTGCTGAAGAGCTCGGTTCCGAAAACGCGGTCGAGCGTCTCCGCCCAGGCGGCTCCCGTCGCGTTCGCCTCTGCGGGCCCGGCCTTTGTCTTTACGACGCGCCTGAGCAAGACGGCTTGCGCGGCGCGGCGCTCGGGCGTCGGCAGACTTGCGGCGGTCTCGAAGGCGGCCAACGCCTCGCGTCGGAGCGAGCCGCGCGGACGGAACAAAGCTCGAAAGGCGAGCGCCGCGATCAGCGCCAGCGCGAGGCCAAGCGCGACGGCGAAACCGAGATCGGACCACCACGAGCTCTGCACCGGCGGCAGATGGAGCGCGCGGAGGCCCGCGAGCGGATCATCGTGCTGCATCGAAGCGCTCCAGAAGCGGCGCGACCTTCTCCGGTCCTGCCGCGGCCTCGATCTCGATGACGCCGACGCCGAGGCCATCAAGCCGAGCGCGTCGATAGTCGGCATGCGCATCGCCGCCGCGCGCGCCGGAAAGCCATCCGCGCCGGCCGTCGCGTCCGAGAAAGGCGTAGGCCCCACGCGGCGCGTCGCGCTCGAAGCTGTCGGTGACGAGCAGCGTCGTCACCGCTACCCGGCGCTCCGCTGCACGAAGAATCTCATCGAAGTCGAGCCCCGGCTCATCAAGCCCTGTCGCGATGACCATGTGGCCTCCGCGGGGAAGCGCGCCGGCTGCGGTCGCAATCGCCTGGCTCAGCGGCGGATCGGGCTGGTCGGGCGCGGCCAGCGCGTCGGCGTGCGCCCGCGCCATCGCGCCGAGCACCGAGGCCATTGCGCGCTCGCCGCCTTTGGGCCGCACGAAAACGGGCTCGCCGGCGCCGAGCGCCATCAGCCCGATGCGTCCGCCTTCGCTCGCCGCGCGCCAGCCGACGATCGCGAGCGCTTCGGCGGCTGCGACCGAACGAAAGGCGCGGCGGGTGCCGAACAGCATGGCCGGCCGGAAATCTGCGACCAGCAGGATCGCGCGCTCGCGCTCGTCCCTGAAGGTGCGGGTGTGGAGCGTGCCGGTGCGGGCGGTGGCGTTGCGGTCGATATGGCGGATGTCGTCGCCGTCGGCCCACAGGCGCACATCGTCAATCTCGCTGCCGCGCCCCCTCCTGCGCGTGACAACGCCGCCGGGCCGCGCCGCAAGACGGCGCACAGGCGCTGCTCCTGCGCGACCGGCAAGGTGGCGCAGGCCCATCAGGCCGTTGGCGTCGAGATCGACGCCGGGAACGAGCGAGCCGTCCACGCCAGAACGCCCCTAGACCGGCCGCACCGCGTCGAGCAGCGGCGCCACGAGGTCCCGCGCCGTGCGGCCGTCCGCCGCCGCCCGCCAGGTCAGCACCAGGCGGTGGGCGAGGGCGTCAGCCGCGAGATCCGCGACGTCGTCAGGCGTGGCGTGATCGCGGCCGTGGAGATAGGCCCGGGCCTTCGCCGCGGAGGCGAGCGACAGCGTGCCGCGCGGCGAGACCGGGTATTCGATCGCCCGGCGCACGTCCGGCGCGACGTCCGCCTCGCGCGTCGCCGAGACCAGCCGGACGATGTAGTCCTTGAGCGCCGGCGCGAGATAGACGCGTGCGACATCGGCGCGGGCGCGCCGGATCTCCTCGCCGGAAAGCTTGAGCGGCATCGCCTGCTCGGCGCCCGCGGTCTCGCGCTCCACGAGGTCGAGGATCTTCCGTTCGGAGACCGCGTCCGGCAGGCCGACCACGACGTGCAGCAGGAAGCGGTCGAGCTGCGCCTCCGGGAGCGGGAAGGTGCCCTCGTGCTCGATCGGGTTTTGCGTCGCGACCACCATGAAGGGGTCGGGCAGGGGATAGGTCTTGGAGCCCGCGGTCACCTGATGCTCGGCCATCGCCTCGAGCAGCGCCGACTGCACCTTCGGGGGCGCGCGGTTGATCTCGTCGACAAGAACGAGCGAGTGGAAGATCGGACCGGAGAGGAATTCGAACCGCCCTTCGTCCGGCCGCCACACGGTGGTGCCGGTGAGGTCGGCCGGCATCAGGTCCGGCGTGCACTGGATACGGGCGAAGGAGGCGTCGAGCCCGGCCGAGAGCCGCTTCACCGCACGGGTCTTTGCAAGACCCGGCGCGCCCTCGACGAGCACGTGCCCGCCCGTAAGCAGGCCGATGAGCAACCTCTCCACGAGGCCGGAGGCCCCGATCAATCCTTCCTCGAGTCCTGCCTGCAAGGCGGAGACCCGTTCCCGCAGTCCGACGTCGGCGGTGGTCACCGCAGTCGCGTCGGGGCGCCTATCCTCGAAATTCATGCGCGGCGCGTCCTCGCGCCGGCGGACGGCGCAGTCATGCGCATCGTTCCTCCAGTCAACGTTGTAAGATCAGCCTCTTAAGGACCTTGTGAGCGATCACGCCCCTTCTTACGCCTCACGTCAATCCTCCGGACGGCCTTAACCTCGCTAGACGAATGTCCGCCATGCGCCGCGCGGCTCGACAGCGCCGTCCAAAGGCATATGTGCGCAAACTCTGATCGGGCGGACACCAACAGAACGGGACGAACCATGCGAATCGGCGTGATCGGGCTTGGCCGCATGGGCGGCAATATCGCGCGGCGGTTGATCGATGGCGGCCACGAATGCGTCGTCCACGACGTCGACGCCAAGGCGGTGGACGGACTGGCGGGCGAAGGCGCGACGCCTGCTCATTCGCTGGAGGAGCTGATCGCGGCGCTACCCGCGCCCCGGGCCGTCTGGGTGATGCTGCCGGAGGGTAAGATCACGGCGGAGGCCGTGAAGCGTCTGGGCGAGGCGCTCTCGCCGGATGACGTGATCATCGACGGCGGCAACACCTTCTACAAAGATGACATCGACCGCGGCACCGCCCTGCTCGAAAAACGGATCCACTATGTCGACGTCGGCACGTCCGGCGGCGTGTGGGGCCGCGAGCGCGGCTATTGCATGATGATCGGCGGCGAGAAGGAGGTGGTCGACCGCCTCGATCCGATCTTCGCGACGCTCGCGCCCGGCGTCGGCGACATACCGAAGACGAAGGGCCGCGACAGCCGCGACGCGCGCGTCGAGCAGGGTTACATGCATTGCGGGCCGACCGGCTCCGGCCATTTCGTGAAGATGGTTCACAACGGCATCGAATACGGCCTGATGCAGGCCTATGCCGAAGGCTTCGACATCATCAAGAACAAGGCCTCCCACCAACTTCCGGAGGATCGCCGCTTCGACATCGACGTCGCCGACGTCGCAGAAGTCTGGCGCCGGGGCAGCGTGGTCTCGTCCTGGCTGCTTGACCTCACGGCGTCCGCGCTGGCGGGCGACCCCGGCCTCGACGGCTTCGAGGGGCGCGTTGCGGATTCCGGCGAAGGCCGATGGACGATCGAGGCCGCGATCGAGGAGGCGGTGCCGGCGGACGTTCTGGCGGCGGCGCTGTTCGCACGCTTCCGGTCGCGCGCCGACCATCCCTTCAGCGACCGCCTGCTCTCGGCGATGCGCTTCCAGTTCGGCGGGCACAAGGAGGCCGCCGGCCCGGAGGAGAAGAAGACCAAGACATAAAAGGGGCGTCGGGCTACTCAGCAGGTTGTGCGAGGGGCTCTGTTGGTTTCCTCCGCCTGCGCAACCGGTCCAGCAGCACGTAGATCGCGGGCGTCGTGTAGAGCGTCAGCAACTGGCTGACGATCAGGCCGCCGACGATCGTGACGCCGAGCGGGCGGCGGAGTTCCGCGCCCGGGCCTTCGCCGAAGGCGAGCGGCAGAGCGCCGAGCAGAGCCGCGAAGGTCGTCATCAGGATCGGACGGAAGCGCACCCGCGCGGCCTCCAGGATCGCCTCGCGCGGGGCAAGGCCGCGGTCGCGCTCGGCCTCAAGCGCGAAGTCGACCAGCATGATGCCGTTCTTCTTCACGAGGCCGATCAGCAGGATGATGCCGATCAGCGCGATGATGGTGAGATCGTCGCCCGCCGCCTGGAGCGCGAGCAGGGCGCCCAGTCCGGCAGGGGGCAACGTGGAGAGGATCGTCAGCGGATGGATGGCGCTCTCGTAGAGGATCCCGAGCACGAGATAGATCGCGACGAGGGCGGCCAGCACCAGGATCGGCTGGCCGCCGCCCGAGCGCGCAAGCTCCGCCGCGTCGCCGGAGAAGCTGGCGTTGATCCCATCCGGCAGGCGCAATTCCTGCACCGCCTGCGTTACCAGCTCGGTCGCGTCGCCCGGCGCCGTTCCCGGAGCCACGTCGTAGGTGATGGTGATCGACGGGTACGATCCCTGATGGTTGACGGCGAGCGGCGCAACCCGGCGCTCCACCGTCGCGATCGTCGACAGCGGGATCTGGCCGCCTGACGAGGTCGGCACGTGGATCTTCAGCAGGTCGCTGCTGTCGGACGATTTGTCGGGCGCGAGCTCGATCACGACGCGATACTGGTTGCGCCGGCCGTAGATCACCGAGATCTGACGCTGTGAGAAGGCGGTGTTCAACGCCTGGTCGATGTCGTCGATCGACACGCCGAGCCTCGCCGCGGCGTCGCGGTCGATATTCAGGCGCAAATCGATGCCGTTGGCCTCGCGATCGGTCGCGACGTCCCTGAGCGTCGGGATCTTCTCAAGCCGCTCGACCACGCGTGGGGCGGTGTTCTGCAGCAGGTCCAGATCGGACGACCAGAGCGTGAACTGATATTGCGATCGGCCTTCGCGCGCGCCGGCGCGGATCTCCTGCTGCGCCATGAGGAAGACGCGCAGTCCCGCGATCTGCGAGAGAGGCTTGCGCAGGCGCTCGATCACGATCGGCGCCGCGTCGCGCTCGGATTGCGGCTTAAGCGCGATCTGGATGCGGCCCTGGTTCGCGACGCTCCGGCCGCCGCCGACCGACGGCGCGACGGACTCGACCGCCGGATCGGCCGCCACGATATCGGCCGCGCGTCGCATCAGTTCCGACATTGAGGCGAAGGAGACGTCGGGAGCGGCTTCCGTGAAGGCGCCGAGCACCCCGATGTCGTCTTCGGGGAAGAAGCCCTTCGGTATCGCGATGTAGAGATGGACAGTCCAGACGGCGGCCGCGATCATGACCAGCGCAAGCGCCCAGGGCGCACGCATCGCGACGCCGAGGCTCCGGCCATAGGCATCGCCGAGCCGGTCCAGTAGACCGCGCTTTGCCGCTTTCCGCTCCGGCCGCAGCAACTGTCCGCAGATCATCGGCGTGACGGTGAGCGATACGACAGTCGAGACCGCGATCGCGAACACCAGCGTCATCGAGAACTCGAAGAACAGCCGGCCGGACAGCCCGCCCATGAACAGCAGGGGGATGAAGGCCGCGACCAGCGAAACCGAGATTGCGACGACGGTGAAGGCGATCTCGCGCGCGCCGGTCAGCGCCGCCTCCATTGGCGACATGCCCTTTTCAAGATTGCGGTAGGCGTTCTCGATCATGACGATCGCGTCGTCGACCACGAAGCCGACAGCGACCGCTAGCGCCATCAAGGACAGATTGTCGATCGAGAAGCCGAACGCCCACATGCCCGCAAACGAGCCGGCGAGCGCGAGCGGCACCGTCACGCCCGCGGCGAAAGTCGGCGCGAGCCGGCGCAGGAAGAGGAACACGACCAGCATCACCAGCGCGATCGAGATCAGCAGCGTGAACTGCATGTCCTCCACGCTCGCGCGGATGGTCGTGGTGCGGTCGACGAGCACGTGGACGTCGATCGCGGCCGCCATCCAGCGCGAGAGGTCTGGCAGTACCGCTTTTACGCCGTCGACCGTCTCGATGACGTTCGCAGCCGGCTGCTTGGTGACGTTGACGAGCACCGCGGGCTTGCCGTTCAGCCAGCCGGCGGTACGCGCGTTGCGCGAGCCCGCCGCGACTTCGGCGACGTCGCCGAGCTTCACCGTGGCCCCGTTCGCGGTGTGGACGATGATGTCCTTGTAGCTGTCCGGGTCCGATCCGAGCTCGCTGTCGAGCGACAACGAGAGCAGCCGGCCGCTATCTTCGACCGCGCCCACGGGAGACAGCACGTTCGCGCGTTCGATCGCCGTTCGCACGCTGTCGAGCGACAGGCCCATGGCGGCGAGGCGGTCCGGATCGAGCCGCACGCGCACCGCCGGCTGCTCAGCGCCGGAAACGCTGACCTCGCCGACGCCTGCGACCTGGCTCAGTCGCTGCAGCAGCACGCTGTCGGCGGCGTCATAGACGCGGGAGAGCGGCAGCGAGTCGGAGGTCAGCGCCAGCACCAGCACGGGCTGCGCCGCTGGGTTGATCTTCCGGAAGGTCGGCAGGTTCGGCATGTCCGACGGCAGGTCGGCGGAGGCTGCGTTTAGCGCCGCCTGCACGTCGCGCGCGGCGTCGTCGATGTTGCGCCCGAGGTCGAACTGAATGGCGATACGGGCCGCGCCGAGGGACGAGGTCGAGGTGAGTTCGGTCACGCCCGCGATCGCGCCGAGCGCGCGTTCGAGCGGCGCCGCCACCGTAGCCGCCATGATGCTGGGGTCGGAGCCCGGCCGCGACGCCTGCACGAAGATCGCGGGGAATTCGATGTTCGGGAGGCTCGCGACAGGCAGCCGCATGTAGGCCGCGAACCCGACCAGCATCAGGCCGATCGCGAGGAGAACCGTGCCGATCGGCCGGCGGATGAACGGGGTCGAGAGGGACATCAGCCGTCCCGAGATAGGCCGGAGGCGGAAGCGCTCGTCATCCCGGCCGCAGCGAAGCGGAGAGCCGGGATCGCGATCAGGACAAAGCTTTGCTCCGCCTTATCCGGAGCGCGATCCCGGCTCGGCCTCCGGCCGTCCGGGATGACGTAGATTCCAGGCCGGCTCACTCCGCCGGCTCCGGATGCGGCGCAGTTTGGCGGCCGCCGAAGCGTAGCCGCAGCCGCTCCATCGCGAGATAGACGACCGGCGTCGTGTAGAGGGTCAGCAGTTGGCTCAGCAGCAGGCCGCCGATGATCGTGACGCCGAGCGGGATGCGCAGCTCGGCGCCCGGGCCCGACGCGAGCGCAAGCGGCAGAGCGCCGAGGAGGGCCGCAAGCGTCGTCATCATGATCGGACGGAAGCGCAGCGCCGCGGCCTCGACAATCGATTCTTCCGGCGATAGGCCGCGCTCCCGCTCGGCGTCGAGCGCGAAGTCGATCATCATGATCGCGTTCTTCTTCACGATGCCCATCAGCAGGATCACGCCGATCAGCGCGACGATCGAGAGCTCGAGCCCGAACAGCCTGAGCGCGATCAGCGCGCCGAGGCCGGCGGAGGGCAGGGTCGAGAGAATGGTCAGCGGGTGGATGAAGCTCTCGTAGAGCACGCCGAGCACGATGTAGATCGCGATCACGGCGGCGAGCACCAGCCAGGGTTGACCGGCGAGCGACTGGGCGAACTCCGCGACGTCGCCGGAGAATCGTCCGACGGCGGTCGCCGGCTTGTCTGTCGCGGCCTCCGCATCCTCGATCGCGGCGAGCGCGTCGCTCAGCGAATAGCCCTCCGCAAGGTCGAACGACAGCGTGACCGCCGGGAACTGCTCCTCGTTCGACACCACTAGGCCAGCGGACTCCAGCGAGATTTCGGCGACGGAGGCGAGCGGCACCGGCGCGCCGGACGCGGACGGCACATAGAGCTTGCCGACAGCGCTCATGTCGCGCGATTGGCCCGGCGTCGCCTGCAGGACCACGCGATATTGGTTGGACTGGCCGTAGATCGTCGAGATCTGCCGCTGCCCATAGGCGTCGTAGAGCGCGTCTGCGATCTGCTGCATGGTGACGCCGAGCCGCCCCGCGGTCAGCCGGTCGACAGTCACACGCGCCTGCAGCCCGCCGGGACGCGAATCCGAGCCGACATTTTGCAGGACAGGCGAATCCTGCAGCCGCTCCAACAGCCGTTGGCTCGCGGCCTGGAGCTCCTTCGCGTCGGAATCGGTCAGCGTGTACTGGTACCGGGCACGGCTGGCGCGCGTGGAAATCTGCAGGTCCTGAGCCGTCTGGAACACGATGGAGATGCCGGGAATGTCCCCGGCCTCATCGTTCAGGCGAGCGATCACCTGCGTCGCCGAGACGTTCCGCTCGTCATGCGGCTTCAGGACGATCGAGAGCCGGCCCGCGTTCGGCGTCGTGGTCTGATCGCCGACGCCGAGCACCGAGACCACGTTGCGCACCGCGTCGTCGCGGCGGATCGCAGCCGTGACCAGCGCGTCGAGGCGCTGGAGCTCCACGAAGGACACGTCCTGCCCGGCTTCCAACGTGGCGGTAATGAGGCCGGAATCCTCCTCCGGCAGGAAACCCTTTGGCGCGGCGACGTAGAGCCATCCGGTCGCGAGCGCCGTCGCGAGCGTGACCAGCAGCGTCAGACGCTGATGGCGCAGGATCACGAGCAGCGAGCGGCGATAACTCTCGATGAACCCCGCCGTCGCCCGCTCCGCCGCCGCGCCGACTTTCGACTGTTTGTTCTTCGGCGCGCGCAGCAGCCGCGCGCACATCATCGGGGTGAGCGTCAGCGAGATCACCATCGAGACCACGACAGCGATGGTCAGCGTCGCTGCGAACTCGCGGAACACGCGGCCGATCAGCCCGCTCATGAACAGTAGCGGGATGAACACGGCGACGAGCGACGCGGTCAGCGAAACGATCGTGAAGCCGATTTCGCGGGCGCCCTCATAGGCCGCCTTCAGCGGGGGCGAACCCTCTTCGATATGGCGCTGGACGTTCTCGATCATGACGATCGCGTCGTCGACGATGAAGCCCGCGCCGACGACCAGCGCCATCAGTGAGAGATTGTCGACGGAGAAGCCGAACGCCCACATCACCGCGAAGGTCGCGATCAGTGACAGCGGTAGGGCGACGCCGGCAATCAGGGTCGCGCGGAACGTCCTCAGGAACAGCAGCACGACCAGCACGACGAGCCCGACCGAGAGCGCGAGCGTCAGCTGCACCTCGTGGATGGAGGCGTTGATGGTGTCGGTGCGGTCGTCGACGATCGAGACCCTGACGCCGGCCGGCATCGCGCGCTGGATCTCCGGAAGCGCCGCGCGCAGCGACTGGACGGTCGCGACGGTGTTCGCGCCCGGCTGGCGCTGGACGTCGATGACGATCGCGGGCTTGCCCTGGAAGGTCGCCGCGACGCTGTCATCCTCGATTCCGTCCACGACATCGGCGACGTCGCGCAGCCGCACCGGCGCGCCGTTGGTGGTGGCGATGACGACCTCGCCATAGGCCTTCGCATTGGTGATTTGGTCGTTCGCCGAAATCGAGAACGACTGCCGCTCGCCGTCGAGCGAGCCCTTCGGCCCCGCAACGCTCGAGCCGGAGATCGCGGTGCGGAGCGACTCGAGTGTCAGCCCATAGGCCGCAAGCCGCTTGACGTCGGCCTGCACCCGCACCGCGGGCTTCACGCCGCCGCCGACGCTGACCCGGCCGACGCCGACGACTTCCGCAAGCCGCTGAGCGACGAGCGTGTCGGCGAGGTCGGAGACGTCGCGGATCGGGATCGAGTCGGAGGTCAGCGCGACGGTCAGCACCGGCGTGTTCGCCGGGTTCACCTTTGAGAAAACGGGCGGGTAGGGCAGGTTGTCCGGCAGCGTGGAATTGGCGGCGTTGATTGCGGCCTGCACGTCCTGCGCCGCGCCGTCGATGTCGCGGTCGAGATCGAAGCGCAGCGTGATCCGCGACAGGCCGAACGAACTCGTCGACGTCATCGTGTCGAGCGACGGGATCTGCCCGAACTGGCGCTCCAGCGGCGCGGTGACGAGCGAGGCCATGGTCTGCGGGTTGGCGCCGGGGAGCCGGGTCGAGACCTGGATGGTCGGGAAGTCGACCTGCGGGAGCGACGAGACCGGCAGCTTCAGGTAGCCGAGAACGCCCGCGAGCAGCACCGCGATCGCGAGCAGCGTGGTCGCGACGGGGCGTGCGATGAAGGGGGCGGCGATGTTCACGGATGCCGCTCTTGGCGCCGGTCGGCGCCGTGATCGCGTCCCGGCCTTGAGCCGGGACCCGTAACCACAGACGCCGAAGATCGGAACGTCGCCATCTGAGTTTTCTGTTGCGGCCCTCGCGCGTCTGGGTCCCGGCTCAAGGCCGGGACCCAGACGCGGTGGATCTTATCGGTCACTGTCCCGCGCCCTGCGCGCGCCGTTCTGAGCGCGGCGTCGCCTGCGCGGAGGGAGCGTCGTCCTCGGGCTCGGTCGTCGCGCCCGGCGCGCCGACCGCGACCTTCGACCCGTTGCGCAGACGCGTGAAGCCGGTGATCACCACCTTGTCGCCAGGCTGGACGCCCGAGGCGATGACCGCGCGCTCGGCGCCCTGGCGCGTCACCTCCACAGTGCGCTGCTCCACCGTCTGGTCGGCCTTCACGACATAGACGAACGGCCCGTCCGGCCCCTGCTGAATTGCGGGGCCGGGCGTCACCACGACCTGCTTCAGGACGTCGACGGCGACGCGAATATTGGTGAACTGGCCAGGCCAAAGCGCGAGCTCGGCGTTCGGGAAGCTCGCCTTCAGCTTCACCGTGCCGGTCGCCTGATCGACCTGGTTGTCGATCACCTCGAGCGCGCCCTTGTCGAGCGGGTCGCCGCCGTCAGCCGGCAGAGCCTCGACCGAGACCGGACCGCGCGCCATCGCCCGCGTCACGGCCTGGATGTTCTGCTGAGGGAGGGTGAAGGTGGCCGAGATCGGCTGGAGCTGGGTGATGGTGACGATGCCGGTCGTCTCGCCGGCGGTTACGTAATTGCCCTGGTCGACGCCGCGCACGCCTGTGCGGCCAGAGATCGGCGCGCGCACCACCGTGCGATCGAGCGTCGCTTTCGCTTGGTCAATCAGCGCGCCGTAATAGCGGACCTGCGCCTCGAGTTGCGCAACAGTCGATTTCGCGGTCTCCGCCTGTTGCTGCGAGCCGTAATCGTTCTTCGCAAGCCGCTGATAGCGGTCGTAATCGCGGTTGGCGTTGGCGAGCTGCGCTTCGAACTGCGCCTTCTGCGCGACGGACTGATCATATTGCGCCTGATAGGTCGCCGGATCGATCCGCGCGAGGACGTCGCCGGCCTTCACGTCCTGACCCTCGCGGAACGCCACCTCGACGAGCGTGCCCTCGACCTGCGCCCGCACCGTCACGGTGTTCGGCGCCTGGAACGTGCCGACGCCTTCTAGGAACACCGGCACGTCATCCCGCGTCACATCTCCGGCGACGACGGGCACGGCCTGGTTGGCCATGCCGCCGCCGCGCCGGCCGCCGCGCCGCGGGGCGCCGCCATCTGCGGTTGCGGGGGCGTTCGATGCGCCGAACAAGCCGAATGGCGGCGGCCAGAAACGCCACGCCGCGACGCCCGCCGCGACGATCAGAAGAAGAACGATGACGCGTTTCATTTTATGGCCGCCTCCGGCAGCGGCGCCCCGCCCGCCGGTTGTCCGGACGCCGACCAGCCGCCGCCAAGCGCTTCGAACATCGAGACATAGGCCTGGTATCGCGCAAGGCGCGTCGAAACGAGGGCGTCCTGCGCGGAGAACAGGGTCTGCTGCACGGCGAGCATGGTCACGATGTCGATTGCGCCCTCTCTGAGCTGGCCGCGCGCGATGTCATACGCGCGCCGGGCGCTGTCGGTCGCCGCCTGCTGGAGCCGCTCCTGCTCGGCGGATTTGCGGACCGTGATGATCGCATTCTCCGTATCCACGAAGGATTGGATGGCCGCCTTGCGGTAGGCGTAGAGATTTTCTCGGTACTGACCTTTCGCAAGGTCGAGATTGCCGGGAAGCGTGGCGTCGAGAATGGGCTGCGTCAGGCCGGCCGTCAGCGAGTAGAGCGCGGTCTGACTAGAGAACAGCGTCCTCAGCCCCGTGCTCTCGAAGCCGCCCTGGCCCGTGAGGTTGATCGACGGCAGGAAGGCCGCGCGCGCGGCGGTCACGTTAGCGTCGGTGGCGGCGAGATCTGCCTCCGCCTGGCGCACGTCCGGACGACGGGCGAGAAGGTCCGACGGCAAGCCGGGTTGAACGCGCGGCGTCTTCAACTGCGCGAGGCGGCCGCCCTTTACCTGGAGCGCGACCGGCGGTCGCCCGAGCAGCAGCGCGAGCGCGGTCTGATTGGTGCGGATTTCCTGCTCGATGGGCGGGATGGTGGCGCGCTGCTGGTCGACGATCGTCTTCTGCTGGGCGACGTCCAGTCCGTTCGCGGTGCCGACGTCGAGCCGGCCCTGGATAGCGTCTAGGACCGTCTGCGAGCTCTTGACGTTATCGCGCGCGATCGCCAGCCGCTCCTGCGCCGCGAGCAGAGCGAAGTAGACGTTGGCGACGTCGCTCACGACGCCGAGCGCCACGACCTCCTCCGCGAACCGCGAGGAAACGGCGGAGGCCTGGGCGGAACGCAGCGTCGCGCGGTTGCGGCCCCAGAAGTCGAGTTCGTAGCTGGCGTTGAGCGTCGTCTGGAAGCCGGCGACGCGCTGTCCGCCAGCCGATCGCTGGATGGAGGTGTCGCCATCGCCGGTGATCACCGGGATCAGCGACGCCCCGTTGATGCGCACCTGCGCATCGGCCTGCTCGATGCGCCCCTTTGCGGCGCCGATGTCCTGGTTTGCACGCTCGGCCTCCACGACCAGCGTCGAAAGCTCTCTGGAGCCGAAGCTGCTCCACCAATTCGCGGCGGGCCAGAGAGGACAGTCGGTGCGCTGGTCGATCCAGCCGGCGGGCTTGGCGATCTTCAGATCCGGGCGCTGCCACTTGTCGGCGCAGGCGCTCAGGCCGAACGCCGTGGCGGCCGCGACGGACAGCCGAAGCGCTTGCAAAATCCTCAAGACGGTGATTCCCCGATGCGCGACCGACGCAGACTGACACGCCCCGCTCCCCCGCACAGTCGCCGATCGGAGACAGGCAGACGGAGTTCAAGGTCTTCCACGTCATCGGACGCCGCGCCCTTCGCCCAGCGAGGTTTAAGCGGCGAGCGACCGCAGCATGGCGACCGTGACCATGCTGTCGTCCGCGCCTGCGCCGGAAATGTGGCGGGCTGGTAGGTCGGGCTCTCCCAGCGTGTCGAATACGGCCGCGGCGCCGGAAAAATCCTGATCGTCCGTGTAGAAGCTCGGCGTCACGACGCTTCTGAGACCAGCGGCGGTCGCGGCCTTCAGGCCATAGACCGTATCCTCAAAGGCGATGGCTTCGTCTGGCTCGACGCCGAGTTCGCGGAGGGCGAGGTTGAAGATGTCCGGCGCCGGCTTTTTCTGGCCGACCTGATCGCCGGCGGCCACGCAGTCGAACAGCCCCCGACCTTCGGAACCGAGCGTGGCGGCCAGCAGGGCTTCGACGTTCGAGACGCTGGTGGTGGTGGCGATCCCGAGCTTCAGTCCGGCGGACCGCGACTCGCGGATCAGCCGCTCCACGCCCGGTCTCAAGGTGATCCCACCCGCCGCGATCAGCGCGGCGTAGCGAGCGTTCTTGGCGGCGTGCAGAGCGGGGAGGGCGGCGAGCGCCGCATCCCCCATCGGGGGATGGTCGAACGCGACGTAATGCCGGATGCGCTCCTTGCCGCCCATGACGTTAAGCAGCCGGCGATAGGTCGCCTGGTCCCACACCCAGGGTAGGCCGAAGGCGGCGAAGGTCTCGTTCAGTGCAAGGCGGTGGGTCTCCTCCGTCTCGGCGAGCGTGCCGTCGACGTCGAAGATCAGCGCCTTGAGCGCCATCAGGCCGCCTGCGCTCGGAACGCCTGATCGGCTGCGGCGCGGATCGCCCCGATATGTCGCTTGTAGTGCTCCGGTCCGTCCTTGAAGACCGCGTTGCCGGCGACGAACACGTCAGCCCCCGCCGCCGCGCAGAGCGGCGCGGTCTCGGGCGTGACGCCGCCGTCGATCTCGATCGAGATCGGCCGGTCACCGATCATCGCGCGGAGCTGACGGATCTTGTCGATCTGGCTCGGAATGAACTTCTGGCCGCCGAAGCCGGGGTTGACGGTCATGACGATCACGAGATCGATCCGGTCAAGGACGTATTCGACGGCGCTCGCGGGGGTCGACGGATTGAGCGCCACGCCGGCCTGCTTGCCGAGCGAGCGGATGAACTGCAAGGAGCGATCGAGATGCGGGCCGGCCTCCGCGTGCACCGACAGCCGGTCGCATCCGGCCCTTGCAAATGCCTCCAGATAAGGATCGGCCGGCGAGATCATGAGGTGGCAGTCGAAGAACGCGTCGGTCCAGCGGCGCAGCTTCTTCACGACGTCCGGGCCGAAGGTGATGTTCGGCACGAAATGCCCGTCCATGACGTCGAGATGCACCCAGTCCGCCCCGGCGTCGACGACGTCGCGCGTCTCCTCGCCGAGGCGCGAAAAGTCCGCGGACAGGATGGAGGGGGCGATCTTCACGAGGGACATGGGCGACGGCTCTGCCGTTGAACGAGGGGCACGCATAGTACGAAAGTAGGGCGGGGAGAAGACGACCTCGGCGCGGGCTACCCCGCGCGGCGCTTCCTCTCCATCAGGTTCAAGATCATCGGGGTCATGATCAGCTGCATCGCGAGGTCGAGCTTGCCGCCCGGGATCACGATCGAGTTCGCCCGAGACATGAAGCTCATCGGGATCATCGACAGGAGATAAGGGAAGTCGATGCCCCGCGGATCGCGGAAGCGGATCACGACCATGGACTCATCCGCGTTCGGGATCGCTCGGGCGATGAACGGATTCGAGGTGTCGACCGTCGGGATGCGCTGGAAGTTGATGTCCGTACGCGTGAACTGCGGGCAGATGTAGCGGACGTAATCAGGCATCCGCCGCAGGATGGTCTCGGTGACGTCCTCGGTGGAGTAGCCGCGGTCGGTCTTGTCGCGGTGAATCTTCTGGATCCATTCGAGGTTGATGACCGGCACGACGCCGATCGCGAGATCCGCGTGGCGGGCGATGTCGACGCCGTCGCCGACGGTCGCGCCGTGGAGGCCCTCGTAAAACATCAGGTCGGAGGGTTGGGGCAGGGGCTCCCAGTCGGTGAAGGCGCCCATTGGCCGGCCCAGCCGCGCGGCCTCGTCGAGGTCGTGCGCATAGCGCCGGGATTTGCCCGTCCCGTTCTCGGCATAGGAGGCGAACGTCGCCTCCAGCTCCTCGAGCATGTTGGCGTCGTGGCCAAAATGGCTGAAGTGGTGGTTGCCCTTGGCCTCCTCCTCCGCCGCCTTGGCGCGCATGCCGTCACGGTCATAGCGATGGAAGGCGTCACCCTCGACGAAGGCCGCCGTAATGTGCTCGCGGCGAAAGATCTGCTCGAACGTCGCGCGCACGGACGTCGTGCCCGAGCCCGAAGACCCGGTGACGGAGATGATGGGATGGCGGACCGACATCGCGGTTCGTCAGGCGAGGAACAGACCGCGCTTGGCGAAGAGCGGCGAGGCCTGGCGCGGGTCGGCGTAATAATCCGCGATCCGCTCGATCTCCTCCGCCGAACCCGCAATCAGCGGCGCACGGACGTGGAGCTTTGTGGGCTCCAGCTCGAGGATGCGGGTCGTGCCGTCGGTCGCGGCCCCGCCGGCCTGCTCGCAGATCATCGCGATGGGATTGCACTCGTAGACCAGGCGCAGCCGCCCTTGGCCGTAGCCGTCCCGCTGGTCGCCGGGATAAAGGTACACGCCGCCGCGGACCAGGATGCGGAACACGTCGGCGACGAGCGAGCCGACCCACCGCATGTTGAAGTTCTTCTCGCGCGGTCCCTCGGCGCCGGCCTGGCAATCCGCGACATACGCCTTCATCGGCTCGCCCCAGTGGCGCGCGTTGGAGGCGTTGATGGCGTATTCCTTGGTGGCCTTAGGGATCGACATGTCGGGATGGCTCAGCAGGAAGGCGCCGCTATCGTCCATCGTGAAGGCGTTGGTCCCGGTCCCGACCGTCAGCACGAGCACTGTCGCCGGGCCGTAGACGATGAAGCCCGCCGCGATCTGGGCCGTGCCGGGCTGCAGGAAGGTCTCGGACCCCTTCTCCGGAAGGACGCCGAACAGCGTGCCGATCGAGACGTTGGTCTCGATGTTCGACGAGCCGTCGAGTGGATCGATCGCAACCGCGACCGGCGCGCTTTCGTCGAGCACGACCTCCTCGTCGGCCTCTTCCGAGCCGATCCGGCTTACCGGCGCGTTGCGGAGGATGTCGACCGTGATGTCGTGGGTGCGGACGTCAAGGGCCTTCTGGGTGTCTCCGCCGGCATTCGCGCCGACCGCTGCCGCCATCTGTCCCTCGAGCGAGCCACGGCCGACGATCGCCGCAATCGCGCGTCCTGCTTCGCAGATTCCGAGGATCGCCTGGGCCGTCGCTGAGCGCGTCGGATCGCCGCCCGACCAGCTGTCGAGAAAGGCGTCGAGGGTCGTGTGATCAGCCACGGGGCGTCTCCGGATCACGCAAAGTGTAGACGAAATGAGGCTGCGGAGGCAGCAGTTCGTCGTAACGCCGTTGCTCAGAAAAGCCAAATCTTCTAAAGCCCGACTTCAGTATGGCTGAAGACCTCGCGCGCTCGCTCACCCTCAAGCAACTCCGGGCCCTGGCGGCGGTCGCGGACACCGGCGCCGTCAGCGCGGCCGCCCGGCGGCTGAACGTCACGCCCCCCGCAGTCACCATGCAGGTGCAGCTGCTCGAGGCCGCGGTCGCCCTGCCGCTGCTCGACCGAACCGGCGACCGCTTCCGTCCGACCGACGCGGGGCGCGAGGTGATCGAGGCGGCCGCTCGGGTCGAGGCGGCCCTGCGCGATTGTGTTGCGGCGCTCGAAGCGATGAAGGGCCTCGACGGTGGCCGGGTCTCGGTCGCGATTGTCTCGACCGCCAAATATTTCGCGCCGATGGCGCTCGGCGCCTTCGCCCGCGCCCACCCGAAGGTCGAGCTCAGCCTGATGGTCGGTAATAGGGCGGAGGTGGTCGACAACCTCAAGAACGACCGGGTCGACGTCGCCATCATGGGCCGCCCGCCGGAGGACTTCGAGAACGTCTGGTCGATCATCGGTGACCATCCGCATTTCGTCATCGCGCCTCCCGGCCACGAGCTTGTCGGCAAGAAGAGCCTCCCGGCTTCCGCGCTCAGCGGCCAGACCTTCCTGATGCGCGAGACCGGATCGGGCACCCGCATCCTGATGGAACGCCTGTTTGGCGAAGCGGGCGTGACGCCGAAGGCCGGCATGGAGATCGGCTCCAACGAGACCATCAAGCAGGCCGTGATCGCCGGCCTGGGGCTGGCGTTCATCTCCGCCCACACGGTCGCGGCCGAAATCGCCGATCACCGGCTCGCGCAGCTCGACGTGGTGGGGTTGCCGGTCGTGCGCCGCTGGCATGTGGTCCGGCGCGCGCAGAAGCGCCTCACGCCCCCCGCAGCGGCCATGATCGAGTTCCTCGCCGAACACGGCGCGGAGTTCCTGCCGAAGGTTTGAGCGGGCGGGGCCCACCGTCTCCTTCATGAGACGCCGTTCAGACCACGATGAAGTCGGCTGCCGTGGTCGTCGCGTGGTTTTCGAGCGTGGCGAACTGCACGGCGGTGTAAGTCGCGCCAGTCCCATCGCGGTCGAAGAACAACCCGCCTGAGGTCGCGTTGTAGATGATACGATCCGATGAATCGTGGGCCGCCGTTCCGGCGTAAAACGCGCTCTTACCGAGAGCGCCCGTCGAGAGCCCGGCGAACACCGCGTTTTCAAGGCGGATCGTGTCGTCAACCGCGTTGAAGTCGGTGATGATGTCGACGTTCTTCGCACCGAGCGCCGTAGTGAAGGCGAAGGTGTCATGGCCGGCCCCGCCGGCGAGGTGGTCCGCGCGCTTGCCGCCGTCGATGAGGTTGTCGCCGGCATTCCCGACGATCGTGTTCTTCAGGCTGTTGCCCGTGCCCGCGATATCGGCGGAGCCGATGAGCTGGAGCCGTTCGATATACTGGTTCGCCAGCGAAAAGCTGACCTTGCTCAGTACGCGGTCGTCGCCTTGGCCATTGAGTTCGATGACCCGATCGTGGGCGTTCTGCACGACATAATCGTCGTCGCCCCCTCCGCCGACCATTGTGTCGCGGCCGCTGCCGCCGTCGATCACGTTGCGCGCGGAATTGCCGATGATGGTGTTGGCGAGCGAATTGCCGGTCGCGTTGATCGCTGCCGTGCCGGTCAGCGTTAGAGCCTCGATGTACTGCTTAGCGAGCGAGTAGCTCACGGACGACTCGACCCGGTCGTTTCCCGCGCCGTTCGCCTCGACGGCGGAATCGCCCGAGGTCTGGACGACATAGACGTCGTCGCCCGCGCCGCCCTTGAGAACGTTGACAGCGGAGTTGCCCACCAGACGGTCGTCGCCCGAGCCGCCGATCGCGTTCTCGATGACCGTCCCGCGGCCGATCGCGACGTTCCCGACGAGGCCGCCAATGTCCGAGAATGCCTCCTGGCGGAGATCGATGACCTGGTCCGCCGCGAAGCCGGAGTAGTCGAGGGTGTCGTTCCCGCCGCTGTCGACGATCGTGTAGGCCACGTCCGAAAACTGTGTGGCGTCGAACAGCACGTTTCCGGCGGTCGAATTGAAGCCGTAGACAGTCGCGCCGGAACGGGCCGACGAGCTCCAGTCGTAGATCGCCTGCATCGCGACGATATCCGCCTGCGGCGTGACGACGAAGGCGAACGAGGCATCGACGGACGTGTTGTCGTCCTGGCTGAAATACGACATCACGGTCGCCTGCCAGCTGTCGTTCATGAACAGCGCGTCCTCGGGATACTGCGCGTCGCCGTTGTAATTCCCGGCGTGCCCGAGGCCGAGCGCATGGCCGATCTCGTGGATGTAGGTCTGGAAGGAATAGGAGTTCAGCGAGGTCCCGTAGGCCGCCAGCCAATTTGTTGAGACGTTGACCTCGGCCGAGACGATCTCCCCGTCGCTCATATAGGCAGAGCCGCCATAGGCGCCCGGTTGGTTGTCGTCGAAGGTGATCGAGGCTCCCGCCTGGGTCGTCTCGACGAACGCAAATCCGGTCGCGTCGCTCCAGACTTGAAGCGCGGCGCGCGCGAGCGTCTGACCGGCGCCCGTTAAGGCCGTCAGCGAAACCGTCAGCGTCTGGCTGCTCCAGAAAACCGGGATGCCGCCTTGATCTTCCCAATAGCCGCGGACGAGTTGGTCGGCGATCTGATCATTCGAGAAGACCGGCAACGCCATGGCGGATCCTTTGCGCATCGGCGCGCGAGATTCTCGCGCGCACGCAACTTGCAGGTCGCCGCTTTAGGAAAGGTTTAAACCTTCATGACAATTCAGGCCGCCAGGGAGGCGCCATGCGGGAAAGGCCGGCGGAGCCCACGGCGTCCGCCGTGTCCCGGATCGAGCGTCCGTCGAGCACGAGGTCGGGCCGGATCTCGGCGAGCGGCGCGAGCACGAAAGCGCGGTTGAACATTTCCTTGTGCGGCACGATCAGCCGCTCGGAGGAAACCTTCTCATCGCCGAGATAGAGGATGTCGACGTCGATCAGGCGCGGACCCCAGCGAAACGTCTTCTCGCGGCCGATTTCCTCCTCAACGCTCTGCGTGAAGGCGATCGCCTCGTCGGCGGTCATCGCGGTGCGGCCGACCGCGCAGGCGTTCGCGAACCAGTCCTGGTCGACATAGCCCCAGGGGGCCGTTCGCCAGACCGACGAGGCCGCGAGGAACTCCACCGGGCCGCGGGAGAACACGATCTCCATCGCGCGGGCGAGATTCGCGGTCTTGTCGCCGACATTGCTGCCGAAGCCGAGTCCGATCTCGCGCATCACGGCCGCCTGCGGATGATTTCGACGCCGACGTCCGAGAAGATCCCCACGATCGGCGCTGAAGGTTTGTGAACCTCGATCCGGACCTGCTCGATCGCGGGGAAGCGGCCGAGGATTGTTTGTGCGAGGTTTTCGGCCAGGGTCTCAAGCAACGCCACCGGCTCGCCGGCGCCGATCTCGACGATCGCGGCATGGATATCCGCATAGGAGACGGAAGACGCGACATCGTCGGTGCGGGCGGGGACGGAGGCGTCCAGCCAGTAGTCGACGTCGAAGATGAAGCGTTGGCCGAGCCGCCGCTCCTCCTCGAAGACGCCGTGGCGGCCATGGACCTGCACGCCGCGCAGAAAGATCCGGTCGCTCATTTCAGGCACAACTCGCGGAGACGCGTCAGAGAGTTCGGGAGCGGAACAGCCGCGCGACCGCGACGGCCGGCGCGCAGGAGGAAACGGCGTCGGCGAGGTCGTCCGCCCACAGCGTTCCCACGTCGCGATACATGAGCCCGAGGCGCTCCGCCAGCCGACGCGCTAGGAATCTCCCGACGCCGGCGCCGTAGATGACGGGGGCGGCTGCGCTTCCGGACCGCGCCAGGATCACCGCCGCCGCGTCGCAAAACCGCCTGAGAGCGACCTCCGACAGGAAGCGCGCAAGGGCCCGCGCCGCCAGGGCGGTTTCCGCGTCGAAATCCGCGCCGACCATCCGCAACAGCCGACGAGCGCTCGCCTCCACCGTCTTCTCGCCGCCGTCCGCGGCCTCGTGAAGATCCGCGCCCTCGGGCAGGTCGCCGGTCAGCCGGAAGACGTCCGCAGTCGTTGCGAAATGCTCGGCCATCGGCGACACCCAGGCGCCGTTGAACGGCATGCGGGCTGCGAGCGCCATGACCGGCGTCCGCGCGATCCCGAGATAGACGAGCTCGTCCGTCGCCATCCGCCCGGCGTCGTCCGAGCCGCGGGCGGATAGCCGGCCCTTTGCGAAGGGGACCAAGTCCGCAGTGGTCGAGCCGATGTCGACGAGCAATCCGGCGCCTTCCGTCGCGGCGAGCGCCTCCGCGGTCGCGCGCCAGTTGGCCGAGGCGAGGGAGCGCCAGTCCTCGGCGCTCTCCGAGAAGCCCTTCTCGCCGCCGTAGAACGAGACCGGCCCAAGCCGCTGCGCGAGCGCCTCCGCGATGGCGGCGACGCCTGCGGCGCGGTCGGGCCAAAGATCGACGAGTTCGCCGGTCATGGTCGCGGCGAAACGAGCGTCCTCGGGTACTCCCGGCAGCAGCTCGTCCAAGGCGCCGCCGAGCCGGTCCAGCCCTTTCCAGAGCGCGCAGGGCGCGATCCAAACGGCTTCGAGCCGCCCCTCCGCCGACAAAAGAGCAAGCTTGAGATGGGCGCCGCCGACATCGAGGCCGACGATCGGACGATTGCTCAAAGCGTGATCTCGACCCGCCCGCCCGTCGAGACGTTGCGGAGTCGGCGGTCGGGGCGAGCCGCGAAGGGCGCCACGAGCGTCGCGGGGTTCAGCCCGATCGCCTCCCGAAGCCCCGCATAACTCGTCGTCACCCGCGGATTAACCTCCACCACCACGGGACCCTGCCGGGTGATGACGAGGTCGATCCCGAAAATTCCCTCGAGGCCGGGAATGGCCTTCGCGACCCGGTCGGCCAGCGTCGTGAGCGCGCCGTCGCGATCGGGCAGCGCGCCGACCGTCAGGCCGCCGAAGCGGAAAGCGCCGTCGACGATCGTCACATGCTGGCGGTTCGCCGCGAGCAGCGTGGTCTGGCTACGACTGCAAAGTACGGTGAGGCTCGCTGCATCCCCCTCCGCGAAGGGTTGCACGACATCCCCAGGCTTCAGCGTCCCGGGGCCGAGCGGGCCCTCGACGAGCCGCGTTTCGATGCAGCCCGCGCCGTCGTCCGGTTTCACGACGAAGCGTCCGGAGACGCCGGCGGGAAGGTCATCCCCCGTCCATGTCGGCAGCGCCGGAACGCCCGCGGCGATGAGCGCATCGGAGGTGAGCTTCTTGCTCGAAGTCGTCATGATCGATCGGATATCCGGACCAACCACCATCGCGTCGGATTCCAGGCAAATCTCCGTCAGCCGCCGGAGCAGCCCATCGGTCTCGGGCGCGACGACCCACGCGACCTGGCATTTCTCCGCGCAATAGGCCCAGAGCCGCCACGGGTCCCGGCCGGGCGTCACCGAGACGCTGGCGACGCCTTTCGGCGGACTGAACCGCGCGTCGTGCGTCGTGATGAGCGAGACGCCGGGGAGGTCGCTGAGATCGCGCGCCAAGGCGTCGCGCATCATAGCGCCCTCACGTGCAAGCGAAGGGGGGACCTCCTCCCCGCCCATGCCGCCGCCGGTCACGAATTCGCACATGAAGACCCGCAAGTCCCACCCTCCGTTCGCAGCCCGACGCGCCGGCGAAGCGCTCGCCACGGTCAAGCGACCGGCTTAAACCAATCGCCCGCGCCGCGCATTCCCGGAGTGTCCGAGTGGACGTCATTCCAGTGATCGACCTGAAGAACGGTGCGGTTGTGCATGCGAGACGCGGCGACCGGGCCGCTTACCGGCCGATCGTGACGCCCCTCGCAACCGGCTCCGATCCGCTCGTCATCGCCAAGGCGCTCATGGAGCTGGCGCCGTTCCGGCGGCTCTATATCGCCGACCTCGATTCGATCGCGCGCTGCGGCTCGCATGATGCAGTCGTGGCCCGGATCGCCGGTGCGCATCCTGTGCTCGACCTGTGGATAGACGGTGGAGAAACTGATGCGAAAAAGCTCGCGCGCCGCTCCGCCGGAGGGCCGGGCGTCCCGGTGGTCGGTTCCGAGGCGTTCACTGAAATGAACGCTCTGGCGCAGGCGCTGGGCGCCTCGAACTGCGTGCTCTCGCTCGACTACGACGCCTCCGGCCGCATGGGGCCACACCCGATCTACGAGAGCGCCGAGCTCTGGCCGGACGGCGTCATCGTGATGACGCTCGCAAGCGTCGGCGCCAGCGGCGGCCCGGACTTCGAGCGGCTGAACGACGCGCTGAAGCTCGCCGGAGGCCGGAAGGTCTACGCGGCGGGCGGCGTGCGCGGGATCGAGGATCTGCAGCGGCTCGCCGACATCGGCGTCGCGGGCGCTCTCGTCGCAAGCGCTTTGCATGACGGCAGGCTCGGAGGCGCTGCTCTCAGGACAATCCTCGAAGGCCAGCCGTAAAGACCGCGGCGACCGTCAGATCCGCCGTCGTGCCTGGATTTATGCCCTTCGCCTTCAGGTGCAGGTCGAACGCGTCAAGCGCGCGTTCGCGATCCTCCCGGAAGTCGAGGCTCGCGGAGAAGGCGGCGGCTTCCAGCCGCACTGTCTCTGCGACGCCTGCGCCGAACTTGCGCGCGATATGGCTGTCCGGAAACAGGCTGAGCAGGCCGAGATAGACGTCCTCGACACCAGCGCGTCCGGGCCCGCGCGTCTCGTAGACGCGCGCCGCGCCGAAGACGTCTTCGAAGTCCGTGACGTATTGCAGCGCGATCCGATCGCGGTCGGCGGCCGCGGCCATCGCGGCCCGGAGGGTGATCGTTGGCGCCTCGGCGACGTCATGCTCCTTCGTCTTGCCCAGCCCGCCCGGATTGGCCGCGGCGATCGCCCGATAGGCGGCCTCCGCGTCGCGGACCGTCAGGCGTTTCAGCACGCGCGCCAGCACGGAGCGCAGCTCTTCGCCCGGCGAGGCCTCGAAGATCGCGTGGACCAGCGGCGCACAAAGCAGGATAATACCGAGATTGGCGTTCAAGCCCACGGCCCCCAGGGACGCCCGAACCGATCCCTCGATCCGCTCGCCCACCGTCGCTCCGGCGACGAGGCGCACCGCGGCGACCTCCGCCGCCCGCTCGAAGGTCGCGGTGGTCATGCCGTGGCCGGCCCGGAAAGCGTGCACGTTGCCGGGTTTCAACGCCTGAAGCTCGGCCCGGCAAGCCGCCCTGAACAGCCCGGCGACGGTGGCGAGCTCAGGCCGCATCGGGCCGAGCAAGGCGGATGGCGAGATCCCGGGCGAGGGCCGCCGCGACATCGATGCCCGTGGCCTGGGTCAGGCCCTTCCACGCCGGCATGGAATTGACCTCGAGCACGAGGAAGGAGCCGTCCTCCGCCTCGATCAGGTCGACGCCGGCATAGGTCGCGCCGACGGCGGCGGCGGCCTTCACAGCGAGCGCCGCGGCTTCGCCGTCCACGCTCGCGGGTTCGCCCTGGGCGCCCTGGAAGATGTTGGTGAGCCAGCCGTCCGCCCGACGAATCATGGCGCCGATCGGCCTGCCGCCGAGCACGAAGACGCGCCAGTCATGCGCGCCGCCGTTTCGAAGGGAGCCGCGGCTCGGGACGAACTTCTGCAGGTAGTAGACGCCGGCGACCTCCTCCGGCGACGGCATCGCGTCGCCAGCCTTCAGGCGTCGGATGCCCTTGCCCTGCGCGCCGAACAGGGGCTTCAGCACGACATCGCCCATGACGCCGAGCGCGGCCTCGGCCTCGGAGCGGTTCTCCGTCACCACCGTTCCCGGCGTCGGCAGGCCCGCGGCGGCGAGCGCGAAGGTGGTCATCGACTTGTCGACGCAGATTTCGATCGCGCGGGCGTCGTTGACGACTTGGACGCCGAGCGCGCGCGCGGCGTGGAGCAGGCTGAGGCGCGCGGTGATCTGCTCGGTCGTTCCCGCCGGCACCAGCCGCACGAAGATCGCGCCGGGGAGGCGGTCGAGACCAGGAAGACGCAAGGCCGGGCGCCCGGTTCCGAGATCAAAGCCGCAATCGGCGATCGACAGGATTTCGGGCGCAAGACCTTCCCGCGTTAGCGCCGCGGCGAGGCCTCGGCTGTGCCAGTCAGCGTTCTCGGTGAAGATGACGACGGAGTCTTCGCGGATCATCCGGCTTGCAGCCTTCGCTCGTCCAACTGCTGCGTGCTTCGAGACACGCCTTCGGCGCTCCTCAGCATGAGAAGGGATGAGCTAACTCAAACGTCCTCATACTGACGAGCCTCGCGTAGCGAAGCGTCTCAAAGCGCGCAATATCCGTTCCGTGGAACGCCTTGGGTCCTCAGGCGCCCGAGAACGACTTCTCGATCAACTTCGGCTCGTAGGCGCCGGCCGTGAAGCTCTTGCCCGTGGACAGCGCCGTCACCGTCACGACCGCGGGCGAGAACAGGCCGGCGTCGCAGGCATAGAAATCGTAGTTGTAGCCGGCGAAGACCTCGCCGAACGGCCGGCCATGATCGCGCGAGGTGGAGGAGGGCAGGCCGTTCGCGAGCTGCTCGGCCTCGTCCTCGGGACCCTCGACATAGAGCGAGATCTCGCCGCCGTAGAGGACCGCGTCGTTGGTGCGGCCCATGCCGCCGAGGAAGTCTGCGGCCGGCGGCGGCACAGGCGCAAAGCCGGCGCCGTCGACGATGCGGTCGAGCGGGAAGTGGATCGAATGCGCCTTGTGCAGCGCGACTTCGAGCACACGGCCGACGACCTGTACCGAACCGGCCAGGCTCGTGGTCGGCGTCAGGATCAGCGTGAGCTTGTCCTCCGAGACGCCGCACTCCTTGGCGATGTGCGCGATCAGCGTGTCCGGCGGCCGCTTATCGGTCTCCATGATGAGAGCGGCGCTATCGACAGTGTCCTTGTACTCCAGCTCGCCGAACAGTTTCTCCTGCGCCCACAGCGCGCGGGCAGGACCGGAGCCGAGCGCGAAGAAGTCGCCTTCGGACAGGCTCCAGCCCGCGTACTGGCTGCCGAGACACGCGATCACCGGGTCGGCGGTCGTGATCTGGATGGCGGTGCTCCAGCGCGGGAAGCGCACGTCGGGAGAGAAGGTCGCCTTGCCGAGACCGCCGAGGCAGATCTCGGTGATGCGCCGGCCGGCTTCGAGGCCGCCGCGGACGGAGATGCCGGCGTCGACGATCGTCGCGCCGGTCGCGGTGCGCTCGATCCCGAGGCGGAGGGTATCGGCGTCGCGGATGAGGGATTCGACGAGCGGCGCGGACAGGGCCCCGACGCTGGGTTTCTTGGTCATGCGTGCACCATCGTGGTCTGGCTCGGCCCGGTCGCTGCGGCGCGGAGCTGTTCGAGGAAGGCGGCGCGTCGCTCTTCGAGAAGCGCTCGCGCAGCGGTCGGGTCTGCGCCGGCGGCCAGGATCGTGCAGACTGGCGCGCCGGCAGGAATGGTCTCCTCGCATGCCGGCCAGTCCGCCGTCCAGAGCGGCCTTTGGAGGAGGGCGGCGGCGACCGGTCGCGCCGCGTAAATCACGGCGGCGGCCTGCGCCGTAGAGGGCAGCGCGACGGTCTCGGGCAGACGGCCGGCGCAAGCGTCGAGATGCAGGCCGAGCAGTGACGGAGCGGGCGAGCGGTCGAACACGTCGAGGGTCGCTCCGGGACGCGGGTTGATCTCGAGCAGCACGACGCCGCCGTCTGGCGCCCGCAGCATGTCGGCGCTGGCGAGGCCGGTCAGGCCCGTCCGCTCGATGATTCCGTCAAGCGCGGCGGAGACGGTTTTGGACAGCGCCGCCGGGACTTCGATCGGCCCGACTGCGCCCCCGTAGCGGAAAGGCGCGCTTGGGGCCGGATCAGTCCACTGGGCCGAAAAGCCGATGATCCGCGACTGCTTTCCATCGGCGAGGAAGAGAGCCGACAGCGGCTCGCCCGCCGTCCGGCGCTGAAGATAGCGGCGATTTCCACGGGACCGGCGGCCGCGACGAATATGCGCGCCCCCGGAGCCGCCGATCCGCTTCGAGAGCCAGTCTCCGGTAGGGCTGTCCAATGGCCGCGCGACTTCGGGGTGCGACGCACCGATGTCCGCGAGCAGGGATGCGAATGCGAATGGGTCTTTCAGTCGCGAGACGATGGCCGCGCTGGCACCGAGGATCGGATTGCGCTGGTTGATGGCGGCAATGAGCTCCGGGTCGTGTTCCAGGCCCGATCCAAGCACGACCGGCAAACCCGCTGGGGCGTGTCGGGTGAGCGCCGTCAGCAGGCCCCGCCGGGAGAAGCCCATGCCTGACGACGGCGCACGCACCGCCTTTTCCGCGTGCTCGCGCGTATCGGAATCGGCGAACAGATCGACGGCGAGAGCCTTTAGCCCGCCGCGTCGCGCCGAGACCGCCAGCGCCCGCGCCGAAAGCGCGACGACCGCGAGGTCGTAAGCCTCAGGACACGAGGTCGCGGGCGAGCTCATAGGCCTCCAGGAAGCCGATCTGAAGCGCCGTGTCGGACGCGATGATGCGCTTCAGCATCTGGTGCTGCACCTGGTACTTCACCTGCCCGATCGTCAGGGCGCCGACGCCCACGCCATGGGGGAGCGCGACGCCGTCTGCGTTCGAGTCGACGCCGGCGACGCCGTTCGGCGGCACCGCGTTGATGTCGGCCGCCACCAGCAGCTTAGTCGCGGCTTCGAGCACGGCGGCCGAGATCACTTCAATGCCCGCAGAGGCGGTCGTCAGGATAACCTCGGCGTCAGCGACCAGCGCCTTCTTCTCCTCGTCGTTCCGCGCGACCGCGCAGTCGAGCTTCACGCCGAAGCGTTTCTTAAAGTCGACAGCCTTCAGCTCGACGTCCTCGATCGCGAGATGGCTGACGAGCGTGACATGCGCGCCAGCGTTCGCGGCGATCACCGCGGCGACGCCGCCGATGATGCCGGTCGCGCCATAGATCTGCACCCTGGCGCCCTCGATACCGTTCGGGCGCTTGCCCTGCAGGTGCTTCTCCACGAGCGCGATCATCGCGGCGGCGGTGGTGAAGGCGCCGGACGGGTCGGCGAAGATCGAGATCTCGAAGGGCGGGAACAGCGCGGACGCCGCAGCCTTCATCTGGTCGAGCGCAAGGCTCGCGTCCTTGCCGCCGATGAACAGCACCGTGCGCTTCGCCGCATCCGGCGAGCGGCTGAACATCGCGTCCTGCGTGAGGCCGATGACGTCCTTCAGCTCAACGCCGACATTGGGCGCGATGGTCGTGAAACCCGCGTCGACCGCCATGTTCACGTCGAACGGGCTCGTGTGCTTGAGCGGCGTGATCATGTGGAGAATCGGATGGGCGTCGGACATCGTTTTCTCTCCGGCGGGGGACTTAAAGGCCGTTCGCGCCGCTATGGGACGCCTCTTCGATCACGGCGCCGTCATTTGCGCCGCGAACCACATCGAACAGCAGATTCGGACGGTCGGCGAAACGCGACCTTAGGTCCTGAGCCATAGCCTCAGCCTGCGCCGCCGAGCCGAACACCGCGAACCCGGTGGGACCCCAGCTCGACTGGCCGACGCCCGGCACCCCGGCCGCCTGGATGATCGACAGGGCCTCGGCGACGTCGGCGCTCGTAAAGCGACCGCCCTGGAAGCTCGCGAAATGGTCGCCCACGCGGCGCTGGATCTCGCCCACCGCAAGACCGAAGGCGTGCGCATCGCCGGTCGCGGCGGCCGGTAACGCGCCCATCACCACGAGGCGGCAGAGACGATCGGCCAGCGTCTCCGGGAATTCGGGGAGGGCGTCCATCGCCTCAGTCTCACGAGGACCGCTGAGGCCGGCGCGGCCACGATCGAAGATCAGCAGGATGCGCCAGGCGTCGGGGACGCGGATGCGGGAAAGCAGCGGCGGGGGCGGAGCGTCCTTGACGCCCACGGGCTTGCCGCCATCGAGCAACACGCCGCCGCCCTCGAAAGCGGCGAGGCCGATGCTCGATCGCGCCCCGCGGCTGAGAGCCGCAGCGACCTCCGCCGGCGCAAGGTCGCGCCCGTCCAGTCGGCTAGCGCCGACGCCGACGGCGAGCGCCATCTGGGTGCCGGAGCCGAGGCCCGAGTGGGCCGGCAAAGCCTCCTCCACGACGATCCGAATTCGATCGTCGACGCCGAACGCGTCGGCGACGCGGGCAAGCGCGGTCAGCGCGCGATCGCTGTCGGGGCCGCTCGCGGACGGCCGCTCCGCAGTCTCCATAAAGAGCCGCGTCGTCGGACGCTCAAGGGAAACGCCGAGGCTGCCGAAGCGCCGGCCGAGACCGCCATTGAGATCGAGGAAGCCGATATGCAGACGTCCAGGCGCGACGATGCGAAGCGCGCGGGGCGCGCGGAGACGGGCGCCCTCGGGGCGGTTGCGGAGCTGCTCTGTCATGGACGTTCGCCCCTTTTTAGGGCGGTCGAGGGTCCTGCGCCAACCCAACCATTGGCCTTAAGTCTGCCCCGGACGAAACGCCGCGCTGCGTTGCGCAGCTCCAACCCCCTGTGTAAGCCTCGCGCGAATTCGTGATCGCAGGACCGTCCGCACATGGCAAAAGCCACAGCCGTCATACCGCCGGACGAGGTCGAGCGCCGCCTGAAAGCCGAACTGCCGAAGTGGCGGCTCGAAGACGGCTGGATCCGGCGCACCTACAAGACCCAGAGCTGGAAGAGCACGCTGATGGTGATCAACACCGTCGGCCATCTCGCCGAAGCCGCCTGGCACCACCCCGACATCACGGCGTCCTACGCTTGGGTCGAGGTGCGGCTGATGTCGCACGACGCCAAGGGGATCACCGACCGCGACTTCTCGCTCGCGAAGAAGATCGAGGACGTCGTCCAATGGCAGCCGGGCGCCGACGAGGCGACCGGCCTCGAAGGCACGCCGCAGGGCGACCAGCGCTTTGCCTACGTGAAATATGACTGAGCCCCTGAGCGGCGGCTCTACGCATGCCGACGTCGTCTGCCCGTTCTGCGGCCTCGGCTGCGACGACGTCTCTCTGACCGTCCAAGGCGCCTCAGTGAAGGCTGGCGAAGGCGTCTGCGGCCGCGCCGCCGCGCTGTTCGCGCGCTCCGACGAACCCGCTCCGTCGCCGCGCGTCGGGGGCAAGGACGTGTCTCTCGAAGAGGCTCTGAGGGCGGCGGCTGACCTCCTGTCGAGCGCGCGCTCCGCGGTCTATGGCGGCCTTGGCGCCGATGTGGACGGGGTGAGGGCGGTCATCAAGCTCGCCTCCAAGACCGGCGGCAGCGTCGACCATTATGCGTCGCCCGGTATGTTCCGGAATCTCTCGACCTCACAGCGCAAGGGCTGGATCGCGACCACGATCGCGGAGACCCGCAACCGCGCCGACGTCGTACTGGTGATCGGACCAGATCCTTCGAAGGCATTCCACCAGCTTTACGCGAAGGTGACGCCGAAGACCGGCCGTTTCTTCGAAGGTCCGCGCAAGATCGTGTTCCTCGGCGGCGAGCCGACGGAGGAGGCCAAGGCGCAGCTGGAAGGCTCGAGTGTGGAACTGATAGCGGTTCCCGCGGCCGAGCTCGTGAACGCGCTGGCGCGTCTCCACACGCTGCTCGCAGGCGGCAAGCCGCCGGTCGGCGATCTCGACCTCGCGCCGCTCGCAGAGACCCTGAAAGCGGCAAAATATTCGGTGCTGATCTGGAGCGCCTCGTCGCTCGAAGCGGACGGCGACCTCGTGGTCGAGCGGGCGGCGTCCGTCATCGATACGCTGAACGTGGAGGGCCGCGCCGCCTGCCTGCCGCTTTCGGGCAAGGACAACCTCACCGGCGCCTATCACGCCTCGCTCTGGAACATAGGCTTCCCGCTGCGCATCGGCTTCCGCGACGGCGTCTCGGATCACGACCAGCAGGCCTATGCGACTGAGAACGCGCTGAAGCACGCCGACGTCGCGGTGTGGACCTCGTCCTTCCGGCCGGAGCAGCCGCCCGCGTCCGACGCCAAGCTGATCGCGGTGGCCCACCCGGCGACAAGGTTCGCAAGCGAACCCGCCGTATTCATCCCCGTCGGCCAGCCCGGCCTTGACCATGGCGGCCTCGTCTTCCGCGCCGATTCCGTTGTCGGCCTCCCGCTCGCAAAATATCGCGACGCAGGGCTGCCGAGCGTGGCGGAAATCGCCAAGAGCATTCTGGAGCGCCTGTCATGAGCGCGGTGCGCATCACCGGCGGCAAGGTCCTCGATCCCTGTCATGGCGAGGTCGGCGTCGTCCGCGACGTCGTGATCAAGGACGGCCGGATCGCCGCGGCGGACGCCGTCGACGGTCCGATCGAGACGATCGACGCAAAAGGCGGCGTCGTCATGGCCGGCGCCATCGACATCCACAGCCATATCGCCGGCGGCAAGTCGAACATCTCGCGCCTGCTGATGAGCGAGGAGCAGCGCGCCATCCGCGAGCCGGCGGGCGAGTTCTGCGGCTGCGGCGGCGGTCTTTCGACCATGACCGCCCACGCCACGGGCTGCCGCTACGCCGAGATGGGCTACACCGCGGTCTTCGAGCCGGCGGTGATCGCCTCGAACGCCCGTCACATGCACGCCGAGATGAAGGACATCCCCTTCCTCGACACCGGCGGCTATCTCGTCCTCGGCAATGACGACTTCCTGCTCGACCTGATCGCGAGCGGCGCCGGCCAGCAGGCGGTCAACGACTATGTCGCCTGGATGCTTGCCGCGACGAAGACGATGGCGATCAAGATCGTCAATCCGGGCGGCATCAACGCGTTCAAGTTCAACGCGCGCTTCATGCAGCTCGACGAGAAGAACCCGCATTACGAGATCACGCCGCGCACCATCCTGCAGACGCTGATCAAGGCAGTGACGGAGCTCGGCCTCGCGCACCCGATCCATCTGCATGGCTGCAATCTCGGCGTTCCCGGCAACGAGCAGACGACGCTCGATACGGTGAAGGCGGCCGAGGGCATGCCCCTGCACATGACGCATGTGCAGTTCCACAGCTACGGGACGGAGGGCGACCGGAAGTTCTCCTCCGGCGCGGCGAAGATCGCCGAGGCCGTGAACAAGAATCCCAACATCTCGATCGACGTCGGCCAGGTCATGTTCGGCCAGACCGTGACAGCCTCCGCCGATCTCATGTCCCAGCACCGCAACCGCGGGATCGCGTCGCCGAAGCGCTGGATCGGCATGGACATGGAGATGGACGCGGCCTGCGGGATCGTGCCTTTCGCCTACAAGGACAAGTCCTTCGTCAACGCGCTGCAGTGGGCGATCGGGTTGGAGCTGTTCCTCCTGGTCGAGGATCCCTGGCGAATCTATCTCACGACCGACCACCCGAACGGCGCGCCCTTCACGACCTATCCGCACCTCATCCGGCTGTTGATGGACAAGGACTTCCGGGACGAGCAGTTCGCGAAGCTGCCGAAGTCGGTGCGCAAGCACTCGATCCTGGGCGAGCTGAAGCGCGAATACACGCTCGAGGAGATCGCGATCGTCACCCGCGCGGCGCCGGCCAAGATTCTCGGTTTCACCGATCGCGGCCATCTCGGCGCCGGGGCCGTGGGCGATGTCGTGGTCTATGAGGACAACGCCGACCGCGAAGCCATGTTCACGACGGCGCGCTACGTGCTGAAGGACGGGCGCGTCATCGTGAAGGACGGGGCCATCGTCGACCTCGTCTACGGCCGCACCCACCAGGTGAAGCCGGACTACGACAAGAGCATGGAGGCCCGCCTCGACCGCTGGTTCGATGAGGCGGTAGGCTACAAGGCCAAGACGTTCAAGATCGCGGACCACGAGATCCGCGACGGGCAGGGCGCGGTGGTGCACGCAACCGCGAGGTCGGCATGATCCTCAACGGCGTCGAAATCCGCGACAGTTTCGCGGAGGCGTTCCCGATGATCGGGACGCGGCTGATCATCACCGCCGACACCGCCAAGTGGGCGATGATCGCCGCCAAGACCATGACGGGGTTTGCGACGTCCGTCATCGGCTGCGGCTGCGAGGCCGGAGTCGAACGCGTCGTGCCGGAAAGCGAGACGCCGGACGGCCGGCCGGGCGTTGCGGTGCTGATCTTCGCGATGGACCTCAACGGGTTGAAGGCCGTGGTGCCGAACCGCATCGGCCAGTGCGTGCTGACCTCGCCGACCTCGGCCTGCTACGCCGGCATGGAAGGCGGCGACGCGATCTCGATCGGCAAGGCGCTGAAATATTTCGCCGACGGCTGGCAGATCTCCAAGATGGTCGGCGGCAAGCGGATCTGGCGTCTTCCGGTGATGGAAGGCGAGTTCGTCTGCGACCACGACACCGGTTCGGTGTCGGGCGTCGGCGGCGGCAACTT
Organism: Hansschlegelia quercus; assembly: GCF_004310425.1. Lineage (GTDB taxonomy): Bacteria > Pseudomonadota > Alphaproteobacteria > Rhizobiales > Methylopilaceae > Methylopila > Methylopila quercus. The sequence continues at coordinate 571,236 of NZ_SIUB01000002.1, read as the reverse complement.
CCTGATCCTCGCGACCTCGCGTCTCGAGGCTCTCACGGCGGCCGAGGCCGCGGTCGAGGCGATGCAGAAGGTCGAAGGCTGCATTCTGCCGTTCCCCGGCGGCGTAGTCCGCTCGGGCTCGAAGGTCGGTTCAAAGTACAAGGGCATGTTCGCCTCGACCAACAACTTCTACTGCCCGACGCTGCGCGCGCAGACCGAGACGAAGCTTCCGCCCGAGGTCGCCTCCGTGCAGGAGATCGTTATCGACGGCGTGAGCTTCGATGCGGTCGCAGCCTGCACCAAGGCGGGCATCGAAGCCGTGGTCGCGCTCGGCCGCGAGAAGGGCGTCGTCGCGATCGACGCCGGCAATTACGGCGGCAACCTGGGGCCGTTCCACTTCAAGCTGCGGGAGATCATGGCGTGAGCGGCCTTACCCTCACTCCCCGCGGGGCGTTCGACGCCCGCGTCGACTTCGCCGGCGTTCTGCCGGGCGTCGCCGACGTCGCAAGGCTTCCGATCGGTTATGGCGGTTGCAGGATCGCGCTCGGCGAACTGTTCGAGGTCGCAGGCGCCGACGATGGCCGCGTCACGATCGAGGGCGGCTCGGCCCTGCTCGATTCTGTCGGCGCGGGCCTGGCTGATGGCGAGATTGTCGTGAAGGGCGATGTCGGCGCCGGGCTCGGCCGCGGCATGACCGGCGGCATGATCTCGGTGAAGGGATCGGCCGGCGCTTATGCCGGCAGCGAAATCACCGGCGGCAAGATCGCGATCGGAGGGGATGTCGGCGAGCGCCTTGCTGCGGCTGGCGACGCGTCGCGTCGCGGGATGAGCGGCGGCGTGATCGTGGTCGGCGGCTCCGCCGGATCGCGCGCGGCCGAGCGCCTGCGCGGCGGCGTCGTGATGATCGAAGGTGACGCGGGCGAGGGTGCGGCGACGGACCTCATCGCCGGTACGTTGGTGGTGGCGGGCAGGCTCGGCCCGAACGCCGGTCGGGGCATGAAGCGCGGCACGCTGCTGCTGCGCAGCGCGGACGGGCTCTCCTCGGGTTTCTCCGAAGCCGGCGAGCACGACCTCGTCATGCTCCGCGTGCTCGCGCGCCGTAGCCATGAGATCGCGACCTTCCTCGGCGCTGGCGTCACCAAGGCGCAGCGCTATGCGGGCGATCTCTACTCGGGCGGCAAGGGCGAGGCGCTCATCGTTCCGCGGTGATCTAACGCTATAGAGGCCTCAAGCGGCGCGGCGGCTTTCCTTCACCGCGGCCGAGATGCGCTCGACTTGGCCGATATCGATCCGGCCCGCGCGCCCGCCTGAGCAAAGCGCGCCGCGAAACCCGAGATAGTCGGGCGCAAGCTGGGTCAGCGCCGGCACATCCTCCAGCGTGAGCGAGCCGGCGAGCCCCGTCAGTAGGCCGAGCGTCTTTGCGCGCGAGACGAAGCGGCCGATGGCGGCCTGATCCATGTGACGGCGAAGTCCCCCTGCCGCCTTGTCCGCAGTGTCGAGCATTGCGCCGTAAAAGCCCGCCTCTGCGACCGAATCAAGAAGCGCCGCATCCGGGCGGAGATCGCCGAAGAATACGGCAATCAGCTTGGCGCGGGAGGTAAGGGACGCCAACGCCGCGAAGCACGCTCGCGCGTCGCCGTCTGCGAACACCCCGAGCTTCACGATAGGAACGCCGGCGGCCGCGACCGATTCCGCCGCATTGCGCACCGCGTTGGCCTGCATGGGCTGGTCGCCGATCGTGGCGCTGAGCATCGGCTTCGGCGACGACCAGGTCCGCCAGAGTTCGACCGCCTCGCGCAGCGAATCCACGTCCCAGGCGCCGAGCGCTCCTCGACTTGGATCTTTTAGGTCGACGATGTCCGCGCCGCCGGCGCGAACCAGCGCCGTCTCCTCGAGGCTGGCGACGCTCGCCAGAAATCCGGTCACGACGCAGCCTTTTCACGATGAGCGCGGACGGCGTCGAGCAGCCATCCCCAGGCTTCGAGCTCCACCGGCCCCGCGGTGCGGTCGATCGCGATCTGGAGGTAGCCGAACTCCGCCTCGATGCGCTCCGGCGGCAGCATCGACAGCCTGCTGACCAGCACCGCGCCTTCGACGACGGCCGCGACAGCCCGATTGAGGCCGAGGAACGCGCGATGGTTGCTCTCCGATACCACCCGGCAGTGGAGGCGAGGGCGCCGGCTGTCGTCCTCGACGCGTTCGACCGTCACCTCATGATGGGCGAGCGCCGCCTTCAGCCGGACGGAGGGCACCTGGGAGACGGGGGTAGTCGGCCATTCCGTCCGCCGCTTCGTCACGCAGCCCGCGAACACACGGGCGTCGTCGGTGAAGTTCACGACTCCACAACCGGTCGCGAGAAAGTTGTCGAGCGTCGTCGAGGGTCGAAACGGCTGCAGCAGCCAGCCGTCGTCAGTGAGCGTCGCGCCCATCGGGGCGACGTGGGGCGCGCCGGACGACGAGATCGTGGTGACGATCGTTTCGCGGATCATAGAGGGTCGGCCTTCGTCTTTCGCTTGGTCGCGAGCGTCGAGCCCGCTTCCTTGAACTCCATCTTGTGAGCCGTTTCGAGGCTCTCGGCGGTCTCGCCCGCCACCCCGAATTTCAGGCCTTCGTCCTGCGCGTAGCGCTTGCCGAGCCTGAAGGCGATCTCGGCTCGGGCGGTCTCGACGCCGAGATAGAAGGCGTGGCCGGCGTCGCCCTCGACCGCGAGATGTGGAAAATGGTCGAACGGATCGACGGCGAGCCGGTGGCCGTCGCGGTTGAAGACATGGACGCCGGCTTCGCTCACCTCGATCCGATAGTTCGGATCGCGAATTTGGGCTGCAAGGGTCTCGACTTCGGCCGCTGTCGAGGCGACAGGCTTGCGATCGCGCAGGGCCATCAATCCGCCGCCGAACCCCTGCGGCAGGCTGTTCGCCTCGCGCGCCGCGAAATATTCGCGCCGGGCGCGGTCGAACTCGCGGACCGCCGTGCGGCAATGCGGGCTGACCTGGACCGCGAGCACGGCGGTGATGTGAAGCTCGGAGATCATGCCCATGAGCATCGCGTTGATGCCCGTGGTGTCGGCGTCGGTCAGCTCCGTCAGATTGCCGATTCCCATGAGGATCGGCGCTTGGGATCTGGCTTTACGCAATTCGGCATATCGCACGATCGAAGCGGTGAACCCAAAGTGGATCGGGTCGAGCACGGGATCGGCGAAATAGGGTCGCCCCTTCGCCTCCATCGCGTCGACGGCGCGGATCAGCGACTCGAGATCGCCCGGCGAAGCCGGCACCAGAATCGGCGCCGCTCCGCCTTCGTCGACGATCCCGAGCGTCGTCTCGCTCAGGCTGAGCAGATAGTCCGCTCCGCCGCGCGTCGCGCGCGAAAGCTCGGCGGGGTTGGCGGAGTCGACGCTGACCTTGAGGCCGGCCGCGTGAAGCGCCGAGATCGCCTCCTCGAGATGGCCGAATTCGGTATCCGGCATGCAGCCGAGGTCGATGACGTCGGCGCCCTCGGCTCGAAGGCTCTTCGCGCGCGTCACGATCTCGTCCACCGACAGGGTCGTGGCGTCGACGATCTCCGCGAAGATCAGGCAGTCGTGGCGCGAGAGGTCCGGCTCCAGCCCGCCTCGGCCGAAATAGGCGGGCAGGTCGGCAAGCTCTTCAGGGCCCCGCTCGAACGGTACGCCGAACCGTTCGCTCAGACGCGCGAGATCGCCGCGGAAGCGGCCGGGCATGACGGCGCGCGCCACGGCGTCGGGCAACGTCACCCGCCGCTCGACGATTTCGGCGGTCATCAGCGCTGCGACCTTGACCCCAACATTAACGACCACGGGATCGAGACTCTCGCCCCGCAGGTCCGCCGCCATGCGTTCGAGTCGGTCGGCGGCGAGCGAGCCCGTCAGCAGGGCGACCTTTTCCGCGCTCACGCCGCAGCCTTCGTGGACGATGAAAGAGCCGCGTCGAGCTTCGAGATATCGGCCTCACCGACGCAGACGATTTCGCCACGATAGTGGGCCGCGAGCGACGGGAAGGTCCGGTCGACCAGCCCCGCCGCAGCCCAGAGCGTGGGGTCGCCACCCGAGACGCGAGCGGACTTGACGAGGACCAGGCCTGGCGCTCCCAACGCCGTCGCAAGCCAGAGCGCGAGACTGTCGGAGGTCACGTCCCACGACCTCGGAAGGTCGGCGTCCAGCGCCATGGCGGCGGGACACCAGATCGTCGGTCGCCCCGCCGCGTTCGCGAAGCCCTCTCGCGTCGCGCAGAGGGCGAAGGCCGGCGCCCGGTCAGCCAGAAGGAAAGCGGTCTGCTCCATCGCAAGAATCGCCATGGCGTGCGCCGCCGCTTCGCCGAAGCCCCGCTCGGCCTGCGCGATCCGCACGGCGTCCGCAAACGGGCCGCCGCCGGGGACCACGATCGCCCCATGCGCGGCCGCTGTGCCGAGCAGTGCGTCGAGCGCGGGCGAGGCGAGCAAGCTTCCGCCCAATTTCACGACGTAAGGTTTGGTCAAGGGCATTCGGCTTGGAGGCGCTCTCGGGATAGGGACTTGGCGGCGAACGCTATCAGCGCAGCTTAGGCATTCCAATGCGGACCCAGATGGGCGGGCGCCCCGAAAGACGCTCTTACCGCCTGACGTCCCATTTCTAATTTGGAGGACGTGCGGCCGCCAATAAGCCGCAACGCCGCGCGCGCCTGACCGATCCCGGCCGCACCGGGACATGACGCCGGAGGATCCATTGCGCATCGTTCGTTCCGTTCGGACCGGGCTCGTGGCCGTCATCGCAGCTTTGATCGGCGGAGTGAGCTCGGCTGGCGCCGCCGAGCCTCTGCCGGTTTCGGAGGTCGCTCCAGGTGTGTTCGTCTACCAGGCGCCCTACCAACTGCTCGCGCCCGGCAATCAGGGGGCAATATCGAACGTCGGCTTCATTGTCGGCGAGACAGCCGTCGCGGTGATCGACGCCGGCAACAGCCGGCAGTCCGGAGAGCGATTGCTGGCGGCGGTGCGCGCGAAGACCCGGCTGCCGATCCGCTATGTCGTGAACACCCACATGCACCCCGACCACACGCTCGGCGATATCGCCTTCAAGGCGCAAGGGACCCAGTTCGTGGCTCATGCCCGATTCCGCGAGGCGCTGCAGGCCCGCGCGCCGTCCTACATCGAGGCCGCAAAACGCCAGATGGGCGACGCCTTCGATGAATCGATCGGAGACATCGTCCTTCCCGACATCGACGTGAAAGACCGGACGACGCTGGACCTCGGCGGTCGCTCCATCGAACTGGAGGCCGAGCCAAAGGCTCACACGGACAACGATCTCACCATCTTCGACAAGAACACGGGGACCTGGTTCACCGGCGACCTTCTGTTCATGGGGCACGTGCCCGCCATTGACGGCTCGATCGAAGGCTGGCTCGCCGTGATGAAGCGGATGGCGTCCCGTGGCGTCGCGCGCGTCGTGCCCGGTCATGGCCCGGCCTCCGCCTCCTGGCCCGACGCGCTCGCGCCGCAGCAGCGCTATCTCGACAGGCTTCGGACCGACGTGAAGGCGCTGATCGATCAGGGCGCCGACATGCGCGAGGCCTCCGAGAAGGCCGGAATTTCAGAGCGCGACGGCTGGGCTTTGTTCGACGATTTCAACGGCCGCAATGCGATTGAGGCATACAAGGAGCTGGAGTGGCAGTAGTGCGGCGCAATATAATAAGTGTGCGTTCGCAGCATTTTCATAATAACTCCCTTATGTCTTAAAGTCGTTGTTGCGTAGTGAATTTACGCGGTCTACGGTCCGCCCAGTCTTCGGCTCCAACGCTCGAATCCCTAAGGATTAGGGCGGTTCGGAGGGTCGTCGGCGGGGAAAGCGGCGCAAGCCGGTTCTGGGGCCCCGTCCGGCGGTTCGTGACACGTGGCGGAAGACGCAAGTCCAATAATAAGTACGTTGCCCTGGGGGTATTGGCGTCGGGGCTGACTAAGGACTGCGTTCCAGAGGGAGAAATAAGAATGCGCAACGTCGCAATCGCGGCTGGCCTGTTGGCCTCCGCCGCCCTGAGCCTCCCGGCTCTGGCGAATGACGATCTCGCGAAGCTGATCAAGGACCCGAAGCAGTGGGTCATTCAGACGGGCGACTACGCCAACACCCGTTATTCGAAGCTCGACGAGATCACCAAAGAGAACGTCAAGAAGCTTCAGGTCTCCTGGACCTTCTCGACCGGCGTTCTGCGCGGCCACGAGGGCGCTCCTCTCGTCGTCGGCGATCTGATGTACGTGCACACGCCGTTTCCGAACAACGTGTACGCGCTCGACCTGAACGACGGCGGCAAGATCGTTTGGCGCTATGAGCCGAAGCAGGATCCGTCCGTGATCCCGGTGATGTGCTGCGACACCGTCAACCGTGGTCTCGCTTACGCCGACGGCATCATCTTCCTGCATCAGGCGGATACGACGCTCGTCGCGCTCGACGCCAAGTCGGGTCAGAAGAAGTGGTCGGTCGTGAACGGCGACCCGAAGAAGGGCGAGACCAACACCGCGACCGTTCTGCCGGTCAAGGACAAGGTCATCGTCGGTATCTCGGGCGGCGAGTTCGGCATCCGCGGTTCGGTGACGGCCTACAACATCGCCGACGGCAAGCTCGCTTGGCGCGGTTACTCGATGGGCCCGGACAGCGACACGCTGATCGATCCCAACAAGACCATGGAGCTCGGCAAGCCTGTGGGCGAGAACTCGTCGCTCAAGACCTGGGAAGGCGACCAGTGGAAGCAGGGCGGCGGCTCGACCTGGGGCTGGTACTCCTACGACCCCAAGTTGAACCTGATGTATTACGGCTCGGGCAACCCCTCGACCTGGAACCCCAAGCAGCGTCCCGGCGACAACAAGTGGTCGATGACCATTTGGGCTCGTGACGTCGACACCGGCGCCGCCAAGTGGGTCTATCAGATGACCCCCCACGACGAGTGGGACTATGACGGCATCAACGAGATGATCCTCACGGATCAGAAGGTTGACGGCAAAGACCAGCCGCTCCTGACGCACTTCGATCGCAACGGCTTCGGCTACACGCTGAACCGCGAGACGGGCGCTCTGCTCGTCGCCGAGAAGTACGATCCGGTGGTGAACTGGGCCACCAAGGTCGACATGGACAAGTCGTCCAAGACCTATGGTCGTCCGCTGGTCGTCGCCAAGTACTCGACCGAGCAGAACGGCGAAGACGTGAACTCGCAGGGCATCTGCCCGGCGGCTCTCGGCACCAAGGATCAGCAGCCCGCGGCTTACTCCCCGGACACCGAGCTGTTCTACGTGCCGACCAACCACGTCTGCATGGACTACGAGCCGTTCCGCGTCTCGTATACCGCCGGTCAGCCCTATGTCGGCGCGACCCTCTCGATGTACCCCGCGCCGAACAGCCACGGCGGCATGGGCAACTTCATCGCCTGGGACGGCAAGAAGGGTAAGATCGTCTGGTCCAACAAGGAGCAGTTCTCCGTGTGGTCCGGCGCGCTCGCCACGGCCGGCGGCGTCGTGTTCTACGGCACGCTCGAAGGCTATCTGAAGGCTGTCGACGCCAAGACGGGCAAGGAGCTCTACAAGTTCAAGACCCCGTCGGGCATCATCGGCAACGTCATGACCTATGAGCACAAGGGCAAGCAGTACGTCGCGGTGCTCTCGGGCGTCGGCGGTTGGGCCGGCATCGGCCTCGCAGCCGGTCTGACCAACTCGACGGACGGCCTCGGCGCGGTCGGCGGCTACGCTGCTCTCTCGCAGTACACGGCGCTTGGCGGTCAGCTGACTGTCTTCTCGCTGCCGCAGTCGTAATCCGACGCATGACTAGACCTTCGGGTCTGGTCACCTGAACTGAAGCGGCCCGGCTATCGGTTTTCCGATGGCCGGGCCGTCTGCTTTACGGGGCTACGCAAAGTTCGACCGCGCCCCAAAGCAAAGACGCTCCTGCAGGGGAGACGCTGTGAGGATCTGTCGAGAGCGCTATAACGGGCTCGTAGGCGCTAAGACCTACAAAGCTCCGAGCCCGCCAAACGACACACCGCCGTCGGCGACGTCCGACCGGCCGCAATCGAATAAGCGCTGATAGAGCGGGGAGGGGATCGAAAGGGATGAACCTGATGACCAACCATCTTGGACGCCACGCCGGCAAGCTTTGCCTCGGCGTCGCGGTCGCTGTCGGCTTGGCGGCGATGGCGGGCTCCGCCGAAGCGCAGACCTCCGACCTTGTGAACCGGGCGACGCTGCGCGTCTGCGCGGATCCGGCCGACATGCCGCTGTCTAACGAGAAGGGCGAAGGCTTCGAAAACAAGATTGCCGAACTGCTCGCCAAGGATCTCGACGTGCCGCTCGTCTATACTTGGTTTCCGCAGGCGACTGGCTTCTACCGCCGCACGCTCGGCGAGAGGAAGTGCGACGTGGTGTTCGGCGTGCCCTCGGGCGCCGACCCTTACCTGAACACCAACGCCTATTTCCGGTCGACGGCCATCCTGATCGTCAAGAAGGGCGGACCCCTCGACGGAATCGACGAACTCGGCGATCCGAAGCTCAAGGACAAGCGCGTCGGCGTCATCGCAGGCACGCCGGCCGCGAGCTACATGGTCCGCTACGGCCTGATGCCAAAAGCGAAGCCATACTCGTTGACCGTCGATCGTCGTTATGAATCGCCCGCGGAGGAGATGATCAAGGATATCAAGTCGGGCGACATCGATGCGGGAATCCTCTGGGGCCCGATCGGCGGTTACTTCGCGCAGCAGGCGGGCGACCTGACGACCGTCCCGCTCGTGAAGGAGAAGAACGGGCCGCCGATGTCCTACCGCCTGACCTTCGGCATCCGTCCGGGCGAGGACAACTGGAAGCACCGGCTGAACGAGTTCATCGTGAAGCACCAGGGCGAAATCAACGCGATCCTCGCATCCTACAACGTCCCTCTGCTCGACGAGCAGGACAAGCCGCTTCCTGTCAGTCAGTAACAAGCGCTCGGAGCTTGCGCGGCGCAGCAGCGCCGCGCGGCCCCTCAGCCGATTTGGGCGGTCTCGAAGAGCGCCTTGAGACGGGCGCGCTCTGCCGCTACGAGGCGGGCGAAATCCGCCTCCGGCGCATAGATGTCGAGCCAGTTCCGTGCTGCCGACAGTTGTCGCCAGCCGCTCAACTGCGACAGTGTCCGCATGGCCTCTTCGAAGCGCTCGAAGAACGCCTGCTCGATTCGCCGTCGGGCGAACACGCCTCGCCAATTCACGAATGTGAGCGGAACGCCCTGCTCATGGAAAGTGGGAATATCGAAATTAGCGGCGCGCTGCGCCGACGAGATCGCAAGCGGCCGCACAACGCCGCCGCGAATTTGCGCAGAGAGGTCGCCTAGGTCCGCAGTCGCCACGTCAGCCTCGCCGCGCATCAGCTTGATCGAGGCCTCAGTCCTTTCGTCGCCGGCTATGTAATTGACGCGCGTCGGGTCGGCGCCCATGGCGATCGCCGCCTGCAGCACAAGTTGATGGTCGGCGCCGCCGGCAGATCGCCCCGCCCATCGAAGCCTGCCAGGATCCTCGCGCATCGTCCGCTTGAGATCTTCGAAGGTGCGGATCGGTGATTTGTCGAGCACCACGATCGGCTGCGCCTCGCCCACAAGAAGCGCGAGCGGACGGCAGCCATCCAGACCGCGATCGGCCTTGCGAAGCACCAGCGGACCGAGGCTGCCGAGGCCGAGCACCAGCAAGCCTGGACGGGGCCGGGCCCCGGACACGAATTGGACGAGGCCCTTCTCGCCGCCATCGCCCGGAACTCCAACAGCGCCGGAGTTCGGCAGCAAACGCGTCGTGTTCAGGCCCTCGGCGATCGCGCGCGCAAGCTGGTCGTCGCCGTCTCCGGCCTCGGTGACCGTGAAAATCTCGAGGCTCGCGATCTGCGCCGCGGCTAGAGCAGGATACAGCGCCGCGCCCGCGACCGCGGCAAGCGCGGCGCGCCGGTCGACCAGCGGTAGAGGGCGTCGGGTCGTCAGTTCATCCGCCCCTGAATCTCGCGGGCAAGGTCGAACGCGCGCTGCTCCAGAATGACGGGCGTTTCGCAGACATAGGTAAGCGATTGCGATCGCTCGTCATAGATGCGGGTGTCCCAATCGAGTGTCTGCTGTTCTTTTTGCCCGTCCTCAGACATCTGGGCCGCCATGTCGCGCTGCGTTTGGGAGATGCGGATGCTCTCCGTCTTGATCCGGTCGGCGAGCGTCCGCTGCTTGCGCGCGAAGCGCTCGATGCCGGTGACGACGCGCGAGCGCTGATCGTTGATCTCGTCGAAGACGCCAGCGAACAGGAGCGTGAGCTTCTGGTTCGCGTCGAGGCCCGCTTTCGCCGCATAATCGCCAATCGCGGCCTTGGCCTGCTCGATCGGCGTGCGGCGCGCGATCAAAAGGGCGACGAGATCTTCGCGCGCCTCATCGCCGCGCCAGGATTTGATCGCATCGTCGAGCGCGGGGCCGGCCCACATCTGGCCATAGCCAAGCGTCGCCACCTTCGGTTGGACGCACGGCCAATCCGGATCTTTCGGCGCGCTCTTCGGTCCGGGCTGGGCCGCGCGCGGCGTGTCGCGGGAGGGCAGGGGAGTCTTCGGTCCGGCCTGCGCCGTCTCCGCGCCGGCTGGAGCCGGGTTCGGCGCTTGCGCAAAGGCTGGCGCGGCGACGGCGACAAGCATGGCGAGGGCTGCGGGCCCGGCGAAGCGGATCATCCGAATTCTCCTTCTTGTCGTCCGACGGCCGTTCAACGCGCCGCGTCCGGCCCGCCGCGTCTGCCCGTCAACCCGACCGACGGGTCATAGGCGAAAACGGCGGCGCCGAGGAAGACCGCGGAGCAGCACAGCACGACCGTGAGCGAGGTCCACTCGACCTGGCCGTAAAGCGCGAACCGGATGAGCTCAACGGCGTGGGTGAACGGGTTGAACCGGCAGATCGCGTAAAGCGGCTCGCTCGCCTGCTGCACCCGCCAGAGCGGATAAAGCGCGGAGGAAGCGAAGAACATCGGGAAGATCACGAAGTTCATCACGCTCGCGAAGTTCTCGAGCTGCTTGAACACCGACGACATCGCGAGGCCCATGGCGCCGAGCATGAAGCCCGTGAGGACCAGCGCCGGCAGAACGGTAAGATAGCCGATCGGGTTGTCTGGCTGGACGTCCCAGAAATAGGCGACCAGCAGGAAGGCGTAGACCTGCAGCAGCGATACCGCGATGCCGGCCACGAGCTTCGAGACCAGCAGGAACCAGCGCGGGTATGGGCTGACCAGCAGGATGCGCATCGCGCCGACCTCGCGGTCGTAGACCATCGACAACGAGGACTGCAGCCCGTTGAACAGCTGGATCATCGCGATCAGGCCAGGCGCGATATAGACCTCATAGAGGATGTAGGTCTCGTAAGGCGGGATGATCGAGACGCCGAGCGTCGCGCGGAAACCGGCCGCGAATATGAACAGCCAGACCAGAGGCCTCACGAGCGCGGAAAGGAAACGACCGCGCTGGTGAAGAAAGCGCAAGCCCTCGCGCCAAACCACGCCTAGCAGGCAGATCAGATAGCCGCGCGCACTGACGCCGCCTGGCGCGGCTGAGCCGGTGGTCACGCTCATGCGCTCACCCTCGAAAGGGCCTCGTCGTCCTCGCCGATGATCCGGAGGAAGGCCGCGCCGACGTCTTCGGACTTCCCGCGCGCCCTGATTTCGCCCACTGATCCGCTCGCCATCACGCGGCCCTTGTGTAGCGCGACGACCCGGTCGGCGACCTCGATCTCATCGACGAGGTGAGTTGCCCAAAGCACGCCGATGCCGTCTTCGGCGATCAGCCTGCGAACCTCCTCGAGGAGCTGTCGGCGCGAGCCGATGTCCAGGCCGGTGGTGGGCTCGTCGAGCAGCAGCAGGCTCGGCCCGTGCAGCAGGGCGCGGGCAATTTCCACGCGGCGCATTTGGCCGCCGGAAAGCGCGCGCACCCGATCCTTGGCGCGCGACTCGAGCCCGACCCGCGAGAGCGCCGTCGCGGCGGCGCGTTTCGCCGCCGAGCGTCCGATGCCGTGGAGCGCCGCGTGGTAGAGCAGGTTCTGCATCACGCTGAGTTCGAGATCGAGCGTGCGCGACTGGAACACCACTCCCATGCGCGACAGGGCTTCTGCGGGCTGTCGCCGCACGTCATGGCCGAGCACGCGGATGGATCCGGAGCGATTGTCGTAAAGCCGCGTGATCAACGAGAACAGCGTGGTCTTGCCCGCGCCGTTCTGCCCGACGAGCGCCGTAAAGGCGCTGCTCGGCGCCTCCAGCGAAACGTCGTCGAGCGCCTTCTTCGGTCCGAAGGCGTGAGTGACGCCCTTCACCACGAGTGAGGCTTCCGGCAGTCCAGCAGATGTCGGCGTGTCGGCGTTCATTGTCGCCTCATCGCGGCGTCACGCGCCGTTCTTCGAGCAGCCCATGTAAGGCGATGCAGCGTTCCCGTCGAGCGGCTTAGGGAACCGCCACGACGCCCCAGGGCGAACGGCCTGTGGTCACTGACTTCGTCACCTTTTCGGAAGCGACGTCGATGACCGAGATGTCGTTGGAGTTGCCGTTGCTGGAGTAAAGCGTCTTCTCGTCGGGCGAGAAGGCGAGCTGCCAGACCCGCTGGCCGACAAGCAGATATTTCTTCACCTCGTAGGTCTTCGTGTCGACGACGGCCACGCGGTTCGCCGGTCCGAGGGCGACGAACGCGGTGGAGCCGTCCTTGGTGATGCGGATGCCGACCGGCTGGATCGCGTCTTCGGTCACGCCGGGGATCTGGAACGTGAGGCGCTTCACGACCTGATGACCGGCGATGTCGATCACGGAGACCGTGCCTCCGACCTCGGCGGAGACCCAGACGGTCTTTCCGTCGGGCGTGAACTCGGCGTAGCGCGGCCGGCTGTCGACGAGGACGTTTTCCACGATCTGTTTGGTCGAGGTGTCGATGAAATGCGCCATGCTGGTGGTTTCGGACGTGTTCACCAGCACCTTGCCGTCGGGGCTGATGCCCATGCCCTCCGGCTCGACGCCGACAGGGATCTCACCCTGAACCTTGCCGGTGTCGGTGTCGACGATCGTGACGAGCGCGTCGTCCTCGTTCGCGATGTAGAGGGGGTTTCCTGAAGGATGCAGCACGAAGAGCTCCGGATCGGGACCGGAGGGCAGCGTCCGCAGCATCTTGTACGTCGAGGAATCGTAGACCTCGACGCGGTTGTCATCGCTCGCGCAGACGTAGATCAACTTGCCGTCCGGGCTTGCGGTGAGGCCGCGCGGACGCCGGCCTGTCTTGACCGTCTCCAGCGTCTTCAGCGAGTCGCTGTCGATCACGGTCATGGTGTGGTCGCGCTCATTGGTCACGAAGACCTTGCCGGCGAACGCAGCGCCGGGCGCGAACGCGGCGGTCAGACCGGCGGCGACAGCGCCGGCGCGGACAAGCGGGAGGAGGACGCGGCGTCGAATCGAAGGATTCATCGATCTCTCCTGGAGGATCTGTCGCCCATACGCCGGAGCAAGCTCGGCGGGATCACTGGCCGGGGAACCGGCACTGGCTCTCGGGCTTGTCGAAACCGATCGTGTCGAGCGGGTTCGTCTGGTGAAGAAAGCCTTCCTGGGGCGAGGCCGCAACCAGCGCCTCGGCCGTCGTAAGCACGATCGGCTGGCGAAGCTGGTTATCCCAAGGTCGGTAGGAGAACGAGCCGCCCTTGAAACCGGCAAGTTCGAATCGCGGTCCGAAGATGTAGTCGCGAAGCGCCTTGGGATCGTTGCTGCGGGTCCGCGCGGCCGTTTCGCCGATCGTGCGCATCGCGAGCCACATCTGAAAATCGAGCGGGCGCATCCCGCGCTTCGACTGGCGGAAGAAGCGGTTCTGGATCTGCTCGGCGCCCCAGCCGGTGACTGTCACGCTCCAGGTCGTCGCGATGAGGCCTGCGGTTCCGGCCGTCGGACGCGCATCCCAACTGCGATAGCCTATCAACGGGCCGAACTCGCCCAGCTCGTCCGCTATGACGATGACGTCATAAGCCGAGCTCTGGGTGAAGACAGGGATGACGTTGTTGCCGGTCTCGCGGGCGTCGGGGCCGAAGTCCCAGGTCTTCTCCTCGACAATCTTCGCGCCGAACTTCTTAGCCGAGCGCTTCACGGCATCAGCGTAAAGCTTGTCATCCGGATGGCGGCCTGTCAGCAGAAGCCATTTCCCCCAGCGCTTGGTGACGAGATATTGGGCGAGCGCGTCTGTCAGCATCGCCCGGCTGGGCGCCGTGTGGAGGATGTCTGAACGGCAATCTGCTTGGCGAAGTCGGTCATCCGTTGCGGAGGCGTTGAAGAGGATGACGCCCTTGTCCTTTACCGCATCCGCCATCTTGAGCAAGGCGTCGGCCGGAACGGCGGCGACGATGTATTTCGCGCCTGCCTCGAGCAGACGGTTAAACGCTGGCATCGGGTCTTCGTCGTTGGGAACGAGCTCCTCGCCGACGATCTTGTAGTCCTGTTTGACGAAGCGGCCAGTCGTATTGTTGTCGGTGATCCCCAGCGCAGCGCCGGCTACCCCGTCATCGTCGGGCGGCAACGTGACGATGTTGTTCCACCACGGCGGGTTGGCCGGGAACTGCCGGATGACGCCGAAAGGAAACTCCATTGCTGCGGCGGCGCTCTTAGGCGCGGGACCAGGAACAGAGGAAGGTGGCGTGGCGTCCTGCGCGCGGGGCGCAGCTGGCGTCGCGATGAGCGCGGCGGCAATGGCAAGAAAAGGAAGAACCTTCACGGCTGCGCGGCTTTCGCCGTAGCGAACGTGTCGATCATGGACGTCTCCCGAGAGCGGTTTACCCGCTCCTTTGTTTTAGCGTCGGCGATCATCGCGAAAAGACAGGGAGGCCGCCATCCGATCCCGGGTCTCCCACTTCGGCAATAAGTCGCAGGTAGGTTCCGCTATGCCTAGGGAAAGATGGCCAAAGCAAGCCATAAGAAGATAATAAGTTCTGGCGATTGCTTGAATTACCTAATTAGGGCTGCGAACTTGTGCCCGGAGACGGCAACAAGCGCGGCGGTCGGTTTACGAACGCCGCCAAGAACAATTGGATGGGGCGGCGTCAATGACCTCACTGCCTCTGCGCCCGCTGTCCTCGCGGCAGTGAAGGCCGCCTACGCGGCGCATGCAGTGTCGCTGACCTCTGATCTCGCTCCGACGGAATACCTGACTAGGGAAGACCTGTGATGACGATGCTCCACCGCCGCGACGTGCTCGGGCTCGCCGCCGCGGGGCTTGCGGCTACCGTTATGCCTGCCCGCGCGTCGTCCTCGCTACGGATCGCCACCCTGAAGTTCGGCACTGTCAACTGGCTGCTGGACACGGTGAAGGCGGAAGGGCTCGACGCGCGCGAGAACACGGCGTTCGAGCGGACCGAACTGGCGTCCACTCAGGCGCTGACGGTCGCGCTCCAGGCTGGCGACGCCGATCTGGCGGTCAGCGACTGGCCCTGGGCGATGCGCCGCCGGATCGATGGCGAGCCATTCCGCTTTGCGCCCTATTCAGGCGCTCTAGGCGCACTGATGGTCGGCAAGGATTCCGCGATCCGCTCGCTCGCCGACCTCAAGGGCAAGCGCGTCGGCGTGGCGGGCGGACCGCTCGACAAGAGCTGGCTGCTGTTCCGCGCCTATGCTCACAAGGAGGTCGATGGCGACATCGCGACCATGGTCGAGCCGGTGTTCGGAGCGCCCCCGCTGCTCTCCGAACAATTGCGCCTTGGTCGGATCGACGCCGCCCTGACGTTTTGGAACTTCGCGGCTCGGTTGGACGCGCAGGGATACAAGCGGCTGATCGACGTCTCAGAGATCATGGCTAGGCTCGGCCTGACGCCGCAGCCTTCTCTCGTGGGGTTCGTCTGGAGGGAGTCGGTCGAGCAGAAGTCCGGCGATGCGCTCGCCGGCTTCTTCCGCGCCGTCGCCGCCGCGAACGACGTGCTCAAGACGTCCGACGCCGCCTGGGAGCGCCTGAAGCCTTCGATGAAGCTTGGCGACCCCGCGGAGTTCGTCCGCCTCCGCGACTATTTCCGGGCCGGCATTCCGGGACCGTTCGGCGAAGCTCAACTTAACTCGTCGAAGAAGCTCTACGATCTGCTGACTGATCTCGGCGGCGCCGAATTCGTCGGCGCCAATCCTAGGTTCGATCCGGGGCTTTTCTGGCAGCCTAAGGTCTGAGGCGGCGACGTTGGCGTCCAGGCTTGGGTGGTCGGCAATTTCGCTCGCCGTTTTCGTTGCGGTCTGGTGGGTGATCGCGCTGGCGCATGGCGACTTCCGCCTGCTGCCGACGCCCCCGCTCGTTATAGACGCCCTGGTCGTCACCGCTAAGTCAGGCGCCCTGTTCTACAATCTCCTCGTGACGCTCGCGCGCGTCGCCGCGAGTTTCCTGCTGGCGATGACGCTCGGGTCCGCGCTCGGCATTCTGCTCGGCATGTCGCGGACGGCGGACCGGCTGATCGGCCCTTGGGTGGTGCTGTTCCTGAACCTGCCGGCGCTCGTCATCATCATCCTCTGCTACGTTTGGTTCGGCCTCATCGAATCCGCGGCGGTCGCGGCGGTGGCGATCAACAAGATCCCGAACGTCGCAGTGACGTTGCGTGAGGGCGCGGCGTCGCTCAGCCGCGATCTTGCGGAAATGGCCGCCGTCTACGGGTTCGGTCCATGGAAGACGTTGCGTCACGTGATCCTCCCGCAGCTCGCGCCGTTCTTTGCGGCCGCCGCCAGGTCGGGGCTCGCGCTCGTCTGGAAGATCGTCTTGGTGGTCGAGCTTCTGGGTCGGCCCAACGGCGTGGGGTTCGAACTTCAGACCGCCTTTCAGCTCTTCGACGTGGCGACCATTCTCGCCTATGCGTTCGCTTTCGGGTTTATCGTTCAGGCGATAGAGCTCGGCATTATCCAGCCTTGGGAGCAGGCGGCGAACAGGTGGCGTCGATGACCGGGCTCGTGGTCGAGATCGGGGAGAAGGCCTTCCCAGGGGCGAGCGGCGGCGCCAATCCGCCGCTTTACAAGGACTTCCGTCTCGAAATCGCCGACCGCGCCTTTGTCGCGCTGCTCGGCCCCTCGGGTCTCGGCAAGACCACGCTGCTCAACATGATCGCGGGCGTCGATAAGGCGTTTACGGGCAGGCTCGACTTCACGAACGGCAGAAGGCCACGTATCAGCTACGTCTTCCAAAGCCCCCGCCTGCTGCCATGGCGCACCGTTCTTCAGAACGTGGCGCTGCCGCTGCCCCAAGGGGCGGACAGTCTGAAGCGCGCCCGTGCGGCGATTGCCGATGTCGGGCTTGCCGGCTCAGAAGACGTCTATCCCGAGCGTCTGTCTCTCGGCATGCAGAGGCGCGTCGCGCTCGCCCGCGGTTTCGCGGTCGAGCCTGAGCTCCTGTTGATGGATGAGCCCTTCGTCTCGCTCGACGAGGCGAATACGGCAAAGCTCCACGATCTGCTGAACGATTTGATCGCGGCGCGGCCGACGACGACGCTGTTCGTGACCCACGACAGCCGCGAGGCCGTCCGCCTTGCGGATCGGATCGTCGTGCTGGAGGGGCCGCCGGCGCGGATCGCACGGGACATCACGGTTCCATTGACCCGCGAAGCGCGGCGCATCCCTGGCGAGATTGAGCGGGTGCGCGACCTAGTGGTCGGGCGGCTTCAATCGGTCGCCGCCGTCAACGGCTGAAGACCACAAAGCTCATAAACGAAAACGACCCGGAGCAGAGCTCCGGGCCGCGCCCGTGACTGACTGGTTGCGACCCGAAGCATTTCGCCTCGGGCCGTAACCGACCGTCTTACTTACCAGTGAGAAGAGCGGCCAACCGCTGGAGCAGGCCTGGAGGCTTTGCTGCAGGCGGGGTCTGTCCAGGGTGGTTTCCGCTCTAGGCGTTCGAGGCGAAGGGGTGCTTGGCGGTCGCGGACTGAGCCACGACGTCCTTGGCCTTCGGCTCGCCGGTGACGGCGCGCTTGAGGGCTTCCTTGGTCGCCTCGTAGTTGTACTGCTGGATCTTGGCGTCGTCGGCCGCTTCCCAGTGGATGAACACGCCGACCGAGATGAACAGGTCGTCGGCTTCGTCCTCAGGGATCACGCCTTCCGCGATCGAGTCCACAACCGCCTTCGCGACGCCGTACTGCGCCGGGCCAAACATCTGGACGGCCTGACGGGCGTCCTTGATGGTGACCTTGTTGAAGAGGATCGTGTTCGGCTTCGCGAGCAGGTTCGGCGCCACGACAGCGAGGAGCGACGTGAAGCCGTCCTTGTTGTTGGTGAGCGCGTTGACGAACGCGGACTCGGCGGACGAACCGCGCGGTCCGATGATCAGGTCGATGTGAGCGACCTCATTGCCGTCGCCAACCAGCGACTCACCGATGAGCGTCTTGGTAATCTTAGCCATAAGCATCCTCCCAGCTTCAGCAGGTGTAACCCGGCGTCGCCTCAACAGCGCCGCCGGCCGATGCCCCAGACTATCGTTGCGACTGCGTTCCGGAGAGGAACCGGTTGGCCGGATAGCATCGAGTGGACATGCGGCGCGCACACTAGTCGGGACGACCCGCAAACGGCAAGGGGCGCATTCGGGATTTCCTGGGCTGAAGCGCCGCAGGCCCTTGGGCTTTAGATCACGCGCGCGCGTGGCGGTGCGTCGCAGCACCGTCATATTGCGACGCAGCATAATAAGGGTAACATGATTACGCCGCTCCGATTCGACTGCGGTGCGGCCGCGCGACGACGCGTGCCGCACCTGTCGCTATCGGGAGCGTAGCCATGAACCTCGTTCTGCTCGTTTGTCTCTCCGGCTCGCCTGACGTCTGCCACGAAGAGCGCATGCTGATCGGCGCGTCGCTGGGCGACGCCCGAATGTGCCTCGCCTCCGCAGTGCCCGCAATCGCGGAGTGGAGCGAAGAGCATCCCGGATACATGATCTCGAGATGGAAGTGCGGCGACGCGCGCGAGGCGCGTCTCGCTCACTGAGCTGGCGAATAGGTAGTCGACTTAAGTTATAAATTATAAGAGAAGAATAATACTTCGTAATATAGACGCTACCCGGCCGCTAAACTAATCTTCGTCAGGTCATACGGCGCTGATGAGGCTGCGTTTGGCGCCGTTGCGTACGGCATCGCGGCTCACGGGCGTATCTCGTTTGGCAAGAACGGTTGGCCGCTGGCGCTCTGCGGCGTAAGCCACCCGTTCAGACACAAAAAAGGACCGAAAGCGGTCCGTCCGGGAGACGCGTTCAATGCTGAAACGGTTATTCGCCAGGCTCGCCTTTGCGGCGGCGCTCGCGGTCGGCGTCGGCTTCACGCCGGCCTCAGCGATCGACCTCGCCAAGGGGCGCACGACATTGCCCGATCTCGTGCTCGGCGGGGAGAACGGCGACGATTACACCGTCAGCCAGAAGGATTTCGAGCTCGAGTCCGGCAAGGCGTATCAAATCGACATCATCTCGAATGGCGGCAAGGAGTATAAGTTCTTCTCGCCCGAGTTCTTCCGGAACATCTGGATCAACCAGATCGTGATCGATCACCTGGAGATCCACGGTCCCGGTGCGCCGCACCATCTCGAATGGGACGACAAAGGCGCGATCCGTCTTGAGTTCGTGGTCATCCGTCCCGGCTCCTTCAAATGGTGGATCGAGGGTCTCGAGAGCCGTGGGATGACCGGCACGATCGTCGCGAAGTGAGGGAACGGCCATGCGCATCTATCTCCTCGCATCGCTCGCCCTTCTCGCCACGCTCCCAGCTGCCCGCGCTGACGACGCAGCCGACTGCGACGCCGGCATCGCCATGATCCGCATGGAACAGGCCAAGGAGCACGGGAGAGCGACGACCGAATCCCTCAAGACGGCGCTTCGCGTCGCAGAGCGTGAGAAGGGCGAGAAGGAATATGACGAGTGCCTCGACGCCGTCGCCGACGCCAGGAAGGCCCTGAAGAAATGAGCGTCGTGCGCGGATCGGCCTCGCGCCGTTCCGCCAGAACCGGGCGGCGCGGATGATCACGCGCCGTCTCTTTCGCTCCCTTAGGCTGAAACTCGCCATTCTGGTCGCGACGGTGGTGGTGGCGATCGCCGCAGCCGCCGCCGCGGCGGCGTGGACCTTCATCGTTGCGGACCGGCATGTCGGCGAACTCGCTTCGGCGCAGCGTCGCCTTGAACATCTCTCGACGATATCGAGTCGCGTCGGCGATTACGCGCTCATCGCGCTCCAGACCACGCAAAGCCGGGAGCTCCAATCTGATCGCCTGTCGCTGCCGCGGAAGCGCGTGCAGGAGGTCTTTGCGCGACTGGACGAGGAACTTGCCCGTGAGGTCGCTCGGCGCGGCGATGAGGCGGGATCCACGCTGATAGCTGCGCGCAGCCGCGTCTTCGCATTCATGCGCGCGCGCTTCGAGTTTCTCGATCGGCAGACGCTGCAGGCGATCCGTGATGCGCGCGCCGGAGAGGGCGACGCGCCAGAGCGCGTAAAAACAGCGCTGGACGCTTTCGCCAGTGGGTTCTCGCCAGCGCTTGGCCAGGCGATCGAAGAGGAGCGCAGCGACGCGCGCGAGGCCGAGCAAGCGATGGCGGAGCTTGGAGACCGGCTTACGCCTTACGCCATCCTGTCGCTCCTGATCGCGGCGCTGGTGGCCTGGGGCCTCTACCGCACGATCGCAGGTCCTGTCCTCAAGCACATCTCGCAGGTCGCGATCGCGGCCGGCGACATCGCGCGCGGCCGCACCGGCGTGCGGCTCGACGTGCGCGGCCATGACGAGCTCAGCCTCCTTATGACGCGTTTCAATCGCATGGCTCAGTCGCTGTCGCGGCGCGAGGCGCAACTGCTCGCCGCCCAGCTTCGGCTGCAGGAGGCGGTGGACACGCGGACGGCCGAGCTTCGCCGCGCCAATGAGCGCCTGTCCGATATCGACCAGGCGCGTCGGCGGTTCTTCACCGACGTCAGCCATGAGCTTCGTACGCCGCTCACCGTCATCCTCGGCGAAGCCGACGTGACCCTGCGCGGCCGGCCGGACACCGCAGACCTGAAGTCGGCGCTGTCCACCATCCGCACCCGCGCGCGCGCGCTGCACCGGCGCGTCGAGGATCTGCTGCGCGTGGCCCGCTCCGAAAGCGGGCAGCTTGAGCTCGAGTTCGCGCCGGTCTCTTTGGTCGAGATCGCGGAATCGGTCGTGGAAAGCGTTTCCGGCGTCGCGCGCAGTCGCGGCGTCTCCGTCGCGGTTGATCAGGCTGGGCCGGAGCCGGTCGTGGAGGCCGACGCCGACTGGCTTCGCCAGGTGCTGGAGGGACTCGTCGCCAACGCGCTCCGCCACACGCGCGAAGGCGGGACGATTGGTCTCCGAATCGGCGGGGAGGGCGGCCGCGCGTTTCTCTCTGTGGCTGACGACGGCGAGGGAATAGCGGAGACGGACCTGCCGCACGTCTTCGAGCGCTTCTACCGCGGCAAGGCGGCAAGTGATGGCGACACCGGCTTCGGTATCGGTCTCGCGCTCGCAAAATGGGTCGTCGAACGCCATGGCGGGGCGATCGGCGTCGAGAGCCGCACCGCTGCGACGGGCGAGAAGCCCGGCACCACCGTGACCATTCGGCTGCCGGCGCATGCGCCGCGGCTCGCCATCGGAGCCCAATGATGACGATCCTGATTGTCGAAGACGATGCGGACATCGGGTCGGTGTTGCGCAGGGGCTTCGCGGCGGAATCCTACGAAGTCGAGCTGGTCGACGACGGCGGCAAGGCGCTGATCGCCGCCACGGGCAAGCCGCTGCGCGCGATCATCCTGGACGTGATGTTGCCGGACCGCTCGGGGATCGATGTCTGCCGGGCGCTGCGCGCCGCCGGCCAGACCGCGCCGATCATCATGCTGTCGGCGAAATCGAGCGTCGAGGATCGCACCGAGGGACTGCTGGCAGGCGCCGACGACTATCTGGTGAAGCCGTTCAATTTCGAGGAGCTGCTCGCCCGCGTACGGGTCCAGGAACTGCGCCGGGAGAATGACGGCGCCGATCTGCGCCACCTCGTCGTGCCGCCCCTCGATCTCGATCTCGACACACGCACCGTGACGACGAAAGAGGGCCAGGCGCGACTGACGGAGCGCGAGGTCGATCTGCTCAGCCTGCTCATGCGCCATCCCGGCGAGCCGCTGAGCCGCGCGGACGTGTTCGCCGCATTGTGGGCCGGTCATGGCGGAGCGTCGCTGAATGTCGTGGACGTCTATATCGGCTACCTCAGGCACAAGCTCGGGGAGGCGATGCCCGATGGAGGGCGCCTGATCGTCACCGTGCGCGGCCGCGGGTTCATGTTCACCCCGGGCTGACCACCCTTCGCCGCTTCGAACGGGCGACCGCGCCTTTCGCCATCTTGGCGTCATGGTTCGATCGACGATATGAAGAGCTCAAGAAGCGGCCCGCCTCGCGCGTCTCAAGATGCGTGAGCCTCGAAGGCCGACCACCGAGGGAAGGCTTGTCATGCGTCTGTTTCGTCTGAGCGCGGCTGGGTTCGCCGCTTGTCTCGCGCTGCCCTTCGACGCAGCGTTCGCCGCCCCGACGGCGGTCGATCTCGTCTTCGAGGCTCCCACTCTGAAGAATGCGCCTGACGGCTCGACCATCAGCTACCACTTTGTCCGCAAGACTGACGACAAGAGGCTTGAGGCTGCGTTCGAGGACCAGATCGCGGTGACTGTTGGCCCGACCGGGGCCACCAATTCCGTCACGATCGACATGTTCACCGGCGCGCGCGCCAACCAGCTCCAGAACATGGCGCGCTCCGGGAACCCCGTGGTCGTCGCCGTCATGGAGCGCGAGGTGCGCGAGATGCAGAAGCAGACGGGCGGCAGCCCCTTCTACATTCGCAACCGCATCATGGACGCGATCCGGAATCAGGACGTCGAGCCCGTAAAGGTGAACTATGCGGGGCGCGAGCTCGACGGATGGCGGTTCCTGCTGATGCCCTTCGTCAACGATCAGAACAAGGCGAAGCTGCAGGATTTCGCAGGCCTGACCTATGAGCTGACATTCGCCGACGAGGTTCCCGGCGGGCTGGTTTCGCTGCGCTCGGTCACGCCAAAGAAAGATGGCGGCGACCTCGTCGTCGAAGAGCTGAACCTGCAGCCGCAGAAGGCCGCGGACGCCGGAGCCAAGCAGTGATGATGAAGCAAGCTTTCGTCGCCCTTGTTGTGCTGGGCGCGCTTTCGGGCGCTGCCCGCGCCGGCGTCGGCGACGATTACTCCACGGTCGACAAGGCCGACTACGTCTTCGGCTGCATGGCGGCGAACGGCCAGACGCGAGAGGCGCTCGAGCACTGCTCATGCTCGATCGACACGATCGCGACCATCCTGCCTTACTCAGAATACGAGGAGGCGGAGGTGGTCCTGCGCATGAACAAGGTCGCTGGCCAATCGTCGGAACTGTTCCGCTCGTCCGGGGAGCTCCGCGACAAGGTCGCGAACCTGCGTCGCGCGCAGGCCGAGGCCGAAGTGAAGTGCTTCCCGTAAGCGGAAGTGGAGCCTAGCGGATCACCGTCACCCGCTTCGCAGCGCGCGTCAGGCCCGTATAAAGCCAGCGCGTGCGATTTTCGCGAAAGGCGAAGCTCTCGTCGAACAAGGCCACGTCGTCCCACTGCGACCCCTGCGCTTTATGGACGGTGAGCGCATAGCCGTAGTCGAACTCATCCGAGCGCCGCCGCTGGGCGAAGGGTATCGCCTCTGCGTCTCCTTCGAAGAACGCCTTCAGCACGGAGATCGAGACCGATCGCTTGCCGCTGTCGTCCTCCGGCAGGACGTCCATCTTCACGCGCGTCGCGTCGGCGGTCTTCAGTCGCTGCACGGTCCAGGTGCCGCCGTTGAACAGGCCCTTGGCCTTATCGTTCCGCAGGCATACGAGCTTGTCGCCGACCGCGGGCATCGGGTCGAGCAGCCCCTTCAGCTCCCGGAGACGGCCATTATAAAGCCGCCGCGTCCGGTTCGTGCCCACAAGCACCTGATCAGCGCCCGTGACGTCTTCCGAGCGGATCTCGCGTCGCGAGACCACGCGGCTTTCGCCATACTGGCCGAAGTCGAGCTCGCGGCCCTCGCGAACCGCAAGCGACATCGCGATGATGGGATCGTCGACCGCCTGGCGGTGGACCTCGGTCAGCATCGCGTCGGGCTCGCCTTCGGTGAAAAAGCCTCCGCCCTTAACGGGCGGCAGCTGCGCGGGATCGCCCAGCACCAGCACCTTTTTGCCGAAGGAGAGCAGGTCGCGGCCGAGCTCCTCGTCCACCATCGAGCATTCGTCGATGACGATCAGGTCCGCCTTCGAAGCCGCGCCGTCCCGGTTCACGGCGAAGGACGGGCCTTCTTCGTCGCCGCCGCGCGGGCGGTACATCATCGCGTGGATCGTGCTCGCGCCCTCGCAACCCTTGGAGCGCATGACGAGCGCGGCCTTGCCGGTATAGGCGCCGAAGGCGACGTCGCCGTCGAGGTCTTCCGCTAGATGCCGGGCGAGCGTGGTTTTGCCCGTGCCGGCGTAGCCGAACAGGCGGAAGATCTGGGCGCGAGGGCGCTTCAGCCAGTCCGAGACGGAGGCTAGCGCCGCATCCTGCTGGGGCGACCAGCGCATGGTGGCTTGTGTCCGGGGTTCGAGGGGAGGGCGCTGTCTTCTAGCGCGAGTCCGCGCGCCTGCGGTAGGGCGCGAACCAACCGAGCCCCTCCTCCGTGACGCCAGCGGGGCGATACTCGCAGCCGACGAAGCCGGCATAGCCGAGAGCGTCCAGCGCCTCGAAAACCAATGTGTCGTTCAGCTCGCCGGAGTTCGGCTCCGCACGCCGCGGAACAGACGCGACCTGGACATGGCTAATGATCGGCGCGAACTCGCGGAGACCGGTCAGCACGTCCCCATGCAGGATCTGACGGTGATAGACGTCGAACTGCAGCTTGAGGTTCGAGCGGTCGAGCTCGGCGATGAGGTCCGCAGCGCGGCGGAAGTCCGACAGGTAGTAGCCGGGCATGTCGCGAGCGTTGATCGGTTCGATCAGAATGGTCAGCCCGGCTTCGCCCGCCTTGTCGCAGGCAAAGCGGAGCGCCTCTCGGTAAGCCCGGCCCGCCGCGAGATCGTCAGCCGGCGCGAGCCCAGCCATCACGTGAAGCCGCTGCGCTCCCGTCGCTGCGGCGTAGCGCAGCGCGAGGTCGACGCTCGCTCGGAATTCCGCCGCACGCGAGGGCAGGGCGGCGAGACCCCTATCGCCCTTCGCCCAGTCGCCGGGCGATAGGTTGAAGAGCGCGAGGTCAAGCCCCGCGGCAGCGATACGGCCGGCGATCACCTCGGGCGGATGCTCGTAAGGGAACAGAAATTCGATCGCGTCGAAACCGGCGGTCGCGGCCGCCGGGAAGCGCTCCAGGAACGGCCGATCGGCGAACATGAGGGTCAGGTTGGCGGCGAAACGTGGCATGGACGTGAGATAGCTCCTCGGTCTCACTGTGTCGCGGCCAGCCTTTCAATGCGCCGGCAAACTATGAATGTAGATTAAATACCTAGGAACATGGACGTATCATAAGACTTAGATCTTAGTAAATCGCGGTTGTTCGATAAAGCGAACGGCCGAGAAGGGCGGTGGCGTCTCAGAAAGCGCTCGGAACATCACATAGCCGTCAGCTCGATTGCGATGGGTTTCACGTCTTCGTTGAAGGTATTGCCTGATCGATCCGTCTGCCGAAGATCACTGCATGTCGAGTTTTGAATGATCATCATGTCAAACGGGTGAGCGCCGCCGTATCGGCCTGATTGAACTGTCTCAGACTTATCGGGCGCAGGAGGAATGATCGATGATGAAGAAAACAGCGGGCGTCATGGCTGCCCTTGGCGCGCTCGTCTTGACGACTGCTCCCGCTCTTGCCGTGACGGTCACCAACCTGTCGGACAAGGCTGTCGAGGTCACGGCCGATCGCGGCGTCGAGGAGCCGAAGACGAAGATCGAAGCGGGCGAGACCGTCAGGCTGGACTGTCCCGGCGGCTGCGAACTGCGCGCGCCGACGATGGCCTACGGCCTGTCGGCGATGCCGGGCGACAAGGCGGTCTTCGGCAAGGACAACATGCTGGCCTACGAGGATTCCGGCGCAAAGCCAGCGAAGTCGAAGACCAACTGACCATTGCTCGGCGGAAGCTCCGCTGACGTTCGATCCGAAGGCGCGGCCCTCGAGAAGGCGTTTCAGGCCCGCTGAGGCTCAATACTTGTAGAGCATCGCCTCGATGGCTTTCGGGTCCTGCGTCTTCGTCAGCGCCAGCGAAACCAGCATGCGCGCCTTCTGCGCGTTCTGGTCGGCGGTAACAATCCAACCGTTCTCGTCGTCCTTCTCTTCGCCGTTGCGCACCACCAGGCCGCTGCCGGTGCGGGTCGCGCGGACGACGACGATGCCCTTCGCGCTCACCTGCTTCAGCGGCTCCTCCATGTAGTCGGCCACGCTGCCGTTGCCCGAGCCGACATAGATCAGCGCTTTGGGTCCGAGGCCCGCGATCGCGTCCAGCATCTTCGGGTTCATGCTGGCGTGGGCGTAGAACACGTCGACCTCGGGCAGCGGCCCGTTGATCTGGTCGATGTCGAACTCGGTCGCCGTCGTGTGCGGCCGCGAGGGCAGGCGATAGAAATACGGTTTGCTCTCGACCACCACGCCGAGCGGTCCGTACAGCGACTTGAAGGTCTCGACCTTCAGCGCGTTCGACTTCGTGACGTCGCGCGCGGAATGGATCTCGTCGTTCATCACCACCAGCACGCCTTTGCCGCGCGCCTCCTCCGAAGCCGCCACGATGGCGGCGTTGTAGAGGTTGAGCGGTCCGTCCGCCGACAGCGCGGTGCCCGGCCGCATCGCGCCGACGATGACGACCGGTTTTTCGGTCTTCAGCGTCAGGTTCAGGAAGTAGGACGTCTCCTCGATCGTGTCGGTGCCGTGGGTGATCATCACGGCGTCGACGTCCGGCTGCTTCACCAGTTCCGAGACGCGCTTGGCGAGCTTCAGCAGCCTCTCGTCGTTGAAGCTCTCGGAGCCGATCTGAAAGATCTGCTCGCCGCGGACGTTGGCGACCTGCTTCATCTCCGGCACGGCGGCGATGATCTTGTCGACCGCAACCTTGGCGCTGTCGTAGTCGCCGGTGTTGACCGACGAGGCGCCGGCGCCTGCGATCGTGCCGCCCGTGCCGATGATCACGATGTTGGGTCTGGCGACGGCGGCGGCCTCCGTCGCCGGCTTTATTTCCTGCGCGGCGGCGATCACTGGGACGGCGATGAAGGCGAGGATCAGCACCAGCGGGACGGCCCTCCGCCGTTGGATGTTCTGCGTCGCGTTCGGGCTCTTGGACATCGGAGGCTCCATGGTGCGCTGCGAGACCTTGCGAGCTTGGCCCGCGCCGGGCCGCGGGTACACCCCCCTTCGTCGCGGTGGCCGCGCGCGTCCGGCCCGGATTATACCGGCGTCCGTTCTGGAGGGCGGAGCGCCCGTTCGATCATGGACCTCGGCAGGAGCGGCGGAGCGTTGAGCGAACCCTTCAACCTTGCGCGCTTCAGCCTCGCCGAAAACGCGGCGCGACGCGCCGGCAAGATCGGCCTGCTGGTCGCTTCCGGCGACGACGTGGCGCCGGTGTCGATGACCTTCGGCGAAATCGGCCACGCCGTGTTGGGCCTCGCCGGTGGCATCGACGGTCTCGGCCTCGAGGCCGGGTCACGCGTC
This sequence comes from Hansschlegelia quercus, assembly GCF_004310425.1. Classification (GTDB taxonomy): domain Bacteria; phylum Pseudomonadota; class Alphaproteobacteria; order Rhizobiales; family Methylopilaceae; genus Methylopila; species Methylopila quercus. The sequence goes on along the minus strand of NZ_SIUB01000002.1, from coordinate 543,614 downwards.
GTGATCCGCATGGGCAACGAGCCGGACACCATCCTCGCCTTCTTCGCCGTAATCGCAGCGGGGCATGTCGCGGTTCCGACATCGATGATGCTGACGCCCGACGAGGCGCGGTTCCTCGTTTCGGACGCCGGCGCAGCGGCCGTGATCCTCGGCCGCGAAAGCGCCGACGAGGCCGGCTACGGGGAGGCCAGAATCATCGATCCCGCCGCCTTCGCCGGCCTCAAGGCGGCGGTCCCGCTCGCGGACTACGCCCCGACCTCGGCGGAAGATCCCGCCTATCTCGTCTATACCTCCGGCACGACGGGACGCCCCAAGGGCGTTCTCCATGCCCACCGCGTCGCGCTCGGCCGCGCGCCGATGCGCGAGGACTGGCTGGGGCTTTTGGAAGACGACCTCGTGCTGCACGCGGGGGCCTTTAACTGGACCTATACGCTCGGCGTCGGCGTGCTCGACCCGTGGTCCTGCGGGGCGACGGCGGCGCTCGCCCGCGGCGTGTCCGACCCCGCCGACTGGCCCCGCCTGATCGAGCGGCTGGGCGCCACGATCTTCGCCGCGGTGCCAGGCGTCTACCGGCAGATTCTGAAACGCGGCTGGGCCGAGGGAATGCGGCTCCCGAGCCTCAGGCACGGCCTCGCCGCGGGCGAGGCGCTGCCGATCGCGCTGCTCGACGAATGGCGGGCGAAGACGGGGCTCGAAATCTACGAGGCGTTCGGGATGAGCGAGATTTCGACCTTCGTGTCGTCTTCACCGACGACGCCGACGAAGCCGGGCTCGCCCGGCCGTCCACAGCGCGGCCGCAAGGTTGCGGCCCTGCCGGTCGAAGGCGGCGAGACACCGGTTCCCGCGGGTGAGACGGGGCTGCTCGCGGTGCATCGCTCCGATCCCGGCTTGATGCGCGGCTACTGGCGCCGTCCGGAGGAGGACGAGGCGGTTTTCCGTGGCGACTGGTTCGTTTCCGGCGATCTCGTCTCGTTCGACGAAGACGGCTACCTCTGGCACCACGGCCGCGCGGACGACATCATGAACGCGCTCGGCTATCGCGTGTCGCCGGCCGAGGTGGAGGCGGCGCTTTTTGATCATCCGAGCGTGGCCGATGTCGGCGTCGCCGAATGGCGGGTGCGCGAGGATCTCTCGGTCATCGCGGCGTTCATGGTGCTGAAGGAGGGCGCGGGGCCGGACGAAGCGGCGCTCGCGAGCGTCTGCGCGGAGAAGCTCGCCTCTTACAAGCGGCCGAAGATATTCCACTTCGTCGACCGTCTTCCGCGGTCCGCGAACGGCAAGCTGCAGCGCAAGAGGCTGGGAGAGACCGTGCGGCGGTAGAAGCCGCTCGACGCCATGGTCGCCTCAGCGGACGAAAAGCGTTCCCTCCGCGACCACCACCGCGGCGCCGCCGATCGTCGCCGAGATCAGGGCCCCGTCGGTGACGTTCAGGCCGAGTTCGATCAAGCTCGGTCGGCCCATTTCGAAGCCCTGTCCGATCGAGATCGCGCTCTCGCCGTCCCCTGGGTTGTCAAAGGCCATGATCGCGCCGGCGAAGGCCGCAACCGCGGAGCCCGTCGCCGGGTCCTCGCGGATGCTGGCCGAGAACATCCGCGCGCGGAATGCGAGTGCGGGGTCGCCGGTTTCGCTCGTGTAGAGGAAGGCGCCGCGATCGGCGGCGAACGCCGTCCAGCGCGCGAAATCGGGCGTGGCGCGTCCAAGCGCCGCCACGGACTTCAGCGGAACGAAGCAGAACGGGTTGCCGGCGTCGAAGCGCGCCACGACGTGATCGTCGAAGCCGATATCGTCCGGCTCCAGACCGAGAGCGGCCGCGACCGCCGCCGCGTCGGGCGGGGGTCCGGAAGCTTCCGGCAGGCGTGGCAGCGCGAAGGTCGCGACGCCTGACCGCTTGGTCGTCGCGCGGGTGCGGCATGCGATGACGCCAACCGCCTCCTCGATCTCGAAAGCGGCCTCGCGTCCCTTGCCGGCGACAGCGTCCATCAGGCCGAGCAGGACCGCGGTCCCGACCGTCGGATGGCCGGCGAACGGTAGTTCTCGGGCCGGCGTGAAGATCCTGAGCTTCGCCTTCCGGGCCTCGTCGTCGGCTGGCAGCAGAAAGACCGTCTCGGACAGATTGAACTCACGGGCGATGGCCTGCATGCCGCCGCTGTCGAGGCCGGAGGCGTCAAGCACGACGGCCAGCGGATTGCCGGCGAGCGCATCTCCGGTGAAGACGTCGAGCACGACATAGAGGCGGGACATGACAGCTCCTGAGATTGGCCGACCGTCGTAGGGCGCGGGGCGCACGGCTTTGCATCATCGTTCGATCACTACGACGTGCATCGGAGCGTCGCCAGCAACGCCTTTAACTGCGAAATGCGACTGGGCGCCGCGTTATTGTTTTATGGCGGGACTTGCCGTCCTTTCTCAGCCTAAGTGCCTCGATGCGAGACGAGCAGTGAACCCGCCGGAACTCACGAGAGACGAGGCGAGGCTCGCCGTGCTGGCCGAGCACGATATCCTCGACACGCCGCCCGAGCCCGGATTTGACGACATCGTCCGACTGGCGAGCCTGATCTGCGAGACTCCGGTCTCGCTCGTCAGTCTCGTCGCGGGCGACCGCCAGTGGTTCAAGGCGCGCGTCGGGTTTGAGCCGTGCGGCACGGATCTCGGCAGCTCCGTCTGCGCCCACGCGCTCGCCGAGCCCGACCTTCTCGTCATCCCGGACCTGTCGGCTGACGCGCGCAGCCGCGACAACCCGCTGGTGACTGGCGAGCCGTACATCCGCTTCTATGCCGGCGCCCCCTTGAGGACTGCGGAGGGGCACGTGCTCGGCAGCCTCTGCGTCATCGACGGCAAGCCGCGCCCGGAAGGACTGACCGACCGGCAAGCCGACGCGTTGCGCACGCTCGGCCGGCAGGTGATGAGCCAGATGGAGCTGCGGCGCGCGCTCGGCGAACGCGACGCGCTGGTGCGCTCGGGGCTTGAGGCGGTGGAGCGTCGCAACGCGCTGCTCGAGCTCGGCGACCGCCTCCGCGACCTCGACGATATCGACGAAGTCGTCCAGGTCGCCTCGGAGCTGGTGGCGCGGACCCTCGGCGTCACGCGCGCCGGCTTTGGCTATCTCGACGGGGGGCTTGAGCACATCGACATCGTCTCCGACTGGAGCGCCGAGGGCGTGTCGAGCATTGTCGGCCGTCACCGCTTCACGGATTATGGCGATCTGCTCGGCGGGGCCCCTGAAAGCGACGAATTGCTGGTGATCTCGGACGCCCGGACCGATCCCCGGACCGCCGCTACCTATGAGCGGATGGAGAAGATCGCAGTCTCCGCCATGGTCAACGTTCCCGTGCGGGATCACGGGCGCGTGGTGGCGCTGCTGATCGTGCATGATCGCGAGCCGCGGGAATGGACGCCGGAAGCGCTGACCTTCCTGCGCAACGTCGCCGACCGGATCCAGGCCGGCGTCGCACGGGTCCGGGCCGAGAACGAGCGCGCGGTGCTGAACCAGGAGCTCAGTCACCGCATGAAGAACATGATGGCCATGATACAGGCCATCGCTATTCAGACGCTCAAGTCCGTGCCGGATCGCGGGCCCGTGGAGGCCTTCACCAAGCGGCTTCACGCGCTCTCCGCCGCGCACGACGTGCTACTCGCCGAAAGCTGGACCGCCGCGCGCCTGGACGTTCTCACGGATACGGTGCTTGAAACGTTTGCTACGCGGAGCCGTGTCGCAATCTCCGGCCCCGAAATCGACCTCGGACCGCGCGCCGCGCTTTCGCTTTCATTGTTGCTGCACGAGATGGGCACCAACGCCGTCAAGCACGGCGCGCTATCGGCGGAAGGCGGTCTCGTCTCAGTGGTCTGGCGTCTTGAAGGGGAGGGCGACGCTCGAGAGATCGTGCTCGATTGGCGGGAGTCGGGCGGGCCCGCGACCCACGAACCTGCGGGACGCGGCTTCGGGTCGCGGCTGATCCATATGGGTTTGGTCGGAACGGGCGGCGTGCTGCTCCGTTATTCCCCAACGGGGTTGGAGGCGGAGTTCCGCGCTCCTCTCGAGCAGGTGCGTAATTCATGACGGTCGATGATCGTTCCCCCTATGCGCGGACGTCGCCGCCGCAGGTGGTCCTTGTCGTCGAGGACGAGCCTATTCTGCGGATGATGGCGGTCGATATGGTGGAGGAGGCGGGCTTCCAAGCGCTCGAGGCAGCCGACGCTACGGAAGCGCTCCTGATCCTCGAGGAGAGGCTCGATATTCGGATCGTCTTCACCGACATCGACATGCCGCGCGGGATCGACGGGCTGAAGCTCGCCGCGCTGATCCGGGACCGCTGGCCACCGATCGAGATCATCGTCACGTCCGGCCACGTCAAGCTGACGGATGTGCAACTTCCCGATCGCAGCCTGTTCTTCTCCAAGCCTTACCGGCAGGAGCAGGTGGTCGCTGCGATGCGGAAGTTCGCAGAAGCGCCTCCGGCCTAGACGCCCTTACTGCCCGCGCTACCTCGGCCGTTCCTGCTAGTAACGGAGTCCGCCGATGAAGCCGCATCTCACATGCCTGATGGTGAGCTCGCTCGACGGGAGGCTCAAATCCGGCCGCACGGGCGACGGCGCCAAGGAGGAGATCGCCGCACGGGGCAAGGCGTTCGAGTCAGCGCATGAGGATTTCGAGGGGGATGGCTGGATTATCGGCCGCGTGACCGGCGCAGAGATGTCGAAGGCTAAGGCGCATCCGCCGGAATCCTTCGACGCGCCGGAGCGGCCGCATCATTTCGCGACGCGCGACGCGGCGGGCTACGCCATCATCGTCGACCCCTCGGGCAAGCTCCATTTCGACAAGCCGGATATCGGCGGCGAGCATGTCGTCGTCCTGCTGGCCTCCGCCGTCTCCGACGCCCATCTCGCAGAGCTCGCTAGCGACGGCGTCTCCTATGTCGTCTCCGACGGTTCCGACATCGACCTCGCGGCAGCGCTCGATCTGCTCGCGCGCGAGCTCGGCGTGAAGCGCCTGCTACTGGAAGGCGGGGGCGGGGTGAACGGGACGTTCCTCAAGGCCGGCTTGGTCGACGAGATCGTCGTGCTGATCTGGCCGGCGATCGTCGGGCTGACGGCCGAGCGGGCGATCTTCGAATCGGGCGACGTCAGCCTCTCCAACCTCCTCAAGCTCACCCTGAAGGAGAGCTCCGCGAAGGACGGCGTCGTCCGGCTCCGCTACGACGTCGCGCTTCGGGCGTGATACGTGCCTAGCGCCCGGCGTTCAGAGCGAGCGCCTTGAGATTGAAAGCCGGATCGGCCGCCTGCTCAGGAGCGAGGCTCGCACCGGATTGAAGCAGGCGCCGCGCGATCATGTGATCGGCCGCGCGATTCAGCGACTCGACGCCGACCAGTCGGCCGCCGCGATAGCAGAAGGTCGAGAACGCCCCGCTGGCCGGCTCGCCGCGCACGACGGCGAGGTTGTGAGGCGTCCCCAAACCCGCAATCTGCAGCTTCAGCGGTCCCTGATCGCTCCAGAACCACGGCACGGCGGCGTAGGGTGCGGGCTTGCCCGTCAGCCGTGCGGCGAGGCAGCGCGCGCCGTCGACAGCGTTCTGAACGGATTCGATCCGCACCCGCGCCCCATCTGCAAACGGGGAGGGGACGTTGACGCAGTCGCCGATCGCCGAGATCGACGGATCGCTGGTTGCGAGAAATGCGTCGACGTCGATCCCGCTCGAGACAGCGAGGCCGGCATCCGTGGCGAGCTCCCCATTGGGCAGAACGCCGATGCCGACCAGCACGAGGTCCGCGGGGAAGCGCCGGCCGTCGCTGGTCGCGACGCCGTCGGCGCGGGCTGCGCCGGTCACGGCGCTGACGACCGCGTCGTACACGAAGATTACCCCGGCGGAGACATGCGCCACCTCGATCGCCGCGGCCATGGGGGCGGAGACAGATCGGGACAGGACACGGCCGGCGCCTTCGAGAACCGTGACGGAGATCCCCATCGCCGCGCAGACAGCGGCGAACTCCAGCCCGATGAAGCCGGCGCCGACGATCGCGACCGAGCGGGCCCGCCCCATCTCCGCCATCAGCGCGTCAGCGTCCGCGATGGTGCGAAGCTGAAGAACGCCAGGGAGATTTGCGCCTGGAACTAACAGCGGGCGATTGCGCGCGCCGGTGGCGAGGACGAGGTGATCGTAGGCGATAATCCCGCCGGACTGGAGCCGGACGAGCCGTTCCGCGCGATCGATCGATGTGACCCGTTCCGACGTCAGCGCCGTCACGTCGTGCTCGGCGTAGAAGGCGACCGGCCTCAGCGCGAGCGCGTCGCGAGCCGCCTCGCCGGCCAGATAGGCTTTCGAGAGCGGCGGACGGCTGTAGGGAAGCGCCGGCTCTTCGCCGACAATCGTCAGCGCTCCAGTGAACCCCGCCTGCCGGAGCGAAGCGCACAGCTGAAACCCCGCCTGGCCCGCGCCGACGATGACGATCCCGCTCATCGCTTGATTTCCTTAAGCGCGCGATCCCAAGCGAGGAGCGTCGGCAGCTCCGCGACGCAGCATGTCATGTGCGCAAAAAAGCCCGGACGAGGATCGCCTGGGCTTTCCATTGCGGACGCTTGATCAGCTAGCCTGCCGAACCTCTTCGCGGGCAGGGAGCCGCCAGTTCGGTCGGATGAAGTGGCAGGTGTAGCCGGCCGGGAACCGCTCGAGGTAGTCTTGATGCTCCGGCTCGGCCTCCCAGAACGGGCCCGCCGCCGAGACCTCGGTCACCACCTTGCCCGGCCACAGACCGGAAGCGTCGACATCGGCGATGGTCTCCTCCGCGATCCGACGCTGGTCCTCGTCGAGAGTGAAGATCGCCGAGCGATAGCCCGTGCCGCGATCGTTGCCCTGCCGGTTCGGGGTGGTGGGATCGTGGATCTGGAAGAAGAACTCCAGCATCCGGCGGAAGCTCGTGACCTTCGGATCGTAGATGATCTCGATCGCCTCGGCATGCGTGCCATGGTTGCGATAGGTCGCGTTCGGAACGTCGCCGCCGCTATATCCGACACGGGTGGAGAGCACGCCGGGCTGCCTGCGGATCAGGTCCTGCATTCCCCAGAAGCACCCGCCTGCCAGGACTGCGCGTTCGGTTGTCTCGGTCATCCCCGTCTCCTTCGCCCGTCGTATGACGCCAATATCGTGAGCTAGGTACGGCTTTTCAAAGCAGGACGTTTCACGACACGTCGGCCGGCCGCGGGCCTCCAGGTATTTTGCGGACGTCGGTAACGCTCCCGCCGTCGCCTCCGAAGAGGGACGCGACAGGCCGGAAAAGTCGATCGACGCGGACCGGCCGAACTTGGATAGGGGGATTTCCTTGGCAGACCCAACCCGCTCACGCTCGTTGCTGGCGTCGCTTACGGCGATCGGGTTCGTGGTCGGCGGAGGCGCAGCCGCCTTCGCCTACACGGCTGGCTGGCTGTCGCCGGACCGATTGACCCCCGCCAAGGTCGTGGACGCATTCGCCCCGCCGGGCGGGCCGGCGCTCGGCCATCGCCGCAACCACGCCAAGGGCGTCTGCTTCACCGGGTCCTTCGAGTCGAACGGCGCGGGAGCGGAGCTTTCCAAGGCGCAGGTCTTCGAAGCCGGGCGCTACCCCGTTGTTGGCCGCTTCAACTTTGGCACCCCCAGCCCGGTCGCCCCGGACGCCAAGGCGCGCGTCCGCGGCTTCAGCGTCAGGATCTCGACGCCCGACGGGCAGGAATGGCGCAGCGCCCAGATCAGCGCGCCGGTCTTCCCGGTCTCGACGCCACAAGCCTTCTACGAGTTGCTGCAGGCATCGGGCAGCAAGGCGCCAGAGGCGATGAAGAATTTCGCCGCCACCCATCCGGAGATCGCCGGCTTCGGCGGCTGGACCAAGACCGCGCCCTGGACCGCGAGCTACGCCGAGGAACGCTATAACGGTTTGAACAGCTTCATCTTCACGGACGCCGGGGGTAAGGATCGCGCCGTGCGGTGGTCCTGGGTCCCCGAGGCCCCGCCGGTTTCGGTTCCCGCAGACGATATCGCCAAGCGCGGACCTGACTTCCTGCAGGAAGAGATCACCCAGCGCATTGCGGCCGGCCCTGCGCGCTGGACGCTTGTCGTGACGGTAGCGGATCCCGGCGACCCGACAGCCGATCCGAGCAAGGCATGGCCGGCCGACCGCCGCACGGTCGAGGTCGGGAAGCTGATCGCCGACAAGGTCGAGCCCGAGGCCGACGGCCCGTGCCGTGACGTCAATTTCGACCCGACTGTGCTGCCGTTGGGGATCAGGACCTCGGACGATCCGTTCCCCGCCGCGCGCTCCGCCGCCTACGCCGTTTCGTTCGACCGGCGCACGGCCGAGGCCAAGGATTATCCCGCCAAATGACCGATGCCGCTTCTTTCCCCAAAGCAGACGCCGTGGCTGATGAGCTTCCGCGTTTCACGCCGCTGCAGCGCCTGATCCACTGGCTGATGGCGGCCGGCATTATCGCCATGCTGTTCATCGGCGTCGGCATGGTCTCGACCATTGCGGCGACCCATCTGACGCTCGTTTCGATCCACAAGCCGCTTGGCGTCGCGCTGCTTGCGCTGGTGATCATCCGTATCGCCGTCCGCTTCCGCTATGGAGCGCCGCCGTTGCCCGTGGACCTGCCTTCGCCGATGAAGCTCGCTGCGAAGGCCTCGCACTACGCGTTCTATGGGCTGATGGTCGCCATGCCGCTCATCGGTTGGGCGATGCTGTCCGCCGCGGACTATCCGATCACGCTGTGGGGAGGCTTCAACTTGCCGCCCATCGTCGCGCCAAGCCGTGAGCTCCACGCCCTGCTCTGGGACGCGCACCGCACCCTCGCCTTCGTCTTCTTCACGCTGGTGCTGCTCCACGTCGCCGCGGCTCTGTTCCACGCTTTGGTTCGCCGCGACGGCGTGTTCCAGCAGATGGCCGGCGGGGCGCGCCCGTAAGGGGCCGCGACAGCGCGGCTCAGGTTTCGCTGCGCGCCGATTGCGGCAAGAGGAACGGTCCTTCCGGAACGCCTCGCACTTCGGCGTCCACGCGGTAGAGCGTCCGGACAAGTTTGTCGGTGACGACGTCGTGCGGCGCGCCGGCGGCGACGATTGCCCCGGCCTTCAGCGCGACGATCACGTCGGCGGCCATCGCCGCGAGATTGACGTCGTGCAGCACCGCGAGCACCCCGCCACCGGCCTCCGCATGTCGGCGCGCGACGGCGAGTGTCGCGAGCTGGTGTTCGAGGTCGAGATTGGCGGTCGGCTCGTCGAGCATCAGATAGCGCGGCGCGCCATCGGGTTCGGCGTCGAGCTGCGCCATCACGCGGGCGAGGTGCGCCCGTTGCCGCTCGCCGCCGGACAGCTCCGAGCACGGCCGGCCGGCCGCATCGCCCAGACCGACGAGCGCGAGATTGCGCGCGACGATCGCGTCCGCTTCACGCCGCGCGATCCCGACAGGCAGGCCGAGACGGGCGGTTTCGCCCACCGTGAACGGGAAGGCGAGGTCGTTGGTCTGGGCCAGCACAGCGCGCCGCCGCGCCAGCGCGCGTGGCCGAAACGAACCGACCTCCGCGCCGTCCAGAAGGACGCGGCCGCTCGTCGGCGTGACGTCGCCGGCGAGCGCGGAGAGCAGCGTCGACTTGCCCGCGCCGTTCGGCCCGATCAGGACCACCACCTCGCCGGGACGCACCAAGACGCTCGCCTGGTCGAGGACCAGCCGGCCGCCGAGCCGCACGGAGACGGCTTCCGCCAGCAACCCGCTCATCCGACCATCCGGCCGCGTCGGCGCATCAGGAGCCAGAGGAAGAACGGCGCGCCGAAGGCGGCCGTCACCACGCCGATCGGCAACTCGGCCGGCGTCGCGAGCGTGCGGGCGGCGACGTCCGATAGCAGAAGCAGCGCCGCGCCGAGCACGGCTGACGCCGGCAGAAGCGCCCGGTGGCCGGGACCGATCGCCAGCCGGACCAGATGCGGTGCGGCGAGCCCGACGAAGCCGATCGTGCCTGCGCTCGCGACGGCCGCCGCGACCGCCGCCGCGACGCCGACCACCGCCACACGCTTCAGCCGCTCGACGTCAATTCCGACATGGAAGGCCGCGCGTTCGCCGAGCGCGACCGCGTCCAGGCCCCGAGCCAGGAACGGCGCCGCAAGCCCGAGCGCGAGCATGAAGGGGAGGGCGAGCGCGATCTTGAACCAGGTCGCGCCGCCGAGACTGCCGAGCGTCCAGAACAGGAAGGCGCGCAGCTGGTCGTCGCGGGCGGTGAACACCAGCAGGCCGGTCCCCGCCGCCGACAGCGCGCCGAGCGCGACGCCCGCGAGCAGCATCACCGCGATCTCGGTGCGCCCGTCGCGGGAGGCGATGCGCGCGAGCAGAAGCGTGGTGGCGAGCCCTCCCGCGAAAGCCGCCAGCGGCATCCCGAGCTCCGCCAGCGCCTGAGGCAGGAGATGGGCGACGCCCTCGCCCAGCACGATCCACGACACGGCGGCGAAGGCGGCGCCCGACGACACGCCGATGAGGCCGGGATCGGCGAGAGGGTTGCGGAACATGCCCTGCATCACCGCGCCCGCGAGCGCCATCGCCGCGCCGACAAGCGCGCCGAGCACGGTTCGCGGCGCCCTGATGTCGGCGAGAATGGTGGCGTCGCGCACGAACTCCGCCGGCAGGCCGGCCCGGCCGCCGTTCGCGACGATCGCGTTGAACACTTCGCCAAGCCGCGTCGGCCCGATCGCGACGGGTCCGATCGACAGCGACGCGACGACCGCGAAGACCAGCAGAGCGATGGCCGCGGAAACGCCTGAGAATTTGGTCACTTGGGCGGCGCTTGCTCCGTCCAAGGGCGCGCCGGCAGCTCTCGAAACGCCTGATCGGAATAGATCCGCTTTGCGACACCCTGGGCGATATGGGCGACCCGCGGCCCGAAGCCGACCAGACCGAGCGCGTCGGCCGCCACCACGCGATTGTCTCGCACCGCCGCCGAACCGGCGAGCGCCGGGTGCCGCGCGACAGCGTCGACCGAAACCGGCGCGCCGGTCGCCATGACGATGACGGCCTCGGGATAGAGCGCGAGCACGGCCTCGTCGACGAGCGGCTTCCAGCCCGTCATCGACGCCGCGACATTGTCGCCGCCGACGAGCTCCAGCGCGAGCGCGCCGGTGGATTGGCTGCCGGCGGCGGTCAGCGGGCCGCCATTGGAGGGCCCGAGCAGGATCAGCGTGCGCTGCCGTTTCTGTATGTGGAAGATGTCTTCCGCGAGCGTAGACAGATCCGCGGATACGGCATCGGCGAGCGCGGTGCCGCGCTCCTGCTCGCCAATCGCCTCTGCGACCGCACGAATGCGGGTCGCGACGTCGCCGGGGCGGCGGACTTCGGCGAGCGACACCAGCGGGACCGCGGCCGAGGCCAGCACGTCCATGGTCTCCTTGGGTCCCGCGCCGTCGGCCGCAACGATCGCGGTTGGGGCGAGAGCCAACACGCCTTCCGCCGAGAGGCGCCGGTAGTAGCCGACATTCGGTTTTCCGCGCGCGGCGGCGGGATAGGTCGACGTCAGGTCCACCGCGACGATCCGGTCGCCCGCGCCAAGCGCATAGACGATCTCGGTTACGCCGCCTCCAAGCGTGACGATCTTGTCGCCGGCGGCCTTCGCCATCGCCTGGCTGGGCCGCAGCGCGAGGGCCGAGGCGGACATTCCGAGCAGGACGGCGCGGCGGGAGATCTCGGCGGCCGGATGCAGCTCTCGAGCCTCGCTCATTTCGTCAGGATCATCTTGTTCTGGGACGTGATGCGAAGCCGGTAGGTGGCGTCGCCATGGCGGATCAGTAATTCCCGCGCAGGACCGATCAAAGCGGCGCTGTCCACAGTGTCGGCCGCGATCGACACGGTGCGCTCGGACTGCGGCGGCGGGGCAGGGGGCGGGGGTTGCATTCGCGAATTATTCCAATTCTACAAAGTATAGTTCTGCGTAGCTGTGGCATAAGCGCAGTCATGCCGATGTTTCGTCAATAAAAAAACGCGTTCTTATTGACGCGCCTAGCTGTGCTGCCGTAGTGGCTGAAGTCAGAGCGCGCCGGCAACCCGGCGCGTATCGCCTGCCAGCCCGCGATCCCCGAAACGATCGCCAGCCAGCCGATGGCGTTCGGGACATTTCGGGGAAAGACATGACGATTGCCGTTCGCTTGCGGACGCTCGCTCTCGCGAGCGCGTCCGCGCTCGTCTTCGCGACGCCGGGCTTCGCCCAACAGGCCGCCGCACCCACCGCCGAGGAGACTTCGACCCTCGAGCCGATCACCGTGCTTGCGACGAAAACCAAAGAAGAGACAATCGGCGCCAAGGCCGCGGTGAGTTCACTGCGTGAGAAGGATCTCGCGCGCATCGGGCCGCGGCGCGTCTCCGACGTCTTCGAAGCGCTGCCAGGCGTCGACGCGACGCAGGAGGAGCCGGACGATCCTGCGACCTCGATCTCGATCCGTGGCCTGCAGGATTTCGGCCGCGTCGCGGTGATCGTCGACGGCGCGCGGCAGGACTATCAGCGCTCCGGGCACAACGCGAACGGCATGTTCTATCTTGATCCGGAGATGATCTCCTCCGTGGACGTCGTCCGTGGGCCGGTCGCGAATGTCTACGGTTCAGGCGCGATCGGCGGCGTGGTGTCGATCGACACCAAGACGGCGGACGACGTCATCAAGGCCGGCGAGAAGGCCGGCGTCCTGTTCAACGGCTCCGCGGCCAGCAACACCGGCGAACTGATGGGCTCCACCTTCGTGGGCGCGCGCGCCGGCGACGCGGCTGACATCGTGATCGGCGGCGTCAAGCGTCACAGCGACAGCTATGACGACGGCGACGGCGACAAGGTTCAGGATTCAGGCCAGTCGATCGAGTCCGGCATGGCCAAGCTCAGGATCCGCCCCGCTGACGGCCACGAGCTCACTTTTTCCGGCCTCGTCTACGGCGCCGACTACACAAACGGTGCCTGGGGGCCGCCCGCGCGTCGCGTCAAGCATGACGTCGATCAGAAGCAGGCGTCGGTGAAGTGGACCTTCGCGAGCCCCGACAACCCGCTGATCGACCTGTCGACCTCCGCCTATTGGACGCGGACGGAGGACGATCAGGAGCGCCTGACGCCCGGAGCCTTCGGCGCTGCCGCGGGCACCAATCTGTTCTTCAAGATCGACACGGTGGGCGCCGACATCCACAATTCGTCACGCTTCACGACAGGCGAGGTCGAGAACACGCTGACCTACGGCGCGGACGTCTTCCGCGACAAGGTGCACGTGGAGGATAGCGCGGGCACCAACGACCTCTTCACGCCGACGGGCGAGCGGACCGTGTCGGGCGGCTTCGCCGAGTGGCAGGCCAGGTACCACTGGCTCGAGTTGATCGGCGGCCTGCGCTACGATCATTACCAGCTCAAGGGGGACGGCAAGAAGGCGGATGGCGGTCGCCTGTCGCCGAAGGGCACGGTCGCTGTAACGCCGCTGCCCTGGCTGAGCGTCTACGGCACCTATGCAGAAGGCTACCGTGCTCCATCGGTGACCGAGACGCTGATCAGCGGGACCCACCCCGCTGTTATCCCCGGCGTCCCTGGCTCGACCTTCGATCTTCTTCCCAATTTCGACCTCAAACCCGAAGTCGGTCGAACGAAAGAGATCGGCGTCAACGTCAAGCGGGATGGCGTCTTCGTCGCTGAGGACAAGGTCAGGCTGAAAGCGAACGTCTTCCAGAACGATGTGACGAACTTCATCGATCTTGCTGAAAGGCCGGGAACGCCGTTCCAACTATTTCCGGGCGGCCCGTTCATCACAATTCCCAATCAGACTTACGACAACATCGCCAAGGCGCGCATCAAAGGCTTCGAGCTTGAAGGCCAGTACGACATGGGCCGGGTCTACGGCCTGCTCGCCTACGCCTATCAGCATGGGCGCAACAAGGAGAACGGCGGCGACCTCATCAGCGTCCAGCCGCAGAAGCTCTCGACCACGATCGGTTTCCGGGCCTTCGACGAGCGGCTCGACGCGGGCGTGCGGTGGACCTGGTACGGCAAGCGCGACGCGACCGACTCGAGCCTCGGCTCATTCGGGGACAGCGCTCTGGTGAAGGCGCCCTCCTTCAACCGGATCGATCTCTACGGCTCCTACGCGATCAGCGAGGCGGCGACCGCCTATCTGAACCTCAACAACGTCACCGACAAGAAATACACGCGCTATCTCGCCGCCGACGCCAGCCCCGGCTTCGTCGCAAAGGCGGGACTGAAGGTTCGCCTCGGAATGAAGTGAGCGAAGGCGGCGGGGCGGCGCCTTCGGTCGCCCCGCCGCTTAAAGCGGGAACCTCTCCCGACGCCCGCAGGCGTGCGGAGTCGCGGGGCGACCGGCGCGCCGGTCAGGGGCATATTCCCGGCTGAACCGAAATGCGCTCTTGGAGCCGATCATGTAGGCCGCGTCGCCGCTCGCCTTAGCGACGGGTCATCAAAATCGCACGCAACTCGCATAGATCGGAACCAGACGCGCGAGTTCGGCGAGGTCGAGCTCGAGCTGCTCGACCTTCTCTTCGAGATGCTGGGTGCAATGCCCCTCTTCACGCCGCAAAGCGATGCGGTCGTTAAGGTCGGCGATCTGCAGTCTCCGGACGCGCTGGCGAAATTCAACGGCAGCCAGTTTCTCTTGATTCGTCGCATTCTCGATCGCCATCGACCCGCTCCTTCGCTAGCGGGCGGGAAACCATCCCACGCGGAAGTCGTTCCCGACGAAAGTCGAAGATGCCTAACGATCGGCGAACGCGGCCGGCGGCTGTAGATGAGGCGCTGCCCGCGCCTGCGGACGCCATTTCGGTTTAGGAGCAAAGGCCCGACCAGCGGCGCTTCTGTAAACGTGGCGAGGCCAGTCTCCTGTACGTCTAGCGCCCGGCACCTGAGGATCCCTCCGCGCGTTGTTCCTCTATCTCGAGACGGCAGAAGACAGGCTTCGAGTTCTCGTGGCCGCACTCAACGCGCAGATCATGGGGACCTCGCCCGAACGCACGAACCTGTTGCCGCCACGCGGCGTCGGGGCGCGTCTCAGGACCGAAGATCGGCTTTCCGTTGTCGCGAAGAGTGATGCTCGACGTGCTGTTGACGCGAAGTCCGTTCGTCCGGACGGAAACCGTGATCGACAGCCCGCCATCGGTCGCGGCCGCCACGGACGCCGTGTCGAAGTCGCGACCCTGCGTGACAGCGCCGTCATCAGCTTTCGCCGCCGATGATCCGTATGCCAAAACAGTAATAAGAACAAAATAGTAAGGATGAAGCATAGCGCGCCTCCATCGTTGGTCGACAAAGCGCAGGTCTGCAGAAAGGCGTCAATTTTATTATGTATTATGATTTAAGCGCGGCGCCGTGCTTGCCGTTATCCAAGCAGCGCACCGGCTGTCGGACGGCTCCGGCGTTCCGCCGCCGGCCGTCTGGACTCCGCTCAGAAAGCTCGGCTCTACGGATCGTTCGGGGCGATACGTGCGCGGGCGGTCCATTCGCCGGAGGCGTCGGACGGCTTGAGCCAATCGTGGGGGATGGTCGCCGTAAACGGGCCGGCGGTGGTCAGGATGGATAGGGTCACTTCGCTGAGGCTGACATGGGTGATGCGCCCCCGATAGTCCCCGCTGCGGCCGCCTTCGACGCCGTCTAGAGCGAATTGAACGAACTGATGAATCCGCGGCCCTTTTTCGTGGCTCTTATCGCTCAACACGCTCTCCCGTCATTTCAATGTTCCGCAGCACGCTTCTCGGCGGGTCGAGGTCCGCGTCACGAGACCCGTCTGACCGGCACTTCGCGCCGCGCGGCTGCGAGGCGTCAATTCGCCTATTTTCCGAGCGCCGGCCGCCGCTTCCCTGCAGCTCGTATTGGCCTCGGCCGCCTGGATGCAGCAGGGTGGTGGCCCGCTGCCGGCGCGATCGCCCCGATCGTAGACCGCCAGGCGACGACGCAAACCTGATCTCCGGCAGTATGCTTGATGGCCGCGCGCACCTATCCGATCAGCCTCGCGGCCGCGCGCGGCGCCTGGCTGAGCGCCCAGAAGCTCGATGAGGACGCGCCGTTCGGCGAAGGCCCGGACGCCGTCAGACGGGCGGTCGAGCATCTCGGATACGTGCAGATCGACACGATCAACGTGATCGAGCGCAGCCACCATCACATCCTGCAGACTCGTATCCCGTCGTACCGGACCAGCGATCTCGAAGCGGCGCAGTCGGCCGACAAGTCGGTCTTCGAATACTGGACGCACGCGCTCGCTTATGTGCCGGCGGCGGATTACCGGTTCTTCGTTCCCGCGATGGAGAGGGTCAGATCCGCGCCGGAAAGGATGTTCGCGGCGGATCCTGGCGACGACTACGCGGCGCTGCAGCGGCGGATCTCGAAGAACGGTCCGCTGTCGATCCGCGACATCGACGATGACGTGCTGGTCGACAAGACGCATCCGTGGGGAAGCCGCAAACCCTCCAAGCGCGCGTTGAGGTTCGGCTTCTTCGCCGGCGACCTGACGATCAGTCGCCGGACCGGCATGCTGAAGACTTATGAGTTGACCAAGCGGCATTTCGGCTGGCGTCGGCGGCCGTCGCCCGCGACCGAGAGGCAATATGCGAGCTATCTGCTCGCGCGGGCGCTGCGCTCCCAGGCCGTCGTGAGCCTCGACTCGATCTGCTATGGCGATCTCCCGGCCAAGCGGCTCGTCGCCGAGGCGATCGAGACGGAGGTGAAGCGCAAGCGGCTCGCGAGCGTCGCCCTGGAGGGGGTTACGACGCCTTACTGGGCGCCTGTGTCCACCCTTGAGGCTGGAGGGCCAGCCGAACCGGACCGGGAGCGGGTCCACATCCTGTCGCCGTTCGACCCTCTGGTCATACAGCGCAAGCGGCTCAAGACGTTCTTCGGGCACGAGCATCGGTTCGAGGCCTACGTGCCGGCCGAAAAGCGCGTGCTCGGCTACTTCGCGCTCCCGGTGCTCGCCGGCGATCGGATCGTCGCCGCGATCGACCTCAAGATGGACCGCAAGGCCCGGCGACTGCTCATCCAGAAGTGGACATGGTTCGGCGAGCCCGCCGCCGCGTTCAAAGCCGCCATCGATCAGGCTCTTGATCGCTTTGAGTGGTTTCAGTCCGGAGGTCCACCTGGGTGATCGTCAGGCGTCGAGCCGGTCGAGCACCTTCTCCGGCGCGATCTTCCGCTCGGCGTCGTCGAGTTCGCGGTCTTCATCGACGGGCACGTCGAGCTTTTTAGCGATCTCCCGCATTAGCCCGACAAGCGTCGTGATCTCGCGCTCGGAGAGAAGGTTGATGTGCAGGTCGAGTTCGGCCCGCCGTTCGGCCATCGCCGCGTCCCGGTTCTGGCTGATCAGCACGAAGGTCGACAGGAAGATGGCTTCGACCGAGGCCGCCGTCGCCAGGATGACGAAGGTCGGATCAAAAGCCGGCGCGAAGGGGACCAAGCCCAGATTCACCAGCACCCAGGCGACCACGGCCGCGAGGTGAACGTAGACGAAGGCCATGCTGCCGGCGACGGCCGTGATGCGGCGGGCGATGACCTCTTCCGTCGACGCTCTCGCGGCTTCGGCTTTGCGACGTCGCTTCAGGTGACGGATGTTTCTGTCCAGAACCGGCCCGAGCTCCTCGGGCGAGGTCTGTTGCGTGATGCGGTCGGCTCTGTCGTCGGGGATTGTCATCTGGCAGGGAATCTCGCAGCCGCACGCTTGTCCGTCTCAATCGTCAACCGCCGGCGCGCTTCCTCGTTCCGGATCATCTTACCAGTCGTCGGGCCACCCGCCGGGCGGCGCTATTTCGCGAACTGCGTGGCGCTCTCCGAGGTCGAGACCATCGTGTTGTAGTCGTTGACCAGCCACGTCAGGTCGCGCCCTGCGCCCTTGCGGGCGTCGCCCTTCGCCTTCTGCAGCTTGTCGCGGAATTCGCGCAGCTTGCCGAGGAAGGAGCGGGGCCGTGACTCGAACACGAAGAACGAGTTCGGGTTCGCGGCGGAATAGGCGTCCATGTCCTTGACCGCCGCGGCGTAGGTCAGGATCGCGGCTTCGAAGACCGGCATGTCGACCACCGGCTTGTTCTCGTTCGGGAACAGGTCGACGACATGGCGCGCGCGGACCATGACGTTGGCGACGTGCCAGCGCGCCTTGCGCCCCTGCGTCTGCTCGATCAGCGCGAGCTCCGCCTCGTCGGCCTTCTCCTTCTCGGCCGCAAACAGCTTGTCCACCTTGGCGCGCTCGGCCGTGTAGGCGGCCGCCGCCGGCGCGAGCCGGGCGTGCAGCGCCTTGCCGCCGGCCATCTTGTCGTCCTTGTAGTCCTGCCGCTCGTAATAGCCGTCCGCCTCGGTCACAACGGGCGCGAGCGCCTCGTAGGCCGCGATGTAGGCGGGGATCGCAGCGTCGAGTTCCGGCATCGCAGGCTCGGCCGTCGTCGCGGCCTTCGCCTTCTCGATCTCGCCGCTGACGTCATAGAGCGAGTAGAGCCCGTAGACGATGCTCTCCTTGCCGGTCGGCCCGGACTTCATGTTCCGCACCCAGCTCTCGTAGCGCTCGATCGACTCGGAGGCGCGGAGCGTCCGGTTGAGCAGGGCGACATAGGCGTTGAGCTTGACGATTCTCGCCTGCGTCGCGGCCGTCTCCGCGGGCTGGGCGGCGGGCGCGGGCTCGGCGGGCGCCTGGGCCAGGACCGGCGTCGCGCAGGCCATTGCGGCGATCGTCAACACGCGCAAGCTTTTCACGTCGTTTCCCCCTGATGCGTCCCGCGAAACAGCGGCGGCCGTCGTCAGTAGGGTCGTCTGCGCCCACGGGCAAGCGAGGCCGTCCTCACGAGGGCGCGCGGAAGCGCTCCGGCGGGGGAGCGACGCGTTCGATCCGAGGGTTCAGAGAGCAGGATGGAGGCGCGGGTACGCCGCAGAGCCTCGAATGTGTGTTTGGTTGGCGCTACGGCGCCCCGCGCACGGTTTTAGGACGCGGCTGAAGCGCGCTCGGACCACGGGCGGTCGTAGTGCCGCACGTGAGGCGCCGTGATGACGGAAGGTCTACGACCCCCACGCCCTCAGCCGGGCTCCCGGGACAAGAAGGCCGTTCCTTCCCGCCGCAGGCTCCGCCCTTCTCCCGCGCCGCCGGACGGCCCGACGACGCCTCCATATGGGAGAAGGCGACCAAAGGCTGCCTCAGAGGGCGGCAAATGTCAAGATAATATTCCTATCGCTCAGAGAGCTCCCGTTTCAGGTCCGTCCTGGCGCTCTCCGCGCGGATGTCGCTCATGCGGCGGCTTAGGCCAGTTTGTCGAGCAGTCCCAGAGAGGAGCTCGATCCGCCCGTCGACGGTTCGTCGTCGGATTTTGGCGCCGGGGTCGTCGTGACCGAGATCACCTTGCCGCTGGCGTCCGTCACCGTGGTGGTGACGGAGCCGTCGGCCGCCGTCTCGGTCGTCGTGGTGGTGTCGGACGAAGACGAGGAATTCGAGCTGACGGAGGATAGCAGGCTTGCGGCGGCCGACCCGCCGCCAATGGCGCTGACGCTCATGGATGTGGTTCCCGGACGAGTGTTCCAGAAGAGCATGCCGAACGGATTGTAAAAACTTGTTAAGCAGGCCGCGCGGAATGCGCCGGGGACGGCGGTCGTAAGGAGCGCGCATGGACGCGGATTTCTGGCGCGCTCGGTGGCGCGAAGGCCGGCTCGGCTGGCACCGGGCGGACGTGAACCCGCTGCTGGCGCGGCATCTGCCGGCGCTGGGGCTGGCGCCCGGCGCGCGCATCTTCATGCCGCTCTGCGGCAAGAGCCGCGACATCCACTGGCTGCTGGGCGAGGGTTTTTGCGTCGCGGGCTGCGAGCTCGTCGAGACGGCGGTCGAGCAATTGTTCGAAGAGCTCGGCGTCGCGCCAACGATCGAGGATCGCGGACGGCTGAAGCTCTATCGGGCGGAGGGCGTCGACATCGTCGTCGGCGACATCTTCGATCTCGACGCCGAGACGCTCGGCCGCGTCGAAGCGGTGTACGACCGCGCCGCTCTCGTCGCCTTGCCGCCGGAGACGCGGAAGCGTTACGCCGCCCACGTCGCGGCCGCCACGGCCTGCGCGCCGCAGATCCTCGTGACTTACGTCTACGACCAGAGCCTGATCGGGGGCCCGCCGTTTTCAGTGACGGACGAGGAGGTGAGGGCGCTCTACGCCGGAGCCTACGACGTCACGCTGCTGGAGAGCGCGGATGTCGAGGGCGGGATGAAGGGGAGGTGTCCGGCGATCGAACATGCGTTGGCTCTTAGACATTGCTAGATGGTCGCTATCTCCTCTTCTCGAATTCTGCTAGAAAATCGATGACATTCTGCGGGAGCGGACGTTCCATTTTATTCTTTCGCCGCCAATATTGATTATATTCGTTTAGCCGCTTTTGTGCGGCAGTTTCGCTCAAAATAAACCTATTACGTATCTCCGCGACTGTAATTCCCGGGTAGAGCATCGCAGTCGGCGCTATAAACGCGGCAGCAAACAATCTAGCTTCATGCTCTTCATCGCCGGTTATTCTGTCATGCTGAGCTTGACGATCTCGTTCCGTTTTCCGGAAGCGGACCCCACGATGCCCTAGTATTAAATGGCCGAGTTCATGCGTCAAAGTGAAGACATCGCGCTGGTTTCCAAGCGCGGCACCGTCGTATACCGATTGCTTTACGACAATCTTTGGTCCTTCTGAATCGAACCAAGCTTCTTCGTCAGTGAAATAATGATCGGCCCACACCTGAAGGGTAAACCCCGCAATGTGACCCTTCAACTTAGTTGAGAGAATTTCAATTATATCGAATTTTTCTTGATTGTAGATTCCTAGTTTCTTCCTCACTCTTTCGACAACATCGTCGACTTCCGATGCGTTCCGCATTGCCCGCTCCGACTATCCGTAGATGGCCCCGAAAGGCTGCGGCGGGATAGCCCGCCGCAGCCCACCTCAGCTTTCGCGTCAGCGTTTGTGTTTCGTCGGGTCGGTCAGCTTGAACCCCTGTCCGGGGCGCGGTGTTGGCGGCAGAGGTTCACCGCGAGTGACGGTCCTCTCCTCTCCGGTCTTCCCACCTTTAGGTCCGACGATTTCGTACTGACCTGACTTCTTGGCGATCTCGCCCGACTTCATGGGAGCCATTTGGCATCCTCCAGCGGCTTGTGGAGTTGCCCTTCGGAAGCTAGTGTTCGGGTGTCAAGGCCGAGTCTAGCTGTCTCCGGTGCCCCGCGGCACCGCTGACCGCGAAACTCAAAGACGAAGGGGGCGACGGTCATAAACCGGCGCCCCCTTTTCTATTTAATTCGATTCGTAATGTCAACAACGAAATCTTAACACTACATGTTTTTCTGTTTTCATAAAGTCAGATCGGATATGATTTCTTACTAAATCTGTGAATAACTATTTTTAATACCGAAAGCGCCGCGAGCTCGGTTCGGCGTTTGGCCAAACCGAGCTTTGTTAGATTCTGACGAATTAGGGGGTGATGACTGAAAGGCCGACCTAAAGTCTTCCGCACGGCTTCAAGCAAAGTCCTCAATTCCCAACGGTTTTCGCCCGACGTTCAAACGCCATGTTGCCGCAACACATGCGGAAAGGTTGCCGCAACAACGCATTCGTCGGGCGGTAAAGAGAAGCCCCGAGGCCGTCAGCCATAAAAAAAGCCCCCAAACGGGGGCTGAGCTACTACAAGAGATTTTACCTAAGGCTGCAAATCGGCTCTGCGATAAAACGATGCGTGGAAGGTCTCGCGGGGAAGCGCCGGCTGGATGCCTCGGCTCTCGAGTGTCGCCTTCATCCTCAAATGGTGACACCCGTTCTCCGCCGCGATTTCGAACAGAGTTCCGTAGGTTTGCCGGAAGGCGTCCAGAGCCTTTCGGGGCACGACCTCGACTGGGCAACGGTTCGAGGGGTTGATCCGAGATTCTGTAAGTAGCATTCGGTGCTTGATCAACGCGTCCACAACGGTGGAAGTCGTTTTCAACTCCTTGATGACTCGGCGGCGAGGCAGGTCCTCAAGCGGAGCGCCCCGAACGAGACTTCGCACCTCGGTAAAGTCTACCAGCAGCGCTAAATACCCGCTCGCTCCAGGAAAACTACCGCGGCGCGCGAGTCTGCCTTCAATCACCAGTTTTACGATCTCCATTGCGGAGCAGTTCGCCCGTTTCGCCGCGAGCGGCAAAGACGCCGCGTGCGGATCATCAGGGGATAGCGTGTCTGCGCCTTCTCTCAGCGTAGACAGAAATGCGTCCAGGTCGGACCTCGCGAAAGCCATTCTGCCGCCCGTCGCGCTCAGCGATTGGATGAACCCGGCGGTCAGCAGCAAACGCGTATGAACACGATCTGAGCCTAAGTACGTGGCGGCTTCCTTCAGCGACAAAGCGTCGACGAATGGGGTCATGAGCTCAGCCCCGCGATCGGCCTCAATAAGGATGTTGGGACCGTTCGATCGCGCGGTTTCAGATCTGGCGGAAGCTTCTAAGATCTTCCTCAGCCGTTTAGGGTGCAGCCCTGTCTCACGATGCATCGAACGAACTGAGTGAACGATCCGACGTTCGACCTTCCGCCCGAGGACGACTTCGCCAGCGGCCACAGGCATCGTCTCAACGATGTGCTCTCGGAAGACATCGCGGATAGGGTCAAAAGCTGGGTGAGGGGCGCCTCGGGCGACCCAATTATACAGGCTCCCAAAGACCGCCTGGGGCCCCCCACCAGAGCCCGTGCGGTCGGTCTGAAGCTTGCCTAAGAATGCTCGAATGGCGTCAGTTCCAAGCGACGCAATTCCGAAACCCTCATCCGCTGCCGCTCGCCGGGCGGCCACGGTAAATTGCTGAAGAGCAGGCCAGAGGCCATACAACGCAGTCGCACCGAGCATTTCGGAAAAGCGGGCAGCAGCATGCAGTTCAAGCTCATCCAGAAAAGGATGAGCTTGGCGCCGCGTCCCGAGCCGATTGCGCACGTAGAGCTCGAACGTCGAGGGTAGGGCGCGCGGCGCCGCCGCGGTCAATAGTTTGAGCTCCGCGAGGTGAGGTTCGATACGAGCAAGCACATCGTCTGAGACTGACGGATTGCGGGGTGTTCCCAAATCTGAGAGTTCGATGTCATGGATCGGGCAAGCACGGAGATGCTCCACCTGCCAGAGCGTCCGAATGTACGTGGCGCTGCCGACGCTGGCGTCTTCCTGCAGGCATGCGGGGCAGACGAACAGCTCCTGCCTGTGGAGGCTGCTCCGCTGCAGGAGTTCGCCCCGCAACTTGAAGCCAGTCTCCACTTTGATGACGGCCTCTTCCATTAATGCTCGTGGATCAACGGCGGCCAAAGTAGCGACCTTCGCAATTGCGAGGACGTCCCCGTCGATCAAAGACCGAGAACTGATCCCAAGGTGGCTGCAAAAAGCCTGCAGGCGAACGCCGTTCACTGCGGCTAAGCGGCAGAGAAAGCTCGCGAGGCTCTCACCTTTGAGAAGATCGACGCGGAGGTTGAGGCGCATGGCTAGGCCTTCCTCCCGCCGCGGGGCGGTTTTCCGGGGGCGGGTTCCTTCTGTGGCGTCGTAGCGAGAAGACGAGTTACCTCAATTGTCTCCCACTCCTCTGCCGCGAACGGGTTCACGGATCGTGAGCACGCGGTGCGAAGCGCGTACGCGTCCTCAAAATGCTGAATGCAGAGGGGTTCGGCGCGTCGTAGGGCGTGTCCGATCGCTTCGACGATTATTTCGACGAGGATCCCCAATGAGCCGTCCGCCGCATGGATGAGCCGCGGCGCGATTTCCTCCGAGAATCCGCCGGGGCAGGGGCATGTCGCTTTCGACGTCAGCTTGACGACAATCTTTCCGACGAACGGAACATCGACTGGCGCTACCAACCGGCTGAACGAAATAGCGCGCATTCGCCGCGCCACCTGAGGATCAGCGTTAACGAAGTCGACGACTTCAGGCAGTCCCGACAGCAGCAGTGCGACCGGCCAATGCCGGTCGTTCAAGAGCGACTTAAGCGTCGCGAGGATCTGGTCGCGTTCGATCGAGTTCGCGGTTCGCGTGACGTTATGAAACTCGTCAATGTGGATGGCGACGACACCAGTTAGGCGGAGACGGTCACGGACCATCTCCCAAACAATGTGGCGCTTCGGGTCGTTCATGATCGGATAACCGGTCGCACGCAGCAGCTCGCGACCGAGCTGGAGGAGGGTCGTCGGCGCCGGCGCATCAAATGAGATCATCGGGCAGAGCTCACCCTCCACGCCGAAGTTCTTCAGGCGTGGATGCCGGCCGAGGATGTGGTGGATCGCGGTGGTTTTGCCCGCGCCGCTGGCGCCGACGACCAGCAGACCGGGCGCTTCGCGCGGCGGGGTCCCACCATGCGATTCAGTGCGGGAAAGCGCGATCTGCACGAGACGGTCGACCTCGCTGGCCAACTTCTTGTCTCGCTCGGTGACGGGCACGTAGCTATTGACCACGTTTGCGGCGGCAGTCGACAGCAGGGCGTCGGCGGCGATCACGACATCTCCTCCAGGTCGAAGTCGTCATCACCGCCGATTGGACCGACATTATCGATCGTCTTTTCGCCCGGCCTTCCAGGGACGGCGTAACCGCCTGCCAATAATCCGTCGGCAAGGCCAGTCTGCCTTGAAGACTGGTTGAAGGCTGGCGGCAGGCCGAAGCCGACCTGGAGCGACTTGAGCTCAGCCTCAAGCGCCCGGTCGGACAATTCGAGCGAGGCGATGTTCGCGCGTTTGACCGCGGAGCGGTTCAGATCGCGTAGGTATTGGCGTGCGTTGTCGATGATCTTGGCGAGGTTGGTGCGTTTTTCGGCGCGCGCCTGTTCAACCTGCTTCGCAACGTGTGCGTACTCGTGAAAAGGTACGCCCTGCACGCTATCGTCCAAGCACTGGACGGCAATCCAACCCTCGTCCAAGCGGGCCGAGACGTGGCCAATGTCGGCCAGGTCAATGCTGACCTCCACCTTCGCGCCGTCGCCGATCTTGCGCCGGCGTTCCTGAAGCCGGTCACTCTGGTAAAAGAGACCCGCGACTTCGACGCCGTGATCGGTGATCCGCCGCCAAACCTTACGACCAAAGACCGCGCGCCGAACGTTTACGCTCGGGAGAGGGATTACCCCCGACGCCTTTTCCAACCGGGCCCAAGTCTCTGCCGGCGTGTCGCCGCCCAGTCCCGAATGCGGGGTGTTATGGTAAATGTCGACAACAAAACGGCAGATCGCCAGTCCAATCTCCTCAACCGTCAAGACCGCCCGCTCGCTAGAGGGATAGTGGGCGCCTGCGACGACGTCCTTGAAGGTGCGTCCCTCGAACAGCGTCGTGAGACCTGTGGCGATCGTCGAGAACAGCCTTTCAATGCGGCCGCGAAGTTGCGGCCGGCCCGCCGGCGTGCGGTCCGCGGTTGCCCCGACGGCTGTCACCGCGAGACGGAATTTCTCGCTCACATAAGGCGACCCGTTGTCGGTCCTCATCAGCGCCATACCCGTCCGGAATTTCCAGGCGGTCGCGCAACCGGCGGCGTCCGAAAAAGCGGACTTGTCCTCGAAGCACATCTTCAAGGTGTCGAGAGCGTTCTGCGTGCTCGCGGTCGGTGCGATGCGCATGCCGATGACGCAACGCGTTGCAGCGTCTTCGGCAACGCTCAGAGACCAACGTGTCTTCTCGATAAGCGCCCGCTCCTCGTCAGAGAAGGCGTCGTATATCCCGGCCTCGATCAGCAGCTTGTGTAACTGGACCGTCCACTCGTCCATCTCGACGATCTGGCCAATCTGGGTGATCAGTTGGCCGCGGCTGCTGACGTAGTATTTCTTACGCGCAGCCTCTAAGCCGTTCCGGCCGGCGTAAACCTCAAATTCCCCCAGTGACTGAATGAATTTCGAAAAGGTGTCCTGGCACGGGACGGGGAGAGCGCCCTTGCGGTGTGCGCGGCGGACCTCGTTCAGCGCCTCGATGTCCTTCTTCAGGTCGTAATACACGTCCTTAAGCAGGGGCTGCCGCGGATTGAGGTAGGCGCGCCGGGCCTTGACCATCAGCGCGTGGATTTTCGAATGGCAACGAAGCGAACGATTTCCACTCCGAAAGCGCTGGTCCCGCAGCGCCAAGGGATCGAAGTTGGCAAGTTCGTACAAGCAAACCCAGTTGCGCAAGGTGCGGGCAGACGGTGAGCCGAAAGCCTTGCCTACGGCAACATCTGCCCGTTTCGTAGTGATACGCGCCTTCTCTGCAAGTTCACGCCCGATCAGCTCGATCGCCGTGGCCATCTTTGTATCGGAACGCGTGATCCGCTTGAGTGACTTTAGATGAGCGGTCGCCTCCTCAAGCGTCAAAAATCGATCGACCCAGTCCTGCCTATGCAGGATGATCTGCTGGTCCTCCCAATTTAGGTGGATGATGCTGCTGGTGCCGCCGAGCTGCCGGGCACGAGCGGAACGCAGGTTGAAATAGTTTCTGTCGATCGAAAAGCGGTTGCTTTCCGACGCGGAGTTGAACTCTTCCTGCGAGAGCTGAAGAATTTCGCGCGGGCTGTCGACCGGAGCGAGCAAATAGCTCGGGAAGGTTTCGAGGACGCGGTAATTCACGCAATCGATTACGACGCGATCGTCGCCCGTGATGGCGAGCCGGAGCGGAGCGTTGGTCACAGGCGACCCTCCGAAACCAGCGACTTGACCATCGTGTAGCCGCAGAGGGGACCGTATGAGACAGGCTGCAGCATGCCGATGCCGATCGCGCGAGCGATAGCGTAGAAGCCCCGTCCTTGGAGACCCGTGCGGTCCACGAGCTGGTTTACTGAAACCGCTCCGATAAGTGATGCGGCAACGTGCTGGATGGCAGCATCAGCTTCGGGGTCGTGTGAGCGGCGCGCGATGAGCACGAGTTCCGCATGCTGCACTGCAATCGGATCGAGTTCGCGCTCGGTGAGCACGACCACCTTATCTGCGAAAGACCGATCGAGCTGCCGAGCAATCAAGCGCATATGGTGGAAAAAACACGTCGCGATTGCCCGCTCATAGGGCTTGACAGCGACAGCGATCCGGCAGGAGTTTTTCAGGACCAACCGGAAATCGAAGGTGTGACGGCGTTCGATTCCGCCGGCGCCAATGGTGTAGATGACCGGCGGCGGCTGATCCCAGATGTCCACGACATCCGGGGACGCCAGACAGATCACCGCGGCACGGCGTTCGAGAGCGCTTTCGTAGACGATGATGCGGCCAGACGAGGCGCAGTAGATTTCGCCGCGTGACGAGCCTTTCGACTTCAGCGCCGGGAAGCGCGACGCCCGGCTCGGAAGCGGCTCGGCGAAGACCTCAAAGGTCTGCGTGTCCGGGCAGTCCAGAAGGTGTTTGGGGGTAAATGCAGGCACAGGTCCTCCTTGCCGGGCGAGAGTTTTTTTTCGCCGGCTCGTTTGTGAATTTCAGGGGGGCGTGCGACTCTGGTCTCAGCCGCTTCAGTGCGGCTGTGAAACAGGTCTCGGCCGGTTTCGTCGAAGCGTTTCGGGGTTGGTTGCTAGCCTTTGGCCCGAAGCACTTTCTTGAAGGCGTCCGACTTCTGTCGGACGCCTTTTCATTTTGACCTTCGCTCGTCCTT
Organism: Hansschlegelia quercus; assembly: GCF_004310425.1. GTDB lineage: Bacteria > Pseudomonadota > Alphaproteobacteria > Rhizobiales > Methylopilaceae > Methylopila > Methylopila quercus. The sequence goes on along the minus strand of NZ_SIUB01000002.1, from coordinate 516,100 downwards.
TCTTTTCGAGGTTGCCCGCAGCTATCGCCCGGCACTCATCGACCATCGCCCGAGACCTAGAAAGTCACGAGTCGACTGCGCGATATTTTTTCAAAAAAGCGGGTCGATCGAATCAAAATAAGGCAGTTGACTCTTGCTGTTTCCTGAGAAACGAAGAACCCGCCCGGGCAATATCAGAAGGTTGCTGGGGCTAAGCTTCGGCGGTCGCGTTCCTGGAACTGTAAGACTCTCGATGAGGAACGAAGCCTCATCGGGCCAGCCACAAAGACTCGAACACGTCTCAGCCGTTCGAGCCGTTCTCGGGATCGGAAAGCAAATAAAATCGGCTGAGGGTGCGGACCCAGCCGTTCCCTTCGGTCCACACCTGGCTGGTGCTGACGCTTTTGTTGCTGCCAAATCTCGGATGACCGCTAACGATCCCGACGAAGCCCCTGACGGGGAAGCGTACGCGAGACCAGTTTGTTAGGACCGGAGCTCCCTCGAGCTGACTGACCGTTGGCGCGCCGTCATTCGCGTGCATCAGCCTCAAGTCGCAAGCGAGCCGTTCCAACCGTTCAGCCTCGGTTAGATAATCCATGATCGGGCCCCCTGATTGTCACGAACAAGTTGCGCAACCTGATCTCCGTCGAGGAAATGCTCGGCCTCAAGACGAACGGCGACAGCTTTGAGCGCGTTTTTGTGCCGCAGCAGCAGACGGCGTGCGCGCCGGAGCGCGGCTTGCAGGTCGCGCTCCACAAGGCGCGCGAAAGCTGGATCGGTCTCGATAAGCGCCGCGGCTCCATCAATGGCAGCGCGGTACCTTAGGGTTGAGCCGAAGCCCAGAGCCGCATGTCCGATCGAGGAGAGCTTTGTCGCGAGGCCGAGGTCTGATTGCGCTGACCCCCCGGCGCCCGACACAGCCGTACCGCACAGGATCTCGTCCGCCGCTCGTCCTGCCATTAGGACGGTGAGGTGCTTTGCGATCGCCTCTCGGGTCTGGAGCGCTGAGTTGGTAAGCCGGGTGAAGCCTCGAAGGTCGACCTGCCGGACCTCAACGCCAAGAAGGACGGCAGTCACCGCGTGTCCTGCTTCATGAGCCGCGACGTGTCTTGAGCTCTCACCGGCGTGCGATTTTGGGAAAAGCACTTCGACTAAGTCCCGCAGAAGGATCTGCCGCTCGGCGTCTGCGGCTGCAGCCTTCGCCTCCCTCACCGCGCGCTCCAGATCGGCGCCCGTGCGACCCTCAGATCGCCGTGCAAGTGTCGCGACACTCGCGGGATCGATAACCCCCTTCAGGTAGTGAGCAAGGATCGCCTCGCGCTCGCATTCAGTAGGCAGCCCAAGTTCGATCACCCTTTCCATCCGCCCCGAACGGCGGAGGGCCGGATCCACCCTGCTCATGTTGTTGCAGGCGCCGATCAGAATCACTCCGCGGTTTCGGACAGCTCCGTCCACTGCAGTGAGCACTGCGTTCACAAAATTTACCCACCAGCTGACGCTGTCCCCTCGTTCGAGATCACGGTCGACGATCGAGTCGCATTCATCGATAAAAAGGATGCACGGCCGTCTCGAACGAGCCTGTTCCACAGAGGTCCTCATCGCTTTGACGACGGCTCCTAAGTGGCTGTCTCCGGATGCAAGCCACTCTGAAGCTGAGGTCAGAATGGCGTTGATTCCGAGGGTCTTTGCCAAGGCGCTCGCGAACAGCGTCTTGCCAGTGCCCGGAGGACCAACGAGCAGAACCCCACGCGGAAGGTCATTCATACCAGCAGTTGGATCGCCGCTTTTGATCCGCTCGATAGCTCGGAGGACCGTAAGTCCCCAAGCTCGAGCCTCGCCAAAAGCCGCGAAATCCCTGAGGTCGGGCACGTCTTCATCGAAGATCGGCGGGCGAGCGAGGGCGAACAAGCGCGAACATGTTTCAGCCGCCGACGCTCTCGGTCGAACAGCCAGCGCAAGGCCATCGAGGTCGCCACCGTCCAGCGGGGGGAGGGCGTCCGGATCGAGGATCTGATCCGTGGCGGTCTGCACTGCGCGGGCGATATCGGAACGGCTAGGCCTTCCCGTTTCCAAGTGTACGTCCGGGCGATCCGTAAGCAGCGGCAGCGGCGCCGAACTAGGACTGAATACGCCGATGATCGATCGCCCGTGTCCGACGGCGTTCAACATTTCGATCGCAAGTGCATCGTCGGTCGGGCGCGTCTGAAGCGAAGGCTTCCGGCGGAAAGTGTAGGGCCGAAGATGGCCCTTGATCTCCCCACCAGATACTGCGGCCGCGCGTACGGTTTCCGCGATCCGCGCAATGGCGCGCTCGGACCACTGCTCGTTTGGAACTTCGAGGACAACTGTTAGCTGGCGCCCCCAGCATTCGCTGGCGAGTTCCTCGGTAAAAACCCTGTCGATTGCATTATCGACAAGGATTTGGGCGAAGGAGCGCGGATCTGCTTCGTTGCCGAGCTCCAGCTCGTCGATGCCGGCTGAAGACTCGCCATTCATGACCGGGCTCTCGCAAGTAGCTGCATCCCGGCTGCCGCGTATAGGCGGTCCACCGGCATGCACTGCCGGTTTGTCGGGGACGAAACCCGGGAGAAGCCGTTGATGTGGCAGTTGAAGTCGATCGCGATCGCACCGGAAGCAGCCAACGACAACACCGCGCCAACGGGATCATTGGAGGCGACGACGCAGGCGGCGCAATCACCGAGTGTGGCATGCGGATCCAATGCGACACGGTCGAGGACGGCGGCGCGATCGGACGCGGTGATCTCGATGTCCCGGCAGCGCGAGACAAGACGGCAATTCTCGCGAAATAGCGGTCGCCGCAGCCGGCCTGCAGGCACTAAAAGAACGCGGATATTTAGTTTTCTTGCGGCGCGACGCATCGACAGCAAACGCGCCATCTGGTCGCGCCATACGCCAGTGGTCGCAACGACGACCGTGAACCGCAATCCCTCGTGGCGAGCGCGCGTCACGACTGTCGAGTTCGGGCGAACGCCAGCGGCGCGAAGCAACGTTTCTACAAGTGGGTCGGGACCGTCGACCTGGATGTTGAATGCGGCCGTCGAGTCCGAGGCTTCTTCGATCAGACAGGCGTAATCCCGCTCTAAGTCACTTGCCCTTAGGTCAGAGCGAGGCTTGAGTTTCGAGGCGGTGCAGCGAACTGAAGACATGCGAATCCTCCTCCGCCAGCGAAGCTGGCGGTACACGAACAGGGATTGGTGGATGCGCGACTGGTTCCCGGGATACTCCGGGCCAAAGTCGACAGGTGGACGGGACGCAAGCCAGTCTCGTTGCGAGAATCGGCTTTAGCGTTGATCCTAGGTGGAGCGGCCCGTCAGTAGGCGCGAGATCAAGGATCGCGCCTTTTGCCCGATCATCGGGAACGTGCTGAGAGTGCAGGGATCGCGACGCGCCTGCAATAGCAAACCCTGCACCGTGAAGGGTTAGTTAGGGATTATGGTTAACGCTCAGTTAGTGAAGGCTGCGCGGATAATCGTCGGTTGGTCACAGCAGGACCTGGCGTCTCGTTGCGGCTTTTCGCGAGACACCATCTCACAGCTCGAGAGCAACCTCACTAAGCCACGCGAACGGACTATCCTTAAAATCATCGATGTGTTCTACGAGGCCGGCGTTGAACTGTTAGATGAAGATCTTTCGATGACGATACGAGTCAATAAATCTCTGATGTCGCAAGAATAACCGAGCTTTTTATACAGCCTCGAGCATCGCTGGAAGGCGAGGGCCCTATAGTTCCTCGTGCGCGAAGCCGCCCATGGACATGCGGACCTCGTGCAGCAGGACAAAGAGAGCCGTAGTCAGCAGCGTCATCGCGCCGATGAACATGACCGCTGATTGGCTGATTGAGCTCGGTCCGCCACTCGGCGGTGTTGCTGCCGGTCTCGGGACCGAGGGCATAAACCTCCCAGAGGTCGATGGCTTTCTGGTGCCCATTCGTTTCGGTCCACTGCCGCAACTCGCCCCACGCGGCGGAGAGACCCTCATAGCCACCGCGGTAAATCGCACGAGCCACCACCACCTCTGGCAACCTTCCGAAACGTAACCGCCCTGTCTCCGCCAAAGAACCGTCGATGGGGAACCCGACCTCGAAGTCGAATACAGCGTCATCCATCGCCAAGTGATGCGTGAACATTGGGCCCGCCGGGGCGATGCCCTGCGCCGCCAGCGTCGCGGTTAGCTCTTTGATAGCGGGCGGCATCACGGCTCGGATGGCAGCCTTGGGGACAATGATCTTGATGATCGCAGCGCTCTGCTCGGCGACCGAGACTATCGTCGGAGTCTCGAGAACGCGTTGTGAGAATGGAGCTGTGCTCACGTCTGACGCGATCCGGTGAGGGCGAACTCGGCGCCTTGAGGATCCTTGCCCATGACGATCCAGTTGCCGCCGGGCACCTCGTGTGGGCCGTGCTGCACTTGGCCGCCCGCCTCGGCGACGCGCATGGCGGCCGCGTCGATGTCGTCGACGTTGATGTAGTAAAGCCAATGAGGATACGGCGACCCGCCGCCCTTCATCATCCCACCTGTCCACGCGCCAGCGACCGAAAAGGTCTGATAGACGCCCATCGGGCCCATGTCTTTCGCCATGGATATCTCCCAGGCGAACAGGTCCTGATAGAAGGCAAGAGCTTCCTCCCAATCGGTCGTATGCAGTTCGCGCCAGCCAACCGTGCCCGGCGCGTCGGCGGCGAGTTCGGGCGCGGGTTCACCGCTGCCTCGAAACAGCATGAACATCGCTCCCTGCGGATCGGCGACGACCGCAAACCGGCCTACGTTCGGTATGTCGGTCGGCTCACGATGCACGGTGCCCCCGGCATCGCGAACCCTCTTCGCCATGTCGTCGACATCAGCGACGAGGATGTAGCCGAACCACATCGGCTGCTTGTTTTTGATGGCGGGTGGAAAACCCATCAGGCCGGCGACCTGCCGCTTCCCGACTTTCGCGAGCGTGTAGTCCATGCCCGGAATTTGTGAGTAGGCCATGCTCCAGCCGGCCACCTTGGCATAGAAGGCCGCAGCGGCGCTCACGTCGCTCGTCATCAGCTCATACCAGACGAACCCACCTTCGCTCGCCGCCATGCCCTCTCTCCTGTTGACGATCACGTTGATATCAACGTACATGAGCCATGTCAAAGTTGGTTCCGTTTGAGACGACGCTGGAGGTCCGGGACACCTGCCTGTGCCTGCATACTCAGCGAGCGGCTCGGGCGCTGGCGCGGCGCTTCGACGATGCGCTGCGACCGGTGGGGATCACCAACGGTCAGTTCTCCCTTCTCATGTCGCTCAACCGGCCCGAGCCCCCGGCGATGGCGCCGGTGGCGAAGCTGCTGGCGATGGATCGAACGACACTCACAGCGGCGCTGAAGCCACTAGAGCGGCAAGGGCTGGTGACCGCTGAGATCAATCCCGACGATCGTCGCAGTCGCCTGTTGGTTCTCACCGACCGGGGTCGGGAGACGCTCGCCTCGGCGGTGCCGATCTGGCGCGAGACCCACGCAGCGGTCGAGGCTGGACTACCGGCGCTGGACGCCTGCGAGCTCCGGACTGCCCTTAGCGCGCTGGCGTGACGATGATTGGCGAAGAGGTGCAAGCGCGGCCTGAGCCGGCGGGCGGACGAGACAGCATGGATCGAAAAATACCGCCACCCTTGGACCTCATATTTCGACGCTGGACCAGTTTTGGAGGAATGAAACAGAGGGAGACGCTCGATGGACGCGAGCAAACAGGGTGATCGCACCCAAGGGGAAGCCCGCACAACGGTAGAGCGGATATCGGACCGAGAGCTTGTCATCACTGGAACGGTCAATGGCCGGGCGTGCATCGTATTCGAAGCATGGTCGAAGCCAGAGCTTTTCCAGCGGTGGTGGGCGCCCAAATCCTGCGGTGTCACCCTGATCTCGTTCGAGGCTGATGTTCGCACAGGCGGCTCGTACCGTTTGGTGATGGGCCACCCTGCATCGGAGCAGCCCATGGCGTTCTTTGGCCGCTACATCGATGTTACGCCAAACTCCCGCCTCGTCTGGACCAATGATGAAGGCGGAGAGGGTGGGGCCGTCAGCACGGTAATCTTCCAGGAAAAGGACGGCGCGACACGGATCGTGGTGCGCGAACTTTATCCTTCCAAAGAAGCACTCGACGACGCGATGGCGTCTGGAAGCACAAGCGGCTGGGGCGCGCAATTAGAGCAGCTGGACGACCTTGTCGGCGTCCTTGATGCAAACGTCTGAGGCCAAAGGCTCGATGGAGCCGCAGGTGCAGAACCTACTGCCTATCGGCGTCTTCACCCGCGCGAGGCCTGTGGGCGCGACGACGATCCGGCGGCGGGAAGGTCACGCAGCAGTTCAGTATCAGACGGAGGCCCCTTATGGGCAAGGTGCGCGTAGCGGGTTTCGGCGTATCCATCGACGGGTTCGGGGCGGGCCCAGATCAAGGTTTGGAGCATCCGCTAGGAAAGCGCGGAGGCGAAGTGATGAACTGGTTCTTCCCGACCCGCGCGTTTCGATCGATGACGGGCCAGGATGGCGGGACTGAGGATCGTTTCGCCGATGCCGGCATGAAAGGCTTCGGCGCCTTCATCATCGGCCGAAACATGTTCGGGCCGATCCGCGGCGCATGGCCGGACGACGCATGGAAGGGCTGGTGGGGCGACAATCCCCCTTATCACGCACCGACCTTCATCCTCACCCACCACGCCCGGCCACCGATTGTGATGGAGGGCGGGACGACCTTCCATTTTGTCACAGACGGCATAGAGGCGGCGCTCGTTCAGGCTCAGGCCGCTGCGGGCGACCTGGACGTGAAAATCGGCGGTGGCGTCTCCACGGTGCGTCAGTACCTGCTGGCGGGAGCGATCGATGAAATGCACCTAGCGATCTCCCCGGTCGTACTCGGCCGCGGAGAATCGTTGTTCGCCGGCGTTGACCTGCCGAGCCTTGGGTACAAGGTGACAGAGGCGGTGCCGATGGAGTTGGCCACCCACCTCGTCCTGACCCGCTGACAAACGGAGTGGACCCGCAGCGGCGATCCGGGACAATCGGAAGAACTATTTGCCGCGGCCGAGCACGATGGGGCTCTCATCACAGGCGGCTCCCGGCGGTAGCGGTGACCCCCGGCGAGCAATCCCGATGAGACCGCGTGGCCGAGCGGGCTCCATATAAGCGCCCAATGCCCTGGTGGCCCCGAGGGGCTCAGCGAAGTCGGAACATCGCGCGCTCGAGCCGACGATCATCGAGGGCTCATGGAGCCGTACCGGACGTCCGCTACGTGTCAGGCTGCGACGCCAGCGACCGCCGCTTGGCGCCAGAAGCGGAAATCAGCTGGTCGCCCGAGAGCTGACATTGCAAAAGGCGGAACCCGATCTTTCATGAGGCTGCGGACATCGCAGCACTCAGCCTGGAGCCTTTCTGCGAGCACTTTGCGCGTCCCCGATGACGCCCGCGGGCCCCCGACGTTCTGTCCGTTCAACCTCGACTTACCCACCGTCCGTCGCATCGTGTTCGAGGGGAGCGGGACGCTGCGAATATCAGCAGCCGGTCTCGGCAGCGCCTGGCATGCCATTCGGGCCGCGGCGACATGAGCTGTTCGGCATTATGCCGCCGGCGGCGGCCGACACCTAACCTTCGCACTACTTTTACTTGTGTAAAATCGCGGTCTTCATAGGCTCTCGGGGACGGAGAACACAGCGCTCATTGCGAGGATTAGAGCGGCTTGTGGGGAGGCGCGCGATGAAAATTGATAAAGAGCTTAAACTACTGAATTATTTACAAAAAATTGGGGGTGTAGCAACGATAGAGAAACTCGTCGCGCTGGGCGGCGAGATCGGCGAAGAGGCGTCGACCCCAAATTGGTCGAGCCGAGCGGCCGGGGTAGAAGCCGCTCTCGAGGCCACAAGCAAGCTCAACCGCGGGGCGGCGCTTTCGTCCAACGAGCTTTTCAACCTCGAAGCGATCATCCTGCCGGAGTTGAGGCCCGCCATCCGGATCGTCGGTGGAAGCTACTCTGTCTCACATTCCTCTTGGGTCCATCTCAACAAAGCGGCACCGAAAGGGGTGATCACGGCCGCGCTACAGTCGGTCGGCCGGATCGAACTGCCCGGCCATCCGACGCTTCCCTATGGCGGCACCGGTTTCGTGGTCGGGGACGAACTGCTGATGACTAACCGCCACGTCGCAGAGATCTTCACGAGCGGCCTGGGCCTTTCGGCTCTCAAGTTCCGCCCAGGGCACCACGCCGGAATCGATTTCAAGAAAGAGAGCGAGGACGATCCCGACGAACTGCTGAGAGTGGCCGACGTAGTTCTGATCCATCCTTACTGGGACATGGCGCTGCTTAGGGTCTCCGGTCTTAGAAGGGCGTCGGCGCCTCTAAAGTTAAGCGTCGCCCATCCAGACGATCTGCGGCGAAAGGAGGTGGCTGTCATCGGCTACCCGGCTTTCGATCCGCGCAATTCCGCGTCCGTCCAAGACCGGGTGTTCGGGGGAGTCTACAACGTCAAGCGTCTCCAACCGGGGACCGTGCAGGACAGCCAGACGGTAACGAGCTTCGATCACAACGTCCTCGCGATGACCCATGATAGTTCGACGCTCGGCGGCAATTCCGGATCGGCCGTCATCGACATCGCGAATGGGCACGTCGTCGGGCTGCACTTCGGCGGACGCTACCTAGAGGCAAATTACAGCGTCCCCTCACACGCACTGAATCTCGACTCACGCGTGATCGACGCCGGCGTATGGTTCGCCCACACGCCGTCGCCCGGCGCGAACGCGGGTGACCGAGCCTGGGAGGAGCTCGAAATGCAAGAACGCGCCGTCCGCCCCGACCCGGCCACGCCGCGCATGACGTTCGACCTTCCGATCCGCATCACGATCGAGGCCGGCGCGCCCGCGATGGTGGCGCCACACAAGGCGGCCGGCGACTCGGCGCTCGCGAAGTGGCCGGCTCCCGCCGCCGCTCCATCGACCGAGGCGATAGTCGAGCCGGTCCGCGATCGCGACTACGGGACCCGAAAGGGGTACGACGCCAAATTCCTCGGCGTCGAGATCCCGATGCCGCAGCCGGCGGACAACGCCGACGCGGTGCGGTTTCCAGATGGCGGCGTCGAGATCGCCTATCACCATTTCTCGGTCATCATGCATCGGCGCCGCCGCCTCGCCTGGGTGACGGCGGCGAATGTCGACGCCAATCCGGCACGCAAGCGGCCCGAGTTGCGGCCGGACCATGATTACACCCGCGACGGCCTCGGGGGGATGGGTGACAACGACCAGGAGCGCTGGTTCACGGACCCGCGCATCGCGTCGAACGAGCAGTTGCCGGACCTGTTCTTCAGCAAGGACCGCAAGGCCTTCGACAAGGGCCACCTCGTGCGGCGCGAAGACGTCGCGTGGGGCGGGACCTATGACGAGGTCCGCTTCGCCAATGGCGACACGTTCCATGTCACCAACTGCTCGCCCCAGGTCGCAGGCTTCAATCGCGCCGCGGCGCGCAATTGGGGAGCGCTCGAGAACGTGGTGCTGCGCGCCGCCGCGGCGGAGCGCCTCAACGTCTTCGCCGCACCGGTGCTGTCGGATAACGACCGCGAGTTTAGGGGCGTTGACGAGAGCGGCACGGTGCGTGTGCCGATCCCGTCGCGTTTTTGGAAGGTCATCGTCGCGGTCGCCGACGACAAGGTCCAGACCTTCGGCTTCATGCTCGATCAGGATCTCAGCGCGGTCGAGTGGGAGTTCGCCGTCGAACCGGTGTGGCGCGCCAAGATGCGCACGATCGCGGAGATTGAGGCGGCGGCGAATATTGTCTTCCCGCAGATGGTTCGCGACGGAGACCAGGCCGGCACGGCGCACGGCGAGGCCGTAAGCCGCGATGCGGGGCTGGCCGCGGCTGCTGGCGGTTCGGCGTCACCCTCGGATCCGGCGAACGCGGCCGCCGCAGATGTTCCCATCGATCTCGCGCTCGACGATCTCTCGCCGATCCTCGACGGTTGGCTCCGCCAGCAGGAGCAAGGCGGCGTCAAGGACGATGTCCGGATGACGCTGAACTTCGAGGGTGACGCGCCGGACGACGCCACGACGGCTGCGGCGCTGTCGTCGGCTCTGCGGCTCACGCTCGACGTCCAGGCGCTGTTTGACGAGACGCCCGAGCTACAGAATCACAGGCTGCTGCGGATACCGGGCGTCTCGCGGATCGACCGGCCGGATCTGTTCGACCTCGCGCGCGTGGTCCGGCGGATCAGCGGCGCGTCGACCGTCGATCCGGATCTCGGAACCGATTTCTTCGATGGCGACCGGCCTGCAACGAGATCTGTGGGGCCGGAAAGCGGAGGGCTGACCTTCTGGTGCTGGGCCGACGACGACGACAGCCCGGCCGACAAGGACTGGGCGATTAAGACCACGAAGGTGCCCGAGGCTTGGGCTCTATCGCAGACCAAGGGAAAAGCGGCCGAGGGCAAGGGCGTCCGCGTGTTCCAGCCGGACACCGGCGTCATCGCCAAACACAGCGAGCTCGGCGCCGGCCTCCATGAGGCCGCCGGCGCGGCCAACTTCGTCGAACTCGGGCAGCCGGGCGCGCTCGATCCGTTGGCGGGCGGATCGAACCCCGGCCATGGCACCGGCACAGGCAGCGTCGTGGTTAGTCCCAAGGCCGGGATCATGCGCGGCGTGGCCCCGCAAGCGGCGCTCACGCCGATCCGGTGCGTCCGGTCCGTCGCCGTCTTCGATCAGAGCCCGGTGGCGCAGGCGATCAACCATGCCCGGCTGAAGGGCGCGCATGTCATCACCATGAGCCTCGGCGGCATTTCCAGCGCCGCGCTACGCGCCGCGGTGCAGGCGGCCGTCAAATCCAACATCATCGTGCTCGCGGCGGCTGGCAACTGCGTGGGCGAAGTCGTCTGGCCCGCCCGGTACCCCGAGGTGATCGCGCTGGGGGGCGTCAATGCGGCCGGAAAGCCGTGGCGTGGGTCGTGTTCCGGCCCAAGCATCGCGGTGTCGGGCCCGGCCGAGTTCGTGCTGCGGGCCGACGCGCGCAATCTGGCCGGGCCGAACGCGGCGTCCGGAGGCCAGGGCACTTCGTTCGCGACCGCCCATATGGCCGGCGTGGCGGCGTTGTGGCTGGCCCATCACGGCCGCGACGAGCTGATCGCGAAGCTCCCGCCGGGTCGAACCCTGCAGGAGATGTTCCGCGCCGTCGTCCGCCTGTCCGCGAAGGTCCCCAGCGGATTCGACACCGCGAACTACGGGGCCGGCATCGTGGACGCCGAAGGGGCCCTGAAGCGAGAGCCGCTCGCCGCGCTGAACGCGGTGGCGCCCGAGAGGGGTTCGGGCGTTCTCGATCAGTTGACGGGCCTGCTGGACCGCGTCTTCGGAGCCGGATCGTCGGAGGCCGCGGCACCTGCGCTTGGCGACAGCCAGAACTATCCTGAACTTGCCACCGCCGCCTTCGAGAGGTTGCGCGCCAGCCGCACCCGGCTAGCGTCCAGGGAAGCCATGCCGCCGACGGGCCTGTCTGCAGGCTTGAGAGAGGCTTTGGGCCACGGTACCGAGCGGTTCGCGCGCGCGCCGCTGCCGGAAAGGGCGTGATCGATGAACGATCAGGTCAATGAACCGAGCGCGACAGCAAGGCGAGCGCGCCTGTTCCTCGACAAGAGGTCCGCCGGTTCAGTCGGCGGCAGGCATGAGGGCACGCAGGGGCGGTGCGGACCGCCCAACAAGGACGACGCCGCGTTGATCGCCAAGCAACTCGACGCCGCTTCATCAGGCACCAAGCTCGAAGGGCTCGCCGGCATCGCGGCCGGGGCGATGAGCGGAAAAAAGGAAATGGACGGACTCGCGCGAAGCCTGGTGACACGCGCCGTCAAGGCGTCGGAAGCGCTCGCCGAAGGTCAATCCGCAGACGGGCTGTCCGCTCACGATCTTGTGGCGCTCGAGGCCGTCATCCATGTTCGCGGCCGTCCTGCCGTGCGCGTCGAAGGCCAGGATCTGGAAGACATGCGCCGGTACCCTGGCGCCAGCATCTGGACGCTCATCGCCGACAACAATCGCGAAGCGATCATGGCGGCGGCGAACGCGACTGCCGCAGTCCGCGTGGTCGACCTGCTCGCCGGACGCATGTCTTGGGTGCAGGGCACCGCCTGGCTGATCGCGCCAAACCTCGCCATCACAAACCGGCACGTGGTGTTCCCCCCGCTAGGCGGAACAAGGCTCGCGCGGCGTATTCCCGGAACTACTGCTGCGAAATTGCGTAAAGACCTTGAGGTGATGCTCGATTTCGCCTTCCACGACCTTCCGCCGCGCCAAGTGGCTTATCGCATCGTCGATATTCTGTTCGTAGCGGAGGACGGGGACCCTGTGGACGCCGCCATACTGAGCGTCGAACCGCTCAATCATACCGCGGGCGTTCTGGGCGTCAGCGCCGAACCTCAAGCCGAACTCGAGCGCCTCTATGTCGTCGGTCATCCGGGTCTTATGCCCAGTATCCCGAAAGACGTCCGCGCGGTGTTTGGCGACCCGGATGAGAAGAAGCGCGTGAGCTTTGGGCAGGTCATGGAACGGTCCCTGTCTCCGCCGGGAGACATCCTTCATGATGCCTCGACGATCGGCGGGTACTCCGGCGGCTGCGTGATGGAGTTCTTAGCTAAGGACGCGGTGGGGCTGCATTACTGGGGCGACACCGCCGAAGGTAATCGCGCCATCTCCGCAGCGGCCATACGCGCGCATCCGCAACTGGGCCGTTTTCTCCCCTAAGGTCGCAAAATGGCTTTGCAGCAGAACGACATCGACGTCATCGCGAGAGCCATCGCGGAAGCCGTGCCCGAGGATTTGCTGGTGCAGGTGGTCGCCCGGCAGAACCAGATCCCCGACCTCGACGATCTGCGGAAGACGGCGGTCGACGCCGATCGGGGGCGATTGTACGCGCTCGCGGCGGCGGTCCTGTCGCAGTACGACGCTAAGGCCCGCGTGCACGAACTGCTGCTCGAGCTTTACAGAAAGGTCGATTGGAGCCCGACCTTTCTGCGGACTATCGACCCCTTCGCCGTCGACCCTGGACTGACCGACGATATGCGGCAGGCCCTGCACCGTCGCCGGGATCATTTCATCAGCAGTCCCAATCTCATGCGCTTCGCGAGGGAATTCGAGCCGCGCATCTGCTGCATTATCGGCTCTTACCTAGATAATGATCAAAAGATATCGCCGATCGGCGGCACCGGCTTTCTGGTCGCGCCGGATCTTATCCTCACGGCGGCGCACGTTTTCGAACGCGCGATCGCGGCCATTGGCGAAAGCGAAGTGCCCAAGCGCTGCGCGGTGTTTTTCGACTATATCGATCCGCCGGAAATCACGGATCATTCCGTGCTTCGAAACGCGGTCCGGCGCGTGGAACTCGCCGACGACTGGCATGTCCAGGGCAGCAGTTCGCTGCCGGACGATGGATCTGTCGACATCACCTTGCCCGGCCGCGATACAATCCTGGCCAACAACCTTGATTTTACACTTGTTCGCCTCTCCGAGGCGGTCGGGCTGGAGTCGATCGAGCTCTCCGGAGGCCGTCGGCGCCATTGGATTGAGCTTCCGAAAACCTATCCGCTGCTCGGCGTCGATAGCTACGTGATCATCGCACAGCATCCCAGATCCTATCCCCGCATGGTTGGGTTCGGCCGCTACGTGGCGGTTTACAAATCCGTGTCGCGCTTCTGGTACGGAACAGAAACCGACAAGGGCAGCTCCGGCGCGCCCTGCCTCACCCGCAATCTCGCGCTCGTCGGGCTGCACAACGCCGAATACAACCCGACCAAGTTTCCGGAAAAAGGCGTCAACCAAGCGGTCCGGATCGATCTTATCGCACAGCAGATCGCCTCAAAGGTCAGCGAAGCCATCCAGACTAGAGGCACGCTTCCGACGTCCTCGCTGATCTGGAACCTCGCGCCGCCAGCCTCGCAACCTCGCCTCGTGATCGGCCGCTTGGTATATCTGAGGTGGCTAGACCAAGCGATCGCAGGGCGGGCGACTGTGCGCGCTGACAGGATTTATGCCGCCGATGCGCCAGACGAGGGCGCGGGCAAGACGTTCTCGACAGAAATTCTGCGGCACGCGCTTTCGGCGAACCCCGAACAGAGACTCGTGGTCTTCGGAAGCCCGGAAGAAGGCATGCCGACCCGGATCGAGGACATGATCCGTGTGCTGGCCGATCATCTCGGCGTTCCGGCGTCGAAGCTGAACGAAATGCCCAAGCGGCCCGGCGTCGAGCTGCCGACAGCGGCCGCAGATGGCGACAAGTTTAATCGCTGGGCATCGCAGACCATGCCGGAGTGGTTAGCGAGGACGCTGGACGAAACCCGCCCCCCGCCGCGGGACGTTCGCGCGGAAGCCATCCGGGAGAGGGAGCGGTTAAAGACGACGGGTCAGCCGATCCCGCTCGACCTCGCGATGAGCGCCGACAGCGCTGAGCCGATCCTGGTCGAGGACGGCTGGCGTTCCGCATGGATAGTGTTCGATCGACTCAACGAGACGCGGCTCGCGCCCGAATTGCTCGAGCTCGTCGCCGGACTGTCAGGCGCGCGGATCGACGAAGACCAGACGTCAAAAACGCTGAAACGGCTGAGATGGGTTTTCTTAGGCTATCGGCCCGACTGCTTCGCACAGGGACATGTGACCGTCGAACGTCTCGACCCCGCCCTAGTCAGCGCAGCCGACGCCGAACTCCCACTTCGCAACGCTTGGTCGAGCCGAGGACAGGACCTGCCTGACGCACAGCTCGGCAAGTTCCTGGAGCTTTTCGGCGCGGTGATACAGGCTTTGAATGATGCCGGTGCCGCATCCCAGGGAAAACTCGTGGCGCTTCAGGGACTTCTAGGAAGCATGGTCAACATTTTCCCGCCGCCGAATGTGAAATGATCACTAACCAGACCAAATCGATATTGCAGATTTTGGCGAACGACAGGTCGCTTGCCGAGACGCTCGAACGCCTTGGCGGCAAAGAGCTTCTGTCAAGCTTTCAGCAGGTCGCCAGCGAGTCGGCGCGGCTCGCGGACTCTATGCTGATCCCCAGCCTGGGAAGGAGCGGAGTGGAGGCGGCGCTGCAACTGACCTTCGATCCCTCGTCTTTACGCACAGACGGCGACTCAGTATCGGCGGCGCTGCTCGCCGGATCGGACGCGGTCACGTCGGACACGAGGCGACGCTTGCGGTTGCGCAACGACGCGCGGGGCGAAATCCTGCGCCAAAGTCGCACTCACGGTGCCCTTAAGCCGATCCTTTCCGAAACGGCTTCGTCGGACAAGAAAACGCTCGCTAATCTTGGCTCGGCCGACGCAAAGCCGCAGGACCTCGCGTCGGTCTGGCTGCGATCCTATCTGCGAGAAGACGCCCCGAGGCTCGAAGGCGCCGCCCCCGAGCATGTCCAAGCTGCCGCCGAGGCCGCCGCGGCCTTGTCGTCGGTCAAGGATCTCACGACCAATCTGCCGACGTCTGACGAGATCGCGCGTCTCCTCGCCCTCGCAGAGTTCAGGAGGCCGCTCGAGCTTCTCGTGGGCGCACCAAACGGCGGCGGCGATCGCTTCGCGGGCCGAGAGGACGAACTCAAGCGTCTCCGGGGCTTTGTCGATGTCCTCGCCTCGCATTCAGTCAGCGAAGCGGTGACGCGTAGCTTCACCCGCGTGACGCGCACTGCAGCGACGTTTTTAAACGATGGATCCGCACGTGGCCTCACCGTCGTGGCGGGCGGCGGTCTCGGCAAATCAACCCTGATGGCGAAGTTTGCGCTCGACCATTTCCTTGGACCGGTTCGGCCTCTGCCTTTCATCTACTTCGATTTCGATCGCGCTTCGCTGCAGCCGAAGGACCCGGCCCAGCTGCTCATCGAAGCCGCGAAGCAGCTTGGCGCCCAATTTCCAAGCCGAGCGGACGACCTGAGCCGCCTGCGTCGCGACATGCGCCAATGGATCGTGGACCGGGAGTGGGCTTCGTCGGCCGCCGATACAGATCCTGGACTGAAAGAACGCGCCAACCCGACCCGGTTGAGGACCTTCTTTGACAGCTTCCGGGAGACGTTGCGGGGGGCGGCATACGAACAGGGGGTCGCTCTCCTGGCGCTCGACACGATGGAGATCGTCCAGAGCGTGCCAGAAGCCGTCGAAGGTATTCGACAGTTCATCGAACGGCTTTGCAATCAGCCGTTTCCGGAACTGCGCATCGTTGCCGCGGGACGGGCCGAAATCGTCGAACTTTCCACAATCCGCGGGCTGACGATGGAACCGCGACCCATCGAGCTGAAGGCGCTCGACGTCACCGACGCCCGGCTCATGGTGGAAAGGCTCGGCGCCGCGCTGATGGGCAATGATTGGGAGGAACGTCGGTGGGCGAAACGGATCGTCGGCTCCCGCACGGATCCCGAGCAGCGGCGCGAGCCGCTCACCCTGCGGGTGAGCGTGGAGCTCGTGCGCGACACCGAGCCTCAGCTGCGCGGCAAGGTGGTGGAAGAGATCGGCGAGTTGGGGCAGAGCGCCTCGGAGAATTTCGTTGGGGCGATTTTCTTGAAGCGGATGCTGGACCACGTCCCGACCGAGCTAAAGGCGCTCGCGTGGCCCGGACTCGTCGCGCGCAAGATCACCCGCGACTTATTGAAACGCGTGATCGGACCAATTATCGAGGCGCCGCAGGACGATATCGATCGGCTGTTTGACCGTTTGGCCCGCGAGATCTGGATCGTCGAGCGCGACGGGGAGACGCTGATCCATCGAGCGGACCTGCGAGGGCGCACGCTGCCGCTGATGTGCCGACACGATCCGGTGAAATTCAAGAAGCTCGTCGACGCCCTTCTTTCGCATTACCGGGCCGAGGGCGACGAGGCCGAAGCCGCCTATTACCGGCTGCTCGCCGGCGACGATCCAACCTTTCTCGCCGCCGAAACGCCTGGTGAGATCGTGGACCGGCTGGGCCCGTCCGCGGACGACTTCTCGACGGCGTGGGCGCAAAAGGACCTGCCGCACGCCGCAACCGTGAGAGCCTATCTGCGAAGCCGCGCCAGTCCACTGATGCCGGTCGATGCCTTCAAGCTGCTCCCGGCGGAGTTGGCCTACACCCATCTGGCGCGCGTCGGCGCCGGACTGCGGCGTCTGGAAGGGCGAAGGGTGCAGGCTTGTCTCGTAGCTCTTCCAAACTCGCCCGTCATTTTCGAGCGTATGCCAGCCTCCGTCCGCATTGCCCGGCAGTCAGTGTTGATCAAGACGGGCCGCTGGCGCGAACTCGATCCATCTGAATTGCTCGTTCCGACCGAGGCGCATGACGCTGTCTCGCTGGCATGGTTCGTCGGACGGGCGACGTCGGAGTTGGCCTCACCACGCGCGTCGGAATTAATCGAGGGGCTTCTATTCCATATCGAGCGCAGGAAGACGTCGTTCGATTGGCGCGTCCCGGCCTATCTGCTCGCCTTGGCCAAGGACAGGGACGCCGCGCTCTATGCGCATTGTGAGGGTCATCTGCTACGCGGACTACCGCTAGCGAGCGGTGGATCGGGGGACAGAGCGGCTCTGCGCGCGGCGCTAACGGTCGCCGATAAAGCGTTCGCTAACTTGGCGCATCACTGGGCCGCGCTCGCTGTCGATAATGATCCGGGCACAGTTTCGAGCGGGGAAGCCCGTGCGCTTATTGATCTGTCGCGAGAGACGACACTCGGGGAAAAACTTAGGGAAATGCCCTCACGTTGGGCCGAGGGTCTCGGAAGGTTGGCCGAGCTTCAGGGCGGAAGCGACGGGCAGAGCACCGGACCGAGACGCCAAGCGGATTCTCCTGCGATGCGTCTCGTCGCACAGTGGCTGCTGGAACATGGGAATAATCCGATTATCCCGCATGTCGCTCTTCGCCGACTGTTCGCGGCGCGGCAGGAGGACTGGATCGTACCGGTTGGCTATGCCGTCCATGCGACATTGAGGGATCGCGGATCGGTACCTGCAAGAGAGAAAGCTGAAGAAATCGACTTGTTCGTCAACGATCTCGACGCTCGAGGTCCAGTAAGTTGGGTTTCGAACCTCGATGCGATCCTCTCGTCGCCGCCGAGACCTCCGAGCTTGACCGACGGCATCGCCGCGACGCGGAGGGCGGACGAAGCGGGAAGCCTCCTAGAACTGGCGACACGGTCGCTCGACCAATCCTCGCCGATATGCTCTGATCTTTCCGCCTGTATCGCCCGCATCAGTCGCGCTCTCGACCACTCTGAGATCGCCGATGCCATCTTAGCGCCAAGGAAAAACGAGTTCGAGATCCTCTCGGCCGAGCAAAGACTTAGCCCGGAAACAATGACAAGGCTGCGCGAGCTCGGGATCCGGTTTTACGGACTGACATTTAGTCAGAAATCCGAAATCGTCGGCCGCCTTGCCTTGCTCGAAGACAACGACATCGCGCAACCAGATTTCGAGCGGTTCAGGCGGGTCTTCATCCGAGCCAGCGAGCGCGGCAAGCTCGCGGATCTCGAGCAAGCAATAACAGAAGCTGAAGGGCGCACCGATAGATGAGCAGCATTGATTTCGCCGACCGGTACGCGCTTGGCGGCCTCCAGCCCACTGCCGAGATTATCAACCTTCGCGAATTGTCGGCCACGCGCGTCCAAGAAGACGCGACGGACGAACAAAAGCTTGATTTGGTAGGCGCGTATTACGGCTTGAGGCCCGATCTTACATGGTTCCGTGACGAGCTTCGCAAGGAGGATTTGACGTTCTCCCTCGTCACAGGAGAGCGCGAGGCGATAATCGTAGCGGCCGCGATACTGGGAGCGAGCGTCGCCGCGGGCGATGCCGTCTCGATCCTTGGGCTAGTCGCGGGATCGGTTCAGGGCAAAAGGTCGCCGACGGAAGCTGTCGGGCTTGTCGACGAAGCTCGATTAGCGTTGAAGCAACGAGCGGTTACGAACAGGATCCCGCAATCCATCGTCACGCCGATTAAGCATAGCGCGACCCCAAAGCTCGCCGAGACGATCGAAGTAGCCGCTGACATTCCGCAAGTGGTTGCCGCCCTTTCAAAAACCCGCGGAGAGAGTCAGGAATCTGATAGGGTCGTCGCGAAGCAGGTGACGGACGCGGTCAGCGCGCTCAATGCGAACTTCAATTATCTTCGCGAAGAATCGCAGATTTTGTGGTGGCTGTTTGGAGAACACAGCCGCTCATCGGGAAAGCCGTTCGACAGCCTTCGCCCTGCGCAGGCTGCCCTGCTCGGCGGCATCGAGCTCGGTGAGCTGTGCACGACGTCGTATCTTGGTCCGGTGGCGGCGCCGGCAGTGCTTGAGCGAGTACTTCGGAGCGCGAAGAAGGACAGCAAATCGATCTCACTTGCTTTGGCCGTCGACGGCCTTAGCGCTGATCTTGACACGCTCAGTCTCGAAATGCCGCTGCGCCCTGGGATCTGTCCCGTCCTGACCGCGCTGAACAAAGCTCGAGAGATCGGTGGGGGTGGCTGGGTGCAGGCGTTTGAGTCTGCAACGGGTCTCGACGCCCATATGGAGTTCAAGGCGAGCGAACTCGCCGAACAGGTCTTCTACGAGCAGTTGCTCGAGTCCGCACTATGATCGAGGAGAAAGACACCGATCTTGACGTATTCGACCAGGCCAAACCAGAAGAGACCTCTCCAACCGACACAGAGCGGCTCTGGCTTCCGCACGCGGATCTACTGACGATCGAGGACGCCGACGCTCTGATGCGTTGGCGGGCCGCGAATGTCGTGGCGGTGATCGGAGAGCGGTGGGCTGGCAAGACCACGCTCGTGACGGAGATTTACGAACGCTTTCTTCGCGGGCCGTTTGCGGGACTGCACTTTGCTGGAAGCAGGACGCTCGCCGGCTTTGAAAGGCGATGCTATTTCGCGCGCATGATCACGGGCGCGCCCATCCCGGACACCGAGCGGACCTCAGTCCGCGAAGGGCTGCGTTTCTTTCATCTCGGCTTAGCAACCGACAGCGGGCAAGACCGCGTCGACCTTCTGATCACCGAGCGCGCAGGTGAAAGCTATCGAGCTATCCGCGACAACACGGCAAAGGTTGAAGGCTTTTTGGAGATCGTAAAGGCCAGGACGCTCGTCTTCGTTCTAGACGGAGCTCGTCTAGCTGACGATTTAAGACGAGAAGAGACACTGACTTCGGCTCGCCAGCTCATTCGGGCGGCCGCCGACGCGGACGCAGTTCCCGAGCATGTCGAAGTTCAATTGGTGACCACCAAGATCGACCTGCTGCAGGCGGCCTCCCTCACTCACGCCATAACAGCGATCGAGACATTCGAGCAGCGGACAAAAGACCTCTATGCCGGCCGCTTCGCCAAGGTGACCAGCTGGCGCACAGCTGCGAGAGATCCCTCGGGACAGACGGCCCCGGCATACGGCATGGACGCAATGCTCCGTAGCTGGTTGACCCCTCCCGATCCGCCGGGGGCCCCAATTCCAGAGTTGAAGCTTGACGACGAGTTTGATCGCTTCCTGTTACGGAAACGACGAGCATGAATTCCAACTTCGTCATCATAGGGTTGCCCGGCTCCGGCAAGACTACGTTCCTTGCCGCGCTCTGGCATATCGTCGAGGCCAACGAAAAACCTTGCCTGTTGAGGCTCGAACGGTTCGAAGGTGACCAGACCTATCTAAACAAGATCTCCGAGGCTTGGCGCACTTTTCAGCCGGTCGAGCGGACGTCCCAGACAGGCGACACGGACGTGGTGATGCATCTCGTCGACGACAGCTCCGGCACCCAAGCCGCGGCTTTCTTTCCGGACGTCGCAGGCGAGAGGTTTTCAGACCAGGTCGAGGCGCGAAGGAGCCGCCGCATCTTCGTCGACAACGTTGCTGAATGCGATGGCGTCATGCTGTTCATTAACGCCAACTCCAAACAAGACTTCCTCTCGATCCTTGAGCTCAACGCCCAGCTGCCGCCCGAGCCACCGGCCACAGACAGTGATCCAGAAGACAAGACAGCCCAGGAGAGCTGGTCGGACGATGATGAGGAGGAAGAGCTTGTCTGGGAGCCCAAGGAGACGCCCGGCTCCGTTCGGATCGTGCAAATCCTAAGCGACCTGCTGCGAGCGCCGTTCGAAGTCAGACGGCGACGACTGGCTCTCGTCATTTCTGCCTGGGATCTAATCGTTCCGTCGGGTCGCACGCCTGCTCAGTGGATTGCCGGCGAGATGCCCCTTGTGGATCAGTTCCTGCGCACGAACCGGGACTTCTTCGACAGCCGCTTATACGGGGTCTCAGCGCAGGGCGTCGACTTCAAGGACGAAGCGGCGGTGCGTGAAGCTGCGAAGAAAAACCCCAGTGAAAGGATCATGATCGTCGACGTTGGCGAACCCGGCCACGACATCACTGTTCCGCTGCTCTGGCTCATGACCGATGGCTGACGAAGCCGTTATCAAAATCGACCAGTGCCTGTTCGGATATTCGGACGGCCATCGGCTTCTGGCGTCATCAATCAGGCTGCCGGCGGATCTGGCCTCGGACCTGACGGCTGCGAGCGATCTCGCGCCAGGGACGCGTTTCGCAAGCGCGTCCGTTGGCTACTGGACCGGATTCCCCATCCCAACGCTGTCGCGCTACGGCCTGATGCACACTTGGCCAGCTCCCGAAATGCCCCGGCCTGGATGCGTCTGGACCCACCTGCTTCTGCTCGAGCCCTCGCTGCTCGAGCAGGTAAGCGATCTGTCCTGCTTCGAGGCGCTGATCCGCAAGCCCGGATCCCGAGACGCCCACGCCCGATATGCTCGTCGGATCGAGCTGCATTCCCGTCCCGGTGACAATCGTCCATGGTCGGACACAACAATCGAATTCGACCGCAACAGAACGATCGAGCTGCTTGAGGTCCTCTACGGCGGCGTCCACCGTTCCGTCGAGGTCGCCAGACCCGGCGAAGTTGATCGGCTGATACTTGAGCTCTGGTCGCAGCAGTGGCCGCGGCTCCGGCGAAACTTTCGGTTCCAGACCGCCGCGTCGACCGGAACAGACAGCACTAGCTCGTCCTTCGACCTTACGTTGACTAGCGTCCGATGCTCCGATGACAAACCAAACGCTCCTGCCCCGAAGACAGAGCCATGGCTGGTCGCAGCAGCAGACGACGTCATGCCCAGTTCCTCCCACGAGTTGCGGACATTTCTCTGGCGATACGGACAGGACGTAAAACGCCAGCGCGGATCGTTCCGCCCACTCGTTCAGCTGTTCATTGCCTCGAAGGAGACCAAACGGACGCCGAGCACATACATCCTTGCCTCTGTTACGAACGCGTTCCCAGAGATCAAGGACGCCTCGACGCTCAAGAGCGATCTGATCAACGGCGCTCTCTTTGCCGAAAGCCAGGTAGACGCCCTCCTCTATCTCTGCGAAATCGATCGAGGGCGCAGCCTTCCGCAACCATCCGATGATGGGCTGGCTAGAGTCGCGCGGTCCTGGCCTGCGCGGTCTACCGACATGATGCGCCTTGCGGAATGGGCGGCCACGCACCCGGGGAGGCTGGCCGACGCGTTGCTCACGACAGTAGCGCAGGTGGTGCCGGAAGCCGACTTCTGGGACGTGACAGTAGGTTTCCCCGAAATGCGTCGCCGGTTGGCGGCGAACCATCCAGACGTGCTGGATTCCGAGCATATCGCAGGGCTCGAAACAGAAAGCCTCCTAGTGCTTCTCGATGCTATCCCGGAAGGTCACAGGGTCGGGGGGGCGCTAGTCCGGCGGTTGCCTTCTCCCATTTCAGATGCGGTCGTAAAGAAAGCCGTCGAGAAATTTTCGGTGCCCGTTCTTGGCCAAGCGATCGAGAAGGCGAACCTTTTCGGGGCGCAGTCGTCCGAGGTCTGGCTATCTGCCCTGGCGGCTGCTCCATCCCGTGTCCTCGACGCAAAGGTCTTCCGAAGGATCGACAGAACCTCAATCCTGTCGACGCTTGCTGATGCGATGGGGTGGCTCAGCGAGGAAGTAGTAAAGGCGGGCCTTGACCCCTGGGCTGCTGCCATCAGAAACGTCCAGGAAGACCTCGATACATACGAGAGAGACGAACTCGAGGCCTTTCTGTTTGCCCTGGCGACGATCGTCGGCGGCCAATATGCGCCGCAGATTTTTGAACGGTCGTTTACCTACCTACATCACAGAATGATGGACTCGTACCTTTCTTGGCGAGCCGAGCGAATTCTAAATCCGGTCTTGCCTGATATCAGCATATTCAAAAATTGGGACAAAGCCCTCAAATTACGTCTGGCTGTATCGATAGCATACGTACGCCATGACCTCGATACATCAAGTTTCGGTAGGCTCCTAAGTGACGGCAAGGAGCTAAAATTGCTCCGGAAAGCTGCAGATGATGTTCCCGGCGGGCACCGGCTAAGCAAAGCCGTGCATAGCAACTGATTGACCTCGATGTTCTGGCCGCTGGAATGAGGGGTATATTGGTCTAGGAGACGTCGGCGCACCAGAATTCGAAACCTAGGCTTCCTGTCGGACCAGATCACGGACGGCCGCCGCAACCTCGCCGGGGTAGCGGTTCCACAGAAAGAAAAAGGAGGTGTCGCGTCAGGGGCCGGCAACGCTGGAGATGCGGTCGCTCTAATTTGGCGCAAAGCGGGCACCTCGAACGTCAACTATGGGTCAGCACGCGAAGGAGCCTCGCCGCCGTTTTGCGCCAGAAGCTGACATTCGGTTCCGCGCCAGACCAGACTTTCGCTCACACCCTACAAGCGGGCACTGAGCCGGCAGCCAGCGCGTCTGCACTTGATCCCATGACAGACGTCAGGAACGTTTACTTTTGGGCGGCAATCCGCTTTTCGCTTTTCATCCAACGCTGAACGTCTGCTCCCGGACCTCCAAACAATGCCCGCAATCCAAACATCAATCATCTTGACCACCACAGATGGTCGCTATGAGAGTTAGGGGCTTATCCGTCTTGGGGGCGCAGCAAGGTCGGGAGAGGTGGATGTTGGATCAGCCCTTTGAGGATGGTCACGAATACGTTGTTCTCCCTGAAGAGGCGCTTGAGTTCCTACCGCAGCACTGGCGTGATCAGATGCAGGAGATCGTCGATGACGGTCGTGCAGTCCTGAGGTCAGTAGACAATGAGTTGTCCAGCCTCTCGCGGCTTACACGTTCGCTAGGTACCTTAGTGACACTGAAGCATATTCAGAGTCGCCTTACGCTATATCGGTTCGCACCCACAATGGAGGCTATTCTCGAGCTGGATATGCTGACGACGGCCTTTGTCGTCACCTATGCACGCCTACACCAGGGCGGCGGGGGAAGCGGCTTCGGACGCGGCGCCCTCCCAGAACGGCTTCGACCGATTCATGACGACATCATCGATCTTCGCAACAAGCGCTTCGCGCACAATGCCGGACATCACAGCGTCTCTGACGCGTTAGAAATTGGGTTCGGAGACGGCCGCTTCGAGATCAAGCTTGGCCTCGCACTCGGCTTCCACGTCGGTGGCCCGCGGGAATGGCTAGAGCTTGTCAAGTTCATCGACGAGCTGATGGCGGATCGAATGGAAAAGGTTCGAGCGCGACTTGAGGCGAAAACCGGTCGACCGTGGGAGATGCCCAAAGGACCTCCTCCGACATAGTCGCTTCACGGATCACCCTTTCGCCCTGGGACGGTGGGAGCTCGATCGGTAGCGCTCGCTGCACTCGCCTTTAATGATCAACCACCCGCTAATCGCGATGCGGGACTACCCTTTCCAAGCAGCGATCGTTGTAAAATCGCCGGAAAAAGCGGGCCTCGATTTGAGCGTTTCGCTCCCACATCCGTACATAGATCGACGATCAGCGGGAGCTTGTTGCTCACGAGGCATCGCAATAACGCGACTGCGGCCCTTTTAGGACATCCTCCCGCAATGATCGGGACCACGCTCGCGGCCTACAACGTTACCCGACAACCGCTGACGAGCCTCTCTTGGCGGCCGAGCCATGTCATGTACGCCGGCGCTGACCCGGCGAGATTGCCATGGCCGCGTCTAACGAAAGGATGCGACTGATGCCCCTCAAGCCAATCACGGTCCGGACCTGCGAGGCCATCGCCCGGGGAGAGGCCGGTCTCCCGGCGCTGCCTGAGAACGGGCAGACGTCGGCGCTGTTTGACTATGAAGATCCGATGGGAGCTCGCTGGGCCGTTTTTCCGGTCTTCCGACAGGGTGAGGACGGTCGACTGACCGGGCTGGGCACAGCCTTCGCGCTCGACCCCTGGGGTGCTCTCATGAGCGCGCACCATGTGTTCGCCGAGATGGAGCGATGGGTGCCGCTGGCGGCCGCCGCAGTCGAAGCCGGCCCGGCCGGCGCGCCTCGCTACACGATGGAGGCGCCGGCGGATCGTGGCTTCCGCGTGCTTTTGGGAGTAGGGCTGGTGTTCGGCCGACCAAGAGTCCCAGAGGGCGGTTTGGCACCGATCACTCGGTATGCGTGGCTGGGGCTTCCCGGTGACGATCCTCTTGCGGCGCTGCGCGGAGAGCCCGACGTCAGGCCTCTGGATCTCGTCATGATGGAGGCGCGCATCCATGCTGAACGGCGCTTGGAGTGTCTGCCCCTCCGCCGATCTCCGGTCGGCCCGAGGCCTGGTGAAACCGTGCTTGCGATCGGGTTTCCCGAGATCAGCGCCTTCGAGGGCGACCGCGCCGAAGCCGTCGTGGTGGGGGCCCGGATGAAAGCCGCCTACGGTGAGGTCGTCGCGCTGTATCTCGAAGGGCGGGGCGGCGTGCGCGGAACGCCAATCTTTGAGGTCCAAGCGGATTGGCCCGGAGGCATGAGCGGCGGGCCGGTGTTGAACCTGCGTGGCGAGGTCGTCGGCGTGGTGAGCCGGTCGATTGCCGCGGCGAACGGCGGCGAGCTCGGTACCGGGGTCGCGACATGGATCGAGCCTTTGCACCAGCATCTCAGCGCCTATGCGCCGACCCTTCACCCGGACGATCCGCTGGCGCGGCTCGCTCCGTGCATTCATAGCGGGGACGACATCGCAGGATTGTTCCGCGATGAGG
The DNA here is from genome assembly GCF_004310425.1 of Hansschlegelia quercus. Lineage (GTDB taxonomy): Bacteria > Pseudomonadota > Alphaproteobacteria > Rhizobiales > Methylopilaceae > Methylopila > Methylopila quercus. The sequence goes on along the minus strand of NZ_SIUB01000002.1, from coordinate 490,165 downwards.
CGTCGGCCCGCGCCGAAGCAGAGCGTCTGGGAGCGGATTACGCGGTCAGCCAATGCATCGTTCGTGCGGACGCAGTTGGCTTCCCTCAACTCTTTGCCGCACGACCGTGACGGCTCGAGCGATAACCGAGGCCTACCTGCCTGTAGCGCGTCCCTAGGGTCTCAGCCGACCCTTTCGCGGCGGATGTCTTCCGGGCTGAGGGTTCATCGTTAGCCGGATTGGCCTGCGCCCTCTCGCCGGCGTCTTGAGGCCTTGATGAGCTGATCGAGAAAGGCGAGATCGGCTTCGAACTCGGCGGACCCAGGCACCTGGACGGTTTGCGACTGCGGATTATCGTGGCTGAAGGTGTTGGCCGTCGTCATGCCGACGTGGAACTGGATCGCCAGTTCGTCGGCAGATGGACATAGCGGAGCCGCATCATCTCGATGCGGTTGGCGCCTCACGCCGCTTGCCTACGAACTCGGTATCGACCCGCGCTTTCCCTTCGCACATGGCTCCAAGGACCGGCATCCGCTCCCGGTGCCGACCTGCGCCATGAGCGGACTCTGGCGCCGCGCCGAAGAGCGGACCATAGGCGGCCGACAGCTCAACATCTGCTCCCGATCCGTTGGCAGACAGCCGGGCGTCGCGACATCCCAGGACTGCGAACCGCAAAACACGCGATCCCGTCCAAAGAGGGGCGGTGGCGTGTGCGTGATCCTACGCGGCGTGCACATCGGATTCCCACCCCGCGGCTCACCCAAGTCTCGAGCCCCTCTCGCTAAGGTTGCCGCCTAGCCTTACATCTTGATCTTTGTCCGGATCCAGTGTGCGACTCGATCGCGGTACCGCTCCGGGGGAGGGCAGGGGGTTGGAGCCAGCATTCGGTTGGGTAAGTCTTACGCCCAAGGCTCTAGCCCGGGCCCGTGCGCAGCTGAACGAAAAAGGTCAGGGCGTTCGCGATGAGGTAGGACTTCTACTTCTGCACCAACGCTACGCGAACCGCTTCTTTCCAGGCACCTCGGTGCTGCACACCCGCTTGCGATATGCGCTTTTCGTACCGTGGCAGTTTCTGGATCAATCTGGAAAATCTTCAGCGAACGCCCAGGACGCGCTGAAGCGGGCTGAGATCGGGCTGGCGAAACGGCTGAAGGATCGTGGGGAACAGGGTGTAATCGGCGGTCTTACCTGGCCTCAACTGGCGGATCAGCCGCCTTCCAGCACCTATTGGTCAGCCTTGGACGCCTGGGGAATCTTGCGGCGTGACGGACGAAATCGTGTTCCTAACCGTGGAACCGTTCACACCCGCCTCTCCGCATCACGTCCGACGATGGATGACGAGGGCCGCCCGCTCATCGAGGTCGAGGCTCTCTTCGTCGCCCTGCCTCAACCCCCGAAGGACTGGTCGGCCGATACGCCTCTATCCTTCAATCTGAGAGACGATGAGCGTGAGTTTCTCCGCGAGCGGTTGAGCCACATACCGGCGCCTGAGCCTCTGAGGCACTTGTCTCTTCTCAGTCAGTTGGCGCGCCACGAGATCGACCCGCCGCTTTCGCTGTGGGACAAGGCCATCATCAAACTCGCCGGTCCGGATGCTGCGCCTCTCCGCAGAGCGCGCGCGGTGGCTGCCCTCGCTGCGATCGGAAGGGGCGTTTACGCTGCCCTCGTCGAGGATCGCCGCGAACTGTTGGATGGTCGTGAGACGCCGCGATTGCATCGCGCTCAACTCGGGCGGTTGCTCAGGGAGCACGGCGCACGCGCGGCGTCTGAGCTGAACAGCGCCAATCTACATCTGGTTGAGGATGATATCGGCGACTTACCGCCGCGGCTCCGCACCGTGCTGGCCCAGACGCTAGATTGGGTCCATGAGGGGGCGACTGACCCGACGGCTTTGGTCGGCGCCTACGAAGCGGCTGAGGGCCGCAAGGGCTTGCGCTCCCGACTGCCCGACACCGCAAGCGCTAGAACCCGACGCGCCGAGTGGGACGCCAGCGACCATCCCGTTGGCTACCCGCTCCATTATCGCTGGGGGTCGGTGAGCGGACTGCTCTCTGACCTTCGCGGGCCCCGACCATGAGCGGAGCGGCGGCGCCCTGGAGGGTGACCAGTTATCTGGACGCCCTGCGGCCCGAACAAGGTTGGACGGCGGACCTGGCGATCATCGCCGCCTATTCAGCAGATCCGATTTCAATCGTCGCGGCCTTGCTCGCCATGGTTGGGCGCGACGATGAAGATCGCCCCGCTGCTCGTCGCGATCTCGCCGATGCGATCGAAGCTGCACGGGACAGGTTCCGGGTTGTCATTCAGAGGGGCCGCCTCGCCAAAATGGCGCGAACACCTCGGCTGACGGGCGTCTTGGATCAGTTTGTACGTGACGTCGCCTTCGACGAGCGTCGCCAAAGTTGGCATCCCAAAGCCGCTTTGGTGAAGGTCTCTACAGACAAGGCCATCGAGTGGCGCTTGTGGATTGGCAGTCGCAATCTCACAGCCCAGGAAAACCGCGATCTCGGCCTTGTACTGGTCGCACGTCCAGGCGGACAGGGACGCCGAGTGCCGGGCGTCGACGACATCGCTACCGCCTTGGCCGAACGTGCCGGGCTGCCGGGCGTATCAGCGCGAGGGCTAGCCGCAGAGATCGCGGCTCTCAAATGGAAGGCTCCAGCCGGCGTCCGGGTGGACCGCCTCGGCATCAGCACCGGCAAAGGCGATTGGAGCCTGCCGGCTCTGCCAAAGGCGGTCGACGCGCTCACAGTGGTCAGCCCCTTCTTGGACGCTGGCTTCCTCCGGCACGTGGCGAAGACGGAGTGTCGCGGCGGCGAGCGTCAACTGCTTTCGACGCGGTTTGAAATCGAAAGGCTCGGCGCAACCTGTCGACCCTTCGGAGACTCTCTTGCGCTTGATGCTCCAGACTATCCACCGACCAACTTTGAGGCGCCGGATCCAGTCGATCCAACACCCGCGTCTGCGGTCGAGGAGGGCGAAGAGCTCGGCCGAGGCCTGCATGCAAAACTCCTGCACATACGCCAGGGCGATAAACGGCGTCTTTGGACGGGCAGTGCGAACGCCACGCAACGCGCCTGGACGGGACGCAACGTCGAGATCATCGCTGAGCTTTCCGTGGACGAAGCGGTCGAGGGTGGCCTCATGAGCCTTATCGCAGAGGCTCGACCCATCCGATGGGAAGACGCGGCGGTGCTGAAGGATGTCGAGGCGGAAAAGGACGAGCTCGAGCGTGCGCGCGCCGAAGTCTCCGCTCGTTGGAAGGGTGAGATCGTTTGGGACACCGAAAGCATTCGACTCCGCCATTCGTCCATTCTCCACCCGTCAGACGCCCGCATTCGCCTGGAGGCTGGGCTGATCACCAGCGATCTTAAGACGTGGCCGGCCGGACAAACCGAGCTTGATCTCGGCCCTATTCAAACAGCGGACCTAACCGAACTCGTCCAGCTACGGCTGATGTTAGGGGACGCGAGCTGCGAGTGGATCGTGCAGGCGCCGGCGACGCCTCCCTTCGGCGTTGAGCGGGACCGTGCAGCTTTTATGCGTGCGATGGGAGCCCGCGAGTTCTTGCTGTGGATCGCTGACACCATGCGCGGCGCCGCCGCTTCGCCCAATGATCCAGATTGGACGAAGGACGAGCCATCCCGCAGCTCAACTGGCGAGCCGACACCGACCTGGACGGCGGACCTGCCGACCCAGGAAGAAATATTCAGCACCTGGTCCCGGTCGCCCGCCGTCTACAAAGCCGTTCAATACCGGATCAGCGCCTATTTGCCAGCGCTTCTGGAGCATACGCGGACGGCCGACCCTAACGGTCACACACAACTCAAGCAGTTCGCGCAGATGTGGGCCGTCTGTGAAGAGGGATTGGGAGCGCCGTCGTGAGGTTGGCCCGGGAGTTTCAAACGGCGACCGTAAAGGCCGCTCTTGCCGCCTTCGCTGTCAAGGGCGGAAGCCGCCGCTACCTCGTGGCTGATGAGGTCGGTTTGGGCAAAACCGTTGTCGCACGCGATGTGGTTGAGGCCTTGAGCCGAAAGGCGGGCCGTCCCTTAGTGGTTTACTACATCGCCAGCGGTTCAGCGGTTTCCCACCAGAACAAGCCTCGGGTAGTGGAATTTCTCGAGAAAGCTGAGCTGAAGAAGGCGGTTCGTACGCCGGACCGTCTTTCGCTGGTTGCCGTCAGTACGCCGCCGGACGCGACGGTCGCCATCTACGCCTTGTCTCCCGACACTTCGTTTCCGCGTACCAGCCGGGCAAGCCTGAGCGGTGGGAAGGCGGTTGAGCGCGCCTTTGTCGCCCAGCTGCTCGTGAAGGCTTACCCGTCTGTGATCGCCAGGCTCCCGGCGAATTTCCTTCAGCTGCAAGCGACATCAGGATGGCTCGGCGCCTTGGCGGTCGCGCGCAAACGGATGGCGGATGCGCCGCCGGGTCTTGTCGCCCGATATCGGGACGCGCTCCAACGCGAGTTTGCAGAGTTTAAGACATCGGGAGCGGCGCCATCCTTCGCCGGCCGGCTTGTTGAGCTGGCTCTGCTCAACCAACGTGCATTTATCGGGCGTCTGCGCAGGGCGCTTTGCCTGGCCTGTCTGGTTCACCAGCCGCCAGACATCATCATTTTGGATGAGTTCCAGAAGTATCGCGATCTGATCAAAGGCGAAGCGCCTGTTGATCCGCTGATGGCGCAGCTGCTGAAGGGCAATGGTAAAAGGCCGCCGGCGCTCCTCCTATTGTCGGCGACGCCTTACAAACTGTTCGCGTCTCGGTGGGAGGAGGGCCGAGGCATCCAGGCCCACCGTGAGTTCTTCGGCCTGATCGATTTTCTGGCGGGAGGGAAGGTTAGGGTCGAGGCGCAAACCCACTTCAAAGCGTTCGGCGATACGCTGCGGCTCCTTGTGCAGGCTCCGGTCGCAGAGCGGGCGCCGCTTGCCGCGGAGGCGGCTGCTCTGCGCGATCACCTTCAGGCGCTTCTCTCGCCGGTCATTGGGCGGACCGAACGCGACGGCTTCACACGGGGTCACGGCAACCTTGAACCGGATCTCCTTCGCCTTCCCGCCGCTTCAGAGGTCGCTGACGTCGCGGTCTATCGACACCTCGTTCGCTCGACCGATGCGAACCGCAGGGCAGATACGCTGGCTTACTGGTCCTCAGTGCCGCTACCGGCTCAGGCCCTGGGGCAACGCTATGCGATCACGCGTGATCGCATCTTCAAACCGACGCGCGGCCTGATGGCGCTGACGCGGCGACGGCGCGACGACCTGGCCCCTGTGATTTGGCCAGATGCGAAGTTGAGAGCCCTAGCGGCGACAACGCCGCCCGAGAAGCTCGCTTTGCCGTGGATCGCGCCTTCGTTGCCGTGGTGGGATTTGAGCGGAGCCTGGGCTGAGCAAGGCCAAGAGACGAAGCTTCTAATGTTCAGTCGGTTTAAGGCGACGCCGCCGGCCGTCACCAGCCTATTGAGCTTCGGCGTCGAGGCGCACTTGATCGACCGGCGCGGCGGTTATGAGAAGGCGTACGCTCGGCGGAAGATAAAACTTTCGGGGCCGCCTGGCCCGGTGATGGCCGCCTTCCATCCTTCAATCTGGTTGATCCGCAATACCGATCCAGCGACCGCACCCGATCGATCTCGGGCTGGATTGCGCCGCTGGGTGCGAAAGAAGATCAAAGAGGCTCTGCGCCCACTGAAGATAGACGTGGTCCGTTCGAGCGCGGCGAAACGAAAGCGGCGTCGATCAATCGGCCGTGTTCTCTCCGGAATCGAGAAACACGCCGGTTTGGCTGACCGCTCGGCCAACGCGTGGGCGGCCGTTGTCGGTCATGACCGATTGGCAAAAGCCTCCGTCCAGGCATGGCGCGAGGCGGAGCCTGTAAGCTGGATTTCGCCTCGTGAACTCGAGGATCTCGTCACCTACGCTATCGCTGCGCCGGGGGTCATCGTTGGGCGGGCGTTGTGGCGTCACGCGGCCGATACCCTCAACCCCGACACCTACCCATGCGTAGTTCGACTAAGTTGGCAGGGCTTGCGTCCGTATCTCGACAATCCCGTTCTTCTGTCTGCGATCGGCGGCTCCAGCGCGGTTGAAGGTCTTTTGGCGGCGGCATTCGCAGGCAATCTGGAGAGCGTGCTCGACGAACACCTCTGGATTCGCAGCTCGTCCCAAGAGGGTGTCGAGGCATTGGCGAAGGACTTGCAATCGTCGCTCCGCCTCATCACAGGCGGCTTCAGTTTCCACGCGCTCGGCGACTCAGAGCGTTTGCGCCTTCGGTGCCATGCCGCGATGCCATTTGGCGACGCGGAGGCGGCCCCGCCCCCTAAAGCGGGCGCGCCCGTGCTGGAAATTGAGGAAGATCTCGGCTCCGTCCGACCTGACGAGATCCGCCAGAGCTTCAACTCGCCATTCTGGCCTCACGTCCTGGCGACTACCTCGGTCGGCCAGGAGGGGCTGGATTTCCATACTTGGTGTTCCCGCGTCCTCCATTGGGATTTGCCGTCCAACCCGCTCGACCTGGAGCAGCGGGAGGGGAGAATCCAGCGCTATGGAGGCCTGTCTATTCGCCGCCGTCTAGGCAAGGTGTTGCACGAGGATGTGTTCGCCGATCACACGGCCGCAGCATCACCCTGGCGGCGCCTCTCCAGCCTCGCTGAGGCGCGACTGGCTGAAAAGGGCGGACTGAGCCCGTGGTGGATTCTACCCGAGGCACGGGTGACGCGGCAGGTATTTGAGCGCCCCTTTGGTCGCGACGTCCATCGCTACAAGGTGCTTCGAGAGCAGCGCTTCCTCTATCGGCTGGCGCTCGGTCAGCCGAACCAAGAGGACCTGCTTGAGATACTGGCCAAGAGTGAGCCTGAGCTCCTTGCCGTACTCCAAGAGCTAACGCTCGACCTATGCCCATTCCGCCTAGCGCAAAAGAAAGCGGCAGACGCCGCGCCTAGCGCACGTCACACCAGACGTTGAAACCCTCTGCTCAACTGGGCCAAGGTGAAGTGCCGAGGCCGCTGTTAACCCATGACTGCCGCTGTTCGAACAAGGCCATAGAATGGATGTTTTTGATCTCGATCGGCGGCTAACTGGGGATTACGAGCGGTTCGCTAGGTCCTTCACTCGCATCTGCGCCGCCAGCGCGTCGGCCAGGACATCTTCCGTCGAGCACTCCTACAGTATTGGGAAGGGCGCTGCGCGGTCACTGGCCTCAGCGATCCCGCGCTGCTCAGGGCGTCACACATTGTGCCCTGGTCCGAGTGCGTGAGCAACGCTCACCGCCTAAACGTCAACAATGGCTTACTTCTGTCGGCGTTGTGGGATGCCGCTTTCGATGCCGGATTGGTCAGCTTCGACGACGATGGCGCTGCGTTGATCAGCGATCAAATCTCTTCAGAGGCGGGGCAGCTCCTAGGGTCGGCTTCACGCTTGCGTCGTCAGCTATCCAGTGAGCAGAGGAACTTTCTTCGGCAGCACCGCAGGCGCTGGCAACCGCAGATTGTCCTCGAACCTTAAGTTCCCAAAACGGCCCTCAGCCAAGCCCGCTATGGGTCAACAGCGGACCGGCACGATGTTCACCATCGTAGGGTTCAAATAGTCCAACGGGTCATGACGCCGGCGGCGTCTCCGCGCCGGATCTGCGTTACTCACCGTCGAAGCAGTAATTCGGACAGGCGAACTGGGCGATAGTCCCGCGCATCCACTCCCACGTCGAGTTGGCGAGGCAGCGGGTTTAGCCGGCCATGGCTGTGCCCGTGAAGGTTCACCGCGCCTCGGTGCATCCCGTTCCAACTGCGAAAGGGGTAGTGGCAGAGGATAAGCTTTACGCCCTCCACCTCGATCTCGGCATATGGGGCAATGCTTGCCCAAGCCAGTTCCCTGACGAAGGCAGAATCGATGTTGCCGACGACGAGGTGTTTGCGGCCCTTAAGCTGACGGAAGTTCTCGGCCGCGCTTTTCGTCGACCGGGCAAAGTCGCCGAGGTGCCAGACCTCGTCGTCGGAACCGACGAGGTCGTTCCAACGGGCGATCAAGGCAGCGTCCATCTCAGCGACGGACACAAACGGCCGCGGATAGAGGTTCAGCACGCGCTGATCGCCGAAGTGCGTGTCACTGGTGAAGAAGACTGCCATGGTCAACTAACGCCTTCAGCGCGAGGCGCTTCGGCGTCCAGCCGAGCCATCATCGGCGGCAATGGGCGCCTTGACCGGCCGGTCAGTGGTCTTCGCCATGATCCTTTTCGCTCCGCCGGAGATGAAAGCCTCAGCCAGTTTTGCACGCCCAGCTCTTGTCTTCATTCGTTCTCATGGAACCCCTTACTCACGTGAAAAGGGGGAACATAGCGGACAGCGACCGGCACCAATCGGCGGCCTCGCCGTGACCGTGGGGATCGTCGAGCGTCGGTCCGGAGATCATCTCCGGAGCGGCGACTGGCGGTGCAGACGACAGGGCTTCGGACAGCAGCAGCGCTTGACAGGACGTTGAAGAACCGCATCCGAAGTCGCGCCTCTCATCAACTAGCGATCTCAACGGGACCCAAACCACACCCATCCCTGGACCGTCCCCGCCGTGGCGGCCGCGCCTTCGCCCTCGAACTCGGCGTAGGTCAGGACGAGCGTCGCGTCGCCGGCCGCGGACGGGACGGACAGCGGCGCCGTCGGGGACGTCCCCCGCTTTCGGTCCCCGAGGACCGGCCCCAGGTTGAAGCTCGCTCGGCCCGAAGATCCCGTCGCGGTGACCTCGAGCCCTTCGAGCGACAGCGTGACCCTGCCGTCGCCGGCGCCCACCACGGTCTCCACGCCGCCCCTCACCGCGGACCGCAGGATGAACGGCCCCGACAGACGGCCCCCGCCCACGGAGGCCGTGCCGGGACCGCCATTGACGACGAACGTGGCGGGCACCGCACGCGCCCATGGCCAGGCCCCGAAGAAGGACTGCGCGTCGGCGAGTTTCCCCGTGCGCGACGGCGGCGCGAACGCCGCCAGCCGCCCGAGGGCGTCGGCGCGCGACAGCTCGGCGAGCATCGAGGCGACCTCCCCCTTGCGGGCCCGAACCAGCCTGTCCTGCCCGAGGGGGGCCTCGATCCTGCCGCCGACCAGCAGGCCCTCGGCCTCGAGCATGCTGCGGAGCCGCGCCGCCTGACTGCCCGCCGCGACCGACTTCGCGCCGAACGGACCAACGGCGGCGACCGCGGCGAACAGGACCCCGACGAGCATAACCTCGTGGATGCGCGGCAGCCGCCGCGCGGCGGCTGTGATGGTGAGGCAGGCCGCGCCGAAGGCGCCGCCCGCGGCGACCGTGTAGCGGTCCATCGACACACCGTAGTCGTCGATGCGCGACCAGATCGCGACGGTGAGGAGGACGAGCGGCAGGACGGTTGCCGGAAGCCACACGAACCGCCGCCAACCCTCCCGCAGCGCCCGTGCCGGGCCTTCGCCGCCGGCCGACGACAGCCATGCCGCGAGCGACAGGGCGAGGAAGGCCGACACGATCCAGCCGACCTGGTTCTTCGGCATCTCGCCCTGCACGCCGATCCTGATCGCGTAGGCGTGGAGGAGGATGGCCAGCGCGGCCGCGGTGACGCAGAGCAGCGTGGCGAGGGCCGCGACGGCCCGGGGGACGAGGTCGGCGGGCGGGAGCGGGGCGGCCGAGGCGTCCCGAGAGGGAAGCAGCGCGCACCAGTAGGCCGGGGCGACGAACCAGACGCAGACCGTCGCCAGGCGCTCGAAGGACCCGGCAGGGAACTTCACGGCGAGCAGGTATTCCGCCGTCATCTCCAGCGCGCCGATCCCGAGCAGGACGAGCGAGGTGGCGGCGACGGCGAAGAAGAACAGCAGGACCGCGCGGGTCGCGAAGGCGAAGCTCGCCCCGTCGTTCCGCAGCGGGGCTGGAGCCGCGAGGAGGAGGGCCGCGACGGCTATCAGAGCGAACGGTCCGGAGAGCCACTCGGTGCCAAAGCCCAGCCAGACGCCCGCGGCGGCCGCGGCTGCGACGCACTGCAGCGGCCACCGCAGGCGCCCGCCGAGGAACTCGGACCAGAGCTGCGCCGCGACCGACGCCAGCGCGAGGAAGCCGAGCGCGAGGCGGACGGATCCCGTTCCGTCGTAGCCGAGAAGGCTGCGGTACTGGGGCTCGACCGCCACGGCGTAGGCCGCGTGCGCCGCGCAGGCGGCGAGGGCCATTGGGAAGCGGCGCAGGACGGAGGCGAGGTCGGGCGAGGCCCAGCGGACGGCGTTCGTGAACACGTGCTCAGCTCCGGCATAATCGGGCGCCACCACAGCGTCGGCGGTTGTTCTATCGGCTGGCGCCGCCGGGGAAGTCGGCTTCCAGCAACTTCCTCAGCCAGGGGTCGAGCTTCATCGCGGTGTCCAGCGGATAACTAACGACACGACCCCCGGTCATTATGTAGGCGACCCGGCGCTCGCCCGGCGAAGGCGGGCCGTCGTCACCCTCGCACATTGCGGAACCGCGGCCCCCGAGGATCGCGACGGCTGGATCGACTGAAGTCCCCTTCAGCAGTCTTTCAACACTGGCTGTGCCGCGCCAACCGCGCTGGACCTTCCGGTCACCGACATACTCAGCCCCGACGACGCGAACCAGGGCGACAGCGTCGAACTGCCCTTGCGCGATCCGCTCGGCGGCCCAAAAGGGGGACCTGCAGGCCGAAGCCGACGAACCGATACCCGCCAGTACGGCGACGAGAAGGGCAAGCGCGGTCGACCGCGACGTGGGTGCTCGATGCATGGCTCGAACTTAGCCAGCAGCCTCAAGCGTGCAACGGCGGGATCCACAGACCGTCAACGAAGTGTCTCAGCTTGGCGAGGGCGCGCCCACGCCCGTGTCCTTCAGCCCCGCAGAACCTCTTCGATCTCGGCCACGACATACCCAGCGCCTGCAGGCTTGTTCTTCATTCGTTCCCGTAGAATCGATGCTCTCCAACGAGGGAGTGAGACATGGCTGACGCAGCGGAAGAACTGTTCGAAGACGAGGCTGTGGCCGGGGACGAGGCGGCCGTGGACGACGTGATTCTGGCGGCCGGAGGCGAGCGCCAGGCAATCCACGCGCTGCTCGTGCAACTGGCCGAGACAGAGCGGGCGAGGGCGCTCGCCGTCGGTCGCGTGTCGCTGGGTTACGTCCGTGGGCGACAGCCGCCCCGCCAGCTCGCATGACGGTCGAGACGCTTGGCGACGCCTGGCGCGCGGGCTGGCGCGTCAAGGCGCGGTGCGCGGCGGGAGGGCGCGCCGGGCTGAAGTCGATTCGGGAATGCCACCGCGAGTACGAGCCCGACATGGAGACCCTCGTCTGGACTCGAGGCGCCGCGATGCCCCTCGCGGACCTGGCGACGCGCCTCCGCTGCCCGACCTGCAGGTCGCTCAAGGTCACCGTCGCCTTCGTGCTTCCGCCGAAGACGGATGAAGGCAGGGTCCGATTTCATGATCCCCTCGAGGACATGTCGGCTCTGCCCCACCGCGTCGAGCTCTACAAGAAGGGCGGCAGTCTGGACCGACTCGTCGCCGCGACCATGGACATCGACATCGCCCGTGGCGCCTACGACGTGGCGGTCCGGCAGATGAAGCTCGAGGAGGGCTGGTGGCTCCTCCTGCGGCGGTTCGGGCAAGCTGTTGCCCGATACCCGGAGGAAGAGACGGTCAGGACCGCGACGGCCGCCGAGAGCAACGCAGAGTGGGACAAGATGCGGGAAGGGCTGCCGAAGGGGCGCAAGCGCGTCTTCAAATAAATGCGGCTGTGGGTAAGAGCCCCGCGGGCCTTGTGACGCAGTTGCACACCCGGTTCATTGCACCTGTCCGCGCCTTGTCGGCCCGGTCGGGGGAACGTCCATGAAGCTCGTTGTTGCTCTCGCCGCCTGCGCGGCGCTGTCCGGCTGCGCGTCCATCACTCGGGGATCGACCGAACAGCTCACCGTCACCACGACGCCGTCCGAAGCCACGGTCCGGACCTCGATGAACCATCAGTGTACAAGTCCTTGCACCCTGACCGTCGGCCGCAAGGACGAGTTCATTGTCACGGCGACGAAGCCGGGCTTCAAGGAGGCGAGCGTCCCGGTGAAGACCAAGGTCGCTGGCAACGGCGGGGCGGCGTTCGCCGGGAACGTTCTCGTCGGCGGGCTCATCGGAATGGGCGTCGACGCATCCACCGGCGCGGCGCTCGACCACTACCCGAACCCCGTGGTGCTGGCGCTCGAGCCGATCGCGGCAATTCCGGCTCCAAAGCCTGAGCGTCGCGGAAAGCAGGCGGCGAAGCCCGTCAGCTAGCTGATCTCTACACGACGCCGAGCGCGCCCTGACTGGCTTTACTTCAGTTGACGCCCGCGCGCCTCCGCATCACCGACCAACCCGTCCTGATCTCATCGAGCCGATCGGGCGGAGCTGCACACGGCATAGCCGCGGCACGTAAGGCGGTCTCAACGACGAGTTCACGGCTCGCCTCGTCGTCGCGGCCCATCTTGTCCGCTAGAGCAATGGCGACGCGAGCCGCGATGTCAGGCTCTTCGATGTCGCAGGCCACTGCCTGTCCGGCGATGAAGCCGAGCTGCTGGAGCACGGCGGCGTCGTCGTGCCGGGCGCCTTCGGAAGACTGCGCGATGAGGATGAGGAGCGCCGCGGCGTACATCAGCGTCCAGCGGGAATGGATTGTCGCCAGACGAGCCGCGCGGGCGGCGGCTCACGGATGATCCGGAGGTCACCTCCGGCTACCCGCATCCTGCTCCTGAAGCGCGACACCTTCCGGGCGCCCCAGACGCCGAGATAGCTTTCGCCAGTCTCTTCGTTCCGAAAGAACGCGGCGCCTCCAAACGTCTCGGCCAAGCCTTGTTCTCCCTTCATCCCGCCTCCACCGAAGACGGCGACAACGAGATCGAGGGCTGCAGCGCTGGCAACCGTGTTGCTGCCCGGGAAGGCCGGGCTGCGGAAAACGTAGAGAAGCGCAGAGGTTTGGCCGCGCTCGATCTCAGCCTCTCCTTTCGGATCCGGGGGATTCCATTCTGCTTGAGGCCTCTTCCACGGCGACATCCAGAGTGGTCCAGTTGGCGACTTCCACGCCTGCCTCGTCGTAGATGATGAACCCGTGAACTGCTTCCTCAGGAACGGCAATGGCCGTCACCAAAAGCTCGCCGCTGCGCTCTGATCTCGGCTGCAGGTGGGGCGCTATCTCGATGAGTTCGCGCGCCGTGATGGCCGAGAGCGCCTTTTCGGCGGCGGACCATGCGTCGGCGACTGTCGCGAAAGTCATTGGAAGAGTTTCGTAAGGAACGGGAGCCTTCCAAGGCGGGAACATCGCCAGCTTTGCCGTGTAGCCCATTGCGTGACGCTCTCCCGGAATGGCGTCGAGATGAAGCCGATAAAGATGCGTACGGTAGTCGTCGGCACGGCCGCCGGACAAGTGCGGCCGCGGGATGTGGTTGTCGATCGATGAGGCTGGCGTGAAAACCCTGAGGATCTACGGCGAAGAAGCCGTTTGGCTCGGCTCTGATATCAAGGACTTCGTCGGTCTGTTGACCACCCTAGAGCCACGTACGTATTGGCGGATCTCGCCAGTTCCCGGCGACCGCGACGACTATTTCGACGCGACGGGAGCAAGTTCCGAGAAGCTGGAGATGCTCGCAAAGTCCGGTGAGTTCATCACCGGCGAAGCTCTTGCGGAACTCGCCCAGGAAACGCGGCAGGTCATTTGGGGGCAGTTCGTCGGCCATACCGACTTAAACTCAGCCGCCGTGTGGGTGACAGTACGCGCGATCGATAGCTCCTTCTTCGAAGTTATAACTTCGGACGAGAATGTCCTGAGCTTGATGAAGTCGCATTTCACGGACGTCCGGCCCTACGTCGCTCCTTGGGGTGGCGGCATGGACCCCGGCGAACCGATCCTCGACGAGGTGTAGCGAATACTGCCGCAAGCCTCTAATCGGCCGACGCTATCGCTCTGATCACGCCATACGCGCACATTACAGCGGGATGGTTTGCGGACCTCAGCAGAGTTCGCAATCATGCGACTGCATGGCAAACGCGAGCACCACCGCCTTCGAGCCGCTGATCGGCGTGCCCTGCTGGCGTGTCGAGCGCGTCCAAGGCAGCATCTTATCGCTCCAGTTCGGGACGCCCCGTCTCTCGGTTCGCGAGCCATACGTCTCGACCTCTTCGTCCGCCAAGGTGCGGCAGGTGGCGGCGCGGCGGCTGGTCAAACCAGTGGGGGAGTGGAACCTCCTCGTTTTTTGCTGCCACTGGCGTGTCGTCACGTCGACCGGGGAGGTCTTGGCAGAGGATGAGAGCCCCGACGAGCAGATCGAAGCCTCTGCGCGAGTGATCGATGGACAGAAGCTGGCCGCCTTCGCCCTCGACGCTCCTTCCCGGCAAGCCACCTTCTCGTTCGACCTCGGCGCGACCCTTTCGGCTTGGCCCTACGAAGCCAACGAGGAGGAGCAGTGGTCGCTCTATCTTCCCGACGGGCGCGTCCTGACCTACCGGGCTGATGGCTACTTAAGCCTTGGCGCCGGCGATTTGAAACCGGAGCAGGAGGTTTGGGAGGCTGTAGCGCAGGACGTTTGCATTCCATGCCGCCAAACTTCCGGCTGAGAACCGAGTGATGGCTGTGTTCGCCGGCATCTGGATGCGTGCGGACTGGAGCGAGGCGAAGGCGCTGCAGCGGTCGCTGCCGGATGAGGCGCTGACCATCGTCGCGCGCGGCGCCAGGCAGGACCCCTCGACCCTCGATCCGGCCGAAACGCTTCTTTAAGGCACGCTCGCGCGAGTCTCCGGAATGGATGCCAGATCGCTCTTAAGCTCGCTTCGGTACCACCTCAATCCACGGGCGTGGATCGGTCCCATAGTGGTCATTGCTCTAGTGTGCGCGTGGGTCGCGTTACGCGCCGCTTCTGATCCTGGAGATGGGAGACACTACGGCTTCCCGCCCGACTGGAAGTGTACTGCGGGGGCACGCTCCCAGGGGCTTCCCACTTGCATCAAGTCACCACCCGAACGCGCAGACGGCTAACAAAGTCTAGACCATGTCCGATCGGACCTATGACGATCTGCTTTCAATTACGTTCGCGGCTGCCATTTTGGCCATGACAGCGCTGACCATCTATTTGCTGAACGGAAGGTGGAGGGCGGGCCAATACGATCTGAACGTTGGGGAAAGATGGTCCTTTAAAAACGCCGGCATCTGGTGGGCCTTAGATGCGTCTCTTTGGACGATGATTGCTTTGGCGATCATCGCCTTGAGAGGAGGTGCGATAGGTCTTGTTCCCGCTATCCTCTGCGGCCTCAGGTTGATGAGAGTTGCGCGAAATCGCGGCTAGCCAAGGCGTTGCAGCGGCCGCTGCCAGACGATGCTTTGAGGATCGTCGCCAGCGGCGCGTAGCGAGATCCTTCAACACTGGAGCTCCCAGAATGAAGAAAAAACTCGCCTATTGGGGGGGCTTACCACAGTCGAAAGGGCGACGCTCATGGTGGGTGTCGTCGCCGGTATCTTCGCCAGATCAGTGGGACGCGACCTAGGAGTTATACTGATCGCCTGAGCATGGCGAGTTGCGGTTTCTTCCTCGGGATGCGCTATCGCCGGAAGCAGGAAGAGGGCGAGCGCAAGCGTGAGATGTGGTCAGATACGGACGCATGAGCGTACTCAAATACCGCCTCTGAGCATCGTCGCATTGGTAAAGGCAAGACTCTTCGACGCTCGAGCCGCCGGAACGCTTCTTTAAGGAGCCGTCGCGGGAAAGCGTTCTGTGTCTGTCGAGAAGAACGACTCGGGCTCGTGCGCTCATTACCGAGCGGGGGTTTGCTCGGGCGCAGCTCTCTTGAGGCATAGCTGACCACGAGGCGAGCCCGTGGCGGCACAATCCCATTGTTCCCCTTCAGGCCAGTTCGTTTTGTTGCCTGTCTTCGGCGGAGCCAGAAACAGGACCCAAACGAAGAACGCCGCAAAGAACGCAATAAGGAGGATCGTCCCTCGCTCTCGTACCATCCGCGACCAAAGAGGCCTCTCGTTCATCCATGAATCCTTGGGCTCTCTAATGCTCCGGGACGCCCTTTAGCGCAGAGTGTCTGAGCCCGCCGATCGACGCGCAGCCGGGTATTCGCCCCCGACTGTCATGGTCTCGCCGGCGTCGAAGCGAGGACGGGCGGCTCGTCATGATCATTTGCCCTGTACCGCAATGCCTCCTCTTGGCGGACGACACTGCGCGCCGACCGGGGGTGGCCCGGCAGGATCCTCATAAGTCACACACGAGTGGCCAGGGCTGCCTGCTGGCGCTGGAACGCCTTTCGCGATGACGAACGACACGGCCATCGCGCCGCCGAGTCCCGCAGGGAAGCGCGGGATCGGCTTTACGACCTTGAACCAGTTGTTTTCGCGGACGAGTTCGCCTGACGACACCAAGCGCGCCAAGCCCATTTGCCCCGGCAGAACTTCGTAGGATGCGGCCGGCGACGCTGATACGACGGCCGCAGGGTCGATCTCGACCACGCCACCCGGCGTATAGCGCGATGCGTCGAGCCACGTCTGGGGATCATAGCCCGCCGGAGTGTCCTTCTGGTCACGAGGCGTTTTAGCCTTAGCCCATGCCAGCGAAGGCACGGAGGCCGAGATGACGCTATACGCCCCGGCCATAACGTCTGGTGCGCGCCCGAGAGCGGCCGTCATAGCATTGCGAACCATGACGCCTACCGGCGAGTCGCTCCTATCGAAGTAACCTCTGCATTCTCCAGGGCCTGCAATCGTCACTTTGTCGCCAGGCAGCCCGGTCGCCCCAGCCGCGCTTCGGCCGTCGGAGGTGGACTGCGAAGAGATCAGCACAAGCCGTGACATCCTCGAGGTCGCTCCCGCGACCTGCCAGATCATAGCGTCATAGGAAGAGACAACGACATAAAGAGGCCGGTCGCCCGGCTCGATCTCCAGTTTAGCCGTTGTTGTTTCCTTATCCTGGCCGGCGACGGTAACCGTCGGGATCGCATTCCCCTCGTAGACGCCGAACGCCACTATCAGATCGTCTTTGCCCGGGGGCGGCAGTTCACATGCTGCTCTCCTATCCTCGGCCACCGTTTCCACGATCCTACGGGCTTGCTGCCTCACCTTCTGAGATTCCTCGTGATCGATCAGCCCGTCATTGTTCAGGTCGAACTTTGCGAACGCCCGCCGGGCAGCAGCCTCAAGTTCCGAAGCCTGCACCTTGCCGTCGCCGTCAGCATCGAACCGCATCAGATCCGCCACCTGCGCGTCTCGCTCATATGGCCGCGCTGAGGATAGGGCTTCACTCAAGGTTACGACGCCGTCGTGATCGCTATCCCAGCCTGTGAAAATCCGGTCCTGCAATTGGCTGAACCCGCGGCGCCGTACCAGTGCGGCTCGCGCTCGCTCATCAGCGGTGACGCTACCGTCGCCGTTGAGATCAAGCAGAACGAATTCGCTCGCCACCCTAGAACGCGCCAGCGCCCAGGCCCGTTTGCCAGCAATTTCGACGTCAGCACTGTCCAGGCCGTCCCCCTGCAAGTCCGCGTCACGAAGCGGACGCAAGGCCGACGCGATGTATCCCTCGACAAATGTGCTTGGGAAGAGTGCGGTCGACATGTAGGTCGGCAGAGGATCATCGGGGGTCTTCTGAGCCCGGGCGGTTCCCCACGTTGCCGTAGCAGAGACCAACATCGCCAGAACAAGTTTGGGCCAAAACGACATCCAGACACCCATTCGCATCCTCAGACCTCAGAGGAGCATAGGTGTGACGCGCGGCAGGGGCGCTAGCGAACCTGCGTTAAGGTTGTCGTTCGGTTTTATCGAGGCGTCAGCGACGACTGCTGCGATAAACCTAGCTGTGTCGGCGCCGAGACGGTCGGTCCGGAGGATCTTGGAGGATCTGCTGTGTTGCCGCAGGCATCGGAGGTCGCATGAGCGTCGGTATCACGCTGGACGATGCTCCAGACGAGGCTGCCCAGAACGCAGTCTCGGAGGGCTGACCAAATTCAACGAGTCGCGGGCAGGTCCTTTCCCACCGCCCTCTACGGTTTGGATCGTGGCGCGTGACGAAGACGGCGCGGTGGTCGGTGGCGTCCAGGGCTTCATCTCGGCGAACTGGTTCTATGTCGCGATGCTCTGGGTTGACGAGCGAGTTAGAGGCTCAGGCGTTGGTTCTACCCTCCTTCGGCAGGCCGAACAGGCGGGCGCGGACAAGGGATGCACGGATGCATACCTTTACACCTTCAGCTTTCAGGCTCCCGAGTTCTATCGCCGTCACGGGTACGAGATGTTCGGCGAACTCGAAGCCTTCATTGAAGAGAACAGCCAGTTCTGGATGCGCAAGAAGCTCAGAGCGCATCCCTGAATGTGCAACCTCTACAGCCTCACCAAGGGCCAGGCCGCGATCCGCGCGTTGACGAAGGCGCTGGTCGACCGAACTGGCAACTTGCCGCCGATGCCCGGGATCTTCCCCGATTACCCGGCGCCGATCGTCAGGAACGGCGCCGAAGGCCGCGAGCTCGTAATGGCCCGCTGGGGCATGCCGTCCTCGAGCCGGGCCATCTTCGAGAACACGAAGAAGCGCGCCGCGGCGCTGGAGAAGAAGGGCCAAGCTGTCGACTTCCAGGCGCTGTTGAAGGTCGAGCCGGACATCGGCACGACCAACATCCGCAACGTCGCGTCCCAGCACTGGCGGCCCTGGCTCGGACCCGCGTCACGGTGTGTTGTCCCCCTGACGAGCTTCTCGGAGTACGACACGCTGCCGGACGGCAAGAAGGAGATCGTCTGGTTCGCGCTCGACGAGAGCCGGCCTCTGGCGGTGTTCGCCGGGATCTGGACGAACTGGACCTCGGTCCGGAAGGCCAAGGAGGGCGTCGTGACGGCGGATGTCTACGGCTTCCTCACGAGTGAGCCGAACGCGGTCGTCGCGCCGATCCACCCCAAGGCGATGCCCGTGATCCTCACCACGCCCGAGGAGATCGACGTGTGGATGCGTGCGGACTGGAGCGAGGCGAAGGCGCTGCAGCGGCCATTGCCGGACGAAGTGCTGAGGATCGTGGCGAGAGGCGAGAAGGAAGACCTTGGGAGCCTTGCTGAGGTGGCGCGTTGATCCGCTTCGGCGTCCTCAACGTGTTCGTACCGCTGGCTCTCCTTGGGTGCCTCCTTGGCGGGGTTCAGCTCCTCGGACGGCCCTCGGTTTACGAAGAAGATCCGTACTCTCGACCGAGCTTCGATCCGAATAGCAAGCGGTGTCGTGCTGCCGCTGCTTACATCATCAAGACGCAATTCAACTCGCGAAGGGAGCATCTCGAAGAGGATGTCGATGACTTCGCCCGCGAGAACCCCAGCTACTGCCGAGACGGCACCGTCGCGGGCAGGTTCCAAACGCCGGGTGGCCGCTCTTACGAATACGACGGTTGGACGACACCCTCGTACTTGGATCTGCTATGGAGCCGAGGGGGATGGCCGATCTTCGTAGAGTATCCGGAGAAGTGGGTGGAGATCTGTGAGCGCCGCGGGAAAAACTTGTCCCCGGGCTGCGACGGTCTACTGGTCTACGCGACGCCCTTTGGCGAGGCTTATGATTGGGACTGAGGGGCAGCGCGAGCGCGAAGGCACAAGCAGCCCTAGTGCTCCGGGATGCCTTTTAGCGCCGGGTGCCTGAGCCCGCCGCTTGGCGTTCGGCCGCGGTACTCGACCTCGACCGTCACCGTCTCGCCAGCGTCCAGGCGCCGCCGGAGGTCCCGGCTGAGCACCGCCGTCAGTCCGGACCCAACGGAGCCGGCGGGGAGGAGCTTGCGGCCGAGCTGCTCGGCGATCGCGAGTGATCGCACCCCTGTCCGGCCGTCGGGGTCGTACCCGGTGACGACGAACGTCCCGGACTGGACGCACTTCACCTTGAGCCAGGTCTCGCTTCGGCCGGAGCGGTATGGGGCGTCGCGCAGCTTCGCGATGATGCCCTCCAAACCGAGCTGGCAGGCGGCAGCCGCCACGCCGGGACCATCCTCCAGAACGTGCTCGCTGAAGCGCAGGGTGCCTGGCCCGTAGATCAGGAGGTCCTCGAGCAGGAGCCTGCGCTCGTCGAGTGGCAGGGGCCGGAGATCCTCGCCGTTCAGGTGGAGCAGGTCGAAGGCGTAGAGGAAGGCCGCGGGCGCGCTCTTCGCCGCGAGCGCGGCATGCAAGGCGAAGAAGTCCGTGATGCCGTCCGGCCCTTCCATGCAGGCTTCGCCGTCGATCACCGCATCGTCGACCTGCAGGGCCTGGAGCGCCATAACGATCGCCGGCATGCGCGCGGCCCAGTCGAAGCCGCCCTTGGTGAAGATGCGGACGTTGCCCCCGTTGACGTGGCACTGGGCCCTGTAGCCGTCGTGCTTGATCTCATACTGCCAGCGAGAGCCGACGGGCGCCCTGGACCTCAGCGTCGGCTTGCACGGCTCGACGAAGCTGGTCGTGAACAGCTCCGCCTGCCGCGGGTCGCGCCTCCGCAGCAACGGCGGACTGGCGACCGACGCGTCCGGGACGTCGGTCGAGCGCTTGATCTCGCGTGGAGGGCGGGGCGGCTTGGCCATGCCCCGGATGGTGCCCCGCAGAGTTTAAGGAGCCGTGCGCCTGTAAGGCTTCTCGGAGGGTCGAGACGGTTGCGTGAAGTGCCCGCGACGCTTGCGCCGGGCGCCTTGCGTCAGGGCAGGACCTCGCGCTCGAGCGGCCGCAGGCCCGTCACGTCGTCCCCGTTGTGCATCCTGACGCTGATCCGAAACGAGTTGCCGATGCGCTCGGACCGGTCGACCCAGAATGCCGCCAGGTCGGGCGGGCACACCTCCTCGACTGTCTGCCGGAAAAGGGCGAGCCACCGACGAAACTGGACGTCCTGAAGTTCGGGCAGCATGAGGTGCTTGCGCAGGGGGCGGCCGTCGTAGCGTCTGGTCCCCAGCAACACCGAGCTCCAGAAGTCGACGATCGTGTCCAGGTGAGCCTGCCATCTCTGGTCGGGCACCGCGGCCTTGAACACGGGGCCGACGAGCTCGTCCTCGCGGGCATTCGCGTAGAAGCGGTCAACGACCGCCCGGATCATGTCCTCGCTCAGGCCACGCGTGGAGACGACCGGGATCGCCGTCGTTGGGGCGGTTGGTGGAGACGTGTCGCTCAAGCAGGTACCTCGTTCCGTCGCACCTGATCTCGTCTGCGCGCGCAACGGCTTCAAGACCATGCGGTGCGCCCGGCTCAAGCGGTGTTTGGACTGGGCCGTGGGTTCCGTGAGCCCGGCCCCCTCGCCTGAACGTCGCTCCCTACGCAGGGTGAGGGTGCCGCTCTCCGAATGCAGCAATCGTCAGTCGGGCGACTTCGTGCCCATGACGGGCAATGAGGTCGAAGTTGCTAGAGGAGATCTTGGTCAGGTTCGTAGGGTAGCTCAAGCACGCGCCGCTCTCCTGATCGCTCAGGAATTCGCCGGAAGCGGCAGCCTCGCGATCTAGGCTTCGTGCTGGCGCGCCTATGCGAAACAGGAAGCCGTGGACTTCGCCCTGCTTGATGGACTTGACCAGCATGCGAGATCGAAGGGAGCGGATCTGGTCGGCGGCGATGTCGAACAGGCGTGGCGAAGCCAGACGCCCAGAAAGAAGGCTCGACAGGATCGAACTCGGTCCGCCCAGAGGCGCCGATGCATCGCTGCAGATGAGCACTTCGCAGTCTTGTAACCCATCCGTCGGCTTGTAGAGCGGCTCGAGGGCCATGTTCTCGTAGGCCCCGCCGTCCCACAGCCGGACGCTCCTTTGCGGCGGCGTGATTTGCCTGATGGGATCCTTCGTCGCCGGATTGGTCTGCCACCAGCCGTGCTCCGGCAGCGGCAGCTTCAGCGCGCCGATGACGTACGGGACCGCCGCCGAAGCGGCGATGGCCTCCGCCACCCCTACGTCGGGTGAGTAGTGCCGACCGAACTGCCAGTCGCCCATAGCGGCGCGCGCGAAGCGCCAGTTTTTGCCCGTCTCGAGGCAGGTCGTATTGATGTGCCAGACAGGCTTTTCGGGTAGGTCTGACAGCTTCAGCCTGATGCCCCACCGCGCCCGCAAGAGCCTCGCCAGAATGTTCGCACGTCGGAACAGGACGCCGACGTTCTCCCGAAGCAAGCCGCCAACGCCGAGCGCCCGGAAGCTGAAGAGATCACCGGACACGAGTGTCTCCCGCACGGACGGATAGACGCTCTTCAGGAACTCCGCGGACGCGGGCCACCGGCCGCCCGTGCTGGAGAAGACCGCGCCCACCATCAGGCTCCCGCCCGACACCGTCGAGACCTGGGTGACGCGCTCGAGCAGCCCTTGCTCGGCGAGGTGCTTGAGGACACCGAGGTGGAAGACCGCCGCGCGGATGCCTCCGCCTGAGAGGGCGAGCCCGATCCTGCCGCTGGACGGGAAGACGCCTGCGGTCATCAATCCGCCTTTCCGAGTAAGAAACCCACTTCGCCCTCGCCGGCGATCAGCGAAATGGCAGGGAGGCCATCGATCTTCATCAAGTGCGAGAGCTGATCGATCTGCGCCAGGTCGATTACGCTTGGGTCCGCGGAGCTTCCCTTTGGGTGCGAATGCCACTCGCCGACGTAACGTACCTGTCCGCCCGACCGCGCTTGCGCCTCCTCGATGCTCCTATGCAGGCCATCGGTCCCCCGCTCGAAGCCCGTCGGCGAGGCGACGCTGTCCGGGGGAGGGGGCAAAACGTGCGCTACGGTGATGTGGCGAGCCTCTTGGTCGATCATGCCGATGAGGGGCCCTCCGGTCTCGTTCGGCAGGGCGTCGGCGCGCTTCCGGTCGAGTTCCTCCGCGAGCGATCGGGGCAGCGTGATGCCCCAGTCTCCGATCTTGCTTCTTAGGGACGCGGTGGAGGCCGTGACGCAGTCGACGCCTCCGCCACGAAGCGTCCAGATCTTGAGCGTCGCCTTCGTCCTTGAAGAGGCTTCGGGCAGCGCGGAAGCGATAAGGCTCGAGAGGAGCGCGACCGAAGACGCAGGGATCCTGTTCGTGAGCGCGCGGCACGCTCCCGTGTAACGCATCTGCTGGGAGGGGCGGTGGTGTCCTTCCAGCGATGGGTTCGTCAGGACTTCCCTCAGGTAAGCCGCTTCCACGTCGCGGAGGTTTACGGCGCGGTCCTCAGATTCGGCCATCAGCACCGCTGCCCGTCCGTCGGGCGTGAAGAAGGCGCACAGGCGACGCGCGCCACCCGGACGATCCGAGAGCCAGCGGGATACGGGCACCGAAGCCGAGCAGTCGAGGATGACATCCGCAGCGTCCAAGGCTGGCTCAGTCTTGTTGCCCTCCTTGAGTGCCAGCACGTTCTCGCAGATGGCTTCTGGAGCCGTGTCCGCCCTGATCGCGAGGAGGCGGGCAGCCAGTTCGGAAGCCTTCGCTTTCCCGAACTCGTCCCGCGTCAGGGTGTGACGCGCTGCGTTGTGGGGCAGGAAGGTGTCAGGATCGATTACGGTCCAGCGGAAGAGCCCTTCTCGAGCCAGGTTCTCCGCGAGCAGCGACCCAAGTGATCCGGCTCCGATCATCACGATGCGCCGGAGGTCGGGTTCCGTGCGTCCTGCCATTATCGCGGATCGAGCGGCTTCGAGCTCCAGGTGCACCGGCGCGATCTGGACGGACAGCGCCTGAAGGCCTTCAGCGGAAGGCATGGCCCCCACCACCCTGACATAGCTGACTTCCCTCGCCGCATCGCTCTTGTTGGCCTCGAGAACGCCCATCGCGACGCCGATCTCGCCGGGGCTCGCGTGGCACAGGAACGCCATGGGACGCGTCGCACCGACTGCCCCCGTCAGGGGATGGATCTGCGGCATGCTGACGAGGATGCAGAAGACCCACTTGCGGTTCTGGGCGTTCCCTCCGGCTTCGGTCCATTCGACAACGGATGTCTTCAGCCGGTCCAAGAGATCGACGCCGCGATCGGCCAGCAAGACGGCGAGGCCCTGCAGGGTGCGAGGTGCGCGGCGGATGCGGCGCATGGCGCCAGGCTCCACCGCCACGTGGAGGACGTGAATGCCAACGGTGTCAGCCAAGTCCGCCTTCCGCGGGGCTGTGGTCATGATCAGGAAGCGGATCCTGTCGTCCGTCGACCAGACGTTGAGTTCGCCGCCCGCCGCCATCGCGCCCTGGGCGTCGTGCTGGATGATGATGTCCAAATCGCCGTCCAGGCCGAAGAAGGCGTCGAACGGCTGGTCGGCTCCGTGGAGGTCGCCTTCGCACGCCTTCCTGAACCAGATCGCGATGCGCGACATGAGCTCGGAGGCCGTGTAGCCGCCCCGGACGTCTTGCCAGGGACGGTCGTCCACGCAGAGGAGGCTGGGCAGGCCTTCGAAGACAAGGCCCTGGTGCGGTGTGTCCGGGAAATCCTCTCGGTCCACAACGACCAGCGGAGCGCCGCTGTTGCTCGGCGCGAAGCAGGCCGAGACCCTCTCTGTCGCCAGGATCGCGTAGACGGGGCGTTGCGGAAGGTCGATGTCGATCTCGAAGGTGACGATCTCCACCCCGTTATCAAGCCGTCGGCAATCGACCAGTCGGCAGAACTCGCCGCAGGCATCCCTGACGTGCGCCGCGAACTCTCGTGCGAGCGGTACGTTCAGGTCGTCCGCGCCGAGCTCCTCGCTTTCGCCGAACCGCCACATCCGATCAACCGGCCCGGGTCGTCCCGGACGACGCCGCGGCGGCCACCGTCGGGGCGGCCGACGAGACGATCGTCACTCCCGCGGCGGACACCCGCAGCTTGATCGGCTTCGGGGCAGCCTCGCTGGGGGTCTCCATCGTGACCTTGAACTCGCCATCCGAGTCCTTGATGATCTGCTTGTAGTAGCGGGCGGCCTGCCTGTGCGGTGGCTGATCGTCGTCGTAGAGCGACCCCTTCGCCGGGATCGGCCAGCTCGGCGAGATGATGATCTCCTTCTGGCGCGCGAGCTCCTCGAACAGCCACTTCACGTCTTCGACCGGCTCCGTGATGTCCTCGCCCTTTTCGGAAGAGAGCGACCTGTACGAGCAGTGGTGGAACAGCTTGAGCACGTCCCAGTGCAGGCGATCCTCGTTGCCGTGATCCCTGGTGGTCCGGACGATCTGGGAGAGCGTCTCATGGTCGATGTCCGCGCCGAGGAGCGCGAAGGTGTCGTTCCCGTTCTCGCGCATCGTCATCTGCATGACGATTGAGTTCTCGTTTCGATCATCGAGGCCGTCGTCGGTGCGCCAGGCGAACGGGCTGTGGACGAAGAACTCAGCCTGTTCGGGTCCGGAGACGGAGAAGCCGGGCACGAGCTCCCCGGCGTTGACGATGCAGTGGCGGCGGTCCTCAACCGACAGGCCCCATTCGTCGAGTAGGCCAGCCAAGTTCTCGGGACGGGAGAAGACCTTGATCCCCTTGCCCTCGCGGAGACGGTGACGGGCCTCCTGGCGAATGACGCGGGCGTCTTCGTCGAGCCCGGTTTCGGTCACCGCCGCGGCCGGGACCCACATCTCGTCCATACGGACGCGATCGCCGCCCTGTCTGCTGTTGCTGTGCTCGAATTCGAAAAACTCGGACGCCCTGTGGACATGGTCCTAGTCCAGATGGGTGAAGGCCACGACCCGGAAGGACTTGCGGCCTGCGTCGGCGAGTTCGGAGCGAAGCGCCTTCGGCAAGTCGATGCGCTTGTCGCTCGTGTCAGTGGCGGAGCGCATGTTCGCGTAGTCGAGAAGGATCAGGTCGTCATTGGTGAGCCGCAGCAGCGTTGTGTCTGCGTTGCCCAGCGGGAAGAAGGTCATGTGCCCTGTCATCGCGTCGCTCCTTGTTGAAGGGTCGCTTCGAAGAATCCGGGATGTCCCGAGGTCCGCCGCTCCAAGCCAGATTCATGGTTCGTTCGCTGAAGTTTTCCGGGCAGCCCCTTGGCCGCCCGGAGGTTGATTCCGTAGTTCTCGCAAGGTCCCCTAGCGAGCAGCTACAGCAAAAGTCTTTCGGACGGTATTGCGGTCTGTAAAACCCCCTTGGCGAAAGACAATCAGCGGTCTCACAACTGCACCGATTGTTCCGTTCATCCATCTAAACCGATATCGAGGCTCTGAGACTTGAGGAAAGGTTTTGCCCGGGTTTGAGGAAGCGAAAACGGCTTTGAGGACGACTTATGACCGGTCTCTCAATGACCCTTATCTGCCTCTCAGCTACACCCGCTCGTTGAGCCGCACGTGTCGCACTTCAGGCAGGTGCCGTTACGCACCATCGTGAAGTTACCGCACTCCGAGCAGTTCTCGCCCTCATAGCCCTTCAGCCGGGCCTCCATCCGCCGCGCGTCGGCGGACTTGGCGACCGGGGCGGGCTCCTTCGGGGCCTCCCAAGCGAGGTGGCCGAGGGCGGGAACCTCTTCCTTGGCCTCGGCGGGCTCCCTCTTCAGAGCCGTCGCCGCTCCTCCTGACATCGCGGTCGTCGCGGGGCGGCCACCGATCGCGGTCACGTTGGAGCTCGCGGCCGACGCCTTCGGCTCGTTCGAGCCGCCGGGGACCGAGGAGAGCTGCCGACCACGGAGCAGGCCCTTGGAGACCGGCGCCGGGGCAGGGGCCTTGTCCTGGCTCACGCCCGTGCCGATCGCGTCCGGCGTGATGTCGGACGGGTCGACATGGGCGAGGTCGTAGCGAGACAGGTACGAAATCGCCAATTCGCGGAACACGTAGTCGAGGATCGACGTCGCGTTCTTGATCGTGTCGTTGCCCTGAACGAAGCCGTTCGGCTCGAACCGCGTGAAGGTGAAGGCCTCGACATACTCCTCAAGCGGCACGCCGTATTGCAGGCCGAGCGAGACCGCGATGGCGAAGTTGTTCATCACCGAGCGGAAGGCCGCGCCCTCCTTGTGCATGTCGAGGAAGATCTCGCCGATGCGGCCGTCGTCATATTCGCCGGTCTTCAGATAGATCTTGTGCCCGCCGACGATCGCCTTCTGGGTGTAGCCGCGGCGGCGGTTCGGCAGCTTCTCGCGCTCGCGCACGATCTGCACGCGTTCGACGATCTTCTCGATGACCTGCGCGGTGCGCGCAGCGGCCGGCTGGGCGACCAGCGCCTCGACGGCGTCGTCCTCTTCCTCGGCGTCGTCGGCGATCAGCTGCGAATTCAGCGGCTGGCTGAGCTTCGAGCCGTCGCGATAGAGCGCGTTGGCCTTGAGCGCGAGCTTCCAGGACAGGTCGTAAGCCGCGGCGCAATCGGCGACGGTCGCCTCGTTCGGCATGTTGATGGTCTTGGAGATCGCGCCCGAGATGAAGGGCTGCGCCGCCGCCATCATGCGGATGTGGCTCTCGACCGAGAGGAAGCGCTTGCCCGTGCGGCCGCAGGGGTTGGCGCAGTCGAACACGGGGTAGTGCTCGACCCGCAGGTGCGGCGCGCCCTCGACCGTCATGGCGCCGCAGACATGGGTGTTCGCGGCCTCGATCTCGGCCTTGGAGAAGCCGAGATGCGTCAGGAGCTCGAAGGACGGGTCCTCCAGCTTCTCGGCCGGCACCTGCAGGGTGTCGACCAGGAAGCGCTCGCCGAGCGTCCACTTGTTGAAGATGAACTTGAGGTCGAACGCCGATTTTGCGGCGCCTTCCAGCGTCTCGATCAGCGCGTCCGGAAAACCCTTCGTGCGCAGCGTCGAGGGGTTGATCGCGGGGGCTTGGCGCATCGAGGCGTGGCCGACGGCGTAGGCCTCGATCTCCGCGATCTGGTGTTCGGCGTAGCCGAGCGCGCGCAGCGCCTCCGGCACGGCGCGGTTGATGATCTTGAAGTAGCCGCCGCCGGCGAGCTTCTTGAACTTCACCAGCGCGAAGTCGGGCTCGATGCCGGTCGTGTCGCAATCCATCACCAGACCGATCGTGCCGGTGGGGGCGACGACCGAGACCTGCGCGTTGCGGAAGCCCATCTGCTCGCCGAGCTTTTCCGCGCGCTCCCAGGCCGCCTGAGCGGCTTCGACGATCGCGCCTTCCTTGACGGAGGCGATGTCGAGCGGGACGGGGAGGGTCGAGAGCTGTTCGTAGCCCTCAGCCTCGCCGCGCGCGGCGCGGGCATGGTTGCGGATGACGCGCAGCATGTGGTCGCGGTTCTCCGGGAAACCATCGAACGCGCCGAGCTCGCCCGCCATCTCGGCGGAGGTGGCGTAGGCGGTGCCCGTCATCAGCGCGGAGAGGGCGCCGCAGAGCGCGCGGGCCTCGGGGCTGTCATAGGCGACGCCCGACGACATCAGCAGGCCGCCGATGTTGGCGTAGCCGATGCCGAGCGTGCGGTACTTCCAAGAAAGGGCCGCGATCTGGCGCGAGGGGAACTGCGCCATCAGCACGGAGATCTCGAGCACGATCGTCCACAGCCGGCAGGCGTGGGCGTAGGACTCGACGTCGAAGGTTTTATCGTCGCGGCGGAACTGCAGCAGGTTCAGCGACGCGAGATTGCACGCCGTGTCGTCCAGGAACATGTATTCCGAGCACGGGTTCGAGGCGCGGATCGGCCCCGAAGCCGGGCAGGTGTGCCAGTCGTTCACCGTGGTGTGGAACTGCACGCCGGGATCGGCGCAGGCCCAGGCGGCGTAGGACACCTGCTCCCACAGGCCGCGCGCCTTCAGCGTCTTCACGGGCTTGCCGGTGGTGCGCGAGATCAGCGACCAGTCGCCGTCGCTCTCGACCGAGCGCAGGAAGTCGTCGGTGACGCGGATCGAGTTGTTGGAGTTCTGGCCGGCGACGGTGAGATAGGCCTCGCCGTCCCAATCGGTCGTCAGCGCCTCGACGTCGACGTCGTCGCGCCCCTGCTTGGCGAGCTGGATCACGCGGCGGATCATGTTGTCGGAAACCTGCGCGCGGCGGGCGAGCTTGATCTCGCGCTTGAGCGCGGGGTTGCGGTCCGCGACGAAGCAATCGTCGCCTTCGCCCTCGCAGTTCACGCAGGCCTTGTGGATCGCCTTGAGGTGCTTCTTGACGATGCGCGAGCCGGTGACGAGCGCCGCGACCTTCTGCTCCTCCTTCACCTTCCAGGAGACGTAGGCCTCGATGTCGGGGTGGTCGGCGTCGACCACGACCATCTTGGCCGCGCGCCGCGTCGTGCCGCCGGACTTGATCGCGCCCGCTGCGCGGTCGCCGATCTTGAGGAACGACATCAGGCCGGACGACTTGCCGCCGCCCGACAGCCGCTCGCCCTCGCCGCGAAGGCCGGAGAAGTTCGAGCCGGTGCCGGAGCCGTACTTGAACAGGCGCGCCTCGCGGACCCAGAGGTCCATAATGCCGCCCTCGTTCACGAGGTCGTCGGAGACGCCCTGGATGAAGCAGGCGTGCGGCTGCGGCCGCTCGTAGGACGAGGCCGACGCATGGACCTCGCCGGTCAGATGGTCGGCGTAGAAGTGCCCCTGGCTCGGACCGTCGATCCCGTACGCCCAGTGCAGGCCGGTATTGAACCATTGCGGGGAGTTCGGCGCGGCCTTCTGGGTCGCGAGCATGTAGGCGAGCTCGTCGAAGAAGGCGTGCGCGTCCTCCTCGGTGTCGAAATAATCGTGCGTCCAGCCCCAATAGGTCCAGGTGCCGGCGAGGCGCGAGAAGACCTGACGCGAGTCGGTCTCCGGCCCATAACGCTCGGAATCGGGCAGGCTCGACAGCGCGCTCTCATCGGCGACCGAGCGCCACAGCCACGAGGGAACGGTGTTCTCCTCGACCGCCTTCAGCCGCGTCGGGACGCCGGCTTTGCGAAAATACTTCTGCGCAAGAATGTCGACCGCCACCTGGCTCCACGCCTCAGGCGCGTCGATGTCGGCTGCGCGGAACACCACGGAGCCGTCCGGATTGCGGATCTCGCTGGTCGCCTTGCGGAACGCGATGTCCGCGTAAGGAGACTGGCCGGCCTTGGTGTAGCGACGTTCGATGCGCATCGGTCCGAAGCTCCAGAAGTGTCAGGTCGGGCGCGCCCCCGCGACGCGCTCGGGCCAGCGACAAACGCCGGCGTCTTCATGCTCATCGTCGGACGCAAGTCCCCGTTCCGGCGCATGCCCTGCGCCGGTCCGATCGGGACAGAGATACGCCTGCCCGCGACGATGCTCGAATGTGCTTCCGCCGCCGGGCCGCCTCTTGCGGCACTGGTCTGGCGAGGTCCGGAAGCTAGTGCGAGTCTGCCGGGAGCGTCGAGTCGCGATTTCCAACTTTCCACGCTCGATTTGTCTATCCCTTGTCAGCGTGGCCGTCAGGCGACACTAGATATAGTGTCGACAGGTTGTGAATGGAAGGTTGACGAACGGTGGTCGGGGCCGCCGAACCGTTCGTTTTTCAACGTCCTCGACGCTCCGCGGCGGATCTGAGGTCTTGTGGATGACAGTGGGGATAATCCTCACTGCCTAAGTTTCAGCCGCCGCGCAGGATCCGCCTGGCCGACGCCCCCTGCTTCAGGCCGCCTTTCCAATGCCGTCGAGGTCGACCAGCACGTCGACCGGCAATGCGAGCTCCGCCGCCGCGAGGTTTTCCTTCAGATGCCCAAGCGAGGAGGTGCCGGGGATCAGCAGGATGTTCGGCGACCGCGCGATCAGCCAGGCGAGCGCGACCTGCATCGGGGTCGCGCCGAGCGCGGACGCCGTGCGGGACAGCGCGTCCGACTGGAGCGGCGTGAAGCCGCCGAGCGGAAAGAACGGCACGTAGGCGATGCCGTCTCCGGCAAGCTCGTCGATCAGGGCGTCGTCCTCGCGATGAGCGAGATTGTACTGATTCTGGACGCAGACGACCTCGGCGATGCCGCGCGCTTCCGCGACCTGCGCTCCTGTCGCGTTGCTGAGTCCGAGATGGCGGATCAGCCCTTGGCGCTGAAGCTCGGCGAGCGTCTCGAACCGCTCGGCGACCGAGCCTTCCGCCGGTGCGTGGCCGTCGCCCCAGAGCCGCAGATTGACGACGTCGAGCGCGTCGACGCCAAGATTGCTGAGATTGTCGTGCACGGCGCTGGTCAGCTCAGCCGGGCTCTGCGCCGGATTCCAAGACTTGTCGGTCCCGCGCGTGGCGCCGACCTTGGTCACGATGGTGAGGTCCGCGGGGTAGGGGCTCAGCGCCTCGCGGATCAGCTGGTTGGTGACGTGGGGTCCGTAGAAATCGCTGGTGTCGATGTGGTTGACGCCTGCAGCGACCGCTTCCCGAAGCACCGCAAGCGCGGTGTCATGGTCTTTTGGCGGCCCGTAGACGCCGGGTCCGGCGAGCTGCATGGCGCCGTAGCCCATCCGGTTCACGCGCCGATCGCCGAGCGTGAAGTCGCCCGCTTTCCCTAGAGTGGTCATCGTCGTCTCCCAAGAGGATGCGTCCGGCATATGGCCTTGACCTTCTGAACGATAATCCCGTGAAGTCGGCACAGATGCGTGCGGAAAGCCGGACAATGAGCGCCGATCTTCAGGATCTCTCGGCATTCCTCTCGGTGGTCCGGGCAGGCGGTTTCCGGGAAGGGGCGCGGACGAGCGACGCCTCGGCCTCCAGCCTCAGCGCTGCGGTCCGCCGCCTTGAGGCGCGGCTCGGGGTCCGCCTGCTCAACCGCACCACCCGCAGCGTCGCGCCGACCGAGGCCGGCGCGCGTCTAGCCGAACGCCTTGGCTCTGCGCTGGGCGAGGTCGAGGCCGCGCTCGACGTCGTGAACAGCTTTCGGGACCGCCCCGCCGGAACGCTCCGTCTTAACGTGCCCGTCTACGCCGCGCGCATGGTTCTCCCGGCGATCGTTCCGCCCTTCCTCAAAGCGTATCCCGACATCCGGATGGAGGTGGTCGCTGAGGACGGCTTCGTGGACGTGCTCGCTGCGGGCTGCGACGCAGGGATCCGCTTCGACGAGCGGCTCGAGCAGGACATGATCGCGACCCCGATCGGGCCGCGGGTCCTGCGCTTCGCGACCGCCGCTTCGCCCGAATATCTCGATGCGTACGGCCGACCGGAGCATCCGCGCGACCTGCTTCGGCACGCCTGCCTGCGGGGGCAGTTTGCGAGCGGAACCATGCCGGCCTGGGAGTTTGAACGGGACGGCGATGTCGTGCGGGTCGACCCGGCCGGGCCTTTGCGCGTGCGGATAGGCGGCGCGACTGATTTGGCCGTCGCGGCGGCGGTCGAGGGCGTCGGCGTCATCCAGCTGTTCGAGGATTGGCTGAAGCCGCACATCGAGAGCGGCGCGCTGGAGCCCGTTCTCGAGCCATGGTGGCAGACCTTCAGTGGGCCTTTCCTCTATTATCCCGGACGCCGCCGCGTGCCCGCGCCGCTCCGCGCCTTCGTCGACTTCATCCGCTCCTGAGCGTTCTGGAAAAGGCTTCGTCTCGCGTTCCGCGTTATGGACAATCGCGCTCCGGCGTCCGATACCGGAGCGGACCCTCTAAATGGCTCAAGCCCGGCGACCGCGCATGTCCCTGATGAGCATCCTCACCGACATCTTCACCTGGTGGAACGGCTCCACCATCGGCACCCGCGTCGCGCTCAAGGGCGGCGAGTTCGTGGGCGAGGACGAGTTTGGCAACCGCTATTACCGGCTGCCGAACGACCCCAAGAAGAACGCGGCGTTTTCGACCGAGCGGCGGTGGGTGGTCTATGCCGGCTACGCCGAGGCCTCGGCGATTCCGTCGGGCTGGCACGGCTGGATGCACCACACCGTCAACGTGCCGCCGGCGAACGAAAACTATTCCGCGCGCGAGTGGGAGAAGCCGCACCGCGACAACCGCACCGGCAAGGCGGACGCCTATCGTCCGAAGGGCTCGGCGCTGTCGCTGCGCCAGCGGCCGGCTGCGACCGGCGACTACCAGGCCTGGTCGCCGGACGACTGAGCGCCGCCCTCAAGGCCGCCGCATTCGAGGCGTCAGTCTTCGGGCGACGCCCGCTCAAAGTCCCGCGCGACGAGATCCCCGTGCATCGTTCGATTGTTCGCCTGCTCGCCGCATTGCCGATCGCCTTCGCAGCGCCCGCTTTCGCGCAGGCGCCCGGCGCGTCGACGATGGAGCCGCAGCCGAGAGCCGCAAAGCCCGAGGTCATCGCGCCCACGCCGCGCATCCAGAACCCGGTGGCCGTGTTCAACGGCCTCGACAAGATCACCGGCCGGATCACCGTCTTCGATGCGGCAATCGACTCGTCGGCGACCTTTGGCGCGCTGAAGGTGACGCCGCACGTCTGCTACACGCGCCCGCCGACCGAGGCGCCCAACACGACGTCCTATGTCGACGTCGAGGAGACCACGCTTTCCAACGAGAAGCGCAAGATCTTCTCCGGCTGGATGTTCGCGTCCAGCCCCGGCCTGTCGGGCGTCGAGCACCCGATCTACGATGTCTGGCTGGTGGATTGTAAGGGCGGCGCCCGCCCGGAAGCGCCTCAGGGACCGACGCTGGGCGAATAGGGGCGGCGGCGCTCTTTCTTGAGGCGCGCCCTCACCCTTACACTCCCCCAAGCGGGAGAGGGGGCTTCGCCGTCGCGTTTATGATCTCAAGATGAGGGGGCCTCGGGCGTAAAGCGCGCCTAGACCTCGACATCCCCCGGCACGTTCGACCCGTAGGGCGGCCGCGGGATCTCGATGTGCGCGGTGCGCAACGCTTGGGACCAGCGTTCGCGCAGATCGAGGAAATAGCGGTCGTTCGGCTCGATTCGGTAATCGAGCTCCGGGACCAGGGCGTCCTTTCTCAGGACCAGGACGTCGATCGGCGGACCGACGCCGAGGTTCGACCGCATCGTCGAATCCATCGAGATCAGCCCGATCTTCAGCGCGTCGTAGAGGTCGGTCTCGTAGTTCACGGCGCGGTCGAGGATCGGCTTGCCGTATTTGTGCTCGCCGATCTGGAAATAGGGGGTGTCCGGCGTCACCTCGATGAAATTACCGGCGGCGTAGATCATGAACAGGCGCAGGCGTCCGCCCGCGACCTGGCCGCCGAACAGCATCTGCACGTCGAAGCGCGCGGTCATCTCCTTCATGCTGGCGCCGTCAACGCGCCAGACCTCGCGCACAGCGCGGCCGACGAGCTGCGCGGCCTTGAACATGGTCGGCTGCGCCTCGAGCGTCTCGAGCTCTCCCGTCTCAGGGTTCTCGACGCCTTCGGCGAGCATGGAGACGACCGACTGGCTGACGGAGAGGTTGCCTGAGGTCGCGATCGCGAGCGTGCGGCGTCCCTGCTCGGAAACGATCTTCAGCTTGCGGAAGGTCGCGATGTTGTCGATGCCGGCGTTGGTGCGGGTGTCCGCGATCATGACCAGCCCGTCACGGACGAGGATGCCGACGCAATAGGTCATTGACGATTCCCGGACTTCACAGCGGCGCGACGCTATCAAGACTCTTCGCGGCGCGACACTCTCCGGGAGGGCGCATGTGCGAAATCTAATCGTGCGATGAAGAAGCCGTCAGGAACGGCGATGCGCACGGTGGGCCAGCGCGTCGGTTACGCTGACGGCGACCGCGAGAGTCTCGCCGCTCCCGCCGTAGCGCGAGCCGCGTACCGGCGCCGCGCCGAGATAGTCGAGCCCGAGCGAGACCCGGACATGGCCTTCGGTCGGGCACGCGCCGTTCGCAGCGTCGAAGCCGATCCAGCCGAGGCCGGGCACGTAGGCCTCCGCCCAGGCGTGGCCGGCCTCCTGGTCGGCGCAGTCGTCGCGGCGAAAATAGCCGCCGACATAGCGCGCCGGGATGCCGAGCGAGCGGGCGGCGACGAGGAAGACATGCGTCAGGTCCTGGCACACGCCCTTCCTGATGCGGAAGGCCTCGGCCGCCGTGGTGTGGGCGTCGGTCGGTCCTACCTCGAACTCCATACGCTCGTGCAGGCGATCGAGCAGATTGTGCAGCGAGCCGAGGATATCGCCCTTCGCGGCCTCGCTTGCCTCCGCGGCGAAGGCCGCGATCTCGGCGTCGGGCGCGGTGAGGGGCGTCTCGCGCAGATAGAGCGCGGGCGGAAAACGCTCGGGAGCGCCCCGGACGATGCCGTTGGTGTCCTGCGTGTCGACCTCGCCTTCGACCAATACGGTCAGGCTGTCGATCGGCCCGTCGACGGCGAAGACATGGGTCTGGTTGCCGAACGCGTCCTCGGCCGAGCGCAGCCGGCAGTCGCGGTCGATGTCGAGCCGCCAGCGGACGATGTGCTGGCCCTCATGGCTGCGCGGCGAGAGGCGCAGCGTCTGGATGACCCCGGTGGCGGGCGTCTCGAACGTGTAGGCCGTCTGGTGGCTGATGATCAGGCGCATCGCGGGTCGGCCATCAGGCGAGGTACTGCGCGTGGATCGCGGCGCCCAGCCGGTTGTTGTCGCCGATGAACTTCGTGATGAACTCGTGCAGTCCGCTTTGGAAGACGGAGCGGATGTCGCCGTTTTCAAGGTTCACCCGCCCGCTGCGGGCGATGCGCTGCGCCTCGCCCTGGCGGCCATAGCTGCGGGCGAGATGATCGAGATGGCGGACAAGCTCCGCGTAACATGCCGCAAGCGACCGCGGCATCTGATCGTTCAGGATCAGCAGATCCGCCACCAGCCAGGGCTTCAGGCTCTGCCGATAGACCCAGTGGTAGCTCGTGACGGCGGAGACCGCGCGCAGGATCGCCGACCACTGATAGTAGTCGAGGCCGCCGCCGACCTCGCCCTGCTCGGGAAGCAGCAAGTGGTACTTCACGTCGAGGATGCGCGCGGTGTTGTCGGCGCGCTCCAGCAGCATGCCGACGCGCGAGAAATCGTAGATGTCGTTGCGAAGCATCGTGCGGTGCGCCGATCCGTCGAAGCGTAGCCCGATCTCCTTCACCCAACCGAGGAAGCGCGTCAGCTCCTCGCCTTCGAGCTTGCGGTCGGCCATGCGGCGGAGTTCGAGCCACGCGCCGTTGATCGCCTCCCACATCTCGATGGTGAGCGCGGTGCGCACCGAGCGTGCGTTGTGCCGCGCGGTCTCGACGCAGTTCAGGATCGAGGAGGGGTTGTCGCGGTCGAAGGCGATGTGGGCGACGACGGTGTCCTGCGTCGCCTCGTCATGCTTGGCGAAGAAGGTCTCGGAAGCGCCGGCGGTCGCAAGCGCGCTCTCCCATTCGTTGGTGAGCCCGCCATAGGCCGCCGGCAGCGAGGCGAGCCGCTGCGTGGTCTCAAGGATCCGCGCGAGCGATTCTGCGCGCTCGACGTAGCGGGAGAGCCAGAACAGATTGTCGGCGGTGCGGCTCAGCAAGGCGTCACGCGGCTCTTGATTGCGGAAAGGCTAGGGGAGGAACCAGGCGCGCTCATTCGTCGAGCACCCATGTGTCCTTGGTGCCGCCGCCCTGGCTGGAGTTCACCACCAGCGAGCCCTCGCGCATCGCGACGCGGGTCAGGCCGCCGGGGACGATCCGGGCGCCGTCGGAGCCGGTGAGCACGAACGGGCGGAGGTCGACGTGGCGCGGCGAGACGCCGGATTCCACGTAAGTCGGGCAGGTGGACAGGGCGAGCGTCGGCTGGGCGATGAAGCCCGCGGGCGAGGCCTTGAGTTTGGCGCGGAACAGCTCGATCTGCTCCTTCGAGGCGTGCGGCCCGACAAGCATGCCGTAGCCCCCCGAGCCATGGACCTCTTTCACGACCAATTCATCGAGATGGTCGAGCACGTATTTCAACGCTTCGGGCTCGCGGCAGCGATAGGTCGGCACGTTCTTCAGGATCGGCTCTTCGCCGAGGTAGAACTTTATGATCTCCGGCATGTAGCTGTAGATCGCCTTGTCGTCGGCGACGCCGGTGCCGACGGCGTTGGTCAGCGTGACGTTGCCGGCGTGGTAGGCGCTCATCAGCCCAGGCACGCCGAGCGCCGAATCCGGGCGGAACACCAGCGGATCGATGAACTCGTCGTCGATACGCCGGTAGATGACGTCGACGCGCTGAGGGCCTTCCGTCGTGCGCATGTAGACGACGTCGTCGCGCACGAAGAGATCGCGGCCCTCGACGAGCTCGATGCCGAGCTTGTCGGCCAAAAACGAGTGCTCGTAATAGGCCGAGTTGTAGACGCCGGGCGTCATCAGCACGACGTTGGGATCGGCCGAGGAGGTGCGCGGCGCAAGCGAGCGGAGCGTGGCCAGCAGCTCATCGGCGTAACGCTCGACAGGCGCGACCCGGTGCTTGGCGAACAGCTCCGGAAAGAGCCGGATCATCACCTCGCGGTTCTCCAGCATGTAGGAGACGCCCGACGGCGTCCGCGCATTGTCCTCGAGCACGTAAAAGGTCTCGGAATCGACCCGGACGATGTCGATGCCGGCGATGTGCACCCAGAGATCGTGCGGCGGCGTCTTGCCGGCCATCTCCGGGCGGAACGCCTCGTTCTGGAACACGAGATCTTCGGGTACCACGCCGGCGCGGAGAATCTCACGCTTGCCGTAGACGTCCGAGATGTAGCGATTCAGCGCCGATACGCGCTGCTCCAGACCCTTGGTCAGGATCGACCATTCCTTCGCCGTGATGATGCGGGGAATGATGTCGAACGGGATCAGCCGCTCCTGGGCCTGCTGATCACCATAGACCGCGAAGGTGATGCCGATGCGGCGGAACAGGAGCTCCGCCTCCTTGACGCGATACTGCAGCAGATCGGCGGGAGCGCCGCTGAGCCAGTCTGCGAGCTTGGCATAGGCGGAGCGGATAGACCCGTCCGCGAGCGTCATCTCGTCGAAGGCTCTGGGCAAGCGAGGCGTACTCCTGTGACGCAAACGACTGGAGAGATGCTAATCCGCTGAACGCGCGTGGAAAGGGGTTCGGCGCCCCATTTTTCGGCGCCGCGTCGCCCTTTGATCGGTCATATCAGCTTGAGGGCCCTGAAGCTCGCGTGGCCTTCGCGTCCCACGATGACATGGTCATGGACCTCGATGCCGAGCGGCTTGGCGATGTCGACGATGGTCCGCGTCATCTCGATGTCGGCGCGGCTTGGCGTCGGGTCGCCGGAGGGATGATTGTGCACGAGGATCAGCGCGCTCGCCCTCAGCTCTAGCGCGCGGCGCACGACCTCGCGCGGATAGACCGGCGTGTGGTCGATCGTCCCGGTCTGCTGCACCTCGTCGGCGATCAGGCCGTTTTTCTTGTCGAGGAACAGGATTCGGAAACGCTCGCGGTCGTCGAACGCCATCGCGGTGCGGCAGTAATCGATGACCGACGACCACGACGACAGCGCCCGCCGTTTGGTCACCGCTCCCTTGGCGAAGCGCCTGGCCGCGGCCTCGACGATCTTGAAGTCGGTCGCGGTCGCGTCCTTGATCCCCTTTATCTCGACCAGCCGCTCGTAAGGCGCGGCCAGCACGTCCGCGAACGACCCGAAGGTCGCGATCAGATGCTTGGCCAGCGGCTTCACGTCCGAGCGGGGAATCGTGCGGAACAGCACGACTTCGAGAAGCTCATAATCCGCGAGCGACTCCGGCCCGCCTTCGAGGAAGCGAGCCTTCAGCCGGGCGCGGTGGCCGAGATAATGGGGCTCTTCAGACGGCGGCTGCTTTTTGACGGGCGCCTCATCGAAGCCGGGGAGGGCGTCTTCGTGTTCGACGGGCATCTGCGCTCGGCTCGGGGACGACGTCTTTGACGCCTACCGTGAAGCGGGACCTCGCGAACGGCAAGCGCCTGCAAGCTTCGAAACGGCTGTTACGGCAGCCTTCTCAGCATGGCTGCTTCAACGGCCCTTATGCTGAGGAGCCTTCCGACAGGAAGGCGTCTCGAAGCAAGTAGAACATCTCGATCAGGCCGCGGTAAAAACCGGCATCTCGATGCCGCGGGGCGAGTGCGTGAAGACCTCGCAGCCGTCTTCGGTCACGCCGACCATGTGCTCGAACTGGGCCGAGAGCGAACGGTCGCGGGTGACCGCGGTCCAGCCGTCGCCGAGGATCTTCACGTGCGGCCGGCCGAGATTGATCATCGGCTCGACCGTGAACAGCATGCCGGGCTTCAACTCTGCGCCTTCGCCGGGGCGGCCGTAATGCAGGATGTTCGGCTCGTCATGAAACAGCCGGCCGATGCCATGACCGCAGAAGTCGCGCACGACCGAGGCGCGCTCGCCCTCGGCGTAGCGCTGGATAGCGGCGCCGATGTCACCCGTGGTGGCGCCCGGGCGAATGGCCGCGATGCCGCGGTTCAGTGATTCGTAGGTGATCTCGATCAGCCGCTCGGCGCGGCGCGGAATCGCGCCGATCGCAAACATCCGGCTCGAATCGCCGTGCCAGCCGTCGAGGATGTAGGTGACGTCGACATTGACGATGTCCCCTTCGCGCAGCGGCTTGTCGTTCGGGATGCCGTGGCAGACGACGTGGTTGATCGACGTGCAGATCGTGTGGGAATAGCCGCGGTAATAGAGGCAGGCCGGCAGCGCGCCGTGGTCCATGCCAAACTCGAGCGCGAGCTTGTCGAGCGCCTCGGTCGTGACGCCCGGCTTCACGTGATCCGACAGCATGTCGAGCGCCTCGGCGACCAGACGGCCCGCCTTCCGCATTCCCTCGAAAGCATCAGGTCCGTGGATCTTGATCGTCCCGTTCTTGCGAAGCGGGGCAGTTTGGGCGTCGACGAAGGTCATCGTTCGGGCGGCTCAAAGGCATGCGTGTCGGGGACGCGCCCAACATAAGCGCGCCGCCCGAATACGCCAAGGAAGCGTTGTCCCCGGGGTGTTATTCGGCAGGCGCGCCGTTGCGGGTGATCTGCACGCGAGCATTGCCCGACGTCGCGCCGAAGCGGCGGTAGATGTAGTCCGGCGCGTCGGCGACCGCGTCCTTGATCGCGAGCGCCGTGATCTTGGCGTGGAACGGCGACAGCGAGCAGGCGGGATCGGCCTGCGCGGGATCGCCGGCGATCGCCAGCGCCTGGCAGCGGCAGCCGCCGAAATCGATCTCCTTGCGCGGACAGGAGGTGCAGGGCTCCTTCATCCAGCTCGTGCCGCGATAGGCTTCGAAAGAGGAGGAGTTCGCCCAGATGTCGGGCAAGCTGCGGTCGGTGACGTAGTCGAATTCGAGGTGCTTGATCGTCTCGGCCGCGTGGCACGGCAGCACCTTGCCCTGCGGCGTGACGTTGAGCGACTGGCGGCCCCAGCCGCCGACGCACGGTTTCGGACGCTTGGCGTAGTAGTCCGGCACCACGGCGTCGATGACGAGCTTGCCCTTGAGCTCGTCGCGCAGGCGCTCGACGGTGGCCGCGGCGCGCATGACCTGATCTCGGGTCGGCATCAGCTGGCGGCGGTTTTCAAGCGCCCAGCCGTAATATTGCGAATGCGCGATCTCGACGCGGCGGGCGCCGAATTCGAGCGCCATGTTCACCAGCGCCTCGATATTCTCGACATTGCCGCGGTGGATCACGGCGTTGATCGTCAGCGGCAGGCCAAGCTCCAGCACCCAGCCCGCAAAGATCCGCTTGCGGCTGTGCGCGCCCTTGAGGCCCGCGATCTTGTCGGCGTTCTCGGCCTCGGCGTCCTGGATCGAAAGCTGGACGTGGTCGAGGCCTGCGTTGGCGAGCTCTTCGAGCTTCTCGCGCGCCACGCCGATGCCGGAGGTGATGAGGTTGGTGTAGAGCCCGACCTGCACAGCGTGCGCGGTCAGCTCCACGATATCCTTGCGCGCCGTCGGCTCGCCGCCGGACAAATGGAGGTGCAGCACGCCCATAGCGGCCGCTTCCGAGAACACGCGCTTCCAGGTCTCGGTGTCGAGCTCGCCGGAGCGCTTGTCGAGCTCCACGGGGTTCGAGCAATAGGGGCAGGAGAGCGGGCAGCGGTGCGTCAGCTCGGCCAGCATGCCGAGCGGGGCCGGCGGCGCGACGCGGGCCGCTTCGATCGGGTTCGGGATCGTCATGTCGTTCATGTCGCCCTCCCTCCTCGGAAGGTCAGTCCAGGTCGAGCACCCGCTTGGCCTGGAGATCGGCCAGCATCTTCTTGACGTCGGCCTCGATGGTCTCCCGCGGCGCGGCGTAGGCCGTCGCGAGGTCGTCCACGATCGCGTCCACCGTCCGGACGCCGTCACACCGTTCGAGAACGGCGACCGCGACCGGGTCTGGATGCAGCACGCGCTCGGGAGCGAGCAGCAGCCATTGGTCCCGGACCTCGTCCCGGCGGAGACGCACGCCGCGCGGCAGTTTCGGTACGGCGGCCGAGAGCACTTCGATGTCTGTCATTCCGCCGCCTGACGCTGGCCGCGGTCTGCGGTCTGGAACGCGTCGGGCCAGGGCTTCGCATAGAGATAGGCATGCTCGAGCGCGTCCAACATGGCCCAGAGCATCGAACATTTGAATTCGAGCGCGCCGATCGCCGCGCGCTGCAGCTCGGGCGTCGTCGCGTAACGCTTGACGTAGTCGAGCGCAAAATCGCTGTCGCGCTTGGCCTGAACCGGGCGCTTGTTGAAGTAGGCGAGCGTCTCGGGGGTGATGAAGTCGTAGTTCTCCAGCATCCCGGCGCTGCGGATCTTGATCACCATCGGCGAGAACAGCTCGGTCAGCGACGAGGCGATCGCCTCGAGCAGCGAGCGATCCTTCACGAACGAGACATAAGCGTTGACCGCGAACTTCGTCGCAGGGAGCGCCAGCCGGCCGGACATCACGTCCTCGCGGTCGAGGCCGAGATCGTCGGTCAGCTTCAGCCATTTGGCGATGCCGCCTTCGCCCTCGCGCTCGCCGTCATGGTCGATGATGCGCTGGCGCCATTCGCGGCGGAGCTGCGCGTCGTCCATGCGGGCAAGGATGGCGGCGTCCTTCTGCGGGATGCAGGCCTGGTAGAGATAGCGGTTCAGCGCCCACGCCTCGACCTCGCCGCGCGAGCACGCGCCGGACTGAAGCCGCAGCTGGAACGGGTGCAGGTGATGATAGCGCGTCGCGCCGACGTCCCGCAGGGCGGCTTCGAGCGCGTCAGCGGTCAGCAGTTCGGTCATCGAATCCTCCCGGGCCGTGAGCTCAGGCCGCGGTCGATCCGCGGACCTCGGCATGCCGAGCGCCGGCGACGATCCCGAGGCCGTCTTCCGACACTTCCCAACCCTTCGCCTCGACCGCGCGCCGCTCGGGCGAACCCTCGATCAGGATAGGGTTGGTGTTGTTGATGTGTATGTAGATCTTCCGGCCGATCTTCACACCGTCGAAGGCGCCCATTGACCCGCCTTCGCCCGAAAGCGGCACATGACCCATGCGGCGGCCGGTCTTCACGCCAACGCCTGCGCGCTGCATCTCGTCGTCCTCGAACACCGTGCCGTCGAACAGCAAAACGTCCGCGCCGTCGACCCGCGCGAGGACGTCGTCGTTCACGACCGCGCAGCCAGGAATATAGACGAGGCGCTCGCCGTCCTTGCGGACGTCGACGCCGATCGTGTCGCCCGAGCTGTCGCCGATCTTCAGGTTCTCGGTTTCGAGATAAAGCGGCGCTTTGCCGGGCACGGCGAAGAATTCGATCCGGGCGTCATCGATTGTAATGGTCTGGCCAAGCTCGACGACGCGACGGCTCACCATGTCCGGCGCGAGCACGCCGAAGATCGAGTTGGCGTCCAGAACCTCGGAGATCTGCTTGGTGGCGTAGACCGTCAGCGGCGAGCGCTCGCGGAGCGTGATCAGGCCGTCGATGTGGTCGACGTCCCCATTGGTCAGCACCACGGAGCGGATGGGAGTTT
Source organism: Hansschlegelia quercus (assembly GCF_004310425.1). GTDB lineage: Bacteria > Pseudomonadota > Alphaproteobacteria > Rhizobiales > Methylopilaceae > Methylopila > Methylopila quercus. The sequence continues at coordinate 447,754 of NZ_SIUB01000002.1, read as the reverse complement.
CGCGCAGGCCTGTTGGTTGCAGCCGCGGCGTCGCGAGAATCTGGGAGCGGAGGTCGGGAGACGCGTTGAACAGCGTCCAGCGGCCAGACCCGGTCTCTATCGCGATAGACGACTGGGTGCGACGCTTGACGCGGGAGTCGCCATCCCAAGCGAGAGCGCACACCGGACAACGGCAATTCCATTGCGGAAAGCCGCCGCCGGCGGCGGATCCGAGGACGATCACGCGTAACGACATGGGTTTAGCCCGTAATCACGCAGATCGCCTCTAGATCAAGCACGGTTGAGCTCAGAGCTCAGCCGGGCTGTAGGACGTCACTTCGAGACCAACGGGGGTCTCTTCGACGATCGGAGCGGTCCAAACGGCCATTGTAGCCTCCTAAGGTTCCTCGATAGATTGCTTGAGATGACCCCTAAGGGTTCACCCTTCGCCGGATGATAGATAGCTTCCAGCCCCGGCAGGCGCCAGACTGTCGCACCTTAAATCTTGGTAATGCGGACGCCACTTCTCTCAAGAACTTCTTAGGCTTAGCGCTACTCACCGACCGCATCGCAAGCCGTTGATGGCGCCGTTTCGCCTGATTTCCGAGCGGCTTGACGGGCCTCTTTCGCCTCGCCATTGTCCCGCCGCGATGACCGCCGCCCGACGCGCCGCCGAAATCAACCGGATCGTCATTATCTGCGGATAGCTGAGAGGCTGGCCGCGGCGTTTTTCTTTGCTTGAGAAGAAGAGTGGCGCCCGGCCGAAAGGGAGGACGGGCGTGACTGTGCTCAAGCTTTACAATTCGCTGACCCGCGAGAAGGCGGCGTTCGCGCCGATCGATCCGGCCGCGGTGCGCATGTATGTCTGCGGCCCGACGGTCTACGACCGCGCCCATATCGGCAACGCCCGTCCCGTCATCGTCTTCGACCTGCTGTTCCGGCTGCTCCGGCACGTCTATGGGGCGGGCGCCGTTACCTATGTCCGCAACATCACGGACGTCGATGACAAGATCAACGCGCGGGCGGCGGAGCGCGGAATCACCATCCGCCAGCTCACCGACGAGACTGCGGCCGGCTTTCACCGGGACGTCGCCGATCTCGGCTGCCTCGCGCCCACCGTCGAGCCGCGCGCGACCGAGTTCATCTGCCGCGGCGGCGACGATCTCGACATGGTCAAGCTCGTCGAGCGGCTGATCGCGCGCGGCCACGCCTATGAAGCCGATGGCCACGTGCTGTTCGACGTCGACTCGATGCCGGCCTACGGCAGGCTCGCCCGCCGCTCGCTCGACGAGATGGAGGCCGGCGCCCGTGTCGAGGTCGCGTCCTACAAGAAAGGGCCGATGGACTTCGTGCTATGGAAGCCCTCTAAGGAGGGCGAACCGGCTTGGGATTCGCCTTGGGGACGGGGCCGGCCGGGCTGGCACCTCGAATGCTCCGCGATGTCGGCCGCGCTGCTCGGCGAAGTGTTCGACATCCATGGCGGCGGCATCGACCTGATCTTCCCGCACCACGAGAACGAGATCGCGCAATCCACCTGCTGCTTCGGCACCGAGACGATGGCGAACGTCTGGATGCACAACGGCTTCCTGCAGGTCGAAGGCGAGAAGATGTCGAAATCGCTCAGCAATTTCGTCACGATCCGCGAAGTGCTGGCGGACTGGCCGGGGGACGTCGCGCGGCTCGCGATGTTCTCCGCCCATTATCGCCAGCCGATCAACTGGACGCTGAAGAGCCTCCAGGAGGCCGAACGCACGCTCGGCCAGTGGTTCGACGCCGCTTCTTGGGACGCCGCCGAGCCGCGCCCTGCGCCGGGGGTGGTCGAGGCCCTAGCCGACGACCTCAACACGCCGAAGATGATCGCCGAGCTTCACCGGTTGAGGGGGGAGGGCGGCCGCAAGGCGCTCGCTGGCACGCTCGACTTCCTCGGCTTCCGGCCGGACGTCTATGCCGACTGGCAGACCGCCCGCGCGCCGGAGCCCGGCTTAGCCCGCGAGGAGATCGAGCGTCTGATCGACGCCCGGATCGCCGCGCGCCGGGAGAAGAACTTCGCCGAGGCCGACCGCATCCGCGACGAGCTTCTGGCCGCCGGGATCGTGCTGAAGGACGGCGCCGCCGGCACGAGTTGGGAAGTCGCTAGGTGACGTGCGAGCGCGTCTATCTCTTCGACACCACGCTGCGCGACGGCGCGCAGACGGCGGGCGTGGACTTCACGCTCGCCGACAAGATCGCGGTGGCGAAGCTGCTGGACGGGCTTGGCGTCGACTATGTCGAGGGCGGCTATCCCGGCGCAAACCCGACGGACACAGAATTCTTTGCCGAGAAACGCACGACGCGTGCCGCCTTCACCGCCTTCGGTATGGCGAAGCGCTCCGGCCGCTCGGTCTCCAACGATCCAGGACTTCAAGGCCTGCTGCAGGCGGCCGCCGACGCATGCTGCTTCGTCGCGAAAGCATGGGACTTCCACGTCCGCGAGGCGCTCGGCGTTACGCTCGACGAGAACCTCGCTCAGATCCGCGAGACGGTGGATTCCTCAGTCGCCGCCGGTCGAGAGACCTTGGTCGACTGCGAGCATTTCTTCGACGGCTACAAGGCGAATTCCGATTTCGCGCTAGCCTGCGCGCGGACGGCCTACGAGGCCGGCGCCCGTTGGGTCGTGCTCTGCGACACCAATGGCGGAACCACGCCGGAGGAGATCTCCGAGATCGTCACGGCCGCGAGCGCCGTCGTGCCTGGAACGTGTCTCGGCATCCACGCGCATGACGATATGGGGCTCGCGGTCGCCAATTCGCTCGCGGCTCTCGGCGCGGGCGCGCGCCACATCCAGGGCACGCTGAACGGGCTCGGCGAGCGCTGCGGCAACGCCAATCTCATCACGTTGATTCCGACGCTGAAGCTGAAGCCGGCATATGCCGACCGCTACGAGATCGGCGTCGGCGACGAAGCGCTCGAAGGTCTAGCGTCGCTGTCCCGCTCGTTCGACGAACTCGTGAACCGGACGTCGAACCGCTACGCGCCCTATGTCGGCGCCAACGCCTTCGCGACCAAGGCCGGCATCCACGCCTCCGCGATCGTGAAGAACCCGCGGACCTACGAGCACGTCGACCCGGAGCGCGTCGGCAATCACCGCCGGCTGCTGATCTCGGATCAGGGCGGGCGCTCCAACCTGTTGGCCGAACTCGCCCGTGTCGGCGTCGAGATCGAACGCGACGACCCGCGCCTCGTGGACCTGCTCGAGCTCATCAAGAAACGTGAGGCGCAGGGCTACGCCTATGAGGGCGCCGACGCCTCCTTCGCGCTGCTCGCCCGTCGCACGCTCGGACGCGCGCCGGATTTCTTCTCGGTCGAGAGCTTCCGGGTCATGGTGGAGCGTCGGCACAACGCGCTGGGCGAACTTGTCACGGTTTCCGAGGCGGTGGTGAAGGTCGTGGTGGACGGCGAGCCGCTGATCACGGCGGCGGAGGGCATCGGCCCGGTCAACGCGCTCGACGTCGCGCTTCGCAAGGATCTCGGCCGCTACCAGCCCTTCATCGCCGACCTGAGGCTGACGGATTACAAGGTCCGCATCCTGAACGGCGGCACCGAGGCGATCACCCGCGTGCTGATCGAGTCGATGGACGGCGAGGGTCAGAGCTGGACGACCATCGGCGTGTCGCCGAACATCATCGACGCGTCGTTCGAAGCGCTGATCGACAGCGTGACGTACCGGCTGCTCAAGGCCGACGCGCCGGCGCCGTAACGGAGTCGCCGCCCCCTAGTCCTCGCCAAACCCCGCCGCCCGCATCGGCTCGGAGTTGAACTGGCGGCGATAGAGCACGACGAAGACGATCAGGCTCGCGCCAATCAGCACCATCGGGCTGACGAACCAGCCGAGATAAGCGAGCACGAAGAACAGCGCCCTGAGGCCGCGATTGAAGTGGCGGCCGCCTTCAATGTTCATCCGAGCGGCGCGTTCGACCGCCACCTCCATCTCGCGCGTGTCCCGCATCGCCGGGGGCGGCGAGGCGACGATCAGGATCGAGCAGTAGTTGAACAGCCGGTAGGACCAGACGAACTTGAAGAAGGCGTAGACGAAGATGGCGCAGAAGCCGAGCACCTTGGCCTCGTAGACCTGGGGCGTCGTGGCGATGCCGAGCGGGAGCGCGGCGAAGACGTCGACCGCCTCGCGGCTCGCGCGAAGCGCCGCCAGCCCGCCGCCGACGGCGATCAGCGAGGTCGAGGCGAAGAAGGCCGTCCCGTTCTGCAGCCCCTGCATGGTGATGGAGTCCGGCATGCGAGCGTCCCGCCCCGCCATGCGGGCCATCCACTCGCGTCGTCTGCGCGCCATGACGACGTTGAGGCTCTTATCCGAGCGCTCGGAGAGGAAGTGATGGACGGTCCAGGCTGCGAGAAAGACGCCGACCGCGACGAGATCGAGCGTGGAGAAGATCTGCGCGAACGCGTTCATATCAGTCCGAGCGTGCGGAGCTCGGCGACAAGCGCGGGCGGCAGGCCTGGCGCCGCGCGCTCGTCGACCGCCGTGTCGGCCGGCGCCTCATGGGCCGCAAGATAGCGCCATCCCTGAAATGCGCGGCGAGGGGCAGGGCGCACGGCGACCGTCTCCGGCGACAGCACGATGTCGCAGCGCTCGATCCCGTCCGCGCCCTTCGCCGGTCTGAGGTCGAGGATCGCCTGCCGGATCAGGATCGTCCCCTTGATCACCCAGTAGAGCGAGCCGCCATCGAGCAACTCCGCCGCGCGCTTTGGCGTCATGCGCGTGGTGTGGATCTGCTCCTGCGGCCGTCCGGTGCGGCGGCGCTCGGCCATGCGCTCGTCGATCCAGCTGCGCAGATCCTCGGGAGAATCACAGCCGACGCACAGCTTCTGAAGATGGAGCGTCATAAGGTCCGAGCGCGTTATTCGAAGCCGATCGCCGGTTGCCAGCCCGTGACCGTCATCTTGTTCCGGAGACCGCGGCACGACATGACCGTCACGCCGGAAATGACCGGCACGCGACGCCGGTTCGCTCGGGCGAGCGCGTCGAGCGTCTCCTTGCAGGCGATGATCTTGAGGCCTCCGGCGCCGCGCAGCAGCGGCGGAAGATCCCGCTGCACCAGCGCGACGCCCGGGATCACCGAGATCACGCCGGCGTTCGCAAGGATGACGCGGAACTGACGTCCGCGTCCGCCCTTTACGAAGTCGGAGCCAGCCCGCACCGCCTTCAGCAGAGCGGACGGGTCGTGCCGCTCCAGCCCGACGAACTGGCTATCGCCGGGCGCAGCCGAGGCGGGCGCTCCGGACGCGAGAAGCGCCGCGGCGAGAACGCCGATGAGAGGCCAGCGAGCGGCCATCGCCAATTCCTCCGCAAGCCCAGATTTATTCGTCTTCGGTCGAGAGCAGGCCCTTGAACATGTGCTCGACGAAGTTGGTCTCCTGGCCCGCTGTCGGCGTCGCCTGGTTGAGGAAGTCGAACACGCGGCCGTCCTTCAGCCCGTAATTCGCGATCTTCTCCACGCGGCGCTGCCCGTTAAAATAGATCGCGAGCACGCGCTGGTCGGAAATCTTCGGGTTCATGAAGGCGACCGGGCGGTGGGTCTTCTGCGAGATGTAATAGAAGACGTCGCCCTTCAGGGTCGCGGTGGTCGACGGCGTGCCGAGCACGACCAGCACCTGCTCCTGGCTTGCGCCGACCTGCACCTGCTGCAGCGCGCTCTCGGAAAGCACGTACCCCTTCGACTGCTCTTCCGCGCATGCGGACAGGACGAGGGCGAGCGCGCCTGCGGCGGCGAGCCCGATGACTCGGTTGTTGCTCATTCCTGAAGCTATCTCCCCATACGCCACGCCGGGGCCGCCCAAGCCCCCGGAGAAGGCCTGCCCAGCTTGCTCCTCCGCGGCACTTGGCGTAACCCGCGGCAGGCCGCAGTTCAACAGGCGACAGGCGATACGGCCCGCCACCGCTGCTGCGCGATCTGACGCGATGATCCTCGGACTGCTCAAGATGCGCGCGCCCGTCGCGCCGACGACTGCGGAAGTCATCCACGCCGGTCTCGTGGCGGCGTCGCGACGGCCGGAGCTATACGACGCCCTCGACGCTCCCGACACGCTGCCCGGCCGCTTTGAAGTCCTCGTTCTTCATGTCGCGCTCTATCTACGCCGACTGAAAGGGCGGGGGCCTCGGGCCGAGGCGGTCGCGCAGGAGGTGGTGGACGTGCTGTTCAAGGCGCTCGACGCCCAACTGCGCGAAATTGGGATCGGCGACATGTCCGTCCCCAAGAAGATGAAGACAATGGCGAGCTCTTTCTATGACGGCGCGCAGCAATACGACGCCGCGCTTACAGCCGGGGACCTCGAGGCGATGTCGGCGGCGCTCGCCCGAATCGTCTATCGCGCTGGGCCGGACGAGCGCTCGAAGGCCCTGACGGCGTACGTTTTCGAAGCTGCGGCTGCGCTCGACCTTCAGGACATCGACCGGCTCGTCGCGCGGGGCCCGGTCTTCCCTGCCGTGGGAGCCGCATCATGAGCGACCTGCCGTTGTCCCGCCCGCTCCAGGTTTCTGACGTGCCTGCCGAGGGACTGGAATTCGAGATCCTTCCATCGGAAGAGGAGCGCAAGGCGCTCGCCGCCTTCAATGAAGACGTCATTTCGATCGAAAGCTTCGCCGCGAAGCTTCACGTCACGCCGCTCGGCCGCAACGGCCTGCGCGCCCGCGGACGGCTCGAAGCGGCGACGACTCGGTCCTGCAGCGTGACGCTGGAGCCGTTCAACGAGAATGTCGCCGAGGACATCGACGTCCGCTTCGTTCCGGGGGCGTCGCCCGACGATCTGCGCGACGACGCGCCGGAGCCGCTCGAGGGCGGCGAAGTGGACCTCGGCGTGATCGTCGGCGAGTTCTTCACGCTCGGGCTCGATCCCTATCCGCGCAAGCCCGGCGTGGTCTTTGACCCGCCCTCGGACGAGGCGCCTGAATCGCCTTTCGCAGTTCTGAAGGCGCTGGCCAAGGACGGTTCCCAGCGTGACTCATGAGATAAAGCTCAGGGTTGCCTCCGGCCCGACGATCGCTATGGTCCGCGCGCGCCGAAACCGCTTGTTTCTTCAGCTCCATTGCCGAACGGGCGCGCTGAGCTTCGGACCCCAGGACGAATGACAGACAAGGTTCGCATCGCGCTCGACGCCATGGGGGGCGACTTCGGCCCCGAGATCGTGGCGCCGGGAGCGGCCATCGCGCTGTCGCGCAAGCCCGACATGCGGTTTCTGTTCGTCGGCGACGAGGCGCGCGTCCGGCCGCTCGTCGATGCCGATCCCAAGCTCAAGGCCGCCTCGGAGATCCTGCACACCGACGTCGCGGTGCGAATGGACGACAAACCAAGCGTCGCGCTTCGCCAGGGCCGGCGCCGATCGTCCATGTGGCTCGCGCTTGAGGCCGTGAAGGCGCGCGAGGCTGACGTCGCCGTCTCCGCCGGCAACACCGGCGCGCTGATGGCGATGTCGCGTCTCTGCCTGAAGATGCTGCCGGACATCGAGCGTCCGGCGATCGCGGCGATTTGGCCGACGCTGCGTGGCGAGAGCATCGTGCTCGACGTCGGCGCGACGATCGGCGCGGACGCAAACCAGCTCGTGAGCTTCGCCGTCATGGGCTCCGCCATGGCGCGCATCCTGTTCGACATCGATCGGCCGACGGTCGGGCTGCTCAATATCGGCGTCGAGGAGATCAAGGGCGTCGAGGAGGTGAAAGCTGCGGCCGCCATCCTGCGGGAAGGCGGCTTTACGGCGCTCGACTTCCAGGGTTTCGTCGAGGGCAACGACATCGGCAAGGGCACGGTCGACGTCGTCGTGACCGAAGGCTTCTCCGGCAACATCGCGCTGAAGACGGCGGAAGGCACCGCTCGTCAGATCGCGGAATATCTGCGCGACGCGCTGTCGCGCACGCTGATGTCCAAGATCGGCTATCTGCTCGCGCGCCACGCCTTCGACACGCTTCGCGACAAGATGGACCCGCGCAAGGTGAATGGCGGCGTGTTCCTCGGCCTCGACGGCGTGGTCATCAAGAGCCACGGCGGCACGGACGCGGAAGGCTTCGCCGCCGCCGTCGAGCTCGGCTACGACATGGCGCGCTACGATCTGACCAAGAAGATCCATGAAGGACTGGCGTCGACAGGCGCGGCGGCGACGCCGGGCGAGACGGCGCTCGCAGAGGCTGTTTCGTGACACAAATTCGTTCCGTGGTGCGGGGGTGCGGCTCGTATCTTCCCTCGCGCGTCCTCACCAATGAAGAGCTCGCGCAGAGCGTCGACACGTCCGACGAATGGATCGTCCAGCGCACCGGCATCCGGCAGCGCCACATCGCCGACAAAGGCGAGATGACGTCCGATCTCGCGATCGGCGCCGCGCGCGAAGCGCTCGCTGAGGCCGGCCTCGATGGCGGCGACATCGACCTCATCGTGCTCGGGACTTCGACGCCGGACCAGACGTTCCCCGCGACGGCCGCGACCGTTCAGGCCGCGCTCGGCATGACGAACGGCTTCGCCTTCGACGTGCAGGCGGTCTGCTCGGGCTTCGTCTACGCGCTGTCGATCGCCGACAAGTTCCTGGTTTCTGGCCAGCACAAGCGGGCTCTGGTGATCGGCGCGGAGACCTTCTCGCGCATCCTCGACTGGAAAGACCGCACCACTTGCGTCCTGTTCGGAGACGGCGCCGGCGCGGTGGTGCTCGAAGCTTCCGAGGAGGACGACGGTCGCGGCGTCCTCACCACCCATCTGCGCTCCGACGGGCGGCATCGCGCCAAGCTCTACGTCGACGGCGGCCCATCCTCCACGGGAACGACGGGCCATGTGAAGATGGAAGGCCGCGAGGTCTTCCGGCACGCAGTCGGCATGATCACCGACGTCATCGAGGACGCGTTCAGGGCGACCGGCGAGAGCGCCGAGACGATCGACTGGTTCGTGCCGCACCAGGCGAACCGACGGATCATCGACGCCAGCGCGCAGAAGCTCGGAATCGCTCCAGAGAAGGTGGTCGTGACCGTCGACCGCCACGGCAACACGTCGGCCGCCTCGATCCCGCTCGCGCTCGCCGCGGCGCGCAAGGACGGTCGAATCGCAAAGGGCGATCTCGTCCTGCTCGAGGCCATGGGCGGCGGCTTCACCTGGGGCTCGGCGCTGGTCCGCTGGTAAGCGGCGACCGTCCGCACTCTCCCAATACTATCAGATCGTTGACCGCCGCGCGGAGCGCACATAGCCTCTTCCGCCGGACGGACAGAGACGCGGAATCCATCCGCGCGATCCGCCCGGGAAGCAGGGGGAGGCTGATATGGCCGGGCGGACGGTGACGCGCGCGGATTTATGCGAGGCGGTCTACCAGAAAGTGGGACTTTCGCGCACCGAGTCGGCGGCGCTGGTGGAGATGGTTCTTGCAGAGATCGGAGACTGCCTGGAGCGGGGCGAGACGGTGAAGCTCTCGTCGTTCGGCTCCTTCGTAGTGCGGGACAAGGGCCAGCGCGTAGGCCGCAACCCCAAGAGCGGCCAGGAAGTGCCGATCCCGCCGCGACGGGTGATGGTGTTCAAGCCCTCGAACATCCTCAAGAGCCGCATCAACGGCGAGGAAGAGGAAACCACGCCGGCCAAGAGGAAAGCCAGCGCTTGAGCGACGAAGACGGCGACCTCGAACGCGAGGGCAAAGGCCCGGACGCATTTCGCACGATCAGCGAAGTCGCCGAAGACCTCGGCTTGCCGCAGCACGTCCTGCGGTTCTGGGAGACGCGTTTCCCACAGATCAAGCCGATCAAGCGCGGCGGCGGGCGGCGGTACTACCGTCCGAATGACGTTGAGCTGCTCCGCGGCGTCAAGCAGTTGCTCTATGGGGAAGGCTACACGATCCGCGGCGTCCAGCGGATTCTCCGGGAGCAGGGCGGCCGCAAGGCTGCCGCCGCCGCAGGGCTGACGGCTGCGGCCGAACGCGCCCTCGCTGCGGAGCCGTCGATCGAGCGGCCTCAGGAGCCGCGGATGCGCGGCCTGATGGACGACAGCGTGGGTCCCGATTTCTGGGCGCCGGCGGGGCGCGGCATGCCGCAGGAGCCCGAGACGCCGCGCAGGGCGGAAACGCCCCCCGAAGATTTGCGGGACGATCGCGTGATCGCAACGCCCGCCCCTGTCGTACATGCCGGGCTGAGCGACGCGCAGCGCGCAGGTCTGATTGGCGCGCTGGACGATCTTCTTGAATGCCGTCGCTTGCTCGCCGGTCGGAATTGAATCCGGGCGAAGAGGTCGTTTTATCTTTCGATGTCCAGAACCGATCGTTATGACGGTATTGGGGTGTCGATGCGGGGACGGTGTGTGGGCGTAGCGCGGGGTTGGCTTGACGGCGTCTGGCCGTCGCGTCTGGTTGCGGGTTGTGTCGCCTGCCTAATCAGCACGGCGGCATTGGCGCAGTCGCCGTTACCCGCGCCGCCCGCCGCTGCGGCGGTTCCCGGCGTTTCCTATGTCACCACCTTCACGATCGACGGCGGCGACGCCGAAGTAGAAAAGATCGCGAACGAAACCTCCACGCTGAAGGCGCTGGAGAAGGACGCGCCGCCTGGCCCTCCTGGCCTCGTCGGGCGCGCCAAGGCCGACATCGAGCGCATCGCCGCGGCTCTCACCGCCACCGGACGCTACGGCGCGGTCGTCGACGTGACGGCCGCCGGAGCGCCGGTCTCGTCGGAACGCGCCGCGGACGCGGTGCAGCGCTCGTCGAAACCCGTGCCCGTCGTGGTCCACGTCCAGCCGGGACCCGTCTTCACCTTCGGGAACGTCCGCATCCAGAGCCTCGATTCGGGCGCGGGACAGGCGACGGCGATCGATCCGAAGAAGGTCGGCCTGAGCCCCGGCGCGCCCGCCCCGTCGGCGGTCGTGTTCGCCGCAGAATCGCGGATCGTCGATCAGCTTCGCAACGACGGATATCCGTTCGCGGCGGTGAAGGGCCGCGACGCTGTCGCCGACCACCAGCGCAAGCAGCTCGACCTGACGATCCGCGTCGCCGCGGGCCCGCGCGCGCCGCTCGGTCAGGTCACGATCACCGGCACGAAGGAGGTCGACCCTCGCGTCGTTCTCGGCCGCGTGCCGTTCAAGCCGGGCGAACGCTATAGCCCAAAGAAGGTGGCGGAACTACGCGACGAGGTCGGGAAGCTCGACGTGTTCTCCTCGGTGCGCATCCGCGAGGGAACCGCGCCCGACGCCAATGGCCAGGTGCCGATCGCGATCGAAGTCGAGGAGAAGAAGTTCCGGTATGTCGGCGCGGCGGCAAAATACGACTCGATCGACGGCGCCAGCGTCTCGACCTATTGGGGCCACCGCAATCTTTGGGGCGGGGCGGAGAAGCTTCGTCTCGAGGTCGGCGCCGGACGGCTGATCACCAACAAGCCGGCCGACTACGAGTATACCGCCAAGGCGCATTTCGAGAAGCCGGGCGTCTGGACCGGGTTCGACGACCTGTTGGTCGACGTCGAGGCGCTGCGCGAGCGTCCGGACGCTTATGAGCGCGACGGCGTGCGCGCCGCAGCCGCCATCCGCCGGCGGCTGACGAGCGCGTTCTCGGCGCAGATCGGCATCGAAGCCGAGGGCTCTACGATCCGCGACACCTTCGGCGAAAAGAACTTCGTGCTGCTCGGCATCCCGGTCGGCGTCACCTTCGACAACACCGACAGCAAGCTCGATCCGTCGACCGGCTTCCGCGCCATCGTGACGGCTGCGCCGTACTACAATTTCCAGGGCGAATCGAAGTCGCTGAACATCCTGAAGGGTCAGGTGTCGACCTACTACGCGCTCGACGAGGACAAGCGCTACATCCTCGCCGGCAAGATCGGCTTCGGCTCGATGGTCGGCCCCAAATCGCTCGAGGACGTGCCGGCGAACCGCCGCTTCTTCGCGGGCGGCGGCGGCTCGATCCGCGGCTTCGCCTATCAGAGCGCGAGCCCGTTCTGCACGCCGATCAATCCGAAGCCGAAGAAGGCGCTGGAGTGTGACGAAGACCAGCCGATCGGCGGCCGCAGCCTGCTCGAGACCTCGATCGAGGCGCGCATCAAGGTGACGGACACGATCGGCGTCGTGCCCTTCGTCGACGCCGGCGCAGCGTTCGACAAATCGATTCCCAGCTTCAAGGAAGACATCCGCGTCGGCGCCGGCATCGGCCTGCGCTACTATACGGCGATCGGGCCGATCCGAGCCGACGTCGCGACGCCAATCGTCGGCAAGAGCAAGAACGACTCCCGCGTCGCCTTCTACATCAGCATCGGGCAGTCGTTCTGATGGCCATATTCAAGCGCGTCCTCATCGTTCTTGGGATCCTGCTGCTGATCCCTGTGCTCGTGCTGGGCGCGGCGCTGTTCTACCTGTCGACTGCTCAGGGCCTGTCGACGATCGCGAGCCTGACGTCGAAATACGCAAGCTCCGACGACACCAAGATCGCGATCGGCGGCATCGAAGGCTCGTTCCCCTACGACCTGACGCTGAAGGACGTGAAGCTTTCCGACCGGCAGGGCGAGTGGCTGACAGTCGACCGCGCGCGCCTGCTCTGGTCCCCGCTTCAGCTCTATTCCCGCAAGCTCGTCGTGAACCTCGTCGACGTCGGCGAGGTGAAGGTCGCGCGCCAGCCGGTCTACGAGGCGCAAACCGAAAACCTGCCGCCGCCGGACCCGAACGCGCCGCTGTTCCCCGAACTGCCGATCGAGATACACCTCGAGAAGTTCAACCTCGCCGGGCTTGATCTCGCGCAGCCCGTGATCGGGACGCCCGCCAAGCTGACGGCGAACGCGGCCGCCACCCTGCGCAAGGCCTCCGACGGCGTCTCCGCGGAGTTCGAGCTCAAGCGGATCGACGCAATCCCCGGCCGGATCGGAGGCAAGGGCCGGTTCATCCCCGCGACCAATGGGGTCGAGCTGTCTCTGCGCGGCAGCGAACCGGCCGGCGGCCTCGTCGCGCGCATGGCCAACATCCCCGGCCTTCCTCCGATCGACATCGGCCTCGACGCCGCCGGCACGCTCGACGCGCTTCGTGCGCAGCTCGCCGTCGTCGCAGGAACCCAAGGACGCATGGACGGCGCGGCCGACGTGACCCGCGAGGGCAGGGCGCGGCGCGTGACGCTCGGGATCAATGGCGACGTCGGGCGGCTGGTTGATCCTTCGATCACGCCGCTGGTCGACGGCATGACGAAGATTTCGGCCGAGGCGCTCGTTCCCGACGAGGGGCCGATTGACCTCACCGACGTCACGATCGAGGCGCCGTCCGTCCGCCTCGGCGCGCGCGGCAAAGTCGACACGGCGGCCGAGACGGTCGACCTCTCCTTCGACGTGAAGGCGGGCGATCCCGCGCGCTTCGCGGCGGTGCTTCCTCCCGGTCTGCGCTGGGCCTCGCTCGGCGTGCTCGGGACGGCCAAGGGACCGCTCGATCATCCCGTCATCACGGCGACCGCCGACGGCGGCGGCCTCGCCGCGGAGCAGGGTCAGGCCGAGACTGCGCGCATCAAGCTCACCGCGACGCCGAACGGCGCCCTTTCGGATGACAACACCCGCGTCGCCTTCGTGATCGACGCCGACGCGGACGGCGTGAAGTTCGCCGACGACCGCATGTTTGCGCTCGGCCGCGCCCTCAACATATCGGCCGCCGGCGTGACCAACCTCAAGGGCGAGGCCACGATCGAGCGCTCCGACGTGCGTCTCGCCGACGTCGCGGCGTCCTATGCCGGCGACGTGTCGCCCACAGCCGCGAAGGGCCACGCGACCCTCAAGGCCGGCGATCTCGCCACCGTCGCGCCGTTGACCGGCATGGCGCTCGGCGGCGCCGTCGATCTCTCCTCGGACTTCGACCTCGCCTACGACCTCTCGCGGCTGTCGGCGAGCCTCAACGGCTCGGCGAGCCAGCTGAAGACCGGCGTCGCGCAGGTCGACGGGCTGACCGGCGGCTCGCTCACGATCAAGGGCGGCGTGACCCGAGGCGATGACGGCGCCTTCACGATTTCCGGCCTCGACGCGCGCGGCGACCATGTGGTCGTCACCGCCGACGGTTCGGTGACCCGCGAGCGGGCGAACGTCGTTGCGAAGGCGGACGTCGACGACGTCTCACGCCTCGATTCCCGCGCATCGGGTCAGGCGCACGTCGACGCAGCGCTGACCGGCCGGCTTGACGATCTCGGCGTGAAGTCGACGCTGTCGATCCCCTCGGGCGAAGTCATGGGCCGCGCGCTCAAGGACCTGAAGCTCGACCTCGACGCGACCGACGTCACGGGCTCGCTCGGCGCGGCCTTCGGGCTCGGCGGCTCGCTCGACGGCAAGCCCCTGCGTGGGACCGGGCGGCTGGTCACTGAAGACGATGGCGCGCGTCGCCTCGAAGGTCTCGACCTGGCGATCGCCTCGACGACGGCGCGCGGCGACCTGTCGGTCACGCCGAAGGGCCTCGCGACCGGGCGCATCACGCTGGATTCACCCGATCTCGCCGAAGTCGGCGCGCTCGCGCTGACCGAGCTCGCGGGGCGGCTCAACGCTGACGTCGCGCTGTCGACGGAGAACGGCGTGCAACGCGTCGTGATCGGCGCGAAGGGCGCGGATATCGCAGCCTCCGGAGCGCGGATCGGCGCTTTCGACGTAGCGGCGACCGTGGTTGATCCCACGGGCAAAGTGACGATCGACGGCACGGTCAACGGCTCGTCGATCGCAGCCGGCGGGCAGGCGGTCGACACGGTGTCCCTCATCGCTCGCGGCGCGCCGGACGGCATGGACGTCTCGCTGAACGCAGGCGCCAAAGGCTCCTCCGTCGCCGCCGACGGGCGAGTGGTCTATGCCCCTGCCGAGACGCGCATCGACCTCTCGCGGCTCGATCTCACCGGCGGCGGCAAGTCCGCCCGGCTGACCGGCCCTGCGAAGGTCAGGGTGATCGGCTCCGACATCGCGATCGACGCGTTCGCGCTTCGGGCGATCGATGGCGGCCTGCTGAGCGTGAAGGGCAAGGCGGGCCAGCAGCTCGATCTCGACGTGGCGCTGCGCGAACTGCCGCTTGCGCTCGGCAACGCCTTTTCACCGGAGCTCGGCCTCGGCGGCTTCGTCGAGGGCGACGCCAAAGTCACCGGACTCGCGTCCGCGCCTCAGGCGGTGTTCGACATTCGCGGCTCAGACCTTTCCATCGCGCAGCTCCGCGACGCCAAGATCCCGCCGCTGGCGCTCGCGACCAAGGGCCGGCTCGAAGGCGATCGCGTCACGACCGACACGACTGTCACCGGGGCCGGCGGCCTCAGTATCGTGGCTAACGGCTCGGCGCCGCTCGGGAACGGCGATCTCGACATGACGGTGGCGCTGCGCAGCGTGCCGCTCGCGCTCGCCAACGCTTTCGTGCCCGACCTCGCGCTCGGTGGAGCGCTCCAGGGAGACGCCCGCATCGCCGGCCCGGTCTCCGGACCGAAGGGAACCTACGATCTCCGTATCGCGAACCTGACGAGCGCCAGGGCGCAGGGCGTTCCGGCCCTGGTCGTCGCCGCCAAGGGCGCGCTCGAGGGCGATCGCGTTACGACTGACGCCACCATCACCGGAGGCGGTGGAGTCAGCCTCGTCGCGAAGGGCTCGGCCCCGCTCGGCCGGGGCGACGTCGATATGACGGTTACGATCCGCGAGTTCCCGCTCGCGCTCGCCAATGCCGTCCAGGCCGATCTTGGCCTGCAGGGCGCGCTCCGCGGCGACGTGCGCGTGCGCGGGCCGATCGACGCGCCGGTCGGGAACTACGATCTCCGGATCACCGAACTGCAAGCGTCCGCCGCCGCTGGCCTGCCGCCGCTCGCGGTCATGACAAGGGGCGGGCTCGAAGGTCGCCGCGCGACGACCGAGACGACGATGACAGGCGGCGGCATCGATCTCGCGGCCAACGGCTCGGCGCCGCTCGGCGACGGGCCGATCGACCTCACGGTCAACCTCCGCACGCTGCCTCTGAAATACGCGAACGCCTTCGCGCCGGGCGTCGAGATCGAAGGCGGCATGCGCGGCGTCGCCCGCATCGGCGGCACGGCCAAGGCGCCAGCCGTCGATTACGACGTCACGGTCGTCGACCTTACATCCGGTCGCGCCAAAGGCGTCGCGCCGGTACAGGTCACGGCGAAGGGCGCGACGGATCTGAAGCGCGTGACGACCGACGCGGCCATCACAGGCGGCGGCGGGATCGAAGCGACCGCCAAGGGCTCGGCGCCGATCGGGCAGGGCGACCTCGATCTGGCCGTCGCGATCGGGAAGCTGCCGCTCGCGCTCGCCAACGCCTTTGTCCCCGACCTCGGCCTCGACGGCACGCTGCGCGGCGACGTGAAGCTCGCGGGCCCCGTAGCGCGGCCGGTCGGAACCTACGACGTCGCGATCGACGGTCTCGTGGCGGCCCAGGCCAAGAGCGTGCCGCCCCTGGCCGTCGTCGCCAAGGGCGCGCTTCAGGGCGACCGCGTCACCACCGATACGACGATCAACGGGCAGGGCGGGATCAACGTTTCCGCGAAAGGCTCGGCGCCGCTCGGAAAAGGCGACCTCGATATGGCCGTCGCGATCCGCGAGCTGCCGCTGGCGCTTGCGAACGGCTTCCGGCCTGATCTTGGTCTGAGCGGCAAGCTGCAGGGCGACGCCACCGTCGCCGGCCCGATCGACGCGCCGCGCGGCTCCTACGATTTGCGCATCTCCGACCTGCTGTCGGCAGCCGCCAAGGGCGTGCCCGCGCTACAGGTGACGACAAAGGGGGAGCTCCAGGGCGAGCGCGTAACCACCGACACCACGATTGCCGGCGGCGGCGGCATTCAGGCGACCGCCAAAGGCTCGGCGCCGCTGGGGCAGGGCGATCTCGATATGGCGGTGGCCATCGAGCGGCTGCCGCTCGCGCTCGCCAACGCCTTCCAGCCTGCGCTTGGACTCGGCGGCGAGCTCAAGGGGAGGGCGAACGTCGCCGGCCCGCTCAACGCGCCGCGCGGCGACTACGACCTGACGGTCACCGGCCTCACCGCCGCACAGGCCAAAGGCCTCGCGCCACTGCAGATCACCACCAAGGGCGCGCTGGAAGGTCAGCGCGTGACCACCGACACCGCGATCACCGGCGCCGGCGTGCGGGCGACCGCCAAGGGCGCGATCCCGCTCGGGGACGGCGACCTTGCCGTCGACATCGACGTGCCGGAGCTGCCGCTGTCGATCGCCAACGCCGTAATGCCGAGCCTCGGACTCGCTGGCCGGCTTGTAGGCGGCGCCAAGGTCGGTGGACCGATCAAGGCCCCGACCGGCTCGTACGACTTCCGCGTCACCGGCCTGACGAGCGCGCAGGCCCGAGGCGTTCCTCCGCTCGAGATCGTCACCAAGGGAACGCTCGCCGACGGGCGCGCGACCACCGACACCGCCGTCACCGGCGGGGGCGGCTTGCGTGTCACCGCCAACGGTTCGGCGCCGCTCGGCTCGACCGGCAATCTCGACGTAACGGTTGCGATCCGCGCCGTGCCGCTCTCGCTCGCGAACGCTTTTTCTCCCGGGCTTGGCGCAAACGGCACGCTGACGGGCGACGCCAAGGTCGGCGGGCCGGTTTCGGCCCCGACCGGGACCTACTCTCTCAAGGTCTCGGGGCTCTCAACAGCGGCGACCCGCAGCGCCGGCGTGCCTGTCGCCCAGATCGACTCGAAGGGCGCGCTTCAGGGCAAGCGGGTCACAACCGACACCACCGTGACCGCCGCCCGGGGGTTGAGCGTGACAGCGCGCGGCTCCGCCCCGCTCGGCGCGGGCGACCTCGATCTCGCTGTCGCGGGCAAGGCGCCGCTCGCCTTCCTCAACGACACGCTGTCCGTCTCGGGCGACCGTATCGACGGGCAGGCGAGCTTCGACGTAAGGGTCGGCGGTCCGACTTCCGCGCCGCGGATCAACGGCGCCGGATCGCTCGCAAACGGGTCGTACTTCAACCGCGCCGCCGGCCTTCAGCTGAAGGGCATGACAGCTTCGATCGCGGCGAATGGCACGAACATCGAGGTCCGGTCGCTCAAGGCCACCACGCGCAACGGCGGGTCGATCTCAGGCTCCGGCCGCGTCGCCGTGAACCCGGATGCCGGCTTCCCAGGCGAGATCCGCTTCAACGCCAGCAATGCCGAAGTTGTCGGCACCGACATCGTGACGGCCATCACCGACGCCGATCTCAGGCTCCAGGGGCCGCTCGCGCGCCGACCTGTCGTCACCGGCACGATCCGGACGAGATCGGTCGAGATCCAGATCCCCGACAAGATCCCGGCCCGCTATACGCCTCTGCCGGACGTCCGGCATCAAGGCGCGCCGAAGGCGGTCCTGAAGCAGTATGGCTCGGTCAACGCGGGCAAGAAGACTGCGAAGACCCAAGACGCCTTCGTCGCCACGCTCGACATCACGGTGCAGGCGAACGATCGCATCTTCATCCGCGGACTTGGCATGAACGCGGAGGCGGGCGCCCAGATCAAAATCACCGGCACCTCCGCCGCCCCTGTTCCCGTCGGCGCGTTCCAGCTTCGTGAGGGCCGCAGCAACATCTCTGTGCTGGGCCACAGGCTGGAGTTCACGCGCGGGGCAGTGGCGTTCGCAGGCGACCTCGACCCGACACTGGACTTCGTCGCGGAGACGCAGGCCAAGGACGTGACCGCGCAGGTGCTGATCACCGGCACGGCGTCCGCGCCGCAGATTACGTTCGGCTCGAACCCGACGCTGCCGACCGACGAAGTCCTGGCTCGCCTGTTGTTCAACAAGGCGTCGGGCGAGCTGACGCCCGGTCAGGCGATCTCGCTTGCTCAGGCCGTCGCACAGTACAGCGGCGTCGGCGGAGGCGGGGGCGGGCCGCTCGAAGGCTTGCGCAAGGGGCTCGGCGTGGACAGCCTGGACATCGCATCCGGCGGCGGCGACGGCCTCTTCGGGCTCGGCATCGGACGCTACATCTCCGACAACATCTATCTCGGCTTCTCGACCGGCACGACGCCGGAGGACACCGGCGTGACGCTCGACGTCAATCTCACGGACCACATCAAGGCGCGCGGCCAGGCGGGCGCCGCCGGCAACGCCTCAGCGGGCGTCGCCGCGGAGTGGGACTACTGAGAGGACGCGCGGAGCCATGACCGACCGGAAAGAAGAGCTCGCGCAACGCATTGCGGTCGTCAGGCAGCGTTTCGTCGACAGCCTGCCGAGTAAGGCCCAGGAGATGGCGGCGCTCGCGCAGCGCGCGGTGGCGGCGGACGGCGAGCCTGCACGTCACGCGCTTCGGCTGAAGCTCCACAACATTGCGGGCTCTGCGCCAACCATCGGCCTCGCGATGCTCGGCCAACGCGCGAGCGAGCTGGAAGCCGAGGTCATGGCCCCGCCTCAAGGGCCCCTCGCCCCCGACAGGGCTGCGAAGCTGTCCGCCGCGCTCGGCGCGCTGCCGGGATCAGCCGCGTAAATCGGCGAAGCCGCCGAATCATTCAGCTTGCGGTTGCCGAGAAGTACGTGAAAATCAACCCTGTCGGCGGAGGGGCGCCGGCCGCGGGGGCGTGCTGGCATGGCGTATTTCATGTCGCAGATTGGCGGGGGCCTGCTGGCCGCGTTGATCTCCAGCTCCGCATTAGCCGGCGCGTACACTCTGCCGCGGGGCGAGGTGAAGCTCTTCGTTTCCGGGCTGATGACCGACGGCGACCGTTATTTCGATACGACGGGCCGGCGTCAGCCGCGCGGCCGCTACACCAAGTACGACACGCCGGTCTTCGTCGAATACGGCGTTCGCGACGGCGTCACGCTGTTCGGCTCGACCGAGCTTGAAAAGATCAGCGCCGAGGATGGCGGTCGGCACGAGCGGCAGGGCCTCGGACGTTCCGAACTCGGCGCCCGCATCCGCCTGTTCAATGAGGGGCCGTGGATCGCCTCGGCGCAAGGCTCGGTCGTGGTCGCTGGCGCGCGCGCGAAGGAAGGCGTAGCTGCGATTGGCGAGACCGACGATCAGGTCGACGTCCGCGGGCTGATCCAGCGTAGCTTCGAAGCCTTCGGCATAGCGGGCTTCGCCGATTTCGAGGCTGGCTATCGCTGGCGCAGCAAGGCGCCGGCCGATGAAGTGCGGCTCGACGCCACGGTGGGGCTGCGGGTCGCTCCAAGATGGCTCGCTCTCGTCCAGAGCTTCAACACGATCGGCGCCGGGCGTTGGAGCGGCCGCTACCCATTGCGCCAGCGGATCGCGAAGCTTCAGGGCGCGCTGTTCTACGATCTCACCGAGCGGATGCAGCTCTTCGGCGCCGCCTTCTTCACGCCATATGGTCGCGACGCCATGGACGAGACCGGCGGGCAGATCGGCGTCGGTTACCGGTTCTGATCGGGTAGAAAACCTTCGAAGACTATCTGGTCGGCATGAACAAGGGCGCGCGTCCGATCAGCCGGGCTCTTGACGGTCCAACACATCACGGGCTTGCCGGAGGCCCGGGCTACCGCGACCTCGGGCCGATCGATGTCCTCGATGTCCCAGGAGAGGAAATCGATCTCGTCGATCCGAGGAGAACGGAGGGCTTTCGCAAGCGCGCGTCCCCGCGCCCCGCGAGGCTTTCCGGCCGCTGGATCCAGTTTGATCTCATGGCCCACCAAGCCGCACGGGATCGCAGGCGCATAGAGCTTCGCCACGCGAACGGCGCGGGGATTGAACGACTTCAAAGCCACTTGGGCGCTCCGCTCCGCGACACGTTCGGCGACGCGGCGAGCATGCTCCACGCCCTGCTTTCGCGGGCTTTTGATCTCGACGACAAGGGGGACACGGCCTCCCACGAGGTCGAGGCAGTCTTCGAGCGTCCAGAGGAGATCGCCGGAATGCGCGATCGGGATCCGGCGGAGCTCGGCGACGGTCTTCACGGCGATCCTGCCGGTCTCAGCCGACAGGCGGTCGAGGACGGCGTCATGAATAACGACCATTCCCCCGTCCGCCGTTTCGCGCACGTCGATCTCGACGCCGTAACCGGCGTCGATCGCGCGCGAGACGGCGGTCGGGGTGTTCTCGATAATTCCGGCCGCACGATCGTGCAGGCCGCGATGGGCAATCGGGCGCGCGAAGAGCCAGTCAAGCGCCCCCATCGCTGGCTCAGGCGACTTCGATGATCGCTTCGACTTCGACCGCCGCGTTCAGCGGCAGCGCCGCCACGCCGACCGCGGAGCGGGCGTGCCGGCCCTTGTCGCCCAGAACCTCGACGAGGAAGTCGGACGCGCCGTTCATCACCTTCGGCTGATCGCCAAAATCCGCGGTGGAGGCTACGAAGCCCGTGAGCTTCACGATCCGCGCGATGCGGTCGAGATCGCCCAGAACCGATTTTGCCTGCGATAGGATGTTGATGGCGCAGAGCTTCGCGGCCTTGTTCGCGTCCTCAATCGAGACGCCCGCGCCAAGCGTGCCGGTAAGCGCCAGTCCGCCCGGGCCGAAGGGGAGCTGGCCGGAGACGTAGAGCATGGAGCCGGACAGCACGGCCGGGATGTAGTTCGCAGCCGGCGCCGGCGCGTCGGGCAGGGTTACGCCGAGCTCCTGAAGTCGCTTGTCGATCGCTCCGGCCATAATCTCAACCCTTCTTCACGCCATTGGAGGTTCAGGCTTATCGCCGTTCGGCGGCCCTCCGCATTGCCTTTAGCCGAGCGCGCCGCACAATGGAAACGGCATGACGACGAGGCCGCATCACACGTGATCATCCCATTCCGCATCGCCGCCGCCGGCGCGCTGGCGCTTCTCGCGCTGGCCGAGCCCGCATTCGCCGCCGCTCCCCTTGTGGCGCATCGCGCGGTCTACGAGCTGAAGCTGCGCTCCACCCGCGGCTCCACCCAGGTCGAGCAGGTGAGGGGGCGCATCGTCTACGAGTTCAAGGGCGATTCCTGCGGCGGTTACGCGCTGAATTTCCGGCAGGTCACGGAGATCGCGAGCGAGGGCGGCGACACCAACGTCTCTGATTTGCGCTCGAAGACCTGGGAGGACGGCGCGGCGAAGAGCTTCAAGTTCGCGGCGCAGAACTTCCTGAACCAGAAGCTCGACCGCGATACCGACGGCCATGCCGAGCGCGCGTCTGATGGCGTGAACGTCAGCACGACCAAGCCCGAGAAGACGTCGAACGCCTTCGACAAGAAGACGCTGTTTCCGACCGAGCACCTAATCCGGATCATCGAGGCCGCGCAGCGCGGCGAGTCGCTGCTCGAGGCGAGCGTCTATGACGGGTCGGAGGCGGGGGACAAAAGCTTCGACACGCTGAGCGTGATCGGGAAGCGGAGTGACGCTCCGGAGCCCGGGCTGGAGGAGCCGGCGCGCGTGAAGGAGCTCGTCGGGCAGCCGCATTGGCCCGTCACGATCAGCTATTTTCAACAGGACAAGGCGGAAGACGGCGAGCGCACCCCGGACTACGAGATGAGCTTCGAGCTCTACGCCAACGGCGTCAGCCGCGCGCTCCGCATCGACTACGGGGAGTTCATCCTCGATGGCGACCTGAAGGAGCTGGAGTTCCTGCCCGCCTCGAAGGCATGCCCCTGACTACCGCCGCGGCCGGTGCGCAAACGCCCGCTCAACCGAATCGTCGCCGAACCGCGCCCGAAGCTTCGCCATCGCGGTTTCGATCGCGCCGAGCTTTTCCGTTCGCCGCTCCAGATCCGGTGGGTCGGCGTCCGTTCCCGGCCGCAGATCCGAGATCGACACCCCGATCAGCCGGAACGCCGTGCCGTTCGCTTCGCGCTTCAGCATGCCGCGCGCGGCCTCGAAGATCCGTCCGGCGAGCAGGGTCGGCGAGGGCAAGGCGTGCGCGCGGGTTCGCAGCCGGAAATCCGTCGTCTTGAGCTTCAGCGTGACGGTCGAGCCGGCGATCTCATCGGCCCGGAGCCGCGCCGCGACCTTCTCGCAAAGTCGCCAAAGTCGCGCCTCCAGCTCGTCGGCAGCCGTCACATCGACGTCGAAAGTGGTCTCCGCCCCCACGCTTTTGCGCGCGCGATCCGGTTGGACCGAGCGGTCGTCCTTGCCGAAGGCAAGGCGCGAGAGCCTCAGGCCTCCTTCGCCGTAGCGCCGCGCCAGGTCGCGTGGGTCGGCGCGCTGAAGGTCGCCTATCGTGCGCAGCCCGTCGCGGGCCAACTGATCGGCGAAGGCGGGTCCGACGCCCCATAGGAAGCCGATCGGCCGGTCGCTCAGGAAGGCCGAAGCCTCATTGATCGAGAGGCAGGCGAAGCCGCGCGGCTTGTCGAGGTCGGACGCGATCTTGGCGAGGAACTTGTTGCTCGCGAGGCCGACGGAGACCGTGATCCCGACGTCCCGCTCCACCTCCTGCGCGAATCGCGCGAGCGTCAGCGCGGGCGGCGCCTTGTGCAGCGCCGCCGTGCCGGAAAGATCGAGAAACGCCTCGTCGATCGACAGCGGCTCTACGAGCGGAGTGAGCGCCAGCATCTTGGCCTTCACCGCGCGGCTCGCTTCGACATACTTCGCGAAGTTCGGCTTCACGACCACCGCATCGGGGCACAGCTTCAGCGCCTTGAACATCGGCATGGCGGACTTCACGCCGCGGATCCGCGCGATGTAGCAGGCGGTCGAAACGACGCCGCGCTTGCCGCCGCCGATGATCACCGGCTTTTCGGCGAGCGACGGGTCGTCGCGCTTCTCGATCGTGGCGAAGAAGGCGTCGCAGTCGACATGAGCGATCGAGAGCGTCGCAAGCTCGCGATGCCGTGCGATCCGTGGGCTTCCGCAGCGCAGGCAGCGCGGCCCCGCCGCCGCCTCGGCGAGGCAGTCCCGGCAGAAGGCGAAGGGCTGCGCCACGGCTGTCCGATCAGCCCACGGGATCTGCGTCGCCGGTCAGCCGGCGGCGGGCGTCCGCCACCGCCTCCGGCCGAAGACCTTCGGCCTCCGCAAAGGCGAGCAGAAGGCGCTCGTCCGTCAGCAGATGATCGAGTACGGCGGCTGTAAAGCCCGGCTCACGCGCGGCCGCCCGGATCGTCGAGGGTTCAAGGCCGGACAAAGCGAGGAAGCGGCCAAGCCGCTGCATATCCTGCGCGAGGAAGCCGAGCGCTCGCGCCCCGATGTCTTCCGCCGACGGATCGACGTTCGGGGTCTTCAGCATGTCCGTTCGCCTTTTCGCAAGGAATGTTCGCTAGAGTTTTGTGAAAGAACGACATATCGCGGCGGCTCATCGAACGCTGGCGAGCGCGTCCCTACCTTCCGGGGGCGCACGGCGCCTCGCCCTTTGCGTCCGGCACGGTGGAGTGCAGTCAGTATGCCGAAAACCGTCCTGATCGTAGAAGACAACGAGCTCAACATGAAGCTCTTCCACGATCTCCTGGAGGCGCATGGCTACGCCACCATCGAGACACGGAACGGCATCGAGGCGCTTGAGCTCGCCCGCACCCGCATGCCCGACCTCATCCTCATGGACATCCAATTGCCCGAGGTCTCCGGCCTCGACGTCACGCGGTGGCTGAAGGAGGACGAACGTACGCGGCCCATCCCGGTGATCGCCGTCACGGCCTTCGCCATGAAGGGAGACGAGGAGCGCATCCGCGGAGGGGGCTGCGAGGCCTATCTTTCAAAGCCGATCTCGGTTTCGAAGTTTCTCGAGACCGTGCGTCATTTCCTCGGGGAAGGGTGAGCCGACGAATGACCGCTCGGATCCTGGTCGTCGACGACATCGCCGCCAACCTCAAACTTCTCGAAGCCCGGCTCACCGCCGAATATTTCGACGTGATCACCGCCGCCACGGGGCAGGAGGCGCTCGACGTCTGCGCTCGGGCTCAGTGCGACATCGTCCTGCTCGACGTGATGATGCCGGGGATGGACGGATTCGAGGTGTGCCGACGGCTGAAGGCCGACCCGCAGACCCACCACATCCCGGTCATCATCATCACTGCCCTCGACCAGCCGTCCGACCGGCTGCAAGGTCTTGAAGCCGGGGCGGACGACTTCCTGACGAAGCCAGTCGCCGACATCGCGCTGATGGCGAGAGTGCGGTCGCTCACGCGTCTCAAGATGCTCGGCGACGAGCTGCGCCTGCGCGCTCAGACCACTCGTGAGATCGGCATGTCGGACGCCCTGATTGCGGCGATCGCCGACACCGGCCGCGACGGGCGGGTCCTTGTCGTCGACGACCGCGAAAGCTCTTCGGAGCGGATTGCCCTCGCGCTCGAAGGCGAGCAGACGGTGGAGATCGAAGGCGATCCGCAGGAGGCGCTGTTCCGGGTTGCGGAAGGCGATTTCGACGTCGTGATCGTCGCGCTGTCGCTGGAGAACTACGACGCGCTGCGACTGTGCGCGCAGATCCGTTCGCTCGAGCGCACGCGCATGACCCCCGTGGTGTTGATCGCCGCGCCGGACCAGAATGCCCGCGTGCTTCGCGGCCTAGAGGTCGGCGTCAACGACTATCTGATACGGCCGGTCGAGCCGAACGAGCTCAAGGCGCGAATCCGGACGCAGGTGAAGCGCCGTCGCTACACGGATCGCCTGCGCTCGAACCTGCAGAACAGCATGGAGCTCGCCGTCACCGACGGGCTGACCGGCCTGCACAATCGCCGCTACATGGAGACCCATCTCCAGAGCCTCATCGATCAGGCGGTGAGCCGCGACCGTCCGTTGTCCGCGCTCGTGGTCGACATCGACTACTTCAAGCGCGTCAACGATACCTACGGACACGACGGCGGCGACGAGGTGCTGCGCGAGTTCTCGCGGCGCCTGAAGGCCAGCGTGCGCGGCATCGACCTCGCGTGCCGGCTCGGCGGCGAGGAGTTCGTGGTGATCATGCCCGAGACGGACGCTGCGGTGGCGCGCGTCGTCGCCGAGCGCATTCGCACGAAGTGCTCGGCGACCCGATTCGAGCTCGGCCGCGGCGCGCGCCTGCTCGACGTCACGGTCTCCGTCGGCGTCGCCAGCCTCAACGGCCCTCAGGACGAGGCCGCGACGCTTCTGAAGCGCGCCGACGTCGCGCTCTACAAGGCGAAGGCCGAGGGCCGCAACCGGGTCGTCGCGGACGCCGCCTGACGGCGACGCCCAAACCCACGGCAAACAAAAAGGCGGCCCCGGAGGCCGCCTTTTTCATTCGAGGTCGTGAACCTGGATCAGCGATCTGAGATCACTTGATCTTGGTCTCCTTGAACTCGACGTGCTTGCGCGCGACCGGATCGTACTTCTTGAGCACCATCTTCTCGGTCTTCGTGCGAGAGTTCTTGCTGGTCACGTAGAAGAAGCCGGTGTCGGCCGTGCTCAGCAGCTTGATCTTGATGTTGGCGGCCTTCGCCATGACGAGAACCTCGGGCGGGCGGCCGCGAGGAACGCGCGCCGCAATCGTATGAAATCGAGCGAGCGCGCAACCTACTCACGTAGCCTCTGATGTCAAGGCGCGCGCCGGCGTCTCGCGATTAGCACGATATAGGCGAGCAGGATCGCGGCCATGGCGAGCGGCGCGCCGTGCGGGTTCCAGACGTCGAAGCCAGCGCCGAGGACCGGCGGCCCGACGAGCATGCCGAGCGAGTACATCACGACAAAAGCTGCGTTGGCGGTGGCGAGGTCTACCCCTGAGAATCGCGAGCCGATGAGCGCCAGCCCGACGGTGTAGAGCCCCGAGACCGCACCGCCCCACAGCGCCAGCATGACGTAGAACGGGATCGGCCACTGCGAAACGTAAGGAATCGCGAGCGCCCCGGCGAGGCCGAGGACGCCGATCAGCAGCAGCAGGAGGCGGCGGTCCATTCGGTCGCTCAACAGACCGATCGGCATCTGCCACAGGACGTTGCCGATCGCGACAGCGGAGCCGAGCAGCGTCGCCTCGCCAGGCGTCAGGCCGATGCGAACGCCGTAGATCGGCAGGAAGGTGAAGCCGCCGGTCTCGATGGCGCCGAAGGTAAAGCCCGCGAGAGTGGCGGCAGGGGCGAGCCTGATAAAGAACAGGACGCCGCGCCCGGCCTCAGGACGTTCGATCCGCGGCGCGGAGCCGCCGGCGGCGAACACAGGGAAGGCGGCCAGCGCGAACAGGGCAGCGCATATCGCGTAAGGCGTGAAGCTGGTCAGCCCCGTCCAGGCCACGATCGCCGGTCCTGCGGAGAAGCCGACCGAGAGCGCCGTGCCGTAAAGACCCATGACGAGGCCGCGCGACTTCGGGGGCGCAGCGGCGTTGATCCAGAATTCCGAGACCACGAACAACGTGGCGAATGCGCCGCCGAACAGGAAGCGCAAGGGGAACCACGCCCAGAGCGGCTCGACGAAGTAGAACGCGACGCTGGTCGCCGCGCCGAGCGCAAGTGCTCCTAGAAGCAGCGAGGTCACCCCGAAGATGGCAGCGAGCCGCGGCAGCAGCGGCGCGACGATCATGACGGCGAGACCTGCAAGCGCGGTGTTCGCGCCGATCATCGAACCCGACGCCCCACGCGCCTCCATCGCCAGCGCGAGCAGCGGCACCGAAAGGCTGAGGCTGACGCCGGCAAGCGTGATGCATCCGATCGCGGCCGCGATCCCAAGGCGGTCGGCGGGGGTTGAGGTAGACTGATGAAGCATGGCGAGAGGCAAGAGCACACCGGCCGTCTGAAAGCCAGCGGCCGCGGCGGTAGAGCGCCGTGGTCAACGCCTCATACGAGTTCGCGCGCTGACTGCGATCCGCGCCGATAGAATGGGGTCGGTTGGTCGCGCTCCAGGCCGTCCTCCAGCCGCGCTTCGAGATCGACGAGGATCAGCCGCGTGATCGCGGGAAGATCGAGAGAGCGCGCCTCCGCGAGCGTCGGCCAGCAGAGTTCCACCAACTCGGCGTCCGCATGGATTACGCCCTCGCGGCGCGCGGCGATCAGGCTGGCGTCGGCTGCGAAGAAGCGGGTGTCGAAGCGCCTTGGCCGACCGGGCGGCGTGATCGCGCGCGCGACGAAATGCAGCCCGTCGAGCGACGGCGCGATACCCGCCTCGACGAACGGCGCCCAGGCGTCCCCGCGGGCGCGAAACGCCACGCCGCGCTGGCCGATCATCAGTCCGGTCTCTTCCGCAAGCTCCCGAATGGCGGCGAGGCCGTAGGCCTTCACCCGGGAAGCGGTGGCGCGGCGGACGCCATGCTTCAATCGACGCTCGACATGCGGCGGGTAGGGGGCCGCGACGCTGACGAGGCCGTCGGCCCGCTCCACGCGCCCGCCCGGGAAGACGTACTTGCCCGGCATGAAGCGAACGCCCTCGTGCCGGCGGCCCATAAGCACCTTCGGCTCGCGTCCCGACGCATCGATCAGCATGACGGTCGCCGCATCGCGGATCGGCAGCCGCTTCGGCGCCTGTTTTGAAGCCGCCGTGACGGAGAGGGCGCTCACACCGGACTGTCCGGCTTCAGCCCGCCGTCGCGGAGGGCGCCGTCTTCGCCTTCGCCGCCGAAGCCGTGCATCCTGAGCGCCCATTGCAGGCCGATCAGCGCGCCTTTCACGGAGGGCAGCATGGCGAGCGACAGGATCACCGTCGCCGGCAGCCAGATGGCCATCTGCACCCAGGCCGGAGGATGATAGGTGGTCTCCACCGACAGCAAGCCGCCGATCACGATGTGGGCCACCACCGAAATGACGATGTAAGGCGGCGCGTCGTCCGCGCGTTGGTGGTGCAGTTCCTCGCCGCAGACGGCGCAGACGGGATGAACCTTGAGATAACCGTCGAATATCTTGCCCTTCCCGCATCGCGGGCAACGCAGCTTCGCGCCGCGCCCGATCGATCGTCCCACCGGCCGCTCTTCGAGCGCTCCGGGAGATCCGGAGATCGTCACGTCCGCGCTCATCGCCGTCCCTTCGCTTTTTTCGGACCGGGCTTGTAGGGCCCGCTCGGGCCTCGCGAGCCTGACGTCGTGGCGGCCATCCGCCTCATGCCGCGCTTGCCGCGGCCGGCCACCTTTCCGGGGCGGCCCTCCGAAAGCATCTCGAAGCGCAAGGCGCCTGCGACCGGAGCGGCGTCGATCAGCTTCACGTCCACATGGTCTCCCAAGCGGAAACTTTCACCTGTCCGTTCGCCGACGAGCGCCCGCGCAGCTTCGTCATGCACGAAATAGTCGTCACCGAGCGTCGCGGCGGGGATGAAGCCGTCCGCGCCGGTGTCGTCGAGCTTCACGAACAGCCCCGAGCGGGTGACGCCCGCGATGCGCCCCGAGAAGGTCGCGCCGACCTGATCGGAGAGGAAATGCGCGATAAGCCGATCGACCGTCTCACGCTCGGCCGCCATTGCGCGACGCTCGGCGGCGGAGATGCGCGCGCCGATTTCACCCAGCGTGTCCGGCGTCGTTCCGTCGGGCAGTCCGTCTGTCCCGAGGTCGAGCGCGCGGATCAGCGCCCGGTGGACGATCAGGTCGGCGTAGCGGCGGATCGGCGAGGTGAAGTGCGCGTAACGGCGCAGGTTCAGGCCAAAATGGCCGTAATTGTCGGAGGCGTATTCGGCCTGCGCCTGCGTGCGCAGCACCACCTCGTTGATGAGGGTCGCGTTCTCGGTGTCCGCCATCCGTCTCAGTATGCCGTTGAAATGCGACGGTCTCAGATTGCCCGACTTCGGGAACTCCGTGTCCAGCGTCTTGAGCAGCTCGCGCAACGCCTCGAGCTTTTCGAGCGAGGGCGCATCGTGGACGCGGTAGACGAGCGGCGTGCGCTTCGCCTCCAGCGTCTCGGCCGCCGCGACGTTCGCCTGGATCATGAACTCCTCGATCAGCTTGTGGGCGTCGAGGCGCGCGGGCACGATCACCCGATCGACCGAACCGTCGGGCTTCAGCAGGAGCTTGCGCTCGGGTAGGTCGAGGTCGAGCGGCCCACGGACGTCGCGGGCGTTCTTGAGCGCCGCATAGGCGTCCCATAGCGGCCGGAGCACGGTCTCCAGCAGCGGCCCGGTGGCGTCGTCGGGCGCGCCGTCGATCGCCGCCTGCGCCTGGGTGTAGGAGAGCTTCGCCGCCGACTTCATCATCACGCGGTGGAAGGAATGGCGAATCTTCCGTCCGCCCTTCCCGAGATACATCCGTACGGCGAGCGCCGGACGGTTCACCTTCTCCTTCAGAGAGCAGAGGTCGTTGGAGATGCGCTCGGGCAGCATTGGCACGACCCGGTCGGGGAAATAGACCGAATTGCCGCGCTCCAGCGCCTCGCGGTCGAGCGCCGATCCGGGCCTGACGTAACCCGCTACGTCCGCGATGGCGACGGTGACGATGAAGCCGCCCGGATTATCGGGGGCGGGATCAGCCTCCGCATGGACAGCGTCGTCGTGATCCTTTGCGTCCGCGGGATCGATCGTGACCAGCGGCAGCCGCCGCCAATCCTCGCGACCGCGCATCGAGGCGGCCGGCGCCGCTTCCGCCTCGGCCAGCGCCGCAGCCGGGAAGACATGAGGGATCTGATGCGTATGGATCGCGATCAGGCTGACGGCGCGCTCGCTCTTCAGCGAGCCCAGCCGCTCCCGCACCCTCGCAGCCGGCAACCCGTAGCGGCCCTGCTTCACGATGTCGGCGGCGATCAGGTCGCCATCGCTCGCCCCGCCGGAATCATCGGCGGAGATCGCGAGTTCGCGGCCGGCGTTCTTCTTGTCTACGGGCACGAGCCGGCCTGAGCCGTCGGGCAGCCCGCGGAAGATGCCGAGCACGCGCGCAGACTGCTTCGACAGCACCTTGATGACGCGGCCATGATGTGTGGCGCCGCCGGGCTCGACCTCATCCAGCGGCTCGACACGGACAAGGACGCGATCGCCGACGCCGGGGACCATGCCGGGCTTGCGGCCACGGGCGGGCACGTCGACAAGGATCTTCGGCGCCGGGCCCAGTTCGTCCTCGTCCCATTCGACCGGCGTCGCGATCAGCTCGCCGTCGCGATCCCGGCCGATCACGTCGCCCAGCGTCACGGAGGGCAGGTGGCCTGCGCGGCTGATCTTCTTGCCGCGGCGACCGACGACCCCGTCGTCCGCGAGCTCCTGGAGCATGTCCTTTAGCGCGATACGGTCATCGCCGGTGATGCGGAAGGCGCGCGCGATCTCGCGCTTGCCGATCTTGCCGCCCTGTTCGGTGATGAAGGCGACGAGCTCGTCGCGCGAGGGAAGGCCGCGCGTGCGCAGAGCGGAGGCGGGAAGGTCGGTCTTGGGCTTGCGTGAAAAAGGCTTGGACAACAGAGCGCTTTCGATCGTGCCGCGGGAAGCGCTGCGTGCGCGTCTCGGCCTTGAGCCGAGACCCAGACACGCCAAAATTGGAAGATGCTGACGCTACGGACCCCGATTGTCTGCGGTTCTGGGCCCCGGCTCAAGGCCGGGGCGCAACGGCGGCGCGATAGATTCGCCGCGCCAGCTATCCCGCCGCCGTCTTCTTGGTCGAAGCTTTCTTAGCGGCCGTCTTCTTCGGCGCGGCCTTCTTTGCGGCCGCTTTGCGAGCCGGCTTCTTCGACGGCCCGCTGGCGGCCTTCGCCGCGATGATCGGCAACGCCTGCTCCAGCGTCAGCGTCTCGGGGTCCGATCCTTGCGGCAGCGTGGCGTTGATCGAGCCGTGCTTGACGTAAGGCCCGTAGCGCCCGGCGTGAACGGTGACCGGGCCGCCTTCGGGATGGTCGCCGACCACGCGTCCGGCAGCCGCCTGTCCACGGCCGCCGCGCTTCTCCTTCTTCTCCGCGATGACCGACACCGCGCGGTTGAGGCCGACGGTGAAGACTTCTTCCGCTGAGTCGAGATTCGCATAGACGCCGTCATGGGAGACGTAGGGGCCGTAACGACCGATATTCGCCTCGATCGGCTTGCCGGTCTCGGGGTGAGCGCCGACGAGACGCGGCAGCGTCAGGAGCTTGAGCGCCCCTTCGAGGTCGAGATCGGCCGCGGACCACCCCTTTGGCAGGGAGGCGCGTTTCGGCTTCTCCTTCTCCACCGGCTCTCCGAGCTGGACGTAAGGACCGAAGCGGCCGGCCCGCAACGAGACCTCGAGGGAGGTCGCGGGGTCGACGCCCAGGACCTTTACGCCGTCCGGACCGGCCGCCGAGCCCTCCTCGCCCTCGAGTTCCCCGCCCAGAGGCCGCGTGTAGCGGCATTCCGGGTAGTTCGAGCAGCCGACGAACGAGCCGAACTTGCCGAGCTTCAGCGACAGTCTGCCGTTGCCGCAGGTCGGGCAGATCCGGGGATCGGAGCCGTCGGCCTTCGCAGGGAAGATGTAGGGGCCGAGGATCTCGTTGAGCGCGTCCAGCACCTCCGTGACCCGGAGTTCCTTGGTCGCGTCGACAGCGCCGGTGAACTCCTTCCAGAAGGCGCGGAGCACCTCTTTCCAGTCGAGTTCATTGTTCGAAATCTTGTCGAGCTGCTCTTCCAGCCCCGCCGTAAAGTCATATTCGACGTAGCGCTTGAAGAAGCTCTGCAGGAAGGCCGTCACCAGTCGCCCTTTGTCGTCAGGGACGAGGCGCTTCTTGTCGAGCTTGACGTATTCGCGATCGCGCAGAACGCCGAGCGTGGCCGCGTAGGTCGAGGGCCGGCCGATGCCGAGCTCCTCCATGCGCTTCACGAGCGCCGCTTCCGTGTAGCGGGGAGGCGGCTCGGTGAAGTGCTGGGTCGAGGAGACCGGACCGTCGCGACGGAGGGCGTCGCCGCCGGCCATCGCGGGCAGGCGCTTCGTCTCGTCGTCCTCTTCGTCGTCGCGCCCTTCCTGATAGAGCGCGAGAAACCCGTCGAAGGTCACGACCGTGCCGGTGGCGCGGAGTTCGATCGCCCGGCCGGAGCCGGTCGCCGCGATGTCGACCGTCGTGCGCTCGACTTCCGCCGATTCCATCTGGCTCGCCACGGTGCGCTTCCAGATCAGGTCATAGAGACGCGCCTGATCCTCGTCGAGGCGCTTCGCCATTTCCTTCGGCGAGCGGGTCGGGTCGGTCGGGCGTACGGCCTCGTGGGCCTCCTGCGCGTTCTTCGCTTTGACCGTGTATTTGCGGGGGCTCTCCGGCACGTAACGAGAGCCGTAGTCCGAGCCGATGAGGGAGCGGACGGCCGTGATCGCCTCCGGCGCCATGTCGACGCCGTCGGTGCGCATATAGGTGATGAGGCCGACCGTTTCGCCGCCGATGTCGACGCCTTCGTAGAGCCGCTGCGCGATTTGCATCGTGCGGTTCGGCGCGAGGCCGAGCTTGCGCGAAGCCTCCTGTTGCAGCGTCGAGGTGGTGAACGGCGGCTGCGGGTTACGTCGGCCGGGCTTGGCCTCGACGGAGGAGACCTTAAGGTCTGAGGCCTCGACCGCCTTCTTCAGCGCGGTCGCCGTCGCCTCGTCGGCGATGTCGAGACGGCCGAGCTTCTTTCCGTCGGCCGCCGAGATCCGCGCCTCGAATGCGTCGCCCTTCGGCGTCGCGAGATGCGCGATCAGCGACCAGTACTCGCGAGGAACGAAACGTTCTATTTCCGACTCGCGGTCGCAGACCAGCCTCAGCGCGACCGACTGGACGCGCCCGGCGGAGCGTGCGCCGGGCAGCTTGCGCCACAGGACCGGCGAGAGGTTGAAGCCGACGAGATAGTCCAGAGCGCGGCGGGCGAGATAGGCGTCGACGAGGCCGACATCGATCTCGCGCGGCTTCTTCATCGCGTCGAGAATCGACTGCTTGGTGATGGCGTTGAACACCACCCGCTCGATCGGCTGGTCCTTGATCGCCTTCTTGGCGCGCAGAACCTCAAGGACGTGCCAGGAGATCGCCTCGCCCTCGCGGTCGGGGTCGGTCGCCAAAATCAGCTTATCGGCGCCTTTCACGGCGCGAACGATCTCGTTCAGCCGCGAGGCCGACTTGCCGTCCACCTCCCAGAGCATGTGGAAATCGGCGTCGGGATCGACCGAGCCGTCCTTGGCTGGCAGATCGCGGACGTGGCCATACGAGGCGAACACCTCGTAGTCCGAGCCAAGATACTTGTTGATCGTCTTCGCCTTGGCAGGCGATTCGACGATGACGACACTGTTCATGGGGAATGTGAGCCTTTCGCCGATCCGCACCCGGCGGCGGCGGAAAATGGGAGAGGCGCCCCCTCGTGTCAAATAACCGTTCTGCTGACGCTCGTCGCCAACTCCCGCGAGTTGGAGGTTGCGCTACCGGACAACCTGCAATCTAAGATATAGCCATCATAGATTGTGCAACTCAGTGGGGGCGCCATGGATCGACTATCGCGACGTCGACTGCCGCCTTACACCCGTCGGGACACGGCCTCCTATGTGGCGGCGATGGCGGCCGCTCTGAGGCAGCTCGCCCGCAAGAACGACTTGGCGACGCTCGCCTATCTCCTCGACATGGCCCGGCTTGAAGCCGAAACCGAGGCCCGGCGGGCTGAGGACGACAACTCAGGCCCAATCCTCGAAGGCTCTTAGCCGCACCCGCCCTCCAGCGTGCCGATCGAGCCGACCGGCGAGCTCCAGCTCCAGCAACACGATCTGCACCGTTCGCGCGTCGGCGCCGGAATGGCGAATGAGGTCGTCGACCATCGCGGGCGAGGGCCCCAGCAAGGCGATGATGCGCGAGCGGTCATCCTCCTCCGGCTCGCGATCGTCGAAGCCCGCCGCGCCGGCCTGTGCAAGCGAAATTGGCGGCGGCGGGGGCGGTCCACGGTCGATCAACCGGCTCAGAGCCTCGATCACGTCGTCGGAGCGCGTGACGAAGGTGGCGCCCTCCCGCAGCAGGTGATTCGAACCCTCGCAGCGCGGATCGAGCGGAGATCCGGGCGCCGCCATGACCTCGCGGCCGAGTTCGTTCGCGAGCCGCGCGGTGATCAGCGACCCGGATCGGGTCGCCGCCTCCACGACCACCGTGCCCAGCGACATGCCTGCGATGATCCGGTTGCGGCGCGGGAAGTCGCGGCCACGCGGCTGCCAGCCCATCGGCATCTCGGTGACGAGCGCGCCCTCGTTGACGATGCGGCGCGCGAGATCCGCATGCTCGGGCGGATAGAGACAGTCGAGCCCGCCTGCGAAGACCGCGGCCGTGCCGCTCCTCAGCGAAGCTGAATGAGCGGCGGCGTCGATACCGCGCGCGAGGCCAGAGACGATCAGCCAGCCAGCTGCGCCGAGTTCCGACGCGATCTGCCCTGCGAAGGAACGTCCTGCTGAGGAGGCGTTCCGCCCTCCGACAATCGCCACTGCGGGACGCTGGAACGACTCGACCGATCCGGCGACGGTGATCACCGGCGGTGCGCCCTCGGCTGCTGCGAGCGCTGCGGGATAATCCTGTTCGCCGACCGCGATCAGCCGCGCGCCGCGCCGGCCGATCTCTGCAAGCTCGTCCTCGGCCTGTTCGCGAGAACAGACGGCGCCGCCGCGGCCACCGCGGCGCGCAAGTGAGGGCAGCGCTTCGAGCGCGGCCGCCGCTCCGCCGAAATGATTGACGAGACTTCGAAAGCTGTGGGGGCCGACATTTTCGGAGCGGATCAGGCGCAGCCACGCGATCCGCTGCTCGTCGCTAAGCCTGCCGCCGGTCTGCATCAGCCTTCTTCAGCCGCGGCAGCGCGCTGACCGATCCGGCCTTCTTCGCCCGCGAGCAGCCGGGCGATGTTGTCCCTGTGGAACGCCCAGATCAGCGCGGACAATCCGGCGAAGACCAGCGCTGTCGGGTTGACCGCGTCGAAGATCGCGACGGCGACCGGCGCGGCGAGGCTCGCGATCAGCGCCGAGAGCGAGGAATAGCGCGTCGTCTTCGCGATCAGGATCCAGGCGGCGGCGAAAACCAGCGCGGCCGGCCAGACGACGCCGATCAGAGCGCCGAGATAGGTCGCGACTCCCTTGCCGCCGCGAAACTTCAGCCAGACGGGGAAGACGTGGCCGATGAAGGCGGCGGCGCCGGCCGCAAGGCCAGCGGTCGGGCCCCAGAAATGGTTCGCGATCAAGACCGCGACCGTCGCCTTCAGCATATCGCCGAGGAGGGTGAGCGCCGCCAGGCTCTTGCGCCCGGTTCGCAGCACGTTGGTGGTGCCGATATTCCCCGAGCCGATGGTGCGGATGTCGCGCCCGTCACCGATATAGGTGACGATGACGCCGAACGGAATCGACCCCAGCAGGTAGCCGAGCGCGACCGCGACAAGCAACGGCGTCATAGCGAACAAATCCCGAGCCGGTCCGCCTGCGCAGCCGGCTGTTATCCCGAAGGGCGACCGTATGCGTGCACGGTGCGCCCCGCAACGACAGTCCGCGTCGCACGACCCGAAAGCCGGGCGCCATCGAAAGGCGTGTTCTTCGACTTGGACCGCAGGCTGGCCGCGTCGAGGACCCAAGGGGCGTCCGGATCGATCACCACGAGATCGGCCGGCGCACCGACTTTCAGGGACCCGCCGGGCAGCCCGAGAAGCGCTGCGGGCCGCGTCGACATGGCGGCGAGCAGGCGCGCCAGCGGGACCTCTCCGGAATGGACGAGGCGCAAGCCGGCAGCGAGCATCGTCTCGAGCCCGATCGCGCCGTCCTCGGCCTCGGCGAACGGCCGGCGCTTGGTCTCGACGTCCTGCGGATCGTGAGCGGACACGACGATGTCGATCACGCCCTCGGCGAGGGCCTGAACGAGCGCAAGACGGTCATCCTCATGCCGCAGCGGCGGCGAAAGCTTGAAGAACGTGCGGTACTCGCCGACGTCGTTCTCGTTCAGCGTCAGATGCGCGATCGAGGCCCCGCAGGTGACGGGCAGGCCATCGGCCTTGGCCTTTGCGATGATTGCGACGCTTTCCGCACAGGTGATGAGGCTCGCGTGGTAACGCGCGCCGGTCAGCGCCGCGAGCCGGATGTCGCGTTCGAGGATCAGCGCTTCGGCGGCCTTGGGCCGGCCGGGCAGACCGAGGCGGGAGGCGAACTCGCCCTCGTTCATCGCGCCGCCGGCGGTCAGGTCGGCGTCCTCGACATGGCAGCAGACGAGCGCGTCGAAATCCCGCGCGTAGGTCATCGCGCGGCGCATGACGCGGGCGCTCGCGATCGTCCGCGGCCCGTCCGAAAAGGCGACGGCACCGGCTTCGAGCAGCAGCCCGATCTCCGTCATCTCCTTGCCAGCCAGCCCCTTGGTGAGGGCCGCCATCGGATGGACGTTGACCGACGCCGTGTCGCGGGCGCGACGCTTGAGGTAGTCGACAATCTCAGGGGCATCGACCGACGGGGTCGTGTCGGGCCGGGTGACGATCGTGGTCACGCCGCCCGCAGCCGCCGCCTCGCTCGCTGTGGCGATGGTCTCGCGGTGCTCGGCGCCGGGCTCGCCCACGAAGGCCCCGACATCGATCAGGCCGGGCGCGAGAATTTGGCCGCGGCAGGAGACGATCTCGGCGCCGTCGACCTGACCTTGCGCGTCGCGCCCGACGGCCGCGATCTTGCCGTCGTCGACGAGCAGCGCGCCGACTTCGTCAAGCCCGCTCGCCGGGCAGATCAGCCGCGCGTCCACGAACAGCGCCCGGGGCGGTGGGGGAGGGGCCGCGTCACGCATTGCGCAGACGCCCTCCGAGAGCCTCGAGCACTGCCATCCGGACGGCGACGCCCATCTCGACTTGATCGCGGATCAGCGAGCGTGGGCCGTCCGCGACCTCCGACGCGATCTCGACGCCGCGGTTCATCGGTCCGGGGTGCATGACCACGGCGTCGGGCTTGGCGTAGGCGAGTTTCTGCGCGTCGAGGCCGAAATGCGCGAAATACTCCTTCACGGAAGGCACGTAGGAGCCGTCCATCCGCTCGAGCTGCAGGCGCAGCATCATCACCACGTCGGCGTCCTTCAGGCCCTCGCGCATCGTGCGATAGGTTGTCACGCCCAACCGCTCGACGCCCGCCGGTAACAGCGTCGAGGGCGCCACAACGCGCACCCGCGCGCCGAGCGCGTTCAGCAAGATGATGTTGGATCGCGCCACACGGCTGTGCAGCACGTCGCCGCAGATCGCGACCACGAGGCCTTCGATCCGGCCCTTGGCGCGCTTGATGGTGAGCGCGTCGAGCAGGGCTTGCGTCGGGTGTTCGTGCGCGCCGTCGCCGGCATTGATCACCGAGCAGTCGACCTTCTGCGCGAGCAGGGCGACCGCGCCAGCAGCATGATGGCGCACGACGATGATATCGGGCCGCATTGCGTTCAGGGTCGCCGCGGTGTCGAGCACCGTCTCGCCCTTCTTGATGGAGGAGGAGCCGACCGACATGTTCATCACGTCGGCCCCGAGTCGCTTGCCCGCGATCTCGAAGGACGATTGCGTCCTGGTCGAATTTTCGAAGAACAAATTGATCTGCGTGCGGCCGCGCAGGCTCACCCGCTTCTTCTCGAATTGGCGGGAGAGAGCAACCGCATCCTCGGCCGCCGCGAGCAGCCCCTCGATATCCTGCGGCGACAGGCCTGCGACCCCAAGCAGATGCCGGTGGGGGAAGACGAACAAGGGGTTCGGCTCAGGCTCCATCAAGGCCGGGTCTTTACGCTTGCGAATGCATGCGCGGCAAGTCTTCGCGCGCTCTTGTCCACGGCTTCGCAAGCACCATTTTTCGTTACGAGAGGCAAAACGCGGCGGGCGCTCACAGGCGCCCGGCGCAAAGACGTCATCCGGGGATCGGCGGAGCCGCTCCGGACGAGCGTTGGGAGATGTTTCATGACTTCATTTCGTAACGCACTGATTGCGGGCGTCTCGGCGCTCGGCGTGGTCGCAGGCTCGATGCCGGCGATGGCGGCTTCCGCCAAGTCGGAGCCGACCGTCGGCGGCGTGAAAATGAGCGACATCCAGGAAGTTCGCCACGGCTGGGGTGGTGGCGGTGGCGGGCGCGGCTGGGGCGGCGGCGGTCGCGGCTATAGAAGCGGCTGGGGCGGCGGCGGACGCTATTATGGCGGCTATGGTCGTCATCGGGGCTACTATGGCGGCTACGCGGCAGCCGGCATTCTCGGTCTCGCCGCCGGGGCTGCGATCGCAAGCCCCTATCGCTACGGTTACGGCTATGGCGACGGGTACTATTACGACGACGGCTATTACGGCCGTCCATACAGCTACTACGACCGGCCTTATCGTCGCGGCTATACCCGCGCCTACTACGGCGGGGCCGAGTGCCAGGTGATCTCGCGTCAGCGCGATCGGCATGGCTACCCGATCAAGGTGATCCGCTATCGTCCCTGCTGACCTGCGGACGATCCAAGAATGATGAAGCCCTCGTCCTCCATGGACGGGGGCTTTTTCTTAGGCTCGCTCGTCAGTCTTCATCGTCGGACTCGCGCGCCAGCTTTCGCGAAAGGCGTCGTGGCAGCGACAGCACGACGAGCGCGAGAACGACGCCCATCACGACGAGCTGCCATTTGCCGATCGCGCAGGCGATCTCGAGAGCGGCCGTCAGCCAAACCGCCGCTGCGGTAGTCAATCCACGGGCTCTTCCGGCGTCTGGCGCCGGTTTGAGGATCACGCCGGCGCCGATGAAGCCGACGCCGGTCAGCACGCCCTGAAGAATGCCTTGAACGACTCGGCTC
The DNA here is from genome assembly GCF_004310425.1 of Hansschlegelia quercus. Taxonomy (GTDB): domain Bacteria; phylum Pseudomonadota; class Alphaproteobacteria; order Rhizobiales; family Methylopilaceae; genus Methylopila; species Methylopila quercus. Next base: position 408,483 of record NZ_SIUB01000002.1, on the reverse strand, counting down.
AGCGCACCCGGCTCGTTTCGCAGACCGGGATCGCTCAGCGCCGCGAGCGAGACCAGGCACGCGCCGAGCGAGACGAGCCCGAGCGTGCGCACGCCGGCGGACTTGTCCTTCAGGTCGCGGTTGAACCCGATGACGACGCCGCACAGGGTCGCAGCCACGAGCCGAATGGCCGTTTCGGCGTGGAATGCGTCCAGCGCGTCCATCAAACCCGCCGCTCGTCCTCGAAGCCGGTCAGATCCCGAGCTTCGCCTTCAGGATGTCGTTGACGGCCTGCGGGTTCGCCTTGCCGCCGGACGCCTTCATCACCTGCCCGACGAACCAGCCGATCAGGGTCGGCTTGGCGCGCGCCTGCTCGACCTTGTCCGGGTTCGCGGCGATCACCTCATCCACGACCTTTTCGATCGCGCCGGTATCGGTGACCTGCCTGAGGCCACGCGACTCGACGAGCGCGCGCGGATCGCCGCCTTCGCTCCAGAGGATCTCGAACAGGTCCTTCGCAATCTTGCCGGAGATCACGCCCTCGGTCACGAGATCGACCAGTCCGCCGAGCTGGTCCGCCGAAAGCGGGCTGTCCTCGATCCCGACCCCCTGCTTGTTCAGGCGGCCGAACAGCTCGTTGATCACCCAATTGGCGGCGAGCTTGGCGTCCCGGCCTTTGGCGACGGCCTCGAAGAAGTCCGCGGATTCGCGCTCCAGCGTCAGCACCATCGCGTCGTAGGCGGTGACGCCGTAGTCGCGGATGAAGCGGGCCTTTTTCTCGTCCGGCAGTTCGGGCAAAGCGGCCTTGAGCGCGTCGACCTCGGCCTGCTCGACGACGAGCGGCAGCAGATCCGGGTCGGGGAAGTAGCGGTAATCATGCGCCTCTTCCTTCGAGCGCATGGCGCGCGTCTCGCCCTTGCCGGGGTCGAACAGCCGCGTCTCCTGATCGATCGAGCCGCCGTCCTCCAGAATTTCGATCTGCCGGCGGGCCTCGACTTCGATCGCCTGGCCGATGAAGCGGATGGAGTTGACGTTCTTGATCTCGCAACGCGTGCCGAAGGGATCGCCGGGGCGGCGGACCGAGACGTTCACGTCGGCGCGCAGGTTGCCCTTCTCCATGTCGCCATCGCAGGAGCCGATATAGCGAAGGATGGTGCGGAGCTTCTGGACGTACGCCTTGGCCTCGTCGGAGGAGCGCAGATCCGGCTTTGACACGATCTCCATCAGCGCGACGCCGGAGCGGTTCAGGTCGACAAACGAGCTTTTCGGATCCTGATCGTGGATCGACTTGCCGGCGTCCTGCTCGAGGTGGATGCGCTCGATGCCGACCGTGACGCTCTCGCCTTCGCCGAGATCCACGACGACCTCACCCTCGCCGACGATCGGGCTCTTGAACTGCGAGATCTGGTAGCCCTGCGGCAGGTCCGGATAAAAGTAGTTTTTCCGGTCGAAGGTCGACTGCAGGTTGATGCGCGCGTTGACGCCGAGCCCCGTGCGGATCGCCTGCCGCACGCACTCATGGTTCAGCACCGGCAGCATGCCGGGCATCGCCGCGTCGACGAGGCTGACATGGCTGTTCGGGCTCGCGCCGAACGCGGTGGACGAGCCCGAGAACAGCTTCGCCTCGGACGTGACCTGCGCATGGATTTCGAGCCCGATGACAAGCTCCCAATCCCCGGTCGCGCCGGCGATGAGCTTGGAGGAGGCAGGCGTTTTGGACGGGGCGTTCATCGGGGGAGGCGGGCCTTCCGAGGGATGTCGTTCGCTTGAGGTTTCCTAGCGCCTTCCAGGCGCGCAGCACAATTCGGTGGAGAGCGTCAGCCTTGCGCCCGCTCCATCAGCGCGCGCTCGTGGGCGATGAACTCGGTCATCATCGCGCGCCAGAGTTTCTCCGCGAGGTCGGGATCGAGCCCGTTCGCCTCGGCGAGTCGCCGGGCGTTGGCGGCGACCTCTTCGACGCGCCACGGCACCAGCGCGATCTCCGGATCGCCCTTCAACCGGGCGGCTTCGGTGATGCAATGCGCGCGCTCAGCGACCAGCGGCATGATTTCGGCGTCGAGCGCGTCGATCGCGGCGCGGACCTCGTCCATCGACGCGTAAGTCGGCCGCTCCGTCACCACCAGCGCTCAGGGCTGATCGGACCGCCCGCCGCCTGCTCGATGACCGAGCCGGCGGCGAACAGCGTCTCTTCATCGAACGGCCGCCCGACGAGTTGCAGCGCGAGCGGCAGGCCTTCGGATGAAAGGCCCGCCGGTACGGCGATGCCGGGAAGTCCGGCCATGTTCACCGTCACCGTGAAGACGTCGTTGAGGTACATCTCGACAGGCGAGGCGTCGGCCTTCTCGCCGATCCCGAAGGCGGCCGACGGCGTCGCCGGCGTCAGGATGGCGTCGACGCCATCGGCGAACACCGTCTCGAAGTCGCGCTTGATCAGCGTGCGGACCTGTTGAGCGCGGACGTAATAGGCGTCGTAATAGCCGGCGGAGAGCACATAGGCGCCGATCATGATGCGGCGGCGCACCTCGGGGCCGAAGCCTGCGGCGCGGGTATTCTCGTACATCTCGGTGATGTCTCGGCCGGGAACGCGCGCGCCGTAGCGCACGCCGTCATAGCGGGCGAGGTTCGACGAGGCCTCGGCGGGCGCCACGATGTAATAAGCGGGCAGGGCGTACTTCGTGTGGGGCAGGGAGATGTCGACGATCTCGGCGCCCGCGGCCTTCAACGCCTCAGCGCCCCTGGTCCAAAGCGCGTCGATCTCGGCCGGCATGCCGTCGACGCGGTATTCGCGCGGCAGCCCGATCCTGAGGCCTTTCACGGAACGCCCGACCGCCGCCTCGTAGTCCGGCACGGCGCGGTCGACCGAGGTCGAGTCGCGTGGGTCATGACCGGCCATAGCGCCCAGCATAATGGCTGCGTCGCGCACGTCGCGGGCGATCGGACCGGCCTGATCCAGCGAGGAGGCGAAGGCCACGATGCCCCAGCGCGAGCAGCGGCCATAGGTCGGCTTGATGCCGACGGTGCCGGTAAAGGCCGCGGGCTGCCGGATCGAGCCGCCGGTGTCGGTGGCGGTGGCGCCGAGGCAGAGCTTCGCGGCGACCGCCGCAGCGGAGCCGCCCGACGAGCCGCCGGCCACCATCTTCGCGTCCGAGCCGCTGCGCCGCCATGGATTCACGGGCGGGCCGAAGCAGGAGGTCTCGTTCGCCGAGCCCATGGCGAATTCGTCGTTGTTCAGCTTGCCCAGCATCACCGCGCCTGCCCGGCGCATGAGGTCCGTGACGTGGCTTTCATAAGGCGGCGTGAAGTCGCCAAGAATCTTCGAGCAGGCGGTGGTGCGCACGCCGGTCGTGCAGAACAGGTCCTTGACGCCGAGCGGCAGGCCCTCGAGCGCGCCGGCCTCGCCCTTCACCATGCGATCGTCGGACGCCTTGGCGCGCACCAGCGCGATCTCAGGCGTCTCCAGCACGTAGGCGTTGAGGCCGCGGCCCTGTTCAGCCGCCTCGACATAAGCGCGCGTCAGCTCCGAGGGCGAAATCTCGCCCGCCTTCATCGCCTTGCGCGCTTCCGCAAAGGTGAGGTCGAGGGGCCCGCTCATTCCACCACCTTCGGGACGACGAAGAAGTCCGCCTCGCGCGCCGGGGCGTTGGCGAGCACCTTCTCGGCGTCTTCGCCGTCGTTCACGACATCCTCGCGTAAGGTCAGCGCTGTCGGGATCACGCTCGTCATCGGAGGCACGCCCTCGACGTTCAGCTCCGACAGCTCTTCGACGAATGCGAGGATCGCGGCCAGTTCCGTCGCGAGCTTCGGAACCTCGTGATCGGCGACGGCAATGCGCGCCAGCCTCGCCACGCGGCGGACGGTTGTTTCGTCGACGGACATCAAGACCCTTGGAAAAGCGCAGCGTAGGGAGACCGCGCGCGCTTTAACACGCAGGCCTTCGGCCTCGCAACGCGACGCCTCAGCTGTCGGTCTCGAAGGCCACCCCAATCTCGGGAACCTTCACCGTCGTCCCGCGCACGCTGTCCATCAGCTCGGTGAAGCGCTCGGCGGAAGGATCGATGATTGGGAATGTGCCGTAATGACACGGCACCACGACGTCGAAGTCGAAGAAGTGGCGGCAGGCGTAGGCCGCGGTCTTCGCGCCCATGGTGAAGCGGTCGCCGATCGGCACGAAGCCGATGGTCGGGGCATAGAGCTCGTTGATGAGCTTCATGTCGCCGAAGATCCCGGTGTCGCCCATGGCGTAGACCACCGGCTCGTCCTCGCCGTCGGGGGCGATGATGAAGCCGTGGGGATCGCCGAGATATTGCGAGACCCCGTCATCGCCCAGCTTGCCGGATGAGTGCAGCGCCTGTGTCATCGTGATCTTGAGGCCCGGCAGCGAGATGGAGCCGCCGGTGTTCATCGGCTCCAGCTTTTCGACGCCCTGCGCGTTCAGCCATCCGCCGAGGTCGGCGTCGGCGATCAAGGTCGCGCCATTCGCCTTCGCGATCTCGATGGTGTCGCCGACATGATCGAAGTGACCGTGGGTCAGCAGCACGTGGGTCGCTCCTGCCGCCGCCGCCGCCCTGTCACCCTTGAAGACGCCATTTTGCAGGAAAGGATCCAGCATCAGCACGCTTGATCCAAACTCCAGCCTGAAAGCGGAATGGCCGTACCAGGTGATTCGCATGAGCGGTCCTTGTCCGGAATGTCTGGTCCGTGCGGAAGAACTAAGCGGTTGAACACGGGAAGCAAGCGGACGCGCCCGCGGCGCCCATGCTAAGCCGCGCCGATGACGACTGTTATCGATGACTTCGAGGCCTTCGCCGCCGCTTTGCCGGAGCGCGGCTCGATCGCCGGTCTCGACCTCGGCACGAAGACGCTCGGCGTCGCGGTGTCGGATCCCGCCCGCACCGTCGCTTCGCCACTGGAGACGATCGCGCGGAAGAAGTTCACGCCCGACGTCGACCGCCTGCTGGCGATCGCCGCCAGCCGAAACTGCGTGGGACTGCTGCTGGGACTGCCCGTCAACATGGACGGCACTGAGGGCCCACGCGCGCAGGCGACGCGCGCCTTTGCCCGCAACCTCGCGAACCGCACGCCGCTGCTCATTGGGTTCTGGGACGAGCGTTTGTCGACGGCGGCTGTCGAGCGGCTGATGATCTCCTTCGACACCAGCCGCAAGAAGCGCGCGGAAAGCGTCGACCGGCTTGCCGCCGCCTACATCCTGCAGGGCGCGCTCGACCGCCTGTCGGCGATCAGGCGAAATACGGCCGCCATCCCGGACGACCGGCAGGCCGAGTCGGGATCGTCGTCGGAATAGAGCGCTTCCCTAAGAATGATCCGGCTCTCGCTTAGCTCGGTCGGGATGACGGCCAGGGTCACCTTTCGATCGCCGTCACGAGAGCGTGCGCCGCATCCGCCGGGGGCACGCGCGAAAGTGTATTCTTGCGCACCTTTTCGGGCCGTTCGCGCCAAGGCGGCACGCCGTCGGCGCTCTTTGCATGGGCGATTGCAAAGGCGACGACCGCGTCGGCGTCCTCGGCGAGAAGGTTGCCGACCACGTAGGAGAATTTGCCGGGCGACGCGACGGCGACGGAACAGGCCCTTGAGCAGGCGGAAAGACATGCGATCGCCCGCGCTTGGACCTCAACCTCGGGGCCGCACGCCGCCAGAGCGCGCGCGACCGCCCGGCCGAGGGCCGCGCCTGGACGTTCGGCGTCTTCTAGAGCGCCTTCGGGCCGGCAGGTGCTGCAGATGGTGATGACGGTCGTAACGGACATGCCGTCCGTTTAGCGGATCGCGCGGCGCGTCCGCCAACGAAAACGCAGCGAAGGCCGCGTTGACCCGTGGCCCTGACTCGGACGACGGTCCGCCGCCCATCCGCCGCCGGAGCTTCGACGCCTTGGACATCGCCTATCACGCCGCCATCCTGCTGATCGCGCTCGCTCTCGACGCGGTCTTCGGAGACCCGAACTGGCTGTGGCGGCGGCTCGCACATCCTGTCGTCATCATCGGACGCGCGATCGGTTTCCTCGACAGGAAGCTCAACAGGCTCGAGCTGGACGAGAGCGAGAGACGCCGCCGCGGCGTCCTGACGCTCACCCTCGTCGTCACCGCGGCTGCGGCGGTCGGCTGGCTGCTCGCCTGGACCTTCGCGTCGATGCCCTACGGCTTCCTGATCGAAGGGGTTATCGCGGCGACGCTGATTGCGCAGCGCAGCCTCCATGACCACGTCGCCGCCGTGCGCGACGCCTTCGCGGGCGGGCTTGGCGCGGCGCGCCAGGCCGTGTCGATGATCGTCGGACGCGACCCGAAACGGCTCGACGAGGCCGGCGTCTCACGCGCAGCGATCGAATCGCTTGCGGAGAACTTCGCCGACGGCGTCGTGGCGCCGGCGTTCTGGTGCCTGCTGTTCGGCCTGCCGGGCCTATTCGCCTACAAGGCGATCAACACCCTCGACAGCATGATCGGCCACAAGACCGAGCGGCATCGGGCCTTCGGTTGGGCCTCCGCGCGCTTCGACGATCTCGTAAACCTCGCGCCGGCAAGGCTCTCGGGCCTTGTCGTCACTGCGGCCGCCGCGCTAACAGGGCGCGACGCGCGCGCGGCCTTGGCGGCGATGCGATGCGATGCGAGCCGTCACGCGTCGCCCAACGCCGGCTGGCCGGAATCGGCGATGGGCGGGGCCCTCGGTCTCGCGCTCGGCGGACCGCGCATCTACTCGGGCGTCGCCGTCGACGATCCCTGGATGAACGGGCTTGGCCGGCAGGAAGCGGCCCCCGAGGATATCGGGCGGGCGCTAAAGCTGTTCGTCGCATCCTGCGCCCTCCATGCGGCGATTCCGGCGGCGGCGCTCGCTGTTTTGGTCGCGCTCGGCTGAGAGAGCATGCGTGCTTCGAGACGCCGGCCTAAGGCCGGCTCCTCAGCATGAGGACCGTTGAGGCGTCTCAGACCTCGTCATTCTGAGGAGCGCCGAAGGCGCGTCTCGAAGCACGCAAACCCGTGCCGAGCGACCTTCTTTAGCGCCGACCGCGCGCAATCGTGAGCAGCGCATCAAGATCGAGATGCGCTTCGAGATGCTCGGCCAATCGGTCCAGCGTCTCGTCCACCGTCGAATCGTAGCCGAACCCTCCCGCCCCGACGCCGAGCGTCTCAAGAAACGCCTTGCGGAAGCCGTCCGCCGCGAACACGCCGTGGAGATAGGTCCCGGCGACGCGGCCATCTGCAGAAACCGCGCCTTCAGGCCGGCCGTCGATGACGAAGGGCGCGCGCGCCGTGTCTGGCCCGGAGGTGCGGCCGAGATGGATCTCATAGGCCTCGACGCGCGCGCCGCTCGCCTCGTGGCGGCCGAACACGCGCGCGAGCGTCTTGTCGCCCGTGAGCGTCGTCTCGACGTCGAGCAGCCCGAGCCCTTCGGCGACGCCAGGCTCGCCTTCGACGCCGTCAGGATCCGCAACCGTGCGGCCAAGCATCTGGTATCCGCCGCAGAGCCCGAAAACCCTGCCGCCGCGCCGGACGTGCGCGCGGATGTCCGCCTCCCAGCCGCAGCCTTTAAGGGCCGCGAGATCGGCGATCGTGGCCTTCGAACCGGGGATCAGCACAAGCGACGCGTCGACGGGAATGGGCGCGCCGAGCGCCAGGAGTTCGAGCGAAACGCCCGGCTCCAGCGAAAGTGGGTCGAGGTCATCGAAATTCGCGATGCGGGGCAAAGCGAGCGCGACGATCTTTGCTCCCTGTCCACTGCCGCGCGCTCTGGAGGCGAGATCCGCCGAATCTTCCGCCGGCAATTTCCCGGCCTCCGAGAACCAAGGCACGATCCCGAACGAAGACCATCCGGTGTTTGAGGAAATCGCTGCGAGGCCATCGTCGAACAAAGAGACGTCGCCGCGGAAGCGATTGATCAGATAGCCTTTTACGCGGGCGCGGTCGTCGGGCGGGAGCAAAGCGTGCGCGCCGACGAGAGTCGCGATGACCCCGCCGCGGTCGACGTCGCCGACGAGAACGACCGGGACGCCGGCCGACGCGGCGAAGCCCATATTCGCGATGTCGCCTGCGCGAAGATTGACCTCCGCCGCGCTGCCCGCGCCCTCGACGATCATCAGGTCCCGGCCCGCCGAGAGCCGGTCGAAGCTTTCTAGCACCGCCGGCATGAGTGTCGGCTTGAGCGCGGTATAGGCGCGTCCGCGATAGGAGCCCACGCGGCGCCCCTGCACGACGACTTGGCTGCCGGTCTCGCTCTCGGGCTTCAGCAGCACCGGGTTCATGTCGATCATCGGCTCGAGCCCGGCCGCCCGCGCCTGTAAGGCCTGCGCGCGACCGATTTCGCCGCCGTCGGCCGTCACAGCGGCGTTGTTCGACATGTTCTGCGGCTTGAACGGCGCGACGGACAGGCCGCGCCGCGCGAACGCCCGGCAGAGCCCCGCGACGATCAGCGACTTGCCGACGTTGGAGCCGGTGCCCTGGAACATGATTGCTGGGGTAGGGCGCGTCACGCGGGTGATCCGTGATCCCGGCCGCAGCAAAGCGATTGACGGCTCAGCCTCAAAACTCGATTCCGGCCTGCGCCTTCACACCGTCGCGGAACGGGTGCTTCACCTGCGTCATCTCGGTGACGAGGTCGGCCGCGTCGATCATCGGCTCCTTGGCGTTGCGGCCGGTGACAACGACGTGGGTGTCGGCAGGCCGCGCGGCGATCGCGGCGAGCACCTCGTCGAGGTCGAGGTAGTCGTAGCGCAGCACGATGTTCAGCTCGTCGAGAATGACCAGCCGAACGTCGGGATCGGCGATGAAGCGCTTCGACATCTCCCACGCCTGCTGCGCGGCGCGGACGTCGCGCTCGCGGTCCTGCGTCTCCCAGGTGAAGCCCTCGCCCATGGCGTGGACCTCGACTTGGCTGGGGAACTTCCGAAGTAGGTCGCGCTCTCCGCTCTCCCACGGCCCCTTGATGAACTGCACCACGCCGACTTTCATGCCGTGAGCGATCGCGCGCATCGCCATGCCGAAGGCCGCGGTTGATTTGCCCTTGCCCTTGCCCGTGTGGACGATGAGCAGACCCTTCTCCGACTGCCGCTCGGCGACGATCTTGTCCTGATGAGCCTTTCGCGCCTTCATCTTCTCCGCATAGCGGGCGGGATCTTCGGTCATCGCATTGCGTCCTGTTCAAAGGGGCGGCCGGCGAGGGCGGTGAGCTCGTCCCGCGCGCTGTTACGCTTAGGGTGCCAGAATCCGCGCCGCTCGGCGTCGAGGAACGCGCGGGCCATGGCTTCGAGCGCCGCGGGGTTCGTCTCCGAGATGAACCCGCGGGTCTCTTCGTCGCCGAGATAGGAATCGTAGAGCGCGTCAAACTGGTGGCTGCCGACCGCATCCGTCGTCGCGGCGAACCCGGCAAGGTTCGTCACCGTCGCGAGCATTTCCGCGGCGCCTTTGTGGCCGTGCTCCCGCATCGCTGCGATCCATTTGGGGTTCGTCGCACGGGCCCGCACGATCAGCGCGATTTCTTCGCCGAGGCTGCGAACGACCGGCGTCTCCGTGCGCGAGGTGTCTAGGTGATAGATTTTCGGCGCCGTTCCTGAGAGCCGCTCGACCGCCGCGGAAAGCCCACCGGCGAATTCATGGACGTCGTCGCTGTCCAAAAGATCGAACTCGCGCGCGTCCTGGGTTTGCACGACGGCGTCGACGCCCTTCGCCATCGCGTCGAGCGCCGAGCGGGCGGGGGCGCCCTCCACGCCTTGCGAATAGGCGAAACCGCTCGCCGCGAGATAGGCGTCGGCGAGTTCCGCCCGCGTCTCCCAGGCGCCCTCGTTCAGCAGCGGCGCGAGGCCCGTCCCGTAGGCGCCGGGGGCGGCGCCGAAGATCGAGGGGCCGGCTTCCGTCCGGAACCGTGCGGCGATCGGGTTCGCTTCGTCATCCTCGTCGAGCCCGCCCGCAAGCCGCATCGCCTCGTCGATCAGGTCGATCTGGTAGGGGAAAGCGTCCCGAAAGAAGCCGGAGATGCGGAACAGCACGTCGACGCGCGGCCGGCGCAGCTCCGAGAGCGGCATGATCTCCAGAGCGACGACGCGCGATGAACCCGCTTCCCAACGCGGGGCCACGCCGATCAGCGCCAGCGCCTGCGCGACGTCGTCGCCGCCGGTGCGCATGTTGGCCGTGCCCCAGGCGGAGATCGCGAGCCGGCGCGGCCACTCGCCATTGTCCTGAAAATGGCGGCGGCAAAGCGTGTCGGCGGCGACGCGCCCGAGCCGCCACGCCGCTTCGGTTGGGGCGGAGCGGGGATCAAGCGCGAAGAAGTTGCGCCCCGTCGGCAGCGCGTCGAGCCGCGCGCGGGTAGGGGCGCCGGACGGGCCGGGCGCAACGAAGCGGCCGTCGAGGGCCGCGAGCAGGCCGGCGATCTCGGCCGCGCCCGAGGCGTCCACCCGCGGCGCGACGACTTCTACGATTTCGGCGAGGACGGCGGACGTCCGCTGCAGGTTTTCGGCGGGCGCGACGTCCTCCACCAGCCGAAGCGCCAGCATCTCTAGCCGCTCGACTGTATCGCCTTCGCTCCGCCACGGCGCGTCCGAGACGTCGGCCAGCGCCTGCGGCTTCGGCCCGTCCCATCGCGCGGCGAAATCGGGCTTCAGCGGATCGAACCCGTCGAGGCCAAGATCGGCCGCGAGCGCGCGGGTCAGCGAGGCGTCCTGCGGGCGCGGGCCCCGCGGGCTGCGCGTCAGCGCCACCAGCAGTTCGCCGCGCTTCAGGCCCTCCGGGGAACGGCCGAAGACGTGCAGGCCGTTGCGGACTTGAAGCTCCTTCACTTCGCACAGGAAGGCGTCAAGCTTAGTCAGTGCGTCTTCCGGGTCGTCGGCGATCGAGAAGCCGCAATCCCGGTCGAGGCCGAGGTCCGCGGCGCGCGCCAGAATCTCCTTGGCGAGGCTAGTGGCGCGGCGCGGGTCGAGCCCCTGCGCCTCGGCGTATTCGTCGACCAGCGTCTCGACCTCACGCAACGCCGCGGAGCCTTCGGCGCGGGCAAGCGGCGGGGTCAGATGGTCGACAATGACGGCGGACGTCCGCCGCTTAGCCGCCGCGCCCTCGCCGGGATCGTTGACGATGAAAGGATAGATATGGGGCAGGGGCCCGAGCGCGATCTCGGGGAAGCACTCCTCCGACAAAGCGAGCGACTTGCCCGGCAGCCATTCGAGATTTCCGTGCTTGCCGACATGGACGACCGCTTGCGCGCCGAAGCTTTCGCGGAGCCAGGCGTAAAACGCGAGATGGCCGTGCGGCGGCGGCAGATCGGGATCGTGATGCGCGGCCTTGGAATCGACGTCGAAGCCGCGCGAGGGCTGCACGCCGAGGGCGAGGGCGCCGTAGCGGCGGATCGCCAGACGGAAGCCGCCGATCGCGGGATCGAAGGTTGGGTCGCTCTCGGGCGCTCCCCAGCGCGCGAGCATCTTTGCGCGCGAGGCCGAGGGCAGGGCGTCGAGGAAGCTGAGATAAGCTGCGAGCGGCAGAACTTCCGCTCCCGCGCGGCTTCCGCGGGCACACGAAACGGAGGCCGTCAGAGCCTCGGTCATTTCGCGCACGACGGCAGCGCCGTCCTCCGGCGCGCTGTCCGCGGCGTAGCCCGCTTCCTGCAACGCCCGGAGCATCACCGCCGTGCTCGCCGGCGTGTCGAGACCGACGCCGTTTGCAAGGCGTGCGGCGCCGGTCGGGTAGTTCGCCAGGATCAACGCGACGCGTCGCTCCGGCCGCGGCGTTCTCCGCAACCGCGCCCAGTTCGCGGCGAGATTCGCGACGAACGCGATCCGATCGGGCAGGGGCTCCAGCGCGACGATCTCGGTCTCGGTCGCGGCGTCGAACCGTCCGGCGGACTTGAACGCCACGGCGCGCGTCATGATCCGCCCGTCGATCTCGGGCAGCGACACGCTCATTGCGAGGTCGCGCGCGCCGAGACCGCGGGGAGAGGCTGTCCAGGTCGCGCGATCCATACCGGCGAACACCACCTGCAGGACCGGCGCGTCGGCCGAATCGAGCGGCGTCGGCTCCCAGACGGCCCCAGGCTTGGAGACGGCGAAGGCTGTGGCGTTCAGCACAACGGACGTCTTCGCCTCGGCGAAGATCTTGCGCACGAAGCGCGCCGCGTCCGCCTCCTTGAGGGACGAGACGTAGATCGGCAAAGCGCCGAGCCCATGCTCGGTCAAGGCTGCGATCAGCGCCTCGACCGGCGCGACGTCGCCGGCCTGTAGCTGGGCGCGGTAGAACACGATCGGCGCGACGGCGGCGTCCTTTGGCCAGCGCGCGCGCAGGTCCTCAAGCGAGGGACTGGCCACGCCCGGCCAATAAAGGCCCGCCGGCGGGATCGGCCGCGCGGCTTCCGGAACGCTGCGGCCGTCGAGCAGCGCGTGGAAGCCGCCGAGGGCCGCAGCCAGATTGTCCGGCCCGCCCTCGACCAACATCCGCCACAGCCGCTCGGAATCCTCGGCCGCGCAGGTCGAGCGCGCGATAAGATCTGGGTCGGGGTTGCCGCAGCCGGGCATTGCCGCGACCGTCACGCCGTTCGCCCGCGCGACGCGCAACGCTTCGTCGAGCCCATAGGGCCAGTAAGATTCGCCGCCAAGCAGCCGCAGCACGAGCAGCTTCGAACGCGCCACCGTCTTTTCGAGGAAGAGATCGACGGACATGTTGTGCCGGAGCTTCTGGAGGCTCGCGAGGCGCAAGCTCGGGGCGCGCGGCCCAAGCGCCGCCTGAGCGCGGGCGAGGCCTGCAATCTCCGTGTCGGCCGCGGACACCACGACCACGTCGGCGGGCGACAGGTCGAGATCGACCGCCTCCGTTCCGTCGCCGATCGGCTGTCCCTGGGCCTTCAGGAGATGCATCAGCTCACCCCGCCAAAGCCTTCTCGATCGCGGCGCGGTCCACGCCCTTCTCGCCGATCACCACCAACCGCCCGACGCGGGGCTCGCCCTCGCGCCAGCCGCGGTCAAAATAGCTATCGACGCGGGTTCCGACGGCCTGCACGACGAGCCGCGCGGCCTTGTTCTTCACGGGAACGAAGCCCTTCAGACGCAGCACGTCGTGCGTCTCCAGCACCTTGCGCACGCGCGCCTCGAGCTCCGCGACGTCGGCGGCCTCCGGCGTCTCGGCGATGAAGCTCTCGAAATCGTCGTGATCGTGCTGGACCTCGCCCTCCAGCTCATGAGTTGTCGGCCGCGCGTCGATCTTGTCCTCGACCCCCGAGGCGAGTCCCAGCAGCACTTCGGCGGGCAAAATGCCGTTCGAGGCGGCAACGACGCGGACCCCCTCGCTGGTATGCTCGAGCACGTCGGTCTTCACCCGCTCGACGTCGGCCTCGTTCATCAGGTCGGCCTTGTGGAGCACGATGAGATCGGCGGCGCGCACCTGATCCTCGAACAGCTCCTCGATCGGATCTTCATGGTCGACGTTCGGGTCGGCGGCGCGCTGGGCCGCCACCGCCTCCTCGTCATGGGCGAAGCGCCCGTCGCGCACCGCGGGTCCGTCGACGACGGTCACCACGCCGTCGACCGTCACGCGCGTCGCGATCTCAGGCCAGCGAAAAGCCCGGACGAGCGGCTGGGGCAGAGCGAGGCCTGAGGTCTCGATGACGATGTGATCCGGCGCCGGATTGCGGGCGAGAATTTTCTCCATCGTCGGGATGAAGTCGTCGGCGACCGTGCAGCAGATGCAGCCGTTTGCGAGCTCGACGATGTCTTCCTCACGGCAGGCGTCGCTGCCGCAGGCGGCAAGCAGCTCGCCGTCGATCCCGACATCACCGAACTCGTTGACGATAAGCGCGATCTTCCGGCCGCCGGCGTTCTGCAGGAGGTGGCGGATCAGGGTCGTCTTGCCGGCGCCGAGAAAGCCGGTGACGACGGTCGCGGGGATTTTGTGAGGAACGGTCATGCGGCTTCCTTCGGAAGCTTGAGGTCGAGAGGAAGGCCGGCCGCGACCAGCGTCACGCGCGAGGCGAGGCCCGCCACGCGCTGATTGAGGCGACCCTGATGATCCCGAAACGCGCGGGCGAGGGCGTTGTCGGGCACGATGCCGTAGCCGACCTCGTTCGACACGAGGACGACAGGCCCGGCGGAGGCGCCGAGCGCCGCCAGCAAGCCATCCGCTTCATGCTCAACGTCCAGATTGCCAAGCATGACGTTAGTCAGCCAAAGCGTAAGGCAGTCGACGAGAACCACGCGGGCAGGGGCCGCTTCGGTCAGAATGGCGCGAGAAAGCGCCAAGGGAACTTCGATCGTCGTCCACGAAGCCGGGCGCTCCGCGCGGTGGCGCGCGATGCGCTCGCGCATCTCCGCATCGTCGCCCCGTGCAGTCGCAACATAGGCGACGGGAAGTCCCGTCGCCGTCGCGAGGCCTTCGGCGAAACGGCTCTTGCCCGAGCGCGCGCCGCCGATGATCAGGCTGACGTCGCGCCCGCGCGGCTGCGCAGGCAACGCCGCCTCAGGCTTCGACGAAGCGGTTGCGCAACGCGCCCGCCAGCGTTCCAAGCGTCGCCCAGAACAGGAAACCCGTCACGATGACGGCGACCACGAAGCCGTGCTCGAGCGCGTGCGGGATCGCAGGGGGCTCGCTCGGCTGCGGCGCCCCGATGACATGAGGCGCTGCGATCAGCGCTACGGCTGCGACCGCTGTCAGTGGCGAACGGCCATAGACGATGAGCGCCAAGCCGGCCGCGGTGGCGATCGCTGTCGCCACCCACCAGATCTGCCGGTCCATAAGCGGAGCGCCTTCGACGCCCGGCGCTTCCGGCGGCAGGCCGACGCTCGGCGCGAGCGTGAAGACGAGGAAGCCGGCGAGACCCCAGAGCAGGCCCTCGCGCCAGGAGGTCAGGCCGCCCTTGAGCTCGCTCGCGGCGACCAGCAGCAGCGCGAAGCCGACGCCCGCCACGATGTTGGCGACCAGCGTCCAGCCGAAGCGCTCGGCGCCGTCGGCGGGCTCCCACGCCGCCTCGTCGTGATGATGCTCGGCCGCGCCCGCCGGGTGTTCATGCGGCGCCGCCTCGGCCTTCGCGGCGTTCGCCTGCTCGAAGACCTCAGCCTGCACGATGAGCGGCTGCGTGCCGAAATGCTGCAGAACGGTCAGCACGAGACCGGCGCCGAGGCCCACAAGAGCCGCGATGAAGACGATGTTGCGGAAGAGGTGCATGGCGGTTCCCCTCAGTGGCAGGGGAAGCCAATGGAATGGCGCTGGTCGTGCGCCGCGTTGTGAAGCGCGGGCGTCGACGCGAAGCCGGCGCCTGCGATCAGCACCACGCCGAGCAGCGCGGCGAACAGGATCGGCAGCGCATGGGCCGACGTGAGGGCGACGGGACGTGTGATTGAGGAAGCAGTGCGCATTTCAGGTCTCCAGCCCTCCCACCGAGGGCATTCAGGCGTTGACGCCTCAGGCAGGTCTCCTGGCTCGCGGGTCGCGGCGGTCGCGCCGGCCTTCCCGCGCATAATCAAGCGCAGTGGCTATCTATGGCGCGCCGCTCTCCGCTCACAGTTGCGGGGGCAGCTCCGGAATCGGGCCTTTGGCCCTCACCGAATTCCCTTTTGATCCCTCACGGGAACCTAAGGCTGATCAGCTAGGCCTATCAGGGGCGAACGCGCCTCGCAATGCGCACAAGGGCGCGGCCGGTTTAGCCTTTGAAGGCGCGGATGAGCCAAAGAACCGGCGCCGACTCCGCTCCGAAGCCGATCGCGATCGTCTCCCAGATGAACAGGACAAGCCCGATCGCGGCGAGCGCGACGCCTGCCTTGCGGGCGGCCTCGCCGAGGCCTGTTCGCGCGCGTTCCCGCGACAGGGCGAAGGTCACGCCTGCGATCGTCGCGGCCGTCAGCCCGACCACGATCCAGTATTGGAGATTAGCGTCTCCTTCGAGCGAGCGGCTGTGGCCTACGCCGACGACGGAGCAGGCGACGAGCGCAACAAAGGAGAGGAGGCCGCCAAGAAAGGCGGCGCGCCCGACCGGACGATCTTCGCTCATCGTGTCTCCTTAAGACCGGCGCGGATGACGGCCGGCGCGGTTCATAGCCGAATCTCGCGTGGCAGGAATGAGGCGAGCCGGCGCCGCGGGAACGGGAAGGTTCGCCGCGACTGGACAATTTTAGAGCCCGATCCGGGCCTCAGGGCGCCTCTTTCAGTGGCATTCCAGCCACAGCGGAAGCCAAAGGCCCTGACTGGAACCGTCACAAACATGATCACGCTTGCGCCATCGATCGCCACGCATATGGTCGTTTTGCGGCAAGGAAACGCGCCGCAGGGGATCGTCGGGGGTCGACGGTCAAGACTGACGACCATGGCCGGGGCGCAACGCCTCAGTCGATACGATCCGCTGTGACTTTCGGGGTTGGAGGACTACAATGAATCTCGTCAAGAGCCTGGCGCTTGGCTCCGCCGCCGCCTTCGTTGCGCTGACCGGCGCACAGGCTGCCGATCTGCCGGGCGCCGAGCCCGTCGAGTACGTGAAGGTCTGCGACGCTTACGGCGCGGGCTTTTTCTACATTCCGGGCAGCGACACCTGCCTTCAGATCGGCGGCTTCGCCCGCCTCGACGTGTCTGTCGGCGAGGTCGTGAAGAACAACGCCGGCGTCAAGCCGAACAACAATGTCGGCTTCCGGACGCGCGCCCGTCTGTGGTTCGACGCGCGCACCGACACGGAATACGGCACGGTTCGCACTTACATCCGCGCTCAGTTCCAGCGCCAGTCCGGCGCTCTCGGCTTGGCCGCTGCGACCGACGTCGGCGTCGGCGACGACTCGATCTTCGACAAGGCTTTCGTGCAGTTCGCCGGCCTGACGGCTGGTCTCACGGACTCGTTCTGGGACTTCAAGCCCTATCCGACCTTTACGAACCCCTTCATCTCGGACCGCACCCTCTCGGTTCTCGCCTATACTGCTGATTTCGGCGGTGGCTTCTCTGCCAGCATCGCGGTCGAGGACGGCACCGCTCGTCGCTCCGCCACGCTCGCCGGTCTCCCGGGTTCGGTTGGTTCGAACTACAACGAGCAGAAGTTCCCCGACATTGTCGGCAACGTCCGCGTTCAGCAGGGCTGGGGCGAGGCGCAGATTTCGGGCTTCGCTCATAACATCACGAACGAGCTCGGCGGCCGCGACACCGCTTGGGGCTACGGCGGTCAGGTGGGCGTGAAGGTGAACCTGCCTTCGCTCGCCAAGGGCGACTTCGTCTACGGTACGGCGGCGTACAGCTCCGGCTCGCTGTCCTATCTCGGTGTCGGCCAGACCGGCGACTCGGTGTTCGGTATCGCCCAGACGCAGAACGTCGACCGCGGCAACCGCCTCTCTGACTTCGAGGTCGACGGCGGCGGCAACATCCGCAAGACCGAAGGCTACGCCTTCAACCTCGGCCTTCTTCACTACTGGGATCCGAAGTGGCGCTCTGCCTTCCAGGGCACTTACATCAACGTCAATGTGAAGGCCGCTGGTCAGGATTGGGCTGCGTATGGTCTGACGACCAACCTGATCTGGACGCCGGTCAAGAAGCTCGATATCGGCGGTGAGGTGAACTACGTCAAGAACACCAACACGTCCGACGTCTATGCGCTCCGCAAGAAGGACGAGTTC
Source organism: Hansschlegelia quercus (assembly GCF_004310425.1). Classification (GTDB taxonomy): domain Bacteria; phylum Pseudomonadota; class Alphaproteobacteria; order Rhizobiales; family Methylopilaceae; genus Methylopila; species Methylopila quercus. The sequence continues at coordinate 390,949 of NZ_SIUB01000002.1, read as the reverse complement.
ATCGGCCGCATGCGCGTCCAGCGCGATTTCTGATCCTCATCGGATCGAACGAAAAGGAACGGCCCCGCCTTAGGCGGGGCCGTTTTCATATTGGCTCGACGATCTGCTCTCGCCCGCAGTCTCGGCTGTCGTTCTTAGAGTAAGTCTAAATATAAACTGCGTTTTCTTGTTGTATAATTGTATCGAGCCTCACGGTTTCGTTACGCCGGAAGGCCTCGAAGCCTAGAACGTTATTCGCCTTCTCCAGAATTTCGCTTAGTGGTTTCTGGCGGCGCTGGCGGGAGCGTCGAGCATCGACGCCGGTCGCGCGTCGATCCTTTCGGGGAACTGCGTAATGACGATGGCGAACTTCGTAACACGATCCGCCGGCCTCGGGATCGCCGCCGCGCTGTTGGCCTCCGCGGCCTTCGTCGCGCCCGCCTATGCCGATGACGATGCCCCGGCCAAACTCACGGGCGACCTCTTCGAACGCGACAAGCTGACAGGCGATTGGGGCGGCGCACGCACCAAACTGCGAGACTTCGGCATCGAATTCGACGCCGACGTCACCGCCGACAGCTCCTACAATCTCGGCGGCGGCCTCAAGAAGGGCAAGGGCTTCACCGGCCTGCTCCAGCTGGGCCTCACCCTCGATCTCGAGAAGATCGTCGGCTGGACCGGCGGCGAGTTCTACGCCGGCGCTTACTTCATCCGCGGGCAGGGCATCACGGCCAACGAGACCGGCAATCTGCTGACGATCTCGAACATCGAGGCCGAGCACGCCAACCTGCTCGGCGAGGTCTATTTCAAGCAGAAGCTGCTGGACGACAAGCTCCAGATCAAGATCGGTCAGCTCGCGGCCGACGGCGACTTCGTCGTCAGCGAGACGGCGGCGCTGTTCGTGAACTCGACCTTCGGCTGGCCCGGCCTCAACGGTACAGATCTCCCCAGCGGCGGCCCTGCCTATCCGGTGCCGACGCCGGGCGTCCACGTCTCATACGAGTTCAACGACGCGTTCAGCGTGCAGGCCGGCGTTTACAATGGCGATCCGGCGGGGCGCGACGACTTCAACAAGCACAACACGGACTTCCCGACCAACGACGGCACGTTCGCGATCGGCGAACTGATCTACAAGGCGGACTTCGGAGGCCTGCCGGGCACCTACAAGGCCGGCGCGTGGTACAACTCGCTGCACTTTGATGACATCTCGCGCGTGGACGGCGCCGGGGATCCGATCCGGCGAAAGGGCGACTACGCGCTCTACGGCGTCATCGATCAGACCGTCTGGCAGGGCGGCGGCGACGGCGGCGATCTGAAGAACCCGACGCCTTCGCCGGAGCAGAGCCTGTCGGTCTTCGCTCGCGCCGTCGTCACGCCGCAGGAAAACCGCAACCTGATCGACTGGTACTTCGACCTCGGCTTCAACGCCAAGGGCTTCACGCCCGGCCGGCCGGACGATTTGTTCGGCGTCGCCTTTGCCTACGCCCACATCAGCAAGGACCAGCGCGACCTCGACCGCGCCGCCGGCGACCCGCTGCACAGGGCTGAAATGGTGATCGAGGCGTCGTACCAAGCCAAGATTACGGGCTGGCTGAACCTGCAGCCCTACTTCCAGTATGTCGTTCGCCCGGGCGGCGGCGATCCGGATCCGGATCGTCCGAACCGCAGGCTGAAGGACGCCAAGGTCATCGGTTTCCGGACCCAGGTCGCGTTCTGATCTGACAGCGATATGCGTATGAAGAGGGGCGTCTCGCACGAGCGGGACGCCCTTTCTCGTATGGAGGCGTCAAAGCCCCGCCGCGACGCCCGCCATCATCGGCTGCGCACGGGCGACGCCGATCGTCGTCTCATCCAGCGAGCCGTCCTTGTTCTTCACGATACGGGTCAGACGCTGGCCGTCAGCGTCGCCGATCGGCGCCAGCATTGTCCCGCCGGGCTTCAGCTGGTTGAGCAACGCGGAAGGCGGCGCTTTGACCGCGGCGGATACGAGAATCCGCTCGTAAGGACTTGGCGACGGCCAGCCAAGCGCGCCGTCGCCGACATGGATCGTCACGCCGTCGGCGCCGCCGAGATCGGCGAGACGTCGCTCGGCGTTCTCAGCGAGCGTTTGAAACCGCTCGACCGCCACGACGCGGCGCGCGAGGCGCGACAGGATGGCGGTCACGTAACCCGAGCCGCAGCCGATCTCGAGAACCGTGTCGAGGTCGCCGACGCCGAGCCCGTCCAGCATGGTCGCGATTGTGGAGGGGGCTTCGAGCGTCTGGCCGCAGGCTATCGGCAGCGAGCGGTCGACATAGGCGACGTCTCGGAACCGCGACGGCGTGAACAGCGCGCGCGGAATGGTCTCGATCGCCTTGAGCGTGCGGGTGTGCAACACCCCGCGGCTTCTAAGCGATAGGACGAGCTCGGCGCGGCGTGTCCGCTCGCGGTCGTCGAGAGCGGGATCCGCGAGATCGAAGCCGCTCATCGCATCCTCCGGCGGGTTCTAGGAATCCGCAAACACTTTGCGCAGTCCGTCGAACATCTCGGCGTCCGTCAAGTCGATCTTGAGCGGCGTCACCGAGATCCGGCGCGCGCGGATCGCGGCGAGGTCCGTGCCGTCCGCGATCTCGTATTGGCCACGGCCGAAGACGATCCAGAAATAGGGGTTGCCCCGGCCGTCCGCGCGACCCTCGATCTTCAGAAGCTCCTGATCGCGCTGGCCCTGCGCCGTCACCTCGACGCCCTCGACCTCGTCCGCTTCGCAACCCGGAAAATTCACGTTCACCAGCCGGTCACGGCTGAAGCCGGCCTTCATGATCCGCTCGACGACATCAGGCCCGTGCGTGCGCGCCGCTGCGAACATGTCCTCGAGTTCGCGCTCGCGATTGAAGTTCTGCGACAAGGCGATCGCAGGAACCCCGAGGATCGTCGCTTCGATCGCGCCGGCGATCGTGCCGGAATAGGTCACGTCCTCCGCTACGTTCTGGCCGCGGTTGACGCCGGAGAGCACGAGGTCCGGACGCTTGTCGGCGAGCACGTGCCGCACGCCCATGATAACGCAGTCGCTCGGCGTGCCTCGGACGGCGAATCGCTTGTCGCCGACTTCTCGAAGGCGAAGCGGATCGCTCAGTGAGATTGAGTGCGAGGCGCCGGACTGGTCGGTCTCGGGCGCGACGACCCATACGTCGTCGGACAGGGCGTTAGCGATGTCCTCTAGCGCGGCGAGCCCCGGCGCGTTAACGCCGTCATCGTTGGTGAGCAGGATTCTCACGAGGCGCGCTCGATCCGCTCAAGCCCGCCCATGTAGCTCTTCAACGCCGGGGGCACAGCGATCGAGCCATCCTCCTCCTGGTAGTTCTCGAGCACGGCGACCAGCGCGCGGCCGACCGCGACGCCGGAGCCGTTCAGCGTATGGACGAAGCGCGTGCCCTTGCCGTCCGCCGGGCGGAACCGAGCGTTCATGCGGCGCGCCTGAAAGTCGCCGCAGACCGAGCAGCTGGAAATCTCACGGTAGGTGTTCTGCGCCGGCAGCCAGACCTCGATGTCGTAGGTCTTCTGGGAGGAGAAGCCCATATCGCCCGCGCACAGCGTGACCGTGCGGAAGGGCAAGTCCAGCCGCTTCAGCACCTCTTCAGCGCAGGCGAGCATGCGCTCGTGCTCCTCCAGCGCCTTATCCGGGGCAGTGACGGAGACCAGCTCGACCTTGGTGAACTGGTGCTGGCGGATCAGTCCGCGCGTGTCGCGCCCGGCGGAGCCCGCTTCTGCGCGAAAGCAGGGTGTGCCCGCGGTGACGCGCAGCGGCAGCTCGGCCTCGCCGAGGATCTGCTCTCGCACGAGGTTGGTGAGCGACACCTCAGCCGTCGGGATCAGCCAGAAATCGAAGCTTGCGCGGAACTGGTCATCGGCGAATTTCGGCAACTGCGCCGTGCCGAACATCGCCTCGTCGCGCACCAGCAGCGGCGGCGCAATCTCCGTGTAGCCGTGCTCGCTGGTGTGCAGGTCCAGCATGAAGGAGGCCAGCGCCCGCTCAAGCCGCGCGACCTGACCCTTCAAGACGGCGAAGCGAGCGCCGGACATGCGGCTCGCAGCCTCGAAGTCGATCAGACCTAGCGCCTCGCCAAGCTCGTAATGCGCCTTCGGATCGTGGATCTCGCGCGGGCTTCCGACGCGGTGAAGTTCGACATTCGCCGTCTCATCCGGGCCGTCGGGAACTTCCGCGAGCGGTATGTTCGGGATTTCGGCGAGCGTCGCCGTCAGCTCCTGCTCGATCGCGGCTAATTCGGCTTCGGCGGCCGGCGCGTCCTGCTTCAGACGGCCGACCTCTTCGATCAATGCGGCGGCGCGAGCTTCGTCCTTCGCGGCCTTCGCCTGCCCGACTTCTTTGGACGCCGCGTTGCGGCGCTCCTGCATTGTCTGCAGCCGGCCGATGATTTCCCGCCGCCGCTCGTCGATCGCGATCAACCGCGCGCTCTGAGGCGTGATGGCGCGCCGCGCGAGGCCGCGGTCGAAGCTGTCGGGATCGTCTCGAATTAGGCGGATGTCGTGCATGAGAAATTGGGGTCCGGGGTTGCGAGGCATCGACCGTCAAGTGCGCAGAACGTCGCCCGGCCTACTCCGACTTCTCTTCAGCCTCGGCCTGTGCCCGCTTTTTCTCGATCATCTTCACCACGAAAATCGAGGCTTCGTAGAGAAGCACTGTAGGCAGGGCAAGCGCGACCTGGCTGATGACGTCCGGCGGCGTCAGCACCGCCGCCACCGCGAACACCACCACGATCGCATAGCGCCGCTTTGAGATCAGCCAGGCCGAATCGATGAAACCGGCGCGCGCGAGGAGTGTGAGGATCACCGGCGTTTGGAAGCAGATGCCGAAGGCGAAGATCAGCGTCATCACGAGCGAGAGGTACTCGCTCGTCTTGGCGATCAGTTCGATCGACGCATGGCCGTCGCCGCCGGCCTGCTGCATCGACAGGAAGAACCGCATCGCGAGCGGCATTGCGACGAAATAGACGAAGGCCGCGCCCATGAGGAAGAGGACAGGGGTCGCGATCAGATAAGGCAGAAAGGCGGAGCGCTCGTTCTTGTAGAGGCCAGGCGCGACGAATTTGTAGATCTGGTTGGCGACCAGCGGGAACGAGATGAAGCCCGCGCCGAACATCGCGAGCTTGATCTGGGTGATGAAGAATTCCTGCGGCGCCGTGTACTGCAGCCGGATCGCCTCGGCGGAGCCCGCCGCGATCTCGTAAGGCACCAGCAGCAGGTTGAAGATGTGGCCCGCTACCGAAAAGCAGACTGCAAAGGCCACGACGAAGGCCAGGATCGACTTGATCAGGCGCGAACGCAGTTCGACGAGGTGCTCAATGAGCGGAGCGCGCGTCGCGTCGATGTCCTCCTGGCTCACGACAGCGCTCCAGGCGGAATGGTCTCGTCATCCGGCTTCGCCACGGCCGGAGCAGCAAGGGACCGACTCTCGGGCCCGCCCGCCGGAGACGGGAGCGTTCCCGGCTCGATCTCTGGAGGAGGGGGCGCGAGGGCCGAAGGCGCATCGGCTGCGGTTTCCGCTTTGTCGCCGGCGAGCGCCGACGGCGGCTTATAGGAAAGGGCGCTGTGGATTTCGTCCCGCGCCATCTTGATCGGGTCCGGCACGCCGCCGCCGAACGTAGACGCCTTGTTCTTCAGACCCGTGATGTCGCGCTGCAGCTCGTCGAGCTCCGCTTCCTTGAGCGCTTCATTGAACTGGGACTGGAAATCGCCCGCCATACGACGGAGCGTCGCGACCGTCTTGCCGACGGTCCGCAGCAGCGCAGGCAGGTCCTTTGGACCCACGACTACGAGCGCGACCACCGCGACGACGAGGAATTCAGACCAAGCGATGTCGAACATTGAGGACGGGCCGCCGGCGATAGACGCGACGGAGCGGCGCGCGCGACAGACGCGCGCCCTCCGGGCGGACCTCTATAGGATCAGGACTGGCGGCCGTCGACCGGCTGATTGACGCTGGAACGGACCGGCGCGTCGGCACGATGGTCGATCGTCTGTGTAGGGCGGTGCTGGGACATGCCCTCGGCGACGTCGTCCTCCTCGGTCAGTCCCTTCTTGAAGCTTTTGATGCCCTTGGCCATGTCGCCCATAATGTCGGAAATCTTGCCGCGGCCGCCGAACAGCAGCAGGACGAGCACTCCGACGACCAGCCAATGCGTGATGCTCATAACTTTTCCTCTCGATCGGCTCCACGCGGCCGCTAAGGCGGGCCGGAACCGTCAGTCGTGAATGGAAACTAGGTCCCGCCGCCTAGGAACACAAGGACCTCCGCTCGGCCTGAATGTCACGCCGTCGTCATGACCGGCTGTGGCGCACGCCGAGAGGCCGCTCGCTTCGCCGCCTTCAGGATGCTGAAGAGAATTCCCGGATTTGCCGGGCTTTCGCCGCGAGGATAACCGTCCGTTTACCTCAACGCGCTTTTACTATCGGCATGTCGGTCGGTAGGTCGCGAGTGTCCCAGATGCGTAAATTCGTTCCGGTCCTGCGTTCGGAAATTCTGGCGCGCGCCGCTTTCGTGGTTCTCGGCGCAAGCGCCCTCGGGGCCTGCAGCTCCGATACGTCGCGTTTCGGGGATCCCTTCGGAAACCCCTTCAGCACCTCGGAAGCCGAGCCTGCGCCGAAGCGTGAGCCGGAATATACGGGCGGCATTCGGGCGGCGCCTTCGAGCCGCGTCGAACGCGCCCCGCTTTCCGCGCCGAGCGCCGCGCAGGACCGTCCACTCCGGGGCTACGAGCGGAACGCCGACTCAGGTTATCGACCCTCCGCTTCCGAACCTCGCTCGACCGGTGCGCTTCCGCCGGTTCATGGTGGCGTCAGGACGGCAACCAGCTGGTCCAGCTCCGGCGGGACCGCGATCACCGTCGGCCGCGGCGAAACCGTGAATACCCTCGCCAATCGATACGGCGTTCCTGCGAGCGCGATTCTCCAGGCGAACAACCTGCAGAACGCGAACGACGTCACACCCGGCCAGCAGCTCATCATCCCCGGCTACGCCGGCGCGACAGTCCATCAGGCTCAGGCCGCGCCCGTCGCGGCGGCTCCGCGAATGGCGCAGGCGCCGATCGCAAAGCCCGCCCCCGCGGGCGAGGGCAAGATGCAGTTCGTCACCGGACCGCAGGCCAAGGGCATGGAGCCCGCCAAGACCGCCGCGGCGCCCGCGCTGAAGCCGAGCGTAGCTGCTCCCGCTGAAGACAAGCAGGCGTTCGCCGCGGCGCCGAAGCCGGCGGTCTCCGCCCCGCAGCCGAACGACAGCGTTAAGACGGCTTCGCTCAAGGTGGAGGAGCCCGCCCAGGCCGCCGCGCCCGCAGGTCCGTCATTCCGCTGGCCGGTGCGTGGCCGCGTCATCTCGGGCTACGGCTCCAAGGCGAGCGGCGCCTCCAACGACGGCGTCAATATCGCGGTGCCGGAAGGGACAGAGGTCAAGGCTTCCGACGACGGCGTGGTCGCCTATGCCGGCAGCGAACTCAAGGGCTTCGGCAACCTCGTGCTGATCCGCCACTCGAACGGCTGGGTCACGGCCTATGCTCACAACAGCGCGCTCGACGTGAAGCGCGGCGACACGGTGCGTCGCGGCCAGGTGATCGCGAAATCCGGCGCGAGCGGCAACGTCAGCAGCCCGCAGCTACACTTCGAGGTTCGCAAGGGCGCCACGACGGTCAACCCGCTCGACCATCTGCCCAACGCCTGATCGCTCTAGATCGGCCAAGACACCCGGCCGGCTCGCGCCCGCGCCGGGTTTTGTCTTTCAAAAGGGCGGCGACCGGCGGCTGGCCTTCCATAGCCGAAAGAGAACGCGCCATCGCGCCGGCTCGCCTGACGCCGTAAGCGGGGTCCGCCGATCGAGCGTACGCAGGGTCCCAGGGAGTGTCGCGAGCGGGAGGAAGGCCGGCGCGGCGACAGGATCGACGTCTTCAAAGGCGGCGCGCGCCTCTGCGAGGCGGCCAAGAGCGAAAGCGCGAAGCTCCGCCGCGGCAGCAGCAAGCTGCAGCGTGTCCTTTCCGGAGAGCACGTCTTCGCGCAGGACGCCATGGGTCGCCATGGTCTCGGCAGGCATCATCAGGCGGCCGCGCGAGGCGTCCGCAGGAAGCTCTGCGAGCAGCCGAGTCAGTCCCTGCGCGACCCCACCGAAGCCGGCCGCCTCTGCGCCGCCGGGATCGCGGCCATGGCCGAGGATCAGACTTCCGAGACGGATCACCGCGGAATGGGTGGCGCCGAGCCGGCCTTCGAACTCGTGGAGCGTCGGGATCGGATCGTCATACAAATCGTCTGTTCGGGCGTCGACGAGTCGCAACAGCGGCTCACGAGGAAGGCGTCCGAATGCGATAGCCGCTTCCAGCGCTCGCGCGACGGGATGGGCGACTGCGTCGGCGCGTTCAGGGCTCTCCAGCGCATCGCGCCACCATTGCAGGCGGATTTCTCCGATCGTGGGATCGCTGACGATGCTCCGCACGCGCGCGAGTTCGGCGTCAAAGGCGCGGAGCGCGAGGAGATGCGGGCGAGCGTCGGCTGGCGCAAACTGCGCGGCCGCGAAAGCCGTGAAGTCGGCCCCCCGGACGATGGCTGCGACGGCGTCCGGCGCCTCGCTCACGAGACGGCGATCAACGCCGCGGCGACGCGGCGGCCCTCTGCAAGCAGCACGTTCCAGGTGCGAACGGCAGCGCCCGTCGCCATGGCTTCCGCGACGATGCCGCTGGCTTTCAGCGTCTCGCGAAGCGGCTTCTTCAGGGGAGCGATGTCGGGTCCTGTGCCAACCAGCAACGTATCGATCTCGCCGGCCTCACCGAGCGCCCGCGCGAACGCCGCCTCGTCGAGCTGCGAGGGGTCCGTGGGGCCCCAGGCCCGCATGCCCGACGGCAGGCAAAGCAGCGAGCCTCGATGCGAGAGGTCGGCGAAGCGAAAGCCGCCGCCGCCATAGGCGTCGATCCTGTAGCGGCCGGGAAGATGGCGGTCGTCCTGGGACATGGCCTGATGTTACGATATTTCAGGCCGGAAGGATTGACCGCGCCTCTAGGCCGCGCCGGGCTTGCTCAAGCTCGCAGCCTTGGCCGCAGCGTCCGCCTTGTCGTCGGCCGCCGCGCGCGTCGAAGTCGTCACGCCAAGATAGATCAGCATGGGCGAGGAGACGAAGATCGCGGAATAGGTGCAGATCACCACGCCGAACAGCATCACGTTGGCGAAGCCCTGGATTGCCTGCCCGCCGAACAGCACCAGCGCGAGCAGCGACAAAGCGGTGGTCGTCGCGGTCATCACGGTGCGCGACATCGTATGGTTGATCGAGAGATCGAGCAGCTCTTCCGTCGGCAAGTTCTTGTACTTGCGCAGCAGCTCGCGCGTGCGGTCGAACACGACCACAGTCTCGTTCAGTGAATAGCCCACGATCGTGAGGATCGCAGCGATCGAGGTCATGTTGAACTCTTCCTGGGTGATCAGGAAGAAGCCGACCGTCAGCACGATGTCGTGCAAGGTGCCAATGACCGCGCCGATCGCGAGATTCAGCTCGAAGCGGAACCAGAGATAGCCGAGCACGGCGACGATCGAGAGCACGACACCGAGCGTGCCGGACTGAACGAGCTCGCCGGAGACTCGCGGGCCCACGGTCTCGACCCGGCGGATCTCGAAGTCCTTCTCGAACGTCTCGCGGGCACGCGAGACAAGCGCGCTCTGGGCCTGCTCGCCACCGGGCTGGGTCCGGAAGCGCAGCGAAATCTGGCCGCCCTGGCCGAACTCCTGAGCCTCGACTTCGCCGACCTCGAACGAATGCGCCGCCTCGCGCACCGCGCCGATGTCGGCATGGCCAGCCTTGGCCTGCATCTCGATCAGCGTGCCGCCCGTGAAGTCGATTCCGAAATTCAGGCCGACCGTCAGGAACAGGACGAGGGTCAGCACGGAAATCGCGGCCGAAAACGGGAAGCTCAGCGCGCGCCAGCGCGTGAAGCGGAACTTGCTGTCGTCGGGGAAGATGCGGATGAGGCGCATGACGTGTCTCCGGCTCCGCGTCAGAACGGAAGCGTGGTCGGCCGCGTGCGGCGATACCACAGCGCGATCATCATCCGCGTCATCGTCACCGCCGTGATTACGGTCGTGACGATGCCGAGGAGGAAGACCACGGCGAAGCCGCGGACGGGGCCGGAGCCGAGAAGGAAGAGGATGATGGCGGCGATCGCCATGGTCGAGTTCGAATCGATGATGACGGCGAAGGCGTGCTTGAAGCCCGCCTCGATCGACGAGACCATGCTGCGGCCGGAGCGGAACTCCTCACGGATGCGCTCATAGATCAACACGTTACTGTCGACCGCCGTGCCGATCGTCAGCACGATTCCGGCGATGCCAGGGAGCGTCAGCGTCGCGCCGAGCAGCGACATCAGCGCGAAGATGAAGATGACGTGAACCACGAGAGCGATGTTGGCGATGAAGCCGAACACGCCATAGGTGGCGAACATGAAGATCACAACGAAGATCGCCGCGTACCACGTGGCGCGCGTGCCGGCCGTGATCGAATCCTGACCGAGGCCTGGGCCGACGGTGCGTTCTTCGATAACGGTCAGCGGAGCGGGCAGGGCGCCCGCGCGCAGCAGCACCGCCAGGTCGTTCGCGCTCTCGACCGTGAAGTTGCCGGAGATCTGGCCCTGTCCGCCGGTGATCGGCTCGTTGATGCGAGGCGCCGAGATCACCTTGTTGTCGAGCACGATCGCGAACGGCTTGCCGACATTCGCCTGCGTGGCTGCGGAGAATTCTCGGGCGCCCTTGGTGTTGAACTTGAACGAGACGACCGGCTGGCGGTCCTGCGAGCTGAAGGTCGCTTGCGCGTCGGTCAGATCCTCGCCCGACACCATGACGCGCTTCTCGATGAGGATCGGCGCAATCTGGCCGCCACGCTCCTCCTGAAGCACCTCGGAGCCCTCGGGCGGGCGGCCAGCCGCCGCCTGCTCGGGCGGCATCGACAGATCGACGAGGCGGAACTCGAGCTTCGCGACTTGGCCGAGAATGGCCTTCAACCGCTGCGGATCCTGAAGGCCTGGAACCTGCAGCAGGATGCGGTCCGCGCCTTGGCGCTGGATCGAGGGCTCGACCGTGCCGGTCTCGTTCACGCGCCGGTCCACGATCTTCAACGACTGGTCGACGGCGCCACGCACACGGGCCTGGATCGCCTGTTCGCTGAGCGTCGCCGTCACGACGTTGCCGTCGCGGCTCGCGATCTCGGCTTCCGCAGGTCCCGCACCGCCGAACAGCGACTGCGTCTGCGGAGCGGCCAGCGGACGGAGCTTTTCAAGCGCCAGGTCGAGTTGCGATGGGTCGCGCAGCGTGGCCGCGACGGTCTGACCGTTCAGTGCGATCGAGGTCGTGCCGATCCGCGCTTCGCGCAGCGCCCGCCGGACGTCCTCCCGCAGCGCGTCGGCGCGCGAACGCCTCAACGCATTGGCGTCGACCTCGAGCAACAGTTGCGAGCCGCCCTGTAGATCGAGGCCGAGCACGATAGTCCGCGCCGGGAACCAGGACGGATAGGCGTCGCGCACCGACTGCGGCAGGACGTTGGGCAGCGCGAACAGCACGCCGAGCGCGCAGAGCGCGAGCACGGCGATCGTCTTCCATTTTGAGAAGTACAGCATCTAGGCGTTGGCCTTTATTCCCGCTTCTTAAGGCGGGCTTCGACTTCTTGGTTCAGGCGGCCGGGTCGGTCTTGACCGGTTCGCCCTTCGTGCGGACTTCCGCGATCATCGAACGGGCGAGGCGCGCGCGGACATTGTCCGCGATCTCGATCTGGATCTCGGTGTCGTCCACCACCTTCGAGACCTTGGCGATGATCCCGCCCGACGTCACGATCGTGTCGCCGCGCCGCACGTTCTTGATCATCTCCTGATGAGCCTTCGCCCGCTTCTGCTGCGGCCGCAGGATCAGGAACCACATGATGACGAAGATCAGGATGAACGGCAGGAGCTGGATCAGGAAATCCGTGCCGCCGGGAGCGGCGCCGGACGCCCCTTGCGCAAAGGCGGATGTGACGAACATGGAAGCTCCGATGGCGGGGTATGAGCGCCTCGCTCTTGGGAGCCGGCTTCAACCGCTGAAAACAGGACGGCCGGGCATGCCCGGGCCGAAGCGGCGCGGACTATAGCCACGAGCCTTGCGAAATCAAATCACGCGTCCGAACCCCGGTCGGCGTGGTGGACGAGGCCGGTTCGCAGAGTTACCTAGCGCGCTCCTAGAGCGGAGCGTTTCAGTGTCCGATCCCTTCTATTCCATGCCCGCAACCGATACCCGCGACGCCCTGCTCGAGCGCATCGCCGATGCGCTGGATCGCATGGCGCCGCCGCGAGTGGACGCGCCCGATTTCGAAGCGGCCGACGCCTTTGTCTGGCGGGCGGCGGAGAAGAGCCTCCATCCGGTGGCGAAGGTCTCGCGAGTTGCGATGGGGCTGTTGAAAGGAATCGACCGCGTCCGCGATCAGCTGCTCGATAACACCACCCGTTTCGCGCGCGGGCGGCCCGCCAATAACGCGCTGCTCTGGGGCGCGCGGGGGATGGGCAAGTCAAGCCTCGTCAAGGCGTGCCACGCCGAGGTCGCGGCAGCGCTCGAGAAAGAAGGCAAGCCGAAGCTCAAGCTGATCGAGATCCACCGTGAGGACATCGAGACGCTTCCCATCCTGATGGGGCTGCTCGCGGCCGCGCCGTTCCCCTTTCTTCTGTTCTGCGACGATCTCTCGTTCGACCTCGAGGACACGTCCTACAAGTCGCTGAAGGCCGTGCTCGACGGCGGCGTGGAGGGACGGCCCGAGAACGTGCTGCTCTACGCCACCTCGAACCGCCGTCATCTGCTCGCCCGCGAGATGATCGAGAACGAGCGCTCGACGGCGATCAATCCTGGCGAGGCGGTCGAGGAGAAGGTCTCGCTGTCCGACAGATTCGGCCTGTGGCTCGGTTTCCACCGCTGCAGTCAGGACGAATATCTCGAGATGGTTCGCGGCTACGCCCAGAGCCTCGGGCTCGGGATCGATCCCGAGGAGCTCCGTCGGCAGGCGCTCGAATGGGCGACCACGCGCGGCTCCCGCTCAGGTCGGGTCGCCTGGCAGTTCATCCAGGAAACCGCCGGCCGCGAGGGCCAATAGCCCTTAGAACTGATCGATCGGAGCGCCTTCGCGCTCGTCCATCAGCTCCTCGATCACCGGCGCGGCCCGCAGCAGCGCCGGGATGATCTCCTCGACCTCGCTCGTGACGACGAAGGGCACCTCGGCGCCCTGCCGCAGGAAGCCTTCGGTCGTCATGTGATCGAACAGGGCGATGAGCGGCGACCAGAAGCCGTCGAGATCGAGCATCAGGATCGGCTTGTCGTGGCGGCCGAGCTGGACCCAGGTCAGCTGCTCGACAAGCTCCTCGAGCGTGCCGATGCCGCCCGGCAGCGCTACGAAGGCGTCGGAGCGCTCGAACATCAAGCGCTTCCGCTCGTGCATGTCGGCGGTGACGATCAGCTCCTGAACGTCGGCCAGCATCGCCTCGCGCTCGACGAGGAATCGCGGAATGATTCCAGTGACATGGCCGCCATGCGCCAAGGTCGCCCGGGCGATGCCGCCCATCAGGCCGATATTGCCCCCGCCATAGACCAGCCCGATGCCGGCCTCCGCGAGCGCTTTGCCGAGGGCCTCGGCGGCTTGCATATGCTGCGGCCGCGCCCCTGGGCTCGAGCCGCAATAAACGCAGACTGTTCGGATTCGTGACATGCGGTGAGTGAGCCTTAGCAGGCCGCGCGTGGTCAAGCCGTCCTCGGTTGGTCGAAGCGCCGCGGCGGCCTCGGCGCTGGCGCAGACGGTCCAAGTGTAGAACAGTGTTTTTTGTGGGTTTATGACATGAGTTTCGGTGGCGGCTCATCGTCGCGTTTCGGGTTGAAAGCGTATCGGGGCATGAACACCAGAATTCGGACCGGATTGATCTTGGGCGCGTCGATCGTCATCGCGATTGCGCTGCTCGCCGTACTCATGCCGCGCAGCGGCCAGGGTCCAATGGACTGGCTCGGCGACTTCACCCAGGCGCCGGCGCAGAAGGCGGATCGACTGCCGCCGCCGGCGCCGCAGTCGGAGCAACGGCAGCCGATCCCCTCGCAGCAGGCCCAAGGCGCCCCTCAGGCGGAAACGCCCTCGGAGCGCAGCGCGCAACCGAACACGCCGTCAGCAAACCCGGCCGCCACGGCCCAGACGCCGCCTGCGCCGGCCGGCGCATCCTCGACATCTCCGAAAGTGGATCGCGGCAAGACGCAAGGCGCTGCGCCCTTGGCGACCTTCGACATCGTGCGCGTGGAGCCGTCGGGCGAGTCCGTTATTGCCGGGCGTTGCTCGTCCGGCTGCTCCGTCGAACTGATGGCGAACGGCCGTACGCATGACCGCGTTGTGGCGGACGCCGAGGGATCGTGGAGCATGGTCCCTCCGCCGCTGCCCCCCGGCGATCACGTCCTGAGCCTAAGAGTCCGCACGCCGGACGGCCAGATTTCGGTGTCGGAGCAGACCGTGACGGTCTCCGTGCCGCAGCCGCCCTCAAAGGAGGTCGTGGTCGTCCTGAACGCGCCCGGGCAGCCGTCGCGCGTCCTCGCTATGCCGAGGCCCGCGGAGAAGCCGGCGTCCGCAAGCGCGGCGGCGGCCTCGCGGCCTTTGACCGTAGGGGCGGTCGACGCCGAGGGCGGCCGCTTCTTCGTGCAGGGCTCGGCGCCTCCGGGCGCGCTGCTCAGGATCTACCTGAACGGCTCCTTCATCGCCGCTCCCATCGCGAGCCCGGCCGGCGCGTGGTCGTTACGCGTCGACCATGGCCTCTCGCCCGGCGAGTACGACCTGCGCGTCGACCAGGTCGAGGACGAAGCCGGCCGCGTCTTGTCGCGCGCTCTCGCCAAATTCGCCTATCGATCTGACGTCGCAGCCGCGGCCCCAGGCAGCGTGGCGCCGTCGGCAGGCGAGTCCGGCGCCTCAGGCCAGAGCAGCGAGAACCAGGCGCAGGCGTCGCAGACGGCGAGCGCCGCCGACGCCGTGGTGCCGACGCTCGATTCCGTGACGGTGAAGAGGGGCGACAGCCTCTGGAGCATTTCGCGCCGGAGCTATGGAGCGGGGCAGCGCTACACCGTCATCTTCGCGGCGAACGACGCTCAGATCCGCAACCCCAACCTGATCTATCCCGGCCAGATCTTCGTCGTGCCGACCGGCCCCTCGCCGAATTAACGAGCCAACGACCGCCGCGAAGTTGTCGCATTCCGACAACAGTGTGGTACGGACGCATCAGCGCTTGAGGTGATTCACCTCAGGGCCTCATATCCGTTCGTCTCCACCTCGCTCGAGAGCCGCATTGGCCGACGCCGCTTTACAATCTGAGCCGAACGCCCCGCGCGAGCGCCGTGGTCCTGGCCTTGTCGGGCCGATCTGCGTCGTCGCAGCGCTGATCTCGGCGCTCGTCTCGTTCGTGGTGCTCACCGGCCGAGCGGACATCGAGCCGACGGAGCAGGCGAGCCAGATCGCGATCATCGTGAACGGCGGTTTCGTAGCGCTGCTCGTGATCATCATCATCTGGGAGGTGCGCGGCTTCGTGCTGGCGCGCTGGCGCGCTCAGGCCGGATCGCAGATCCATGGACGGCTGGTCGCCCTGTTCTCCATTGTCGCGGTCGCGCCTGCAGCCTTGCTCGCGGTGTTCGCGCTCGTCACGATCGACAAGGGCTTCGACAGCTGGTTCTCGACCCGCGTCCGCGAGATCGTCGACAATTCGCTTGTGGTCGCGCGCGCTTACCTGAACGAGCACGCCCGCTCGATCCGCGGCGAGATCCTCGCCATGGCGAACGACGTCAACCGCGCCCGTCCGCTGTTTGACAACGACCGGCAGCGCTTCGCCGAGTTCTTCACCGCGCAGGCGACCATTCGCGGTCTTCCCGAGGCGCAACTGCTGAAGCGCGACATGACCGTGGTCGAGCGCGCCAAGATCAACATCGGGCGCGACTTTCCGCACCCTCCGCAGGTCGACATCGACAGCGCCCCGACCGACGAGCCGACGCTGCTCGCGCCGGGCAAGCAGAACGCAATCGGCGCGGTGCTCAAGCTTGAGAACTATGACGACCTCGTGCTCTTCGTCGCGAGGCCCGTCGATCCCCGCGCGAACACCTACATGCAGCTCGTCGAGCAGGGGTCGAACGAGTACAACTCACTGACGCTCCGAAGGCCGCGGATCCAGGCCACCTTCGCGCTGCTCTATCTGCTCGTCTCGCTGTCGCTGCTGCTGGCCGCCATCTGGCTTGGCCTCGCTTTCGCCAACCGCCTGGCCTCGCCCATCCGGCGCCTGATCACGGCGGCCGACCAAGTCAGCCAGGGCGATCTTTACGTGCAGGTCCCGATCGCCCGGAACGAGGGCGATCTCGGCGCGCTGGCGGAGACCTTCAACAAGATGACCTCGGAGCTTCGCAGCCAGCGGAACAGGCTGGTGGAGGCCGCCGACCAGATGGACAGCCGTCGGCGCTTCACCGAGGCGATGCTCGCCGGCGTCAGCGCGGGCGTCATCGGCATCGATCCCGCAGGCGCGGTCACTCTGATGAACCGGATGGCGGAGAAGATCGTCGGCGAGCCCGAGGAGACGCTGCTCGGCCGCCGCCTCCGCGAGGCTGCGCCCGAGCTCGGACCCATGATCGACGCCGCCATCGGGCGCTCTCAGCGGCTGGTTCAGGGGCAGGTGACCCTGCTGAGGGGAGGGCGCGAACGCGTCCTCAACGTGCGGTTCACGACCGAGACGTCGACCGCCGACGAGCACGGTTACGTCGTGACGCTCGACGACATCACCGAGCTCGTCTCCGCGCAGCGAACCTCCGCCTGGGCCGACGTCGCGCGCCGCATCGCCCACGAGATCAAGAACCCGCTGACGCCGATCCAGCTCTCCGCGGAGCGCATCCGCCGCAAATACGGAAAGGTGATCGTCGACGAGCGCGAGATCTTCGAGCAGTGCACGGACACAATCATCCGGCAGGTCGACGACATCAAGCGGATGGTGGACGAGTTCTCGTCTTTCGCGCGCATGCCGAAACCGACGATCGAGGAGGAGGATCTCGCGAACGTCGTCCGCCAAGGCGTGTTCATGATGCGCGTCGGCTACCCCGACATCGCCATCGAAGCGCACGGGGCCGATCAGCCGGTAAAGGCCAAGTTCGACCGGCGGCTGATCGCGCAGGCTGTGACGAACATCGTCAAGAACGCGACGGAATCCGTGCACGCCACGCCGGAAGGCGTGAACGGCGAGGGTCGGATCGACGTATTCGTCCGTCGCGAGGGCGATTCCGCGGTCGTCGAGGTGGTCGATAACGGGGCCGGGCTTCCGGTGGAGAATCGGCAAAGGCTGCTCGAGCCCTATATGACCACCCGCGAGAAGGGCACGGGGCTCGGCCTCGCAATCGTGGGGAAGATCATGGAGGAGCACGGAGGCGGTGTGGAGTTGCTCGACGCGCCCGCTGTGGCCGAAGGCGGCCGCGGCGCAATGGTGCGGCTCTGGTTCAAGGCCCGCACCGAGCAATCCGCGCCCGCGCCAGCGGCCCCCGCAGCCTGAAATCCTTTCAACCGACAGCTTCTTTCGGAGACCGTTTTTTCCTCATGGCGACCGACATCCTCATCGTCGACGACGAGGCCGACATCCGCGAACTCGTGGCCGGCATCCTCCAGGACGAAGGCCACGGGACGCGCACGGCGCGGAATTCCGACGAGGCGCTGGCGGAGATCGCCAAGCGCCGCCCGCAACTCGTCTTTCTCGACATCTGGCTGCAAGGCTCGAAGCTCGACGGTCTGGAGATTCTGGACGCGATCCACAAGGATCACCCCGAAATCCCGATCGTCATGATCTCCGGTCACGGAAACATCGAGACCGCGGTTTCAGCCATCAAGTCGGGCGCCTACGATTTCATCGAGAAGCCTTTCAAGGCCGACCGGCTGGTGCTGATCGCGCAGCGGGCGCTCGAATCCTTTGCTCTCAAGCGCGAGCTGAAGGATTTGCGCCGCGGCTCCGCGCAGACCACCAAGCTCGTCGGCAAGTCGACGGTACTGAATCAGCTTCGCGGCGCGCTTGACCGCGTTGCGCCGACCAACAGCCGTATCCTGATCGCGGGACCTTCCGGCTCCGGAAAGGAGCTGGCGGCGCGCATGATCCACGCGAAGTCAGCGCGGGCGCGGGGACCGTTCGTGCTGATCAACGCCGCCGCGATCACGCCGGAGCGGATGGAGGAGGAGCTGTTCGGCGTTGAAGGCGCAGAGAACGGCTCAAGGAAGGTCGGCGCGCTCGAGGAGGCGCATGGCGGCACGCTGTTCATCGACGAAGTTGCGGACATGCCGCGCGAGACGCAGAACCGTATCCTGCGCGTTCTCGTCGACCAGACCTTCACGCGACTGAATGGCGCCACCAAGGTGCAGGTCGACGTCAGGATCATCTCCTCCTCCTCGCGGAACCTCGAGCAGGAGATCGCCGAGGGTCGCTTCCGCGAAGATCTGTTTCACCGGCTGGCCGTTGTGCCGGTCCGCGTTCCCGGCCTCGCCGAGCGGCGCGAAGATATCCCGGAGCTGATCGAGTTTTTCCTCGACCAGATTTCCTCCGCGACCGGATTGCCGAAGCGCAAGATCGGCGAGGACGCGATGGCCGTTCTCCAGAGCCATGACTGGCCGGGCAACGTCCGCCAGCTCCGCAACAATGTCGAACGCCTGATGATCCTCGCCGGGGGCGACGCCGACGTGGTCGTCAATGCGGACATGCTGCCTTCCGAAATCGGCACCATGGTGCCGCCGACGCCGAGCGGAGCGGGGGGCGAACAGTTGATGGGCCTGGCGCTGCGCGAGGCGCGCGAAATCTTTGAGCGGCAGTATCTGCTTGCCCAGATCAGCCGGTTTGGCGGCAACATCTCACGCACGGCCGAGTTCATCGGCATGGAGCGCTCGGCGCTTCACAGGAAGCTCAAGGCGCTTGGGATCGGGTGAGCCACGCGTCGGCCTGGACGGCGCCATGCGCCGGGACCGGATCAAGCGCCTTTAATCTCAGGATCATCCCGGCTCTGCGGCCGGGATGACGCCTCCGTTTAGTCGATCAGAGCTCTCCATGTCCCGCATCGCCTATGTCAACGGCCGATACGTCCGCCACGCGGAAGCGGCAGTCCATATCGAGGACCGCGGCTACCAATTTGCCGACGGCGTCTATGAGGTCTGCGAAGTCGTCGGCGGCGTCATGATCGACGAGACCCGGCATCTAACGCGACTGCGCCGCTCACTTTCGGAGTTGCAGATCCGCGACCCGATGCCGGAAACAGCGTTGAAGGTCGTGTTGCGGGAGACGATCAGGCGCAACCGGGTCCGCGACGGCATCGTCTATCTCCAGGTCACCCGTGGCGTCGCGCGGCGCGATCATTATTTCCCGTCCGCCAGCATCCCGCCCGCCATTGTCGTCACCGCACGGTCGACCGATCGCGCCAAAGTCGGCGCTGCGGCGGAAGCCGGGGTGTCGGTCATCACCGTGCCGGAGAATCGTTGGCCGCGCGTGGACATCAAGTCCGTTGCGCTGCTGCCGAACGTGCTGGTGAAGCAGCAGGCCAAGGAGGCCGGCGCGAAGGAGGCCTGGTATGTCGACGCCGACGGGTTCGTGACCGAGGGCGGCTCGACGAACGCCTGGATCGTCACTGAGAAGGGGACGATCGTCACGCGCCCCGCCGAGAGCGGCATCTTGCGCGGCGTTACACGCACGACGCTGTTCGACATGGCCCGTGACCTTCAGATGCGGATCGAGGAGCGACCCTTCTCGGTGGAGGAGGCGAAGCGCGCTAAAGAGGCCTTCATCACCGCTGCGACCGCTATTGTGACGCCCGTCACTGCGATCGACGGCAAACCCGTCGGTGATGGGAAGCCGGGACCAGCGGCGCTGGGGCTCAGGCGGCGATTCCACGAATTTGCGGAACGCGCGAAGCCCTGACATCGCGCCGTCCACGCTTGCGCAATCTCGCGGCGCTGGAGTTAATAAGCGAGGCGCTGCATTCGTTCCGCGCCGACCACCAGGGGCGGAGGCGGACGGCGCAAGGCCTTATCCGCGTTGTCTTCTGCGAAGGTCGGCTCGTGCGTCTCGGCGCTAAGCTGAGCCCTATAACGAAAGAAAAAGAACATGGCCGCCGAGCGCGCTCAGAACCTGCAGGACACCTTTCTCAACAACGTCCGTAAGAACAAGATTCCGCTGACGATCTTCCTGGTGAACGGCGTCAAGCTGCAAGGCGTCGTCACCTGGTTCGACAACTTCTGCGTGCTGCTGCGTCGCGACGGGCACTCGCAACTCGTCTACAAGCACGCCATATCGACCGTTATGCCCGGTCATCCGATCCAGCTCTTCGAGCCGGAGGAGACCGAAGCGGAGCGAGCGCCCGCAAAGGCTGCACGGTAAGGATGACGGTTGAGCTCTGACATTTCCGGCCTCAATGGCGGACCGAACGGAAAGGCGCCCGCGACGCGGGCGCTGGTGATCACGCCGGTTCTGACCGGGCGACGCGCTCCGGAGCTGGCCCGGAGTCCCGCGGCTCGCCTCGACGAGGCTGTGGGCCTGGCGCTCGCGATCGACCTTGAGGTCGTCGCATCCAAACTGGTGACGCTCAGCGAGATCCGCCCGGCGACCTTCCTCGGCAAGGGCAAGGTCGAAGAACTGGCCGAGCTCGCCAAGGCGGAGCACGTCGAACTCGTCGTCGTCGACACCGCCCTGACGCCAGTCCAGCAGCGCAACCTTGAAAAGGCGCTCGGCGCCAAGATCATCGATCGCACCGGTCTGATCCTCGAGATCTTCGGTCAGCGGGCGCGCACCAAGGAAGGCGTGCTCCAGGTCGAGCATGCGCACCTCACCTGGCAGAAGAGCCGGCTTGTCCGCTCCTGGACCCATCTGGAGCGCCAGCGCGGCGGCTTCGGCTTCCTCGGCGGCCCCGGCGAGACGCAGATCGAGGCTGACCGCCGGATGATCACCGACCGGATCCTGAAGATCGAGCGCGAGCTCGAGCAGGTGAAGCGCACTCGCGGCCTTCATCGCGCAGGCCGCAAGCGCGTGCCGTATCCGATCGTCGCGCTGGTCGGCTACACCAATGCCGGCAAGTCCACGCTCTTCAATCGCCTCACCAAGGCCGAAGTGACGGCGGCCGATATGCTGTTCGCGACGCTCGATCCGACGCTGCGCCAGATCCGGCTGCCGCACGGGGCCCATGCGATCCTGTCGGATACGGTCGGCTTCATTTCGGAACTGCCGACGCAGCTTGTCGCTGCCTTCCGCGCGACGCTTGAAGAGGTCATCGAGGCCGACATCATCCTGCACGTGCGCGACATCGCCCACGAGGATTCCGACGCTCAGGGCCAGGACGTCGCTTCGGTCCTGCGCGACCTCGGGATCGATCCCGAGACGGACGATCGCGTGATCGAGGTGTGGAACAAGGTCGATCGGCTGGATGAGGACGCGCGGGCGACGCTCGCGGCGACTGTCGCGCGGCGCGACGCCGACGGGCGGCCAGCGCTGGTCTCGGCGCTGACAGGGGAGGGGACCGACGCTTTGCTCGGGTCGGTCGAGGATCGGCTGTCGGCGCGGCGCGAAACGCTCGTCGTGACCATCGAGCCGGATGACGGGGCCGGTGAGAACTGGCTCCATCGGCACGGCGACGTCATGCGCCGCGAGATCGCGGACGACGGCGCGGTGCGCGTCGTCGTGCGAGTTGAGTCCGAACGGGTCGACGGCCTGCGCCGCCGGTTCCCGTCCGTGAGCGCAGTCTAGGATCTCACTTTGGCGCCCATTTTTCCGGGCCGACCTTCCAAATGAGGTTGCCGCGACTGGGAAGAAATCGGCTGGGCTTGAGGCGCAGGGCGGCTGCAAACAGAAACGCCCCGCCGGCGGGCCGGTCGAGGCGTTTCATTCATGTCGATGAGCGAGGTTCTCTAGGGTGTGAGAGCCGGCCCTGAGGCATTCGGCTATTCTTGAACCGTGCGCGTCGTCGATCTATTTCGAGGCGTCCGATTAAGTCTCCAAGGCCGATCCCGGCATCCGCTCCGATCCTTCGGATGCAACAATCAGCCGTGAGGCAATAGACCCTCGGCAGAAGTCCATAATATTATAGGTCGCCGTAGAAAATCGCGCTCCGGATGCGCTTCACTACGGTCAGTCTACACGCTTCGGCGGAGTCATTTTTCTAGACCTCCGTTGTAAGTGTTGACGAGGCGATGATGCGCCCGTCATCGGCGATCGTCAATCCTCGCCGCGGCGGACTACCACTCGGCCGAAAGTCCAGCCTCAGGAGCCACGCGATCGAGCTCTTGGCTGCCCCTGTCGCGCTTCAACAGCCTTCGATAATTGTACGATGCCCGCGCCTCATCAGCGGATCGGCTCAGAAAGCGGCCTTCTCTTGAGCAAAGTTTTTAGGCTTTCCTGATAGCCCTCGAGCATAGAGGTCGCGCCTTCGGCGCGCAGCGTTCCGCGACCCTAGCGAAGCATGGGCGCTGACCATCGTGCGTCCTACCGCGCCATGGCGAGCGCGAAGGCGAGGGCATTCAGGCATGATCTCCGATCTTCGCTCAGGACCGCCGCCGCGGGAGATCGTGGGCGACGTCTGCATCGTCGGCACAGGTCCGGCCGGCATCTCTCTGGCTCTGGAGCTTTCCAAAAAAGGGCGAAGGGTCGTGCTGCTCGAGGGCGGCGGTCCTGTCTACGAGCAGGATTCGCAGGACCTCTACAGAGGCCAGGTCACCGGTCACCATCACATCGACACCGCAAACTCGCGCCTTCGCCAGTTCGGTGGCACGTCCGGCCACTGGACGGGCATGTGCGCTCCGCTCGACCCATTGGACTTCGAGCCGCGGAACGACGTGCCCCATCACGGCTGGCCGATCACGCGCGCGGATCTCGACCCCTTCTACGCCCGCGCTCAGAATTATCTCGACCTCGGCCCCTTCAAGTACGACTTCGCGGACTGGGCGGCGAAGTTGCCCGCGAAGCCGTTGCCGCTTGATCCCGGCAAGGTGTTCACCGACGTCTACCAGCAGAGCCCTCCGACGCGGTTCGCGGAGAAGTTCCACGACGCGATCCGGGACGATGCGCGGATCGACTGCTGGCTTCACGCAAACCTCACCGACATCGTGCTGCGTGACGGCTCGGACGTCGTCGAAAGCATGACCGTCAGTACGCTCGAGGGCGCGCAGACCATGGTTCGCGCCAAGACCTTCGTGATCGCCTGCGGCGGCATTGAAAATGCCCGCATCCTGTTGAACAGCCGTAAGCAGCGTTCGGCCGGCATTGGCAACGAGAACGATCTCGTCGGTCGTTACTACACCGACCATATGACGATCGAGACCTCGACCGTCATGTTCAACGAGGGCGTCGACACTGCGCTTTATCCCGAGGAAATACAGGTCGGCGGCGCTCTGCTGGCGCTCGGCCTGAAGATTCACCCTGATCTGGTCAGGCGGCTGCACCTGAACAACAATTCCGCCTTTCTCGTCGCTCAGCACGACAGCGAAATCTACGACGACGACTTCCGGAACTACGGCTGGATCGCCTTCTCCACGATGCTGAAGACGTTCAGCCGCGGGCATGTGCCGGACCGGTTCGCTGAGCATTACTGCGACGTCGTCGACGATCTCGGCGCGGTCGCCACCGGCGTCTACCGCCATGCGGTGCGCAAGGTCGCGCCATCCTCCCGCGCCAGCGTCTTCAAGATCCGCCAGGACGCCGAGCAGTCGCCGAACCCCGACAGCCGCGTCACGCTGATCGAAGAAAAGGACGCGCTCGGCTTCAACCGCATAGCGCTCAATTGGCGCATCACATCCGACGATCTCCTGAAGCTTCGTCGAACCCACGAGGTCATAGGGGCGGCGATCGGCGCCGCCGGCATCGGCAGGCTCCAGATCGGCATTCCCGAAACGCCTGATCCGGAGGTCGCCTATTCCGGCTACCACCATATGGGCACCACGCGCATGCACGCGGACCCGAGGCAGGGCGTCGTGGACGCCGACTGCCGCGTGCATTCGGTGCGAAACCTCTACATGGCGGGCAGTTCCACCTTCACGACTGGGGGCTGCGCCAATCCGACATTGACGGTCACGGCGCTCGCCATCCGTCTCGCCGACCACTTAGCCGTAACAGTCTGAGGAGAGCAGGGACATGGCAACTTTCACCCGCCGCGCGCTGCTAGGTTCGGCCGCCGTCGTCGCTTTCGGCGCGGTCGCCTATGGCGGCAGCCGGTTCGGTTGCGCCTTCGTGCCGCGGAACCATCCGGACTTCTTCTCGCTCCTCGACATCGCGCCTGACGCGCCGATCGCACGGCGGATCGGAGAGCGGGCGCTCGAGCTCGGGAGCCTGCCGAACGACCTTCCGGGCTTCGCTTCCGCGCTCACGGAGCGTCCCTTGATCCGGCAGGCGCTGGCCGAGGATTGCCCGACTGTGCGGCGGACGCTGGTACAGGACCAGTGTGCGCTGGACTTTGCCGCCCAGCGCACCGTCATCGTCGACGGATGGGTCCTCTCCGAGACTGAAGCGAGCCTCTGCGCGGCGCGCATGTTGAGGCCCCAGCAAGCTTAGTTAGGATTATATCCGTAAATAGGTTTACAAGCCAGACCGGTTCGGCTATCTCTTTGTTCCCTTTTCGTTCTGGAGATGGCTATGCCTACTGTCACTCAGTTGAACGCCACCGACTATGGCTTCACGCCGACCGCCTCCAACCCGTCTACGGCTCTGTCGAGCGCCATCAGCGCTGCGATTTCGCAGGGGCGGCCGCTATTCATCGATCCAGGATCTTACACCGTCAGCAACGTCGTCATCACGGGGCCGCTCGATCTAATCGGCGTACCCGGAAAGGTGACGCTGAAACTGGCGTCCGGCGCAAACGCCATTCTGGTCCTGCAGAATTTCGGGCGGGCTAGGCTCAGTGGACTGATCTTCGACGGCGTCAATCTCACGCCTTCGGATTCCTACGGCGTCGGATACCGCGCCCTGGTAGTCGCGCAGCGGACTACCTCGACGACCTCGCGACTGGCGGTTGAGCGCTGCGTGTTCCAGCACGCGGACGGCTACGGCCTCGGGGTATCGCAATGCGCGGCGTTGATCGTTGATAGCGATTTCAACGATCTTTTCGCCGCGACCGGCGCGGAGAATCATGAAGGCTTCGTTTTTGAAGACAGCCGTCTGTCAGCGATGCGAAACAACGGCGTCGTAATGTCTCGCGACGCCGGCACACCGGCGATCACCCATATTGTAGGCAACCGCATCAACGGCGTCGCGCGGACCACGCCCGAGTCCACGGGCTACCAGGGTAACGCTGTCCTTATCGAAGCCGAGTCGAACGTCGTCGTAGCGCAGAACGAAATCTATGACTGCGCCTTCACAGCCGTCAGACTGAACGGCTGCACCCGCTCGCGCGTCTCACAGAACCATTGTGACAAACATGGCGAGGTCGCGATCTATGTCGAAGGCTTCAGCAACGGTCGGCAGATCGCCAACGATGGCTTCGATGTCGTCGTCAGCGACAATGTCATCAACGACGCCGGCGTCGGCGTTGCGATCGCGAACATCGACAACAGCGGGCGGCTTGGCGTCATCGCTAATAACGTGATCCGTCGCATTTCCAAGCGCACGGTCGCCGCGGGGACGGCGAACCAGTACACCTCGCCGGGCAAAGCGATCGCGGCGGAAACTTGCGTGCTGATCGCCAACAACTTCGTGGAGGATGCCTTTCAGGGGATCGACCTGTCGGCGGGTTCCTACACGCAGGACAGCGTCATCCTGGGCAATGTCCTGCGCAAAACGACGCTCGCGATGGGCGTGTCGACCGTGGCCGGGGCGAAGGAGGTGCTCGTGGGCGACAACCTCGCAACGGGCTTCGCAGCCGTGTCGTCCGGCGGCGGAGCGCTTCGTCAAATGAACGCAGCGGGCGCAGTCACAGGGACCACAGATCTCGCCTCCTTCACCGAGAGCACAGGAACCGCCAATCTCAGGATCGAAGGCGTGGCGAGCCGGGCGACGCTCTAGAGCGGGCTAGCGAATAAAAAAGGGGACGCCTTACGGCGTCCCCCAGCGCTCCAAGGGAGCTGAGAGCAGATCCTCAGACCGAGTAATACATGTCGAACTCGACCGGGTGCGGCGTGTGCTCGAAGCGAATGACTTCCTGCATCTTGAGGTCGATGAAGCTGTCGATCTGGTCGTCGGTGAAGACCGCGCCGCGCTTCAGGAACTCGCGGTCCTTGTCGAGCGAGCTCAGCGCCTCGCGGAGCGAGCCGCACACCGTCGGGATCTTCTTCAGCTCCTTCGGCGGCAGGTCGTAGAGATCCTTGTCCATCGGCTGGCCGGGATCGATCTTGTTCACGATGCCGTCGAGCCCGGCCATCATGAGCGCGGCGAAGCAGAGATAGGGGTTCGCCGACGGGTCCGGGAAGCGGACTTCGACGCGCTTCGCCTTGGGCGAGGTCGTCCACGGGATGCGGCAGGAGGCCGAGCGGTTGCGCGCGGAATAGGCGAGCAGGACCGGGGCTTCGAAGCCCGGGACAAGGCGCTTGTAGCTGTTCGTCGTAGGGTTCGTGAAGGCGTTGATGGCCTTGGCGTGCTTGATGACGCCGCCGATGTACCAGAGGCACTCCTGGCTGAGGCCCGCGTACTTGTCGCCGGCGAACAGGGGCTTGCCGTTCTTCCAGATCGACATGTGGCAGTGCATGCCCGAGCCGTTGTCGCCATAGACCGGCTTCGGCATGAAGGTCGCCGTCTTGCCGTAGCTCTGCGCGACCTGGTGGATGCAGTACTTGTAGACCTGCGTGTGGTCCGCCATCAGCACGGCTTCTTCGAACTTCAAGCCGAGCTCATGCTGGGCGGAAGCCACCTCGTGGTGGTGCTTCTCGACCTTGGCGCCCATCGCGGCCATCGCGGCGAGCATCTCGCCGCGCATGTCCTGCGCGCTGTCCATCGGCGGAACGGGGAAGTAGCCGCCCTTGGTTCGGATGCGGTGGCCAAGATTGCCGGTGTCGTATTCCGCGTCCGAATTCGTCGGCAGTTCATCGCTGTCCAGCTTGAAGCCGGTATTGTATGGCGTCGCCGCGAAGCGCACGTCGTCGAACACGAAGAACTCGGCCTCGGGGCCGAAATAGATGGTGTCGCCGATTCCGAGCGACTTCAGATAGGCCTCGGCCTTGACCAGAGTGCCGCGCGGATCGCGCTCGTAGGGCTCGCCCGTGGTTGGCTCCAGCACGTCGCACACGACCGAAAGGGTGGTCGCCGCGAAGAACGGGTCGACGCAGGCGGTCTTCACATCCGGCATCAGCAGCATGTCGGACTCGTTGATCGCCTTCCATCCGGCGATCGACGAGCCGTCGAACATCTGCCCGTCGGTGAAAAAGTCCTCGTCGACCATCGTGATGTCGAAGGTGACGTGCTGCCACTTGCCCTTGGGGTCGGTGAACCGGAGATCGACGTATTTCACGTCGTTTTCGGCGATGAACTTCATGACGTCTTTGGACGATTTCATCGTCATTTTTTCTTATCCTTTTTCTACGAAGTCTTTCGCCGCCCGGCGCTCCCACCGGGCGTCGGCGATCCTCAGATCGCCTCGACGCCCACCTCGCCGGTGCGGATGCGGATCGCTTCCTCGATAGGCGAGACGAAAATCTTGCCGTCGCCGATGCGGCCGGTCGCGGCGGCCTTGCGGATCGCCTCGACGGCGCGCTCCACCATGTCTCCTGCGAGCACGACCTCGATCTTCACCTTGGGCAGGAAATCGACCACGTACTCAGCGCCACGATAGAGCTCGGTATGGCCCTTCTGGCGCCCGAACCCCTTCGCTTCTGTGACGGTGATGCCCTGAACGCCGACCTCCTGAAGCGCTTCCTTCACCTCGTCGAGCTTAAAGGGTTTGATGATCGCTTCGATCTTCTTCACGTCTTTGGGCCTCCTAAAGTCGCGCGACCGCCCGACGCCGGATGGCGCCGCTTGGCCGGCACGCGCCTCATAGCAGCAAGCGTGCCAGACCGCGTCATCCGACCGAGGCCTTCAGCGCCCTAGCTGGCGTTGGCGACGGGCGCGACGATACTCTATCGGCGCAAACGATCCTGCTCAATGCATGATCGCGCCGCATAATTTTCGTCCGGAGATACCTGCCCATACGATAGCCTCCGGCGCGAAAATTAAGCAGCATTTGATGCAAACGAGTGAGCGATGGATTTCGAGCTTCTGACGCCAGCAGAGATGACGGAAGTGGACCGCGCCTCGGCGGCCGAGGGCGTTCCCGGCGCTGCGCTCATGGAGCGTGCCGGCGAAGCGGTCGCACACGCGGCTCTCGACTACGCGGCGGAAAAGATCGTGGTCCTCGCAGGCCCCGGCGCGAACGGCGGCGACGGCTTCGTCGCGGCGCGGCTGCTGGCCGAGGCGAACAGAGCGGTGGTCGTCGCCGTGCTTGGGGACCGAGCTGCGCTGAGGGGCGACGCCGCGCAGGCTGCCGCGGGATGGGCGGGGCCGACGGTCCGGCTCGAGGACGCGGATTTCGCTAGGGTCGATCTGATCATCGACGCCTTGTTCGGGGCAGGGCTCTCGCGGCCACTCTCGGGCGCGGCCGCCGACGCGGTCCTGGCCGCACAGGCCTGCGGCGCCCCGATCATCGCCGTCGATACCCCCAGCGGCCTCGACGGCGCCTCAGGACATCCAATCGGTGACGTCTGCATGAGAGCGGACGTCACGGTCACCTTCGTGCGGCTGAAGCCCGGCCATATCCTGCTTCCGGGGCGGTTGCTGTGCGGCCGCATCGTCCTCGCCGACATCGGCGCGCCGGCGAGCGCCGTCGCATCGGTCGGCGCGCGCGTCTGGCTCAACCGGCCGGCGGTCTGGCGTGACGCCATTCCGGAGCCGTCGATCGCGGGCCATAAATACTCCCGCGGGCATGTCGCCGTATGGAGCGGGCCGGAGCTTCAAACCGGCGCCAGCCGGCTGTCGGCTCTTGCTGCGCTTCGGGCTGGGGCAGGGGCCGTCACCCTCCTCGGCTCCAAGGCCGCGCTGAAGGAACACGCCGCACACCTCACCGCCATCATGCTGCGGGAGGCCGAAGACGGCTGGCGCTCTTTTCTCGACCAGCGAAAGGTTGCCGCAGTCGTGGTTGGGCCGGGCGCCAGCGCGACGCCCGACACCCGGCGCGCGCTGGAGGAGGCCTGCGCGGGCGACCGGCGCGTCGTGATGGACGCCGATGTCTTTTCGCTGTTCGCGGGCGACGCGGAAGGCCTGGGACGCCTGATCGGCGAGGGCGAGGCGGTGCTGACGCCGCACGAGGGCGAATTCAAGCGCGTGTTCGGAGAGGATGCCGACGTCGCTCCCTCCAAGCTCGAGCGCGCACGCGCGGCGGCGGCGCGTGTCGGCGCGACGATCGTCCTCAAGGGCCCGGACACCGTCGTCGCGTCGCAGGATGGACGCGCGACGATCGCGGACAACGCGCCGCCGCATCTCGCAACGGCCGGGGCCGGCGATGTGCTGGCCGGATTGATCGCGGGCCTCATGGCCCAGGGTGCGCCGGTCTTCGAAGCGGCGTCAGCCGCGGTCTGGTTGCATGGCGAGGCCGCCAATGCGATCGGACGGGGCCTAATCGCCGACGATCTGCCGGGCGCGTTGCCGAACGTGCTTCAGTCGCTCGCCAGCCAGTAAGGCCTCAGGGTCTATTTGGCCGCCAGGAGAGCGCTGCGTACGGGGCGTCCAGAGACGTCACTGTGAGTCGCATAAGATATATTATGGAACGACTCCTGATCCCCGCGCTTGGGGACGGCAGCGGGTCCGGCGTCTAATCAGGTCTGCCGCCGCTGGCGTACCCGCTGCCAGACGACGTCGACCGCCAAGACTATGAGCCAGGCCAGCACCGCGGCCGCTCCGAACGGCAAGCTCACCAGCGACAGCCAGCCCAGCACGAACATCACGGCGAGCATGTCGCCGAAATCGACGCCGCCGATAATACAGGGATAGCTGCTGGCTTCGTCGAGCCTGCAGCCCGCAGCGTCGGCGATCGCGGATGCGCCGAGCGCCAGGATCAGCGGCAGGAAGGCTAGCAGGAGGATCACGGCGAGGCTCGAACCATAGAGAATTAAACGCCGCCTCATCTCAGAACGCCAGCCTCAGCCCGTCATAGGCCGGCTCGATCCCGGCCGGCAGGCGCGCCTTGAGCGTGGCGTAATCGAGATCGGTATGGAGGTTGGTCAGCACCGCCCGGCGCGGCTTCAGACGCTCGATCCAGCCGAGCGCATCGCTCAGCGAGAAATGGCTCGGATGCGGCGTGTCGCGCAGCGCGTCGACGATCCACAGATCAAGATTTTTGAGATGCGTTTCAGCATCTTGCGGGATCCTGTTGACGTCGGGCGTGTAGGCCATGTCGCCGAAGCGGAAGCCGAGCGCGCGCTCGCGGCCGTGGACCAGTTCGAAGGGAAGGGCGTCGATGGCGCCCCCCGGCCCTTCTACGGCCGCAGACGTTCCGGCGGTTAGCCGTCGCTCGTTGAGGATCGGCGGATAATCGCTGCCCGTGGGCGTCTTGAAGACGTAGCCGAAGCGGTCGTTCAGGAAGCCGGACATCTGCGCGTCGCACCAGATGTCGACGCGGCCGTGGGCGTGGATCGCGAGCGGCCGCAGATCGTCGATCCCGTGGGTGTGGTCTGCGTGCTCATGCGTGTAGAGGACGCCGTCGATGCGATCGACATTGGCGCCGAGCAACTGGTCGCGCAGGTCCGCGCCGGTGTCGACCAGCACGCGGGTGACGCCAACTGCCGATCCCTGCTCCACCAATATCGAACAGCGGCGGCGCCGGTTCTTCGGCTCGTTCGGATCGCACGCGCCCCAGCCAGAAGCCACCCGCGGCACGCCGCCGGATGAGCCGCAACCGAGGATCGTGACCGTGCGGCTCATGCGGTTCCGACGGCTTCCGACACGACGAGAGCGTTCCTGTCCGCCTTACTGAACAAGCGGAAGAAATTGTCTGTTGTGATTGCGCGGGTCTCCGCCTCGCTCCAGTTGCGGACGCCAGCGAGCGTCGCAGCGGTTCGCGCCGTATAGGCCGGTTCGTTGCGCTTGCCGCGGAACGGCTCTGGCGCGAGATACGGCGCGTCGGTCTCCACCAGCAGCCGGTCGGCCGGGACCTCAGCGGCGATCGTGCGCAGCTCCTCCGATCTCTTGAACGTCAGGATTCCGGAGAAGGACACGTAGAGCCCAAGCGCGACGCCGCGGCGCGCGAGTTCCGCGCCGGACGAGAAACAGTGAAGGACCGCGGGGAAGGGCCCCTTCCCCGTCTCTTCCTCGAGCACGGCGATCATCTTGTCGTCGGCGGACCGCGCGTGGATCACCAAAGGCAGGCCCGTCTCTCTGGCGGCGGCGATGTGGGCGCGAAAGCCCCGCTCCTGCGCCGCGTAGTCGCCCTCATAGTGGAAATCGAGCCCGGCCTCGCCGAAGCCGACGATCTTTGGATGCGCCGCGAGCCGAATGAGCTCTTCGGCCGAGACGTCGATTTCCTCATGCGCGTTTTGCGGATGCGTGCCCACAGTGCCGACGACGCTGGGATACCGCTCCACAAGCGCGAGAATTTCGTCGAACCGGCGCACGCGGGTCGAGATCGTCAGCATCAGGCCGACGCCGGCTGCATGGGCGCGCTCAACCACCGCGTCCCGCTCGGGCGCGAAATCGGCGAAGTCGAGGTGGCAATGGCTGTCGACGAGCGCCGCCGTCACGAAGCGGCCTCCGCTTCGGACTCGACATAGCGCGGGAACACCGGCTGCGGTGCGGGCAGGGCGGCGCCGGGGACGAGCCGACCGCCCTCCCCGAGCGCCGCGAAGCTGCGCGCGTTTTCCGGCGAGCCGACGAGATCGAGGAGCTTCGACGCAGCTTCCGGCATCACCGGCTGCGCAAGTATCGCGATCTGCCGCACCGTCTCGAGCGTGACGTAGAGCACCGTCGCCATGCGCTCCGGGTCCGTCTTCCTGAGCGCCCACGGTTCCTGGCCCGCGAAATAGCGGTTGGCTTCCGCAACGACCGTCCAGATTGCGGCGAGCGCGGCGTGCGGCGCGGGCTCCACGAAAGCGGCGGAGACCTTCGGCCAGAGCGCGTCGACCGCGGCCAGCATCGCCTCGTCGGCGGGCGAAGGAACGCCGGGCGCAGGCGCCCTGCCCTCGCAGTTCTTTGCGACCATTGAGAGCGAGCGCTGCGCGAGATTGCCGAGGTCATTTGCGAGATCGGCGTTGATGCGGCCGACGATCGCTTCGTGGCTGTAGGAGCCGTCTTGCCCGAACGGCGCCTCGCGCAGCAGGAAATAGCGCACGGCGTCGACGCCGTAGCCGTCGGCGAGCGCGAAGGGATCGACGACGTTGCCAACCGACTTCGAGATCTTCTCGCCGCGATTGGTGAGGAAGCCGTGCGCGAACACCCGCTTCGGCAGCGGCAGCCCAGCCGACATCAGGAAGGCCGGCCAGAACACCGTATGGAAGCGGATGATGTCCTTGCCGATCACGTGCAGGTCGGCCGGCCAGAAGCGCTTCAGCTCGGACGCGTCGTCGGGAAAGCCGGCGCCGGTCAGGTAGTTCGTCAGCGCGTCGAGCCAGACATACATCACGTGGCGCGGATCGCCGGGCACCGGCACGCCCCAGTCGAACGTCGTGCGGCTGATCGAAAGGTCCGTCAGGCCCCGCTTCACGAAGGCCAGGATCTCGTTGCGCCGCGCCTCGGGGCCGATGAAGCCGGGCTGTTCTTCGTAGAGCTTGAGCAGCCGATCCTGATAGGCCGAGAGGCGGAAGAAATAGCTCTCTTCGACCACCCATTCGACCGGCGCGCCGGTCGGCGCCTTGCGGCTTCCGTCCTCGGCCAGAACCGTCTCGGCTTCGTCGAAATAGGCTTCGTCGCGGACCGAGTACCAGCCCTCGTACTTGCCGAGATAGATGTCGCCGTTCTCCGCCATCCGCCGCCAGACCTCCTGGCTCGCGGCGTAATGGTCCTTGTCGGTCGTGCGGATGAAGCGGTCGAAGGAGATCGCGAAGCGCTCGTCCATCGCCCGGAAGCGCTCGGCGTTCCTCGTCGCCCATTCGAACGGCGTCACGCCTTCGCGCGCGGCCGTCTGCGCCATCTTCAGGCCGTGCTCGTCCGTGCCGGTGACGAAGCGGACGTCGCGTCCGGACAGCCGGTGAAAGCGCGCGATCGCGTCCGTCGCGATCGCCTCGTAGACGTGCCCGATATGCGGGACGCCGTTCGGGTAGGAGATGGCGGTCGTGACGTAAAAGGGCTTCTGGTCCGGCATCGCGAGCTTCAGGATCTCGGGCAGTCGGGCCTCACCGGCGCGCGAGGCCGGCGAGCTCGGTCAGCGTCGCAAGGACGAAGGGCCGGCGGTCGAGGTTGAAGACATCGATATCGCGGGCCGAGCGGGCCGTTTTCTCCCATAGCTCCGCGAAGCGCGCAAGGCGCGGCTCCCGCACTGCGGCGCCGTCGACAGCCCGGGCGTGCAGCCAGTCGCCCACGAGGCTGACGAAAAGCGCGAAGCGCTCCTCCCCTCCCCGTTTGGCGAGGTCTTCGGCGAGCGCATGTGCAGCGCGGACATCGATCTCAGGCAGATGGTCGAGCAGCGCGGCGACCGAGGCCCGCAGTCCGGCGCCGTCATTCGCCAGTAGCGACAGCGCGCGTGCGACGCTACCCTCGGCAAGCTCGGCCGCCGCCTGCAAGGCCTCCGGCTCGTGTTCCTCGGCATCGGGCAGCCCCTGAAGCACCCGGAGCGTCTCAACCGATGACAACGGCTCGAGCCGAAGCGACCGGCACCGTGATCGCACCGGTGCGGGCAGCATGCGGGGAGAGGTCGTGAGCAACAGGAAGATCGCGCGCGCCGGCGGCTCCTCGAGCGCCTTCAGGAGCGCGTTTGCGGAGGCGCCGTTCATGTCGTCCGCGGTATCGACGATCGCGACGCGCCACCCGCCCTCTCCCGCAGTCGTGCTGAAGAACGAGACCGCGCGACGCACGTCATCGACGCGAATGTCGCCATAGAACGCCTTGCGCTCGGCGTTCCACACTCGGCGCAGCACGAAGAGATCGGAATGGGCCAGCCGCGCGACGCGGCGGGCGGCTGGATGATCCGGATCCACAGAGAGATCCGTTGCGTTCACGACCGCTGGCGCGGACGGATCAGGGTTCGCCAGGATGAAGCGCGCGAGCCTGTAGGCGAGCGTCGCCTTGCCTATTCCTTCCTCGCCGGAAATCAGCCAGGCGTGATGCATACGGGCGGAGCGGAAGGCCGAAAGCAGCGCTTGCTCCGCCTCCGTATGGCCGACGAGATCCACCGTCTCCCGCGGATGCGGAAGCCCTTCACGGCGGTCGGATTCAGGCGGGCCGTCGGTCTCGATCAAGAGGCCGGCTCCGACAGAGCGAGCATGGGTCGACGTGGCGCCATGGCGGACTTTTGACCCGCCGCGCGCATCACGCCAAGAGGCAATCCACGGCGGCGATCGCAGCCGACTGCACGGCTTCAGGCTCAAGCGACGCGTCGATCACCGCGTGCCGTTCCGGCGCCTGCGCCGCCTGATCAAGGAAGCTTGAGCGTACCCGATCGTGGAAGCCGAGATCGAGACCCTCGAACCGCGCTTCGTCGATGGCGCTCGCGTCGAGCCGTTTGCGGCTCCGCGCGATCCCGGTGCGGGGATCGACGTCCAGCACCAGCGTCAGATCGGGCAGCAAACCGCCCACCGCCTGATCGTGCAGGATTCGGATGAGGGGCAGTGGCAGCCCCCTCCCCGCGCCCTGATACGCGATTGTCGATCCGACGAAGCGGTCGCTGACCACGACCTCGCCGCGCGCGACGGCAGGCATGATGACGTGCTGGACATGCTGCACGCGGGCGGCGGTCATCAGCAGGAGTTCGGAACGTGGGTCCCAAGCTTCGCCGTCTCCGGACAGGAGAAGAGCGCGAAGCTGCTCGCCTTCCGCCGTGCCGCCTGGCTCGCGGGTCGCGAGCGCGGAGACGCCCCGCGCTTCGAGATGGCGCATGAGAGCAACGATCACGCCGCTCTTCCCCGCCCCGTCGCCGCCTTCGACGGCGACGAACAAGCCGCGCTGCGCCATCAGATCTTCGCTGAGATCTGGTCCCACCAGCCGCTGACGAGCTCCAGCGCCCCGTCGAAGGCCCTACGGGGCAGCGGCCCGACCGTAACGTCCTCAGCCGCGTGCAGCGGCGTTTCGAGCGTCAACGTGTCCCCGCGCCAGACCCGCAGCGTCGCGACGCGCGCGCCTTTGGCGATAGGCGCGACGAGAGGCCCGTCATAGCTTACCCGCGCCGCGACACGGCCCTCGTCGCCTTTGGGCGTGAGCAACTCGACCGCGCGCTCGGCCACAAGCGGCACATGGAGCGTCGTTCCGCCGAAGACGCGGGCCTCCGCGACCGTCTCACCCGCAGCGAAGAGCTCCCGGCGGGCAAAGGCTGAAAAGCCCCAGTCGAGCAGCTTGCGCGCTTCCTCGGCCCTGGCCTTCGCGGTTTCCAAGCCGTTCAGGACCAGGATCAGGCGACGACCGTCGCGCTGCACGGAGCCGACAAGGCCGTAGCCGCCGTCTTCCGTGTAGCCCGTCTTCAGCCCATCAGCGCCGGCATAGTCGGCGAGCAGCGGGTTGCGGTTGCGCTGGGTTATCTTGTTCCAGGTGAATTCCGGTTCGGCGAAGAGCTTGTAATCCTCAGGGTACGTCTGGATCAGCCAGGTCGCGAGGGTCGCGATGTCGCGTGCGGTCATCCGCTGGTCCGGCGCCGGCAGGCCGGTCGCGTTCCGGAAATTCGAGCGGGCCAGACCGAGCTCGCGCGCACGCTGGTTCATGAGCTCGGCGAACGCCGGCTCCGATCCTGCGACGGCCACAGCGAGCGTAATGGCGGCGTCTCCGCCGGACTGAACAATCAAGCCTCGGAGCAGGTCCGGCAGCGGGACGTCCGAGTTCAACTTCGCGAACATCGTCGAGCCGCGCGACGGCGCGCCGCCGCGACGCCAGGCGTCCTCGGTGACGCGGAAGGACTCCTCCGGCTTGAGCCTGCCCTCGCGCATCGCCTTGAAGACGAGCTCCGCCGTCATCAGGGTCGCCATGCTGGCGGGTGGGGACGGAAGGTCGGCCTGTCGGGCGAACAGCGTCGCGCCGGCGTCCACGTCGTAGAGGAAAGCGATCGGCGCGTTCGTCGGGCCAGTAGGCGCAGCGGCGATTGCCGGCCCCGGCGCGGCCAGGAGAATGGCTGCAACGGCAGCTGCGATCGACCCGCGAAGCGTTGAGAGCAGAGTTCCGATCATCGCTACGCTACGCCAGATCCCCACAGGATCTGAAGAATACGCGCGCGTCCGAAATCGCGCAATCGCGTGGCGGGAAGAAGGCGGAACTAGGTTAGCGGAATCCGGAATAAGCGAGGCCGCCAGCCTGCTCGCCGGCATTGCGACCGAAGGGAGCCGGCGTTCCGAACGCCTCGAAGCTCGACGCGATGCGCGACGAGACGCTGGGCGCGGACGCCTGTGGCGCCTCAGCGACCTTGACGGGCTCGGGCGCCGCGCGCATCGGCAGGTCCGGCGTTGAGCTGGCGAGCACCGGCGCCGCAGGCTGCACGACGCGTTTGTGCGGCGTGGTTTCGGCGAAGGCGACGGCGACCGGCGCCTTGGGCGCGGCGACGGTCGAATGCGGCTGCTCACGCTTCGCGAGCGCTGCGACCGACTCGACCGAGGGCGACTGCGCGTTCGGCAGGGAAACCGGCTTGGTCAGGCTGACGGAAGCCACCGTGGGATCCGCCCGGGGCGCGACATGCGCAGGCGCGGCGGTCGCCACTTTGACCGGCGCCGAAGACGGCAGCGGGATCGCCTTGGCGACGGCCACAACAGAATCCTTCGCGGTGGTCGCAGCGGAAGCGGCGGTCGCGACAAGCGTTTGCACGACGCTGGCGGGCTGCCCGGACTCAGCGGCGAGCGCGGCGTCGGAGACCGGTGAAAGCGACGCCATCTGCGTCCCGGCGGGGATCGCCGGCCGGCCGAACTCCTGATAGGTCGCGAGCATGCGGCGGTCGTCACGCGTCGCGGATGCCGGGCCGATATAGTCGACCTTCACATTGCCGACGCCCGTCCCCCGGAAGCCGAGCATGTCAGCGGTACGCTTCGATACGTCGATCAGCCGGTTCTTGTGGAATGGTCCGCGGTCGTTGACGCGCACGACCATCGAGCGGCCGTTCTGCACGTTGGTGACGCGCGCATAGCACGGCAGCGGCAGCGTCGGATGCGCGGCGGTGAAGCCGGCCATGTCGAAGGTCTCGCCGTTTGCGGTGCGGCGCCCCTGGAAGCTCTCGCCGTACCAGGACGCCAGACCGACGCCGACCTTGCCAGGCTTGCGCGCCGGAGCGGGACGGTAGGACTTGCCATCGACGGAATAAGGCTTGTTGGTCCCGTTGGCCGACGCGGGCCCCGCCGAGGATGCTTGAGCCGTCGCCACCGTCTCGACGCTGGCGGGCGGCGTCGCATCCGCAACGGTGTCAGGAGACACCGTCGAACAGGCGGCTAATAGCCCGCAGGCCAACAGCAATCCGCTTGTCTTGCGAAGTCGATCGGCGATGGAGCGATGAACGTCGGCTGAGCGACTTACGGCAGGATCGTGACGCGCCGGATGAGAGCGCTTCGCCGTAAGATACATGCGACGTTCCTCACTTCCGGCGTGAGGAGCATCGCAGGCGTTACAATCGCCCGTCGAAGCGCGAGGACCAAGCGCTTGCCCGCGCTCGCCTCATCCCCCTACCGCGCAGCCGACCCAACCGCTTCGACCACGTTCTTCCCTCAGGAAGCCGGCGTATTAAGGCGAGAATGGGGCAGCGAAACACAATTTTAACTCGGGTTAATCGCTGACTCGCGCGGTCCCCTTGAGACCGTCGTCGCGCGTCCAGGCGATCTTGCCCGGTGCGAGCTTCTCGATCGTGAAACAGAAAGGCTTGCCGTTGTACCAGCTCTTCCATTTCTGACAGAGGTTTTCGCCGTCGACCCACCATGAGCCGCTGTCATTCGGCTGCATGAATTTGCCGAGGCCGACCGCTTTACCGGAACCGTCGACCACTCCGTTGGCGTGATAATTCAGTGGAAACTCACCGCCGAAAGGCGTCGCGAGAAAAACCTCTTTGCCGGAGATCTCCTGCTTCAAGCCATCTCCGGAAAGGCGCTCCGCCGCGCTTCCAGATGCGCAAAAGCTCACGCAGGCGACGGCGACAAGAAGCATGCGAAGAGAGCGTTTGCGCATCGGCGAAGCATCCAAATTGGTTGCGGCGCCATGATTTACGCGTGCGGAAACGATCTGGTTGCGTCCGGGAACGCGATATCGCAAAGATCGCCGACGCTCGACAAGTGCGATGCGGAAGGGTGGCCGAGCGGTTTAAGGCAGCGGTCTTGAAAACCGCCGTGCGGGCAACCGTACCGTGGGTTCGAATCCCACCCCTTCCGCCAAAACGTCGATCGAGCGAAGGCGGCCGCCGATTTCGGCTTCAGAGCTATGAAGGCGCGGCGACGTCGCTATCGACGAAAGTGATCACCGGGGTTGTGGGCCAGACGCCGATGCGAGAGCGGTTCCGTCCGTCCAGCTTGGCCGCGTAGAGAGCGTCGTCGGCGACCGCGACCATCTGCTCCGGGAAGATCTCGCCGGCTCCCTTGGCGGAAGACGCGATCCCAATGCTTACGGTAAGAAAACCGCCTTCGGGACCCGGACGGCGCACCCCAGCGCGGCGGATCGCATCGTGCACATTGGCTGCGACCGAGATCGCGCTCTGTTCGGAGGTGTTCGAGAGGATCAGCGCAAACTCCTCGCCGCCATAGCGCGCGGCGAGGTCGCCGGCCCGCGTGGCGCATTCCTTCAGCGCCGCGCCGACGCGCCGAAGGCAGCGGTCGCCCGCGAGGTGGCCCGCTTCGTCATTGAACGACTTGAAGAAATCGATGTCGATCAGCAGCAGCGATAACGGCAGCCCGTCCCGCTGCGCGCGACGGCACTCGACGGCCAGCGCGCTGTCGAACCTCCGCCGGTTCGCCAACCCTGTCAGACTGTCCTGATTCGCCAGACTTTCGAGGTGCTCCTGCGCGGCGCCGAGCTTGATGGCCATGTCGTTGAGCGCGCCAGCGAGCGTCCGCAATTCTCGCGCCTGCCACGGTTCGATCAAGACACGCGCGTCGAGGCGTCCGGCGCCGATGCTCTCCGCCGTTCCCGTCAGGCGGCGGATGGGCTGGGCAAGCGCGGCGACGCCGATCAGCCATGTCGCCCCGAGCGCAAAGACCGTAACCCCGACGGCGACGATCACGTGCCGGATCGCCTGCTGGTTCGCGTCGGCTAGGATCTGCTCCGTGGGCGCGGCGACGACCATCATCGGCCGAGATCCGCCCTGCGCCCGGAGCGGCGCGAATCCCACCACTTGCTCCTCGCCGAACAGGGGCAGCCATGCACCCGCGCGCGGAAGATGCCGCTGCATCGCGAGGCGTAGCGGCTCGCCGACATTGCCTCCGATCAGCGATCGTCCGACGCCGCCGCCGGCAAAGACCTCGCCCGACGCGCCATCGACGACGAGAACCGTCCCGATGTCATCCTCGACGGACAGTTCGGCCAGATTGCTGAAGCTGGCGAGGTCGATGCTGGCGAACACGATCCCAGGCGGCGACGTCGACCCCGACTCGGTCTGCATTGCGATGATGAGCGTCCGCTTGCCCGTCACCTTTCCCACCGTCAGTCGGCTGACCACGACGCCGCTTTGGCTCGTCTTGAGAACCGCCGAGACGAGGTCGGGATCGGTGAAGGAACGCCGGTCCGCGATTGAGCTGTGGCAGACGATGACGCCGTCGGCGTCGACCACGCCGACGGTCATGAACTCGCTGTTGCGGTTGGCGAAGGAGGCGGCCGCCTTCTGACACTGCGCGCCCCCTGCGGTGTCGACGCCGCCGGTCGCGCGGAAATCGCTGAGCAGCCCCGCGGCCCTGTCGAAAACTCGGGATTGCCTTTCGGCGGCAAAGCCTGCGCGCAGTTCGACGGTCGTCAGCGCGTTTTCGATAGCGGCGTAACGGGCGTCATAGACGTCAGCCGCAAGCAAGGCGACGAGCGGCGCGACGGCGCCGACCACGAGGAGCATGAGCCGCGACCGAATCGCGAAGAAGCCAAGAATGCGCTGCGCCGGCACCGATCAACGACCTGGATGTCTCTTGTCCTTGAGCGAGTACCCTAGTGTGGCTTGGTAAATGATTGACTCCGCGCGGAATGGGATGGGCTGCTGCGCAACGAAAAAGGGCCTGGCGGTTTCCCGCCAGGCCCCGAATATAACCGCCGCTCTTTAAGAACGGCGTGGTTCGGAAATCACCAACCGAACTTGTAGCCGACGCCGGCCATCACGCGGTGCTCGGTGTCGCTGACGTGGCTCACGCCCTCGAAGTTGCGGTGGCCGTAATCCGTGTAGCGATACTCAGCGCGGACGAAGACGTTGTCGGTCGCCGCATATTCCGCGCCGCCGCCGACAGTCCAGCCGGCATCCCATTTCGTGTCGGTGCCGACGCCGCCGACGCGCACCTTGCGGTCCGCATACGCGATGCCGCCGGCGCCGTAAGCGAGGAAGCGGTCGAACGCGTAGCCCACGCGAGCGCGGGTCGCGCCGTTCCACTTGTCACGGACCTTCACGCCGCCCGCGCTGTCATCGATGTCGGCGTAGTTGAAGTCGGTGTCGATGCCGATCACGACCGGCGAGCCGTCGAGCTGGTAGTTGTAGCCGGCGAACGCGCCGACCAGCGCGCCCTTCGGCTTCACGCGGCCGATGTTGGTGTCGCCCCAGGCATAACCGGCATGGGCGCCGAGATAGGCGCCGGTCCAGGTGAAGGAAGCCAGGGGAGCGACGGCGGCCGGAGCGGGCTCGTAGGCCGGGAGGTCGGCGGCGAAAGCAGCCGTGGAGAAGGTCAGGATGGCCGCAGAAGCGACGCCGGCCAGAAGCTTGTTTGTCATGTCTTACCCAATCAGCAGTTACGTGCGAGGTCCCCGGGGGCGGACCTGCATAGAGAGGCAGTCACCATGAGATCTGGGCGCTCGGGTGTCGAAACGGCGCCATGATCGACGCCCGTGAGGAACGTTGCATTTGAGCAACTGATTACGTTCGCAAGGGGAGCTATGACGTTGTTTTCGATGGCGAATTTGAGCCGGCGGCGCTCTGAACGGCGAAAACGCCCCGCGTTATTCCGCAGCGACGGCCGTCGATGCGCCGGCGCGGGCGACTCGAGCGGCGAAGAGCTTCGCGAAGTCCTCGCCCGCATGGTGCGATGACCGGGTCAGAGGGCTCGCCGACACCATCAGGAAGCCCTTGGCATAGGCGATCGTCTCATAGGACGAGAACTCGGCCGGCTCCACGAAGCGTGCGACCGCGTGATGGCGACGGGTCGGCTGGAGATACTGACCGATAGTCAGGAAATCCACATCCGCGCTGCGGAGGTCGTCCATGAGCTGCAGCACCTCGTTCCGCTGCTCGCCAAGCCCGACCATGATGCCGGACTTGGTGAACATCGTTGGATCGAGCTCCTTCACCCGCTGCAGCAGCCGCAGCGAGTGGAAGTACCGGGCGCCGGGACGGACCGTCAGATAAAGCGACGGCACGCATTCCAGATTGTGGTTGAACACGTCCGGCCGAGCCTCGACCACGATCTCGAGAGCGCCGGGCTTGCGCAGGAAATCCGGCGTCAGCACCTCGATCGTCGTGCCGGGACTTGCGGCGCGAATTGCGTCGATGACATCCGCGAAGTGGCGCGCGCCGCCGTCCGCCAGATCGTCGCGATCGACGGATGTGATGACGACGTGACTGAGGCCGAGCTTGGCGACGGCCTCGGCGACGCGCTTCGGTTCGCCGGCGTCGACGGCTTCGGGCATTCCGGTCCGCACGTTGCAGAAGGCGCAGGCGCGCGTGCAGGTGTCGCCGAGGATCATGAAGGTCGCGTGCTTCTTCGACCAACACTCGCCGATGTTGGGACAGCCGGCCTCCTCGCAAACCGTCACGAGCTTGTTGGTGCGAACGATCTCCTGCGTCTCGCGATAGATTGGCGATCCCGGCGCGCGGACGCGGATCCAGTCCGGCTTCTTGAGCAGGGGACTTTCGGGCCGCTTGGCCTTCTCGGGATGGCGCGGCCGACTGGCGGCGTCGCCGGTTCGGTCGAGGACGGTGACCATGCCTGCGCCTTGGCGCGCCTCCATGCCCGCCAAGCGGACGCAAGAAAGGGGAGGCCCGAAAAACGGCCCTCCCCTTCAACTTAAGCCGATCTAACCCGGCAGTCGATGCGTTCGCGCGCTTTGCATGGCCGCGTCAAGGGGGGCGCAAGGCTCAGGCGGTGCGGCCGCGGATCATCCGCCAGACGAAGATGAGCAGGCATGCGCCGACGACGGCGACGATGCATTGCCAGATCCAGCCGCCCGGAGGGATGACGCCCACCGCGCGCAGGATCGCGTTCATCACCAGAGCCCCGACGATGCCGAGGATGATGTTCATGAGCAGACCCATGTCCGACTTCATGATCTGCTCGGCGATCCACCCGGCGATCGCGCCGAGAATGATCGCCATCAACCAACCTACGCCTTCCATGGAAACCACTCCCTTTATGATCCGTCCAAGAAACACGCAGACGGGACGTGGGTTCCGTCGTCATGGGAAAAAATACGGAAATCAGGTGTGGATCACGCGTCCGTAAGCGTCGAGCACGCTTTCATGCATCATCTCGGAGAGCGTCGGGTGCGGGAAGACGGCGTGCATCAGCTCTTCCTCCGTTGTCTCCAGGTTCATTGCGATGACAAAGCCTTGGATGAGCTCGGTCACCTCTGCGCCGACCAGATGAGCGCCGATCAGTTCGCCCGTCTTCTCGTCGAAGATCGTCTTCACCAGCCCCTCCGGCTCGCCGAGCGCAATCGCCTTGCCGTTGGCGTTGAACGGGAAGCGGCCGATGCGGACCTTGCGGCCCTGCTCCTTTGCCTTTTTCTCCGTCAGCCCCACCGAGGCGACCTGCGGCTGGCAATAAGTGCAGCCCGGGATCTTGGCCTTGTCCATCGAATGGACGGGCATGCCTTTGATGCCCTCAACGCAGATGACGCCTTCGTGCTCCGCCTTGTGAGCGAGCATCGGCGGTCCTGCGACATCGCCGATCGCATAGATTCCCTTGATGTTGGTTCGGCCGGTCCCGTCGGTGACGATGCAGCCGCACTCGGTCTTCACGCCCAGCGCCTCGAGGCCGAGATTTTCAATATTGCCGACGACGCCGACCGCCG
The DNA here is from genome assembly GCF_004310425.1 of Hansschlegelia quercus. Taxonomy (GTDB): domain Bacteria; phylum Pseudomonadota; class Alphaproteobacteria; order Rhizobiales; family Methylopilaceae; genus Methylopila; species Methylopila quercus. The sequence goes on along the minus strand of NZ_SIUB01000002.1, from coordinate 347,711 downwards.
AGATGACGCGGTCGACCTTGATCGTCTCGGTCTTGCCGCCTTCGAGCTCGACTGTAGCCGTAACGTCGTTCGCGCCTTTATCGAGCTTGGTCACCTTGGCGCCGGTGAGGATGCGGATCCCCTGCTGCTCGAAACGCTTGCGCGCGTGGGCCGCGATCTCCTCGTCCTCGACGGGCAGGATCTGCGGCAGCACTTCGACGACGGTCACCTCCGCGCCCATCGTCCGGTAGAAGCTCGCGAACTCGATCCCGATGGCGCCGGAGCCGACCACCAGCAGGGACTTCGGCATGGCGTCGGGAACCATCGCCTCGAAATAGGTCCAGACCAGCTTCTTGTCGGGCTCGATACCCGGCAGGACGCGGGGGCGCGCGCCGGTCGACACGATGATGTTCTTCGCCGAGTAGGTCCCCTCCCCCAACGCGCCCTTGGGTGCTGGGGCGGGCGGACCCTGCACTGACTTCTTGGGAGGAACGACCTTCACCTCGCCCGGCTTGGTGATCGACGCCTCGCCCCAGATGACGTCGACCTTGTTCTTCTTCATGAGATAGCCGACGCCGCCATTGAGCTGGGCGGAGACCCCGCGCGAGCGCTTCACCACCGCGGCCATGTTGAAGCCGACCTTCTCGGCGGTCAGCCCGTAGGCGTCGGGATGCTGCATGTAGTGGAAAACCTCGGCCGAGCGCAGCAGCGCCTTGGTCGGAATGCAGCCCCAGTTCAGGCAGATGCCGCCGAGATGCTCGCGCTCGACGACCGCCGTCTTGAATCCGAGCTGCGCCGAGCGGATCGCCGCGACGTAGCCGCCGGGGCCGCCGCCGATGATGAGGACGTCGTAAGCATCAGCCATGTCTCAAAGCGCCATCCGTCGCTGTGACTGCGTGAGGTCGCCGAGCGCTTGCGCCGCCATTGCGACGCAGGCTTCGAAGACGGCGAGATCGCCCAGGGGAAGAGGCCGCCCGTTTGGCGACGAAACGAAACCGGTAACCGCCTGCGTCAGCATGAGATTGTCGAAGCCGCCAAAATCCTCGACCAGCATTCCATCCTGCGCAACACGGTCGACAAGCAGCGCCGGCTCGTTCGAATAGCCGAAAACCGACTTGCCGAGCGCGAACGCCATGCCGACCTCGAACGCCGTGCCGACATCCGCGCTCACCGAGCGGAACGGCGTGAGGTTCGCGATGACGAGATCGCACGAGCGGATCAGCGCGTCGTTCGCCGCGAAAATCCGCTGGGCCGCCTCAGACCCCTCCCCCGGCTCGGAATCGTCGACGGGGTAAAGCCCCTCGAGCCCATACGTCCGGCAGATTTCTTTCTTCTCGCGGCCGATTGCGGCGGCGTCGGGAAGGAACACCTCCGGACCGGCGAGATAGGCCTTCATGCCGTCACGCGTACTGCGCGACGCCGTCGCCGAAGGACCAGTTCTCCTTGGCGACCTCGACGAGGTTGATCAGCACGTTGCGCGGTTCGATGCCGGGGTTCGCGGCGAGATTGTCCGCGATCGCCTTGTAGAGCGCCTTCTTCTGCTCGACCGTGCGGCCGGCGTTCGCCGTGATCTGGACGATCACCAGCCGGTCGTCGCGCTCGATGCCGAGATAAGACGGGTCGTACTCGAACTCGGCCTTGGCGTGGCCGTGGATCACGACGAAGCGGTCGTTCTCGGGGACGTTGAACGCCTCCCGAAGCGCGCCGTAGACGCCGTCGGCGAGCGCCTTCTTGAAGATGTCGGTTTCGCCGGAGCGGAGCGAGATACGAACGAGGGGCATGGTTCGTTTTCTTTCGTCTTTGTCGAGCAAGCGAAGGGCGGTTACGCCAGCATGGCGAACGGTTTCTCGACCAGCTTCTTGAGCTCCGCGATCAGCGTCGCGCCGAGCGCCCCGTCGACGGCGCGGTGATCGCAGGTGAGCGTCAGGCTCATCACGGTCGCGACCTTGATCTCGTTCCCGATGACAACCGCTCGCTTCTCGGCCCCCCCGACCGCCAGAATGGTCGAATGCGGCGGGTTGATCACCGCAGTGAAGTCCTTGACCCCATACATGCCGAGGTTCGAGACCGCCGTCGTTCCGCCCTGGTATTCCTCGGGCTTGAGCTTGCGATCACGCGCCCGGGTCGCGAAGTCCTTCATCTCCTTGGCGATGGTCGAGAGTGACTTGGTCTCGACAGCCCGGATGATCGGCGTGATCAGCCCGTTGTTCGGCAGCGCGACCGCGACGCCGATGTCGGCGTGCTTGTGGCGCAGCATCGCGCTCTCGGTCCAGCTGACGTTCGCGTCCGGGATGCGGGAGAGCGCGACGCCGAGCGCCTTCACCACGAAGTCGTTGACTGAGACCTTCCAGACAGGCTTGCCGTCGTTCTTCGGAGCGGCCTCGTTGATCTGCTCGCGCAGCTTGAGCAGATCGTCGATTACGCAATCCACGGTGACGTAGAATTGCGGGATCGTCTGGCGCGCTTCCGTCATCCGCCGCGCGATCGTCTTGCGCATGCCGTCGTGCGGGATCTCCTCGAAGGAGCCCTCGGGGAAGAGTTTCTTCAACGCTTCGTCGGAGGCGGGCGTCGCCGCCGGGGCGCGGCCCGCATCACCTTGCTGAGGCGAAGTCGCCTTCGCTCCGCCTGACGCCTTCGCCTCCTCGATGTCGGCCTTCACGATGCGGCCGTGAGGCCCGGAGCCCGACATGGCCTTGAGCTCGATGCCGGCCTCCTTGGCGAGGCGACGAGCGAGCGGAGAGGCGAACACGCGCTCCCCCTTGTCGTGGCCGTTCGAGACCGGCTTTTCGGCGCTCTCCTCCGCATTCGGGGGCTCGTCGTGCTTCGCCTCGCTCGGACGCGAAGCGGGCTGTTCGGCCTTCCCGTCCTGCTTGGACTCCTCTTTCGGCGCGGCTTCGGCCTTCGGCTTAGCCGCGTCCTTCAGGGCGCTGGCGTCCTCGCCCTCTTCCAGAAGAATCGCGATCAACTCGTTCACGGCTACGTCCGAAGTGCCCTCGGCGACCACGATCTTGCCGACCACGCCCTCGTCGACGGCTTCGACCTCCATCGTCGCCTTGTCGGTCTCGATCTCAGCCAGGACGTCGCCGGACTTAACCGTGTCGCCTTCCTTGACGAGCCACTTCGCAAGGTTGCCCTTCTCCATCGTCGGAGACAGCGCGGGCATCAGGATATTCGTGGGCATCTGGCTCAGGCCTCTTCGGAAGGCTTCTGTCGGACAGGCTCGTCGAACGGGAACAGCGCGTCCAGCGGAAACCCGAGAGCGGGGTCGGCGCTCATCGGCTCAGCGCTTCGCCAACCGCTTAAGCGCGACGCGGAGGATCGACTGAACGGCCTGATTGCGGAACGCGCCCGCGGAAGGTCGGGCCGTCCGTCGCGCTCCCAGACCCGATCCAATCGAGCGGCGCCGGAGATATTCGTTGACCGCAATCCTGAGCAGACGTCCGAGCATCGGCGGCGTCAATCCCGGTAACAGACGGACTTGGCCGCCTCGACGACTTCGGCCACGCTCGGCAGCGCGAGCTTCTCGAGGTTCGCGGCGTAGGGCATGGGGACGTCTTTGCCCGACACTCGGGTCACCGGCGCGTCGAGCCAGTCGAACGCGCGCTCCATGATCCGAGCCGCGATCTCGGCCCCGACGCCCGATTGCGCCCAGCCCTCCTCGACGGTCACGCAACGTCCGGTCTTCTTGACGGATTCGATGATGGTGTCCGTGTCCATCGGGCGGATGGTGCGGAGATCGATGATCTCGGCCTCGATCCCGTCCTTCGCGAGCTCTTCGGCGGCTTTCAGCGCATAGGTCATGCCGATCGACCAGGCGACGATCGTGACGTCCTTGCCCGACCGCGCGATCTTGGCCTTGCCGATCGGCACGACGAAGTCGTCGAGCTTCGGCACCGGGAAGGTCTGGCCGTAAAGGATTTCGTTTTCGAGGAAGATGACGGTGTTGTTGTCGCGGATCGCGGCCTTCAGCAGGCCCTTGGCGTCGGCCGCGGTATACGGCGCGATCACGGTGAGACCCGGGACGTTCGAGTACCAGGAGGCGTAATCCTGGCTGTGCTGCGCGCCGACGCGGGCGGCGGCGCCGTTCGCGCCGCGGAACACGATCGAGCAGCCCATCTGTCCGCCGGACATATAGAGCGTCTTGGCGGCCGAATTGATGATCTGGTCGATCGCCTGCATCGCGAAGTTGAACGTCATGAATTCGACGATCGGCTTCAGGCCCGCGAGCGCAGCGCCGACGCCGACGCCGGCGAATCCGTGCTCGGTGATCGGCGTATCGATCACACGTTCCTTGCCGAACTCCTCGAGCAGACCGAGGCTGACCTTGTAGGCGCCCTGATACTCCGCGACCTCCTCGCCCATCAGGAACACGCGCTCGTCGGCGCGCATCTCCTCGGCCATGGCGCCCCGCAACGCGTCGCGGACAGTCTGCTGGATCATCTCCGTGCCTTCCGGCACGTCCGGCTCGGGCAATGCCTCCGGTTGCGGCGGCTGCGCCGCGGCGGATTTGGTGGCCTTCGCCTCCTGCGGCGGCTGCTTGCCTCCGGAGGCGTCCTTCTCAGCGCCTTCCTCCGCAGACTTGGCGGCCGCTTCGCCGCCCGTCTTCGGCTCGTCGGCGGCTGGCACGGCATCAGGCTTCTGCTGCTTGTCGCCGGCCTCAGCCTTCGTCTCCGAAGCGCCGCCGCTGAGCGCGCTCTGGTCTTCGCCTTCGGCCAGAATGAGCGCGATCGGCGTGTTGACTTTCACGTCCTCCGCGCCGTCCTCGATCAGGATCTTGCCGAGCACGCCCTCATCGACCGCCTCGACCTCCATGGTGGCCTTATCGGTCTCAATCTCGGCGATCACGTCGCCGGACCGCACCGCGTCGCCTTCCTTCTTCAACCACTTGGCGAGCTTGCCCGCCTCCATGGTCGGCGAAAGCGCCGGCATGAGGACCTCGATCGGCATGGGGAGTCGTCCCTCTGGTCAGCAGTCTTCTTGCTTTTCGACGCGCGGCGGCCGACTGGCCTCAGCGCAGGATGTTCGTCCAGAGCTCGGCAGGGTCCGGCTCCTCGTCGTTGGTCGCGAAATCCGCCGCCGCGTTGACGATGTCGCGGACCTCCTTGTCGACGGCCTTCAGCTCGTCCTCGCTCATGTGCTCGCCGTCCAGAAGCCGCTTGCGGACCTGCTCGATGGGGTCGTGCGTCTCGCGCATCTTCTGCACTTCGTCTTTCGACCGGTATTTCGCCGGGTCGGACATGGAGTGCCCGCGATAGCGATAGGTCACCATCTCGAGGATGTACGGCCCCTTGCCTTCACGGGCATGCGCGATCGCTCTGAGGCCGGCGGCGTGCACGGCGCGCACGTCCATGCCGTCGACCTGCTCGCCGGGAATGTCGAAGCTTGCGCCGCGCTGGGAGAGGTTGGTGTTCGACGAGGCGCGCTCGACGGAGGTCCCCATGCCGTATTTGTTGTTCTCGATGACGTAGACCGCGGGGAGCTTCCACAGCTTCGCCATGTTGAAGCTCTCGTAGACCTGTCCCTGGTTCGACGCGCCGTCGCCGAAATAGATCAGCGAGACCTTGCCGTTCTTCTTGTAGATGTTGGCGAAGGCGAGGCCTGTGCCGAGCGACACTTGCGCGCCGACGATGCCGTGGCCGCCATAGAACTGCTTCTCCACGCTAAACATGTGCATGGAGCCGCCCTTGCCCTTGGAGTAGCCGCCGCGACGTCCCGTGAGCTCGGCCATGACGCCCTTCGGGTCCATCTCGCAGGCGAGCATGTGGCCGTGGTCGCGATAGCCGGTGATGACCTGGTCGCCGGCTTCCAGAGCCATCTGCATGCCGATGACGACGGCCTCCTGGCCGATATAGAGGTGGCAGAAGCCGCCGATGAGGCCCATGCCGTAGAGCTGACCGGCCTTCTCCTCGAAACGGCGGATCAGCAACATCTCGCGATGCGCGTGAAGCTCCTGCTCTTTCGTGAAGGAAAGGCCACCGGATTTCGCGGGCGCGGCGGATTTGGACGTGGCCGACTTGGACGCCGCAGACTTCGCGGCCGCGGGCTTGGATGTCGCGGACTTGGCGGCCTTCGGCGGCGCCTGCTCCCTTACAGGAGGCTCTTTCTTGGCGGCGGTGGCGGCCATGACGTTCCCCGGCTCGTTTCCATTGTCTTATTGGAAGCTAGTGCGACGGACCCGCTCTGGCGAGCGGAGCCGCGACGCTGCTTCTGAATGGATGAGACAGAGGTTCGACGAAAGTCGCAAGCCCCTGCTGGCGCATTTCTGAGGCGCGACAGACAGGGATCGCGTTCAGCGCGGCTGTGCGGCGCCGGTTGTCGCAGCATTGCTGCGCCGGATGTCACTGGAACTTGATGACCCGATCGCTGGGGCTGACCCAGCCGAGGTCGTCGCGCGCCTGCTCGTCGAGCAGATCCGGATCGAGCCGCTCCGTGCTGAGAAGATCGATGCGATGCTCGATCGCCGCGCGTTCGGCCTTCAGGCTATCCAGCCGCTGGGTCAGCGACGCAACCTCCGCTTCCTTGGAGCGGCTCGCGACCAGCCCGTGATCGCCGACATAAGCCTGCTGGCCGAAATAGACGACCGCGCCGGCTGCGACGAGCCAGAGCGCGAGTTGAGCGGCGGCCATGCGCCATTTCGTGCGGATGATCATGCACGAAGCATACCGCGGCATGGTTACCTCGAGGTTTACGCGAAGCCGAGACGCTTGCGCAGAACAGCGACCAGCTCCGCGATGCGAACGCCCGCCTTTTGCGCCGCCCCTCCATCAGCGAAGCCCTGCGTCGCGATCGTCTCGCCCTCATCCTCGATCCGCAGAACGGCGCGCGCTACCCGGCCGTCATCGACGCCGCGCACGATCAGGGTCGCCGGGCCGAAGGACGCGACATCGCCGACCGCCGGTTCGTTCTCGAAGCGGCTCGCAAAGACGTCGGCGACGGTGCGGGTCTGGTCGTCGGGCGCGACCGCCAGTCCATAGAGTTCGGCAAGCGTTGCGAGCGCCACGTCGCCCCTGAGCGGGAACTCGCCCAGCGCCGGCCTTGCGCCCGCAGTCTCAGTCGAGGCGAACAGGCCGTCGAGCTCGGCGACGCGCTCGGGCGCCGCGAGGAAGTACGCGTAGTCGCCGGGCCTCAAGGACCCCGCGTTGTCGGGATCGAGGATCGCGTCATCGCGCACAACCATGATTGCGCGCGCCCATTTCGGCAGCGAGTCTCGCGCCAGGATCGGACATTTGGGGGTGACGGTGTAGCCCACCATCTCTTGCGCAAGCTGGCCCGGCAGGTCGATCTCGACGCGATGGACCACACGGGTCGTCTTGCGAACCGCAAGGCCCAGACGCTTGGCGAGCGGCGTGATCGTCCATCCCTGGACGATCAGCGAGACGATCACCACCACGAAGGCGACGTTGAAATAGATCTGCGCGTTCGGCGCGTGGGCGAGCGTCGGGATCGCGGCTAAGAAAATCGACACCGCGCCGCGCAGGCCCACCCAGCCGACGAAAGCGATCTCCTTCGGCTTGAATCCGAATGGCGCGAGGCAGAGCGCCACCGCGAGCGGCCGTCCGACGAAGATCAACAACGCCGCGATCGCGAAAGCCGCCGGCAGGGATGGCAGCAGCTGCGAGGGCGTGACGAGCAGGCCGAGCACGATGAACATCACGATCTGGCACAGCCAGGTCACCGTGTCGGTGAAGGCGATGATGCTCGGCAGCGCGCGTACCTGCTTGTTGCCGACGATAATTCCCGCGATGTAGACGGCGAGGAAGCCGGAGCCGTGCATGACGGCGGCGAGCGCATAAAGCGCGATGACGCCGACCACCACGAACAGCGGATGGAGACCCGAGGGCAGGTCGACGCGGTTCAGCACGAAGGCGAGCGCGAAGCCGCCCGCGACGCCCGCCGCAGCTCCGATCACCGCCTCCTGCAGGAAGCGGCCGATGACGGCGATCCCCTCGCCGTCTCCGCCTTGGGCGGAGACCAGGCCGACCAGCAGCACGGTCAGGAACACCGCCACCGGATCGTTTGTGCTGGATTCGATCTCCAGCGTCGCGTTGACCCGGCGCTGAAGTTGCATGCCGCTCGAACGGATCAGGAAGAACACCGCCGCCGCGTCGGTCGAGGCGACAGTCGCGCCGACGAGCAGGCCCTCGACGAGCTTGAGGTTCAGCGCCCAGGCGGCGAACAGCCCGACGATCCCGCCCGTCAGCAGCACGCCGACCGTCGCCAACACGATTGCAGGAACGAGCGCGCCATGGACGTGGGCGAGACGCGTCCGCAGCCCGCCGTCGAACAGAATGATCGCCAGAGAGAGCGATCCGATCAGATAGGTGATGCGGTAATTGTCGAAGGCGACGCCGCCGGGCCCGTCAGTCCCTGTCAGCATGCCGATGACAAGGAAGACGAGCAGCAGCGGCGCGCCGAAGCGGGAGGCCACCAGCGAGGACAGGATGCCGACGAGCATCAGGGCCGAGCCAAACAGCAGGATCGCGTTGACGATCGCGATGTTGTCCATGTCCGCCCGTGTTCAGGAGGCGCGACGTCGCAAGGGCGCCGGCGCAATTGCCGAGCGTCCGTCCGAGCGCCGAAGCCTCGATTGGAGGACTGCAGTCTCACACGACGATTCGTGCGGCATCAAGGCGGGAAGGCGGATTACGGAGACGTCGCGGAAGACGGACGTCATCCCGGCTGGAGCGGCGAAGCCGTGCAGAGCCGGGATCGCGCTCGAAACTGCGCTCAGTCCTGATGACGGTCCCGGCTCTCGCTTCACTCGGCCGGGATGACGGCCTTTATCGTCTCCGGAGAAAACGTGTCCGTTCAGCTTCGAGGAAACTCCAGCCCCATCTCCCGGTAACGCTCGGGGTCGTCGCTCCAGTTCTCGCGCACCTTCACGAACAGGAAGAGGTGCACCACGGTGTCGGCGATCTCGGAGATCTCCTTCCGGGCTTCGGTGGAGATCTGCTTGATGGTCTGGCCGCCCTTGCCGATCACGATGCGCTTCTGGGTCTCGCGCTCGACGAAGATGGTCTGCTCTATACGGACCGAGCCGTCGTCGCGCTGCTCCCACTTCTCGGTCTCGACCGTCGAGGCGTAAGGCAGTTCGTCGTGCAGGCGGCCAAATAGTTTTTCGCGCGTGATCTCGGCGGCGAGCGCCCGCAGCGGCAGGTCGGAGACGTCGTCGGCCGGATAAAGCCAGGGACCGACCGGCATCTCGTCTGCGAGGTAGGAGGTCACGTCCTTCACGCCGTCGCCCTTCAGCGCCGAGATCATGAAGACGCGGCCGAAGGCGACGCGCGCGCTAGCCTCCTGCGCCAGCGCCAGAAGCTGCTCGCGGCGGATGAGGTCGATCTTGTTCAGCAGCAGGATCTTCGGACGATTGGTGTCGGCAAGCTTGCCGAGAATCGCCATGTTGTCCTCGTCGAGCCCCTTCCGCGCGTCGATCAGCAGCGCGATGACGTCGGCGTCGGACGCGCCGCCCCAGGCGGTCGTCACCATGGCGCGATCGAGCCTGCGCTTTGGCGCGAAGATGCCGGGCGTGTCAACGAACACGATCTGCGCGCCATTCTCGATGACGAGGCCGCGCACCAGCGCCCGCGTCGTCTGCACCTTGTGGCTGACGATCGAGACCTTCGTGCCGACAAGGGCGTTGACCAGCGTCGACTTGCCGGCGTTCGGCGCGCCGACCAAGGCGACGAAACCGCAGCGCGTCGCGCCTTCATGGCCGTCGGCAAGCGTGTCTTCGTCGCTCAATCTTTCTCTCCAGACGTAACGCCCGCTCGGGCGAGCAGCGCTGTCGCGGCGGCCTGCTCCGCCGCCCGCTTCGAGCCGCCCTCGCCTTCGGCCTCGCCAAGGCTGTCGACGGAAACCGCTACTCGGAACTGCGGGCTGTGGTCGGGACCGGAGCGCGCCACCTCACGATAGCACGGCGCGGGCAATCCGCGTCCCTGCGCCCATTCCTGGAGCTCGGTCTTTGGATCGCGCAACGGACGCACCGGATCGAGCATACGCGGACGCCAGAAACGGTCGACCAGCGCGGCGCCCGCGTCGTAGCCGCCGTCGAGATAGACCGCGCCGATTACGGATTCGCAGACGTCGGAGAGGATCGCCATCTTCTTGCGCCCGCCAGAATGGGCTTCGCCGGGCCCAAGCCGAATATGAGGCGCGAGCGCCATCGCCTCGGCGACCTCTGCGCACGCTTCCGCGCGCACAAGTTCTGCTAGGCGCCGCGAAAGTTCGCCTTCGGCCGATTTCGGGAAGGCGTGGAGCAACATCGACGCGATCGCGAGGCCGAGCACCCGGTCTCCGAGAAATTCGAGGCGCTGATAGCTGCCGAGCCTTCCCTCGGAGGATTTGGCTGCGCTGATGTGGGTCAGCGCGCGGTCGAGCAGGGTGCGGTCCTCAAAGACGTAGCCGATGCTCGCCTCGACCTCTTCATGCGCGACCTTCGGCCGCTTCATTCGAGGATCGTGCCGATCCGCGACCAGCGCACCGTCCACGGCCACTTCCAGAACGCCCAGGCCGCTTCGCCCCGGTCGACGGAGAAGAACAGCATCTCGGCGCGGCCGACGAGGTTCTCGACGGGCACGTAGCCGACTGCCGACTGCACGCGGCTGTCGGTGGAGTTGTCGCGGTTGTCGCCCATCATGAAGAGATGTCCGGGCGGCACCTCATAGACCGGCGTGTTGTCGAGGAAGCCGTTCGGGTCCATGTCGAGGACCTCGTAGGATCGGCCGTTGTCGAGCGTCTCCTGGTAGCGCGGAATGCGCCGCGTCGCGCCGCCCTCTCCCTCGATGTAGTCGTTGGGCAGCCGCACCTTCGGCACCGGCTTCTCGTTGATGTAGAGCACGCCATCGATCATCTGGATGCGATCGCCGGGCAGGCCGATGACGCGCTTGATGTAGTCGGTCCAGCCGTCTTGCGGCACGTTGACCTTGAAGACGGCGATGTCCCCCCTCTTCGGCAGCGACTCCAGAATCCGACCCTTGAAGATCGGCGGGCTGAAGGGCAGCGAGTGGTGGCTGTAGCCGTAGGAGAACTTGTTCACGAACAGGTAGTCGCCGACGAGCAGCGTGTCTTCCATCGAGCCGGACGGGATGTTGAAGGGCTGGAACACGAGGCTTCGGATCACGATAGCGATCAAAAGCGCCTGGGCGCAGATCTTCACGATCTCGAGGAAGCCGCCTTCGGCGGTTTGCTTCTTGTCGGTCGTCGCGCTCATGGAAGTCCTGTTCGAAGGCGGAGAAGCCGCAGCGGCGCGTGATAGCCCCGGCGCAGGCCGGTGGCAATGAAGCGCGGCGTCGCGCTCAGGCCTTGGGCGCCGCGCTGATCACGACGACGGCCGCCGCGAGCGGAGACTCGTCGGTGAGCGTCAGATCGATCCGCGCCTCGTAGCCCGCGGGGGTCATCCGATCGAGATGCTCCTTCGCGCCACCGGTCAGCGCCAGCGTCGGCCGACCGGAGGGCAGGTTCACCACCCCCATGTCCCGCCAGAAAGTGCCATTCCGGAGGCCGGTGCCAAGCGCCTTCGCGCAGGCCTCCTTGGCGGCGAAGCGCTTGGCGAGCGTCGGCGCGGGCTCACCTCTCGCGAAGGCGCGCTTGCGTTCGAGATCGGTGAAGACGCGATCGAGAAACCGGTCGCCGAAGCGTTCGAGCGTCCGTTCGATCCGGCGGATGTCGCAGAGATCGTTGCCGATGCCGAGGATCATGAAGCAGGCCTCCTTCGTCCGCGTGCGATCGCGGCCTTCATCGTCCGGATCGTCTCCGGCAGCCCGACGGCGAGCGCCTCGCCGATGAGGAAATGCCCGATGTTGAGCTCGGCGATCTCCGGAAGCGCGGCGATCGTTTCGGCGCTCGCAAAATCGAGCCCGTGTCCTGCGTGGACTTCGAGACCGAGGCTCGCCGCAAGCGTGGCGCCGGCCGCCAACTTGGCGAACTCGGCGTCGGCCCGCCCGGTTTCGCCAGCGATCAGAGCCTCGCACCACGAGCCGGTGTGGAGCTCCACGATATGAGCGCCCATCAGCGCGGACTGCTCCAGCGCCTCCTCCTGGGGCTCCACGAACAGCGAGACGCGAATGCCGGCTGCCGCAAGCTCCTTCACGACTGGCGCGATCTGCGCCTTGGCGCCGACGACGTCGAGGCCGCCCTCCGTCGTCCGCTCCTCCCGCTTCTCGGGGACCAGGCAGCAGGCGTTGGGGCGCACCTTCAGGGCGATGGCCAGCATCTCCGGCGTCGCCGCCATCTCGAAGTTCAGCGGGGCCGCGACCTCCGCCCGGATACGCTCGATGTCGCGATCGCGGATGTGGCGGCGGTCTTCGCGCAGATGCGCCGTGATCCCCTCGGCTCCCGCCTCGGCCGCAAGATGGGCGAGCCTGACCGGGTCCGGCAGCATCCCGCCGCGGGCGTTTCGGACCGTCGCGACGTGGTCGATGTTGACGCCGAGCCTGATGTTTTCCGTCATGATGAGCTTGCCTGAACAGACGGTCTGCGTGCTTCGAGACGCCTGCTGACGCAGGCCTCAGCATGAGGACCGTTTAGAGCCAGAGACACCGGTCCTCATGCTGAGGAGCCGTCCGTAGGACGGCGTCTCGAAGCACGCAATCCCGTATCCGCTCTCTCGTTGGGATCAGCCGTTCACCCGCAGGATGTTGCTCACGACCGGCGCCTGCCGCAGGTCCGCGATGATCGCGCCGAGATGCTTGGCGTCGAACACGCCGAGATCGAAGACGATGTCGTGGAAATCCGGCGAACGCGAGACCATGCTCATGTCGTCGATGTTCGCCTCGTAGTTCGAGATGATGCCGGTGATCAGCGCGAGCGAGCCCGGCTCGTTGATCGACGTCACGACGATGCGCACGGGAAACCGCTCGCGTTTGGCGAGATCGACGTCCCAGCGGACGTCGAGCCAGCGCTCGGGATGGTCGTCGAAATCCTTCAGCGCAGGCGACTGGATCGGGTAGATCGTGATCCCCTGGCCGGGATCGAGAATGCCGACGATGCGGTCTCCCGGCACCGCGCCGCCGTTCGGCGCGAACCGCACCGGCAGATCGCCGCGCAAGCCCCGGATCGGCAGTGAAGGCCCCTGCCCGTCCGCGGGCTCCACCTCCGGCGCCTTGAAGCGCAGAGCGCCGGCCTGCTCCAGGCCGAACCAGCCATCGGCCGGCGCGGGCACGCCCATCGAGGTCTGCGGACGCTCGTCCTTCACTTCCGGGTATACGGCCCGGACCACGTCGATCGAGTGCATCTCGCCGCGTCCGACCGCAGCCAGCACGTCCTCGACGGACGCCCGCGCGAGCCGGTGCAGCACGCCGCGCAGACGCTCTTCCGCAAAGCTCTTGCCCGCGCGTTCGAACGCGCGCTGCACGATCTGGCGGCCGAGCCCGGCATATTGCGCCCTGACCGCTGAGCGCGTGGCTCGGCGGATCGCCGAGCGCGCCTTGCCGGTGACGACCAGCGCCTCCCAGGCCGCAGGAGGCGTCTGGGCGTCCGAGCGGATGATCTCGACCTCGTCGCCATTGTTCAGCGGCGTCACGAGCGACTCGCTCATGCCGTTGATCTTCACGCCCACGCACTCGTTGCCGACACTGGTGTGGACGGCGTAGGCGAAGTCGATCGGCGTCGCGCCGCGCGGCAGCGCGATCAGGCGGCCCTTCGGCGTGAAGCAGAACACCTGATCGTTGAACAGCTCGAGCTTGGTGTGCTCGAGGAACTCTTCCGGATTGTCGCCCTCGGCGAGCAGCTCCACGGTGCGTCGCAGCCAGCCATAGGCCCGGCTCTCGCGCGCCAGCACGTCGTTGTCCGGGCCCGCAGCGTCCTTGTAGAGCGCGTGCGCCGCGATGCCGTATTCGGCGAGCCGCTGCATCGCCTCGGTGCGGATCTGCACCTCGACGCGCTGATGGCCTGGGCCGACGATCGTGGTGTGGATCGAGCGGTAGTCATTGGCCTTCGGGGTCGAGATGTAGTCCTTGAACCGCCCCGGCACGGTCGGCCAGGCGGTGTGGAGCGCTCCGAGCGCCTGGTAGCAGGCAGGAACGTCGGGCGCGACGACGCGGAACGCGAAGATGTCCGAAAGCTGCTCGAAGGCTACGGACTTCCGCTCCATCTTCCGCCAGATCGAGTAGGGACGCTTCTGGCGGCCGGTGACCCGGGCCTTGAGGCCCGCTTTGGCGAAGATCTCCTCGAAGTTCTTCCGGATCTCCTCGATCGCCTCGACATTGCGCGCGGCGAGCCGGTTCAGCCGCTCCATGATGGTGGCGTAGGCGTCCGCAAAGAGCGTGCGGAAGCAGATGTCCTCCAGCTCCTCGCGCAGCGCCTGCATGCCCATGCGCGCGGCGAGCGGCGCATAGATGTCGAGCGTTTCCTGCGCGATGCGCGCCCTCTTTGACTGCGGCACGAAGTGAAGGGTGCGAAGGTTGTGCAGCCGGTCCGCCAGCTTCACGAGCAGGACGCGGACGTCCTCTGCGATCGCGAGCAGCAGGCGGCGCAGGTTCTCCGCCTGGGCCGCTTCCTTGGTGACGAGATCGAGCTTCTTGAGCTTGGTCAGCCCCTCGACGAGAGAGCCGATCTGCTTGCCGAACAGCGCGTCGATCTCATCGCGCGTGGTGTCGGTGTCCTCAATGGTGTCGTGCAGCAAGGCCGCCACGATCGTCGCATCATCGAGCCTGAGTTCGGTGAGGATCGCCGCGACTTCGAGGGGATGCGAGAAATACGGGTCGCCCGACGCGCGAAGCTGAAGGCCATGCGCCTTCATCGCGTAGACGTAGGCGCGGTTGAGCAGGGCTTCGTCGGCGTTGGGATTGTACGCCTTGACGCGCTCGACCAGCTCGTATTGCCGCATCATGCCGTAGTGCCGAACCGTCTCGCCGCGTGGAATCAATCGAAGATATCGGCGGCCGCCTACCAGCGCACAAGAATTACCAATTCGAGCGTAAAAAAACGCCGCCGCGGAAATCCGCGACGGCGTCACATCAGTCCAGATATGAAGCGCCGCGCCTCAGCCCTCGTCGTCGTCGGTCTCCGCCGGCGGCACCAGGCCTTCGAGGCCGCGGAGGAGATCCTCCTCGGTCATGCGATCGAAGGAGATGTTGCCGTCATCGTCGGGCGACCCGCCGGAGCCGGCAAGCGCGGGAACGGCCTCGGCTTC
This sequence comes from Hansschlegelia quercus, assembly GCF_004310425.1. GTDB lineage: Bacteria > Pseudomonadota > Alphaproteobacteria > Rhizobiales > Methylopilaceae > Methylopila > Methylopila quercus. The sequence continues at coordinate 332,602 of NZ_SIUB01000002.1, read as the reverse complement.
GGGCTCGTCGACCTCGACGTACTTCTGCAGCGAGTGGATCAGGTCTTCGCGAAGATCGGCGGGCGCCACCGTCTCCTCGGCGATCTCGCGGAGCGCGACGACCGGGTTCTTGTCGTTGTCGCGATCGACCGTGATCTGCTGACCAGCGGAAATCAGACGGGCGCGATGCCCCGCGAGCAGAACGAGGTCGAAGCGGTTGTCGACCTTGTCGATGCAATCCTCGACGGTGACGCGGGCCATGTGGCGCGCTCCTATGATCGGTCGCTTGGGATTAGGATGAGCGCGGTCTTTACCGCGGGGCGTCTCCCGTGGCAAGCACGCGGAAGCGCTTCGCCGTCAGCGGCCGCGGGCGCTCCATTTTCAATCCTTTTTCCGAAGAAAGACGATACGCTATGTTCTATTCCGATGAGCGCTTAGGCCTGTTCATCGACGGCGCGAACCTCTATGCGACCGCCCGCGGCTGCGGATTCGACATCGATTTCAGACGTCTACTGCGTGATTTTCAGAGCCGCGGCTATCTGATCCGCGCCTATTACTACACCGCGCTCGCAGAAGACCTGGAAGTGTCCACGATCCGGCCTTTGATCGACTGGCTCGACTATAACGGTTACACGGTCGTGACGAAGCCGATCAAGGAGTTCACCGACACGCAAGGTCGACGCAAGGTGAAGGGGAATCTCGATATCGAGCTCGCGATCGACGCGCTGGAGCTCGCTGAGAAGCTCGACCACATGGTGCTGTTCTCGGGCGACGGCGATTTCACGCCTCTGGTGGCGGCCATGCAGCGGCGCGGGGTCAGGGTCACCGTCGTCTCGACCGTGACCACCCAGCCGGCGATGATCGCAGACGACCTTCGCCGTCGCGCCGACCACTTCCTCGACTTGGCGGAGCTGGCGCCGCGGATCGGCCGGGATCCCGCCGAGCGCGTGGCTCGCGAAGCGCGCCGAAACGCCGCGATCGACGCCGCGCCAGAGGTCTGACGGTTCAGGCCGATGGTCCTTGTAGAGCCGTCGCCTGCGCCGGAAGCGCCGTCGCGGGATTGCCCGCTATGCCCTCGCCTGGCGGCGTTCCGTGAGGAGCAGCGAGCGCGCTTTCCCGACTGGCACAACGCCCCGGTTGATTCCTTTGGTCCGGTCGGCGCGCGGCTGCTGATCGTCGGCCTCGCGCCAGGCTTGAGGGGCGCCAACCGCACGGGCCGTCCCTTCACCGGCGACTACGCGGGCGATCTGCTCTACGCGACCCTGATCAACTTCGGCTTTGCGACGGGACGCTTCGAAGCCCGGCCAGACGACAGCCTCGTCCTCCTCGACGCCCGGATCGCGAACGCGGTCCGCTGCGTGCCGCCGCAAAACAAGCCTGAACCCTCGGAGATCCGGACCTGCCGCAGGTTCCTGGAGAGCGAGCTTGAGGCTCTGCCGGCCGGCGGCGCCATCGTGGCGCTCGGCCGCATCGCTCATGAGAGCGTGCTTCGGGCTCTCGGCGCAAAGCTGAAGGACGCCCCGTTCGGCCACAATACGGAGCACAGCATCGGAGCCGTCGCGCTGTTCGATAGCTACCACTGCTCCCGCTACAACACGAACACCGGCGTACTGACGACCGAGATGTTCGAGGCGGTCTTCGCCAAGGTCCGCCACCATCTAGGCTGAAGATGAGACGCTTAATCGATGCGCCAATCGCGCCTGCCAAAGGCAGAGCGCCGGCGTCACGATCAGCTCCATCACCAGCCCGAACAACATCGGCGCCGGCGGCGCGTCGCCGACAAAAACGCCGTAGAGCCGTGCGAGCCCTCCAAGGACGACGATCGCCGTCAGCAGACGATAGCGGCCGCTATGGCGTTCCGGCCGACCCAGCGTCGCCCAGAACGCGAGCCCTATTCCCAGCAGCAGCCCCGAGAGATAGCGAACATGGCTGTCGAGCGCCGGCCCGTGCACGTCGAGAAAGCCGGCGCCGGTGACGATCCCGCTCAATCCTGCGGAGACCGGGACAAGCCCGGCGATCGCGACAATCCCGCGGAACGCCCACCGCTCCGCAAAAAAGCTCATCCTCGGTCTCGCATGATCCGAGACTTGTCCCGGTTCCAGGTGCGCTCCTTGTCGGCTTCGCGCTTGTCGTGGAGCTTCTTGCCGCGGGCGAGCGCGATCTCGACCTTTGCGCGGCCGCGGTCGTCGAAATAGATCTTCAGCGGCACAACCGTCATGCCCTCGCGGGTCACGGCGCCGGTGAGCTTGTTGATCTGCGCCTCGTGCAGCAGCAGCTTCCGCGGGCGCTTGGCTTCGTGGTTGAAGCGGTTCGCCTGCAGATATTCGGGGATGTAGGCGTTGTAGAGGAACACCTCGCCGTTGAACTCGCCGGCATAGGCGTCGCCGATCGTGGCCTTTCCTTCGCGCAGCGACTTCACCTCGGTCCCGACGAGCACGATGCCGGCTTCGATTGTCTCGCCAATTTCGTAGTTGAAGCGGGCTTTTCGGTTGTCCGCGACGATACGGTAGCGGGCGTTCGGGTCCTTTGCGTTCATGACGGCGTCAAACGGCGACCGCCCGCACAGGCGCCGCGTTCGGGCGGAGCAGGTCGGCGGCCTCGAGCGCCGCGCGGATCTTGGTCCGGGTCGCGTCCGAGCAGGGGGCCATCGGCAGCCGCATGGTCTCGCCGCAGCGGCCGAGCATGTTGAGCGCGACCTTGGCCGGGCCGGGGTTCGATTCGCAGAACAGATCGACATGAAGCCCGTAGAGCCGGTCCTGGAACGCGAGCGCGGAGGCGTAGTCGCCCGCCATGCAGGCCTCCTGGAACGCTGCGCAGGGGCCGGGCGCGACGTTCGACGCGACCGAGATGCAGCCGTGCCCGCCATGCGCCATGAAACCAAGCGCGGTCACGTCCTCGCCCGAGAGCTGGATGAAATCCGGCCCGAGCTTGGCGCGCTGCTGCGAGACGCGCGCGATGTTCGCGGTCGCGTCCTTCACGCCGACGATGTTCGGTAGTTCATAGAGCCGCGCCATCGTGTCGACGTTCATGTCGATGACGGAGCGGCCGGGGATGTTGTAGATCAGGATCGGCAGAGCCGTGACGTCGGCGATCGCCTTGAAGTGGGCGTAAAGGCCCTCCTGGGTCGGCTTGTTGTAATAGGGCGTCACGACGAGCAGACCGTCGGCCCCGTCTCTCTCGGCATGCTGGGCGAGCGACACCGCCTCGCGGGTCGAGTTCGACCCCGCGCCCGCGATGACGGGCACGCGGCCCTTCGACTCCTCGACGCACCAGCGCACGACGCTGTGGTGCTCCTCATGGCCGAGCGTCGGGCTCTCCCCGGTGGTGCCGACCGGCACGAGGCCATGAGTGCCTTCTGCGATCTGCCAGTCGACCAGCGAGCGGAACGCGCCCTCGTCGAGCGCGCCGTCTTCGCGCATCGGCGTGACGAGCGCGGTGATGGAGCCGAGGAACTGAGGCTGGGTCATCGTCTTCGAGTTTCTCGCGCCGCGCCGCTTGGAAACGCGGTCGTCGCGGATTGGTGATGGCGCTTCGCCTTGCCGGCGTCACGTTCGATCGACCTAGATAGCCGCGCCGCGGCCGAACGGAAAGCCCGACCATGCTCGCGCCGCCTAATGTCTCGGTTAGCGTTTCGTAAAGTCCGCACGTCGAAACTGAGGCTTCGAACGAGTCCGGGAACCGGCCCGGAACGCCAAGCCTCAAGTCGAGAGATCATGTCCGCGTTTCATGTCCTGCTTCGCGGCGCCGCCGTCGTCAGCGTTCTCATTTCCGCGCATGCCGCCGCTATCGCCCTGGAAGCGCCGGGCTTCGGACCTGACGCCGACGCCTCGTCCGCCGAGACGATGAAGGCTGCGGGGGAGATCGTGCTCGCCTACGACACTGAGGTCACGGGCGCGATTTCGTCGACATCCAGAGCGACTCCGAACCCGAGCGTGTCGTCTAACGACGTCGCGCAGATCCGCGCCGCGATCCAGGCGTTCGAGCGCGGCGACGCCGCCGGCGCCCGCGCGCTGCGCGCCCAGGTCTCCGATCCCGGCGCAGTCACCCTGCTCGACTGGCTGCAGATCAGGCTGGCCTCGCGCACCTGCGGCTTCGCGCAGATCGACGCGTTCTACCGCGTCCATCGCGACTGGCCTTTGGCCTCCATGGTCCGCCGCCGGGCCGAGGAAGCGCTTTGGCTCGAGAACGTTCCGGCTGCGACGGTGCGCGCCTTCTTCGCCGCGAACGGCAAGCCGGAACGGGCCGAGGGCAAGCTCGCCCTTGCCCGCGCGCTTCTCGCCGCCGGGGACCGCGCCTCGGCCGCGAGCCTCGCCAAGGACGCCTACCGTTCCGACGGCCTCGACGGCCAGCTCGAGCAGCAGACCCTTTCGACATTCGGGTCGATGTTCTCCGCCGCGGATCATCGCGCCCGCGCCGAGATGCGTTTCCTGTCCGACGAAGTTGACGCCGGCATGCGCGCTGCAACCCGCGCCGGCGGATCCTACGCAGCGGTCGCCAAGGCGCGCGCCGCCGTCATCCGCAAATTGCCGAACGCGGCCGCGCTGCTGGCGGCGGTGCCGAGCTCGGCGCGGTCCGATCCGGGCTTCATGTTCGCCGCCGCCAAATTCAACCGGCGCGCCGAGCGCCCCAAGGAGGCTGCGGCCGCCATCGCCTCGGCGCCGCGCGGCGGGGCCGCGCTGGTCGATCCCGACGCCTGGTCGGTCGAGCGACGGGTGATCGCCCGCGACCTGCTCGACATCGGCGACGCCCGCGGCGCCTATCAGGTGCTCGCGCGCGACGAGCCGAGCTCGGACAGCGACAAAGTCGAGTCGAACATGCTCGCCGGCTTCATCGCTCTCCGCGCCATGAACGACCCCAGGACGGCCGCCCGTCACTTTGCGATCGTCCAGAGGGAAGCGACGATTCCTGGTACGCTGTCGCGAGCGCTCTATTGGCAGGGCCGCGCCCTCGAAGCGTCCAACGATCGCGCTTCCGCCCGTGTCTCCTACGAACGCGCCGCGCGCTACGTCACCAGCTATTACGGGCAGATCGCGCGCGCGCGCCTCGGCTTGCCGGACCTGCCGATCCGCTCACTCCCGACACCGACCGCGACGGACCGCGCCACGTTCGGCGCCCGGCTGTCGGTCCGCGCGATCGACCTGCTCTACCGGGCCGGCGAGCGCGAGCTCGCTTTGCCGCTCGTAGCCGCGCTCGCCGACGATCTGAAGAGCCCCGGCGAGGTCGTCCTGCTCGGCGCACTGACGCAGCGCTATCAGGATCCCCGCGCGACCCTTACCGTCGGCAAGGCCGGCCTCAACAATGGGTTTGCGGTGGACGCCCTCGCCTACCCGACCGGCGGCGTCCCGAGCTATCGCCCGGTCGGCCCCGCCATCGAGCCGCCCGTCGTCCATGCCATCGCGCGGCAGGAGAGCGCCTTCAACCCGCAGGCGGTGAGCCACGCGAACGCGCGCGGGCTGCTGCAGATGCTGCCCTCGACGGCCGCAAAGACGGCGAAGAACGCTGGCGTCGCCTTCGATGCGCGTCGCCTCACGTCCGATCCCGCCTTCAACGCGCAGCTCGGCGCCGCGCATCTCGGCGAACTCGCGCGCGACTTCGACGGCTCCTACGTGATGGTGTTCGCGGCCTACAACGCCGGCACGAGCCGTGTGACCCAATGGGTCCAACGCTATGGCGACCCGCGCAAACCCGACACCGACCCCGTCGACTGGGTCGAGCGCATCCCCTTCACCGAAACGCGCAACTATGTGCAGCGGGTGATGGAGAACACGCAGGTCTACCGCGCACGACTCAACGGCCGCACGTCGCTGCTGATCGACCGTGACATGACGCGCGGGGCCAACCGGTAAGCCGCACGTCCAGATGCTGCGTGCGTCGAGACGCCTGCTCCGCAGGCTCCTCAGCATGAGGATCGGTGAGGCCTTTCCGATCTCCGTATGCTGAGGAGCGCCAAAGGCGCGTCTCAAAGCACGCAAGCCGTCGCCGTACAGCCTTACTCCTCCTCCCGCCCGAACGGATCGCCATCCCCCAGCGGCTCCTCGTCCTCACCGAGCGAGTCGTCATCCGACGGCGGGGCCATGTCCAGGCCCGGGGGCAGGCGGGCGTCGAGCAGGCCAGCGGCCTTGAGCTCGGCAAGGCCCGGCAGGTCGGAAACCTGCTCCAGACCGAAATGGTCAAGGAAGCCGGGCGTGGTGCCGAAAGTCACCGGCCGGCCCGGCGCGCGCCTGCGGCCACGGAGCTTGATGAAGCCCGCCTCCAGCAGCGTCTCCAGCGTGCCGCGCGAGGTCGCGACGCCGCGGATCTCCTCGATCTCGGCGCGGGTCGCCGGCTGATGATAGGCGATGATCGCCAGCGTCTCGATCGCCGCGCGAGAAAGCTTCCGGATCTCGCGCGCTCCGTCCGCGACCGAGGCGGCGAGATCGGGCGCCGTGCGGAAGGCCCAGGCTGCGCCGACGTGCCGGAGGTTCACGCCGCGGACCGCGTAATCCTCGGCGAGCGCGCGCAGGACGAGACGGAGGTCGGCGCCCTCGGGAAGGCGGCCCGCCAGCGCCCTTTCCTCGACCGGCTCCGGCGCCGCAAACAGCAGCGCCTCGACGATCCGCACATGCAGCGGATCGACCCGCGCACGTTCGTCCTCGGTCAGCCGTCCGTCGAGACCCGGGATCGCAAAGGTCGGCTGCTCGAAGCTCATCGCTCGTCCGTCGATGAGGCGAGCGCAAGCGGCGCGCCGGAGCGGACGAACAACGGCCCGAACAGCCGGTCCTGACGAAGCTCTACCCTGCCCTCACGCGCAAGCTCCAGCGAGGCGCCGAAGCCTGCGGCGAGCACCGAGGCGCGCATTTCGGGCGTCATGTAGCGCAGCAGCAGCGCGTCGAGCCGGGACCAGTTCGCGGACCTTCCGACGAGCCGCTCCAGCGCCTCGCGCGCCTCGGCGAGCGTCCATGTCGGCCGGCGCGCGACGGTATGGGAGGTGACGAGGTTGCGCGTGCGCTGGCGGGCGTAGGCTGTCAGTAGGTCGTAGAGAGTGGCGGTCCAGATCGGCGCGCCCGGTGTCGCCTCCTCGGCTCGTTCGCCTCGGGCGAACACGTCGCGCTCCAACAAAGGCCGGTCGAGCAGCGCGGTGCCGGCGCGGCGCATGGCCTCCAGCCGGCGCAGGCGGAAGGCGAGCGCAGCTGCGACTATTTCCGGCGGTGTTTCGTCGTCGTCCGAGACAGGGTCGGGCGCGAGCAGCCGGGATTTGAGGTAAGCGAGCCATGCCGCCATGACGAGATAGTCGGCGGCGAGATCGAGGCGTTCGGCGCGGGCGGCTTCTACGAAGGCGAGATACTGCTCGGCGAGATCCAGGATCGAGATCCGCGCGAGATCGACCTTCTGACGGCGGGCGAGGTCGAGCAGCAGATCGAGCGGCCCCTCGAAGCCGTCGACGTCGACGACGAAGGCGGGGCCGTCCGGCCTCTCCCGCTGGTCGGCCTCGAAAGCCGTCTCGTCACGCTCGGCCAAGGGCGGGTCGCCTCCGCGGGAAAGTCGAGTCAGGCGAGCAGGCTGTCACGCTTTTCGCGGAGCGCCGCGATATCGACCGCGCCGGCCGGCAAGAGCATCGCGGACGCCGCCGCCGCGCGTTCCGCTGCGCGTCCTTCGAGAAGCGGCGACGCCGCCGCGACTTCGAGCATCTCGTCCATCGCGCCGTTGCAATGCAAGGCGATGTCGCAGCCCGCGCGAAGCGCCCGCGAGGCCGAAACGCCGACGCTGCCCGACAGCGCCTTCATCGAGAGGTCGTCGGACATCAGCAGGCCTTCGAAGCCGATCAGCCCGCGCACGATCTCGGAGATGACGACGGGCGACAGCGTCGCCGGTCGTTCGGGGTCGATCGCCTCGAACACGATGTGCCCGGTCATGCCCAATGGCGCGTCGGCCAGCGCCTGAAATGTCTTGAAGTCGGACGCCTCCAGCGTCGCGCGATCGGCCGTCACGCGCGGAAGGTGATAATGGCTATCGACGGTCGCGCGTCCGTGTCCGGGGATGTGTTTGACGACTGGCAGCACCCCGCCGGCGAGCATGCCCGAGACGACCGCGCCGCCGAGCGCCGCGACCCCCTCGACGGTGCGCGCATAGGCGCGGTCGCCGATCGCGTCGGTCATGCCATCGGCGGGAAGGTCGAGCACGGGCAGGCAATCGATCGTGATCCCGAGCGCCGCAAGCTCCGCCGCGATCAGCTGGGCGCCTGCCCGCGCCGCCTCGACCGCAGCTTCCGGATCGGTGTCGTAGCGCTCGCCATAGCGCGCCGCAGGAGGATGGCCGAGCGCCAGAGGCGGCTTCAGCCGCTGCACACGGCCGCCTTCCTGATCGATCAGCACGTGAGCGTCCATGCGGCCGACCGCCTGGCGGAAGGAGGCGCAGAGCGCGGACACCTGCTCAAGCGACGCGATGTTGCGTCCGAACAGGATCAGCCCCCAGGGCTGCGCCTCGCGCAGGAAATCACGCTCTCGCTGAGTGAGCTGAAGGCCTTCGCAGCCGCAGATGAACGCGCGCACGGACATTCGCGGACCATGGACGAGTTGCGGCGGCGGGCGCAAGCGCGTCTAGGGCTCAAGACCCGTCGATCATGTGCAGGAACGAGCCGCAGACGCTTCCGCGCCGCAAGCCGACCGACGCCCCGCCGACCTCAAACAGCGGATCGCCGGCCTCAGACGCCGTTGTCGCGTAATGGAACTCGTGCGCCCGGAACGCCGCGCCCGCGTCCCCAAGCGGTCCAGACGCCGCAAGCGTGGCGTGGCGATAGCCGAGATGGAGTTTTCGGGCGGAGAAGGAGGTTTCCAGGCCGAGCAGCCCAAGCATCGCGTGGCGCGCGCCTTCGGCGTCGACGAGGCCTTCGCCGAGCGTCATGTAGCCCCCGCACTCGCCATAGACTGCAGCCCCACGACCGGGCGCCGCGCGCATCCCAGCGCCGAAACGTGACGCGCCAGCGAGTCGCCCGGCGTGAAGCTCGGGATAGCCGCCCGGCAGGAACACCGCATCAGAATCGGAGGCTGGCGCCTCGTCGGCGAGCGGAGAGAACGGGGCGATCTCCGCGCCCGCCTTTCGCCAGCCCATGAGCACATGCGGATAGGCGAACCGGAACGCGGCGTCGGCCGCCACCGCGATCTTCTGGCCGAACGGGCGGATCGTCGGACGCGGAAGCGCCTCTCCCGACGTCGGCGCCGGCCGCGCGATCGCGCGTAACCGGTCGAGGTCGACATGCGCCGCGACGAGCCGGCCGGCGTCGGCGATCAGCGCGTGGAGCTCGGGCAACTCTTCCGCTTGCACCAGACCGAGATGGCGCGAGGGCGTGCGGAGCTCATTCGTCCGCGGCAGGGCGCCAAAGACCGGAACGCCAGCCGCATCGCAGCCGAGCCGCAGCAGCGCCTCGTGACGTGGGCTTGCGACGCGATTGAGGATGACGCCCGCGACCGTCACGCCCTCTCGAAATCCTGCGAACCCGCGCGCAATCGCGCCGGCCGACTGAGCCATCCCCGACGCGTCGAGCACCAGCACGACCGGCGCGCCAAGCGTGGCGGCGACATCGGCCGCGCCGCCATGGCCTTCGATCCCAGGTTCGGCGGCATGGTCGAACAGGCCCATGACGCCTTCGACCACCATGAGCTCGGCGCCCCTCCCCGCCTCCTGGGCGAGCGCAAGCAGGCGGGCGCGGCGCATCGCCCAGCCGTCAAGGTTGAGGCTCGGCCGCCCGCTCGCGGCCTCATGGAAGCGCGGGTCGATGTAGTCTGGGCCGATCTTGGCGGAGGCGACCACGACGCCGGCGTTTCGGAAGGCTCGGAGCAGACCGAGCGTGACGATGGTCTTGCCTGAACCGCTCGACGGCGCGGCGACGACGAAAGCGGGCGTCATCGGGCGGGGCTGAGCACGGGCGCGAGCGCGACGACCCGGCCGAAGACGAGGATCGCCGGCGATTCCGCGCCGTCAGTCCCTCCGCCTTCCACCAGCGCGCCGAGCGTGGTCACGAAGACCTTTTGGCGCGGCGTGGACGCGTGGCTCACGACGGCGCAGGGCTCGTCCTCGGGCCGCCCGGCGGCGAGCAGACGCGCGGCGATCTCCCGCATCAACCGGAAACCCATATAGACCACCAGCACCGGCGACCCGGCCGAGAGCGCCGCCCAGTCCAGCCGCTCCGAGAGCTTTCCGGAGGCGTCGTGAGCGGTGATGAAGGTGACCGCCTGGTTGACGTCGCGATGCGTGACCGGGATGCCCGCGGCGGCCAAGCCGCCGATCCCCGCCGTGACGCCCGAGGCCACGCGGAACGGCGTTCCGGCGGCGACCAGCCCCTGCGCCTCTTCCGCGCCGCGCCCGAAGACGTAGGGGTCGCCGCCCTTCAGGCGCACGACCCTTTTGCCCTCCTGCGCAGCCGCGATCAGTCGCGCAGTGATCTCCGACTGCTTGGGCGACGGGCAGCCCGCGCGCTTGCCGACGAAGACGAACTCGCAGCCGCCTTTCGCGAGCCTCAAAACCTCCTCATTCACGAGCGCATCGAAGAAGACGACTTCGGCCTGAGCGAGGGCCCAGGCTGCCTGCAACGTGAGAAGACCAAGATCGCCAGGACCCGCGCCGACGAGCCAGACGCAACCGGCGGGAAAAGGCGGCATGGCGCCCGCGATAGCGGACGGCAGGACGACGGGATACGGGGGGAGAGTTCCATGGGGCAACACGGGCGACATGCGGCGGACCATGCAGATTTCGCAGCCGTCGCACAATCTCGGCCGGAGCCGGGGCGGCCGCGTATTCTGGTTCTGGGCGGCTCGACGGAAGGCTTCGCCGCGGCGGAAGCCCTGACCGCAGCAGGCTACGAGGTGATCTCCTCCTTCGCCGGCAGAACCAAAACGCGTCGCAGCGCCGTTGGTGAGGAGCGCGTCGGAAGCTTCGGCGGGGCGAAGGGCCTCGGCGCGTATCTCGCGGTCGAGAACATAGCGGCGGTGGTCGACGCGCTGCATCCGTTCGCCTCGAAGATGAAGGCCAATGCCGGGATCGCCTGCGCAGATACCGGCACGCCGATCGTCCACATCGACCGTCCGCAATGGCGGCGCGAGCCGGGCGACGACTGGCGAATCGTCTCCGATGTCGCGGCGGCCGCCGCCGCGACGCCCGCCACCGCCGGCGTCTGCCTGCTGACGATCGGACGCCAGCACATCAAGGCCTTCGAGAAGCGGAAGGACCTTGAGCTCCTGATCCGCGTCATAGATCCCCCGGAGAGGCCGTTCCGCCACAAGCGGGCGACCTTCCTCGCCCAGCGCGGGCCGTTCGCGCTGGAGGCGGAGCGCGCGCTGTTTGCCGAGCGCAACGTCACATGCCTCGTCGCGAAGAACAGTGGATCGCATGCCGCGGAAGCCAAGCTGATCGTCGCGCGCGAGCGCGGCATCCCGGTCGTCATCGTCGACCGCCCGGTCGCGCCCGACAGCCCGACCGTCGCCGACGTCGACCTGGCGGTGGCGGAGGTCGGCAGAATGCTCGCTGAAGCTGGGGCGTGCTAAGGGACGGGCTTTGCTGAACCCGGAGCCGTCATGCCGTCCGCAGCTCTCCAGCCGCAGCCTGACCCGGATCGTCGCTGGCTGACGGTGGTCGGCCTCGGCGAGGACGGCGCGTCCTCGCTCGGGCTAGAGGCGTTGGCCACGCTCGAGGCGGCGGAGATGCTCGTCGGCGGGGCGCGTCATCTGGCGCTGGTCGGCGAGGCGCTTGCGCCGCGCGCGACGCGCCATGTCTGGCCTTCCCCGATGCTGCCCTTCGTCGAGACCGTCGCCGGGTGGCGCGGCCGGCGCGTCGTCGTGCTGGCAAGCGGCGACCCGCTGCTCTACGGCGTTGCCACGACCTTCCTAGCCCACGTCGAAGCGGCCGAAATGCGCGTCATACCGGCAGTCTCAGCGTTTCCGCTCGCTTGCGCGGCGATGGTTTGGCCGCAAGCTGCGACCCGGCTGGTCTCCGCCTGCGGCCGGCCGGTCGAGGGGCTCGCGCTGGAGCTGTTCGACGGCGCGCGGATCGTGCTGTTTTCCGCTGACGGCGGGACGCCCGCAGCGGCCGCCCGCTTGCTCGTCGCTCACGGCTACGGCGAGAGCCGGATGACGGTGCTCGAACGGCTCGGCTCCTCGGCCGCGAACGCTTTCTCGCTGACCGCCTCCTCCTTGGGCGATCGCCGTTTCGACGCGCTCAACACGGTCGCGATCGAGGCTGTCGCTGGGCCGGACGGGCGGCCGCTCCCGCGCGCGCCGGGTCTTCCGGACGACGCGTTCGAAAATGACGGCCAGATCACCCGCCGCGAGATCCGCGCCGTCACGCTCGCTCGCCTCGCGCCGATGCCGGGCGCGCTGCTGTGGGATGTCGGCGCCGGCTCGGGCTCGATCGGCATTGAATGGCTGCGCGCCGGCGGCGGACGGGCGATCGGGCTGGAGCCGCGCCCCGATCGTGCGGCGCGCGCCCGAGAAAACGCGGCGTGGCTGGGCGTGCCTACGCTCGACATCCGAGAGGCGCGCGCGCCGGAAGGTCTCAATGGCCTGCCCGCGCCCGACGCCGTGTTTCTCGGCGGCGGCGCCTCCGTTCTCGGAGTTATGGAGGCCTGCTGGGCTGCACTGAAGCCCGGAGGTCGCCTTGTCGCGAACGCGGTGACGATCGAGACCGAGGCCCGCCTGTTCGCCGCGCGGACCGAGTGGGGCGGCGATCTCGTGCGGATCGAGGCGTCCTACGCCGACGCCGTTGGCCGCATGACGGGATGGCGCCCGGCGATGCCGGTGACGCAATACGCCGTGACGAAGCCCATGCGATGACCGTTCACTTTATCGGCGCGGGGCCGGGAGACCCCGACCTCATCACCGTGCGCGGCCGCGACCTGATCGCCCGCTGCCCCGTCTGCCTCTACGCTGGGTCGCTCGTGCCCGCCGCGGTCGTGGCCTACGCGCCGGCGGGGGCGCGCGTGATCGACACGGCGTCGCTTGCGCTCGACGAGATCGTCGGGGAGATGCAGGCGGCGCATGCGCGAGGCGAGGACGTTGCCCGAGTCCATTCCGGCGACCCCTCGCTCTACGGCGCTACGGCCGAGCAGTTCGCCACGCTGCGCGAACGGAACATTCCTTACGAGATCACGCCCGGCGTCCCCGCCTTCGCCGCCGCCGCCGCGCGGCTTGGCGTCGAGCTCACGGTTCCGGAGGTCGCGCAGACGGTGACGCTCAGCCGCCTTTCCGGCCGCGCCTCCAGGATGCCGGAGGCGGAGACGCTCGCGGCTGTAGCGGCCTCTCGCGGCACGCTCGTCCTGCACCTCGCGGCCAAGCAGCTCGCGCGGATCACAGACGAGCTGACGCCGCTCTACGGCGCTGATTGCCCCGCCGCGTTCGTCGCGCGGGCGACATGGCCGGACGAGGCTATCGTCGTCTCGACGCTGGGACGCATCGTGGAGGACGCGGCGCCGCTCGGCGTCGAGCGGACGGCGCTGGTGATCGTGGGATGGGCGCTTGCCGGCGCAGGCGGGGCGCGGAGCGCGCTCTATGCGGCGGAGCACGACCGCCATCTGAAGCCCGCTGCTTCAGAATGAGCAGCGGGGCGGGCTGTGCGTGCTCCGAGAAGCCGCAGAGCGGCCGTCTCGAAGCACGCAGAACGTCATCGTCGAGCTTGTCCCTGGGCGCCTGCGGCCTTACCTCCGGCTCCGCATGACTTTTAAATCCTTCCAGATCGCATCGACATGGTGAGGCGCCGGCGTCGCGAGACGCTTCCGGGCGAGGTCACGGCCGAGGGTTTCGCCTTCTTCGCCACGATGCGGCGGCTTCAGCCCTACATGTGGCCGGGCGAGCGGGCCGACCTGAAGCGGCGCATCGCGATCGCGATCGTGCTGCTGATCGCGACAAAGCTCGTCACCGTCATCGTCCCCTACGGCTTCAAATACGCCACCGACGGGTTGACGCTGATCGCGAAGGGCCAGCCTGCGCCGTCGGGCGGCACGTGGACCGCCATGATGCTCGCCGCGCCGGCGGCGATGGTGCTCGCCTATGGCGTCGGGCGCATCCTGATGGTGGCGCTCGCCCAGACGCGTGACGGCGTCACGGCGCCGGTCGTCCTACATGCCGTCCGCCGGCTGTCGCTGATCGTCTTCCGCCACATGCACCGCCTGAGCCTGCGCTTTCATCTGGAGCGGCGGACCGGCGCGATGAGCCGGATCGTCGACCGCGGCAAGCTCGCGATCGAAACGCTCACCCGCACGGCGCTGCTCACCGTCTTCCCGACGGTCCTAGAGCTCCTGCTCGTCCTCGGCGTGCTCGCCTGGCAGTTTGACTGGCGCTACTCCGCCGTCGTGTGCGGCATGGTCGTGCTCTATCTCGCCTTCACCTATCTCGCGACCGAGCGGCGCATCGGCTTCCGCCGCGTGCTGAACGAGAACGACACCGACGCAAGCTCGAAGGCCATCGACAGCCTGCTGAACTACGAGACCGTCAAATATTTCGGCAATGAGGCGCGCGAGGCGGAACGCTACGACCGCTCCATGGCGGGCTACGAGAAGGCTGCGGTCCGGTCCTACACCTCGCTCGCCTGGCTGAACGCAGGGCAGGCGCTGATCTTCTCCGGCGGCCTCACGATCTGCATGGCGATGGCGATCGCGGACATCCGGGCCGGCCGCAATACGATTGGCGACTTCGTGCTGATCAACGCCATGATGGTGCAGCTTTACGTCCCGCTGAACTTCATGGGCTTCGTCTATCGCGAGATCAAACTCGCGGTCGCCGATCTTGAAGCGATGTTCACGCTGCTGGAAAAAGACCCGGAGATCGAGGACAGGCCGGGCGCCAAACCGCTTGTCGTGTCCGGCGGGACCATCCGGTTCGAGAACGTCTCGTTCCACTACGATCCCGACCGCCAGATCCTGAAGGACGTCAGCTTCGAAGCGCCGGCGGGCAAGACGATCGCGATCGTCGGACAGACCGGCGCGGGCAAATCCACCCTGTCGCGGCTGCTGTTCCGCTTCTACGACGTGCAGGGCGGCCGCATCACGATCGACGGGCAGGACATCCGCGACGTCACGCAAGGATCGCTGCGCGACGCCGTCGGCATGGTCCCGCAGGACACCGTGCTGTTCAACGACACCATCCGCTACAACATCCGCTACGGCCGCTGGGACGCGACCGACGCCGAGGTCGAGGAAGCCGCGCGGCTGGCGCAGATAGACGACTTCATCCGCGACTTGCCCGCTGGTTACGAGACGCAGGTCGGCGAGCGTGGGCTGAAGCTTTCCGGCGGCGAGAAGCAACGCGTCGCGATCGCCCGGACGATCCTCAAGGGGCCGCCTTTGCTGATCCTCGACGAGGCGACCTCGGCGCTCGACAGCGCGACCGAGAAAGACATCCAGGACGCCCTCGCCCGTGTGTCCGTGGGACGCACGACGCTCGTCATCGCGCATCGGCTCTCGACGATCGTGGCGGCCGACGAAATCCTAGTGATGGATGCCGGCCGCATCGCGGAACGGGGAACGCATGAGGCGCTGATCGCCGCGAACGGGCTCTATGCCGGGCTCTGGGCGCGCCAGAGGCGCGCCGACGAGGTCCGGGAAGAACTTGCCCGCGTCGTCGACGAGGACGAGGGCCCGGCGAGATCGCTTATCGCCCGCGACGACGATCTCGTCATCCCGGCCGAAGCGTAGCGAAGAGCCGGGATCGTCCTCAGGAGACGCTCAGTTCTGCGCGCGATCCCAGCTCAACGCTTCGCGTTGTCCGGGTGACGTCAACGCTACGATTGCGACGCCGCTTGGTCCCCGAAGCCGTCCCCGCTATGAACAGGCGCCTGACAGGGAAAACAACAAAATGGCGCTCAACGACGTCCTCGTCTCCGCAAAGAACGCGATGGTCCCGATCCATCGCGAGGGCCGGCCCTTCATCGCGATCTTCGCGATCGTCGCCTTCATCCTGTTCCTGATCTGGCAACCGCTCGGCTGGATCGGCGTCGGGCTGACGATCTGGTGCGCGCTGTTCTTCCGCGACCCCGACCGCGTGACTCCGGTTCGGGAGGGGCTGGTCGTCTCGGGGGCGGACGGCGTCGTCTGCGACGTCAAGCGTGCCGTGCCGCCGCCCGAACTCGGGCTGGGCGCCACGCCCCTGCCCCGCGTCGCCGTGTTCATGAACGTGTTCGACGTGCATGTGAATCGGGCCCCCGTGGGCGGCTCCGTCCGCCGAGTCGCCTATACCGCGGGCAAGTTCCTCAACGCCGACATGGACAAAGCGAGCGAGGACAACGAGCGCAACGGGCTGGTCATCGACAGCCTTCGCGGCCCCGTTGGCGTGGTGCAGATCGCAGGGCTCGTCGCCCGGCGCATCGTCTGTTTCGTACGCGAGCAGGACGGCCTCGCCGCGGGCCAGCGCTTCGGGCTCATTCGCTTCGGGAGCCGCGTCGATCACTACCTTCCCGAAGGCGCAGCGATCCTGGTCGGTGTCGGACAGCGCGCCACGGCCGGCGAGACGGTGATTGCGGAGCTTTCCGCCACCAGCGACGGCCGCACGTTCCGGGCCGGCTGATGAGCGACAAGCCCCTCCTTGAAGGCCCCCTTCGCCGCAGCCGGCTGAAGCGCGTGCCGCTGCGCCTGCTGCTGCCGAACCTCGTGACGTTGCTCGCGCTCTGCGCCGGCCTCACGGCCGTGCGCATGGCGATCGAAGGTCGACTTGAGATGGCGGTCTATCTCGTCGTGCTGGCGGCGGTGCTCGACGGCGTCGACGGCCGGCTGGCGCGCCTGCTCAAGGGCTCGTCGCGCTTCGGCGCCGAGCTGGACAGCCTCGTCGACTTCTTCAACTTCGGCGTCGCGCCGGCGCTCATCCTCTACATCTGGGGCCTGAACGAGCTCGGCCATATCGGCTGGATCGGCTCGCTCGTGCTTGCGATCGGCGCAGCGCTCAGGCTTGCGCGCTTCAACGTGGCGCTCGACGATCCGCTGAAGCCAGCATGGGCGGGCGCCTTCTTCACCGGCGTTCCGGCGCCGGCTGGCGCGCTCGCCTCGCTGCTGCCGATCTATCTCGGTTTTCTCGGCTTTCCGCGCGCCCCCGTCGGCGAGCCGGTCGTGCTCGTCTACGTGATCCTGATCGCGCTGCTGATGGTGAGCCCGCTCGCGACATGGTCCGGCAAGCAGCTCGGCGCTCGCGTCAATCGGCAGTGGATCGCGCCTTTCCTGATCGGCGCGGCGCTCTTCGTGACGCTGCTGATCAGTTACCCATGGGCTGTGCTGACGCTGCTGGTGCTCAGCTATCTCGGCACGATTCCATTCGCCTTCCTGCACCACCGCCGGCTGATCGCGCGCGACGCGGAGAGCCGCCCCGCCCCTTCAGGCGAGACGCTCGATATCGGCTGATCAGGCGGCGAGACCGCAAGCGGCGACCCGGACGCTGAGCGGCATATCCGGATAGGCGTTGCGGAGAAGCCGGAGCGCTTCGGCCGGCGTCTGCGGGTGCGTGCGTGCGAGGAAAGCCTGCATGTCGCCGATCGCGCGCAGGCGCTCGGGAGAAGGCGCGGTCGCGGGCCGGAGCCGGTCGACGTTTGGTGCGAATGCGGCGGACGCCATTTTCAGGATCCTCTGCGGCGGGTGATCTGTCGATCATGCCAACAAGTCGTTAACGCGCCGTTAACTCTTTCGGCCGATTTCGCATCGAGCGTTCATCGTCCATCAGGCAACGGACGCCTTCGGAGGATTGCATGAGTCGCCGATTCCAAGAACAAAGCATGACGGCCCTGGCCGCCATGCTGGCGATCGCTGCGCTCATCCTTGGCGCGACCGCGGAGATGGCGTCCGCGCAGGACGTCGACAAGGTCCGCGTCGAAGGGCAGTTCCAATCTTGGCTGAGAGGCGCCGTAGCGCCGCTCGCGAGCAAAGCGGGTGTTTCGCAGGCCACCTTTGATGCGGCGACCCGCGGACTGGCTCTGGATTGGTCGCTGCCGGACCTGGCGCCGCCCGGCGCGCCGCCGCTGGCAGGCCCGCAGCGGCAGCCGGAGTTCGCCGATCCCGCTCGCTATGTCGCGGAGCCGAACTTCGCCGCCCTAACCAAGGAGGGCCAGGCCGAACTCGCACGCTGGTCAAAGAGCCTCGACGCGGTCGAGCGGCGCTTCGGGGTGCCGCGCGAGATCGTCGTCGCTATCTGGGGCCGTGAATCCCGCTATGGCCGCGCGAAGATTCCCTATGTCGCGATCCGGGCGCTCGCGACCGAGGCCTTCATGGGCGCGCGCAAGGCTCAGTTCATGCCCGAGCTCGTCGCAGCGCTGAAGATCCTGGATGGCGACCACATCGCGCTCGACGCGATGAAAAGCTCCTGGGCGGGCGCGATGGGGCAGCCCCAGTTCCTGCCGTCGAAATATCTCGAGAACGCCGTCGACATGGACGGAGACGGGCGGCGCGACATCTGGAATTCAGTCCCGGATACGCTCGGCTCGATCGCCAACTACCTCAGACGCCACGGTTGGACTCCCGGGCGCGACTGGGGCGTCGAAGCGGCGTTGCCGGCCTCCGTCCCCTGCACGCTCGAAGGCCCCGACCACAGCCGCACCGGCGCCGAGTGGAAGGCCGCCGGCGCGAGACCGATTGGCGGGGGCGCGCTGCCGAAGGTGGACGCGGCCTCGCTTCACCTGATGGCGCCCGCCGGCCGCACCGGGCCGACTTTTCTCGTTTCCGACAACTTCTACGTGCTGAAGGAATACAACGAGTCCGACCTCTATGCCCTTTTCGTCGGCCATCTAGCGGACCGGCTTCGCGGCGGCGGCCCGATCGTCGGAACATGGACCACGCCGAAGGGCGTCGCGCGGAGCGAGATCGCGGCCATGCAGCGCCGCTTCGAAGCCAAGGGCGTCGATGTCGGCACGGCGGATGGCCTCATCGGCTTTCGGACCCGCGTCGCCATCGGTCGTTGGGAGGCTGCGCAGGGCCGCGCGCCGACCTGCTTCCCGGACCCCGGCGACGTCGGAAAAATCGCGCGATGACAGCGGCATGAAGCGAAGGGTCGAACCGTTTCGACGGGTCGACCGTCGGTCTACGGCATGCCAAGCTCGCCTTTGCTAGAAGCCGCCACGAAGGCGGCCAGCGAAGGAGGAGACGTTCGATGTTCAGGATCTTGAGGTCAGTGGCGGCGCTCGCTGGAGCGGGCGCGATCGCCGCGGCGTCACTCGCCGGACCGGCAGCTGCGGCGGATTATCCGACCCGGCCGATCACGATGATCGTACCCTTCGCGCCGGGCGGCTCGACTGATCTCGTCGCGCGGCTTGTCGCGGCCAAGATGGGCGACGCGCTGAAGCAGCAGGTGATCGTCGAGAACCGTGGCGGCGCCGGCGGAAATCTGGGCGCGACCGCCGCGGCCAAGGCCGATCCCGACGGCTACACCATCCTCATGGCGACTGTCGCGACCCACGCGCTCAATCCCGCGCTCTACAAGAAGCTGCCTTACGACGCCGAGAAGGACTTCGCGCCGATCTCGCTGCTCGTGAACGTGCCGAACGTGCTGACGGTGAATCCGAACTTCCCGGCCAAGACGGTTCAGGAACTGATCGACCTCGCCAAAAAGGATCCCGGCAAATACGCCTACGCCTCCTCCGGCAACGGCTCGCCGCTGCACCTGTCAGGCGAACTGTTCAAGAAGCTCGCGGGCGTCGACCTCATCCACATCCCGTACAAGGGTTCGGGTCCGGCGCTGGTCGACGTGATCGCGGGACAGGTGCCCATTCAGTTCGACAACCTCCCCTCCTCCGTCGAACACATCAAGGCGGGTCGGCTGCGGGCGCTCGGCGTGACCACAAAGGACCGGGTGGCGAGCCTGCCGGACGTGCCCGCGATCGGCGAGACGTTGAAGGGCTACGAGACTTATTCCTGGAACGCGCTGTTCGCACCAGCAGGCACGCCGCCCGAAATCATCGCCAAGCTGCACGACGCCGGCGTCTCGGCGGTCAATGATCCGACCGTGAAGGCGAAGCTCGCAGAATCGAGCGCGGTGGTCGTCGGCTCGACGCCCGAAGAGCTGGCGGCTCACGTGAAAAGCGAACTCGCCAAATGGGCCCCCATCGTCAAGGACTCGGGCGCACAGATCGACTGAACCGAGCGGATAACAAAAAGGGCGACGCCTTCTGGCGCCGCCCTTTTTCGTTTTCGATCGACCTTCGCTTAGAACCAGCCGCCGCGCGGCTTTTCGTACCAGCGCCGGTTTTCTTCCTGCGAAGCGTAGATGATGGCGGCGATGACGCCGACGCCGAGCGCGACGCCGAGAAGCGTCAGTCCCGGATTCTGACGCGCGATACCGGAGGCGCGGCGGCCGTAATAAACGGCATGGTCACCGGCGCTCTGTACCGCCTCAAGGCCGTCCCCATAGAGACTGCCTGCGGAGCTGCTGACCGACTTGGCGGCGGCGCTCGCTCTACGTTTTGCCTGTCTGGTCGAGGAGCCTGCGACTTCGGCGACGCGATCGCTAAGATCGGCGACGGCCGAACGAAGGTCGGCGAGCTGGCCGGCGCGGTCCTTCATCAGGCTCTTGTCCATAGTCATGCACCCTCCGTCGCTTTGAGCGGCCGAAGCCGCGATCGGGTTGACAACGTTCGGAGAAGGTTGAGGTTCCCCTGGAAGAGAGGGAGCTGGACGAGGCGATGGCGGACTGCCCTGGGGTGGCGCATCTCGCGGCGATGGCGGACGGCGGCCTCGCCCGCATTCGCGCGCCCGGCGGCGCGCTCACGGCGAACGCTGCGCGCGCCATAGCCGACGCCGCGTCCGAACTCGGCTCGGGGATCATTGATCTCACCAACCGCGCCAATCTGCAGATTCGCGGCCTCCCGCTCGACGCCGGCCCGGCGCTTGCCGCGCGATTGGCGGCGGCTGGCGCCGCCATGGACGGTCCTGCGGACCGGCGGCGCAACATCCTGCTCGATCCTTTGTCCGGGCTCGACCCCGCAGAAATCCACGACTGCCGTCCGCTCGGGACCGCTCTCGATGGGGCGATGTCTCGGGCGCCGTGGATTGGCGCTCTCTCACCAAAGTTTTCCTTCGCGCTCGACGGCGGCGGCTCTTCCGGCGTCGGCGCGATCGCCTCCGATGTCGTAGCGCTTGCTGACGAAGCCGGGTTCACGATCGCCTTCGCCGGCACGGCCGTCCATGCAAGGCCAGACGTCGCCATGGACGTGCTTCTCAGGATCGCGGAGACCGCGGCGGCTCGCGGACCGGGCGTCCGCGCCGTCGATCTGCCTGTCTTGCCTCTCCTCGAAGAGCTCGCGCGACGGTTCGGCGTTCGGCCGGCCGCGGCGGTCGCACGCAGGCTCTCACCAGGCCTCGGCGCGCTCTATGGCGCAGTCGTCATTCCCGTGCCCGTCGGACGGCTAGATTCCGCCATGTTGCGTTGGCTGGCGGATGCGGCGGATCGGAATGGCTGCGGGGGACTCATCCTGGCACCATGGTCGGCCGTCGTGCTTCCGGGCGTCGCGCCCGAAGCGGCGGACCATCTGCTCTTCGCCTCTGAAACCATCGGTTTTACCCCGGTCGCCGTCGCCGGGCGCCTCACGGTGGCGGCCTGCGCGGGGGCGCCCTCTTGCGAGCGCGCGCGTGAGCCTGCGAAGGCGCTCGCCGCCGCAATCCTGGCCCTCGCGGCGCAGGATCGCTCGCTATTGCCCGACCGGCCGACCTCGCTCCACCTGTCGGCGTGCCCCAAGAGCTGCGCCTCCAGCGCCGCCGCCGACCTTCTGCTGGTCGGCGCCAGCGACGGCCAGGGCTGGGACATGCGTCGCGACGCCCGGCCACGCTCTCCGGCGCCGCCGGAACGGCGGCTGGACGCCCCCTCCCCCCGCGACATCCTCGCGCTGCTCGACTGAGGCCTTTGCCGAAGGAATGCCTTGCCTTGCGCCGGGCGCCCCTTCACAAGGCTGTCGCGAAGGGACTGGGGCCGAGCCAATTGGGCATGGACTACATCAAGGACGGGGCTGAGATTTACCGGCGCTCCTTCGCGACCATCCGCTCCGAGGCGGACCTCTCCTCGCTGCCCGCCGACGTCGCGGGAATCGTGGTGCGGATGATCCACGCCTGCGGCATGACCGACCTTCCCTTTGATATCCGCTACGACCCTGCGGTCCTCCAGACCGCGCGCGCTGCGCTCGAAAGAGGCGCGCCGATTCTGTGCGACGCCAAGATGGTCGCCTCCGGCGTGACCCGGTCGCGGCTGCCGGCTGACAACGAGACGCTGTGCATGCTCGACGATCCGCGCACGCCGGATCTCGCGGCCGAGTTTGGGACCACCCGTTCCGCCGCGGCGGTCGAGCTGTGGCGCGATCGTCTCGAGGGCGCGGTAGTCGCCATCGGCAACGCTCCCACGACGCTGTTTCATCTGCTGGAGCGCCTTGACGCCGGCTGGCCGAAGCCTGCCGCGATCATCGGCCTGCCGGTCGGCTTCATCGGCGCGGCGGAATCCAAGGCCGAGCTCGCGGCGAATCCGCGCGGCGTCCCCTTCATCACGCTCGTCGGCCGGCGCGGCGGCAGCGCGATGACGGTCGCGGCGCTGAACGCCATAGCGAACGCGCGCGAATGAGTCCTGGTCGCCTGTCGGGCGTGGGCGTCGGCCCCGGCGATCCCGAGCTCCTGACGCTGAAGGCGCTCCGCCTCATCCAGGAGGCGGACGTCGTCGCCTATCCCTCGACCAGAGGCCGCGACGGCGTTGCGCTGTCCGCCGCGCGGCCGCACCTCCGGCCCGAGCAGGAGCTGCTGCCGCTTGTGTATCCCGTCACCGCGAGCCCGGAAGCGGACCTGCCGAGCTACCCGCAGGTGATGCGCGACTTCTACGACGAGAGCGCCGAGCAGCTCGCCGCCCATCTCGACGCCGGCCGCCATGTCTGCGTGCTCTGCGAGGGCGATCCGTTCTTCTACGGCTCCTTCATCTACTGGCACGCGCGCCTGAAGGATCGCTACGAAACCACCGTAACGCCGGGCGTCTCCTCCGTGATGGCGGGACCCGTCGCCCTCGATCGCCCGCTCTGCATGCGCAAAGAGACCGTGACGGTCATCCCCGGCACACTGCCCGCCGATGAACTGACTCGTAGGCTGACGGCCGCAGATTCCGCCGTGGTGATGAAGCTCGGCCGCACCTTTGCGAAGGTGCGCGCGGCGCTTGACGAAGCGGGCGTGCTGGACCGCGCTTATTACGTCGAGCGCGCCAGCCAGAAGGCCGAGCGGACGCTGCCGGCCGCCGAGGTCGACCCGGCCTCCGTCCCCTATTTTTCCATCGTCGTCGTGCCGAGCCGCGAGATCCCGTGAACCGGCCCGCCATCCTCGTCTTCAACGTCTCGGGGTTGCCGATCGCGCGCCGGACGGCCGAGATCGTCATTGGTGAGACCTTCGGCCTCGCGGGTCGCGTCCAAGACGTCGATACGAGCTTCGACGACGCCGGCGAACTTGTGGCCGAGCTTTTCCGCGCGGGCCGGCCGATCCTCGGGATCTGCGCGGCCGGCATCCTCATCCGGCTCATTGCGCCGCATCTCCGCGACAAGCGGGCCGAGCCGCCTGTGCTCGCCCTCAGCGACGACGGCGCGGTCGTCGTGCCCCTGCTTGGCGGCCTTACGGGCGGCGACGCCATGGCGCGCGACCTCGCCGAGAAGCTCGGCGCCAACGCTGCAATCACGGGCGCGGGCGCTCGGCGCTTCGGCCTCGTGCTTGAGACGCCACCTTCTGGCTACGCACTGGCGAACCCTGACGACGCCAAGGCCGTCACGGCCGCTCTGCTCGGCGGCGCGAAGGCCCGGATCGAGGGCGGAGCGCCATGGCTCGAGGGCTCCGGCGTGCCCTTGTCGAGTGACGGCGCGGTGGTCATCAAGGTGACTGAGACCGCCGAGGCGCCGCCCGCCGGCGGTCTGCTGTTTCACCCGAAGTCGCTGATCGCCGAATTCGATCGGCCGGATGCGTCGACGCTCGCCGTCATGGACGAGGCGTTCGGTCGCCTTGGCTTCGCGCCGGCCGCGTTGGCGCTCGCGACCGCGCCCGAGGGCGCGCCCGTGCACCACATCTTCTCCGAAACACTGATCTCGCGCGCCGTGCCGCTCCGCATCGTCGAGTCGCGGATCGAACCGGGCGAGATCGTCCACAGCGAGGCAGGATTCCGACTCCATCGTTTCCCCACGCCTGTCGCGCCAGAGCAGATCGGCCGCGCGCCAGGTCGCGTGACAGTCGTCGGTTTGGGGCCCGGCCAGCGCGGCTGGCTTGCGCCGGAGGCGGCGGCCGCGCTTGATCGCGCAAGCGACCTCGTGGGCTATGAAGGCTATCTCGCCATGGTCCCGGAGCGCGCTGGCCAGCGGCGGCACGGCTCCGACAACCGGGTCGAGCTCGAACGCGCGCAGGCCGCCCTGACGCTCGCCGGGCTTGGTCGCGAGGTGGCGGTGGTCTCATCCGGCGACGCGGGAATCTTCGGCATGGCAGCCGCCGTCATGGAGGCGATGGTCGCCGACCCTACGCGCTGGCCGAGTGTGATGGTGGAGGTGACGCCCGGGATGTCGGCGATGCAAGGCGCCGCCTCACGTCTCGGCGCGCCGCTCGGCCACGATTTCGCGGTGATCTCGCTTTCCGACCAGCTGAAGCCGTGGCCGATCATCGCCAAGCGACTGGATGGGGCGGCGGAAGCAGACTTCGCGCTTGCGCTCTACAATCCAGCTTCGCTGAGGCGCCGGCATCAGCTCGAGGACGCGCTAGCGATCCTGCGCCGTCATCGGAAGCCGGAGACGCCGGTAGCGCTCGCCTGGAACGTCGGACGGCCGGGCGAGCGGATCACGATCACGACGCTGGGCGAGCTCGACCCGGCGGCGGTCGACATGCGCACGCTGATCATGGTCGGATCATCGAAGACCCGCACCTTCGCGCGCGCCGACGGCAAGCTCTGGATGTTCACGCCGCGGGTCTACGAGACCAATGACGACGCGGCGTTCGGCTGAGGACGGACCTCAGCGCGTCAGCCGCACCACCTGAACGTCGAGATCGCGGATTTTCTTGCGCAGCGTGTTGCGGTTCACGCCAAGCAGTTCCGCCGCCTTGATCTGGTTGCCCCGCGTCGCTGCGAGCGCAGCCGAGATCAGCGGATACTCCACCTCCCTCAGCACGCGGTGATAGAGGCCGGGCGGCGGCAGGTTCTCGCCGAACTCGGCAAAATAGCTGGTGAGGTGCCGCTCCATCGAGCCGCCAAGTGTCTCGGCCGTGGAGGCGTCTTCGCCGAGCGCGTTGGTCGCGGGCTGCGACAGCTCCGCGTCGATCGTCGCCGCTCCGATCATCTCCTGCGGATAGAGCGCGGCGAGGCGACGGATCAGGTTCTCGAGCTCGCGGATATTGCCCGGCCAGCGGTAGCGCTTCAGCCGGTCAAGCGCCGCGCCATCAATTTGTTTCGCCGGCAATCCTTCTCTGAGCGCCAGCGCGAAGAAGTGGCGGACGAGGTCCGGCACGTCCTCGGCCCGCTCCCGGAGCGGCGGAAGGCGAATCGGCACCACATTGAGGCGGAAGAACAGATCTTCACGGAACAGGCCCTGCTGGATGAGCAGCCGCAGGTCCTTGTTGGTGGCGGCGACGATGCGGACGTCGGTCTTGATCGCGGTGCGGCCGCCGACGGTGGTGTATTCGCCCTGCTGAAGCACGCGCAGCAGCCGGGTCTGCGCCTCCATCGGCATATCGCCGATCTCGTCGAGGAACAGCGTGCCGCCTTCGGCCTGCTCGAACCGGCCGGACGATCGCGCCTGAGCGCCGGTGAACGCGCCTTTCTCGTGGCCGAACAGTTCGGCCTCGATCAGGTCACGCGGAATTGCGGCCATGTTGATCGCGACGAACGGACCGGCGCGGCGCTTGCCGTAATCGTGCAGCGCGCGGGCGACGAGCTCCTTGCCGGTGCCGCTCTCGCCCGAGATCATCACGGTCAAATCGGTCTGCATCAGCCGCGCGAGCACGCGGTAGATGTCCTGCATCGCGGGCGAACGGCCGACCAGCGGGATCTCGTCGGTCTCCGGCTCGTCCATGCGCTTGGCGCGACCGCGCGGCTCGGTCAGCGCGCGACCGACGATCGCGATCAGCTCCTTCAGGTCGAAGGGCTTCGGCAGATATTCGTACGCGCCTTTCTCCGACGCGCGGATGGCCGTCATGAACGTGTTCTGCGCGCTCATCACGACGACCGGCAGCTCGGGTCGCGCCTTCTTGATGCGCGGCAGCATATCGAAGGCGTTCTCGTCCGGCATCACCACGTCGGTTATCACAAGGTCGCCGTCGCCCTGGCTGACCCAGCGCCAGAGCGTCGCGGCGTTGCCCGTCGAGCGGACTTCGTAACCGGCGCGGCTCAGCGCTTGGTTGAGGACGGTTCGGATCGCGGCGTCGTCATCCGCGACGAGGATGCTGCCCTGCGGCATGGACGATTCAGCTCCTCAAGGCGCCGCCGGCCTCGCCGACGAACATGGGCATCAGCACCCGAAAGACGGTCCGGCGCGGCTGCGAGTCGCACTCGATGATACCGCCATGATTGCCGACGATCTTGGCGACCAGGGCGAGGCCAAGCCCTGACCCCGTCGGCTTGGTGGTGACGAACGGATCGAACAGATGCGGGATCAGGTCTTCGGGCACGCCGGGACCGTTGTCCCGTACGGTGAAGACCAGCGGGAGGCTGACCTTGGTGGTCGATCCCGGAACGCTCAGGCGGACGCCGGGCCGAAAGGCCGTTGAAAGGTGGATTTCGGCGTCGGGCGTGTCGCTGAGCGCCTCGGCTGCGTTCTTCACGAGGTTGAGGAAGACCTGGATAAGCTGGTCGCGGTTGGCGAGCACCGGCGGCAGCGAGGGGTCGTATTCCTCGATGATGCGGATGTTGCGGCCGAAGCCAGAAAGCGCCAGCCGCTTCACATGCTCCAGAACCGCGTGGATGTTCACCGCCTCGCGCTCGATCGGCCGTTCGTCGGAGAACACCTCCATACGGTCGACGAGTTTCACGATGCGGTCGGCCTCGTCGCAGATGAGGCGCGTAAGCTGGCGGTCCTCGTCGGTCGCGGACTGCTCCAGCAGCTGCGCGGCGCCGCGGATGCCGGAAAGCGGGTTCTTAATCTCGTGCGCCAGCATGGCGGCAAGCGCGGTCACCGAGCGCGCGGCGCCGCGATGGGTGAGCTGGCGATCCATCTTGTCGGCGATCGTGCGCTCCTGCAGCACCACGATCAGCACGCCCGGCTTGTCGCCGAGCGGAGCGACATGGACGTCGACGATCCGCTCGCCGCCATTGCGGGGCGTGCCGAGGTCGACGCGGTATTCGTTGACGGGCGCGTTGCGCTCCCGCGCTTGGTCGATCAGCGCGATCAGCGGC
The DNA here is from genome assembly GCF_004310425.1 of Hansschlegelia quercus. Classification (GTDB taxonomy): domain Bacteria; phylum Pseudomonadota; class Alphaproteobacteria; order Rhizobiales; family Methylopilaceae; genus Methylopila; species Methylopila quercus. The sequence goes on along the minus strand of NZ_SIUB01000002.1, from coordinate 305,321 downwards.
GAGCCGAAGGGCGCGAACTCGCGGATGTGATGCCGGCGCAGCACGATCGCGCTCGCTTCGAAGAACGCCTCCGCCGCGACGTTGACGTCGACGATGCGGCCATCCTCGGCCACGCAGATCACGGGGTGCGGCAGCGCGTTCAGCACTGCCTCGGGAGCGCCCGCGCCGGAGCGCGGCTTGGCCGCTGCGACGCTCAAGCGGCGGCCCTCCAGGCGAGCGTGGAATAGGCGCGGTCGAGCGCGGAAAGCGCCGCCTCAGGCGTCGTGGCGGTCATCGCGTCTGCCTTCAGGTCGCGCGGCGCGTCCTCGCCCACGGTCTCCGCGGCGGCGTCGATATACCAGCCGAGATGCTTGCGCGCGTGGCGTACGCCGACGTCGCGTCCGTAGAGCGTGAGGATGCCGTCATAGTGTTCGATCGCAAGCGCCTGCTGCGTCGCAAGAGATGGCTCGGCAGGACGCACGCCCGTCTTCAGGAAGGCTGCGACGGCGCCGGGGAACCACGGCTTTCCCTGCGCGCCGCGACCGATCATCACGGCGTCGGCGCTGGACGCGGCCAGCATCGCCGTCGCATCGTCAAGCGCCACCAGATCGCCGTTCGCGACCACCGGGATCGACACCGCATCCTTGACCGCGGCGATCGCCGACCAATCCGCCTTGCCCTCGTAGAACTGCGAACGCGTGCGGCCGTGGACGGTGACCATCGCGGCGCCCTCCGCCTCGGCTCGTTGAGCGAGCTCAGGCGCGACGATGCTGCTATCGTCCCAGCCGAGCCGCATCTTGACCGTGACCGGCGCATCCACCGCAGCGACGGTCGCTGCGATCAAACGAACTGCGAGGTCGAGCTCCTTCAACAAGGCCGAGCCGCCGTGGCCGCCAACGACCTTCTTGGCGGGACAGCCCATATTGATGTCGACAATCGCGGCGCCTGCGCCGACTGCGACCCGGGCGGCTTCAGCCATCCACTGGGGATCGCGGCCTGCCAACTGCACCACGTGGATGTCGAGCCCCGAGCCTTCCGCCCGCAACCGAGCCTCGTCGTCGGCGCGCGCAAGTTCGGCGGACGCGACCATCTCGGAGACGACCATGCCGGCGCCGGTCCGCGCCGCGATCCGCCGGAAGGCGAGGTCTGTTACGCCGGACATCGGCGCAAGCAGAACCGAATTCTCCGGCCGAACACGACCGATGAGAAGCTGGGAACTTATTGCTGGTTTACTGGTGCTCATAAATTAGTCGCGCCATCCTGTGCCCACAGATTAGCCAGTTTGGCCTTTAGTTCAACAGCGAAACGCGATTATGAGACATCGTGTCTCTGCTCGGCTAGAACCGCTCCGGAAATCTGCTGAAAGCGTAGGCTCATGGAAGCATCTTCGGAGCGCCCGCCGCGGGTCGCAGCCCTGATCTGCGCTGCGGGCGCCGGCATTCGCGCGCGCGGCGATCAGCCGAAGCAATTCCGCGATCTCGGTGGCGAGGCGATGCTGGCGGCATCCGCTCGCGCTTTCCTCGAGCATCCTCGCATTGACCAGGTCGCCATCGTCATCGGCGCAGGGCACGAGGCCCTCTATCACGCGGCCGTCTCTGCCCACCCGAAGCTTCTTCCGCCCGCGACCGGCGGCGCGACGCGACAGGCCTCCGTCAGCGCTGGCCTGGCCGCTCTCGAAGGCTCAGCTGCCGAGATCGTCCTCGTGCACGACGCCGCCCGACCGTTCACGTCTTCCGGCCTGATCGACCGGGCGATCGAAGCGGCCGCGGCGTCGGGCGCCGCTGTCCCCGCCACGGATGTCACCGACACGATCTGCGTCGCGATCGAGGGTGATTGGCGAGGCGAAACCCTGGACCGTTCGCGATTGCGCGCGCTGCAGACCCCCCAGGCCTTCCGCTACGCCGACCTCGTCGCCGCGCATGCGCGCGCAGCGCGCGAAGGCCGAGAGGGCTTCACGGACGACGGCGCCCTGTTCGCCTGGGCGGGAGGTCGCGTCGCGCTGTTCGAGGGCGAAGGGCGCAATCTGAAGCTCACCACGCCCGACCAGTTCGACGACGAGGCGCTGAGGCGCGCCGGCCGCGCGTTCCTGGCGCTTGGCGACGTCCGCACCGGCTCGGGCTTCGACGTGCACGCCTTTGGGCCCGGCGACCACGTCATCCTCGGCGGCGTCGTGATCCCGCACCCATTCGGTCTCGCCGGCCACTCCGACGCGGACGTGGCGCTCCACGCGCTCACCGATGCGGTGCTCGGGGCGCTCGGCGACGGCGACATTGGCGCCCACTTCCCGCCGTCCGACATGAAGTGGAAGGGTGCGGAGTCCGGTCAGTTCCTTGCCGAGGCCTGCCGGCTGGTGCGCGCGGCGGGCGGCGTTATCGCGCATCTCGATCTCACGATCATCGGCGAGGCGCCGAAGATCGGACCCCATCGCGAGCGGATGCGCGCGCGGATCGCGGAGATCGCGGGGGTGCCCGTGAGCCGCGTCGGCGTGAAGGCGACGACGACGGAGCGGCTCGGCTTTGCCGGTCGGCGCGAAGGATTGGCGGCGATGGCCTCCGCCACCATCCGCCTGCCGTTCACCGAAGGCTTCGACCGATGACCCGTTCGGTCGCGAGCCTTGCGGACGAGGCGCTGCGGTTGGCGCGCGGCTTGGGAGTCATGATCGTCACCGCCGAATCCTGCACCGGCGGACTCGTCGCAGGCGCGCTGACGGAGGTTCCCGGCTCGTCCGACGCGTTCGACCGCGGCTTCGTCACCTATTCCAACGCGGCGAAGACGGCGATGCTCGGCGTTCCGGAAGCAATGCTGAAGGTCCACGGCGCCGTCAGCGCGGGAGTCGCCTGCGCCATGGCCGAAGGCGCGCTCGCCGCTTCGGGCGCGGGCCTTACGGTCGCCATCACGGGGGTCGCGGGGCCCGGCGGCGGGTCCATGGCGAAGCCCGTGGGTCTCGTGCATTTCGCCGCCGCACGCGCGGGAAGGCCTACGCTTCACCAAGCGCGGCGCTTCGGCGACGTCGGACGCGGCGAGGTGCGCCGCCTGTCGGTTATCGCGGCGCTGGAGTTGCTCTGCGAGGCGGCGGGAAAGACGGAGGCGGGCTAGCCCTGCTTCTCGAAATCCGGCGCGCGCACCTCGCGGGCGATCGCGTCGAGCACGGCGTTGACCATGCCCGCCTCGTCGCGCTCGAAGAAGGCGTGCGCGATGTCGACATACTCGGTGATGACCACCTTCACCGGCACGTCCCGGCGCTTGCCGAGTTCGAACGCTCCCGCGCGAAGGATGGCGCGCATGATCGCCTCGACGCGCTTCAGCGGCCAGCCGGCCTGGAGCGTCCGGTCGATCAGCGGATCGAGCGCCCGCTGCTCCTTCAGCACGCCCTTGACGAGATCGCGGAAAAACGCCGCCTCGGCCGGCTTGTACTCGTCGCCGTCGACGACCTTGCCCAGCCAGTGCGACTCGAATTGCGCCAACGTGTCCGGCAGCGGACTGCCGGCGATATCCATCTGGTAGAGCGCCTGCACCGCTGCGAGCCTAGCGGCGGAGCGCTGTTCGCCCTTGGCCATGGCTCAGCCCTCCCCGCGGCGTTTCAGCCGCAGCACAGCAAGCGCCGCTTCCGCCGCGCCGCCGCCCTTGTTCATCTCGGCGACACGGGCGCGGGCGAAGGCCTGCGCATCGTTCTCGACGGTCAGGATACCGTTGCCGAGCGCGAGCTTACGGGCGACGGAGAGCTCCATCAACGCGCGCGCGCTTTCGTTCGAGACGATCTCGTAATGCGTGGTCTCTCCACGAACGACGCAGCCGAGCGCCACCGCGGCGTCATAGGGCTCGCCCTTTTCCGCAGCCGCATCGAGCAGGATCGCGATGGTCGCGGGGATCTCCAACGCGCCGGGAACGGTGACGACGTCGTAGGTGGCGCCGGCGGCATCGAGATGACCGGTCGCCCCGGCGAGCAGTTCGTCGGCGATCGCGTCGTAGTAACGCGCTTCGACCACGAGCACGCGCGCCCGCGTGGGCTCGACGACGCCTGCGCGCCGCTGCGGTTCAGCCATGGAAAACAGCCTCGATCGATTGGGACGGCTCAGTACCGAACCGCGGAGGCCTCGGCAAGGCGCGCGACGTAGCGAGCCATCATGTCGACTTCGAGGTTGACGCGGTCGCCGGCCTTCCGGTCGCCCCAGGCGGTCTCCGAAAGCGTGTGCGGAATGAGATGAACCGAGAAGCGCGTGGCGTCGACCGTGTTCACCGTGAGCGACGTCCCGTCGAGGCAGATCGAGCCTTTCACCGCGATGAAACGTGCAAGCAGCTCGGGCGCCTCGAAGGTGAAGCGGACGGTGTCGCCGAAGTCCTCCCGCGCCACAATCTTGGCGACGCCGTCGACATGGCCGAGCACGAGATGCCCGCCGAGTTCGTCGCCCATCTTCAGCGCCCGCTCCAGGTTCAGCCGCGATCCGGCGCGCCAGCCGCCCGCGGTCGTGAGCGACAGCGTCTCCGGCCCGACCTCGACGGAGAACACGCTGCCCTCCCCGCGCTGCTCGACCGCCACCACGGTGAGGCATACCCCGTCGCAAGCGATTGACGCGCCAAGGTCGATGCCTTGTGGGACGAAGCGAGAGGCTATCGACAGCCGCAGGATTTCAGCGCGCGGTTCGATGGCGACGATCTCGCCGATATCCGTGACGATGCCGGTGAACATGAAGAGATCTGCCTGAAGGTGTGCGTGGTTTGTGGCGCCTCAGCCGCGCTCGTACTCCGCCCAGTCGTCCGCGCCAAGCTGCGTCCGGGCGACGAGCGCGAAACGCGACAGAGCTTGATCAAGCCCTAGGCCTTCCACCGCCGGCACCGCGTCCAGCCCGAGCGCGGTCGGCGCGGTCGCGATCGCCGCGGCGTCCACGAGATCGGCGTTCAGCAGCGCGGCCGCAAGCGTCGGGCCGCCCTCGACCATCAATCGCGTCACGCCGCGCGCGCCCAAGAGATGAAGCGTCTCGCTGACGGACGGGCGGCCATTCTCGAGGGGAACCCGCATGACTTCTGCACCGGCGGCGCGCAGCGCCCTCTCGGCGTCATCAGGGGCGTCGACGCCGCCGATGATCCAGGTTGGGGTCTCGCTGGCGGTTCGCACCAGACAACTCTCGAGCGGCGTCCGAAGCGTCGAATCCATGACGATCCGGATCGGAGAGCGATCCTCCATGCCCGGCAGCCGGCAGGTCAGCGCCGGATCGTCCGACAGCACGGTCCCGATCCCGACCATGATGGCGTCGGCCTCGGCGCGCATCAGGTGGACGCGCGCGCGGGTCTCCTCGCCCGTGATCGCGACCGGACGGCGATCGGCGCTCCCGACCTTTCCGTCAGCGGAGACCGCAAGCTTCAGCGCGACATGAGGCCGCCCGAGGGTGACGCGCGTGATGTGGCCGATTGTGAGCCGCCGCGCTTCAACGGCCCCAACGCCGAACGTTACGGCGAGGCCAGCCTCCATGAGCTGCGCCAGGCCGCGACCGCTGACGCGCGAATCGGGATCGCCTACGGCCGAGACGACGCGCGCAACGCCAGCGGCGATCACGGCGTGCGCGCAAGGCGGCGTGCGGCCATGGTGGCTACAGGGTTCGAGCGTGACGTAGAGCGTGGCGCCGCGAGCAGCCTCGCCAGCGCGAGCCAACGCGTGGACTTCTGCATGCGGACGGCCGCCGACGTCCGTCCAGCCGCGGCCGACGGCGTAACCTTCAGGCGAAACAAGGATCGCGCCGACGGAGGGGTTGGGGGCGGTTCGGCCAAGACCGCGGCGGCCAAGCGCAATGGCCTGTGTCATCCAGCGTTCGTCGACCGCCGAAGACGTCTCGGCCAATTTCTGTTGGATCACGGCAGCTGGCCGGAGAGCGGCGCATCGCCCTCGCCCGCAAGCTCGCCGAGCAGCGTCTCGAAGTCTTTCGCCTCGCGGAAGTTCTTGTAGACGGAGGCGAAGCGCACATAGGCGACGTCGTCGAGGCTCTTGAGCCCCTCCATGACGAGGCCGCCGATCGTTGCGGCCGTCACCTCGGCGTCGCCCGAGCTCTCGAGCTGGCGAACGATGCCGGACACCATGGTCTCGATCCGCTCCGGATCCACCGGGCGTTTGCGCAGCGCGATGGTGACCGAGCGATGCAGCTTGTCGCGGTCGAACGGAACGCGGCGGCCGGACCGCTTCGCCACCACGAGCTCGCGCAATTGCACGCGCTCGAAGGTGGTGAAGCGTTGGCTGCAGGCGCCGCAGACCCGCCTTCTGCGGATCGCGGCGCCGTCTTCGGTGGGGCGGGAGTCCTTGACCTGGCTGTCAGGCGCGCCGCAGTGCGGACACCGCATTCAGGCTGCTCCTACCCTCTTTCTGGACTGGTCAGTCAGCGTAAAGCGGGAACCGCTCGACCAGCGCCGAAACCTGCTTGCGGACCTTGGCCTCGACCTCGGCGTCCTCTTCCACGCCCTTCTCGGAGAGCACGTCGAGAACGGTTGCAATCAGGTCGCCGACCTCCTGGAACTCAGCGACGCCGAAGCCGCGGGTGGTGCCGGCGGGCGTGCCGAGACGAATGCCCGAAGTGACCATCGGCTTCTCCGGATCGTAGGGGATGCCGTTCTTGTTGCAGGTTATGTGCGCACGGCCGAGCGCGATCTCGGAGACCTTGCCCGTCAGCTTCTTGGGACGCAGGTCGACCAGCATCAGATGCGTGTCGGTGCCGCCCGAGACGATGTCGAAGCCGTGGCCCTTGAGGTTTTCAGCAAGCGCCTTCGCGTTGGCGATGACGTTCTTGATGTAGACCTTGAAGTCAGGCTTCAACGCCTCGCCGAACGCCACCGCCTTGGCGGCGATGACATGCATCAGCGGGCCGCCTTGAAGGCCGGGGAACACCGCCGAGTTGAACTTCTTGGCGAGCGCCTCGTCGTTTGTCAGGATCATGCCGCCGCGCGGACCGCGAAGCGTCTTGTGCGTCGTGGTCGTGGCGACGTGGCAATGGTCGAGCGGATTGGGGTGCGCGCCGCCGGCGACGAGACCGGCGAAGTGCGCCATGTCGACCATGAAATACGCGCCGATCTCGTCCGCGATCTTGCGGAACGCGGCGAAGTCGATCTGGCGCGGATAGGCCGAGCCGCCGGCGATGATCACCTTGGGCTTGTGCTCGCGGGCGAGCTTGGCGACCTCGTCCATGTCGATCCGCTGGTCTTCCTTGCGGACATTGTAGTTCACGGCGTTGAACCACTTGCCCGAAAGCGCGGCCTTGGCGCCATGGGTCAGATGGCCGCCGGCCGCGAGATCGAGGCCGAGGAAGGTGTCGCCCGGCTGCATGAGCGCGAAGAACACCGCGGTGTTCGCCTGCGCGCCCGAATGGGGCTGAACGTTCGCGAACTGGCAGTTGAAGAGCTTCTTCGCCCGATCGATCGCGAGTTGCTCCGCGACGTCGACGAACTGGCAGCCGCCGTAGTAGCGGCGGCCAGGGTAACCCTCGGCGTACTTGTTCGTGAGCACTGAGCCCTGCGCCTCAAGCACCGCACGGGAGACGATGTTCTCCGAAGCGATCAGCTCGATCTCGTCGCGCTGGCGGCCGAGTTCGGACTTCACGGCGTCGGCGAGCTCCGGATCGATCTCAGCGAGGCTCGCCTGGAAAAAGCGGCTTTCGGCCGCCTGCGCATTGGCGTCGCTCATGGACATATCAGCTCTCCTCCTGCCGCGCGCGCGGCTCGGGCGCCGAGGCGCCCTCCGAACTTTGAGGGTCCTCCGTACCATAGGTCACGAAGCCGAGAAAAGCGCGCGGGGCGTCTCGCCTTCCCCATTCTGAAATTTTAGCTAGATGCGAGGTCGCGTCACAGCCTGGAGAGGCGCATCCGCAGCTTGCGCAACGCAACCGCCTTGAGTTGCGCGTCGCCGCCCCGAGGCGGCCCGACCACCACAACCTCAACGCCGGTCGCGACGTCGATCGCCGCGCAACGCGCGGAATTCCCGCGCGTCACGATTTCGAACAGCACCTCGCCAGCGACCGCGGTCTCCCGCCGGTCGGGCTGCCTCACTGGCCGGCGGCGGCGGCGCCCGCCATGGCGAGCTCGCCCGTGCCGTCGCGGCCGTAGATGTCCTCGCGGAACTGCACAGTGCCGTCGGCCGCGCCCCAGCCGGAGATGTAGCGCCAGTAGACCGGAACATTAGGGGTCACCTGGATATCGACCCGGTTGCCCGTCTTGATCGCGGCGTCGAGCGAGCGGCGGTCCCAGTTCGGTTGGTTCTTGAGGAGCCAGGTGCACAGCTCCTTGACGTTCTGGATGCGCATGCAGCCCGACGAATGGAACCTAGCGTTCTCGCCGAACAGGTTCTTCGACGGCGTGTCGTGCATATAGACGCCGTCCTTGTTCTGCATGTTGATGCGCACTGAACCCATCGAGTTATCCTCGCCGGGATCCTGCTTGTACATGTAGGCGGTGGCTTCGTCGGTCTGCCAGTTCACCTGCTCTGGCGCGATCTCGACTCCGCTGCGATCGATGATCTTGATGTTCTTCTTCGTGAGGTACTGCGGGTCCTTCTGCATCTGCGGGATCAGATCCTTCTTCACGATGGAAGCGGGAACCGTCCAGAACGGATTCAGATTGACCTGAAGGATCTTGGCGGTGACGTCCGGCGACATGCGGTCGACCTTGCCGACCACGGCCGTGTAGCGCGCCGCGACGGTATTGCCCTCGACAGCCTCGACCTCGGCCGCCGGGATGTTCGCCATCACGTAACGCTCGCCGAGATTGCCCGTGGTCATGGTGCGCAGGCGCACGAGATTGGTCTGGAGCTGACGCAGGCGCGTCTCCGCGGGGATGTTGAGCGAGCTCATCGTGTCGTCGCCGACCACGCCGACCGGGATCAGCCCGTGACGCGCCTGAAAGCGGCGCACGCCGCCTTCGACGTAGCTGTCGAAGGTCGTCGATACCGGCAGGTTCGGATCGAGGTCGCCCGTCGCCATCAGGCGCTGACGAAGCGCGACGACCCGCTCGCCGGAGGAGCCCAGCTTCAGGCGCGGGCCGGTGGGCACCTGGCTCCAGCCGCCGCGGGTGACAAGGCTGTTATAAGCCTCGATCGCCTGCTCGGTGGATTGCAGGGTGGTTTCGCTGAACAACGGCGTGCGGGAGCCAGAGGTTCGGGTGGCCACAGCCCCGGCCGAGGCGTCGAAACGGTCGTTCCATTCCGCCTGCTGAGCGAGGGTCTGCCCGCCGAACGCGAGCGACGCCGCAGCGCCCGCGCCGAGCATGAGCGCTTCGCGACGCGAAGCCGCAAAACCGTTGAACCGATCAGTCACTGTGCAAGCTCCCGCCGCATCGCCAACGGCCGCAAGGTGACGTTTCGTGGTTAACGAACCACGACCGTCCCGCCTTTCGGGAACCCGTCGCGAATCCGCGCCAAGTCCCGGCGTTTTCCCGGCCTTTCCATGCGTTCGAAAGGCCACTGGTTTGAGGCGGAACGATGACTGAGAGGCGGCTCCGTCATCGTTCGTAAGGCCGCCGTGTCACTGCTGCGTCGAGGCGGGGGTCGATCCGCTCGTCGAGGCAGGCTGGTTCTGCCTGAACTCGAACAGTTTGCGCAGGAAGCCGGGCGCGACGGCGGACATCGGGTTCACCGTCAGCGTGGGTGCGGCCGTCGGCCCGCGCACCCGGAAGGTCACGCCGAGCAGCCCGCCATGTTCGCCGCCGCCGAGCAGCGGCCCGATCACCGGCACCCGGCTGAAGAGGTTGTTGAGCGCATAGACCGGCACGAACGTGCCCACGAGATCGACGCTGTCAGCGGCGTAGTTGACTTGACCCTCGAGCGTCGCGCCAAGCTGCGGGCCGTACACCACCGCCTCCTCGACGTCGATCTGGCCCGACGACTGTTTGAAAAGCACACGGAGCCGGTCGAATTTGGTCGCTCCCGGCCGCGTCGGTTCGCCTCTGTCCGTTCCAGTCGTCTGACGAACCCGGGTCAGCGCGTTCTCGTCGCGAACCGAGAAGTCGCGGATCCGAAGTTCGCCCGGGCCGCCGGCGAGCGACGCGGAGAGATCGAAGCTGCCACGGTCGATGCGTCCGTAGAGGTCGACGAAGCGCAACGCCGCGCCTGCATCCTGGCCCGACACCATAAGCCGGCCGCCATCGCCGATCGCGAGCCTGACCGCCCCGGAGCCCACCCGCCCGGTCCCGTCGGCGTCGGTCACCTTGCCGTCGCGAACCACGAGCTTGAGGTCGAGTCCCGCGAGAGCCTGCCCGCCATACCCGATAGCGGTTCCGAGCTTCGCGGAGACGTCGAGGTTCTTGGCCGCGTCGCCGCCCTCAGCTGGCCCGTCGCGAGCGCCCGAAGCCGCCGGCTTCTTGCGGTAGAGCTGCATCAAAGGCCTCAGATCGAGCGCGGCTCCCTGCACGGCGACCTTTGTCACGCCGCCCTTCACGCGGTCGAGCTCGATTCGGGCATCGTCTCCGGGCCCGGGCCGGTAGATCGGCATGCTCGCGGAGACCAAGTCGCCTTTGGGTCCGAAACTGATCGAGCCGCGAACGCTGCGATCACCGCTTTCGAGCACGAAGTCCCGGATCAGAGTTCTTTCCGGGCTGCGCTCGACGATGAAGCCGAGCCGGCCCGGACGGCCGACGGGCTTTACGAAGCCAGGCGCCAACCCGTCGATGCCGACTTTGGCGAGGTCGGCCTTCACGGTCATCGGCGCAGCGGGATCATCGAGATAGATTTCCGCCGAGAGCGGCACGGAGCCCTTAAGCGAACCCGGCACGTCGAAGCCCAGCCGGGTCAGATCGCTCGCCGCCGTCGTGAGGGTCACCGCGAGCTTGCGCTTCGGCGGCGCCCCCTCGCCGGACGGCTCCTCCATCAGCGCGACGCTCGCGGCGGCGCCGGCGACCGATCCCTTGCCGGTCAGCTTCGGCGGCCCGTCGTCGATCTTGAGCTGGAAGGCTCCTTTCTCGAACGAATGACCGGCGTAGAGATCAGCGATCTTCACGTCCCGCATATCGGCTGTCATGCGGACGTCCGGCGGCGGGCCCTCGTTTGCGAGGTGATCGAGTTCGAGCCCTACGCTGACGCCCGTTTCGATGCGGCCGGCGACCTTGTCGAGTGCGATCTGCGCCGGCAGCGGGTTCTTTCCGAAGGCGCCGGACGCAACGAGTTCGAGCGCCTTACGCAGCGCCCCGTCGATATTCATCGTCAGCGTCGCCGGCGGATAGCGGTGATTGAGATCGGGCACGGTGAAGCGGAGGTCTGACACGGTGAGCGATCCTTCCTCCGGTGAGCCGGGGATGACCGCTTTGCTCACCGCGACGTCCACGCGCCGGGAGGTCGCCTCGATCCTGCCGCTCGCCCCCTCAAGCCAGGGTAGCCCCGGTTTGCCGCGAAGCGTTCCGTCCGTGAACAACACCTCGAGCGAAACCGAACCTTCCGGGAACGGCTCCTTCGGCTTGAGCTTCGCGAGGGCGCCGGATTGCACGTCGATGGTGAGAGAGACGCCGTCGACGCGTCCCGAGCCGACATTTTCCACCACCCAGTTGCGAACGCCGGTGGCGAGGAAGAACGGCCACAGCCGCTTGACGGCCGACGCCGGCATCGGCGAGCCAACGAGACCGACCCGGATCGCAGGGCTGTCGCCCTCGAAGCGGATGAGCCCGGTCAGCGCGGCGCTCGCGGTCGGTCCCACAGCCTGCGCCTTGGTGATGTCGAGCACGCCGGCGGCCGGGTCGAACGTCGCCTCGACGTCGATCCGGTCGAGGCGGAGCGGCGGGTCGGAGGGCGTCTCGCCCGCAAGCAGCACGTCGCGGCCGGCGAGCATCGCGGCCCACGGTCGTCCGGGCTCCGGCGGCGCGACAAACGCTCCGGTGAATGTCACCTGCCCTCCCCGCCCTCGGATCTGGGAGGATTCGACGCGCACTGTCCGCGCTGGCGCGTCCCAGCGAAGAGCGAATTGCACGCGGTCGAGCGCGATCTCCTTGCGCGTCTCTCCGGTGTCCGCCGCGGACCCCGGCATGAAGATCTGCAGCGCTCGAGCCTCGAGCCGGCCGTCGCCCGCAAGCAGCCGGCCATCCTCGCCGATCCGCGCATTGATATGTCCGGACACGCGCCCTGCGACCGGCGGCGCGCCAGCCTTCTCTGCGAGCGGGGCGGAATAAGGCGCGAGGTCGACATTCTCGACGCCGAGATCGACGAGCCGCGATTTGTCCCCCGCCGCTGCGCTGACGGTGATCGCCGCGGTCCATCGGTCGGTCGAACGCGCGGAGGACGCAGTCAGCGCGATCGAGCCTCCCGTCCCTCGGGACAAGCGAAGATCCACGCCTTCGAGCGAGAGCGGCGCGCGCGCCCGCGGCGCGACGAGCAGCGTGGCGTCGGTCACTTCGACGTTTTCCAGCGCGCCTGCCGCGCCGTCCGCGCCGAGCAGACGGTCGAGATCGCCGATCGCGGCCAGAATTCGGTCGGGAAGGTCGGAGTTCTTGGAGGCCGCGTCGACGGTGGTGTCGAACCGCATGTCGAGCTTCGGCGCGGTGACATGGACCGACCGCACGCGGACTTCGCCTTTGAGCAGCCCGAGCCCGTCCAGCCTGAGCTCGGCCCTGGGCACGCTCGCTATCGGCGGCCCGGCGCGTCCGGCTTCAATTTTTGCGATCGCGAGATCGACCAGCCTGAGCTCCACGCCGTCCGACCCGCGATGAAGCTCAGCGTCGGCGATCTCGACCGCATAGTCTGGGCCGAGCCGCTGCTCGATTGCAGCCTTGACCCGGGGAATCACCTGGGACGCGGGAAGCGGCAGATAGAGGATAGCGAGCCAAACCGCGCCGAGAGTCGCGGCGAGCGCAAGCGCGCCGCCGAGCGCGAGCGTCGCGACGCGCCGCGCCGTCGGAGGCGCCGCCGCGGGTCTTCCATCGACCGGCCTGTGCCTCAGACGTCCAAGCCATGGGGCGGCGACGGCCCGGGACCTCGGGGACTTGTTCGCTTGCTCCGCCATTGCTTGGGGACGCGTCCTCCTTCGGCAGAGAGGCGATCGATTCGACGCGGGGAAACTCGGCCATCCCTCTTGAGTCGGCAAGGCCGCAAGCGACTATGACGGCCAATTGGGACCAGCAGGAGCGTCCGATGCCGACATTGCCGACCGAGGGCCAGCCCGCTCCGGACTTTACCTTGCCCGGGGCCGGAGGCCGGACCCTCAGCCTGGCCGACTTCAGGGGCCGCAAGGTCGTGCTCTATTTCTATCCGAAGGACGACACCTCGGGCTGCACGCTTGAGGCGCAGGAGTTCACGCGTCTCAAGGAAGCGTTCGACGCCGCAGGCGCCAGCGTCATCGGCGTTTCGCCCGACAGCGTCGCAAGCCACGACAAGTTCGCGAAGAAGTATTCGCTCGACGTCGCCCTCGCGTCCGACGAGACCAAGGAGATGCTGACCGCCTACGGCGTCTGGGGCGAAAAGAGCATGTATGGCCGCAAATACCTGGGTGTCGAGCGCGCCACCGTGCTTATCGACGGAGACGGCAAGGTAGCGCGCGTCTGGACGAAGGTGAAGGCGCGCGGCCATGCAGACGAGGTCTTTGCCGCCGTCCAGCGCATCTGAAGATCACCAGACGCCGTTACGCCCCTATTAACCCTAACCAATTAGCCTCCGGCGGAGTTGAGACGTCGGAGGCTTTCATGGCGGGCGGAAACGGCAGAGATCGCGCCGCGGACCGGATCGTATTCGAATTCGGCCGGCACAGGACGATCGTCAGCCTGCCGCGCCATGGCGTCCTGTTCGTCTCGCTGTTCGTCGGCGCATTGTTCGCGTGGTCGCTTGCGTCGGGCTTCTACGTCGCGTTCCACGACACCGTCATTGGCGAGCTCCGACGCGGCGCGAAAGCCTCCGAGCGGGGCTACGAGGCGCAGCTCTCGACCTTGCGCGACGAGCTCGAGCGGGCTCGCACCCGCAGGCTGATCGAGCGCAGCGGCGTCGACGAGCGACTCGCCGAGATCGGTCGGCGGCAGCAGTCGCTCGAAAAGCGCCAGCTCAAGCTCGCCGAGCTGGCTGAACCGGTCAGGGCGGACGCCGGGCCCGCCATGCGTCTCTTTTCGAAGCCTACGCCGATCGGCTCGGACGCTGCGCTCGACGACGTCTCGACGCCACAGGCGGCAGGCGCTGCGGCCCGCGCGTCGGAGCGGATGTCGTCGATCCTCGACGATATGGAGGCGACCCAGGCCCGCACGCTGGAGGGGCTCGCGACCAAAGCCAGCGAACAGCGCCGTCAGATCGAGCGCGTCTACGACGCGGTCCGTGCGCCCAAGCCTCAGCCCGCGTCGGCGTCAGGCGACGCCGCGGCGGGAAGCGGCGGACCACTCGAACCGATCCCTGCCAGCGGCTATTCGTTCGATGCGCGCGTCGAAACGGTCGCGGCGGAGCGTGAGGCGGTCGAGGCGCTGATGAGAGGGCTGTCGGCGGTCCCCCTTCGCACACCCGCCCCCGGCGCATCCATCTCCAGCGGCTTCGGCGTCCGCCGCGACCCGTTCCTCGGCCAGATGGCGTTTCATTCCGGCATCGATTTCGTAGAACCCGCGGGAGAAGTCGTGCGGGCTACGGCCGCCGGCCGTGTCGTCGACGCCGGATGGAGCGGCGGCTACGGCAACATGGTCGAGATCGACCACGGCGGCGGGCTCTCCACCCGCTTCGGCCACATGTCGGCGATCAACGTCACCGTCGGCCAGCGTGTGGAGATCGGCTCCGTCATCGGCCGCGTCGGCTCCACGGGTCGCTCTACGGGTCCGCATCTTCATTACGAGACGCGCCAGAATGGCGAGGCCGTCGATCCGATTCGCTTCCTCAACGCGGGCCGGCTGCTCGCCAACGCTCTCTGAGAAAACGTCTTAGTCGACGTCCTCAACGCTGTCGGGGGCGCCGCCATAGGCGCGCTGGGCGAGCGTCGCCTCCATGAAGCCGTCGAGGTCGCCGTCCAGTACGTCCTGTGGGGACGTGGACTGGTGCCCGGTCCGGAGATCCTTCACGAGTTGGTACGGCTGGAGGACGTAGGAGCGGATCTGGTGGCCCCAGCCGATGTCGGTCTTGGCGGCCTGGTCGGCGGCCGCCGCCTCCTCACGGATCTTCAACTCGCGCTCGTAGAGCTTGGCGCGCAGCATGTCCCACGCGGTCGCGCGGTTCTTGTGCTGCGAGCGGTCGCCCTGGCTGACCACCATGACGCCGGTCGGGTTGTGAACCAGGCGAACGGCGGATTCCGTCTTGTTGACGTGCTGACCGCCAGCGCCCCCTGAACGCATCGTATCGACGCGCACGTCGCTTTCGTTGATCTCGATTTTGATGCTGTCGTCGATCACGGGATAGATCACGATCGACGCGAAGCTGGTCTGCCGCCGGGCGTTCGAATCGAACGGCGAGATGCGGACCAGACGATGCACCCCGGCCTCGGTCTTCAGCCAGCCATAGGCGTTGTGGCCCTTGATCTGCAGCGTCGCCGACTTGATCCCGGCCTGCTCGCCGTTCTGGTGGTCGACAACCTCGATCTTATAGCCGCGTCGCTCCGCCCAGCGCGTGTACATGCGCAGCAGCATTTCGGCCCAATCCTGGCTCTCCGTGCCGCCGGCGCCGGAATGGACCTCCAGAAAGGTGTCGAACGCGTCGGCTTCGCCGGAGATCAGCGCCTCTAACTGCCGGCGCGCGGCCTCGGCCTTGAGCCCCCCGATCGCCTTCTCGGCTTCGGCGACGACATCCTTGTCGTCCTCCATCTCGCCGAGTTCAATCAGCTCCAGATTGTCCTTGAGCTCGGATTCGATCTTGAGCACGCCGCTCATGGCGTCCTCGATCGAGGTGCGCTCGCGCATGATCTTCTGCGCGCGCTCCGGGTCGTCCCAGAGCGTGGGGTCTTCGACGATGTGGTTCAGTTCCTCGAGGCGCGACTGGGACTGATCCCAGTCAAAGATGCCTCCTCAGCAGCCCGACTGACTGCTCGATGTCCTGAACCAGGGTTTCGATCTCGGCGCGCATGGGCCTTCGGGAATTCGCTGGGGTTTCGGTTTGGGCCGCGACTGGTAGCGGCCGCCGGCCGTTGTGTAAACCAGCCGTCGCGCAAGCGACGGACGCGAGCGGCGCGGCTGGACGGAACCGGTTCGCGCGCAATCTACGGCGGACCTGAATCAGGAGACTTTCCGTGACGAAGCTTGTCGTGATGTATCCGAAGCCCGCCGATCCGGCGCAGTTCGATTCCTATTTCCGTTCGACGCATATGCCGCTCGTGCAGAAGATGCCGGGGCTGAAATCGTTCAGCTACGGGCCGACCAAGACGCTGGACGGATCGGACGCCGCCTTCTTCTGGGTGTTTAGCGGGACCTTCGACAGCCCGGAAGCGATCAGCGCCGCCCTCTCCTCTCCCGAGGGCCAAACCGCCGTCGCGGATATCCCGAACTACTCGAAGGCGACCCCGACGATCCTGCTGATCGAAGAGACCGAGGGCTAAGCCCCTCTCAGGCTGAGGCCGCGCGGCGTTCCTCCGTCGCGGCCTCCCACACCTCGCGGGCGGCGTCGAGGTTCATGGCCGCGATTGCGAGCCCGACGATCAGGTCGGGCCAAGCCGAGGCGAGCGCCGCCGTGGCGAGGCCCGCTGCGATGATCCCGACATTGGCGACAGCGTCGTTGCGCGCAGACAGAAAGGCCGCCCGCGTCAGGCTCCCGCCATGCGTCCGCCAGCGGGCGAGCAGCATGGCGCAGGTGGCGTTCACCGCAAGCGCCCCAAGGCCGGTGAGCGTCAGCGGGAGCGGCGCGGGCGGCGCCGGATCCCAGAACTTGTCCCAGGCCGTCCACAGGGTCGCCGCGCAGGGCGCGAGCAGGATGAGCGCGAGCAGGCCGCCCATGCGGCCTCGCGCCTTGGCCGACCATCCAAGCGCGAGCAGGATCAGCAAATTGACGGATGCGTCCTCAAGGAAGTCGACGCTGTCTGCGAACAGCGAGACCGACCCGATCGACAGCGCCACGGAGAACTCGACGCCGAAGTAAGCGAGATTCAGCGCCGCGACGAGCGCGACGACCCTGCGGAGCGCGCGGTCTTGATCGAGGCGTGCCGTGTCCATGCGATGTGCTGCGTGCTTCGAGACGCCGGCCTACAGCCGGCTCCTCAGCATGAGGGATGCCTGCGCTCAGGAACCTCGACGGTCCTATGCCGAGAAGACCGCGTAGCGGCGGTCTCCAAGCAGGCAGACCGTCTGCTTTCAGTACAATCCGCCCGTGCCCGACCGGACCGCTCGGTCCTGATCAGGCGTCACGTTCTGATTCGACGGCGCCGCCTGTCCGATGATCGAGTAGCTATCCGGCGGAGCGGTGCCCGGCTTGAAGGCCTCAAGGATGACCTTCGAGTCGCCGGCCGACGCGCGCATCCCGCTCGACGGATTGATGCGGATCAGCTTGATCCCCGGCGGGACGCGGAACGGGGTCGCGGGCTTGTCGTGCAGCGCCGCCTTCATGAAATCGGTAAAGACGGGGGCCGCGACTTCGCCGCCGGTTTCACCCTCGCCCATCGTGCGCGGCTTATCGTAGCCGAGATAGACGCCGACCACGAGATCTGGCGAGAAGCCGACGAACCAGGCGTCCTTGTAGTCGTTGGTGGTGCCCGTCTTGCCGGCGACCGGCTTGCCAACGGCCTTAACGCCCGTCGCAGTGCCGCGCAGCACGACGCCTTCCAGCATGGACGTGATCTGGTAGGCCGTCATCGGGTCGAGCACCTGCTCGCGGGCGTCCATCAGCGTGGGTTCGTCCTGGTTCGCCCAGGCCGTCGCCGTGCAGCCGATGCACTGTCGGTCGTCGTGACGGTAGATGGTCTTGCCGGTGCGGTCCTGAACGCGGTCGATCACCGTCGGCGTGACGCGCTTGCCGCCATTCGCGAACATCGCGTAAGCCGCCGTCATCTTGAGCACCGTCGTCTCGCCGGCGCCGAGCGCCATCGAGAGGTAGGGCGGCAGATCGTCCATCGCGCCGAAACGGCGGGCGTATTCGGAGATGAGCGGCATGCCCATATCCTGCGCCAGCCGCACGGTCATGACGTTTCGCGACTTTTCGATGCCGAACCGCAAGGTCTGAGGACCATAGAACTTCTTGCCGTAATTCTCCGGTCGCCAGACGCCGATGCCGGCGCCCTGGTCGATCTCGATCGGGCCGTCCAGCACCACGCTCGACGGCGTGTAGCCGTTGTCGAGCGCTGCCGCGTAGATGAACGGCTTGAACGACGAGCCCGGCTGCCTCAACGCCTGCGTCGCGCGATTGAACTGGCTCTCGTCGTAGGAGAAGCCGCCGGCGAGCGCGAGCACGCGGCCGGTAAAGGGATCCATGGCGACGAGGCCGCCCGAAATCTCCGGCGTCTGCCGCAGGCGGTAGTCGGACGAACCCTCGGAAACCGGCTCGACATAGACGACGTCGCCCGGCTTCACGACCTGCGCGACGGTCTTCACCGGACGGCCGCGGTCGGGACCCTTCGCCCATTTCGCCCAGCGCACGCCCTCCAGCGTCAGCCGGCCGGTGACGCGCTCGCGCGACACGCCGCCGGAGCGCTCATGCGCAGGCTGGAGGCCGATCGCCGCCTCGTTGGCGCCGGAATCGAGCACGACGGCGAGGCGCCACGGCTTGATGTCGTTGTAGGCGGGCAGCGCGCCCAGCGCGACGCCCCAGTCACCCTTAGGGTCGATCTCTTTCTCCGGCCCGCGCCAGCCGCGCTGCTCGTCGAAGCGCACGAGGCCGTTGCTGAGCGATTTCCGCGCCAGCATCTGCAGATCGGGATCAAGCGTGGTCCGAACCGACAGTCCGCCTTCGTAGAGGCCCTTCTCGCCGTAGCGCTCATAGAGCACCCGGCGGACCTCTTCGTTGAAGTACTCGCTCGCTGGCAGTTGCGTGCCGGTGGCGCGCGGCTTGATGTCGAGGCCTTCCTTCTTTGCGGCGGCGCCTTCCTCGGGTGTGGCCTCGCCGTTCTCGACCATGCGGTCGATCACCCAGTTGCGGCGCTCGATCGCCCGGTCCTTGTATTTGAACGGGTTGTAGTTGTTCGGCGCTTTAGGAAGCGCCGCAAGATAGGCGGCCTGCGCGAGAGTCAGTTCGTCCACGCCCTTGTCGAAATAGACCAGCGAAGCCGCGCCGACGCCGTAGGCGCCGAGCCCGAAGAAGATCTCGTTCAGATAGAGTTCGAGGATGCGGTCCTTCGAGTAGGTCTGCTCGATACGAAGCGAAAGCAGCGCCTCCTTGATCTTGCGCTCGTAGTTCTGCTCGTTCGAGAGCAGGAAGTTCTTCGCCACCTGCTGGGTGATGGTCGATGCGCCTTGCGGACGGCGGTCCTGGTTCTGGAAGTTGGAGACCGCGGCGCGGATGATGCCGCCGAAATCGATGCCGCCGTGCTCGTAGAAGTTCTTGTCTTCCGCGGAGGTGAAGGCGTTGATCAGCCGCTTCGGCACCGACTGGATCGGCACGAACAGCCGCCGCTCCTTGGCGTATTCCGCTATCAGCCGGCCATCGTCGGCGTGGAGCCGCGTCATGATCGGCGGCTCGTAATTGGCGAGTTGCTCGTAATCTGGCAGGTCGCGCGAGTATTTCCAGGCGAAGAAGCCGACAAAGCCCGCGGCCGTGAGCGCGACGACGGTCGCGGCCGTAAACAGAAAGCCGAGGAATCGTACGAGCAGGCGCAAGCGGATCCTCGCGTGGTCTGGGCGCTTTGGCGGTCCTGGTTTCACGCGGCTCTCAAGGCCGCGGAAGCGCTGTCCCGCTTTCCGCTATGCCACGGGATCGGTCCGCTTTGTGGAGAATATGCGGCGCTGCGCCGCCCGGCGCCTAATTTACGCGGCCGGGTGTGCCTTGGGCGATACGCATCGCGAAGTATCGATCGATGGCCGTCGAAACGGCGTCGGTCGCCTGTTCCTGCCAGGCGTCCGACATCATCAGCTTGGCGTCCTCGGGGCTTGAGAGATAGCCGAGCTCGAGCAGCACCGAGGGCACGTCCGGCGCCTTCAGGACGCGGAAGCCAGCCGAACGCAGCGGGTTCTTGTTGAGCTTGGCGGCGGCTCGGAGCTCCCTGACCAGCCCCTTCGAGAATTCGGCGGTGAAGGCGCGCGTCTCGCGGCGGGTCAGCTCGAACAGAATGCCGGCGACCTCCTCGGGCTCTTCCGACAGGTCGACGCCGGCGATCATGTCGGCGCGGTTCTCCTTGTCGGCGAGGCGTTCGGCCTCACGGTCGGAGGCCTTCTCCGAGAGCGTGTAGACCGTCGCGCCACGCACGCCGAAGGGGTCGGCCAGCGTGTCGGCGTGGATCGAGATCATGACCGCCGCGCCGGCGTCACGCGCCATCTTCACGCGCGCGGGCAGCGAGATGAACGTATCGTCCTCGCGCGTCAGGATCGCCCGGCGCTCGCCGCCAGCCTCGATCTTCGCTTTCAGGCGCTTGGCGAAGGCGAGCACGATGTCCTTCTCGCTCGCGCCCGCAGGTCCGGCCGCGCCGGGGTCGACGCCGCCATGGCCGGGATCGATCACCACGACCGGAAGCGCCGCGGCCTCTGGCGACGCGGAAGCCGTCCTGTCCGGCCCGTTTGAGCCCGTCGGGTCGCCCTCGCGCGCGGAAAGCGATTTGAGGAAGGCTGCGCGGTCGGTCGGAGTGAGGTCCAGCACTAGCCGCGCGGGCTGACCTTCGACGGGGTCGAGCACGAAAGCCTTGTCGATCGCGACCGGCTTCTTGACGTCGACCACGATCCGCGAGCGGCCCGGCGCCAGCACGCCGAAGCGGTAGGCCGAGATCAGCCCCCTGCCCTCGCGGCCAGCCGTCTCCGGCAGGCGGAAGGCGATTTCCGGAAGATCGATGACGACGCGATAGGGGTCGGCGAGGGTGAATGCCTTGATCGCGGCCGGCGCCGAAAGGTCGATGACCAGCCGCGTCCGTTGTTCATCGCCGGCGAGCCGCGCCTCGGTCGCGACCGGACGCCTGTCGGCCTGAGCGAAGGCCAACGGCGGCAGCGCGACCAGCGCGAAGAGCGCTGCAAGGACGATGGACGAGATGCGGAGCATTCCTGCCGTTTCGCTGGAGCGGATCCGAATGGCGCAGATCTACGGTGTTATGCTCTCAGGGTTAACCAGGTCTGAACTCGACAAGGCGATTTGCGCGCCTGCTGTGTCTCCGGCGCCTATGTCGCGAGCGTGACGCGCGGAACGGCGCCGCCCTTGTCAAAGATACGTATCTTCCGGTACAGAACGTCGTTCACGGCGAGACGCGGTGAGTCCTTTCCTCGCTTTCGTCTCCGCGGCTCCCAGTCCGCGCCGCCCGCGACGCGCGAAGCGCCAATCCACGACACGACGTCCGGGACTGGCGGCTAGCGCATCGGCCAGCGGTCGTGAGCGTCGGCGAATGCCATCGCCGGCCAGAGACGCAACCCGACGCGCAGCCGGTTCTTCGGACTGTCCCGTCCCAGAAATTTGCGAGGTGTTTCGGACGATGAGCACGGCGAACAGCGCCGCATTCGCTCGATCCGGGACCTCGATCCGCCGGCATAGCTGGCGTTCGCCGCTTGTCCGCGCCGCCTTAGGGCTGCGCCTCCACGCATGCGGCTTCTTCCATTTAACATCAGCCGGGCGCATGAGCGCCCTGAGCGCCACGCTAGCGTCGTCGATCCCGACGTCCGGCGGACGGCCCGGCGGCACACAAGAGCTTTCTCAATGGCCAACAAAATGCTCATCGACGCCACCCACCCCGAAGAGACAAGGGTGGTCGTCGTTCGCGGATCGAGGGTCGAGGAATTCGATTTCGAGAGCGCGAACCGCAAGCAGCTGCGCGGGAACATCTATCTCGCGAAGGTGACGCGGGTCGAACCGTCGCTTCAGGCGGCATTCGTCGAATATGGCGGCAACCGCCACGGCTTCCTCGCCTTCAGCGAGATCCACCCGGACTACTACCAGATCCCGACCGCCGACCGGCAGGCGCTGATCGCCGAGGAGGAGAAGGCCGCCGCGGAAGACTCCGAGCCCGCCGAGGAGAAGCCTTCCGGCGGCCGTCGTCGCGGCCGTGGCCGTTCGCGCCCCAAGGCGTCGCCGCAGGATTCCGAGGACGCTGTTTCCGCCGAGGCGACGGTCGAACCTGCCGAGCCCGTCGAGGCTGAGGTCTCCGAGGAGGCCGAAGCCGTCGTCGCCGAGCATGTCGCCGAACAAGAAGAAAAGGCGGACGTCCAGGACGGGGACGAAGAGGATCATCCCGTCGAGTCGATCGGCGCCGGAGACGCGCTCGAGGAGATGCCTGAGCGCCAACAGCGCCGCAGCATCCGCTCCTACAAGATCCAGGAAGTCATCAAGCGCCGCCAGATCCTCCTGGTGCAGGTCGTCAAGGAAGAGCGCGGCAGCAAGGGCGCGGCGCTCACCACCTACCTGTCGCTCGCCGGCCGCTATTCGGTCCTGATGCCGAACACGGCGCGCGGCGGCGGCATCAGCCGCAAGATCACCTCCGCGCAGGACCGCAAGCGCCTCAAGGATCTCGTCGCCGACCTGGAGGTGCCGGAGGGCATGGGCGTCATCCTTCGCACCGCGGGCGCAAGCCGCACGCGGCCGGAGATCAAGCGCGACTTCGAATATCTGATGCGCCTCTGGGAGACGGTGCGCGACCTGACCCTCAAGTCGACCGCGCCCGCGCTGGTCTATGAAGAAGGCTCGCTGATCAAGCGATCGATCCGCGATCTCTACAACAAGGAGATCGATGAGGTTCTGGTCGCCGGCGAGGACGGCTATCGCGAGGCCAAGGACTTCATGCGGATGCTCATGCCGAGCAACGCGAAGACCGTGCAGCCCTATCGCGACAGCCAGCCGCTCTACTCGAAGATGGGCGTCGAGACGCAACTCGACGCGATGTTCTCGAACACCGTGACGATGAAGTCCGGCGGCTATCTCGTCATCAACCAGGCCGAGGCGCTGGTCGCGATCGACGTGAACTCCGGCCGGTCGACGCGCGAGCACAATATCGAGGACACCGCGCTCCGCACCAACATGGAGGCGGCCGAAGAGGTCGCCCGCCAGCTGCGGCTGCGTGACCTTGCCGGACTGATCGTCATCGACTTCATCGACATGGAGGAGAGCCGGAACAACCGGGCGGTCGAGAAGAAGCTGAAGGATTGCCTCAAGGACGACCGCGCCCGCATCCAGCTCGGTCGGATCTCGCATTTCGGCCTGATGGAGATGTCGCGCCAGCGCATCCGCACCGGCGTGCTGGAATCGTCGAGTGAGGTTTGCCCCGTCTGCAGCGGCGTCGGCACCGTCCGCGCCGTGCCCTCGGTCGCGCTCCACGTGCTGCGTATCTGCGAAGATCACCTGCTCAAGGACGCTTCGCGCAACCTGCTGGTGAAGCTCCGCGGCGAAGTGGCGCTCTACGTTCTGAACCAGAAGCGCCACCACATTCGCGAGATCGAGAGCCGCTTCGGCGTCACCGTCCTGTTCGCGGCTGAGGAGCACCTCGCGCCGGGGCAGCATGCGATCGTCGAGCGTACGGAGCCCGCGACGGGCGAGCCGCGCGCGCCGATCACGCAAGTGCGCGTTGACAGCATCGCGCCCGATGAGATCGACGAGCCGGAGGAGACGGTCGAGGCGGAGGCTTCCGAGCCCGTCGCCCAGCCGGCGCGCCGCGCGCAGTCCGAGGACGAGAGCGAGAACGGCGAAGGCGGACGCCGCAAGCGCCGTCGCCGCAGGCGTCGCGGCGGTCGTGGCGGGGCTGAGAACGGCCAGAGCGTCGAGGCTTCGTCGGACGACGAGTCCGAGATTGACGGCGAGGAGCAGGATCTGAGCGCGAGCGACGTAGCGGACGAAACCTCGCCGCTGGTCGCGGAAGCCGCGCCGGAAGCCCCCGCTGAGGCTTCCGAGGAGAGCGAGGACGAGGCCGGCAAGCGCCGTCGCCGTGGCCGTCGCGGGGGACGCCGCACGCGCCGTGGCGGGGACGAAGCGGCTGACGGCGCGGAAGAGACCGAGGCGGTGGCGGCCAATGGCGAAGCCCCGGCTTCCGAGGTCTCCGACGTCGCGGAGCCAGTCGTGGCTGCGCCGGAACCCCAGACGCCGGTCGACATCGAAGCCGGCGACGTGCTGACGCCCGAGGAGGAGGTCGCGGTGACCGAGACGGTCGAGGTTGAAACGCTTGCCGAGCCGGCGCCCGTCCGCCCGGCGCCGCAGCCGCTGCCTGAGGCCGAGGTTTCCGGCCCGCGTCGCAAGGGCTGGTGGAGCCGCAAGGTCTCCGGCGGCTGATGATCCGAAGCGGCGGCTGCCTCTGCGTCGGCGTCGGCTACGAAGTGACGGGCGATCCGGCGCAGCCGGTCGCCTGTCACTGCTCGCAATGCGCCCGCACCAGCGGCAACTATGCGGTGATGGCCGCTTGGCCGGCCTCGGAGCTGGTCCTGACCGCCTCCGAGAGTCTTGCCTGGTTCCGGTCTTCCGATAGCGCCAGCCGCGGTTTCTGCACGCGCTGCGGCGGCAACCTGTTCTGGCGGGAAGAGCCTGAGGGCGACAAGATCTACGTCGCCATGGGGACGCTCGACCAGCCGACGGGTCTCAGGCTCGCCGGGCACATCTTCGTCGGCTCGAAGGCCGACTACTACGAAATCGCAGATGGCCTGCCACAGAAGCCTGGATGGTGAGCGCGCGTCACGCCGCCACCGTCTCAAATAGAAAGGCCCGGATCGCTCCGGGCCTTTTGCTTTTACTGATGTTTCGCGCGAAATCAGGGCTGCGGCTTCGGCTGGGCCGGTTCCGGCTGCTCTCCGCTCGTCGCAGGCGTCCCGCCGCCATTGGCAGGCGTCTGTTCCGCGCCTGCCCTGCCGGGCTCAGTCTGCTGGGCCGGTCCGGAGCGGACCTCATCCTTGGAGCCGCTCTCCTTGGGATCAGAGACCTGCGGCGTGATCGGCGCGGCGCCCTGCGGCTGCGGCACCGGTTCGCTGTTGTTCTGCGCGGTTGGGGCTGCGAAGGACGGCTGCGGCGGCGCGCCGGCGCCGTCTTCCTTGGTCTGCTGCTTCAGCTGCTGAAGGATGCCGCCCTGCCCGGTGCCGAGCGGGGCGGAGGGGCCGCCCGGCGCCGCCTGCGGGACAGGCGCGGTCGGGTGCAGCCGGTCGAACACCGACCCGCCGCCGTAGCCTGCGACGACCGTCAGTGCCATGCTGGTGACGAAGAAGCCGCCAGCCAGATAGGCCGTGAGACGCGTCAGTGGGTTCGACTGGCTGCGGCCGGCCATGAAGCCGCCGCCCCCGCCGATGCCGAGCGCGCCGCCTTCGGATTTCTGGAGCAGCACGACCACCACCAGCGACAGCACGATCATGAGGTGGATGACGATGAGGACGGTCTGCAGCATGGCTCTATCGCAAAGAGGTTCGCGCGGGGACGACCTGCGCAGAAGGCGCTCCTTACACCACGAAGCGCCAACCGGCTACCGACACGTTTGGCCGAACGCCGGGTTTTGCAAGCTCCAGGCGGCGGCCGCTATCGCTGGGCGGCCTTGGCGATCGCCAGGAAGTCGGCAGCCTTGAGGCTCGCGCCGCCCACCAGCGCGCCGTCGACGTCGGCCGCGGTCAGGATCTCGGCCGCGTTGGCGGGCTTCACCGAGCCGCCGTAGAGGATACGAAACTTGTCGCTCTCAGCGCCGAAGCGCTTGGCGAGTTCGGCGCGGATGAAGCCGTGCATCTCCTCGACCTCGGCGATGGTCGGGGTAAGACCCGAACCGATGGCCCAGACCGGCTCGTAGGCCACGACGAGGTTTTCCGCCTTCGCCGCATCCGGCAGGGAGCCCTGGAGCTGTTCGCCTACCACCGCTGCCGCCCGTTTTTGTTCTCGCTCGTCCGCCGTCTCTCCCACGCAGACGATCGCGACCAACCCGGCGCGGAAGGCGGCCTCGGCCTTGGAGCGGATCAGCGCGTCGGTCTCGCTGTGATCCGCGCGACGTTCGGAATGGCCGACGATCACCGCCTTGCCACCGGCGTCGGCGATCATCTCGGCGGAAATGTCGCCGGTATAGGGGCCATTCGGCTCGGGATGGCAGTCCTGCGCGCCGACGAGCACCCCGGCCCCTCGCGTCGCAGTCGCGAAGCTCGTGAGCAGCGTCGCCGGGGGGAATACCATCAGGTCCACCGCGTGCCGCATCGGCCCCATGTAAGCGCCTATAACCGTGACGAATTCCGGGGCCGAAGATCCCAGCCCGTTCATCTTCCAGTTGCCGGCGATCAGGGGCTTGCGCTTCGACGTCGGCATGGACGGGCGTCTCCTTGAAGGCGCTCCGATGAGCGCGAAGGCTGGGGCTCGCGACCTAGCAGAAGCCGCGGCGCTTGCAAATTCCTCCCGCTCTTGCGATTTGCGGCGACTCCGGGCGCGCAGCTAACGTCGCGCCCACTTTTTCCGAGCCGGTTGTCGGCGCGGACGTTCGGGCTGGAACACGGAATGCTTCAGACGCTTCGCTCAGGCGCGGCCGGTTGGGTCGCCAAGGTGTTCCTTGGCCTGCTGGTCCTCAGCTTCGCCATCTGGGGCATCGCAGACGTGTTCCGCGTTGGAGGCGCTGCGAAAAATGCCGCCATCGTCGGCGACCGCAGCATCTCCGTCGACGAGTTCCGCAACGCCTACGCGATGGAGCTCCGGCGCATCGGCCAGCAGGCGAAACGCGTGATCACGCCCGAACAGGCGCAGATGGCCGGCGTGGGCGAGCGCGTGCTCGGCAATCTCGTGAACGAGGCGGCGATCGACGCCCGCGTCCAGAGCCTCGGCCTCTCCGTGAGCGATGAGGAGGTCGCGCGCGAGATCCAGAACGACGAGGTGTTCCGCGGCCCGACCGGCGGATTCGACCGGACGACGTTCAACGAAATCTTGCGTCAGAACAATCTGAGCGAGAACGCATATCTCAACCTTCAGCGCACCTTCACGGCACGCAAGCAGCTGACCGACGCGCTGAGCGGCGGCATCGAGCCGCCCGTCGCGCTTCGCCAAGCGCTGCACGCCTATGAGGCCGACAGCCGCTCGGTGTCCTATGTCGAACTGAAGCCCGAGGCGGCCGCTTCCGTGCCGGCCCCTGCCCCCGAGCAGCTCAAGGCGTTCTACGACGAGCGCAAGCTGAGCTTCCGCCTCCCGGAGTACCGAAAGGTCGCCGTCGTCGCGCTCGACGCGCAGGCGATCGCCGCCGGGATTCAGGTGTCCGACGAGGAGCTCCGCGCCTATTACGACAAGAACCGGCCGAGCTATTCCGACCTCGAGAAGCGCTCGATCGAACAGGTCGTCTTCCCCAGCGTGGCGGAAGCGAAGGACGCCTACGAGCGGGTCAAGGCCGGCGCGCCGTTCGAGCAGATCATGCTTCAGCGGAAGATGAAGCCTGAGGACGCCTATCTCGGCGACCTCACCAAGTCGCAGATGCTCGACGCCACGATCGCCGACGCCGCTTTCGCGTTGAAGCGGGGCGAGGTGAGCCAGCCCGTCGAGGGCGCCTACTCCGTCGTGCTGTTGCGCGTCACGGGGATCCAGCAGGAGCATGTGAAGCCGTTCGAGGACGTGCGTGACGACATCCGCGCGGCGGTCGCCGGCGAGCGCGCGAACGGCCAGGTCAAGACGATCCACGACAAGATCGACGACGCCCGGCTCGGCGGGGCGACGCTCGACGAGGTCGCCAAGACCAACAACCTGCAGCTCCGCGTCATCGACGCCGTGGATCGCGAGGGCCGCGGCCCCGACGGCGTCGAGATCGCGGACCTGCCGCAGAAGAACGAGCTGCTCTCGAAGATCTTCGCGACCGATCCGGGCGCCGAGACGTCGCCGATCGGTGGCCCCGATTCCTTTGCCTGGTACGACGTGCGCGGCGTGACGCCGCCGCGCGATCGCCTGTTCGAGGACGCGCGCGCGGACGTCGAGGCCCGCTGGCGCGAGGAGGAGGCCCGTAAGCGCCTCGACGCCCGCACCGAAGCGGCGCTGGCGGAACTTCGGAACGGCGCCACCCTCGACAAGGTCGCGGGCGAGCAGAAGGCCTCGGTCGAGCAGGCGGAAACCACAAGGAGTGGCGGCGCGCCTTCCATCAAGCCCGCTCAGGCTACCCCGATCTTCCAGACGCCGGTCGAAGGCTTCGGCGCGACCGCGGCCGACGAGACCGGCTCCCGCCTCGTCTTCAAGGTCACATCCGTGAACGATCGGCCTTACGATCCGGCGACCGCCCAGCCGAATGAGCAGGCGGACCGGATCGCACAGACGATCGCGAACGACATCGTCACCGCCTTCGTGCAGAAGCTGCGGCAGGATCTCGGCACGCGCTTCGACACCGGGGCGATCGCGCAGGTGACCGGCGGCGGCGCCAGCTGATGCTTGTCCTTCCCGATCTTGAGGAGTTTCGGGGGGCGTACGAGGCAGGCCGGCCTCAGGTGGTCTCGACCACCCTCGTCGGCGATCTCGAGACGCCGGTCTCGGCGTATCTGAAGCTCGCCGAGGGCCGGCCCAACGCCTTCCTGCTCGAATCGGTCGAAGGCGGCGCGACCCGCGGCCGCTATTCGATGATCGGGCTCAAGCCGGACGTGCTCTGGCGCTCACGCGACGGCCGCGCCGAGGTGAACGTCGAGGCTTTGACCGACCTCGACGCCTTCAAGCCATGCGCAGAGCCGCCGCTCGAGGCGTTGCGCGCCTTGCTCGCCGCCTCACGGATCGAACTCCGCGAAAACCTGCCGCCCATGGCGGCCGGGGTGTTCGGCTATCTCGGCTACGACATGGTCCGCGAGATGGAGAACATCGGGGCGCCGAACCGCGACGTCCTGGACGTGCCGGACGCGGTGCTCATGCGGCCGACGGTGATTGTCGTGTTCGATTCGGTGAGGGATGAGATCACCGTCGTGGCCCCTGCGCGGCCGACGCCGGGCGTCTCCGCGGAGTTCGCGCACGCCCGCGCGGTCGACCGGCTGACGGAAGTCGTCGACGGCCTCGACCGCGCCGTCCCGAAGGAGCCGACGCCGCAGCAGGCCGGCGAAGGCTATGACCTGGTCTCCAACACCTCGCCCCAGGAATATGAGGCGATGGTCGAGCGCGCGAAGGAGTACATCGCGGCCGGCGACATCTTCCAGGTCGTGCTGTCCCAACGCTTCGAGGCGCCGTTCGATCTGCCGGCCTTTGCCCTCTACAGGGCTTTGCGGCGGACCAACCCGGCCCCCTTCCTGGTCCATCTCGACTTCGGCGGCTTCCAGATCGTCGGATCGAGCCCCGAAATCCTGGTCCGGGCGCGCGACGGCAAGGTCACGATCCGTCCGATCGCCGGCACGAGGCCGCGCGGCGCGACGCCGACGCTCGACCAGGAACTGGCGGCCGAGCTCCTCGCCGACCCGAAGGAGCGGGCCGAGCACCTCATGCTGCTCGATCTCGGCCGCAACGACGTCGGGCGGGTTGCGGAGATCGGGTCGGTGACGGTCACCGACCAATTCTTCCTCGAGTACTACAGCCAGGTCATGCACATCGTCTCGAACGTCGAGGGCCGCCTTGCGGCGCCGCACGACGCGCTCGACGCGCTGGTCGCAGGCTTTCCCGCGGGCACGGTCTCCGGCGCGCCCAAGGTGCGGGCGATGCAGATCATCGACGAACTCGAGAAGGACAAGCGCGGCGTTTATGCCGGCTGCGTCGGCTATTTCGGCGCGAACGGCGAAATGGACACCTGTATCGTGCTGAGAACGGCCGTCGTGAAGAATGGCCGTATCCACGTCCAGGCGGGCGCCGGGATCGTCGCGGATTCATCCCCTGCATCCGAACAGGCGGAATGCGTCAACAAGGCCAAGGCTCTGTTCCGCGCCGCCGATGAGGCCAGGCGCTTCGCGAGCGCCGCGCGGCGCGGCCAATAAAAAAGGCGGGCGCTCCAAGAAGCGCCCGCCCAAGCTCAACCGCCCAAGTTTTTCGTCACTTTGAAATCAGCAAGCGACGCGGTAGCGCTCGCCGTAGCGGTTGGTTTCATAGCAACGCGCGCGGCGACGCTCCGGGCCGGGCTGCTGAGAACCGACGACAGCGCCGCCGGCCGCGCCAAGGGCGCCGCCCACAAGCGCGCCGCTCGCCCTGCCAGTGATGATGCCGCCGGCGGCCGCGCCGACTCCGGTGCCGATAAGCGCGCCGCTCAGGGTGCGCTCATTGCGGGTTTCGCCGCAGGCGCCAAGGCCAAGGGCGAGGGCGGAAACCGCGATGATCGAGGCCGTCTTCTTCATGGGCGTAACTCCGATTGAGATGAAGCGCATTGTAGGCTGCGGATCGCGCGCGACCAGATGCTTTCACAGAAGTGACCACGGGATCGTTACCGGAACGCTTCAGGCGGCGGTGCGCGCGGCCCGGGGCGCCTCCGCCACGTCAGGCGTCATCGCCTTGACGAGCGCGAGGTAGGACGAGGCCGGCAGCGGCGGCGCGAACACGTAGCCCTGCGCCATCCGCACGCCCTTGCCGCGGAGGTATTCGACCTGCTCGATCGTCTCGACGCCTTCGGCGATGAGATCGAGGTTCATGTCGCTCGCGAGCCGCACGAGGCTGTCGACGATGGCGACCGAGTACCGGCTGGTGCCGATGGCGTCGACGAACATCTTGTCCATCTTCATGACGTCGACGCCGAGCTTCAGCAGGTAGGACAGCCCGCCATGGCCGGTGCCGACGTCGTCGAGCGCGACGCGCGCGCCGAGCGCCTGCAGCTTCGAGATCACGATACGGGCGCGCGGGATATCGGTCAGGGGCTGGCGCTCGGTCACCTCGAACATCAGCTGGCCCATGCCGATCGGCGAGCCCGCGAAGATGCGCTCGACGTCGTCGACGATCGAGACGTCGTCGAAATGGCGAGCGACGAGGTTGAAGCCGACCTTCAATCCCGGCCGCGCGCGGTAGGCCTCGCCGAGATCGTCGCGCGCCGATTCCATCAGCGCCCGGGTCAGCGGGAATATCTGGTCGCTCGCTTCCGCCAGGCCGATGAACGAGCCGGGGGGCGCCATACGGCCGTCAGGCTTGCGCCAGCGGACCAGCACCTCGCATCCCTTGAGCCTGCCGGTGACGATGTCGATCACCGGCTGGTAGTAGGGCACGAACTCGCCGCGCCGGATGCCGTCGGCGATCTCGCGAACCGGCCCGCCCGATCGGCGGCTGATCAGGATCGCGACCGTGGCGACGACCGCGGCGAACACCAGGCTGCAAAGGTTGGCGTAGAGGAACAACCCCTCGTTGGCCTTGGCGGTGGCCGCGCCCGGCACCTCGATCTCGACCTTCATCGGATAGCGCTGCGAAGCGGCGCGCGCCGAGATCTTGGGAATGATGGACGGCTGTTCGTTCATGAGCAGCGGGTCGAGGTAACGGCGCGTGATCTGGCCGCCGTCGATCATGACCAGTTCGACAATGAAGGAGGCACCGACGGCGCTGCGAAGGAACTCCGGCAGAAGATTCTCGCCCGGCACGAGCACCCGCAAGGCGCTGCCATCCGGGTTGCGCCATTGCAGGCGGACGAACTGCTGAGGACTGGTCTCGCCGATGCGGACGGTCGACAGAAAGACGTCGGGGTTGGTCGTCCCGTGCTCGGCAGAGGTCAGCCTGACCACGCGCGGCTGGCCGAATGCGGCGCATCGCGCGACGCCCTGAGGATCGACGAAGCCGACTTCGCTAGCCGACGGCGCCTGGAGCGGAGAGCCGAGAGCGACCTCCCGGCTGAGGTCGGCGCATTTGGCGACGCCCTTCATGCCCATCGAGATCAGCATGGCCGCCGACTCGTCGAGGCGGCGCTCGGCGACGGTCAGCACCTTGGCGGCGATCTCGTCCACCTCGCTCTGCGAGGTGGCGGCGATGTTCATGGCGAGCAGCGCGTTGAGGCCGATAATCGGGCCGGCGGCGATCGCGAGACCCGTCAGAAGGGCCCTCTTCCACGAATGTCCGCCGTCTTGCGCCACAGTCCCGCCTTGCCCGGACGAAGCAGGATCGCTTTTCCGGGCACGACGGTACGGCTTTTTGCTTAATACGAGCCTAAGCGGTGGTTTCCATCATGCCGGCGACTGCACCTGAGCCTCGACGACCGCCAGCGCAGTCATGTTGACGATGCCACGCGCCGTCACGGACGGAGTCAGAATGTGAGCCGGCTTCGCCGCGCCGATCAGGATCGGCCCAACCGGGAGAGCGTCCGCCAGCGATTTGATGAGCTGGACCGCGATGTGCGCGGCGTCGAGGTTGGGGAAGATCAGCAGGTTCGCCTCGCCCGACAAAAGCGAGTTCGGCATCACCCGCTCCCGAAGTTCGGGACGAAGGGCGACGTCGCCGGTCATCTCGCCGTCGACCTCGAGGTCGGGCGCGGCCTTCCTGATCAGAGCGAGCGCGTCTCGCATCTTCCGGGCCGAAACCGTGTCGTCCGCCCCGAAATTGGCGTGCGAAAGCAGCGCGATCTTCGGCGTCAGACCGAACCGCGCGACGCTCTTCGCGCACAGGATCGCGCAATCCGCGACGGTGCGGGCGTCCGGCTCCGGGATGACATAGGGATCGGCGAGAAAATACGCGCCGCGGCCACTGATCAGCAGCGCAAGCGCCGAGTAGTTTGGCACCTCGGGCGCTTTGCCGATCACCTCATCGATCGCCTGAAGATGCTCGCGGAAGCGGCCCTCCAGCCCGCAGATCATGGCGTCGGCGTCGCCGCGCTGGACGGCGAGCGCCGCGATGACGGTGGAGTTGGTGCGCACGATTGTGCGCGCGCGGTCGGGGCTGACGCCGCTCCGTCCGGCGCGCTCGACATAGAGCGAGACGTAGTCGCGGTAGCGGCGGTCGTCTTCGGGATTGATGATCTCGACGTCGATTCCCGGCTTGAAGGTCAGGCCGAAGCGACGGGCGCGCACGTCGATCACGTGAGGACGACCGATCAGGATCGGCGTCGCGATACCCTCCTCAAGCGCAACCTGCGAGGCCCGCAGCGCCCGCTCGTCCTCGCCTTCGGCGTAGATCACCCGCTTGGGGGTCGCACGGGCTGCCGCGAATACCGGCTTCATGACGAAGCCGGAGCGGAACACGAAGCGGTTGAGCTGTTCCTCATAGGCGCGGAAGTCCGCGATAGGCCGCCGGGCTACGCCGGTCTCCATCGCGGCGCGCGCGACAGCCGGCGCGATGCGCAAAATAAGGCGTGGATCGAACGGGCTCGGGATCAGCGAGTCCGGCCCGAACAGGCGCGTGACGCCGCCATAGGCCTGGCTGACGACGTCGGAGGACGGCTCGCGCGCAAGCGCCGCGATCGCCTGCACCGCCGCGGCCTTCATCGCCTCGTTGATGGTCGTCGCGCCGACGTCCAGCGCTCCGCGGAAGATGTAGGGGAAGCAGAGGACGTTGTTGACCTGGTTCGGGAAGTCCGAACGGCCGGTGCAGATCATCGCGCCCGGGCTCGCCTCCCGGGCAAGGTCCGGCATGATTTCGGGGACAGGGTTTGCGAGCGCCATGATCATCGGCTGCGGCGCCATGCGCTTGACCATGTCGACCTTCAGAACCCCGCCGGCGGACAGACCGAGGAACACGTCAGCGCCGTCGATAACCTCGCCCAGCGTCCGCTTGGTCGTCTTCTGGGCGTAGACGCTCTTCCAGCGGTCCATGAGCGCCTCGCGGCCCTCGTAGACGACCCCTTCGATGTCGGTGACCCAGATGTTCTCGCGCTTGGCGCCGAGCGTGACGAGCAGATTGAGGCAGGCCAGCGCCGCGGCGCCCGCGCCCGACGTCACGACCTTGACCTCGGAAAGCTTCTTGTTCGCGATCTCGAGCCCGTTGACGATGGCGGCCGCGACGATGATCGCGGTGCCGTGCTGGTCGTCGTGGAACACCGGGATACCCATGCGGGCCTTACAGGCCTCCTCGACCTCAAAGCATTCCGGAGCCTTGATGTCCTCGAGGTTGATCCCGCCGAAGGTCGGCTCGAGCGCGCACACAACTTCGATGAGCCGCTTGGCGTCCTTCTCGGCGACCTCGATGTCGAAGACGTCGATCCCGGCGAATTTCTTGAAAAGGACCGCCTTGCCCTCCATCACTGGCTTGCTCGCGAGTGGCCCGATATCGCCCATGCCGAGCACGGCCGTGCCATTCGAGAGCACCGCGACCAGGTTTTGCCGAATGGTGAGTTCGGCGGCCATGTCGGGGTTTTCGGCGATCGCGTCGCATGCCGCGGCCACGCCGGGGGAATAAGCGAGCGCGAGATCGCGCTGGTTGCCCAGGGGCTTGGTCGCCTTGATCTCGATCTTGCCCGGCCGAGAGCCCGTGCTCGTCGAGCCGCGGTGATACACCAGCGCGCCCGTGCGTAGGTCTTCGGACATCTCGATGGCCATCAGGCGCTCCCCAGCTGGCGCGCCTGAAATCGGCGCTTGGATGGGCAATGGCCTTTCGTCGTATGCCGGTCAAGCGATCAGACGGCGAATCAACCGACAAGCCCTTACCCTGGCCATCGTTTGGTCCGACGACGAGGCGAGGCCATGACGGCGGCCGAGGATCACCTGCTGGAGCGGAGAAGCAAGGCATGCGGATAAGGCTTCGGACGATCATCGCGAGCGTCGCCGCTCTTGCGGCTCTTGCCGCGATCTCCGTCGCCTCCGCGCCCACCGTGGCCCAGTACGTGGCCGAGCGAGAGGTCGATAAGACGCTTGGCCGAATTCGCCGCCTCAGCACCGCGGTGGCCGATCGCGGCGAGGTGTCGGTCGACATTGGCGCGCGCTCGGTGACCGTTCACGACATCTCAATTGATCCCCCCGGCGGAAGATCCCGCATCCAGATCGGATCGCTGACGATCGTGCGTCCGTGGCAGGTCGACGACAACCTGACGGCGGAGCGCGTCGTGGCCGAACACATCCGGGTGGAGTCGACGCTCGGTGAAACCATAATCCCTCGTTTCGAAGCCCGCGATTATTCCGGGCTCTCCCGCGGGCTGGTCGCCACGCCCGGCATCGGCTCGTCGGCTCGAAGCCAGGCCGAAATCATCGCGAGCATTTCGAGCGCGGAGGCGAGCGCGCCGTCGATCGAGATTACGGAGACGCGCACCAAAATCACCCGGACGTTCAAGGACGTCACGATCAGTCGCATCTCGAATGGGGTGCTCGACACGATGATGATCGGGTCCGCCTCCGTCACCGCGCCGAACCTGAAGCCGGGCCGCGCGGTGCGGACGGAAGGCCTGACGCTCACCGGCTCGAAGCTCGTCGCAAAGTCGCTCAGCCTGCCGACGCTCTGGCGCTTCTATGCGGGCGACGGCGCGGGCGACCGCGAAGTCCTCCTCCGGTCCCTCGCGATAGACGAACTGACGATCCGCGCGGGAATGAGACCGGACGGCGCCTGGCGCGCTTCCGCGAAGGGAGCGTTCGCGGAGGATTTCAGGCTTCGCGCTCTTGGCTTTCCTTTTGCGGTTATCGACGACGTGATCGCCAAGCTGGACTCCGACGAGCCCGCAACGCCCGCCGACAACCGCCAACGCATCGCAGTTGTCGTCGACGCCGCACGCGCTTTTTCGTTCGCGTCGATCGGAGCGCGTGAAATCACGATCGAATCGCGTGGCGCTGACGGCGCCCGCCGCTCCGGACGGGCCGACAGCTTTGCTCTGGAGGGCTACGCGGACGCCCGACTGGAGCGGATCCGGGCGGACGGCGTTCGCTACGCGCCCGACGACGCCAGCGACATCGCTGCACGAAGCTTCGAGCTCGAGCGTTTCGACGCATCGCGCATCGCCGAATACGGCGCGCGTGTCGGACGGAACGAGGTCATGCTGCAGACGCGGCCGACGACAGAGGAGATCATCCGCACTGCGCCGCGCATCGCGCAGATTTCGTTGACGGGCGCCGACGCCAAGAACGCCGTCGGCGCGCTGGAGGTGGCGAAGGCCGACATCGTCCTGGACGCGCCGCTCGACGACGTCCCGCAGAAGGTGACGGCGCGGTTCTCGAACCTCAATGCGACAGGAGCGGCCGACACCTCATTCCGCCGGCTGCTCGAAGCGGCGGCCCTCGATAGGCTCGAAGGCAGCGGGATGGCGTCGCTGAGCTTCGACCTGACCCGGCGG
This sequence comes from Hansschlegelia quercus, assembly GCF_004310425.1. Taxonomy (GTDB): domain Bacteria; phylum Pseudomonadota; class Alphaproteobacteria; order Rhizobiales; family Methylopilaceae; genus Methylopila; species Methylopila quercus. Next base: position 269,388 of record NZ_SIUB01000002.1, on the reverse strand, counting down.
GAGCTGGCGCTCGACGCCTTGAAGGTAAAATTCGAAGGCGTCGGCGCGGTTCATGCCAAGGGCGCGTTTGGGGAGGTCGATCCCACTCTCGCGATGAGCGCGGGCGCTGCGATGTTCGAGAAGTTCTCGTCGATCGTGCTGGAGCCCTTCCGCTTCACCATCGAGAACGACGGGGGCTTCGAGACGTTGCTGAAGCGCGCGGCCGCGCGGGCCGGACAGCCGGAAGACCAGTTCAGGGCCGCGCTAGCCGAACGGACGCAGGAGGAGTTCGCGCGTCTGTTCGGCCCGCCCGCGGTCCAGTCGGCCGCAGCGCTCGCGGGCTTCATCCGCGAGCCGCGTTCGATCGTGGTCTCCGTCGACCCGAGAGACGCGGAAGTCCGGCTGATCGATTTCCTGCAGTCGCTGAACCTCGGCCCGGCCGGTATCGCCCAGACCATTGACGTCCGGGTCTTCAACCGACGCTGAAGCCCCTAGGCCGATCTGGCGGCCGGCTGCGGCGGCTGCGCGAGGCGGATGTGTAGGTCCTTGAGTTGCTTCGGCGAGACTTCCGACGGCGAGCCCATCAGCAGATCGAGCGCTTGCTGGTTCATCGGGAAGATCGAGATCTCGCGCAAATTGGTCACGCCGGTGAGCAGCATGACGATGCGGTCCACGCCGGCCGCCATGCCGCCATGCGGCGGCGCGCCGTATTGGAACGCGCGGTACATGCCGCCGAAGCGCTCGACCACCGTCTCCTCGCCATAGCCGGCGATCTCGAAGGCCTTCACCATCGCCTCGGGGCGGTGGTTGCGGATGCCGCCGGAGGCGATCTCGTAGCCGTTGCAGGCGATGTCGTACTGGAACGCCTTGATGGTCAGCGGGTCTTGGCCGTTCAGCGCGTCGAGCCCGCCCTGCGGCATCGAGAAGGGGTTGTGCGAGAAGTCGACCTTCTTCTCGTCCTCGTTCCACTCGTACATCGGGAAGTCGACGATCCAGGCGAGCTCAAAGCGGTCGAAATCGACGAGCTTCAGCTCTTCGCCGACCTTGGTCCGCGCAAGCCCTGCGAAGCGCACGAACTTCGACGGGTCGCCTGCCACGAAGAACGCGGCGTCACCGTCCTTGAGGCCGAGCTGCTCGCGGATCGCCGCGGTGCGCTCCGGGCCGATGTTGTTCGCGATCGGGCCTGCGCCCTCCCCGCCTTCGCGCCACATGACGTAGCCGAGGCCCGGCTGGCCTTCGCTCTGCGCCCAAGAGTTCATACGGTCGCAGAAGGCGCGGCTGCCGCCGGTCGGCCCGGGGATCGCCCAGACCTGCGCGCCCTCGGTCTCCAGCATCCGCGCGAAGACCTTGAAGTTCGAGCCGCGGAAATGCTCCGAGACGTCCTGCATCACCAGCGGGTTGCGCAAATCCGGCTTGTCCGTGCCGTATTTCCGCATCGACTCGGCGTAGGGGATGCGCGGCCACTTCTTGGTCACCGGCTTGCCGTCGGCGAAGTCCTCGAACACGCCGGTGATCACCGGCTCGACGGCGGCGAAAACGTCCTCCTGCTCCACGAAGCTCATTTCGAGGTCGAGCTGGTAGAACTCGCCCGGCAGACGGTCGGCGCGCGGGTCCTCGTCGCGGAAGCAGGGCGCGATCTGGAAGTAGCGGTCAAAGCCGCTCATCATGATCAGCTGCTTGTACTGCTGCGGCGCCTGCGGCAGCGCATAGAACTTGCCCGGATGGATGCGGCTCGGCACCAGGAAGTCGCGCGCGCCTTCAGGGCTCGACGCAGTGAGGATCGGCGTCTGGAACTCGAAGAACCCCTGCCCCTTCATCTTGGAGCGCATGGCGTCGATGATCGCGCCGCGCGTCATGATGTTCCGGTGCAGCTTCTCGCGACGGAGATCGAGGAAGCGGTAACGGAGCCGCGTCTCCTCCGGATAATCCTGATCGCCGAACACCGGCAGCGGCAGCTCGGCCGCGGCGCCGAGCGTCTCGATCTCGGTGCAATAGAGCTCGACCTGACCCGTGGGCAGGTCCGCGTTCTCCGTTCCCGCAGGGCGCGCGCGCAGGCGACCGTCGCAACGGATGACCCACTCGGAACGCACGGTCTCGGCCATCTTGAACGCGGGACTGTCGGGATCGACCACGACCTGGGTGAGGCCGTAATGGTCGCGCAGATCGATGAACAGCACGCCGCCATGGTCGCGCACGCGGTGGACCCAGCCGGAGATCCGGACGGTCTCGCCGACATGGGCGGACCGGAGTTCGCCGCAGGTATGGGTGCGGTAGCGATGCATCGTCGATCAGTCCCGGTCTTTGGCGGCCGGCGCAGCCGCCTTGAAAAGCGGCCGGACCACGGCATGGGGTCCAGACCTTGTCAAGAACGCGCGGCCGGCAGACAAGCCGTTCGCGCTCGGCTATAGCGGGTTTCGATGACGATGATCACCTCGACAGACGCGCTCGCCGCAACCTGCGCCCGCATGGCGCGCGCCGACTTCGTGACGGTGGACACCGAGTTCCTACGCGAGACGACCTTCTGGCCGAAGCTCTGCGTGGTTCAGCTCGCCGACGAGGAAGGGCCGGTGGTGATCGACGCCCTGGCGCCCGGCATCGACCTCGCCCCTTTGTTCGAGCTGATGGCGACTGAGAGCGTGCTCAAGGTCTTCCATTCCGGCCGGCAGGACATCGAGATCTTCCATCACCTCTCGGGCCACGTGCCGCACCCCGTGTTCGACACGCAGGTCGCGGCAATGGTGCTCGGCTATGGCGACTCGGTCTCCTACGACCAGCTGGTTCAGCGGACGACCGGCGTCGCGCTCGACAAGTCGTCGCGCTTCACCGACTGGAGCCGCCGCCCGCTTTCCGAAGACCAGATCACCTACGCGATCGCGGACGTGACGCATCTCAGGAACGTCTACGCAAAGCTCTCCGCCGATCTCGCGAAGCGCGGTCGCGCCGACTGGCTCGTCGAGGAGATGGAGACCCTCACCTCCCCCGCGACCTACGCCGCGCATCCCGACGACGCCTGGCGGCGCTTCGCGTCTCGCCTGAAGAAGCCGCGCGATCTCGCTGTGATGATGGAGGTCGCGGCCTGGCGCGAGCGCGAGGCGCAAGGCCGCGACGTGCCGCGCTCGCGGGTGCTGAAGGACGACGCCTTGATCGAGGTCGCGACCCGTGCGCCGCGCAATGTCGAAGCTCTGGGATCGTTACGCGCGTTTCCGAAGGGCTACGAACGCTCCCGCGCCGGACAGGAGATCCTGGAGGCCGTCGGCCGCGCCGCCGAGCGCGATCCCGCCACCCTGCCCCAGATCGAGCGTGACCGCGCCGGACACGTCGCCAATCCCGCGACGGTCGAGCTTCTCAAGGTGCTGCTGCGCATGATCGCCGAGCGCAATGCGGTCGCCCCGAAGATCATCGCCAATGTCGAGGACCTCGAGCGCATCGCGGCGGACGACGAGGCGGACGTTGCTGCGCTCGCCGGCTGGCGGCGGGAACTGTTCGGCGAACACGCGCTGAAGCTGAAGGCCGGCACGCTTGCGCTCGCGATCGAACGCGGCCGTGTCGTTACGCTGGATCGTGAGCCTGGAGAAGATGGCCCGCTGCCGGCGCCGCGCCCCAGGCGCGGCCGCGGCCGCCGTCCAGAAAACGCGGTCGAGAGCGAGCCGGTCGAGGGCTGAACGCCCTCAGATGGCTTCGAAGGCGAACAGCCCGATGAGGCCGACCAGGCAGACGAGGCCGAGCAGGAAGGCGAAGTCAGCGACCCGCTCGCAGCGACGCCCGAGCGTCGGCGCTCCTTCCGAGAGCCTGATCGAGAGATAGGAGAACAGCGCGCTGAACAGGAAGGCGACGGCGATGGCCGCGCCGTACTCGTCCACGACGCTCGGACCCGACCGGCTCTCGACGATCTTCACGAGGCCCACCAGCGTGGTGCAGATGCCGATCATCGTGCCCGAAGCCGGCAGGATGTAGCTGGCCAGCCTCTGCCCGGTTCGATTAGAGGACGCCGCGCCGCGCTCCTCGGCCATCGTCAGATCGCGACGATCGCGGTGCGCCGGCCGAGGATCTTGCCGAGCTTCGACAGGCGGTTCCGCAGGCGCTCGCTTTCGAGATCGCCCAGTTCGTTCGGCAGCCGGAGCGTCAGAACGTCCTTCTTCACGGTCAGCGGCGCGCGCAGCAGCACGCCGGGCACGGAGGCCGAGACCAGATAGGCGACGCGCATCGCGGCGCCGAGCGTGCGCGCCCGGTCGAGGATGCGGGTCGAGGCGAGCTCGCGGATGCGCGGGCTCGCTTCGTCGTCGAGCAGGCCCATGTGCCGGTAGAAGATCGCGAGCGCCATATAGGCCCGGCCGGGATGGTCGACGCCGACGAAGGCCCCGTGCGCGATGACGTCGAGGGCCTGCTCGCCGCGATAGTCGGGATGTACGCGCCAGGCGATGTCGGAGAGATGGCAGGCGGCGTGGCGCCAGCGGCGCTCCTCCGCCTCCTCTTCGATGTCGCAGCTTCGGAACAGACGATCGGTCCATTCCACGAGGTCGTCGCCATGGCGCGGCGCGCGGGCGCGCAGCCAGCCGAGGTCGCGCGCGGACGAGATAAGCGCATCCTCGCGGCGGCCCTCCTCGTCGAGCAGTTCGTAGAGCAAGCCTTCGCGGACCCCGAGGCCGGACATCACGACGTCGCGCGGCTTGCCGATGCGGATGATGTGCTCAAGCACCAGCGCGCCATAGGCGAGCAGCGGGCGGCGCTCGGAGGAGACGACGCTGATCGCGCTCAGCGTGTCGGGATCGACGCGCCGGACGAGACGGCAGAACTCCAGCGCCTCGCGGGCCGGGATCGTGTAGCCGTGGAGAACGTGCAGCGGATAGTTCTTCTGCATCATGTGAAGATGTGCCAACGCGCGCCACGTGCCGCCGACGGCGTAGAAAGCCCTGCCTTTCACACGGTCCAGCTGCTTGGAGCCTTCGAGCGCGTCGCGCACGACGCGGTCCGCCTTCTTGATCGACTTGTCGGAGATGTCCTGCAGCCGGATACCGCCGAGCGGATAGGTGTCGCCGTGGCCGACGCGGTTCTTGGATACGTCGATTAGTTCGAGGCTGCCGCCGCCGAGATCGCCCACCACCCCATCGGGCCGGAACACGCCGGAGACGACGCCGAACGCCGACAAGCGGGCCTCGCGCGCTCCGGACAGCAACTGGACCGGCTCGCGGCAGATGCGCTCAGCCTCGCGGATGAACTCGCCTCCGTTCTCGGCGTCCCGCGCGGCGGCGGTCGCGAGCACGTACATGCGGCTGACGCCCATACCGTCGGCCAACGTCCTGAAGCGCCTCAGCGCGGACAGCGCTTTGGCGACCGATTCGTCGGCGAGCCGATTGGTTGTCGCGAGCGACCGGCCGAGCGCGCAGAGCTCCTTTTCGTTGAACATCGCAGTCGGCGCGCGGGACAGGCCCTCGTAGACCACGAGGCGCACGGAATTGGAGCCGATGTCCACGATCGCGACGGGCGGTCCATAGGGCAGCCTGCCCGGCGTCAGCGGCCGTTTGCCGGCTGCGGCGTAAGGCGTCTCCGTCTCGCCCGGCGCGTCGGGGAGCGGGGCGCTCTTCTTTCCGCCTTTATCCACGCTTGGCGAGCCTGCGCGGCGAACTCGTCTTCACGGATTTTCCGCGACCGGAAAGGCTTGGATTGGTCATGAAATACTGATGCGCGTTGAAGGGCTCCTCGCCCTCGGCCGGGGCGATGCGGCGCGAGGAGCCGTCCGGAAGCAGGGTCCAGCTCTGCTGGTTGTCCTTCAGGTTCGCGACCATGATCTGGTCGAGGACCTGTTCGTGAACGGTGGGGTTGAGGATCGGAAGCATCGCCTCGACGCGCCGATCGAGGTTGCGTTGCATAAGGTCGGCCGAGGCGATGTACACGTGGGCCTGCGGCGACGGCAAGCCGTAGCCTCCGCCAAACGCGTAGATCCGGCTGTGCTCCAGGAAGCGCCCGACGATCGATTTTACGCGGATGTTTTCGGACAGGCCGGGGACGCCGGGCCTCAGCGAGCACATGCCGCGCACGACGAAGTCGATCTTCACGCCGGCTTCGCTCGCCTCGTAGAGCGCGTCGATGATCTGCGGATCGACGAGGCTGTTGCACTTGCCCCAGATCGCGGCCGGGCGGCCGGCCTTGGCGTGCTCGATCTCCTCGCGGACGCGGCCGAGGAAGACCTTGCGAAGCGTCGCCGGCGAGGCCGCCATGCGCTCGAGTTCGTCCGGCTCCGCATAGCCCGTGATGAAGTTGAACAGGCGCCCGACGTCACGGCCGATCACCGGATCGGCGGTAAAGAAAGACAAGTCCGTGTAAATCTTGGCCGTAACCGGATGGTAGTTTCCGGTGCCGACGTGACAATAGGTGGTTAAGCCGCCGGCCTCGCGGCGCACGACCAGCGACAGCTTGGAGTGCGTCTTCAGCTCGATGAAGCCGAACACCACCTGCACGCCGGCGCGCTCCAGATCGCGCGACCAGCGGATGTTGGCCTCCTCGTCGAACCGCGCCTTGAGCTCGACCAGCGCCGTCACCGACTTGCCGGCCTCGGCAGCCTCCGCCAGCGCGCGGACGATCGGGCTGTCGGACGAGGTCCGATAGAGCGTCTGCTTGATCGCGACGACGTTCGGATCGCGGGCGGCCTGGTTCAGGAACTGCACCACCACGTCGAACGATTCGTAGGGGTGGTGGACGACGAAGTCCTTCTCCCGGATGGCCGCGAAGCAGTCGCCGCCGGCCTCGCGGACCCGTTCCGGGAAGCGCGGGTTATACGCCTTGAACTTGAGCTCCGGCCGATCGATTGAGACGATCTGGCTGAGATCGCCGAGAGCCAGCACGCCGTCGACCACGAAGACCTCGTCATCGGTTACGTCGAGCGCGTCGATTACGAAGGCGCGCAGCTCCGGCGGCATCGTGTTCTCGACTTCGAGGCGGATTACCGAGCCGCGGCGGCGGCGCTTCAGCGCGCTCTCGAAGGTGCGGACGAGATCCTCCGCCTCCTCTTCGACCTCGAGATCGCTGTCGCGGATCACGCGGAAGCCGGCTTGGCCCTTCACGACATAGCCGGGGAACAGGCGCTGGATGAACAGGCCGATGACCTGCTCCAGGCTGATGAAGCGGGCCCCCGGCTCGCCTTCCGGCAGGCGGATGAAGCGCTCGACGCGCGCCGGCATGCGGATCAGCGCGTTCAGGGCGCGGCCGTCGCTCTGGCGCGTCAGGTTGAGCGCGATCGTGAAGCCGAGATTGGGGATGAACGGGAAGGGATGCGCCGGATCGACCGCCAGCGGGGTCAGCACGGGAAAAACGTAGTTCAGAAAATAGTCTTCGAGCCACAGCATCTCGGACTTTGACAGGCCAGGGCCCTCGATCAGATGGATCTGCGCCTCGGCGAGCTGGCTGCGCAGCTCCAGCCAGCGTTTCTGCTGATCGTGCGCAAGCGAGGACACCACCTCGCCGATGCGGATCAACTGCTCGCCCGGGGTCAACCCGTCCGGCGAACGCTCCGTCAGTCCCGACTTGAACTGGCCGCGTAGCCCCGCGACGCGGACCATGAAGAACTCGTCGAGATTGTTCGCGGAGATCGAGAGGAAGCGGAGCTGCTCCAGTACGGGATGGTTGAGGTTTGAGGCCTCCTCCAACACGCGCCTGTTGAAGCCGATCCAGGAAATTTCACGGTTCACGAAGCGCGACGGATCGCCCACTGGCGGCGGCGTTTCGACGATCGCAGGAGTGGCGAGCTCGACGCCGGCGATCTCGGCGCGCGGCGGAACCTGAGCGATCTCGTTCATGGACTCGTCTCTCACAGCGTCGCGTTTCACGGCGGCCCGGCGGCGGCCGCGCGGCTGCATACGACGTTCCTGTGACGGCTTGGCGACGCCGGAAGGCTTAGGGTCGGAAGGATCGGCGGCGTCCATTCAATCCTCTTCGTCGAGCAGGCGGGCGAGGACGTCGCCGGCAAGGCCCCGGCCAACTGCGCGGCCGCGCGCCAGCGACTCATGATCGAGCGCGTCGACCACACGCCGCACGGAGCCAAGAGAACGATCGCATCTGCGCGCGATGAAGGCCACCACATCCGCGTCCACCCGGAGCTGGCGCTCGTCGAGCAGCTTGACCAGCACCGCCTGGACCATGGCCTCCTCCGGCGGCTCCAGTCGCGCTTGGGGCAGAGCCCTCAGCCTGGAAGCTAGATCGGGCAGCGTCGGCCAGAGCAGCGAAGGACCCATGCGGGCGGTCAGAAGGAGATAGGCGTTCCGCTCGCGCGCCGCGTTCAGGAGATGGAACAGCCCGGTCTCGTCCACGCTGTCGACATCCTCGACAAACGTCGGCGCAATGCTCTCCTCGAGGATCCGGCGCGCGGCCTCCTCGGGGTCGGTCGCCTCGACGGCGGACGCCTGCTCCGCCCACATCGAGGCCAGATGCGTCTTGCCGGCGCCCTCGTCGCCGACGAGGAGCAGCACCTTGTCCGGCCATGCCGGCCATCCCGTCACCAGCGCATGCGCGGCTTCGTTCGCCGAACCGACAAGATAGTCGTCGGCGCCGAGCCGCGGCTCGTGCGGCAGGGCGAGCGGGATCTGGCGGGGCGCCTCGCGCGCCATCACGTCTCCCCGGAGACGTCCGGCGCCGCCTGCGGCCTGTCGATCCGCGGGTTCGGTGCGAACAGGCTCGAGGTCTGGGGCCCGCCGGGCAGGACAGTCGGCCCCTGGCGCCCGGTATAAAACGGGCTCTCCAGATAGCGCTGGACGGCGAAGCGCGCGAGCACGCCGAGCGCCGCGGCGAGAGGCACGGCGACCAGCAGCCCGACGAAGCCCATGAGGTAGCCGAAGGCGACGAGAGCGAACATCAGCCAGACCGGATGCAGGCCGACCGAGCGCCCGACGAGGCGCGGCTGCAGGATGTTGCCCTCGACGAACTGGCCGAAGACGAAGATGCCGAGCACGAGCGCCACCATCGTCCAGTCCGGCCAGAACTGCACGATCGCGACGCCGACGGAGACCAGCAAGCCGGTCAGGGAGCCGACGTAAGGGATGAAGCCGAGCAGGCCGGCGCCGAGGCCGATCACCAGTCCGAAGTTCAGGCCGACGATCGTCAGCGCGATTGCGTAGAAGGTGCCGAGGATGAGACAGACGAGCGCCTGACCGCGAACGAAGCCGGCGATGCTGTCGTCCATTTCGCGGGCGAGCCGCCGGACGGTCTCGCGGTGCTGAAGCGGCGTCCAGGCGTCGACCTGATCGATCATCCGGTCCCAGTCGATCAGCATGTAGAAGGCGACGACCGGCGTCACGACGATGAGGCTGGCCAGAGAAACCAGCGCCTGTCCGCTTGCCCAGAGCGAGGCGAGAAACGAGGTCGCCCAGTTGATGCCCTCTCCCACGATAGCGCCGAGGGACGCCTTTGCCTGGCCGATGCCCTGCCCGACCATGCGGCCGAGGAAACTGTCGGACTGCACCGCGAGCAATTCTTGGAGCCGGGCGACGGTGGCGGGCAGCTTCTCGATGAAGTTTGAGATCTGCCCAGCGAGCAGCGGCGCGACGAGCACGATGGCGAGCACGAGCACGAGGACGACGGAAGTGAGGATCACCAACGTCCCCGCGACGCGCGGCAGGCCGAGGCGCTCCAGCCGATCGGCGACGGGATCGAGCAGGTAAGCGAGCGCCAAGCCGGCGACGAAGGGCAGCAGGATGCCTGAGAACAGATAGAGGAAGAACGCCACCGCCAGCAGCGCCGCGAGCCAGAACAGAGCCTGTCGCTGGAAGTTCATGGCGCTCTCTCCTGGTCGCCCGGCGCGGCCGGCTCCGTCAGCGCCATGTGACGGATGAAGGCCACGAGATAGGCGGCGGCCGAGGCGAGCGTCAAGCCGCCCACGCCCCAAGCGCCCATCGTCTCCGCCAGCGGCAGGCTGAGCCCGAAACCGTCCGATCCGAGGATGAAGCCCGCAAACACGATTTGCGCGACGGTGTTCAGCTTGCTCACGGCGAGCGGGACGATCGGCAGCGGCCGCGCCACTAGCCAGGCGACGAGTACGCCGCCGATGATGACGACGTCGCGAAACACGACCGCGATCGCCAGCAGCCGCGGGATCTCGAGCAAGACCCCGAGCGTCACATAGATCGAGACCAGCAGAGCCTTGTCGGCGACCGCGTCGAGATAGGCGCCGAGCTCCGTCTTCTGGTTGCGGGTCCGCGCGAGATAACCGTCGAGCCCATCCGTGACGCCTGCGAGCGCGAACAGCCAGAACGCCGCCAGCGGCTGGCCGCTCGCGATCAGCCAGACGAGCAGAGGCACGCTGAAGATGCGTGCGATCGTGAGGAGGTTCGGCAGGTTCACGTGGCGTTCGTCTCCAGTTTGTTTGGGCGCTCGGCGCTTGTGCTGCGTGCTTCGAGACGGCCCTCCGAGCTTCCTCAGCATGAGGGCCGTGGAGAGAAGCCAAAGCGCAGACCTCCTCATGCTGAGGAGCCCGCGCTAGCGGGCGTCTCGAAGCACGCACGGTTTCTCAGGCCGTGACACTGAATGAAATAAGAGCGACAGCCTCACCGGCAAAGAACCCCCTGGTTGCGGTTCCGGCCATGCCGGTCTAAGGGGGCGGCGGACAAGCGTCGGGGCGGGAAATGGCCGAAAATCAATCGAGCGGCGGCGGCCTGACCTACGCCGACGCGGGCGTCGACATCGACGCCGGCAACGCGCTCGTCGAGCGCCTCAAGGCGCTGGTGCGCGCCACACGCCGCACCGGCGCGGACGCCGAGATCGGCGGCTTCGGCGGCCTGTTCGACCTCAAGGCCGCGGGCTTCACCGACCCGGTGCTCGTCGCCGCCAATGACGGCGTCGGCACAAAGCTCAAGATCGCGATCGAGACCGGCATCCACGATACGGTCGGCGTCGACCTCGTCGCGATGTCCGTCAACGACGTCGTCGTGCAGGGCGCCGAGCCGCTGTTCTTCCTCGACTATTTCGCCTGCGGAAAGCTTTCCGGCGACACCGCCTACGACGTCGTGAAGGGCATCGCGACCGGCTGCATGGACGCCGGCTGCGCGCTGATCGGCGGCGAGACGGCCGAGATGCCGGGCATGTACCCCGACGGCGACTACGACCTTGCCGGTTTCGCGGTCGGCGCGGCGGAACGCGGCAAGCTGCTGCCGCGCCGCGACGTCACGGCGGGTGACGTCCTGCTCGCGCTCGCCTCGTCGGGCGTGCATTCGAACGGCTTCTCGCTCGTCCGCCGCATTGTCGCTCGCTCGGGGCTGACGCTCGAGGCCCCCTCCCCGTTCTCGGAGCACCCGACGCTCGGTCGCGCGCTGCTGACGCCAACCAAGATCTACGTTCGATCGCTGCTCAAGGCGCTGAAGGCTGGCCTCGCCATCAAAGCGCTCGCCCACATCACCGGCGGCGGCCTGCCCGACAATCTGCCGCGCGTACTGCCCGACGGTCTCGGCGCGGCGATCGACCTCGGCGCGATCACGCCGCCCGCCGTGTTCGGCTGGCTGGCTAGGGCCGGCGGCGTGGCGGAGGCCGAGATGCTGCGCACCTTCAACTGCGGCGTCGGCATGGTCGTCGTCGTCGCGGCTGACGCTGCGGACGAGGTCGCAGCGCTGCTGACAGAAGAAGGCGAGGCGGTTGCGCGAATAGGCGAGATCGTCCCGATTTCCGCGGCCGACGATCCTGTGCGCTTCTCAGGCGCGCTCGACCTCGCATGACGAAGACGCGGGTCGTCGTCCTCGTCTCGGGCCGCGGCTCCAACATGGCGGCGCTGATCGACGCCGCCGCGGCCGAGCCCGACTTCCCCGCCGGGATCGTCGCCGTCATCTCCAACCGGCCGGGCGCGGGGGCGCTGACGATCGCCGAACGGGCGGGCATCGCGACCGCAATCGTCGACCACAAGGCCTACGGGAGCCGGGCGGAGTTCGACGCCGCGCTCGATAAGGCGATCCGCTCGTTCGAGCCGGACCTCGTCTGCCTCGCGGGCTTCATGCGCATCCTCACCGACGGCTTCATCGAGGGCTGGGCGGGACGGCTGATCAACATCCATCCGGCTCTGCTGCCGAGTTTCAAGGGCCTCGACACGCACGCCCGCGCGCTCGCAGCTGGAGTGAAGCTCCACGGCTGCACGGTGCATATCGTAACCGCGGAGATGGATTCGGGTCCGATCATCGCCCAGGCCGCGGTGCCCGTGCTCGACGGCGACGACGAGGATGCGCTGGCTGCCCGCGTGCTCGCGGCCGAGCATCTGCTCTACGTCCGAGCTCTGAAGCTCTGGGCGGAAGGCCGCGTGCGCGTCACCGACGGCAAGGCGCTGGTGGACGCGGGCGGCGATGCCGACGCGACGGCGCTCGTCTGGCCTTAGCCCGCGGCTCAGCCGGCGGCTTAAAGAAAACGACCGGCGATCACTCGCCGGCCGTTTTTCATGGATGGACGTTTCGCCCATCCCGAGCCTTATGAAGCGTCCTTGATCGTGCCTTCCGCGGTCGTGTGCCGCCGGCGCTTGATGACGTAGCCGAGGGCGACCACGAAGATCGCGCCTGCGGCGGCCGCAAGGTAGTGCAGCCACTTGACAGCGGTCGCTGCTCCGCCATGCTCAAGGTCGGGAACGACCAGCCCGGGGTCGTAACCCTGCAGCCAGTTGGTCACGATCACGTCGCCGAGGATCATCTCGCCCGCGATCCAGCCGAGCAGCGCCGCGCCGAACCACACCAGGATCGGGAATTTCTGCAAGATCGCGCTGAGCACCGTGGAGCCCGCCACGATCAGCGGAATCGTGAGCAGCAGGCCGAAGATGAAGAGCTCGGGGTGACCCTTCGCGGCGGCGGCGATCGCGACCACGTTGTCGAGGCTCATCACGGCGTCGGCGATCGCGATCGTGCGGACCGCGCCCCAGAGGTTGGAGCTCGCCTCAACGTCGGCGTGGTCCTCGTGCTCGTCGGTCGCGAGCTTGATCGCGATCCAGAACAGCAGCAGGCCGCCCGCGACCTTCAGGAAGGGCACGCCGAGCAGGAAGGTGATGAAGAAGGCGAAGATGATGCGCAGGACGACTGCGGCGCCGGCGCCCAGCAGGATGCCGAGCTTGCGCTGATCGGCCGGGAGTTTGCGGCAGGCGAGCGCGATGACGACCGCATTGTCGCCCGAGAGCAGCAGATCGATCCAGATGATCTGAAGCAGCGAAATCCAGAAAGTCGGCTGGTCGAACGCGAAAGTGAATTCCATGCCTTCCTCCCGGAAACGCAGCGCCGGCCGGCGCGGACTTCCCGCGTCGGCCGGCGATCATGAACTAGAGCGCGAGAGCGGCCGGATCAGCCGACGATCTCGTGATCCTGGAAGAAATACTTGATCTCCTCCTTAGCGGTCTCGGACGCGTCGGAGCCGTGCACCGTGTTGGCCTCGATCGACTCTGCGAGCTCCTTGCGGATCGTGCCCGGGGCGGCGTTCGCCGGATTGGTCGCGCCCATGACTTCGCGGTACTTGGCGATCGCGTCTTCGCCCTCGAGCACCTGCACGACGACCGGGCCCGAGATCATGAAGTCGACGAGTTCGCCGAAGAACGGGCGCTCTTTATGAACGGCGTAGAAGCCCTGCGCCTGCTCCTTGGTCATCTGGATGCGCTTCTGCGCGACGACGCGCAGGCCCGACGCCTCGATGATTGAGAGCACCTTGCCGGTGATGTTCCGGCGGGTCGCGTCCGGCTTGATGATGGAGAAGGTGCGTTCGAGGGCCATGGATGACGCCTTGTTGTTTGAGGTGCGCGGCGCGCCGTCTCGACGACGCGGGCGAAGCAATGGGTAATGGGTAGAGGCGCGCGGCTTATAACGTGCGGCCTTGCGAGGTCAAAGCGGCGGCGACTTCGGCTTGTCCGCGCTTGCGCCTCAGCCTTCCGCTTGCGCGGGAGACGACCGACTTCGGCCCGCGGTTTCGTTTTCCGCGCAGTCGGCTTGACCCTTCGTCGCGGCGCGGCGATGCAGGTCGCGGAGACGCATCGATGCACGATCACTGGGTCATGCTCGCCGGCTACAACGCCTGGGCGAACGAAAGAATCTACGCGGCTGTCCTGGCCGCGCCAGGCGGGACATTCCACGCCGACGCCGGCGCCTTCTTCGGCTCGCTGTGCGGAACCTTGAACCACCTGCTCGTGACCGATCGCATCTGGATGCGGCGCTTCACCGGCGAGGGTGACGCGCCCGACAGGCTCGACGCCATCCTGCACGACGACGTCCTGTCCTTGTCCGAAGCGCGCGCCGCAGAGGACCGCCGCATCTCCGACTGGGTCGCCCGACTGACGACCGAACGGCTCGCCGGTCCGCTCCGCTACGCCAGGATGGCGGCGCCCGACATCATCGAGCAGCCGCTCGGCTCCGCGCTCGCCCACATGTTCAACCACCACACGCATCACCGCGGGCAGGCGCACGCGATGCTGACGCGTTTCGGCGGCCGTGACGCCGCGCCATCGCTCGACCTCGTCAACTATCAGCGCGAAGCGGGTCTGACGACCTGAGACGAGCGGCGAACCGTGACGACGCGTCAGCCGTTCGTGCGCGCCAGCGTCTCGCCGTAGCGCGCCTCCAGCCTGGCGAACCACTCCGCCAGCCGATCTTCGCCCGCGAGATAATCCACCGCGCCGACGACACGGGCCCACTGGAAGAGACCGGCGACCATGAGGTCGGCGAAGAGCGGCGTCTCGCCTCCGAGAAAAGGCTGCGAGCGAAGAAGTATGCGGATCGGCGTCAGCGCGTCCTTGACCGCCGCGATGTTCTTCTCGGGCTCCGCCGCGACCTCCTCGAGCGTCGCTTTGAACATCTTCTCCCGCGACGTCCGGAAGTAGCCCTGCGTCTCCTCGTCGAGCCCGTCATGGATCGCGAGCACCATCGCGCGCGACATCTTGCCGAGCAGGAAGGACGCCTGGGCCTGCACGAAGCGCGACAGCGCGACGCCGCCCTCGCCCGCGAAGAGCGGCGGGCGATCGGGGTAGTCAGTCTCCAGTTTCAGCGCGAGCTCGAACGAGTCGCCAACCGTCGCCTCGCCGAGATCGACCACCGGCACGGTCTTGAAGCCGCCCTCGATCTTCGGGATGTCGATGAAGCGGGTCGGGATCGTCTCGAACGCCACGTCCTTATGCGCAAGCGCGAGCTTCGCCGCCCAGCACCATGGACTGAGCCGACGCCCGTCGGCCAACGTGAGATCATGGATGCGAGCTGTCATGGGCGTTCCTTCGTCGTTTTTGGTTTGGCGGAAGTCTGGCATGCCAGGCTTGGCCTGACGAGCGCCCGCTTGCGCGGCGTCAGGGCGGTCACCATTTTCTTGCTATGCGAGCGCCGCAGTTACGCGCAGACCCCTTCGGAGCCCGACGCGACGATGACCGCTTCCCCGCTTTATCCCGCCGCGATCTCGTCCGGATCGCTGGTCGACCCGCTCAACGAGCCACGGCTCTACGATGGCGTGCTTGGCCGGCGCGTGCTGGCGTTCTGCGTGGACTTCTGCGTGGTGCTGACGCTGACGGCCATCGCCAGCGTATTCATCGTGATGCTGGGCTTCCTGACGTTCGGCCTCGCCTGGCTGCTGTTTGGCGGCGTGTTCCCTGCGGTCGCGATTCTCTATTCCGGCGCGACGCTTGGCGGAGATCGGGCCGCGACCTGGGGCATGCGGTTGACGGGCTTGACCGCCCGCGCCTGGAGCGGCGAACGGCCGGGCTTCGCGATCGCAGCCGCCCATGTCGTACTGCTCTATCTCTCGATTTCGTTCCTGACGCCGCTGATCCTCATCTTCGGCCTGTTCACGCGCCGCAAACAGCTGCTGCACGACCTCGCGCTCGGCGTGCTGTTTGTGGATCGCGGGACGCTCGAGGGTCGGCGCTGAACGAGGCCGAGCCCATCAAGCCGCTTGGCCGGACCGCAGAGCCGCTGTTATCCTGATCGCGGACACGCCGCTCCAGCGGGAGCGCGGCGCGTCCGCGAGGTTGACGAGACTTGACCGCTCATTCGCGTGATACGCCTCAGTTCTACCTGACCGCCCCTTCGCCCTGCCCCTATCTGAAGGGGCAGTTCGAGCGGAAGGTCTTTACCCATCTCGTCGGCGAGCAGGCGGCCCCGCTCAACGATCTGCTGACGCATGGCGGCTTCCGGCGCAGCCAGACCATCGCCTATCGCCCGGCCTGCGAGGGCTGCCGCGCCTGCGTTTCGGTGCGCGTCTGCGTCGACGACTTCGTCTGGACGAAGGCCTTCCGCCGCAACCGCGCGCAGAACCGCGACCTCGTCGGCGCCGAGATCGGCCTCGCCCCGACCTCCGAGCAATATTCGCTGTTCCGCGCCTATCTCGACCACCGTCATTCCGACGGCGGCATGGTCGACATGACCGTGCTCGACTACGCCACGATGGTCGAGGACAGCCATGTCCGAACCGGCCTTGTCGAGTATCGCCGGCGCGGGCCGGACACCGCGATCAACGGCCGCGGCGCCGGGCCGCTGCTCGCGGTCGCGCTGGTCGACCGGCTCTCCGACGGACTGTCGCTGGTCTATTCGTTCTACGACCCCGAGCAGCGCGATCGCGGGCTCGGCACCCATGTGATCCTCGACCACGTCGCGCGCGCCAAGAAACTGGGGCTGCCGTATCTCTACCTCGGCTACTGGGTCGAGGGATCGCCCAAGATGCACTACAAGCGCCGCTTCCGGCCGCAGGAGTTCTTGGCGCCGACGGGGTGGCAGTTGCGCGAAGGAGAGTAATACCGCACATGCGACGCCTCGTTTTGACGAGTCTTGCCGTCGTTGTAGCAAGCTATGTCGCGTGGGGCCTTCTGATGACACGCTCCAAGTCCGTCCGCCTTGAGAACAACGGTCTCAGCCTCTCGTTCGCCATCTCTTGGGGATTGGGAACGGATGAGAAATTTCGCCTGACGGGCGACGGCTATCTTTTTGGTCCGTCCAGCGAATGGCTTTCGATTTGGAAAAGACCTTATAATTCTGGCCTCTCCGTATACCGGTCAAAAGAAAAAAACACTTATTACTTCGGCACCGTCTATCGGCTATTTGTGCTTGATCGTTCGTCTGGCGCGATGAAGTCCTCCTGCGATCCTGCGGACATCCCGCAGCACAGTGAACTCGGTAAGCGGTTGGCGCAGTCTGCAATAATTGACAGGGATAAGATTGACCCCGGCTTCACCCATTTATTCCGATATGTGGAAAGAGATCAACGGAGCGGCGCAATACCGGCGACGCCGCCTGTTTCTCGGTACTATTCTGAATTGAAATACTTAGGTCGCTTTGGTTTGGTTAGATCAAGCGGACGGGGAAGTGAAATACGATTTGTTGCTCCGGATCAGGAAAACGAGCCGAGGCTGTCTCTTGATATTCATTGCGGATAGAAGGTTTGGCGCCCGCGTAGTCTGGGATTAGCCGAATAATTAAATTCCCAACTTATTAGACTTCGGGAAGCCGTGCGGCGGCAGCCTGCCGGCTTCGGCGCGATTGCCGATCCAGTCGCGGAGCTCGTCGCCCAACACGCGCCGCGCCACGCCGCCATTGGTGGTGAAGCTCAGCCCCTCGCTAAGCGAGAACACCTTGGCGTCCGAGACCTCGCCGTCCTTGTAGCGCTGCAGGCGCACGCCGGCGCCGCGGGCCATCTCGGCGATCTGGGAGAGCGGGAACAGCAGCAGCTTGCGGTTCTGTCCCACGATCGCGACCGTGTCGCCGTCTGCCTCCGTGAACTTCAGCACCCGCGCGCCGTCGAGGTTCACGACCTGCCGCCCCTTGCGGGTCGAGGTCAGCAACTGGTCTTCCGCGACGATGAAACCGCGCGACGCGGTCGTCACCACGAGGCGCTTGGCGCCGGCGCGGTGGACGAAGACGTCGACGATCTCCGCGCCCTCGTCGATGTCGACCATCAGCCGCACCGGCTCCCCTGCGCCGCGACCGCCGGGCAGCTTGGAAGCGTCGACCGTGTAGGCTTTGCCGTTCGACGTGATCACCACGAGCTTGGCGGTGGTCTCGGTCTTGAGCGACAGCATCAAGCGGTCGTCGGCTTTGAAAGTCAGCGTCGAGAGGTCGGCGACGTGGCCCTTCAGCGCGCGGATCCAGCCCTTCTCGGAGACCACGACCGTCACCGGTTCGCGCTCGACGAAGGCGTCGGCGATGTCGGAGGCCGTCGAAGCCGGCGCCGTCGCGAAGGTGGTGCGGCGCTTGCCGAGCGCGGTGTCCGGCCCAAAGCTCTTCGCGAGGCCGTCGAGCTCCTTGTCCACCCGCCGCCACTGGCGAGCCTCAGAGCCGAGCAGGCCGCGGAGATCATCGCCCTCCTTGGACAGCTTGTCATGCTCGCGGCGGATCTCGATTTCCTCGAGCTTCGCGAGCGAACGCAGCCTCATGTTGAGGATGGAGTCGGCCTGCAGCTCGGTCAGCGCGAAGGCCGCGATCAGATCCGCCTTCGGATCGTCGGCGGCGCGGACGATGCGGATCACCTCGTCGATGTTGAGATAGGCGATCAGCAGTCCGTCAAGAATCTCTAGCCGCCGGACGATGGCGTCGAGCCTGTGCCGCGCGCGGCGCTGAATGACCTCGCGGCGGTGGTCGAGCCAGTGCCGCAGAGCCTCCTTCAGCCCCATGACGACGGGCGTCGTGCCGCGCGCCAGCACGTTCATGTTGAGCGGGATGCGGGTCTCGAGCTCGGTCAGGCGGAAGACCGATTCCATCATGACCACAGGGTCGACGTTGCGCGCCCGCGGCTCCAGCACGAGGCGGATGTCCTCGGTCGACTCGTCGCGCACGTCGACGACGAGCGGCAGCTTGCGCTCGTTGATCAGTTCCGCGATGCGCTCAACCAGCCGGCTCTTCGGCACGAGCCACGGAATTTCAGTGACGACTGCGACCCATGTCCCGCGGCCAAGGTCCTCGACCGCCCAGCGCGCGCGGGTGCGGAAGGCGCCGCGGCCGGTGCGGTAGGCGTCGGCGATGCTCGTCGGCCCGTCGATGACGACGCCGCCGGTCGGGAAGTCAGGGCCCTGCACGTGCTCCAGCAGCGCGTCGGGTTCGATAGCGGGATCGGCGAGCAGCGCCTTTGCTGCGGCGACCAGTTCCGCAACGTTGTGCGGCGGGATCGCGGTCGCCATGCCGACCGCGATGCCCTGGGACCCGTTCGCGAGCAGGTTCGGGAAGGCGCCGGGGAGCACGATCGGCTCTTCTTCCGAGCCGTCATAGGTCGGGCGGAAGTCGACCGCGTCCTCGTCGAGCCCGTCGAGCAGCAGGCGGGCAACCTCGGTCAGCCGCGCCTCAGTGTATCGCATCGCCGCGGCGTTATCGCCGTCGACATTGCCGAAATTGCCCTGCCCCTCGACCAACGGCCAGCGCTGCGCGAAGTCCTGCGCCAGCCTGACGAGCGCGTCGTAGACCGACTGGTCGCCGTGCGGGTGGTACTTGCCGATGACGTCGCCGACCACACGGGCGCATTTCTTGAAC
Source organism: Hansschlegelia quercus (assembly GCF_004310425.1). Classification (GTDB taxonomy): domain Bacteria; phylum Pseudomonadota; class Alphaproteobacteria; order Rhizobiales; family Methylopilaceae; genus Methylopila; species Methylopila quercus. Next base: position 249,991 of record NZ_SIUB01000002.1, on the reverse strand, counting down.
GCCGCGCCGGGGTCGAGCTTGAGCTCCCGCATCGCCCACAGCACGCGGCGATGCACGGGCTTGAGCCCGTCCCGCACGTCAGGCAGCGCGCGCTGCGTGATCGTCGAGAGCGCGTAGGCGAGATAGCGCTCTTCCAGCGCCGCCCTGAGCTCGACGGGAAGGACACCGTCTTCCGGCGGCGGGGCGAGGTCGTTCATGTCGCGAAGGGTTAGGCCGGGAGCCGATTCGCAGCAAGACGCTTACGGCACCATCTTTCAATCTCGCTTGGTCAGAAATCTGCTTCTTTGAAACCTGCATCCTTCATGTAGTCGCTGATCTCCATGTATTCTAAGATTGGTCGTCGACTTATGCGCAAGGCTGCAGTCACGAGGGGTCTCGCATCCTCAGCATTACCTTGAGCTATCATCAGCGTCGCTTTGTTATACAGCACAACGGCCTTAGCATGCCCCTTAAACGCCCACCACTCGGCGAGTTGAAACATTCTTTCTGAAGAAGAATGGTCACCAGACAAACCAAGAGCAAGCGCGTAGTTTGCTAGCTCATACTGCGAAAAACCCGACCTCAGAAGTTCGTTGCGGAGCAGGTCAACCGCTTCATTTACCATCTTTTTTTGTAAGAAAAGAAAAGCCGTGTTGTTTAAAGATTGCTGAACAAAAAGCTTTTTTCTGACAACATTCGCGAGAAAGATGTATGTTAATATAACGCACACCAGCGCCATAACAATAGGAACTATTGTTAGCATAGATATTGACTTATTTTCCTTTGAATTATTCTCCTCCGCTAATCCGTTATCGTTCTTTACCACAATTTCGGGGCGTACAGACTGCGCGCCTTCGAACAGAATAGATGTCGTAAATTCTTCTCCCGCCGCTAAGATCGGGGCTACAAAGTCTATGACTGCTCCTTTGCTTTTGTCATCAGTCTCCGTGACAGGAAGCCCTGACGACAAATTTGCCTTTCGTTCAATAATCGTAGTTCCGTCTGAAAATTTTATAAATATTCTAGATGTAGGAGACGTTTTTCGTCCGCTATTCCTCAGTACGACTTCCAAAAAACCATATCGTTTAGATATTGATTGAAACCCCTCAATATAATTTGCTCTATATGTTAGTTTTTCCTTCCCACTAAACCATCCATCCTCTCGTGTCGCCGCCCATATAATGATGCCGGATACTATCGCCACGACTAAGCCAACGACGATGTTTATGGTGATCTCTCTCGAAACTCCTCTCCGGCTAGTCTCTATAATCGCCATTTTTCCCCGCAAAACGATCTAGCATTCAGATATGAAAATCTAAATCAGCGAGATAGCTACCAAAAAGATCTAACCTGCGCTGATCTTAAATGGCATATTGCGGCGATTTCTACGGGAGAGCCAGAACTTGCTCATAGAGCTTCCCGTGTAGAGCGAGTCGAGTACCGATGGCGTATTATTTACGCGATGTCGTGGCGAGGTACGCCGCGCGTGAGTCCGGCGGCCTCAGGCCCCGTGGCTCCCACACCCTCATGTTGAGGAAGTGGCCGGTGAGCGCGAAACCGGCGGCGACGTCGGCCGCAGTCGGCGAGGCGTTGGCGCCGCGCGCGACGAGAAAGGGCGGCAGAGCGAACAGTTTTTCCGCGTAAGGCGCGCCCGCCTCACGGCCGACCGCCCTACCCGTCTTCGGCGAGACGTAGATCAGGTCTTCGGTCTCGCCCGTCGCCGCGCATTGCGAGAGATCGAGGCCGAAGCCGAGCTCGGACAGGATTTCGAGTTCCAGCCGCACGATCAGTGCGGGCGCCGTTTCAGGATCGTGCAGATGGTCGGCGACGATCTCGGCGGCTGCGTAGAGCGCCTCGTGCGGGTCCCGCTCTGCGAGCAGGCGCAGCAGATGCGCAAGGTGGCCGACGCCGTGGAGCGCGTCGGCGCGCTCCATCAGGCGGCCAGCGCGCGTCTCGATCGGTTCGACCGTGTAGGCGCCGAGATGGTCGTCGAGCCGCGCCCGCCATTCGGCTCGCACGGTGTTACCGGGCTGCAGCGTCGGCCGCAGCTTGCGCGAGCGCCCGCCGCGCACAAGGCCGAGATGTCGCCCATGGTCGCGCGTAAAAAGCTCGAGCACCACGGAGGTCTCGCCCTGCCGGCGCACCCCCAGGATCAGCCCGTCATCGGTCCATTGCATAAGCGGACCATGGCGCCGCGGAAGGACGCCGTCATCCGCCTTGCGCGAGACGGACAGGAGGACGGCGGCTTATGCCGCCGTCCTGAAGAGCTGTTACGGGCAGAACCAGAGCGGACCGACCAGAATGCAGCCGCGGGTGCGCCAATCGCCCGGCCGGCCGCGGTAGCTGCGCCAGCCACGCGGAGCGCTGCGATAACGCTGTCCCGGCGTGAAGCGGTGCGATGGGCTGCGGTCGACATGGCGCTTGTCGTTTCGATGATTATCGCGGCGAAGGTCGACGAGTTGGATCGTCGTCGCGTGGAGCCCTGAAGGGGACGCCGCGGGCGCGGCCATCGCGACGGAGGCCGTAGAAATCGGAAGCGCCGCAACGAGCGCGACGGTCAGTGTTTTCAGCATCGATGGGACCCCCAAATTTATCGAACGATCATTTCACGTTCGACAGAGGGCGACCCTGCGCGCTTTGACGGGTCAGGCGTCGTCGGCGATCTCGGCGCGCTCGTAGCCGTCGACGTCAGACCTGTCGGCGGGCGACCGCGCGACGCTCTCGACAGCCGCAGCGTCCGGCCCGGCGCGGGCGGCTTCCGCAAAGGCGTCGAGCCGCGACTGATCGCCCGCCAGCACCGCTTCGACCGAGCCGTCTGAGCGGTTGCGGACAAAGCCGCGCAGGCCCAGCCCATCCGCGGTCGCCTTCGTCCATTTGCGGTAGAAGACGCCCTGGACGATGCCCGTGACGATGAAGCGTTCGACGGTTTCGGTCATATTTGATCTGCTCATCCATTGATGCTGGAATCGGCTGCATTTCTTCTGCGAAATGACCAACGATGCTTCATCCTTAGAGCTTCTCAGGAGCCTCCGCATGTTCAAGTATTGGGCGTACGTTCTTATCGGTAATAACGCGGTTGGAAAAACGACAATACAGAAGGAACTGGCTCTTCGCCTCTGTAGCATTGATAAGTTCAGCCGCTTCGACAGTAACCAGAATTACAAAATCTCAAACACTTCAATGCCATCGTCAGCTAGACACATATTCATGATGGGGCGGAGCTTCGATGAGCAAAACACCACCGCATCTACGTTTTTTCGGAACAATTTTCATCCATCTGACATCGCGATACTGAGCTTTCATGCCCAAACATCAAACACAACAGAAATAATAGATACGATCAGGCACCTTCGACGTTTTCACTACAACGTCTCCGGTGTCTTTTTCCAAAATAATCAGTATGGGCAAACACGAGACCTCGCTGAGCTAGACTGGGATGAGCGCCTGTGGATCGAGAACCCTCCACTCAAGGAAAGCGAAGACCTCACTGAGGATGCCTACTACCAGCTCAGAGCTATTGGTGCGCGCTTCGCCACCTTCCTGATAAAGCGCTCCAACCAGCATTGTGGTGAAGTCTAAGTCCCCTATTACGCGAACTCCAAAATCACCGCGTCGACCGCAAGGCTGTCGCCGGCCTTCACGTGGATGGTCTCGACCGTCCCGTCGCGTTCCGCGCGAAGCACGTTTTCCATCTTCATGGCCTCGACGACGGCGAGCGTCTCGCCGGCCTTGACCTCCTGACCAACCTCGACCGCGAGCGAAACCACGAGGCCCGGCATCGGGCAGAGCAACTGCTTGGAGGTATCCGCGATCTGCTTCTCCGGCATCATCGCGAACAGCTCGGCGATGCGCTCGCCATGGACGCGGGCGTACACCGCGACGCCGCGGTGAGCGATGTCGTAGCCATAGGCGTCGCGCCGCTTGCGGACCTGGGCGGAGATCGTCCTGCCGTCGATTTTGCCGGACCAGACGGGCTCGCCCGGCCGCCATTTCGTGTCGACCCGGCGCGACGCGATCTCCTTGCCGGAATCGCCGAGCGTGCGGACGATCACCGTGTCGCCGTCGAGGCTGGTCTCGACCTTGGTCCCCACGCCGTCGAGCAGCACGGTGCGCAGCCGCTCCTTGGTGGCGGCGCCCTTGCGTAGCTGGTGGGAGATCGACCGGCGGCGCTCCTGCGTCAGCCAGTCGATCTGGGCCGCGATCGCGACCAGCGTCTCGGCGATCTCGCCGTCCGCCTTGCGGGGCGCGAAGCCGTCGGGAAACTCCTCGGCGATGAAGCCGGTCGAGAGACGGCCTTCGCGCCAGCGCGGATGCTCCATCAGCGCGGTGAGGAAGGGGATGTTGTGCTGGATGCCGTCGATGCCGAAGGCGTCGAGGGCGGCCGCCTGCGCGTCGATCGCCGACAGCCGGTCCGGCCCGTGGGTCACGAGCTTCGCGATCATCGGGTCGTAGTACAGCGAGATCTCGCCGCCCTCGGTTACGCCGGTATCGTTGCGGACGGTGATGCCGTTCTCGGTCGATTCCGCCGGAGGCCGATACGCCGTGAGGCGGCCGATCGAGGGCAGGAAGTTGCGGTAGGGGTCTTCGGCGTAGACGCGGCTCTCCACGGCCCAGCCGGTGAGCTTCACGTCTTCCTGGCGGATCGAGAGCGTCTCGCCATAGGCTACCCGGATCATCTGCTCGACGAGGTCGATGCCGGTGATCAGCTCAGTGACGGGGTGCTCCACCTGCAGGCGGGTGTTCATCTCGAGAAAGTAGAACGACTTGTCCTGCCCGGCGACGAACTCGACCGTGCCGGCGCTGTCGTAGCCCACGGCCTTGGCGAGCGCGACGGACTGCTCGCCCATGGCCCGGCGCGTGGCTTCGTCGAGCAGCGGCGACGGCGCCTCCTCGACGACCTTCTGGTTGCGGCGCTGGATCGAGCATTCGCGCTCGCCGAGATAAATGACGTTGCCGTGCTTGTCGCCGAGCAGCTGGATCTCGACGTGGCGCGGATTGACGATGAACTTCTCGATGAACACGCGGTCGTCGCCGAAGGAGGACTTCGCCTCCGACTTCGAGGCGCGGAAGCCCTCCGCCACGTCCTCCGCCGAATAGGCGATGCGCATGCCCTTGCCGCCGCCGCCGGCTGACGCCTTGATCATCACGGGAAAGCCGATCTCGGTCGCGACCCGGACCGCGTCCTCGGTGGATTCGATGACGCCGAGATTGCCCGGGACGGTCGAGACATTGGCCTTCGCCGCCGCCTTCTTTGACTCGATCTTGTCGCCCATCGCCTCGATCGCGGCGGGGTTCGGGCCGATGAAGACGATGCCGGCCGCCGCCAGGGCCTCGGGAAACGCCGCGCGCTCCGAGAGGAAGCCGTAGCCTGGGTGCACCGCTTCCGCGCCGGTCTGCTTGCAGGCGTCGACGATCTTGTCGATCAGGAGGTAGGACTGCGCCGCGGCCGGCGGCCCGATATGCACCGCCTCGTCGGCCATCTCGACGTGCAGAGCGTCCTTATCGGCGTCCGAGTAGACCGCAACGGTCTTAATCCCCATCCGCCTCGCGGTCTTGATGACGCGGCAGGCGATCTCGCCGCGATTGGCGATCAGGATCTTCTTGAACATTCGGAAAGACCGCTTCTGGACGAGGAAGCTGCGAGCCGGAAGGATCGCTGCGTGAGAACCTGAAGCGTTCGTACGATAGGCGCTTGGGCAGCGTCCATCGGCCGAAGGGCGAACGCTGCGGCGCAACACGCTCTGCGCGCGGCGCCCGAGTTCCGCGCAGGCGGGCGGCCGCGCGCGCCGCGTCGGCGGAGCGACACTCCAGGCGTAATCATGGCCGCAATGCCCTTGAGCCTCTTGCGGCGCCGCAACGCACGCGGCAAAACAGCCGCGCCATGATCCAGATCTCCGACCTCACATGCCGCGTCGCGGGCCGCGTGCTGCTCGACAATGCGGCCGCGTTCCTGCCGGAGGGCGCCCGAGTCGGCGTCGTGGGCCGCAACGGCACGGGCAAGACCACTCTGTTCAAGCTGATCGCGGGCGATCTCGCGCCCGACGACGGCTCGGTCAGCCTGCCGAAGAATCTACGACTGGGCCGCGTCGCGCAGGAGGCCCCGTCCGGTCCCGAGCCGCTGATCGACGTGGTGCTTGCGGCCGACAAGGAGCGTTCGGCGCTGATGGCGGAGTCGGAGACCGCGACCGACCCGGAGCGCATCTCCGACATTGTGACGCGCCTGATGGACATCGACGCTTACGAAGCTCCGGCGCGCGCGGCGCGCATCCTGTCGGGTCTCGGCTTCGACGCCGAAGCCCAGCTGCGCCCCTGTTCGGATTTCTCCGGCGGCTGGCGCATGCGCGTGGCGCTTGCGGCCGTTCTGTTCTCCGAGCCCGACCTGCTGCTGCTCGACGAACCCACGAACCATCTCGATCTCGAAGGCACGCTTTGGCTGCAGGATTATCTCGCCAAGTATCCCCGCACGACGCTCGTCATCAGCCATGACCGCGACCTGCTGAACGCCTCTGTCGATCACATCCTGCATTTCGAGAACGGCAAGCTGAACGTCTGGAAGGGCAACTACGACACGTTCGACCGGATGCGGCGCGAGAAGCTCAACCTCGACCTGAAGGCCGCCAAGGCGCAGGCCGACGAGCGCGCGCGGCTCGAGGCCTTCATCGCCCGGTTCAAGGCCAAGGCCTCGAAGGCCACGCAGGCCCAGTCGCGCGTCAAGCGCCTCGCCAAGATGCAGCCGATCAACGCGGTGATCGAGCGCTCCGTCGTCGCGTTCAAGATCCCGGATCCCGAGAAAGAGCTCGCGCCGCCGCTGATCGCGCTCGACGGCGTCTCGGCGGGGTATGGCGACCGCACCATCCTGCACAAGCTCAACCTGCGCATCGATCCGGACGACCGCATCGCGCTGCTCGGCTCGAACGGCAACGGCAAGTCGACCTTCGCGAAGCTTCTGGCGAACCGGTTGGCGCCGCAGTCGGGCCGGGTGAACAAGTCCGAAAAGATCCTGGTCGGCTTCTTCGCCCAGCACCAGGTCGAGGACCTCGACGTCGACGGCAACGCTTATGACCATGTCCGGCGCAAGATGCCGGACGCCGCGGAAGCCGCGGTGCGGGGCAAGACCGCCCAGATCGGCTTTTCAGGCGACAAGGCCAACACCAAAGTCTCCAAGATGTCGGGCGGCGAGAAGGCGCGGCTCGCTTTCGGGCTTGCCGTGTTCCACGGCCCCCATCTCCTGATACTCGACGAGCCCACCAACCATCTCGACATCGACAGCCGCGAGAGCCTTGCGCAGGCGCTGAACGAGTTCGCGGGCGCCGTGATCCTCGTCAGCCATGACCGGCATCTGCTCGACGCCACCGCCGACCGGCTGTGGATCGTCGGCGGCGGCGGGGTTGAGCCGTTCGAGGGCGACCTCGACGACTACCGCAAGTACATCCTCTCGGCGGAAGGCTCAGGAAAGTCCAAGAAGGTCGGCAAGGGCACCGGCATGCGCTCCGAATCCCAGCCGAAGCGCATCGACGTCGGGGCGCTGAAGAAAAAAATTTCCTCGCTCGAAGAGCTGATGAGCGAATGCGCCCAGGCGATCCAGAGGATCGACGCCGAGCTGCTCGCCGGCGCCGGCTTCGCCGACCGGCCGAAGAAGGCCGCCGACCTCGCCAAGCGCCGCGACGAGTTCCAGACCGCGCTCGACGAAGCGGAGGCGACCTGGCTTGCGGCGAGCGCCGATCTTGAAGAGGCCGCCGCCGCGTGACGCGGCCGCTTTTTCTCAAAGCTCTCTCCGTCCCCCGGCCCGGACTTGCGGGCGCCGTCCTGATCGCCGCCGCGTTCGCAGCCGCAACCTTCGCCGTGCTCGACGGCCGTTTCAGCCATCGCGGGTGGCCGCTCGTCGCCGGGATCGTATTCGGCGTCGCGCTCCAGCGCGGCGAACTCTCGCTGGTCCGCGCATGGCGCGATCTCCTGGTCCTCAAGGACTCGAACCAGTTGCTCGGCTTTCTAGCCGCATTGTTCGCGGCCCAGATCGTGACGCTCGGCGCGCTCGTGCTGATAGGCGCCGGGGCGCCGCCCGCAAACGCCCGGATCGGACCGGTGAGCTGGATTTTGCCGCCAGCCGCCTTTGTGTTCGGCGTCGGCTCCGTCGTCGCGCGTGGCGGGGTGATGGTTCATCTCCGCCGCCTCGGCGAAGGCTCGCTCGTCGCCGTCCCGGCGCTGCTCGCCGTCTTCGCGGGTTTCGTCGGCGGCGTGGCGCTGTGGCCATGGACCTGGGTACACGCGGTCGAGGGCGCGCCGGCGCCCTTCCTGCCGGAGACGCTCGGCTTCGCGGGCTCGCTCTTGGCCCAGTTCGCGATCATCGCGGCGCTGGCCGTGCTGCTTTGGCGCCGTCGGCCGGCCGCAAAGCCGGACCCGCGAAGCCTGCGCGTGCGGCTCATGGTCGAGCCGTGGCCCGCGACCTCCGCCGGCGCGCTGCTCGGCCTGCTGGTCGCCGCCAGCTACGCCGCGGGCGAGCCGCTCGGCCTGATCGCGGAATGCGCCACGGCCGCACGCTGGCTCGCGACCATGGCGGGTCTGGCCCCTTCGAACCTGCCCGGTCTGAGCGACGGCGTCGGTGGCATCGTCGTGCCGTTGATGACAGGCTTCGCGCTCACAGAGCACGTCGTCATCCTGATCGGGTTCATCGTTGGCGCCTTCGCCTGCGCCCTGGCCTCCGGGCGGTTCTCGCTCGCAGGCTTCACCTTGCGGGACGCGATCGAGATGGTCCTCGGCGGGCTGCTGCTCGGCCTAGGCGCCATGACGGCGCTCGGCGCGGTCACCGGCGAGGCGATCGCCGGCGTCGCGGTCGGAGCCGCCTCGGGCTGGATCTTCCTCGCCTTCGCGTCGCTCGGCATCCTCGCAGCGCTCATCCTCGATCCGCGCGACGCGATGATACGACCGAGACGCCCTCGCGGCGATCTGCCGGAAGACGCGGAGTTGCCTCACTCCTCGGCGGACACGCCGTAGAGCGCCTTTACGTCCTTGAGGAACGCCGCGCGCGAGCCCTCGCGGGTGTAGAACATGTGGCCGCCCGGATAGATCTTGAGCCTCACCCGCTCCGGGTCGCCGAAGGCCGGGATCTGATCGAGCGCCATCTTGGATTCCATGTAGGGCGTCACGAGATCGGTCGCGCCGTGGGCGACGATGACCTTGACCTTCGGGTCGAGCGCCAGCACGGCCTTCAGCGACGAGATCGCCTCCGGCGCGCCCTGCCCCTCTCCCCACCGCCATTTGCGGTTCACGTCGCCGTTGATGAGCTCGTAGCGGCGGTCGATCTTCCAGTTCAGCTCCCGGCCGTAGAAGTCGACGGCCGCGCGGGTGAGCGGCGCCTGCGCGCCGTCAAGCACGGGATCGTCGAAGTCCGAGCGGGCGGCGCTGGGGTCAGGGTCGAAGGCGGTGACGTTGGCGTCGTAGAGCGAGCCAACCTTGCCCTCGTTGCGCCCGATCTCACGGGAGAAGGATCGGATGTCCACGCGTCCGCCGAGGCGGCGGACGAAGGCGGGATCGAGGCCGGTCAATCGAGCGACTTCCGCCGACATGCGATCCACCGCGGCCTTGTCGCGCGGGCCCTTCATGAGGTCGGCGAAATAAGAGCCGGTCGCGTAGGCCTCGGCGTCCGCGAGATCGGCGCGCGTGATCGGCCCTGCCCTTTCCCGCATGGTCGCCACGAGCGAAGGCAGCCCGTTCATCCACGGGATCGGCGAGATGTCTTCATCCTGCCGGATGCCGAAATCGAGCACTGGCGAGATCGACACGATCCCGGCGACGCCGACGCCGTCGCGCGACTGAAGCTTCTGGGCGATGCGGGGCGCGCGGAAGCCGCCATAGCTCTCACCGGCGAGATAGACGGGAGAGCCGAGCCTACCCTTCGCCGCGAGATGCTTCGCGATGACCCGCGACAGCGCGTCGACGTCGCCCTCCACCGAATAGAAGTTCCGCTCGGCATCGGCGCCGACAGCGCGGCTGTAGCCTGTGCCCGGCGGATCGACGAAGACGAGATCGGTGAAGGCGAGCCAGGTGTCGGGATTGTCCTCGAACTTGGGCAGGTCTGAGGGGGCAGAGCCCTGATTGCCGAAGACGAAGCGCTTGGGCCCGAGGCCGCCGAAATTGAGCCAGGCGGAGGCGGCGCCCGGCCCGCCGTTGAAGACATAGGTGATCGGCCGCTTGGTCGCCTCGACGCGGTCCATCGCGTAGGTCGTGGCGACGATATCCGCGAGCTTCTTGCCCTCGGGATCCGCCAGCGGCACCGCCTCGACGCCGACCGTGTAGGTCAGCGTATCCTGGGGCGTCACGGTGGAGCGTTTGGCCGTCCCCGGCCCCGGCAGCGCGTTTGAGGGCGGGTCGTCGGCGAAGGCGGGCGTCGCAAGCGTGAAGCAGACAGCGAAGATCGCGGGAAGATGTCGGAGGATGGCCATGGCCGGCCAAATGGCGCGGCGGCGAAGCCTTGCGAGGGCGATCACGCGGATGGGAGCGGCTAGTGCATGCGCGTGCTTCGAGACGGCCCTTCGGGCCTCCTCAGCATGAGGAGGTTTGCGGCTGGCTCAACGGTCCTCATGCTGAGGAGCCTGCGTCGGCAGGCGTCTCACGCCTCACGCTGCCAGCGGCCTTCGTCGGTCTGCTTCCAGTAGGTGACCGCGTGCCCCTCGGCCTTCAGCGTCTTCCACTGTCCGCGCACGGCGTCGAGCGCCTCCGGGTCGTGGCCGTCGAACAGCACGAGCGCGCGCTCGTATGCGCCGAGGTCTGGTGGCGCCGCGCCATCGACCAGCACGCGTACCGCGGCTCCGTTCGGATTGAGATCCGTCGTCGTCAGCCAGATCGTCTCGTCGGCGCCCTCGGCCTCCGCGCCGTGCGGCAGAAAGCCTTCATCCGAGTAGGTCCAGAGCGAATCGTCTAGCGCCGCGACCCGCTCGGGCGCGGCCGCCTGCACCACGACCTTCCAGCTCCGCTCCAGGCACTTTTCGAGCAGCGTCGGAAGCGCCTTGTCGAGCGGCTGACGGGTCAGGTGATAGAACAGGACGTCGGTCATGCCCGAACAATGCCGCGCCTCCGCGCCGCCGTCACCCCGGCCGGACGTTGGTCAGCCCACGGCAGATTGATCCGAGAGCCGAGGCCCGAAGCCCGCGGGAAATTAAGTATTAATTTGATAAAATTGTCGGAAGCGGCCGGTTTCGTTGAAGAAACTGACGGCGGACGGTATCTCGGTGGGAGCTCATCAGGCACGCAGGACGGCAGGCGCACCGTGGATCTGTTTCTAGTGACATTCGAAAGCGACTCGGCGCTAGCCCGATTCGAAGTCACGACCGAAATCACGCGCTATCCGAGCGTTCAACTGTCTCCGACAAGCTTCGTGGTGAAGACCAAGCACGGCAACGGGGCGCTGTTCGCCCGGCTGAAGGCGCATCTCGGAGAGGCCGACAACCTCTATGTCCTCACTCTTCAGCCCGAGTTCTCGGGCTGTGGACTGAAGTCGGTGATCGACTGGCTGGGCGAGCGCTGCGAGGAGCGCGCGCCCAAGGACGAGCGCGCGTCCCAGGCCGCGCCGGCCATGCCGCGAGCCATGAACCTGTTCGGCTGATCTCTCGGCTTTGCGCCGGATACGAAAAACCCCGTCAGGCTCTCGCCGTGGCGGGGTTTTTGTTCGTGAGCGAAGCGCTCAACCTTCGTAGGCGTCGCTCACCAAACGGTCGAGCAGGCGCACGCCCCAACCCGATCCCCAACTGCGGTTGGTGTCGCTCGAGGGCGAACCCATGCCGGTGCCGGCTATGTCGAGATGCGCCCAGGGCGTGCCGTTGACGTGGCGCTTGAGGAACTGCGCCGCCGTGATCGAACCGCCGTGGCGGCCGCCGGTCTGCTTCATGTCCGCGAACTTGGAATCGATCAGCTTGTCGTATTCCGGCCCGAGCGGCATCCGCCAGACGGTCTCGCCCGTCGACTTGCCGGCCTTGGAGATCGCTTCTGAAAGCGGATCGTCGTTCGAGAACAGGCCGGCGTTATCGATGCCGAGCGCGACGAGGATCGCGCCGGTCAGCGTCGCAAGGTCTACCATGAACTTCGGCTTAAAGCGGTCCTGCACATACCAGAGCACGTCCGCCAGCACGAGGCGGCCTTCGGCGTCGGTGTTGATGATCTCGATCGTCTGCCCGGACAGGCCGGTGATGATGTCGCCCGGCCGGTAGGCTTTGCCGTCCGGCATGTTCTCGACGCAGCCGATGGCGCCGATGACGTTGACCTTCGCCTTACGTGAGGCCAGCGCATGCATGAGGCCGACGACGCAGGCGGCGCCCGCCATATCGCCCTTCATGTCCTCCATGCCGCCGCCTGGCTTGATGGAGATGCCGCCGGTGTCGAACACGACGCCCTTGCCGACGAAGGCGATGGGCTGCGCGTCTTCATCCTTGGCGCCGTTCCAGCGCATGATGACAACCTGGCTCTCCTGCTCGGAGCCCTGGCCGACGGCGAGCAGCGCGCCGAAACCGGCCTTCTTGAGGTCCTTGTCGCCCATCACCTCGACTGCGACGCCGAGCTTCGAGAGCTCGCCCGCGCGGGCCGCGAACTCCTTCGGCGTCAGAACGTTGGCCGGCTCGTTGACGAGCGTGCGGGCGATCTCGACGCCCTCGGCGAGACCTTCCTTGAGCTTCCAGGCCTTCTTGGCCGCGGCCTCGTCGGAGACCGCCAGCGTGACCTTGGAGAGCGGACCGCCGGCATCCTCGTCCTTCTTCTTGGTCTTGTAGGCGTCGAACGTGTAGGCGCGCAGCCTCAAGCCCAGCGCGATGTCGGCGACCGCCTCCGCGGCCAGCCCATCGAGCAACACGGTGGCATGCTCCGCCGAGGACGGCAGCTTGCCCGCGATCTGGCCGCCGAGCTTCACGTAGTCCGGCCTCTCTTCGCCGTCGCCGCGCCCGACGACAATCACGCGGTCGACGCTCGAAATCAGCGGAGCGAGAAGCGTAAAGCCCGATCCGGCCTTGGCCTTAAATCGCTCAGCGGCCGCCGCTCGCCCGACCGCAGTCTCGATTGGCGACAGAAACGCCGTGGTCGCGGGTCCGAAAGCGAGGTTCGGCCCCGCGAGGACGACGACGACGCCGGAGAGGTCGTCGCCAAGCTTCCGGATCGCGATCTTGAGACGCGCGGGGGCGTCGGAGTGCTTGGCCATCTCTATTGGGGCTCCTGCGAGATTTCGGCTGCGTCCGCCGATTGGGCGGACGGGTAAGGCTCAGGTAAGCTCGGTGTAGCCCTTATACGACAGCTCCGTCACGTTCCAGCCGCCAGCGCCCCGTGGCCGAGGCCCCGTGCTTGCGCGGACGCGAGGTAATATCGTCAATTGGCCATGGCGAGTCGGGGGCGGCGCGCCCCCCTGAGTGGAGGTCGCGTTTGCGGCCAGATTCGTGCCAGTAACAAGCCGACAGCAAACGACGCCGGACGCCATTGAGGGAACCGCCGCCCGCCTTGTCGCGCGTCGTGGTTGTGGCGTTTCGTTCTCGGGCGTGCTTTACGTCGCGGGCAGGTTCGCCGGCGTATCGGGGGCGGCCGGATCTGCGCGTGCGCCTCGTTCGGTCGCCGTCTCGCCTGCCCTCCCAACCTTTCGCGCGCCCTGCGATGAGGGAGGACGAACGCAGTTGACGGCCCGCTTCGCCCTGTTCCGCGCCGTCGCGACCGCCCTGCTCGCAGTGGCGGTCATCGCCCTCGCATCGTCCGCCCAAGCGCAGAGCCTCGTGCCGCCGAAGCCTGCATCGATGAAGGGCTACGGCGGCCAGAAACCGATCGACACCTCCAACGTCGGCAAGCGCGATCCGAACGCGCGCATGCTCATGGAGGCCAAGGAGCTCGTCTACGATTACGACAAGGAGATCGTGACGGCGGTCGGCGGTGTCGACATCTATTACGACGGTCGCACGCTGCAGTCCGAGCGCGTGCGCTACGACCAGAAGGCGAACCGCGTGCTCGCCATCGGCAAGGTCAAGTTGACCGAGCGCAACGGCGACGTGATCTACGCCGACCAGATGGACGTCACCGACAACTTCCGGGACGGCTTCGTCGAACCTCTCCGCCTCGAGACCACGCAGCGCACCCATTTCGCGGCGGCCAAAGGCCGGCGCGAGAATGGCGAGGTCATGATCTTCGACCGCGCCGCCTACACCGCCTGCGAGCCTTGCCGCGACAATCCTTCGAAGCCCCCGCTGTGGCAGATCAAGTCCAAGCGCATCATCTGGCGCCAGGACGAGAAGATGATCTACTACGAAGACGCGACCTTCGAGCTGTTCGGCCAGCCGATCGCCTGGCTGCCGTTCTTCTCCAGTCCCGACCCGTCCGTGAAGCGGAAGACCGGCGTCCTCGGCCCGAGCTTCATGAAATCCAGCGACGTCGGCTACGGGATCGAGACGCCGTATTATTGGGTGCTGTCGCCGTCCTCGGACCTGACGCTCGCGCCGCTCGTCACGCAGCATCAGGGCGTGATGCTCAAGGGCGAGTATCGCCAGAAGCTGATCGACGGCGCCTACGAGATCCGCGCCGCCGGAATCCACCAGCTCAATTCCGACCGCTTCAACGACAAGGTCGGCCCGGGCCGCAACGACGAGGGCCTGACTGTCGGCCCCGGCAACCGCGATAACCGCTGGGCGTTAACGACCAAGGGCGACTTCGACATCAACGAGCGCTGGTCGTGGGGCTGGGACATCAACCTGCTCTCGGACAAGTGGGTGCGCGGCGACTACGATTTGTGGGGCACCGGACCCGAAGCGGTTTCGACGCTCTACCTGCAGGGCCAGGGCGATCGCAGCTTCTTCGAAGCGCGGGCATACCGCTTCTACGGCCTCACCCGCTACGATCGCCAGGACCGCCAGCCCTGGGTCGCGCCGGTCGTCGACTATGACTACACGTTTGAGGATCCGGTCGGCGGCGGCGAGCTGTCGCTCGACTTCAACGCGACCAACCTCTACCGCGAGGAAAGCGACTACGCCCGCGAGCGCACGCGCTTTCGGCCGAGACCGGACAATGCGCTGGTTGGGGCCGCGGGCACCTATTCCCGCCTCTCCGGCGACATCGACTGGCGCCGGCGCTTCGTCGACCCGATCGGCCAGGTCTGGACCCCGTTCGCTTTCGCGCGCGGCGACCTGATCTACACCAAGCCCGATTACGACTCCTCGATGCCGGCGTTCCTTCGGAACGAGCAGGACCTCGTGGCGCGCGGCATGGCCGGCGTTGGGCTTGAATACCGCTACCCCTTCATCGCGGTGGCCCAGGGCTTCACGCACCAGATCGAGCCGATCGGTCAGCTCATCCTGCGACCGAACGAGACTCATGTCGGCAAGCTGCCGAACGAGGACGCACAGAGCCTGCTGTTCGACGACACGACCCTGTTCTCGTGGAACAAGTTCTCAGGCTACGACCGCATCGAAGGCGGCAGCCGCGCCAATGTCGGCGGCCAGTATACCGTGACCGCCGATTCCGGCGCGAGCGCCAGCGTACTCGTCGGTCAGTCCTTCGCCCTGTTCGGACAGAACTCGTTCGACAAGATCGACCCAACCCAGATTGGCCCGGATTCAGGCCTCGACACGAAGCGGTCGGACTATGTCGGCGGCTTCACCTTCGTCCCGAACTCGTTCTTCTCGATCGCGAGCCATCTACGGCTCGACGAGAAGGGCTTCGACCTGCGGATGGCGGAGGTCGAGGGGCGGGCTCAGTTCGACCGCTTCCAAGCGAATTTGATGTACGGCCGCTACGACAAGGCTGCGCTACAGGGGTACGACGACATCCGCGAAGGCGTGCTCGGCGGCGCCCGCGTCTTTGTGACCGAGGACCTCTATGTCGAGGGCGGCGCGCGCTACAATTTCGATCGCGACGCCTTTGACCGCACCCAGGTCGGCTTCGGGTTGAACGACATCGCACAGTGCCTGTCGTTCAATTTCACGTATATCCGCGAGATCGACACCAGCTCGGACACGGTGCGCGTCTCCGACGTGAACAACAAGTTCCTCGTGAAGTTGGATTTCCGCACCCTCGGTTCCGTCGGCCTGTCGCGAAACTCGCGCTCCTCCGTTAATCCGGACACGTTCGGGTCGAACTGACCGGTTAACCGCTGTTGACGGCGGGGCGGAGAATGCAGACAAAAGCGCCGCACCCCGCGCTCCGTGCGTGGTCGAATCAAGGGGCGTCGATGCCGAGTTCCGCGCGTTTCCGGATCCTGTCCGCAACCATCGTTCTTGCCGCAGCCGGCCTCGCTGCGGCGACGCCCGCTTCCGCGCAGTCGATCTCGGTTGTCGTCAACGGCCAGCCGATCCTGACCAGCGAAGTGCAGTCGCGGCTCGCGCTGCTCAAGCTCCAGTCCGGCGGCAAGGGCGGCAGCGTCGCGGCGGCCCAGGACGAATTGATCGACGAAAAGCTCAAGCTCACCGAAGCGAAGCGCTATGGGATGACCGCCGACCCCGCGCAGGTCAACGCGGCCTTCTCGAGCATCGCGCAACGCACCAAGCTGACGCCGGAGCAATTTTCGCAGGCCATCGCCCAGCGCGGCGTCAGCGCCCAGACGCTGAAGGACCGCATTGCCGCCGAGATGGCCTGGGCGCAGCTGGTGCGCCGCAAATACGCGGCGCAGGTGTCCGCTCGAGACCCGGTCGCGACCGGCGCGACCCAGCCGAGCAACAAGGCGGTGCAGTATACGCTTCGGGTTGTCGTCTTCGTGCTGCCCAAAGGCGCGACGGACGCGCAGGCGAACCAGCGGCGCGCCGAAGCGGTGGCGGCCCGCGGCCGCTTCCCCGGCTGCGATGGGGCCGTCCAGTTCGCCAGCGCGCTCCGCGACGTCGCGGTCAAGGAGCCGGTGATCCGCTCCAGCTCCACCCTCGGCAAACAACTGTCCGACAGCCTCGACAAGGTGAAGGTGGGCGCGCTGAGCGAGCCGCAGCGTTCAGACGACGGGTTCGAGATGATCGCGGTCTGCGAGCGCAAGAACATCAATGATGACACCGCGTTTCGCGCCCCCGACGACGACGCCGCGATGCGGAAACTCGAGGACAAGTCGAAGGCTTACCTGGCGCAGCTGAAGTCGCGCGCGATCGTCGAGCGCAGGTGACGACGCCTGCCGGCGCGCGCGCGATGCGGCCGCTCGCTCTTTCCATGGGCGAGCCCGCCGGGATCGGCATCGAGCTCGCTCTCGCCCTCTGGGCGGCGCGCGGCCAGGTCGAGATCCCCCCTTTCCTCGCGGTCGGCGACCCTGCGGCCTTCGCAGCCCGCGCGCGGCTCGTCGGACTGGATGTCCCGATTGCCGAGGCCGATCCGGAATCCGCCGGGCCGCTGTTTCCGGATTGCTTCCCGGTCATGCCGACTGGCCGCGCCGCGCGAGCAGCGCCTGGCCGCGCAACGACCGACGATGCGGAGGGCGTCATCGAGGCGATCCGCCTCGGCGTCGAATTCGTCCACAGCGGGCGCTGCTCCGCGCTCGTGACGCTGCCGATCGCCAAGGCGCCGCTGGTCGCCGCCGGCTTCCCACATCCGGGCCACACCGAATATCTCGGCGCGCTCACCGAGGCGTTGTGGGGGCGGCCTGCGCGGGCAGTCATGCTGCTCTGGGCGCAGGAAATCGCGGTGGTTCCCGTCACCGTGCACATCCCCTTGCGGGAGGCGCCTGATCGCCTGACGGAGAACGAGATCGTCGAGACCGCGCGCATCGTCGTGCGCGACTTCAAGCGCCGTTTTCGGATCGAGCATCCTCGTGTCGCGATCGCGGGCCTCAACCCGCACGCCGGGGAGCAGGGCGTGCTCGGCTCCGAGGACGAGGCGGTCATCGCGCCGGCCGTCGAGCGGCTGAAGGCCGAGGGCGTCATCGTGACCGGTCCGCATCCCGCGGACACGATGTTCCATGCCGAGGCGCGCGCCCGCTACGACGTCGCGCTCGCGATGTATCACGACCAGGCGTTGATCCCGGTCAAGACGCTCGCCTTCGACCGCGCGGTTAACGTCACGCTCGGCCTGCCCTTCGTCAGAACGTCGCCGGACCACGGCACGGCTTTCGACATCGCGGGCACGGGAAAGGCCAACCCCGCCAGCCTCAGGGCGGCGTTGGACCTCGCAGCCAGGCTTTCGCGCGAGCCTGCGCTCGAATGAGCGCGATCGACGACCTGCCGCCGCTCCGCGAAGTCATCAAACGGCATGAACTCGCGGCGAAGAAGTCCCTCGGCCAGAACTTCCTTCTCGACCTCAACCTGACATCGCGGATCGCCCGCGCCAGCGGACGCATCAAGGGCGCGACCGTGATCGAGGTCGGCCCCGGTCCCGGCGGCCTCACCCGCGCGCTGCTGGCGGAAGGCGCGGCGAAGGTCGTCGCGATCGAAAAGGATTCTCGCGCGCTGGCGGCGCTGGCGGAAATCGCGGCGCGCTATCCCGGCAAGCTTGAGATCATCGAGGGTGACGCGCTCGAGGTCGACATGGCCCCGCTCGCGGGCGAGGGGCCGGCGCGCGTGGTCGCGAACCTGCCTTACAACATCGCGACGCCCCTGCTGCTCGGCTGGGTCACGAGTGATCGCTGGCCGCCCTGGTGGGACGGGCTGACGCTGATGTTCCAGCGCGAGGTCGCGGAACGCATCGTGGCGCAGCCCGGCGACGCGTCCTACGGTCGGCTTGCCGTGATGTGCGGCTGGCGCTGCGAAGGGCGGATCGCCTTCGACGTGAGCCCGCAGGCCTTCGTCCCGCCGCCGAAAGTCACGTCGTCGGTGGTGCGGCTGACCCCCCGCGCAAATCCCCTCGCCTGCTCCGTAAAGGCGCTGGAGACCGTCACGCAGGCCGCCTTCGGCCAGCGCCGCAAGATGCTCCGTCAGAGCCTGAAGACCCTCGGCGATGTCGCCGCGCTGCTGGAGCAGGCCGGGATCGAGCCGACCCGGCGGGCCGAGGAGATCCCGGTCGACCGCTTTGTCGCGCTCGCGAACGCGTGGGCGTCGCGCTGACGGCTGACCCTCAGCTCTCCGTCTGCCCCAGCTCGATCGCGAGCCGGTCCGCGAACTCGCCGATCGCGACGCGTCTGGCGCGCCTCAGCCGCTCGGCCTCGAGGATCGAGCGGATCTCGTTGTAGCAGCGGTCCAGGTCGTCATTGACGACGACGTAATCGTACTCTGTCCAGCGGGCGATCTCGACGGCGGCGTTGCGCAGGCGGCGCACGATGATTTCTGGCGCATCCTCCGCGCGGCGCTCGAGGCGGTGCCGGAGCTCGGCGGCGGAGGGCGGCAGCACGAAGACGCTCGCGACGTCGTTCGGCATCGCTTCGCGCGCCTGCAGCGCTCCCTGCCAGTCGATGTCGAACAGGATGTCCTGTCCGCGGGCCAGCGCCTCTTCGACTGGCTGGCGGGGGGTGCCGTAGCAATTGCCGTGCACCTCCGCCCACTCCAGCAGCTCCTTGTTGTCCCGCATCCCGTCGAATTCGCGCTGGCTGATGAAGTGGTAGTGTACGCCGTCGATCTCGCTGCCGCGCCGCGCGCGGGTGGTGACGGAGATCGACAGGTTCAGCCCTTCCGCGCGCTTCATCAACGCCTGGGTAAGCGTCGACTTGCCGGCGCCTGAGGGCGACGACAGAACGAGGACGACGCCGCGGCGAACCATCTCCTTCTCGGCGACTACCGGGACCGTGATCATCGCGCTCACTCCACGTTCTGGACCTGCTCGCGGAACTGCTCCACGACGGCCTTGAGGTCGAGGCCGATTGCGGTCAGCGCCCGGTCGTTCGATTTGGCGCAAAGCGTGTTCGCCTCGCGCGAGAATTCCTGCGCCAGGAAATCGAGCCTGCGCCCTACGGCCCCGCCCTCCCCGATCAGCGCGCGCGCCGCCTCGACATGGGCGGAAAGCCGGTCGAGCTCCTCGCGGATGTCGGCGCGGGTGGCGAGCAGCGCCGCTTCCTGATGCAGACGGTTGGGATCGAGCGCGACGCCGGTCCCGACGAGCGCGGAGACCTGATCGGCGAGCTTCTTCGCCACCGCGTCGGCCGAGCGTGCGGGGCACGCGTCAGCGCGTGCGGCGAGCTCGCCGATCGTAGCGACGCGCTCAAGCAGCAGGATTTCGAGAGCCGCGCCTTCGCGGGCGCGCGCCACAACAAGGGCATCGAGCGCCTCGACCAAGCCGCGGACGATCTCAGCCTCGAAAGCCGCGCGCTCCTCAGCGCTGTCCTCGGCCTCCGCGATCTCGACGATGCCGCGTTGGCTGAGCGCCGCGTCCACGCTGAGCGGCGCCGCGCTGGGCAGCTTCTCGGCGATCGCGGCGGCGGCCGCGACCAGCGCGGAAAGCGCCGCCTCGTTGATGCGGATTTCCGTCCGACCCACCACGCGGTCGATGGTGAGCGAAGCCTGGATCGCGCCCCGCTTCAGCCGCGCGGAGGCTTCGGCCCGTACGGCTTGCTCAAGCGCGTCGAAGCCCGGCGGCGTGCGGATGCGAAGGTCGAGGCCTTTGGAATTGACCGACCGCAGCTCCCAGACCCAGCGCGCGCGCGCGGACCCGCCGGCGCTGCGCGAAAACCCTGTCATGCTGGCGAGCGGCATGTCGTCCAACGCCTCCACGGAAAGCGCCGCAGCCTTATCCGGCGCGGCCGCCGCGCGGAAGATGGCGCGCGCGATTCTACCGGGGTTTCGCGCCCTTCTTGGGCGCAGGCGGGGGCGCGCTCGACGGCGGCGCGGAAGTCGGCTCTTCCTGATCGGCCTCGGCCGCCGCGGCGTCGGGCGCGAGGCGGTCGGCGGGAGCGCCGGCCGTGCGCTCGATCTGGCGCCATTTCGCGACGTTGCGATTGTGTTCGACGAGGCTCGGCGCGAAAGCGTGGCCGCCTGTACCGTCGGCCACGAAGTAGAGATCCTTCGTCTCCGCAGGTTGGGCGGCGGCCTCGATCGCGTCGCGGCCGGGATTGGCGATCGGCCCCGCAGGAAGCCCCGGAACGACATAGGTGTTGTAGGGCGTGCGCGACTGGATGTCGGTGCGGTTCAGGCTGCGCCCAAGCGTGCCGCGGCCGCCGACGAGGCCGTAGACGATGGTGGGATCGGACTGCAGCCGCATGCCGCGGGCCAGCCGGTTCGCGAACACCGCGGCGACCCGCGGCCGCTCCTCCGCGATCCCGGTCTCCTTCTCGACCAGCGAGGCCAGCGTGACGAGATCCTCGGGCGTCTTCACGCCCGGGGTCGGCCGGCGCGAATCCCAGGCCTTTTGCACCACCTCCTTGTGGAGTTGCTGCATGCGCTGGACGATCTGCTGGCGCGCCGCGCCGCGCGTGAAATTGTAGGTCTCAGGCAGGAGCGAGCCTTCCGGCGGCGTGTCCTTGATGTCGCCGGTCAGCAGCGGCTGGTCCCGCAGGCGGTCGACGATCTGCAGGCTCGTCAGCCCTTCCGGAATGGTCACCGTGTATTCGATCGACTTGCCGGACGCGATGATCTCCATCGCCTCCCGCATGCTGACGCCCGCCGGGAACGCGAACTCGCCATAGCGCAGCTTGTCGTTCTGCCCGTAGAAGCGCACGCCGAACTCGAACAGCTTCGGCTGGTCGATGACGCCGCCGCGCGTGAGCGCCTCCGAGATTTCGGAGAGGCCCTGATTGCGCTGGATCATGACGGTGGCGTCTTTCTCCAGCGGCCCGCGGCCGTCGAAGCGCGCCTTCGCCCAGTAGAGCGCGCCGCCCGCCAGGAATACGAGCAGCGTCAGGAAGGTGAAGAGGCCGCTGAGATAACCGACAAACGCGCTGTCGCGCCTGCGCGCCCGCTTCTGGGGCGGAGCGGCCGTTGCGGTTTTCGACTTCGGCGTCTCCTCAGCGGGAGGCGGCTCGGTCGCCATGGGCGTGGCGGCGACGAGCCGCGGCCGCGGGCGGTCGGAGGCCGCACCCGGTTCCCCCTGCGGACGGCCAGAGAATGGCTCGTTCACGCCGGGTCCCCGCGAAGGTTCGTCGCTCGACACGATCGCGTCTCCTAAGCCCCGCCGTTCGGACCCCACGGGGCGGGAGCGTCACATGACAGGCGAATGTGGCGAAAGCCGCTCCGGCCGACTTGCCGTTCAGGCCTCAGGCGGCGAGCCGCCTGAACACGAGCGAGGCGTTGGTGCCGCCGAAGCCGAACGAGTTCGACAGCGCGACGTCGATCGGCATCGACTTCGCCTTCTGCGGCACGAGATCGAGCGCGGTGTCAACCGAGGGATCTTCGAGGTTGAGGGTCGGCGGAGCGACGCCATCGCGCATCGCGAGCAGAGAGAAGATCGCCTCGACGGAGCCCGCCGCGCCGAGCAGATGGCCGATCGCCGACTTGGTAGAAGACATCGTGATCTTGCCCGCGGCGTTGCCGACAAGGCGTGTGACGGCGCCGAGCTCGATCTCGTCGCCGAGTGGGGTCGAGGTGCCGTGGGCGTTGATGTAGTCGATCTCGCTCGCCTGGATGCCGGCGCGCTTCAGCGCCATCTGCATGCAGCGGAACGCGCCGTCGCCGTCCATCGCCGGCGCCGTAATGTGGTAGGCGTCGCCCGACAGGCCATAACCGACGACTTCGCCGTAGATCTTCGCGCCGCGCGCCTTGGCGTGCTCCAGCTCCTCGAGCACCACGACGCCCGCTCCTTCGCCCATGACGAAGCCGTCACGCTGTTTGTCGTAGGGCCTCGAGGCGCGCTCCGGCGTGTCGTTGAAGTTCGTGGACAGCGCCCGACAGGCGATGAAGCCCGCGACGCCAAGCCGGCTGATCGGCGATTCCGCCCCGCCCGCCACCATGACGTCGGCGTCGCCGAGCGCGATGAACCGGGACGCGTCCCCGATCGCGTGCGCGCCCGTCGAGCAGGCGGTGACGACGGCGTGGTTCGGGCCTTTGAGGCCGTGGCGGATCGAGACGTGGCCCGAGGCCAGATTGATCAGGCGACCCGGAATGAAGAAGGGCGAGATGCGGCGCGGGCCCTTTTCGTGAAGGACGATTGCGGCGTCCTCGATGCCCTTGAGGCCGCCGATGCCGGAGCCGATGAGCACGCCCGTGGCGTAGCGCTCGTCTTCCGTCTGCGGCTTCCAGCCGGAGTCCGCCAACGCCTCCTCGGCGGCGGCGACCGCGTAGATGATGAAGTCGTCGACCTTGCGCTGCTCTTTCGGCTCCATGACGCTGTCGGCGTCGAAGGAGCCGGGCGAGCCGTCGCGCGGCACGCTGCCGGCCACGCGGGCCGGCAGGTCATCGACAGGGAATTGGCCGATCTTGGTTAGACCGCTTTCGCCGGCGATCAGCCGGCTCCAGACAGTCTCGACGCCGGCGCCGAGAGGACAGACCATGCCGAGGCCGGTCACGACGACCCGTCTCATGCTGCGTTCCTCACTTCATGCAATCGCATAGCGCCGTGAGATACGGCGCCCCGGACTTCAGGCCTGCGCGGCGTTCTTCTCGAGGAAGCGCGTGGCGTCGCCGACGGTCAGGATCGTCTCGGCGGCGTCGTCCGGAATTTCGCAGCCGAACTCTTCCTCGAAGGCCATGACGAGCTCGACAGTGTCGAGGCTGTCGGCGCCGAGATCGTCGATGAAGCTGGCGTTCTCGGTGACCTTTTCGGCGTCGACGCCGAGATGTTCGATGACGATCTTCTTCACGCGTTCGGCAATGTCGCTCATCGTTCTCATTTCCTCGTTTGTTCGATCCGGAAGATCGCCCCGCCGGACCGCCGCCGAACTGTCGGTTCAGGTCCGTGATTCCCTACGGGCGGTTTTATTGAAGGCGCAATTCGCTCCCGGCAACGTTTTTTGTCTGCGTCGCCGCCGGACCGTCCGAAAGAGTCGCGATTTGACCAGCCGCCGCCTCCTCGAAACCGCGGCTAGTTAACATGATCATCAGGCCTGCGCCAGACGGCGCCAATCCGCCTTAATGACGGTCAGATCATGGCCATTCCGCCGTTCACGTGAAGGGTTTGCCCTGTGACATAAGCGGCCTCGCTGCTTGCGAGATAGACGGCGGCAGCGGCGACCTCGTCACCCTGCCCGAACCGCCCGGCTGGGATGCGGGATATCCCGCCTTCGCGCTGCTTTTCGTTTAGGGCTTCGGTCATCGGGCTCTCGATAAAGCCCGGCGCCACGCAGTTGACCGTTATGTTGCGGCTCGCGACTTCGGCCGCGAGCGACTTCGACATGCCGATGAGGCCGGCCTTGGACGCCGCGTAATTGCCCTGCCCCGGATTGCCAGTGACGCCGACGAGAGACGTCACGCCGATCAGGCGCCCGTAGCGCCGCTTCATCATCCCCTTGAGCGCTGCGCGGTAGAGGCGGAAGCCCGCCGACAGATTAACCGCCAGAACCTCCGACCACTCCTCGTCCTTCATCCGGAGGAAGAGATTGTCGCGGGTGACGCCGGCGTTGTGAACGAGGATGTCGAGCCCGCCCATCGCGCTTTCGGCCGCGCCCGGAAGCGCGTCGACAGCGGCCTCGTCCTTGAGGTTCGCCGGCACGACATGAGCGCGCTCGCCGAGCTCCGCCGCGAGCTGCTCTAGAACCTCTGCGCGCGTGCCCGACAACGCGACGGTCGCACCCTGGGCATGGAACGCGCGGGCGATGGCGCCGCCAATGCCGCCAGTCGCGCCGGTGACGAGAGCGTAGCGGCCGGTCAGATCGAACATCTCAGCTCCTCAAGAGATCAGGCCGCGCTCGCGAAGCCGGATTCGGCCTTCACGCGGGCGACGTCTTCGGGCGCGCCGACGGACTCGGCGGTGACGTCGGCGGCGATGCGCTTGACGAGGCCCGCGAGCACCTTGCCGGCGCCGATCTCGACGAAGCGCGTGACGCCAGCGCCCGCCATGAAGGCGACCGACTCGCGCCAGCGCACCGCGCCGGTGACCTGCGCCACCAGGCTCGCGCGGATCGCTTCGGGGTCGGTTAGCGGGCTCGCTGTGACGTTCGCGACGACGGGCGCTCTCGGCGCCGCGATCCGCACATGGCTCAGCGCCTCGCGCATCACGTCGGCGGCAGGCTGCATCATCGCGCAATGGAAGGGCGCGGAGACCGGCAGCAGCAGGGCGCGCTTCGCTCCGCGGGTCTTGGCGATGACGAGCGCGCGCTCGACCGCGGCCCTGGAGCCGGAGATCACCACCTGACCCGGCGCGTTGTCGTTCGCAGACTGGCAGACGTCGTCCTCTGCGGCTTCCGCCGCAACGGCGCGCGCGGTTTCGAGGTCGAGCCCGAGCAGCGCGGCCATGGCGCCTGCGCCGACGGGCGCGGCCTTCTGCATGGCGTCGCCGCGGATGCGCAGCAGCCGGGCCGCGTCCGGCACGGCGAGGCTGCCGGCGGCGGCGAGCGCGGAATATTCGCCAAGCGAATGGCCAGCGACGAAGGCCGCGTGGCGGGCGACGTCGAGGCCGGCTTCGGCCTCCAGCACGCGAAGCGTCGCGATGCTGACCGCCATCAGCGCGGGCTGGGCGTTCGACGTCAGCGTAAGCGCGTCATCGGGTCCCTCGAAGATCGTCCTCGACAGCGCCTCTCCAAGCGCGGCGTCGACCTCTTCGAACACGATCCGCGCGACCGAGAAGTTGTCGGCGAGCGCTCGGCCCATGCCGACCTGCTGGCTTCCCTGTCCGGGAAAGATCAAGGCTGTGGTCAACTGACGCGTCCTCGGCCGTCTTTTATCGTTGCGGCTGCAAAGCAGGCCGGCGCAGGCCATGTCAAGGCGATGGACCCAGGGAGACGAGCTACGATGTCAGAGAACGAGCGCGAAGAGACCCGTCGCGAGCGCGGAGAGAAGACCCTGTCCCGCATCCATTCCGCGACAGGCGACGGAGTGGTTGCGGCTCTGAAGCAGATCGCGCCCGACTTCGCCGACATGCTGGTCGATTTCCCGTTCGGCGACGTCTACTCACGACCGGGGCTCGACCTGCGCTCGCGTCAGATCGCGACGATCGCGGCGCTGGTGACGCTGGGCCACGCCGAACGTGAATTGCGCTGGCACATCCGCGGCGGATTGAACGTCGGGCTCACCCGAAACGAAATTGTTGAAATCATCACGCAGATGGCGGTCTACGCGGGCTTTCCGGCCGCCGTGAACGCGCTTTTCATTCTGCGCGAGGTCTTCGCCGAGATCGACGACGAGACCGCCGAGGAAATTCTGCAGGACGACGCATGACCGCCGCGAAATTGATAGAATTCTTCTATCAATCGACTTGCGCCCGGCTGCGGCGTTTCGCGCGGGCTCGAAATCGATCGCACCACTGGAAAAATACAAAGGAACCGTTCAAGTAATTGCCACGACGAACGGTTTGCGCTTTTCGTCGTTGCCCTCCTAGGGCGTTTCCTCCCTAGACTTGGCCGCCCGTCTCGCGGGCGGCCTTTTTTTCGTCTATCGGTGATCGGCCTTAGACTCGTGATCGTGGAGCCCGTCGGTGCTGGTCGCGACCTGGAACGTGAACTCCGTCAAATCTCGGCTTGACCTGCTGTTGCGTTGGCTGAAGGAAGCTCAGCCAGATGTCGTCTGCCTGCAGGAGATCAAGTGCGTCGACGACGCGTTTCCGACGGCCGAGATCGAGGAGGCCGGCTATTCCTCCGCGGTCCACGGGCAGAAATCCTATAACGGCGTCGCCCTGCTCTCCCGCTTGCCGCTGGAGGACGTGACGATCGGACTCGCCGGAGAGGACGAGGACGAACAAGCCCGCTTCATCGAGGCGGCCGTCTCGACCGCGACGGGCGTCGTGCGGATCGCCGGCATCTACCTCCCGAACGGCAATCCCGTCGATACGCTAAAATACGGCTACAAGCTGGACTGGATGGAGCGGCTGCGCCGCCACGCCGAGACGCGTCTCGCGCTCGAGGAGCCCTTTATCATCGCCGGCGACTTCAACGTCATCCCCGATGCGCGGGACGCCAAGCGTCCGGAGACCTGGGTCGGCGACGCGCTCTATCGGCCGGAGACCCACGCCGCCTGGCGCCGCCTGACCGCGCTCGGCCTCACCGACGCTCTGCGCGCCTGCGCCGATGATGCCGGCCTCTACACCTTCTGGGACTATCAGGCCGGCGCCTGGCAGAAGAACAACGGCATCCGCATCGACCACCTGCTGCTCTCGGCGCAAGCGGCCGACGCGCTCACCGGGGTTCGCATCGACAGCCATGTCCGCGCCTGGGAGCGGCCGTCGGACCACGTGCCGGCGCTGGCGGAGTTTGCGTTCTGAAGCCTGCGGCCGCGGGTCGCGGGGCTCCTTAACCTTATTATTAGCAGCGTCTGAGAGCTTGCGGGGACCGCAGCCCTTCTCCCGGAACGCTTCCTGTGCCCAACCTTTCAACGCTCAAGGTGCGCCTCCCCGCGACGACCATCGGGCTCGCGCTTGTCAGCGCGGCCCTGATGGGCGGCATCAGCTGGTATTCCGCGCGCAGCGGAATGATCGACGAGACCGGCGAGCGTCTGCGCTCCGCCGCGAACGCGCGGGTTGAGGCGATCGAGCTGATCGCAGCCCGCGCCCGGGCCGACTTCCTGTCCGCCGCGGCCCATCCGCTGATCCAGCAGAACTTCGGCGACATCGCGGAGAATCTTGACCCGGCGCGGCCGGATTATCAGACGCTTGTCGACCTGTTCCGCAAGCCCGAGACCGTCGAGCAGCGCGTCGCGCTGGATGGGCTCGACACCAACACGACCTATGGCCGGCGCCACGCCAAGGTGCAGGAGGTAGGCCGCCGGCTGGTGAGCGAGCACGGCTACGCCGACCTCCTCTTCCTGAACAATGACGGGCGCGTGGTCTACACCGCGACCAAGAGCGCTGATTTCGGCCTGTCGGTCGCCGACAGCGAACTGTCGACGTCCGGCCTCTCCAAGATCTTCGAGCGCCTGAAGGCGCAGGAGAGCGAAGACCTGGTATCGCAGGATTTCGCACCCTATCCGGTCGGCGGGCCTTCCGCTTTCATAGGCAAGGCGGTCAGCCGCAAGGCGAACGTCGCGATGGGCTCGACTCAGTCGAACGAGCGCATCGGCTATGTGCTGATGCGGATGGCGCCCGCATTGTTCGATCAGACGCTTTCGAAGCGGGTCGGCCTCGGCGATACGGGCGAGACGATGGCTGTCGGTCTCGACGACGGGCTGCTGCGCAGCAATCCGCCGCTCGCGGCCGGCGCTGCGAAGGCGGGCGACCCCGCTTCGAAGCTCGGCGTTGACGCTGGCGGCCTGAAGAGCGGCGCGCCGTTCGAGTTCGCGCGCGACGGCGTGGACCGCATGGCGGCCTCGGCCAGCGTGGACGTTTTCGGCGGCCGTTGGGCGGTCCTGGCGGAACAGGCGAAGAGCGAGGCGACGGCTGCGGCCGACGCTCTGACGCGCCTTCTGGCGCTGTCAGCGGCCGGCGTGCTGGCGCTGACCGCCCTGCTCGGCATGCTGCTCGCCCGATCGATCGTCCGTCCGCTCGGCGCCCTCACCCGCGCCTTGCAGGCGCTCGCCGCTCGTCAGGAAGTCGCCGAGGTCGCCGGCAGCAGGCGCAAGGACGAGATCGGCGACATCGCCCGTGCGGTCGCCATCATCCGCGACGTTTCGCTCGAGGAAGCTGCGGAGCAACTGAAGACCACCGAAGCCGCCCGCATGCGTGAGGAGACCGCCCGCCGCGCCATGCTGCGCGACCTCGCGGACCGGTTCGAACAGTCCGTCGGCGGCATCGTCTCGCGCGTCGGCGTCTCCATATCCGGCCTACAGACCGCGTCGGGCGCGATGCGCACGACCGTCGACGGCGCCGCGGAGCGCTCCTCATCGGTCGCGATAGAGGCCGAGCGCACGGCGGCCAACATCAACGCCGTGACCTCGGCCGCGCAGGAGTTGGCCGACACGATCAGCCATATCGGCTCCCGCGTCGAAGAGGCGGCGTCCATGTCCTCCTCCGCAGTCGAAGGCGCGGCGCAGGCGGAGAGCGTGATCGCTACGCTTGCAAGCGCCGCGACGCGGATCGGCGACGTCGTTGGTCTTGTCTCCGAAATCGCCAATCAGACCAACTTGCTCGCTCTCAACGCCACGATCGAGGCAGCGCGCGCAGGCGAGGCCGGCCGCGGCTTCGCGGTGGTTGCAGCCGAGGTGAAGGCGCTCGCTGGCCAGACCGCCAAGGCGACGGCCGAGATCGGTCAGCACGTGTCGTCCATCCAGCAGGCGACGGGCAGCGCATCCGGCGCGATCCGCACGATCACCGGCCAGATTCAGGCGATGAACGAGGTCTCGACCGCGATCGCTTCGGCGGTGGAGGAGCAGACCGCGACGACGCAGGAGATCGTGCGCAGCATGGGCCACGCCTCTGCAGGCTCGACCGCGATGACCTCCGACATCTCGGAGGTCGCTCAGGCGGCAGGCGATGCAGGGCTGGCGGCGGGTGACGTCGCACGCGCCACTGACGACCTTCTTGGCCAGTCGCAACAGCTCGCGGCGGAAGTCGAGCACTTCCTCGGCAACGTCCGCGCGGCCTGAAAAGACAGGTCGGGCCGGCCTAGTCCAAAAAAAAGCGCCGCCGTCATTCCGGACTTGTCCCGGAGCAACGGCGGCGCGCTCATCCTTCCTGGGTATTTCCGTCGGAAAGCGACCGCCTCAGCGGTCCTTGTTCCAGGCCGCGACATAGGCGCCGGCGGTCTCGCGGTCCTCATCGGAGGCTTGCGCGTTTGCTTCCTCGTAAAGCTGGCCGATCCAGCGGTCGCCGGGGCCCGCGGCGTTGTTGGCGAGCGTCAGCCACATCAGGCCGCGGGCGCGCTGGCGCGGCACCTGGATGCCGTTGAACAGCATGCGGCCGAGCACCGCCTGCGCCTCGCGCTGACCCTTGTTGGCGGCGAGACCGAGCCAGCGCGCCGCCTGTCGCGGATCCTTCTCGCCGTCCGGCCCGTCGATATACATGCGGGCCAGATTGTACTGCGCGTCCGGGTCGCCGAAATACGAGGCGGCGTAGGAGAACATCTCGCGGGCGCGCGAGGCGTCCGGCTTAATCGGGCTGTTCGGCACGCCGTCGAGATAGTAATTGCCGAGCGCCACGAAGGCGTTGGCGACGAAGCGCGACTGGTCGGTGTAGGGCTCGTCGTCGGCGTGCGCGTTCGCGACCTGGCTGAAATAATCGAACGCCTTGGCGTCGTCGCGCTCGACGCCGTCGCCCTCGGCGTACATGCGGCCGAGCTTCCACTGCGCCATGGCGTGTCCGCGCTTGGCGGCGTCGAGCAGCGAGGTCACCGCCGCGGCCTTGTCGCCCGCCATATAGGCGCGGGCGCCCGTCTGGAACGCCTGATAGGGCGAAACCTGTTCTTTCTTCTGCCCGGCGCCTTCGAATGCGCAGGCGCCGCCGACGCTCGCGACGAAGGTGAGCGCCGCCAAACCGAGAAGGGATACTCGGTCAGACGTCCGCATAGGCGCGCCGCTCGAACTTGGCGCCGGGGTGGGTCACAGCGCCGAACCGCGCGGGACCGACGCCCTGCCCGAACTTCCAGATCGCCCCGGAGCCGAAGCCGTGGTCGCGCGGCTTCCAGTCCTGCCGGCGGGCTTCCAGCTCCTCGTCGCTGAGGGCGACTTCGATCGTGCCCTCCACGGCGTCGATCGTGATGATGTCGCCGTCCCGGATCAGCCCGATCGGGCCGCCGACAGCGGCTTCCGGACCGACATGGCCGATGCAGAAGCCGCGCGTCGCGCCGGAGAAGCGCCCGTCCGTGATGAGCGCCACCTTGTCGCCCATGCCCTGCCCGTAGAGGGCCGCGGTCGTGGACAGCATCTCGCGCATCCCGGGGCCGCCCTTGGGGCCCTCGTAGCGGATGACGAGCACTTCGCCTTCCTCGTAAGCGCGCGAGCTGACGGCCTCGAAGCAGGCCTCCTCGCCGTCGAAGCAGCGCGCCGGGCCGCTGAAATGCTGGTTCTTGAGCCCCGCGACCTTAACGATGGCGCCGTCAGGCGCGAGGTTCCCCCGCAGGCCGACGACGCCGCCGGTTGCGGTGATCGGATCGTTCGCCGGCCGCACCACGTCCTGATGCGGGTTCCATTTCACCGAAGCAAGGTTCTCGGCGATGGTCCGGCCGGTCACGGTGAGGCAATCGCCGTGCAGGAAGCCATGGTCGAGCAGCGTCTTCATCAGCAGCGGGATGCCGCCGACTTCGAACATGTCCTTGGCGACGTAGCGCCCGCCGGGCTTGAGATCGGCGATATAGGGCGTGCGCCGCATAATCTCAGCGACGTCGAACAGGTCGAATTCGATGCCGCATTCATGGGCGATCGCAGGCAGGTGCAGACCTGCATTTGTCGAGCCTCCGGAAGCCGCGACGACTGTCGCGGCGTTCTCCAGCGCCTTGCGCGTGACGATGTCGCGCGGGCGGATGTTGCGCGCGATCAGCTCCATGATCTGCTCGCCGGCCGCCATGCAGAACCGGTCGCGGATCTCGTAAGGCGCGGGCGCGCCAGCGGAGTAAGGCAGCGCGAGGCCGATGGCCTCGGACACGGTCGCCATGGTGTTCGCGGTGAACTGCGCGCCGCAGGCGCCAGCCGAGGGGCACGCCACCTGCTCGAGCTCGTCGAGGTCGTCCGCCGACATGTCGCCGACCGAATGCTTGCCGACAGCCTCGAACAGGTCCTGCACCGTGACCGGCTGGCCGCGGAAAGAACCGGGCAGGATCGACCCGCCATAGATGAAGATCGACGGCACGTTGAGGCGCACCATGGCCATCATCATGCCCGGCAGCGACTTATCGCAGCCGGCGAGGCCGACCAGCGCGTCGTAGGAGTGGCCGCGGATGGTGAGCTCAACGCTGTCGGCGATGACCTCGCGGGAGGCGAGCGACGCCTTCATGCCCTCGTGGCCCATGGCGATGCCGTCGGTGACGGTGATGGTGCAGAACTCGCGCGGCGTACCGTTCGCGGCAGAAACGCCCTTTTTCACCGCCTGCGCCTGGCGCATCAGCGAGATGTTGCAGGGCGCGGCTTCGTTCCAGCAGGAGGCCACGCCGACCAGCGGCTGGTGGATCTGCTCCTTGGTGAGGCCCATCGCGTAGAGATACGAACGATGCGGCGCGCGCGCCGGACCTTCCGTGACGTGCCGGCTCGGCAGTTTCGTCTTGTCGAAGACTTTCGCGTCCATTCCGCCCAAATTCCTTCGGGGCGATACGCGCCCCTTTCCGTCGTTCCGGCGGGCGGCCTGGGCCTCCTGCGACGGCGCTCTAGGCCGAGGCAGGAAGGATTCGGAACGCCACGCGACCCGCTGTGGTTGGAACGACCCGGCCCCCCGGCCCGGCGTTACTCGATGGCGAAGTTCTTCAGCGAGTTGAGTGACGTAATAGTCCCGTCTTTGTGGCTGAATGGCGGCGATTACGGCCAATGAACATGGCCTGAACGCCACGTCGTGACCGATGTTGCCGTTATGCCACTGGGATTCCGACCGAAGCGGCGATGGCGCGCCGGCGCTCGTCACTTCGTCGATATGCGCGATCCGACGAGGCGAGCGAGCTGCGCGCCAGCCTCACACCACATGCGCCGGCGCGAGCGGGCATTCGACCCCTTCGATCTCTACCTGCAGCGTAGCGTGGCCGATCGAGAATTGGCGGCCGAGCGCCTCGCAGACGTCCCGCAGGAAGGCGTCGCCCGGATGGCCTGCCGGCATCACGAGATGCGCGGTCAAAGCGGTCTCCGTCGTGCTCATCGGCCAGACATGCAGGTCGTGCACCTCCACCACGCCATCACGGCCCTGCAGGAAGGCCAGAACCTCCTGCATCGGCATGTTCGGCGGCGCGGCGGCGAGCGACATCGTCACGCTGTCGCGGAGCAGTCCCCACGTGCCCCAGAAGATCAGCGCCGCGATGGCGAGACTGACGGCGGGATCGAGCCAGAGCCAGCCGGTGTAGAGGATCACGAGGCCTGCTACGACGACGCCGAGCGAAACCGCCGCGTCCGCCGCCATGTGCAGGAAGGCGCCGCGGACGTTGATGTCTGACTTGCCGCCTTTCATGAACAGCAGCGCCGTGGCGCCGTTCACCGCAATTCCGATCGCAGCCACGATCATCACCACGCCGCCTGACACTGGCGACGGCTCGGCGAACCGGCGGATGGCCTCGAACGCAATCGCGCCGATCGCGACGAGCAGGAACAGCGCGTTGAACAGCGCCGCAAGGATCGACGAGCTTTTCAGCCCGTATGTGAAGCGCTCGCTCGGCTGACGCTTCGACGCGGTCGCCGCGGCCCAGGCGACGAGCAGGCCGAGCACGTCGGAGAGATTGTGCCCGGCGTCCGCGAGCAGCGCCGTCGAGTTCGCCACGAAGCCGTAAGCCGCTTCGACGAGCACAAACCCGGTGTTGAGCGCGACGCCGATCGCGAAGGCGCGCCCGAAATCGGCGGGAGCGTGGGCGTGGCCATGGCCGCCATGGCTGGCGCCATGGGCATGGCCGTGATCGTGGTCGTGATCATGGCCATGTTGATGATCATGGACGTTCATCGTCAGGCTCTCCCGGGTCCTGGCGACCCTTAGCCGGAGAGCCCGACGTTATGCTAGAACGCCACTCAGCGGAGCGCCTTTAGAGCGCCCCGACCGGCGTAGATCGCCTGAGGGCCGAGCTCCTGCTCGATGCGGAGAAGCTGGTTGTACTTCGCGACCCGATCGGAGCGGGCGAGCGAGCCGGTCTTGATCTGCCCGCAATTGGTGGCGACCGCGAGGTCGGCGATGGTCGCGTCCTCGGTTTCGCCCGAGCGGTGCGACATCACGGCCGTGTAGGCGGCGCGGTGGGCCATGTCGACGGCGGCGAGCGTCTCGGTCAGCGACCCGATCTGGTTGACCTTGACGAGGATCGAGTTCGCCACGCCCTTCTCGATGCCCGTCGAAAGACGCTCGACATTTGTGACGAACAAATCGTCGCCGACGAGCTGCGTCTTGGTCCCGCAGAGTTCGGTAACGGCCTTCCAGCCCTCCCAGTCGTCCTCCGACATGCCGTCCTCGATCGAGGCGATCGGATAGTCGTTGACGAGCTTGGCGAGGTACTCCGCCTGCGCTTGCGGGTCGCGCGTGGCGCCTTCGCCCTCATAGACGTACTTGCCGTCCTTGAAGAACTCGGTCGCGGCGCAGTCGAGTGCGAGGAACACGTTCTCGCCGGGCTTGTAGCCGGCCTTCTCGATCGACTTCATGACGAAGCCGAGCGCCTCTTCCGCCGACTTCAGATTCGGCGCGAAGCCGCCCTCGTCGCCGACATTGGTGTTGTAACCGGCATCCTTGAGCTGCTTCTTGAGCACGTGGAAGATTTCCGCCCCGCAGCGCAGCGCCTCCGCGAAGGTCGGCGCGCCGACCGGCATGATCATGAATTCCTGGAAGTCGATCGGATTGTCGGCGTGCGCGCCGCCGTTGACGATGTTCATCATCGGCACAGGGAGCGTGCGGGCCGAGGTTCCGCCGACATAGCGGTAGAGCGGCTGGCCTGCGGCTTCCGCCGCGGCCTTCGCGACCGCGAGCGAGACGCCGAGGATGGCGTTCGCGCCGAGCCGCGCCTTGTTGGGCGTGCCGTCGAGCTCGATCATCGTCTCGTCGATCTTGACCTGATACTCGGCCTCGAAGCCGCCGATCGCGTCGAAGATCTCGCCGTTCACGGCGTCGACCGCCTTGGTCACGCCCTTGCCGCCGTAACGCGACGTGTCGCCGTCCCGCAGCTCCACGGCTTCATGCGCCCCGGTCGAGGCGCCCGAAGGAACGGCGGCGCGGCCGAACGAGCCGTCCTCGAGCGTCACGTCCACTTCGACGGTCGGGTTGCCGCGGCTGTCCAGGATTTCGCGGGCGACGATGTCGACGATGGCGGTCATGGCGCTGGACGCTCCAACTTTGAAAATTAAGGCGCGGCAGCTCTATCCCATGGTGCGCGCGCGGAAAAGCGCCGCGGAGGTCGCGGCGGCCGGCCATCCGTCGTAGATGACGCCGCAAAGACCTGACAGGAGCAGCACCTCCAATGACCGACCTGCAACTGGGCCGTGACGTCGGCCTGCCCGCGAGCCCCGAGACCGCGTCGCTGGACCGGGTGCCGAACCCGCATCGCGATGTCGACTACGTCGTCCGCTTCGCCGCGCCCGAGTTCACCTCGCTCTGCCCGGTGACCGGCCAGCCGGACTTTGCGCATCTCGTGATCGACTACGTGCCGGACGAATGGCTGGTGGAGTCGAAGTCGCTGAAGCTGTTCCTCGGCTCGTTCCGCAACCACGGCGCGTTCCACGAGGACTGCACGGTCGCTATCGGCAAGCGGCTGATGGAGACCCTGAAGCCGCGCTGGCTCCGCATCGGCGGCTATTGGTACCCGCGCGGGGGCATTCCGATCGACGTGTTCTGGCAGACGGGAGACGCGCCCGCGGGCGTTTGGATCCCGGACCAGGGCGTGCCGTCCTATCGCGGGCGGGGGTGAGGGAAGAACGCGCTTCCCTGCGCGCACCGAGACGCCCGCCCCTACTTCTTCCCGTAAGGGTTCTCCGCAGCCCTGAAATTCACCCGGATCGGCGTGCCCGGCAGGTCGAACGACTCCCGCAGCGAATTCACGAGATAGCGGACGTAGGAATCCGGCAGCTCGCTGGTCCGCGTGCCGAACAGCACGAAGGACGGCGGGCGCGCCTTCGCCTGGGTGGCGTAGCGGATCTTGATGCGTTTGCCCGAAACCGCGGGCGGCGGGTGGCGTTCAAGCGTCGCCTCCAGCCAGCGATTGATTGCGGCGGTGGGCACGCGCTTGTTCCAGACCTCGTGGGCCTTGACCACGGTCTGCATCAGCCGGTCGACGCCCTCGCCGGTCTCGGCCGAGAGCGTCGCGAGACCCGCGCCCTTGATCTGCGGCAGGAGGCGATCGAGCGCCTCACGGGCGTTCGACAGCGCCGATCCCCGGTTCTCCACCAGATCCCACTTGTTCAGCCCGAACACGATCGAGCGGCCCTCGCGCGACACGAAGTCGGCGATCGACAGGTCCTGCTTCTCGAACGGCACCTCGGCGTCGAGCAGCAGCACCACGACTTCGGCGAATTTGATCGATCGGATGGCGTCCGCGACGGACAGCTTCTCCAGCTTGTCGACCACGCGAGCGCGCTTGCGCAGGCCCGCGGTGTCGACGAGGCGGATCCTGCGGCCGCGCCATTCCCAGTCGACTGAGACGGAATCGCGGGTGATGCCGGCCTCGGGACCGGTCAGCATGCGGTCGGAGCCGATCAGGCGGTTGACGAGCGTCGACTTGCCGGCGTTCGGGCGCCCGACGATCGCGATCCGCAGCGGCGGTTCCTCGCCCTCCTCCGGCTCGTCGTCCTCGGCATATTCCTCAGGGATGACGAAGTGCGGCTGCAGCGCGTCATAGAGGTCGCCGAGCCCCTCGCCATGTTCAGAGGAGACGGGAATGGGGTCGCCGAGGCCGAGCGAATAGGCCTCGTAGGCGGCGGTCGCGCCGCCGCGGCCCTCGGCCTTGTTCGCGAGCAGGATGACAGGCTTGTGCGAGCGCCGCACGAGGTCGGCGAAGCGCTCGTCGTCGGCGGTCAGACCGGCGCGTGCGTCCGTCATGAACAGCACGACGTCGGCCTCAGCGATCGCGGCCTCGGTGCCTGCGCGCATCCGCGCCTGCAGCGAGCCGTCGGCGGCATGCTCAAGGCCGGCTGTGTCGACGATGCGGAAGTCCAGGTCGCCGAGCCGGCCGTCTCCCTCACGCCGGTCGCGCGTCACGCCGGGCTGGTCGTCGACGAGCGCGAGGCGCTTGCCGACGAGGCGGTTGAACAAAGTCGACTTGCCGACGTTCGGCCGGCCGACGATCGCCACGACGACGAGGGGAGCGGCTTGATCTGACATGGATGACGCCCTCCCCGGCGCCCGGACCGCGCCGGGCGGCCGTGAGGCGGCCGATCAGGCCAGGTTGCGAGCGCCGTCCAGCGGCAGGGCGGTCAGCGGCTGCGGCACCGTATCGGGTGGCGTCGGGGCGACCTTCGGCACCGGGCGGCGCTCGCCCGGCAGCGGCGTCTTCTTCTCGGCGAAGGGGTTCATGCCGGAAAGCGTGTCGCAGCCGGCGAGGCTCCCCACCACGAGGAGGGCAAGGCCGAGACGAAGCGGTTTGGCGAAGCGACGGTCGATCACGGATACTGTCCCCGATGGCGCCCGCAATACGCGCGGGCAGGCTAGATCAATTGATCGGTTTGGCCGGAGCCTCGGCGGCGGCGGCCGGCGGAAGCACGGACAGCATGAGGTCCGCGCGCTGGCGGGTCGCGCCGGGGGCGTCGGCGTCCGCGACGATCGCCTCGAACTGCTTGCGCGCCTCAGCGGCGTCGTTCGCCTTGTAGGCCGCAAGGCCGATCGCCTCGCGGGCAAGCGTGCCCCATTCGTTCGAACCGACGAGCGGCTCCGCGAGGCGCTTCACCTCGTCGAGCCCGGCTGCGTCGACGCCAAGATAGGCCGCCCGCGTGCGCGCCGCGTCGCGTAGCATGGGATCGGACGCGCTATCGGCGATCGCCTGGTAGAGCTTGAGAGCGCCCGGCTTGTCGGTCTTCGACAACTCGTTTGCCTCGCGGAAGCGCGCAAGCGCCGCATAGCCCTCCGGCCCGGTTGCACTGATGGCCGCGAAGGCGGCGCGGGCCTCCTCGGCCTTGCCCTCCTCGGCGAGGCGCGACGCCGCTTCATAGCGATCGCCGGCTTCCGCGGCCTTGCGAGCCTCGTAATATTCATAGCCGCGCCATGCGGCGACGCCGACGATCACCAGCGCCGCGGCGAGCACGATCGCGGTTCCGTAGCGGGCCCAGATCGCCTTCAGCCGGTCGCGGCGCAGGTCTTCCTGGATCTCGTGGTAGATGTCGCTCATCGCCGTCCGGTCATGGGTCTTTGCGCGCAGGAGCGATCGAGCCCTTGCACGCGGGCCGGCACCATAGCGAGGGCGCCCCGCGCCCGCAAACGGTTTACGGCGGGCTGACCGCCTAGAAGCGGAACGCGGGAACGCCGATCAGGATCGGGTGGAGGAAGGTCCCGAACAGGCCGTAGAGCACGGTTCCGATCACGAGGGCGACGACGTCGTTCTGCCAGGAGGCGGGCTGAGGCGCCCTGCCCTCGCGCCGCTCCTGCCGCTTCAGGCCGATGCGCGCGATCACCGCCCAGGCGAGGAACGAGCCGAACAGCAGGATGCTCTTGAGATCGCCGTTCGCGACGAGATGCGCGGAGGCCCACAGCTTCACCGCCACGAGCATGGGATGCTTGAGCTTCGCGCGGATGTGCCCCGGCAGATAGGTCGCGACGAGCAGCACGAAGGCCGGCCACATCAGCGTGATCGGTATGTGCCGCGTCCAGCCCGGCGGGTCCCAGACGGGGACGAACGGTCCGTATCTCCAGCCGAGCAGAATCAGCGCCAGCCCGAGCGCGGTGATCAGCGCATAGGCGCCCTTGTAGGCGGGCTCTCCCACCCGCGCGACCAGCCGGCTGCGAACGCCGCGAGCGCGCGTCACCAGATGGCCACCGATGAACAGGACTAGGCCGAGTACGAGGATGAGCATTCCGAGCGCCTTCATTTGGAGCCGCTCTTAACTATCCGGCGCGACAGCGGCGCGCCAGACGCAAGCTGGATTCGACACCTCGCCTCATTTACGCCACAGTTCGGCAGCGCCCGAGGCGGGGTTGGGGCGCGTCGGGGATCAGCGTCATGCGTCGTTTCGCCTTTGGCCTCGCTCTCGCGGCCGCAACTCTTCTGCCGTCATTCGCTCAGGCCACGGTTGTCGCGACCATCAGCCTCTCGCGCCAGCGCGCGAACGTTTCAGTGAACGGCTTCCCGACCTACTCCTGGCCAGTCTCCACAGCGCGCCGCGGCTACGTCACGCCGACCGGCTCCTACCGGCCGATCCGCACGGAGAGGATGTGGTATTCGCGGAAGTACGACATGTCGCCGATGCCCTATTCGGTGTTCTTCCGCGGCGGCTACGCCGTGCACGCTACGGGCTATGTCCGCTCGCTCGGGCGCCCCGCCAGCCATGGCTGCGTGCGGCTTCATCCGGTGGCCGCAGCGACGTTCTACCGGCTTGTGCAGCAATACGGCATGGGCAACGCGCGGATCGTCATCACGCAGTGAGGCGCAACGCTCTTCAGCCGAACGCCTTGCCGTAATCTTCCGGCTTGAACCCGACGATCAGCGCGCCGCCGGCGTCGATCACCGGGCGCTTGATCATCGACGGCTCCGCGAGCATCAGCGCAATCGCCTTGCGCTGGTCGAGCCCCTGCTTCTGGGCGTCGTCGAGCTTGCGGAACGTCGTGCCCGCTTTGTTGAGCAGCGCCTCCCAGCCTACCTTCCTCGCCCATCCGGAGAGGGTGGCTTCGTCGATCCCGGACGCCTTGTAATCGTGGAAGGCGTAGGCGACCCCGCGGCTGTCGAGCCAGGCCCGGGCCTTCTTCATGGTGTCGCAGTTCTTGATTCCGTAGATCGTGACCATGAGCGTTCCGCCTCCGTGTAAGCGCTCAGAACGCCGAGCGCGGAGGTCGCAGGCGGGAGCATCGCACAACTATAGACAGACTCGCGCCCGGCAGGCGCGCCATTCGCGACGTCGCGGTTTATAATCCCGTGAAAGTCAGCGCATTGCCGAGCGCGGCGCCGGAGGCGGTGTTGTCGAAGACGCACCAGGCCGGCGCCGTCGCGAGATCCTCCTCTACCCGTTTGCGCAACGAGACGAGCGCCGCCTCGTCGTAATCCGAGTAATAGAGCCGCGGCGAGCCATGCCAGCGATAGTATCGCAAGCCGCCCCAGCCGCCCGGCTCGTCCGCGCCGGGCGCAGGCGCGGGATCCGCCGCCACGCGCGCGATCTGGCGTTCCGCCAACCATTCGTCGGCCTCGGGCGTGAACCAGTCGTCGTGGCGAGGCTCGAACGCGATCGTGGCGTCGCCGACAGCGCGCAATTGATCGAAGAAGTCCCCCGCCGTCGCTCTGTCGGCCTTCGAGGATCGCGGAAGCTGGACCAGCAGCACGCCGAGCTTCTCGCCCAGGCCTGCGACTTCCGACGCGAACGCGTCGATCAGAGATGCGCAGTCGACCAGCGCACGCTCGTGGGTGATCGCCTTCGAAACCTTGACCGAGAACCGGAAACCCTCAGGCGTCGACTGCGCCCAGCGCTCATAGGTCTTGTGCTGGTGCGCCCGGTAGAAGGACGAGTTGATCTCCACGGCGTTAAGGCGGCGGGCGTAGCGCTCGAGATGCGTTCCCGGCCCCGGAACCGCCTCGGCATAGCGCGATGCCACGCTCCAGCCCGCGGTTCCGACGAAGAGATCGCCTCGTCCTATTCCCACTCGATCGTGCCGGGCGGCTTTGAGGTCACGTCGTAGACGACGCGGTTCACGCCGCGGACCTCGTTGATGATGCGGGTCGCCGCGCGGCCGAGGAAGTTCATGTCGTAGGGGAAGAAGTCGGCCGTCATGCCGTCGACCGAGGTCACGGCGCGCAGCGCCACGACATATTCGTAGGTGCGACCGTCGCCCATCACGCCGACGGTCTTCACCGGCAGCAGCACCGCAAAGGCCTGCCAGATCTCGTCGTAGAGCCCCGCCTTGCGGATTTCGTCGAGATAGACGGCGTCGGCCTGGCGCAGGATGTCGAGCTTCTCGCGGGTGACGCCGCCGGGGCAGCGGATCGCGAGGCCCGGACCCGGGAAGGGGTGGCGTCCGACGAAGGTCTCAGGCAGGCCAAGCTCGCGGCCAAGCGCCCGGACCTCGTCCTTGAACAACTCGCGCAGAGGCTCGACGAGCTTCATGTTCATGCGCTCGGGCAGACCGCCGACATTGTGGTGCGACTTGATCGTGACCGAGGGGCCGCCGGAGAACGACACGCTCTCGATGACGTCCGGGTAGAGCGTGCCTTGCGCGAGGAAGTCCGCGCCGCCGATCTTCTCGGCCTCGGCCTCGAAGACGTCGATGAACAGCTTGCCGATCGTCTTGCGCTTGACTTCGGGGTCGTCCACGCCGTCGAGCGCGGAGAGGAAGGTGTCGCTGGCGTCCACATGGACCAGCGGGATGTTGTAGTGGTCGCGGAAGAGACCCACGACCTGCGTCGCCTCGTCCTTGCGCATCAGGCCATGGTCGACGAACACGCAGGTCAGCTGGTCGCCGATCGCTTCGTGGATCAGCACCGCGGCGACGGAGGAATCGACACCGCCCGACAGGCCGCAGATGACGCGGCTCTGGCCGATCTGGGCGCGCAGCTTCCCGATCGTCTCATCGCGATAGGCCGCCATCGACCAGTCGCCCGCGCAGCCGCAGATGTTGCGCACGAAGTTTTTCAGCACCTTGCCGCCCTGCGGCGTGTGCACGACCTCGGGATGGAACATCAGGCCGTAATAATGCCGGGTCTCGTCCGCGATCGCGGCGTAGGGCGCGTTCTCGGAGATGCCGATGATGCGGAAGCCTTGGGGCATCTGCGTGATGCGGTCGCCGTGGCTCATCCACACGACGTTCTTGCTCTTGTCCTCCCAGACCCCCGTGAAGAGCAGAGACGGCGCGACGACGTTCAGGTCCGCGCGTCCGAACTCGCGGTGATGCCCGCTTTCGACCGTTCCGCCGAGCTGCTCGGCCATGGTCATCTGCCCGTAGCAGATGCCGAGCACGGGAACGCCGCTATCGAACACCGCCTGCGGCGCGCGGGGCGTCCCGGTCTCGGCGACCGAGGCCGGACCGCCGGACAGGATCACGCCTTTCGCGCCATAGGTGGGAAACACCTCTTCCGCGAGATTGAACGGCACGATCTCGCAGTAGACGCCCGCCTCTCGCACCCTGCGCGCGATGAGCTGGGTCACCTGAGACCCGAAATCGATGATCAGGATGCGGTCGTGCGTCTGGTCGGCGGTCATGGCGAGTGACGTACTCCGCCGAACCACAGGCCGCAACGCGCGAGAACGCGCGTCCCGTCGATAATCCGACCTGCGATCAGAGTCGTCCGCCGCTTTCCGGCGTCGGCGCCGGCGCGCTGTTCGCGACAGGACTGCAGAACGTGGGGGCCTCGGTCGCGCCGAGGCGGCCAGCGAGCTTGCCACAGCCCCAGTCGCGGAACGGCGTCGGCAGCATGGGCGCGATCGTGGCGGCGATCCGGTCGTTCGAGCTGGTTCCCCAGTTCACGTAATAGAACCAGTACCCTGCGACGAGCACGACCACGAGGCCGATGATCTGAAGAAGCCCGCTGAT
Organism: Hansschlegelia quercus; assembly: GCF_004310425.1. Classification (GTDB taxonomy): domain Bacteria; phylum Pseudomonadota; class Alphaproteobacteria; order Rhizobiales; family Methylopilaceae; genus Methylopila; species Methylopila quercus. The sequence continues at coordinate 207,970 of NZ_SIUB01000002.1, read as the reverse complement.
CCCGCGCATAAACCGTCTCTCCGCCGCCTTGGACCCGAAATGGACCCGGCGAGCCGTGGGTCAAGTCCGCCTGAGGGTGGCGATGAAGAAGCCGTCGGTGTTCGAGCGCTTGGGGCTAAGCAGCAGGGCGTCGCCGGCGGCGTTCGCATAAGCGCCCAGCACCGGCGCGCCGGCGCCCACCGCCGCCTCGACGGCCCGAGCGGACCGAAACTCCGGATGCCGGGCGATGAAGGCCGCGAGCCGATCCTCGTTCTCCTCCATCAGCAAGGAGCACGTCACGTAGACCAGGCGCCCGCCTGGCCTGACCAGCGGCGCCGCGACGTCAAGCGCGGCGTCCTGCTCGAGCATGCGCTGTTCGAGCGATGTCGGCCGCATGCGCCATTTGGCGTCCGGATTGCGCCGCCATGTGCCGGCGCCGGTGCAGGGCGCGTCGACGAGAACGAGGTCGGCCTTGCCCTCAAGATCGGCCAGCACGTTTGCCTCGCCGCGCGGGCTGCGGATCTGCAGGTTGCGCACGCCTGCGCGCGTCGCCCGCTCGTTCAGCGGGCTGAGCCGGCGGATGTCACTGTCATGGGCGTAGATCTGGCCGCGGTTGTTCATGGCGGCGGCGAGCGCAAGCGTCTTGCCGCCAGCGCCCGCGCAAAGATCGACGACCTGTTCGCCGGGGGCGGCCGCAGCGATCATCACAGCGATCTGCGATCCCTCGTCCTGAACCTCGACCAGCCCCTTCTGATAGGCGGGCTCCGCCTGCACCGGTGGTCCGCGGCCGTCGTCCGTGAGCGGGACGCGCACGCCGAAGGGCGACAGCGGCGTTACCTCGGCCTTCAGATGGGCGAGCGACCGCAACGCCTTTTCCCGGTCGCCTTTCAGCGCGTTGACGCGGAGATCGAGCGGCGCGCGCTGACTGAGCGCCGCGCCCTCCTCCGCCCTTGCGTCTCCGAAGACGCGGGCGAGCGGAGCGTCGAGCCAATCGGGATAGTCGCCGCGGACATGTGCGGGAGCGCCGTCGAGCGAGCCGGTCGCCATCGCTGCGCGCTCGGCCTCGAACGGCGGCGCCGGCGCATGCGGGGTTGCGGCGAACGACGCGCCGAGCGCATCGAGCTCCGCGCCGCGGATGAAGGCGAGCGCGCCGAGCACGAGCGCGCGAGGGCTGTCCGCGCCCATCCGCCACGCGAGCGAGGAGCGCGCACGAAGCGCGTCGTAGACGAGGCTCGCGATGCGGGCGCGGTCGCCGGACCCGGCGAAACGGTGCGCGCCGCCCCAATCCTTCAGGGACTGGGCGACCGGCCGGTGACGCTCGACGATCTCGGTCAGGACCTCGATCGCGGCGAGGGCGTGGGCGGCTGGCGTCATGAGTTCAGATTTCGGCTGCGAGAAGAATGCGCACCGCGAACACGGCCCACATGATCAACAGCACGATCGCCCCCGCAGCGAACAGTCCGAAGCGGATTCTTAGCCGGTTCTTCGACGTGTGCTCGAAGGCGTGCAGCCAGCGAAGAACCACGAACACCCAGGCGAGAAGCACGAAGAGGAAGTCCGCCTTGCGCGTGATGATCACGAGAGGGACCAGCGCGAAGAACAGGACCGGCAGCTCGAACTGGTTGTGATAGGCGTCGGAGACCTGCTGCGCCTTGGCTGGCCAGCCATAGTTCCGCTGCGAGCCCGGCCGCACTTCCACCGCCTTCGCGCGTACGGCCTTGGTCCGCACGCCGCCCATCCAGAACAGCAGCACGAAGGTCAGAAGCGCCTGCGCGAAGACGGGAGCGAGGACGGCGGGAAGGGTCATGTGGGCCTCTCAACGGGACGGAATAAACAGGCCGCCCGGCTGACGGACCAAGAGGTCGATGGTCGAAGTCCGGCTGGCGACGCTTCCGCCTACACCATGCTCGGATAGTTGGGGCTCTCGCGGGTGATCGTCACGTCGTGGACGTGACTTTCGCGCAGCGACGCGCCGGAGATGCGGACGAACTTGGCCTTGTCGTGCAGCTCGGGGATCGTCGCGGCGCCGACATAGCCCATGGCGGCGCGCAGGCCGCCTGCGAGCTGGTGAAGCACGGCCCCGACTGGGCCCTTGTAGGGCACCTGCCCCTCGATGCCTTCCGGCACGAGCTTGAGCCGGTCGTTGACCTCGGCCTGGAAGTAGCGGTCCGCGGACCCCTGCGCCATCGCGCCGACCGAGCCCATGCCGCGATACGACTTATAGGAGCGGCCCTGGTAGAGGTAGACTTCGCCTGGGCTTTCGTCGGTGCCTGCGAGCAGCGAGCCGACCATCACGGCGTCGGCGCCGGCGGCCATCGCCTTGGCGAGATCGCCGGAATATTTGATGCCGCCATCTGCGATCACCGGCGTATCGGCGGCCTTGGCGACCTCGACCGCCTCCATGATGGCGGTGAGCTGCGGCACGCCGACGCCCGCCACGATGCGCGTGGTGCAGATCGAGCCCGGCCCGATGCCGACCTTGACCGCGTCGGCGCCCGCGTCGATCAGCGCGCGCGTGGCCTCGCCGGTCGCGACGTTGCCGGCGACGATCTGGACCTCGTTCGACAGTCGCTTGATGCGGGCGACGACGTCGAGCACGTGCTGTGAATGGCCGTGCGCGGTGTCGACCACGATCAGGTCGCAGCCGGCGTCGATCAGCGCCTCGGCGCGCCCAAAGCCCTTGTCGCCGACGGTGGTCGCGGCGGCGACGCGGAGACGCCCCTGCGCGTCCTTGTTGGCGTTGGGGTTTGCGACCGCCTTCTCGATGTCCTTCACCGTCACCAGGCCGACGCAGTGATAATTGTCGTCGACCACCAGCAGTTTCTCGATGCGGTTGGTGTGGAGCAGGCGCTTGGCCTCCTCCTGGCTCACGCCGTCGCTCACCGTGATGAGGTTGTCGCGCGTCATCAACTCGGAGACCGGCTGGCGCGGATTGGTCGCGAAACGCACGTCGCGGTTCGTCAGGATGCCGACCAGCTTGCCGGCGCGGCCGTTCGGGCCGCGCTCGACGACGGGGATGCCGGAGATGCCGTTGCGCTTCATCAGGTCGAAGGCTTCGGCAAGCGTCTGGTCGGGGGCGATGGTGACGGGATTCACCACCATGCCGCTCTCGAACTTCTTGACCTGCCGGACCTCTGCGGCCTGCTCCTCGTCGGTGAGATTGCGGTGGATCACGCCGATCCCCCCGGACTGCGCCATGGCGATGGCGAGGCGCGACTCGGTGACCGTGTCCATCGCGGACGAGATGATCGGGATGTTGAGCGAGATCGTCCGCGTGACGCGGGAATGGAGCTTCGCCTCGCCGGGCATGACTTCGGAGAGGCCGGGCCTCAACAGCACGTCGTCGAAGGTAAGGGCTTCGCTTCCCAGAACGTCGTCGATCCTGGCCATGCCGAACCTCCTGCAACGGATGTGCGCGTCAGCGCCCGGCGCCGCCTGATCGGCGTCCGGCCCCTCGAGCGTCTGCGGAAACTGCCGCAGGCGGGTTGGGGAAGTTGGCGCGGACGTTTAGCACGCGCGCCGCCATAGGCAAACGAATGTCAGGGATGCGTCGCGGCGCGTTCCCTCATTCCTTCCGCACCCACGGAAACACCCAGCTCTCCGTCAGCGTTTCCTCGCCGACCTTCAGCGTTCCGCGCAATACGGCTTCGGTGTTCGGCTGGCCGATCTCGTGGTCGAGGAAAAGCCGGAAGCCGTCGATCTCGGGGTTCGGCACGACATAGGCGGCGGTGATCTTGCCGGTGGAGGCGGAGGTCTCCGTTACCACCCGCTTCGGGTCGTCCAGCCAGTAGCCGAGCTCGCCGCCCGCAAAATCCACCACGAAGCGGCGGACATGCGACGGCGCCGGATTGGGATCGCCGGAGGCGCGCGCCTCGGTGACGAAGGTGTGGATCGCGCGCGCCTTCGGCGTCAGCCGCTCGGCGAGCTTGAGCGAACGGATCACATAGCTGAACCGCAGCATCGAGCCGGCCTTGGGCTGCGCGTCCGGGACCCAGTAGGCGACGACGTTGTCGAAAGTCTCGTTGTTCGTCGGAATCTCGACGAGCTCAACCCGACCGGGACCCCACTTCCCCTGGGGCTCGATCCAGTAGCTCGGCCTCAGATCGTAGCGGACCTCGAGGTCCTGATAATGCTCGAACAGGCGGTCGCGCTGCAGCAGGCCGAAGCCGCGAACGGCCGGATCGGGAAACGACGTCTTGCGCAGCGCCTCCGGGTTGACGAGCGGCCGCCACGTCCATTCATCGTTCGCGCCATAGACGAGAAGCCCATCCGAATCATGCACTTCCGGCCGGAAGCCGCGATATTGCGCGCGGTCGTTCTCGCCGTAGAAGAACATCGACGTCAGCGGCGCGACGCCGAGCTTCGCGATGTCCCTGCGTGGGAACAACGTCGAGCCAACCGCCACCGTGGTCTCGCCGCCCGGCGTGATGACCATGCGATAGGCGCCGGTCAGCGACGGCCCGTCCAGCAGCGCGTGGACGACAAGCTCGCCGGTGCCCGGTCTCGGCTCCTCCACCCAGAATTCTCGGAACTCGGGAAATTCCTCGGGCTCAGCCTCGCCCGTCCCGATCGAGATCCCGCGCGCGGAGATGCCGTAATGCTGGCCCTGTCCCAGCACCCGAAAATAGCTCGCGCCGAGGAACACTCCGAGTTCGTCGACGACGGTCGGCTTGTTGAGCGGGTAATGCAGCCGAAGCCCCGCGAAGCCGAAATCGATCGGCAGACGGCCCTGCAGCTTGGTCTCGCCGAAGTCGAACAGCGAGGCGTCGTATGGGATTGGCGCCGGCACGCCGTCCCGCACGAGGTTCACCGTCACGCCCCCCTTGTAGAGGAAGCCGCGGTGGAACAGCTGCATGCGGAAGTCGCTCTTCGTCTTGGCGAAGAACGCCTTTTCCGGCCTGAAGCGGATGGCGCGGAAGGCGTCGAACGACAGCTCGCTTAGCGCCTTGGGCAGCTCCGTCGAAGGCGGCTGGAACGGCTGCTGCGAGAGCTGGCGCGCGCGTTCAATGACGATTCCGTGGTCGAAGATGACCGCTGGGTTCTGCGCGTTCGCTGCGACGGGAGCGACGAGCGCCGCGCCGCCTGCCCCGATGAGCGCGACCGTATCGCGACGGCTGAAGATCACTGACACAAACTCCCGCATGCCCCGATCGGCATTGTATCGCACGGCGCTGAGGTTTGGAGGCGGTCTGCCCCTTCTCTCCTCGAAGGGGTTAAATCTCTCCCCCGAGTTGGCGCAGCGCCGACTCGATCTTCGCCAGCCGGTCCTCGTAAGCCGCCCGCTTCTCCTTCTCGCCCTCGACGACCTCTTCCGGCGCGCGGGCGACGAAGCTTTCATTGGCGAGCTTGCCGTCGATCCGCTTGATCTCGACGACCGTCTTGTCGCGCTCCTTGGCGAGCCGGCCGCGCTCGGCCGCGATGTCGACGACCCCGCCAAGCGGCACCGCGACGACCGTGCCGCGCACGAGTAGCTGGATCGCTTCGCCGGGAGGCGTCTCGGCGAAGGTCACGGACGACACGCGGGCGATACGCGCGAGCGTCGGCGCGGCGCGCGTCCCCCTGCCCTTCAGCGCCTCGTCGGCGCCGACGAGAACCAGCGGCAGCGCGGCGCCCGGAGGCACGCCCATCTCGGCGCGCGCCGAGCGGAGCTCGGTGACGAGCTCCACCAGCCAGCCGATCTCGGCCTCGCTCTCCGCGTCGCCCAGGCCGGCGAGTTCCGGCCAGCGGGAAAGCACGAGCAGCCCGTCGCGGCCGCCCTCGGCGGCCCGCGCGGCCCACAACTCCTCGGTCACGAACGGCATGAAGGGGTGCAGCAGCTTCGCCGACTGATCGAGGATGAAGGCCAGCGTCGCGCGGGTCTCGATCGCCTCGGCGCCCTGGTCCTCGCTCTGCAGCACGGGCTTGGCGAGCTCGACATACCAGTCGCAGACGACGTTCCAGACGAAGCGGTAGACCGCGGCGGCCGCCTCGTTGAAGCGGTATGCTTCGATCGCGGCGGTGGTCTCGGCCGTCGCCTTCGCCGCCTCGCCAAGGATCCAGCGATTGAGCGTCGTTGTCGCCGTCTTCGGGTCGAAGCCCGCGACCGGGACGGAGCCGTTCATCTCCGCGAAGCGTGAGGCGTTCCAGAGCTTGGTCGCGAAGTTGCGGTAGCCCTCGACGCGGGCGCGGGCGAGCTTCACGTCGCGGCCCTGCGCCGCCATTGCGGCCAGCGTGAAGCGCAAAGCGTCGGCGCCATAGGCATCGACCAGCTCGATCGGGTCGATGACGTTGCCCTTGGACTTCGACATCTTCGCCCCCTTCTCGTCGCGGACGAGGGCGTGGATGTAGATGTCGCGGAAAGGGACCTCCTTCATCACGTAGAGGCCCATCATCATCATCCGGGCGACCCAGAAGAAGATGATGTCGAAGCCCGTGACGAGCGCGGCGTTGGGGTAATAGGCCTTGAGCTCCGGCGTCTCGTCCGGCCAGCCGAGCGTGGAGAACGGCCAGAGCGCGGAGGAGAACCAGGTGTCGAGGACGTCCTCGTCGCGGGTCAGGGCGGTCGGCGCGCCGTAATGCTTTTCGGCGGCGGCAAGCGCTTCGGCTTCCGTCTCCTCGACGAAGTTCGCGCCGTCCGGGCCGAACCACGCCGGGATCTGATGCCCCCACCAGAGCTGGCGCGACACGCACCAGGGCTGGATGTTCTCCATCCAGTCGAAATAGGTCTTCGACCAGTTCTCCGGCACGAAGCGCGTGCGCCCGTCGCGCACCGCCGCCATCGCGTCGACCGCGAGCTTCTGCGCGTCAACGTACCACTGGTCGGTCAGATAAGGCTCGATCACCACGCCCGAGCGGTCGCCGTGCGGGACCTGATGAACATGCGGCTCCGTCTCGACCAGCAATCCCAGCTCCTCGATCAGCGCCAGGACGCGCTTGCGCGCCGTCTCGCGATCAAGCCCGTCGAGCGACATCAGAAGGTCGAGATCGACCGACGCCGGCAGGTCGTTCAGGAAGGCCTCGTTGCCGAGCAGCGACAGTCGCGCATCCGGCGTCAGGATGTTGATCAGCGGCAGCCCGTGCCGCTTGCCGACCTCGAAGTCGTTGAAGTCGTGCGCAGGCGTGATCTTGACTGCGCCGGTGCCCTTCTCGGGATCGGAATATTCGTCCGCGACGATCGGAATTTTCCGGCCCACGAGCGGCAGGATGACATGCTTGCCGACGAGGTGCCTGTAGCGCTCGTCTTCCGGATGAACGGCGACCGCGGCGTCGCCCAGCATCGTCTCCGGCCGCGTGGTGGCGACGACGATCGACTCGTCGGAGCCCTCGACGGGATAGCGCAGGTGCCAGAGATGGCCCTTCACCTCGACCGACTGGACCTCGATGTCCGAGATCGCAGTCAGCAGCTTGGGGTCCCAGTTCACCAGCCGCTTGTCGCGATAGATCAACCCGTCCTTGTGGAGGCGGACGAACAGCTTCACGACCGCGCGCGAAAGGCCCTCGTCCATCGTGAAGCGCTCGCGCGACCAGTCGGCGGAGGCGCCGAGCCGCTGGAGCTGTTTGAAGATCGTGCCGCCTGATTCCGCCTTCCATTCCCAGACCCGCTTGATAAAGGCCTCGCGGCCCATGTCGCGCCGGCCGGGCTGCTGGCGTTCGGCGAGTTGGCGCTCGACGACCATCTGTGTGGCGATGCCGGCATGGTCCATGCCGGGCTGCCACAGCACGTTCTTGCCGCGCATGCGCTCGAAGCGCGCGAGGATGTCCTGCAGCGTGTCGTTCAGCGCGTGCCCCATGTGGAGCGAGCCGGTGACGTTCGGCGGCGGAATGACGATGCAATAGGGCTCTGCGCCAGGCTCCGCGCCCGCGCCGGCCTTGAACGCCCCGGCCTCGTCCCAGCGCGCGGCGATCCGCGGCTCGATCTCGGCCGGCGAATAGGTCTTTTCGAGCATTGCGGACACGCAGCCTTGAACGCGGGAGAAGAGGCCGCGTTGAAGCCCACCCCCGTGGGGGGTGTCAATGTCAGGCGAAGCAAGGCGCCCACGCCGAACAGGGTTAAGGGCGAGCGGCGACGCGCTGCGCGAGCCTGGCATGGCCGGGCGCACCAGAAACAGTCGTCATAGTCCGGCTTGACCGGACCATCTATGTCGATCCCCGAGCCTGACGCCCGAGATGGATCCTCCGGTCAAGCCGGAGGATGACATCCTGTCTTGAGAGGTCGAGCCAGAGGCCGCGGCCGGGAGAGCGAGGCGAGGGCGACGCTTCGACTACCGCCCGCCTCGCGCCACGCGCTCGATTTCCTGCTTCACCAGGCGCTCGACCAGCGGCGGCAAATTGTCGTCGAGCCAGGCGCGCAGCATGGGGCGCAGCATGTCCTTCACGATGTCGTCGAGCGTGCGGGCGTTGTTCGCGAGGATCGTATTCGTCAACGCCCCGAACGCGCCGGTTACGGCGTCGTTCGTCGCGTTCGACAGCAGCCGGTCCTCTATCGCGGAGGCGTAAGACGGCGCCGGGGCGGGAGCCTCCCAACGCGGCTCAGGCTCCTGCCGCGCAGCGGGTTCGGGCGCCCTTGCGACCGGCGCAGGCTGGGGAGGCGGCGGCGGGGAGAACGGCGCCTCCGCCATGTCCTCGGTCAGCTCGAACACGTCGATGTCGTCTTCCGCCGCCGGCGCAGCAGGCGCAGGGACGATGGGCGCACGCTCCGCAGGCGCGGGCTCCGGCGCCTTGGCCTTCGGCGGCTCGGGCGCATCGAAGGAGGCGAACATCGCGTCGATGTCGTCCTGGCCGAGCGCCTCGGCGGCGTCGATCGCGTCCACCTCGGGCGCGGCTTCCGGCTCAGCGGCTTTCGCGGTCGAAGGCTTCGGCGCCATGGACTGTCCTGGCTCGTCGTCGGAAATGATGCGGCGGATGGAGGCCAGAATCTCCTCCATCGTCGGTTCGTGGGCTTTGGCGGCAGTGCTCATACGCTCTCCGTCGCGTCGCAGGCCGCCTTGGCGCTCGTCACGCAGGCCGCCGCCGACGTGACGAATCACTTCAGGACTCCGGCCCTCGTGCAGCGCTAACTATCGGCGCGCGCAGGCCTACGGGCAAGGCGTCCGCCGGCTTCGCCCACAGGCTGGAAGCGTCGCGACTCAGCGCCCGTCGGGCGTGCGCAGGCCGTACCATTTGTCGCGAACCTGCTCGTAATGCGCGTTCGGGTCGTAACGCGCCGCGGCGAGGCCGAGACGGCTCGCGGTGAGCCAGCCGACCGCCGACATCAGGGCGTAAGCCGCGACCACGCGGTCGCGCTGCGCTTGGATCAGCGTGATCCGCGCGTTCAGCACCGCCTGCTGCGCGTTCAACACGTCGAGGGTGGTGCGTTGCCCGACCTTGGCCTCCTCGCGCACGCCGTTCAGGGCTGTCTGGTTCGCCTTGATCTGCGCCTGCGCCGACTGGATCTGGGATGTCGCAGACTGGAGCTGACCCCAGGCGGACACCGCCGCCTGCCGAACCTGATCACGCGAGATGTCGGCCTCGAGGCGGCGCTGTCCGGCGGTCTCCTTGGCCTGCCGCACCCGCGAGGAGACCAGGCCGCCCTGATAGATCGGGAAAGTCAGCCGTCCCACGACCGAAGCGTCCGTGGTGCGCGTGATCTGGCTGCTCGAATCGTAGCGACGCTGGAACGCGGCCTCAAGGCCGACCTGCGGGTAGAGGTCGGCTTCGAAGACGCGGATCTGGAGGTTCGCTGCGTCGACGCCGTGGAACGCGGCGAGAATCGCCGGGTGCTGCGCCTGGCTGAGATTGATCGCCTCGTTCAGGCTCTTCGGCAAAAGCTTGTCGATCGAGCGCGCGGCGCGCGGACGGCCGATCTCCTCGCCCACGACCTGGCGATAGGTCGCGCGGCTGGTGTTGAGCTGCGCCTCAGCCTGGCTGACGGCGGTGTAGGAGCCCTCGACCGCGGCCTGCGCCTGCGAGGTGTCGGTGCGCGTCACCTCGCCGACTTCGAAACGCTGGGTCGCGGCGCGGAGCTCTTCCTTCAGCACGTCGACGTTGTTCCGCCGGACGTCGAGGATCGCGTAGTCGCGCAGCACGTCCATATAGGCCTGCGCGGTGTCGAACAGGACGTTCTGCTCGCTGTTCGTCAGTTGCTCGCGGGCGCCCAACACGTTCGATTCGGCCGAGCGCACGGTGTTGTACGTGCGAAAGCCGTCGAACAGCGTCTGATCGGCCGTGATGCCGGCCCCGCGCGGCGTGCTGTTGTCGGTCGTCTTGGTCTTCGTGGCAGGTATAGCGAGGCCGCCAAGGTTCTCCGCCTCGGTCTGCGTGGTCTGTGTCGTGCGGGCGCGGCCGACATCCGCCGTCACCGTGACAGTCGGGCGGTAGCCCGACAGCGCCTGCGGCACCTGCTCGTCGGTCGCCCGGACCTGGGCGCGCTGCGCATTCAGAGTCGGGTTCGCCATATAGGCGCGAGCCAGCGCGTCCTCGAGCGACTGCGCGTTCGCCGCGCCGCCCAGTCCCAGAGCCAACTGAAAGCCGGCGAGCACGCACAAGGCGCCAGCGCCGCGAAGTGAAACGCGCAAAGACATCAATTTAACACCGCAGTCTTAAGCGGCGCGTCGCCGCCAGAGTCCATGCGTCCCTCCATTAGGCTACCCGTCCGTCGACGCCGTGGAAATGACGACGAGGACGCAGCCGACGACTTGGGCGGGGGGTGGCGCAAAGAGGCAACAGACGCGAGAATTTGATTTAGAGGGCGAACGCCTCTCGGGCCTCAAAGCCCGGCAGCAGCGGTCCGCCAGCGTCGAACGCCTGGGCTGTGGAAAGCCCGGTCCCCGCCTTGCGGAACACGGTCGCCTTGGTCGCGCGGCCGAACCCCGCGGGCGCCACCATCCGGCCGTGAGCGCTGAGCTGCGCCCCGAGCGCCTCGTAACCGTCCACCACCGCGCCGTCGACGAAGATCATGTCGAAGGGCGCGGAGCCCGGCGCGCCTTCGGGCAACGGCCCTTCCTCGACGACGACGTTCGGTAGATCGCCGAGCGCTGCGCGGGCGGCGGAGGCGAGCCCGGAATCGCATTCGAGCGCGACCACCTGGGACACGAGCCCCGCCAGAATCGCCGCCGAATAGCCCCGGCCGCACCCGATGACGAGCGCCGTCTCGCCCTGTTGCGGATCGGCAAGTTGCACGAGCTTGGCGAGCGTTCGAGGTTCGAGCGAGGCGCGCCCCGCCGGGCCGAGCGGCATGGAGAGGTCGAGATAAGCGAGGTCTTCCTGGCCCGGCGCGCAAAATCGCTCCTTCGGGACGCTGAGGAAGGCCGCGAGCACGCGACGGTCGGTGACGTCGGCGACGCGGATCTGCCCGTCGACCATGCCGTGCCTGAGCCGCTCGAAATCCGTCATGCCCGGCGCTCCGCTCTTCGGCGGGACACCCGCCTTAATCTGCTGAACTTCTGCGCCAGCAGCCATCCGGTGGCAAGCGGCAAGCGCGGGGGCGGCGGTTGCGGCGCGCGAAGGCGCAGGCTATGGAGAGCGCCCACCCGCAATAGCCGGGGGTCGAGGAGCCGTCAGGCCCCACGCCCCGCTCACGGGGCCACGTGGCGGAGTGGTTACGCAGAGGACTGCAAATCCTTGTATCCCGGTTCGATTCCGGGCGTGGCCTCCACTTCCCGCGGTACGGTGGTTGCGCGGCCCTCGCTGATCGGGGCATGACTCCACCCTTCGTCTCCGGCGGATGCGAGCTATGATCCTCGAGACCCTGGGCCACGCCACGCTCGCGCTGTCACGCGAAGGCGAAGACCCGATCCTGCTGACCGATCCGTGGCTGACCGGCTCCTGCTACTGGCGGAGCTGGTGGATCGAGAACTATCCCTCCCCGGCCGAGATCGCGACGCTGAAGCGCGCGCGTTACGTCTATCTGACGCACGAGCATCCCGATCACCTGCACCCGCCGAGCCTCCGCCTGCTGGGGCCCGACGGTCCCGAGATCCTCGTTCCCGACTTCCTCGAGATGGGGATGGACGCCTTCCTGAAGGGCGAAGGCTTTCGCGTGCGCCGACTGCCGTCGGCTGAGTGGGTTTCGCTCGACCACGATGTCTCGGCGATGAGCCTGCCGATCTGGAACAACGATTCGATCCTGATCCTCTCGACGCCTGACGCGCTGATCTTCGACCTGAACGACGCCAAGCCCGACGGCCGCGTCTTCACCAAGCTGAAGCGCCTGCGTGACGCTGCTCCCGAACGCCGCTGCGTCGTGCTGAGAAGCCACTCGCCCGCGAGCCCTGCGAACAGTTTTTTCGTCGACGGGGGACGGCTTGAGCGCACGTCGAAGGCGCAGTTCGTGCGCGCCGCCCGCGCGGCCTGCCGACGGATCGGCGCGACCGACTTCATGCCGTTCGCCAGCCAGTCCACCTTCCGCCGCTCCGACACCGAATGGGCGAACGCCTACAAGGTCGGCCTCGCCGATCTCCGCGAGCACTGGAAGGACCGCAGCGCCAAGCTGCATCCGCCCTATACACGCCTCGACCTCGCCACGGGCGAGGCGAGTTCTCGCGACCCCGCCGCTTACGACCCGCACGACACGGCCGAGACACGCGGGCTGATCGCCGAACAGGAGCGCGAGAACGCCGCCGTCACGTTGGACCAGTCCGACCTCGACCGACTCGAGGCGCAGCTTCGCGAACTCCGGCTTTATCTCCTCGCGCTGTTCCCGCGGGGGTTCGGCGTGACCGCGGGCGACCTCGCGCTGCATTTCGATCCGCGGAAAGGCCGGCTGGAGCGCCGCGCCTCCACCGGGCACTTCCAGCTCGAGATTCCGCCGCTCGCGCTCAAGGAGGCGCTTGCTTTCGGCCATGTCGGGGACCTCTGCATCCCGATGTTCACGCGCGCCCATCTCGACGGACGCACCACGCCGCGCCGGGTCGAGCTCTTCTTCATGCTGCTGGCGTTGCGCGACTACGGCTATGTCGGCGGATTGGGTCGTCTCGCGCGCTGGGCTGCATGGGTCGGCCGCGAGCAGTTGCGCCGTCTCCCCGCCCCGCCGCGGCCCGCCGCCTAGCGTCTCGACAAGGGTCGAAAACGGGGTGGCGCGGTCGCAAACCCTCTGCTATACGCACCGCGCTCGGGGCGGCGGTCGACGCCAAGCCCCCTGTTCCTCGGTAGCTCAGCGGTAGAGCCCTCGACTGTTAATCGAGTTGTCGCAGGTTCGAATCCTGCCCGGGGAGCCAGTTTTCCTTCAGATCAGTCGGTCTTCGGCGTGAACGCGTCGCCCTGAACGGCGCGGGGCCGGAATTGTCGGATGATCCGCCTCCTGCGTTGGGGCGTATCGACCGCGTATGCGATCCGATACGAAACCGATCACTTCTCATCTTACATCCAGGCGGAGCGCTCTCGTCTGGTTTCGAGACGACCTTCGGCTGGGCGACAATCCCACGCTCACCGCAGCGCTGACGTCCGGGCTTCCGGTCACCGCCCTTTACATCTTCGATGACGCCACGCCTGGGCCTCGCGCGCTCGGCGCAGCGTCTCGCTGGTGGCTCGCGCAGTCCCTGAAATCGCTGGCCGCCGATTGCACGAAAATCGGCCTGCCCTTCGCCGTCCGCCGCGGCTCCGCGAAGACGATGGTGGCCGAGGCCGCCGAAGAGGCCGGCGCGGAAGCCGCGTTCTGGAGCAGGCGGTATTCCGCCGATCTCTCGAATATCGACGCTGCGGTCGAGGAAGAGCTCTCAGCCAAGGGCGTGCGCGTCGAGAGCTTTAACGCCTCGCTGTTGCGCGAGCCGTGGGAGGTGAAAGCCAAGACGGGAGGCCCGCTGAAGGTGTTCTCGCCCTACTGGCGCGCGGCGAACACGATGGGCGAGCCGGCGGCGCCCCTCCCCCGCCCCAAGAAGGCGGACGTGATCGCAGGCCCGACGCTCGGCGGCGTGGAGATCGAGGCGCTCGGGCTTGAGCCGACGACGCCGGACTGGGCCGGCAGCCTGCGCGAGGTCTGGACGCCGGGCGAGACTGGCGCGGTGGAGGCGGTCGAACGCTTTCTGGAGGAAGGCCTCAAGGGCTACGCCGAGAACCGCGATCGCCCTGACATGGAGGCGACCTCGCGAATGTCGCCGCGGCTGCGCTTCGGCGAGGTCAGCCCGCGCCAGCTCTGGCATGCGGTCGAGCGCGCAAAGGAAGAAGGCATGGCGACGTCGCGGGACGTCGAGAAGTTCCGCACGGAGCTCGGCTGGCGCGAGTTCTCCTATCATCTGCTCCACCATTTCCCGGACCTGTCCACGCGCAACTTCCAGGAGCGCTTCGACGCTTTCCCGTGGAGCCCCCCGAAGCCGGAGCACCGGCGCGCATGGCGCAAGGGGCTTACCGGCTATCCGATCGTCGACGCCGGCATGCGCCAGCTCTGGACGACGGGCTGGCTGCACAACCGCGTGCGGATGATCGTCGCCTCCTTCCTGATCAAGGATCTGCTGATCGACTGGCGGGACGGCGAGGACTGGTTCTGGGACACGCTGGTCGACGCCGACCACGCCAACAACGCCGCGAGCTGGCAGTGGGTGGCGGGCTCCGGCGCAGACGCCGCTCCCTACTTCCGCGTCTTCAATCCCACCTTGCAGGGGCAGAAGTTCGACCCGAACGGCGACTATGTCCGCGCCTTCGTGCCCGAGCTGTCGAAGCTGCCGGCCAAATGGATCCACATGCCCTGGGAGGCGCCCGGCGAGGTAATGCGGGCCGCCGGCGTGACGCTCGGCAAGACCTATCCCGAGCCGATCGTCGACCATTACGTCGCGCGAGATCGGGCGCTGGCCGCTTTCGCGAAGCTCAAGGCGGCAAGCGCTTGACCCGCTCCATGGAGAATCGATCGATGCGCATCGCGGTCGTCGGCGCCGGCATCTCGGGCGCGAGCGCGGCATGGGCTTTGTCGAAGAACCACGAGGTCGTGGTCTACGAGAGCGAGCAGCGGCTCGGCGGTCATTCGCACACGGTCGACATTGACTATGACGGCTCGTCCATCGCGGTCGATACCGGCTTCATCGTCTACAACGAGCTCAATTATCCGAACCTGACCGCCTTGTTCGCCGAGCTCGGCGTCGAGACGCAGGCGAGCGATATGAGCTTCGGCCTGTCGCTCGATGGAGGCGCATTCGAGTGGTCCGGCAAGACCATCCGCACATTGTTCGCGCAGCGGAAGAACATGGTCGCGCTGTCCTATCTCTGGATGTTGCGAGAGGTGCTGCGGTTCAACAAGCTCTGCCGTATGGACCTCGCGGCGGGCGTGCTGTCTGGCCTCAGCCTTGGCGCATGGCTGGACCGCCACGGCCTCAGCCGCCGCTTCCGCGACGACTACCTGATGCCGATAGCCTCGGCGATCTGGTCGACGCCGGCGATGCACGTGCTGGATTTCCCGGCAGAAAGCTTCGTGTCCTTCTTCGCGAACCATAAGCTGATCGACCCCGACCGGCCGCTCTGGCGCACCGTCAAAGGCGGAAGTCGCGCCTATGTCGAGAAGCTTGCGAAGTCTTATGAGAAAGGCCTCCGGATCGGCACGCGCGTCGCCGCGATCCGCCGCGACGACGACGGCGTCGTGATCATCGACGAGAGAGGCGGCCGTGACCGGTTCGACGAAGTCGTGATGGCCTGCCATTCCGACCAGGCGCTCGATCTGCTGGTCGACGTTTCGAGTGAAGAGCACGACGTGCTCTCCGCCATCCGCTACCGCTCGAACGACGTCGTCCTTCATCGCGACGTCAGGCTGATGCCGAAGCGCAGCGCCGTGTGGTCGGCCTGGAATTATCTCGGCTCCCGGAAAGACCCTAAGGCCGGAAGCCGCGACGTCGCCGTCACCTATTGGATGAACGTCCTGCAGGGCATCGATGCGGAGCATCCGCTGTTCATCACGCTCAACCCGCCGTTCGAGCCTGATCCCACAAAAATTTTCCGCCGCTTTTCCTACGCGCATCCTCAATATGACGCCGCGGCGCTCGCCGCGCAGCGTCGCGTGCCTTCGCTGCAGGGCCGCCGTCGAACATGGTTCTGCGGCGCCTGGACCGGTCATGGTTTCCACGAGGACGGCCTGTCCTCCGGACTGGATGTGGCGGAGCGTCTCGGCGGCCAAATCCCGTGGCGCACGCAGCCGCTCATGGATGCGGCCGAGTGACCGCAGCGCCGCCTGCGGCCGCCGCCGCGCTTTATCCAGGGATGGTGCGCCATTCCCGGCTCAAGCCGAAACGCCACCGATTCGCCTACAAGGTTTTCTCCCTGCTGATCGACGTCGACCGTCTTGAAGAGGCCGGCGGCCTGTCGCGGCTGTTCTCTGTCGGCCGTTTCAATCTCACGAGCTTCCGGGAAAGCGATCACGGCCCGGGCGACGGCTCGCCGCTCGGGGCCTACGTCCGCACCCTGCTGGCCCGAGAAAGCGTGGACCTCGCGGGCGGCAGGGTGCTGCTGCTCTGCTATCCCCGGATCCTCGGCTACGTCTTCAACCCCCTAAGCGTCTACTGGTGCTATGGAGCGGACGGCGTGCTGAAGGCGCTCGTCTACGAGGTGACGAACACCTTCCGCGAGCGGCATTCCTATGTCGCTCCGGTTCTGGAGGACGATCGCGTCGGAGGCTCGATCGCGCAGCAGCGCGACAAGCTGCTCTACGTCTCGCCCTTCATCGCCATGGGCATGCGCTACGCATTCCGTTTGGCGCCGCCGGACGAACGCGTCCGGATATCGATCCTTGAAAGCGATGCGGAAGGTCCGTTACTTCTAGCGAGTTTCAGGGGCGATCGGCGCGCGCTGACGGACGGAGCGCTCCTTCGTGTTTGCGGCGAGCTTCCGTTTATGACGCTGAAAGTGACGGCTGCGATCCACTGGGAAGCTCTTCGGCTCTGGCTGAAGGGCGTGCGGCTGGCAGACCACCCGAGTCCGCCGGCTGACCCCACGAGCGCCGATGCGCCCGGCCTCTTCAGCCATAGGAAATCCGGCTCATGACGAGCGTCGATCTCCGTGCGCCCGAGACGGCGCCTTTAACCAGCGAGACGCTCGCCGAGGCGGCGCGTGGACTGCCGCTCGAGGTACGGCTTGCACTGCAGGTCTGCGCAAGGCTGGCAAAGGGCCAGCTGACCGTCCGCGTGCCCGACGGCCGCAGCTTCGTCTTCAAAGGCGCAGGCGAGGGTCCGGAGGCGACGATGGTCATTCACGACCACCATTTTGCCCGGCGCATCCTCAGGAACGGCGACCTCGGCGTGGCGGAAGGCTATTTGCGTCGCGAATGGTCGAGCCCGGAGCTCCCGGCCTTCCTTGAGCTGTTTTGCGTGAACGCCGACGAGGTCAACGGCTACCTCATGGCCAAGCCGCTCTACCGCGCGCTCCAGTCCTTCCGTCACTGGATGAACCGCAACACCAAGACCGGTTCGCGCCGCAACATCGAAGCGCATTACGACCTCGGCAACAGCTTCTACGCCGAGTGGCTAGACCCTTCGATGACCTATTCCTCCGCGCTGTTCGAGGGGACGGACGGCGATCTGTCGGCCGGCCAGAGGCGCAAATATCAGGCGCTGGCGCAGGCGATCGAGCTCAAGGCCGGCGAGCATGTGCTCGAGATCGGCTGCGGCTGGGGCGGCTTTGCGGAATTCGCGGCCAGGGAGGTCGGCGCGCGCGTCACTGGCCTCACCATCAGCCCGTCCCAGCTCGAATTCGCCCGCAAGCGCATCTTCGAGGCGGGGCTTGCCGACAAGGTCGAGCTAAAGCTCGAGGACTATCGCGACGAGCGTGGGACCTATGACCGCATCGCCTCGATCGAGATGTTCGAGGCGGTCGGGGAGGAATACTGGCCGGCCTTCTTCGGCCAGATGCGCGACCGCCTGAAGCCTGGCGGAGCGGCGGGGGTGCAGGTCATCACCATCCAGGACCGCTTCTTCGAGACCTACAAGCGCGAGGTCGACTTCATCCAGCACTACATCTTTCCCGGCGGCATGCTGCCCTCCCCGGCGAAGCTGCAGAGTCTGGCTCAGAGCTCCGGCCTCAGGATCGCGGCCGAGCGCATCTTCGGCCTGGACTATGCCGAGACGCTCAGCCAGTGGCGCCGCAGCTTCCTCGCCGCATGGCCGACGATCGAACCGCTGGGCTTCGACGAACGCTTCAAGCGTCTGTGGGAATACTACCTGTCCTACTGCGAAGCGGGCTTTCGCTCGAAGAACATCGACGTCCGGCAGATCGTGTTCGCACGGGCGTGAGGCGCCTGCTCAACTGGCCCCCGGACCCGCCTTCTTGTCCCACCCGGTGGCCTTCTTGATCAGCCAGAAATAAGCCGGGTATGGCAGGAGCCGCAGCGCCTTCAGCACGTAAGTGAAGCGCTTCGGAAACGTGATCTCGAAGCCGCCGCGCTCGATGCCCTTCACGATCCGCCGCGCGGCGTCCTCCGGCTTCAGCAGCGCCGGCATCTTGAACTTGTTCTGTGCAGTCGTCGGGGTGTCCACAAAACCGGGATTGGCGATTTGGATCGAGACGCCCCAAAGATCGAGGTCGAACTTCAGGCTCTCGGCGAGGTTGATTAACCCCGCCTTCGTCGCGCCGTAAGCGGCCGAACTCGGCAGCCCGCCGTAGCCGGTTACAGACGCCACCACCACGATCCGGCCCGACCGCCTCGCCGTCATCGCGGGCAGAATCGCGGCGAGGCATGCGGCCGTGCCGCCGAGGTTCACGTCGAAGGTCGTCCGGACGGCATCGAGGTCGAACGGCGCGGCCGCCACCGGCGTGAAGACGCCGGCGTTCAGCACGGCGAGGTCAATCGCTCCGAGCTCGGCCTCGATTCGGGCTGCGATCGTCTTGACCCCATCGGCGTCCGTCACGTCGCCTTCAAACGCGACAATACGGCCACCCTGCGTCGCCGCTTTAGCTGAGAGCGCGGAGAGCTTGTCGCCGCTCCGGGCGGTCGCGGCCACCAAGACGCCTTCTGACGCCAGCTCCAGCGCCAGGGCAGCTCCGATGCCGGAACTTGCGCCGGTCACCCACGCGGTCTTGACGCCCGTCGCCGCCGAGAACCCCGTCATCCCATCATGCCGTTGAACAGCCGCCCGATCGAGCCCGTCAGCTTGAGCTTGCCTTCGGTCACCGAGAAGCAGACGCATCCGGTCTCCGGGTCGGCGACCGGCCGATGATCGATCGCGGCGTCCGCGACCGCCACGTCGCCGCGGCGGTAACCTCCGGTCTCGTCGCGATAGGCGCCACGCAGCACCAGCGTCGCCTCCACGCCTTCATGGGTATGGGAGGGAAGCGCCCTGCCGGGCTTCACCTTGATCAGCTGCGCCGTCACCTGGTCGTCGGCGAACACGGTGCGCTCCCGCACGCCGAAGCCGTAGAACCGCCACTTCTGGGCGGCGATCGGCCCGCCAGCGAGCTTCAGCAGAGGCTGAGGCAAGTCGGGGTCGGTCGCCGGCCGAGCGTGTCCGTACCAGCCGTCGGCGTAGATCGCGCCTAGGATGCGGTCGCGCACGGCGTGGCCGATCGGCCGAACCGGCATGCCTTCAAGTTCGGCTGCCGCTCGATCTTCAAGCGCCCGCACGAAATCGCGGTTCTCTTCGGAAAGGATGAGGTGCGACTCGATCAGCGCGTGCATGCACGGCTCGAGCAAGCCCGTGGCGTAGCCGGCAAGCAGCGGATCGATCAGGCGACCATTGGGTAGCGTCGCCGTAGAATGTTGCTCAGCCAAGACAGGCGCAGTCCTTCGTGCCGTCCGCTCCCACGAGGCGCTACGGGCGCGACGCAATGGTGGATCAGTTCGACGCGCAGTCGCCGGCGCGCCGCGGCTTTCATTCTATCGACTTGCCGCATAACGTGCCCAGCCCTCGAAGACCAATCCTGCGGACCGATAACTCCCATGCGCATCCGAAGCGGCCTCGTCGAAGCGATCGGCAGAACGCCGCTCATCCGCTTGAAGCGCGCCTCCGAAATGACGGGCTGCGAAATCCTCGGCAAGGCCGAATTCATGAACCCCGGCCAATCCGTGAAGGATCGCGCCGCGCTCTGGATCATCGAGGACGCGGTGAGGCGAGGCGCGCTGCAGCCCGGCGGCGTCATCGTGGAAGGCACCGCCGGCAACACCGGAATCGGGCTCGCGCTTGTCGCGAACGCGCTCGGCTATCGCACAGTGATCGTCATCCCGGACACCCAGTCCGACGAGAAGAAGCAGATGCTGCGCCTTGCGGGCGCGGAGCTCGTCGAGGTGCCGGCGGTCCCGTACAAGGATCCGAACAACTATGTGAAGCTCTCCGGCCGCCTCGCCGAGGCGCTCGCGAAATCGGAACCCGCCGGCGCGATCTGGGCGAACCAGTTCGACAATGTCGCGAACCGGCAGGCGCATATCGACTCGACCGGCCCCGAGATCTGGGACGACCTCGACGGCAAGGTCGACGGCTTCGTCTCCGCGGTCGGCACCGGCGGCACTCTCGCCGGAACTGCCATGGCGCTGAAGGAGCGGTCCAAGGACGTGAAGATCGCGCTGGCCGACCCGCCAGGAGCGGCGCTCTACAGCTTCTACACGACCGGAGAGCTCAAGGCCGAAGGGTCGTCGATCACCGAAGGCATCGGGCAGGGCCGCATCACCGCGAACCTCGAGGACGCGCCGGTCGACTTCGCCTACCAGATCCCCGACGCCGAATCCGTCCAGATCTGCTTCGATCTGCTGGAGCATGAGGGCCTGTGCCTCGGCGGCTCGTCCGGCGTGAACGTCGCCGGCGCCATCCGCCTCGCCCGTGAGTTGGGCCCCGGGCACACCATCGTGACGATCCTCTGCGACTACGGCACGCGCTACCAATCCAAGCTGTTCGATCCGTCCTTCCTGCGGTCCAAAAGTCTTCCCGTCCCCGCCTGGCTCGAGAAGCACGGCCGCGTGAACCTCGCGGAGGTCATGGAATGAGCAATCCCAACCTCGTCTCGACCGAATGGCTGGCCGAGCGCCTAGGCGACCCCAATGTCGTGCCCGTCGACGGCTCCTGGTATCTGCCGGACGCCAACCGCGACGGCCCGGCGGAATTCCTCGAGCGCCACATCCCGGGCGCGGCGTTCTTCGACATCAATGTCGTGGCCGACACATCGACCGGCCTGCCCCACATGCTGCCCTCGGCCGACGCTTTTTCGCAGGCCGTCGGCGCGCTCGGCATCGCCGACGGCGCGACGATCGTCGCCTATGACGGCGCGGGCCTGTTCGCCGCAGCGCGCGTCTGGTGGACCTTCCGCACCATGGGCGTTCGAGACGTCTTCGTCCTCGACGGCGGACTTCCGAAATGGCTTGCCGAAGGACGACCGACTGAACCCGGCCCCTCGACGCGCGCGCCCACGCAGTTTGCCGCCAGGCGTGACTCCGCGGCCGTTAAAGACGCCGAAGACATGGCTGCGATCCTCGCCGCCGGGTCGGCGCAGGTCATCGACGCCCGGCCCGCGGCGCGTTTCCGCGGCGAGGCGCCGGAGCCGCGGCCAGGGCTCGCCTCCGGCCACATGCCGGGCTCTCTCAACCTGCCTTTCCAGGAGATCGTCGGCGCCGACGGCAAGCTGAAGGAGGAGGCGGAGCTTCGCGCGGCCTTTGAAGCGGCCGGCGTCGACCTGTCGAAGCCGATCGTCACCACCTGCGGCTCGGGTGTATCGGCCGCGATCGTGGCGCTGGCGCTCGAAGGCGCGGGCGCGAAGGCGGACGGAATCTATGACGGCTCCTGGGCCGAATGGGGCGCCGGCGGCCGGCCGGTCGCCACAGGTCCTGCGAAAAGGGACTGAGCCGCTTTTGGCGGAACGCGTCGCGCGCAACACGCTTGTCGTCATGCGCATGACGCGAATGGAGCCATCCGCTATCTACTGCGTTTCTCGGGGTATGATGGCCCGCTCGGCGAGTCGGGGCCGCGGCGCATGGAATGGTACGGACGATGGCTGACATTGCGGCGACGGAAGTGAAGAAGGCCAAGCCGAAGCGCGGCTGGCTCTACCGCACGGGCAAGAAGCTGCGCCCGAAGATGGATGAAATCCTCGCGCGCTCCTCGCTGGTCGGCAATCCGCCGGTATTCGCGCACGGCACGTTCGCCTGGACGGCGGAGCTCGAGAACAACTGGGAAACGATCCGCCGCGAGGCGGCCTCCGTGATGCACGGCGAAGATATTCCGGTGCTCGCCGATATCTCCCCCGATCACGGAAGGCTCGGCGGCGACCGCAAGTGGAAGTCCTTCTTCCTCTACGGCTATGGCTACAAGGTCGACGCCAATTGCGAGAAGTGCCCGGAGACCGCGAAGCTCGTCTCGAGAGTGCCGGGCCTCAACAGCGCGTTCTTCTCGATCCTTGCGCCGGGCGCACGCATCCCGCGCCATCGCGGCGTGACCAAGACGCTGCTCACCTGCCATCTCGGCCTGTTTACGCCAAAAGACCGCCCGTCCTGCCGGATGGCGGTGCATGACGACATGGTGCACTGGGACGACGGCAAGACCGTCGTCTTCGACGACACCTATTATCACGAGGTGTGGAACGAGACCGACGAGACGCGCGTGATCCTGCTCGTCCAGTTTGAGCGCCCGATGCGCCAGCCAGGCAAGGCGATCGGCCGCGCCTTCCTCGGCGCCGTCCGCCGCTCGCCCTTCGTGCAGGAAGCCCGCAAGAACTTCCTGGCATGGCAGGGCGCGCAGAACCGGATCGACGGGCACTGAGGAGCGGCGCGCTTCGAGTGGCGCCCTCGCTTCAAACACTCTGTCGTCATTCCGGGCTTTTCCCGAAATCCATCAGCGCCGCGCGATCAGACGATCGGCAGGCGTTGCGCGTAGGCCTGAGCCGTCACGGTTATGCATTCGGGGACAAGCCCGGAATGACGGCAGTGGCGCCGCAAACGAAAATCCCCCGGACCAGCCGGGGGATCATCAGCACTTCATGACCGATCGGCTCAGTTGCGGGAAACTACGCAGTCGCCGCCGGCGGAGCGGAGGTTCGAGCAGAGCGTGGACGCGTCGGTGCTGGAGCTGAACGGCCCGACGCGGACCCGGTAGTAGGTGCCGCGGTCGGGCACAGTCGCCG
Source organism: Hansschlegelia quercus (assembly GCF_004310425.1). Taxonomy (GTDB): domain Bacteria; phylum Pseudomonadota; class Alphaproteobacteria; order Rhizobiales; family Methylopilaceae; genus Methylopila; species Methylopila quercus. The sequence continues at coordinate 185,029 of NZ_SIUB01000002.1, read as the reverse complement.
GCTGGATCGACGCTTGGTAGGAGCCGAGAACGCTCGGGAATTTCTTCTGAAGCGTGGAATAGGCCGCGCGGGCGTCCTGCTCGCTGCGCTGCGAGGTGACCTGCACGACATAGGCGCCGCCGGGCGTGGCGCGAGCGGGAGTCGTTGCGGCAGGCGCCGGAGCGCGCGGGGCTACCGAGGCGACCTGCTGGGCAGGAGCCGGCTGAGTTGACGGGCGGGCCGGAGCCTGCGCGGCAGGCGCCGGCTGCGGCGCAGGACGGGTCGCGGCGGCCTGAGACGAGGGACGCGGCGTCGCTGCCTGAGCGGCGCGCGGGGCCGGCCGGGCGGGTTCGCCTTCGGCCATGATGCCCTCATTGAACTCGCTCGACGCCGGGGCCTGCCCCGTGCGGGCCAATTCGGCGATCGGGTCGCTCTCGGCTGTCTGCACGGGAGCGGCCGGCGCAGACTGCGGCGCAGCCGCGACCGCCCCGTCGGGACGGATCGTCATCGTTTTGACGCGACGCGGCTCGTCGCCGCCAGTCGCGACCGTGGACTTGTCGCCGCCCGGCAGGATCGTGCGGGAGCCGTCTACGCGCGGAGCCGCGCTCGGCGCCGCCGGCAGATCGACCGGCTGCTCTTCGCGGGTCACCACCTTGGATTGGCGCTTTGCGTCGTCGACGCGGTCATAGACCGCCTTGTTGCGCTGCCCGGCGTCGGACTCGGGCTCCGGCGTGGTCTTCACCGGCTCGACGTCGGCCTTGATCAGCGGCGGCTCGCCGCCGAGACCGCGGCCGCCGAGCGCCTTGTAAGCGAACAGGCCGCCGGCGCCGAGCACCGCGACCGCAAACACCGCGCCCAGCATGAGCATGCCGCGAGGGCGGCGCTGCTCGGCTTCAGCCGGCGCGTAATAAAGCGGATTGCCGTCCTCGTCGTAGGCGTAGGGCTCGTCGGGGTTCGGCGCGTAGAGCCGCGGATCGTATTGCTGCTCCTCGACCGCAGCGGCATAGCGCTGCTGATCGAGCCAGTACTGGTGAGCGTCGGCGTCATAGGGATGGCCTTGCGGCGCCTGGTAATCATAGGCGTCGTCGTAGCCGCTCTGCTGCCCGCCGCTGCGTTTCATGGCCTGACTCTGCATAACACACCACTCTCCGCGCGTCGTTCGACGGAGAAGCGGCGTGAAATCGGCAGGCGTCTACGCCAGCTTCACCGCATCTCGTCGGGAGCCGCGACCCCCAATACACCAAGGCCGGAGGCGAGAACCACGCTGAGGGCTCTCACCAGGGCCAGTCGATCATGCGACGACAATGGATTGTTTTCCATAATGAAGCGTAAATCCGGCGAATCCTTGCCCCTGTTCCAGTGCGCGTGAAATTCGCTGGCGAGCTCGTGCAGGAAGAAGGCGATGCGATGCGGCTCGCGCGCCGCCGCCGCCTGCTCCACCGCCCGCGGCCATGCGGCGAGCTTGCGGATCAGACCTAGCTCGCCGGGATCCGTCAGTCGCGAGAGATCGGGCGCTGCGGGCGCTTCGCCCAGGATCTCGCGGCCGTTCCGCAGGATCGACTGCATCCTTGCGTGGGCGTACTGGACGTAGAACACGGGATTGTCGCGCGACTGCTCGGTGACTTTGGCGAAGTCGAAGTCGAGCACCGCGTCGTTCGAGCGGAACAGCATCATGAACCGCACGGCGTCGCGGCCGACCTCGTCGACCACGTCGCGCAGCGTCACGAAGCTCCCCGCCCGCTTCGACATGCGCACCGGCTCGCCCGCGCGGAACAGCCGCACGAGCTGGCAGAGCTCGACCGAGACCTTTGCGGTCCCGCCCGACAGCGCGCGGCCGACGGCCTCCAGCCGCTTCACGTAGCCGCCGTGGTCGGCGCCGAGCACGAACACCATCTCCTTGAAACCGCGCCCGAACTTCGAGCGGAAATAGGCGATGTCGGCTGCGAAGTAGGTGTACGAGCCGTCCGACTTCATCAGCGGCCGGTCGACGTCGTCGCCGAACTCGGTCGCACGGAACAGCGTCTGCTCGCGCTCCTCCCAATCGTCCGGCAGTTCGCCCTTCGGCGGCGCGAGCACGCCCTCGTAGACGAGGCCTTGGGCTTTCAGGTCCGCGACCGCCTGGACGATCAGCCCGCCCTCGCCGTGCAGCGTGCGCTCGGAGAAGAACACGTCGTGCCGGATGTTGAGCGCCGCGAGGTCGTCGCGGATCATCGCCATCATCGCGTCGATTGCGGCCTCCCGGACGAGCGGCAGCCACTCGGCCTCGCTCATCGTCTTCAGCCTTTCGCCATGAGCGTCGGCGAGCGCCTGGCCGAGGGGCTTCAGATAGTCGCCGGGGTAAAGTCCCTCGGGAATGGCGCCGATGTCCTCGCCGAGCGCCTCGCGGTAGCGAAGGAAGACCGAGCGGGCGAGCACGTCGACCTGCGCGCCGGCGTCGTTGATGTAGTATTCGCGTGTGACCTCTTCGCCGGCAAAGGCCAGGAGGTTCGCGAGCGAGTCCCCGAACACCGCGCCTCGGCAATGGCCGACATGCATCGGCCCGGTCGGGTTCGCCGAGACATATTCCACATTGACCTTCGCGGGCGTCTTGTTGGCCGGCCGGCCGTAATCGGCGCCCTCCCCGATCGCGCGCGACAGCTCCTTCAGCCAGAAGGCGTCCGTTAGCGTCATGTTGACGAAGCCGGGGCCCGCGACCGAGGCGCTGGCGACGTCGGGGTCTGCGCCCAGCGCCTTCGCGATCAACTCGCCGAGATCGCGCGGCTTCACGCCGAGCTCCTTGGCCGTGACCATGGCCGCGTTGGTCGCGAGATCGCCGTGGCTAGCGTCGCGCGGGGGCTCGACGACCATGCGGGACAGGTCGGGCATTCGGGCGATCGCGCCTTCGGCCGCAAGCCGCTCCATGATCGAGCTCAGGCGCGCGGAGAAGTCTGCGAAGACGTTCATGATCGTCCCGAAAAGGGCTGGAGAAGGCCTCGGCGGCTAACGCAATTCAGGGGTCGCGTCAAACAGACGGCGGTGCTCCATCAGAGCGTAGCGGTCGGTCATCCCCGCGATGAAGTCCGCGACCGCGCGGGCGTGGCCGGTCGCGCGGCCCTCCCGCTCCCACTCCGGCGGAAGCGCCGAGGGGTCGGCGAAATAGCGGTCGAACAAATCCGTGACGATCCCGGCCGCGTCGTCCATCACGCGGTCGACCCGGGCGTGGCGGTACATGCGCGCGTTCAGCAGCCGCTTCACGCCGCGCTCGGCCTCCGCCATCTCGCTTGAGAATGCGATCGTCGCCTCGCCCGCCGAGCGCACATCCTCGACGCTTTGCGGATCTGCGGCGTCGATCCGCCGCGCGCCCTCCGCGATCGCGTTCTCGACCAGCCTTGTAATGACGCGCCGCACGACCTCCGGCCCGCGCCGATCCTCGTCGAGGCCGGGATGGCGGGCGTCGACCTCGGCGAGGATGTCGGCGAGGAACGGGTCGTCGCAAAGTTCGTCGAGCGCGAACAGATTTGCTCGCAGGCCGTCATCGACGTCGTGCGCGTCATAAGCGATGTCGTCGGCGATCGCGGCGGCCTGCGCCTCCGCCGTGGCGTGACCGCCGAGCGGCACGCCGGCGCGTTCGGCCACCTCGGTCATGGACGGCGAGGCGCCGACCAGCGGGCCGTTGTGCTTGGCGACCCCCTCGAGCGTCTCGAAGGTAAGGTTCAGCCCGTCGAAATCGGCGTAGCGCCGTTCCAGCCGGGTGAGCACGCGGAGCGACTGGGCGTTGTGGTCGAAGCCGCCATGCTCCCGCATCCGCGCGTCGAGCGCCCGTTCGCCGGCATGCCCGAACGGCGCATGGCCGAGATCATGGGCGAGGGCGATGGTCTCCGCCAGATCCTCGTCGAGCCCGAGCGCGCGGGCGATCGAGCGCGCGATCTGCGCGACCTCCAGCGTATGCGTCAGCCGCGTCCGGTAGTGGTCGCCCTCGTGATAGACGAAGACCTGCGTCTTGTGCCGCAGCCGCCGGAATGCGGAGGAATGCAGCACCCGGTCGCGGTCGCGCTGGAAGTCGGTGCGCGTCGGGCTCGGCGCCTCCGGCAAGGCGCGGCCCCGGCTCATGCCGGGATCGGCCGCCCAAGGCGCCCGCGGACGGACGATCCAGCGCGTGATGTCCAAGCTGCGCCAACCCCTTCGATAAGCGCCCGCGTTGACCACGGGGGCGCGCGTGCTTACCTCTCGTTCATCGGCGGACGCAACGCCCTCCGGAGCGAAGTCGAAACATGACCGAACAGACAGTCCTCGTGACGGACCGCGCCGCGGAGCGCATCCGCGAGATCCTCGCGTCCGAGGCGCCGGAGACGATGCTGCGCGTCAGTGTTCTGGGCGGCGGCTGCTCGGGCTTCAGCTACGATTTCGGCTTCGACACCAGCGCGCAGGACGACGACCTCGTCATTGCCCGCGACGGCGCGAAGGTGCTGATCGACCCGGTCTCCCTGCCGTTCCTCGCCGGCTCGCAGATCGACTTCGTCGACGAACTGATCGGCGCCTCGTTCAAGATCACCAACCCGAACGCGACCGCCTCCTGCGGCTGCGGAACGAGCTTTTCGATCTGACGCGCGCGCGGTCGTCATTCCGGGCCTGTCCCGGAATCCATCACCGCGACGAGGCAAGACTAGAATCGTAGCCGCGGCAGCTTATTTCTGCTTCCTCTACGGTGATGGATTCCGGGACAAGCCCGGAATGACGAGCGTTGTATGGACGGCTACTACGTTTACATCCTAGCGAGCCGCCGACATGGGACGCTCTACGTGGGCGTAACTAACGATCTGATCCGACGAGTCTATGAGCACCGCGAGAAGCTTTTGAAGAGCTTCACTTCCCGTCACGACGTGACGCGGCTCGTTTACTTCGAGACCTTCGACGATCCGCTTTCTGCGATCACGCGCGAAAAGCAGATCAAGGGCTGGAAGCGCGACTACAAGGTCAACATCATCGAGCAGTCCAATCCGTATTGGACGGACCTCTATCCTACGCTCGTCTGATCGCCGCCGTCATTCCGGGCTTGTCCCGGAATCCATCACCGGGACGGCCGGCAGAAAAGCACCACACGCGTGTCGCGCCTCCTCCTAAATTTTCTCAGCGGTGATTGCTTCCGGGATGGGCCCGGAATGACGGCGGCGCCCCGTCACCGAAGCTCGCGCATCGCCGTCGTGATCCAGTCCACCGATTGCCTGACCTCGCCGAGCAGATCGCTCGACGAGCGACAACCGTTGACGGGATAGACGGCGAGGAACGTCGCGAGGATCGCCAGGATGAGCACGCGGTTGACGACGAAGGTCAGCAGCCAGCGCGCCATCTCACGCGGGCTCGTTCATGTCGGCCAACCGGCGGCGTAGGATATCGCGTTCCTGGCTGAGCTGCCTCATCCGCCGCGCCGCCTCGATCGGGACGATCGTTCCAGGCTTTTCATCCGTAGGGGCCACGCCGAGCTGGGTGCGGCTGCGCCAGACCACCCGGCAGACCCGAGGCGTCCCTTCCCGGTGAAGCGTCAACTCGAACGCGCCGGGCGTTCCGAGCGTCTCGCCCATCTCGAGCGTCGCTCCGCTCAGCGACCTGTTCCGGACGAGGCAATCGAACGTCGAGTACCGACCGTTGAAGACGATCTCGGCGCCGAGATACGTTTTGTTTCGCGGATTGATGCGGCGTTCTTCCATATGCATGTCCCCTTTTGGGACGACCTCGTCGTCCGGAACATGACTAAGCAATCGTTAAGCCATGTGGCTGGAAGTGGGCGCGTGAGCGACCGCGGGCAGCGGGATCACGGCTGCCTTGCTTCGACTCCCCTCTTCCTCTATACGCCGCGCTTCGCTGTCGTTCGGCTGGGGGCTGAACGGAGGGATCGGGCTCGCCCGGTCAGGATGAAGAATCCGTCCTCCCGTGTCTCCGCCTTCGAGAATTCGTTCGGGCCTTTCGGGCTCGGAGGGCTTCGCGCCGGACGGCTCGTTCACATCAGACTTGAAGGTCCCGATCCACATGCCGCTTTACGAACACGTCTTCCTGGCGCGCCAGGACGTGACGTCGCAGCAGGTCGAAGAGATGACCGCCCAGTACAAGCAGGTCCTGGAAGCCCAGGGCGGCTCGGTCGCCAAGACCGAGCACTGGGGCGTCAAACCTCTCGCCTACCGCATCAACAAGAACCGCAAGGCCCATTACACGCTCCTCAACATCGACGCGCCGGCCGCGGCCGTCGCCGAGATGGAGCGCCAGATGGGCATTTCCGAAGACGTCCTGCGCTTCATGACCATCAAGGTCGAAGAGCACGAGGAGCAGCCCTCCGCGATGCTTCAGCGCCGTGACCGCGACGACCGTGACGACCGTCCCCGCGGCGGCGGCGGCTTCCGCGGCGGCGACCGTGGCGGCCGTGAAGGCGGCGGCGGCTTCCGGCGCGACCGCGAGGATCGTCCGCGTCGCGACGAGTCCAGCGTGGAGGCGAACTGATGGCCGAGATCACCAGCGCGACCGGCGGCCAGCGCCGTCCGTTCTTCCGCCGTCGCAAGACCTGCCCGTTCTCGGGCGCCAACGCGCCGAAGATCGACTACAAGGACGTGCGTCTGCTGCAGCGCTACATTTCCGAGCGCGGCAAGATCGTGCCGTCGCGCATCACGGCGGTCTCCGCCAAGAAGCAGCGCGAGCTCGCCAAGGCGATCAAGCGTTCGCGCTTCCTCGGCCTGCTGCCTTACGTCATCAAGTGACTTTTTGCGGGCAATGAACCCGCGGAAAGTCATCCCGGCCGCAGCGTAGCGTAGAGCCGGGATCGTGCTCAGAATTGAGCGCGTTCTGACGACGATCCCGGATCTGCGCGGCTCCGCCGCTTGTCCGGAATGACGATTTTGGCTTCCGCGCCTTTGGCGCGGAAGCCTGTTTTCCAAGGCGCCGGCTGACCCGGCGTCGTTGAGCCATTCGGGCTCTAACCGTGGCGACCCCGCGGGACAGCAGGACGAAACTTTATGCTCGGCGTGCCCTCTCTGATCGGCGCCGGCGCGGGGCTCGCCTCCGCGCTGCTCTATGCGGCCGCGGCCTCCGGCTCGCCCTTCGCCCTCGCGCTCCTCTACGTCGCGCCGCTCCCCGTCCTGCTCGCGGCCGTCGGCTGGCGTCACACGGCAGGCCTCGTCGCGACCGTCGTCGGCGCGGCCTTTCTCCTGTTGCTGGTCGGCCCCAAGACCGGGCTTTATTTCGTCATCGCCGTCGGATTGCCGTCCTGGTGGCTGGCTTATCTCGCGCTGCTCGCGCGGCCCGGCCCCGACGGCGGCGTCTCGGAATGGTACCCGGTCGGCCGGCTGGTGATCTGGTGCGCCGTGCTCGGCGCTGCTCTCGTCGCCGCCACCATCCCGCTCGTCGCGAGCAATCTGGAAGAGTACCGCGCGTCGCTTCGGGCCCTGTTCGAGCGGGCGTTCGTCGGCGCTAATGCGGTGGAGACTCCCGGGACCGACCCGAAGGCGCTGATCGAGCTGATGACGACGCTTGCGCCCAGCATGGCCGCGAGCTTCTGGACGCTGGCGTCGATCTTCAACCTCTGGCTCGCCGGGCGCATCACCCGCTCGTCGGGCAGGCTCGCGCGACCGTGGCCTTATCTGCCGGAACTCGAATTTCCGCGCTCCGCCTCGCTCGCCCTTCTGGGCGCGACAGCCCTGTCCTTCCTGCCGGGGCTCGCCGGCCTGGTGGCCGAGCTGTTCGCCGGCACGCTTCTCGTCGCCTTCGCGCTGCTCGGCCTGACCGTTGTCCACCTCTGGACGCGGCGCTCGCCGTTCCGCCCTCTCGTACTGTTCGGCTTCTACGCCGTGCTGCTGCTTCAGCCCTGGCTGATGATCGTGCTCGCGCTGCTCGGCCTCGCCGACCACTTCTTCGGCCTGAAGCGACGCTTCGGGCCGCCGCCCTCGGCCCCGCCGACGGCGCCCGCCAACCTGCCCTGATCGAAACGAAATCAGACGAACCGAACGGAGACTGAACCCATGCAAGTGATCCTGCTCGAACGCATCGCCAAGCTCGGCCAGATGGGCGACGAGGTCCGCGTCAAGGACGGCTACGCCCGCAACTTCCTGCTGCCGAACAACAAGGCGCTTCGCGCCAATTCCGGCAACCGCCAGAAGTTCGAGGGCCAGCGCGCCCAGCTCGAAGCCCGCAACCTCGAGGCTCGCCAGGAGGCCGAGAAGGTCGGCGAGAAGGTCAACGGCAAGGTGCTCGTGCTCGTCCGTCAGGCCGGCGAGACCGGCCAGCTCTACGGCTCGGTGTCGACCCGCGACATCGCCGAAGCGCTGACCAAGGACGGCCTGAGCGTCGGCCGCAACCAGGTCGTGCTGAACGCGCCGATCAAGACGATCGGCCTGCACGAGCTGCCGATCCGGCTGCACCCGGAAGTCGAGGTCTCCGTGACCGTCAACGTCGCCCGCTCCGAGGCCGAGGCCGAGCGCCAGGCGCAGGGCGAGGACCTGACCCAGCGCGAGGAAGGTCCGGCCTTCGAGACCTTCTCCGAGGACGACGACGACCGCGGCGGCCGTCGTGGCGGCGGCCGCTTCGACCGCGACGACGAGCAGGGTTCGGACGAAGGCGAGTCGGAAGAGGGCTGACCCCTCCCCGCCTCCTTCATGCACGGCGAACGCCCGGCCATCGCGCCGGGCGTTCTCGCATCTGCGGCGATGATGCAGAGTGACGGTCAAGCGATTCGGCGGGGCGTCTTCGGCGCCTGTGTGAATCGGGGGGCGTTGCGCGGAAGCTGCAGGCCTCCCGCGCCGCCCGTGTTAACCGGTCGCTAACCACAGCATGACCCGACAGGGACCGAAATTAACCCGATGGCCGTCGCCGACTCTCTCGCCCGTCGCCTGCTCGACCCGGAGCCCGCCTACCGGCAGGCGCCGCACAATGTCGAGGCCGAACAGGCGCTGCTGGGCGCGGTGCTCGTCAACAACGACGCGTTCTGGCGGGTGTCGGACTTCCTCGAGCCGGGCCATTTCTACGAGGGCCTGCACGCCCGAACCTTCGAGATCGTCGCCAGTCTGGTCCGGGCAGGCAAGGCCGCAACCCCCGTCACGATCAAGACTTTTCTGCCGACCGACCTCGATGTCGGCGGCGGCCTGACGGTCGCACAATACCTTGCCAGACTTGCCGCCGAGGCGACGACCGTCATCAACGCCGAGGATTACGGCCGCACGGTCTACGACCTCGCGCTCCGTCGCTCGCTGATCGGCATCGGCGAGGAAGTCGTCAACGTCGCCTATGACGCCCCCGTCGACATGCCGCCCCGCGACCAGATCGAGGAGGCCGAGCGCCGCCTGTTCGAGCTTGCCGAGACCGGCAGCTATGGCGGCGGCTTTCAGACCTTTTCGAACGCGCTCAAGACTGCGGTCGACATGGCCGCCAGCGCCTATAAGCGCGACGGCGGTCTGTCCGGCATCGCGACCGGGCTGGACGATCTCGACCGGCTGATGGGCGGACTGCAAGCCTCCGACCTGATCATCCTCGCGGGGCGTCCCGGCATGGGCAAGACGTCGCTCGCGACCAACATCGCCTACAACATCGCCAAGGCGTATCAGGGCGAGACGCAGCCCGATGGGCGGACCAAGACGATCAACGGCGGGGTCGTCGGGTTCTTCTCGCTCGAGATGTCGGCCGAGCAGCTCGCCACCCGCATCATCGCCGAGCAGGCCGAGATTTCGTCCTCCAAGATCCGCCGCGGCTCGATCGACGAGCGCGACTTCTACAAGCTCACCGAAGCCGTGACCGAGATGCAGCGCGCCCCGCTGTTCATCGACGAGACCGGCGGCCTGTCGATCGCCCAGCTTGCGGCCCGCGCGCGGCGGCTCAAGCGTTCGAAGGGCCTCGATCTCCTGGTCGTCGATTACCTTCAGCTGCTGTCCGGCTCCGCCAAACGCGGCGAGAACCGCGTGCAGGAGATGACCGAGATCACCACGGGCATGAAGGCGCTCGCCAAGGAGCTGGCGGTGCCGATCATCGCGCTGTCCCAGCTCTCGCGTCAGGTCGAAAGCCGCGACGACAAGCGCCCTCAGCTCTCGGACCTCCGCGAATCCGGCTCGATCGAGCAGGACGCCGACGTCGTGCTTTTCGTGTTCCGCGAAGAGTATTACGTGAAGAACAAGAAGCCCCGCGAGGGCACGCCCGAGTTCGAGCAGTGGCTGACGGAGATGGAGAACGTGGCGGGCAAGGCCGAGGTGATCATCGGCAAGCAGCGTCACGGACCGACGGGAACGGTGGAGCTCCAGTTCGAGGCGGAGTTCACGCGCTTCGGCAATCTGGCTCAGGACGACCATCTGCCGGAGCGGATGTGACGCCGGAGTTTCCGGGCGGACGGCTGACTATCGACCTCGCGGCGCTCCAGAAAAACTGGCGCACGCTGCGCGACCTCGATCCTTCGAGCGAATGCGCCGCCGTGGTGAAGGCCGACGCTTACGGGATCGGCCTCGAGCCTGCGGCAAAGGCGCTGAGCGCGGCCGGCGCCAAGACCTTCTTCGTCGCGCATCTCTCCGAGGCCGCGATCGCGCGGGCTGCCGCTCCCGACGCCACGATCTACGTCCTCAACGGCCTGCCACAGGGCGCCGGCGACGCCTTCGCCGCCATCCGGGCACGGCCGGTGCTCGGTTCGGCCGAGGAGATCGCGGAATGGCGCGGCTTTGTGGCGGCGACCGGCGCAGACGGCGCAGCGGCGATCCATATCGACACCGGCATGCGCCGTCTGGGCCTCGACGTCGAAGAGGCGAAGGCTCTACTGCCGTCCGATCTCGGCTTCACGCCCTCGCTTCTGATGAGCCACCTCGCCTGCGCCGACGAGCCGGAGCGCCCGGAGACGGAAGCTCAGCGCGCGCTGTTCGCCGAGCTTCGCGCGCTGGTTCCGAAAACGCCTGCAAGCCTCGCCAACTCGCCAGGAACGCTGCTGAAGAAGACGTCTTGCGGCGGCCTCGGCTTCGACCTGCGCCGGCCGGGCGTCTCACTTTACGGCGGGAACCCGCTGGCGCCCCGACCCTCGCAGCTTGCGCCCGTCGTGCGGCTCGACGCGCGCATCGTGCAGACGCGGATCGTTCCTGAGGGTGTTGCGGTGGGTTATGGCGGCGTGGAGCGCACGCGCCGCCCAACCCGGCTCGCCATCCTGTCGCTCGGCTACGCCGACGGCATCTTGCGCGCAGGCGGCGGAGCCGACGGCGGCAGACCCGGCGCCGGGGCCTTTGGCGGGGGCGTTCGTTGCCCGTATTTCGGCCGCATCTCTATGGACCTCATCGCCATCGACGTCACGGACGCGTCCGAGGCCGCCACAAGGCGCGGCGACTGGATCGAGGTGCTCGGCGATCACATCGGCGTCGACGATCTCGCTCAGGCCTGCGGTACGATCAGCTACGAGATCCTGACGTCGTTGGGCGGCCGGTACGAACGCCGTTACCTGCAAGGCGCTTCTTCCTGATGGCTCGACCCAAGACCGCCTTCGTCTGCCAGGCCTGCGGGGCCGTGTATAATCGTTGGTCGGGGAAGTGCGAGGCTTGCGGCGCATGGAACTCGATCGTCGAGGAGGCGGCGGCCGCGCCTGTTCCCGGCGGCGGCGGCGGCGTTTCGCGAGCGCTCGGCCGCGGCAGGATCGTCGTGCTCGAGGGACTGTCCGGCGCATCCGATGAGGCGCCACGCATCGTCTCGGGCATTCAGGAGCTCGACCGCGTCACCGGCGGCGGCTTCGTGTTCGGATCGGTGCTGCTGCTGGGCGGCGATCCCGGCATCGGCAAGTCGACGCTGCTGATCCAGGCGAGCGCCGCGCTCGCGCGGGCCGGTCACCGGGTTGTCTATGTGTCGGGGGAGGAGGCCGCGGCGCAGGTGCGGCTCCGCGCTCAGCGGCTGGGGCTCGGCGACGCGCCCGTCGCGCTCGCCGCGGAGACGAACGTCGAGGACATCCTCGCTACGCTGAAGGATGGCGAGCCGCCGCGCTTCGTGGTGATCGATTCGATCCAGACGCTTTGGACCGGCCAGGTGGAGTCCGCGCCCGGCACCGTCACCCAGGTGCGCGCCTCCGCCCAGGCGTTGATCCGCTACGCCAAGACGACAGGGGCCTGCGTCGTGCTGGTCGGCCACGTCACCAAAGACGGCCAGCTCGCAGGGCCTCGCGTGGTCGAGCACATGGTCGACGCCGTGCTCTCCTTCGAAGGCGATTCCGGCCGCGACTTCCGTATTCTGCGCGCGCAGAAGAACCGCTTCGGACCGACCGACGAGATCGGGGTCTTCGCGATGACGGGGGATGGGCTGGAGGAGGTTCGCAACCCCTCAGCCTTGTTCCTCGGCGACCGGGAGCCCGACGCGCCGGGTACGGCGGTGCTGGCTGGCCTCGAAGGCTCGCGGCCGCTGCTCGTCGAGATCCAGGCCCTCGTCGTGCCCTCGACGCTCGGCACGCCGCGGCGCGCTGTGGTCGGCTGGGAGAGCTCCCGCCTCGCCATGGTGCTCGCCGTGCTCGAAGCGCGCTGCGGCGTGAGGCTCGGAACGCACGACGTGCATCTGGCCGTCGCCGGCGGCCTGCGAGTGCAGGAGCCGGCCGCCGACCTTGCGGTCGCGGCAGCCCTCGTCTCGTCGCTGCTCGGCTCGCCTCTGCCACTCGACGCGGTGTTCTTCGGCGAGGTCGGCCTCACCGGCGCAGTTCGTCCCGTGGTGCATCCCGGACCGCGACTGAGGGAGGCGGCGCGACTCGGCTTCAAGCGCGCCGCCCTGCCCTCCGCGGCCGCCGAAGCCGCCGGCGAGGCAGGACTTTCGGCCATCGCAATCCCAACGCTCGACGCCCTGGTCGCGAGGCTTGCGGCGCGCGCGGAGGGCGCCCGCATGAAAGACGCGTGACGGCGGAGGGCCGCAGCGTTATAGAGACCGCGTCCGCGGGAAGCAGCTTTCCGCGCGGCGTCGCCCATTCTTGGCACGGACACCGCCGCAGCGCATGACCATCACGCTTCTGGACGTCATCCTGCTCGCGGTCATGCTCATCTCGGCGGCGCTCGCCATGGTGCGTGGCTTCACGCGCGAAGTGCTGTCGATCGCCTCCTGGGTCGCCGCCGCCGCCGCCACGATCTTCTTCTTCGAGCCGGCCCGCGCGCTCGCCCGCGAGCACATCAAGTTCAATCCGCCGCAGATCGCCGACGTTGTCGCTGCGGGCTCGATCTTCATCGTCACGCTGCTGATCGTCTCGTTCATCACGATGAAGATCTCGGACGTGATCCTCGACAGCCGCGTCGGGCCCGTGGACCGTATCCTCGGCTTCGCCTTCGGCGCCGCGCGCGGGCTGCTGCTCGTGATCGTCGCCTTCATGTTCTACACGTGGCTCGTGCCCGACAGGGGCCAGCCCGAGTGGTTCCGGACGGCGCAGTCGAAGCCGCTTCTTCAGGACGCAGGGGACAAGCTCCTCGCGATGTTGCCTGAGGACCCTGAAAGCACCATCTTGCAGAGGCTTAAGCGCAGGGACGGCGCGACCGGAGAGTCAGGGGCCGCCGCGCCCTCGACGCCCGATCAGGCCGCGCCGGCGCCGGACGAGACCCCGGACGTCAGTCCTTCCGACAGGCAGGGCGTCGACCGGCTTCTCGAGCAGGACGCGAAGCCCAGGCAATAGCCGCCGGCAGGCCAGCCGGAGGCGCGCAATGGGCGGATCGCTTCCGCCCGCGGGAGACGGACATGACGATGCAGTCCACGCCCAAGTCCGAAGACTGGTTCGATCTGGAGGCCGACCGCCTGCATGAGGAGTGCGGCGTCTTCGGCGTTTTCGGACATCCGGAAGCGGCGGCGCTCACGGCGCTCGGCCTGCACGCGCTTCAGCACCGCGGCCAGGAGGCGGCGGGCATCGTCAGCTTCGACAACCAGCGGTTCCACGCCGAACGGCGTCTGGGCCTTGTCGGCGACCATTTCTCCGACGCCCGCGTCATCAGCCGGCTGCCCGGCCGCCAGTCGATCGGCCATAACCGCTATTCGACGACCGGCGAGACAATTCTCCGCAACGTCCAGCCGCTGTTCGCGGAACTCGATTCCGGCGGCTTCGCGGTCGCCCATAACGGCAACCTGACCAACGCCCAGACGCTCCGTAAGGAGCTCGTACGCGCCGGCGCGATTTGCCAGTCGACGTCCGACACGGAGGTCATCCTCCACCTCGTCGCGCAGAGCCGCCGACCGCGCATGATCGACCGCTTCGTGAACGCGTTGCGGGAAATCGAGGGCGCTTACGCGCTCGTGGCGCTCACCGACGGCAAGCTGATCGGCGCGCGCGACCCGCTCGGCATCCGGCCGCTGATCCTGGGCGAACTCGACGGCTGCCACATTCTGACGTCCGAGACCTGCGCGCTCGACATCATTGGCGCGAAATACGTCCGCGACATCGACAATGGCGAGGTCGTGGTGATCTCGGAAGCGGGAGTGCAGTCGCTCCGGCCGTTCCCGCCGCAGAAGATGCGTCCCTGCATCTTCGAGTTCGTCTATTTCGCCCGACCCGACTCCATCGTTCAGGGCAAGTCGGTCTACGAGGTGCGCAAGCAGATGGGCGTCGAGCTCGCCCGCGAGTCGCTGCCCGAAGCCGACGTTATCGTGCCGGTGCCGGACTCAGGCGTGCCCGCCGCGATCGGCTTCAGTCAGGCCTCCGGCATTCCGTTCGAGCTCGGCATCATCCGCAACCACTACGTCGGACGCACCTTCATCCAGCCGACGCAGGGCGTGCGCGAGCTCGGCGTGCGGATGAAGCACAGCGCGAACCGCAGCCAGATCGAGGGCAAGCGGATCGTGCTCGTCGACGACAGCCTGGTGCGCGGCACCACCTCGGTGAAGATCGTCAAGATGATGCGCGACGCGGGCGCCAAGGAGGTGCATTTCCGCCTCGCCTGCCCGCCGATCACGCACTCCGACTTCTACGGCATCGACACGCCGGAGCGCGAGAAGCTGCTCGCGGCGACGCACACGCTCGAGCAGATGCGCGAGTTCATCGGGGCGGACAGCCTGGCCTTCCTTTCGGTCGGCGGCCTCTACCGCGCTATGGGCTATGAGGGTCGCGACGATCTGCGTCCGCAGTTCACCGACCACTGCTTCACCGGCGACTACCCGACGCTGCTCACCGACATGATCGGCGAGACCCCGCGCCAGCTCTCGCTGATCGCGGAAGCGAGCTGACCGCCGCATGCATTCATGAGCACTGACAAACGGCTCGACGGCCGCGTCGCCGTCGTCACCGGCGCGAGCCGCGGCATCGGCTACGCGACGGCGCTCGCCCTCGCAAAGGCCGGCGCTCATGTCGTCGCTACGGGTCGCACGCAAGGCGGGCTTGAGGAACTCGACGACGCCATCAAGTCGGCAGGCGGCTCGGCGACGCTCGCCCCCTTCGACATCGCGGATTTCGACGCGATCGACCGGCTAGGCGCGGCGCTCTACCAGCGCTTCGGCAAGCTCGACGCCCTCGTCGCGAACGCCGGCATGCTCGGTTCGCTCACCCCGCTCGGCCACATCGAGCCGAAGGACTGGGACAAGCTCGTCGCGGTCAACCTCACCGCGAACTGGCGGCTGATCCGCTCGCTCGACCCGCTGCTGCGGGCCTCTGGCGCCGGACGCGCGGTGTTCCTGACCTCGAGCGCGGTCCACAAGGACCGGGCCTATTGGGGCGGTTACGCCGTCACCAAGGCCGGCGTCGAGGCGCTCGCACGCTCCTACGCCGCGGAAACGGCCGCCAACACCGCCGTGCGCGTGATGCTGGTCAACCCGGGCCCACTGCGCACCGCGATGCGCGCCAAGGCGATGCCAGGGGAGGATCCGGCGACTCTCAAGACGCCGGCTGATCTCGCCCCAAAGATCGTGGCGTTGTGCGCGCCAGACTGGAGCGAGACAGGCAGGCTCTACGACTTTCCGAGCGATCGCGTGTTGGGCTTCAATCCGCCGAGCTAAGCAGTTCGGTGGCTCAAGCCTTTGCGAGCCTGTCGAATGCGACCAGCCTCTCGAGCAGCGCCGGCATGTCCTTGAGCGCGACCATGTTCGGCCCGTCCGAAGGCGCGTGGTCGGGGTCCTGATGGGTCTCGATGAAGACGCCCGCGACGCCGACTGCGACCGCCGCGCGCGCCAGCACGGCCACATATTCGCGCTGCCCTCCCGACGACGTCCCCTGCCCGCCCGGCTGCTGAACGGAATGGGTCGCGTCGAAGATCACCGGCGCGCCGGTCTTCGCCATCTCGGGCAGCGCGCGCATGTCGGAGACCAGCGTGTTGTAGCCGAAGCTCGCGCCGCGTTCGGTCAGCAACACGCGGGGATTGCCTGCGCCGGTCAATTTCGAGACGACGTTTTTCATGTCCCAGGGCGCGAGGAACTGGCCCTTCTTAACGTTCACGACCTTGCCGGTGGCGGCGGCTGCGAGCAGCAGGTCCGTCTGGCGGCAGAGGAAGGCCGGGATCTGCAGCACGTCGACGGCTTCGGCCGCGGCTCTGCATTGGTCCTCACTGTGGACGTCCGTCAGCACGGGCAGGCCCAGGCTCTCGCGGATCTCGGCGAAGACGGGCAGCGCGGCTTCCAGCCCCACGCCGCGCTGAGCAGAGGCGCTGGTGCGGTTCGCCTTGTCGAAGGAGGTCTTGAAGATCAACCCGACGCCGAGCTTTGCCGTGATCTCCTTCAGCGCGGAGGCGATCTCCAGGGCATGGGCGCGGCTTTCGAGCTGGCAGGGGCCTGCGATCAGCGACAGCGGAAGATCGTTGCCGATGCGAACGGATCCGACCTCGACGACAGCGTCGGGACGATTTTGGACGGGTGCGTTCATCGGACGTCTCGTGAGCCGCTCTTCGTTTGGCGATCGACCGGCAAAGCTGGCGAAGGCTTCGCGGTCCGCGGGCAGGCGATTTAGCAGGCCGGCGCCGACCTAGCCAGAGCGAGCGTCGCTCCAGCCGGCCCTGAACTTTCGAACGCGGCCGCTCGTTGGCGAGGCGTGCAGAGGAGAAAGCCTGATATGGCGCGAGACGTGTTGATTACCGGCGCGAGCGTCGCGGGGCCGGCTCTCGCGTGGTGGCTTGGCCGTTACGGCATGAACGTGACCGTCGTGGAGCGCGCGCCGGAATTTCGCGACAACGGGCAGAACGTCGATATCCGCGGCGCCGGGCGGGTCGTCGCGCAGCGTATGGGAATTGAGGACGAGATCGCAGCCAGGACGACTGGCGAGAAGGCGATCGCCTTCGTGGATGAGAAGAACGAAGTCCAGGCGCAGATCGACGTCGGCGATTTCGGCGCCGGAGGACCGACGGCGGAGCTCGAGATCCTGCGCGGCGATCTCTCCCGCATTCTCGTCGAGCGCAGCCGCGACAAGGCGCGGTACCAGTTCGGCGATCGGATCACGGCCCTCGACGACGGTCCCGATGGCGTGGACGTGACGTTCGAGAAAGGAGGTCGTCGCCGCTTCGATCTCGTCATCGCGGCCGAGGGGATTGGTTCGGCGACGCGGACGCTGGTCTTCGGCGACGAAGCCCGTCGCAAGCCGCTCGACCTCTACATGGGTTATTTCTCGATCCCGCCGGCTCCGACCGACAGCGAAGACACCGCGCGTTGGTTCAACGCTCCCGCCGGACGCAGCGTGTTCCTGCGGCCCGGCGGCGACGCCACCCATGTCGTGCTCACCGCGCAGCAGCCGCCTGACGGACGCGAGGATCTCGAGCCGAGCGAACAGAAGGCTTGGCTCCGCAAAACTTTCGCAGACGCCGGCTGGGAGATCGCGCGGGTCCTCGACGGGCTCGACAAGGCCGACGACTTCTACTTCGAGGCGATCGGCCAGGTGAAGATGGACCGCTGGTCCAAGGGGCGGGTCGCGCTTCTCGGCGACGCCGCCTATTGCGCCTCCCCGATCAGCGGCATGGGGACGAGCCTCGCCCTCGTAGGCGCCTACGTGCTCGCCGGCGAGCTTTCCCGCCATGAGGACCATGAGGCCGCGTTCGCCGCTTACGAAAGGATCATGCGGCCCTATGTCGAGCAGGCGCAGAATGTGCCGAAGCTTGGTCCGCGCATCGCTCAACCGCAGACGCGGTTCGGCATCGCGCTTCAACAATGGGCGCTCGATCTGTCGACCAAGCCGCTCGTGAAAAGCGTTGCGACGAAGCTGATGTCGTCGAAGCCGGAGAAGATCGATCTGCCGAACTACGGCTACGGCGTCGACGCCGGAGGTCTGAAGACGCCCGCCGTCGGCGACTAGCGCCGTCGCTCGCGCTTTAGACCAGCCTGCTCTGCGCCAACGCCGCCTCGACGAAGCTCGCGAACAGGGGATGCGGCTCGAAGGGCCTCGACTTCAGCTCCGGATGGAACTGGACGCCGACGAACCAGGGGTGGTCGGCATACTCGACGATCTCGGGCAGAAGGCCATCCGGCGACATGCCGGAGAACACGAGCCCCTTCTCCTCAAGCCGCTCGCGATAGTCCGTGTTGACCTCGTAGCGGTGGCGGTGACGCTCGGAAATGTCGTTCGAGCCGTAGATCTCGGCGACCTTGGAACCCTGCCGGAGGCGCGCGTCATAGGCGCCCAGCCGCATCGTGCCGCCGAGATCGCCCTCCGCATGCCGGCTTTCGAGCGCGTTGCCGCGCACCCATTCCGTCATGAGGCCGACGATCGGCTCAGGCGTGGGACCGAATTCGGTGGAGTTCGCCTCTGAGACGCCGGCGAGGCTCCGCGCCGCCTCGATCACCGCCATCTGCATGCCGAAGCAGATGCCGAAGTAAGGCACCTTGCGCTCGCGCGCGAAGGTCGCAGCTCTGATCTTGCCCTCGGCTCCCCGCTGGCCGAAGCCGCCGGGCACGAGGATGCCGTGGACATGTTCGAGATACGGCGCCGGGTCCGCGCTCTCGAAAATCTCGCTCTCGATCCAATCGACATTGACCTTCACGGTGTTCGCGACGCCGCCGTGAACCAGCGCCTCGTAGAGCGATTTGTAGGCGTCCTTCAGGCCGGTGTACTTGCCGACGATCGCGATCGTGACTTCGCCTTCCGGCTGGCGCACGCGGCGGGTGACCTCGCGCCAGCGCGTAAGGTCGGGCGCCGCCTGCGGCTCGATGCCGAAGGCGCGCAGCACCTCGGTGTCCAGCCCTTCGCGGTGGTAGGCCTCGGGCACCTCGTAGATCGTGTCGACGTCGCGGGCTTCGATCACGGCGCTTTCGCGCACGTTGCAGAACAAGCCGAGCTTGCGGCGCTCCTCCGGCGGAATCGGGCGATCGCAACGGCAGAGCAGGATGTCCGGCTGGATGCCGATCGAACGCAGCTCCTTGACCGAATGCTGGGTCGGCTTGGTCTTGAGCTCCCCCGCGCTCGGGATCCACGGCAGCAAGGTGAGGTGGATGTAGATCGCGTCGCCGCGCGGAAGATCGTTGCCGAGCTGTCGGATCGCCTCGAAGAACGGCAGACCCTCGATGTCGCCGACCGTCCCGCCGATCTCGACGAGCACGAAGTCGAACGCTTCGTTGCCGTCCCGGACGAAGTGCTTGATGGCGTCGGTGACGTGCGGGATCACCTGAACCGTGCCGCCGAGATAATCACCGCGCCGCTCCTTGGCGATGATGTCCTGGTAGATCCGGCCGGTTGTGATGTTGTCCTTCTTCGACGCCGGGATGCCGGTGAAGCGCTCGTAATGGCCGAGGTCGAGGTCGGTCTCCGCGCCGTCGTCGGTGACGAACACCTCGCCGTGCTGCGTCGGGCTCATCGTGCCGGGATCGACGTTGAGATACGGGTCGAGCTTGCGCAGCCGGACCGTATAGCCGCGCGCCTGGAGCAGCGCGCCGAGCGCCGCGGAAGCGAGACCCTTGCCGAGCGAAGACACCACGCCGCCGGTGATGAAGACGTAGCGCGCCATCCGCTCTCTTTCGCAAATCCGATGAGCCGGGCGGCCGTCAGCCCGACTCGTCAGCGTTAGCCGCGGTCCCGGCGATTCGCCTATTGCCGCGAGGGTCGTTGTCCACATGCCCGACATCACGTCCAAAGCCGGCGCGCCGGCGGAAGAAGACTTCCGTCGGGCCGGTCAGCAGGCGCTTGTCAGGCTGTCGCGCTTGTTAGCCCGGCTTGCGCCGGAGCGCAAAGGGCAGATGCGCAAGGGAGGGCGGCGGCGGCGTCAGGGCCGCCAAAGTCGCTTTCGTTGACCCTGACTTGGGCGCGCCGGTACTGTCGCGCAAACCGGGGACGCGCCCGGATGGAAGATGCGACGCATGCCGATGCAACTGCCCGGACTCGTCAGGCGAACGGTCGCCGCGCTCTGCGCCCTGAGCGTTCTGGCGGGGCCCCTGCCCGCTTCGGCTCAGACCGCGCCGCGCGGCATGAGCGTGATCCGCGATGCGGAGATCGAGGCCCTGCTGCGGGACTACATGACCCCGATCTTCCGCGCCTCGGGCGTGGGCGAGGGCGTGGTCGACATCACCATCATCAATTCCCGAGAGTTCAACGCCTTCGTCGCCGACGGCCGGCGCATCTTCGTCAACACCGGCACGCTGATCGACTCGAAGACGCCGAACGAGGTGATCGGCGTTCTCGCGCACGAGACCGGACACATCGCCGGCGGCCATCTCGCCCGTTTGCGCCAGCAGGTCGACAACATGCAGACCATGGCGATCGTCGCCATGCTGCTCGGCATGGGAGCGATGGCCGGCGCCGCCGTCTCGGGCGGCCGGAACGGCACCGGCGACGCCGCGATGGGCGCCGTGATGGCGCCGCAGCAGATGATCCAGCGCACGATGCTCGCTTACGTCCGCACGCAGGAAGAGGCGGCTGATCGCGCGGCGGTTAGCTATCTCAACAAGACCGGCCAGTCCGCGAAGGGAATGCTGACGACCTTCAGGCGCTTCGCCCAGCAGGTCGCGTTCTCCAAGCGCTTCATCGACCCTTACGCGCAGACCCACCCGATGCCGCAGGAGCGCATCGAAGCCCTCGAGCATCTCGCGGAGCAGAGCCCGTATTACGACAAGGTCGACTCGCCGGCTCTTCAGGCTCGCCATGACCTGATGCGGGCGAAGCTCATCGGCTTCACCGATACGCCCGCCGCCGTCGGGCGGCGCTATCCGCCAAGCGACGACAGCCTTCCCGCCCGCTACGCCCGGGCGATCGCAACCTATCGCTCGGCGCCGCTGCCCGGCGCCATTGCCCAGATCGACGGGCTGATCGCTTCCCAGCCGAACAATCCCTATTTCCACGAATTGAAGGGCCAGGCCTATCTGGAGAACGGCCGGCCGAAGGAGGCCGTCGGACCGCTGCGTCGCGCGCTGGCCCTCGCGCCGAACGCCAGCCTGATCCGCACCATGCTGGGCCAGGCGCTCAACGCAGGCGGCGGCGACTCGAAGACGGCGATGTCGGAGCTCACGCGCGCGACCGCGGTCGACACCAAGAACGCCGACGGCTACCGCGAGCTCGCTATGGCTTACGCCAAGCAGAACAAGATTCCGGAGGCCGATCTCGCCTCCGCACAGGCGGCGTTCGCCTCCGGCGACTACGGGACGGCGCGGCAGATCGCCGAGCGCGCCAAGCGCGGCTTCAAGCAGGGCACGCCGAACTGGCTGAAGGCCGACGACATCGCGACCTACACGCCGCCGAAGTTGAACTGAGATGCTACAAGTGTGGCTCCGGTATTTGCCTTACATGCTGATGGCCATGCGCCAGCTGTTCAGGGGCGAACTCAGCCTCCGCGCCATCAGGAATCGGCATCGCCGCGAGCACAACATGCCGCCGGATAGGTCTCGCCGCATTTCCAACGCGGAGCTTCTGCAAGATGAAGCGCATTCGGCTCGTCCCCCTTCGTTCGATCCGCCAAAGCCGTAATCCGTCCCGGAGATAGTTGATGCGTTCTCTCGCGCGCCTCGCGCTCGCTCTCACGCTCACCTTTGCGGCGGCGGCGGCGGCGTTCGCCTTCGACGCGTCGGAGAAGGAGGAGATCGGCAAGGTCGTCCGCGAATATCTCATCCAGCATCCGGAAGTGCTTTACGAGGCGCAGAAGGAATGGAACCGGCGGCAGGAAGCCAAAGCCGCGGAAAGCCGGACCGCCGCGCTCTCGACCTTCATGCAGCGGCTCGACAAGACCTCGCCGCATGCGGTGTTCGGCGATCCCAGGGGCGACGTCACCCTGGTCGAGTTCTTCGACTACAATTGCGGCTATTGCCGCCACGCGGTGAAGGATATCGACGCGCTCATCGCCGCCGACCCGAAGCTCAGGATCGTGCTCGTCGAGCTTCCGGTGATCCGGCAGGAATCGCTCGGCGCCGCGCAGGTCTCGATCGCGGCCGGGCGCACGGCGCCGGACAAGTTCCGCGCCTTCCACGACAAGCTGCTTTCGGGACAGACGCTCGCCACCAAGGCGCGGGCGCTCGCCGTCGCGAAGGAGGTGGGCATCGATCAGGCGAAGCTCGACGCCGCGCTGGCCTCGCCAGACATCCAGAACATCCTGCTCGAATCGAAGAAGCTCGCCGACGATCTCGGCGTGGAGGCGACCCCGACTTTCGTGGTCGGCGACCAGATCGTCCCCAACACCTCGGACGTGGTGCCGGACCTCCAGGGGCGCATCGCGGCGCTTCGAACCTGCGGCAAGGCCGAGTGCTGAGGCGCAGCCGCGGAATCGCTTGGGTTCCCGCGCGCGCTTCCCTATAAGACGCGACGCTCGCCGCACGCCGGCGGGCGGAACCTCCTAGCGGACCGCCTGATTGAAACCCGTCGTCTTCGTCCTCAACGGCCCGAACCTCAATCTGCTCGGCTCGCGCGAGCCGGCGGTCTATGGCTCGTTGACGCTTGAGGACCTCGAGGCGCGCGCCCGGGACGTCGGCCATGAGGTCGGACTGACCGTCGACTGCCGCCAGTCGAACCACGAGGGCGCGCTGGTCGACTGGATTCAGGAGGCGGGGCGCTCGGCGCAGGGCATCGTCCTCAACGCCGGCGCGTTCACGCACACCTCGGTCGCGATCCACGACGCGCTGCGGAGCGTCGCGACGCCGACCATCGAGGTGCATCTCTCGAACGTTCATGCGCGCGAGAGCTTCCGCCATCATTCATATGTCTCGGCCGTCGCCGCCGGGATCATCATCGGCCTTGGCGTCGACGGATACGACTTCGCGCTGCGCGCGCTCGCCCGCCGCATCGGCGCGACAGCGTCAAGCGCGCTCGCCTGAAAAAGAAGACCATGAAGAAACCAATGACCAACGCCGGCGCCGACCACGAACTCGTCCGCGAACTCGCGGAGCTCATGACCGAAAACGGGCTTACCGAGGTCGAGATCGAGCGCGGCGACTTCCGCGTCCGCGTCGCCCGCCAGTCCTTCGCCGCTCCGGCAGCGCCGGCCTTTGCTCCGGCGCCCGCCGCCCCGAGCGCGCCGGCCGCCGCCGTGTCGAACGACCCGGCGAAGCATCCGGGCGTCGTGCTGTCCCCGATGGTCGGCACCGCCTATCTCGCTCCGGAGCCCGGCGCAAAGCCCTTCATTGAGGTCGGCGCAACCGTCCGGCAGGGCCAGACGGTCCTCATCGTCGAGGCGATGAAGACCATGAACGCCATTCCCGCGCCGAAGGCCGGCACCGTCCGCGAGATCCTGGTGACGGACGGCCAGCCGGTCGAGTTCGGCGAACCCCTGCTGATCGTCGACTGACGACATGCCGAGCTTCGACAAGGTCCTGATCGCCAACCGCGGCGAGATCGCGCTGCGCATCCTGCGCGCCTGCAAGGAGCTCGGGATCGCGACCGTCGCGGTCCACTCCACGGCGGACGCGGACGCCATGCATGTGCGCCTCGCCGACGAGAGCGTGTGCATCGGCCCGCCGGCCGCGCGCGAAAGCTACCTGAACATTCCCGCGCTTCTGGCCGCCTGCGAGATCACCGGCGCGGACGCCGTGCATCCCGGCTACGGCTTCCTGTCCGAGAACGCGCGCTTCGCCGAGATCCTCGAGGACCACAACCTCGTCTTCATCGGCCCGAAGCCCGAACACATTCGCATCATGGGCGACAAGATCGCCGCCAAGCAGACGGTGAAGCGCCTCGGCATCCCTGTCGTGCCGGGCTCCGAAGGCGGCATCACCGACGATGTCGAGGCCATTGCGGTCGCGCGCGAGATCGGGTTCCCGGTCCTGGTGAAGGCGGCCGCGGGCGGCGGCGGACGCGGCATGAAGGTCGCGATGACCGAGGGCGACCTCCTGGAAGCGCTGCAGACCGCGCGTTCCGAGGCCAAGGCGGCCTTCGGCGACGACGCCGTCTATCTCGAGAAATATCTGATCAAGCCGCGCCACATCGAGGTGCAGGTGCTGGGCGACGGCGAAGGCGCCGCGATCCATCTCGGCGAGCGCGATTGCTCGCTGCAGCGCCGCCACCAGAAGGTCTGGGAGGAGGCGCCCTCCCCCGCGCTCAACGCGTCCGAGCGCGAGCAGATCGGCGAGACAGTCGCGGCCGCGATGCGCGGCCTAAGCTACCGCGGCGTCGGAACCGTCGAGTTCCTCTATGAGGATGGCCGCTTCTACTTCATCGAGATGAACACCCGCATCCAGGTCGAGCACCCGGTGACCGAGATGATCACCGGCATCGACCTCGTGAACGAGCAGATCCGCATCGCCGGCGGCGCAAAGCTTTCGATCGCGCAGGAGGACGTGGTGTTCCGCGGCCATGCCATCGAGTGCCGCGTCAACGCCGAGCACCCCGAGACCTTCCGGCCGTCGCCGGGCCGGATCGCCTATTATCACGTGCCCGGCGGCCTCGGCGTCCGCGTCGATTCAGCGGCCTATCAGGGCTATTCGATCCCGCCGAACTACGACAGCCTCATCGGCAAGCTGATCGTCCACGGCCGCAACCGCACCGAATGCCTGATGCGTCTGCGCCGAGCGCTCGACGAGTTCGTAGTGGACGGCGTCGACACCACGTTGCCGCTGTTCCGCCGGCTCGTGCGCAATTCCTCGATCCAGGATGGCGAATACGACATCCACTGGCTCGAGAAGATGCTGGCGGAAACGCCCGCGGAGGCGTGAGTTTCCGGCGGAGGCGGCGCGCCTGCGGTCGTCCCGCTTTTCCCCGCCTGCGCGTGGCCGTAGATTGAAGCCATGACCCGCATCAACGACGTCATGGTCGAGATCACGCCGGAGGTCCTGCTCAAGGCCTATGCCTGCGGGATCTTTCCGATGGCGGAGAGCGCCACGGATCCCGGACTCTACTGGATCGAGCCCGAACTGCGCGGCGTGATGCCGCTCGACGGGTTCAAGGTCTCGTCCCGTCTCGAGAGAACGGTGCGCTCCGACTTCTTCGAGATATGCGTCGACACGGCGTTCCATCAAGTCATGGACGGCTGCGCCTCGCCGGCGCCCGGCCGCGACAAGACCTGGATCAACGGCCGCATCCGCAGTCTCTACGGCGAGCTTCACGCAGCCGGTCACGCCCACAGCGTCGAGGCCTGGCGCGACGGAAGGCTCGTCGGCGGGCTTTACGGCGTCCGGCTTGGCGCGGCGTTCTTCGGTGAGAGCATGTTCCACGTCGAGCGCGACGCCTCGAAGGTCGCATTGGTCCATCTCGCAGCCCGGCTCGTGAAAGGTCGCTTCCGCCTCCTCGATACGCAGTTCGTCACCGACCATCTCAGGCGCTTCGGCGCGATGGAGACGCCGCGGCGGGACTACCATCGCCTGCTCCAGGACGCTGTAAGCCAGCCCGCCGAGTTCTTCCCCTGGGGTCCGGGCGCAAGCGTCTCCGGCGACGAAGCGATGGGCTCGCTTGCGGCGGTAACAGTTCAGTAAGCGTAACGGCCGTTAATGATCGGGGGCCGCCCTCCAAGGGTCTTCCGATGTCGTCCGAGCCGCACCGCGATCTTCCATCCTCCGCCTTCGATGGCGTGACGCCGCCGAGCCGTGAGCTGACGCTTTGGCGCGACGCGCCGCCGGCCGAGCCGCGCGCCTTCGCGCTCCCGCCATTGAAGCGCTTCCTGCCTTATGCGCTCGGCGCTGCGCTTCTGCTCGGCGGCGGCTTCGCGATGGCGAACTTCGCGACCGCGCCGTCGCTGACCGACGGCGTGGAGGAAGTGACCGCGATCGACGCCCGCCGTATGGGCCTCGCGTCCAACCTCGATCCCGCAGGATCCGAAAAGCGTTCGACTGCGCTCAGCCGCGACGTCGGCGCGCTGAAGAACGAGATCGTCCGGCTCCAGAAGGCCCTCGTCCAGGCCAAGACCGGCCAGGCGACGTTGACGAAGACCGCCGCCGGTCAGGCCGCCGCCAATCAGGACGAGGTCCGCGCGCTCAAGACCGAGATCGCCGCGCTTACCAAGACGCTTGGCGAGGCGAAGGATACTTCGACCGCGAAGATCGACGCGCTGCAGGCCAAGGTCGATCAGGGCAAACAGGACGAGGCGCATGTCGCGGAACTCCGCGATCGTCTGGACAAGATCGAGAAGGCGAATGCCGAGCTCGCAGCCAAGCGCGACGAGCCGGCCACCACCGGAAGCGTCGCGAAGTCAGAACCCGCAGCCGCCCCCCCCTCTCCTGTCGTAAAGGGCTGGACGCTGCGCGAGGTCTATGACGACGTCGCCGTCTTGCAAGGCCGCCGCGGAACCATCGAAGTCGAGCGCGGCGCGACCGCGCCGGGCATCGGGCGCGTGAAGTCGATCGAGCGCCGGGCGGGCGAATGGGTCGTCGTCACTGATCGCGGATTGATCCTCCAACGCTGAGGAGCTCCACCTGACATCGGCTTCGCCGAGGCCGCCTCGCCGCTGCCGCGAGGGGGCATCAGGAGCCTCAGCCTAAACCGCGCCTTAAGCTGCCCTGTGCCAGCCTGTCGCGTGATGAGCTTTATAAGTCCGCCCACCGACACTCAGGATCGCGCGGCTGCCGCGATCATGGAGCGCGCGCCGTTCGTCTGCGGCGGGCTTGTCTTGGCCTATGTCGTCGCGATCGGCGCCATGTGGGCGACGTCCTCGAACGGACTTGACGCGCTGGGCCGCCCGCTGGGAACGGACTTCTCGAACGTCTGGGCCGCCGGCCGGCTCGTGCTCGAAGGCGCTCCCGCCGCTCCTTACGACCTCGCCGCCCACTACGCCGAGCAGGTGAAGCGCTTCGGCGCAGGCGTGCCGTTTTACGGCTGGCACTATCCGCCGATGTTCCTGTTTCTGGCGGCGGCGCTTGGGGCCCTGCCCTATATCGCTGCTCTGATCGTCTGGCAGGCGGCCACGCTGCCGCTCTACCTCGCGGCCATCGTCAGGATTTTGGGCGCGCGCCGCGCCGTGCTGCTTGCGGCGGTCGCCTTCCCCGCCGTGTTCGTGAACCTCACGCACGGCCATAACGGCTTCCTGACAGCGGGCCTTTTCGGGCTTGGGCTCGTCATGCTCGACCGCAGACCATTGCTCGCCGGGGCGCTGCTCGGGCTCCTCGCCTACAAGCCGCAATTCGCAGCCCTTCTCCCGCTGGCGCTGATCGCCTCTGGCCGCTGGCCGACGTTCTTCGCCGCAGCCGCGGCCGCGGCCACGTCCGCCGCGCTGTCTCTTGCGGCGTTCGGCTGGGAGGCATGGGCCGGATTCTTCGCGAGCGGAACCTTCACCCGCACTGTCGTGCTCGAGGCCGGCGACACGGGCTGGCACAAGATCGTCACCGCGTTCGCCGCCGCGCGCGGGCTCGGCGCGAGCGTCCCGGCCGCCTATGCCGTGCAGGGAATCGTCGCCTTTGCGACGGTCGTCCTCATCGTTCGGCTCTGGCGAGGCGACGCGCCCTTTGGGCCAAAAGCGGCGGCGCTGCTCGCGGGCTCGCTGCTCGTGACCCCCTACGCGCTCGACTACGACATGATGCTGCTGGCACCCGCCCTCGCCTTCCTGGTCCGCGACGCGTCCGCCACTGGATGGCGACGCGGCGAGACGGTCGTGCTCGCCTTCGTCTATCTGTCGCCGCTCGTCGCCCGCACGGTCGCGGAGGCCACGCATCTGCCGCTTGGACTCTTCGCCATAGCCGCCCTCTTCGCAGCCGCGCTCCGCCGCGGCGGCGCGTCCGTCACGCAGTCCGGATCATTCGCCCATGCCGTCGGCCGTTGAACGCCTTCGCGACCAGACCGAAACCAAGCCGCGCGCCACGCCGCTAAAGGTCGCGGTGCTGCTGCCCTGCTACAACGAGGAGGCCGCAATCGCCGATGTCGTGCGCAGCTTCCGGATGGTGCTGCCGGGCGCCGACATCTACGTCTACGACAACAATTCGCGCGACGGCACCGTCGAGCGCGCGCTCGAGGCCGGCGCGATCGTCCGACGCGAGCGACGGCAGGGCAAGGGCGCCGTGGTGCGCCGGATGCTCGCCGACGTCGAGGCCGACCTCTACCTCTTGGCGGACGGCGACCTGACCTACGATCCGCTGGCCGCGCCCGTTCTGATCGATCGTCTGATCTCCGAACAGCTCGACATGGTCGTCGGCGCCCGCGAGGGCGAAGGCATGCTGGCGCGACGGGGGCACGCGGCGGGCAATCGGCTCTTCAACAAGGTCGTCGAGCGTTTCTTCGGCCCGGGCTTCACCGACATTCTGTCGGGCTATCGCGTTATCACCCGGCGCTTCGCCAAATCCTTTCCCTCCGCCTCGAAGGGATTCGAGATCGAGACCGAGCTCGCGATCCACGCGCTCGACCTGCGCCTCTCGGTCGCGGAGATCCCGGTGCGCTACGGCAAGCGGCCGGAGAATTCGGCGAGCAAGCTCTCAACCTTCCGCGACGGCTTCCGGATCCTCTGGACGATCGCAATGATGCACAGGGCGGTGAAGCCGTTCAAATTCTTCGGGACGATCGCGCTCGGCCTCGCGACCGCATCGACGATCCTCGGCCTGCCCGTGATCCTGACCTATCTGGAAACCGGCCTCGTGCCCCGGTTCCCGACGGCGATCCTCGCAGCCACCGTCATGCAGCTCTCCGTGCTAAGCCTCGTGTGCGGCGTCATCGTCGATGCGGTCGCTGAAGGTCGGCGCGAGGCCAAGCGGTTGCGTTATCTCGAGCTGAAAGGCGCCTGAAGCAAATCCTCGCTCGGCCCACGGCCTCACTTCGATCTCATTCCGCCGCCTCTGTGCGCCGCTCCGCTAAGCGGTTAAACAGTCTTGGGCGTAACGCGCGTCGAGTCGCGCATGGGATCGTGCATGAGGTCGACCTTCGCCGCCGCGGCGGCAGCGCTGATGGCGGCGGTTTTCGCCGCCTCGAGCGCGTTTGCGCAGCAGCCTGGCTCGGAGCAGTGCCTGGGGCTCGAGGCTCAGCTCGCCTCGCTCGGCCGCCCCAAGCAGGCCGACGGGCGCCAACTCGCGCAGAATGTCGCGCGCCAGCAGGCGGATCTCGACCGCGCCAATGCGCAGTCGAAATCCTTGGGCTGCGGGCCGCGGTTGTTCTTCATGCCGGCGCCGCCGCCCGAATGTCGCCCGCTCGGCGATCGCATCAAGCAGTTGGAAGCTGGCGTCGAACGCGCGCGCGCTCAGGCCGCGCAGGCCCAGCAGCAGCCTGGTGGCGGCGGAGATCCGCGTCGGCGTGAGGTGCTGATCGCATTAGCGCGCAACAATTGCGGCCCCCAATACCGCCTCGTCGAACGCCGAGTCGCGGCGCCCCAGCAGGAGCGCAAGGGCTTCTTCGAGATGCTGTTCGGCGGCGGCGCTTCAGAGCAGCCGCAGGAAGAGACGGTGATCGAGCCGGAAATGGCCCCGAGCGAGACTCCTCGCGTATCGACCTTCCGCACGGTCTGCGTCCGCACCTGCGACGGCTTCTTCTTCCCGATCTCCTTCCAGACGACGCGTAACGCCTTCGAGCGCGACGAGGCGATCTGCCAAGCGACCTGCCCTGGCGCCGAAGCCAAGCTCTTCGCCTATCCCAACCCCGGCGGGCAGATGGAGCAAGCATCGAGCGTGGACGGCGAACCCTACGCCAAACTCGAGAATGCTTTTCGCTACCGCAAGGAGTTCGTTGCCGGCTGCTCATGCAAGCCCGAGGGCATGAACTGGGCCGAGGCGCTCTCCGGCGTCGAGGACAAGACGGTGAAGAAGGGCGACATCGTCGTCGACGAGCAGAAGGCGCATGAGATGTCGCGTCCTCAGCGCTCCGGCGACGCGCAGGCGCAGGTTCGCCCATCCCAAAAGCCGGAGGCGCCCGCCCCCGAGGCTGCGCCGGAGACGACCCTCGATTCCCCCGCGCCGTCCCAGGCTCGCCGCTCCGTGCCGAAGGACGTGATCATCCTCGACGACCCCCAGCCCGAGCGCGGCGGCGTCGAGCGTCGGCCGCTAGACGGCCCGACCATGGAGCCTGCGCCCGGCGTTCGCTGACCGCGTGCTTGAAGTATCGCGCAGCGACGACGCTCACAGCGATCCGAGCTTGGCCTCAGCTAGACCATGCCGGAGCGCATGGGGGTTCGGGTAATATGGACGGTGTGCGGGCTTCGTCTTCAGCGCGAGATGGCGGTCCGCTGGCACGGGGGTAACAGAGATAGGCGCCCCGGCTCGCCGCAAAGTGGACGATCAGCGGGTATGTGGCGCGCCCTACGGGAGTCGAACCCGTCTCTCCAGCGTGAAAGGCTGACGTCCTAACCGATAGACGAAGGGCGCTTGGCGCGACGGCACGTATAGGGGGGTTCATCGGACGGAGCAAGCCGCCGAATGAAGCTCTTCTCAGAACCCGAAGAAGCGCATCACGGGATCTGAGAAGGACGAGATCGCCGTCCCGATCGCGGTCGATAAGGCGGCCAGAATCAGGATGCTGACGACGGTCCCGAACCAGCCGACCGCGATGGCCACGCCATCCCGTTCAATGACCCCAAGAGCGAAGGCCGTTATGGCGGCGGCCGGGGGCATGTTGCCGAAGGGAATCGGCAGGAACAGGATGAGCGACAGCACGAAGCAGGCGGCGCCTGTCAGGCGATCGGCGAATGGCGCGCTCAGCAGCGGGTAGCGGGCCTTCAGGAGCCGCTCCAGCCGCTCGATCCAGGGTCCGACGCGGGAGGCGAGCGTTGCGAAGTCGGCGCGCTTGAGCGAGCGGTTCGTAATGAAGCCGGGTAGCCAGAGCACCTGGCGGCCGACCATCAGCTGAAACGCGATAAACACCAGCGGCGCCCCGAGCACGGCCGAGGTGCCGGGCGGCATCGGCAGCGCGTTCGGCAGCGCGAACACGAGCAGAAGCGCGCCAAAAGCCCGGTCGCCGAACGCGTCGAGAATGGCCGCGACGCTGACGCGCTCGCGGTCGCTCTGCGCAAGTTCCTGGAGCACGTCGGAAAAACCGCGATGAGGCGCCTCAGCGGGCTCGGCCTCGGGCGATGGCTGGGCGGCGTTGCTCACGAATCTCCGGAAGGTCGGGCGCAGCGCGCCAGGCAGGACTGTCGACGAACTGAGGTTCTAGCGCGGGAACATGGACTTGAGGTGGCGCCGCGACGAGCCCGCCCAAGCATTTTCCGGTGAGCGCCGCTTCGTCATGTCTCCGCTCGCGCGGCGTCGATCAGCCTGAAGCTGATCCGCTCCGAACCGCCCCACCGGTCTATCGTCAGCGTGCCGGCAGCGTGGATGCGATTTCCGCGCGCGCCGAGCAGCGAAGCCCCGAGGTCGCTTTCGGCAGCGCGAAAAGCGATCGCGTTGACCGAGGCGCCGTCACCGGCCTTGAGGCGCAGGCGGACATGACCCTGCCCCACCACATCCGCGGAAGCGACCGAGTGGCCGGCGAGCGCGAGCACGGGTTCGGGCGCCGCAGAGCCGAATGGACCCGCGCGCTCAAGATCGCGTACGAGGTCGGTCGTCGCTCCGGCTGCGGACAGGGCGGCGTCGACATGCAGGGCTCGCTCACCGCGTGCACGGGCGACCGAAGCGCCCAGGCGCTCGTCCAGGAAGGCCCGGAAAGCGCCGAGGCGCTCGGCGCGTAAGGTGATTCCCGCCGCCATGGCGTGGCCGCCGCCCTTGACGGCGATCCCCTCCTCGACCGCCGCGCGAACGGCGGCGCCGAGATCGACGCCTTGGATCGAACGGCCGGAGCCGGTTCCCACGCCATCGGGGTTGAAGGCGATCGCGAAAGCCGGCCGGCGGAACTTCTCCTTCAGCCGCGCTGCGACGAGCCCGACGACGCCGGGGTGCCAACCCTCGCCCGACACGACCAATGTCGCGGCGCCCTCGCCTTGCGGCCCTACCGATAGGCTTGCCTCAGCTTCCGCCTCATCGAGCGTGGCGCGTTCGACCGCCTGCCGTTCGCCGTTCAGCCGGTCGAGTTCGGCCGCGATGCTGAGCGCTTCCGTTTCGTCCGTGCTCAGCATCAGCCGGCAGCCGAGCCCGGCGTCGCCGATGCGTCCGCCGGCGTTGATGCGCGGACCGAGCAGGAAGCCGAGATGGTAAGGCGCCGGCGGGCCGTCGAGCCGGCTGGCGTCCATCAGCGCGCGCAGGCCGAGCCGTTCGCGGCGGCGCATCGCGATCAGTCCCTTCGCAACGAAGGCCCGGTTCAGCCCGACCAGCGGCACGACGTCGGCGACCGTGCCGAGCGCCACGAGGTCGAGGTGCGACAACAGGTCGGGCTCCCGTCCCCGCGCCGCCCAGAAGCCTCGACGACGCAGTTCCCGGGCCGTCGCCACCAGCGTCATGAAGGTGACGCCGCAGGCGGCGAGATGACCGAGGCCGGAAAGATCGTCCTGCCGGTTCGGATTGACCAGCGCCGTGACCTCGGGGAGCGCCTCGCCGACCTGGTGATGGTCGAGCACCACCACGTCGAGCCCACGGGCGCGGGCGTGCGCCAATGGCTCGAAGCTTGTCGACCCGCAATCGACCGTGACGAGAAGCGTCGCGCCACCGTCCGCGAGACCGTCGATCGCGCCGGTATTTGGCCCATAACCTTCGAAGATCCGGTCAGGGATGTGCACGCGGGCCTCGGCCCCCGCCTCGCGCAGGAAGCCCGCGAGCAAGGCTGCGGAGGTCGCGCCGTCGACGTCGTAGTCGCCGAAGACCGCGACATGTTCGGCGCGTTCGATCGCGTCCGCGAGGCGACCGGCGGCCGCGTCCATCGCGGTCAGTGTGGAAGGGTCCGGCATTAGAGAGCGGACCGAAGGTTCAAGAAAGGCGGCCGCGTCGGCGCTCGTAACGCCCCGGCCTGCGAGCGCGCGCGCCAGCAGATCGGCGAGGCCATGGTCGCGTACGATTTCGGCCGCAGCGGCCCGGCCCTTCAGGTCGAGCCGGTCGCGCCAGACGCGGCCCGAGAACGAGCTTTCGACGCCGAGGAAGGCCTCCGCGGTGGGTCGGGCGAGCGCGAAAGCCGCCGTCATCTCGGGTGATTCTTCATGCGCGGAATCATAGACCGAACCGAGCGGTCGCGCGCCTCGTCAGCTCAGTCGGCGGAGAACTTCGCCGTCAGCCCGTGCTCGGCGCGGATCCGCCGAAGCGTGCCGGTGGAGGAGCGCATGACGATCGTGTCGGTGGTCACGCCCTGCGGACCAAAGCGGACGCCCGCGAGCAACCCTCCGGTAGTGACGCCGGTGGCTGCGAACAGCACGTTGCCGGACGCCATATCGTCGACGTCGTAAACCCGTGAGAAGTCGTCGATGCCCATCGCTTCCGCCCGGCGGCGGGATTCGGGCGTGTCGAGGATCAGTCGGCCCTGCATGCGCCCGCCCATGCACTTGAGAGCGGCCGCGGCGAGGACGCCCTCAGGCGCGCCGCCGACGCCGAGATAGATGTCGACGCCGGTCTTCGCAGGATCGGTGACGTCGATCACGGCGGCGACGTCACCGTCGGTGATCAGGCGCACGGCGGCGCCCGTCGCGCGGACGGCTGCGATCAGCTTGGCGTGCCGCGGGCGGTCGAGAATGCAGGCGGTGATCTCGTCGATCGCGACGCCCTTGGCCTTCGCGAGGCGGTAGATGTTCTCGGCAGGCGACGCGTCGAGGCTGACGATCCCCTCCGCATAGCCCGGCCCAATCGCGACCTTATCCATGTAGCAGTCGGGCGCGTTCAGCAGCGATCCGGGCTGCGCCATAGCGATCACTGCGATGGCGTTGGGCTGGCCCTTTGCGCAGAGCGTCGCGCCTTCCAGCGGATCGAGCGCGATGTCGACGCGCGGGCCGCTGAGATCGCCGACCTCCTCGCCGATGAACAGCATCGGCGCCTGATCGCGCTCGCCCTCGCCGATGACAACCGTGCCGTGGATGGCGAGCTGGTTCAGCTCGCGGCGCATGGCGTCAACCGCGGCCTTGTCGGCCGCCATCTCGTCGCCGCGGCCCCGCAGCCGCGCGGCCGCGACTGCAGCGTGTTCGGTGACGCGCACGAGCTCCAGAGCCAGCGCACGGTTGATGACTTCGTGATGGGTGACGAGAGGCCCGCCGCGCGAGCGCCTGAGCGGAACCACATTACGCCTGGCAGCGACGTTCTTGGCCATTCTGCCGTTTCCTCTGACGCGTCTTTGCGCGTCTTACCTCAGCGTTTTTCGATTCGTATGACCTGAGGCGTCCCGTCGATATGCCCGTCCGCTTCGATTGCGTCCAGAGCGGCGCGCAAGGCCGCTTCGTTGGTGGCGTAGGTGATCAGCACGACCGAGACCGGCGCGACGCTGGCCCGCTCACCGTCAGGCTCTTGTGCGCGCTGCACGATACTGCGGAGGGAGATGCCCTGTTCCGCCATTCGGGTCGCGATCGCGGCGGCGGCGCCGGGGCGGTCGATAACCGAAAGACGTATGTAATAGCCGCCCTTATGCGTCGCCATCGGGGCCCGCGTCGGCGCGGCGAGGGACTTCGCCGGCACGCCGAAGACAGGAAGCCTTAGGCCGCGAGCGACATCGACGATGTCGGCGATGACCGCGGAGGCCGTCGCGTCGCCGCCCGCGCCTGGCCCGGCTAGGATCAGCGCGCCGACGATGTCACCGTCGATCTCGACCGCGTTGGTCACGCCGTCGACCCGCGCGATAGCGCTGTCCTTCGGAAGCATCGCGGGGTGCACCCGCTGCTCGACGCCCGTCTCCGTGCGCGTCGCGACGCCGAGCAGTTTAACGCGGAAGCCCAGCTCCTCGGCCATTTCGAGGTCGAGCGGCGTGATCGATGCGATCCCCTCGACATAGATCCCGTCCGCATCGACCTCCACGCCGAAGGCGAGCGTCGCGAGCAGCGCCAGCTTGTGGGCCGCGTCGAAGCCGCCGATGTCGAAGGTGGGATCGGCCTCGGCGTAGCCGAGCCTCTGCGCGTCGGCGAGGCACTCTGCGAAGCCGAGCTTCTCCTTCTCCATCCGGGTCAGAATGTAGTTGCACGTGCCGTTGAGGATGCCGAAGACGCGGCTGATCCGGTTGCCGGCCAAGCCCTCGCGCAGCGTCTTCACGATCGGGATGCCGCCGGCGACCGCCGCCTCGAAGCCGACCGCGACGCCTGCCTCCTCAGCCGCCTTTGCGATCGCGAGGCCATGCTTGGCGAGCAGCGCCTTGTTGGCGGTGACGACGTGGCGTCCGCTTTCGATCGCGGTTTCAACGCAGGCGCGCGCCGCGCCCTCCGCGCCGCCGATCAGCTCCACCACGAGGTCGACTTCGTTGGAGCGGGCGAGCTGGCTTGGATCGACGTGCCAGGCGGCGTTGGAGAGGTCGATCCCCCGAGCCCGGTTCCGGTCA
This sequence comes from Hansschlegelia quercus, assembly GCF_004310425.1. GTDB lineage: Bacteria > Pseudomonadota > Alphaproteobacteria > Rhizobiales > Methylopilaceae > Methylopila > Methylopila quercus. Next base: position 149,556 of record NZ_SIUB01000002.1, on the reverse strand, counting down.
CGAGCCGAGACGGCGGTGACGACGACAGGCCGCCCGGCCTTGGACGCGATCTCGTCGGCCTTCTCGGTCAGCACGCGGACAACGGACGCGCCCACCGTGCCAAGGCCGGCGACGCCGACCCTCAAGGGTTCGGGCATCTCGATAGTTTCCGTGAATGGTAGGGGCGCGTCCGCCTCTCAGCGGGCCGCGGCGAGCGGGACGACGTTGTGCAACGTCTCGTCCGCCGTTTCAAGGAAGCGCCGGATGGAGCGCGCGGCCTGACGGATGCGGTGCTCATTCTCGACCAGCGCGATGCGGACGAACTCGTCGCCGTGTTCGCCGAAGCCGATGCCCGGCGCCACCGCAACCGAGGCCTTCTCGACGAGCAGCTTCGAGAATTCGAGGCTGCCGAGCGCGCGGAACTTCTCGGGGATCGGGGCCCAGGCGAACATCGAAGCCTTTGGGCTCGGCACCGGGAAGCCTGCGCGGCCGAAGCTGTCGACGAGGACGTCCCGCCGCTTCTTATAGATCTCCCGCATCTCCGCGATGCAATCGTCCGGCCCGTTCAGCGCGGCCGTGGCCGCGACCTGGATTGGCGTATAAGCGCCGTAATCCAGATAGGATTTCACCCGCGCCAACGCCGCAATCAGGCGCTCATTGCCGACGGCGAAGCCGACCCGCCAGCCGGGCATGGAATAGGTCTTCGACAACGAGGTGAACTCCACCGCGACGTCCATCGCGCCGGGGACCTGCAGGATTGAGGGCGGCGGGTCCCCGTCAAAATAGATTTCGGAATAAGCGAGATCCGAGAGGATGAAGAGGTCGTGCTGCTTCGCGAAGCGCACGACGTCCTTGTAGAAATCGAGGTCGGCGACCTCCGCCGTCGGGTTCGACGGATAGCAGGTGATGATCGCGATCGGCTTCGGGATCGAATGGATCACGGCCCGCTCGAGCGCATAGAAGTAGTCCGCACCCGGCGTCGCCGGCACGTTGCGGATCACGCCGCCCGCCATCAGAAAGCCGAAGGCGTGGATCGGGTAGCTCGGGTTAGGGGCGAGCACGACGTCGCCGGGCGCAGTGATGGCCTGCGCCATGTTGGCGAAGCCTTCCTTCGAGCCGAGCGTCGCGACGATCTGTGTATCGGGATCGAGCTTAACGCCGAACCGGCGGGCGTAATAGGCGGCCTGCGCCTTCCTCAGGCCGGGGATGCCCTTGGAGGCGGAGTAGCGGTTCGTGCGCGGCTTGGTCACCGCCTCGATCAGCTTGGCGTTGATATGCTCGGGCGTCGGCAGGTCAGGATTGCCCATGCCGAGATCGATGATGTCAGCGCCTCCCTTTCGGGCGGCGGCCTTCACGCGGTTGACCTGCTCGAAGACGTAAGGCGGCAGACGCCGGACGGAGTGGAATTCGGACATGGCTTGATTCGCGGGGTTTCGGGGCCGCGCCCGCGCGATCCCACAGTCCCGACGGAATACCTCAGGCGGACCATTGCGGCAAACCCGCGCCGCGCGTCATTGGTCGAAAGCGGCTGCGCTCAGCGAGCGGCCCGCGGCTGACGCTTGCGGGCGAGCAGGTCGGCCTGGAGTTGGCGCTGCTCGGCCTGCGACTTCAGCGGCCGGTTCGGATCGCTTCCCGGGTCGGGATAAACGCGAGGCGTCGAGAGGCCCGTCGGCGGCGGCGGCAACCCGCGGTCGCCCTTCGGCCCGTATTTGCCGCAGCCCGCGAGCGCGAGCGCGAGCGCGCCGGCCGTCACAAGCGCGAAGCGGACGAACACACCGGATGCTCTCATCGGCTTCATGGTCTCGATCAGGCGGGAAGACGCGAAATTTCGCGTCAAGCTAACGCCGCCCGTGACGTGACAAGCGGCTTGCGCCTATTCTCATGGGAACAGGGACGGACGCAAGCCGCGGAAACGCTTCGGCGAAGACCGGACGACCGGGGCAGGATGACTCGAGGAGGTCGGCATGGGCCGCAAGGCCGTGAGCCGGAGACCGAAGTCGGCAGTCGAGCAGCCGCTCGCGGCCGACGAGACGCGAAGCGCGAAGCCTGCGATCCCCCGTCCGAGCTCGGCCTCTCCGTCCCTTGTTTCCAAACCGACCAAGAAGCCGTCGGCGCGGAGGGCGAAGGCGGATCAGCCGCCAGCCAAGAGCGCCTTAAAGCCCGCGTCAGCCAAGCCGAAGATTGTCCGGGCTAAGGCCGCAAAGCCGAAGGCCGTGAAGTCTGCCGCGGCTGACACTTCCGCTTCGAAGCCTGCGGCCGCCGAGGGCGATGCGCCAAAAGCTGCGCCGCGCGGGAAGTCTCGGCCGCAGAAGCCTGAACCGAATCCGTCAGCTTCCAGTTTCGAGCAGACGGCCCATCAAGACGACGCGAACCCGTTTCTGACTCCTGAGGTTGAACGCTTCGCTCAGAACATGGCGGGTTTCTGGGAGGCGAGCGGCGCCGCGCTTTCGGCGTATATGAAGCCGCGGGAGGCCGGCCAGCGGGCGGCTTCGGGCGCGGAGCAGGCGGTCGACATCGTCCGCACGCTCGGACAGGTCGTGGAGAGCTGGCTCGCCGATCCCGCACGCGTCGCCGAAGCGCAGCGGGATCTGGCTGGAGGTTTTCTCGAGCTTTGGACCGGGACTCTCAAGCGCCTCTCGGGCCAAGCCGCACAGCCGGTCGTCGAGCCGCATCCACGCGACTCTCGCTTCAAGGACCCCGAATGGTCCGAGCACCCGATCTTCGACTTCCTCAAGCAGGCGTATCTGCACACGTCCGGCTGGGCCGAGCGGATGGTCGACCAGTCCCAGGATCTCGACCCGCACGTTCGCCACAAGGCGGCGTTCTACGTGAAGCTGATCGCCAACGCGCTTTCGCCCTCGAACTTCGTGCCAACTAACCCGGAGCTCATCCGCGAGACGCTGGCGTCGAAGGGCGAGAACCTCGTTCGCGGCATGCGGATGCTGGCCGAGGACATCCAGGCCGGCAACGGCGACCTGCGGATCCGTCAGACCGACCCCAAGGATTTCGAAGTCGGCCGCAATCTCGCGGTCTCTCCGGGCAAGGTGATCTACCGCAACGAGCTGTTCGAGCTCATCCAGTATGCGCCGTCGACCGGGATGGTCCGAACGCGGCCGCTGGTGATCGTGCCGCCCTGGATCAACAAGTTCTACATCCTCGACCTGACGCCCGACAAAAGCCTGATCAAGTGGTCCGTGGAACAGGGGCTGACCGTGTTCTGCGTGTCGTGGGTCAACCCCGACCAGCGTCATGCGGACATGAGCTTCGACGACTACATGCGCGACGGCATCATGCGCGCGATCGACGTCGCACGGGAGATTTGCGACGTCGATCAGGTCGATACGGTGGGTTATTGTGTGGGCGGCACCCTGCTCGCGATCACGCTCGCCTACATGGCCGCAAGCGGTGACCATCGGGTCGCAAGCGCGACGATGCTGACGGCTCAGGTCGACTTCACCAATGCGGGCGATCTGAAGGTTTTCGTCGACGAGGAGCAGATCGCGGCCGTCGAAGCGCACATGAAGGAAGTCGGCTTCCTTGAGGGCGCACGAATGGCGAACGCCTTCAACATGCTTCGCTCGAACGATCTGATCTGGCCCTATGTCGTCAACAACTACCTCAAGGGTAAGGCGCCCTTCCCGTTCGACCTGCTGTTCTGGAATTCCGACGCGACGCGGATGCCGGCGGCGAACCACTCCTTCTATCTTCGACGCTGTTATCTGCGGAACGACCTCGCGCGGGGACGCATGGAGATCCTCGGGAAGAAGCTCAACCTCAAGACGGTGAAGACGCCGATCTACAGCGTGGCGACGCGCGAAGACCACATCGCGCCGGCGACGTCCGTCTACGACGGGAGCCGGCTGTTCGGAGGATCCGTGCGCTTCGTGCTCGCAGGCTCCGGCCACATCGCAGGGGTCGTGAACCCGCCAGCGCGGCTTAAATACCAGCACTGGACCGGGGAGGCGGCGGAAGGCGGCCTCAATGAATGGATCGCCGCGGCGGAGGAGAAGCCGGGCTCGTGGTGGCCGGACTGGCGCGCCTGGCTTGCGGCGGCGGACGCGACGATGGTGGCCGCGCGGGTCCCCGGCGAAGGCCCCTACCCGGCTATCGACGACGCGCCGGGTAGCTACGTGAAGGTGAAGGCGTAGAGAGACGCGAGGCAATCTTCTTGTCCGGCCCCGCGCCGTCTCTCGCGGACGCTTTCAGCGCGTCATGCCGTAGGCAAGCGTGCCCGCAAATACGCCGAACATCGAGAGCACTGCGGCGACGACAACGATCGTTTCGAAAGGCATGACGTTCTCCTCTTGCATTGAGGAGGACATCATTCCAGCGCGACGCCGCGGCGCTTTGATCCGCGTCAAAGACCTGACATGTCACGGAAAGACGGCGCGGCTCTCCAGCCCTTCGGTCTCCGGGAATCCGCAGACCACGTTCATGTTCTGAACCGCCTGCCCCGACGCGCCCTTCACGAGGTTATCGAGCGTCGAGATCACGATTGCCCGATCGGGCCCGCGGTCAGCCACCACGCCAAGCTGGACGAAGTTCGAACCGCGCACGTGGCGGGACTGCGGGACCTTGCCGAACGGCAGCACGGCGATGAAGGGCTCGCCGGCATATGTCTCGGTCAGCGTCTCGTGCAGTTTCTCAGCGGTTGCGCCCGCAGCCAGCGTCACTGTGACCGTCGCGTAGATGCCGCGGTTCATCGGGATCAGCAGCGGCGTAAAGGTCGCCCGGGACAGTCGGCCCGAGGCCTTGTCGAATTCCTGATCGAGCTCCGACGTGTGCCGGTGCTTGCCGACCCCATAGGCATGCACGCCCTCGGAAACCTCCGAGAACAGCATCTCCTCTTTCGCCGCCCGCCCAGCCCCGGACATGCCGGTCGCGGAGACGACGACGATGTTATCGGGATCGATCAGTTTCTCACGTAGCAACGGAACGATGGGCAAAATCGAGGTCGTCGAATGGCAGCCGGGATTGGCGATGAGCCGAGCCCCTGCGATCGCGTCGCGGTTCAGCTCGGTCACGCCGAACGCCGCCTCCTTCTGGAGTTCGAGCGCCTGATGCGGATGGCCGTACCAGGTCTCGTAGTCCGCGGGGTCCGCGAGACGAAAGTCAGCGGAGAGATCGACGACCTTGAGCGTCTGTTTCTTCTCGAACAGGCCAGCGATCACCCCCTGCGTCGTACCGTGCGGCAGAGCGCAGAAGACGAGGTCGATGGCGTCAAGGTCGATCTCCGCGATCGTGATCAGCCGCGGAAGTTCGACGCCTGCGAATTGCGGAAACACATCCGCCATCGCCTGCCCTGCCTTCCGGTCAGCGGTCAGCGCCGCGATCTTGACGCGGGGATGGCGCAGCAGCAGGCGCACGAGTTCAGAGCCCGTATAGCCGGAGGCGCCGAGGATCGCGACGTTGATGAGGTCGGCCATTTCATGCCTCACACGCAGGCGTCATCCCGGCTGCGGAGCCGGGATCGTCTTCAGAATGTGGCGTCTAGCATGATCCGCGCTGGACTTGGATGACGATCCCGCATCGTCGCTTACGCCAACCGGGTTGACGCTTGCGGAGCCTGTCAAATCTCAACCACCACCCGACCGCGGACCTTCCCCTCAAGGATCGCCTCCGCCGTCGGCACGATCTCGTCGAAACCGATCGTCTTCGTCATCGAACGCAGCTTGTCGCGGTCAAGGTCCTTGGCGAGCCGCCCCCACGCCTCGATCCGGATCGGCTTCGGAACCGTGACGCTGTTGATGCCGAGCAGCGAGACGCCGCGCAGGATGAATGGGGCGACGGATGTCGGTAGGTCCATACCCGCCGCGAGCCCGCAGGCCGCCACCGCCCCGCCCGCCATCGTCTGCGCGAGAGCGTTCGCGAGCGGCACCGAACCGACGCTGTCGACCACGCCGGCGAAGCGCTCCTTCTGCAGCGGCTTGCCCGGAGCGGCCAGCTCCTCGCGGGGGATGATCGACGACGCGCCAAGGCCCTTGAGGTAGTCCGCCTCTTCCGCACGGCCGGTGGAGGCCACCACTTCGTGGCCGAGCTTCGCGAGCAGCGCCACCGCGACAGAACCGACGCCGCCGGCCGCTCCCGTCACCAGCACCGGCCCCCGCGCGGGCGTAACTCCGTGACGCTCGAGCGCCATCACGCAGAGCATCGCGGTATATCCGGCCGTGCCGATCGCCATCGACTCCGCGGCGTCGAGACCTTCCGGCAGCGGCACGAGCCAGTCGCCCTTCACCCGCGCAAGCTCGGCGTAGCCGCCGAGATGTCCCTCGCCGACGCCCCAGCCGTTCAGCACGACCTGGTCGCCTTCCGAGAAGTCGGGATTGGTCGAGGAGACCACCTTTCCTGCGAAGTCGATGCCGGGGATCATCGGAAAGCGTCGCACGACCGGCGATTTTCCGGTGATGGCAAGCCCGTCCTTGTAGTTCACGGTCGAGTGCGAGACGCGCACGACGATGTCGCCATCCATCAGATCCGCCTCATCGAAATCGACCGTCGAGACGCTCTGGCCCCCGTCGGCCTTGTCGATACGCAGCGCACGGAAAGTCCCCATCTCGGGCGTCTCCTGGTTCGAGTCGCAGCACTAGATAGGGAAGCCGCCGCTCTCCGTCATCGGCGTGCTCTACAAGGGCCGGAGCGTTATGCCCGTGCGCATAGAGCGCTCGACGCCGCTTCAAATGTTCTTTTCATGACGTTCAGGTCTTCAAAAACGGCGCAGGGCCTACTATCATAGTTATGCTCTAAATGAGCATAACGTCGGTTCGATCATTGGAGGACGCCATGTCCCCGCTCGCCGCCTCGCTCGTACGCGCCGAAGCCTTCGCCCAGGCGCCGCGCCGGTTTCCGCCGGTCGCGATGCCTTCGCTCGAATATACGCCGGAGGTCGCAGCCGCCACGGCGCATCTCTACGAGCGCGTGAAGACGGTCATCCCCGCGATTGAGTGGCCGGTGTTCGCGCCTTACGTGAAGGCGATCAACGATCTCAAGAAGGTCCGCAACGCGGTGATCCTAGCGCACAATTACCAGACGCCGGAGATCTACAATTGCGTGGCGGACGTGGTCGGCGACAGCTTTCAGCTCGCGCGCGAGGCGACGAAGACCGACGCCGACGTCATCGTCCAATGCGGCGTGCACTTCATGGCCGAGACTTCGAAGATCCTGAACCCGGACAAGACGGTGCTGATCCCCGACAGCCGCGCCGGCTGTTCGCTCGCCACCTCGATCACTGCCGCCGACATCCGCGCGCTGCGTCTGAAGCACCCGGGGGTCCCGGTCGCCGTGTATGTGAACACCACGGCTGAAGTGAAAGCTGAAGCCGATATCTGCCTGACCTCAGGCAACGCCGTGCAGGTCGTGGAATCGCTCGGCGTTCCGGAAGTGATGGTTCTGCCGGACCAGTATCTTGCGGCCTGGATCGCCTCGCAGACCGCCGTGCGGATCATTACTTGGAACGGCGCCTGCGAGGTGCACGAGCGATTCACCGCCGAGGAGCTCCGGGGCTACCGCGAGGCTGAGCCGGGCGTGGTCATCCTTGCCCACCCCGAGTGCCCGCCGGAGGTGCTGGCCGAGGCCGATTTCACCGGCTCGACGGCGAAGCTTGCGGAGTACGTCAAGAACGAGAAGCCGAAGAAGGTCGTGCTGATCACCGAGTGCTCCATGGCCGATAACGTCATGGTCAACGCGCCGGAGACCGAGTTCGTGAAGCCGTGCAACCTCTGCCCTCACATGAAGCGCATTACGCTGCCAAAGATCCTCGAGAGCCTCGTGCACATGCGCGACGAGGTTCTCGTCGATCCGGCGGTCGCCGACCGCGCGCGGCTGAGCGTCGAGCGCATGGTGAACCTGAAGATCTGATCTGCGGCTTCTGCCGCAGCCGTCATCCCGGCCGAGCGAAGCGAGAGCCAGGATCGCGATTAGAACAGAGCGCTTCATCCTGATGACGATCCTAGATCAGCCGACGGCGATCCGGGATGACGGGTGGAATGAATGACCGACTCTCCTGAAATCGTAGATTTCGGTGAACTCGCCCCGCTCTCCTGGTCTGGCGTCGACGACGTGGTGATCGTGGGCGCTGGGCTTGCTGGCCTCTTCACCGCGCTGAAGCTCGCGCCCCGGCCAGTCACGGTCGTCGCTGCAGCGCCGCTCGGCTCCGGCGCGTCGTCCGCGTGGGCGCAGGGCGGCGTCGCGGCGGCGGTCGGCCTCGGCGACACCGCCAAGAAGCACGCCGCCGACACGATCGCGGCCGGCGCCGGCATCGTCGATCCGGCGATCGCCCGGCTGATGGCTGAGGAGGGGCCGGCGCGGATCGCCGATCTTCTCGCCTACGGCGTGCCGTTCGACCGAGACCTCGAAGGTCGGCTGCTGCTGTCGCAGGAAGCCGCGCATAACGAACGCCGGATCGTGCGCGTCAACGGCGACCTTGCCGGCCGGGCGATCATGGAGGCATTGATCGCCGCTGTCCGGAACACGCCGTCGATCCGCCTGCTGGAAGGCTATGCCGCCGAAACACTGCTGACCGAGGGCCGCTTCGTCACGGGGGTAGTCGTTCGTGCCCATGTCCCCTCGGCGCAGCCGGTGAACCTCTCCGCCCGCGCCGTCGTGCTGGCGTCCGGCGGCGTCGGCCATCTCTATGCCGTCACAACCAATCCGCTCGAGGCCCGCGGCTCCGGTCTCGCCATGGCGGCGCGCGCCGGCGCGGTGCTCGCCGACCTCGAATTCGTGCAGTTTCACCCGACCGCGATGGCGATCGGCCAGGACCCCGCCCCGCTCGCAACTGAGGCGCTGCGCGGCGAAGGCGCGATCCTGGTCAACCGGGAGGGCCGCCGGATCATGGATGGCGTGCACCCCGACCTTGACCTCGCGCCGAGGGATATCGTCGCTCGCGCGGTGTATGAGGCGTCGCGAAACGGCGGCGCCTTCCTTGACACCCGCGCGGCGCTGGGCGAGCGCTTCGCCGAGCATTTCCCCACCGTCTACGCCGCTTGCCGGACTGCGGGCCTCGACCCCGCCCGCGAGGCGATCCCCGTCGCGCCCGCCGCGCACTATCACATGGGCGGCGTGCTCACCGATGCGAACGGGCGCACATCGCTCGACGGCCTGTGGGCCTGCGGCGAAGCTGCCTCCACCGGCGCGCACGGCGCAAACCGGCTCGCCTCGAATTCGCTGCTCGAGGCGGTCGTTTTCGGCGCCCGTGTCGCCGAGGACATCCTGGGGCTCGTCCCCGCCTCTCCAGCGCCCGCGGAACGAGCCACGACCCGCGCAACTGCTGGCGCAACGAAGGCGGACAGCTCGGCCATAGCCCTGTTGCGCCAGACAATGACGGATTGCGTCGGCGTCGTCCGCGATGGGGCGCGGCTCAGTCAGGCCGTGGGCGCGCTTGACGAAATTCGTAGGGAGGCGCGCTCGGCCGACGTCGCGAACATGGCGACGGCTGCGCTACTCGTCGCGGTATCTGCTTCTCGGCGCGAGGAAAGCCTCGGCGCGCATTACCGGTCGGACTTCGCCAAGCCTGTCGAGGCGCTGCGGCAGCGCTCTGTCATCACGCTCGACGACGCGTTGGCGGGCGTCGAGCCGGCCGAGCGGCGGCTCGTGGCGTCGTGATCGCTCCGCTGGATCCGATCTCGGTTCGCCGCGCAGTCGAGGCGGCGCTCGCCGAAGATCTCGGGCGCGCGGGCGATTTGACGAGCGCGGCGACCGTCCCGGCTGCAGCCCGCGCCAACGTCGCGATCGTCTCGCGCCAGTTCGGAAGGCTTGCCGGCCTTCAACTCGCGCAAGCGGCCTTTGGCGCGCTGGACCCGCAGATCCTGTTCAAGAGCGAAAAGGCCGACGCAGACGCCATCTTGCCCGGTGACGTCATCGCCCGCATCGAGGGTCCTGCCCGGGCGGTGCTGACGGCGGAGCGGACCGCGCTCAACTTCCTCGGGCATCTCTCAGGGGTTGCGACGGCGACCGCGACCTACGCCGATCTCATCGCCCACACCAAGGCGAAAATCTGCTGCACGCGGAAGACGTTGCCTGGGCTGCGGGTGTTCCAGAAATACGCCGTTCGCTGCGGCGGCGGCTCGAACCACCGCTTCGGGCTCGATGACGCGATCCTCATCAAGGACAACCACATCGCAGTCGCCGGCGGCGTGGAACAGGCGCTCAAGGCTGCCAAGGCCGCTGCCGGGCATCTCGTCAAGATCGAGATTGAGGTCGACGACCTCGATCAACTCGACCGGGTGATCGCGGAAGGCGCCGACGTCGTGCTGCTCGACAACATGGATCCCGCAACGCTTTCCGAGGCGGTGAGGCGAATTGGCGGCCGGATGATTGCCGAGGCGTCCGGCAACGTCTCGCTCGAGACGGTGGCCGGGATAGCGGAGACCGGCGTTGATCTGATTTCAGTGGGCCGGATCACGCACTCGGCGCCCAATCTGGATCTCGGGCTGGACGCCGAACTCGTCCTGTGACGGATCGTGGTTAATGATCTCGTAAGAATATCGCGCAAGGGTTGCATTACGACGTAGCGCATCGTGCGCCGCGCGGCCCGAGCGACGTCATGAAAGCCCCGCCCTCACTGCTTGCAATCACTCTGATTTCAACGATCTCCGCCGCGCATGCCGAAACTCTGACCTTCAGAGGAACCGCACTCTCCGCGTGTGCCCTCATCGCGCCGGTCGATGGGACGCTCGCGCTCAACAGTGATCTGAAATCTTGGGCGACGGCCACTCCGGCCACGATTTCCGCCATCAACACTGCGCCGGCCACCCTATCCGTGACGAAGCCGACGGACTGGGTGAGCGGACCGGCCGGCTCGCCTCCGACGACCTTCACCGTCAGCGCCCAGACAACGGGCGTCAACCTCGGCGTGCTGTCGATCCTCGGCAACGGCGTCACCACATCGTTGAGCGGGCTGGGCACGTCTCAGCTCATCGTCTCGCTCGGAGCAACCGCGAGCACGCCCTACCGAGCGGGTAACTACGCCGCCGAAGTGACCGTCACATGCACCGTCCCATGATGACCAAGGCCGGCATCTGCGCCTTTGCCCTGTTGTGCCTGCCAGCGGCAGCAGCCGCCCACGCCATTTTCCCGGGCGACCAGACGGTCATGACGCTCGGGGACCGCGCTTTCGTCCGACTTCAGGCCGTAAGCGATCCGCGCGACGCCTCGACCTTTGCAGTCGAGATCTTCAACTTTGAAGACTGGACCCCGTCGCGTCTCGCCGTAGCCACGCCCGAGCGCTTCGTTCTCCCCCCGAGAGATCCCCAGAGCCTCGATGCGTCCGAACGCTCGATCACCGTGCTCGTAGATCTCAACGGCAAGCCGATGCAGCGGCTGAGGATCTGCACCAAGAGCGTTGCGCCTCGGGACGCTCTGCGCGCCAGGGCGACCACGATCACAACGCGCGTATGCGCGAACGTCACAGTGAAGCGGTTCAGCGCATGACCAGCACCCGCGTTATGCCGGCGATGGCTTTCGTGTGCCTTCTCGGCGGCCCTGCTGCGGCGCAGCAGGGGTTCTACCTTCCCACGCCCAGCACCAGCTACGGACAGGACGAGTTTCGGGCGGCTGACGGCACAAGCTGCCGCTCGACAATGGACGGCGCTCGCCATCTCGAAGTCGGAGCCTTCCGCTCCGACAATCCGAATGATGGCGGCCTCTATGTCTTGCAGGGTCTGCCTGGTCAGACGAAGCAAAGAAACACAGGCGTCTACGGACGGTTCTCAATTTCTCTCGACGCTCCCACGCAGCGCATGGACTGCACAGCGCTCTATCGGCTTGAGATCGAGCGACGCACCCTCGAGAACGAGATGATGAAGCAGAGCCTGAACGCCGCGAACAATCGCCTCGACGAGCTGAAGGGCTCGGTCGCGCAGGCTCCGGCGGCCCCGCCGCCCGTAAGCGACGGGGCGACAGAGGCGACCGGATCGATCCCCAAGCGGAAGAACCGCCGCCCGAAGCCCTACAATGTGGCCGACGAGCTTCGGCGTCTTCCGCCGCCTTAGGGCCTGTGCGTCAGGCCACCGCGACGGCGACGTCTAGGCCGGCCTTCGCTAGGTGCGAGTAGGGGCACACCACGTGCGCCTTGGCGGCGAGGTCTTGCGCCTGCTCCCGATCGAAGCCGGGGATCGTCACGGTGAGCGAAACGTCGAGGCCGAAGCCCTGGCCGTCGTCACGCTGGCCGATGCCGACCTTAGCCGCGACGGTGGTATTGTCGGGGATCTTCACCTTCTCGCGGCCGGCGACGAATTTGAGCGCGCCGAGGAAACACGCGGAATAGCCGGCGGCGAAAAGCTGCTCGGGATTGGTGCCCGCGCCGCCTGGGCCGCCGAGCTCCTTCGCGGTCACCAGATCAACCTTGAGATTGCCGTCGGTCGTGGCGGCGGAGCCGGTGCGGCCGCCGGTGGCGACGGCTTCGGTCGAGTAAAGGACCTTCATGAGAGCCTCCTGTGGTTCGCCGCGATGACCGCGACTATTCGTTATCGCGATATTTATTAGCGCGGCCTATTTAGGAACCACCGCCTGCGCATGGGCGTCATGCATTTAATTATTGCGATAGTGATTATCTTGTCGTGAGATCGTCAGACACATCGCGAGCGCCGCAATGTCCGCCTCTCAGCCAAGCCTGCGCCTGCAGGACCAACTTTGCTACGCCGTCTATTCGACCGCGATTGCGATCAACCGCGTCTATAAGCCGGCGCTCGACACGCTCGGCCTGACTTACCCTCAGTATCTCGCGCTGCTCGTGCTCTGGGAGGAGGATGGGCTGACCGTGAAGGCGATCGCGGATCGGCTGATGCTGGAGTCGAGCACGCTGACCCCGCTGCTCAAGCGGCTGGAGGCTTCGGGCTACGTCGCGCGGCGGCGAAGCGAGGAGGACGAGCGGCAGGTCATCGTGAAGCTCACGAGCAAAGGACAGGCGCTCAAGGAGCGCGCGCCTTGCGTGCCGCTGTCGCTGCTGAGCTCTTCCAGGTTGTCGGTCAGCGAACTCAAGCGACTGAACGGCGACGTCCAAGCGCTGCGCGACGCGCTGGCGGCCAAGCTCGCCGAAGCCGCCTGAAGCGTCGCGCCTAGGCGCGACGCCGTGTTTCTGCTGCAGCTCGCGCCAGTAGGTTTCGCGCGCGATCCCGTCGAGCGACTTCAGCTTTGCGGCCTCGTCCGGCGTCAGCGTAACAAGCTTGTAGCCGCGCGAACGGAGGCAGGCGTAGCGGTCGGCAAACTGGTCGCGCGGCGGGGCAAACCCCGTGTCGCCGATAGCAATTCCGCTGCCGCCCTCGGAAAAGGCGGCGCAGGACATCTCGTCCTCGTTTGCCTCCGCCGGTCCGGCGCCGGACTTCATCCAGCGCTTTTCGCCTGCGCAGCCGGCGAGGCCGAGCGCGCAGACGAGCGCGACCGCGAGCCTCGGAGCGCCATGCGCCCTCAAAGCGCGATGCTCCGGCCTGCCCGCTTCCGCTCCGCGAGCAGGCCGAGATAGATCTGCGCCAGCGAGCAGCCGGCGAGCGCGGTGATCTGCGCGTGATCGTAAGGCGGCGAGACCTCGACGATGTCGAAGCCCTTGAGGTCGAGTGGCCCAAGTCGCCTGAGGCACGAGATCGCGAAGGCCGAGGAGACGCCGCCCGGCACCGGCGTGCCTGTCCCCGGCGCGAAGGCCGGGTCGAGGCAGTCGATGTCGAAGCTCACATAGACCGGCGTGTCCTCGACATGGCCCAGGATGCGGCTGGAGACCGCGAGCGGTCCCATCTCCTGCGCAAGCAGCCCGTCGACGATCGAGATGCCGTAATCCTGCGGCGCGTTGGTGCGGATGCCGATCTGCATCGAGCGCTCTGGGATGATCAGCCCATCGCGGACCGCGCGGGTGATCATCGTGCCGTGGTCGATCCGGCCGCCATCGTCATCCCATGTGTCCTGGTGCGCGTCGAACTGCACGAGCGCCACGGGACGCCCAAGCCGCGCGACCAGCGCCTTCAGCACGGGATAGGTGAGAAAGTGGTCGCCGCCGAGCGTGACGAGATGCGCGCCCGTCGCGAGCCGCGTCGCGGCCTGCGCCTCGATCGCCGCCGGCGCCTGATCGACCCGGCCATAGTCGAGCGAGCAGTCGCCGGTGTCGGCCACTGCCATGTCCGCGAAGATGTCGAAGCCGAACGGGTAAGACGGGTCGCCGACATTCACGGTCGACGCCTCGCGGATCGCCCGAGGCCCGAACCGCGTCCCCGGCCGGTTCGAGACGGAGGTGTCAAGCGGAACGCCCCAGACCGCGACGTCGTACCCCTCCGCCGAGCGTGCATACGGCCGGCGAAGGAAGGAGAGCGCGCCCGCGTAGTTTGACTCGATCGACTCGCCGTAGCGCCGGGATGGATCGAGCGCGTCGTCGACTGGGCGGGGGTGAAGGGGGTCTTTGACGATCATGACTCATCCGTCATCCCGGTCGCAGCGCAGCGCAGAGCCGGGATCGTGTGAAGGATCAGGCTCCCATAGCAGCGCCGAGTTCTGATGACGATCCCGATCGGCGCTTTGCTGCGTCCGGAGTAACGCCTGGTCCCTGAGGAGATGGGCCAAAACGAAAAAGGCGGGCCGCTGGGGCCCGCCTTGTCCGTACGCAGTACCTGAAACCGCTCGGGCGTCAGCGCTTCGAGAACTGGAAACTGCGACGCGCCTTAGCGCGGCCATACTTCTTGCGCTCGACCACGCGGCTGTCGCGGGTGAGGAAGCCGCCCTTCTTGAGGACGCCGCGCAGCTCCGGCTCGAAATAGGTCAGCGCCTTCGACACACCGTGCCGCACCGCGCCGGCCTGGCCCGAAAGCCCGCCGCCGGCCACCGTGACGGTGATGTCGTACGAGCCCTTGCGGTTCGCAACCTCAAGCGGCTGCTGCAGGATCATGCGCAGCACCGGACGGGCGAAATACACCTCGAGTTCGCGCTTGTTGATGAGCACCTTGCCCGAGCCCGGACGGATCCAGACGCGCGCGACGGCGTTCTTGCGCTTGCCGGTGGCGTAGGCGCGGCCGAACTGGTCGACCTTCTTGACATGCTTAGGGGCTTCCGGCTGAGCGTTCAGAGCGCCGCCGAGATCGCCGAGGGACTGGATGTTCTCGGCCATGATCAGCTCCGGACGTTCTTGCGGTTGAGGACGCCGACGTCGAACGACGTGGGCTGCTGCGCCTCGTGAGGATGCTCGGCGCCAGCGTAGACACGCAGATTGCCGAGCTGCTTGCGGCCGAGCGGCCCACGCGGGAGCATGCGCTCCACCGCCTTCTCGACTACCCGCTCCGGGAAACGGCCGTCGAGGATCTGGTGCGCCTTGCGCTCCTTGATGCCGCCCGGATAGCCGGTGTGCCAGAAGTAGGACTTGTCTTCCCGCTTCTTGCCTGTGAATGCGACTTCAGCCGCGTTGATGACGATGACGTTGTCGCCATTGTCAACATGAGGCGTGAAGGTGGGCAGGTGCTTGCCGCGGAGACGAAGCGCAATGAGCGATGCGAGACGGCCTACGACGAGGCCCTTCGCGTCGATCACGATCCACTTCTTCTCGACTTCGGCCGGTTTGGCCACGAAAGAGCGGGCCGGCTGGGGTCGCATGAGAAAACCTCGACAGGTGAAAACGTAGACGCAGGGCTAAGGCCCTGCGCGACGAGGGGTTGATAGCCGAAGAGCGGCCGGAAATCAACGGCGCGTTCCAATCAAAAAACAAGCGAAAACAATAGTTTATAAAAAGGGTATCTTGTTACCTCGTCGATAACAGCTGATTTTGCTCGCTCATGGCTGCTTCCTCAGACCCGCGGCGGGATCGAATAGGTCGCGACCACATGCGCGACGCTTTCCGATTGGCCCTCCTGCAGGAGCTCAGCCTCGCCCACCGCCAGCGAGCGGCCGATCTTCATGTATCGGCAGTCGGCCACCAGATCTCGCGGCTCCGGCTTGCGAAGGAAGTTGATGGACAGGTTCGTGGTGACGGCGAGCGGCACAGGCCCGATCGCGCCGAGAAGCGCAACGTAGAGAGCGACGTCGGCGAGCGCCATCATCGAAGGGCCGGAAAGCGTGCCGCCGGGACGCAGATAGCGGTCGTCGAAGTTCAGCCGCATCCGTGCCGTCCCATAACCCACGGTCTCCAGGACGAAGGCGTCGCCGCCACGCGCGAGCTGAGGGAATTCAGCCGTCAGAAACGCCTCCATCTCTAGAAGCGTCATGCGCGGCGCGCGTTCTGCTGCGAGGCGTGGCTTTTCCGTCATGGTCGTGTCCGTTTTCCGGGGCCATAGTCGCGAATCTACAGGACCGCCCAACACCCGGGCGAGGGTCGGGCGTTCGCCGCCAAGCGATCGGACCGTCCTCGTCGATAAGGGCCGCGCGGCGTAGCCCGTCTGTCGGAGGACGTCCATGCCCATCGCCTCGCTTTGCTCGCTGCGTCTCGCGCTCGCCGCTTCCGTCGCCGCGGCCGCGATTCTCGTGTCGCCCGCTGGAGCGCAGGAGAAACCTGCCGAGACGCCCTCTGCCCAGACCGCGCCCTCCGAGACCCCGCCCGCTGGCGCGCAGACCGGCGAGCCGGACGGCGCTGGCGACGTCGAGCCGAAGCAGATCCCGCTGAACGCCAAGCTCGTCGAGCATTTTATCGTCGCCTGGCCGGAATTTGAGGCGCTGCGCGAAAAGCTGCAGGCGGCGAACCCTCAGGCCAAGGACCAGAACCCCAACAACCAACCCGAAAGTGACGAGGCGGAGGTTGGCGAGGCGGAGGATCCGGTCGGCGCCCTGGCCGGCTATCTCGACAAGCCGGAATCGAAGGCGCAGATCGAGGCGATCCTCAAGAAGCACGAGTTTGCGACGTACGCCGAGTGGGCGGACGTCGCGCAGTCGGTGCTGCTCGCCTTCGGCGCGAGCGATCCCGACGGCGGGGAGACGGATCTCGGCGCGGAAAAGAAGAAGGTTCAGGGCGAGATCGAAAGCGACGCCGCGCTTTCCGACGATGAGAAGAAGAGCGCTCTCAAGGATCTCGACGAGCAGTTCGCCGCGCTCGAGAGCTTCCAGCCGCTGCCGGGCAACGTCGAGGCGGTGAAACCGTATCTGCCGAAGATCAAGCAGCTGTTCGGCGACGACAGCCAGAACTGAGGCCATGGCTCCCCTCGCCTACTCCGACGACCTCATTCGCGACGTGCTGACGGGCGTTCGCACGATCGCGGTGGTCGGCGCGAGCCCGAAGCCGGAGCGGGCGAGCTTCTATGTCGCACGCTTCCTTGCGGAACGCGGCTACGAGGTATTCGCCGTCAACCCCGGACACGCCGGCGCGCGGATCGCGGGACTGCCGACCTTCGCGCGCCTCGGCGACATTCCCCAGGCGATCGACATGGTCGATGTCTTCCGCGCCTCCGAACATGTCGGGACGGTCGTCGAGGAGGCGCTCGCCCTTGGCCCGAGGCCGAAGGTGATCTGGACTCAGTTGGACGTCCGCGACGACGCGGCGGCGGCCCGCGCCGAGGCCGAAGGCGTTACGGTGATCATGGACCGTTGCCCAAAGATCGAGATCGCACGGCTGGGGCTCTGAAGGAGCTCGGCGAACTTACTCTGCAGGCTGAGCGGCGGGGCTGAAACCGGCCGCTTTCCTCGGCCGGCGCGCCGCAATCCACGCCAGCGACGCGTTCACGACCGCGAGGCCGAGAACTAACACGGCGCCGAACTGATGAGCGAGGCCAAGCTCCAGCGGCACCGCCATCAGCAGCGCGGCGATCCCGAGACCGGCCTGCGCGAGCATCAGCGCCATAAGCGCATGCGCCCTCCCCGTCGCCCCCGGTGACAGCCGCGCCCGCGTTACGGCGATTGCATAGAGGACGGCGCCGGCGAGCAGGAGATAAGCGCCGAGCCGATGGTTCAGTTGCACCAGCGCGACGTTGTCGACGAAGTTCTCCCACCACGGCTTGACGCTGAAGAGCACGAAGAGCGGGGGCGCGAAGCCGCCATCCATGTCCGGCCAGGTGTTGTAGCCGAAGCCGGCGCGCGAGCCGGCGACGAGCCCGCCCAGCAGGATCTGCGCGAGGGAGCCGGCGAGCAGCGCGTAGGCTCCAGCCCGCAGGCCCGGAGTCAGCGCCGCGCGGTCGCGACCGAAGCGGCCGAGATAGGCGAGGAAGACCAGCAGCGAGGACAGGAACAGCAGCGCAAAGCCGAGATGGAGCGTAAGCTTCACGGGAGCGACCGCCGTCATGCCGGGCTGGAGACCGGACGCCACCATGATCCACCCCACCAGGCCCTGCGTCCCAAGCAGGAGCCCCATGCCGAACAGCGCAAAGCCCTCTCGCAGCGACACGCGTCGGGTCAGCGCGGCGATCGCAAGGCCGCCGGCGAATACCAGGCCGATCAGCCTCCCGAGCTGGCGGTGACCCCATTCCCACCAATAGATGAACTGGAAGTCGCCGAGCGACATGCCCTCGTTCTGCAGCCGGTATTGCGGGCTCTCACGGTACTTCGCGAACTCGGTCGCCCACGCCGCTTCGCCGATCGGCGGGATCGCGCCGGTGACGGGCCGCCACTCGGTGATGGAGAGGCCGGAACCCGTCAGGCGCGTCGCGCCGCCGACGACGACCATCAACGAGACCAGCAGCACGGTCGTCCAGAGCCAGGCTGCGAGGAAGCGGCGGCGGGGGAAGGTCTCGGTCACGGGCGTCTCAATCCAAGCGACGGAGAGGTTGATCCGTCGACCGCCAGCGCTTTAAGTCCGGCTTGCGGCGCGCACAAGGCGGCGCGACGTCCCTCCCGGAGCTTGCCTTGCGGCCGCGCGTAAAAAAACTCATCGGAATGGTCGTGCTCGTCGTCGGCGTCACGTCCTACGCGCTGATCGTGATGCTCGTCGGCCAGTTCGGTTTCGCGCGTTCCGGCGCGCTGGCGCAACTCGCCTTCTTCGCGTTTTTTGGACTGATCTGGATCGTGCCGGCGGGTCTTCTCATCCGCTGGATGGAGCGGGTCGAGCGGCCCCGCTGATCAGGCGGCGTTTCGCAGCCGCCGCGCTGCGTCCGTCAGAAAGAAGGGCGCGCCGGAGAGCAGGGCGTCGACCGCCGCCCTCGTCTGAAAAAGGCCGTTCAGCGACACCCGCGGCAGCGCCGTTGGATTTGCCGCATGAGCTGCGGTGAGATGGCCCGGCATGGTCGTCACCGCGGTCTCGAAGTCGAGCTCGGCCGCGAGCGCGAACTCACGGGGCCCTGCGGCGTCTGGGTTGCCGACGGGATAGGCGAAGTGTCGGGCGTCAATCGCGAGTTTTTCGCGGATGGCGCGACGGCTTTCCGCCATTTCGGCCCAGGCGACATCCTCCGGATGCTTCGCAAGCATCGGATGCGTCACGGTGTGGGCGCCGATCTCGACCAGCGGGTCCTCCGCCAGCTCCGCGAGTTCGTCCCAGCGCATGCAGAGATCGCGCGAGAAGGCGCCGAGATCGACGCCTTGCCCGGTCGCCAACCGGTCGATCTCGGCGCGCATCGCCTCCTCGGGGCCAGAACGAAGCCTCCAGTAGATCCGGTCCCACGCCGCTCGCTTCTCGGCGACCGAGGCCGTCCTGATCTCCTCCGCGCCGTCGGCGAAGCGGACTGTCAGGCTGTCGGCCCGAGCGATCGCCTGCTCGAGCGCGAGCCACCACATGCCGGCGTTTCCGTCCGCAAACCCTGACGCGATGTAGAGCGTCCCCGGCGCGCCGTGGCGGCGCATGATCGGCAGCGCAAAGTCGCGTACGTCGCGATAGCCGTCGTCATAGGTGAGATGAAGAAAAGGCTTCGCGGAGGCGCCTTGGCGCACCCGCCGCCACGCCTCGTCCAACGTGACAAACTCGAAGCCAAGCCGGCGCGCCCGCGCCAGCGTCAGGTCCAGAAAGGCCGGCTCGACCTCGAGCAGCCGATTGGGCGCGAACTCGCCGCCGGCGAAAGGGCGAACGTGATGCAGCGTCAGGATCAGCCCAAGGCCGCGCGCACGGGAGACGAGCAGACGGTTCGCGCCGCTGAGGTCGAGCGCCACGAAAGCCGCTCGAAAAAGGCGCGTCCGCCTGTCGGTCATCGAGCCGCCCTAATTCTCGTCCGCACGGAGCTTCGGTCAAGAAGGTAAATGAAAGCTTTCATCACAGCCGCTCATTCATAGACAATACCCGGCGTATTAGCTTCAAACGCGCTCAAAGCTACGAAAGCATCAAATTCTACAACGCTTTTTAGATGTCTCGCTTCACCGAATGTAGATTATTCCGGATCATAGTCTCCGCTTGCCGGGCTTTGAGCCCGCCGGTCTTGGCGAGTTGTGACGATTGCGATGCTGAAAGGGCTGCGACGGCGCTTCAAAGCCGAAGAGGACGGCGTGACAGCGGTCGAGTTCGCTCTGATCGCGCCCGTATTGATGTTCTTCATCATGGGCATATGCGAGATGGGCCTGATGGCCGGAGCCCAGAACATCCTGGACGGCGCAGCTTTCGCAGCTTCGCGAGCGGGCAAGACCGGCTACGTCGCCACAAGCAAGACGCAGCAGCAGATGATCACAGCCGCAGTGACCAAGATCGTCGGTTCATATCTCAACCCGTCGAAAATCGTCGTAACGAGCCTGTCCTACAGTGATTTCAGCAATGTCGGTCAGCCGGAGCCCTATACGGACACCAACAAGAACGGCAAGCGAGACGCTGGTGAATCCTTCATTGACGTAAATGGCAACGGCGCCTGGGACTCCGATCAGGGCAAGTCCGGTTACGGCGCCGCGGGCGAGATCGTCCTCTACACGCTGACCTATAACTGGAGCCTGTTCACCCCGATGATGAGCAAGCTCGTGGGCAGCGGCGGCATCGTCCCGCTGAAGGCGCGCGTTGTCGTGCGGAACGAGCCTTACGGATGAAGAACCCTCTCCTCAGCTTGATGCGCAGGTTCAGGCGGTCCGAAGATGGCGTAGCCGCAATCGAGCTCGCCCTGTTCTCACCGCTCCTCGCCCTCCTCCTGCTCGGCGGCTACGACCTCGCGCGTTACGAATCGATTAGGGCGAACGTTGATCGCGTCGGCTTTTCCGTCGCCGACGTGACCTCCCAGTATAAAGAGCTGAACAATGACGCGATGGCGCTGATTTTCAAAGCGACTGGCGCCAGTATGCCGAGCTATACGTCGGGCGCTAACGGCGTAACCATACTTACGTCTGTCTATCTTGATGCGAGCAACGTCGCCCGCGTGAAGTGGCAATGCTACAGTTCGGCAGGCTCGGCATGGAAAAGTAAGTTCGGAACGGAAGGTCAGGTAGCCGCCGTGCCCTCCGGCTTACTCGCAGACACCAAAGACAACATTATGGTTGCAGAGGTGTACTATCGCTTTGATCCGATCTTTAACAAGTTTTTGCAAGGCAGCCAGACGATCTACATCGCGTCGATGTACCGGCCGCGGCTTGGATCACTGACGACAAAGCCAACGGGCACAGCATGTCTTTAGGACATCTAGTCTCCCGCTTCGCACGGTCGCGCGAGGGCGCCGTCGCTCCGCTGCTCGGCATCCTGATCATCGTTCTGATCGGCTGCATGGGCTTGGCGATCGACGTCGGCCGCGGGGAGATCGTCAAGGCGAAGCTCGTGAACGCGCTCGACGCGGCCGGACTCGCCGTCGGCGCCCGCACCGCGACGACCGATTATTCGGCGGACGCTCGCAAGTTCGTCGACGCCAACTTCAAGATCGGCATAGCCGGGGCCACCATCACGTCGGTCACGGCGACGCCAAGCGCGGACAAGAGCACCATCACGCTGACCGCGACCGCGACGCTTCCGACGACGCTCATGCGGATCCTTGGTCCAACCACCATGACGGTTAGCCACACGTCCGAGGTCACGCGGAAATCCGCGGGCCTCGAGGTTGTGCTCGTCCTCGACAACACGGGGTCGATGGACAACAGCGGCAGCATGCCCACGCTCAAGGACTCCGCGAACAGCCTGATGAACACGCTGTTCGGATCCAGCACGACCGGCGACAACCTGTATGTCGGCCTCGTGCCGTTCTCCCAGACCGTGAATGTGGGAACGACGCGAACATCGTGGATGAAGGGCAGCAAGCCGAGCAACTGGAGCGGCTGCGTGATGGCGCGCTACCAGAACAGCCAAGATCAAACCGACGACGTTCCATCAACGACCGCCACTCAGTTTGAATACTACAAATATCCAAACCCGTACTCGAGCTATTACGAATCGTATTGGGCAGCGATCGGAGGCTACAACACCTATTGCCCGCAGACGGTGACGCCTCTCACGAACCAGAAGGCGACCGTCACCAGCGCCATCAACGCGATGACGGCGGACGGCAACACGCACATCAACCTGGGAGCGGTCTGGGGGTGGCGCATGATCTCGCCGAAGTGGCGGGGATATTGGGGCAGTTCGACCCTGCCGCTCGATTACGGCACGGCGAATATGAGCAAGGCCGTGATCATCATGACGGACGGCGATAACACCATGAGCAACGGCGTCTATACGGCCTACGGCGATCTGAGTGACGGCAGGCTGGGCACCACAAGCTCCTCCGCCGCGGAAAACGTGCTCGACACGCGGCTGACCGCCGTCTGCACCAAGATGAAAACCGCGGGGATCACGGTCTACACGGTAGCCTTCAGCAATCCTGGCTCATCCACCAAAACGATGCTGCAGAACTGCGCGACATCGACGGCCTTCTATTTCGACGCCGGCAACAAGGCTTCGCTGATCGCAGCCTTCCAAGCGATCGGCGATTCGCTCTCGAACCTTCGTGTCAGCAAGTGAGCCCGATGAGTTCACCCAACGCTTCGGCTATTTCTTTCGCGGAAGAGCCCGCCATGGCCTGGTCCGGCGACTTTGCATCGCCTGCTCTCACGACAGCGTCTTCCCCTGCATCTGGGCGGGCGTTCGCCTCGATCGAGCTTTATCGCAGCGTCGATTCCGCATGGCGCGAGTGGGCTGCGCTCGCGCCCGACGCTATGGGCTCCGCCTACCAGACTCCGGGCTTCGTCGGCGCCTGGATGGCGAACGCGGCGGCGCCGGACGGCCTTGCGCCGCTGATCGTCGCCGCGCGAGACGCTCATGGCCGCATGGTCGCGCTGCTGCCGCTCAGCCTCCGGAGCCGTTTCGGCGTCACGACCGCCTCGTTCGCTGGCGGAAGCCACTCGAACTACAACATGCCGCTGATCCGTAGCGACGCGCTCGACGGCTTCACCGCTGAGGAATGCGCGCGTCTGCTGGAGGAGGCGGGGGCGGCCGCTGGGGTCGATCTGTTCGCTCTGGAGAACCAGCCCGAGACATGGCAAGGCGCAGCTAACCCCTTCGCTCTGCTGTCCGGCCAGCCGTCCCCTGCACCCGCCTTCTGCGGCCCGCTTTCGCCAGATGTGGAGGAATATTTCAGCCGCCTGTTTTCGACCAAGACCCGGTCCAAGCAGCGGCGCAAGATGCGTCGCTTCGAAGAAATCGGCGCCGCCCGGATCTACCGCGCCGAAACCCGCCAGGAGCGCCAGAAGCTGCTCGACGCGTTCCTTGCGCAGAAGGGGCGGCAGTTCGCGGAACGAGGCATCGCCGACGTGTTCGCGCGGCCGGGCGTGCGGGACTTTCTCGCCGAGGCGGCGGGCCTCAACGGCGCCGCTCCCGCCATGGACATCTATGGTTTTGACCTCGACGGCGAAACGATTGCGGTGACCGGCGGGTTCGGCGCCAACGGCCGCTACAGCAACATGATCATTTCGATCACTTCGGGCGAGCACTCAAAATACAGCCCGGGTGAGATGCTGCTGAACTTCCTCGTCGAGGACCTGATCCTCCGGGGGTTCCACACCTTCGATCTCGGCGTCGGCGTCGCGGGATACAAGCTGTCCTATTGCCCGAACGAGGAGACGCTGCGCGACGTGTTCTTCCCCGTTACCGCGAAAGGCCGCGCGGCGGGCGCCGCTGCGGCGGCCCTGCGAGCCGCAAAGAGCTGGGCCAAGAACGACGAGCGCGTCTACGCCGTCATCGAAAAGCTCAGGGCGCTGAAGAGCCGCAGCGCCCGTCCGGCCTCCGACGGTTCAGCCGACTGACCCTCGCCGCTCAGGCGGCGAGGGACTTGTCGTTCGGCGAACCGCCGCCGTCGTTCACCAGCAGAACCACCACGTCCTCGACGCCCGCGCCGCGTAGCCGCTCATGCGCGTCGACGGTTACGAAGTCGGATGCGCCGGCGTTCGAGATCAGCACCGCGGCCGCGCAGTGGCTGGCGAAAAGATCCGCCCGGCCGGCGCCGCTCGGCGCGGTCAGGATGACGAAGTCGTAGGTCAGAGCGAGCGCTTCGAGCACCACGCCAAGCCGCCCCTGCGCACTGGCGTCGAGCGAGGCGAAGCTTTGATCGCCGCGTGGCACCAGGTGGACGCGTGAGCCCGGGTCGCGGTGGATCGCCTGCGCGAACGTCGCCTCGCCCGTCAGCAGTTCGGCGAGGCCCGTCAGCGCACCCTGTCCGAGGCCGCCGCCGACGTCGACCGCGATCACGCGTCGCCCGAAAGAGGAGATCGTCGATGCGAGCTCGGACGCCACGCCGCGGGTCTCGAGCCCCTCGGCCGCCCCGGTCATCACGATGCGCAGCGCGCCAGGGCCAGACGGCATCGACGCCAGTTGGCGCGCGAGAGCGGAAACGAGCGTGGCGTCGACGCACTCCATATCGACCGAATGTTCGATATTGTCAGGCGCGCCCGATGATGTCGCGGCTTCCGCAGCGGCGGCTGCGATGATTCCGGTCGCAGCGGCGCTCATGGGGGGAGCGGAAGCGTCGACGGCCTCCTCTTCCGTCGCCTTGACTGGCTCGGAAGAGTCGTCAGACGCAGTCTCCTCTTCACTCACAGGACTTGAGGGATCGCTCGCCAAGACGACCGGCTCTTCGCCCGATGGCTCGCGGTCCGCTTCCACGGCCGTCTCCGCCAGCTCGGTCGGCGCCGGCCTGTCCGGCGCCACCACGACCGATTCGGAGGTCGTCTCCGCGACCGAGGGTTCGGCGACCGGCTCAGGATCGGCCGGAGCGGTCTCGGTCGACGTCTCGGAGGGCTTCAGGACGGCCGCTGTCGCCAGGCCTGTCGCAAAAGCTGCGGCGGGCGCGACCGAGCGATCAATCTCGCGCTCACGCCCGACTGGCGCGCGGTCCGGCTGCTGAGGCGCAGCAGGCGCGGGTTGAACAGGCTCGTGACGTTGCGCGACGGCGACGGCCACCGGGGGCGCGACATCGCCATCGTCGTAGCGGCGTATGCTGCCGCCGCCGAAGATTTCGGCCACGGCTGCCGCGAACAGCGACAGCACGAAGGCGCCGAGCGTCGCGAGCAATACCGTCGGGCCCTTCTTCGGGAAGTAAGGCTCAGTCGCAGCCGCGCCGCGCGAGATGACGCGAGCGTCCGCGAGCAGCGCTTCGGGATTGTCGCGCGCGGTCGCCTCGCGATAGCGGGTCAGCATCTGTTCGAGCAAATCACGCTGCGAGCGGGCTTCGCGTTCGAGCGCGCGGAGTTCGACGTCCTGGCCGTTCGCGGCGGAAGCCGACTTCTTCAGCAGTTCGAGTTGCTTGGTCAGCGCCTCCACCCGCGCCCCGGCGGTGCGGGCGTCGTTCTCGAAGGCGCGGGCGAAGTTCGCGGCCTCGATGCGGATCTGCTGATCGAGACCCGCCATCTGCGCCGAGAGCTCTCGCATACGCGGGTGCTGGGGCAGCAGGGTGCGACCTTCGCTCGCGATCTGCGCCGCGAGCTGCGAGCGCTGCTGCGAAAGCGCACGTACGAGTTCAGAATTCGCGATCTCGAGGGCCTCGGCAGGTCGCCCCTGACGCATCACGGAGCGGATCATCTCCGCCTTGGCCTGGGCTTCCGCCTGCTGCGTGCGGGCGGTCGAAAGCTGGATGGTGGTGTCGCCGAGCTGCTGGGCCGCGACCGTGGTGTTGTTGGTGCCGACGAGCAGGCCGGCTTCCGCGCGGAAAGCCTCGACGCGTCCTTCGGCCACCGAGACGCGATCGCGGAGATTGGCGATCTCCTCGCCGAGATATTGGCTCGCCTGCCGGTTGGATTCGCGCTTGGCGTCGCGCTGGATGGCGAGATAGGCGTCGATGAAGCCGTTGACGACCTTCGCCGCCAGATCCGCGTCACGCGCTGCGAATTCGACGCCTACGACGCGGGTTCCAACCACGGGATAGACGGACAGGCCGCCCGCGACCTTGTCCACGACCCGCTCGTTGAAGGGCAGGTCTTTCCGCGGGCCGGCAAGACCGGTCAGACGCAGCAGCTTGCTGAACAGGGATTCGTGGCTTTCCGCGAACTCGGGATCGGAGCTGAGATTGAGGTTCTTCACCACCGTGCGCACGAGGTCGCGCGACTGGATGAGCTGAACCTGGCTCGCCACCGCCTGCTCGTCAGGGAGCGGCGCGGCCGCCTCTCCGCCGGCGCGCGGCGCGCCGCCTTCGCGGTTCTCGATGAGGACAAGCGCGCTTGACCGGTAATACGGCGCGGTCAGCTGGACGAACAGGACCGCGGCGATCGCGACAAGCAGCGTGGGTAGCAGGATCCACCGCTTCCGACGCCACATGCCACGGCCGAGGACGCGCAGGTCGATCTCGCCCTGGGCGGGACGATCGTCCTCTTCGCGATGATGATTCCGCGGCGCCATGACGTGCCCTCGACTCTCGCATTCAAGCGTACTTGTCGGGAAGAAAGCATGATCATGGTTGCCGCAGGGTTAACCGACTGCAATCAGCAAAAAGCGCCTAAAACGCATTGTTAACCGTGTTTCGATTACGTGAACGTCGTCTTTGATCGTCAGGGCACGCCGTCATGAGATCGTTCCGATCATTCACCGTTCTCGCGGTCGTCGCGACCCTCGCAGGGTGCGCGGGGCCGCGGGCGGTTCCGCCGCAGCTGGCGGCGGCTTTTGACGAGCCGTACGTGCTGGCGAGCGGCGACAAGCTGCGGGTCAACGTATTCGGCCAGCAGAATCTTTCGAACAGCTACGCCGTCGAGCCAGACGGCAGCATCGCGATGCCGCTGGTCGGCCGCTACAAGGTCGACGGCAAGACCTCTGATCAGGTCCGCGCGGGCCTTGAGGCGAAGCTGAAGAGCGGCTTCCTGCGCGATCCCAACGTATCGGTCGAAATCGAGTCGTATCGGCCCTTCTTCATTCTTGGGGAAGTCACCACCGCCGGCCAATATCCTTACGTCGCCGGCATGACTGCGCAGAACGCCGTCGCCATCGCGAGCGGGTTCACGCCTCGCGCAACGCGGGATCGCGTGGAGATCACGCGTCGGCTGAGCGACCGCGTCTACAAGGCGGAAGTCCCTCTGACTTATCCGATCCGGCCCGGCGACACGATCACCGTGCAGGAACGCTGGTTTTAAGCGCCTCCCGACGAGCAGCTCCAACAGGTCTCGGCGCGCGCGCCACGCGTCGAGGGAAGCAAGTTAGATGATCGACGACGAGGTTCTGCGGATCGTTCATCTGGTGCGGTCGCCCATCGGCGGCATCTTCCGCCATATCGCCGATCTCATTGTCGCCCAGTCGGCCGCCGGACATCAGGTCGGCCTTGTCTGCGACAGCCTCACAGGGGGGCCGTTCGAGGCGGCGCGAATCGAAAGCCTCGCGCCCCATCTCGCGCTAGGCTCGGTGCGGCTGCCGATCGCACGGCAGATCGGCCCGTCGGACATGCGCGCTATATCGCGTGTCCGCGACATCCTGGAGCCGCTGAAGCCGGACATCGTGCACTGCCATGGGGCCAAGGGCGGCGCATTCGGCCGCGTGGTCGGAACGTGGCTCGGGCGTTCGCGGCCCGTCGCGCGTTTCTATGCGCCGCACGGCGGCAGCCTCCATTACGATCCCAAATCAATCGCTGGCCGGTTCTTTTTTCAGATCGAGCGTGCGCTGGAGCGGCTCACCGAGTCCCTCGTCCACGTCAGCGCCTATGAGCAGCAGACCTACGCGAACGTCGTTGGCCGTCCGCGCTGTCCAGCGATCGTCATCCGCAATGGCCTGCGGCCCGACGAATTCGAGCCGATCGAGCCCGCCGAGGACGCTCGTGACTTCCTCTACATGGGCATGCTGCGCGATCTGAAGGGCGTCGACGTCTTCATCGAAGCGATCGCCATCCTCGCCCAGTCCGACCGGCCGGCGACCGCGATGATCGTCGGCGACGGCCCCGATGAGGAGCGCTATCGCGCGATGGTGATCGAGAAGAATCTCGGTCGCCTCGTCTCCTTTCAGCCGTCCACCCCGACGCGCGAGGCGTTCCGGCTCGGCCGCACGCTGGTCGTGCCGTCGCGCGCCGAATCCATGCCCTACGTCGTGCTCGAGGCGATCGCCGCGCGGCTCCCGATCGTGGCGACGCGCGTCGGCGGCATTCCCGAGATCTTCGGACCCTACGCCGACGAACTGGCGCCTCCAGGCGATCCGCGGGCCCTCGCCGCTGCGATGGCCGCGTCCGCGGCCGACCGGAACGCCGCCCTCGCCGCCGCCGAAAGCCGGCGCAGGCATATCTCCAGCGAGTTCTCGCTGTCCGAGATGTCGTCGCGGATCGAGAGCGTCTACCGCATGACAATCGCGCGAATGCGCGGCCGCGGCTGACCCCGTGCGTAAAAGGTTGTTGGGAGTTTGAGACTACACCTCATACCGTACAGCCTGGAAACGAGCCGCCGTGACCGAGATCACCGCCAGACAGATCGACCAAGTCGCTTCTCAGGCGTCCTATCCAAAGCGCCCCACGCCGCTCAACCAGCAGGCGCTGGAGATCGCCGAGCGCTTCAGCGAAGCTTCGATCTCGCCGGTGCTCCTCTTCGGCGGCATGCGTCTGGGCGACGCGTTGATCGCGGCGTTCACGGGCCTCGTCACGTTCATGCTCGTGATCGGGCCGGTCACCTCCATGAATTGGAACGAGGCGGGGGCGCTGGCGCTAGCGACGTTTGCGACGCCTCTCTTCGTGCAGGCCGCCGACGCCTACCAGACGGTCGCCTTCTCCTCGCGCGCAGGCCAGCTCGGCCGGACCCTCGGCGCCTGGACCATCCTGTTTGCGGGCTTCGCGGTGCTGGCGATCTTCTTCGACGTCGGCGACGCGGCTGACCGGCGCTGGTTCGGCGTCTGGTTCGGTCTTGGCGCCGCCGTTCTGCTGATCGAACGGGTGGCGCTGGGTTCATTCATTCGCCGGTGGGCTCAAGAGGCGCGACTCGGCCGAAAGGCCGTCATCGTGGGCGGCGGCGAGAACGCGGGCGAGCTGATCCGCGCGCTGGAATCCGCGTCCGGCAACGATGTTCACATCTGCGGCGTTTTCGATGACCGCTCCAACGAGCGCTCGCCTGCGAGCGTCGCAGGCTATCCGAAGCTCGGCAACGTTGCGGAGCTCTTGGAGTTCGCCCGTATCGCGCGGGTCGATCTTCTGATCGTGACGATCCCCATCAGCGCCAAAGGGCGCGTGGCTGAGATTCTGAAGACGCTTTGGGTGCTGCCGGTCGACATCCGCCTCTCGGCGCACACTGAAAAGCTGCGCTTCCGACCCCGCGCCTATTCTTATGTCGGCAAAGTGCCCATGGTGGCGCTGGCCGCAAGGCCGATTCAGAACTGGGACATTGTGATGAAGCGCGCCTTCGACCTCGTGGTCGGCGGGCTCGCGCTGCTGTTGGCTTCGCCCTTCATGCTGGCGACCGCGATCGCCATCAAGCTCGACAGCCCGGGCGCGGTGTTCTTCCGGCAGAAGCGCTATGGCTTCAACAACGAGGTCATCGATGTCTTCAAGTTCCGGTCGATGTACGCCGACAGATGCGACCCCGAAGCCAAGGTCGCGGTTACCCGCGGCGACAACAGGGTCACCCGCGTCGGCCGCTTTATCCGCAAGAGCTCGCTCGACGAACTGCCGCAGCTCTTCAACGTGCTGCGGGGAGAGCTATCGCTTGTCGGACCGCGTCCACATGCGGTGAACGCGCATACCTCCGAGCGGCTTTGGAACGACGTCGTCGACGGCTATTTCGCACGCCACCGCGTTAAGCCCGGCGTCACCGGCTGGGCGCAGGTCAACGGCTGGCGCGGCGAAGTCGACACCCCGGCGAAGCTCCAGAACCGCGTCGACCACGATCTCTATTACATCGAGAACTGGTCGATCCTGTTCGACATCATCATTCTGGCCCGAACGCCGTTCGCGCTCGCCAAGGCCGAGAACGCGTTTTGAGCGCGACCCTCGGATATACCGCCGAGCGCGCGGGTCGCTCCACCGCCATCAGCGGGGAAAGCCTGCGCGAGAGCATCGTCTGGCTCGCGATCGCGTCAAGCTTCTTCGTGATGTTCGAGCCCGCCGCGTACGATCTGCTGATGATCGGGGCGGTCGTGCTGTTCGCGGCGACTGGGCTCAAGCTGCCGAGGGCGCTGCTGCCGTTCTTGCTGCTCGTCATCCTCTACCAGATCGGCGCGTTGCTCACGCTGACGATCGTGTTCGACCGCGCGAACACCCAGAAGTGGACGACAGTCGGCGTCTTTCTGGCCATTACCGGTTGCTTTTATGCGCTGTTCCTTGCCGAGCGAACGGAAATCCGCGCGAAGCTGATCGCGAACGCCTGGGTCGTCGCCGGCGTCGCTAGTGGCCTCTTCGCGATTCTGGGCTACTTCCACCTCGTGCCCTTTGCGGACACGCTGCTGAAGTACAACCGCGCCAAAGGCTTCTTCAAGGACCCCAATGTCTTTGCGCCACACCTGATCTTCCCGGCGCTCGTGCTGATGCAGCAGCTTTACTGGGCGTCGATCAAGCGCTCGCTGATCGTGCTCGCGCCGCTCGGCATCGTGATGGCGGGTATCCTGCTCAGCTTCTCCCGCGGCTCTTGGGGCCATCTGATCGCTTCCGCCGCGCTGATGACCGTGCTGACCGTGCTTTCCGCGCCTTCGCGCGGCTCGCGGGCCCGCATCCTCGTCACCTGCCTCATGGCGACGCTGGCCGCAGCGGCGATGGTGGTCGTCATCGTCCATTTGCCGTCGGTCTCGTCGCTGTTCGCCGAACGCGCTTCGCTCGAGCAGAGCTACGACACCGAACATGGCGGCCGGTTTTCGAACCATCTCGCGGGCTTCCAGCTCGCGCTCGAAAAGCCGCTCGGAATCGGCATTTTCCAGTTCTCCAAGCGCTTTGGCGCCGACGTCCACAACACCTATCTGAACGCTTTCATGTCCTACGGCTGGCTTGGCGGGATCGTGGTCCCGGTCCTCACCATTCTGACGTTGGTCTCCGGGTTCAGGACGGTCCTGATCGCCAGCCCTTGGCGACCGATCTTCATCTGCACGTTTTCGACCTGGACGGTGCTGATGATCGAGGCCGCCGTGATCGACGTCGACCACTGGCGTCACCAATGGGCGCTGCTCGGCATGACCTGGGGGTTCATCGCGGCGAACATCGCCTATCGACGACGGGCCAGCGCCATTCCGGGACCAGCCACCGCAGCGTAGACCGCGGCCCCGATAAGGCCGATGACGACCGCCGGCGCAAAGTCCGGGAACTGCGGGATCAGGCCCTTCATCCCCGCCGCGATCCCGAGCGACCAGCGGATCGCGGCGACCGACGCAGCGACGCCGAGCGCGAGGCTCGCAACCGTCACAAGGAAGCGCCGATCCGGCGCGAAGCCGTCGCGGCGCGCGAGCAGCCAGGTCAGGATCAACAGGTTCGCCCAGGCGCCGACTGCGGTCGCGAAGGCGAGGCCGGCGCTGAAGAACGAGCCGACCAGCGCGACCTTCAGCGCGACGTTCATGATCGTCGCAAAGGCCAGGGCCTTGACCGGCGTCGCGGTATCGCCGGAGGCGTGGAAGGCCGGCGTCACGCATCTGAGCGCAACAATCGCCGGCAGGCCGATCGAATAAGCCTGCAGCGCGGCGGCCGCGCCCTCCACCGCCGACTGATCAAACGCGCCGCGCCCGAACAAAGCCGCGACGATTGGGACGGGCGCCGAAACGAACAGGGCTACGAAGGGAAGGGTAAGCGCGAGCGAGCCCTCGAGCGCGCGGTTCAGCCGGTCGCGCGCGCCGGGAAGATCGTCGGCGGCGAGTCGGCGCGACAGTTCCGGCAGCAGCACCGTGCCGACTGCGATGCCGACGACCGCGAGCGGCAGTTGGTAGAGCCGGTCGGCGTAATAGAGGTAGGAAACCGAACCTGTCGGTAGGAAGGAGGCGAGGATCGTGTCGGCGAACATCGCGATCTGGACGCCGGCCGAGCCCAGCACCGCCGGACCAAAACCCCGTAAAAAATTGCGGACATGCGCCGTGATCCGGGGAGGGCGAAGCGCCAGTGAGAGCCCTGCCCTGCGCATGTCCCAGACCACCAGCCCAAGTTGGGCGAAGCCGGACACGAGCACGCCGACCGCGAGCGCATGCGCCACCGTCGGGAAGAGGCCGGTCATCAGCAGCGCGCCGATAATGCAGACGTTCAGCAGGATCGAGGCGGCGGCCGCCATCGCGAAGCGGTCATGCGCGTTCAGCACGCCCGCGATCAGCGTCATCCACGAGATCAGCAGCAGATAGGGAAACGTGATCCGGGTGAGATCGGCGGTCAGATGCAGCTGGCCGGGGTCGTCCCGGAAGCCCGGCGCGAGCAGCGCCACGACGGTGGGCGCGAAGATCAGCGCCGCGACCAGCAGCACGATCTGGGCGGCGAGCGTCAGCGCCAGCACGTCCTCGGCGAAGGCCTTTGCGGCGCCCTCCCCCTCGCGCGTCAGAGCACGGGCGTAGCGCGGCACGAATGCGGCGTTGAACGCGCCTTCCGCGAAGATCGCCCGGAAGTGGTTGGGCAGGCGGAAGGCGATCATGAACGCGTCGGCGAGCGGCCCCGCACCAAGCACCGCCGCCATCATCACGTCGCGCACAAAGCCGAACAGGCGGGAGACAAGGGTCAGCCCGCCGACGGAGGCAGCCTTACGCCACATGGAAGATCACCGGCCGTATCGCTCCGAATCCTGGAAGGTTCGGCGAGACCCTATCGGTCCAACCTCTTCCGCGCATCCGCTCACGCCGCGCGGGCGAGACCCAGCTTCGGCGGAGTCGGGTCCTGCGGGTAGGCGGCGAAGCCCTTGAAGGCGAGGCCAACCCGCTCGCCGACCGACACGTCAGTCTCCGGCGACAGCAGCGCCTCGATCCGGGAGCGGGCCTTGCCGACGCAGACGTCAGCTCGACGATGGGCGCCGGAACGGCGGAGGCCGATG
This sequence comes from Hansschlegelia quercus, assembly GCF_004310425.1. Lineage (GTDB taxonomy): Bacteria > Pseudomonadota > Alphaproteobacteria > Rhizobiales > Methylopilaceae > Methylopila > Methylopila quercus. The sequence continues at coordinate 116,475 of NZ_SIUB01000002.1, read as the reverse complement.
ATCTCGCCATGCACCGCCGCGTCGTCGGGGTTCGCGAGCGTCACGTCCTGGGGACGGATGTGGATGCGCGAGGGGCCGTCGGGCGAATCCACGGCCCCGATCGGCAGCGGCGATCCCTCGAACAGCGCCCTGCCCTGCTCAATCGTCACCGGCAGAGAGGTCGAATCGCCGATGAAGGCGTAGACGAACGGCGTTTCCGGCCGGTCGTAGACGTCGTCCGGAGTGCCGACCTGCTCGATGTTCCCCTTGTTCAGCACTGCGACCCGGTCGGCGAGCTCCAGCGCCTCGTCCTGGTCGTGGGTCACGAACACAGTGGTGTGGCCAGTCTCGTCGTGGATGGCGCGCAGCCAGCGGCGCAGCTCCTTGCGAACCTGGGCGTCGAGCGCGCCGAACGGTTCGTCGAGCAGCAGCACCTGCGGCTCGATCGCGAGCGCGCGGGCGAGCGCGACGCGCTGCCGCTGGCCCCCGGAGAGTTGGGCCGGATAGCGCGCCTCAAGGCCGGAAAGCTGCACGAGGTCGAGCAACTCCCTCACCTTCTTTGCGATCTCCGCCTCGGCCGGACGCCGGGCGCGGCCGCGGACCCTGAGGCCGAAGGCGATGTTGTCGAACACCTTCATGTGCCGGAACAGCGCATAATGCTGGAAGACGAAGCCGACATTGCGCTCCTGGACGGACTTCGACAGCGCGTCCTCGTCGCCGAACAGGATCTGGCCGCGCTCGGGGATTTCGAGGCCGGCGATCGCCCGCAGCAGCGTCGTCTTGCCGGAGCCGGACGGCCCGAGCAGCGCGATCAGTTCGCCCGAGCGGATGTCGAGGCTGACCCCGTTCAGCGCCGGGAACTGGCCGTAATCCTTGTGGAGGTCGCGGATCTTGAGGTCCATCGTGTTCTCTTTACGGCTTAGCGGCGGTGCGCCGCGGAGATCTCGTCTCCGTAGCGCCATTCGAGCCCGGTCTTGATCGCGAGCGTGACGAGGCCGAGCCCCGCGAGCACCGAGGCGACCGCGAAGGCCGCCACGAAATTGTAGTCATTGTAGAGGATTTCGACCTGCAACGGCACGGTGTTGGTGAGGCCGCGCAGATGGCCAGACACGACCGACACGGCGCCGAACTCACCCATCGCGCGCGCGTTGCAGAGCAAAACGCCGTAGAGCAGCGCCCAGCGCACGTTCGGCAGCGTCACCGACCAGAACGTTCGGAAGCCGCGGGCGCCGAGCGAAAGCGCGGCTTCCTCCTCGCTCGTCCCCTGCTCCTGCATCAGCGGGATGAGCTCGCGCGCGACGAAAGGGAAAGTCACAAAGACGGTCGCGAGCACGATGCCGGGCAGAGCGAAGATGATCTGCAGGTCGTGGCTCTGAAGCCATTTGCCGAAATAGCCCTGCCCGCCGAACAGCAGCACGTAACACATGCCCGAGACGACCGGAGAGACCGAGAACGGCAGGTCGATCAAGGTGAGCAGCAGGCTCTTCCCCTTGAATTCGAACTTCGCGATCGCCCAGGAGGCGGCGAGCCCGAACACAAGGTTGAGCGGCACCGCGATCGCCGCGACCAGCACGGTCAGCTTGATCGCGGAAATCGTGTCCGGATCGTCGAACGCGGCGAGATAAGCGCCGACGCCGTTCCTGAGCGCTTCGGTGAACACCGCGATCAGCGGCAGGAAGAGGAAGAAGCCGAGAAAGATCACCGCGACCGCGATCAGCGCGAGCCGCGCGGCGGGGCTTTCACTGGTTGGGCTAGACGGGGGCGCGGCGTCAGCCACGGCCCAGCCTCCGGCGCGTCCAGGCCTCGGTGAGATTCACGATCAGCAGCACCACGAACGAGAGCGCCAGCATGATCGTGGCGACGGCGGTCGCGCCGGCATAATCGAACTGCTCGAGCCGGGTGATGATCAGCAGCGGTGCGATCTCTGAGACGCCCGGAATATTGCCGGCGATGAAGATCACCGAGCCGTACTCCCCCACCGCCCGCGCGAAGGCGAGCGCGAAGCCGGTCAGCAGCGGCGGGACGAGCGTCGGGAGAACGATGCGAAACACCGTGGTTGCGCGTCTTGCGCCGAGCGTTGCGGAGGCCTCCTCGAGCTCGCGGTCGACGTCGGCGAGCACCGGCTGAAGGGTTCGGACCACGAAGGGCAGGCCGATGAAGACCAGCGCCACAAAGATGCCGAGCGGCGTATAGGCGATCCTGAAGGGCACGAGCGAGCCAACCCAGCCGTTTGGGGCGTAGATCGCGGCTAGCGCGATGCCGGCGACTGCCGTCGGCAGCGCGAACGGCAGGTCGACGGCGGCGTCAAGCAACCGGCGGCCCGGAAAGCTGTAGCGTGTCAGCACCCAGGCGACGATCAGCCCGAAGACCGCGTTGAGCGCCGCCGCCGCAAGCGAGAGACCAAAGGAGAGCCGGAGCGCCGCAAAGGTCTGCGGCCGGCTTGCGATGGCGTAGATCTGCGCCGGGCCGAGCGAAGCCGCCCAGAGCACCACCGCCCCAAGTGGGATCAGGACGATGACGCTGAGCCAGATCCATGTGAAGCCATAGGCGATTCCGAAACCCGGCAAGGCGCTGGGGCTCCGGAAGCGGAACTGGGACATCAAACCTCGCACGGACGCTTCGGCGCGGCCGCCCCGCGCGGCCGGACAATTTCAGCGTCGGGCGCGCTTGTCGAGGCGGCCAAAGCGAAGATTCTCCGCTTGGGGCCCATGAGAGCGGACCCCGTAACAGAAAAGCCCCGCCTGCGCCTTTTAGCGCTGACGGGGCCTCCGAAGAGTTGGTGGAAAGGCTCAGCCCTTTTCGGAAAGGCTCACTTCGGCTGGTAGATCTGGTCGAACGTGCCGCCGTCGCCGAAGTGCTCGGCCTGCGCCTTCTTCCAGCCGCCGAAATCGGCGTCGATGGTGACGAGCTTCAGATCCTTGAAGCGAGCGACATCCGCCTTGTCCGCGAGCTCGGGGCTCACCGGACGATAGAAGTTGCGCGCGGCGATGGTCTGACCCTCCTTCGAGTAGAGCAGGTTCAGGTAAGCCTCCGCAGCCTTGCGCGTGCCGTTCTTGTCGACATTGCCGTCGACGACCGTCACCGGCGGCTCCGCCAGGATCGAGATCGAGGGATAGACGATCTCGAACTTGTCCTCGCCGAACTCCTTGAACGACAGGAACGCCTCGTTCTCCCAAGCGAGCAGCACGTCGCCGAGGCCACGCTGCGCAAAGGTCGTCGTGGAGCCGCGCGCGCCGCTGTCGAGCACCGGCACATTCTTGAACAGCGCCGAGATGTATTCCTTGGCCTTGTCGTCGCCGCCCTGCTGCCGGCCGTAGGCCCACGCCGCAAGGTAATTCCACCGCGCGCCGCCCGAGGTCTTCGGGTTCGGCGTGATGACCTGGACGCCGGGCTTCACGAGGTCTCCCCAGTCCTTGATGCCCTTCGGATTGCCCTTGCGAACGAGGAACACGATGGTTGAAGTGTAGGGCGAGGAATTGTGCGGCAGGCGCTTCTGCCAATCCGCCGGGATCTTGCCGGTCGCCGAGGCGATCGCGTCGATGTCGGCGGCGAGCGCAAGCGTGACGACGTCGGCGTTGAGCCCGTCGATCACGGAGCGCGCCTGTTTGCCCGAGCCGCCGTGGCTCGCCTGGACCCGAACGTCCTCGCCGGTCTCGGCCTTCCAAGACTTCTCGAAGGCGGCGTTGAAGTCCTTATAGAGCTCGCGCGTCGGATCGTAGGAGACGTTTGTGAGCCGCGTCTGCGCGACGGCCTGTCCCGCGCAGACCGGAGCCGCGAAGGAGAGCGCGGCGAGAAAAGCGATGGCTGTGCGGCGGTTCATGGCTCGAGGACCTCGTTGACGTGTCGCTCTATCGGCCATGGCTCCAGAGGCGCTGTCAACGCTAAATTCCTTATTTCGATGGATTTTATATCCTATCACATGGCCGTAATGCGGAATGGACCTCCGAACATAAAAAAACGCCCGGTCGCTCCCCAGCGGCCGGGCGTCATCCTGTTCGAGGGGCTTCTGACCGGAGAGGGGCGGTATCCGGTCCGACGCCGTTCAGGCGGGGGAATTCTCGAAAGTTGAGGCCGAACTTATCCCAGAGCTTCTGAACGGACGCAGCGCAGCGCGTTCATCAGGCGTTCAGTAGATCCGCCATGAACGGGCCTTGCTATGCGTCCGGCGCTTGCGTGAGGGCGCGAATTTCGCTACGGCCATGCGGCTCTCGCAAGAGAGTTTCGGAGCGTGGCGCAGCCCGGTTAGCGCACTAGTCTGGGGGACTAGGGGTCGGAGGTTCAAATCCTCTCGCTCCGACCATTTTAAAACGACGAAGCTGGAACGGCGTCCTTTCGCCGGGCGCTGAGGACATCCGTTATTATGGAAGACTACAAGTCGTTGCTCGACCGCCTCAAAGCGGCGCAACTCGAACAGTTTGCCGCCGCCGCCAGCGCCAAGACGCTGCCTTCGGACGGCGCGATGCGCAAGATCGCCGATCTAGAGATCGCGATCGGAGCTCTCGAGCACCTGATCGACGACGGCGCGTTCAAGAAGCGCTAACCTGTCCAAATAAATCGTGAACAAATTGGAGGCCTCCGGAACTCGGAGGCCTTTTCGGCGTTTTGATCGCAACACCGCGAGAAAAAGAGCCGAGCCTCTCCGATGCTTCACGTGATCGAAAACGCCAACGCCTTTCGCCCGAACTACAGCGACGGCGTCATGTCTTCGCTCGCGGCGTCGGACATCGAGACGAACGCGATCTCCTTCGAAAATCTCGGCGCTTCCGACATCGACATCGTTGATGACAGCTTGCTTAATACTGCTCCTCACAACGCGATCGAGCGGCAATTGCTGAACGGCGACGTCATTGGTCTGGCTCTGATGTCGAGCGCGATTCTCTGGAGCGCGATGGGCGCGTTCGGCTGACGCGCCGTATCAACCCTCATGCGGGTTCTCTACGTCGACGACGAGCCTGATATTCGGGAAGTGGCCCGAATGTCCCTCGAGCTGGATAGCCATTTCGTTGTCGAAGTGGCTGGCAGTGGCGCTGAGGCGCTGATAGCCGCCGACAAGTTTCAGCCAGATGTCGTGCTGCTAGACGTGATGATGCCTGATATGGATGGCCCAACCACGCTCGCCGCTTTGCAGAAAGAGCATGGCGATACGCTGCCGCCAGTGATTTTCGTAACGGCTCGAACGCAGGCGCGCGAAGTCGAGCGGTTTCAAGCCCTTGGCGCACGCGCCGTCATACCAAAGCCGTTCGATCCCATGACGCTGGCGAGACAGGTCCGAGATCTCGTCGGCTGACAGCCCTATCACGGCGTCTTTCGGATGAACGTTCCGAAGGACCGCGGGCCGTCGCCGACCTCCATCTCGCGCAAGACCTTCAGCGTCGTGGCGTCGATCTCACTGACAGTGTTCGAAAACCAGTTGACCGAATAGACCCGCCTCCCGTCCGGTGAAGCCTGGACGCCCTCGGGATATTCGCCGACCGCGATGGCGGCGGCCGCCTGAAGGTTCGCGATGTCGAACACCGAAACCTGCGCTGCGTACTGGTCGGAAACGAACGCCTTGCCGCCTGCGAGAGCGACCGCATACGGGCGATCTCCAACCTTCACGGTTCCGATCGTCTTGCGCATACCGAGGTCGACGACTGAGACGTCGTCGGATTCGACGTTGGCGGTGTAGGCGCGTCTGCCGTCTTGATCGATCGTCACGCCGAACGGATGTTTTCCAACGGGAATGGTAGCGATCTGCGTCTCGCTTGCGACGTCGATAACCGAGATCTGGTCCGCCTCCCGGTCGGCGGAGATCAGCAGCTTGCCGTCCGGAGTGAGCGCGAGGCCGGAAGGCGATTTACCGACGGCGATGCGCTTGGTGATGCGACCGGCTGCGGGGTCGACGACCAGAATGTCAGAGCCGTACCAATCCGCGACATAGACCGGCGCGCCCGACGGATGCACGGCGACGCCGAGCGGCCCGCCTTCGAGCGGAATGCGTTTGGCGACCTGCCTGTCAGCAGTGTCGATTACCGCGAGGCTCCGCCCCTCCGGGCTCGTCACGAACGCCGTAGCGCCATCACGCGACAACGCAATCCCCGCGGGTTTGCCGGAGACCGGAATGGTCGCGACCGCCTTGCCGGAGCTCAGATCGAGCACCGTAACGCTGTCGCCCGTCTGGTTGACGATGAACGCCTCGTCGGCGCGGGCGTGGCCCGCGACGACGAGACTGAGCGCGACGAGAACGGCGCGCGCGAACATGCTCAGCTGCCCTTCTCGACCTTCTCCTTCACGGAGGCGAGCGTGGTCTCGTAGAGGCCGTCGACCGCTTTCACGGCGGCTTCGTCGCTCAGCTCCGGCGGCGGATCATTGTTCGGATAGCCGCGGTAGAACGCGCCCATCCAGGTGACGGTCGACTTACCGCCGTCATCCTTCACGGTCAGCTTCGAGGAGTAGTTGTTCACCGGCAACGTCTTCACGTCGACGCTCGTGATCCGGTAGTGCAGCGTCTTGCTGGCCGCGTCGTAGGTGTCGAGCTCCTCCTCGATAACTGCCCCCCCCTTGAGGGTCAGCTTCCGAGTAGCCCCCTTGTCGTTGCCTCCGGTTCCTTCCGTCTTCTCGACGACCGGAATCCAGCTCGCATCCTGGAAGTTCCCGATAACGGCCCAAACCTTGTCGGCCGGCGCGTTGATCTCGATGGTCTTCGTGGTCTTTTGACGCGTCGGACCGTGCGCGTCTGCGGCCCCCGCCAGCGCGATCACCGCCACTGCAGCCGCAGCTGCGAGAAACTGTACCTTCATGCGTCGCTGTCCTTGTTGTGGGCCTTCTTCGGCGGCCAACTTAGGGCCGTCTTCTGGGGCGCAAATTAGGCCGGCGCGCATAAGATCAAACCCGGCGTGCGGGATAAAGCCCCGAGACGTCGACCCTTAGCCGCACCTTCCATGCTTTGGCGCAAAGCTGGTCGCGCTTTAGGCTCCGGGGGAACGCGAGCACGCTAACGGCATTGCCTAGTTGATGGAACAGCAAGCGACATTTCGAGCCCGCCTCGTCGAAAGCGTCGCGGGAATCGGCCGCGACACGTGGGACGCCTGCGCCTCCTCGGATGGCGCGCCGTACAATCCCTTCCTCGACTGGCGCTTCCTCGACGCGCTGGAACGCTCTGGCTCCATCGGCGGCCGCTCCGGCTGGTCGCCGGCCCATGTCATCCTGGAGGACTCTGCGGGCGAGATCGCGGGCGTCGCCCCCACCTATGTGAAGCGGCACAGCCAAGGCGAATACGTCTTCGATCACGCGTTTGCGGACGCCTACCAGCGGGCCGGCGGAGAATATTATCCGAAGCTCCAGGTGGCCGCGCCCTTCACGCCCGCGACCGGCCCTCGCCTGCTCGCCGCGCCCGGCTACGGCGCGCCGGCGAAGGGCGCGCTCGCCACCGCCCTGCTCGCGGTTCGCGACCGCATGGAGGTCTCGTCGGTCCACGTCACCTTCTGCACCGAAGAGGAGCAAGCGCTGCTCGTCGAGCGCGGATACCTCTCCCGCGTCGACCGGCAGTTCCACTGGACCAACGAGGGCTACGGCTCCTACGACGACTTTCTCGGCGACCTCGCCTCCCGCAAACGCAAGCAGCTCAAGCGCGAGCGTCGCGAGGCGGCGGAAGGCGTCGTCATCCGCCAGCTGACGGGCGCCGACCTGACCGAGGTCTATTGGGACGCGTTCTTCGAGTTCTACATGGACACCGGCGCCCGAAAATGGGGACGGCCATATCTCAACCGCCGCTTCTTCAGCATGGTCGGCGAGGCCATGCCGGAAAAGATCCTGCTGGTCGTCGCTGAAGTCGCAGGTAAGCCCGTCGCCGGAGCGCTGAACTTCATCGGCGGCGACGCGCTCTACGGCCGCTATTGGGGCGCGGTCGAGGAGCGGCCCTTCCTGCATTTCGAGCTCTGCTATCACCAGGCGATCGACGCCGCGATCGAGCGTGGGCTGTCCCGCGTCGAGGCCGGCGCGCAAGGCGAGCACAAGCTCGCGCGCGGCTATCGTCCGGTCACGACCTATTCCGCCCATGCCTTCGCGGATCCCGGCCTGCACGATGCGGTCGGTGACTACCTCGCCCGCGAGCGGCGCATGGTCGCCATGGGCGACGAAGCGCTGGACGCGGCGACGCCCTTCCGCAAGGACGGCGAACACATTTCTTGACGCGGGCGCTCGCTTGCGCAGACCTGTCGCTCCAGGGCGTGAAGGAGCCGACATGGCCGAGTATGAGAGCGACAACATCTTCGCCAAGATTCTGCGTGGCGATCTCCCTGCGCAGAAGGTCTACGAGGACGAATTGACGCTCGCCTTTATGGACGTGATGCCGCGCGGCGACGGCCACGCCCTCGTCATCCCGAAGGCGGCCTCGCGTAATCTGCTCGATATCGCGGAGGCCGACCTCGCACCTCTCTTCAAGACCGTGCAGAAGGTCGCCCGCGCCGTGAAGGCCGGCCTCGGTGCCGAGGGCGTGACCATCCAGCAGTTCAGCGAGAGCGCCGGCGGACAGGTGATCTTCCACACCCACGTCCACATCCTGCCGCGCTGGACCGACATTCCGCTGAAGCCGCACACCGGCCAGATGGAAAAGCCGGAAGTGCTCGCCGCCCACGCCGAGAAGATCCGCGCCGCGCTTGCGGAGCTCTAGGTTCCGAGGATCGCCATTCCGGCGATAAGCGTGATCTCGGCGGCGCCGACGCCGAGCGCAAGCGAGCGGCGCGTGACGCCGTAAACCGCCCCGCCAGCGGCGACCGAAGCAAGCCTCAGCCAGAGCGGCGCAAGCGCGAAGCCGCCTGTCGGGCTCAGCACAAGCTTCGCCACGAGGCCCGCGACCAGCGCCGTCGCGACCATCCGTACCCAGGCGAACAGCGCGCTGTCCTCGTCCAGTCGCGCCGACAGCAACACGCCAAGCATGCGCCACACTTCGTTCGCAGCGAATGCGGCGACAATGGCGAGAAGCATGAACCAGCCGTCGTGCTGACTCACGTCGATCGCCTGCGCCGGGCGACCGTCCGGTCGATTAGAAAGGACAGCGTGCCTCCGATGATTCCGGTCCAAAGCAGATCGAAGCTCGGAGACATCTGAGAAACGAACGGGGCCATCACCAAGCCGACGACGATCGCAACTCTCTCGCCGACTCCATGCGCGCCCCGCTCAAGCGACAGAAGAAAGTAGACCGGGGTAAGCCCCAGAAGCCCGATCGCAAGCGCAGGCGGTAGGACGCCGGCGGCGGCATGGCCTGACACGGTCGCGACGGCGCTCCCGGCCACGAGCCCGTTCGCCAACCCGAGGAAGTACGGCATGCGCCCTTCGCGCGGCATGACCTGCGTGCGGCGCTGGCCCTCGAACCAGGCGGTGACGGCGACGTAATGCGCCGCTAGAAGCCGCGTCCCGAACCGTGTCTGCGGCGTTTTGAGCACCGGCAGAATCGCGACCACCATCGGCAGAAGCCTCACCGCCGAGATCGAGACCGCAAGCGCCGAAGCGCCGATTCCCGCACCGCTCGCCAGCGCGCCCGCAAGCACGAGCTGCCCGGGAGCGGCCCAGATCAGCAGGGTCGACAGGCCGGCGGCCCAGATCGGCCAGCCGAAATCATGCGTCATCGCCCCGAAGCCGAAGAAGCTTCCATAGAGCACGAAGCCGGGAACGCTCAGCGCGCCACGCGCGCCGCTCCAGAACCAATAAGAGGCGCCGACATCGGTCGACGCCTCTTCCGGAGTTTGGACGACCATCGCTCAGCCCCAGTAGAGGGGACCGACGACGGCCCGCGGCTTACCCGTCACTGCGCACGAGCGGCGGGGTCTTCGGTCCGGGCTTCTTGGCGGCGTCAGCCGCGCGCCGCTTCGGTGCGCGCTCGGCCCTGCCTTCCGAAGACTTGGGCTCGGCGCCTTCGATCTTCTCGGGCTTCGGCGTCACCGGTCCCTCTGGGAAGTCGAAGCCGAGGCCGGTCTTGCCGTCCTCCTTGGTCTCGACTAGCACGCGCACCGCGCCGCCGCCCTTGAGCTTGCCGAACAGCACCTCGTCGGCGAGCGGCGTCTTGATCGTCTCCTGGATCAGGCGCGCTAGTGGCCTTGCTCCCATCTGCGGATCGTAGCCGCGCTCGGCCAGCCAGTCCCGCGCCTCCGCGGAGAGCTCGATCGTGATGTTGCGATCGGCGAGCTGCGCCTCGAGCTGGAGCACGAACTTCTCGACGATCTGGCTCACCACCTCGATCGGCAGATTGCCGAATGCGATGATCGAGTCGAGCCGGTTGCGGAACTCCGGCGCGAACAGACGGTTGATCGCGTCCGAATCCTCGCCCGAGCGCTTGGCGCGGTTGAAGCCGATCGGCTCCTTCGCGAGGTCGGCGGCGCCGGCGTTGGTCGTCATGATCAGGATGACATTTCGGAAATCGACCTGCTTGCCGTTGTGGTCGGTGAGCTTCCCGTGGTCCATCACCTGCAGGAGGATGTTGAACAAATCGGGATGCGCCTTCTCGATCTCGTCGAGCAGCAGCACGCAATGCGGGTTCTGATCGATGCCGTCCGTCAGCAGCCCGCCCTGGTCGAAGCCGACATAGCCGGGAGGCGCGCCGATAAGCCGGCTGACCGTGTGGCGCTCCATATACTCCGACATGTCGAAGCGGATCAGCTTCACGCCGAGCAGAGAAGAGAGCTGACGCGCGACCTCGGTCTTGCCGACGCCGGTAGGGCCTGAAAACAGATAGCACCCGATGGGCTTCTCCGGGTCGCGGAGGCCGGCGCGGGCGAGCTTGATCGTCGAGGACAGCGCCTCTATCGCGGCTTCCTGCCCGTAGACGACACGCTTGAGGTTCGTGGTCAGCGACCGCAGCACCTCGGCGTCGTCCTTCGAGACCGACTTCGGCGGGATGCGCGCCATGGTCGCGATCGTCGCCTCGATCTCCTTCACGCCGATGGTCTTCCGGCGCTTGTTCTCCGGCAGGATCATCTGGCTCGCGCCGGTCTCGTCGATCACGTCGATCGCCTTGTCCGGCAGCTTGCGGTCGCTGATGTAGCGATGCGCGAGCTCCACCGCGGCCTTGATGGCCTCGTTGGTGTAGCGGACCTGATGGAAGCTCTCGTAATAGGGCTTCAGGCCCTTGAGGATCTCGATCGCGTCTTCGACCGAAGGCTCGGAGACGTCGATCTTCTGGAAGCGCCGCACCAGCGCCCGATCCTTCTCGAAGTGCTGGCGATATTCCTTGTAGGTCGTCGATCCCATGCAGCGGAGCTGGCCGGAGGCGAGCGCCGGCTTAAGCAGGTTCGAGGCGTCCATCGCGCCGCCGGACGTCGCTCCGGCGCCGATCACGGTGTGGATCTCGTCGATGAACAGGATCGCGCCGGGCGTCGCCTCGAGCTCCTTCACGACCTGCTTCAGCCGCTCCTCGAAGTCGCCGCGATAGCGCGTGCCGGCGAGCAGCGAGCCCATGTCGAGCGAGAACACGGTCGAGTCCTGCAGGACCTCCGGAACCTCGTCGCGCACGATGCGGAGCGCGAGGCCCTCCGCGATCGCAGTCTTGCCGACGCCGGGATCGCCCACGAATAGCGGGTTGTTCTTGGTGCGGCGGCAGAGAATCTGGATCGTGCGCGTGATCTCCGCATCGCGACCGATCAGCGGATCGACCCGCCCCTCGCGCGCCTTCTTGTTCAGGTTCACGCAATAGGCGTCGAGCGCGTCCGCCTTCTTCTTCGGCGCGCCGTTGTCGTCGGACGCAGCGCCGGACTCCTCCTCCGGCGCGCCGCCGCGCGCAGGGCGCGCCTCGGACAGACCCGGGCGCTTGGCGATGCCGTGGCTGATATAATTGACCGCGTCGTAGCGCGTCATGTCCTGCTCCTGCAGGAAGAACGCAGCGTGGCTTTCGCGCTCGGCGAAGATCGCGACAAGCACGTTCGCGCCCGTCACCTCTTCACGGCCGGACGAGGTGACGTGGATCACGGCGCGCTGGATGACGCGCTGGAAGCCGGCGGTGGGCTTGGAATCCTCGGAGGTCTCTCCGACGAGGTTCTCGAGTTCGGTGTCGACATACTCGATGAGATTCCGCCGCAGGATCTCGAGATCGACGTTGCAGGCCCGCATCACGGCGGCGGAGTCCTGGTCGTCGATCAGCGAGAGCAGCAGATGCTCGAGCGTGGCGTATTCGTGCCTCCGCTCATTGGCGAAGGCGAGCGCGCGATGAAGGGACTGCTCGAGACTGCGCGAGAATGACGGCAATGGAATTACCTCACTTCTTCTCCATGACGCACTGCAAAGGATGTTGGTGCTTGCGCGCAAAATCCATCACTTGCGTCACTTTGGTTTCAGCCACCTCGTAGGTGTAGACGCCGCATTCCCCCGCACCGTGATTGTGGACGTGCAACATGATGCGCGTCGCGGCCTCACGGTCCTTTGCAAAAAACTGTTCGAGCACGTGAACGACGAACTCCATCGGCGTGTAGTCGTCGTTCAGGATGAGCACACGGTAGAGGCTCGGCCGCTTGACCTTGGTCCGTGTCCTGGTGACGACCGCAGTTCCCGGCCCGCCATCTTCGACCCGACGTGGACCCGCGACCGCCGGCCCCGTGGTGGTCATGCCGGCTCGGAGCGCGGCTGCGCTCCGTCGCCCGACAGGGCGCCGGAAATTGCGCTTCGCAGTCGTCGTCCTCGTCTCCCTCATGCCGTCAATCGCTTCGTGATCGTCTCTTCGGCTGCCCGCTGCCAGCCGATTCCGCAGCGCGGCGCCAAATCATTTTGACGATCCTAGCGGCGCTTTTCGGGAGGCGCCAGACCGGCATTAACCTCGCCCGCTGTCCCCATTTATGATCGATCTCGACGAAAAAAAGCCCGGCGCGAAGGCCGGGCTTTTCATTTCTTCAGGCGCCTACTCGGCGCCCGACGCTGGTTGGCGTCACTTCGCCTTGGCGAAGGCCGCTTCGACCGGCTTGTAGCTTTCCTTGGCCATGTCGGCATAGAGCTCGCCGATCTTGGTGAGGCGGGCGAGGTAGGTCTCGTAGGCCGCCTTGGCATAGGCGGACTGCAGCTCGATCGCCTTGTCCACCGTCTTCACGCCGATGATCTTCTCGACAAGCGCCGCGCCGTCCTCGAACGACTTCTTGGAATAGTCGGCGACTTCGACGGCGATCGCCTGCATGCCCTTCGAAACCGAGCCAAAGCTCTTCAGGGCGAGGTCTACGCCTTCACGGCCGAACTTCTGGGCGTCGTCGATGGTGTTCACGCTCATGGCTGTCTCCTCCAGCAATATGGCTGCGCGGGTGCGCTTTGGCCGGTTGGCGAAAGCGTCCCAGTAGGCTGACTGGCGCTTTCCGACGCGTAGGCCGCGTCCGAGGAGGCTGATATATGCACTGCAACATAACTGTCAAGACGCTATGATGCGCTGCACAAAGATGATCCGCTTAACGCGTCCGTAACCGCGTCTCGTCACTCTCGTTGACTGCGCCGTCCGGGTGACTCCGGCGGGCGCCTGTTCAGTCGCCGGAACGGTCAGTGCGGATAGTGGCTATGTTGAGCGTAATGAGTTTCGCCGGACGGATGACGTCCTGCATCGCAATTGCCGGCTTGGCGGCGACCACCTTGTTCGCGACCGTCGATGGCGCTGAAGCCGCACGCAAGAAGCGCCATTTCAAACCCGTCTCACTGACGCAGCGGATCAATCGCGCCGCGCCGACCTCAGCCTTCGCCGGGGCCCCGAACTACTCCGCGCTTGTCGTCGACGCGAAAACCGGTCTCACGCTCTACGAGCGCAATCCCGACGACCTCCGCTTCCCGGCCTCCGTGACCAAGGTCATGACGCTCTACCTCGTGTTCGAGGATCTTGAGCGCGGCCGCATCCGGCTCGACAGCCGCATCGTGATGTCCGCCCATTGCGCGGCGGAAGCGCCCTCCAAGCTCGGGCTGCGGCCCGGCGGCACGATCGACGTCGAGGATGGCATCAAGGCGCTCGTGACCAAGTCGGCGAACGACGTCGCCTGCGCCTTCGCCGAGAACCTCGAAGGCTCCGTTCCCAATTTCGGCGAGCGCATGACGCGCAAGGCGCGAGCGATCGGCATGACCCGCTCGGTGTTCCGCAACGCATCGGGCCTGCCGAACCCGAACCACGTCACGACGGCGCGCGACCTCGTCACGCTCGGCCGCGCCATCCAGGACCGCTTCCCCCGCTATTACGGATATTTCGGCACGCGGGTTTTCACGTTCGCCGGCCGCTCGATGCCGAACCACAACAAGCTGCTCGGCCGCGTCGAGGGCGTCGACGGCATCAAGACGGGATACACGAACGCTTCCGGCTTCAACCTGCTGACCTCGGTGAAGAGCCAAGGTCGGAGCATTGTCGCGGTGGTGATGGGCGGCCGGACCGGCCCGTCGCGCGACGCCAACATGCGCGAGCTGATCGCGATGAACCTGCCGAAGGCGCAGCCGGGCTCCCGGACCGCGCCGTTGGTCGCCGACGCTCAGGTCGATGCGCCCATCCGCGCGGCTAAGCCTGCGGTGATGGCGAGCGTGCCGACGCCGCCCGCCGCGCCGCCGCTGCCGGAGCGTGAAGAGCGCATCGCCTCGCTCGGCGTTCCGCCGCTTCCGATCCCCGCCCCGGTGATGGCGCCGCCCCAAGCGTCCTCCGGCGCCACTCCGAAGGCGCTGCCCCGCATCGTCTCGACGGCTGAACGGCCGGTGATAGCGGCCTCGCTCCCGACGCAGGCCAGCGCGCCGCTCGCGGCGTCGCCCTCCACGACGCCCGGCTCCATGCGTTGGGTGGTGGGTCGCCAGCCGACCGTCACCGGCAGCGTGACCCGCGAGGCCACGGTCGAGACCGTTGAAGATCAGCAGGCCGAGCTCGCGACCGTGGAGCCGACCGAGGCGCCTCCTGCAGCTGCTGCGCGGCCCACGCGGGTCGCCGTCTCCGCTCCTGTCGCTCCGATCGCCTCTCCAGTCGCCCGCAAGGGTTGGCTGATCCAGATCGGCGCCACCGCGGCTGAATCGGGCGCGGAAGCGCTGCTCTCGAACGCCAAGGCGAAGGGCGGCAGCGCGCTCCGCTCGGCGGAGCCGTTCACCGAGCCCTTCACCAAGGGCGGCTCGACCTACTACCGGGCGCGTTTTGCGGGGCTGGACGAGAAGTCCGCAGACGCAGCCTGCAAAGCCTTGAAGCGCAGCTCCGTCAGCTGCTTCGCGATCAAGAACTGAGCGGCGCGGGGGAGGGTCTTAGAGATGGCCACGCGCAGCGAGAACATCCTTAGCGGCGTTGACCCGCGCCGCGAGCTCAGTCGTCCCCCCCTGGTCGGGATGGACTTTCTTCATCAGCGCCCGGTGCGCACGGCCGACCTCCTCAAGGCTCGCCCCCGGATGCAGGCCAAGGATCTGATACGCCTCCTCCTCGGTCATTACGCCAGGCCTGGCTGGGCCGCGCCCTCGAGCGAACCGAGGGTCCGCGTGAGCTTGGCCGTCCGCGCGCCCTCCGGCCGCCCCGCCGCGACGATCTCCTTCTCCGAGCCGTGACGGCTTCGGCCGGCGCGCGAACGCGCCGGTCCCGATCGCGCCGAACGCCATCAGGCTGAGGCCGATGATCGGCTTGCCGGTGAGCGTAAGCGCCAGCCCGACGACCCAGCACAGCGTGCTCGCAATCCGAGCCGGGCGCCGCACCCGAACGGGATCGGCGTCGAACAGGATGCGTCCGACCGCCAGGATCGTCGCCAGCGCCATCGCTCCGAAAACGATCCAGATCATCCGGCCTCTTCTCTCATGAACTCAGGCGAACGGCCGAAGGCCGAAGGTCTCTTGGCGCGTCGCCACGCCTGCTGATAACGCAGGCGCCGGCAAAACACGAAGCTGCATGAACGGATGAACGGCATGACCGAGATCACAGTCGCGACGACGGTCGCTGCGCTCCGCGACCACACCGCCACCTGGCGCGCGGCGGGCGAGCGGATCGCGCTCGTGCCGACGATGGGCGCGCTTCATCCGGGCCACATCGCGCTCGTGGAGAAAGCGGCTTCGCGCGCCGATCGCGTCATCGTCTCGATCTTCGTAAACCCGACCCAGTTCGCGCCGCACGAGGACTTTGCGTCGTACCCACGCGATCTCACGGCCGATCTCGCGACGCTCAACGGGAAGGGGGTCTCGCTCGTCTATGCGCCCGAGCGCGGCGAGATGTATCCAGATGGCGCGTCGACGGTTATCACCGTCGGCGGACCTGCCGAGGGATTGGAGAGCGACACGCGACCGCATTTCTTTGCGGGCGTCGCGACGGTCGTCTCCAAACTGCTGATTCAGTGCGGGCCGGACGTCGCCGTCTTCGGCGAGAAGGACTTCCAGCAGCTCGCGGTCGTCCGGCGGTTGGTCCGCGACCTGTCGCTCCCCGTCGAGATCATCGGCCTGCCGACCGTGCGGGAGCCGTCCCGCCTCGCTCGCTCCTCGCGCAACGCCTATTTCAGCGAGGCTGATCGGGCGAGAGCGGCGGCGCTCTACGCCGCTCTTTCGGACGCCGCGCGGGCGATCGCCGCCGGAAAGGAACCAGAAGCGGCGCTCGCCGTTGCGAGAGTTACAATTAAGAGCGCTGGGTTCGCGCTCGATTATCTCGAACTTAGAGACGAAGAGACCCTCGGAGCCTGCTTCGCCGACAAGCCCCTGCGCCTTCTCGTCGCGGCCCGTCTTGCCGGCGTCAGGTTGATCGACAATGTCCGTGTCACGAAGGCGTAGCGGCCGCCGGCGATGATCCGGGGCGACCGCCCAGCCCGATTATTCAGGGAGCTCCCAATGGCGCTCGTCGAAACCGCCCTGCCCTCGACCGCAAACCGGCCGCGCAAGCTGCGCCAGCCTCAGCTGACGATTGCGGCCTCGGATGCGCTTGTCCTCTGGCGGCGGAGGCAGGCGACGCTGATCCATCTTGGCGACTGGCGGCGGATCGACGACGCCGGCTGGATCGAAGGCTCGCTGCGCTGCCCGCCGGGCGAGTTCATGGAGTTTATGGACCCGTCCAACCCGCTGCATGCGAGGCTGTTCGCGCCCGGCTCGACCCTCATCTTCTACGGCGGTCCACGCCGCGCCTGCCTCGACGCCGTCCGCCGCGCCCGCGCGCTCGGCCACAAGGCGCTGGCGCTGCGCGGCGGCCAAAGAGCCTGGAAGGAAGCGGGCGGCCGCCTCGGCGCCCATCCGCAGAGTCCAGCGCCGGCGCTGAAAGCTTCGTTCGGCCTCGCCGTCAAGCACGCGCTCGCAGCGGTCAAGGCGCGCCTACAGAGCCTCCAGACGCGGATCGGCTGAACCGCGGTATCGCGAGACGGATCGCGCGCTTCCCTCACCCGCCATGCGCGAGCACGGCGAGGAGAAGGAGCGCGACGATGTTCGTGATCTTGATCATCGGGTTCACCGCGGGTCCCGCCGTGTCCTTGTAGGGGTCGCCGACCGTGTCGCCGGTCACGGCTGCCTTGTGGGCGTCCGAGCCTTTGCCGCCGTGATGGCCGTCCTCAATGTACTTCTTGGCGTTGTCCCACGCGCCGCCGCCTGAGGTCATAGAGAGCGCGACGAACAGGCCGGTCACGATCACGCCGAGCAGCATCGCGCCGACCGCCGAGAACGCCTCGCTTTTGCCCGCGACCGCAAGCACGATGAAGTAGGCGACGACAGGCGACAGCACCGGCAGAAGCGACGGGACGATCATCTCCTTTATCGCCGCTTTGGTGAGCAGATCGACCGCGCGGCCATAATCCGGCCGGTCGCGCCCTTCCATGATGCCCGGCTTCTCGCGGAACTGCCGCCGAACCTCCTCGACGATCGCAGCAGCCGCGCGGCCGACCGCGGTCATGCCCATCGCCGCGAACAGGAAGGGCAGCATTCCGCCGAACAGCAGGCCGACGACGACATACGGATTGGCGAGCGAGAAATCGAGCTTCACGTCGGCGAAGTACGGGTAGGTCGCAGGGTTCGCGATGAAGTGGTTGAGGTCCGAGGTGTAGGCCGCGAACAGCACCAGCGCGCCGAGACCGGCCGAGCCGATCGCGTAGCCCTTGGTCACCGCCTTGGTGGTGTTGCCTACGGCGTCGAGCGCGTCGGTCGAGACGCGGACTTCGGACGGCAGGCCCGCCATCTCGGCGATGCCGCCGGCGTTGTCGGTCACCGGCCCAAAAGCGTCGAGCGCGACCACGAAGCCGGCGAGCGCCAGCATCGCGGTGACGGCGATCGCGATGCCGAACAAGCCCGCCAGCGCATGGGTCGCCATGATGCCGGCGATGATCACGAGCGCGGGCAAAGCCGTCGCCTCAAGCGAGATGGCGAGACCCTGGATCACGTTGGTGCCGTGGCCAGTGACGGAGGCCGCCGCGATCGAGCGCACCGGGCGGTAGCCGGTGCCGGTGTAGTACTCGGTGATGACGACGATCAGGCCGGTGATGGCGAGGCCGATGACGGCGCAAAGGTAAAGGTCCCAGCCCGTGAAGCTGACGCCCGTCGTGGTCGTGTACTCGGTTCCGAAGCCGACCAGGATCGCCGTCACAAGCGCGATCGCGACCAGCGAAAGCAGGGCCGAGACGCCGAAGCCGCGATAGAGCGCGCCCATGATCGACTGGTTCTTCGGGAGCTTCACGAAGAAGGTGCCCGCGATCGACGTCACGATGCAGACCGCGCAGATCGCGAGCGGGAACAGGATGAGGTTCGAAAGCGCCGCGTTGCCGGCGAAGAAGATCGAGGCCAGCACCATGGTGGCGACGACGGTGACGGCGTAGGTCTCGAACAGGTCGGCGGCCATGCCCGCGCAGTCACCGACATTGTCGCCGACATTATCCGCGATCGTCGCGGGGTTGCGTGGGTCGTCCTCCGGGATGCCCGCCTCGACTTTACCGACCAGGTCGCCGCCGACATCGGCGCCCTTGGTGAAGATGCCGCCGCCGAGCCGCGCGAAGATCGAGATCAGCGAGGCGCCGAACCCGAGCGCCACGAGGCTGTCGATGACGACGCGCTCATTCGCTTCGTGGCCAAGTACGCCGGTGAGGATCGCGTAATAGATCGCGACGCCGAGCAGCGCGAGGCCGGCGACCAGCATGCCGGTCACCGCGCCGGACTTGAACGCGACTTCGAGGCCAGCGCCTAGCGAGTGGGACGCCGCCTGCGCCGTGCGGACGTTGGCGCGGACCGAGACGTTCATGCCGATGAAGCCTGCGGCGCCGGAGAGCACCGCGCCGATCAGGAAGCCGATCGCGACCGGCAGAGACAGGAAGACTGCGACGAGGATGAAGATGACGATGCCGACGATTCCGATCGTCGTGTACTGGCGCTTCAGATAGGCCTGCGCGCCTTCGGCGATCGCGGCGGCGATCTCCTGCATGCGCGGCGTGCCTGCGTCCGCCTCCATCAGCGAGCGCGTGGCCCAGACCCCGTAGACGATTGAAAGCAGTCCCAGCAATACGATCAGCGTCAGCGCCATCGTCCGTCACCCTCGTCCACGCGTTTCCCAGCGCCGCGGGGTCTCTCGAGCTAAAGCCGGGACCCTCTTCAGGCGGCCTCCGCGCGGGAGGCGCGGCGACGGCGTGAAGCTGACAGAAGCGATGGATGCGCGCAATTGACGCGACGGCGGCCCGAACCGTCCTTTAGTCGACGGCGCAATGACTTGACTGTAGCGGCGTTCCAATGAGGCGAAGCGCTGTACGCTTGACGCCCCCTCATCCGGCCGCTGCCGCGGCCACCTTCTCCCGCGAGGGGAGAAGGGAAGAAGCGGCGCCGCTTCTTGAGATCATAGCCCACGACGTTGATGCCCCCTCTCCCCTCGCGGGAGAAGGTAAGGGTGAGGGGGCGTCACAGGATCAAGCGCAGAAGCCCGGACGCGCGTCATCGCCCGGCGGTCCGGTTCTTCCTCGTCCAGCTCTGGTCAAACAGCGACGCTCATCGAGTGGGGAAGCGCGGGAGCGCCGGGCCACCGTCAGGGGGGTAGAGTAGTTGTCGGTCGCCCGGCGCTCCACGCACGGCATTTTTGCGAACCCTGCGGACGACATCCGAAACCGCTCGGAGCTTGTCCGGCCGCCTCCCGAAGGAGTGCGGCCTTCAGGCGAAGGCCTTCTCCGCCGGCCTTTGGAGCCGGCCTCGAAGACCTCCGCCGCCCAGGCGGTCCCGCGCCATGCTAGGCGGCCCCCGTCGTAATGCGGGGCGGTCTCTTCACAGGCGTTAAGGGAACAAATCCTCAAGCCCGCGCCGCAGCAGTCGCCCCGGGACGGAGACATCCGGTCATCCCCGCCGCAGGCGCCGCCTCCTCCCCGCATGGCCGGCCGGTCCGGACACGCCTTCCCATCGGGGAGAAGCACGCACAAGGGATCACGGACAGAGCGAGATGTCAAGGATTAAATTCCTTGGACGCGGTCGTGAGCCGCCGCCGCAGCTCACATCCTCAGCCATCATGCCCGTCTTCGGGCATCCACGACGTGCCGGGCCGTCACGAAGCTCGACGTCCAAGTCGTGGATGCCCCTTCAGGGCATGGCGGGGTTCGCGCTCGATGCAAGCCGCTCGCGAGCGGCGAGGACCTCGCAGCCCCTACTGGCTGATCTTCTCGGCCGCGTAGGCGATCGCCTGCTGGTACACGGTCGCCTTGTTCCATTCCGACAGCGGGCCGTACTGGTCGAAGCCGCCGCCATGGCGCCAGCCATGGGCGCGGAAATAGTTGGCGATCGAGGCGATCGTGTCGGCCGAGGAGCGGACCATGTCGCGGCGGCCGTCGCCGTCGCCGTCGACCGCATATTTGAGATAGGAGGACGGCAGGAACTGCGCCTGGCCGATCTCGCCATGCTCTGCGCCACGCATTTCGCTCAACTGCAGGTCGCCACGCTCGACGAGCTGCATTGCGGCGATCAGCTCGCCCTGGAACATCTCGGTGCGGCGGCAGTCATAGGCGAGCGTCGCCAGTCCGTTGAACACGTTCTTGCGGCCCTGGATGGCGCCGAACGCGGTCTCCATGCCCCAGACCGTCAGGATCACCGGCGCCTCGACGCCGTATTGCTGCTCCACCCGGTCGAACAAAGCGCGGTTCTTCGCCCAGCGTGATTTGGCCTGGGAGATCAGGGACGCCGGCGCGCGCTTAGCGATGAACTGGTCGAGGCTCATCTTGAACGGCCGCTGGGTGCGGTCGTAGGCGATGAGCCCGCGGTCGTACGCGACCCCGGTGAGAGCGGCCTCCGCCGTCCCGGCCGAAATCCCGCGCGACTGCGCCTCGCGCTTGAAGTCCTGAACCCAGGCCGAGAACCCGTCCCCGGTGTTGCCGCAGGTCGCGGCGAAGGCCGGAGCGGCCGCGAGCGACATCGCCGCCGCGACAAAAACAGTCTTGAACATACGCATCGGGGGGCCTGTCGCGGTTCTACGTCCGAAGAGCCAAAAGGCTCTCCGAGGGGGATTCGGGACGCCATCATGCTCTAGGCCGCGCCATGCGTTCAATGAGCGCAGCGCATGCGGGCGAGCCGGCGTGGCGGCCGCGCCACAGGCGGCGGCCGCTCAGAAATGAGAAAACGAGCCGGCGCCAAGGGAGAGACGCCGTCCGGCCTGCTCGATCACGACCTCGGCGCCGTCGACCAGCGCTCCGATGTCCGCGACCGCAACGCCGGCCGCAGCCGCCTCCGCCTCGAAAGCTTCGGCGTCCGATGGCTCGATCGCGACCAGAAGCTCGTAATCGTCGCCGCCGGTCAGGGCGGAGACCAGCGCGTCCGGGTCGGCGTTCACCGCGCGACGCACAGCGCGCGACAGGGGGATCTGGCTGGCGTCGATCAGCGCCCCGGCGCGCGAGGCGGCGGCCAGCTTGCGGGCGTCGCCAGCCAGCCCGTCGGACACGTCCATGGCGGCCGTGGCGTAGGCCGATACGACGTCCGCCAGCGCGAGCCGGGGTTCGGGAAGCAGGTAGCGGTCGAGCAGCCATTCGCGCTCGTCGCGACGGAGATCCCAGTCGATCGTCAGACGCTCGTCCTGCCTCAGCCGGAGCCCCAGAGCGGCGTCGCCGATCGTGCCGGTGACGTAGAGCCGCTGGCCGGGGGCCGCTCCATGGCGGCGCGGCACGTGGCCCTCGCGGGCATGGCCGAGCGCGGTGACTGAGACCCAGAGCGGCCCCGGCGTGCGCACTGTGTCGCCGCCGAGCAGGCTTATCCCGTATTCCTCCTGGTCGAGGCCGAGCCCCTCCACGAAGCCTTCGAGCCAGTCGACCGTCCAGTCGCGCGGAAGCGCGAGCGTCACGAGATAGCCCGCCGGCCGGGCGCCCTTGGCGGCGAGATCGGAGAGGTTTACGCGCAGCGCCTTGCGGGCGATCGCATCCGGCGGGTCGTCGGGGAAGAAGTGCACGCCGGCGACGATCGCGTCGGTCGTCACGACGAGTTCACGCCCGTCGATCTGCGGCACGGTCGCGGCGTCGTCCATCAGCCGCGCGGCGCCGGGAGCGGTCGCGAGCGGCCTGAAGAAGCGCGCGATCAGCTCGTCCTCGCCGGGCCTCCGCGGGCTCACGCCAGCGCCGGCCGGCCGTAGACGTCGTCAGCGCGCTTCTCGAACGCCTCGGCATAGCGCCTGAAAACGCGGTCGAAAACGGAGCCGACGAGCAGCGAGAGCGCGCGGCTCCTGAGCTCCCACTCGATGAAGAACTGCACCTCGCAGCCGTTTTCGAGCGGCTTGAAGGTCCAGCGGTTTTCGAGATGGCTGAAGGGGCCGTCGAGATATTCGACGAGGATCCTGTTCGCCTCGCGGTCGAGCGTGACGCGGCTCGAGAAGGTTTCGCGGAAGATCTTGTAGGCGACCGTCATGTCCGCGACGAGGATCGGGCGGGCGTCGCGCTCCTCGCGCCGACGCACCCTCAACGCCTCGCAGAGCGGCAGGAAAAGCGGATATTTCTCGACGTCCGCGACGAGGGCGAACATTTCATCGGCGGAATGCGGCACGCGACGGGTGGTGCGGAAGCTCGGCATAGGGCTCCGGACGAGCGGAAACGGGCGGTGAAATATAGCGAAGCGGCGGGTTGAGGCGAATCCGACTGCCTCAGACGGTCGCGCGTGCTTAGACTTGGCCTGCGGCCCTCCTCAGCATGAGGACCGTTTCGCTTGACGTTTTTGCCGCCGCGCTCCTCATGCTGAGGAGCGATCCTGAAGGATCGCGTCTCGAAGCACGCACGACTGTCTGAGCGTCTAGACGCTCAGGCCGCCGGAACGTAGGTGTCCGGCCGCGCGGGCGTGATCGCCACCGACTCGCCGCAGCCGCAGGCGGAGGTCTGGTTGGGATTGCTGAAGGTGAAGCGCTGCGTGAGCTTCTCGGTCACGAAATCCATCTCCGTGCCGAGCAGATAGAGCACCGCCTTCGGGTCGATCAGCACGGTGACGCCCTTGTCCTCGATCACCTCGTCGAGCGGGCCGGCTTCGGCCGCGTAATCAAGGGTGTATTCCATGCCGGCGCAGCCGCCGGTCTTCACGCCGATCCGCAGGCCCGCGAGCGGCGTTTCGGATTTCTCGACGACGGCGCGCACGCGCGCGGCGGCGCGGTCGGTGAGCGTCATGACCTTGGGACGGGGGCGGGCTGACATCGATCGGCTCCTGGAAAGCGCGAACTCAAGATAATGCCCGGGCGCAAAAATTGCGAGCGGCGCGCGCGTCCTCAGTAGGTCGCCCAGAGCCCCGGCGATGCGATCTCCACGAGATTGCCGTCGGGATCGCGGAAGTAGAGGCTGACGCCGCCGCGCGGCCAATCCACACGGCCTTCGATTACGATCCCCTGCGCAGTCAGCCGCTCGATCCAGTCGTCGATCGCGTCGGCTGGAGCGCCGAACGCAAAATGCGCAGGCCCGGAGGAATCATGGCCGGGTATGAAGCCGCTGTTCGGGACTTCCTTGCCGTCGGCGGAGGCGCCGCGCAGGAAGACGAGGAAGACGCTGCGCCCGCCGACGTCGTAGGCGACCATCGACGGATCGGCGAACAGCCGGGATAGGCTAAACAGTCCCTCGTAGAACGAAGCGGCCCGGTCGAGATCGTCGGCATACACCGCGGTCTCGATGACGCCTGTCAGAACTGGCGTCACCACGACCCTTGTCACCACATATCGAGGGCGACGCGGGCCTCGTCGGACATGCGGCTCTGATCCCATGGGGGATCGAACACCATGTTCACGATCACGCGCTGCACGCCCGGCGCGGCGCCGACCGCGTTCTCCACCCAACCCGGCATCTCGCCCGCGACCGGACAACCCGGCGCGGTCAGCGTCATGTCGATGGTGACGTCGCGATCGTCGGAGATGTCGATCTTGTAGACGAGCCCGAGCTCGTAGATGTCGACCGGGATTTCCGGGTCGTAGACGGTCTTCAGCGCGCCGACGATGTCGTCGGTCAGCCGGTCGAGCTCCTCCGGCGGGATCGCGGATGCGGTCTCCGGCTGGGCGGCCGTCGCTGCGTCGCTCATGGTCGAGCCTTTCTCAAGCGAACAGGTCTCGCGCCTTGGTCAGCGCCTCGGCGAGACGATCGATCTCGTCGACCGTGTTGTAAAGGGCGAAGGACGCCCGGCAGGTCGACGTCACGCCGAGCCGCTTCAGCAGCGGTTGAGCGCAGTGCGTGCCGGCGCGCACGGCGACGGCGGAGCGGTCCAGCACGGTCGCGACATCATGAGCATGCGCGCCCTTGAGGTTGAACGCCACAATGGCGCCCTTCCCCGGCGCCCGGCCATAGATCTCCAGCGCGTTGACTGCGCCAAGCCGCTCATGCGCGTAGGCGCTCAAGCTGGCTTCGTGGGCGGCGATCGCGTCGAGACCGACGGCGCGCATGTAGTCGAGCCCGGCCCCGAGCCCGATCGCCTGCACGATCGGCGGCGTGCCGGCCTCAAAACGGTGCGGCGGCTCGCCATAGGTGACGTTGTCTTCGCTCACGTCGCGGATCATCTCGCCGCCGCCGTGGAACGGAGCGAGCTTCTCCAGCCGCTCGCGCTTGCCGTAAAGCGCGCCGATCCCGGTCGGTCCGTAGACCTTGTGCCCGGTCAGGACGTAGTAGTCGCAGTCGATGTCGCGAACATCGGGCGCGAGATGAACCGCGCCCTGGCTGCCGTCGACCAGCACCGGCACGCCGCGCTCATGCGCGATGCGGCAGACCTCCTTCACCGGCACGACAGTGCCGAGCACGTTCGACATATGCGTGACGGCGACGAACTTGGTGCGCTCGGTCAGAGCCGCTTCGAAGGCGTCGATGTCGAACGAGCCGTCCTCGCGCACCTGCACCCACTTCAGCACCGCGCCCTTGCGCTCGCGCAGGAAGTGCCAGGGCACGACGTTGGAGTGGTGCTCCATGATCGTGAGGACGATCTCGTCGCCCTCCTCGATCCCGGACAAGCCGACGCCGTTCGCGACGAGATTGATCGCCGAGGTCGCCGAACTCGTGAAGATGATCTCGTCGGTTGAGCCCGCGTTCAGGAACGCGCGGACGCTCTCGCGCGCGCCTTCGAAAGCCTCGGTCGCGGCGTTCGCAAGATAGTGCAAGCCGCGGTGAACGTTGGAATATTCGTTCTCGTAGGCGAAGCGCATCCGGTCCAGAACCTGGACCGGTTTCTGCGCGGATGCGCCGTTATCGAGATAAACGAGCTGTTTGCCGTGGATCTGCAGCGACAGCGCGGGGAAGTCGGCGCGCAGGCGCTCGACGTCATAGGTCGGCACCACTGGCGCGAGGGATTCAGCGAGGGACATGTCTTTGATCTAAAGGCTCGGGGCGCGAACGCAAGGCCGAGCGGGCAAGTGCGATGCCAGGGCCGCCCTCGTCATCCCGGACGGCCGTAGGCGACCCGGGATCGTCATCAGGAAGAAGCGCTCGATCCAGCACGCGATCCCGGCTCTCGCTTCGCTCGACCGGGATGACGCTTCACGTCAGTCCCGCGCCACCAGCCAGCGCTCCGACCGCGCGACGAGCGCCTCGCGAAGCGGTTCGATCTCGATCGACTCGAGCACCTCGCCGACGAAGGCCTGCACGAGCAGGGCTTCGGCCTCGACCTTCGGAAGGCCCCGCGACATCAGGTAGAACAGCAGCTCGTCGTCAAGCGCGCCGACTGTCGCGCCATGGCCGCAGACCACGTCGTCGGCGAAGATCTCGAGCTCGGGCTTGGCGTCGGCCTCGGCGCCTTCGGAGAGCAGCAGAGCCTTGGCCATCATCTTGCCGTCGGTCTTCTGGGCGCCCGGCCTCACGACGATCTTGCCCTGGAACACCGAGCGCGCCTCGCCGTCGAGCGCGGTCTTGAACGTCTCGCGGCTCGTGCAGCCGACGGCGTCGTGCTCGACGACCAGCGTCGTGTCGAGGTGGCGACGCGCTCCGGCGAAGCCCGCGCCCGTCAGGTCGGCGGTGGCCTTCGCGCCCTTGAAGCCGAGATAGATCTGCTGGCGGGAGGCCGCCGCGCCTGCCGTCAGCGCAACAGTCTTCAGCTCGGCGCGCGCGCCGAGCGTCGCCGCGAGCGTCGCGAGATGCAGCGTGCCGAAGCCTTCGTCCTGCAGCTTGATCAGCGTCGCCTTGGAATCGTCGCCAAGCGTCAGCCCGACGGTGCTGTTGACCTGATGGCCGCCGGAATCGCCGGAGAAGCTTTCAATCAGGGTCGCTTCCGCGCCCTCCCCGATCGTCACAAGCACGCGGCCGTAGGCCGCGTGACCCGGGCCGGTCTGGACGTTGGCGATGTGGATCGGCCTGGCGACCTTGGTACCGGCGGCGACCGTGATCGTCACGCCGCTCGTCACGAAGGCCGTGTTGAGCGCGACCGCGGCGTCGCCCTGGGGCGCGCCAGCGAGCGTCAGCGCGGCCCGCGCATCGGATTGCAGCGCATGGGCGAACGGCGTGATCGTCACGCCCTGGGGAGCGTCGATCGCCGAAAGAAGCTCAGCGAAAGCGCCGTTGACGAACACCAGCCGGAGCGCGTCGACCTCTTGGAGCGGCAGCAGGCTCCTCGCGGCGGAGACGTCGGCTTCGGTCGCGCCTTCCGCGATCGGCTGCGCCTCGCGCATCAGCGCACGGAGGTCGGTGTACTTCCATTCCTCGACGCGCCGGTTCGGCAGACCGCGCGCGACGACGCCCGAAAACGCCTCCTCGCGGATCGCGCGCGCGGCCTCGCCGCCGGCTTGCGCGGAGCGGGCGCGCTCGAAAGCGTCGATCAGGCCGGTCTCGGCGGCGGTGCGTATGGGGCGGACTTCCGCGTTCATCGCGTGGTCGGTCCTCAAGCGGCTTCGTCGGAGATGTAGTCCGCGTATCCGCGGGCTTCGAGCTCGTGGGCGAGCTCCGGCCCGCCGGTGCGCACGATGCGGCCCTTCGACATCACGTGGACGACGTCGGGACGGATGTGGTCGAGCAGGCGCTGATAATGCGTGATGACGACGAAGCTGCGGTCCTGCGCGCGGAGCGCGTTGACGCCCTCGGCGACCACCTTCAGCGCGTCGATGTCCAGGCCGCTGTCGGTCTCGTCGAGCACGCAGAGCTTCGGCTCGAGCAGCGCCATCTGCAGGACTTCGTTGCGCTTCTTCTCGCCGCCGGAAAAGCCGACGTTGAGACCGCGCTTGAGCATGTCCGTCGAGATGCCGAGGCCGTCGGCCTTTTCGCGCACCAGCTTGATGAAGGCCGGCGTCGGCAGCTCCGCCTCGCCGCGGGCGCGGCGCTGGGCGTTCAGCGCGGTCTTCAGGAAGGTCATCGTGGCGACGCCGGGGATCTCCAGCGGGTACTGGAAGGCGAGGAACAGGCCCGCAGCCGCCCGCTCGTCCGGCTCCAGCGCGAACAGGTCCTGCCCGTCGAGCGACGCCGAGCCCGCCGTGACTTCGTAGTCGTCCTTGCCCGCGAGCACATAGCTCAGCGTCGACTTGCCCGAGCCGTTCGGACCCATGATCGCATGGACCTCGCCCGCTTTCACGTCGAGGGTGAGCCCGCGAAGGATCTCCTTGTCCTCGATGGAGGCGTGCAGGTTCTGGATGGAGAGCATTTCTTCCCGTTTCCCATTATCGTCATCCCGGACGCTGGCGAAGCCTGCGAGCCGGGATCGTCCTCCGAAAAGGACGCCATATCCTGCGTACGATCCCGGATCGACCTGATGGTCGGCCGGGATGACGCGCTATCGATTATCCCACGCTGCCTTCGAGCGAGATCGAAATCAGCTTCTGCGCCTCGACCGCGAACTCCATCGGCAGCTGCTGCAGCACGTCCTTGACGAAGCCGTTGACGATGAGCGCCACCGCCTCCTCCTCAGACAGCCCGCGCTGCTGGCAGTAGAACTTCTGGTCGTCCGAGATCTTCGACGTCGTGGCCTCGTGCTCGAATACCGCCGTCGAGGTCTTGGCCTCGAGATAAGGCACGGTGTGCGCGCCGCATTCCTCGCCGATCAGCAGGCTGTCGCAATTGGTGAAGTTCCGCGCGTTGGTCGCCTTGCGGTGCGCGGAGACCAGCCCGCGATAAGTGTTCTGCGAGCGGCCGGCCGAGATGCCCTTGGAGATGATCTTCGAGGTCGTGTTCTTGCCGAGGTGGATCATCTTGGTGCCCGAGTCGACCTGCTGGCGGCCGTTCGAGATCGCGATCGAATAGAACTCGCCGCGGCTGTTGTCGCCGCGCAGGATGCAGCTCGGATATTTCCAGGTGATCGCCGAGCCGGTTTCGACCTGCGTCCACGAGATCTTCGCGTTCTTGCCGCGGCAATCGCCACGCTTGGTCACGAAGTTGTAGATGCCGCCCTTGCCGTCGGCATCGCCGGGATACCAATTTTGGACGGTGGAGTATTTGATCTCGGCGTCGTCGAGCGCGACGAGCTCGACGACCGCCGCGTGCAGCTGGTTCTCGTCACGCATCGGCGCGGTGCAGCCTTCGAGGTAGCTCACATAGGAGCCCTCGTCGGCGATGATCAGCGTGCGCTCGAACTGGCCGGTGTTCCGCTCGTTGATGCGGAAGTAGGTCGACAGCTCCATCGGGCAGCGGACGCCCTTCGGGATGTAGACGAACGACCCGTCGGAGAAGACCGCCGAGTTCAGCGTCGCAAAGAAATTGTCGGAGGCCGGGACCACCGAGCCCAGGTACTTCTTGACCAGCTCCGGGTGCTCGCGGATCGCCTCGGAGATCGGGCAGAAGATCACGCCGGCCTGACGCAGCTCCTTCTGGAAGGTGGTCGCGACCGAGACAGAGTCGAAAACGGCGTCGACGGCGACGCGACGCTCCTGCACCCCGGCGAGCAATTCCTGCTCCACCAGCGGGATGCCGAGCTTGGCGTAGGTCTTCAGCAGCTCGGGATCGACGTCGTCGAGCGTCTTCGGACCCGCCGTGCCTTTCGGGGCCGAGTAGTAATAGAGCTCTTCATAGGGGATCGGCGGATAGTCGACGCGCGCCCAGTTCGGCTCGGTCATCGTCCGCCAGCGGCGATAGGCGTCGAGGCGCCACTCGAGCATCCACTCCGGCTCGCCCTTCTTGGCCGAGATGAAGCGCACCGTGTCCTCCGACAGCCCCTGCTCGGCGCGGTCGGATTCGATGTCGGTGACGAAGCCGTATTTGTACTGGTCGACGTCGATCTCGCGGACGCGGGCGACCGTCTCCTGAACTGCCGGCATTCTCTTTTTGCTCCTCGGCCGCGGGCGGTCTCGCGACTTTCGTTAGAAGGCTTCTAGCAGGGCGGGCGTCTCATAGAAACGCCTTGTCGCCGCGTTTTACGCGACCGACGCCGGACGAGTCTGGTTCGCGCGCCGCGCGATCTCCGCCCATGCATCGAGGAAGCGCGAAGCGTCCTCGCTGGTCGATGTCCAGCCGAAGCTGATCCGCAGCATCCCTGTCGACAGATCGTGATCGACGCCCATTGCGTCAAGCACCGGCGACGCCTTGGTTTTGCCCGAAGAACAGGCCGATCCCGCGGAAACGGCGATCCCGGCGAGATCGAGAGCGATCATCGCGGTGGACGATGCGATTCCGGGCGCGGCGAAGCACGACGTGTTGGGGAGCCGGGGCGCGCCGGCCCCGAAGATGGTGACGGGGCCGAGACGGGCCAGTCCAGCCTCGAACTCGTCGCGGATTTCGGCCAGCTTTGCGAAAGCGTCGAGCCCAGCGAGCGCTTCCGTCGCCGCGACGCCAAGGCCTGCGACGCCGGCCGCATTCTCCGTGCCGCCGCGCCATCCCTTCTCCTGCCCGCCGCCCCGCACCACCGCTTCCGCGACATGCAGGCCCTCATGCGCGCGCACCAGCGCGCCGACGCCCGCCGGGCCGCCGAACTTGTGAGCCGCGAGCGCGAGGAAGTCGCAGCCGAGCGCCCCGATTCCGACGGGGATCTTGCCCACCGCCTGCACGGCGTCGACATGAACCAGCCCGCCATGCGCCTTCACGATCCGGGCGGCCTCTGCCACCGGCTGGATCACTCCGGTCTCATTGTTCGCGGCCATCAGCGCCAAAATCGAGCGCTCCTCCGGCTTCGCCGTCGCATGGGACGACAAAGCGCGATCGAGCGCCGA
Organism: Hansschlegelia quercus; assembly: GCF_004310425.1. Taxonomy (GTDB): domain Bacteria; phylum Pseudomonadota; class Alphaproteobacteria; order Rhizobiales; family Methylopilaceae; genus Methylopila; species Methylopila quercus. Next base: position 86,105 of record NZ_SIUB01000002.1, on the reverse strand, counting down.
GAGGTCGATAACGCCGTTGTGATCCACCGGGATGGTCTCCACGGCCTCGCGAGGAAAGCGCGCGCCGGCGGCGACCGCGGGATGCTCGACCGCCGACACGAACAGGCGCGTCACGGGCCGCGGGTCGCGCGGGTCGCGGATCGTCGGGGTGAGCGCGAGATTGGAAGCCTCGGTGCCGCCGCTCGTGAAGGTGACGCAGGCTGTGTCGGCGCCGACGAGATTTGCGACCTCGCGGCGGGCGTCTTCAATGACGCGCCGTTTCGCCCGCCCCTCCGCGTGGATCGACGACGGGTTGCCGGTCAGCGCCAGCACGTCGGCCATGCGCGCGACGACGGACGGCCGCACGACTGTGGTGGCGTTGTGATCGAGATAGAGACGGGTTGCGGCCATGGCTGCTCTGCGCTCCCTCAAGCGCCGCGCCGTGAACCTTGCCTTGCCACGGCCCTTCCGTGCTAGAGACGTCCGATTGACGGCGCAAGGCGGCCGGCCTTCAAAGGGCCAAAGTCCGCGCGCGACCGCCGCGCATCGCGGCGAGCACTCAAGGATCTGGAATGCCCGAGGTTATCTTCAGCGGCCCCGCCGGCAGGCTCGAGGGCCGTTACCATCCGGCGAAGACGCGGCGCGCGCCGATCGCGCTCATCCTGCACCCCCACCCGCAATTCGGGGGCACGATGAACAACCAGATCGTCTACAATCTCTACTACGCCTTCCTGAACCGGGGGTTCTCCGTCCTTCGCTTCAACTTCCGCGGCGTCGGCCGTAGCCAGGGCGCGTTCGACCACGGCTCGGGCGAGCTCTCGGACGCCGCCTCCGCGCTCGACTGGGCGCAGAGCCTGAACCCGGACGCGCGCGCCTGCTGGATCGCCGGCGTCTCCTTCGGCGCGTGGATCGGCATGCAGCTTCTGATGCGCCGTCCCGAGGTCGAGGGCTTCATTTCGATCGCCCCGCCCGCGAACCGCTTCGACTTCTCGTTCCTCGCGCCCTGCCCGTCCTCCGGCCTGTTCGTCCATGGCGACCAGGACCGAGTCGCGCCGATGAAGGACGTCCAGATTCTTATCGAGAAGCTGAAGACGCAGCGCGGCATCGTCATCGATCAGGCGGTGATCCCCGGCGCGAACCACTTCTTCGAAAACCGCGTCGACGAGCTTCTGGTCGAGGTGAACACCTATCTCGACAAGCGGCTCGGGCCGGTCGCGGAAAAGACGGCTCCGGCGGCGCAGTTGCCCGCGCCGGACGGCGAGGACGCGGCTTAATGAACCCCGAGGTCAACGAGCCCACCTGCCGTTAGGGACTGCAATGGGCATCGCGCGTTTCTGGAAAAAGGCCGGGCCTCCCAGACCTCAGCCGACGAGCGAGCAGATCGCCGTGATGCGGCGTGTCGCAGAGATGATGGCGAAGCGCGTCAGCATCCTGCGAAGCGACTGGAAGGTGGTTGCGCCTTTCGTCGCGGCGATAGCCGACGGGGACAATCCGTCCTCTCTCGAGACGCTGGCGTACATCGCCGATCTTGCGATCTACGCGCGCGAGAAAGAGGCCGAGACGGCGGCATTGGTCGCCGTTACAGATGGATGGCAGCCAATCGAAAGCGCTCCCGCGGATACGGCGCTGGTCGTCTGCGGTTTTTTGAACGATGCTGAGTTCATCGCCGCGGAAGCCTACAAATCTGCCGGAACCTGGTTCGCTGCTTGGGACCGTGAGCCGGGACTCGATTTCGAGCCGGTTTATTGGCTTTCCTCGCCGCCTCGCCCGAAGTCGTAAGGGCTCAGGGTAGCGCCAATACCCCGCCGGTCATCGGCCGGGGCGCGCCAGTCGTGCCGGGATAGGTCAACGGCAACCCCCTGAAGCTGCGCACGGCCAGCACCGCAAAGGCCTGCGCCTCCAGCGCGTCGGCGGACAGGCCGACATCGTCCGCGGTCCTGATGTCAGCGCCCAGCCTCTCGCGCAGCATTCCCATCAAGGTCGGATTGCGCGCGCCGCCGCCGGCAACGATCCATGTCGCGGGCGGCTTCGGCAGTCGAGCTCCAGCCGCTGCGACGGAGGCCGCCGTGAACGCCGCAAGCGTCGCCAGCGCGTCGGCAAGCGGCAGGCCTTCCGTTGGCGAGGCGTCGAAATCGTTGCGGTCGAGCGACTTTGGCGGCGCCTTTTCGAAATACGGATGAGCCATCAGTGTCGCGACGACGGCCTCGTCGACGCGGCCGGACGCCGCGATCGCGCCGTCGCGGTCGAAGGCCTCGCCTGTCTCGCGGAACAGGCGGTCGTCCATCAGGGCGTTTGCCGGCCCGGTATCAAACGCAACCAAGGCTCCGTCTTCGCCGATAAAGGTGACATTGCCGACGCCACCGAGATTGAGCACCGCGAGCGGCCGCTTCAGATCGAGATCGCGCGTCAGCACGGGATGAATGGTCGGCGCCAGCGGCGCGCCCTGCCCGCCTGCGGCGACATCCGCCGCACGGAAATCGTAGACGACCGGCAGGCCGAGCCGGCGCGCCAGCGCGGCGCCGTCGCCGATCTGCACGGTAAGCCTTTGATCCGGACGGTGAAGCACGGTCTGGCCGTGGAAGCCGACGATCTCCGCATCTCCGCCATGCGCGCTCACAAAGGCTTCGACGGCTTCAGCGTGCGCGCGGGTGACGATGTCTTCCGCCTCGACCAGCGCGCCCGGCCGCTCGCGCCGCTCGCCGACCGCGACGGCGTCGGAGAGCGCCCTCGCCAGCACCGCGCGCTCCTCCGGCCGGTAGGCGCGATAGAAGCTCGGTCCGAACCGCTCGATCCGCTCGCCGTCAGTCTCGACTAGCGCGACGTCGACGCCATCGAACGACGTGCCGCTCATCAGCCCGATCGCGCGCATGGGAAAGCTCTCCGAATCCAACTTCGAAGTGACTTTGCACCGAAAACATGGAATCCGGACGCCCCGATCAAAGACGCAAGCATCCGATGACCGCCTACAAATCCGATTTCCTGCGTCTCCTCGAAGAGCGCGGCCAGATCCATCAGGCGTCCGACGCCGCGGCGCTGGATGCGCTCGCCCTCGACGGGCCGATCACGGCCTATATCGGCTACGACCTGACCGCGCCGAGCCTGCATGTCGGGCACATGGCGAACATCATGATGCTGCGCAGGCTCCAGCAGACCGGGCACAAGCCGATCGTGCTGATGGGCGGCGGCACGACCAAGGTCGGAGACCCCTCCTTCCGCAACGAGCAGCGTCCGCTGCTCGACGACGCGCAGATCGCTGCGAACAAGGAGACGATCAAATCAGTCTTCACGCAGTTCATGACCTTCGGCGAGGCCGAAACGGACGCGATCATGGTCGACAACGCGGAGTGGCTCGACAGGCTCGAATACGTTCCGTTCCTGCGCGAGATCGGCCGGCACTTTTCGGTCAATCGCATGCTGTCCTTCGACAGCGTGAAGTCGCGGCTTGAGCAGGAGCAGCCGTTCTCTTTCCTCGAATTCAACTACATGATCCTGCAGGCCTACGACTTCCTGGAGCTGAGCCGCCGCTACGGTTGCCGGCTTCAGATGGGCGGTTCGGACCAGTGGGGGAACATCGTCAACGGCATCGAGCTCGGCCGCCGCGTCGACGGCGCGGGGCTGTTCGCCCTCACCTGCCCGCTGATCACCACCTCCTCCGGCGCCAAGATGGGCAAGACCGCCGGAGGCGCGGTGTGGCTCAACGCGGACATGGCCTCCCCATACGTGTTTTGGCAGTACTGGCGGAACACCGAGGACGACGACGTCGTCCGCTTCCTGAAGCTGTTTACGGACCTTCCCGTCGCCGAGATTGAACGTCTGGGCGCGCTCGGCGGCGCCGAGATCAACGAGGCGAAAAAGGTCCTGGCGACCGAAGCAACCGCCATCGTCCACGGCCGCGCCGCGGCGGAAGAGGCTGAGGCGACCGCCCGCACCACATTCGAGGAAGGCGCGCTCAGTCAGTCGCTGCCGACCGTCGCGATCGACGCTTCGGCGCTCGTGGCGGGGCTCGGCGTGCTGAGCGCCTTTTCCGAGATCGCGGGCCTCGTCGCCTCGAACGGCGAAGCCCGCCGCCAGGTGAAGGGCGGGGGCCTGAGGCTCAACGACAAGCCGGTCACCGACGAACGCGCGGTTCTGACCGAGGCCGACCTGACGCCGGAGGGCGTCATCAAGCTCTCGCTCGGCCGCAAGAAGCACGTCCTGCTGCGCCCGCGTGGGTGAAAGGGCGCCGGACGCGCGACCTCAGGGTAGACCGTCGCCGGTGTACTTCAGGAACCGCGGACGCTCGCGGAGCCGCTCGAGATATGCGGAGATCGCCGGGTAGTCCGGCCGGGTGATCGGCGTCGCGAGCCAGCGGTTGACGACAAGGCCCAGCACGACGTCCGCGAGAGTGAAGGTCGCGCCGGTGACGAACGCACCCGTCTCGGCGAGCCGCTTTTCCAGAACGCCCATCTGCGCGTTCCAGCCGTCGGCGCCCTCACGGATTTTCTGTTTGTCCTGGAAGGCCGGGTCGCGCCGGACAAGAGCGAAGAACACGTATCGCCAGGACGCGTTCAGCTCAGTCGCCTGCCAGTCCATCCACTGCTCGACGCCGGCGCGCTCCCTGGGAGACGCGGGAAGCAGATCGGTCCGGCCGTGCTTGGCGGCCAGATAGCGGCAGATCGTGTTGGATTCCCAGAGAACGCCCGCCTCATCCTCGATGACGGGGATCAGCCCGTGCGGGTTTTTCGCCAGGAACTCCGGGTCCGCAGTCGAGGCGAAACCCCTCCCCCAATCCTCGCGATCATAGGCGAGGCCGATCTCGTCGCAGGTCCAGAGGACTTTGCGGACATTGATCGAGGACATCCTGCCCAAGATTCTGAGATCTGCGTCCATCGGTATCTCCTCGTCCTGATCGGCACCCCGCAAGCGGGCTGGCGACGGTTGGACAACGGAGCAGCGCTTACCCGCAAGAGGAAAAGCCCGCCGCGGTCGCCCCGGCGGGCTTTTTCGCATCGTCCTGAAGACGACGATCAGAGGCGGAAGCGGATCTGGTCGGTCCAGAAGCGCTCGAGGCGGACCAGTGCGACGTTGAGCGTCTTGAAGTCGTCTGCCGAGACGCCGCCGACCTGCTCGATCGTGCGGATGTGCTTGGCGTAGAGGCTCTCGACGATGTCGTGGATCTCGCGGCCCTTGTCGGTGAGGCTGATGCGCACCGAGCGGCGGTCCATCCGCGAGCGCTGGTGATGGAGGTAACCCATCTCCACCAGCTTCTTGAGGTTGTAGGAGACGTTGGAGCCGAGATAGTAGCCGCGGGTCCGGAGCTCGCCGGCGGTCAGCTCGGCGTCGCCGACGTTGTACAGAAGAAGCGCCTGGACGCTGTTGATGTCCGACCGGCCGCGGCGGTCGAACTCGTCCTTGATCACGTCGAGCAGGCGACGGTGAAGCCGCTCCACCAGCGTGAGAGCTTCAAGATAAAGCGGCCTGACTTCGCCCTGGCGAGGATCGGCGGCGGCAGTGTCGGCCTGACGAGCAACGTTCTTCATGACGGACGCCTTCCTGTATTCTCAATCATCTTGGGGCGTCGTCCCTGTCCCGCGCCCCTTTGATCTCGAATATGCGCCTGTCCCGTGAAAATGCGCTTAAATGACGTGATGAAATTTGTCTTTATTTTGTAGACTTAATCAATCCTTGCTTCGGCTCATCAACAAGGTCTTACCGGAACAACTGTAAATCGATTTTCGTTTTTATTATCTATTCCTGAATCCTGTGGCGACGAATTGTTCACCAGATCCATCAGTCGAGCTCGAGCCGGGCCTTCACCGACAAGACGATGTAGACGCCCATGGCCGCGAAGGCCGCGATCGTGAGGGCCACGGTGGCGGTGGACGACGATCCGTCGAGCGCCACGGCCGCGATCTGGCCGATCGCGGCGAGCAGCCAGATTGCCACGCCCCAGGCCGCGCCGAGCCACAGTCCGACCGCCGCGACAGGGTCCGCCACGGCGAAGAAGGCGCAGGTGACGAGCCGGGCCGTCGAGACGCCAGCCATCGGGTCGGGCGAGCCGCCCGAGAGCAGCAACGCCGCCCAGTAGGCGAGGCCCTTCACGAACTGCAGCACCGCAAGGCCGCGCAGGAAGACGAACAGCCGCCAGTTCCACGGTTTGCCCGCGGGATCCGTCATGCGGGAATCGGCGAGCGATATGCCGGGCAGACCCGCAGTTTCGTTCTCGCCCGCCATCGCCTCACGCTCTCTGATCACTCGGCCACTGTTTCCGGTTCGCGCGCGTGGCGCAAACCGGCCCCGTCGCTTTAAGGGGATGTCTGCGTGATCCCTGCGGTGTTATGCACAGCGCCGAAACGCGTCCGACATCGCCGGCAGCCCGGCGCCGGGAGACCAGACTCATGCGTCAGACCCGCGATCCGAACGGCCCCATTGCCGACGGCGCCCTCGACCTGCCCCGGCGCCTGCGCCGCAACCGCCGCGCCGACTGGTCGCGCCGCCTCGTCCGCGAGAACGAGCTCAGCGTCAACGACCTGATCTGGCCGATCTTCGTGATCGAGGGCGAGAACGTCCGGGAGCCCGTTCAGGCGATGCCCGGCGTCGAGCGCCTCACCGTCGACCTTGCGGCCCGCGCGGCCGAGGAGGCGGCGTCGCTCGGCATCCCCGCGATCGCGCTGTTTCCTTTCACCGCGCCGGAACTGCGCGATCCTACCGGCTCGGAGGCGCTCAACTCCGACAACCTCGTCTGTCGCGCGCTCAAAGCGATGAAGGCCGCCGCGCCAGACGTCGGTCTGATCACCGACGTCGCGCTCGATCCCTTCACCAGCCACGGCCATGACGGGCTGATGGACGGCGAGCGCATCCTGAACGACGCCACCGTAGCGGTCCTGGTCCGTCAGGCGCTGACGCAGGCCGAGGCCGGCGCCGACGTGATCGCGCCCTCCGACATGATGGACGGCCGTGTTGGCGCGATCCGCGCAGGGCTCGACGATGCGGGCCTCTCCCACGTCCAGATCATGTCTTATGCGGCGAAATACGCCTCCGCCTTCTACGGCCCGTTCCGCGACGCGATCGGCACCAGGAAGGCGCTCATCGGCGACAAGAAGACCTATCAGATGGATCCCGCGAACGGCGACGAGGCGCTGCGCGAGGCGGAGCTCGACGTCGCCGAGGGCGCGGACATGCTGATGGTGAAGCCCGGCCTGCCCTATCTCGACATCGTCTGGCGGCTGAAGGAACGCTTCGGCATGCCGACCTACGCGTATCAGGTGTCGGGCGAGTACTCGATGATCTGCGCCGCTGCGGACAATGGCTGGATCGACGGCGAGCTCGCGATGGTGGAGAGCCTGATGGCCTTCAAGCGCGCTGGCGCCGACGGCGTGCTCACCTATTTCGCGCCGGCGGTCGCCAAGCGATTGAAGGCGGGCTGACCCTTCCCGCTCTGGAACGAAAAAGGCCGCCCTCTCCGGAGGCCTTTTGTTTGCGCGTCGCGGCCCGCCTCAGAGCGGGATGTTGTCGTGCTTCTTCCAGGGATTCTCGAGGCGCTTGCCGCGCAGCATCGCGAGCGCGCGGGCGACGCGGCGGCGGGTCGAGCGAGGCAGGATGACCTCGTCGATATAGCCGCGCTCGGCCGCGATGAAAGGCGTGAGGAAGTGCTCTTCATACTCCTTCGTCTTGGCCGCGATGCCTTCGGCGTCGGAGCCGCGGAAGATGATCTCGACCGCGCCCTTGGCGCCCATCACCGCGATTTGCGCCGTCGGCCAGGCATAGTTCACGTCGCCGCGGAGATGCTTCGACGCCATGACGTCATAGGCGCCGCCGAACGCCTTGCGGGTGATGACGGTGACCTTCGGCACGGTCGCCTCGGCATAGGCGAACAGCAGCTTCGCGCCGTGCTTGATGAGGCCGCCATATTCCTGCGCGGTCCCAGGCAGGAAGCCGGGAACGTCGACGAAGGTGACGATCGGTATCTCGAAACAATCGCAAAATCGCACGAAGCGGGCGGCCTTGCGGCTGGCGTCGCTGTCGAGCACGCCCGCGAGCACCATCGGCTGGTTCGCGACGAAGCCGACGGTCCGCCCTTCCATGCGCCCGAAGCCGACCACGATGTTCTTCGCGAACGATTCCTGGATTTCGAAGAAATCGGCCTCGTCGACCGTCTTCAGGATCAGCTCCTTGATGTCGTAGGGCTTGTTCGGATTGTCCGGGATGATGGTGTCGAGCGAGGCGTCGTAGCGGTCCGGGTCGTCGAAGGAGGGCCATTCCGGCACGCCCTCGATATTGTTGCCGGGCAGGAAGTCCATCAGCCTGCGCATGTCGACCAACGCGTCGACGTCGTTGTCGTAGGCGCCGTCGGCGATCGAGGACTTCGTCGTGTGGACTTTCGCGCCGCCGAGCTCCTCCGCCGTCACCGTCTCGTTGGTGACGGTCTTCACGACGTCGGGACCCGTGACGAACATGTAGGAGCGGTCGCGGACCATGAAGATGAAGTCGGTCATCGCCGGCGAGTAGACGTCGCCGCCGGCGCAGGGACCCATGATCACAGAGATCTGCGGGATGACGCCGGAGGCCAGCACGTTGCGCTGGAACACTTCGCCATAGCCGCCCAGCGCCGCGACGCCCTCCTGGATGCGCGCGCCGCCGGCGTCGAACAGCCCGATGACCGGCGCGCGGTTGCGGATCGCCATGTCCTGAATCTTGATGATCTTCTGCGCGTGCGCCTCGGAGAGCGACCCGCCGAACACGGTGAAGTCCTTCGCGAACACGAAGACCTTGCGCCCGTTGACGGTGCCCCAGCCGGTGACGACTCCGTCGCCGGGGATCTTCTGCTTCTCCATGCCGAAGTCGTTCGAGCGGTGCTCGACGAACATGTCGTATTCTTCGAAGGAGTCGGGATCGAGCAGGATCTCGAGCCGTTCGCGCGCGGTGAGTTTTCCGCGCGCGTGCTGCGCCGCGATGCGCTTCTCGCCACCGCCCAGCCGCGCCGTCGCCCGGCGCTCTTCGAGCTCCGCCAGAATGTCCTTCATGTAAGCTCGGCTCCCGTCACCCGTTTTGTGAGCCGTATCGCGCACGCTGCGGCGCCGCAATGTGGACAAAGGGCGGGGCTGCAGCCTCGCCGTCAGGCGCGCGCGAGCGCGAGCATGCGGACGGAGGCCTCGAATTCGCAGCGGCGGAAGGCTTGGCGGGCGGCGGCTTCCGCATCGTGCCCCCAGATCTCCGCGCTCCAATCCTCGTCGACTGTCGCCGCCGCCCATGCGCTGTCGGCGGAGAGATGCCCCCTGTGGAGCGCGAGCGCGACGAGGGCGGAACCGGTGAGCGTGGTGAGCGTGCTCAGGGCCGCCAGCGTAAAGGCGTCGTCGCGCGGCACGGCGAGGCTGACCGCCTCCAGCGCTTCGGCGGGCTGCTCGACGAACATCACGCCTTCCGCCAGCACGAAGCGCGCGCCGAGCGTGTCGCGGGCGAAGGCGAGCACGGGATCCCAATGCGTGGCCTGGCGCGCGACCAGGCGGTCGGGCGTGTCCGCGCGATAGCACACGAGGTCGCTGCCGGCGTAGCGCACGATCTCGGCGGCGACGGCCGCCGCCTCCTTGGCGACGCCGTCGATCGCGACATTCGCGAGCCGGGTGAGCGGCATGGTCGAGGGATCGATCCGTTCCTCCTGAGCCTGCCATTCCGCGGCGACCGCCTCGGCGAGCGGGCGCGCCTTCATCGCGAGCAAAGCGCGGGCCGGCGTTCGTGCAGTCTTTCCGTCGAGGGCAATCGCGAAAAGACCGTCCTTCTCCAGCGCTTCGGCGGCCTTGTAGAAGCGCTTCGGCAACTCGTTCGGCGCGCTCATCGGGCCGGCTCCGGCGCCGTAATCCCGAGCGCCGCCGGCAGGGCGTCGAAACTGGCGATGACGATCTCGGCCCCGGCGGCGAGCAGGCGGTCGGGCGTGTGGTACCCCCACGAGACCCCAATCGCCCGCGCGCCGGCCGCGCGCGCCATCGCCATGTCGAAGGTGGTGTCGCCGACCATCGCGGCCTCCTGGGGGTCAACGCCAGCCTCCGCCGCGGCCTGAAGGACCATCGCAGGATGAGGCTTCGAGGGCGCGTCTTCCGCCGTCTGGCGGGTGACGAAGCGGTCCTCGAGCCCATGGCGCTCGACGAAATGAGCGACCCCGCGCCGCGAATTGCCGGTGGCGAGCCCCAGCAGCAAACCTCGAGCGGAAAGCGCCTCGATGATCTCTAGCGCGCCTGGATAAAGCGGCATTGAATCAGGATTTTGCGCACGGTTGCGCATGAAATTGAGCTTGAACGCCTCGCCGATCGCAGCCTGCGGATGGTCTGCGGCCTCGGCCGACAGCTCGGCCACCGCTTCCGCGACAGAGAGCCCGACGATCGCCCGAACGGCCTCGCGTTCGGGCGCGGTCAGTCCATGCGCCACATAGGCTTCCGCCATCGCCGCGACGATGGCGTGCTGGCTGTCGACGAGCGTGCCGTCGACATCGAAGATCACGAGCTTCATGCGCGAAACCTATGGAGGCGTGACCGCCTCAGTCTTCCGGAGCGTCGACGATGGGGTCATAGTCGGAGGCGTCGAAGCCCAGCACGCTCCACGATTGCTGCATGTGCGGCGGCAGGGGCGCAGAGACGTCGAGGATGTCGCCGTTCGCGAGCGGCAGCACAAGGCGGCGGGCGAGCAGATGCAGCCGGTTCTGCAAGCCGCCCGGAAGCTGCCAGTTCTCGACGTTGAAGTATTTCGGGTCGCCCACGATCGGGTGGCCGATATGGGCGCAATGGGCGCGGAGCTGATGCGTGCGGCCGGTGACCGGTTTCAGCGACAGCCAGGAGAGCTTCGGCCCGGCGTGGTCGACCACCGCGTAATAGGTCAAGGCGTGCGCGGCGCCGCTGTCGCCGTGGGCGACCACCTGCATGCGCTCTCCCTCCGGCCCGTCGCCCTCGCCTTTGGCGAGATAGGTCGAGATGCGTCCCTGCTTGGTGCGCGGAACGCCGGGAACGAGCGCCCAGTAGATCTTGCGGGTCAGACGGGAGCGGAACGCGCGGGCGAGATCGGAGGCGGCGAGCCGCGTCTTCGCGACGACGAGCACGCCCGCGGTGTCCTTGTCGATGCGGTGGACGAGGCGCGGCCGCTGCCCATCGCGGCCGGTCAGCGCGTTCAGCATGCCGTCGACATGGCGCGTAATCCCTGAGCCGCCTTGGACGGCGAGGCCATAGGGCTTGTTGAGGACCAGGATGTTGCGGTCCTCGTGGATCGTCATCTCCTTCAGCTCGCGCGCGTCGCGATCGTCTGCGGACGCGCGCTTGACCGCGGGCTTGGGTAGGGTCTCATCCTCCGCGCCCTCGCTCTCGTCCTTCAGCGGCGGCACGCGGACGACCATGCCTGCGGAGAGCCGCGTCGCGGTCTTCGCGCGGGCGCCGTCGACGCGGATTTGGCCCGTGCGGCAAAGCTTCTGCAGGTGGCCGAAGGCGAGCGCCGGAAACCGCTCCTTGAACCAGCGGTCGAGCCGTAGGCCTTCTTCTGCTTCACGCACGGGAATCGACTGCACGCCGGCGGCCTTGCCCGGCAGCGCGGGCAGCGGTTTTGCGGCGATCGCGAGGCTTTTTTCGACCGCCGAACGCGGCGCGCCGCCGCTTTTTGCGGCGGGTTTCTTCACGGGATTGCGGAACGCCTCTCCTGCGGCCGCCCTTGCTGCGGCCTTGGTGGGCCTGCCGGTCTTCGTCAGGAGCTGCGGACGGGGTCCGCCTTTCCTGGGTCCGCGGGAGGTGCGTTCGGCCATCGAAACGTGCTTTCGGAATGCGCCGATAGGACCGCGTCGCCCGGTTAGGTCCGGGCGTCCACGACTGGCGTTCGCAAGAAGAGCACGCCTTTTACCCCAGCGCGCGCCCAAGAGCGAGGCCGCCGATCAGCGCTGCGATCGAGACGCCGATGGACGCCGCGACGTAGGCCCCGGCGAGCCCCGCCTCCCCGCGCTCCCAGAGCGTTACCGCATCGAGCGAGAAGGCGGAGAAGGTCGTGAAGCCGCCGAGGACCCCCGTCAGCAGGAACACCCTGAGCTCATTCGATCCGCCCTTGAGCGCAAGCAGCGCCGCAAGCAGACCCATGACAAAGCCGCCGACGACGTTCACCGTCAGCGTTCCCCAGGGAAAACCGAGCCCGAAGGCGCGCGCCGTGGCGACGTTGACGAAATAGCGGGTGACCGAGCCGAGGGCTCCGCCGAGCGCGACAAGCAGCGCAGGGATCATTCGGGGACTCCAAGCGAATGCGTTGCTTCCGTCAGCATGGCGCCGCCGGGCGTCCAGGCCTCACCCGCGCTCGGCCCTGAGCTTCGCCCAGTACTCCAGCCGCTTCCTGAGCTCGCGCTCAAAGCCGCGGTCGGGCGGTTCGTAGAAGGCGCGGCGGCCCATGGCTTCGGGGAAGTAGTCCTGGCCCGAGAACGCCTCCGGGGCGTCGTGGTCATAGGCGTAGCCGTCGCCATAGCCCTCGGATTTCATGAGCTTGGTCGGCGCGTTCAGGATGTGCTTCGGGGGCACGAGCGAGCCGTGCTCCTTCGCCGCCGCCCGCGCACGCTTGTATGCGACGTAGACCGCGTTCGACTTCGGCGCAGTCGCGAGATGCACGACGCATTCGGCGAGCGCGAGCTCCCCCTCGGGCGTGCCGAGCTGCTCGTAGGCGTCACGGGCGGCGATCGCGATCACCAGCGCCTGCGGGTCGGCGAGACCGATGTCCTCCGACGCCATGCGGATCAGCCGGCGGGCGAGGTAAAGCGGATCCTCGCCGGCGTCGAGCATGCGCGCGAGCCAGTAAAGGGACGCGTCAGCGTCCGATCCGCGGACCGATTTATGGAGCGCAGAAATGAGGTTGTAGTGGCCGTCCGAGGACTTGTCGTAGATCGGCGCGCGGCGCTGCACGACGTCCTGCACGCGTTCCGCGTCGAAGATTTCGCCTGCTCGGGCCGCTCGCCAGATCTCCTCGGCGAGGGTCAGCGACGCCCGCCCGTCGCCATCCGCCATACGGATCAGCGACGCTCGCGCCTCTTCGTCGAGCGGCAGCGGGCGACCCTCGATCGCTTCGGCGCGCGCGAGCAGCTTCTCGATGGCCTCGGCGTCTAGCGAGCGGAACACGAGCACCCGCGCGCGCGACAGCAGGGCCGCGTTGAGCGCGAAGGACGGGTTCTCGGTGGTCGCGCCGACGAGCGTCACCGTCCCGTCCTCCATGACGGGCAGGAAGCTGTCCTGCTGCGCCTTGTTGAAGCGGTGGATCTCGTCGACGAACAGCAGTGTGCCCTGCCCCATCGACCGGCGGCCGCGGGCGGCGTCGAAGACCTTCTTAAGATCGGCGACGCCTGTAAATATCGCTGAGATCGGCTCGAAGGCGAGGTTCGTCGCCTGGGCGAGCAGGCGGCCGACGGTGGTCTTGCCCGTGCCCGGAGGCCCCCAGAAGATCAGGCTGCCGAGAGTCCCCGCCTCGATCAGCCGGCCGAGCGCGCCGTCCGGCCCGAGCAGATGCTCCTGGCCGATCACCTCGTCGAGGCTCTGCGGGCGCAGACGGTCCGCGAGCGGCCTAGGGGCCTCCCGCTCCATTCCCGCCGCCTCGAAGAGGTTCGCCATCTCAGCCGCCGAACACGGACGTGATGCTGTGGCCGTCGCGCTCGATCGTAACCTTCCACACGCCGGGCTGTCCGCCGGCGATGATCACGAGATCCTTCACGGCGGCGACCTTCTTGTCGTTCACGGCGCGGATGATGTCGCCCTTCTGGAAGCCGAGCTGCTCGGCGATCGTGCCCTCGCCCGTCTCCATCACCACGACCCCGCGCAGGCTCTGGTCGAGCGACATCTCGTCGGTGAGCGCGGGCGACAGATTGGCGACGGTCGCGCCGGTGAAGGGTGATTCCCCGCGCAAGGTACGCTGCTCGCGAGCCGGGATTTCCGGCGCGGTCGAGAGCGCGACAGACAGGGTCTTCGTGGCGCCGCCGCGGGAGACCGCGACCTCCGCCTTGCCGCCGATCGGACGCGTCGCGAAACGGTAGGTGAAGCCCTCGACGCTGTCGACGGGCTGGCCGTCGACGGCGGTGACGAGATCGCCCTGCTCGATCCCAGCCTTCGCGGCCGGCGAGTCGGCCGCGACCGTCGAGACCAGGGCGCCGCTCGGGCGTTTGAGGCCGAGGCTGTCCGCGATCTCAGGCGTGACGTTCTGCAGCGAGGCCCCGAACCAGGGCCGCACCACCGACTTCGCCCCGGATCGTGCCGAGGACAGCACCACGCGGACCATGTTGGCGGGGATCGCGAAGCCGATGCCGACCGAGCCGCCGGACTGCGAGAAGATCGCGGTGTTGATGCCGACCAGCTTGCCATCCAGATCGACCAGCGCGCCGCCCGAATTGCCGGGATTGATGGCCGCGTCGGTCTGGATGAAGGACTGGAAATCGTCCACGCCGATCTGGGTGCGGGCGAGCGCCGAGACGATGCCGGAGGTCACGGTCTGCCCCACGCCGAAGGGGTTGCCGATCGCGAGCACAAGGTCGCCGACCTGCACGGCGTCGGAATCCGCGAAGTTCAGGCTCGGAAACTTCTCGGAGCCGTCGCCGATCTTCAGCACCGCCATGTCGGCGCGTGAATCCTTCAGCAGGATTTTCGCCTCGAACTCCCGCTTGTCGGAAAGCGCGACGCGCACCTCCGTCATGTTCTCGACGACGTGGTTGTTGGTGACGATCAGCCCGTCGTCACCCACGATGACGCCGGAGCCGAGCGAGCGCTGCACGCGCTCTCGCGGCATGCGGCCGCTGTCGCCCCCGAAAAAGCGGCGGAAGAACGGATCGTCGAACAGCGGGTTGCGCGCGCGCTGCTCGGTGCGGCTGGCGTAGATGTTGACGACGGCCGGAGTAACGTTGTGCACGACCGGAGCGAAGGACAGCTTGACCTCTTCCCGGCTCTCCGGGAGCCGGCGCTCCTCCGCCTGCGCAGGCGCGAGGAGTATGGCGATCAGGCCAAGAGCCGCGGCTGCGGTGAACTTCATGAGATGGCGCTCCGCTCAAGGACGTCCGTGATGCGGCGTCTGACATAATGCGGTCCGCGCCCGAACGAAACGGCCGTGACGCCGCGTGCCTCCACGAAAGGACGTTCCTTTGAAAACGCTGCTCTTCGTTCTCGGCCTCGTCGCCGTCGCCGTGGGAGCTCTCTGGATCGGCCAGGGGCTCGGGCTTATCGCGTGGCCCGCCGAGAGCTTCATGATCAGACAGACCCAGTGGGCCTACTACGGGGCGGCGCTAGCGGTAGTGGGCATCGTGCTGGTAGCGATCTCCCAACGGCGTTGAGCCGCTGCGCACGCCCCCGTAGCACTGCCCTCGTGTCCGGACTTAAGCCGGGACGAGACGCGTTGAGCCCTAAAGCGAACCTGGAGACGTCTTCGCTTCTCGGCCTATCCGTCATGGTTCTGGGTCCCGGCTCAAGCCCGCGACCCGAAGTGGAGCCATCAGAGCCAAGTTCTTCACAGTCCAAACGAAAAAAGCGGCCGTCGCCGGCCGCTCTCTTCAAGTCAATCGTGGAGACGCAGGCTCAGGCCGCGGCTTCAGCCTCGAGGCGGTCGCGATCGACCTTGCCCTTGGCGTTCACGTCGCGCTCGACGAACTCGATCACCGCGACCGGCGCATTGTCGCCGTGGCGGAAGCCCGCCTTGATGATGCGGAGATAGCCGCCGGGACGACCCTCGTAGCGCGGCGCCAGCGTGTCGAACAGCTTGCGCACCGTCGGGAGGTGGCGAAGCTCCGCCAGCGCTAGGCGGCGCGAGTGAAGGTCGCCGCGCTTGGCGAGCGTCACGAGCTTCTCGACGACCGGACGCAGGTCCTTAGCCTTCGGCAGCGTGGTGACGATCTGCTCGTGCTCGATCAGCGACTGCGCGAGGTTCGCGAACATCGCCTTACGGTGGCTCTGGAGCCGGTTGAAGCGACGGCCGCGCTTCGCGTGCATGGACATTTCAGTTCTCCTTCAGGCCCGCGCCGCTTTTAAGCGGTCAGCAGGTCCGGCGATCCTCAGTAATGCTCTTCGAAGCGCTTGGCGAGTTCGTCGATGTTGTCCGGCGGCCAGCCGCCGACTTCCATCCCGAGGTGCAGGCCCATCTGGGCGAGCACTTCCTTGATCTCGTTCAGCGACTTCCGGCCGAAGTTCGGCGTGCGGAGCATTTCCGCCTCCGTCTTCTGAATGAGGTCGCCGATATAGACGATGTTGTCGTTCTTCAGGCAGTTCGCCGAGCGGACCGACAGCTCCAGCTCGTCGACCTTCTTGAGCAGCGCCGGGTTGAAGGCGAGCTCCGGGATCGAGGACTGGACGCTTTCCTTCTTGGGCTCCTCGAAGTTCACGAATACTTCGAGCTGGTCCTGGAGGATGCGCGCGGCGTAGGCCACCGCGTCCTCGGGGCTGATCGAGCCGTTGGTCTCGACGGTGAGCGTCAGCTTGTCGTAGTCGAGGATCTGGCCTTCACGCGTGTTCTCGACGCGGTAGGAGACCTTCTTGACCGGCGAATAGAGGCTGTCGACCGGAATCAGGCCGATCGGCGCGTCCTCTGGACGGTTGCGGTCGGCGGCGATGTAGCCCTTGCCGGTGTCGACGGTGAACTCGATGCGGATCTCCGCGCCGTCGTCCAGCGTGCAGATCGGCAGGTTCGGGTTCAGCACCTCGACGTCGCCGACCACCTGGATGTCGCCCGCGACCACCTGGCCGGGACCCTGCTTGCGCAGAACCATCCGCTTCGGGCCCTCGCCCTGCATCTTGATGGCGACGTCCTTGATGTTGAGGACGATGTCGGTCACGTCCTCGCGGACGCCGGGGATCGACGAGAACTCGTGCAGCACGCCGTCGATGTGGATCGAGGTCACCGCCGCGCCCTGCAGCGACGACAGGAGGATCCGGCGCAGCGCGTTGCCGAGGGTGAGGCCGAAGCCGCGCTCGAGCGGCTCCGCGACCATGGTCGCGGTCCGCTTGCCGTCGCCGCCGCCCGCGACTTCGAGCTTGTTCGGCTTGATGAGATCTTGCCAGTTCTTCTGGATCACGGACTGCATCCTTCGTCAGTCACCCGTGGAGCCCCTGAGGCCCCGACGGAGGCCGCGCTGAAACAGCTGCGGCCTGAAACGGAGACGCGCCCCAAACCATTGGGGCGCGACGCACGAGACGTCGGCTCAGACGCGCCGGCGCTTGCGCGGCCGGCAGCCGTTGTGCGGGATCGGCGTCACGTCGCGGATCGAGGTCACCATGAAGCCGGCGGCCTGCAGCGCGCGAAGCGCCGACTCACGACCCGAACCCGGGCCGCGGACTTCGACTTCGAGGGTGCGCATGCCGTGCTCGGCGGCCTTCTTGGCGGCGTCCTCGGCCGCGACCTGGGCCGCATACGGGGTCGATTTGCGCGAGCCCTTGAAGCCCTGGGCGCCGGCCGACGACCAGGACACGGTGTTGCCCTGCGCGTCGGTGATGGTGATCATGGTGTTGTTGAACGTGGCGTTCACGTGCGCGACGCCGGACGCGATGTTCTTACGTTCGCGGCGGCGAATGCGCTGGGCTTCCTTGGCCATGTGGCTCTCGATCCTTCAGGCGCGCCCGTAATTCCAGGCGCTCGGGAAAAGATGGGCGGCGCGATCAACGCGCCGCCGATTAAAAATTACTTCTTCTTGCCGGCGATCGGCTTCGCCTTGCCCTTGCGGGTGCGGGCGTTGGTGTGGGTGCGCTGGCCGTGGACCGGCAGACCGCGGCGGTGACGCAGACCGCGATAGGAACCGAGATCCATCAGGCGCTTGATGTTCATCGCGACTTCGCGGCGCAGATCGCCTTCGACCATGTAGTCGCGGTCGATCGTCTCGCGGATCTGGATGACCTCGGCGTCCGTCAGCTGGTTGACGCGGCGCTCGGCCGGGATCGAGACCTTCTCGCAGATCTCGCCCGCCTTCTGGGCTCCGATGCCGTGGATGTACTGAAGCGCGATGATGACGCGCTTGTTAGTCGGGATGTTTACGCCTGCAATACGGGCCACTTGGGCGCCCTCCATGTGCGGCCGGTCCCTTGCGGGATCGGCAATAAGGCGCGCGTCCGGTGGAGGCCGGCCCATGCGCGCCAGTGAAACGAAGCGAAGGTTCCAGGCGCGCGTTGGGCGCGCCGATCTCCGAGCACTTTCGATGAAGGCGTGCGCGTAGCGCCTTACGGAGCGCTCGTCAACCCCTTCTTAGCATTTCAACCGATCCTGCCGTCCTAACCGTCAGGCGGACGCCTTGACGTCGGACAGCACGCCGTCGATCTCGGCCGCGACCGTATCAATCGGCGCCATGCCGTCCACGGAGGCGTAGAGGCCGCGCTGTTTGTAGAACGGGCGAAGCTGAGCCGTGACGGCGTTGTAATCAGCGATCCGCTTGCGAACCACATCCGGCGCGTCGTCGCTGCGGACCGGCTTGCCGGCAGCGGCGAGATCGCGCGCGCGACCTTCGACCCGCTCGAGCAGCGCGTTCTCGTCGACCGCGAGTTCGATCACGGCGTCGAGGCCGAGGCTTTTGCCGTCGAGCATCACGTCCAGGGCTTCCGCCTGCTTCACCGTGCGCGGGAAGCCGTCGAGGATGAAGCCGCGAACGGCGTCGGATTCCTGGATGCGGTCGCCGACGATCTGGACCACCAGCCGGTCGGGGCAGAGCTCGCCCCGCGCCATGAGATCCTTAGCTTCCACGCCGACGGGAGTGCCGGCGGCGACCGCCGCGCGCAGCATATCGCCGGTCGACAGCTGGACAAGGCCATGCTTGGCGACCAGGCGCTCGGACTGCGTTCCCTTACCGGCCCCAGGGGGGCCGAGCAGGATAAGCCTCATTTCCGCTTTCCTCTCAGCCTGGCCTTCTTGATGAGGCCTTCGTACTGCGCGGCATAGAGATGGCCCTGCACCTGCGCGACAGTGTCCATCGTCACCGAGACTACGATCAGCAGCGAGGTGCCGCCGAAATAGAACGGCACGGCCGCATAGGAGATCAGAATCTCAGGAATGACGCAGACCAACGCGATGTAGGCGGCGCCGACGACCGTGATGCGAGTCAGCACATAGTCGATGTATTCCGCGGTGCGCTCGCCGGGGCGGATGCCGGGGATGAAACCGCCATACTTCTTCAGGTTGTCCGCGGTCTCCTGCGGATTGAAGACGATTGCGGTGTAGAAGAACGAGAAGAACACGATCAGCGCGACGTACAGCACCATGTAGAGCGGGCGGCCGTGCGCGAGGTAGGTCGTGACCGCGCCGAGCCAGGCCGGGCCGGATCCGCCGGCCGAGAAGTTCGCGATCGTCGTCGGCAACAGAAGCAGCGAGGACGCGAAGATCGGCGGGATGACGCTCGCGGTGTTGAGCTTCAACGGAAGATGCGAACTCTCCCCGCCGGTCATCCGGTTTTGGCTGACCTGCCGCTTCGGGTACTGGATCAGCAGCCGACGCTGGGCGCGCTCCATGAACACGATGAAGGCGATCACGCCGATGGCCATGACGATGATCGCGAGGATCACCCCGGTGGAGAGCGCGCCCTGGCGCGAGAGCTCCAGAGTGCCGGCGATTGCCATCGGCAGCTCCGCCACGATGCCGGCGAAGATGATCAGCGAGATGCCGTTGCCGATGCCGCGCGCGGTGATCTGCTCGCCGAGCCACATCAGAAACATCGTGCCGCCGGTCAGCGTGATGACCGTGGAGATCTTGAAGAACCAGCCCGGATCGACCACCACATTCGCCTGACCCTCGAGACCGGCTGCGATGCCGTAGGCCTGGATGGTTGCGAGCAACACCGTGCCGTAGCGCGTGTACTGGTTGATGATCTTGCGGCCCTGCTCGCCCTCTTTCTTCAGCGCCTCGAGGTGCGGCGAGACGGTCGTCATCAGCTGCACGATGATCGAGGCGGAGATGTAGGGCATGATGGCGAGCGCAAAGATCGCCATGCGGCCGACCGCGCCGCCCGAGAACATGTTGAACAGGCCGATGATGCCGGTCGACTGATGCCGGAACACCTCGGCCAGCGCTGAGGGGTTGATGCCGGGCATCGGGATGTAGGTGCCGAGGCGGTAGACGAGCAGCGCCCCGAGCGTGAACCAGATTCGCTGCTTGAGCTCGCTCGCCTTCGAGAAGGCGGAGAAATTCAGGTTCGCAGCAAGCTGCTCAGCGGCGGATGCCATCGATCCCGTCCGTCAAATGAGTGGGGAGACGCACGTCTCCCAAAAACGCCACGACGCCCCCGAGGGGGCGTCGGGCTGTACTCAGATAGTTGGTTCAGGCCGCGTCCGCATCGGCCTTGGGGGCCAGCAGCGTCACCTTGCCGCCGATCTTCTCGATCGCGTCGGAGACCGACTTCGAAACGGCGTACACCTCGAGATCGAGCTTGGTGGTCAGCTCGCCGCGGCCGAGGATCTTCACGCCGTCTTTTTTCTTGCGGGTCAGCACGCCGGCTTCGGACAGCGCGTCCTGGGTGACGGGCTTCGAGGCGTCGAGCCGACCGGCGTCCACCGCCTGCTGGAGACGAGCGAGGTTGACCTCGTTCAGCTCCTTGGCGAACAGATTGTGGAAGCCGCGCTTCGGCAGGCGGCGATAGAGCGGCATCTGGCCGCCCTCGAACGCTTTCACGCGCACACCGGTGCGGGACTTCTGGCCCTTCACGCCGCGGCCGCCGGTCTTGCCCTTGCCTGAGCCGATGCCGCGTCCGACGCGGATCTTCTCCTTGGTGGCGCCGGGATTGTCCCGGAGATCGTTCAGCTTCACCATCACTTGCCTCCCGCGTTGGCGTCTTCGACGCGCACGAGATGCGCGACCTTCGCGATCATCCCGCGCACGGCCGGCGTGTCGGTGAGTTCGCGGCGCTTGCCGATCCGGCCGAGGCCGAGACCGACGAGGGTTGCGTGCTGGTCGGCCGGACGGCGAGTGGACGAGCCGGTCTGGACCACCGTCACGCTGCCGGACTTCGTCTTCTTCTTGGCGGCGTCTGCCATGATCAAGCTCCTATTGCTGCCGTTCAGCCTTCGGCGACGGCATCGGCGTCGACGTCCTTGCGGCGAGCCTGCAAGGTCGAGACCTTGAGGCCGCGGCGGGCGGCGACGGAGCGCGGGCTGTCTTCGCCCTTCAGGGCGTCGAAGGTGGCGCGCACCATGTTGTAGGGGTTCGACGAGCCGAGCGACTTGGCGACCACGTCGTGGATGCCGAGCGTTTCGAACACGGCGCGCATCGGGCCGCCGGCGATGATGCCGGTACCCGCCGGCGCCGCGCGGACGACGACGCGGCCCGCACCGTGACGACCGTCGACGTCGTGATGCAGCGTCCGGCCTTCGCGGAGCGGCACGCGGATCAGACCGCGCTTCGCGCTCTCGGTCGCCTTGCGGATCGCTTCCGGCACCTCGCGCGCCTTGCCGTGGCCGAAGCCGACGCGGCCCTTCTGGTCTCCGACCACGACGAGCGCGGCGAAGCCGAAGCGCCGGCCGCCCTTGACGACCTTGGCGACGCGGTTGATGTGGACCAGCTTGTCGACGAACTCGCTGTCCTCGCGGTCGCGACCGCGGTTCTCTCTGGGCTCACGAGCCATGTTCTAGGTATCCTCTCGCCTCGAGCGGGCTTCAGAAGTTGAGCCCGCCCTCACGGGCGGCCTCGGCGAGGGCTTTCACCCTGCCGTGATAGATGTATGCGCCGCGGTCGAACACCACGTCCTTGACGCCGGCGGCGGTGGCTCGTTCGGCCACCAGCTTGCCGACGGCCTGGGCCGCAGCGATGTCCGCGCCGGTCTTCGCCGTGGAGCGGAAATCCTTGTCGAGCGTCGAGGCGGCCGCGAGGGTCACGCCCTTCGCGTCGTCGATGATCTGCGCGTAGATCTGCTTCGACGAGCGATGCACGGACAAACGCGGACGGCCATT
The DNA here is from genome assembly GCF_004310425.1 of Hansschlegelia quercus. GTDB lineage: Bacteria > Pseudomonadota > Alphaproteobacteria > Rhizobiales > Methylopilaceae > Methylopila > Methylopila quercus. Next base: position 64,266 of record NZ_SIUB01000002.1, on the reverse strand, counting down.
GGCCGCCGAGAGGAGCGCCCGGCGGACACGAGCCTTGCGGCGGGCGCCGGTCTGGAGGTTCTTCGCCATGTTTCCGGGCCTTACTTCTTCTTGCCTTCCTTGCGGAAGATGAACTCGCCGGCGTACCGCACGCCCTTGCCCTTATACGGCTCGGGACGACGATAGTCGCGGATTTCGGCGGCCACCTGGCCGACGCGCTGACTGTCGATGCCGGAAATGGTGATCTCCGTCGGCTTGGCCGCCGCGATCTGGATCCCATCCGGGATCGGGTAGATCACGTCATGGCTGTAGCCGAGCGCCAGTACCAGGTTCTTGCCCTGGACGGACGCGCGGTAGCCGACGCCGGTGATCTCGAGCTTCTTCTCGAAGCCCTTGGTGACGCCGGTCACGAGGTTCTGCACCATCGTGCGGGACATGCCCCACATGGAGCGCGCCTGCTTCGTCTCGCTGCGCGGCTGGACGGTGACCTTGCCGTCGTTGAACTCGACGACGACGTCATGATGCGCCCGGAAGGCGAGTTCGCCCTTCGGACCCTTGACCTTGATGTTCTGACCTTCGACCGCCGCGGTCACGCCCGACGGCACGTCGATCGGCTTCTTGCCGATGCGCGACATGATCGCTCTCCTAATTCCGAACCGGGAAACCCTTCGCCAGCGTCAGAAGACGCGGCAAAGGATCTCCCCGCCCACGTTGTTGTCGCGGGCGTCGTGATCCGCCATGACGCCCTTCGGCGTCGACAGGATCGAGATGCCGAGGCCGTTGGCCACGCGCGGAAGGTTCTTGACCGAGGCGTACACCCGACGGCCGGGCTTCGACACCCGCTGAATCTCGCGGATGACGGGAGCGCCGTCATAGTACTTCAGTTCGATCTCGAACTCCGACCGACCATTGTCCATGTCGGTCGACGTGTAGCCGCGGATGTAGCCTTCCGACTGCAGCACGTCGAGCACGTTCTGACGCAGGCGCGAGCCGGGCGTCGAAACGGAGGTCTTGTTCCGCATATGCGCGTTGCGGATGCGCGTCAGCATATCGCCGAGGGGATCGTTCACAGCCATATCGCCCTCCCCTTACCAGCTGGACTTCGTGAGGCCGGGAATCTGGCCAGCGGAGCCGAGATCCCGGATCGCGATACGCGAGATGCCCAGCTTGCGGTAATACGCCCGGGGACGTCCCGTCATCTCGCAACGGTTGCGAATGCGGACCTTCGAGCCGTTCCGCGGAAGCTCGGCGAGCTTCAGGCGGGCGGCGAACCGATCCTCGAGGTCGAGGTTCGGGTTCTTCGCGATAGCCTTCAGCTCGGCGCGCTTCGCGGCGTCCCGGGCGACCAGCATACGGCGGCGGTTGTTCTTTTCGACCGCGCTCTTCTTAGCCATGCGATCCTCCCGTCACTGCCTGAAGGGGAAGTTGAAGGCCCGCAGCAGCGCGCGCGCCTCGTCGTCAGTCTTCGCCGTCGTGCAGACGATGACGTCCATGCCCCAGACCTGATCGATCTTGTCATACTCGATCTCCGGGAACACGATGTGCTCCTTGATGCCCATGGCGAAGTTGCCGCGGCCATCGAAGCTCTTGGGATTCAGACCGCGGAAGTCGCGGACGCGGGGAAGCGCGATCGTGACCAGGCGGTCGACGAAGTCGTACATCCGCTGGCGACGCAGCGTCACCTTGGCGCCGACCGACTGGCCCTCGCGCAGCTTGAAGGTCGCGATCGACGTGCGGGCCTTCGTGATCACCGGCTTCTGGCCGGCGATCTTGGCGAGCTCGGCCGCAGCGGTCGCGGCCTTCTTGGAGTCGGCCACAGCCTCGCCGATGCCCATGTTGATGACGATCTTCTCGATCGTGGGCACGGCGTAGGGGTTCTTGTAACCGAACTCTTCAATCAGCTGAGGGCGCACGACCTCATCGTAGTGCTGCTTCATGCGCGGCGTGTAGGTCGCCTCAGGCATCGATCTGCTCCCCCGATCGGGTCGCGACGCGAACCTTGCGGCCGTCGTCCAGTGTCTTGAAGCCAACGCGCGTCGCCTTGCCGTCCTTCGGATCGGCGAGCGACAGGTTGGAGAGATGGATCGCGGCCTCCTTGCGGATGATGCCGCCTTCCTGGCTCTGGGTCTGCTTCTGGTGGCGCGAGATCAGGTTCACGCCGCGAACCACGGCGCGATCGTCCTTCGGACGCACTTCCAGCACTTCGCCAGTCTTGCCCTTATCGCGACCGGTCAGAACGACGACCTTGTCGCCTTTCTTAATCTTGGCGGCCATTACAGCACCTCCGGCGCGAGCGAGATGATCTTCATGTGGTTCTTGGCGCGAAGCTCGCGCGGAACCGGACCGAAGATGCGCGTGCCCACCGGCTCCTTCTGGTTGTTGATCAGCACCGCCGCATTGCGGTCGAAGCGGATCACGGAGCCGTCGACGCGACGGACTTCCTTGGCGGTCCGAACGACGACCGCCTTCATGACGTCGCCCTTCTTCACGCGACCGCGCGGGATCGCCTCCTTGATCGACACCACGATGATGTCGCCCACGCCGGCGTAGCGGCGGCCGGCGCCGCCCAGAACCTTGATGCACATCACTCGCTTGGCGCCGGAATTGTCGGCGACGTCGAGGTTGCTCTGCATCTGAATCATGGCCGTATACCTTTCTTTCTCGCTCGGAGCCGGTTTCCGTCAGAAACGGACCTGGCCCGGCGGGCCTAACTCTTCAGATGAAATTTACTCGGACGCGGACGGCGCGGGAGCGGCGACTGACGGATCGACAGCGACGTCGGCCCGCACCACCCAGCGCTTCAGCTTCGAGATCGGCTTGCTCTCCTCGATCCACACGAGGTCGCCGACCTTGAAGCGGCGGTCCTCGTCGTGGGCGTGGTAGTGCTTGGTCCGCCGCACGGTCTTCTTGAGCAGCGGATGCGTGAACCGACGCTCCACCTTGACCACAACGGTCTTGGCGTTCTTGTCGGAAATGACGGTCCCGAGCAGGACTCGCTTCGGCATGATGTCCTCCTCTTAAGACTGCGACGCGGCTTCGCCGCGCTTGGTGGTCGCGACGGTCCGGATGCGCGCGATGTCGCGACGCAGCTGGCGGACCCGCGACGTGTTCTCGAGCTGACCCGTCGCCTTCTGGAAGCGCAGGTTGAACTGCTCCTTCTTCAGCTTGACGAGTTCGTCGTCGAGCTGATCGGCGGTCATCGCGCGGAAGTCCTGCGCCTTGGCCATGACTTGGTCTCCTTATTCCGCGATGCGCTGAACGAAGCGCGTGCGGATCGGCAGCTTGGCGGCGGCGAGCGCCAGCGCTTCCCGGGCGATATCGACAGGAACGCCGTCGATCTCGAACATGATGCGGCCCGGCTTCACCTTGGCGGCCCAGTATTCCGTCGCGCCCTTACCCTTGCCCATGCGGACCTCAGTCGGCTTCGAGGTCACCGGAACGTCCGGATAAACGCGGATCCAGACGCGACCGGCGCGCTTCATGTGACGCGTCAGCGCGCGGCGGGCGGCTTCGATCTGGCGCGCGGTGATGCGCTCCGGCTCCATGGCCTTAAGGCCGAAGGCGCCGAAATCGAGGTTGAATCCGCCCTTCGCAGCGCCGCTGATGCGACCCTTGAACTGCTTGCGGAACTTAGTCTTCTTCGGTTGCAGCATGACTTAGACTCCTGCGCCCCCGATCACGCGTGATCGCGGCGCGGCGGACGACCGCCATCGCCTTCGTTCAGGCGACGATCCTGAGCCATGGGATCGTGCTCCATGACCTCGCCCTTGAAGATCCACACCTTGACGCCGCAGGTGCCCATCGCGGTCTTCGCGGTCGCGACCCCGTAATCGACGTCGGCGCGCAGCGTGTGAAGCGGCACGCGACCTTCGCGGTACCACTCCGTTCGGGCGATCTCCGCGCCGCCGAGACGGCCGGCGCAGTTGATCCGGATGCCCTCGGCGCCGAGACGCATCGCCGACTGGACCGCGCGCTTCATGGCGCGACGGAACGCGACGCGGCGCTCGAGCTGCTGCGAGATCGACTCCGCCACCAGCGTCGCGTCGACTTCCGGCTTGCGGACTTCGACGATGTTGATGTGCACCTCGGAAGCGGTCATCGAGCCGACCTTCTTGCGAAGCTTCTCGATGTCCGCGCCCTTCTTGCCGATCACGATGCCCGGACGAGCCGAGTAGATCGAGACCCGGCACTTCTTGTGCGGGCGTTCGATAACGATCTTGGAGACGGCGGCCTGCTTGAGGTCCTTCAGAAGGGCGTCGCGGATCGCGATATCCTCCTGCAGGAGCTTCACATACTCGCCGCCGCTCGCGAACCAGCGCGAATCCCAGGTGCGGTTGATGCCGAGCCGAAGCCCGATCGGGTTGACCTTGTGACCCATCGTCTTCTCCTCAGGCCTTCGCCGCTTCCGCCTCGACCTGACGAACGACGATCGTCAAGTGCGAGAACGGCTTCTGGATCTGGCCGACGCGGCCACGAGCGCGCGGGCTGAACCGCTTCATGACGATCGACTTGCCGACGAACGCCTCCGAGACGATCAGATCGTCGACGTCGAGGTCGTGATTGTTCTCGGCGTTGGCGATCGCGCTCTCGAGCGTCTTCTTGACCTGGCCGGCGATCCGCTTGCGCGAGAAGGTGAGATCGGCGAGCGCCGTCTCGACCTTCTTGCCGCGGATCAGCTGCGCGACGAGGTTGAGCTTCTGCGGCGAGATCCGGACCATGCGAAGCACGGCCTTGGCCTCGTTGTCGGGAAGCGCGCGCTTGGCTGCCTGCTTGCCCATGATTACTTCCTCTTCGCCTTCTTGTCCGCCGCGTGCCCGTAGAAGGTGCGCGTCGGGGCGAACTCGCCGAACTTGTGCCCGATCATCTCTTCGTTGATCGCGACGGGGACGTGCTTCTGCCCATTATAGACCCCGAAGGTGAGGCCCACGAACTGCGGCAGGATCGTGGAGCGACGGCTCCAGATCTTGATGACTTCGTTGCGGGTCGAGGACCGTGCGTTATCCGCCTTCTTGAGCAGATAGCCGTCGACGAAGGGACCCTTCCAGACTGAACGCGCCATGGCGGGCTCTCCTTACTTCTTCTTCCGAGCGTGGCGGCTCGAAACGATGAACTTATCCGTCGACTTGTTCGAACGGGTGCGCTTGCCCTTGGTGGGCTTGCCCCACGGGGTGACCGGATGACGGCCGCCCGAGGTGCGGCCTTCGCCGCCGCCGTGCGGATGGTCGACCGGATTCATGGTCACGCCGCGGTTATGCGGCTTGCGACCGAGCCAGCGCGAACGACCCGCCTTACCGAGGCTGATGTTCGAGTGGTCCGGGTTCGACACCGCGCCGACCGTGCCGAAGCACTGCCCGTGGACCATGCGCTGCTCGCCCGAAGACAGGCGGAGCGTCACATAGCCCTGGTCGCGGGCGACGATCTGGGCGTAGGCCCCGGCCGAGCGGGCGATCTGGCCGCCGCGGCCGATCTTGAGTTCGACATTGTGGACGATCGTGCCGACCGGCGCGACGCCGAGCGGCATCGCATTGCCCGGCTTCACGTCGACCTGCGCGCCGGCGATCACGCTGTCGCCGACGCCCAGACGCTGCGGCGCCAGGATGTAGGACAGCTCGCCATCCGCATAACGGATCAACGCGATGAACGCCGAACGGTTCGGATCGTACTCGATCCGCTCCACCGTCGCCGCCACGTCGAGCTTGCGACGCTTGAAGTCGATGATGCGGTACGTCCGCTTGTGACCGCCGCCACGAAACCGGACGGTGATCCGGCCGTAATTGTTGCGGCCGCCCGAGGAGTGAAGGCCCTCGGTGAGCGTCTTGAGCGGCTTGCCCTTGTAGAGGGCTGACCGGTCGACGAGCACGAGCTGACGAAGGCTCGGCGTGATCGGATTGTATGTCTTGAGCGCCATCTGTTCGGCTCTCCCTATCCCGCTGCCCGACTCAGAGGCCGGTGGTCACGTCGATCGAATGGCCTTCGGCCAACGTCACGATCGCGCGCTTGTGGTCGCCCTGATGGCCGAGACGGCCGCGGAAACGCTTGGTCTTGCCCTTGCGGACAAGCGTGTTGACGCTAAGGACCTTCACGTCAAAGAGCTTCTCGATCGCGGTCTTGATCTGCGGCTTGGTGGCCGTGGACGAGACCTTGAAGACGACCTTGTTCAGCTCCGAGGCGATGGTCGCCTTCTCTGTGATGATCGGCGAGCGGATGACGTCGTAGTGGCGAAGATCGCTCATTTGAAGCGCGCCTCCAGCGCATCGATCGCAGCCTTCGTCAGGACGAGGACGTCGCGGCGAAGGATGTCGTAGACGTTGATGCCCTGGACCGGCAGCACGTCCACAGTGTGGACGGCGCGAGCGCCGAGCTTCACGTTCGCGTCGACCTCGGCGCCGTCGATGACGAGGGCATTGGAGAAGCCCAGCTTCTCGATCTCGGCCTTGAACGCCTTGGTCTTGCCCTCAGTCAGCGAGAAGCTGTCGAGAACGACGATCTGGCTGTCCTTGGCCTTGGCCGAGAGCGCGTGCTTCAGACCCAGCGCGCGGAACTTCTTCGGCAGGTCATGCTCGTGCGAGCGCACGACCGGCCCAAAGGCGCGCCCGCCGCCGCGGAACTGCGGAGCGGAGGCTGCGGCGTGACGCGCGCGGCCGGTGCCCTTCTGCTTGTACATCTTCTTGCCGGTGCGGGCGATTTCCGAACGGCCGAGCGTCTTGTGCGAACCCACCTGACGCTTGGCGAGCTGCCAGCGCACGATGCGGTGCAGGATGTCGGTCCGGGGCTCCAGGCCGAAGATGTCGTCCGAGAGGACGATCTTTTCGCCGGCCTTGCCGTCGGACTTGGTGATCGCGATCTCAACCATCACGCGTTCTCCGTCTCGGCGCCAGCTTCGTGAGACTGGGCCTCGTTCGAAACCGGCTCGTTCGCCTGAGCGGCGGCCGCGCCGCGCTCGCGGAACGAACCCGGCATCGGAATGCCATCCGGCAGCTTGGTCTTCACCGCGTCCCGGATAAGGATCCAGCCGCCGGCGGAGCCAGGAACGGCGCCCTCGACGAGGATCAGGCCGCGCTCGACGTCGGTCGAGACCACCTTGAGGTTCTGCGTCGTCACGCGGACATCGCCCATGTGACCGGCCATCTTCTTGTTCTTGAAGACCTTGCCGGGATCCTGACGGCCGCCGGTCGAACCGTGCGAACGATGCGAAACGGAGACGCCGTGAGTGGCGCGAAGGCCGCCGAAGTTGTGGCGCTTCATAGCGCCGGCGAAGCCCTTGCCGATGGAGGTGCCCGTGACGTCGACCCGCTGGCCGGCGACGAAGTGATCCGCGGTCAGCTCGGCGCCGACGGGGATCACGGCGTCATCGGAGACGCGGAATTCGACAAGCTTGCGCTTGGGCTCGACTTCGACCTTGGCGAAGTGGCCGCGCTCGGCTTTCGACACGTTCTTCGGCTTGCGCGAACCCGCGCCGAGCTGAAGCGCGACGTAGCCCTGAGCCTCGACCGTGCAATGACCGACAACCTGACATTGGTCGATCTTGAGCACGGTGACCGGCACATGCTCTCCGGCGTCGGTGAAGACGCGGGTCATGCCCAGCTTCTGTGCAATGAGTCCGGACCGCATTTGCGTCGTCCTTCCCTTCAATTCGATCAGAGCTTGATCTCGACATCCACGCCGGCCGCGAGGTCGAGCTTCATAAGCGCGTCCACGGTCTGCGGGGTCGGATCAACGATGTCGAGGAGACGCTTGTGCGTGCGAATCTCGAACTGCTCGCGGCTCTTCTTGTCGACGTGCGGCGAGCGGTTCACGGTGAACTTCTCGATGCGGGTCGGCAGCGGGATGGGTCCGCGCACGGTCGCGCCGGTCCGCTTCGCAGTCGACACGATTTCGCGCGTCGACGTGTCAAGAATGCGGTGGTCGAACGCCTTCAGGCGGATCCGGATGTTCTGGCCGTTCATGGTCGTCAGTCTCCACGAGACTGGGCGGCGCCGGATGTCCGGCGCGCCCCGCCGCGGTCAAGTCAACAGATCACTCGATGATGGTTGCGACGACGCCTGCGCCGACGGTGCGGCCGCCTTCGCGGATGGCGAAGCGCAGCTTCTCCTCCATCGCGATCGGAACGATCAGCTCGACCGTCATCGCGATGTTGTCGCCAGGCATCACCATCTCGGTGCCCTCAGGCAGATGAACCACGCCCGTCACGTCCGTCGTGCGGAAGTAGAACTGCGGGCGGTAGTTCGTGAAGAACGGCGTGTGACGGCCGCCCTCCTCCTTCGTCAGGATGTAGGCCTCGGCCTTGAACTTCGTGTGCGGCTTCACCGAACCCGGCTTGCACAGAACCTGCCCGCGCTCGACGTCCTCGCGCTTGGTGCCGCGCAGCAGCGCGCCGATGTTGTCGCCGGCCTGCCCCTGGTCCAGCAGCTTGCGGAACATCTCGACGCCGGTCACGGTCGTCTTCACCGTCGCCTTGATGCCGACGATCTCGACTTCCTCGCCGACCTTCACGATCCCGCGCTCGACGCGGCCCGTCACCACCGTGCCGCGACCCGAGATCGAGAACACGTCCTCGACCGGCATCAGGAACGGCTGGTCGATCGGACGCTCCGGCTGCGGGATGTACTCGTCGACCGCCGCCATCAGCTGGAGAATGGCGTCATGGCCAAGCTCGGGGCTCTTGTTCTCGAGCGCCGCCAGAGCCGAGCCCTTGATGATCGGAATGTCGTCGCCCGGGAAGTCGTACTTCGACAGAAGCTCGCGAACCTCGAGCTCGACCAGCTCCAGGAGCTCGGCGTCGTCGACCATGTCGCACTTGTTCAGGAACACCACCAGCGCCGGAACGCCGACCTGACGCGCCAGCAGAATGTGCTCGCGGGTCTGCGGCATCGGGCCGTCGGCGGCCGACACCACCAGGATCGCGCCGTCCATCTGCGCCGCGCCCGTGATCATGTTCTTCACGTAGTCGGCGTGGCCCGGGCAGTCGACATGCGCGTAATGCCGGTTCGCCGTCTCGTACTCGACATGCGCCGTCGAGATCGTGATCCCCCGCGCCTTCTCCTCAGGAGCCTTGTCGATCTGGTCGTAGGCGGTGAACGTCGCCCCGCCCGTCTCAGCCAGAACCTTCGTGATCGCAGCCGTCAAAGACGTCTTGCCATGGTCAACATGGCCAATCGTCCCGATGTTGCAATGCGGCTTCGTCCGCGCGAACTTTTCCTTGCCCATGGCCAGGCTCCGTTCTTTCTCGAGTTCGTTTCTTAAAAATGCTCGTTAGACGTCGGAGTGATCAGGCGTATTTCGCCTGAACCTCCTTCTCGACGTTCGACGGCACCTGCTCGTAGTGATCGAATTCCATCGTGTAGTTCGCCCGGCCCTGGCTGAACGAACGCAGCGTGTTGATGTAGCCGAACATGTTGGCAAGCGGCACCATGGCGTTCACCACGTTCGCGTTGCCGCGCATGTCCTGGCCCTGGATCTGGCCGCGCCGCGAGTTCAGGTCGCCGATGACCGAACCCGTGTAATCCTCAGGCGTCACGACCTCGACCTTCATGATCGGCTCGAGCAGCACCGCGCCGCCCTTCTGAAGGGCCTCGCGGAACGCCGCGCGGGACGCGATCTCGAAGGCGAGAGCCGACGAGTCGACCTCGTGATAGGCGCCGTCGATCAGCTCGACCTTGACGTCCACAACCGGGAAGCCGGCCACCACGCCCGCGCCGAGGACCGAGTTGAGGCCCTTCTCGACGCCGGGGATGTACTCCTTCGGCACCGCGCCGCCGACGATCTTCGACTCGAAGGCGAAGCCCGCGCCGACTTCGTTCGGCTCGATGTGGAACTTGACGCGGGCGAACTGGCCCGTGCCGCCGGTCTGCTTCTTGTGGGTGTAGTCGACGTCGACCGGCTTCGTCAGGGTCTCACGATAAGCGACCTGCGGCGCGCCGATGTTGGCGTCGACCTTGTAGGTGCGGCGCAGGATATCGACCTTGATGTCGAGGTGCAGTTCGCCCATCCCCTTGAGGATGGTCTGGCCGGACTCCTGGTCGGTCGACACGCGGAAGGACGGATCCTCAGCCGCGAGCTTCGACAGAGCGACGCCCAGCTTCTCCTGGTCGGCCTTGGTCTTCGGCTCGATCGCGATGGTGATCACCGGCTCCGGGAACACCATCTGCTCGAGGATGACCGCCTTCAGCGGATCGCACAGCGTGTCGCCGGTGCGGACGTCCTTGAGGCCGGCGAGAGCGACGATGTCGCCCGCATAGGCTTCCTTGATATCTTCGCGGTTGTTCGCATGCATCAGGAGCATGCGGCCGACGCGCTCCTTCTTATCGCGGGTCGAGTTCAGCAGGGTCGAGCCCGCCTCGAGCTTGCCCGAATAGACGCGGCAGAAGGTGATGGTGCCGACGAACGGGTCGTCCATGATCTTGAACGCGAGGACGGAGAGGCCTTCGTCATCGGCCGGACGGCGGACGATCGGCTCTTCCGTCTTGAAGTCGACGCCATCGACCGCGCCGCGATCGAGCGGGCTCGGAAGATAATCGCAGACCGCGTCGAGCAGCGGCTGGACGCCCTTGTTCTTGAAGGCCGAGCCGCAGAGGATCGGCGTGAAGGCGCGCGTCAGCACGGCCTTGCGGAGCAGCCTCTTGAGCGTCGCCTCGTCCGGCTCCTCGCCTTCGAGGAACTTCTCGAGCGCCGCGTCGTCGAGCTCGACGGCGCGCTCGATCATCAGGTTGCGATACTCGAGCGCCTGGTCGGCGAGATCGGCCGGGATTTCTTCGTCGTGATAGTTCGCGCCGAGGTTTTCATTTTCCCAGACGACCGCCTTCATGCGGACCAGGTCGATGATACCGGCGAAGTTGTTCTCGGAGCCGATCGGCAGCTGGATGCAGACCGGCTTGCCGGCCACGCGGGTGTCGATCTCCCTCACGCAGCGGAAGAAGTCGGCGCCGATCTTGTCCATCTTGTTGACGAACACGATGCGCGGCACTTCGTACTTGTCGGCCTGGCGCCAGACGGTCTCGGTCTGCGGCTCGACGCCCTGGTTGCCGTCGAGAACACATACCGCGCCGTCGAGGACGCGCAGCGAACGCTCGACTTCGATGGTGAAGTCGACGTGACCGGGCGTGTCGATGATGTTGAGACGCTTGTCTTTCCAGAACGTAGTCGTCGCGGCGGACGTGATCGTGATGCCGCGCTCCTGCTCCTGCTCCATCCAGTCCATCGTCGCGGCGCCGTCGTGGACTTCGCCGATCTTGTGGGACTTTCCGGAATAGAACAGGACGCGCTCGGTCGTCGTCGTCTTGCCGGCATCAATGTGAGCCATGATGCCGAAGTTACGATAGTCTTCGATCGCGTGGGAGCGGGCCATCTTGTCGGTCCTTCCGTCTCTGCTCGATTACCAGCGGTAGTGCGAGAAGGCGCGGTTCGCTTCCGCCATGCGGTGCGTGTCTTCGCGCTTCTTCACGGCGGAGCCGCGGTTGTTCGAGGCGTCGATCAGCTCAGCGGAGAGCCGGTCGACCATGGTCTTCTCGTTGCGGGCGCGGGCGGACGCCAGCAGCCAGCGAAGGGCGAGCGCCTGGCGACGCTCGGGGCGCACCTCGACAGGGACCTGGTAGGTCGCGCCGCCGACGCGGCGGGAGCGAACTTCCAGCGCCGGGGCGATGTTGTCGAGCGCCTGGTGGAACACGGCGACCGGGCTCTGCTTGAGCTTCGTCTCGACGGTGTCGAAGGCGCCGTAGACGATCGACTCAGCGGCCGACTTCTTGCCGTGGCGCATCACGGTGTTCATGAACTTGGTGACCACGATGTCCCCGAACTTCGGATCGGGATGAACTTCGCGGCGCTCGGCGGAATGACGACGGGACATATCTCAGAACCTCACTTCGGCCGCTTGGCGCCGTACTTCGACCGGCGCTGCTTGCGGTTCTTGACGCCCTGCGTGTCAAGCACGCCGCGGAGGATGTGATAGCGCACGCCCGGAAGGTCCTTCACGCGGCCGCCGCGGATCATGACCACCGAGTGCTCCTGAAGGTTATGACCTTCGCCCGGAATGTAGCCGATGACTTCGAAGCCGTTGGTGAGGCGAACCTTGGCGACCTTACGGAGCGCGGAGTTCGGCTTCTTCGGCGTCGTCGTGTAGACGCGCGTGCAAACGCCGCGCTTCTGGGGGCACGCTTGGAGCGCCGGAACCGTGTTGCGCGCCGTAGGCGCCTGCCGCGGCTTGCGGATCAACTGGCTAATGGTGGGCATTGATGGCCTAACCGCTTTCGTTTGATCGACGTTCGGAACACCGGGTGATCCCGATGCGCAAAACGAAACTGACGCCTGCCTCCGGTCTCCCGGTGACGAGCGCCGCTCCCTGCAGAGGATCGCCAGCGACGAGCGCTGGAGATCGTGTACCGCAACTGACCTTAGATGGTCGCAACAGCGTTTGATCCCGAAGGGTCGGAGCGTTGGACCGCGTCCGAGCAGCGTGGGATCACTGCCTGTCGAAGAGTAGGCGCTGTCTATCTCGCGACTCGGGGATAGTCAACACCGTCTCGGCTTTTCTGCGCCGTGACTGCCCGTCATGCGAATTTGATGGGCCCATGACGGGATCGGAGCGCACTCGTTCGCCCCCTCTACAAGGGAGCTTGAGACCAAACAAGGAAGGAGCGCGGATGTCCCTATTTCGACGGCTTCATCGTGGCGGCGCCCGGGCCGCCTTCAGCCTACAAGACGCTCGCCAAGCGCGCCACCGCCATCCGGATGGCGCTCCGCGGCTTCAGGCTATATCTGAAGCTCGGCGGTAAATCCCGCAGCTGCATAGAAGCGCTGAAACGAAGAAGGCCGCCGGATCTCTCCGGCGGCCTTCTTATTGAAGCGGATGGCGGGGCGCCAAAACCGCCCTGCCCTCACTCCGCCGCATCGGACGCCGGCAGCAGATCCTGCTGGCGCGGGGCGGCGCCGGATTCCCGGGCGCGCTGCGCCAGGATCAGGTCGTCGCGGTGCATCGCGATCTCGCGGACCTTGTTCATCACCGAGCCGGTGCCGGCCGGGATGAGACGTCCGACGATCACGTTCTCCTTCAGGCCCTCGAGATCGTCCGCCTTGCCGTTGACGGCGGCCTCGGTGAGGACGCGCGTCGTCTCCTGGAAGGAGGCGGCGGAGATGAACGAGCGGGTCTGCAGGCTCGCCTTGGTGATGCCGAGCAGCACCGGATGGCCGACGGCGGGCTTCTTGCCCTCCTCCAGCGCCTTGGCGTTGATCGCGTCGAAGTCCATGCGGTCGACCTGCTCATTGGTGATGAGCTCGGTCTCGCCGGCGTCGGACACCTCGACCTTCTGCAGCATCTGGCGAACGATCACCTCGATGTGCTTGTCGTTGATCTGCACGCCCTGCAGTCGGTAGACCTCCTGGATCTCGTTGACGAGGTAAGCCGCAAGCTCCTCCACGCCCTTGATCGCCAGGATGTCGTGCGGCGCCGGGTTGCCGTCGACGATGTAGTCGCCCTGCTCCACGACGTCGCCGTCCTGCAGCTGGATGTGCTTGCCCTTCGGGATCAGGTACTCGACCGGATCGCCGCCATCGCTCGGCACAAGCGTCACGCGACGCTTGTTCTTGTAGTCCTTGCCGAACTGCACGGTGCCTGCGATCTCGGCGATGATCGCCGCATCCTTCGGACGACGCGCCTCGAACAGCTCCGCCACGCGCGGCAGACCGCCCGTGATGTCGCGCGTCTTGGCGCTCTCCGTTGGAACGCGGGCGAGCAGATCGCCTGCCTTGACCGAGTCGCCCGGCGAGACCGAGAGGATCGCGTCGGGAGCGAGCTGATAGCGCGCCTCGCCGCCCTTCGCGGGCTTCAGGATCTTGCCGTCATTGTCCTGAATGATGATCGAGGGTTTCAGGTCCGTGGTGCGGGCGGATGTCCGCCAGTCGACGACGACGCGCTTGGTGATGCCCGTCGCTTCGTCCGACGTCTCCTTGACGGAGGCGCCGTCGACCAGATCCTCGAACGCCGTCTTGCCGTCGACCTCGGTGAGGATCGGACGGGTGTACGGATCCCACTCGGCGATCCGCTGGCCGCGCTTGATCTTGTCGCCTTCGTCGACGCGGAGCTTGGCGCCGTAGAGCAGGCGATGCGACGCCCGCTCGGTCACGCCGTTGGCGTCGACGATCACCACCGCCACGTTGCGGCCCATCACGATCAGGTCGCCATCCGAGTTCCGCGCCGTGTTGCGGTTGCGGATCTTGACGGTGCCCTCGAACGAGCTCTCGACGAAGGACGAGTCCGCGAGCTGCGCCGTGCCGCCGATGTGGAACGTGCGCATGGTGAGCTGCGTGCCCGGCTCGCCGATCGACTGCGCCGCGATCACGCCGACGGCCTCGCCCATGTTGACGGGCGTGCCGCGGGCGAGATCGCGTCCGTAGCAGGCCTTACAGACGCCGACCTTGGTCTCGCAGGTCAGCACCGAACGGATGCGGACCTCCTGGACGCCGGCGGCGTGCATGACGTCGACGTCCTTCTCGACGATCAGCGTGTTCTTCGGGACGATGACCTCGCCGGTCGCCGGGTTCTCGACGTCCTCGGCCGTGGTGCGGCCGAGCGTACGCATGCCGATCGTCGCGACGATCTGGCCGGCGTCCACAACCGGACGGACGCGGATACCGGCGTCGGTGCCGCAATCGTCCTCAGTGATGATGCAGTCCTGCGCCACGTCGACGAGACGACGCGTGAGATAGCCGGAGTTCGCGGTCTTCAACGCGGTGTCCGCGAGGCCCTTACGGGCGCCGTGGGTCGAGTTGAAGTACTCGAGAACCGAGAGGCCTTCCTTGAAGTTCGAGATGATCGGGCTCTCGATGATTTCGCCCGAGGGCTTCGCCATCAGGCCGCGCATTCCGGCGAGCTGCTTCATCTGCGCCGGCGAGCCGCGGGCGCCCGAGTGGCTCATCATGTAGATCGAGTTGATCTGCTTGGCCCGGCCGGTCTCCTTGTCGACCTGAACGGCCGAGATCCGCGCCATCATCTCGTCGGCGATCTTGTCGGTGCACTTCGCCCAGGCGTCGACGACCTTGTTGTACTTCTCGCCCTGGGTGATCAGGCCGTCCTGGTACTGCTGCTCGTATTCCTTGGCCAGAACGCGGGTATCGTCGACGATCTTCGTCTTCGTCTCCGGCACGACCATGTCGTCCTTGCCGAACGAGATGCCGGCCTTGAACGCGTTGTGGAAGCCGAGCGACATGATCCGGTCGCAGAAGATGACCGTGTCCTTCTGACCGCAGTTACGATAGACGGTGTCGATCATGTTCGAGATTTCCTTCTTCGTCATCAGCTTGTTGACGACGTCGAAGGTGAGCTTGGAGGTCTTCGGCAGAAGCTGGCCGAGCATCATGCGGCCAGGCGTGGTCTCGTAGACCTTCGAGGTCTGGTTGCCCTCGGCGTCGACCGAGAGGAAGCGACCCTTGATCTTCGAGTGCAGCGTGACTGTCTTGGCGAACAGCGCATGCTCGAGCTCGCCCATGTTCGCGAACGCGGTGCCCTCGCCAGGCTCGTTGTCGCGCATGATGGTGAGGTAGTAGAGGCCGAGCACGATGTCCTGCGACGGCACGATGATCGGCTGACCGTTCGCGGGGTGCAGGATGTTGTTCGTCGACATCATGAGCACGCGCGCCTCCAGCTGGGCCTCGAGGCTCAGCGGAACGTGCACGGCCATCTGGTCGCCGTCGAAGTCGGCGTTGAACGCGGCGCAGACCAGCGGGTGAAGCTGGATCGCCTTACCCTCGATCAGCACCGGCTCGAACGCCTGGATGCCGAGGCGGTGAAGCGTCGGCGCGCGGTTCAGCATCACGGGATGTTCGCGGATCACCTCGTCCAGGATGTCCCAGACCTCAGGCTTCTCCTTCTCGACGAGCTTCTTCGCCTGCTTGACGGTGGCGGACAGGCCCTTGGCGTCAAGACGCGAATAGATGAACGGCTTGAACAGCTCGAGCGCCATCTTCTTCGGCAGGCCGCACTGGTGCAGCTTGAGCTCCGGGCCGACCACGATGACCGAGCGGCCGGAATAGTCGACGCGCTTGCCGAGCAGGTTCTGGCGGAACCGGCCCTGCTTGCCCTTCAGCATGTCGGACAGCGACTTCAGCGGGCGCTTGTTGACGCCCGTGATGACGCGGCCGCGGCGGCCGTTGTCGAACAGCGCGTCGACCGCCTCCTGAAGCATGCGCTTCTCGTTGCGGATGATGATGTCCGGCGCGCGCAGCTCGATCAGCCGCTTTAGGCGGTTGTTGCGGTTGATGACGCGGCGATAGAGGTCGTTGAGGTCCGACGTCGCGAACCGGCCGCCGTCAAGCGGCACCAGCGGTCGCAGATCCGGCGGGATCACCGGAACGACGGTCATGATCATCCAGTCCGGTTTGTTGCCGGACTCCATGAAGGCCTCGACGATCTTCAGGCGCTTGGCGAGCTTCTTCGGCTTGAGCTCGGTGGTCGATTCCGCGATCTCGACGCGGATGTCGGCGGCCATCTTCTCGAGATCGAGACCGCGCAGCAGCGACTGGATAGCCTCCGCGCCGATCTGCGCCGTGAAGGCGTCCTCGCCATACTCGTCTTGCGCGTGGAGGAAGTCCTCCTCGCTCAGCAGCTGGCGATCCTTGAGCGGAGTCAGGCCGGTCTCGAGGACGACGTACTTCTCGAAGTACAGGATCGCCTCGAGGTCCTTCAGCGTCATGTCGAGCAGAAGGCCGATGCGCGACGGCAGCGACTTCAGGAACCAGATGTGGGCGACCGGCGCGGCGAGCTCGATGTGGCCCATGCGCTCGCGGCGCACGCGCGAGAGGGTGACCTCGACACCGCACTTCTCGCAGATGACGCCCTTGTACTTCATGCGCTTGTACTTGCCGCACAGGCACTCGTAGTCCTTGATCGGACCAAAGATGCGCGCGCAGAACAGGCCGTCACGCTCAGGCTTGAACGTGCGGTAGTTGATCGTCTCCGGCTTCTTGATCTCGCCGAACGACCAGGAAAGGATCTTCTCCGGGCTCGCGATCGAGATGCGGATCTGATCGAACGTCTGGGCAGGAACCTGCGTGTTGAAGAGATTCATCACTTCTTGGTTCATCGCCGTCTCCTTCCGCGAGAGCCGAACCGGGGCGCCGCCACGCCGGTCCGCTTCGCTTGAAAATCCCAAATCCTGACGGCGGGCGGGCCTGAACCCGTCCGCCGGATGGCCCCGCTAGCGAAGCGGGGCCGTCGCCGTCACTCGGCCGCTTCGGCCGGCGGAAGCTCGCCAGGCCGCTTCTTCGAGGTATGCAGGTCGACGTTGAGGCCGAGCGAACGCATTTCCTTCACGAGCACGTTGAAGCTCTCGGGGATGCCGGCCTCGAACGCGTCGTCGCCGCGCACGATCGACTCGTAGACCTTGGTGCGGCCTGCGACGTCGTCCGACTTCACCGTCAGCATCTCCTGCAGCGTGTACGCCGCGCCGTAAGCCTCGAGCGCCCAGACCTCCATCTCTCCGAAGCGCTGGCCGCCGAACTGCGCCTTGCCGCCCAGCGGCTGCTGGGTGACGAGCGAGTACGGTCCAATGGAGCGCGCGTGGATCTTGTCGTCCACGAGATGGTGAAGCTTGAGCATATATATGTAGCCCACCGTCACCTGTCGATCGAACGCGTCGCCGGTCCGGCCGTCGTGGAGGGTGACCTGACCCGAGGTCGGGACGCCGGCCTGCTCGAGCATGCGCTCGATGTCGGCCTCCTTGGCGCCGTCGAAGACCGGCGTCGCGATGGTGATGCCGCGACGCAGCGTCTCGGACATCTCGACGAGCTCCTTGTCGTTCATCCCCTTCACTTCCTCGTTGTCGCCATAGACGATATCGAGGCGGGACTTCAGATCCTTGAGGCCGGCGCCCTCACGGTAGGCGTCGATCGCCCGGCCGATCTGCGCGCCGAGGCCGGCGCAGGCCCAGCCGAGATGGGTCTCGAGGATCTGTCCGACATTCATGCGGCTCGGCACGCCGAGCGGGTTCAGCACGATGTCGACATGCGTGCCGTCCTCGAGGAACGGCATGTCCTCGACGGGAACGATGCGCGAGACCACGCCCTTGTTGCCGTGCCGGCCGGCCATCTTGTCGCCCGGCTGGATCTTGCGCTTCACCGCGATGAAGACCTTGACCATCTTCATCACGCCGGGGGGCAGCTCGTCGCCGCGCTGCAGCTTCTCGACCTTGTCGAGGAACCGCTGCTCGAGACGCTTCTTCTGCTCATCGTACTGGGCGCGCATGCCCTCGAGGTCCGACATGACCTTGTCGTCGGACACCGCGATCTGCCACCACTGGGAGCGCGGAGCCTCGCCGAGACCTTCGCGCGTCAGCGACTCGTCCTTCTTGATCGTCTTCGGACCGGAGATCGCGGTCTTGCCGACCAGCATCTCGCCGAGGCGAGCGTAGGTGTTCCGGTCGAGGATCGCGAGCTCGTCGTCGCGGTCCTTCGCGAGACGCTCAATCTCTTCGCGCTCGATCGCCTGAGCGCGCTCGTCCTTGTCGACGCCGTGCCGGTTGAATACCCGGACCTCGACGATCGTGCCCGTCACGCCGGGCGGAACGCGGAGCGAAGTGTCGCGTACGTCGGACGCCTTCTCGCCGAAGATCGCGCGGAGGAGCTTCTCCTCCGGGGTCATCGGGCTCTCGCCCTTCGGCGTGATCTTGCCGACGAGGATGTCGCCCGCCTGCACTTCCGCGCCGATATAGGTGATGCCGGCTTCGTCGAGGTTCTTCAGCGCCTCTTCCGAAACGTTTGGAATGTCGCGCGTGATCTCCTCCGGCCCGAGCTTGGTGTCGCGGGCCATCACCTCGAACTCCTCGATGTGGATCGAGGTGAAGACGTCGTCGGAGACGATCTTCTCACTGAGGAGGATGGAGTCCTCGAAGTTGTAGCCGTTCCACGGCATGAACGCGACGAGCACGTTGCGGCCAAGCGCGAGCTCGCCGAGCTCGGTCGACGGACCGTCCGCGATGATCTCGCCCCGCTTCACGATGTCTCCGACGCGGACCAGCGGCTTCTGCGTGATGCAGGTCGACTGGTTGGAGCGCTGGAACTTCATGAGCCGGTAGATGTCGACGCCGGGCTTGGAGGCGTCGGCCTCATCGGTCGCGCGGATGACGATGCGGGTCGCGTCGACCTGGTCGACGACGCCTGCGCGACGCGACGCGATCGCCGCACCGGAGTCGCGGGCGACAACCGCCTCCATGCCCGTGCCGACGAAGGGCGCGTCGGCGCGAACCAGCGGCACCGCCTGGCGCTGCATGTTCGAGCCCATCAGCGCGCGGTTCGCGTCGTCGTTCTCGAGGAACGGGATGAGCGCGGCCGCGACCGACACGAGCTGCTTCGGCGACACGTCCATGTAGTCAACGCGCTCGATCGGCGCGAACACGACCTCGCCCATGTGACGGCAGACGATGAGGTCTTCCGTGAACTTGCCTTCGTCGGTGATGACCGCGTTCGCCTGCGCGACGTGGTGCTTCGACTCTTCGACGGCCGAGAGGTAGTGCACCTCATCGGTCACGCCGCCGTCGCGCACCTTGCGGTACGGGGCCTCAATGAAGCCGTACTTGTTCACACGAGCGAAGGTCGCGAGCGAGTTGATCAGGCCGATGTTCGGGCCTTCCGGCGTCTCGATCGGGCAGATGCGGCCGTAATGCGTCGGGTGCACGTCGCGCACCTCGAAGCCGGCGCGCTCACGCGTCAGGCCGCCCGGCCCGAGCGCCGAAAGGCGACGCTTGTGCGTGATTTCCGACAGCGGGTTCGTCTGGTCCATGAACTGCGAGAGCTGAGACGAGCCGAAGAATTCGCGAACGGCCGCGGCCGCAGGCTTCGCGTTGATCAGGTCCTGCGGCATGACGGTGTCGATCTCGACCGACGACATGCGCTCCTTGATCGCGCGCTCCATTCGGAGCAGGCCGACGCGGTACTGGTTCTCCATGAGCTCGCCGACCGAACGCACCCGGCGGTTGCCGAGATGGTCGATGTCGTCGATCTCGCCCTTGCCGTCGCGCAGGTCCACGAGCGTCTTCACGACCGCCAGGATGTCGTCCTTGCGGAGCGTCCGGACAGTGTCCTCGGCGTCGAGGTCGAGGCGCATGTTCATCTTCACGCGGCCGACCGCGGAAAGATCGTAGCGCTCGCTGTCGAAGAACAGCGACTTGAACATCGCCTCAGCGGTGTCGAGGGTGGGCGGCTCGCCCGGACGCATGACGCGGTAGATGTCGAACAGCGCCTCTTCGCGCGTGTTGTTCTTGTCCACCGCAAGCGTGTTGCGGATGTAGCCGCCGGTGTTGATGTGATCGATGTCGAGCAGGTCGAGCTCGTCGACGCCGACCTCCTGGAGCGTCTCCAGCAGCTTCGCAGTGATCTCCTCGCCGGCCTCGGCCCAGACTTCGCCGGTTTCGACGTTGACCAGATCCTCGCCGACGTACTGGCCGACCATCTCCTCGTTCGAGACGCGCAGGAACTTCGTGCCCTTCTCGCCGATCAGGCGGGCCTGACGCGGGGTGAGCTTCTTGCCGGCTTCGAGCACGACTTCGCCGCTCTCGGCGTCGATCAGGTCGACGGTCGCGTTAAAGCCCTTCATGCGCTCGCCGTCGAACGGGCGGCGCCAGCCGTCGCCGTCACGCTGGTGCGCGACCTTGTTGTAGAAGGTGTCGAGGATCTCCTCGCCGTCCATGCCGAGCGCGAACAGCAGCGACGTCACCGGGATCTTCCGGCGACGGTCGATGCGGGCGTGCACGATGTCCTTGGCGTCGAACTCGATGTCGAGCCAGGAGCCGCGATATGGGATGATGCGAGCGGCGAACAGCAGCTTGCCCGACGAGTGCGTCTTGCCCTTGTCATGGTCGAAGAACACGCCGGGCGAACGGTGCATCTGGGAGACGATGACGCGTTCGGTGCCGTTCACGATGAACGTGCCGTTTTCGGTCATGAGCGGCATGTCGCCCATGTAGACGTCCTGCTCTTTGATGTCCTTGACAGAGCGGGCGCCGGTCTCCTCGTCCACGTCGAACACGATCAGGCGCAGCGTCACCTTGAGCGGGGCCGCAAAGGTCATGCCGCGCTGGCGGCATTCGTCGACGTCGTATTTGGGCTGCTCGAACTCGTAGGAGACGAACTCCAGCATCGAGGTGTTCGAGAAGTCGGAGATCGGGAACACCGACTTGAAGACGGTCTGCAGCCCTTCGTCGGGGCGCGCCTCCGAGCCGTAAAGAAGGAACTGGTCGTAAGACGCCTTCTGGATCTCGATGAGGTTCGGCATCTTCGCGACTTCGCGGATTTTGCCGAAGAACTTGCGGACACGCTTGCGGCCGGGGAGCGTCGTCTGAGCCTGAGCCATCGTTTTCCTCATCGTTCGCCGAGGCGCGTCTGACCCAAAAACCGGCTGTCGGCCCTTGGATCAGACGCGGCGGGCTCCATCTCGTCGCCGAGCCCGCTGGTAGGTATCGCCGCCCCAGAGACCGACCCGGTCCGAGAGGCGCTTAAAGCCGCGTGAGAATCGACGTCCCGAAAGACGCCGTTCCCCGCGGCTTTTAATGCGGCCCGCGAGAACCGGCTAACCGGCGCCCGCGGGTATTTTGTGGCGGGCGATCGCTCGCCCGCCGCTTAGCTCACTTGAGCTCGACCTTGGCGCCGGCCTTCTCGAGCTGGGCCTTGAGCTTCTCGGCCTCGTCCTTCGAAACGCCTTCCTTGACGGCCTTGGGAGCCGCTTCGACCAGGTCCTTGGCTTCCTTGAGGCCGAGGCCGGTGATCGCGCGGACCTCCTTGATGACCTCGATCTTCTTGTCGCCGGCGGCGGCGAGCATGACGGTGAACTCCGTCTGCTCTTCGACCGGGGCCGCAGCGGCGCCGCCGCCGGCCGGACCAGCGACCGCAACCGCCGCAGCGGCCGAGACGCCCCACTTCTCTTCGAGGAGCTTTGCGAGCTCAGCAGCCTCGAGCACCGTCAGGTTGGACAGTTCGTCGACGATCTTCGTCAGATCAGCCATTGTCTTTAAGTCCTTCAGTTCGAACCAGGTTTGATTGTTTGAAGAACGGCGTCACGCCGCCTCGTCTCGGTTGGCGTAGGCCCCGAACACACGCGCGAGCTTTGCGGCAGGCGCGGTCGAGAGCTGCGCGAGCTTGGTCGCGGGAGCCTGGATAAGGCCCACGAGCTTGGCGCGCAGTTCGTCGAGCGAGGGAAGCGTGGCCAAAGCCTTCACGCCCTCGGGGTTCAGGGAGGTCGCGCCCATGGCGCCGCCGAGGATCACGAACTTGTCGTTCGCCTTGGCGAACTCCACCGCGATCTTCGGCGCCGCAATCGGATCGGCGCTGTAGGCCAGGACCGTGGGGCCCTGCAGCAGCGGTCCGAGATGGGACACGTCCGTGCCCTCGAGAGCGATTTTGGCGAGACGGTTCTTCGCGACTTTCACGCTCGCGCCAGCGTCACGCATCTGCCGACGAAGGGTCGACATCTGGGCGACGGTCAGGCCCGAGTAATGAGCGACGACGATGGCCCCGGAGTCCGAAAACACCGAGTTCAGCGTCGCGACCATGTCACGCTTTTCCGCGCGGTCCACGTGCTCTCTCCGGTTGACGATCCGACAGATGTCGGACCGCCGGGTTGCAACGACCGCTGCCTTCAAAGCCCGAGGGCTTCTCCGGAAGCGGCGGCTTCAAGCCTGTCCGCGCGTGCCCGCCCGACATGGACGCTCACGGCGATGGTTCGAACCGGACTTTTGATCCGGTCGTCCCCCGTCTCGGCAGGTCCCGGTGCTCCGGGCTTAAGGCCCGCCCCCGTGGGCGGCCGCCTGCTTTCTCGGACAGGTCGGGCGGCGCGGCATTGGCGCCGCGTCGCCCTGAGCGGCCTGGGCGAACCCAGGCCGAATTCTCCGGCTCAGGCGCCGCCGAGCACCGTCGAGGGTTCGACGCGAACGCCGGGTCCCATTGTCGAGGAGACGGCGATCTTCTGCACGTACTGGCCCTTGGCGCCGGTCGGCTTCGCCTTCACCACGGCGTCCGTGAACGCCTTGATGTTCTGCGCGAGCTTCTCGGCGTCGAACGACGCCTTGCCGACGCCGCCGTGAATGATGCCGGCCTTCTCGACGCGGAATTCGACCGCGCCGCCCTTGGCGGCCTTCACGGCGCCCGCGACATCCATAGTCACCGTGCCGACCTTCGGGTTCGGCATCAGGCCGCGGGGGCCGAGCACCTTACCCAAGCGACCGACGAGCGGCATCATGTCCGGCGTTGCTATGCAGCGGTCGAACTCGATCGTTCCGCCCTGCACGATCTCGAGCAGGTCCTCCGCGCCGACCACGTCCGCGCCGGCCTTCAGGGCCTCTTCAGCCTTGGGGCCGCGGGCGAACACGCCGACGCGGACCGTGCGGCCGGAACCGTTCGGCAGCTGGCACACGCCGCGGACCATCTGGTCCGCATGGCGCGGGTCGACGCCGAGGTTGATCGCGACCTCGATGGTCTCGTCGAACTTCGAGGTGGCGCGCTCCTTCACGAGCGCAAGCGCCTCGTCGAGGCCGTAGAGCTTGTCGCGGTCGATTCCGTCCCGCGCCTTCTCAGTGCGTTTTCCAAGCTTCGCCATGGTCAGCCCTCCACCGCGAGGCCCATCGAGCGGGCGGAGCCCGCGATCATCGCCACAGCCGCGTCGACGCTGTCGCAGTTCATGTCGGCCATCTTCTTCTCCGCGATCTCACGGAGCTGAGCTTGGCTCACCTTGCCGATCGGGCCGGACTTGCCGGTCGTCTGCGAGCCCTTGGCGACCTTTGCCGCCTGCTTGAGGAAATAGCTCACCGGGGGCGACTTCATCACGAAGGTGAAGGAACGATCCGCATAGGCGGTGATCACGACAGGGATCGGCATGCCCTTCTCGAGCTGGCCGGTCTGCGCGTTGAACGCCTTGCAGAATTCCATGATGTTCAGGCCGCGCTGACCGAGCGCCGGACCAATCGGCGGCGACGGGTTCGCGGAGCCCGCGGGCACCTGCAGTTTGATAAAGCCTACAATCTTCTTCGCCATCTAAGTCTCCTGGACCGCCTTTTAAAGTGGCGGTCGTTGAGCCGTGGTGCGACTGGCCGCCCGGGCGAGCGAAGAGCCCGGCGCCATATCTCCCACAGCGGGAACGGGATCAGACCTTTTCGACCTGCCCGTATTCGAGATCGACCGTCGTCGCGCGGCCGAAGATCGAGACGTCGATCTTGAGGCGCGCGCGGGCCTCGTCGACGTCCTGAACGATGCCCGAGAACGAGGCGAACGGCCCGTCGGACACGCGCACCTGCTCGCCGACTTCGAACGACACCGACGGCTTCGGCCGCTCGATGCCTTCCTGAACCTGCCGCATGATCCGGAGCGCCTCGTTCTCCGAAATCGGCGACGGCTTGTTGTCGGCGCCGAGGAAGCCCGTGACCTTCGGCGTGTTGCGGATCAGGTGGTAGGCCTGGTCCGTCAGATCCATCTTCACCAGCACGTAGCCGGGGAAGAACTTGCGCTCGGCGTCGACCTTACGGCCGCGACGCACCTCGACGACCTTCTCGGTCGGCACGAGGATTTCTTCGAAGAGATCGGACAGGCCGGTCTGCTCGGCCTTCTCGCGGATCGAATCCGCGACCTTCTTCTCGAAGTTCGAATAAGCGTGGACGATGTACCAGCGCTTCGGCCGGCCGCCGGTCTGCGTGTTGAGCGCGTTCATTGACCGTACCCCAGGATCCACGTCACGCCGAACCGCAGGATCATGTCGGCGACGAAGAAGAAGACGGAGGCCAGAAACACGAACACGAACACCATGACGGTGGTGATGGCCGTCTCACGGCGGGTCGGCCACACGACCTTCCTGGTCTCTGTCGCCACCTGCTGGAAAAATTCGCCCGGAGAAGTCTTCGGCATGGCCTCGGTAACGTCCAAAGGGGCGCGCTCCTGAAACCAGGTTCGCACCCCGTTCAAAATTCAAAACTCGCGGCTCGATCAAGCCGCCCCGCTTTCAACATCCGCCCTGCGCCGAGTTGGTTGCGTTTGGCAGGAGTGGAGGGACTCGAACCCGCAACCTCCGGTTTTGGAGACCGGCGCTCTGACCAGTTGAGCTACACTCCTACGCCAGGCGCCCTGGCGGGGCGCTCCGTATGCCACGCCCGTTGAGCGGCCGCAACACCTTGTAGAGCCTTATCGTCGACCATTTTCATGGGTCCAGGCCGAGGCTCACACGGGCTCAACCACGACGGCGGTGCCGTAGGCCAGAACTTCCGTCACGCCGTCGGTGATCTCGTTAGCGTCGTAGCGCATCGCGAGCACGGCGTTGGCGCCCATCCGCCGCGCCTCGTCGACCAGATGGTCGTAGGCTTCGCGCCGCGCCTGCTCGGCGAGATCGAGGAAAGCGCCGATCTGGCCGCCGAACAGCGACTGCACGCCGCCGACGAAGTTGCCGATCACCGAGCGCGACCGGACGGTGATTCCCCTGACGAGACCGAGATACTCGATCACGCGGTAGCCCGGCAGATCGTTGATGGTGACGACCAGCAGGCCGACGCCCGGCAGCAGCGTCCCGCCCCCCGGCCCCCGCGGACGATCATTCCGCTCGGGAGCCGCCGGCGGAGGAGGAGGCGGAGGGCCGCCCCGTTTGCCGAAGGGTTGATCGCTCATGCCATCGGCCCCGAAAAAGAGAAGCTCCCTCCCGCTCGAGGCGGAAGGGAGCCACTCTAGCAGATCGACTGAAGCCGCGATCCAGCGTCTGCGCGTATCGCGCACGGGCTGGTCGCGACGATCACTCGATGATGGTTGCGACGACGCCTGCGCCGACGGTGCGGCCGCCTTCGCGGATGGCGAAGCGCAGCTTCTCCTCCATCGCGATCGGAACGATCAGCTCGACCGTCATCGCGATGTTGTCGCCCGGCATCACCATCTCGGTGCCCTCAGGAAGATGAACCACGCCCGTCACGTCTGTCGTGCGGAAGTAGAACTGCGGGCGGTAGTTCGTGAAGAACGGCGTGTGACGACCGCCCTCCTCCTTCGTCAGGATGTAGGCCTCGGCCTTGAACTTGGTGTGCGGCTTCACCGAACCCGGCTTGCACAGGACCTGACCGCGCTCGACGTCCTCGCGCTTGGTGCCGCGCAGCAGCGCGCCGATGTTGTCGCCAGCCTGGCCCTGGTCGAGCAGCTTGCGGAACATCTCGACGCCGGTCACCGTCGTCTTCACCGTCGCCTTGATGCCGACGATCTCGACTTCCTCGCCGACCTTCACGATCCCGCGCTCGACACGGCCCGTCACCACCGTGCCGCGGCCCGAGATCGAGAACACGTCCTCGACCGGCATCAGGAACGGCTGGTCGATCGGACGCTCCGGCTGCGGGATGTAGTCGTCCACAGCCTTCATCAGCTCGAGGATCGCGTCATGGCCGAGCTCGGGAGACTTGTTCTCGAGCGCCGCCAGCGCCGAACCCTTCACGATCGGAATGTCGTCGCCCGGGAAGTCGTACTTCGACAGAAGCTCGCGAACCTCGAGCTCGACCAGCTCCAGGAGCTCGGCGTCGTCGACCATGTCGCACTTGTTCAGGAACACCACAAGCGCCGGAACGCCGACCTGACGGGCGAGCAGGATGTGCTCGCGGGTCTGCGGCATCGGGCCGTCGGCCGCCGACACCACCAGGATCGCGCCGTCCATCTGCGCCGCGCCCGTGATCATGTTCTTCACGTAGTCGGCGTGGCCCGGGCAGTCGACATGCGCGTAATGCCGGTTCGCGGTCTCGTACTCGACATGCGCCGTCGAGATCGTGATCCCGCGCGCCTTCTCCTCAGGAGCCTTGTCGATCTGGTCGTAGGCGGTGAACGTCGCCCCGCCCGTCTCAGCCAGAACCTTCGTGATCGCAGCCGTCAAAGACGTCTTGCCATGGTCAACATGGCCAATCGTCCCGATGTTGCAATGCGGCTTCGTCCGCGCGAACTTTTCCTTGCCCATCGATGGTTCCTAAGCGTGCGCGCCCTGACCAGGGCTCAAGTGTCGCGGCGGTGCTTAGAGCGTCCGCGGGATCAGATCAAGTCGAGCGCGACGCCGTGCGGGCGATGGGCGCAGGCTTCCGCCTGCCCGCGCCGGAAAGGCCCGGCTGGGACTTGGTCGCGAGCCAGATGACATGGCGCGCGCCCTTGCCGGCGCGGTGGGCGCGGATCCGATGCTCTTCGACCGCGAAACCGGATTTCGACAGCCGCGCGCCGAACGACTTGTCCGGTCCCTGCGACCACACCGCCAGCACGCCGCCGCCCTTCAGCGCCGCCCGGGCGTCGCCGAGGCCTTCGACGCCATAGAGCCCGTCGTTCGACGCCCGCGTCATGGCCTCCGGCCCGTTGTCCACGTCGAGCAGGATCGCGTCATAGGCGCCGCGACCCGAACGGATCTGGACCGCGACGTCGTCCTGCACGATCGTGACCCGGGGGTCGCTGAGGCTGGCTCCAAAAATCTCGGCCATCGGCCCGCGGGCCCAGGCGATCACCGCCGGAACCAGCTCGGCGACCATAACGGACGCCCCCGCTGGCAGCACCTCCAGCGCGGCGCCAAGGGTGAAGCCCATGCCGAGACCGCCGATCAGCATGCGCGGTCGCGCGCGGTCCTTGATCCGTTCGAAGGCCAGCGTCGCCAACGCCTTTTCGGAGCCGCTAAGCCGGTTGTTCATCAGCTCGTTTTGGCCGAGGCGGATTGAGAACTCGTGCCCCCGCTGCGAAAGCTTCAGCTCGCCGCCGCCCGGCACCTGCGCCGTGTCCAGATGGATCCAGGGGATCATGAATTACCTGTGACGTCGGTGGACGCAGGACTTCGACGCTAAGGCTGCGGCTCGGGACGGATCGCCCGAGACGATCGATCAGCCAACTGCTGGAGTCAGCGTCAAAGATCTTGGTCAGAAGCTGGAGCGGGTGAAGGGAATCGAACCCTCGTATTCAGCTTGGAAGGCTGCTGCTCTACCATTGAGCTACACCCGCGCGCCGGCATCATAGCGCAGATCAGGCGATCAAGTCAGGCGGGATGGTGGAGGGGGTTGGATTCGAACCAACGTAGGCTGAGCCAACGGATTTACAGTCCGTCCCCTTTAACCACTCGGGCACCCCTCCACGCTCACCTCCGCGCCGGCGGACCGGGCGAAACGCCGAAGCGGCTAAGGCTCGAAAGCCTCCGTTCGGCGCGGGCCGTGCTTTAGGGGGCGCCCGGCGCCGCGTCAACCGAAAAGGCGGCGTCCGCGTTGCAAGCATGGGGGCGGCGTGACACACAGGCCACCCCTCCGATCTCGGAAATCCTAGAGCCGTGCCGCGACCGCCCCGCCCGCCTCGTCCGACCGACGGCCAGCCCTGGAAGAAGCGCGCCCCCAAGGGCGGCCCGCGATCCGGCGGAGACCGGCAGCGCCCAGCCTTCCCGCGCGATCATGACGGGCCCGTCGTGCTTTACGGCCATCACAGCGTCGCCGAAGCGCTGGCGAATCCCCGACGCAAGCTCATCCGCCTGATGGCGACGGAGAACGCCTGGGCGCGGCTCAGCGAGGCCGGCCTCGGCGACCGCATCGAGCCGGAAATGGTTCGGCCGGGGCAGATCGATCGCCTGCTGACGCCGGACGCCGTGCATCAGGGCCTCTATCTCGAGGCCGAGGCGCTCGAGAGCCCGACGATCGACACGATCCCCGAAGACGGGCTGGTGCTGGTCCTCGACCAGATCACCGATCCGCACAATGTCGGCGCGATCGTCCGCACTGCCGCGGCCTTCAAGGTTGACGCGATAGTGACGACGGCGCGGCATTCCCCCGAGGCGACAGGCGTGCTGGCCAAGGCCGCCAGCGGCGGCCTCGAGCATGCCCCGATCGTGCTCGTCCAGAACCTCGCCCGCGCGCTCGAAGCCCTTGGCGAGCGGGGATTTCTGCGCGTCGGGCTCGATTCGGATGGTCCCTCGCCGCTCGACGAGACCGAGCTTGGCCGCGGCGGCGTGGCTCTGGTGCTCGGCGCCGAGGGCAAGGGCCTGCGGCAGTTGACGCGAGACACTTGCGACCGGCTGGCCAGGCTCGAAATGCCTGGCGAGATCCGCAGCCTCAACGTCTCCAACGCTGCGGCGATCTCGCTTTATGTGGCGATGCGGGCGCGCGCCGGCGTCAGCGCGGCGGGAACTGGTTGATCCGCGTCGCGGCGTCCGTCCGGACCGTCGGCCCGCTCTGAACCAATGGCGGCCGCGGCGTATAGCGACGAGCCTGGCCGATGGAGTCCAGCGTGTCGGGTCTGCCTGGCACGTTGGACCGCTGGCCATAGCGATCGTAACGCGGCGGATCGGCAGGGCGCGGCAGCGCTCGCGGGGTCGTGACCAGCTCTGGAGAGCTTCGGCCGCGGCGCGCATTTCGATCCGGCTCACCCATCGGACGGGTCACCGCGCCCGGCCGCTGGTCGTAGGGCTCTGAGATTACGCTGCCGGACCGCTCTTCGGCCTTGGCCGAAACGCTAAAAGCAAGCAGCATCAAAGCGATGGCTGACGAAGGTCGTATAAACGAACGTTGCATGGCGCATCCTGTCGACGACTCCGCGCCGTAACCTGTATTTAGATTAAGCGGCACTCCGCGCCAGTCTTCAGGGGAACTGAAAGTCTGTTCGAGAGCCGCTGCAAGCCGCCCGCACGTGGCGGCGGCGACGCCCGCATCAATGCGGGCCGGGGAGCGTCAGAGGGCGAAGAAACGATGACTTTGGCGAGCACGACCGCGGTGAGAGAGCCCGCGCGACCGATGACCAAGGAGGAGCGGCGCGTGATCTTCGCGTCCTCACTCGGCACGGTCTTCGAATGGTATGACTTCTATCTCTACGGGTCGCTCGCCGTCATCATCGGCGCGCAGTTCTTCAACGTGCTCGGCGCCGACGGCAAGCCGCTCTACGACGAGTCGACGCGCAACATCTTCGCGCTGCTCGCCTTCGCCGCGGGCTTCATCGTGCGTCCATTCGGCGCCCTCGTGTTCGGGCGGATCGGCGACCTCGTCGGCCGCAAATACACCTTCCTCGTCACCATCCTGATCATGGGCATCTCGACGTTCGTCGTCGGCGTGCTGCCCGGCGCGGCCACGATCGGCTTCGCGGCGCCCGTGATCCTGATCCTGCTGCGCCTCCTCCAGGGCCTCGCGCTCGGCGGCGAGTATGGCGGCGCCGCGACCTACGTGGCCGAGCACGCGCCGCAGGGACGCCGCGGTTTCTACACATCGTGGATTCAGACCACGGCGACGCTCGGTCTCTTCCTGTCGCTGATCGTCATCCTGACCACTCGAACGGCGGTCGGCGAAGACGCGTTCAAGGAGTGGGGCTGGCGCATCCCGTTCCTTGTCTCGGTGCTGCTGCTCGGCATCTCGGTCTGGATCCGGATGCAGCTCAGCGAGTCGCCCGCCTTCCAGAAGATGAAGGCTGAAGGAACGGGCTCGAAGGCGCCGCTGACGGAGTCGTTCGGTCAGTGGAAGAACGCCAAGATCGCGTTGATCGCGCTGCTCGGCCTCACCGCCGGACAGGGCGTCGTCTGGTACACCGGGCAGTTCTATGCGCTGTTCTTCCTGCAATCGATCCTGAAGGTCGACGGCTACACGGCGAACCTGCTGATCGCCTGGTCGCTGCTCCTCGGCACCGGCTTCTTCGTGTTCTTCGGCTGGCTCTCTGACAAGATCGGCCGCAAGCCGATCATCCTCGGCGGCTGCCTGATCGCGGCGATCTGCTTCTTCCCGATCTTCAAGCAGATCACCACCATCGCGAACCCGACGCTGGAGAAGGCGATCGAGACCGTGCAGGTCTCGGTGGTCGCCGATCCCGCGGAGTGCGGAAGCCTGTTCAACCCGGTCGGCACCCGCAAATATACGTCGAATTGCGACGTCGCCCGCGATTTCCTGTCGAAGTCTTCGGTACGCTACGCCAGCGAGGCGGCTCCGGCGGGCACGCCGACGGCAATCACGATCAACGGTCAGTCGATTCCCTATGCCGCGGGCCCCGCGGCGGCGGAGACCAACAAGACCGTCTCGGCGGCCCTTCAGGCGGCTGGCTACCCGAAGGCCGGCGACCCGGCGATCGTAAAGATGGCGCATCCGTTCGACGTCTTCCGGGCGCAGACCGGCGGCATCATCCTGATGCTGTTCGTGCTGGTGCTGTTCGTGACCATGGTCTACGGGCCGATCGCGGCGGCGCTGGTGGAGCTGTTCCCCACCCGCATCCGCTACTCGTCGATGTCGCTGCCCTACCACATCGGCAACGGCTGGTTCGGCGGCCTGCTCCCGGCGACCGCCTTCGCCATGGTGGCGGCCACCGGCGACATCTATTACGGCCTCTGGTACCCGATCGTGTTCGCTTTGATGACGGTGGTCATCGGCCTGTTCTTCGTGCCGGAGACGAAGGATCGCGACACCAACACCTACGATCACGCCTGATCGGCAGCGGCGTCACAGCCGCTGAACAGAAAGCCCCGCGTCGTGAGACGCGGGGCTTTTTCGTTGGCCGATCACCTCCGCTCGGCGGCGATGCTAATCCGACCGACGAGCGCCCCAGCGGCCCTCGAAGACGTGATCCTCCAGCGGCGCCCGCTCGGCCCAGCGCCGGGCTTCGAGCTCGGGCCGGGTGAACAGCCGGTCGACATAGCCGACGCAGAGGTAAGCCACGGGTGCGACGTGCTCGGGGAGGCCAAGCGGCTCGACGAGGTCCGCCGGATCGAAGATGCTGACCCAGCCGACGCCAATCCCTTCGGCGCGCGCGGCGAGCCAGAAGTTCTGCACGGCGCAGGCGGTGGAATAGACGTCGGTGTCGCGCTGATGGGTGCGGCCGAGGACCGCCTCCCCGTCCCGGCCGCGATCGCAGACCACACAGACATTCAGCGGCGCCTTGAGGATGCCTTCGAGCTTCAGGCTCCGATAGCGCTCGGCGCGCTCGCCCTCGAACATCGCGGCCGCCTCGGCGTTGCGGCGGACGAAGATGTCGTGGATCGTCTTTCGCTGCTCCGGATTGCGCAGCACGATGAAGCGGGACGGCTGCATGAGGCCGACCGAAGGCGCGCAATGGGCGGCCGCGAGGAGCCGGCGGAGCGTTTCGTCGGACACCGGCTGCGGCAGGAACTCGTCGCGCACGTCCCGCCGCGTCTCGATCGCGCGATAGACCGCGGCGCGCTCGGCGTCCGAGAATGGCGCGGCCGACCGCATGTCGGGATGCGAGCCGTCATTGTCTGGAGGGAGCATGCGGTCGGTCCTGGCGCGACGTGCGGTGGGCGCCGACCTTCATCTTGCATATCTGGTATCCGCGCTACCCGACGAACCGCTCATTCAGCAAGCGGACGTGCAAAGCCCGCAGGGCGCCCTCAGGCCGCTTTCGTGTAG
Source organism: Hansschlegelia quercus (assembly GCF_004310425.1). Taxonomy (GTDB): domain Bacteria; phylum Pseudomonadota; class Alphaproteobacteria; order Rhizobiales; family Methylopilaceae; genus Methylopila; species Methylopila quercus. Next base: position 31,972 of record NZ_SIUB01000002.1, on the reverse strand, counting down.
TCGACGTACCAGTCGACGAAGGCGCGCACGCCCTCCTCCACGCTCGTTCGCGGCCGATAGCCGGTGAGCGCTTCGAGCAGGCGGTGATCGGCCCATGTGGCGGGCACGTCGCCGGGCTGCATCGGCAGCATGTTCCGGATCGCGGGCTTGCCCAGGCAGCGCTCGATCGTTTCGATGAACGGCAGCAAGCCGACAGGCTCGCCGCCGCCGACATTCACCACCCGCCACGGCGCGACCGGAGAGAGCGTGTCGCTCACGCCTTCGGCCGCCACGGGCGATCCGATCGCTGGACGAGCGTCGATCAGACGCACGATGCCCTCCACGAGATCGGAGACGTAAGTAAAGTCGCGCTGCAGCCTGCCTTCGCCGTAGACGTCGATCGGCTGCTCCTTCGAAATCGCGTCGACGAACTTGAAAAGCGCCATGTCGGGCCTGCCCCATGGGCCGTAGACCGTGAAGAAGCGGAAGCAGGTCGTCGGAACGCCGAACAGGTGGGCGTAGGAGTGCGACATCGCCTCCATCGCTTTCTTGGTCGCGGCATAAAAGGTCAACGGATGGTCGGTCCGATCGGCCTCCTGGAACGGCATTATTTCGTTCGCGCCATAGACCGAGCTCGTCGACGCCATCAGCAGGTGAGCCGGTTTCACCGCGCGGGCGATCTCCAGCATGTTGAAGGAGCCGGTGAGGTTCGAGTCGGCGAACGAGCGCGGCTGTTCGATGGAATGGCGCACGCCGGCCTGGGCGGCGAGATGGACGATCACCTCCGGCTGAGCGACCTCCGCGGCCTTCTCGAGCGCCGCCATGTCCTCCAGCTGACCGATGATCGCCTTGAAGCCGTTGGAGCGCGCGAGCAGCGCGTGGCGGGCCTCCTTTAGACGGACGTCATAATAAGCGGTCATCCCGTCAAAGCCGGTGACGAAATGGCCGGCGTCCAGGAGCCGCTGCGCGAGATGGTAGCCGATAAAGCCAGCGGTCCCCGTGACGAGGAATCTCATCCGTCGCGTCCTTCCATCATCAAGCCCGCCCTGTCGCTTGGCGATCATGGGCTGGTCAGCGCAGCTCGCCGCTTCGGCGTTGTTGTCCGCCGGACGCTCGCGTCCACCGGCGGCGGGGCGAGGCATAACGGGAGAACGACCTCTCGAACAGGCGCCGCCTCCGCTGCATGCAGATCTGAGGCGTCTTTCGCGGGACCCGTCCGCGGCATTGGGCTGCCTTGCGCTCGCAGGCGAAATCATGCCGCACTGCAAAATCCGTAGACAGGTGGCGGTCCGGTCGACACATTGCGCTGCAATGGCAGGTGTAAAGATCGGACTTAATCGGTCGACTGTCCGGCGGCGGATCGTATCGCGCCTATCGTATTGAGCAGACTTCCAGAGGCAGATGAGCAAATCAGCGATTTACCCCGTCCTGCTTTCTGGCGGCGCCGGCAGCAGACTTTGGCCGCTCTCCAGGGAGGCGTTTCCGAAGCAATTGCTGGCTCTGAACGGTCCAAAAACGCTTTTACAGCAGGCCGCGGGCAGAACGAATGATGCGACGCGCTTCGGACCGCTGACGGTCATCGCCAATGTCGAGCACCGCTTCGTCATAGCCGAGCAGTTGCGCGCCCTGAAGGTAGAGAACGCGAAGATCGTCCTGGAGTCGGAGGGCCGCAACACGGCCTTCGCCGCCGCGGTCGCCGCCTTGCTGACGAGCCGCTCGGATCCTGACGCGCTGATCCTGGTGATGCCGGCCGACCATATCATCGGCGACACGACGGCCTTCCTGAAAGCGGTCGAGGCCGGCGCGGAAGCAGCCCGCTCGGGCCGTCTGGTTCTCTTCGGGGTCCAACCGACGGAAGCCGCCACCGGCTACGGCTACATCAAGCGCGGCGAGGCCTACCGGGATTTCGCCGGCGTCTCGGGGGTCGCCCAGTTCGTCGAAAAGCCCAGCCAGTCGCTCGCCGACCAGTATCTCGCGTCGAATGATTATGCCTGGAACAGCGGCATCTTCCTGCTGCACTGCGCGACGTTCCTCGCCGAGCTCCAGACTTTCGCTCCGGACGTTCTGAACGCCGCCTCGACGGCTGTTGGCGACGCTGTCGAAGACATGGACTTCCTGCGGCTCTCGCCCGAAGCGCTGGCGTCGTCGCCCTCGATCTCGATCGACCATGCGGTGATGGAGAAGACCGCGCTCGCCTGCGTCGTCGCGGCCGAGTTCCCGTGGACGGACGTCGGCAGTTGGTCGGCGCTCTGGTCGCTCGGCGACAAGGATGAAACAGGCAACGTCCTCGTCGGCGAAGCCTTCGCGCTCGAAAGCTCGAACTCATATCTGCGGAGCGAGGGACCCGCGATCGCCGCCTACGGCGTCGAGGATCTGATCATCGTCGCCACGCCCGACGCCGTGCTTGTGACGCCGAAGAAGCACGATCAGCATGTGAAGTCGCTGGTCGATCTCCTGCGCAATGAGGAGATTTCGTCCGCGACCCAGACGCCGCGGATGTATCGCCCGTGGGGCTTCTACGAGTCGATCCAGAACGGCGACCGCTTCCAGGTGAAGCGGATCACCGTCAATCCCGGCGGCAAGCTATCGCTGCAGAAGCACTTTCACCGCGCCGAGCACTGGGTGGTGGTCAACGGCACGGCGCTCGTCACGCGCGACGGAGAAGAGATCCTGCTGCGCGAGAACGAGTCGATCTTCCTGCCGCTCGGCTGTGTTCACAGGCTGGCCAATCCCGGCAAGGTCCCGCTCAACCTCATCGAGGTCCAGTCCGGCCCCTATCTCGGGGAGGACGACATCGTCCGCATCGAGGACATTTACGCCCGCGTCTGAACGAGAATGGGCGGGCCCTTGGGCGACTCCACTTCGAGGGGTCGCCGGTCCGCTCAGCTTGCGGCCGGACGCCCGGTCGCCGTCACGCATAGTCCATCCGAAGACCACCGCGTCATGAGGCGTTGATGTTTCCCAAACCGCAGGCCTCCCTCAAGCCGAACACCTACGAGTTCGAGTCCTCGCCGATGGTGCGGCCGACGGGCTTTCGCGAGTACGACGCGCGCTGGCTGTTCCCCGACGAGATCAACCTCATGGGCGTCCAGGCGCTCGGCATGGGCCTCGGCACGCTGATCCATCGCCTCGGCGTCGAGCCTAAAATCGTCGTCGGACACGACTTCCGCAGCTATTCGTCGGCGATCAAGGTCGCGCTGACCTCGGGCCTGATGGCGGCGGGCGTTCGCGTGCTCGACATCGGCCTAGCGCTCTCCCCGATGGCCTATTTCGCGCAGTTCGAGCTCGACTGCCCCTGCGTCGCGATGGTCACGGCCTCGCACAACGACAATGGCTGGACCGGCGTGAAGATGGGCGTGCAGCGCCCGATGACCTTCGGGCCGGAGGAGATGGGCAAGCTCAGGGAGATCACGCTCGCCGCCGATTTCGAGCTGCGCGGCGGCGGCTCCTTCGAGTTCGTGGAGAACTTTCCCGACCGCTACCTCGCCAGAATGCTCGATCGGCCGAAGCTGTCGCGCAAGCTCAGGGTCGTCGCGGCCTGCGGCAACGGCACGGCCGGCGCGTTCGCGCCGAAGGCGCTCGAGATGCTCGGCTGCGAGGTGATCCCGCTCGACACTGAGCTCGACCACAGTTTTCCGAAATACAATCCGAACCCCGAAGACATGCAGATGCTCCACGCGATCCGCGACGCGGTGCTGGAGCACGGCGCGGATGTCGGCCTCGGCTTCGACGGCGACGGCGACCGCTGCGGCGTGGTGGACAATGAAGGCGACGAGATCTTCGCCGACAAGGTCGGCGTGATGCTGGCGCGCGACCTCTCCGCGATCCACAAGGACGCGCAGTTCGTGGTCGACGTGAAGTCGACCGGCCTGTTCGCCTCCGACCCCGTGCTGATCGCGCAAGGGGCGAAGACGGACTATTGGAAGACCGGCCACTCCTACATCAAGAGGCGCGTAAACGAGCTCAACGCCTTGGTCGGCTTCGAGAAATCCGGCCACTACTTCTTCAACAAGCCGATCGGCTATGGGTACGACGACGGCCTGATCTCGGCCTTCGCGGTCTGCGACATGCTCGACCGCAATCCGGGTCAGTCGATGGCTGACCTCAAGCGGGCGCTGCCGAAGACCTGGGGCTCGCCCACCATGTCGCCACATTGCGCCGACGAGGTGAAGTACGACGTGGTCGCCGAAGTCACCGCCGCCTTCGAGAAGATGCGCGCGGACGGGGAGCCGATCGCCGGGCATCCGATTACGGACATCGTCACCGTCAACGGCGTTCGCGTAACGACGGACGATGGCACTTGGGGTTTGGTGCGCGCGTCGTCGAACAAGCCGGAACTGGTGGTGGTGATCGAGAGCCCCGCCTCGGAGGCTCGTCTCCACGAGATGTTCAAGGCCGTCGACGGCGTGCTTCGCCGGCGCTCCGAAGTCGGGGCCTATAACCAGACGATCTGACGTCGAGAGGATCTTGCTCGCGGCCCTCTTGGGTTACGGGCCGGTTTGGCGTAAAGCCGTCTCCGCTCGGCGCAAGCCGGCCGCCGGATTAGCTCAGCGGTAGAGCAGCGGTTTTGTAAACCGAAGGTCGGGGGTTCAATCCCCTCATCCGGCACCACTTCCTTCCCGTCCGCGCGGGGCGCTGAACGCTTCGGCTGTCCCGCGGCCACAGCGGCGTTCCGCATTGGAAATTTCGCAACGCCCCTTCTCATGCACGTCGGGTCGCGTGGTAGACACTCGACCGAACGTGATGGACTGGCGGAAGACCTCGCGGCCTGCTGAACGGGTCCCGCGGCCGTTCCGGTCGACGAGCTTCGAAGCTGGCCGGCGGGGACGGGACTTGGTGTTTGAGGGAAGAGCATGCGGATCGTGATGATTGGCTCGGGCTATGTCGGCCTGGTGTCCGGCGTGTGTTTCGCCGATTTCGGTCATTCGGTCGTCTGCGTGGACAGCGACCGCTCGAAGATCGACGCGCTGAACGCCGGCCGCATGCCGATCTACGAGCCCGGCCTGGATGATCTTGTGACTAAGAATGCCAAGGCGGGGCGCCTGACGTTCACGACCGACCTCCCCTCCTCCGTCGCAGACGCCGACGCCGTCTTCATCGCGGTGGGCACGCCCTCACGCCGCGGCGACGGGCACGCCGATCTCTCCCACGTGTTCGCGGCGTCGCGGGAGATCGCGCTCGCCTGCAAGGGCTTCACGGTCGTCGTCACCAAATCGACCGTGCCGGTCGGCACCGGCGACGAGGTCGAGCGCATCATCCGAGAGGCCAACCCCTCGGCAGATGTCGCCGTGGCCTCGAACCCCGAGTTCCTGCGCGAGGGCGCGGCCATTTCCGACTTTAAGCGGCCGGATCGCGTCGTCATCGGCACGATCGACGAACGCGCGCGGAATGTCATGCGTGAAATTTACAGGCCGCTGTCGCTGAACGTTTCGCCGCTGCACTTCACTGAGCGCCGGACCGCGGAGCTCATCAAATACGCGGCCAATGCCTTCCTCGCGATGAAGATCACCTTCATCAACGAAATCGCGGACCTCTGCGAGAAGGTTGGGGCGAACGTTCAGGAGGTGGCGCGCGGCATTGGCTCCGATAATCGCATCGGCTCCAAGTTCCTACATGCAGGACCCGGCTATGGCGGCTCCTGCTTCCCGAAAGACACGCTCGCCCTCGTCAAGACCGCGCAGGACTACGACAGCCCGATCCGGCTGATCGAGACGACGGTGGCGGTGAACGACGTGCGCAAGCGCGCGATGGCCCGCAAGATCATCGCGGCGATGGGCGGCGACGTGCGCGGAAAGACGGTCGCCGTGCTCGGGCTCACGTTCAAACCGAACACCGACGACATGCGCGAAGCCCCGTCGCTCTCGATCATCGCGGCGCTGCAGGACGCCGGCGCGATCATCCGGGCCTATGATCCGGTCGGCGCCGAACACGCGAAGGGCCTGCTGGACCAGGTGACGTTCGCCGAAGATCCGTACGAGGCGGCGAACGAGGCGAGCGCCATCGCCATCATCACCGAGTGGGACGAATTCCGCGCGCTCGATTTTCAGCGGCTGAAGTCGGTGATGGCGGAGCCGCTGCTCATCGACCTGCGGAACATCTACCCCCAGGGCGAGATCGACCGGCACGGTTTCGCCTATGTCGGCGTCGGGCGGGCGACGTTCGCGACGCCTCCAAGCTCCAAAGCGTAGCCCGCGAAGCCGGCCCTCCGACGCCGCGGACTAGCCGAGGAACCTGCTCACAGGTTCGATTGCGGGCCCTTGGCGCGGCGCACGCCCTGCACCGCATTGGCCCCGCTCGTGAAGACATCGAAGATCTTGTTGAGTTCGACGGTCGCGGCGGTCGAGATATAGAGCAGGTCCCTCTCCTGCAGCGCGAACTGCTGCGCCAGGAAGTATCCGCTCGGGGTGCGCAGATCGACGATGAAGATCGTCGGCACGACCATCTCGGGGTTCGTGCAGCTCGGCACGGGAGTGCCCATACGCGCCAAGGCGCTGCACGGAACCATGCGATAGACCAACAGGGAACTGGCGTCCGCCCGTGCGTCGACCAACCCGCCCGCCATGCCGAGCGCGTCCGCCAGCGAAACGCGGCGATCGGTCAGCGAGAAGCGGGCGCTGTCGCCGAAGGTGCTCTGCCCCGTCGAACCGAATGCGTAGAAATAGCGCGGGTTATGCGAGAGATAGACGCTGTCGCCCGGCCGCACGTAGATGTTCTGCGACGGCTCGGCGATGATCCGGCTGAGCAGCGCCGAGGATTCCTGCGAACCCCGTTGCACCGTCACGATCGTCTCGTAGTCCGGAAACTTCGACCCTTGGGCGCGCGCGATCGCGTCCATGATCCGCTCGCCCTTCGGCGTCAGCGAATAACGGGTCGGCACGTTCACCTCGCCGAGCACGCTCACCGAAGCCGACTGGCGATCGCTCACGGTCACGATGGCGTTCGGCTCGATCGCGCGGCTGCGCAGCCGATCATTGATCACGGCCTGGATCTGCGCCGGCGTGCGGCCGGCCGCGGCGATCGAACCCGCGAACGGAACCGAGAGGGTGCCCGATTGATCGATCTGCTGCGGGCTGATCTCGACGTAGTTGCCCTGTCGCGTGCCGCCCTCGGCCGGGACGAAAAGACCGCCGGAAGCGGCCTCGAAGATCGTGACCCGGACCGTATCGCCAACGCCGACGCGCACGTCCGGAGCGCCGGTCCGGCTCGTGAAGGAGTCCGTGAACGTCGCCAGCGTCACCGGCGGCAGGGTCGAGATCACCGCGGGGGTGAGCTTCACGACCGCGTAGTTCATAGTGTCGCGGCGATGAACGCCGGTGGTGGTGCTCGCGCCGTTCGGCCCGGCGGCCGGAAGCGCTGCACAACCGGCAAGGCTCGTTGCGCCCATCAACAAAGCGGTCGTCGCTCGAAGAAACTTCGCGCTCCGACGACCTTCATGGTTAATCGCCATTTCTAACCTTTGATGAGCGTCACGCACGAATAACCGAATGCGTTAACAGTGAAAATTCAAGATCAGAGTTAATTTTACCTTAAGTGGACGGGATTTCTCCGAGGCAAATTGAAGCGACTAACAGCCCCTCAGCAACCCCTTAGAGCAGCATGGCTGCACTTACCATCGCTGCGTTGCGAAATGATCACAAGACAGCTTCCGAAGAGCCTCCGGTATATGTTGCGCTGCGATGAAAAGCACGCTTTGGTACGGCGCGCCAAGGGGAACCGTATGACGACCGCACATGGCTGACGTCGTTGACGGCAACCGGAAGGTCGCCAGCGCATTTCTATGGTCGTTCGCCCAGAGCTGGGGCAACAGGATACTGATCTTCCTGTTGTTTCTGATCCTTGCGCGCCTCATCAGCCCGGCTGAACTCGGCCTCGCGTCGACGGTCGCGCTGATCCTGCTGATCCTCTCGCAGATCGCCGAGTTTGGCTACGGCCAAGCTCTGGTGCAGCGCCGCGAGCTCGGCCCGCACGACGTCGATCTGCCTTTCTTTACGGCGATAGGCCTGTCGATCGTGGCGGCCGCCGCGCTCATCCTGTTCCGCGGCAAGATCGAGGCTGCGGCGGAGTTGCCCGGACTGGCCGCGCTGCTGCCCGCCGCCGCGGTCTCCCTGCCGATCGCGACCGCGTCCGCCATCCAGGAAGCGCTCTACAAACGCGAGTTCGATTATCGGACGCTGGCGCTGCGCATGCTCGTAGCGACCGCCCTCTCCGGGGTCGTGGGCGTCGGGGCGGCGCTGGCCGGCTATGGCGCGCTCAGCCTCGTTCTTCAGACGCTGGCGCTTTACGTCGTCAGCGCCGTGTGGCTGTGGCGACGTCCCAAATGGACGCCGACCTTTCATGGCGATCTAGCGTCCTGGCGCCAGCTCACCGGCTTCAGCGCGCACGTGCTCGGCAGCCGGATGCTTGAGTTCGCCACCACACGCATCATCGACGTGCTGGTCCTCACGCTTCACGGCATCGTGGCGCTCGGCCTCTACACGGTCGGAGCCCGCCTCTACCAGACGCTGATGCAGCTCCTGACGACGGCGCTCGGCGACGTCTCCCTGAGCGCCTTGTCGCGCATGACCGACGACCGCGAGGGCCTGCTCTCGGCTTACCTGAAGAGCATCACCGTCAGCGCCACCATCGCGACGCCGGCCTTCGTGGCCATGAGCGTGATGTCCTCGGAGATCACGGTTGCGCTGTTCGGTCCCAAATGGGCCGCCGCCGCCAGCGTTATGTGGCCGCTCATGCTGCTCGGCGCCGTCCAGACCATCCAGTTCGCCAACGGCGCATATTTCGTCGCCCTCGGTCGGCCGAGCTACACGCTCTACCTCAACGTGCTCAAGCTGGCCGCGCTCGCCCCCGCCATGCTGCTGATCCCGACGCGCGGCATCGAGGATCTGACGATCGTCTTCGTTCTCGGCCAGCTCACCATCACACCGCTGACCTTCTGGCTGGTCGTGCGGCTTCTCGGCGCCCGCTGGGCCGACGTCGGCGCTCATGCCTGGAGCGCGCTGCTTTCTCTTGTCGCCGCCGGCGCGGTGCTTCTCATCAAGACGCAGACAACCGTCGAAGCGGAGCACGGGGTGTGGGCTGCGCTGATCCTTTATGGCGGCCTCTACGCGCTGGTCTATGTCGGCCTCGTCTGGCTTTTCGCCCGCCGGCATTGCCGCCTTATTGGCGACCTCTTATTGGGCGCCTTCCGCAGCCGCGCCCCGAAGCGTCTGACCAGCGTGTGAGCACCAGAGCGTGACGTTCCTGCCCGATTTGAAGAAAAGACTTCGCCATCTGAAGCGCGGCGTGACCGAGCGCGTCCGCGGCCCTGAAAATCCGGTTTGGCCGCAGGCGTCCTACCCCACCGTAGAACTCGTCTATTGGCGGCCGAAGGGCCACGGCAACTTTGGCGACGAGCTGTCCCGCGTGGTGGTGGAGCTTATGCTTGCGCGACGCGGTATTACCGCCCTCGACGAGATCCCTGCGCGGCGGCGAATGCTGGCCATCGGGTCGATCCTGCACCTCGCCGCCGACGACACGGTGGTGTGGGGCACGGGACGTAACGGCGTCATTCCCGATCGAGCGCATTTCTTCGATCGGCTCGACGTCCGTTCCGTAAGGGGTCCGAAGACCGCAGCGTTCCTGGAGTCGATGGGGATCGCGGCCCCGAAGGTCTACGGAGATCCAGCCCTGCTCCTGCCGCGGCTCGTCGGCGACCGCTTCGCCGGCGTCCGGCGGGTCGGCCCCGTCTTCGTGCCGAACCTCAATGATTTTCGCGCCGGGCTCGATCTCTCCCGGATCAAAATTCCGACGATCGATCCCCGCCGATCATGGAATTTGGTGGTTGCAGAAATCCTGAGTTACGACTTTGTTATTGCCAGCTCGCTGCACGGCCTGATTGTAGCGGAGGCCTTTGGCATACCGGCGCGCTATGTTCGTATGACGGAGGAAGAATCCCTCTTTAAGTACGAAGACTACTACCTCGGAACGGGGCGATCGGAGATCAAAGCCGCGCGCTCGATCGAGGAGGCTCAATCCATGGGCGGCGAACGGCCGCCCGAAGTCGATCTCGACCTTCTGGCCAATACGTTTCCTTATGACGTTTGGGGTAGATGACCGGGGACGGAAAGTCCGCGGAACTAAACTACTCTGCCGGTCTGGACGTATCAGAGACGATACGGGCTCACCGCCACGCGCAACTTCCAAAATAGGATTCTACCGCCCTGATCGCCGACGCCCACCCGACCCGCACATCAGAGCGGAGCCATGTGCGGACCGGCGATCGGCGCGGCGCATTTGACAGCCAACTTTTACAGATCGGCATGATCGGAGCCTGTTCGCCAGCCTTTTGCGGCAGATCGGAGCGTCAGCGCCTCGAGGCGTCGTGCTGCGTGCGCGCGCTATGATCGGCCGCTTCCTCGGACCGGAAACCCTGCGACAGCGCGTCATCGTACTGCTGTTCGGCACGGCGCTTGGGCAGGCGTTGCCGATGCTGGCTTCGCCGCTGCTCACCCGGCTTTTCGATCCGCACGAGTTCGGCGTCCTTGGCGTATTCAGCGCCGCGTGCATGTCGCTGATCCCGCTCGCGACGATGCGCTACGAGTGCGTGCTGCTGATCGCCCGCTCCGCCGAGGACGTGGCGGATACGCTGGTGCTCACCGGCCTCACCGTCCTCGCCATGTCTCTGCTGGCGCTCTGCATCGTCGCCGCAATACCGTTTGAGAGCTTCTTCGATCTGCCCGGCTTGAGCCACGTGAAGTTCTTCCTGCCGGTCGCTCTTTTCTGCGTCGCGATGTACCAGCTGCTGGTCTACGAGGCGACGCGCGTCGGAAACTTCACGCCTGTCGCCCGGACGAAGCTCCTGCAAGGCGTCGTTGGGCCGAGCTCCCAGATCTTGCTTGGCCTAGCCGGCTTCGGACCTGTCGGTCTCGTCATTGGCTTTATCCTGAGCCAGGCGGCAGGGGCGGCCTCGCTATACCGCCGCTTCATCGTTCCGCACTTCCCTGCGATACGCGCTTCCAATCTCGGTCGGGTACGACGCCTCGCGCGGACGCACGTGTCGTTTCCGTTGTTCTCGAGCTGGTCTGGCGTGCTTCAGGAGGCCGGGAACAACTATCTCATCATTATCCTGATCATCGCCTTCTACGATCCCACGGTCGCGGGCTTCCTGTTTCTCTCCGATCGGATCGTCGGACGACCGCTTCTGATCGTGACGACGTCGCTGCTCCAGGTCGCTGCCGGCGATCTGTCGAAGCGGCTCCGGGAGGAGCCGGGGACGGTTCTCGTCCGCTTCCTGAAGATCGTCGGCGTCCAGTTCGTGCTTTCAACCTTGTGGTGCGGCTTCGTCGCGACCGTCATTCCGTTGATCGTCGCGCCGGTCTTCGGAGCCGACTGGATCGGCGCCGTGCCTTTCATCCAGACGATCTGCATCGCCTATGTCTTCCAGGCGACGATGCATCCCGTCTCGCCGACGCTGCAATTGATGGAGCGTCAGGGAGCGCTCGCTGCCTGGGAGATCGTGAGGGCGGCGGCGATCGTAGGCGGCGTGGTCTGGGCCGCGCGTACGGGTCGGGATCCTCTGTTCGCGGTCGCGCTTTACGCGGGCATCCAGGCGGGCATGCAGATCCTGCTGTTTTTCGGGCAGGTCTATCAGATCTCGAAGCTCAAGGCGGATCCGTCCCAGGAGGCCAAGAGCGGCGCGCGGGCGCTCGAGATCGCGACCGACTGATCGCCGACCGCTCCGGCGGTCAGCTCGCGCGTCTAAGACCCTGTTCGCCCGCGCGGCGCGCCAGAAGGTCGCTATAGACGGCCTGATAGGCGTCGCACATCCGCTCCACCGTGAAGGACTGCGCGAAGGGGCCGGATTTCTCCCGGAACACCTGCCGCAGCTGAGGATCGTGAGCGACGCGCCGGATCGTTGACGCCAGATCCTCGGCGGAGCCGGGCTCGAACAGCACGCCTGTCTCCCCGTCCCGAACGAATTCCGGAATCGCCCCGATCCTGCTCGCGATGACGCCGAGGCCGTAGGCGGCCGCTTCCACGATCACCACCGGCGCGTTCTCATACCAGAGCGACGGCAGAAGGAAGACGTCCGCTTGGGAGAACAGCGTCGCCTTCTGATCGCCGGAGACGTAGCCGTGATACCGGATTCGGGGATCAGCCGCGGCCGCCGCCTGGACCTCAGGCTCGAGCGCGCCTCGTCCTGCGACATGCAGTTCGACAGGCGTGTCCGCTCCGATCAGCCGCATGGCGTCCAGGACAACCCGCACGCCTTTCTCGACCGTCAGTCGAGCCGGCATCAACAGGCGAAGCGGCCCCTCCCCCTTCGCCGCCGGAAGCGCGTCCGGCAGAGGGATGCCGTTTCTCACCACACGCGTGTCGGCGACCTTTAGGCCGGCCGCAACGTGCTGGTCGATCAGGAAGCGCGACGGGCTGCAGAAGACGTCGATGTCCTTGGCCGTGGCCACGTGCCAGCGGCGGTAGGTTCGACAGCCGAGGCTTGGATTGGTGCAGAGCTTCCAGCTCTTCGACAGCATAAACGCGCGGGGGCAGATCAGGTGGTAGTCGTGCGCGGTATGAACGACCGGCAGTCCCGCACGCTGGGCGGACCGCCAGATCGAGGCCGAGAACCCGTCGACCAGATGGGTGTGGAACAGGTCGGGTCGGCGCTGATCCATGATCGTGCGGATGCGCCGGGCCGCGTCACGGTTCCAGGCGTCGGTGAGATGCCAGCGCATCTTGTCGAGCCGCTTCGCATGGCCGCGGTCGAAGTGCCAGTAGACGTTCTTCGGGAAAAAGCGGACGACCTCGACGCCGTTCCGCTGCTCCACGGGATAGGGCTCCATCTCGGGCCCGCAGGTCGAGACCACCGTCACCTGCGCGCCTCGACGAACGAGCTCCTCGGCGAGATAGGCCACGATCAACTCCGCCCCGCCGGCGGCGATCGGCGGGTAGATATTGTTCGCGAGCATGACGTGCATGGAAGCTCCTGCCGGCGAGGACGCCAGATCCCGGACGAAGACGACCGCCCGTCAGAGCCTGCGGGCGAGCCAGTCCGGGAGATATTGCTTGTGATAGGTCATCACCGCTCCAACGATGCTGCCGCCGGCGGCCTCGACGAGGCTTTTGACGCGCGTCGCTTCCGCCAGACGGGTCTTGCCTGAACGGATGACAATGACGACGCCGGGCACGCTGTCGGCCAGGATCAGGGCGTATGGGTCCGCGATGACCGGGCCGGTCACGATAACCGTGACGTCATAGAGCTTCCCCAACTCGCTGAGCAGAACGTCGGTCAGGCCAGTCCGCAGGTCGCCGCCGCCGGGCTGCCGCTCGGCCGTGACCACGTCGCGCAGGAAATTCTCCTTGAGGGCGAGCTCGAGCACGTCCGGGTCGCCCGGCATGCCCCTCAGGATCTTCAGAGGGTGTCGTCCCAGCACGAACGGGGCAGAATCAGCGTCTGCGGCCTGCCGCCAGGTCTTGGCGGCGAGTTTGTAGGGTTCGGAGCCCCAAAGGAGCATGCAGGACCTGAGCCCCTCCGCCTCCGCAGCCCGACAGGCGCCGAGCGCCGCCTCCGCCGAGCCTTCGTCCCCCTCCGCACATGCGAAAAGCGCGGCGCGAGGTTCGGCTTCCATGAGCGAGGTCGAAAGCGTGCGCCAGAGGGTCGTGGCAGATTCAGCAGGTGAACGACGAGACAATGAGTACTCCTAAATCCGTTGGGCCGTCGGAAACGGCACCGTTCACGTCGCCGGTCGCGGATCAAATTTCGGGAATGCGGAAATGACCTTGAGCCGCAGTCCCTGTTCGATTTCGTGCGGGCTCGCGATGCGGTCGGACAGAGCTTCCCGCAGAACGATGATGGTGCCCGAGACCAGAAGGCTGCCGATCAGCGCGGCCGCGAGCAGCAGGAACTTTCGCGGACGGGCCGGCTTCGGGTCCGAATAGGGCTCGTCGATGACGGAAATCCGCGTGATGCCCTCGTCGTTCAGGCGCTGGTTGACCGAGGCGTCGCTGTATTTCCGCGCAAGCACGCGATAGCTCGCGTCGGCGAGGTCGACCTCGCGGGTCAGATCGACGATCGCCTGGTTGTCGCGCTGCATGTTCTCGATGCGGCTCGAAAGCGCCCGGCGTTCGCCGGCCCAGTAGTCCATCGATTTGCGTGCGGCTTCGACGTCCGCGGACGATCGGAGATAATCCGCCAGCAAGCTCTGGTAGATGTCGGTCGACCCGCCGCGGTTGAGCGACTGGATCTCGCGAAGCCGCTGCTGGTACTGCCGCTCTTTGTCCGCGAGAGCGGCCCTGGCGGTTGGCGTGCTCGCCGCGCGGAGCTGGTTCAGCTCGTTGCCGAGATCCTGGATCTCCTTGTATTTCGTCGCGTCGACGATGCTCGCGACGTTCGTCGGCACGGTCCCGAGGATCTGCTCGAGCTTCGCCTGCTTGCCCTCGGCCTCTGCGGCGCGGGCGTTCAGCGTGTAGATATTGTCCGAAGCGGAGCTCTGCTGCGCGAGCAGCAGCTCGAACTGCTTCTCGTATTCGAAGATTCCCGACTGACGCCGCTTCGCGTTCAGCGCCGCCTGCTTCTCCTCGAGCAGCGCCTGAGCGGCCTTGGTCTGATCGGCGGTGAAGGCGAGCTGAGGGTTCTCGTAAAGCTCCGCCTGCGTCTCGATCGACATCTCGATCAGCCGCTTGAGCAGCTTTTCGCCGAGTTCGCGGCTCTGATGGAAGAGCGAGATCTCGACCACGTTCGTCGAAGCGCCGGACTTTGCGGAGATCGAATCGCGCAGCACATCGACGGCGACGTCGTCGGCGGTGCCCAGGCGCGGCGGGTTGGCGTAGATCTTGGGGTAGAGCGTCTGAACGCCGAACTCCTTCACGAGGCGCTCGGCATATTCGCGGCTCTGCACGATGCGGAGATAGTTCTCGATCATCTCCCGTCGCTCGTCCTTGCCGCTCGGCACGACGATCTGCCGATCGTCGACCGCAAGCTCGGGACGGATGTCGCTGCCGAACCGCAGAACCAACGAGGCCTGCGCCTGATAGATATTTGTCGCGGTAAAGAAGTAGATCAGCGCCAACACGACGAACATCGCGGTGATGCCGACGATCATCTTCATATATCTGAAAAGGAGCGTCGCAACGCCACGAGCAGTAAAGTCAAAGTTCATTGGTCTTTTACCCGCGTTGGCTGCAGCACCAGATCAATAACCGGCGTATTCGGTCGAAACGACGCGCGGATGAATGCGCGCCCAAGCTTTATGCCAGGCTTCTCGATAAAGATATGCGCCAGGGCCGCCAGCGACAAAACGATCACCATGAGGGCGCCGAGCCGAAGCAGATCGGCGGCGTACAGACCGTAGACGGCGCTAAGCTGGATGATCGGCGCGTGAAACAGATAGGCGCCGTACGAGACGTCGACCGGCTCCCAGAGCGCCGGCAGCCAGAAGGCGGCGATAAAGACGGCCGACGCGACGAAAAGCGGCTCGAACGCAGAAGCGTGCGGAACGAACCAGACCAAGCCGGCGACGGCGACGAGCGCGATGACGGCAAGCGCCAGGATCCGCGTAGAAGGCCGTTTCAGAGCGTCCAGACGATCGAAATAGAGGGCGATCGCCATGCCGACCGCGAAATAACGGATCTGCCCCGGAAGTTGCTTCGCGAGCATGGGCTGGGCGTCGACGAAATACTCGTAAAACAGCGTCGATGCGATGAACAGCGCCGCGATCCAGGCGAAACCGAGCCGCCGATAGACCGCCATCAGCAAGGGGAGAACGGCGTAGAACATGAGTTCGATCTTCAGCGTCCAGAGGCTCGGATTGATCGCGGGCGTCGGGAAGCCGTCCAACACCCCGCCGAAAGCCGGCGCGTTGAAGTTCATGAAAAGCGCGTTCATCACGAGGTAATGGCCCAGTTCGGCAAGGTCGAACGTCCCTCGCGACAGCGCGATGACGCTCATGACAGCTCCCTGGCAGCCGACCACCAGCAGATAGAGAGGCAGGATCCGGAACAGGCGCTTGACCCAGAACCGGAGAAGCTGGGGATCTTCATCATAGCTCGCGGTGACGAGCACGCCGCTCGTCACGAAGAAAGCCGCCACGCCGAGCTCGGCCCATGGAAAGCCGTACCGGGCCTCCGGAGCCGACAAGAGCACGTAGAAATGGTCGTACACCACCGCCACTGCAAACAGGATGCGCAGCAGGGTGAAGTTGTTCGGCCGCTCCCGCAGGAGCTGGGCATTGCGGCGAAGCGCGCCTGTCATGCCCGGGTTCTCGTTGGGTTCTTGGGGACGAAAGCTACGCGATAGGGATCGAAAGGAGCCGCCGTCTTGGGAGGCGTCGCCACCACGTGCGACGGCTCGCGAGCATCCTGGGTCACGTTCCGGAAAAGGATGTAGATCGCTGCGCCGAAAAACAGGCAGGAAATCTGATCCTCGATCACGTTGGCGACCACCCCATAGGCGAAGATGAACGCCAGCATCGCGAGAGCGGCGGTCGTCGTCTGGTCGTAGGCCGACCGTTGCCTCAGCGCGTAGAAGGCGATGAGACCGATGTACAGCAACGACATCACGCCGAACTGCACATACAGATAGACGAACATGTTGTCGGCTGAATTCAGATAGTACGGCTCGTAGGCCGCGAAATTCGTCACGTAGAAGGCCGCGTCGGGCGAGTACATCCGCATGGCGTAGCCGATGCCGCCGAGACCGACGCCGAAGAACGGGACGCTTTTCTGCGCGTACCACGCCCAGGCGTCCGGCCACATGCGCGCGGCGCGGTCATAGAACGATTGAAGCGAGAAGACGCTGATGTCGCCGGACGGCATTATATATCCCGGCAGCATGAGCGGCAGCCCGATCATCAGCAACAGCAGGATAAGCATAGTCCATTTGAGCGCCGGAATGGCCGCTCTTTTGGGAAATACCATCGCTACGGTAAATATGACGATCACCCCGGCCAACGTACCCTTCTGAGTGCTCCAGAAGACGCCGACGGTGGTCATTACTGCGATCAGCAAGCGAACGAACATCGATCGCGCGATGAAGAACAGAAGGATGCCGACGCAGGATAGCAAGCCAGAGAGATGGGCGGAGGAGCGCGCCAGGCCCGCCGCTCGCTTGTCGGCGCCGCCGATCTGCCAGTCGCGACTGATTTCGACAGCCTGTCCGCCGATGTCGGCTTTGAGTCCGACCCAAGGCCATTCCACGAAATACTTCTCGAGGCCGCCTGCGATCACCGAGGCGACAAACAGGACCGAGAGGAAGACGATGAACCATCGTTTCGGGCGGAAAAGCCGATCGGCGCAATAGGCGCCGATGATCAGCGAAAGAAAAGGCTTCGCGCCGGCGATGACGGGCGACAGCCCCCGCATGTTGAAGTAGCCGATCATGCCGTGAAGCGCGAGAACCGCCACCGTGCCGACGACGAGCGGCGCGCCTCGATGGTTCATGAACCGGCGCAGGACGATGAGCCCGATCGCGCCGAAGATCATCGCGTCCCGGAGGAAGATCAGCGGATCCGCGCCGAACATGTTCAGCACCCAGCGGACCACGCCCTCGCTCGCGAAAAGCGCGATGTAGATGCAAAGCGCGATCGTCAGGACGGCTGCTTCGAACGCGTTTGCGTCCTCGGAAGCGGCGCCGAACCCTGCGGGGACCTTGTAGTCGCTGACAGCGCTCATTCCGCGTGATCCGCTATGAAGGGGACGATCCGCGCGCCGCTCGCATTGCGCATCGGCAGCATCCGCTTCGTCACCAGGCGCTTCCCGACCGCCGAGCTGACATGGACGTCGTATGTGGCGTCTTTGCGGAAAGCCTCTTCCGCATAGCCAAGACGCACCTCGCCGCCGTCATTGACCACAAGTGGGCGTGGCTCGTCGCCGGGAACGACCGGATAAAAGAACCCGCCCACGATCTCGGATACGCCCCCTCCGCGGTTCTCGAGGATCGTCACTTCCTGTTCGACCTTCATCCCCAGCACGCGGACGCGAGAGCCATCGTTACGCAGACGGGCGCTTTTTGCGCCCTCGGAGTTGAACTGCCGCATCCACACCGGGGCAGGACCTGCGATCATGGCGGCGCCGCAGCAGGCGTTGGAGACGAAGAGGGGCCCTCCCGTCGGCCGACGCTCTACGAGATTCACGCCGGCCGTCACCTGATCTTCGATCGCGACGACGCGGTCGCCGGTGAGCTCGTAGCCGAGCTGGCCGCCGCGGTCGGTCATGTCAAAGGTCAGCTTCTCGATGTGAAGCGGGTCTCCGCCGGTCGCGACCTTGAAGATCCCGTTCTCCCGCCGATCGAACCGCGGCGCGCGCGCGTCTCCGACGGTGATCGTGGCGTGCATGCCGAGGATGGCGCGGACCGTCTCGGGGATCTCGATGACGTCGGTCACCATGTAGTCCCCGTAGGGGAAGACGATCGTTCGCGCGCCGGATTGAAACGCGCGCCGGATGGCCTTGGTCGAGTCAAAATCGCGCCCCGGCCGCGCGCCGAACGCGGTGATGTCGACCCACTGGTCCCGAGGCCCCAGATCGACCGCCGGGGCGTCGGCCGGGCCTAGCCGCCAGTCCGCGTCGCCCAGGCGCTTGTTGTCCGGTCCGAAACTGCCGTCCCCGTCCACTTCCTTCGATCGAGGGAACAGCGCGGCGAAGCCCGTGCTTTTCACTCCGGAGAGCGTCAGGTAGCCCCGGTTCTCGATCGCCGCCCCGCCCGATCCGGAGAAGGCGCCCCCGTTGACCATCACGAGACCGCCGAGCGAGGCGTTCTTTACGGCCGGGCCGGACGCGGTCTCGACGACAAGGTCGTCGACGGCGACAAGGTTGCCGGCGTTACGGAGGCCGGCGTTGCGCGCGTTCCGCACCCGGATGTGCGCCATCGTCACGCCATACTCGGTGTTCGCCACATCGATCCCGACGTCGAAACCGTCCACGGTGACGTCGCTGATCAAAGCGGGGCCGATCCATTTGCGCGTCAGCGCGAGGCCCACGGCCCCGCTGCCGGCTCTGCCCACGAGGCTCACCCGGCGGACGGCGCCGATATTGTTCGCGAGATAGTCGAGGGCGACGGCGCCAGGGTTCTTGTCGCCGACGTCGAGCGTCAGGTTCTCGACGTAATTCGCATAGGCGTCGTTGCCCTCGCCCTTCCCAGCATAATCCTTGCCGCCGCTGGACGAGGTACCGTCCAGCAGCCGGGCGCTCGTGAGAACCATCGCCTTGGGCGCCCGCGGGTCGCCAAAACCTGGCGCAGCGTCGGCGAGCTTGATCGTAGTGCGGTCTCGGCCTTCCCCGGCGATCGCCATGCCGCTCGTGAAGCGCCCTTCGCCGTCGCGTCGCTCAAGCGTGCCGCTGATCAGGTAGGTTCCCGCCGGAAAGTAGACGATCGGCGTCTCCCAGAACACCCGTCCCGGCGCCACGGCGACCGAATCGATCGCCCGCTGGATGGCGTCGGTGTCGTTCGCAATCCCATCGCCTTGGGCGCCGAAATCGCGGACGTTGACCACGCCGCTTGCGGGAGGCGGCGCGACGCCCTGCGGGAGCGCAGAAGCCGGCGGCGAAAAAGCCAGAACCGACGACAGCGCCGCCGCGAGCACAAGACGCCGCGGCGAGCCCCGGCGAGCCGCCCCCGCTATCAAGTCTGCTTCCCGCAATGAAATACCCTGTAGCGACGGGCTCATCCGCAGGTTGGTGTCGGACAGCCGCGCGCAGTTGACATTGCGCGGCAGCGTCGCGTCAATGAAATTTGTGCAGTGCAGAATAACGGCCGACAAGCGGAGTTAATTGGCGAGCGCGCGTTGCAACGCGGCCTTCGTATCGACGCGGTCGGGCGCTAGACGCCTCTTAGAAATGGTTAGGAGGCTTGGATGAAGCGCGGACATCTCGACCAGATTGAAGGTCTTCGGGGCTATCTCGCGCTATGGGTCGCGCTGGGCCACGGGCTTCAGCTTTCGGGATTTCTGTCCTTGCCCGGTCCCCTCGGCGTTCTGCTTCGAGGCGAGGCCGCCGTGGCGATCTTCATGATCCTCAGCGGGTTCGTCATCACCCACCTGCTGCTCCAGGGCCGCGAGACCTACTCGCAATATATCACCCGCCGGTTCCTGCGCCTGTTCCCCGCCTACGCTCTCTGCTGCGCGATCGGCTACCTCATTCTCGGCCCCTGGGCCCACATCGTTCAAACTGTCTCGTGGCAGGATCTCCCCGGCTGGGCCGAGTACTCTCGCGGCGTCGCCGAGATCGCTTCGCAGACACATAATAATACCGCGCCGCATGCGCTGCTTCATCTCTTCATGCTTCACGGCCTCATTCCCGACGAACTTCTGCCACGCGCAGCGATGACATTCCTGCCCGCGGCATGGAGTCTGTCTCTGGAATGGCAATTCTATTTGGTAGCGCCTCTGATCCTTCGCGCGTTCGGCAGTCCGGTCAAAACGGTGCTGTGCGCGGTGGTGTTCGCGCTGCTGCTGGTGGCCTACGAGAAGGGCTTTCTGGGCTCCTATCCGATCCCTGCGACGCTCGCCGCGACGAGCGGCTATTTCGCGATCGGCATTCTGTCCCGCCTGCTCTACCCCGAGCTCGAAAAGCTGAATTATTCGCCGGTGGCCATCGCAGCGGCGTCGGCGTTCCTGATGCTGGCCTTTTCGAGCGAGTTTCTGCCGCTCTCGATCTGGCTGGTGTTCTATTCGTTTCTGGTCTGGGGCCGCACGAGCCCGGTCGCCGGCAGCGTCTTCTCTTTCTTCTTCGCGACCCGGATTCCGCTATTTCTCGGCGGCCTGTCGTACTCCCTCTATCTCATCCATCGTCCCATCCAGGTGATCTTGGGCGATCTCGCGCTCGGCGTGGCGGATCTCTCGCGACCTCAGATGGTCGCTATACAGATCGCGGCGATCATCGCCGCGGTGCCGGCCGCCTATCTGATTCACCGCTTCGTGGAGCTTCCCGGCATCGCGCTCGGCAAGCGCCTTACGAGGCGCGAACAGGTGAAGCTGGCCTGATCCTTTCGCACCTGCGCGCTTCTCCAGGCGCGCAGGACGATGCGGCGGATAACCGCATCAAGTCGAGAACGGCAAGCGGTTCATCCCTTAGTCGAGGTCGTGAGCCAAATTTGCGATCTTTACCAACAACCAATTTGTGCCGCGCGGCTATTGCGCTGCAGCAAAGATTGGGTAGGGTTACTGTCATATGAAGGGTTTATGCGTAAGTCGCACGATGCGAGGATCGCCGAATGCGGTCCGAAGCGACGGGCGGTCTTCAATCGCTTCCGGCGAAAAGACAACGCTCCGCTTCGCGCCTGAATTCAAACCGAGGCCTGACGGCCCACATCCGTGGAGTTTTTCGTGAGCTTTACTGGAGCAAGTCAGGAATCTGCGCTGGGCGGCGGCTTTGCCGCCGAGCCTGCGGTAGGAGCGGAGCCGCTCGGCGGTGGCGCGAAACGAGCGATCGACGTCGTTTTCAGCGCGCTTGCGATCGCCTTCCTTCTTCCGGTGTTCCTGCTGATCATCCTGGCCGTGAGGGCCTCCAGCAAAGGACCCGTCTTCTATGGCCATGCCCGCCGCGGCTTCTGCGGCGCCACCTTCAAGTGCCTCAAATTCCGTACGATGGTCGTGAACGGCGACGAGGTGCTGAAGCGGCATCTCGCCGAAAATCCGGAAGCGAGGATCGAGTGGAGCGAGACCAGGAAGCTGCGCAACGATCCGCGCGTGACCGGGATCGGCAAGATCCTGCGCAAGTCCAGCCTCGATGAACTGCCGCAACTGCTGAACGTCCTCCGCGGCGAAATGAGCATCGTAGGACCGCGCCCGGTGGTTACGGCCGAACTCGCCAATTATGGCGATCACGCTTCCGACTATCTGCAGACCCGTCCGGGCATCACCGGTCTCTGGCAGATCAGCGGCCGAAGCGACACGAGCTACGCGCAGCGGCTGGCCTTCGATTCCGAATATGTCCGCACCTGGTCCACCGCGAAGGATATCCGGATCATGCTGCTCACCGTCCCGGCGGTGGTGATGCAGCGCGGCAGCGTGTGACCATGCCCCGGCGCGAAACGCTGCGCAGTCACAGCGCGCGTTGCGGCGCCGTGGAACGAGGACGTCGCGGTGCGTATGCCTGAGCCAGCCAGGTTGGCGAGGGCGACGGGAGAGAGCTCGGCGCCGCCGTCGGCGGCCCTCTTGGCCCCCCGGCTCCAGGGTCGCTTTGAGGCCCTCGATGGATGGCGCGGCGTCTGCGCGCTTCTGGTTGCGGCTTACCACTTCAACCCCGCGGCCCATTCAATGATCGGACCGCTGCTCCGCAACGCCTACATCTTCGTGGATTTCTTCTTTGTTCTGAGCGGCTTCGTCATCTGCCACACCTATGGCGACAAGCTCCGGTCCGTAGCGGACCTGACGCCGTTCATGATCCGCCGCTTCGCGCGGCTCTATCCGCTCCATCTCGCGATCCTTCTGATCTATGTCGCCATCGAATGCGCGCGCTGGGCAGGCGGCGCCGTCGACAGCGGACGCGCGCCGTTCGCCGGGAGCCGCTCGGTCGCGACCCTCCTGGGCAACCTGACGCTGACGCAGAGCGTGGGCTTCTTCAACGACCTGTCGTGGAACGGGCCAGCTTGGTCGATCAGCGTCGAGTTTTGGACTTACGTCGCGTTCGCCCTCCTCGTTCTGGCCGCCGGCCGCTTCAGGGTCCCGGTCTTTGCGGCCGTCGCAGTGGGAGCGCTCGTCGCCCTCTTTGCAACGGGCGTCTCGACTCTGAATGTGACAGCGGATTTCGGCCTGCTGCGGTGCCTCGCGGGCTTCTTCCTTGGAGCGCTGGTTCGCATCTTTCTGATCGGTCGGGCGGCGGTGGATCACGGCGCCAGCTCTGCGGCGTCGTCTCGCCAGGCGACCTTGATCGAAGCGGCCACGCTCGTCGGCGCGCTCGCCTTTGTGACTTTCGCCGGCGACGGGCGCTGGTCGATTGCCGCTCCGATCGTGTTCGCCGGCGTCGTCGCCGTCTTCGCGCACGGGCGTGGGCTGATGTCGCGTGGTCTCGCTTCCCCGCCGCTCGTCATGCTCGGGGCGCTGTCCTACGCGGTCTACATGATCCACGCCTTGGGCGTTTACGCGCTGACCACCCTCGCCAAGCTCGTCGAACAGAGGACGGGCGCGCCGTTGACCGAGCGTTTCGTCGAACACGGCAACGAATACGTCATCATGAGTCTGCCGAACGCTTGGGCTATGGACCTCGCGACCCTCATGTTCCTCGCGGGCACGCTCGTGGCGGCGATGCTGCTGCGGCGTTTCGTGGAACTCCCGGGGCAAACCTTCGTGCTGTTCGCCCTGCTTGGGCGGCCGGCGGCGCGCGCCCCCGTCGACGCGCCTCTGGTCAGCCGGACGTGAGCGGCGCGCGGACAGCGCGAGACAAGTTCGGAGCTTAGAGTGTCGCATCGGTCTGAGGTCATCGTCGTCAACGACTTCCTGCATGTGCAGGGCGGCGCGAGCCGCGTTGCGATCGACGAGGCGGTCGCGCTCGCCGGCGCCGGCGTCGACGTGACCTTCTTCGGCGCGAACGGTCCCGCCTGCGCCGAGCTGGTGGACGCCGGCATACGGCTGATCGACCTCGACCAGCCCGAGCTGCTGGATGCCGGCAAGTCGCCCAAGGTGCTGCTTCAGGGCCTCTGGAACGCCGGGGCCTATAAGGTGATGGCGGAGCACCTGCGCGGCCGCGACCCGCGTCGTGTGGTCGTCCACCTCCACGGCTACACGAAATCGCTGACCCCCGCCCCCGCCAAGGCCGCGGCCGATCTCGGCTTCCAGGTGGTCTGCACGCTGCACGACTTCTTCTCGGCGTGCCCGAACGGGGCGTTCTTCGATTATCAGGAGAACCGGCCCTGCGGACGCCAGGCGCTCTCGTTCGCCTGCGTCAAGGCGCAATGCGACAAGCGCGGCCGCGCCCACAAGATCTACCGGCTGGTACGCGCGCAGGCGCAGATCCGCATCGGCCGCTTCCCTGCGGTCGTCCGGAACTACATCGCCTTGTCGCGACGTTCGACAGAGATCCTGAAGCCCTATCTGCCGAGCGGATCGCGCATCTTCCCACTCGAAAACATCATCGACATCCCGCCGTCGCCCCGCGTCGACGTCGCCGCGAACCCCACCGTTGTCGCGGTCGGCCGGCTCGACCGCGAGAAGGGCGTCGAGACGCTGCTCGCCGCATCCGAAGCCGCCGGGATCCCGATCCGCTTCGTCGGAGACGGCCCCCTCCGCCCGCTCGTCGACGCTGCGCCACATGCGGAGGCGACCGGATGGCTGTCGCCGACGCAGGTGGTGGCCGAGCTCGACAAAGCCCGCGTCCTGGTCTTCCCGAGCCTCTGGTACGAGACCTTCGGCCTCGTCGTGTCCGAGGCCGCAGCCCGCGGCGTGCCGTCGATCGTGAGCGACGTCTCCGCGGCGTCCGAAAGGGTGGAGCCCGGCCGGACAGGCTGGGTGATCACCGCCGGTTCGGTGGAGAGCCTCGCCGCAGCGCTTCGCGAGACGGCCGATGGCGCGCGCGTCGCGGCCTATGGCGCAGCGGCCTACGACGCCTTCTGGGCGAACCCGCCCAATCGCGAACGTCATGTGCGCGAATTGCTCGACATCTACGACGACGTTCTGGGGAGCGCTTCCGCGCGCGACCCGCGCCCGGCGCACGCCGGCGTCACCGTCGTCCAGCAGGAGAGCGCGCTTTGAAGGTGGTGACCCTCGACGATCCGCGTTTCGGCGCCACCTGCCTCGATCTCTGGGATGCAGCCACCGCCGGCAAGGCGCCGGACTTCCTGGTCGGGATCCGCACCGGCGGCTACGTCGTCGCGGAGCGGATGATGCGAGAGGCGCGTCCTGCGGCGACGACCCTGCTGCCGATCACGCGCCGACGCAACACGACTGCGGCGAAGAACGCCTCTCCGCTCGTCGGCAAGGTGCTGCGCGCGCTGCCCTATGTCGTGACCGACAAGATCCGCGTCGTCGAGCATCGCATCCTGACCGCAAAACGCGAGAAGGCCTCGCCCGGAGCGACGCCAAAGGAATGGAGCCCCGACCCGGCCGAGGGCGCCGCGCTCACCGAAGCGATCAGGGCGCGGCCCGGCGCTTCCGTCCTGATCGTCGACGACGCCGTCGACACCGGGGCGACGCTGCTCGCCGTGAAGCGTTTCGTGGAGGCGATCAGCCCCTCCGCGTCCGTGCGGTCCGCCGTGCTCGTCACGACGACGGCGGAGCCGATCGCGCGCGCCGACGTTAGCCTGCACACCAACGTCCTCCTGCGATTTCCGTGGTCCAATGACTTCGTCGCCTGACGCCGCGATCGAGACCCTCAAACGCTCGACCGTCCGACCGGTCTATGCTTTTGATCTCGACGGCACGATCCTAGACGTGAACAGCTTCCCGCTGTGGGTGAGATACCTGCTGAAGGGTGGCCCGGCGACGGCGCCGCTCGGCGCGCGAGCGAGCGTGGCCGCCCGTACGGCCATGGCGCTCATCGAACGCAAGGCGTTCAAGCGTTCCCACCAATTGCTCAAACTGCGGCTTCAACGCCTGTGGACCGCCCTACCCCAGGCGCAGGCGGCTGAAGACTTCACGGCCCGGCTGATGCCGCACGTCCGCCGCGAATTCGGACCTGCGCTGGCCAAGGTCGCTTCTGGCGAGATCGACGCTCTGCTCGCCACCGCGGCCGCAGAGGAATACGCCGAGGAGCTCGCGGCGCGGCTCGGCTTTCGTCACTACGTTGCGACGCCGCGCGGACGAGCGGACGTCGATGAGAATGTCGGTCCCGCGAAGCGCGCATCGGTTCTGGCCTTCGTCGAGAAAGCGGGTTGGAACGGACGTCCGCTGGTCGTTTTCACCGATCATCTGGAGGACGCGCCCCTGGTGGAGAGCGCCGACATCCTCGTCTGGTGCGGGACCGACGCCGATGGTCGCAAGGCCGCTGGAACGCTGCCGGCCAAGGCGTTCATTCCGCTTTCGAAACTCGAACTCCGCCATGCAGACGTATGGGGGTGACAGAGAGCCACACCGCGGTGTTTTGCGTGTCCAAGGGGTCGGACGTGGCGCGGATGCTGATACGGTCTTGTAGACGTCGATCGGGGCAAGGATGACGAGTCGGCGGCAACAGGTGGATGATGTCAGGAGCGCGCGACGGGATGCCGTGAGCGCCGCCGGCGTCGCCGCGTCTCCGAAACCGGCGGACCGGCTCGTGTACTATTTCGGCGTCGGCGGGATTCGCATGGTGAGCGCCGGCCTCGACCGCGTCACGCGCCTGCACTGGGAGGAGATTTCGGAGAGCGGCGTCGCTGTTGAAGGCTTCGTCGTCGATCCAAGCGCCCAGGAGGTCGAGATCTCGCCTCGCTCCGGCGCCGCAGTGCTGCGGATCTATCCGTCCGAGGCGAGCGCTGCGCATAGCGGCGGAGGGTCGAGCCTTCTGGCAAAGGCTCGCGCGTTGATGCAACCGCAGGCGCTTCACGTCGGATTTTCCCTTTTGTCTCGGCGCGCGAAACGCGACGCGATCGAGCTCAGCCGCCAGCGCCCGCCCGGCCTCATCGTCATCGACCATATCTATGCGGGCCAAAACGTTCCGCTTCTCTGGGTGCTGTTCAAGAGGCGCCCGATCATCTTCGTCTCGCACGACAACACGCCGGAACTTCTTCTGGATCTTCGTAAGGATGCGACCAGCCTGTCTCGCAAGCTGATCTCGTATCTGGATTTCCTGAAGGCGCTGGCGCTCGAGCGGCTGTATCTGGCGAGGGCGGACGAGGTCGTTTTCCTCTCCGACTACGACCAGCAGGCCTATGGCCGCCATGTTCAGAAGTCGAAGGCGCTGCTGCCGCTGGACGCCGAGGGGCCGAAGGCTATCACGGGCAAGACAGGCTTCCGCGAGGCCGGCGGCGTCCACGATATCGTGTTCGTCGGCTCGCCATCGTTCATGCCGAACGCCCACGCGATCCGCTGGATCTGCGAGAAGCTCTCGCCCGCCCTCTGGCGCGCGAGCCCCGAGTGCCGGATCGTCCTCATCGGAAAGGGAACGGAGGCCTTGAAGGGCGACAGCCCGAACGTCTTTGGCGAAGGCTTCGTGGACGACGACAGGCTGGAGGATCTGCTCCAGAACAGCCTCGCTCTGCTCGCTCCGATCGAGCATGGCAGCGGGCTGAAGATCAAGATCCTGGACGCGCTTGCGGCCGGGGTCCCGGTGATCGCCACGCAGCGGGCTCTGCGCGGTTTCGGGGCGTTCGACACCCATATGGTGATCGAGACCGCCGACCCGGATGCTGCGGCGGCCGCCATCACTCGGCTCGCCGGGAGCGTAGAGAAGCAGATCTCCCTTCGCCGCAGGATCGTCGATCAGGTCAGCCGGTATCGCTCCGAGCGAGCCGGACAATTCGCGGCGATCGTGAAGCGGCTTCTGGGCTGACGTGGGGTTCGGGCCCTCGATAGGCCCGAACCAGCTGGCGTTGTCTTAGACGATCAGGAAGTCGGCGTTCGTCAGCGCGGCGTGGTTCTCGAGCGTCGCGAACTGCACGGCCCCATACTTGCTGCCCGTTCCATCGCGGTCGAACAGCAGGGCGCCCGTCGAAGCGTTGTAGATGATGCGGTCGTCGGCGTCGTGCGCCGCGGCGCCGACATAGAACGCCGAAGCCGCCAACTGCCCTTTCGCGAGGCCAGTGAAGACCGCGTCGTCCAGGTGGACCGTGTCGTCGACAGCCTTGAAGTCGGTGATGACGTCGACATTCGAGGCCTTTAGCGCCGTCGAGAACACGAACGTGTCCTGGCCGGCGCCGCCGGTCAGACGATCGGCGCCTGTGGAGCCATCGATGACGTTGGCGCCGGCATTGCCGACGATCACGTTCGCCAGCGAGTTGCCCGTTCCGTTGATGGCGGCGCTACCGGTCAAATTGAGATTTTCGAGGAAGTCGCCGAGCTTGTAGGTGACGGCGCTGTTGACGACGTCGGTTCCCCCATTCACCAACTCCGTGACGATGTCCTTGGCGTTGTCGACGATGTAGGTGTCGTTGCCAGCCCCGCCGATCATCGTGTCGGCGCCTGTGCCGCCATCTAAAACGTTTGCCCCGGCGTTGCCCGTCAGAACGTTCGCGAGAGCGTTGCCCGTCGCGTTGATGTTCGCGGCGCCGGTCAGTGTCAGGTTTTCAACGTTGTCGCCGAGCTTGTAAGTGATCGAGCTCATGACGGTATCGGTTCCGCCATTCGCAAGTTCGGTGACGACATCCTTGGCGTTATCGACGATGTAAGTGTCGTTGCCTGCGCCGCCGATCATCGTGTCGGCGCCCGCGCCGCCGTCCAGAACGTTCGCTCCGGCGTTCCCGGTCAGGACGTTCGCCAGAGCATTGCCGGTGGCATTGATGTTCGCGCTACCGGTCAACGTCAGGTTCTCGACATTGGCGCCAAGCGTGTAGCTGACGGAGCTCATGACGGTGTCGACGCCGCTATTCGCGATCTCGGTCACGACATCCTTCACGGTGTCGAGGATGTAGGTGTCGTTGCCGGCTCCGCCCGCCATTCTGTCTGCGCCCAAGCCGCCATCGAGCACGTTAGCGGCGGCATTGCCGGTGAGAACGTTGTCGAGCGCGTTGCCCGTTGCGTTGACGACCCCGCTGCCGGTTAGCGTCAGGTTCTCGACGAAGTCGCCAAGCTTGTAGCTGATCGAGCTGTTGACGGTGTCGGTTCCGGCCGCTCCGTTCTCGAGCACAAGGTCTTTCGCGTTGTTGATCGTGTAGATGTCGTTTCCCCGACCGCCGATCATGGTGTCGGCGGCTGTCGTGCCAGCCAGACGATCGGCCCCGTCCGTACCCGCGACAAACCTATGCAAGGGATCAAGGTCGCTCAGCAGCGGCGTCGCGGCGAGGAGGCTTTCCGAGGCTGAAGCCGTCGACCCCGCCTTAACGGTGACGTAGGTTTCCTTGCCCGCCGCGGTCTTCGTATAGATCGACGTGACATTTCCCGACGCGTCATAGAGCTTGTCGACGATCGTGCCGTCGTCGCTGCGCGTCCATGTGTGCTGCTGGGTGCCGTCGGCCCTGAGATAGACCACTTTCACCGACCTGCCGCTGGCGTCGTAGCTTTCGACGCGGGTCGCGTAAGCTTGGCCCTTCACGTTGAACACATACTCGTCATGGCTGCGGTCTGCCCGCACCACTGATTCCGAGACCTTGTTCCCGTCGGCGGCGTAGATGACCGTGTCATAGGCGCCCGAGCTCAGCGCCTGCGTGACCCGGATCGGATCACCGGCCGCGTTAAACGTATAGGTCCAGGTCGCGCCGTCAGCGTCGACGAACTGCGAGTAATCGTGCGTACCGTCCGCATGGAGGCGCTCCGTTGAAATCAGCTTTCCGGCCTGATTGAAGACCGTGATCTGCGTGACGTAGCTCTTGCCCTGGATGCCGTATTCGTAGTTCTCGCGCGCGCCGTTGGCGTACAGCACGCTCTCGGTCGTCTTGGCGCCGGCGTCGCTGAAGGTGATGGAGTGCTTCGAGCCGTCGGCCAGCGTGATGTTCTCGCTCTTCGGCAAGCCCTTGACGTAGGTCGTCATGTCGACCGAGCCGTCGGCGGACTGCACGTAGGAAGAGACGAGCTTGCCGTCGAGACCGTAGCGGAGGTCCGTCACCGTGCCATCTGCGGCCTTGCTCCACGCCTCCGACGCCGTTCCGTCGGCGCGGGTGTAGTCGACGGTCGTGACCCGCCCTTGCGCGTCGTACGTCTCCTTGGTGGAGACGTATTCCTTGCCGGTGATCCCGTACTTGAAGACTTCGCTGCTCTTGTCGGCGTGAACGATCGTCTTGCCGGTCGCGACGCCGTTGGCGTAGCTCACCGTGACGTTGGAGCCATCCGCGAGCGTCGCGTTCTCCGTCTTCGGAAGACCGTTCACATAGGTGGTCATGTGAACCGAACCGTCGGCGGACTGGACGTAGGAGGAGACCAGCTTGCCGTCGAGGCCGTATCGCAGGTCGGTCAGCGTGCCGTCCGCGGTCCTGTTCCAGGCTTGCGAAATCGTGCCGTCAGCGCGCGAGTAGGTCACGCCGGTGGAACGACCGTCCGCGTCATAGGTCTCCTCGGTGGCGACATAGTCCTTGCCCGTGATGCCGTACTTGAACTCTTCGCGGCTATGATCGACGTGGACGACCGTCTTGCTCGTCGGATTGCCGGAGCCGTCGAGATGCGTCGTCTCGCTGGAGCCATCCGCGTTGGTGACGATCGTGAGCGTGACCTTGCCCGAAGTGAGATAGTCCGACTCGGTCCGCTCGAGCGCGCCGAAGGCGTCGTAGAAGCTCGTCCGCAGGACGGTAGGATCCGCGCTCGAAACGGAGAAGCCGTACTCGCCCTTGATCGCCGCCAGCGCCTTCGGATTGTCCACCATGAACGCGCGCATCGCGGCGACGGATTCGACAGGCAGGTAGTGGCCGTCGGTGATCGTAATGCTCGTAAGAACGCTCGCATGCTCGAGCGCCTCGATGCGCACCGCGAGCTCCGCTCCGGTGCCGGAATAGACGCCATCCGACGCCGCAAAGCCGGCGCTGAGCCCGATGACGACCGGGTGGTCGGTCAGGGTCAGGACGACGCGGTCCGCGCCATTCGCCTTGTAGATCGCCGTCTCGCCCGAGATCGGATCGTAGACGCTGACCTGATCATACTTCTCGTTGAAGTAGACGGTGACCGTGTCTTTCGCCACGGACATCGCTTCGTTGGTCACGCCGTTCCAGGAGCGGACGTCCGGCCACACGATTAGCGCGGTCGAGCCGTCGCTCTTGTCGAGCATGAGGGTCTCGACCGTCGAAGAGGCGTCGCCGATGGCGAAGGCGAGCTTGCCGGGGGCGGCCGTGCCCTTGCCGTCGTCGGCGAGGATGGTCATCAGATTATGGACGGCGACAGCGGCGAGCTTCGGCGTGCCGTCGGCGTTGAAGAGCCCGAAATGCAGCTCGGTGTTCGTCCCCGAGGCGTCGGACGCGCTGTCGAAAAGCTCGTAGAGATAGGTCATGTCGACGCCGGCCGAGAACGACTCGACCATCGCCATCAGCGTGTAATTCGCCTGGGTGGCTTGGTCGACGCCGGAGTAGGCGCGCGGGTAGACCGTCGTGAAGCCGGTCTCCGTGATCACGACGTCCCCAGACGCGCCGCTCTTTGTCAGCGTGTCGATGTATTTGTCGATCGACGTCCCAGGAGTGGCGTCCGTGCCGGTGTAGAGGTGAAGGTTGGCCGCGTCGGTGTACTGGCTGAGCGAGCCCGACTGCGTCTGCCCGTTCGAGACGGCGGCGCCGAGCGTATAACCGTAGACGTCCACGCCCGAGAGCGACGCGTCGCCCTTGATGAAGGCGTAGAGGTCCTTCTGGATCTCGTACGCAGCCTCGGCCCCGACTTTGCCCTCGTAGGACACAGTCCAGTTGTCGACCTCGTTCGGCCCCTCCACCGCGATGACCGAGCCGGGGTTGAGATCGTTGAACTTGTCGATCTGCTCAAGGCGGTAGAGCAGCTGGGCTTCCGTTCCGAAGCTCGTGAGGCTCGGCAGCAGGAAGTCGAACTTGATCCCGCCTTCCGCCAGAGACTGGTAGGTCGAAACCGTCGCGGCGTTCGTGGTGATGACGTCGCGGACCGTGTCGATGCCGAGATAATCGAGGCTGCTCTTGATAAGCGAGACGTTCCCGTACGCATCCTTCGTGGACGGGATGTGCGTGTTTATGCCAATCGAGTCGAGGAAGCTCGACGCGGAGTATGAACGCGCACCGGCGACGATAGACATGGACCAGTCCCTAGCCATGGAGCTCTAATGTGAGCCGACTGTATGGCAGCGGTATTTAGGTCCGGGCTAATCCGATAACTAAAGTTCTATGCAACCCTCAAATCGTTGTCCGGTACGCATTTTTCCTGACGAAGGGACGTCCGGGCGCGACGCTGGAGGCCGCCGAAAACAGGGCGTCGACCGATGCGATAGCGGCCTCGGATAAAGCCCAGGCCCTGTCAATCGAACAGGCTTGAGACGCTTTCTTCTGAGGAGGTTCGGGCGATGGCTTCGCCGATCAGGGTCGCGATGGAGA
>NZ_SIUB01000001.1 GCF_004310425.1 Hansschlegelia quercus | reverse complement strand
CGCCATGCTGGAAAGACTGGTTCCAAAACGCGCCAGGCAAATCAGCCGCGGCGTCGTCCCGGTGTGCGGGCTATATAAACCCCCCATTTTTGGTGTCAACGCTTTTCGCAGAACCCGCCGGCTCCTTGACCCTGCGCAAACCGTCTTTCCAGGCGTCGAGCCCATCCGCGGCACGGAAGCGAATTGGCGTCGTGCGTTCTTTAATGAGGCGATAGCCTGCGCAGCGA
Organism: Hansschlegelia quercus; assembly: GCF_004310425.1. GTDB lineage: Bacteria > Pseudomonadota > Alphaproteobacteria > Rhizobiales > Methylopilaceae > Methylopila > Methylopila quercus. The sequence goes on along the minus strand of NZ_SIUB01000001.1, from coordinate 843,295 downwards.
CGACCCGCAGGCGAGGGCGGTTCCGAAAACAGCGGCCACGGGGCGCCGCCTGTCCGGCTCTGTGGATAACACCTTCATCCTCGAAAGAGATTGGCGACATGCCACTCTCTTCGGTCGGTCGCTTGTCGCAAGGCCCACCCGTTGACGCCGTGGCGGCAACTAATTGCTGTCGGGGCAGGCTGCGTTCCGGTCCTTTGGAACCATTACAGGCGCAGAGAGCGAGCCCGTTGGTCCATTCACTGGAAGCCATCACAGCCCAGCCCCACTTCGATCCGGCCGAAACGCCGGTCGAGGCTGCCGTGTCGCGCGGCGGCGGAACGCTGACCCTGACGTTCTCGGACGGGCCGGCGGCCTCGGTCGCCGCCGGGGCGCTGCGCCTGAGGTGCCGCTGCGCCTGGTGCACCCGGGCGCGGGCAGACGGTCGCTTTCCTGACGCTTTCGACGGGGCGGCGATCGTCGCGGTCGAAGCCGTCGGCGGCTACGCGGCGCATCTCGTTTTCGCAGACGGCCATGACCGCGGAATCTTCCCGTGGAGCTACCTCCGCGCCATTGCGGCGGAAACCGGCCCCGCGACCGGGACAGCCTGAGACCGTCCTTCCCCCAGCCAGTCGCGCGGTTCGTCCGGCGCGAGCGACACGGGCCTTATTCAGCATGAGCGCGAGCGAACCGACGACCGAGATCATCGAAGCCGACATCCTGGTCATCGGAGGCGGCACGGGCGGCCCGATGGCCGCCATCAAGGCGAAGGAGGCCAATCCGGCCTTACGCGTCGTCCTGATGGAGAAGGCGAACGTCAAACGCTCCGGCGCGATCTCCATGGGCATGGACGGGCTGAACAACGCCGTCGTGCCGGGCTACGCGACGCCCGAGCAATACGTGAAGGAGATCACGATCGCCAATGACGGCGTCGTGCACCAGAAGGCGGTGATGGCTTACGCCACCGGCTCCTTTCCGATGATCCAGTATCTCGACAAACTCGGGGTCAAGTTCGAGAAGGACGGCGCCGGCGAATACAACATGCGCAAGGTCCATCATCTCGGGACCTACGTGCTGCCCATGCCGGAAGGGCACAACGTCAAGAAGGTGCTCTACCGGCAACTGCGCCGACTGCAGGTCGCGGTGACCAACCGCTACATGGCGACCCGCCTGCTCAAGAGCCGCGACGGCGCGATTTCCGGCGCGATCGGGGTGAACACCCGGACCTCCGAGTTCCTGGTGGTGCGCGCGAAATCCGTGATCCTCGCCTGCGGCGCAGCCGGGCGGCTCGGCCTGCCGGCGTCCGGCTACATGTTCGGCACCTACGAGAACGCCGCGAATTGCGGCGACGGCTACGCCATGGCGTATCACGCAGGCGCCGAGCTCGCGAACCTCGAATGCTACCAGATCAACCCGCTGATCAAGGACTATAACGGCCCGTCCTGCGCCTACGTGACCGGTCCGTTCGGCGGCTACACCGCGAACAACAAGGGCGAACGCTTCATCGAGTGCGACTACTGGTCGGGCCAGATGATGCTGGAATTCTGGCGCGAGCTGCAAAGCGGCGCGGGCCCGGTGTTCCTGAAACTGGACCACCTCGCGGAGGAGACGATCTCCGAGATCGAGACCATCCTCCACACCAATGAGCGGCCATCCCGCGGTCGCTTCCACGAGAAGCGCGGCAACGACTACCGCAGGCGGCCGGTCGAGATGCACATCTCGGAGATCGGCTTCTGCTCGGGCCATTCGGCCTCCGGCGTCTGGGTCGACGAGAACGCCCGCACGACGATCCCCGGCCTCTATGCCGTCGGCGACATGGCGAGCGTGCCGCACAATTACATGCTGGGCGCCTTCGTGAACGGCGGCATCGCGGGCGCGGACGCCGCCTCCTACTGCGAGGGCGTCGACCTGCCGGACTTTGACGCGGGCTTCCTTAAGGCCGAGCGCGAGCGCGTGCTCGCGCCGACCCGCCGCGACGACGGGCTGACGCCGCACGAGATGGAGTTCAAGACCCGGCGGATGGTGAACGACTATCTCGAGCCGCCGAAGGTGACCGCCAAGATGGAGATCGGCCAGCGCCGCTTCGCCGAGATCCGGGAAGATCTCAACCAGCTCTGCGCCCGGGATCCGCACGAACTGCACCGCGCGCTCGAGCTGCAGTCGATCCTGGACTGCGCCGACATGGCGGCCGCCGCCTCGCTCTACCGCACCGAGAGCCGCTGGGGCTTCTATCACCTGCGCGTCGACCACCCCGAGACCAACGACGACGAGTGGTTCTGCCACACCATGCTGTTCAAGGACGAAGCCGGCCGCATGGCGCACCGCAAGCGCGAAATCGCGCCGTATGTGGTCGACGTCGCGGCGGACGAGATGGCGGCCTACCACCAACTGCGCGTGAAGACCGCTCAGGCGGCCGAGTGAGGACACACGACAATGCCGATTATTACGGAATCGAAGAGCGCCGCGGTCGTGATCGACGACGCCAAGTGCATCGCCGAGAAGGGCTGCACGGTCTGCGTCGAGGTCTGCCCGCTCGACATCCTTGCGATCGATGAGGGGCGCAAGAAGGCCTACATGAAGTACGACGAGTGCTGGTACTGCATGCCGTGCGAGGCTGACTGCCCGACCGGAGCCGTCAAGGTCAACATCCCCTATCTGCTGCGCTGAGAGGGATCGACATGCCGGTCTTCGACGCCTTTGATGACGATCTCGACGATCTCGCGGCGCGCTGCGAGGACGCCGACGCCGGGGTCCGCCGCGTGGCCATGATGGAGCTCGCCGAGCAGATCGGCCCGCAGGCGGTCGTGCTTCTGCTCAAGGGCCTCGGTGACCCCGACGCCGAAGTCCGCGCCGCCGCCGCCAAGGCGCTCGACGAGCATGATGGCCCGCAGGTCGTCGAGGGGCTCGTCGGCTCGCTCGAAGATCCCGACGATGCGGTCCGCAACGCCGCGGCGGAGTCGCTTGCGGAGAAGAAGGAGCTTTCCTGCGCGCCGCTGCTGATCGAGCGCGCGAGCCATCCCGATCCCTTCGTGCAGGCCGCCGCGCTGCGGGCTCTGCGCGAGCTCACGCTTCCAGACGCGCTCGCCTCGGCGCTGAAGGCGCTCACGAGCCCGGCGCCGGAGGTGCGGCGCGAAGGCCTCGGCGTTATCGGCTACCTCAAGGCCGAGGACGCGCTGCCCGCATTGATCGCGACGGCGAGCGATGCGGACCCAAGCGTGCGCCGCGCGACTATGGCGGCGCTGGTGTTCGTGCGCCCGGGCGGCCCCGGCGCCTCGACGCTTGTCGGCGGCCTGAAGGATCCGCATTGGCTGGTGCGCGAGCAGGCTGCGGCTTCGCTCGGCAAGAACCGGCTTCCCGAGGCGACGCTCCAGCTGATCGCCGCGCTCGACGACGAGGCCTGGCAGGTGCGGACGAAGGCGGCGAACGCGCTCGGGCGTCTCCGCGCTGAGAGCGCCGTGGACCCCCTCGGGGCTCTGTTGGAGTCCGATGTCAGCAACCTCCGCAAGGAGGCGGCCGCCGCGCTCGGCGAGATCGGAGCGCCGGGCGCCCTGCGCTGGCTCGAACCCTCGCAGGAGGACCCGGACCCGGACGTCCGCAAACTGATCCGCTGGGCGATCGGGCGCTGTAAGGAAGCGCTCTGAACGACCGGATTCAGGCGAAACGAACAACCCCAGTTCAGACCGGCGTAAGGCGCCGGCACGGCGCAGGCCTGACGAGCGCCATGCCGCACATCGGGGTTGACGCATCAGACGGCTCAGTCGTGGCGCTCGCGGTCGAGCAGCGCCCGCTTGCGTTCGACGCCCCAGCGATAGCCGGACAAGCCGCCGTCCGAGCGCACGACGCGGTGGCAGGGGATCGCCACCGCGAGCGCGTTGGCCCCACAGGCCTGGGCGACGGCTCGGACGGATTGTGGCGCGCCGACGGCCGCGGCGATCTCTGTGTAGCTCGCGGTGCGGCCGGCGGGCAGCTTGATCAGCGCCGCCCAGACGCGCTGTTGGAAGGCGGTGCCGCGAATGTCAAGCGGGAGGTCGAGGCCAAGTTGCGGCGCCTCGACCAGCGCGATGACGCGCGCGACGACCTGCTCGAACTCGTCATCGCCACCGATCAGCCGCGCTTTCGGAAAGCGGCTCTCAAGGTCGACGACGAGCGCTTGGGGGTCATCGCCTAGAAGGATCGCACAGACGCCCTTGTCGCTCGATGCGACCAGCACATGGCCGAGCGAGCTGACTCCCACCGCAAAGCGGATCGCAGCGCCCGCGCCGCCGGCGCGAAACGCCGTCGGGGTCATGCCGAGCGTCGCGGCGGAGCCCTCGTAGAACCGCCCGCTGGACCCGAAGCCGGCGCCATAGAGAGCGGAGGTGACCGACACGCCTGGCCCGCCTAGCTCGCTGCGCACACGTCTCGCGCGCTCCGCGTCGGCATAGGCTTTCGGGGTGACGCCGGTCTCCGCCTTGAACAGGCGGTGCAGATAATGCGGGCTGACCCCGCAACGTCGCGCGAGTTCGCTGAGCGACGGCGGTCGCTCGGCGGCCTCGACAATGCGGCAGGCCTTGGCGACGACCGTCGCGCGAGGCGGGGGCTCGTCCGGGCGGCACCGGCGGCAGGGACGGAAGCCGGCGGCCTCCGCCGCGGCGTTGTTCGGATAAAAAGCGACGTTCTCAGGGCGCGCCTGCCGCGACGGGCATGACGGACGGCAGTAAACGCCGGTCGTGCGGACGGAATAGACGAACGACCCGTCGGCGCCGCGGTCGCGGCGGAGGACCGCCGGCCAGCGCGGATCGTGATCGGGACGAAGGGCTTCGGTGACTGTCGACATGGGGCTTAACCTCGCGATCAATGTCGCCGCTGTCGTAAGGCCTCCGATCATAGCCCGTCGCTCCGTATCTTGCCTCCGAATCTCGCCAGCCGCCGCGTCGTCTCACTCGGCGGAGTTTAGCGCCTTTGGTTCGTGGATCGGGCAACCATTGTGCTGCGACCGGAACGCCACCGAGCTTTCGTAATTCTCCTTCCGCACGCGGTTGATCGAACCGAGAGGCCGATGCGCGGCGAGGCCGTGCCAAGGGCTGAACGAAAGGCCGTCGTCGACGGCGGCGGCCTTGGCTTCGGACCAGCCGTCCTGACGCGGCGCGACGATGCGCGCGACCGTGACGAAGGGGCTCTCATCCTCAGGCCAGATCACCGAGGCGTCCTCCACCGGCATCGTCTCGGGGTTCGTCAGCAACTGGACGCGCAGCTCCCATTCGCCGCCGCTGCCCGCGAAGAACGCGTTGATCTCCTCGCGATGCGCATCCGCTCTGCCATCGAGCTTGATCGACTTTCCTTCAAGCGCCTTGAGCCCCGGCGATGAAGGAGCGACTGAGAACTTCGCGACGTTCGCGCCATAGAGAAAGGGCGTCTGGCTGTAGAAGGTCTCGCCCAGCACATGGGTCATCGGCTGGCCGCCAAGCGAGGCGACGGTCGCGCTTTTGCCTCCAAAAGCTTCAATCACCGCCTCGGTCGCCCTCAGCACGGTCGACAGCGCCTTCTTGGCGCCCTCGGCCTTGTCGGTCGTCTTCGCAAGCAGCTTCAGCGTCTTGAGGAAGTGGGCGGCGTCCGGCGCGACGAAGGCAGGCGCGTTCGCCATAACGAAATCCTGCGTCGCGTCACCTTCAGAGCCCGGCAGGCGCTCGCCCTCGACGCCGATGATCTTGAGCGCGAGGCCTCTCGGCGCGGATACGCCGTCGTCGAGAATGTCGCCTGGATTGGTTGAGAACCGCATCACCACGTCGTGCCGGCCAGGCTTTGCGAGCAGGCCTTGCGCGAGCTCCGGCGGCAGCCCGTCGAGGATCTCGATTTCAGCCTGGACGATGCCGTGGCTCTTGGCGTGGACGCTGCGCACGGCATGGCCGGAATCCCCGAACGTGGTCTCCTGAATGCTGCGCATCGTCTCGATGAGCTCGCGGCGAACTTCCTGCTCGTTTTCCTCCATCCGTTCCATGGCCGGATCGAACGGAGCGGCTGACCTGATCGTCATGACGTTTCCTGGAATGATTCCGATGTCGGAGGCATACGTCTGGAAAGCCGTTCCCGGTTCACGATTTCATCAGGCGGCGAGCGCGGCGCCGCAAAGCGTAGCGATCTGCCGGCGCGAGCCCCATAAGGAACCCACAACGCCGCCGCTTAGCTGGAGACCAGACGCATGCATCACGACACGCCGCTGATCTCGATCCTGGTCGCGGGGTTCGTGCTGGCCTTCATCCTGGGCGCGATGGCCCATCGATTCAGGCTCCCGCCGCTCGTCGGCTATCTCGTCGCCGGCATCCTCGTCGGCCCGCACACCCCGGGCTACGTCGCCGACCAGTCGCTCGCGCCGGAGCTCGCCGAAATTGGCGTCATCCTGCTGATGTTTGGCGTCGGCCTGCATTTCTCGGTCAAGGATCTCTGGTCGGTGCGTACCGTCGCGCTGCCGGGCGCGATCGTTCAGATGGCGGTGGCGACCGCGCTTGGCTGGGGTTTGGCGACCCTGATGGGCTGGAGCCTCGGCGGCGGGATCGTCTTCGGCCTCGCGCTCTCCGTCGCGTCGACCGTCGTGCTGTTGAAGGCGCTGCAGGAGCGGCGGCTGGTCGAAAGCGAACGCGGCCGCATCGCGGTCGGCTGGTTGATCGTCGAGGACCTCGCCATGGTGCTGGCGCTCGTCCTGCTGCCGGCGATCGCGAGCGCGCAGTCGGTGGAGGCCGGCGCCGCCGATCCGCTCGCGGCGCTCCTCAGCTCGGCGCTCGGCGTCAATCTCGGCGTCGGCGGGCTCGTCCTCGTCACCCTGTTCAAGGTCGGCGTGTTCGTCGCGCTGATGCTGGTCGTCGGCCGGCGCTTCGTGCCCTGGGTCCTGCACCGGATCGCCCATTCCGGCTCGCGCGAGCTGTTCCGCCTCGGCGTGCTGGCGATCGCGCTCGGCATCGCTTTCGGCGCGGCGAAGCTGTTTGGCGTTTCGCTTGCGCTCGGCGCGTTCTTCGCCGGCATGGTGATGTCCGAAAGTCCGCTGAGTCAGGCCGCGGCGAACGAAAGTTTGCCGCTCCGCGACGCCTTTGCCGTGCTGTTCTTCGTCGCCGCCGGCATGCTGTTCGATCCCCTGATCGTGGTGCGCGACCCGCTGCCGGTGCTTGCGACCGTCGCCGTCATCGTCATCGGCAAATCGATTGCGGCCTTCGTCATCGTGCTCGCCTTCCGCAGGACGATGGGCACCGCGCTGACGATTTCGGCGAGCCTCGCTCAGATCGGCGAGTTTTCCTTCATTTTGGCCGAGCTCGGCCTGAACCTCGGGCTGCTGCCGGAAGAGGGTCGCGATCTGATCATCGCCGGCGCGATCGTCTCGATTGTGCTGAATCCGCTTGTATTCTTCGCAGCAGAGCGCTCCCGCCCAAAGCTCGAGGCCCGCTTTCCGCGCAAGGCCGCGCCGAAGCCTCAGCCGGCGGTCGAGGCCGCGCAGCCTGAAGGGCCGCCGGAGCCGATGCGCGCTCCGGAAGGCGAGGAGGACGTCGTCGCCGAGCCGACCGCGTTGTCCGGCCATACTGTTCTGGTCGGCGCCGGCCGCGTTGGCGGCGTCATCGCAGAGCGCCTGCGGGGGTCCAACGTCCCCTTTCTTGCGATTGAGGACGCGGAAAAGCGGATCGAGGCGCTGCGCGAAGCGGGGATCGAGGTCGTGATGGGCAATGCCGCAAGCGCCGACACGCTGGCGCTCGCGAACCTCGCGGGCGCGCGCATGCTGGTAGTCGCGATCCCGAACGCCTTCGAGGCGGGCCAGGTGGTGGAGCAGGCGCGTAGGGCCGCAACGGGCCTCCACATCGTCGCCCGCGCCCATTCCGACGCCGAGGTCGAGCATCTCAGGGGCTTGGGCGCCGACGCGGTCATCATGGGAGAGCGCGAGATCGCCCGCGCCATGTTGGCGGTCCTGAAAGATCAGGGCGTCGCGGAGACCGAAACGCCAGGGCCGCCGCGGCTGAGGCCGGCGCCCAGCCTGGCCTGACGTCGTCAGTTGAAGACGAAGTCCATCGCGTTCTCGACAACCGGCGGCTGCCAGCGATGTGGGCCGTCATATTCGACATATTCCACGTCGTATCCGGCCTCGCGCAGCTTCGCGGAATGGAAGCGCCCGCTGCGGTCGATCGGAATCTGCTCGTCCTTCGTCCCATGCGAGATGAAGACGCGCGGCGCGCCTTCCTGCCGATGGACCGACATGAAGCCGGCCGACGAGATCACGAGATGCGTGACGATGCGGCCGTTGGCGAGGCCGGTCGAGAGCGCGTAGCTGCCGCCGTCGGAATGGCCGGCGAAGACGAAGCGCGCGGGGTCGAGCAGGAAGCGAGAGGCGACTTCCGCCAGCGCCTCGTCGAGCCGCTGGCGATCGGGCCCATGGCCGCCGATCACCAGGTCCCACGTCGGAAAGATCGATTGCGGCGCGAGCAGCAGGAAGCCGCGCTTCAGCGCGTGCTCCTCCAGCATCGGCAGGATCTTGGTCGGGCTGCCGCCGCCGCCGTGGAACAGCGTGACAAGCGGTGTCGGACGACGCGGATCGATCGACGGCGGCACGAACAGGATCGCGTCGCCTTGATCGAACAAGCCGAGCGTCCGCCTACCCGGATCGAGCGGCGGCTGGGTCGGCAGGCGGTGCGCGAAATCGAGCCCGCCGGCGAGATGCGGGTCTATCATCATCGCGTCACGCCGTGCGGGCCTCGGGGCCGCCCGAGATGAGGGCGGCAATGACTTCGGCCTGCGAGATGATCCCGACCAGCTTTCGGTTCTTGTCGACGACCGGCAGGTCATGCAGCGCCGCGCCGGCCATCGCGCGGACCACATCGGCGATAGGCGCGTCCTCGCGGATCGTCGTCACGGGGGTCGTCATGATGTCGGCGACCACGCCGTGCGGCGCCCGGACCCGGCTGAGCGAGAGCTTGATGCGCCGTCCGAGGCCGAGCTTCGGCCCGCGTTTGTCCCAGACGGTCTTCTCCAGAAGATCCGACTGGGTGACGACGCCGAGCAGACGCGCGCTCTCGTCGGTCACCGGAAGAAGCTTGGTCGAGCGCTCGCGGAACAGTTCGAACGCTTCCTTGATGGGCGCTTCGGGAGAGATGGCGTGGACGCCGCGCGTCGTGAGATCGCCGCTTCTGATGTCGCCCGAGCGGCGCGCGAAGGCGTGGATCTGCGCGTCCCTCAGGATGGTTTCGATGTCGCCGCGGCCGATTTCGAGCAACCGGTCGTGGTGGATCAGGGCGGCGTCGATGTCCTCGGCGCTGAAGCCGCCGCTGGCGAGCGGCGCCGGATCCCTGGGAGCGTTCGCTTGCCGCGCCGGCTCGGGCGGATAGCGGCGTCCAGTGAGATTGTTGAAGATCAGCGCGGACGCGAGCAGCAGGGCCGAGTTCGCGAGCACCGGCCATAAGACGAAGCCGTAGCCGAGACCGTGGATCGAAGGCCCGCCGAGCACGGCTGTGAGCGCGACCGCGCCGCTCGGCGGGTGGATGCAGCGCAAGGCGGTCATCAACGCGATCGCGACGCCGACCGCGACGGCCGCGGCGATGAACGGATCAGGGACCAGTTTCGCGATCGTGACGCCGACCAAAGCGGAGACGAGATTGCCGCCGATGATCGACCATGGCTGCGCGAGGGGGCTCGAAGGCACCGCAAACAGCAGCACCGCGGATGCGCCCATCGGCGCGATCAGCGCAGGAAGCGAGGCGCCGTCCCCGACCGCCGCATGGGAGATGAGGCCGGTCGCGAGAATGCCGATCAGCGCGCCGGATGCGGCGCGGGCGCGTTCACGCGAGCTGACGGGCGTCGTCACGGGAAGAAAGCGGCGCAGCGAGAAGATCCTCGCCGCAGGCGGGGCGCTCTGCGCCGGCGTTTCGGATGCTCGCGTCATGGACCAGAAAAGATGTGGCGGCGGCGCGGGGGTCGCGCCGCCGCCGAGCTGAACGGACGTCGGGTTGTATCAGACAGCCCGCGCCTGATGCAGCTCCTCGATCTGCTGCTGCGTGTAGCCGAGGTCCTGCAGAACCTCGTCAGTGTGCTCGCCGAGCAGCGGAGACGCTTTGATATCGACCTTCATGTCCGAGAACTTGATCGGGCTGCCGACGGTCAGATACGAGCCGAGCTGCGGATGCTGCACCTCGACCACCGTGCCGCTGGCGCGGAGCGACGGATCGACTGAAATCTCCTTCATCGACAGGACCGGCGAGCACGGAATGTCGAACTTCCGGAGAATGTCGACCGCCTCGAACTTGGTCTTATCGGCGAGCCACTCCTCGATCGTGGCGAAGATGTCCATGATCTTGTCCTGACGCGCCCGGGCGGTGTTGTAAGCCGGATCGTCGATCCACTCCTCCTTGCCCAGCGCCTTGCAGATCGGCGCCCAAGCGTGGCCCTGGATGGTGAAGTAGATGTAGGCGTTCGGATCGGTCTCCCAGCCTTTGCACTTCAGAACCCAGCCCGGCTGGCCGCCGCCGCCGGCGTTGCCGCCGCGCGGCACGACGTCGGTGAACTCGCCATGCGGGTACTGCGGGTATTCCTCGAGGAAGCCGAGGGCGTCGAGGCGCTGCTGGTCACGCAGCTTGACGCGGCAAAGGTTCAGCACCGAATCCTGCATCGAGACGGCGACCTTCTGGCCCTTGCCCGTCTTATTCTTCTGATGCAGCGCGGTCAGGATGCCAATCGCGAGATGCATGCCGGTATTCGAGTCACCGAGAGCAGCGGCCGAGACGGTAGGGGGACCGTCCCAGAAGCCGGTGGTCGAGGCGGCGCCGCCTGCGCACTGCGCGACGTTCTCGTAGACCTTCAGGTCTTCATAGTGATGGCCGTCGGAGAAGCCCTTCACCGAGGCGAGGATCATGCCGGGGTTGAGCTCCTGGATGCGCGCCCAGGAGAAGCCCATGCGGTCGAGCGCGCCGGGGCCGAAATTCTCGACCATGACGTCCGATTCCTTGATCAGCTTCTCCAGGACTTCCTTGCCCTGAGGCGTTTTGGTGTCGAGGGTCAGCGAGCGCTTGTTGGAATTCAGCATCGTGAAGTAGAGCGCGTCGGCGTCCTCGATGTGGCGGAGCTGCGAGCGGGTCACGTCGCCGGCGCCGGGACGCTCGACCTTGATGACGTCCGCGCCGAACCAGGCGAGGAGCTGCGTGCAGGCGGGACCCGCCTGAACGTGCGTGAAGTCGATGATCTTAATGCCCTCGAGCGGTTGGCTCATTGTCAGTCACTCCCTTGCGTGCGGCCACGGCTCTCCCGTCGGCCCACATTTTGTCGTTTCACCCGACGAGAGCGGGCGCTTTGGCTTCCAGTTCCGTCACCCGCTTGCGCAGACGGCGTTCTTCCTCCCAGCGGGCCGTCTCGTCACGAATGACAGCGGCGACGCCGGTGACTTGTCCGTCGGCGCTTGTCAGCAGCGCGACGGTGAAGGCGATAGAGAGGGCGTGGCCCTCCTTGTGCAGGGCCGGGACCCGCAGCAGCTCCGCGCCGTAACGAGTCTGCCCGGTCTCGACGGTCTTGGCGTAGCCGTCCCAGTGGCGGGCGCGGTGGCGCTCGGGTGTGATCAGGTCGAGCGACCGACCGATCGCTTCGTCGCGCGAAAAACCGAAGATGCGTTCGGCCGCGGCGTTCCAGACCGTGATCGCGCCATCGGCGTCGGACACGACCACGGCGTCGCCGGCGACGGCGACCAACTGCTCGAAATCAATGGCTCCATACGACATAAGGCGCGTCCACAGTTTACGTGGCTGCGTTGAGCATCCGCTTCATGCGATCACGAAATCGATCGTGCCCGCCATTCGCTCATCGCCGACGAAGCAAGAGCGTCGAAACAGATAATTACTCGTCGGGAGACTGGATGATCATGGCCTTTGTTTCCTGCCCTGGCGGGAGAGCTTTATCGCTCTCTCCGATATACGACGACATCGAGGTCGACGTGTTATTTTGTGGTATATGGTATGCCACGCCTTTTCCGCTTGTCAAGGGAGCGCGCGAGACGCCGGTCTCCCGGGCCGATGATCGGCGCGTCCGCCCCGAGCGAGATCGTCGCTGACGGGCCCATCCTATGTTCCCACGCCCGCCGCCCTAGCTGACCGCAACCCGCAGGCCGCCTGCGCGAGAGCCTGGAGAGACCATGGACGCCTCCCCGACGATCCGGATCAAACAGGTCGAGGGCTATCGCTTCGAGATCGATTTTGGCGCGCTCCTGCCCGCCCTAGCTGTCGACGAAGCGCCACCGATCGGGGGCGGGGAGGGGCCGTTTCCCGAGCAGATCCTGGTCGCAGGCGTCACCAACTGCCTGTGCGCGAGTCTCGTCTTCGCTCTTGGCAAGTACCGTCAGCAGGCCGGTGGCGTCTCCGCGACCGCAAGCTGCGCCGTGACGCGCAATCCCGAGGGGCGGCTGAGAATAACCGCGATCGACGTAGAAATCGCGCTCGGCGCGACCGCGGCTGAGATGGACCGGGTCGACCGCGTGATGGAGCAGTTCGAGCGGTTCTGCACGGTCTCGGAAAGCGTGAAGGCCGGAATTCCGGTGGCGGTTTCGGTCTACGATTCCGGCGGCGCCAAGCTGAAATGAAGGAGCCCGGACATGAACGACGACAGAGCCCCGGCGAGAGCGCCGGAAGACCTCGCCCAGCTGTTCAACGCCCGCGCCAACGCCGGCGATATCGAAGGCCTCGTGGCGCTTTACGAGCCTGACGCGACGCTCGCGGTCGGCGAGGTCAAGGCGCGCGGACATGATGAAATCCGGCGCTTCTTCGCCGATCTTCTGGCGAAGAAGTCGAGCTTCCCCGAAGTCCGCACGATGGAGCCAGTCGCGAGCGGCGACGTCGCGCTGACCGTCGCCCTGCTGCCGAAGGGCAGGATCTCCGCCGAGATCGCGCGCCGGCAGTCCAACGGCTGCTGGCTGTGGGCCGTGGACCAGCTGAAGATCGACCCGGCATGAGGAACGGCCGGCTCGAGCTTGGGCTCGACACGTTCGGCGACGTAACGCTCGGCGCCGACGGCGCGCCGTCGTCTCATGCGCAAGTGGTGCGTGAGGTTGTCGAACAGGGCGTGCTGGCGGACGCGAGCGGGGTCGACTTCTTCGGCGTCGGCGAGCATCACCGCGATGATTTTGCGATCTCCGCGCCGGAGGTCGCGCTGGCTGCGATCGCCGCCCGCACGAGCCGCATCCGGCTCGGCTCCGCCGTAACCGTGCTGAGCTCGGACGATCCGATCCGGGTGTTCCAGCGCTTCTCGACACTGGACGCGATTTCCGGCGGGCGCGCGGAGGCGATCCTCGGGCGCGGCTCCTTCACCGAATCCTTCCCGCTATTCGGCTACAAACTCGATCAGTACGAGGCGCTGTTCGAGGAGAAGCTCGAAATCTTCGCCAAGCTGCGGACCGGCGAGCCCGTCACCTGGAGCGGCGCGACACGGCCGCCGCTCAGCGAGCAACGCGTTTATCCGACGATCGAGCGCGGCGCGCTTCGCACATGGGTCGGCGTCGGCGGCAGCCCGCAATCGGTGGTGCGCGCGGCGCGCCACGGCCTGCCGATGCTGCTCGCGATCATAAGTGGCCCAGCACGCCGCTTCCGCGCTTACGTGGAGCTCTACGAGCGCGCATTCGCGGAGATGGGGCGGCCGGCGGAAGCCATTGGCGTGCACTCGCCGGGCTATGTCGCGGACACCGACGAGGCTGCGCGCGAAGAATTCTGGCCGCATTACCGCGTGATGCGGGACCGCATCGGTCGCGAGCGCGGCTGGCCTCCGATGAGCCGAGAGGAATTTGAGCAGGAAATCGCCGAGGGCTCGTTGCATGTCGGCGCGCCGGAGACCGTCGCGCGCAAGATCGCCGACACGATCAACGCGCTCGGGCTCTCGCGCTTTCACCTCAAATACAGCGCGGGACCGCTTCCCCACGATAGATTGATGCAGTGCGTCGAGCTGTACGGTTTGAAGGTCGCGCCGATGGTTCGGGAACTCACGAGCCGGCGCGCTTCTTAGGGGCGGCGGCCCACGACTTGTTTGTGACAGTCGCGCTCTTCAGAACGGTACGGACTTAGCGTCCCGGAGCCGCTCGCAGTGAACGATATCATCGGACCGCTCGACGCCGAGCCCGAAGCGCAAGACCGCGAGCGCGAGCTGAAGCTCGATTTTTCGCGTGCGGACCTCCCTGCGCTGCGGCGGCGGCTCGCGTCGCTTTCGGGCGGGCCGCGGCGTCCGTCACTGCTGACGGCGACCTATTTCGATACCGCCGAGGGCGATCTGGCGAAGGCCGGCGTGACGCTTCGGGTGCGCCGGCAAGGTCGGACCTTCAAGCAGACGATCAAGCGCGGCGAGGGCGCCTTCGGCCTGTTCGATCGGCTCGAGATCGAACGCTCGGCACCCGGCAGCGCGCCGAAGCTCACCGTCAGCGAACGGCAGACGCTTGAAGGCCTGCTGGACGCTCCCCTTGGCGAAGACAGGCTGTTCGTCCCCGTCTACGTCACGAACGTGAAGCGCGCTGTGTTCCAGATCGCCCGCGGCGGATCGCAGATCGAGGCGGCGCTCGACGACGCTGTGGTCGAGGCCGGCGGCCGGCGGTCCGAGTTCCAAGAGCTCGAACTGGAGCTTCGGGCGGGCGACGAGCGCGACCTCTTCAGCCTTGCGCGCGAGCTGATGACGGTCGCGCCGCTCCGCGTCGGGGTGCTCGCAAAATCCGCCCGCGGAGACGAACTCGCCAAGCAGAAGGGTCCGCGAACGTCGTTCAAGGCGAAGGCGCCGGCCGTGGCGCCTGGGATGACGGTCGAGCAGGGTTTCCTGGCGGTCGTCGCCGATTGCGTCGCCCAGTTCCGGCAGAACGAGAACCTGATCCTCGAAGAGGCCAGCGAACCGGCGATCCATCAGGCGCGCGTCGCGCTGCGGCGGCTGCGCTCGGCCTTCACTCTGTTCAAGCCGATCATCGCCGACGCGCGCGCGGCCGGCCTTGCCGAAGATCTGAAATGGCTCGCAGGCGAACTCGGCGCGGCGCGCGATCTCGACGTTCTGATCGAGGCCGAGACGAAGGCCCGCGAGGGAAGCGCAGCGCCGGACTCGTCATTGCCCGAAATTCTTTGCGCCAAGCGCGAAGAGGCCTACGCGGCGGCTATCGCCGCTCTGAATACGTCGCGTGCGCTCGACCTGATGCTCGACCTCACCGAATGGACCGCCGTTGGCGACTGGCGGCACGAACCGAGCGCCGCCGAAGATCGTGCGGAAGACGTCCAAGCGTTTTCGGGCCGCGTGCTGGGGAAGCGCGCGAGCAAGCTGATGAAGCGTTCGAAAGGGTTGGCGAATCTCGACATCGAGACACGCCATGAAGCCCGCAAGGAAGCTAAGAAGCTGCGCTACGCCGCGGAGTTCTTCGGCAGGCTCTACGAAGGCGGCCGCTACGATCACTTCACGGACGATCTCGCGAAGCTGCAGGAGCAGCTCGGGGCCCTGAACGATATCGCGACCGCGCGAGAGGCGACAGCGGGGCTCGCGAAGGGCGCCGACGACAACATGGCGGCTTTCGCAGCCGGAATGTTCGCCGGCCAAGCCGAAGCTCGCGCGCCGAAGCTTCTCAAAAAGGCCGAGAAGCGGCGCGCGAAGCTGAAGAAGGCGAAGCCGTTCTGGACTTGAGGGTCGACGGAGCCCTCAAGTCTCAGTTCATGGACCGCTTCTTCATCGACTTGCCGGTCTTCATCTTCTTCGACGGCTCGATGCAGTCCTGAACCGCCTCGCTACGCGCCCGGCCGGTGACGCCGGCTGCGTCGGCTTTCTTGTTGCAGGCGTTGAGATGAGGCTGTTTCAGGCCGGACGAGGCGGCGAACGCCGGGCTTGCGAGCGAGGCCACGACGAGGGCGACGACAGGGAGGAATGCGCGCATCGGGTCAAGCTCCGGATGTTGCTGGGAATTGTCCCGACAACGCCCTCATCGACCTGCCGTTCCCGATGACCCCTTCGACGTCAGCTCCGGCAGCGCCGCGCGCAGTTCTTCGAGCCAGACATTGGCGACCGCGTCCGAGGGCGCCCGCCAGTCCCCACGCGGCGACAGCGCGCCGCCAGAGGTGATCTTCGGTCCGTTCGGGATCGCCGAGCGCTTGAACTGGCTGGTCTGAAAGAAGCGGCGCAGGAAGTTCTCCAGCCAGCGCACGATGACGGCCAGGTCGTACTCGTTCTTCGCCTCGGCCGGAAAATGCGCCGGCCACAGCGCCGCGCCGGAATCCCGCCACGCATGCCAGGCGAGGAACGCGATCTTCGAGGGCGGCAGGCCGTAGCGCAGCGTGTGGAACAGGAAGAAGTCATTGAGCTCGTACGGTCCGATGACCGACTGCGTGCTCTGGATCGCGCCTTTGTCATCCGCCGGCACGAGCTCCGGCGAGATTTCGGTGTCGAGCACCGAGAGCAGCGTCGCCGCGGTCTCCTCGGAGAACTGGCCGCTCATGGCGGTCCAGCGGATCAGATATTGGATCAGCGTCTTCGGCAGACCGGCATTGACAGCGTAATGGCTCATCTGGTCGCCGACGCCATAGGTGCACCAGCCGAGCGCAAGCTCGGAGAGGTCGCCGGTGCCGATGACGAAACCGTGGCGCTGGTTTGCGATGCGGAACAGGTAGTCGGTACGAAGGCCCGCCTGCACATTCTCGAACGTGACGTCGTAGACCGGCTCGCCCTTCGAGAAAGGGTGGCCCATGTCGGCAAGCATCTGTTTTGCCGCCGGTCGAATGTCGATCTCGCCCGCCGTCACGCCGAGCGCCGCCATCAGCCTGTGGGCGTTGCCGCGCGTGGCGTCGCCGGTCGCAAAGCCCGGCATGCTGAAGCCGAGGATGCTGGAACGCGGAAGGCCCATCAGGTCGCAGGCCTTGGCGGCCACGATCAGCGCCTGCGTGGAATCCAGCCCGCCCGAGACGCCGATCACCATGGTCTTGCCCGGCGTCGATTCGAAGCGCTTCACCAAGCCGTGGACCTGGATGTTGAAGGCCTCGTAGCAATCCTGGTCGAGCCGCTCGGGAACCGCGGGGACGAAGGGAAAGCGGCGCAGCGCGCGTCTTAGGCTTACGTCTCCGTGGTGCGGCTGATGTGCGAAGCGGACGGTGCGGAACGTCGTCTCCGGATGCCCGTTGGCGGCCGCCGCCGCGTCGAATGTCTGGAAGCGCGAACGCTCGAGCCGGATGCGCTGCACGTCGACGTCGGCGGCGACGATCTGCGGCTTCCGCGAGAACCGCTCAGACTGCGCGAGCGTCTCGCCCAGTTCGTGGATCGTGCCTTGTCCGTCCCAGGCGAGATCGGTCGTGCTTTCGCCGGCGCCGGCGGCTGAGTAGGCGTAGGCCGCCACGCAGCGCATGGATTGCGCCGCCGAGAGCAGCGCCCGCTCCTCCGCTTTGCCAACCGTGATGTTCGAGGCCGAGAGGTTGCAGAGGATCAGCGCGCCGGCGAGCGCTCCGCGCGAGGAGGGCGGCGTCGGCGCCCAATAATCCTCGCAGATCTCGACATGGAAAATGAAGTCCGCGAGATCGTCGGCCGAGAAGATCAGGTCCGGCCCGAACGGCGCGGTCTGCCCCGCCAGTTCGGTCTCGAGGCCGGAAAGGCCCGCGCCGGAGGCGAACCAGCGCTTCTCGTAGTACTCGCGGTAGTTCGGCAGGAAGGTCTTCGGAACGATTCCGAGGATTTTTCCGCGCGAGACGACGATCGCGCAATTGTAGATCCGGCCGGCGCGGCGCACCGGCGCGCCGAGCAGTAGGACGGGGCTTAGAGAGGCCGTGTTCTCCGCGACCTCGTCGATCGCGCGCTCGACGCTCGAGAGCAGCGCGTCCTGCAGGAAGAGGTCGTCGATCGCATAGGCCGAGAGGTTCAGCTCGGGAAAGATCAGCAGGTCGACGCCGTCGGCATCCGCCTGTTGCGCGAGCGAGACGGCGGAGGCGGCGTTGGTCGTAGGGTTGGCGACGGCGACGAGCGGCGTCGCGACGCCGACCCGGACGAAGCCGTGCGCATGGATCGACGCAAACTCCGACCGTTTTCCCGCCACGCCGCGCCTCCGAACGCCTAAACACGCAAAGCTTTGCCGCATCTGACATAAGCGAGCGCGCTGAGAAGCGCGACTCCGCACGCGCGCGGACGTTCGACGTGATAAACCGGATCGATCCTTTGAAGCCGGAGCAGGCATGGCGTCCGTCGACCTGAACGCCGATCTTGGAGAAGGCTTCGGAGCCTATTCTATGGGCGACGACGCGGCGATGCTTGGCGTCGTCACCTCCGCGAACGTCGCCTGTGGGCTCCACGCCGGCGATCCCGACATCATGGCGCGAACCTTCGCAGTGGCGCGGGAGCGCGGCGTCACGGTCGGCGCGCATCCAGGCTTCCCCGATCTCGCGGGCTTCGGGCGTCGGCGACTGCCCTTCTCGGCCGCGGAGATCGAGCGCCTCGTCGCTTATCAGGTCGGCGCCGCGGCGGCTCTCGCGGCCTATGCCGGGCACAGGATCACCTACGTCAAGGCCCATGGCGCGCTCGCGAACCTCGCCTGCGAGGAACGCCCGGTCGCCGACGCCGTGGCGCGGGCGGTGAAGGCGGTCAATCCCGGTCTTGCTCTGCTCGCGATCGCGCTTTCCGAGCAGGTTCCCGCGGCCGAAGCCGCAGGGCTCGAAGCCGTGCAGGAAGTCTATGCCGACCGCGGCTATGACGAGAGCGGCCAGCTCATTCTTCGCGGAACGGCCGGCGCGCTAATCGACGATCCGGAGGCCGCAGCGGATCGCGCGCTCGCCATGGTGACGGAGGGCGCGATCGTCACCGTCTCGGGCGTGCGGCTGCCCACAAAGATCCGCTCGATCTGCGTCCACGGCGACAGCGACCATGCGGTGACCATGGCGCGTACGGTGCGGCTGAAGTTCGAGGCGGCGGGGGTCACGCTCGCAGCCTTCAGGCCATGACCGCGCCACGCTTCCTGGACGCCGGCGAAGCGGCGCTGGTCGTCGAGTTCGGCGACGCTGTCGACCCCGCGATCAACGACCGCGTGCTGGCGCTCGACGCGGCGCTCGTCGCGCAGGCGCCCGAGGGCGTGCTCGAGCTGACGCCGAGCTACCGTTCGCTGCTGATCCAGTACGACCCGCTCGTCATCGACCGCGCGACGCTCGTCGCTCTGGCCGAAGAGGCTACCGAGGCCGGCGAGGCGCGCGCCCCTGGCGCCTCATGGGTCGTTCCCTGCTGCTACGATCCCGCGGTCGCCGAAGACCTCGGCGAGTTCGCCGCCGCGCGCGGCCTCTCGCCCGAGAAGGCGGCTGCGCTCCATGCGGCGGCCGACTGGCGGGTCTATTGCTACGGCTTCGCGCCGGGCTTCGCCTATCTCGGCGGCCTGCCGAAAGCGCTCGCCGCGCCGCGCCGCGCGACGCCGCGGCCGCCGTTTCCGCCCGGCTCGGTGATGGTCGGCGGAGGCCTTGGAGCGGTCGCCACCGTGCCGATGCCTACCGGCTGGCACGTCGTCGGCCGCACGCCCGAAAGACTGTTCGCGCTCGACCGCGACCCCGCCTTCCTGCTGTCGCCCGGCGACGCGCTTCGTTTCGAGGCGATCGATGCGAACGCGTTCCGCAGTCTCGACACGCGCGCCGCGGCGGGCGAGCCGGTGGCGCGGAAGTCCTGAGATGGCCTCGCTTGAGATCCGCACGGCGGGACCGGGCTGCACCGTTCAGGATGCCGGCCGTCGCGGCCATCTGCGCTACGGCGTGACGGCGGCGGGGCCGATGGACCCGCTCGCGTTCAGCGTCGCCAACAAGGCGCTGGGGCAGGACGGAGAGGCGGCGGCGATCGAGGTCTCGCTCGGCGGAATCGAACTCGTGGCGCGCGACGCGGCGGTCACGGTAGCCATCGCTGGCGGCGCTTTTTCGGTCTCGATCGAGGGCCGCGCTCTGCCCGCCTCCGTCACGCTCACGCTGAAGCCGGACGAGACGCTGCGCATCCGGGCGGGCGCCGCCGGCGCCTGGTGCTATCTCGCCGTCGCGGGCGGGATCGACGTTCCCGCAATCCTTGGCTCGCGCGCGACGCACACCCGCGCCGGCCTCGGTGGGTTCGAGGGGAGGGCGCTGAAAGCCGGCGACCGGCTGGCGATCGGCGAAAGCGGTCGCGGCGCGCGCGAGCCGGCCGAGATCGTCGCCCGCTGGCTTGATCGCCCCGCGAAGGACATCCGCGTCATTCTCGGCCCGCAGGCGGACTTTTTCGCCGAAGACCAGATCGCCGCTTTCTTTACCGGACCTTGGGTTCTGTCGCCGCGCTCGGACCGCATGGCGGGCTTCCTCGACGGTCCCGTGCTGACCCACGCCAAGGGCCACGACATCGTCTCCGACGGCGTCGTCATGGGAGCGGTGCAGGTTCCCGGAGACGGCCGCCCGATCGTGCTGATGGCCGACCGCCAGCCGACCGGCGGCTACCCCAAGATCGCGACCGTGATCGGCCCGGACCTCGGCCGCTTCGCGCAGATCCGGCCGGGCGCTCCGTTCCGCTTCCGCGCCGTGACGATCGAGGAGGCGGTAGCCGTGCGGCGCGAGGAAGCGGCGCGGCTTTCGCGGGAGGTGGAGATGATCCCCATGCTGCGAACGGAGCTGAGTTCGGAGTTTCTGCTGGGGCTGAACCTGATCGACGGCGTGGTGCGGGATTGAGCGGCGGCGATCAACAGCTGGCGTAGATCGGAAATTGTCGGCAGACCGTGCGGACTTCGTCGCGCACCTGCCCCAGAACACCCGCGTCACCCGGCGCGTCGAGCGCCCGCGCGATCCAGCGTCCGACCGTCGCGAATTCGTCCACGCCGAACCCCCGCGCCGCGCCTGCGTTTGCGGACAGCCTCAGTCCCGATGGCGCCTCCGGCGGCCGCGTGTCGAACGGGATCTGGTTCTTGTTCACCGCGAGGCCCGCTTTCTCCAGCGCCTTCGCAGCGACGTCGCCGGTCAGGCCCTTTGGGGTGAGGTCTACGAGTATCAGCCCGGTGTCCGTGCCGCCGGCGACCAGCCGGAAGCCCGCCGCGTCAAGCGTCTCGGCAAGCCGCTTCGCACCGGCAAGGACCGCCTCGTTGTAGGCGCGGAACTCAGGCCTCAGCGCCTCTCCGAGGCACGCGGCCTTGGCGGCTACGACATGCATCATCACCGAACCCTGCACGCCCGGAAACACGCCGCCGTCGATCTTCGAGGACAGCGCCTCGTCGTTCCACAGCACGAGCCCACCGCGCGCGCCGCGCAGCGACTTGTAGGTCGTGGAGGTCACGACATGGGCGTGCGGGAACGGGTGAGGGTGGAGGCCGGTCGCCACCAGCCCGGCGAAATGGGCCATGTCGACCATGAGATGCGCACCGACCTCGTCGGCGATCGCGCGAAGCCCCGCGAAGTCGAGCGCCCTTGGATAGGCAGAGCCGCCTGCGACAATCATCTTCGGCCGATGCTCTCTCGCGAGCGCGCGAACGTCATCGAGATCGATCCACTCGCTCTGCCGCGAGACGCCGTAGCGCATGATCGTGTAGTCGCGCCCTGTCAGCGTGGCCGGGTGGCCGTGGCTGATGTGGCCGCCGGCCGCGGTGTCCATCGACAGGATGACGTCCCCGAGCTTGAGCAGGCCGAGGAAGACCGCCGCATTGGCGTTCGAGCCGGAATGCGGCTGGACGTTCGCGAAGCGGCAGCCGAACAGGCGCTTCGCGCGCTCGATCGCCAGCGCCTCGACCGCGTCGGCGAACTCCGCGCCGCCGTAATACCGGGCGTAAGGGCGTCCCTCGACGGTCTTGTTGGTGAACACCGAACCTTGGGCCGCCAGCACCAGCGGAGACACGATGTTTTCGGAGGCGATCAGTTCGATCCCGTCCTGCTGGCGGGCGAACTCGCCCGCTATCGCGGCCTGAAGCTCGGGGTCTTGGACGAAGATGTCGGATGACTGCATGGCGCGCACTTTTCCGTCGCGCCCGATCCGCTGTCAAAGCGTTGATTTCTGAGTCGGAACGAAGCTTTCGCGACTGACGTTCGAGTCCGTCCCACTGTAGGGCGGAGTAACCAGCACATGGCTCCCCGAGCGAACTGGAAGGGTTTTCTCAAAGTGGGCGAACTCGCCTGCCCGGTCGCGCTCTACACCGCCGCGTCGACCTCCGACCGCATCGCCTTCCACACCCTCAATCGCGCCACCGGAAACCGCGTCCGCCGCATCTATGTCGACGCCGAAAGCGGTAAGCCGGTCGAGCGCGACGATCAGGTGAAGGGCTACGAGGTCTCGAAGGACGACTATATCATCCTGGAGGCTGACGAGGTCGCCGCCGTCGTGCCGGAAAGCGACAAGACGCTCGACGTTGAACATTTCTTGCGCTGCGGCGACATCGACGACGTCTATTTCGACAAGCCGTATTACCTCGCGCCGGCCGACAAGGCGGCGCACGAAGCCTACAATCTGATCGTAGAGGGCATGCGGGCCAAGAAGGCTGCGGCGCTGGCGCGGACTGTTCTGTTTCGCAGGCTGCGCACCGTCCTCATCCGTCCGAGCCAGGACGGGCTGATCGCGACGACGCTGAACTTCGATTACGAGGTGCGTTCGTCCAAGGACGCTTTCGACGAGATCCCGAAGATGTCGATCAAGGGCGAAATGCTCGATCTCGCGAAATATATCATCCAGACCAAGAAGGGCAGCTTCGACCCGACCAAGTTCGATGACCGCTACGAGGAAGCGTTGACCGAACTGGTGAAGGCGAAGGCGGAAGGTCGCACGATCGAGACGCGCAAGGCGCCGGAGCCGAAGAAGGTCATCGACCTCATGGAGGCGCTCCGCGCCAGCGCCGGCGCCAAGGCCGCCGCGGCGAAGGAGGAGAAGCCCGCCGCAAAGAAGGCCGCGAAAACCCCGGCGATAAAGAAACCCGCGGTCCGGACGCCGACGCGCAAGGCGAGCTGAGCCGATGGCCCTCGAAACCTACAAGAAGAAGCGCGACTTCAAGAAGACCAAGGAGCCGGCCGGCGACGCCGCGTATGTCGGCGACGGCGACAGCTACCTCATCCAGAAGCACGACGCGACGCGACTGCATTACGACCTCCGCCTGGAGTTCGACGGCGTGCTGAAGAGCTGGGCCGTCACCAAGGGCCCGAGCCTCGTGCCGGGCGAAAAGCGCCTGGCGGTGCAGACCGAGGACCACCCGCTCGAATACGGCACCTTCGAAGGCACCATCCCGGCAGGGGAGTATGGCGGCGGCGCCGTCGTTCTATGGGACCGCGGACGCTGGTCGCCGATCGGCGACGCGGCCTATGGCTTCAACAAGGGCCATCTCGAATTCGAGCTGAAGGGCGAGAAGCTGAAAGGCCGCTGGCATCTCGTGCGCATGGCCAAGAGGCGTGGCGAAAAGCACGACAACTGGCTGCTCATCAAGAGCGACGACGAGGAGGCGAGGGGCGAGGGCGATCCCGACATCCTTGAGGAGAAGCCCAATTCGGTGAAGACCGGGCGCACCCTGGCCGAGATCGCAAAAGAAGCGCCGGGCTGGTCTTCGGAAACAGGTAAGATCGAGAAGGAAGAAGGCCCCACGGAGACAGTCGAACCTCCTGGCGACTTCGACGTCTCCAAGATCGCAAAGGCCAAGCGCGGCGAGCTCGCATCGTTCGTCGAGCCGCAGCTTGCGAGCCTGTCCCCGAAGGCGCCCGCCGGCGCCCGCTGGCTGCACGAGATCAAGTTCGACGGCTACCGGCTGATCGTCCGCATCGAGGCCGGGCGCGTGAAGATGCTGACGCGCAGCGGGCTCGACTGGACGACCAAGTTCGGCAAGCCCATCGTCGAGGCGTTCAAAGCGCTGCCGGTCGGCTCCGCGATGATCGACGGCGAGCTCGTCGTCGAGAACGATTCCGGCGCCTCCGATTTTTCCGCATTGCAGGCCGACCTCAGCGACGGCCGCGGCGACCGCTTCTCCTTCTACGCGTTCGACCTGCTGCACCTCGACGGTTACGACCTGCGCCCCGCGAAGCTCGTGGACCGCAAAGCCGCGCTCTCCGCCATCGTCCCCCCCGGCGGGACAATCCGCGTCAGCGAGCATTTCGACGATGACGGCTCGCTCGTTCTCGGCCACGCCTGCCGGCTGAGCCTCGAAGGCGTCGTCTCCAAGGAGCGCGACGCGCCTTACCGTTCGGGTCGCGGCAAGGGCTGGATCAAGTCCAAGTGCTCCAAGCGGCAGGAATTCGTGATCGGCGGCTATGTGATGTCGACCACCTCGCGCAAGGCGATCGGCTCGCTGATCCTCGGGGTCTACGACAAAGGCGAGCTGCGCCACGTCGGGCGCGTCGGCACGGGCTTCTCGGTCAAGGTCGCCGAAGATCTGTTCGCGAAGATGCAGAAACTGAAGGCCGAAAAATCGCCCTTCGCCTCGAAGCTGACCGCCGACGAGGCGCGCGGCGCGCGCTACGTCGAAGCGAAGCTGGTGGCGGAGGTCGAGTTTCGCGCCTGGACGGGCGACGGACATCTCCGGCACGCGTCGTTCCGCGGCCTGCGCGAGGACAAGCCAGCCGAGGAAGTGGCCGCGGAAGATCAGGCGGTGGAGGTCAAGGGACCCAAGGAGCGGCCGTCGAGCGTCAAGCTCACGCATCCCGACCGGGTGTACTGGCCGGAGGACGGCGTCACCAAGCAGGGCCTCGCCGATTACTACATGGAGGTCTGGCCGCGCATCGCGCCATTCATCGTCAACCGGCCGCTGTCGCTCGTGCGCTGCCCGGGCGGAGTGACCCAACAATGCTTCTTCCAGAAGCACGGCTGGAAGGGCATGTCGAACGCCATCAAGACGATGCCAGATCCGCAGAACCCGGCCGACGAGCCGATGGTGATGATCGACGACCGCGACGGGCTTCTGGGCCTCGTGCAGGGCGGCACGCTGGAGATCCACCCTTGGGGCGCCCCGCGGGCCGACATCGACAAGCCGGACATGATCATCATGGACCTCGATCCCGGCGACGGGGTGAAGTGGGAGACGGTGATCGAGGCCGCGCTCGAAGTGAAGCGCAGGCTGGAGGCAGCGGGTCTCGCCGCTTTCGTGAAGACCTCAGGGGGTAAGGGCCTGCACGTGGTCTCGCCTCTGACGCCATCCGCCGGGTGGGACGAAACCAAGGCGTTCTGCAAGGCGATGGCCGACAGTATGTCCGCCGACGAGCCCGAAAAATACGTCTCCGTCGTCTCGAAGGCGAAGCGAGGGGGCAAGATTCTCGTGGACTACCTCCGCAATGGCCGCGGGGCGACGGCGGTCGCGCCTTATTCGACCCGCGCGCGGCCGGGCGCGGCTGTGTCGGCGCCGCTGACATGGGACGAGCTCGGCCCAGCGATCGGCCCGGCCTATTTCACGGTCTCGACCATGCCGACGCGGCTCGCGTCTCTGCAGCGCGATCCCTGGGAGGGGTTCCGCAAGTCCGCAAACCCGCTGCCGGCGGGCGAGAAGAAGGGGCGGAAGAAGGCGGCCTGAAGCGTCTTCCGGCATAGCGCGACGAGAGCCACGATCCCGGCTCGTCGCTCCGCGGCGTCCGAGACGACGCGGCTCTACTTTTTCGCCTTTCCCTCGGCCAGGCTCTTCCGCAGGGCGTCCATGATGTTGACGACGTTGCCGCCGGACGGCGCGTCCTCCGCCTTCTTCTTGGCGGGAGCCTTTCGGCCCTTCTTCTTTGCCGAGATCAGCTTCAGCAATTCGTCCTGCACGGGGTCGGTGACCATCTCAGGCGACCACTTGGCGGTGCGCTCCTCGATGAGCTCCTCGACCAGCGACATCAGCTTGGCGTCGGGTTTCGCCGCCTTCGCCGCATCGAAATAATCCTTAGGGTCGCGCACCTCGTCGCCGTAGCGCAGCGTCCAAAGCACGATGCCGTTCTCGCGCGGCTCCAGCAGCACCGCGCGCTCGCGGCGGTAGAGCACCACGCGCGAGATCCCGACGACGCCGCTCGCGGCCATCGCCTCGCGGATCACGGCGAAGGCTTCCTCGCCCACCTCGTCGTTGGGCGTCAGATAATGCGGCTTGTCGTACCAGATCCAGCCGACCTCATCGGCTGGCACGAAGCTCTCGATGTCGATCGTGTGGGTCGTCTCCAGCGCGACGGCGTCGAGCTCCTCGTCCTCGAGCATGACGTGGTCGCCCTCGCCGCGCTCATAGCCTTTGACCTCGTCGTCCTCCTCGACGACGTCGCCGGTGACGGCGTCGACATACTCGCTGACGACGCGATGTCCGGTCGCGCGGTTGAGCGTGTTGAAGCGGACCTTCTCGTTCGTCGTCGTCGCCGGCGTCATGGCGACCGGACATGTGACGAGCGAGAGCTTGAGATAGCCCTTCCAGAACGCGCGCACGGCCATGGGAAAACGCTCCTTACGTCTGGAGCGGAACCTACGACATGCGCGTGTGGTTCCGCCGCCTTCGCGACGTCAGCCGAACCGCCGGTCGTAGATCAGCGCCGCGTCGAGCAGCGCTTGGGCGCCGGCCGTCGCCTCCTCCTGGGTGATGCTCTCCGCCTCGTTGTGGCTGATCCCGTCGCGGCAGGGCGTGAAGATCATCGAGGTCGGACAGACGCGGGCGACATAGGCCGCGTCGTGGCCGGGGCCGGAGACGATCTCGCGCCAGCCATGGCCGGAGGACTCCGCGGCCTCCCGCACGGCGGCGACGCAGTCGGCGTCGAACTTTACCGGCGCGGACGCCCAATCTCGCTTGGCGTCGGCCTCTAGCCTCAGTTCTGATGAGACCTGCTCAACGCTCGCGAAGAACGCCGCCTCCATCTCGTCGAGCACGCCGTCGTCGGGGTGGCGGAAGTCGACGGTGAAGAACACCTCCCCCGGAATGACGTTGCGCGAGTTCGGCCTGGATTCGATCAGGCCGACCGTCCCGACGCCCGGCGCGCGCTCCTTGGCGATCCGGTCCACCGCCTCGATCAGCTTGGCGGCGCCGATCAGTGCGTTGCGGCGCAGGCCCATCGGGGTGGAGCCGGTGTGCGCCTCCTGTCCGGTCAGCGTCACCTCGTACCAGCGGATGCCCTGCACGCCGGTGACGACGCCGATCATCTTGCCCTCCGCTTCGAGGATTGGCCCCTGCTCGATGTGGAGCTCGAAGAAGGCTGAGAACTTGCGCGCGCCGCACGGCTCCTCGCCGCGATAGCCGATGCGTTCGAGCTCGGCGCCGAACCCTGCGCCTGCGCGATCCTCCCGGTTCAGCGCCCAGTCCTTCTCGATCGCGCCGACGAAGACGCCGGACGCGAGCATCGCCGGGGCGAAGCGCGCGCCTTCCTCGTTGGTCCAGTTCACGATCTCGATCGGCGCGTTCGTCTCATACCCGGAGTCGTACAGCGTCCGGAGGACCTCCAGCGCGCCGAGCACGCCCAGCACGCCGTCGAACTTGCCCCCGGTCGGCTGAGTGTCGAGATGCGAGCCGAGCGCGATCGGCGGAAGGTCGTTCCGCTTGCCCGGCCGGCGGGCGTACATATTGCCCATGTCGTCGACCGCGACTTGTGCGCCGATGGCCTCGCAGGCGCCGGCGAACCAGTCGCGCACCTGCCGGTCTTCGTCCGACAGCGTCAGGCGCTTAACGCCGCCCTTGGGGGTGCCGCCGAACGCCGCGGTCTCATGGATCGCGTCCCACAGCCGCTTGCCGTCGATCGCGAGGTTGTGGGTGGCGGAAGGGGGCATCACGAAGCTCTCAATGCACGCCGCGCAGGATCGGCTTCGGCGCGGTGGCGGATCTCCGCGTTTTCAGCGCGACCTGCGTGGCGGCGAAAGGCTTGCGGGCGACGAAGCGGCCCGTGCCGCGCTGGACGAGCGGCTGGCCGCCTTCCGCCGCAAGGCCGCCGCGGAGATAGACTTTCGCGGGCAGGCCGCGGCACTCGAAGCCCTCGAAGACGTTGTACTCGATCCGGCTCACCTGATCGGCGGCGGAGACGGTCGCCGTCGCCGCCGGGTCCCAGATCACGAGGTCGGCGTCGGCGCCGGGGGCGATCGCGCCTTTTCGGGGGTACATGTTCAGGATCTTCGCGGCGTTGGTCGAAGTGACGGCCACGAATTCGCTCGGCGTCAGCCGGCCAGTGGCGACGCCCGCGGTCCAGAGCATGCGCATGCGGTCTTGGAGCCCGCCGGTGCCGTTGGGAATGCGGGTGAAGTCGCTCATCCCCATCCGCTTCTGCTCGTTGGTGAAGGAGCAATGGTCGGTCGCGACCACCTGAAGGGAGCCTGCGCTGAGACCGGCCCAAAGGCTGTCCTGATGGCTTTTGGCGCGGAATGGCGGCGA
Source organism: Hansschlegelia quercus (assembly GCF_004310425.1). GTDB lineage: Bacteria > Pseudomonadota > Alphaproteobacteria > Rhizobiales > Methylopilaceae > Methylopila > Methylopila quercus. Next base: position 815,121 of record NZ_SIUB01000001.1, on the reverse strand, counting down.
CATCACGCATTGCGCGGCCTTCAGCCAGTCCGGGTCGCGGTAGCGCTCCTCGTCCAGCAGCAGGTGCTGGATCAGCGGCTCGCCATAGACCCGCAGGCCCCGCGCGCGGGCGCGGGCGATCGCCTCGTGGGCCTCGCGGGTCGAGGTGTGAACGACGTAAAGCGGGCAGCCCGCCATCTCGGCGATCATGATCGCGCGCGTCGCGGCTTCAGCCTCCACCATGGGCGGCCGCGACAAAGCATGGCCTTCGGGGCCTGTGATCCCGGCCGCGAGCAGCGAGGCCTGGAGGCCAGCGACCACGTCGCCGTTCTCGGCATGGACCAGCGGCGTCGCGCCGAGTTCCGCGCAGGTACGGAACGAGCTGAACAGGACGTCGTCGTCCACCATCAGCGCGCCCTTGTAGGCCATGAAGTGCTTGAAGCTGTTGACTCCCTTGGAGACGATCTCGGCCATGTCGGCGGACGTTCCCTCGTCCCAGCCGGTGACGGCGAGGTGGAAGGAATAGTCGCCGGCGGCTTTCTTCGCCTTCTCCTCCCAGGCCCGGAATGCGTCCGGCATACGTTGGCCGGGATCGGGGATGCAGAAGTCGACGATGGTGGTCGTTCCGCCGGCGAGCGCGGCCTTGGTGCCCCATTCGAAATCGTCGGCCGACACCGTCCCCATGAAGAGCAACTCCATGTGGGTGTGCGGATCGATCCCGCCGGGCATGACATAGTTGCCCGAGGCGTCGACGATCTCAGCGCCCGCCGGGGGGTCGAGGTCCAGCCCGACCGCGACGATCGTCTCGCCGTCGACCAACACGTCCGCGCGGTGTTCGAGATCGGCGGTGACGACGATCCCGCCTTTGATGAGCAGGGTCATTGGCGACCTCTCCTGTCCCTCGCCGCCGAAGCGGCGAGGGATTCAAGCTTCACTTTGCGGCGTCGGTCACTGCATGAGTGAAGGCGCCGGTCGGCTCCTTGGTGATAACGGGGGCATCGCCGCCGGCGCCGAGCAGCGTCTGGACGGTGCGCTTGTAGTCGGCCTCGTCGAGCGCGCCCGAGCCGGTGTCGAGAAGCTTCGCGATTTCGCCCGCCATGCGCTTCTGGTGCGCCTCGGTCTGCGCGCCGGAGGCGTCCGCTTCGAGCGTGATCGCGGCCGCCTCGTCCGGGTTCTTGGCGACGAACGCCCAGCCCTTCATCGAGGCCTTCACGAACTTCGCCATCTTGGCGACGAAGGCGGCGTCCTTCAGCTTGGCCTCGTTGACGTAGAGCCCGTCCTCGAGCGTCGCGACCCCCTGCTTCTCGTAAGGGAACACCACGAGATCGTCGGGTTTCAGCCCGCCGTCGATCACCTGCCAGTATTCGTTGTAGCTCATGGTCGACACGCAATCCGCCTGCTTCTGGAGGATCGGGTCGACGTTGAACCCCTGCTTCAGCACCTTCACGCCGGACGGCGAGCCGTCGGTCTTCAGGCCGAGCTTCGCCATCCAGGCGAGGAAAGGATATTCGTTGCCGGAGAACCAGACGCCGAGCGTCTTGCCCTTGAAGTCGGCCGGCGTCTTCACGCCGCTGTCGGCGCGGCAGGTCAGCATCATGCCGGATTTCTTGAACGGCTGGGCGATGTTGACGAGCGGCACGCCGCGTTCGCGCGCCGCAAGCGCCGACGGCATCCAGTCGACGATCACGTCCGCCCCGCCGCCGGCCAGCACCTGCGCCGGCGCGATGTCCGGTCCGCCCGGGTTGATCGTCACGTCGAGGCCTTCGTCGGTATAGAAGCCCTTCGACTTCGCGACGAAGTAACCGGCGAATTGCGCCTGCGTGACCCATTTCAACTGCAGCGTAACCGGCTCTGCGGCCTGAGCGGGAGCCGCGAAGGCGGCGGCGAGGATGAAGGCGGCGACGGGCTTGATCATGGTCCCCCAGAAATCTCGTCAGGCCGTCCTCATGCGGACGGATGGATGCCAGAACGTCATGCGCCGCTCCAGAGCCGCCAAGGCGCCGTAGAAGGCGGAGCCGGCGACGCTCGCCACGACGATCTCGGCCCACACCATGTCGAGCGAGAGCTTGGCCGCCTCCGTCTGGATGCGGAAACCCATGCCGACGATCGGCGTGCCGAAGAACTCAGCGACTATCGCGCCGATGAGCGCGAGCGTCGAGGCGAGCTTTAGGGCATTGAAGATGAAAGGAAGGGCAGCCGGCAGCCTGAGCATGATCAGCGTGCGAAGCCAGCCCGCGCCGTAGGAGCGCATCAGATCGCGCTCCAGCGCGCCTGAGGCGGCGAGTCCCGCGACGGTGTTCACGAACACAGGAAAGAACGTCATCGCGACGACGACCGCCGCCTTGGATGGCCAATCGAAGCCGAACCACATGACCATGATCGGCGCGAGGCCGATGATCGGCAGCGCCGAGGCGAGCCCTGCGAGGGGCGCCATTCCGCGCGCGAGGAAGGGAAAGCGGTCCGCGACCAGCGCCGCGCCGATGCCCGACGCGCAGCCGATCAGCCAGCCGATGAGCGCGGCCTTCAGCGCCGTCTGCCGGAAGTCCGCCCACAACGTCGGCGCCGCCTCGCCAAGGCGAGCGAGGATGGTCGACGGCGCCGGCATCAGCGCCGGCGAGACGCCTGCGCCGTCGACGACGATCTCCCACAGCAGCACGAGCCAGATCCCGAAGGCGACGGGCACGGCCGCGTCGCGGATCGTCGCCAGACGGCCGGTCGCAGGCGTCCGCGACAGCGCGACGTTCGCGGCCCATGCGCAGAGCCAGGCCAGCAGCACGCCGAGCCAGAAGCCAGCCGGCGCGTGTCCCGAGAACGCAGGGCTGCGGGCGAGCGCGGCGAGCGTGAGTCCTGCCGCGATAAGTCCGAGCGATAGCGCGATGAGGCCCGCAAGCCGGTTCATCGGCGGGCGCCCTTCGGCCCGAGCGCAAGCCGCTCGATCAGCGTCACGGCGCCGACAAGCAGGGAGGCTGTCAACGCCGCCGCGATCAGCGCGGCCCAGATCTGCATCGTGTTGCCGTAATAGGAGCCCGCGAGCAGCCGCGCGCCGAGCCCGGACTGCGCGCCGGTCGGCAATTCGGCGACGATCGCTCCGACGAAGGCGGCGGCCGCGGCGACCTTCAGGCTCGCGAACAGGAAGGGCAGGGAGGCCGGCAGCTGCAGCTTGGTCAGCGTCGTCCGCGCGCCGGCCGCATAGGTCCGCATCAGGTCCCGCTGCGCGCTGTCGGGGGAGGCCAACCCCTTCGCCATGCCGATCGCGACCGGGAAGAAACACAGATAGGCCGAGATGATCGCTTTCGGGATCAGTCCCTTGAGCCCGACCGATCCGAGCGCCGTCACCACGATCGGCGCGATGGCGAGGATCGGGATGGTCTGCGAGGCGACAAGCCAGGGGGTGAGCGACTTGTCGAGCGCGCGCGAGCGATCGACGCCGATCGCCAGCAAGATCCCGAGCGTGACGCCGATCGCGAAGCCGACCAGCGTCGAGGACAGCGTGACGCCGATATGGGTGAACAGGTTGCGCGGCGTGCCCAGTCGAGCGTCGAACAGGCTCGTCTTCAGCTCCCACAGGATCTGGTGAGGGGCGGGAAGCAACGGCCGGTCGAGCGACCACGCGGCCTTTGCGAACGAGATCGCGTCGAGGCCGGACGAGCGCCCGGCGATGAGGCCTGCGTTCATCCAGATCGCAGCGGCGTACCAGAACGCGAGGAAACAGGCGGAGACGACGAGGATAGGGAGCGTGTTTCCCCGCGCTAGCCGGCCGGGCAGGGCCAACGCGACGGCGTTCATACGATCCGCCCTCGCGCCCAAACACGCAGAACGTCAGCGCTAAGCCGCCCCTCAATCATAGGCGTGGCCCGCCCGCAGCCCGTCCCGCACTCTTCGGGCGACCTCCAGAAACTCCGGCGTCTCGCGCAGCTCCAGCGCCCGTTTGCGCGGCAGCGAGGAGGCGTCGATCACCTCGACGATCTTGCCCGGCCGCGGCGACATCACGACGATCTTCGTCGACAGGAACACCGCCTCCTGGATCGAATGCGTAACGAACAGAGCGGTCTTGCCCGTCCGCTCCCAGAGCTCGTGGAGCTCGACGTTCAGCCGGTCGCGTACGATCTCGTCGAGCGCGCCGAATGGCTCGTCCATCAGCAGCAGGCCGGCGTCAAAGGCGAGCGCGCGGGCGATCGAGGCGCGCTGCTGCATGCCGCCGGAGAGCTGCCACGGAAACCGCCGCTCGAAGCCCGATAGCCCGACCTGCTCAAGGCTTTTGCGCGCGCGCTCGCGGCGCTCCGCCTTCGGGGCGCCCATGACCTCGAGCGGAAGCGTGACGTTCCGCTCGATCGTCCGCCACGGATAGAGCGCGGGCTGCTGGAAGACGTAGCCATAGGCCCGCCGCTCGCGCGCCTGTTCAGGCGCGAGGCCGCCGATCGAGATCGTGCCGGCGGTCGGCCGTTCGAGATCGGCGACGAGCCGCATCAGCGTGGTCTTTCCGCAGCCGGACGGGCCGATCAGCGAGACGAAGTCGCCCGGCGTCACGTCGAGATCGACGTCCTGCAACGCGTGGATCGGCCCTTCCGGCGTCGTGAAGGAGACGCTCAAGGACCGGATCGCGATCGCGGGACCGGCCCGCTCGTTCGGCGTCATGCAGTAAGCCTCACTCCGCCGCGACCCGAGCCATCGGGTTGGCGGGATGGCGATCCCACGGCAGCGGCTCCTCGATGATGGTGCGGCCCGTGCGGACGTCGACGTCGCCAACCGCCAGCGGAACCATCTCGATGCAGTTCTCGACCGGGCACAGCGAGGCGCAGAGATTGCAGCCGACGCACTCTTCGTCGATCACCTCGTAATGGCGCACGCCGTTCACTTCGCGGGTGATCGCCTGGTGCGAGACGTCCTCGCAGGCGACGTGGCAGCGGCCGCATTTGATGCAGAGCGACTGGTCGATCCGCGCCTTAACCGCATAGCCGAGGTCGAGATGCCGCCAGTCCGTGACCTTGGGGATAGCGCGGCCGGAAAAATCGTCGATCGTCGCGTAGCCCTTCGCGTCCATCCATTCGGACAGGCCCGAGATCATCTCCTTCACGACCTTGAAGCCGTAGATCATCGCCGCGGTGCAGACCTGCACGTTGCCGCAGCCGAGCGCGATGTATTCCGCGGCGTCGCGCCAGCCCTCGATCCCGCCGATGCCGGAAAGGGGCACGTGCGCAGTCTCGGGCGTCCGCGCGATCTCGGCGACCATGTTGAGCGAGATCGGCTTCACCGCCGGCCCGCAATAGCCGCCATGGGTGCCGACGCCGCGGGTGTGCGGCAGCGGCGCCATCATGTCGAGATCGACGCCGATGATCGAGTTGATGGTGTTGATCAGCGAGATGGCGTCGGCGCCCGCGCGGGCCGCGGCCATCGCCGGCGGCCGGATGTCGGCGACGTTGGGGGTGAGCTTCACGATCACCGGCATGCGGGTGTGCTGCTTGCACCAGCGCGTGACCATCTCGACGTAGTCCGGCACCTGGCCGACCGCCGAGCCCATGCCGCGCTCCGACATGCCATGCGGGCAGCCGAGGTTGAGCTCGACGCCATCTGCGCCGGTTTCCTCCACGCGCTTGAGGATCGCGATCCAGCTCTGCTCCTCGCAGGGCACCATGAGCGAAACGACGATCGCGCGGTCGGGCCAGTCGCGCTTGACCTGCTTGATCTCGTCGAGGTTGAGCTGCAGCGGGCGGTCGGTGATGAGTTCGATATTGTTGAAGCCGATGACGCGGCGGTCGGCCGAGTGCAGCGCGCCATAGCGCGGCCCGGAGACGTTCATCACCGGCGGATCTTCGCCCAGCGTCTTCCAGACCACGCCGCCCCAGCCCTCCTTGAAGGCCCGGACGACGTTGTAGGCCTTGTCGGTCGGCGGAGCGGAGGCGAGCCAGAAAGGGTTCGGCGAGCGGATGCCAGCGAAGGTCGTGCGCAGGTCGGCCATCTCGTTCCTCCCTTTTACGTTCCGAACCGACCCGGCCCGACCAGCGCGGCGATGATGGACGCTGCGGCGCGCTTGCCGTCCTCGACCGCGACAACGGTCAGGTCTTCGCCGTCATGCACGCAATCGCCGCCGGCCCAGACGTTCGGGATGGAGGTGCGGCGCTCGTCGTCGACCTTGATGCGGCCGCCCAAGAGATCGATGGTCTCGACGCCTGAAGGATCGAGCGCCTGGCCGATCGCCTTGAACAGCTGATCGCAAGGGATGTCGAAGGTCTCGCCGGAGCCTGCGAGCCGCCCGTCCACGATCTGCGTGCGCTCGAAAATCGCCCGCCCGCTCTCCACCGCGACAGGCCGGGCGTAATGGCGGATCGCGACGCCTTCGGTGAGCGCAAGCTCCTGCTCGTAGCCGCTCGCGCCCATCTCCTTCTCGCCTCGGCGGTAGACGATGGTCACTTCGTCCGCGCCGAGGCGCTTAGCCTGCACGGCGACGTCGACCGCGGTCATGCCGCCGCCGACCACGACGACGCGGCGGCCCACGGGAAGAGCGGAGAGGTCTTCGGCCTGCCGGAGCGCCGCGATGTAGTCGATGGCGTCCTCGGCGCCCTCCTCGCGATCAAGCCCGAGCGCGTTCACGGCGCCGAGGCCGAGGCCGAGGAACACCGCGTCGTATTCCGCCCGCAGCGTCTCGAGATAGAAGTCGCGGCCGAGCGCGACGCCCGTCTTCAGCACGATGCCGCCGAGCGAGAGGATGAAGTCGACCTCGCGCTGCGCGATGCCGCCGGCGGCCTTGTAGGCGGCGATGCCATATTCGTTGAGGCCGCCCGGCTTCTCGCGCGCCTCGAAGATCGTCACTTCATGGCCGGCGCGGGCAAGCGCATGGGCGCAGGCGAGGCCCGCGGGACCCGCGCCAACCACGGCGATGCGCCTTCCCGTAGCCTCGGCCCGCGTAAACGGCTGGGCGCCGGCGTCGAACAGCGCATCCGTGGCGTAGCGCTGGAGCTGGCCGATCTTGACCGGCGCGCCGTCGGAAAAATGGCGGACGCAGACCTCTTCGCACAACGTCTCGGTCGGACAGACGCGGGCGCACATCGCGCCCATGATGTTGGCGTCGAGGATGGTCTTGGCTGCGGCCTTGGGCTGGCCCTTAGCGATCTCGCGGATGAAGAGCGGGATGTCGATCGATGTCGGACAGGCGGTGGCGCAGGGCGCGTCGTAGCAGAACAGGCAGCGCTCGGCCTCGACCCGCGCCGCGTTCGGCTCGAAGCCTGGATGCAGGTCTGAGAAGCCGGCGGCGTAGGCCTCCGGGCTCAGCCGACCGGGCGCGACGTCCGTCCGAGGTTCCCGCTCCATCAAGCCTCCCCGCTGTCGCTGCATCGCAGCAAGCGTAAGGCGTAACAAGCTTTCTGGAGCCGGTCTAGAATCCTCTCAGATCGGGCTAGCCGTTCCGTTCAGTGCGCCCGCGCGATCGCCACGCCGAGGATTTCGACAATCTCGTCGATCTGGCCGGGCTCGACGATCAGCGGCGGCGAAAGCGCGATCGTGTCGCCGGTGTAGCGGCAGAGCAGGCCGTGCTCGAAGCAGTCGACGAAGACGTCATAGGCGCGTGCCCCGACGGCTCCCTCGCGGGGCGAAAGTTCGACGCCCGCCATCAGGCCGATGGTGCGGATGTCGATGACCGGACCCTTGTCGCGCAGGGAGTGGATCGCGTCCGCCCAGTGGCCGGCGAGCTCCGCGCCACGCGTAAGCAGCCCTTCGCGATCGTAGATGTCCATGGTGGCGAGACCGGCGGCGCAGGCGGCGGGATGGCCCGAATAGGTGTAGCCATGGAACAGCTCGATCGCGCCTTCGGGCCCCTGCACCAGCCCGTCATGCAGCTTGCGCGAGCAGAACACCGCGCCCATCGGCAGCGCGCCGTTGGTGAGGCCCTTGGCGGTCGTCACGATGTCCGGGATCACGCCGTAATAGTCGGTCGCGAACGGCGTCCCCAAGCGCCCGAAGCCTGAGATGACCTCGTCGAAGATCAGCAGGATGCCGTGCCGGTCGCAGATCGCGCGGAGACGCTCAAGATAACCCTTCGGCGAGATCAGCACGCCGGTCGAGCCCGCGACCGGCTCGACGATCACGGCCGCGATCGTCTCCGCGCCGTGCAGCGCGACCAGGCGCTCGAGGTCGTCGGCAAGCTCCGCGCCGTGCTCGGGCACGCCCTTCACGAAGGCGTTCTTCTCGAGATCGTGGGTGTGGCGCAGATGGTCGACGCCGGGAAGCTGCGGGAACATGCGGCGGTTGTTGACCATGCCGCCGACCGAGACGCCGCCGAAGCCGACGCCGTGATAGCCGCGCTCGCGGCCGATCAGCCGGGTGCGCGTGCCTTGTCCGATCGCTCGCTGGTAGGCGAGCGCGATCTTGAGCGCGGTGTCGACCGATTCAGAACCGGAGCCGGTGAAGAAGATGCGGTCGAGGCCGGCGTTCGGGCCGCCCGGCGCCATGGCCGCCAGCCGCTCGGCGAAGTCGAAGACAATCGGGTGTCCCATCTGGAAGGAGGGCGCGAAGTCGAGGGTGGAAAGCTGACGCTCCACCGCGCTCGCGATCTCCCGGCGGCCATGGCCGGCGTTGACGCACCACAGGCCCGCCGACCCGTCGAGGATCTTGCGGCCGTCGAAGGAGGTGTAGTGCATGCCCTCCGCCGAGCTCATCAGGCGCGGCGCCTTCTTGAACTGACGGTTCGCCGTGAACGGCATCCAATAGGCGTCGAGACGGGGGGCGTTGGCGGGCGCGTCGTTCATCTCGGAGCTCCTCGGGCTGGCGCGATCACAAGGCGCCTGAGTGGAGCGTTGAACAAGCCGTTTTCTTCCGCGTCGCAACTCGTTGTAAACACTTGTCGCCTGCCGTCTGATTTAGTGAATGCTGAACATCACGAACAGGATAGTGGCATGAGTGGCGATCTCGGGGCCCGGCTTCGTTACGTCCGGACGGCGCATGGCCTCTCCCAGCGTGAGCTCGCCAAGCGGTCCGGCGTGCCGAATTCGACGATTTCCCTTATCGAATCCAATGGCGTGAACCCCTCAGTGGGCGCGCTGAAGCGTGTGCTCGACGGCGTGCCGATCGGCCTCTCCGAATTCTTCGCGCTGGAGCCGGAACGGCCGCAGAAGGCGTTTTACGAGGCTTCCGAGCTCGTCGAGATCGGCAAGGGGCCGATCTCCTACCGACAGGTCGGCGACAGCCTGTTCGGCCGCAGCCTGCAAATTCTGAAAGAGCGCTACGAGCCCGGCGGCGACACCGGCCGCGTTCCGCTCAGCCACGAAGGCGAGGAGGGCGGGGTGGTTCTCTCGGGCCGTCTCGAAGTCACTGTCGACGACGAGCGTCGGGTGCTCGGCCCCGGCGACGCCTATTATTTCGACAGCCGCCGCCCGCACCGCTTCCGCTGCGTCGGGCCGCACCCCTGCGAGGTTGTCAGCGCTTGCACGCCGCCGACCTTCTGAGCCGAACCCTCGCCAACGCCAGACGTTCTGCCTTCGACGAGAAGGAGAGCAAGTTGACCGACGAAACGGGCGTTTCTAGGCGCGGAGTGATCGCAGCCGGAGGAGTTGGACTGGTGGGCGCGACAATCGCAGGATCGGCCGCCGCCTATACCCCGCCGAGCCCGGTCGACGCCGGTGCGGTCAAGAGCGGCAAGGTCGAATTTCCGAACTGGCGCGGAGACGCGGACAAGCCTTCCGCGCCGCCGCCCGCGCCCGAAGCCCCGGCGAAGCGCGTCGGCTTTGCGATCGTCGGGCTTGGTCGGCTCGCGCTGGAGGAGATTCTCCCTGCGTTCGGCGAGGCGAAGAAGGCGCGGCCAGTCGCGCTTGTTTCGGGCAGCCCGGACAAGGCCCGTGTCGTCGGCGAGCAGTACGGGATCAAGCCTGAGGCGCTCTACGATTATGCTTCGTTCGACCGGATCGCGGACAATCCCGAGATCGAGGCGGTCTACATCGTCCTCCCCAACGCCATGCACCGGGAGTTCGTCGAGCGCGCGGCAAAAGCCGGCAAGCATGTGCTCTGCGAGAAGCCGATGGCGACCAGCTCCGTTGACGCGCGCGCGATGACGAAGGCCTGCGCCGACGCCAAGGTGCAGTTGATGATCGCCTATCGCTGCCAGTACGAGCCGAACAACCGCGCTGTGCAGAAGCTGGTCCGCGACGGCGCGATGGGGGCAGTGAAGATCGTCGAGGCGACCAACACGCAAGTGATGGGAACCGGCGATCAGTGGCGCTTCCGCAAGGAGCTTGCCGGAGGCGGGGCGTTGCCCGACATCGGGCTCTACTGCCTGAACGCCGCGCGTTTTCTCACCGGCGAAGAGCCCACGGAGGTTTTCGCGCGCATCCGCAACCCGAAGGACGATCCGCGCTATCGAGAAGTCGAGGAGACCATCGCCTTCACGCTCGTCTTCCCCTCGGGCGTCATCGCGAACTGCTCTTCGTCCTATGGCGCGCACGAGAACAAGGACCTGAGGGTGCATCTCGAAAAGGGCACGATCGATCTCGAACGCGCCTTTGCCTATGAGGGACAGGAGCTGAAGCTCTCACGCCGGGACGGGACTGCGGAAAGCATCGAGACCAAGAGGCTCGGTCAGAAGAACCAGTTCGCGCTGGAGCTCGACCATATGGCGGAATGCCTTCGCGAAGGCCGCAGGCCTCGCACGCCGGGCGAGGAGGGCGTGCAGGATCATGTAATCATGGAGGCGCTTTACGAGAGCACTCGCAGCGGCGCGCCTGTAACGCTTTCGGCCGTCTCAGGCCTCGACTCGACACGAGGTCCTGCCCTCAAGAGCGACGGCTGAGCGGGCTTTCGGCGCTGCGCCGTCATGGGTGGTTCCGGAGCGTCGCTCCCTGCTCCACACTGAGAAGCGACCGAGTCAGAAAGGAACGCCGATGCCCGCGCTTCCGGAGATTCTCGCCTTCGAGGATGATCTCAGGGCGATCCGCCACGATCTCCACGCCCATCCCGAGATCGGCTTTGAGGAGGTCCGCACCTCCAGCATCGTCGCCGAAAAGCTCGCCACATGGGGCGTCGAGGTGCATCGAGGGCTGGGCAAGACCGGTGTGGTCGGCGTGCTCGAAGGGGCGCGGGGTCCCGGCCGGCGCATCGGCCTGCGCGCCGACATGGATGCGCTGCCGATCGTCGAGACCACGAACCTGCCGTTCCGATCGCAGAATCCCGGCGTGTTTCACGGCTGCGGCCATGACGGGCACACCACCATGTTGCTCGGCGCCGCGCGCTACCTCGCGGAGAAGCGCGACTTTGAAGGCACGGCGGTGTTCGTGTTCCAGCCGGCGGAGGAAGGTCTTGGCGGAGCGCGCGCGATGATTGCGGACGGGCTGTTCGAGAAGTTCCCGGTCGACGAGATCTATGGGTTGCACAACGCGCCTTATTTAGAGCCGGGGCAGATCCTCGCGTTTGCGGGTCCGGCGATGGCGGCCGCTGACTTCTTCGATATTTTCATCACTGGCTCGGGGGCGCACGCGGCTATGCCGCATGCCTCGCGCGACCCGATCGTCGCTGCGTCTGCGCTCGTGCAGGCTCTCCAGTCGATCGTCGCGCGCAACGTCTCGCCGCTCGACGCCGGCGTGCTGTCGGTCACGCAGATCCATTCCGGCTCCGCCTACAACGTCATCCCCGAGGAGGCGACGCTGACCGGCACGATGCGCGCCTTCAAGCCGGAGGTGATGGATCTGATGCGCACGCGCATGAAGGCGGTCTGCGAGGGGATCGCGGCTGCTTATGCGGTGACGGTCGACCTGAGGAACCGTCCGACCTTCGAGGTGCTCGTGAACCACGAGGCGGAGGCCGCGGCCTTGGCGGACGCCGCCCGTGAGATCGTGGACGAGGAGGGCGTGCTGACCGAGCCGAGGCCGATGATGGGTTCGGAGGACTTCGCTGACATGCTGCGCAAGGCGCCAGGCGCTTATGCCTATGTTGGCCATTCCGGCGACCTGCCGCTGCACAATCCGGGCTTCGTGCTCGACGATGCGATCCTGCCGATCGGCGCGAGCCTGCTGGCGCGCATCGTGGAGCGCAGGCTCGCGGCGTGAGAGTCAGGCGGCCGGACTGCTCCGCGTCGCCGCGATCAGGCGCTCGAATGAATCCTCGACGAGACTGACATGGCGCAGCATCGCTGCGTGGGCCGCCGCTGCGTCAGCGCTGACGATCGCGGCCACCACCACGCCGTGCTCGGCGAAGGAGCGCGGTAGGCGGCCTGGCGTGCGGAACTGCGCCCGCCGATAAGGCAGCAGCCGCGAGCGCAGGCCCGAGGTGATCTCCGCGAGCGGGCCGTTATGGGCGCCGGCGTAGAGCGCGGAATGGAAGCTGAGATTGACCGCCGAAAAGCCCTCGGCGTCATTGGCGTCGACGAGCGGCTCGCTGGAGGCGTGCAACTCCTCCAGCCGCCGCCGTTCGACCGGCGTCATCGAGAGCGCGCAGAGCCTGGAGCAGGTCGCCTCGAGTTCGGCCATCGCGCCGAACAATTCCGCCAGACGAACCGGCGTCAGCGTGGCGACGACGGCCCCGCGCCGGGGGCGCATGTCGACCAGACCCGAAGTCGCGAGCTGTCGCAGCGCTTCGCGAACGGGCGTGCGCGACACGCCGTAGCGCTCCGCCAGCGAATGCTCGTCGAGCTTGTCGCCCGGCGCGAATTCGCCGTTGAGCACCGCGTCCGAAAGCTCCCGGATCAGGCGGTCGGTCCGGGTGCGGCTGTCGGCGGAGTCGATTGGACTGCTCTCGGATTCGGCTTCAAGAATGCAAAACCTAGAATTTGCATGCAGGAGCGTCAAAGCTTTCGGCACGCTATTGGCTGATCGCGGCGCGGTTTTTGCGTAGGGCGTCTTCAACACGCGCAGGGTTGATCGCCCGCGCCAAGCCTTCTGAGGAGATACGCGATGAACGGATTGGGCGGACTGAACAAGTCGGAAAACGGCGTCGTCATCGGCCTCGTGCAACTCCAACTCCCAAGCGTCGTAACGCCAACCGACCTGAAGGCGCAGACCGACAAGATCGTCGCGATGGTCGCCAAGGCCCGGCGCAATCTCGGGACGATGGACCTCGTCGTGTTCCCGGAATACGCCCTTCACGGACTGTCGATGGACATCAACCCCGAGATCATGTGCCGGATCGACGGGCCGGAGGTCGCGGCGTTCAAAAAGGCCTGCGTCGACAACCGCATCTGGGGCTGCTTCTCCATCATGGAGCTGAACCCCGGCGGCATGCCCTACAACACCGGGCTGATCATCGACGATCAGGGCGAGATCCGGCTGAACTACCGCAAGATGCACCCTTGGGTGCCGGTCGAGCCCTGGGAGCCCGGCGACTTCGGCGTGCCGGTCATCGAGGGGCCGAAGGGCGCCAAGATCGCGCTCATCATCTGCCACGACGGCATGTTCCCCGAGATGGCGCGGGAATGCGCCTATAAGGGCGCCGAGATCATGCTGCGGACGGCCGGGTATACCGCGCCGATCCGCGAGAGCTGGCGCTTCACCAATCAGGCGAACGCTTTCCAGAACCTGATGATCACCGCGAACGTCTGCATGTGCGGAACCGACGGCTCGTTCGATTCGATGGGCGAGGGCATGATCGTGAACTTCGACGGTTCGGTCATCGCGCATGGGCTGACGGGGCGGCCGGACGAGATCATCACGGCCGAGGTCCGGCCCGATCTCGTGCGCGAGGCGCGGATCGGCTGGGGCGTCGAGAACAACATCTATCAGCTCGGCCACCGCGCCTACACGGCGGTGAAAGGCGGGGCGCAGGACTGCCCGTACACCTTCATGCACGACATGGTGGCCGGAAAGTACCGGCTGCCGTGGGAGGATGCGGTGAAGGTCACCGACGGCACGTCGTGCGGCTTCCCGGCACCGACACGGACCTACGGCGAGCGCTTCGACAAAGCCGCCGAATAAGCGCCGGCAGCGCTCGTAGGCGCCGCCTTCTGAGGCGGGCGCCTCCGAGCGCGGCGCCCGTCTCACTTATCGATAAAATCGTCATACGCCGTGCTGGGGACCGTCCCGCGCGACCGCTGAGTCCTGAGGCTCTGGCGGCGATTGGCTGCGGCCGCTCGAAGGCCGTCGCCGCCTCCAAATATTGAGCATGCATGCACGGCATTTGCGCATGCAAATCGACGCAATTGCATGCAATCCTTTTGGCGTCAGGGAGATCGAGTTAGCCGTCAACGCGGCGCCAACCTTGCGTCCCTGAACGGACTTGCTCGCCCCGCAGCTTCATGTCGGCCGCCAGCCGACCTGCCCGAACCGGAAGGCCACGCCCATGACCGATGCGTCCATCTCCCGCCGCAGGCTGCTGCAGTCCTCGGTCGCAGGCGCGGCTCTGGGCGTCATAGGCGCGCCGTTCACCGCGAGGCCGGCGCGGGCCGCGGGCGCGACCGTCGGCTTCATTTATGTCGGCCCTAAGGACGACTTCGGCTACAATCAGGCCCACGCCGAAGGCGCCAACGCGCTGAGGGGGATCGAAGGCATTCAGCTTGTCGAGGAGGAGAACGTCCCGGAATCGGTCGACGTCCAGAAGACCATGGAATCCATGGTCAACCTCGACGGCGCCTCGCTGATCTTCCCGACGTCCTTCGGCTATTTCGATCCGCACGTGATCGCGGTGGCCAAGAAGTTCCCGGACGTCCAGTTCCGCCATTGCGGCGGGCTCTGGGACAAGGCCAAGCACCCGATGAACGCCGGGTCCTATTTCGGCTATATCAACTTCGGGCAGTATCTGAACGGCGTCGCAGCCGGCCACGCCACCAAGTCGAAGAAGATCGGCTTCGTCGCGGCGAAGCCGATCCCGCAGGTGCTGCTCAACGTCAACGCCTTCCTGCTCGGCGCCCGCTCGGTCGATCCGTCGATCACCTGCCAGGTGATCTTCACCGGCGAATGGTCGCTCGCGGTGAAGGAGGCCGAAGCCACCAACGCGCTGATCGACCAGGGCGCGGACGTCATCACCTGCCATGTCGACGGCCCGAAGGTCGTCACGCAGACCGCCGCCGGCCGCGGCGCCTTCGTGTGCGGCTATCACGCCAGCCAGGCGCCGCTCGCCCCGGAGAAATACCTGACCGGCGCCGAATGGAACTGGGCGACCGTCTACACGATGTACGCCAAGCATCTGCTCGCCGGCGAGCCGCTGCCGAACTTCACCCGCGGCGGCATCGCCGACGGCTTCGTGAAGATGAGCCCGCTCGGACCGGGCGTGCCGGACGCCGGCCGCAAGCAGTTCGAGGCGACGCTGGACGAGATCAAGAAGGGCGGCTTCTCCGTCTTCAAGGGTCCGCTCAAGGACAACAAGGGGAACGAGGTCGCGGCGGCCGGAAAGGCGTTCCCGGAGACGGCGATCGAGCTTGAAAGCATGAACTACCTCGTCGACGGCGTGCGCGGCTCGACCTCCTGAGAGTCCCGGTTCCGGAGGGCGCCGGCCATGACAGACATCGCAGCGCCGGCATCCGCCGTGCTCTCCCCGCCGCGAGCGCCGCTGGCGCTCGCGTGGCTCGCCCGGCGGGCGGAAGGGGTCGTCATCCCGCTCGGCGCATTGCTCGCCGGCATGGCGCTGTTCAGCGTCTTCCTGCTGTTGCTCGGCAAGTCGCCATCGACGTTCCTAGAACTGATGTGGCGTGGCGGCTTCGGCAGCTGGTTCTCGATCCAGAACGCTCTGCTGCGCGCGACGCCGCTGATCTTCGCCGCGCTCTGCGTCGCCCTTCCGGCGCGGCTCGGCCTGACGGTGATCGGCGGGGAGGGCGCGATCGTGCTCGGCGGCGTCGCGGCCGCAGCCTTCGGACATTGGCTCGGTAATGCGCCGTCCGTAATCGTCCTCGCGGCGATGGCCGCGGCCGGCATGGTCGCCGGCGGGCTCTGGATCGGCGCAGTCGGCGCGCTACGGCACTACCGAGCGGTCAACGAGACCATTTCGAGCCTGCTGATGGCCTATATCGCCATCGCGCTCATGAACCATCTGGTCGAAGGTCCGCTGCGCGATCCGGCATCGCTCAATAAGCCCTCGACGCATCCGCTGACCGAGGCTGCGCGTGTTGGACCGATCCCCGGCATGGACGTGCATTGGGGCCTCGTTGTCGCGCTGCTCGCCTGTGTGGCGTGCTGGCTGCTGATCGAGAAGACCCGCTGGGGCTTCGCCGCCCGCGTCGCCGGCGGCAATGTTCGCGCCGCGCAGATCCAGGGCCTCGCCGTCGGTCCGCTGATCGTCGGCTTCTGCGCCCTTTCCGGCGCGCTCGCGGGCCTCGCGGGCATGTTCGAGGTGGCGGCCGTGCAGGGCTCGGCCAACGCTTCGCTCGCTGCGGGCTATGGCTATGCCGGCATTCTGGTCGCCTTCCTCGCCCGGCAGAACCCGCTCGGCGTGGTCCCCGTCGCCTTCCTGCTCGGCGGGATCGCGGCGGCCGGCGGCCTGATCCAGCGCCGCATGGGCCTGCCCGACGCGACCATCCTCGTGCTGCAGGGCATGCTGTTCATCGTCGTGCTGATGAGCGAGACGCTCTACGGCCGCTTCAAGTGCTTCGATCCCGACCGTTGGAAGAGGGCGCCCTGATGGAAGGCGACATCGGCCTCTGGGGCGTGCCGCTCGCGATTCTCGGCGGCGCGATCCGGGTCTCCACCCCGTTCATCTTCGTCAGCCTCGGCGAGACGATCACCGAGCGCTCCGGCCGCATCAATCTCGGCCTCGAAGGCACGCTGGTGTTCGGCGCGATGGCGGCCTACGCGATCGCGGTCGAGACCGGCTCGCCGTGGATCGGGGTGCTCGCCGCGATGGTCGCGGGGGCCGGCTTCGGCCTGCTGCATGGCTGGATCTGCTCGTTCCCCAAGGTCAACGACATCGCCGTCGGCATCGCGCTGATGCTGTTCGGCATGGGCCTCGCCTTCTTCTTCGGCAAGCCGTACATCCAGCCCTCCGCCCCGAACCTGCCGGCGATCCCGCTCGGCGACTGGTCGTCGCTGCCGCAGGTGCGCGCCGCGCTCAACGTCAACGTCCTGTTCCTCGTCGGCGCGGCGCTCGCGCTCGCGCTGTGGTGGGCGTTCAAGAACACCAAGATCGGGCTGATCGTGCGCGTGGTCGGCGACAGCGCCGACGCCGCCCGCGCCATGGGACTGTCGCCCAACACGGTGCGGCTGTTCGCGACCGCCGCGGGCGGGGCGCTGGCGGCGATCGGCGGAGCCTATCTCTCGCTGTATTATCCCGGCAGCTGGAACGAGCGTCTCTCCTCCGGCCAGGGCTTGATGGCGGTTGCGCTCGTGATCTTCGCGCGCTGGAACCCACTGGGCTGCTTCGCCGCGGCGCTGCTGTTCGGCGGGGCCGGCGCGCTTGGGCCCGCGCTCCAGTCGGTCGGCGTCACGCAAGGCTACTATTTGTTCTACGCCGCGCCTTACGTGCTGACCCTCATCGTCATGATCGCAGCCTCGTCGCCCGGCCGTGCGCTCGCCGGCGCGCCCGGCGAGCTGTCGATCACCCGCTAGAGAAGGACGCCTCAGGGATGAACGCCCACGCCCGCGTCGAACAGCGCTTCATCGAAGCCGACCCCTATCCGTGGCCTTATAATGGCGACCTCAGGCCGGAGAACACGGCGCTCATCGTCATCGACATGCAGAAGGATTTCTGCGCCCCCGGCGGCTATGTCGACGGGATGGGCTACGACCTGTCGCTGACGCGGGCGCCGATCGAGCCGATCGGCCGCGTGCTCGCGGCGATGCGCGCCAAGGGCTACCACGTCTTTCACACGCGCGAAGGCCACCGGCCGGACCTCGCGGACCTGCCTGAGAACAAGCGCTGGCGTTCGCGCCAGTTCGGCCCTGGCATCGGCGACCCCGGCCCCTGCGGGCGCATCCTGGTGCGCGGCGAGCCCGGCTGGGACATCATCCCCGATCTCTACCCGATCGAGGGCGAGCCGATCATCGACAAGCCCGGCAAGGGATCCTTCGTCGCGACCGACCTCGAGCTGATCCTGAAGCAGCGCCGGATCGACAACCTCGTTCTGACCGGCGTCACCACCGACGTCTGCGTCCACACCACGATGCGCGAAGCGAACGACCGCGGCTTCGAATGCGTGATGCTGGAGGATTGCTGCGCGGCGACCGACCGCGGCAACCACGAGGCCGCGATCAAGATGATCAAGATGCAGGGCGGCGTGTTCGGCGCGGTCTCGACGTCCGAAGCCCTTTTGGCGGCGCTGCCATGAACGCGCAGACCGTTCCGGCCGTCGGCGTCGAGGCCATCGGCATGACGATGCGCTTCGGTGGCTTCACCGCGCTCGACGACGTCACGGTGAAGGTCCCGGCGGGCTCGTTCCACGCGCTGCTCGGCGAAAACGGCGCGGGCAAGTCGACGCTCGTGAAATGCATGATGGGCTTCTACACGCCGACATCGGGCGACATGGTCGTCAACGGCCGCGAGGCCGTGATCGCGAGCCCGAAGGACGCGGGCGCGCTCGGCCTCGGCATGGTCTACCAGCACTTCACGCTGGTGCCCTCGCTCACCGGCGAGGAGAACCTCGTGATCTCGCGCGAGAACGCGCCGGCCGTCATCGACTGGGGCAAGGAGCGCCGCGACCTCAAGAGCTTCATGGAGCGGATGCCGTTCAAGATCCCGCTCGAGCAGCCCGTCAGCGCGCTCGCGGCCGGCGAGAAGCAGAAGCTCGAGATCGTCAAGCAGCTCTATCTCGGCCGCCGCTTCCTCGTGCTCGACGAGCCGACTTCGGTGCTGACCCCGGGCGAGGCCGAGGAGATGCTGGGCCTCGTCCGCGGCATGACCCGGCGCGGCGAGCTGACGGTGCTGATGATCAGCCACAAGTTCCACGAGGTCACGGCGTTCGCCGACGACGTCTCGGTGCTGCGCAAGGGCAAGCTGACCGGCCGCGGCCGCGTGGCCAATCTCGACCGGCGCAAGATGGCGGCGATGATGATCGGTGACCAAGCGATCGCGGCGCTCGACCAGCGGGCGCCGACGCCCGCCGACGCCGTCTCCGTGCTTGAGGTGAACGCGGTCAAGGCCAAGGACCGCTCGGGATTGAAGTCGATCGAGATCGACGGGCTGAAGGTCAAGGCCGGCGAGATCGTCGGCGTAGCCGGCGTCTCCGGCAACGGCCAGAAGGAGTTTCTAGAGGTTCTGGCCGGCCAGCGGGCGCGCGAGGCGGGCGAGATCCGCGTGAAGAACGCGTCCTACGAGGCGACCAGGGAGCAGTCCCGCAAGCTCAACGTCAGGTTCATCCCGGAAGAGCCGTTGAGGAACGCCTGCGCGCCGAAGATGACGGTGGCCGAAAACATCGCCTTCCGGACCTTCGATCTCGACAAGGACGGCAAGCCGGCCTCCTGGATCAGCGCGCGCGCGATCCGCGACTACGCGACCTCTCTGATCGCGCAGTTCAAGGTGAAGACGGCGTCGCTCTCCTCGCCCATCCAGTCGCTCTCGGGCGGCAACGTGCAGCGGGCGGTGCTGGCGCGGGAGCTGAGCGGCGCGGTCGACCTGCTGATCGTCTCCAACCCTTGCTTCGGGCTTGATTTCGCGGCGGTCGCAGAAATCCGCGCGCGCATCATGAAGGCGCGGAACGGCGGCGCGGCGGTGCTGCTGATGTCGGAGGATCTCGACGAACTGCTGGAGCTCTCCGACCGCATCCTCGTGATGTCGGACGGTCAGCTCGTCTACGAAACGCCGATCGCGCAGGCCGACCTCCACGTCATCGGCGAGCATATGGCGGGCAAACACTAGCGGGTTAAATCCGGCCTCCGGCCGGTTAAGTCCGAGCGAATTTTGCAGATAATGGTGGTTAAGCTCACATGACGACCGCTCTCGCCGACCTCGCTTTCGATCTGGCCTCGCTGAGATCGGCCTATGCCGCCGGGCTATCGCCGTTGGCGGTGGTCGAGGAAGCGTTCGCCCGCATTGAGGCGGCTGGGGATCCCGGCATCTTCATCGCGCTCGCCGACCGCGACGCCGCGATCGCGGAAGCGCGCGCGCTGGGCTCGTCGACGGACGGCCGCGCGCTCTGGGGGGTTCCCTTCGCGGTGAAGGACAACATCGACGTTGCGGGGCTGCCGACCACCGCCGCCTGCCCGGACTTCGCCTATCAGCCCGAGAGAGACGCCGAGGTAGTCTCCCGGTTGAAGGCGGCCGGCGCGATCGTTGTCGGCAAGACCAATCTCGACCAGTTCGCGACCGGCCTCGTCGGCCTCCGCACGCCCTATCCCGCGCCGCTCAACGCCGTCGATCCGGCACTCGCGCCGGGCGGGTCGAGCTCGGGCTCGGCGGTCTCGGTCGCGCGCGGGCTGGTCGCGTTTTCGCTCGGCACCGACACGGCGGGCTCGGGCCGCGTGCCGGCTGGGCTCAACAACATCGTCGGACTGAAACCCACCGTCGGCGCCGTTCCGACCGAGGGTGTGCTGCCCGCCTGCCGGACGCTCGATTGCGTCTCGGTGTTCGCGAATTCGGTCGACGACGCCTATTCCGTGTTCCAGGCCATGGCGGGCTATTGCGCGTCAGACGCGTTTTCGCGCGACTTCGCCAAACCCTCGATCGCGCCGCTGCCGCCGTCCTTCCGCGTGCTGATTCCCGACGCCGCGAGCCGGCGGTTCGCGGGCGACGCCGCGGCGGAGACCGCCTTCGACGCGACGATCGCCGATCTGAAGGGGCTCGGCGCGCAGACCACCGAGATCGACCTCGAACCCTTCTTCGCGGTCGCGAGCCTGCTCTATGACGGCCCGTTCGTGGCCGAGCGCTACGAGGCGATCCGCAGCTTCATCGAGGAGAAGCCGGAGGCGCTTCACCCCGTGACGCGCAAGATCATCCAGGGCGCCGTCCGGTTCGATGCCGCGAACGCGTTCGGGGCCCTTTACAAACTGGCCGAGCTCAAGCGCGCGCTCGGCGGCGTTTGGGCGTCGGCCGACGCGATGCTGGTCCCGACCTACCCGCGGCCGCACACGGTCGCGGCGATCGAGGCGGAGCCGATCGCGCTCAACAGCGAATTCGGGACCTACACCAATTTCGTCAACCTGCTCGACCTCTGCGCGCTTGCCGTTCCCGGCCGGCCGCGGGCCGACGGCAAGCCCGCCGGCGTCACGCTGATCGCGCCCGCAGGCCATGACTTCAGGATTGCGGCGATCGGCGAGGCGCTGCACATCGCCGGGGCAGTCCCCGTTGGCGCGACCGGCCGCGCGCCGTCGCCCGCGCCCGCGCGGGCCGCCGCCGCCGGCCCGGACGAGATGGAGCTGGTCGTCGTCGGCGCGCATCTCTCGGGAATGGCGCTGAACGGCGAGGTGACGAAGCTCGGCGGCCGGTTCCTGCGCGCGGTCGACACCGAGCGCTCCTACAAACTCTTCTCGCTCCCCGGCAAGGTCGCCCGGCCCGGGCTGCTCCGCGTGCGGACAGGCGAGGGCGCCGCGATCGCGACCGAGGTCTGGGCGCTGCCCAAATCCGCGATCGGCCCGTTCGTCTCAGCCATTCCGTCGCCGCTCGGCTTCGGCACGTTGAGGCTCGCGGACGGCACGACGCCGTTCGGCTTTCTCGTCGAGCCGGAAGGAATCGTCGGCGCGGAGGAGATCACGCGCTACGGCGGCTGGCGCGCCTTCATCGGGGCGACGAAGGCCGCATGAACCTGCTGTCCGACGAAACGCTCGAAGCCCATCTCGACGCCGCGACGGCGGCGCTCGGGCTCAGCGTGGCGCCGGACTGGCGCCCGTCCGTGCTCGCGCATCTGAAAGCGACGCTGCAGGCCGGCCGGCTGGTCGCGGACTTCCCGCTCGACGACGAACTCGACCCCGCCTCGGTGTTCCGGCCATGAGCGCGACGGCGGCCGTCGAGGCTGCGCTTGGCCGCATCGGCAAGGCCGAGCCTGCGCTCGGCGCCTTCACCGATGTGACGGGGGAGCGGGCGCGCGCCAAGGCGGCGACGGTCGACGCGTCCGGAGTCGCCGGGCCGCTCGCGGGCGTGCCCTTCGCGGTGAAAAACTTGTTCGACGTTGAGGGCCTCGCCACCCGCGCGGGTTCGAAGATCAACCGGGAGCTTGCCCCCGCGCGCCGGGACGCGGCGCTGATCCGCCGGCTGGAGGCCGCCGGCGCGGTGCTCGTCGGCGCGCTCAACATGGGCGAATACGCCTACGACTTCACCGGCGAAAACGTCCATGACGGCCCGTCGCGCAATCCGCACGACGCCACCCGCATGTCTGGCGGCTCGTCGGGCGGCTCCGGCGCGGCGGTCGGCGCGGGCCTCGTGCCGCTGGCGCTCGCCTCCGACACCAACGGCTCGATCCGCGTGCCCTCCGCGCTCTGCGGGACTTTTGGGCTGAAGCCGACCTTCGGGCGCCTGAGCCGGGCAGGGACGTTCCCCTTCGTCCACAGCCTCGACCATCTCGGGCCGCTCGCGAACTCGGTCGGACTGCTGGCCGCCGCCTACGACGCGATGCAGGGGCCGGATTCGGACGATCCTTATGCGACCGAACGCCCGGCCGAGCCGGCCTCGCCAAGGCTCGAAGACGGTTTTGCGGACCTTCGCATCGCGACGCTCGGCGGCTATTTCGCCAACGGCGGCGACGCCGACTGCTTCGAGGCTGTGGCGCGCGTCGCTGAATTTCTTGGCGCCGAGCGCGTGGTGGAACTGCCCGAGGCCGCGCGGGCGCGGGCGGCCGCCTACGTCATCACGGCGAGCGAGGGCGCGGCGCTCCATCTCGACCGGCTGAGGACGCGTGCGGAGGATTTCGACCCGGCGGTGCGCGACCGGATGATCGCCGGCGCGACCATTCCCGCCGCCTTCGTCGCCCGCGCCCACCGCTTCCGCCGCTGGTTCGCGGAAGCCGCCGCGAAGCTGTTCGAGGAGGTCGACGTGCTGCTGGCCCCGGCGACGCCCTGCCGCGCGCCGAAGCTCGGCCAGACCACGCTCATGCTGAACGGCGAGACCGTGCCGTTGAGGCCGAACGTCGGCGTGTTCACCCAGCCGATCTCGTTCATCGGCCTGCCGGTCGTTTGCGCGCCGATCTTCCTGGACAGCGGCCTGCCGCTCGGCGTGCAGATCATCGCCGCGCCCTGGAAGGAGGCCGCTGCGCTCCGCGTGGCGCGCGCGCTGGAGAAAGCGGGCGTGGCGTTCGTTCGGGATATGGGAGCAGCCTCATGACGATCGACGATCCCGAAGTTCTGGCCGAAGTTACGGCGGCCTTCAGATCCTACGAGGCGGCGCTCACCGGCAACGATGTCGAGACGCTCGAGGGGCTGTTCAACGACGACCCGCGCACCCTGCGCTACGGCGCGACCGAGAACCTCTACGGGATGGACGAGATCCGCGCCTTCCGCCGCGGCCGTTCGCCGAAGGGCCTCGACCGCACGCTGGAGCGCACGCAGATCACGGCCTACGGCCGCGATATGGCGGTGGCGAACACGCTGTTCCGGCGAGACGGCGCGCCGGGGAAGATCGGCCGCCAGAGCCAGACCTGGGTGCGTTTTCCGGACGGGTGGAGGGTGGTCTCGGCGCATGTCAGCGTCATCGACGAGGGGTAGGGACAGGACATGCCGACGATCGAGGCCGAACCGCAGCCGCTCGATGTGGACCTCGCGAGCACCGCGCTCCTCATCATCGACATGCAGCGCGATTTCATCGAGCCGGGCGGCTTCGGCGAGACGCTGGGGAACGACGTCTCCCTGCTGAAGGCCGCCATCGGTCCCTGCAAGGCCACGCTCGATGCGGCGCGGGGGGCGGGGATGCTCGTCGTGCATACCCGCGAGGGTCACAGGCCCGACATGGCCGACGCGCCGAAGGCCAAGGTGGAGCGCGGCGAACCCTCCGCCCGCATCGGTGCGCCGGGACCCATGGGCCGCATCCTGATCCGCGGCGAGGCCGGGCACGACATCATCGCGGAGCTCAGCCCGCTCGCCGGCGAGCCGGTGATCGACAAGCCGGGGAAGGGGGCGTTCTACCAGACCGATCTGGAGCTGATGCTGAAGAACCGCGGGATCGACACGCTGCTGGTCTGCGGCGTGACGACCGAGGTCTGCGTCAACACCACGGTCCGGGAGGCGAACGACCGCGGCTATCGCTGCGTCGTGCTGGCGGATTGCTGCGCGTCTTACTTTCCGGACTTCCACGAATACGGGCTGAAGATGATCAAGGCGCAGGGCGGCATCTTCGGCTGGGTCGCGCAGTCGGACGCGGCGATAGCGGCGATGGCGGGTTGATCTCTCCTCGCGGCGGCGTGTCAGACCTCCCCCGGCGACCTCCGGCCTTCCCGCAAGCCATTGAATGTGCGAGCCTGATCGCATTCGAACGATAAATCGAGGAGCGCCGCGATGAGCGGATTTGCGTCCCCAGATCCCGTGACGCTGAACCTGTGGCACCCGATCGCCGCAATCGGCGAGATCCCGCCGGGCAAGGTCTCCGCGACCGTGCTGCTCGACGAGCCTGTGAACTTCGCCAAAGTGGCGGACGGCGAGCCCTTCGTCTGGCGGGCGCGGCCGGAGCTGCGGGCAGGCGACGCGGCGCCGTCGACGCGTCCAGCCGACGCGCTGCCGAGCCTTGTCGCTTACGGCTATCTCTGGACGTCGCTCGGGACGCCGCCCGAAGAAATTTTCGCCATTCCCGAATATGCCGAGCCCGACCGGCGCAACGTCGCCGCGGCGTCGATCGGCGTCGCGGTGTCCGCGCCGCGGGCGATCGAGAACTTCCTCGACATGGGCCATTTCCCGTATGTCCACACCGGCATTCTGGGCGAGCAGCCGCATACGGAAGTGAAGGAATACGACGTCGAGACCTCGGCCGAGCGTGACGAGGTCCTGGCGACGCGCTGCCGCTTTTTTCAGCCGATGGCCTCGACCGTCGCCAAGGGCGGCATGGAGGTCGAGTACGTCTACCGGGTGCCGCACCCGTTCTGCTCGGTGCTCTACAAGTCGAGCCCGCTTGACGCGAACCGTCAGGACGTGATCGCGATCTTCCTCCAGCCGGTCGGACAGGAGCGCATCCGGGCGCACATGATGCTGTCGATCCTCGACGATCAGAACGACGACACCTTCATCCGCCGTTTCCAGCTGATGGTCTTCGGGCAAGACAAGCCGATCCTCGAGAACCAGTTCCCGAAGCGCCTGCCGCTCGACCCCCGCGCGGAAACGCCGATCCGCGCCGACAAATCCGCGATCGCCTATCGCCGCTGGCTGTCCGCCAAAGGCGTGACCTATGGCGTGATCCCCGCCGCCGCATGAGCCTGACGAACGACATCTGGAGCCCGATCGCCGCAAGCGGCGATCTGCCGTTCCGCCACGTGTTTCACGGCCAGCTGCTGGGCCAGGAATTCGCAGCCTGGCGAGCCGACGACGGCCACGTCAACGTCTGGGAGAACCGCTGCCTGCACCGCGGCGTCAGGCTCTCGATCGGGCTGAACGACGGGCGCGAGCTCGTCTGCCAGTATCACGGCTGGCGCTACGCCAACCGAACGGCGGGCTGCACCTACATTCCCGCCCATCCCGCCGACGCGCCGGCGCGGACCATCACCAACCGCACCTATCCCGTGGTTGAGCGCTACGGGTTGATCTGGACGACGCTTGGCGAGGAGCGGGGGCCGCCGGCGCGGCCGGAGCTCGACAGCGGCGACCTGCTGACGCTGCGCGAGATGGCGGCGAACGCGCCGGCCGCGATGGCGGTTGCGGCGTTGCGCAGGCATGGCGATGATGGCGGCCAAGAGGGAGACGGCCTTTCGGTGACGCTGACGACGCCTGAGGGAACGCGCGCAGCGTTCTTCGTCCAGCCGGTCGATTCCGGCCGCTGCGTGATCCGCGGCGTCTTGGCGGGCGACCGATCGCCGGACAGCATTGCGACGCTCCGCCTGCACAATGAGCGGCTGAAGGCGCTGCGCGACGTGATCGAGGCCGAGGCGCTCGCGGCGCCCGCGCCGGAACCGCTCGCGCCGGTCTATGCGCCGGTCTCCGCCGAACTCGCCGAGATGCCGGGCCTCCTCAAGGCCGGCCGGCGCGCCTCGCTGAGCGTCGCGGTATCGCGCAAATGGGCGGCGGGGGCGGACGTCGCGGGCTTCGAACTCGCGGCGGTTTCCGGGGGCCTGCCCACCTTCCAGCCCGGCGGGCATATCGACGTTCACCTGCCGAACGGGCTGATCCGGCCCTATTCGCTGGTCAACGCGCCCGGCGAGACCGGATCCTACGTCATCGGCGTTAAGCGTGATCCCGCCTCCCGCGGCGGGTCGCAGACGCTGCACGAGACGGTGCGCGAGGGCGACCTGCTCGCGATCTCGGAGCCGCGCAACAACTTTCCGCTGCGCCGCGACGCGAACCTCACGATCTTCATCGCCGGCGGCGTCGGCGTCACGCCGCTCATCGCGATGGCGCAGGCGCTCGATCACAGCGGCTCAGCCATCGCTTTCCACTGCTTCGCGCGCGACGAGGCGCATATCGCCTTCGCCGACAGGCTCGGCGCGCTTAAATCGCGCTTCACCCCGCATCTCGGCCTCGATCCCGTCGAGACCGAAGCGCGCTTGCGGACGCTGCTCGGCCAGCGGCCGGTCGGGGCGCATGTCTATCTCTGCGGCCCAACGCCGATGCTCGAGACCGCGCGCCGCGTCGCCGCCGAAGCCGGCTGGCCGGAAGCCGCGGTGCATTTCGAGTATTTCAAGAACGAGCGCGCGGTCGACGCCGGCTCGTCCTTCGAGATTGCGCTCGCCCGCTCCGCGCTGACGCTGACGGTGCCCGCCGGCCGCACGATCTTGGAGGTGCTGCGCGACAACGGCGTCGACCTGCCGTCCTCCTGCGAGCAGGGCGCCTGCGGGACGTGCGAGGCGACGGTGCTCGAGGGCGAGCCCGACCATCAGGACGTCTATCTCAGCGACGCCGAGAAGCGGGAGGGCCGCCGCATCATGACCTGCGTATCCCGCGCGCGCTCGGCGCGCATCACGCTCGACGTCTGAAGGCGCTCCGATGATCGCGCTGCACGACTACGAGCTCTCGGCCGAGTGCTACAAGGTCCGGCTGATGTTGGGGCTGCTCGGCCTCAAATGGCGGGTCGTCCCGGTCGACTACTATCCGGGCGCCGAGCACAAGACGCCCGCGTTCCGCACTCTGAGCCCGCTTGGCCGTATCCCCGTTCTGGAGGACGACGGCTTCACGCTGCACGAGCCGCACGCGATCCTGATCTACCTCGCGGGTCGTTACGACACGTCCGACCATTGGTCGCCGCGCGAGCCGCGGCTTGCGGCGGAGGTGGCGCAGTGGCTGTCCTTCGCGGTCGACCTCGACGCCTCCGCCGGCGCCGCACGGCGGGCCGACGGCTTCTTCGAGGCCGTCGACGCCGACGCGGCGAGGGCCGAGGCGCATCGCCTGTTCCGCATCCTCGACGAGCATCTGTGGTTTGGCGAACGGCAGGGCCGCGGCTGGCTGTGCCCAGCCGAGCGCCCGACGATCGCCGAAATCGCCTGTTTCCCGGCGGTTGCGCTGTCGGAGGAGGGCGGCGTTTCGCGGCAGGATTACCCCGCGATCCGCCGCTGGATGGACCGCGTGAAGCGCGTGCCGGGCTTTTCGGTGATGTCCGGCGTGTTCCCGGCCGCGCCGGGACGTTGAGACCGGCGCTGTCCATCTTCTATGCGGCAGCTCAAGAATGAGGCGCTCGGCGTAGTCGCGCTTGCGCGCTTCTGATCACTATTCGGCTGGTATGCCCATTGCTTGATCGTCGCCGTCGCCCGGATCGATAGTCGGGCCGGGAGACCAGATCCATGCGCCTCACCACTCGCCGGGCCGTGCTCGCTTTTGTTCTCGCTCTGACTGGCGGCGGCGTCGCGAACGATGCTCGCGCAGAGCTCCCCGACATCATGTCGCGCGGGACGCTCAAAGTTGCGGTGCCGCAGGACTTCCCGCCCTTCGGCAGCGTCGGGCTCGATATGGCGCCGCAGGGCTACGACATCGATATGGCGACGCTGATCGCCGAGAAGCTGGGCGTGAAGCTGGAACTGACGCCCGTCACCAGCGCGAACCGCATCCCCTATCTCCAGACCGGCAAGGTCGACCTCGTCATCTCGAGCCTCGGCAAGAATCCGGACCGTGAGAAGGTCATCGATTTCTCGACGGCCTACGCGCCGTTCTTCAACGGCGTGTTCGCGCCGGACAATGTCGCGGTGTCGAAGGCGGAGGACCTTTCCGGCAAGACCATCGGCGTCACCCGCGGCGCGGTGGAGGATCTCGAACTCACCAAGGTCGCGCCCGCCGACGCGACCATCAAACGCTACGAGGATAATAACGGCACGATCTCGGCGTTCCTGTCAGGCCAGGTCCAGGTGGTCGCGACCGGCAACGTGGTGGCGGCGGCGATCATCGCGCGCAACCCGCCGAAGAAGCCGATGCTCAAGTTCCTGATCAAGAATTCGCCCTGCTATATCGGCTTCAGCAAGGATCAGCCGGTCCTTAAGGCGAAGCTCGACGACATCATCGCCACCGCCAAGACCGACGGGTCGCTCGACGCCATCGCCCAGAAGTGGCTGAAGACGGACCTGCCGAAGGACCTCTGAACCGGGCTTCACGACCGGGGAGGGCCGCGGACCATGGGCTACGTCTTCGACTATTCATGGCTTGCCGACTATTGGGGCGTGCTGCTCAAGGGCGTCCTGGTGACGGCCGAACTGACGCTGGTCGGCGCGACGCTCGGCGTCTCGCTCGGCGTCGCCTGCGCCTGGGCGCGGTCCCTCGGGCCGAGATGGCTCAAGCCGATCGTCGCGACCTATGTCGAGCTGATCCGCAACACGCCGTTCCTGATCCAGCTGTTCTTCATCTTCTTCGGCCTGCCGTCGCTGGGCGTGCAGATGAGCGAGATCCAGGCGGCGCTGCTCGCCATGGTGATCAATCTCGGCGCCTATAGCTGCGAGATCGTCCGCGCCGGCATTCAGGCGACGGGGCAGGGCCAGTTCGAGGCCGGCTGGAGCCTCGGGATGACGCGGTTCGAGACCTTCCGCTACGTCGTGCTCATTCCCGCGCTGCAGAAGATCTGGCCGGCTCTGTCGTCGCAGATCGTCATCGTGATGCTGGGATCCGCGGTGGTCTCCCAGATCGCGGCTGAAGACCTGTCCTTCGCCGCGAACTTCATCCAGTCGCGCACCTTCCGGGCGTTCGAAAGCTACATCGTCGCGACGCTGATCTATCTCGCGCTGGCGATCCTGCTGCGGCAGCTGCTGAGGGGCGTCGGCTTCGTCCTCTTCCCCAGGAGGAGCGGACGATGAGGGCGGCGCGATGATCGAGTTTTCGAACTGGGACATTCTCCGCAATCTGCTGCTCGCCGCGCGCTGGACGGTCGTGCTCTCGCTTGTCTCCTTTGTCGGCGGCGGGATCGTCGGGCTCGGCCTGCTCTTCATGCGCATCTCGAGGTCGCGCTGGCCGCGGCTGTTCGCGGGCGCTTATGTCGAGCTGTTCCAGGGCACGCCGCTGCTGATGCAGCTGTTCCTCGCCTTCTTCGGACTCGCGCTGTTCGGGATCAACGTTCCGGCCTGGCTCGCGGCCGGCGTCGCGCTCATCCTGTGGACCGCGGCCTTCCTCGCCGAGATCTGGCGCGGCTGCGTGGAGTCGATCGCCAAAGGCCAGTGGGAGGCCTCCGCCAGCCTCGGCATGGGGCGGATGCAGCAGATGCGCTACGTCGTCCTGCCGCAGGCGATGAAGATCGCCATACCGCCGACCGTCGGCTTTTCCGTGCAGGTGGTGAAGGGCACGTCGCTGACCTCGATCATCGGCTTCGTCGAGCTGTCGAAGGCTGGCACGATCGTCACCAACGCCACCTTTCTGCCGTTCACGGTCTACGGCTATGTCGCGCTGATCTATTTCGTCCTCTGCTTCCCGCTGTCGAAGTCCAGCCAGTATCTCGAGAGGAAGCTCAATGTCGCTCATCGAAATCACTGACGTGCGCAAGAGCTTCGGCGCGAACGAGGTCTTGAAGGGCATCGACCTCAACGTCGAGCCGGGCGAGGTCATCGCCATCATCGGCAAGTCGGGCTCGGGCAAATCGACGCTGCTCCGCTGCATCAACGGGCTGGAGACGATCAACTCCGGCTCGATCCAGGTCGCCGGCGCCCAGCTCGCGCCGGATGAGCTCCACCTCAAGGCGCTGCGCCTGAAGGTCGGCATGATCTTCCAGAGCTTCAACCTGTTCCCGCACAAGACGGCCGGGCAGAACGTCATGCTCAGCCAGATGGTGGTGAAGAAGACGCCGAAGCCTGAAGCCGAGGCGATGGCGCGCAAGATGCTGGAGCGCGTCGGCCTCGCCCACAAGTTCGACGCCTATCCCGACGAGCTCTCTGGCGGCCAGCAGCAGCGCGTCGCGATCGCCCGTGCGCTCGCCATGCAGCCGATGGCGCTGCTCTGCGACGAGGTCACCTCCGCGCTCGACCCCGAGCTCGTGCAGGAGGTCCTGGCGGTGGTGAAGGAGCTCGCCGCCGAGGGCATGACGCTGCTGATGGTGACGCACGAGATGCGCTTCGCTCGCGACGTCTGCTCGCGCGTCGTCTTCATGCATATGGGCCGCGTCCACGAGATCGGCCCGCCGGCCGAAGTCTTCGGCGCGCCGAAAACGCCTGAGCTCAGGCAGTTCCTCGGCGCGCAGCACTGAGGCGCACCGGCTGACCGCCTTATCGGCGGCGCGTGATCCACCCCAGACTATCGCCCGGTTTTCGAGCGCCGGGATCGCTTGGTGAGGCTCAGCGCTTGAACGCCGCGCGCTCGAGCAGCGGCCGCCACCAATCCTCGCGGTCGAGGAACCAACGAAGCGTCTCGGCGAAGCCCTGCGCGAAGTCGCGCTTCGGCGCATAGCCGAGCTCGGCCGAGATCTTGCGAGAGTCGATTGCGTAGCGACGGTCGTGGCCCTTGCGGTCCTCGACAAAGGTCTTGAGCTCCGCGGCGCTTCCACCCCGCGCTGGCGGCGCCTCGGGAAATCGTTTGCTGAGGGTCGGGTCAGTCGCGAAGGCCAAGTCGACGCTGCGGCAGATCTCGTCGACGACCTCGATGTTCCGCAATTCCTGCCCGCCGCCGATATTGTAGGTCTCGCCCGGCCGACCGCCCTTCAGGATCAGCTCGACGCCGCGGCAATGATCTTCGACATGGAGCCAGTCGCGCACGTTGAGCCCGTCGCCATAGATCGGCAGCGGCTTGCCCAGCAGCGCGTTCAGCAGGCAGAGCGGGATCAGCTTTTCGGGCAGCTGGAACGGCCCGTAATTGTTCGAGCAGTTCGACGTCGTGGTCTGAAGCCCATAGGTGTGGTGATAGGCCCGCACCAGATGGTCGGACCCCGCCTTGGAGGCGGAGTAGGGCGAGTTCGGCGCATAAAGCGAGGTTTCGCTAAAGGGCGGATCGTCGGGCCCGAGCGAGCCGTAGACCTCGTCGGTCGACACGTGGTGGAAATGGTGGGGCGTCCCTGAACCCGTGTCGAGCCAGGCGGCCTTGGCGGCCTTCAACAGGCTGTGGGTGCCGACCAGATTGGTGGTGACGAAGGCGTCGGGGCCGGTGATCGACCGGTCGACATGGCTCTCCGCGGCGAAGTGCACGATCGTGTCGATCCGTCGGCTCTCGATCAGCTCCGAGACCAGATCGGCGTGACAGATGTCGCCGACCACGAGCTCTACGCCGTCGAGCCCATCAAGGCTGGCGGGATTGCCGGCATAGGTGAGCGTGTCGAGCACGACGATCTCGTCGGCGGGAGCGACAGCCCGCCAGTGGCGGACGAAGTTGACCCCGATGAAGCCGGCGCCGCCCGTCACGATAAGATTGGCCATGCTCGGCTCTTCTCCTTTCGCGACTGTTCGTCCGCGCGGTCGGACTTGCTCGTCGCCGGCGAGCGCGGATGATGGAGCGAGATCGCAATTGGCGGCAATCGCGAACTCTTCAAGTCGACCGGCGCCGGGAGGTCGGCCACACGCGCGGTTCTCTGGCGCTGCGCATGAATGGATAGCGTCAGTTGCGCCGCCAACGATGTCGCATCCTCGCCGCTCGCTCCGCCAAACTCAGATTGCCCCTCGCGGGACGATCGGCTAGTTTCCGCGCGGCCCCAGGCACCCGTAGCTCAGCTGGATAGAGCGCTGCCCTCCGAAGGGCATCCGGGTCAAAAAGTTCAACAGGATGGGGACGGTGGGGCCCTTGGGAAGTGTAAACACCCCGAGATCGATCCGCGCTGTGGATCGCGCCAGCGTCCATATTCCTTCCACATCCGGCATCGAAAACTAGCTTCGAGCGCGTGTCAGCGCGTCAACGAAGGCTGCCTCAGACTGCCTCCGGTGAAAGAGTGCAAATCGCGAGAGATGCGGCAGCGATAAAAGCGTTCGGCCACGCGGCAGCGTGTAGATGTCGATCGTCTGATCTCCCCATCCGGCGTTCACCGTGCCCGTTCTCTCGCCGCCGTCTAAGGCCATTATGTGCGGCGCGACGTCTTTGCCAAAAGAGAGGATCGTCGTCGCGGGTGACGCACTCAGAATGTCCTGCCAGACCTTCCGCCCGAAGGCGAGGGCTTCTGACTTCTTGCGCGATCGACATCGCGATCAAAGAGTGGAACATCGTGATCTATGCGAACCCGGTGAAGCTCGTTCGTCGGCCTGTAGCGCCGAAGGGCCGCAATAGGCGGCTGCGGGCCGGCGAGGAGCAGAAGCTGCTGGATGCGGCCGACAAGGGCCGCAATCCGCATATGCGGTCCATCATCATCTTCGCAATCGAGACCGCCATGCGCCGCGGCGAGATCGTGAACCTGATGTGGGAGCACGTCGACCTCGATCGTCGGGTCGCCCATGTGCCGGTCACCAAGAACGGCGAGCCTCAGGACGTGCCGCTGTCGAGCCGCGCCGTGGCTGCGATGACGTCGAGTGACGATCCCCGCGAGGGGAAGGTGTTTTTCCGGTGTCCGAGACAGCGGTGTTCCAGGCGTGGGACCACCTACGAGGCCGGGCCAGCGTGCCCGATTTGCATTTTCATGACCTCCGCCATGAGGCAGTGACCCGGCTGTTCGAACGCGGCTTCAACGTCGTAGAGGTATCTACGATTTCCGGACACAAGGAGCTTCGGATGCTGGCGAGGTATACGCATCTACGCGCCGACGATCTGGTGTCGCGGCTAGGGTAGACACATCTACAGATGGGCATTATCGGCCAGCAGCTTCTTCAAAGCCGCCTCGAGATCAAGGTTGACCCGACTGCCAGTCCGCAAGGCGAGACCAAGAGCCGCGTTCAGCGGCTTAAAACCCATGAGAGCCATGAGCTTCCCCATCTTCATACCCAGCACGGTCTGTATGTGCTCGATCCTCGCCGCAGCGGCCGGCAGAAGCTTCCGGTCCTTGTCGAGCAGAGGCATCGGCGCCGTGGAGCTAGGCGCCGTTCGGGTCACGCCGCGGGCCCACTTCAGAAAGTCGGCCTTCTCCGCAGTTGTCGCTTTCCCCCATTGAGACTTCATCACTTGCAGCGTGGATCGATCCTTCTGCAGGCCGGCGGCGATCGAGGCTTCGCGAACGCTGGCATATTTGCCGTCGAGCAGATCCCTGTAGATCGTGGGATGGTCGCGTCTGAGCCGGCGTTCGAAGTAGGCCCTATCGCGCTTCGCCACGTTGATACGTCTACAATGATCTCGGAAGCAGCCCCATATCCGATTCGACGGCGCCGGAGGTATAAATGCGACGTCCCGCGCTAGGCGGCCTTAGAAGCGCTGTGACGGGCAACGCCGCTGGAAGGCGCACGGGGCGCCGGCGAGCCACAAAGGCCGCCTACGGCTCCCTGAGCCAGCAACAGGCATCCTACCTACGCCCGCGCCGTTGATGAACCGGAACGTCTCATCAAAGCCGCGGTCTGATGTTTGAGAAGATGCTGAAAGAAGCCGGAAGCAGGGGTGCAGGAGAAAGGCGACCTCGAGCCGGGACAGAGTGTGTGTAGTCCATCCTCATTCCCGGCCCAACGATACCCAGACGAGGCGCGGCGCAGCCGCGCGCCGAGCGCAGCGAGGCTCTTCCTTGCGAAGCGCCGCAGGCGCGAGCCGGAGGTGTTTGGATGCAGGTGGTGAGCACCGCCATATCCCGGCCCGGATCTCAATCTTATACTTTCTTTCTTTCTTTCTTCTCTTCTCTTTCTTTCTTTCTTTCTTGGTGAGTTCGTGACGCCACTGTGGAGGGTAAATCGAGCTAGCCCAGAACTGTCCAGAGGTTGCCCGCGCCATGCTCGCGCCTTCGCTCCACAGCATTAGTCACGCTTGCGCTGATCGTCGGCAACGCATACGCGGCGCATCTCGAAGGACGAGCATGACCTCAAATTCCGAACATCCCCGGCCCACGGCGGCTAATCCCGCTACCGAACCCCACGCCGACGAGCAGAAGCAGCTCGTTGATCAGGATCTTGAGGATGCGGTTAAGTGGCATCTGGAGCACGACCCGGCGTTCAAGAACTTGGCCGCCGAGTTCGACATCAGCAGCCCGCCTCCACCCCCGTCAGCCCGCGAGCAGACATTGGCCATCGGCCGTGAATGGCAGCGAAAACGAGCTGAACGCACGAAGCGCGAGCGGGACAAGGCGAAAGCCCTACGCCCAGCGCCCAAAACGCCAGCGGAGCGAAAGCGCGACGAGCGCGCCCGCAACCTCGTCAAGAAACCCGCTCCGGCGCTCCGGCCGCTCAGTCCGGCCGCTCGAGCTCAAATCGAGGCCGAAGCTGAGGGCCGCGTGATTGCTCTTCGGAGGGCCGTAGCCGCAGCGCCCGCGAGTGATAGGCGACTCCGTCGAATGGCGGGGCGGGAGCTCGACTATACGACGGCCTGGAGAGTCCGCGAGATGCTGCGCGCGACCAACGCGCCCACCAGCCTGCAAGCTATCGCTGACGCCATGAACAACCGAACGAGCACCGAGAGCGAGCGCCAGGCGGTGCGCAAAATGTTGGGGCAGGTGAAGACGCTCGAGGAGATCGGGATCTGGACACCCTTCACCGCGCCTGGCGCATCCGGAAGCGCCACAGCGTCTGGAACATGACGCTAATTGGAAGAAGCGCGGCCTCTAGCGCTTTGCGAGTGCGGCCGACAAGGCGCCCGCTGAGTCAGCGGGCCTCGCTGGCTCCATTCCTAGGTCCAGCGCCGCCCATGTTGGTCGCACGACCCGATGGCCGCCAGCGAGCCTCTGAGCGCCTCGACGGTCACCATCCGTTCCGTGGGTTATCGCAACGGCGCAACTGAGTATCATCTCAAGCGATCGGTCAGATTGCGTTCGGCCCTGTAGATGCATCTACAGGGCGCTACCGACTGCCAGCCGGGGCTGGCCGCGCACCCCCAAGACCGAAGTCCTAGAAAATTCTCGCATCTACCAACGCGGTCGAGCATGGGGTCGCGGCGTCCCTGAGCCATCCTTGGATTGGTTGCGGTGGTTGTATTTTGGTTATTGCAGAGTAGGGAGAAAGTTGACCGATTTCCGGAGATTCGCAGTCAAAAAACGTCGACCGCGGATCGAGGCCTGGACAAGCGTATCGGTAGAAACTGAACGATTTCGACATAAGAAAAAACATCAAGCTGACCAAGGATAGTTTGCCGAACCTCACCGACCTGTCTTCGCGCCGCGAAACCGCCCCATACTTGGATCTGACCGA
This sequence comes from Hansschlegelia quercus, assembly GCF_004310425.1. GTDB lineage: Bacteria > Pseudomonadota > Alphaproteobacteria > Rhizobiales > Methylopilaceae > Methylopila > Methylopila quercus. The sequence goes on along the minus strand of NZ_SIUB01000001.1, from coordinate 779,630 downwards.
TCTCAAGCTACGGCGCTCTGGTTCAACTCCTCGATCACCCTGAACAGCCGGTCGATACGGGGACTATCAAACACCTGGTCCGGTCCCTGGGGCGCAACGTCGGTGAAGGGGCTTTCGTAGAGTAGCCCCGGCTCCATAGCGCCGCGCTCGGTCAGGTGATCGACCACAAGGCCGATGAACTCGATCTGCTCGTTAGAGGCCGAGCCGTCCGCGATGAACTCGGCGAACGCCTGTTGAACAGCTTGGCGCTCGAGGCCTACCAGCGAGCGCACGAAGCCGCCGAAACCTGAACTCGTCGCACGCGCCCGCTCGATTGCGTCGGCGTCTCCGATCCCGGCGTTGAGCAGCATGGCCTCGAGCTCGCCGAGGTCGGTCGTGGTCAACGGCTTGCCCTGACGGAGCTTGTGCAGGGCGATGTGGTCCTCGTGCTTCTTGAGGAAGGCGCGGGCCTTTGCCTTGAAGCGCAGAAAGTCGACCTCGCCGACCTGCGGCAGGTCGTGCTCGACGCCCTCGCCGATCTCGTCGGCGAAATCGGAGTAGACGATCCTCCGCTTCTGTTTTTCGATGTGCTGGATCAGGTCGCGCAGGCGCACCCGCGCCAGTTCGAGCAGAGGGACGGTTACGCCCTCCCACCACGCATCGGTCTGGATCTCCTCGATTAGCACGGCCTGCGCGGCGATGCCGGGGATGGCGGTCTGTTCCTCAAGCGCGGAGCCGATTTCGAGCAACTGCGTCTTGAGCGCCGCGAACCGCTTCGAGCCCCTCAGCAGCGCGAGCTCGATATGGAACATCAGCAGGTCGAAACGCTTCACCTCTTCCGTTCCGTGCCGTTTGGCGGTCGGCAACGGCGCGACCTGATCGACGAGCTCCTCGCGAGCCTCGGCGTCGATCGAGATCCACGCGTCGAGCCTGAGATACTTCTCCACCGTCCGCCGGCGCTGACGCACGACGAAGTTGTCGAGGTTCATACCGGCGATGGTCTCGCGCAGCTGTGCGACCGCGTCGGCGCGGACCTCCTCCTCAGTCGGCGGCGCCCCCTCGCCAGCGTCATAGGGCGCCGGCTCCTCGGCCATGCCGTCGACCTTCACGCGTTTCTCATCCAGCGCCCGCACCAGATCGAGCCGCGCCGCGAACAGCCGCTCGGAAAGAGAGGCCGCAGAGCCGGGGTCCTTCATCTCCGGGTCGGCGCCGAAGAATTCGAGGTTTGCGCAGTAGTCGAACACGCGAAAGAACGACTTGTCGTCGCCCGGGCCGAACAGATCCGGGCAGAGGCGGGTGCCGCGACCCATCATCTGCCAGAACTTGGTCTTCGATCGCACCGCCTTGAAGAAGACAAGATTCACCACCTCGGGCACGTCTATGCCGGTGTCGAGCATGTCCACAGAGATCGCGATGTGCGGCGCCTTCGCCTTCTCCGAGAAGTCGTCGATCAGGCTCTGCGCGTAGTCTGTCTTGTAGGTCACAACGCGCGCGAAATGGCCCTTATGCTCAGGGTAAGCGGCGTTGAAGCGCTTCTCGATGAATTCGGCGTGCGCCTGGTTCTTGGCGAACACGATCGTCTTGCCTAGCCGGTCGCCGCCCTCGACCTTCACGCCCTTCTCCATGAAGTGCGCGATGACCTGGTCGACCGTGTCCTCGTTGAAAAGACGCTTGTTGATCTCGGCGGCTTCTACGCTGTCGGGAATCTCGTCCTCGCCCCATTCCAGCATGTCCCACTGGTCCTTCTCCTCGTCGGAGAGGTCGTCGTAGCGGAGCCCTGAGCGGATGATCTTGAGCGGGACAGAGATCGCCTCGGGCGGCACGAGATGGCCGTCGCGCACCGCCTCGTCGAGCGAGTAGGCGTCGGTCGGCACGCCGTCCTCGAGGTCGAACAGGGCGTAGGTGTCGTGGTCGACGTCCTCGCGCGGCGTCGCGGTCAGGCCAACAAGAAAGCTGTCGAAATACTCGAATATCGCGCGGTAGCGCTGGTAGACGGAGCGGTGAGCCTCATCGATCACCACGAGGTCGAAATGGCCGGGTCCGAAGGCGCGCTGCCCCTGCGCCTTGCCGTCGATCAGGTTCATCATCGTGGGATAGGTCGAGAAGAAGACGCGGCCCTCGGTCGTCTTCTCGGTCACGAGGTTGACCGGCGCGGAGTCCGGCAGATGCGCTTTGAAGGCGTTGACCGCCTGTTTGACCAGCGCCGTCCGGTCGGCGAGGAACAGCACCCGCTTCACCCAGCCGGCGCGCATCAGGAGGTCGACCAGCGCGATAACGGTGCGGGTCTTGCCCGAGCCCGTCGCCATGACGAGCAGGCCCTTGCGCTCGGAATGCTCCTCGAAGCTCTTCGCCATCGCGCGGATGGCGCGCTGCTGGTAGGGGCGGCCGGCGATCTTGAGGTTCAGCTTGGTCTCAGCGAGCGTCTTGCGGCTCGTGCGCCGCTGGATCGCGAGCTCCAGCTCGTCGCGCTTGTAGAAGCCGCCGATCTCGCGCGGCGGATAGCGCAGATCGTCCCAAATCCAGTGCTCGTAGCCGTTGGAAAGGAAAATGACCGGCCGCTGGCCGAAGCGCGCCTCCAGCGCGTCAGCGTAGAGCTTCGCCTGTTGCTGGCCCTTCTGCGCGCTGTGCTTGGTCGCCTTGGCCTCGACCAGCCCGAGCGGCCTGCCGTCAAACCCCCACAGCACGTAGTCGACGCGGCCGACGCCGCTGGCCGACGGCATTCCCGCCACCTCGAACTCGACGTCCTCCGGCTTGTCCAGCGTCCAGCCGGCCTCCTTCAGCAGCAGGTCGATGAAGCGATCGCGGGTCTCGGCTTCCTTGTAGTCGTGTGTGTCGGGAACCGCCGCGTTGGCCTTCTTCGCCGCTGCCACCTCCGCGCGGAGACGCGTCAGCTCATCGTCGAGCTCCGTCCGGCTCGCGAGCAGCTTGGTTAGTTCGCCGTCTTTCGCCTCGAGGTCCTTCTGCTGCTGCTGGATGTGCGCGAAGGCGCGTTTGACGACGTCGTCCTTGCGGGTCAGCGCCCCGGCGTCGAAGGCGAGCCCGTCCGCGGGGCGCTTGCCGCGCGCATAGGTGCGCGCGAGCCAGAAGCAGACGTGGAACAGCTCCTTCACGGCGCCCGCGGCGTCCGCGCCGGAGACCGTCTTCTCCTCATGCACTGCGCGGTTGCGCAGCCGGTTGATCAGCCGCGCCTTCTCATAGACCGCTTGTCCCGCGAGCCGCTTGAAGCTCGGTTCGGCGAGCAGCGCCGCGATGTTGTCCTGATAGGGCAGCGTCAGGCCCGGGTCGTTGCGGAACGCCCATTTGACCGCGACCTCGACTGCCTTGCCGGCGAAGAAGGCGGCCGCGGTGGGCGACGCCGCAGCCTGCTTCTCTGCCTCGGCCGCCGCCTCGTGGACGTGGGGAAATTCGGGGAGGAGGAAGGCGAAGTTCGACATGCGGCGTCAGGCTGCCCGGCGTTCGCTGAAATCGCAAGTTGCAGATCGCGCCATGGCTAAAACTCGGCCCGCACGTCGCCGGGCGCAGCATCATGCATTTGTCCAGCGGCGGCGCGAGTTCGAAGGCGCGGGGCTGGCGCGCGAAGTCGTAGAGCCGCGCGATGCGGAAAGCGTCCGGCCGTTCCTCGGTGAAGGCGCGCTCGCTCTCGGAGAGGAAGAACGGAGTCGTGCTCTGCCCGACCGTCGTCTTGACCTCGATCAGCCGCTCGCGCCCCGCAAGGTCGAAGGACCGGATGTCGTAGCCGGCGCCGTCGCCGTCTTCCTCGGACACCCAACGCACGGCGCGCGCGAGATCGGCCCCGGCCGGCGGCGCGCAAGCTCGACTGCTCGTGAAGGAAGATGCGTTCCTCGCCCCGCCGGCCGAGCGCCCGGTTGCGCGCGTCCCTCAGCGCGGGATCAAATTTTTTCACGATCCGCTCAAGCGGCGCAGGCGTTGGATCGAAGCCCGGCGTCGGCGGCGCCTCGAAGAACAGACCTTCCGGTTCGGCCAGCCCGGTCGGCGCGACGGCTGCGACCGGGCTTTCGAAAAGCGCCGGCCGTTCGGCGAGAAAGCGCTCGACGCCGTCGATCAGAGTGCGCTGGAAGTGCGGTGTCGGCGCATATCCTTGGATCCAAGGCATGCCGAGGCGCACCAACACGGCGCTAATATTCTGGTGCTTGCGTTCGACGGACTTCGCGCTCCGTCCCGTGAGTTGTTCCAGCGCGAAGTGCCGGTGCGCTTTCACGAACGGATCTCCGCGCAGCCACCTGCAATGCATATCGAAATAGTCGGCGACGATCAGGTCGACTTCCGCATCCGTCCAGTCGCTGCCAGCCACCTCGTCGGGCATGGCTAGAGCTGGCCGGCGAAGGCACGGTGCTGGAGGGATGAGAACGCAGCATCGAGTTCTGTCAAAGATCGTTGATTGCGAGAGCGCTGCGACGCGGCCGCTGCCACACGTCTTTCGAATTGTTGCTGCTTATCCATGGGTGCCATTGCAATTGGGAACCGGGCAAATTCAGTGATTTGCAGATGAGGCATAGCGTTGCCTTTTTTCATGCCTTCGATGCGCAATTGAACAGGCCCTGAGAGAATGTAATAAAGCAAATAGACAGGGCTAATGAGTGCTCTGTTTGGTTTAACCAGTGCTATTGACTGATTTATGCAGACAGGCATACTGTTGTCGAACAGGGCAGCTCTTCCGATAGTCCCATCCTTGGTAACCAGCAAATCTCCAGGATCGGGCTTAGATTTCGCTGAGAGCTGCTCAAATTCCTCTTCGCTCGCGAAGTGAACGTTTTCGATGTCGAGCGAGCCCATTCGAACGTTTTTGGCTGTTAAGATCGGTATACCGGTGTCATGGTGGCTCATCGGCTGCGTAAAACCGTAAGTTATGCGTGATGTAACCTCCGATAGAGGGACGCGTTTTTCGGATCCATGCGAGATAACATCTTGTAGTTCGAACGGGTCTCCAAACATCTCCAGAAAGATCGACTGCGTCAGCCCGTCGAGCAACTCCAGCGTGCGCTTGCGGTTCCGGCGCAGTGCGTCCGCCTTGTCCAGAATCGCCGCGATCCGCCGCTGCTCATCGAGCGGCGGGAGGGGGATTTCAAGGCGCCGAATGAAGTCTGTCGGCACGCGCTTCTGACCGGCGCTGCCTGTCATATTCTTCGCCCCGACCTCACGGAACGAGGAGTTCCACACCGTATGGAAGACGTAGTCTGGCAACACTTCGTTCGACGCCCGAAGCACATGAAATTCGGTCGATCCAAAGCCTACGGGGTGCCTGAGCGAGCTTGTCCGTGTCGCCTTCCCATTCTCGAAGCAAGGCGTAATCTTCGCGACCAAGATGTCCCCGCGTTCGAAGAACGAGTAGCCCTTCCTGACCTCGCCAGCTGCGCGCTCTTGCTCCTCATCAACAAAGCCATCCTCAGAGACCGATGACATTGAAAGAAACGAGACAAGCGCATTATCTCGGAGAGACTTCGGGGCCCGAGGATTGATTTCGCAGATGTCGCCAAGCCGCGCGGTTCTCGCACTCACAGCATCGCCTCCAGCTCATCCAGCCCTGCCGATATCTCCGCCTCCAGCGCCTTCAGCTCCGCGATGATTTCCTTCGGCGGGCGGTGCTCTGAGGCCGCGTGCACCACCTCCTTGTAGCGGTTGAGCGAGAGGTCGTAGTCCGCGGCGGCGATCTCGGCCTTCGGCACGCAAAAGCTCTGCTCGGTGCGGGCGCGCTCGCGCTCAGCGCCCGTCCGCTCCGCCCAGCGCGCGGCGGCGTCGGGCAGGTTGTTCTTCGCCTGCTCCTCCTCGCTTAGCGTCAGGCTGACGAAGGTCTTGCGCCCATCCTCGTAGCCGGGGTTCACGCCCTGCTTCTCTGCTGGCAGCAGCGGCGTGCGCTTGTCGTCGAGCGAAAAGCAGTCGGCGCGCAAGTCGTAGAACCACACGAAATCCGTGCCGCCCGAGTCCGTCTTGGTGAACAGCAGGATCGCGGTCGAGACTCCTGCGTAAGGGCGAAACACGCCCGACGGCAGCTTCACGATCCCGTCGAGCCGGTGGTCCTCCACCAGCATCTTTCGGATCGCCTTGTGCGCCGTGGAGGAGCCGAACAGCACGCCGTCCGGCACGATGACCGCCGCGCGCCCCCCGGGCTTCAGCAGCTTCAGGAACAGCGCGAGGAACAGCAGCTCGGTCTTCTTCGTCTTGACGATCTTCTGCAGGTCCTTGGCCGTCGTTTCGTAGTCGAGCGAGCCGGCGAAGGGCGGGTTGGCGAGCACGAGCGAATAGCGGTCGCTGTCGCCGCCGTGTTCCTCGGCCAAAGAGTCCTTGTAGCGGATGTCCGGCTTCTCGACGCCATGCAGCAGCATGTTCATCGAGCCGATGCGCAGCATCGTGCCGTCGAAGTCGAAGCCGTGGAACATCCCCTCGTGGAAGTGCTGCCGCAGCGCCTCATCGCGGAAGATTTCGGGGTGGTTCTCGCGCAGATACTCGCCAGCGCCGACGAGGAAGCCGCAGGTGCCCGAGGCTGGGTCGCAGATGACGTCCTTCGGCCCTGGAGCCGTCATCTCGACCATCAGCTCGATGATGTGCCGCGGCGTGCGGAACTGACCGTTCTGCCCGGCGCTCGCGATCTTCGAGAGCATGTATTCGTAGAGGTCGCCCTTGGTGTCGCGGTCCTCCATCGGGATGTCGGCGAGAAGGTCGACCACCTTCGCCAACAGCCCCGGCGTCGGGATCGTGAAGCGCGCGCCCTTCATGTGGGCGGCGTGCGCCGTGTCCGCGTCCGTCATAGAGCGGATGAAGGGGAAGACGTGGTCGGCAACGATCTCGAACATCTGCGCCGGCGCCTTGTTGCGGAAACGCGACCAGCGCATCTCCTCGTAAGGCAGCCCGCCGGCCTTGCCGATGTCGTCATGGCCTTCAGGGAAGATCACGCGCTCGATCGGCTGCCTCAGCCGGGTCGCCTTGTTCTCTGCGAGGATCTGCTGGTCGTCGAGCCCGCGGATGAACAGGAGGTAGGTGATCTGCTCGATCACCTCGAGCGGATTGGCGATGCCTCCCGACCAGAACGCATTCCAGACGGCGTCGATCTTGGACCTGAGTTCGCCCGTCAGCATGCTGCGCTACCCGATTCAATTAATGCAGTTCGCGCGGGATGCTAGAAGGGACCAGGCGAGGCGGGTAGTGCGGAGAGGCGACACGTGACGGCAGCGACGAAGAGCATTATCGGCTTCGACTCGGCCTGGGTCGACAAGCCCACAGCGCCCGGCGCCGTCTGTTCGATCCGGCTGACGAAAGGCGGGCATCCAGAATTCATCGAGCCGCAGCTTGCGTCCTTCGCTCATGCGCTCGAGTTCATCCGCGAAGAGCAGCGCCACAGCGTCCGGTGTCTGGTCGCGCTCGATCAGCCGACCATCGTGCCCCAACGCATTAAGTTGCAGGCCGGTGGACCGCGTCGCGGGCTCGCTGATCTCATGGCTCGGCGGCGGCGTTCAGCCCGCAAACCGCTCGAAGATTCGCATATTCGACGACGCCGCGCCCATCTGGCGCTTCAAGGAGGCGCTCGGCGCGACGGAGGATCCCGAAGGCGCCCGCGCCGCAACCTCCGGCCTGTTCCTGATCGAGGTCTTCCCCGCCATGGCGCTGCCGACGCTCGAGGCGGCCTATTACGGCTACAAGCTCGGACCGCGATACAATCCCGACCGCCGCAAGACGTTTAGGCTTGAGCACTGGCAGAGCGTCTTAGCGGCCGTCCAGCGCTTCGCGCTGGTCGAGGGGCTAGCGGGCATGGCCCACTGGGCCGAGAAGGCTGCATCCCTCGATAGGCCGAGAAAAGCCGACCAGGACAGGCTGGACGCTGTGATCTGCGCGCTGGTCGGCTACCAATGGCTTGTGAAACTACGCGAGGACTCGGTCATGATCGGCGACCTCGAGACCGGCTATATGATCGCGCCTGCGAGCCCAGAGGTGCGGTCGCGGTTAAGGTTGGCGGCGGTAGCGCGGGGCGTCGCGATCGATGCGGGCTGAGCGGATGAAAATTGAGATTTCGGAAAAAGCCTACGAAAAAATAACACGCCTTATCGAAACCGGACAGCAAAGCTCGATCGAGCAAACAATTGACGACGCTTTGGAATTGCTCATCGCAAGCTCTGAAGACAGAGCCGCCAACTTGCTTTCTGTATTGGAGGCGATTTTTGACAGCGATAATTACCTCATCAGGTGGCCAACGTCGGTAGCGACCAAGGCAATGAACTCTGACACTATTGCCGGGATCATTACTCTCGCAATTGCCCGACAAGCGCTGAGCTACCCGCTCAGATCGATTAACGGATCAACAAGGCGCATGATCCCCGGTTCCAAGAGGCACTTTCTCCAACAGCATGGAGTGTCATCGGCTATGAGCGTCGCCATTTGTGGCGCAGCGGGACGGATCGCGGCGCACCCGATGATCGCCGTTGCCCTGCGTGACGGTGATTTGAACGATGTGATACTCGCTTGCGATAGGGCGCTTGAGGACGATCGAGACGGTGTGCTTACTTTTTGTCGCCTCGATCGCATCGGGAAGTCAGGCTAAACGAGAGATCGAGGCGATTTAACGCGACGCTTGAAGAGGCAGGCGCGTCCACGCGCCGTCCACATCACGTCCGCTCGGCGCGCCCGAGACTCGCCAGCGTCTCCGACCTATCGCTCCGCCGCGCGTGACGCTGAACCCGAAACCCCGATTGCCCCGGCCCGAGCGATCCGCTAGTTTCCCCGCCAGCTCATGCACCCGTAGCTCAGCTGGATAGAGCGCTGCCCTCCGAAGGCAGAGGTCAGAGGTTCGAATCCTCTCGGGTGCGCCATACTTTCTTACACTTAGCATTGGTTACTCGCAGCGGCTCCGCTTCAGGGTACGCTGGGGATACTTTCGCGATGGCTCCTTGGCCAGGCGTCACGAGGATCCGATCGAGCCGATAAGCGAACCATCTGGCGATGCTCCGCGCCGAGACGCCTACTATTTCTGCTGCGGAGATAGCAGAACGCTTAGATGTCAGTCGCACAACCTTGTACGTCTACTTCCCCCGCACCGCGATCACGTGCGAAGGGGTCTAGGATATGACACCGGACAAGCCAACAGCTGGTTGTGACCCTTAGCTGACCTTCAGAGAGCCCGCTTCGCGACGACCCTCCATTTGCCTAGGGGTCGCGCACGAAAGTAACGGGCCTTTGGCTAAACGGGGCAGCCGCAAGCATTCTCCATGGAGCGTCGAGGCTTTCCGTCGCTCAACTCGCGTCACTTCCACTGTTTCTCTTCGCTCACCCACAGCGAGCCTGGCAGGCGGCCGGGTTTGATGAAGGCGTCGACGAGGTTGGCGAGGAGCTTCGAGACGTTGTTGTCGAAGTTCGCGCAGGGCAGGGCCTGGCCGAACGCGATCGAGCCGGTCGAGAAGACGGCCCCGTCGTTCGGCGCGGTGAAATAGACGAGGTCGGATCGCAACCGATAGTCCTGTGAGCCCGCCAGCCCGGGGTAGGGATATAGGATCTCCTCGATCGACAGCATGTAGTTGTCGCTGTGGCCTCCCGATGAGGCGATGATGCGCGCGTGGGGCGGGGTGCCGTAGCGCAGGTCGTAGCGATCGAGCTCGAGACCGGCCGCGCCGCCGTAGGCGAGCCCGAAATCGCCGATGATCTCGCCCTCGATTCCCTCCATCATCCACGACACCGTGCGGTGATAGCTGTCGGGCATCCGGCGATAGGGGCGGCTCGTCTCAAAGCCTTCGCCGATGAAGCCCACGCCGACGGTCTTCTGCGGCGGCCGGCCCAGATTCTTCCACAGGCCGCTCTTCTGGCCCGTGGTCGCGAGATAGTGCTCGCCCGGCCGCGCCGCCCAGGCGCGCATGCCGGAGTCGAGCTTGCGCACCTCCATGACCCACGGTTCCTCCTCCCGGAACGCGACGTTCCAGTAGAGCCCGTTGCCGCCCATGTAGATGAAGCGCCCGCCGCCCTCGATGTAGTCCTCTGTCGCGTCGAGCATCCGCTCCGAATAATACTCGGGATGGGTGCCGGTCAGGACGCAGGCGTAAGGCTTCATCGCGTCGAGACCGTCGATGTGGACGTCCTCGTCGGTCATGACGTCGTAGTCGTAGCCCTTGTGCTCAAGCCAGGCGAGGATCGAAAGGTCGGCCGGAAACGCCCAGGTGACACCCATGCTCGACATGCGGTGCTTGGGGCGCATGTTGAGGATCGGCCGGCGGTAGGACGAGTAACAGACGCCGTTGCCGTCGGCCCAACTGTCATAGGTCGACATGCCGAACTCCCAGTTCTTGTACATCTCGACGTCGATCTCCGAGACGATCGGCGGCTGCCCGGTCATCGGCTGGATGATGTCGGCGTCGAAGCTGAGATGCTCGTTGGCGTAAGCGAGGTAGCTCGCGGTCGGGAAGATCAGCGCGACCTTGCCCTTGGGCGTCTTCGGCCGGACGAAAAAGACGACGTACTCCTCCGACAGCCCGACGCCCGGCCCGGCCCGGAGACGGATCGCGTAGCAGCCGCTGCGCAGATCGTCCGGCAGCTTGACGCTGCGGGTCACGTCCCAATTGCTGTCCACGACTTGGTCGTAATGGAATTCGACCCCGCCATACTCTTCCGGCGCGAGGCGGAAGCAGTCGTTGCGGCCGCTCCAGTTCCACCCGGTCTGGGCGCGGACTGGACGGTTGTGGCCACGGGCGTTCAGCCCGTGCGGACCGACGTCGATCACTTCGTCGCCGATCCCGCGGTCCGTGTATCCGGCGGTTGTGTCCCAGTAGGCTGTGAGACCGTCAGGCTTCGGCGCCGCGCCGCCTCTGATGGCGTCGAGCTCGTCGCGCGACAGCGCCCGATTGTAGACGCCCGGACGGTCGATCTTCCCGCAGAACGTCTCGGACACGAAATGGCCGCGCGTCTCATGGAAGTCGCGCGACCCGGCCAGCAGGAACGGAGTGTCGGCCAGATGCTTCGGCTTGAAGCGGAACCGCTCCGAGACGTGCGACCGGTAGTCGATCGGGCAGACGCGGCCGAGCAGGCTGTTGTAGCGGTTGGCGACGCTTTCCTGGTGGATGGTCGCGCGGCCCGTCGCGGGATCGTAGGTCGCGGCGACGAAGTACCAGATCTTCGCGACGATCGGAGCTTCGGCCTGGACGTAGTCTACTTCCGACCCCTGGCCGACCCAGAACTCGAAATGCCCGCGCTGGTTGACGCCGAGGCAATAACCGAAATTCTTGTCGTTATTCCAACGCCCGAGGAGGCATTGGCGCAAACCCGCTTCCGGCAGCCCGACATAGGTGAACGCAAACAGCGTGATCGGACCGTCGAGCGCGAGCTTCGCGTCGGGGTCGGCGACCTCGAGGTAGGAGCCGACCTGGGTGTACTGCTTTCGCACGGCCCACCGGCCGTCGGCCTCGCACGCGACCTCTTCCTCCATGAAACCCGGACCGTCCGGATGTTCGTCGCCATGGATGAGGCGGACGAGCTTGGCCTCGGCTTCGGTCGCGCCGTCGGCTGAAACGTGGATGTCGATGGTCTCGCCAGGCTTGGTCGAGATCTTGCTGGCGTAACCGAAGAGTTTGATCTGAGCCATACGTCCGCTCCGGCGAAGGCCGCGCTTTGCGTCGCGCGGCCCGCTGTTCAGGATTCGAGGAGGTCTTGGACCCGGCGCAGGAATACGCCGTGATAGGCCTCGTTCTGCGAGGCGTAGATCTTGTCTTCGACGATGCGCGGGGCGACGCCTCGCTGGCCCGACATCGCGACAATGCGGTAAGCCTTAAACGGCTGGACGACCGTGATGGCGTATTTGTCGCCCAGCGGCTGGCGGCGGAAATACAACAGCAGACGCTCGAGCGGCTCGCTGTGCTGCCCAAGCGGCTGTTTGCGATGCTCCTCGATGACCTCCTCGGAGACCAGCGTCTTGAGGAAATCGCGCTGCATCTTGTCGTAGCGACGCCAATAGAGGACGTCCTTGTCCTTGGTCTCGGCGGCTTCCTCGGGCAGCATCTCGCCCCCTTTCTCCGAACGGATGGAACGGCGTTCGCTCTTCTTCTTGTCGCGCCAGGCGCGGAACTGGGCCTTAATGCCAAACAGCCCGCCCTTCAGCAGCAGCACCACGGCGAGCATGATCAGGCCGATGAGCACGAGCCGCAGCGGCCCCGTCGAGATCATTACCTTGTCGAGGAAGATGACGATCGCGGTGCCTACAACCGCCCCTTCGGCTCGCCCGATGCCGCCAATGACGAGCATGGCGAGGCCAAGCAGCACGGTGTCGAAACCGAAGATCGAGAACGACACGCCGCGGTAATGCGAGGCGTAGAAACCGCCGATGAAGCCGAGCCCGACCGACGAGACCACGAACACCCATACGCGGGCGCGGCGGTAGTCGACGCCGGTCGCCTCGGCGAAAGCCTCGCGCTTCTCCGGCGCCATCTTCAGGATGCGCCCGAGCCTGCGCCCGTCGATGATGCGGTAGAGCGCGAGCGCAAGGAGCAGCAGGCCGAAGCAAGCGTAATAGGACAAAAGCTGCTGGTCGAACGGGTCCCAGCTGTCGGGCACGTAGGAGTCCGCCCCGTAGAGGCCGCCTGTCGACGAGCCGAACTGCTTAGACTGCAGAGTATAGACCCGGCAGAGCTCGTTCAGGCCGATGGTGAGCAGGGCATAATAGAACCCGTCCAAGCGGATTGCCGGGATCGCGATGATCACGCCGAAGACGAGCCCGAGCCCGGCGCCGACAAATGGCAGCGCCCACCAGGGAAGTCCGAGGTGGATGGACATCCACGAGACCCCGAAGGCCGCCGCTCCAACGACCGCATAGCTCGCGAGCGAATAGATCCCGGCGGTGCCGATGATCAGCATCCAGCACAGGTTGATCGCGGCGTAGATCGAGAAGGTCGCGCCGGCTGCGAGCAGCGTGTTCTGATAGCCGCCCGGCATGATCAGCGGCGCCAGCATAAAGGCCAGCAACCCGAGCGCCCACCAGATCGGGCGCTTGTCGACAATAGTCTTCTCGCGCCGCAGCGTCTTCGGGTTGTATTCGCCGCGGATGTTCAGCACGCGCCGGCGCGTCGGCCAGTAACGCAGGCGCGACCAGAGCGCGCCGCCGTGGCCCGGCCACTTGTAGTAGTAGCGCAGCCGGCCGACCGGCAGCATGGGGGTCTTCGACTCGCGGGCCTCGTCCCAGACGCGCTGGGGACTGGCGTACGGGGTCGCCGGGATCTCCTCTTCGGCGCCCTCGACGTCCCAGAGATAGAGCGGATTGCGCCACGCGCCGGCCATCGCTCAGGCCTCCCGGGCGCGGTCGAGCATGCCCGCGATGCCGCGCGGCCTGATCAGCAGGATGACGATGATCAGCACGAACTGCGTGATGAGGACGTATTGGCCGCCGAGCAGACGGCTGGTCAGCGCCTCGTTCAGGCCGAGCACGATCGCGGCGATCACAGCGCCGCGGACGCTGCCGAGCCCGCCGCAGAGCGCGATGCTGACGCCCTTGATCATCGGCGTGAGGCCGCCGAACGGCGAGATGTAATAAGTCTGCGAGAGCAGCACGGCCGCGAGTCCCGCGAGGCCGCCCGTGATCGCCATGACGTAGAAGCCGGTCTTGCGCACGCCGATGCCGACGATCGAGGCGGCGTGCGGGTTCATCATCATGGCGCGGATCTCCAGCCCGCGCCGGCTCGACCGCATCCAGAGCAGCACTGCGGTGACGACCGCGATCGACGTCACGACGTTGCCGATCTTGTCCGACGTCAGGATGATCCCGCCGAGATGGACCTTCCAGAAGCCGAAGATCTCCGGAAGGTTTTTGGCGCGCGGGCCGAAGAACCAGAGCAGCGCCTGGGTGCCGACCAGGCTGATCGCGAGCGTCGCGATCAGCCCACGGACCGTGAAGTTCGGCTTGTCGTGGATCGGGATGAAGGCGAGAGCGCAGACCAGCATCCCGCCGAGCGCGCCCGTCAGCACTCCTGCGCCGAGCACCACGATCCCATTGGCCGTGACATATTGTGAGGCGAGCCACGCGCCGTAGCCCGACAGCGCGAAGATGAAGCCATAGGCGAGGTTGATCAGGCCCACGCTCGACCAGGTGATCGAAAGCCCGATCGCCAGCGTTCCGTAGATGCAGGCGAGCACCACAGCGTTGCTGACGATGAAGCCGATATCCATCGTCAGAGCTCCCGACGCGTCTGGAAACCGAGCGCCGCCGAGGCTTCGCCCTTGAGCTTGCCGGCATGCATGCCGATGACGCGGTCGACCCGGCCTTCGAGCAGCGCCACGTTCTGCTCCGCGATCACCATGGCGCTGTCTTCCAGTTCGACGCTCATCAGCGCGTCGAGGACGCTCTTGCCGATCTTGGGCGCGAGACCGAGCGTGGGCTCGTCCACAAGGAACAGCGACGCGTCCGCCATCAGCCCGCGGCCGATCGAGACCATGCGGCGCTCGCCTCCGGAAAGCCGTCCGACCGGCGTCTTCATCAGCTTCACGAGCGGCGGGAAGATCGCGTAGATGCGCTCCTTGCGCGCCTTGCGCTCCTTCCAGGCTCTTGGGGTGAAGGCGCCGGAATCGAGGTGCTCCTCGACCGTCAGGCCGTGGAAGATCTCGTCGCCCTGCGGAATCAAGGCGAGCCCCTGCCGCACCACGGTGTGGGTGTAGCGGCCCGGCCCCTGGCTTCGCGTCCGGCCGACCTCGACGCCGTTGAGCAGGATCGAGCCGCGCTGCCAGCCGGTCAGGCCCGCGATAGCATAGAACAGGGTCGACTTGCCGTGGCCGTTCAGCCCGACGAGGCCGAGGCGTTCGCCGGAGCTCACGATCAGGTCGAGGTCGTGGATGACGCGCATCGGCCCGTAGCCGGCCGACAGTCCCTTCACGGTCAGGACCGCCCGCTTGCCCGGCGCGGGCGCAAGAGCGGGTGGCGGCGACAAAGCGACGATCGCACTCACGCCCGCGCCTCCTCGTCATAGCTTTCGAAATAGGCCTCGTGGACCTTGGGGTCTTCGAGGATGTCCTTGAGGGAGCCGCTGGCGATGACCTCGCCGGCGTCCATCACCATCACGCCGTCCGCGATCGTCTCCAGCAGCTCGATGCGATGCTCGACGATGATGATCGCGACGTTCATCTCCTTCGACAGCATCCGGATGAGGTGGTCGATCTCGTCGACCTCCGAGTTGATGAGGCCGGCCGCGGGCTCGTCCATCAGCAGGATCGCGGGGCGGCGCATGAGGAGGCAGGCGAGCAGCAGCTTGCGCCGGTTCATGGTCTCGAGCCGCGCGCTCGGCTCGTCGTGGTCGACATGGAGGTGGACGAGCTCGGCGCCGTATTCGGCGTCGAACCGCGTGAGGTATGGGCGGTAGGCCTGTCGGGCGGCCTTGAACGTCTGGCCGACCGTCAGTTCGTCGGGGACCACGGGCGTCTGGTAGGTGCGCCCGACGCCCATCCGCGCGCGGGCGTGGAGCGGCAGGCGCGTGACGTCCTCGCCCTTGAACGTGACCCGGCCGCTCTTCGGCTTGATCCGGCCGGAAAGCACCTCGAACAGGCTGGTCTTGCCCGCGCCGTTCGGGCCGATGATCCCGAGCACTTCCCCGGGGCGCACCGATAGACTGATGCCGTGCAGGATCGACCGGCCTCCAAGATCGAGCCGGATATCCTCGCAGGCGAACAGCGGAGCGTCGGAACGCGCCGCCGCGGTTGCCACCATCAGCTCCACCAGGGCGCCGGCTTAAGGGCGGATTCCTTAATCTCGTACGGGTAGATGATCTTGTGCTCGACGTCTTGGACCTGGACGTAGAGCTGGCTCATGCCCTTCTCGAGCTCCGTCGCCGAGATCGCGAAGCCGTTGTCGGGGAAGTGCGCCGACTCCTGGAGCTCGTTGTTCATGCTCATGTAGCCGCACACGCCCCGATAGGGGTTCGTCCGGATCCAGTCGCACACCGCCTTGAAGTTCGAGGGGTCGCGCGTCGCCTCCCAGGCGGCCTTCAGATAGTAGGCGATGTCGTAGCCGTTGCCGGTGTAGACGAGCCCCATGATCCCGGGGAACCGCTCCTTGTATTTGGCGCGGAAGGCGTTGCCCTTCTCGTCGGCGTAGACGCCGAGCACCGTCGACCAGCAGAAGCCGTTGGCGGCCTCGCCCGCGAGCGTCAGGAATTCGGGCTGCGACGGGCCGTATTGGAGATAGACTAGAGAGTCCGGGACGGGGTCGGCCTGGAATTGCTTGCAGAACGCCGCGTACTCGGCCGCGACCCAGTGGTCGATCATGATCGCGCCGGCGTCGACTTCCTTGAGCTCCTGGATCACCGGGCCCCAATCCTGAACCGGGAACTGGATGTCGGTCACCTTGGCCACTTCGAAGTCGCTCTTCTTGATGGCCGCCTGAGCGGCGCGCGAAATCGTCTGGCAGTAGGCGACCTGCTCCTGGACGATGTGGACCTTTCGGTTCTTGGGCTTCCAGGTCCCCGTCTTCTCCATCGCCTTCAGCCACAGCGGATAGGTGTATCCGTAATGCACTTCCGACGGGTCGGTCTGGAAGACATGGCTGTATTTGGCCGGGTCCTTCTTGAACGCCTCGGTCGCGGCGCGCTGCGTGTTACCCTGGAGGTAGGGGCACTTGTAGCGCGCCGAGACGTCCATCGCGGGGATCGGCACGAACAGGAAGGCGTTCGAAATCGCGTGGACCTTGGCGTCGATGCAGGCCGCGATCGCCTGCTGGCAGCTTTCCGGCGAGAGCTTGTCGACGTCGGTGACGAAAAGCTTGAGCGGTCGCCCGTTGATTCCGCCGGCCGCGTTGATCTCCTCCATGGCGAGCGTGGTGCCGTTGAGATGGTCGAGATCGTCGGCGACGCCTGCGGCCGCGGTTTGCGAGGTCGGAACGCCGAGCACGATCGGTTCGGCGGCCCAGCCGCGGGACACGAACGGCGCCGAAAGCGCGGCGGCCGCGCCTCCTGCGACGGTCGCCTTTACAACTGAACGACGCGTCAAAACGGCCATATCGATCCCCCGGCGCTATCGAGCCCGACGTCGCGCTCTATCGCGGCGTCTAGACGTTTCGATATGATCATGCACGGCGATTTTTCTTCGTCAATGACTTTTGTTCCCAGAAGAAACGCTCTGCGCATTGGCTCCAGTGGCGCGGCCCGCCGCCTGTGGAGCGGTCGAGGTCGATTGATCGAGCCACGCGTTTCGCGTAGATCATTCGTATGGTTGTGATGGATTCGGTCGACGCCGTTGAGAGCGAACCTTCGAACGTTGAAGGGGGCCGTCGCCGTCCCTCGCCGAGCGAAAGCGGTCGCGACGCCGAAGGCCCGCGGATGAAGATCGTCATCGCCGACGATCACTGGATGGTCCGGGAATCGCTCAAGCAGGTGATGCGGCGCCTGGAGCAGTCGATCGATATCCACGAAGCCGAAAGCTTCGGCGAGGCGGCGCGCACGCTAGCGCTTCACCCCGACGTCGATCTGATGCTGATCGACCTCGTGATGCCGGGCTTCGACTCCTTCGCGGGGCTTCGCCGCCTGCGGAAGGCGTTTCCGACCGTTCCTGTGGTGATCGTTTCGGTCCACGAGGACGTCGAGCACATCCTGCGGTCGCTCGAGCAGGGCGTGATCGGCTACATCCCGAAATCGGCGGGCGCGCCGGAAGTAGAGCGCGCGCTCGAACGGGTGCTCGCCGGCGAGGTGTCGTTCCCCCGAAAGATCATCGAGCGCTCTGCGATGGCGGATGGGGGGGCCAAAGCCGCGCTGCCGCCGCGCGACGGCCTCGAGCTGACGGCGCGGGAGATCGAGGTGCTGAAGGCTCTCGGCCAAGGGCGGTCCGTCAAGCGCATCGCCACGGAACACGCCGTGAGCGAGCAGACCGTGCGCGTCCACATCCGCAACGTGATGAAGAAGCGGAATCTCGGCGACCGGTCCGCGGTGGTGCACTACGCGCTCAACGCCTATGGCGGCGCGGGACGTGGCTGAGAACGGCGACGCCGAGCTCATCCGAACGATCTTCTCCGGCTTCGACTCGCTCAGCGACGGCGTCGCGATCTGGCGGCCCGACGCGACCCTGCTTTTCGCCAACCGGGCGTTTCGCAGGTCGTTCGATTTCGATCTGCCCGCCGATACGCCCTACGCCGATTTCGTCGAACGCGTCGTCGCCTCGCACGAATGGCGGTTGCCGGGCTCGCCCGAAGGATGGGCCGCCGCCAAGATCGACCGGTTCGGCGAGGTATGCGACGAGACCTACGCAACGGCGGACGGCCGCGTCGTCCGAAGCGTAATGGCGCCGACCGACGACGGCGGCGCCTCGCTGACGCTTTCGGACGTCACGGCGGGCGAGCGCCGGGAGGCGGAGCTGCGCGCCGCCCGCGACAAGGCGGAAGCGACGGACGAGGCGAAGTCACGGTTCCTTCGCGCCGCGAACCACGATCTGAGGCAGCCGCTCGCCGCGCTCAAGATCATGCTGTTCAATTGCCGGGCCGAGACCGACGCGGAGACACGCGACGAGCTCCTGCACGGCATGGACGTCACGACATCGGTGATGGAGGACCTGCTCGGCGCCTTGCTGCAGATCGGGCAGCTCGACGCCGGCCGCATCAAGCCGCGCGTGTCGACCTTCCAGCTGTCCCATCTGTTCGAGCGCATGGACATCCAGCTCCGCCACCAGGCGAAGGAAAAAGGACTGCGCTTCCGCATCGTCGGCACGCGCGCGACCATTACAAGCGACCGCCTTCTGCTCGAGCGGATCCTCAACAACCTAGTCGCCAACGCGATCCGCTACACCGACCTCGGGGGCGTCGTCATTGGCTGCCGGCGACGGGGCGACATGCTGCGCATCGACGTCGTGGACACCGGCCGCGGCGTCGCGCCGGACGACCAGGCTCGGATTTTCGACGAGTTCTACCGCGCCGCCGACGACCGGCGCCTTGAGAAGTCGGGCCTCGGGCTCGGCCTCAGCATCGTCAGCCGCCTCGCCAGCCTGCTCCACCATCGCGTCGAGCTGAGTTCCAAGCCGAAGGTCGGCTCGCGGTTTTCGGTCTATGTGCCGCTCGGCAACGTCTGGCACAGCCAGGTCGTCGAGACGGAGGTCAACGAGGCGGTCGCGGGCGAATTCGTCGGCGCGCCGATCCTCTTCGTCGAAGACGACGACGTTCTGCGAAGCTCGATGGGTCAACTGCTCGACCGCTGGGGCGTCGATCAACGCTCCGCCGCGAGCGCCGACGAGGCGATGCGGTTCTTGGAGGCCGGATTTCGCCCCCGCCTGATCCTCGCTGATTACAGCATCCGCACCACCACCGGCATCGACGTCATCGAGAGCGTGCGCCGCGTCATCGGCGCCGAAATTCCCGCCTGCATCATCACGGCCGACGCCGAACCGAAGGTGCTGGAGCGCGTCAGGTCGGCCGGCGTGCCGCTGCTGGTGAAGCCGGTCAGCCCGCCCCGGCTGCGGGTGATGATGCACCATCTCCTGTTCGAGCAGAGCCGCGGCTAAGCCTAATCCTTCGAGAGATCGACGCCATGATGAGCTCCCCAATCCCGATCGGCAGCATGATCCCGCTGACGGGCCCGTCGGCGGCCG
The DNA here is from genome assembly GCF_004310425.1 of Hansschlegelia quercus. Classification (GTDB taxonomy): domain Bacteria; phylum Pseudomonadota; class Alphaproteobacteria; order Rhizobiales; family Methylopilaceae; genus Methylopila; species Methylopila quercus. The sequence continues at coordinate 760,127 of NZ_SIUB01000001.1, read as the reverse complement.
ACGGGGCGGAGTTCCGCAAGGGCGTCATCCTCGCGTCCGAGGAGATCAACGCCAATGGCGGATTACTGGGCCGGCCAATCAAGCCGTTCTTCGCCGACACTGGCCGGCAGAGCGCGGAAGAAGTCGTCGCCGCGGCCCGACTGCTGATCGAAAGGCGCGACGTCCACGCCATTGTCAACGGCTACAATATCGGTCCGCAGAACTCGGAATACGAACCGATCGCCGACGCCGGAATCCTTTACATCCACGCCAACACACTCCTTCAGCACCACGATACCGTGATGTCGGATCCGGAGCGCTACTTCGGCTGCTTCATGACGGATCCCGCGGACTACTGGTACGGGCCGGGATTCCTGAAGTTCATCTCCTGGCTTCGCGACTCGGGACAGTGGAAGCCGCCGTCCAACCGCATCGCGATCGTCTCCGGATCGAACCCGTACAGCATCGTCATAGCGCAGGCGATGGCGTCCTCGGCCGCGAGCTTCGGCTGGAAAGTATGCTTCGGGCCCGAGATCGTGCAGACGCCGACGACGGAATGGCGCGCGGCTCTCGAAGCCGTCAGGGCGAGCGAACCTGCGGTCATCGCGAATACGCATTTCTACTCGGGCGATCTGGCGAGCTTCCAGATCCAGTTCATGGAACAGCCGACCAATAGCCTCGTCTATTTGCAATACGGCGCCATGCACCAGTCGTTCTCCGACATCGCCCAGCGCAAGGGCGTCGGGGTGCTCGTCAGCACCGTGATCGGCCTGCTGCGCGACGAGATCGGCCGAAGCTTCGCCTCTCGCTACATCGCGCGTTTCGGTGAGGGCTCGACCCCGCAGATCGGGTGCCAGTCCTATACGGCGCTCCACCACTACGCGCTGGCGGCCTCCTACGCGGGCGGTTCGGCCGGCCCGGGAGGGTTCGAGCAGAACCGCCGGGTCGCTAAGGCGCTCAAGACCGTCATCTACCGCGGGGTCTCGGGGACGATCCGCTTCGATGAGACGTGGCAGGCCGCAACGCCCTACCCGGTAGTGACGCAGGATCCCTCGCTCGGATTGCCCCATCTGTTTTTCCAGATAAGGCCCGACCTGAAGCAGCTGGCGCTGATCGCGCCCGAGCCGTTCAACACCGACCGCTTCGTCCTGCCCCCCTGGATGACGCCGGTCTAGCGTCGCTAGGGCCAATCCCGCTATATGGCGGCGGTTTCCAGGCGCCAACAGAAGCTGCTTTGTATCGTTCATCGACGTCTGCTTCCCGATGGCGACGCTATGTCCGCAAATGGCGCGAACAGCCGGATCAGTGCCATCCAGCGGCCGGGCTTAACCCATATTGGATACAATCCAGGTACTGAAATCGCTGATCAAGCTCACATCCTCATGGTTTTCCAGCGTGACCGGCCCTCGTGGTTGGATGCCGTAGTATCCAGTCGTTGCGATTGCGCCACTGCTGAAGCCAGTCCTGCCAGCCAGCGCGCTAAACTGTCTCTCTATTGCCAATGCAGAAGCTCTGAAAAAGAGGGAAGTCCGGCAGCGATGCGCCTGGAGAGTTGTGGGTTAGAGGGAGAGGCACGTGCGCTAACTTCTCTTCATGCGAGCCTGAACTTGCGGAGCCCGCATGCGTTCAGACTCGGTAAGCGCCCAGCGAACCATGGACGATGATGATCCGTCACCCCGAGCAGGATGCGTGGGCCTTCGACGCCGACGCGCATCTCAAGTCCATGACGTCGCTGGACTGGGCTGACTCGGTCCAGGGCTCGACAGAAAAGGGGGATATGCCAACGGCCGAGCCGCGGACGGAGCCGAAGGCTGCCGCCCCGCAGGAGATTGAGCCGCGCTTCAGCACAAGGGCGCCTCGGCTGATCGCGAGCGCGCCCGCGGCGGCGGATGTCGAGGAGCGCCGGCGGCCGAGCGCCGTGACGCTCGTTGTCCTGTGCGCGGCTTTCGCTGCCCTGGGATTTGCTGGGGTCCGCATGTTCGGCGGACCGGGGGAGGGCTCGCCGGCGAATGCACCCGCAACTGCAGACGGCGCCGCGGACGCACAGCGGGGCGATCGGCTCACCGCCCTCAACATCGAGATCGAGAGCCGCCAGAAGGTGCTCGCCGATCTCCAGCGCAAGATCGACGACAGATCCGTCGCGCTCGAAGCGCCCGACGACGCGGCGTCCGGCCGAGCGTCGAAGGAAGAGCTGGGGGCGCCGGAGAGCAGGAGCGCCCCCCGTCGCCCCGCGCAGGTTGCGCGCCCGCAGGAGGAGGTCTCTCCAAGGGACACAGTTGCGGAAGATCTGCCGTCGGACGAGCTTCCGAGCCGGACCGGTAGCATAGCCGCGCCGCCGCCGAGCGCACCGGCCCGCGGCGCTGCGCCGGCTCCTCGCGCGTCTGCCGAAGCGCCATCGACTGGCAGAGTGCGCGTCTTCATCCACGTGCCGATCGGCGCGGCTGGAACGCTCGCCCGTGCTCGCGCCATCGCCGCGGAGCTCGCCCGTGACGGCGTGGCCGTGGCGGATATCCGCAGCGTGCCGCACGCAGTTCGCCGAGACGCCGTGCGTTATTTCTACGACGCCGACCGAGCCGCCTTGGGGACGGTCGAGCGCGCGGTGCGCGACGCGTCTCCCCCCGGCGGGCCGCCGCCGGCGGCGCAGGACTTCAGAGGCTACGCCGCCCCGCCCCGCCCTGGGACGCTGGAGATCTGGCTCTCCTGAGGCGCCGGAACGTCTTCTCAGTCTCGCGCGCGCGGCAGCGCGCCTCGGAGGATGATGTCGGCGATCGCGTCCGACGCAGTCTCGAATTCCGCTTCGGTGAGGCGCTCAACGCCTCGGACCGCGACGACCTCCGAAGCGTAGGTCGCGTAAAACTCCGTCGACGCCCAGATCAGGAAGAACAACGTACGGGGATCCACTGGACGAACTCGGTTCGAGCGGCGCCAGTGTTCGACGAGATCGAGCTTCGCCTGCAGGTGCGGGAGCAATTCGTCACGGACGAAGGACTCGATCTTCGCGCCGCCCCGGAGGATCTCGCCCGCGACGATCCGCGAGGCCGCTGGATGTGCGAAGGAAACGCGCATTTTGGCTCTAATGTAAGCGGAGAGGGCTTCCTCGGGCGGCCCCTGAGTGTCGATGCGGTCGATCTCCGATAGCCAGAGGTCGAGAACCTGCGACAGCACGGCGTCGTAGAGCGCCGTCTTGCTTCCGAAGTAATAGTGCACCGTCGCAGTGGGCATGTCGGCGCGAGCAGCGATCTCGGCGACCGTCGCCGCAGCCGGGCCGCGCTCGGAGAACACCTCCGCGGCCGCATCCAGGATTCGTCCCTGCGCGGCGTCCCGGATCCTCGCCTTCGCCGCCGTCGCCGCCGCCGTCCTCGTCGCCATGCGGATGTCCGATCGTTAAGTGGCACACGCGTTGCATCGATCCTGACGATCAAATCAGGATCGTCGAGGAGCAGATGATTCCGCTCGATTTTGACTATGCCCGGCCAGCCTCCGTTGATGAAGCGCTCGGCCTTCTCGCAAAACCCGGCGCGGTCGCGCTCGCCGGGGGTCAAAGCCTGCTGCCGATGCTGGCCGACCGGAGCGTTTCGGCAGGGCTGGTCGTGGATATCGGCCGTCTCCCGGATCTGAAGAGGATCGACGTCGCCGACGGGCTGCTCACGATCGGAGCCGCCGTCACGCTTACCGCCGCCATGTGCTCTAAGGTCTCCGAGGCGGCCCCGCTGCTTTCGGAGGCCATCCTGTCCGTCGGGTCGGCTGCGGTCCGCAACCGCGGAACCCTTGTCGGCAATCTGGTCCGCGCCAGCCCGAACAGCGAGCTCCCTTCCGCCGTCGTCGCGCTCGGCGCGACGCTGGCGCTGACCAGCCTCGACGGAGAACGGACGCTCGCCGCGGAAGACTTCTTCCTCGGCGCGCATGAGACGGCGCTTGCGCCGGGCGAGCTCGTCACCGCGCTTCGCATCCCTACCGCGTCGCCGAACGCCTCGGTGTCCGCCTTCGGAGAGATATCGTCACGTGCGGGCGCGCCGCCGCTCTGTTGCGTCGCCGTCGATCTGCGGCTCGACGGGACCGACATCGTCGCGGCGAGGATCGTGGCAGGCGGCCTTGCGAACCGACCTTTGCGCTGTTCGGCCTTTGAAGCCGCACTCTTCGGCTCGGTCTCCGCCGTCTCCACGACGCTCAAGGCGGACGTCGCCCTTCCGGACAGCTCTGACGGTCCAGCTGCGGATTACGCCCGCGACGTTCTGCCTGTACTCATTCGGCGCACGGTCGCGCGGGCCGTCGCCAAGATTGAAGGGAGCGCCGCATGACGTCGTCCGCCTTTCAGATGACGCTGACCGTCAACGGCGAGCGCTCCGACCATGCGGTGCGGCCCCGCCTCCTCCTGTCCGAACTGCTTCGGGATACGCTTCGCCTCACCGGCACCCACGTGGGCTGCGGCACCGGCGCCTGCGGCAGTTGCACGGTGCTGCTCGACGGCGAGCCCGTGCGATCATGCCTCACCCTTGCGGTGCAGGCCGACGGCTCGGAGGTCGAAACCATCGAGAGCGTCGGCACGCCGGAGGCTCTCCATCCCGTCCAGGCCGCGTTCAACAAGAGCCACGCGCTTCAGTGCGGCTTCTGCACACCGGGCTTCATCATGTCGGCGGTCGCCCTGTTCAGGCGATCGGCGAAACCGAGCGGCGAACAGATCGACTCGATGTTGCAAGGGCACCTCTGCCGCTGCACGGGCTACCGCAACATCAAAGAGGCGCTCCGCTCCGCGGCGGAAACGGCGGAGGCCTGACGATGGCTGCTGGTCGACTTGTCGGCGCCCCAGTTCCCCGCATGGAGGACGCCCGCCTGCTGCTCGGGCAGGCTCAGTTCGTCGCCGATCTCGAGGCGCCGCGCATGCTCCATATGGAGGTCGTCCGGTCGCCGATGGCGCACGCGGCGATCAACAACGTCGACGTCTCCGAAGCGCTGGCGTTTCCAGGCGTGCGGCTCGCCCTGACGGGGGAGGACGTGCTGTCGTACGGCAAGCTGCCGTCGATCGATCTCGCCGGCCCCGGCAACGCCGCCCTGCAGCGCATGCTCGCCGTCGGCCGCGTCCGCTTCGCTGGCGAGCCGGTGACGATCGTCGTCGCCGACGATCCATGGATCGCCAAGGAGGCCGCCGCGCTGGTCTCGCTTGATCTGACGGAGATGCCCTTCTCGCTCGACGCCGAGGAGGCCTCCGGGAGCTCCGCCCCCGTCGTGCTGTACCCTGAGCTCGGCGGCAACATCATCCACACGGCGCGCCAGTCCGTCGGCGACGTCGATGCGGCGTTCGCCGAGGCCCACCACGTCGTCGACGCGACATACCGCGTCCATCGCTACCTTGCCGCTCCGATGGAGACCCGCGGCGTGCTCGCCGATCCGACGGGCGCGGGCCGCCGGATCACGCTGACGAGCTCGACGCAGTTCCCGCATCTGCTCCGTGGGTTCCTCGCCGGGGTCCTCGGCCTGTCCGAGGGTGATATCCGGGTTATCGCGCCCGACGTCGGCGGCGGTTTCGGCGTGAAATGCGAGTTTTATCCGGAGGAGGTCCTCGCCGTCGTAGCCGCGCGCAAGCTCGGCCGCCCGGTCAAGTGGATCGAGAGCCGCGAGGAGCACTTCGTCGCGACCACCCACGCCCGCGAGCAGGTCCATCACCTGCGCGCGGCGGTCGACGCGGAGGGCGTCGTCACCGCGGTCACGCTGCGCTCCGTCACCGACAACGGGGCGGCGGCGGCGACGCTGTCGGTGACCCCGGCCTCGATTTCCTCCGCGATGCTGCGCGGGCCCTACCGCGTCCCGAACTACCGAGCGGAATCCCATTCGGTCGTCACCAACAAGACCCCGCTTGCGGTCTATCGCGGCGCCGGCCATCCCCAGGCGGTGCTGTGCATGGAGCTGACCATGGACCGCATCGCGCGCGAGATGGGAATCGACCGGGTGGAGCTTCGGCGGAGAAACATGCTCACTCCGGCGGACATGCCGAGCGACCGCGGCACCGCGATCGTGCTCGCAGGGGCCGTGATCTACGACAGCGGCGACTATCCGGGCTGCCTCGATCGGGCGCTCGAGCTCGCGGGATGGACGAGCCGGGCCGAACGCGAGGCGGACGCCCGGAGCCGCGGGAAGCTGCACGGCGTCGGCATCTCCTGCTTCGTCGAGGAGACGGCGATCGGTCCTTATGAGACCGGCCATGTCCGTGTTGACGGGAGCGGCAAGGTCACGGTCCTGACCGGCGCCTCGCCGCACGGGCAGGGAACGGCGACCGCGATCGCGCAGCTCGTGGCCGACGAGCTCGAGATCGACATCGCGAGCATCATCGTCCATCACGGCGACACCGACGTCGTGCCGGACGGCGTCGGCACCTTCGCGAGCCGCGGGGGCGCGATCGCAGGCGCCGCGGCGCGGCTCGCCGCCCGAAAGGTCAAGGAAAAGGCCCTCGTCGTCGCCGCCGAAATGCTCCAGGCGAAGCCCGGCGACCTGGTGTGGGCGGAGGGCGAGGCTCGCACAGCGACAGGCGCCAGCATGCCGCTCGCCGCGATCGCGGGACGCTCGACCGCCTGGAACGCGATGCCGAGCGGGATCTCCTCCTTCAACCTGGATGAGAAGGCGCACCATCAGGTTCCGGGCATCGCCTTCGCGAACGCGACGCATGTCTGCTCGATCGAGATCGATCCCGAGACGGGAGAACTCGAGATCGTCGGCTACGCCGTCGTCCACGATTGCGGCACGGTCATCAACCCAATGATCATCGAGGGCCAAGTCCTCGGCGGCCTCGCCCAGGGGCTTGGCGGCACGCTGTTCGAAGAGCTGCGCTACGACGAGAAAGGCCGTCTCGCGACCAAGAGCTTCGCCGACTACCTCATGCCGACGGCGGCCGACATGCCGCAGGACGTGGCGCTCGGCAGCATGGAATCGCCGTCGCCCCTCAACCCGTTCGGCATGAAGGGAGCGGGGGAGGGCGGCACGACCGGCTCTGTCGCGGCGGTCGCAGGGGCGGTGGCTGACGCGCTCGCGCCGCTTGGGGTGACGGTCGCGAGCGACGGCCCGTTCACGCCGCCCGCCATTCGCCGGCTGATCAGGGCCGCTGAGACAGCCAAAGTCGCATGAGCATCCTGATCAAGGACGCCTGCGTCATCACGATGAACCCTGGCCGTCAAATCATTGAGCGCGGCAGCGTGTTGATTGAAGGCGACCGCATCCTGGAGATCGGCGCCGGCGACGAACTAAGCTCCCGGGCGGAGCCGCAATGGGAGATCATCGACGCCGCGGGTCAGATCTTGATCCCCGGGATGATCAACACGCACACGCACTTGTTCCAGACCCTGCTGAAGGGCCCGGGCGACGACATGGCGCTGAAGAAGTGGTTCACTTGCATGACAGGTCCGGCTGCGGTCGAACTGACCCCGGACGACGCCCACATCGCCGCGCTGCATGGCTGTGTGGAATCGATCCGCTCAGGCGTCACCACGCTTGTCGACTTCATGTACGCCCATCCCCGACCCGGGCTAACGCAGGCCGTGTTCGACGCCTACTTGGCGACCGGGATGCGAGGCTTCGTCTGCCGCGGCTTCCTTTCGGGCGGTGAGCAATATGGCGCGCCGAAAGAGCTGATCGAAACGGCTGAAGCCGCGTTGGCCGACGCGCGATCGCTGATCATCGCCAACAATCAGCCGGGCGGCCGGGTCCAGGTCGGGCTGGCGCCCTGCATGATCTGGACGCTCGACGAGGACAGCCTGAAGAAAACGCGGGCGCTTGCCGACGAGTTCGGCGTTCTCGTGACGATCCACGTTTCGGAGACGCCGTTCGAGATCGAACACGCGCGGTCCGTCTACGGGCGAACCGACACGGAGGTGCTGAGCGACGTCGGTTTCATGGGCCCCGACGTGCTCGCGGTTCACTGCGTCCACTGCAGTTCGAAGGACATCGGCATCCTGCGCCGGCACGATGTGAAGGTGTCGCACAACCCGTGCAGCAACATGTATCTCGCCTCGGGCGTCCCGCCGATCCCGGAGATGCTGGCGGCGGGTCTTACTGTCGGGCTTGCGAGCGACGGCCCGGCGAGCAGCAACAACCACAATCTTTTTCAGGCCATGAAGTTCGCAGCGCTGATCCAGAAGGGCTTCAGCGGCGACGCCGAGATCATGACCGCGCTCAAGGCGCTCGAGATGGCCACGATCGACGGCGCCCGCGCGGTCGGCCTCGATAACGAGATCGGCTCGATCGAGTTGGGCAAGAAGGCGGATCTCGCGCTCGTCGACCCGCGAAGCGCGTTCATGTCGCCGATCCACGATCCGATATCGGCGATCGTCTATTCGGCCCTTGGCCACGAGACGACGCATGTTCTTATCGACGGCAGGATCGTCATGCGCGACGGCCGGATAGAGACCGTCGACGAAGGCGCGACCCGCCGTAGCGCCCAAACCGCGGCCGCGTCGCTCGTTGAACGCGCATCGATCAAGAGCTCTGCTTCAAACTGGATGTGACGCACACCGCTGATGATCACTGCCCTCAGGACTTTACGGACTGGACGCGCTGAGGCCGATCACACAAGTCGGCATGTCGATTAAAAAGCGGGGTACGAAGCTCTCTGCCATTCTCGCCTCGCGCCAAGTCCTTTTTTCGGAGGTAGGCCACGATCTCCGCGCCCGAGACGTCGCCCCTGAGGATCGGATCGATCAGGTCGCGATGACGTTCGATCACGGTTGCGATGTTCCTCACCACACGGTGGACGACGCGATGTAGAGCCTCAGCTTGTTAGATATTATGCGTAGCGATCGCCGAGACGATTGACCCTAAGGAGAAGTTGGTACCGTCCGGTTTGGATATTTTGCGGAGGCTAGACTCTCCTCGCGCTCTTACTTCTGGCCTCTCCGGCATCGTCTTCAGCCATTTGCGTGATCGACGGCGACACCCTGGACGTGGATGGGGACAGCATTGGCCTCCGGTCCGACGCCGGCCCGATCGATGCGCCGGCGCTCGGGAAGGCGAGGTGCGCGCTCAAGCAGTTCCGAGGCGGCGAATGAACGGCTCACGCAGATCATAGCGCCGAACGACTTCATCAATCGGCCGACGTGGTGCGAGGGACGATGACGAACCGGCCTTACCGCACCGCGGAAAGCTCAGGCGGCTTCGCGGCGGTTCAGGAACAAGTGGAACTCAGCCAGCGGCAACGGGCGGCTTAGATAGTAGCCCTGCACCAGATCACACCCCTCTTCCGCGGCGAAGTTCAGCTGTTCGACGGTCTCGACCCCCTCGACCGTTATTGACATGTTCAAGGCGCCGGCGAGCGCGACGATCGCTTGGAAGATCGCGGCGCACCCGCGATCCGCTGGAAGGTCACGGACGAACGAGCGGTCGATCTTGATCTTGCTAAAGGGGAAGCGGCGGAGATATCCGAGAGAGGCGTAACCCGTTCCGAAATCGTCCATTGCGAGGCCGATGCCGTACGCTCTGAGAAGCTCGAGCGTCGTCAGCGTCCGCGCTTCGTCCAGCAGCAGAACGCCCTCCGTGATCTCCAAAACAAGCCGCTGCGGAGGCAAGCCGGAGGCGGACAGTGCGCCCATAATCGTTTCGATGAGGGCGGGGTCGCGAAACTGCGTAGGCGACAGGTTCACCGCGATCCGCATATGGCTAGGCCAGGAGGCGGCGTCTTGGCAGGCGCGGCTCAACACCCAGCTTCCGATTCCAGAGATCAGACCGGTCTCCTCGGCTACGGTGATGAAGTCAACTGGGGACACGAGCCCGCGCCCGGGGTGACGCCAGCGCACAAGCGCCTCGGCCGCCTTCACTTCAAGCGTTCGAGGATCGACTAGCGGTTGGTAGTGAACTTCGAACTCGTTTCGGATGAGAGCCTGCGCGAGGTCGATCTCCATCTGCTGGCGCTCGCGCGCCTGGCGCTGCAGTTCCGGATCGAAGCGGCGGGCCAGCCCCTTACCGTCCAACTTGGCTCGATAGAGGGCTAGATCTGCGTTCCGCAGAAGCTCTTCAGGCTGCTCTCCATCGTTAGGAGCGATCGCCAACCCAGCGCTCGCGCCGATTTCGACCGTGTTGTTTTGAAGCGTGAAAGGGCGGCTGAGTGAATCCACTACCGCTTGCGCGAGCCGCTCGGCATCGAATTCGGTCACTCCATCGGGGGCCAAGACAGCGAACTCATCTCCGCCCAACCTCGCGACGACCGAGCGGCTCCCTGCTGAGGCCTCCAGCCGCTGCGCGACTTGGCGCAGCAGCGCGTCGCCAGCTGCATGACCGAACGTGTCGTTCACAAATTTGAACCGGTCGAGGTCGATAAGCAGTATGGCGAGTTGAGCTCCATTTGACAGACAGGCCGCCGCTCGCGCGGCCAGCAGATCGCCAAATCGGGCGCGGTTCGGCAATCCGGTCAGTGCATCCGAGAAGGCGAGCGTGCGCATCCTCTGCTCAGCACTAAGTCGCTCGCGTTGATCGCGTATGGCGACGACCGCTTGCCTCTCTCGTCCGAAGTGGACCTCACGACGAAGCACCCGGACCGGAACGCGTTGCCCGTTTGCAGCTACGAGTTCGGCGTCGAGTTCCTGACGCTCCGGAAGATTGACCAAGTTCACGCCCGGCAGAAGGACGCTCATCGGCCGGCCAGAGAGGGCGGCCGATGGCAAACCGCTGAGCTCCTCAAGACTTTGGTTTATCGTTGCGATTAATTCGCCGTCACATAGAAGCAGCCCCTCCACCGCCACGCTCGCGAGCTCCCGTAGCCGTTCTCGGTCGCGCCGGGCTGCGGCTCGGGCGGCCAGCGCGAACCGCAAGCCGAGGACCGCCAGCACGAACAGCACAGCAGAAGCGCCAGCGACAACAGGCGCCACCAACCGGGCGGGAAGAATTGCGGGACCGAGTTCGATCCGCGGATCAAACACGAACGTGGCGGCGGCCATGCCGCTGAAATGGAGAACTGCGATGGCGGCGAGAAGCAGCGGGGCGCCAAGCCTGCGGATGGGCGGTCTTCGATCTCCAGAGGCTACCGTAGCGACCCCGAACATCGCCAAGCTGACGACGATCGAGCCCCCGACCAGCACATCGTCCCAGACGACGTAGCCGGTGACGACGTACGAGGCCTGGCCGAGATAGTGCAGCGTGGTGACGCCAAGGCCGAGCACCACTCCGGCGACGAAGCGACGCTCGCGATCGTGTCTTCCGACACCTAACCACACGCCGGCGCCGATGCCGACCGTGCCGGCGATCAGTGAGACCGCCATAAGGGTCGGATCAAAGCCAGCCTCCATTCCCGGCTGGAAAGCGAACAGCCCGATCATATGCGTCGCCCAGGCTGTGCAGCCCGCGGCCGTGATGCCGACTACACCCCATACCTTGCGCGCTCGGCCATCCACGAGCCCCGCGTGAGCGGCAATCGACGACGAGCCATAAACGCCAATCGCGCAGACGATGGCCGCGAGAAGCAAAAGGCGCTGATCGTGCGCATCAGTAATGCAGGTCAGTATTGATCGCACGCTTGTCGCTGCTCGAGAACCCGTGACCCAATGCAGCGATCATGAGGTTCATTTAGTTAAAACAACACCCGCGTAAAAACTCACTTTTGCTTGCATTGCTGGCGCCACCGCCGCGCAGTCGCCACCGAGGTTGGTTCGCTATGGTCTTCCCCTGTCGGGAGCTTCCGTCGTCACCCAATTTGGGATTCGCCACCCTCGTCACAATCAGCCTTATTCCGGGCTGATGAAGCGCTCGTAATCTCGATCATTGTCATTTGCTGGATAGGAACCCAACCATGCGCCATGGCGTAGTCCGCCGGGCGTGTCCTTCTAAACCGCCCACGTCGTCCCCGTCCCTGAGTTCCGGACAGCTCGCAGGGATGGGGGCGACGTCACCTCTCCGCATACTAGCTCTTCGCACCCGCCTCGCTTTTCGAGCGGAGCACTTCAGCCGCCGAGCAGCCTCCGCCGCCGCCATTTTCGCCTCCACGCTCCGCGCCCCGAGGATCACCCGGCGGCGCAGCCGCCGCACTCGACACCAAGCGGCCCGAGATAAGCGGGCAGCTTGAGCGTCACCCCTTCTTCTCGCCTACCGGAAGGCTGGCGAACCATGCGGCATAAGGCGTGTTGCGCGCCATCTTTCGGTTCACGTCTGGAGCGCCGTCAGTCCACCACACCGGGCCACGTTCGCCGAGCGCCACCTTCGCTATGTCTACTCGCGCGCGCGCCTCTTTCAGCGCGGCTTCGCAGCCGTTGGCGTCCCGTACGGCTCGCCTGGCCGCCATCAGTTCCGCGACGAGGCGCGCTCGCGCGGCCGCGGGCAGGTTGGGATTACTCAGCCTCCAAAGGCGACCGTTGACCACGAAGTAACGGCCGTCCGACGTGCGCGGATGGCTATCAGCCGACATACTCGTCCTCATGGGCTTTGTCGCCTCATTCATTCGCGCCGCCGCTACTTAAAGCCTCGCCTGCGGGCGCCCCCGCTTGCTCCGTCACGGCCAGTTGCACGAGAAGCGCTTGGATCGCCTGACGTTCGCCGCCAGCCGCCAGAATCACATCGTCGACGGTGGCCTCGTCGCCCGCCACCGTTTCATCCTCGAACAGGTTTCCCGCCGCATCCGCCATGTCTCGCTCCTCCATCTGAGGGAATGGATTCCATGAGAACGGATCAAGAACAAGAGGATGGCGTAGGGGCGGAGCTGGCGATCGAGGCCGATGCACGCGTTGAACGTAGCGCCGCGACGCTCGGCGAGAGCCTGGCAATGAGATTAGTATGGCGGAGGCTGCCGCACACGCCTGATAGTCGAATGGGAGGTGAATTCGGCGGACAGCTAAAGGCAGTCGGAAGTCGGCTCGCCTCCCTGAGCAACACCGCAGCCTGACAACGCGAGGTTCCGCTGACGTCCTCCGGCTCGGTTGTTCGTTTTCTCAGGTAGAGCCGTAGCGTGCCGACTTTCACTCGCAAAGGGACCATAATTAACGCCGCAGAAACGATTTCTCGAAGACTTTAATGTTTCCCTTCGAGGTTCCCGAAATGCGACTGTTTCACAGTTCCTCCCAAGCCAAACTGGATGCGATCGACCAGTCGCAGGCGATCATCGAGTTCACGCCGCAGGGTCTGGTCGTGGACGCGAACGCCAACTTCCTCAAAGCGCTCGGCTATGGCATCGAGGAAATCCGTGGTCAGCACCACAGTATGTTCGTCGATCCTGCGGAGCGCAGCTCCGAAGCTTACGCATCGTTCTGGGCGGCTCTTGCTCGCGGAGAGTTCCAGGCTGCTGAATTTCGGCGTATCGGCAAGGGCGGCCGCGAGGTCTGGATCCGAGCCTCCTACAACCCGGTGCTCGGGCGGAACGGTAAGGTAGAATCCGTCTTCAAGATCGCCGCTGATGTCACCCAGAGGAAGATCCAAACTGCCGACGCCGAAGGCCAGATCGCGGCGATCGACAAGTCTCTCGCAGTCATCCAGTTCGCGCTCGATGGAACGATCCTCGACGCAAACGCGAACTTTCTCTCGGCGGCAGGGTACACCCTAGCCGAGGTGAAAGGCCGTCACCATTCGATGTTCGTCGAGCCCGCATATGCCGCATCCAGCGAATACGCCGAGTTTTGGGACAAACTGCGCCGTGGCGAGTTCCATTCCGGAGAGTTCAAGCGGGTGGACAAGCACGGAAAGCCGCTTTGGCTCTGCGCAACCTACAACCCAATACTGGGCGCGAACGGACGGCCCATAAAGGTCGTCAAGGCGGCGCGGAACGCGACCGAAGCGACTGAGGCGCGCCTTCGGCGCGAGGAGACTCAGCGCTCGATCAACGCCGACATCGAACAGATCAGCCGAGCAGTCGAAGGGGTGAGTGAGCAGACCTCGATCGCGGTTCAAGCTTCATCCACCACCTCGTCCAACGTCCAAGCGGTCGCGGCGGGCGCAGAAGAGTTGGCTGCTTCGGTCGGAGAGATCAGCCGGCAGGTCAGCGAGGCTTCAGCGATTTCTGGACAGGCGATGCATAAGGCCGGCGAAACCGCCAACATTGTCGAGGGGCTTTCCGAGGCCGCATCTCGGATCGGAGCTGTGATCGATCTGATCAACAGCATCGCCGGCCAGACGAACCTTCTGGCCTTGAACGCAACCATCGAAGCTGCGCGCGCAGGAGAAGCCGGCAAGGGTTTCGCAGTGGTGGCGGCGGAGGTGAAAAGCCTCGCTAACCAGACCGCAAAGGCCACTCAGGAAATCAGCGCCCAGGTCTCCGCCGTCCAGTCGTCGACGTCGAACGCAGTCAAGGCGATCAGCTCTATTGCTGACACGATCACTCAGTTGGGCAGCATTTCGTCCAGCATTTCCGCGGCTGTGCAGCAACAGTCAGCGGTAGCGCAGGAGATGGCGGGCAACATGCACACGGCATCCGAGAACGTCACGTTGATCAACCAGAACATGGTGGAGATCGCGGACGCCGCTCAAAACGCCAATGCCGCCACGCGGAACGTTCGTGAAGCATCACGCCTCATCGCGTGACAAACTAAATCCGACCGTGGAACAGGTGGCCGCGGGTCAGTGAGGAGACGCGTCTATTTGTCGACGGTCTCTCGTCTGATCCGCATGGTCGAGGCTCAGACGCGGTACGCGCGACAGCAGAGCTAACGTTCCGGCCTTGCGAAAGCTTAAGCGAGCAAGCTTTGACGTCGACCCGAGTCCCGCGATCGGCCTCTCGTAAGTGGGGAGGCCTACCTATATTTACTGCGAAACCACGACGTCGGTCGACAGCGAGGAAAAAGCGGCGCGCTTGCCAGCAAGGACCCTGCGGCAACGGTGGGACCACCGGCGCTTTCTGCGGCAGGCTTTGCACCCGAGCGTCGGGTCATCGCGGCAGCCGTCGCTGCAGCGCTGGTCACGTATTTTGATCTGAAACGCAAAAACGCCGCGCCCTGGCCGGAGCCGAGACGAGCGCGAACGATAGGTTGCTCCAGCACATTCATGAAATATCTCCCGCGGAGGACTGATCGACGACTTTGGCTGTCTAGTGTTCGGCCGCCTCTAGAGCTGGCTCACATGCCTCCAGAAGATCCTTCGTTATTTTCTGAAGCTGACTGAACTTGGCCTCGTCCACGCCCGAAAATAAGATGTCGTTAACGGTTCTTTGCCGCGACCCAAGCGCCTCAACAGATTGAAGCCCCCGCTTAGTCAGAACGATATCAATCCTGCGCCTGTCTGCGGCTATGGGTTGCTTCTGCAGAAAACCCATAGCTTCGAGTTTCTTCGTTTCTGTAACGACAAACGGCACGCTCACTCTCAAGCGCGCAGCGAGATCTTTTGTCCCTATGGCGGATCCCGGCGTTCGGCGGGCAAGCGCCATCAGCATCACGTATTGCGGCGTCGTCACGCCCATCTGACGCGCAAGCGCTTCCCTGATCTGCTGAAGCCGTGTGGCGAAATGGGTTAGGTCGTCGACCAGAGACCTGAAGGCGTCGTCGGACCCGCCAATAAGCAGCGCGGAGCGGCTAACGGTCGTCGGAGCAGCGCTCATCAGATCTCCATCAGTGCCGCACAGGGCGACCCCTGGGGCATAGCCGCGAGACCCGACCCGCTGCAACCTCACTTGCGAAAATAGCTTATTGACAAAGCTAATTCACAAAGTGAATTTCGCTAACGTGAGTGGGTGAGCCGCGGGGGCGATCATGAGATCTGGATCTGACTATCTCCGAGCCCTCGACGACGGGCGCTGCATCTTCTTGAACGGCGGCCGCATTTCCAACGTTGCCGAACACGGCGCATTCCGCGGCGCCGCCCGCTCGGTGGCAAACCTCTACGACTTCCAGGCGCGGCCGGAGAATGTCGAACGCTCGACGTTCGAGACGCCGACCGGCGCTCGCGTGAGCCGCGCCTGGCAGATGCCGACATCCTACGGCGAGCTGGTCCAGCGACGCGAAGCGCTCGTGGCATGGGCCGAACTGCACCACGGCTTCATGGGGCGCTCCCCCGACCATGTCGCGTCGACCATCGCCTGCATGGCCGCTAGCGCGGAGGTCTACCGCAGGCATGAAGGCGGCCGGGCCGACGCAGTGCTCGATTATTACGCCTATGCACGCGACCAGGACCTATATCTTTCCTACGTCATCATCGATCCGCAGGGCGACCGGTCGAAGGCGGCAAGCGAGGGTGGTAACGGCGAGGTCGCCGTCCGCATCGTCGATGAGGATCCGGGGGGCGTCACGATCCGCGGAGCGAAGATGCTCGGCACCGGCGCTGCGCTTTCCGACGAAGTCTTGGTCACGACGCTGCGGCCGCTGGGCGCGGACGAAGCTCGCTTCGCCTTCACCGCCGCCGTGCCGATCGCAGCCGCGGGCGTGAAGCTGATGTCGCGGCGCTCCTACGAGCAGGCCGCGACATCAGCCTTCGACTATCCGCTGTCGTCGCGCTTCGACGAGAACGATGCGCTGCTCTACTTCGACGACGTCAAGGTTCCGTGGGACCGGATCTTCGTACACCGCGGAGTCGCCGCCCAGCTGGCGCAATGGCATGAAGCGCCCGTGCACGCCTTCCAGAACTATCAGGCCGAGATCCGCCTAATGGTGAAGCTGCGCTTCCTGATCGGCCTTGCGCACAAGATCACCGAGACCATCGGCACGTCCAACATGCCATCGGTGCGGCAGACGCTCGGCGAACTCGCCGCCGACTGCAGCATGATCGAGGCCTTCGTCTACGGGATGGAGGCTAAGGGCTCGTTCTACGGGCCTTACTTCATGCCAGATCGCGGGCTGCTTTACGCGGCCCAAGTCCATGGACAAGCGCTTTATCCCCGGGTGATCCAGGCGCTCCGGGAGCTGTCGGGCGGCGGCGTCATCATGCTGCCGTCCTCGGTCGAGGATTTCGGCGACCCCGAGATCGCCCGCCTCATCGGCCGCACGCAGCACTCCCCCGCGTTCTCTTCGGATGAGCGCGTGCAGCTGTTCAAGCTCGCATGGGACGCGATCGGCTCTGAATTCGCCTCGCGACACGTCCAGTACGAGACCTTCTATTCCGGTCCGCGTCACGTCGTGGCCGGCATGTCCTACCGCACCTTCGACTGGGCGTGCGCCACCGGCGCCGTCGAACGGTTCTTCCAATCCTATGGCCTGGCCGAGCGTGCGCCTGACGCGCCGCTTATGGCGGCCGCCAGCTGAGGCGAACATGACGCGCGACCTTACCATCGAAGGCATTACGGCCCGTCCCGGCGAACGCGTCCGCGGCCAGATCTCCGTGCTCGAGCTCGCGGACGGATCCACCGTCCAGTTGCCGCTCGTCCTCATCAACGGGACAACGCCGGGCCCCCGCCTCTACATTGGCGCCGGCATCCACGGGGACGAGGTGACCGGCATAGCGCTCGTCAATCGCGCGCTCGCCGGAATCGACCCGCAGACGCTTTCCGGAAGTGTCGTGTGCTGTCCGGTGCAGCAGCCGCTCGCGCTGGTCGCCGATCACCGGCTGCCGATCTCGCAATATCTGAAGTCGCCGCTTGATCAGGCGCCGACCGACGCCTGGACCTGCTTCCCCGGCGACACGGACGGCAACATCGCGCAGGTCATGGCCGCCACTCTGTTCAAGCTGATCCGGCAATGCGACGCCGGGATCGACGTCCATACGCCCACGCGCGGGGGGCGCTACGTGCCGATAGCGATCCTCCCGCACATGAACCTCGGCGAAGCCGCGCAGAAGGCCGAGCGGATGGCGCATCTGCTCGGGACCGGCTGGATCATGCGCGGCGACCGCGGGATGTACGTTTCCGACGGCATCCTCTGCGTCGAGGCCACGAAGGCGGGCGTGCCATGCCTCACCTTCGAGATCGCGGAGGGCGGACGCCTTGAGGAGGACCAGGTCGCGATCGGCGCTCAATGCGTGACCAACCTGCTCATCGGGCTCGGCATGATCGAGGGAAATCCGGTTCCGCCGCCGCAGAGCCATGTCATGCGCGAGTTCATCGGGCTGCGCGCGAACCGGGGTGGCTTGCTCGTCGCGGAGGCGCCACTCGGCGCGGCGGTGAAAGCCGGCGATGTCCTGTGCCGAATCCTCAACGTCTATGGCGATGAGGTGGAAACGGTGACAGCGCCGCAGGACGCCCTTCTCGTGCGGTCCACCACCCTTGGCAGCGTTTCCAAGGGCGAGCGGGTCGCGACGCTCGGGCTGCTGTGACGGCGCTCTGCGAAGGCTCAGCTATCGAAGTTGAACCGAGCGCCTTCCGGCTGGCCGCCGGCTGCTTCCCCACTGGCGTTTCGATCGTCACCGCAGAAGACGAGCAAGGCGAAAGGGTCGGCGTCACCGCGAATTCATTCGTCTCGGTGTCGCTGCAGCCGCCGCTCGTCTCCGTCGCACTGGCGCGGTCGCTCGCCAGCATTCCGGTGTTTGAGCGGGCGAGCCACTTCGCGATCAGCGTGCTCGGCGAGGGCGACGAGACGCTGGCCGCGCGCTTCGCGAGCCGAGGCGCGAATAAATGGTCCGACACACTATGGGAGCCTGGGCTTCGGGGCGCACCGCTCATCGAGGGCGCCGTCGCCACATTTGAGTGTGAGCGCTACGCTCTGCATGACGGTGGCGACCATAGGATCCTGCTCGGTCGCGTGATCAGCCTCGCCTCCGCTCCAACGCTCCGCCCCCTAATCTTCCATCGCGGGGCCTTCGCGCGCCTCGCCGCGCCTCTCCCGCGGGAGCAGCGCCCCGGCGCCTAGCTGTCAGGCAGGCGCCGCAGAAAGCGGCGCGTCTCTGCTGTCGCCGATTCAGATTCTTCATGAACCCGCCCGGCAACAGGTGGCACGCCACTTGCTTTACTTGCATAGCATGCAAGACGCTTGCGTCGAATGGTGAGCCGACCGGCTTCGTTGGGCCGGGCCTCGCTACCGACTGGTCATATCGGGCGCTAAGGGGAGTTCGAACCATGGCATTCAAGAACGGCATTCTGACTGCAGTCGGCATCCTTGCAGCCCATCTTGCGCTGTCTGGCGTCGCCAACGCCCAGACGTGTGAGCCCGCGAAGCTGTCCGAAAAGTATCCGAGCCTCGTCGGCAAAACGATCAAGATCGGGGCGGACCCGCAGACCCCGCCTTACGTCATGCGGGACAAGAGCAATTTCGAGAACGTCATCGGCATCGACGCCGATCTCGCTCGCGCCACCTTCGACTGCGCCGGCCTGAAGTACGAATTCGTGCTCGGTGGCTGGTCGGGTCTGCTGCCCGCAGTTATGGCGGGCCAGATCGACGTCATGTGGGACAATCTCTACTACAAGCCCGCCCGCGCAAAGACCGTCGACTTCGTGGTCTATATGAAGGCCGGCACCGGCGCTCTCGTGCCCGCGGGCAATCCCAAGAAGGTCGCGAGCATCGAGGATTTCTGCGGTAAGACGGTCGCCTTCGGCCTCGGCAGCGTCGAGGAGCAGGCGACCCGCAAGCAGGACGAGGCGTGCAAGGCGGCCGGCAAGGACGCCGTGACGATGATGCCGTTCCAGGATCTGGCCGCCGGCATGCGCCAGCTCGAGAGCGGGCGTTCGGACATCCTGCTCTGGGACCTCGGCTTCGCCGACGCCTCGGTGAAGGACGCCCCGACCAAATACGCCCGCGCCTTCGCGATCATCAGCGGCCTCACCATCGGCGCCGCCACGGCGAACGGCAACGCCGACCTCATTAAGGTGATCCACGACGGGCTGACCGTGCTCCAGTCCAAGGGCGAGCAGGCCGCGATCTTCACCAGGTACGGCGTCGACCCTTCCACCGCGATCCCGGCCGAGGTGAAGCTCGACTGACGAGTCAGGGCGGCGGGACCTCGTCGATGCAGATCATCCGTACGTCATCGCGCGCGATCGCCGTCGCCATCCTCGCGCTCGCCTTCCTGGCGTCTACTGCTGAGGCTCAGGCGCAGGTCTCGGCCGCTCTGCAGGAGCTCTCCGGAGAGGCGGACGCGGCCGCCGCGGTCGAGCAGCACTGGATCTGGGAATTCTTCTCCTACGCCGCGTCCGAGTTCCTATGGGTCGGCGCCTGGACCGCGGTGAAGATCACCGCGCTTTCTATGGCGATCGGCCTTGTGCTCGGGCTCGGCCTCGCCCTGATGCGGCTGTCGCGCCTGTTCGTCGTGCGCGCGGCCGCATGGTTCTACATCTGGATCGTGCGCGGCACGCCGCAGCTTCTGCAGCTCGTCTTCATCTATGACGCGCTGCCCTATATCGGCCTGAAGTTCGACAGCTTCACCACGGCCGTCATCGGCTTCGCGCTCAACCAGGCGGCCTTTAGCGCGGAGATCATCCGCGGCGGCATCCTGTCCGTGAACAAGGCGCAGTCGACTGCCGCTACCGCGCTCGGCATGGGGCCGGTGCTCACCCTGCGCCGGATCGTGCTGCCGCAGGCAATGCGCTCGATCCTCCCTGGCGTCGGCAACGACACGATCAGCATGCTCAAGCTGACCTCGATCGCGTCCATCATCTTCGTCAATGAACTGACGTTCCGCGCCCAGCAGATCGTCGGGCAAAACTTCCGGTTCTTCACGGTCTTCGCCGCTGCGGGCCTGATCTACCTGATCCTCACGAGCGCGATCTCGATCGCTCAAAGCTGGGCCGAGGCGCGCTTCGATCTCGAGCGCGAGCGCCGCCCGCGCGGCGAGACGCTGCGGCGCATGTTCGGCTTCAGGTTGAACGAGAAGCCGGGCGAGGACGTCCCTGCGCCGAAGCCGCTCGCCGTTTCGCCTGCCGACGCTCACGTCTCGGATGACGACGTGTTCCGCAGCCTCGCCACCTCCGCCGGCGGGATCGCGAAGCGTGGCGAGCCCTTTGTCGTCTGCCGCAACGTGCAGAAATCCTATGGCGACCGCGTCGTCCTGAACGGGATCGACATGACAGTCGCCCGCGGCGAGGTCGTGGTGCTGCTGGGGCCGAGCGGCTCGGGCAAGAGCACGTTCCTTCGCACGATCAATCATCTCGAGCCGGTCGACTGGGGCGAGATCACCGTCGATGGCCGCCATGTCGGCTACGCGCCGCTGCCCGGCGGAGGACTGAAGCCGACACGCGCGCTGGCCAAGGCGCGGGCGGACGCTCGGATCGGCATGGTCTTCCAGCACTTCAACCTGTTCAACCATCTGAGCGCGTTGGAGAACGTCATCGAGGCGCCGATCCGCGTGTTCGGCATAGCCCCGGAGGCGGCCCGCGCTCTCGGATTAAGGCTGTTGGGAGAAGTCGGCCTCGCCGGGCATGCGGATCACCTGCCGCACCGGCTGTCAGGCGGGCAGCAGCAGCGCGTCGCGATCGCCCGCGCGCTCGCGATCTCGCCCAAGCTCATGCTATTCGACGAGCCGACCTCGGCGCTCGACCCCGAACTGGTCGGCGAGGTGCTGCAGGTCATGCGCAAGCTCGCTTCCGCCGGCATGACGATGATCGTGGTCACCCACGAGATTCGCTTCGCCCGCGAGGTCGCCGACCGCGTCGTCTTCATGGACGAGGGCGTGATCGTTGAGCAGGGACCTCCGTCAGAGGTGATCGACAATCCAAGCCAGGATCGCACGCGGCGGTTCCTGCGGGTGGTAGAGCGCGCGGAGACGGCCTCATGACGCCCCGCGCAGCTCCCACTCCATCAGAACGTGGGCGGCGTGTTGATCCAGAGCACGCGGCAGTTCCGCTCGCCATGGGCCCGGTAACTGTGCGGGCGCGACGAGCTGAAGAAGAAGCTGTGGCCGACGGCCAGTTGGTGGCGCTCTCCCTCCACGAAGAGCTCGAGCTTGCCTTCGAGGACGTATCCCACCTCTTCGCCCGCATGCTCGAAGGGCCCGCAGAGCGGGCCGCCTCCGGGCAATTCGAGCAGAAGCCCCTCCAGCATCCTTTCCGCTCCGAACGGAGTCAACGTTTCGCACAGGCTCCCGTCGCCTTCGCCCGCGCGGCCGTGGGACGTGCGCGGCCGGTCGTCTGGACCATAGGTCGTGCAGACGCGTTGCTCGACCGGATCGACCAGCGCGGAGACGTTGACGGTGAGCGCCTTGCAGATCCGGTGGATCGTGCTGAGCGAAGGCGTGACCAGATCGTTCTCGATCCGCGAGACCAGGCTTTCCGAGCAGCCGGCGCGGGTCGCGAGGTCCTTCAGCCGCAAGCCCTGCAACTGGCGCAGGTGCCTGACGCGGGGGCCAATCGGAATTGGGCGAGCAGCCTGGCTTACCGCGTCCGGTTCGGCCGCGTCCTGCTGAGCGCTTCTTCTGACCATGCGTCTCACGCTTCCGCTCGACTCGACATTTCTCACCTTAGATCAGCCTGCTTGCACCACGCGCAAGCGACTTGCGACGGCCCCTGGGCCGGAAGGAGACGGCATGCGGTTATCCATTGACGTCGGGGGCACGTTCACCGACCTCGTCGTCGACCGCTCCACGGGAGCGGCTGAGATCTTCAAGGCGCCAACCACCTATCCCGACCCGATCGACGGCATCCTCGCCGCCGTCGCGCTCGCGGCGGAGGCGCAGGGGGCGGACGTCGAGAGCTTCCTCGGCGACGTCGAGGTGCTGTTCCATTCCACGACCCGCGCTATCAACGCCGTGATCACGGGGCAGGCGGCGCGCACCGCGCTGCTCGCCACGGAGGGCCACCCGGACATCCTTCTCATTCGCGAGGGCGGCCGCACGGATCCTTTCAACTACCGGATCAGCTATCCCGCGCCCTACATCCCGCGTGCGCTCACCTTCGAGATTCCAGGCCGCATCCTGGCGGACGGCGGCGAGCACGCCACGCTCGACGAAGCCGCCGTCCTGTCGGTGATCGAGAGCCTGAAGGCGAAGAAGGTCGAGGCGGTGGCTGTCTCGCTGCTGTGGTCGATCGTCAACCCGGCGCACGAACTGCGTGTCGGCGAGTTGCTCGCCGAGCATCTGCCGGACGTGCCCTTCACGCTTGCGCATCAGCTCAATCCAACCGTGCGCGAATATCGCCGCACCTCGTCATGCGCGATCGACGCTTCGCTGAAGCCGATCATGAGCGCTTACCTCCGCGCGTTGAAACAACGGCTCGGCGCGCGCGGCTTGAAAGGCCAGATCTTCGCCGTCACTTCGCAGGGCGGACTGGTCGACGTCGAGGAGCTCGCCGAACGGCCGATCCTTGCGCTCAACTCGGGGCCGTCGATGGCGCCGGTCGCGGGGCGCTATTTCGCCAAGCTGCAGGGGGTGAGCACGGCGATCGTCACCGACGCTGGCGGCACCACCTATGACGTCAGCCTCGTGCGCGGCGGAGCGCTGCCCCGCACCCGGGAGACCTGGCTAGGACCCGTCTATCAGGGTCATCTGACGGGCTTCCCGTCCGTCGACGTGAAGAGCGTCGGCGCAGGCGGCGGCTCGATCGCCTCCGTTGAAGGCGGGCTGCTGCGCGTCGGCCCTGAGAGCGCCCGATCCGACCCCGGCCCGGTCTGCTATGGCCGCGGCGGAACGCGGCCGACGGTGACCGACGCCGCCGTAGTTCTCGGCTATATCGACCCGAACTTCTTCCTCGGCGGACAGATGGGGCTTGCGGTCGAGGCCGCGCGCGCCGCGATCGAAAGCGATGTAGCGATTCCCTTGGGACTGGGCGTTGAGGACGCGGCTCTCGCCATCGTCGATCTCGCCACCGAAAGCATGGTGCATGCGATCGAGGACATTACCGTCAAGCAAGGCGTCGATCCCGAAGACGCGGTGATAATCGGCGGCGGCGGGGCCGCGGGCATCAACGCCGTGCTGATCGCGCGGCGGCTCGGCTGCCGATCGATCCTGTTCCCCGATGTCGGCGCGGCCTTGAGCGCCGCCGGCGCGATGATGTCGGAGCTGACCTCCGAATTTTCTCAGGTGGTCTTCATGAAGACGGGCGCTTTCGACGCGGCGGGCGCCCAGGGGATCGTCGCGGGGCTCAAGAAGCGGGCGGAGACGTTCTTCGCCTCCGCCGGCGGAAGGGCACGCGACCGCCGCATCGATCTCGCGATCGAAGGACGCTACCCCAGCCAGGTCTGGGAGATTGATGTCGCCATTGACGAGACCATGCTCGCTGCGGAAGACGCAGCCCAGCTCCTCGTGGCCGCGTTCCACGCCCGCCACGAGGAGCTGTTCGGCTTCCGGGACGACGGCGACGACGTGGAGATCATGGGCTGGACAGCGCTCGCGCGGTGCCGTCTCGCGGACGAAAGCGCCATACGGCTGCCGTCGAGTTCGGGCGCGGCCGGCGGACAATCGCGGAGCATGGCGTTCCGCGAGACCGGCCGCATCGACGCGCCCGCATATCGCCTTGAGGCGCTCGACGTCGCCGCGATCGTCACAGGCCCGGCGGTCGTCGAAAGCAACTTCACGACCGTCGTGCTCGCTCCCGGTTCGCGCGCAAGCAAAACGGCCGAAGGCGGCTTGATCGTCGAGCCATTCGTCCAGTCCGTCGTCCGTCTTCGGGAGTTCGCCGCGTGACCGCCCTCGAAAAACCCGCAGCCGCCGGCTTCGACGGCGTCAAGCTCGCCATCATGCAGAAGCGCTTTGACGGGGTGACCCGTAAGATGGCGAACACGCTGCTGCGCACCGCCCGCTCCGGCGTCATCAACACCGCGCGCGATTTTTCCTGCGCGCTGGTGACGGCGGATTGCGAGCTGTTGACCGCCGCCGACAGCTACCCAATCCATGTAATCGGGGGCGCGGACCTGATGGCCCGGGCGATGCTGGACCTCCATCCGGAGCTGCAACCCGGCGACGCCTTCCTTCACAACTCGCCCTATCACGGCAACAGCCACGCCGCGGACCACACGATCCTCGTGCCGGTGTTCGACGATGACGGCGTCCATCGATTCACGGTGCTCGCCAAGGCCCATCAGGCCGATTGCGGCAACTCGCTGCCCACCACCTATATGGGCCTCGCCCGCGACGTCTACGCGGAAGGCGCGCTGATCTTCCCTGCGGTCAAGGTGCAGACCGGCTACAGGGACATCGCCGACATCATCAACATGTGCCTGATGCGCATCCGCGTTCCGGATCAATGGCGCGGCGACTACCTCGCGATGGTGGGCGCGGCGCGCATCGGCGAGCGCGAGATCATCCGCATGGGGCGAGAGCTCGGCTGGGACACGCTATCCGCCCACGCCCGCGACTGGTTCGACCTCTCCGAGAAGCGGATGATCGACGTCATCGGGACGATGCGCTCAGGACAAGCGCGCGCGACCTGCGTGCACGATC
Organism: Hansschlegelia quercus; assembly: GCF_004310425.1. Classification (GTDB taxonomy): domain Bacteria; phylum Pseudomonadota; class Alphaproteobacteria; order Rhizobiales; family Methylopilaceae; genus Methylopila; species Methylopila quercus. The sequence continues at coordinate 735,038 of NZ_SIUB01000001.1, read as the reverse complement.
CGCTGCCCGGCACCCCGGAGGGGGGCATTCCCGCGACCGCCGACGTGACCGTCCACGCCGAAGCCGGCCGCATCGCCGTTGACATGACCGACAACATCGACTGCGTGCCTGTCGGCGTGAACCTCTCGCACGCCTGCGCCCGCACGGCCGCCCTCGTCGGTGTGCTGAACAGCCTGCCGACCCCCGTCATCCCAAACGCTGGGACGCTGCGGCGGATAGACGTGACGCTGCGTGAGAACTGCTGCGTCGGCATCCCGCGCCACCCGGTCTCGACCTCTGTCGCGACAACCAACCTCGGCGATCGCGTCACGAACGCCGTGCAGCGCGCTCTGGCCCAGATCGACCCTAATGTCGGCATGGCCGAAGGCGGCGCCGGTCTGCCACCGGCCGCGGGCGTCATCTCAGGCAAGGATCCCCGCAACGGCCACGCCTTCATCAACGAGGTCATCCTCGCCGCCGGCGGCGGGCCGGGCACGCCGGTGCAGGACGGATGGTTATCGCTGTTCTGCATGGGCAACGCCGGCATGCCGTTCTACGACAGCGTCGAGATCGACGAGATGCTGCACCCGATGCTGGTCGAGCGTCGCTCGATCGCCCCGGACAGCGAGGGCGCCGGCGCCTTCCGCGGCGCGCCGGGCATCCGCACGGAGTTCCGCCCGGTCGGGTGCGACTTTGAGCTCGGCTTCGTCAGCGACGGCACTGTCAATCCCGCCCAGGGCGCCTGCGGCGGCCATTCTTCGATCTCCGCGCGGCAGTTCCTCGAAGCGGATGACGGGACGATCACGCCCCTCGGTACCGCTGAGCAGATTAAGGTTCGGGCCGACCAGAAGGTGGTGTCGCTCTCGAACGGCGGCGGCGGCTATGGCGATCCGGCGACGCGCGATCCCGAGCGGGTGCGAGTCGACGTGGCCGAGGGCCTCGTCAGCCGCGAACGAGCCGAAGCGGTTTACAAGGTCGCGCTGACCGCCGATCTCGCCGTGGATGCGTCTGCGACGACAGCCTTGCGAGCGGCGTGACTATGGACGCGGAAAATCAGCTTCAGGCCGCCTGCTTGCCGTCGGATCGCCTCGACGTCGTCGAGTTGACGAAGCGCCTGCTCCGCGCCCGCAGCGAAACGCCTCCGGGGGACACCAACGGTCCCGCGGACGTGATCGCCTCCGCTGTCGAACAGATAGACGGTGTCGAGGTGGAGCGCATCCGAGGCGCGGATCACGTGGCGAACCTCGTCCTGCGCGTGCGCGGCGGAAGACCGGGCAAACGGCTCGTCTTCAACGGTCATCTCGATACCTATCCCCTGGGATCCGGGTGGACGACCGATCCCGACGGAGAGGAGCGCGACGGCAAGCTGTATGGCCTCGGCGTCTCCGACATGAAAGGCGGCGTCGCGGCTATCGTGGTCGCGCTCGCCCGTCTGGCGGCGAAGAGGGAGCAACTGGCGGGCGAGATCGTCGCGACCTTTGCGGGCGATGAGGAGACGATGGGCGTGCTCGGGACGAAGCTGCTGCTGGACATTGTTCCGTACGCGCGCGGCGACGCGATGATCAGCGCCGACGTCGGCTCGCCCGGCGTCCTCCGCTTTGGCGAAAAAGGCATGATCTGGCTGACGCTAAAGGCCACTGGCAAGGCTGCCCACGCGGCTCATGTCCACCGCGGCGACAGCGCCATCGAGAAACTCGTCGACGTGATCCAGCGGCTGAAGGCCCTGCGCGACCTTCCCGTGAACGCGCCGGAGGAGGTGACGCGCGCCATCGTCGAGAGCGCGCCAGTTTCCGAGGCGCTTTCGGGCGCGGGAGAGAGCCATACCCTCGGCCACGTCACCGTCACGTTCAGCACAATCCGAGGTGGCCGTCTTAGCAACCTGATCCCCGACGAAGCGGAAGCCACCGCCGACATCCGGCTTCCCGTCGGCATCTCGGTTGCGCAGGTGGAGGATGAAATCCGGCGCATCGTGACGGTCCCTGACATCGCGGTCGAGTACATCCGCCGTTACGAACCGAACTGGACCGCGCCTGACGACCCCGTCGTCGAAGCGGTGAGCGCCGCCTGCGTAGCCGTCCTCGGCGAGCGCCCCGCGCGAACAATGCGGGTGGGCGCCTCGGACGCGCGCCACTACCGATATGCTCGTATTCCTACAGTCACCTGCGGGCTCACGCCGAATAACATGGGCGGCGCGGACGAGCATGTCGATCTTAGGGAACTTCAGGCTATTGTCAGCATCCTAAAGGAAAGTGCTGAAATATACCTGTCTGCGACGCCCTGACCCTCGCCGCCGGAAGGATACCGTGGCAGCCGCGGCGCGCCGGACATGACGTCCGCCGCACCGCAACTGCCGGTTCATGCGATAGCGGGCTCGGTCAGCCCGCCACGATGCTTTCGTCCAGCTTCTTGTCGACGGTCTCGACCGTGCGGTCGATCTCCACGTTCGGCATGCCGAGCTGATGCGAGACCAGCTTCACCAGCAGGTCGACGCGCTCGATGAACGGCGCGCCGCTGGCGACTGCGCGGGCCGCCGAGGAGGGCTTCAGCAGGCTCTCCGCCGCCTTGGCGTATTTCTCGAACGGCACCTGATCCTGCGGATCGGCGCCCAGCCGGCGGGCGATCGAATCCACGTGCTCGTAGATCGCGCGCGAAGCCTCGACGTCCGTGTGCACCGCGTCGCGGATCGACTGCGGCTCGCCAAGCGTAATGCAGCGATAATTGCCGGTCAGAAGCATCGACCACTTGGCCAGGGGCACGAACAGCGAGTCGAACACCTTGAGCTTCACCGGGACGTCCTTGCCGTCCAGCGTCACGGCGTCGATGTCCGCCTCGAGCTCGCGAAGCAGCTGGTTGTGGGCTTCGCTCTCGAAGGTGGCGGCCTTGAAGTTCGTCGGCAGGCCGACGTGGAGCACGTTGGCGCCCTCGTCCGGCGGGCGGAACGCCTGCGGGTCCGGCGAGCAGAGCGACATGACGCCCGGTTCGAACCGCTCCCAGACCTGGGCGTTCGTGAAGGCCTCTTCGAGGTCCATGCCCTCGAGGCCGGGGATGCGCTTGAGATAGGGCAGCGGCGGCATGTTCATGATCGACAGGCAAGGCAGCTTCGCCTCGGCGATCTTGATCATCAGCACGCGGATGGTGTGGTTGGTGTATTGCGGCTCCTGCATCGCAAGACCGACCAGGTCGTAACGCGATACGTCGACGTGTTCGGGGGGCGTCGCATCCAGTTTCCCAGGCAGGTCGCGCGAGAAGATCGAGCGATGCTCCGTTTCGTCGCGCAGCTTGATGCGAACCTCGGTGCCGGCGCTGTTGATGAGATCGGCAGTCTTCTGCCGGCAAACCAGGGTCACGTTGTGACCGGCCATCAACAACTTCGTTGCCAGCAGCGAGCCGTAAGAAGCTCCAAGAATTAGAATGCTGCGCGCCATATGTTTATCCAAACCCGACCAGAACTATCCCGCCTTCCTATCGCAATGAGATAGGGATTACAACGACGTAGCCGCTTTCACTTTAGGCTTTCATCAGCGCGAAGTTCTAGAGCACGCTGAGGTTTTCTCGGCCAGCCTCCTTATGACGCAGCCTGTCGTCGGCGACTGTCGGATGCTGAAACTGCTGACGAAATTCCGCGGAGGGATGCGGCTCTTTGCGAGCCATGCGAGGATGACGAAGCGTCGGCCGTTGAGCCGGACGTCAGGAGGCGAACGAAATGGTTGGACGAGGCTCGCCGACAGTTTGGACGGTCCGAGGCCTGGTCGCGACCGTCCTGCTGCTCGCGACAGCGCTCGTTTCCTCCGCGGCGAAGGCCGGCCCGACGCTGGACGCCATTCACAAGCGTGGCTTCATCAAGGCCGGCGTGGGCTCGCAGCCCGGCTTCTTCGCGCCCGATGGCGCGGGTCGCTGGCAGGGCTTCTGGATCGATATCGGCCGCGCCATCGCGATCACCGCGCTCGGCGACCCGGAGAAGATCGAGTTCGTCTCGTCCTCGCCCCAGCAGCGCCTGCCTGCGCTGAAATCCGGCGAGTTCGACATCCTCCTCTCAGGGGCGACGCAGACGATCACGCGCGCGACGCAGCAGGGCTTCCATTTCGGACCCGTGGCCTTCTACGACGGGCAGGGTCTTCTCGTGCCGAAGGCGGCTGGCGTGTCGAGCGGCAAGGACCTCGACGGGGCGACGGTCTGCATCCAGACGGGCACGACCGGCGAGCAGAACATCGCCGATTTCTTCCGGAAGAACGGCGCGACCTTCAAGCCCCTGACCATCGAGGACACCGGCGAATTCCTCAAGGCGCTCGAGGCGAACCGTTGCGACGCGCTCACCCAGGACGGCTCCGACCTCGGCATCAAGCGCACGCAGCTTCGCAACCCGGACGACTACGTCCTTCTGCCCGAGCGCATCTCCAAGGAGCCGCTCGCCCCTGCCGTGCGGTGGGGCGACGATCGATGGCTCGAACTCGTCAACTGGAGCGTTTACGCGCTGATCCAGGCGGAGGAGTTCGGGATCACCTCCGCGAACGTGGACCAGTTCCTGGAAAACCCTGACCCGTCCATCCGCCGTTTCCTCGGCGTCGATGCGAGCGTGGGAACAGCGGCGGGGGTCGACCCGAAGTTCGCGTACAAGATCGTCAAGACGCTCGGGAATTACGGCGAGGTCTTCGACCGCAATGTCGGGCCAGAGACGAGGATCGGCTTCGAACGGGGGCTGAACCGACTCTGGACCCAAGGCGGATTGCTTTACGCGCCGCCGTTCCGCTGACGGCGCATCGTGCTTCGCCATCGCCTGGGCCCTCGGCCTTTTCTGCAATTCGCCATCCTGCTGATCGCCGCCGTCGTGCTGTTCGCCGCCGGCGCGACCGTGCTGTCCAACATGGCGAGGCTCGGCCTGACGCCGGGCTTCGGCTTCCTTGGGCAGCCCGCGAGCTTTGAGATCGGCGAGTCTCCGATCGCCTATCGCGCTGGCCACCTCTACGCCCGCGCGCTCCTTGCGGGCTTGGTCAACACCATCCTGGTCTCCGCTTTCGGCTGCGTGCTGGCCACCGTGTTCGGGACGTTCATCGGGCTCGCCCGGCTCTCCCGCAATCTACTGCTCTCGGGTCTGGCGCAGGGTTTCGTCGAGATCGCCCGCAACACGCCCCTTCTGCTGCAGCTGTTCTTCTGGACCGCCGCGGCACATGCTCTGCCGACAGCGCGCCATGCCCTGCAGCCGCTCTCAGGCGTCTTTCTAAGCAACCGCGGCGTCTATCTCCCGTGGGTCGCGCTGGAAGGACCGTCCGGCGCCGCGTTCGCGGCGTGCGTGACGGCCGCGATCGTCCTGCCACTTCTGTCGCTCTTCACGGAGCGCCGAGGCGTTCTGCTCGGCCTCGCGGGCGCGTCCGGCATGGCCGCCTGCGGCCTCTTGGTCTTTGGCGCGCCGGGGATCGGCCTCGACCTGCCTCGTCTGCGGGGCTTCAACATCGCTGGGGGCGTCAGCGTCTCGCCGGAATTCGCCGCGTTGCTCGCCGGCCTGACCGTCCACGCCTCGGCGCAGGTCGCCGAAATCGTTCGCGCGGGCGTGCAGTCGATCCCCGCAGGCCAGTGGGAGGCGTCCGAGGCGCTGGGCATGTCGCGGGGCGCGACGCTCCGCCTCGTCGTTCTGCCCCAGGCTCTACGGGTGATCGTCCCGTTGCTGACATCGACCTATCTCGACCTCGTCAAGAATTCGAGCCTGGCGGTCGCGATCGGCTTCCCGGACTTCGTGAGCGTGGCCAATACGGCCGCCAACCAGTCCGGGCACGCGATCGAGGCGCTGACGCTGGTCATCGCCGCTTATCTGACGCTGAACCTCTCGTTTTCCTTCGCGATGAACCGTTACGACGCCTCGCTCGCCCGTCGGGGCTACGCCCGGCCGTGAGCGAGGACGGCCTGATCCGCCGCCTCTGGGCCGGCCTGTTCGGCGGCTGGGCGAACGCCGCCCTGACCTCGGCGCTGCTGGTCGGCGCTTGGTTTGCGCTCGAGCCCATCATCCGCTGGGCGCTGATCGACGCGACCTGGACGGGCGACGCAAAGGCCTGCGCGGAGCAAGACGGCGCATGCTGGGCCTTCGTCGGCGCCAAGCTGCGCTTCATCCTCTTCGCGTTTTATCCCTTCGACGAGCACTGGCGCGCGGCCGCCGCTCTGGCGCTGCTGCTGACGCTTCTTGTGCTCCTGGCGACGCCGCGCTTCTGGTCGGCATGGCTGGCGCCGCTCTCGCTCGTCTTGCTCGCCGGCGCCTGCGTCCTGCTCGGCGGCTGGCCGGGCGCAACGGACGTTCCATCCTCGCAATGGGGCGGCCTGCCGCTGTCGCTCCTCGTTACGATCGCAAGCCTGTCGTTGGGCTTCCCGATCGGGCTCGCTTTGGCGCTCGGCCGGAGGTCCGACCTTCCGGTCCCGCGCTGGCTCTGCGCCGCCTATATCGAACTTGTCCGAGGCACGCCCCTCATCGCCGTGCTCTATCTCGCGATGCTGGCCATGCCGCTTGCGCTTCCGCCGGGCATCGAACTCGACAAGCTCGTCCGGGGGCTGATCGCGATGGCCCTGTTCTTCGCGGCCTATTTCGCGGAGATTATCCGCGCCGGGCTGCAGGGCCTCCCCGACAGCCAGACGGAGGCGGCGCTCGCGCTCGGCTTCAGCCGGATCGGCGCCCTGCGCCATGTCGTCCTGCCTCAGGCGCTGCGGGCGGTTATGCCGGCTTTGGTGACGCTCGCCATCGGCGTTCTTCAGAGCACTACGCTTCTCGCGGCGATCGGGATCTTCGACCTGCTGAACGCCTCGCGCGCGGCGGCGAACGACCCGGCATGGCTCGGCTTCTACGACGAGGCCTATGCGTTCGCGGCGCTCATCTATTTCGCTCTGTGCTTCGGCGCGTCGCGTTACGGCGTCTGGCTGGAGAAGCGCCTGAACCGCGCCTCCGAGGGCGTCCGGTAGACTGTCATCGACCTGATCGCGTGAGGCTCAATATCCCCGCGTGAGGTCGACGTGTCCCGGTATTCTACCGGTCAGGCGAAAGTCGCGGACACTCGAGGCGACCACCGCTGCCGCTGTGGCGTGGTCCGTCGGCGCCGTGATGTGCGGAAGTACGGTGACGTTGGGGTGAGCCCAGAACGGCGAGGCCTGATCGAGCGGCTCTTTGTCGAACACGTCGAGCACTGCGTGCGACAGCTTTTCCTCGTCGAGCGCCCTGATCAGATCCGCAGCCACTACGATCGGTCCGCGGCCGAAATTGATCAGCGCGGCGTCGGGCTTCATCTCGGCGAGGCGTCGAGCGTCTAGCAAGTCTCGCGTCGCCGCCGTCAGCGGCAAGAGGCACACCACGACGTCGCTTTTCGAGAGAAGCGCCGCGAGACCTTCGTCTCCGGTGAATGTCTCGACCCCCGGAAGGGCCTTCGGCGAGCGGCTCCAGCCGGCGACGCGGAACCCTGCGTCGAGAAGCCGGGCAGCCGCGGCGGCGCCTAGCGCCCCAAGGCCGAGCAGGCCCACAATCATGCTTTCGGGTTTGCGATAAGGCAGAGGGGCCCATCTATGCTCGCGCTGCTGGCGCGCATAGGCCGGCATGTCGCGCTGCAGGTAATGCGTCCAGGCGAGCACGGCCTCCGCCATGACCCGGCCCATCGACGGATCGACCAGCCGCACGATCGGAGGCGCGCCGGGTCCAAGTTCGCTCACGAGCCGCTCGACGCCGGCCCACAGGCTGTGCACGAAGGCGAGCTTGGGCAGCGCCGCGATGTCCGAGGGATCTGGATTCGCGACGATCGCGATCTCCGCCCGCTGACGCGCCTCGTCGCCGAGCGCGCGGAACGGCGTCACCGTCTCCGCCGGCATTGCGAGACGGAGCGCGTCGAGCCACGAGGCCTCCTCCTCCGCATCCATGCGGCCAGCGAATACGAGCGGTTCGGGTGTCATTTCTGGCAATCCCGACTCCCGTCAGGTCGCGGCCAGGAACATCTGGTAGGCCGCGTTCTGCGACTCGTCCTCATAGGGATAGCCGAGGCCTGCGATCTTCTCGTCGAACCGCGCCCGGTCGGCGGCGGGCACCTGGAGCCCGACCAGCACTCGGCCGTAATCGGCCCCATGATTGCGGTAGTGGAACAGGGTGATCGACCAATCGGTCCCGACCGCCTCGAGGAACCGGAGCAGCGCGCCGGGGCGCTCCGGAAACTCGCAGCGGAGCACGATCTCGTCGGCGATCTTCGGCGGATGGCCGCCGACCATGTAGCGGATGTGCAGCTTGGCGGTCTCGTCCGCGCTGATGTCGAGCACCTGATAGCCGGCAGCCTCCATGCTGGCGATCAGCTCCGGCTTCTCCCGCGCGGCGTCGCCAAGCTTCAGGCCGACGAACACGTGAGCGGCCGAACTCGCGGCGTAGCGATAGTTGAATTCGGTGATCGTCCGGCCGCCGATCATCTCGATGAAGCGACGATAGCTGCCGCGCTCCTCGGGGATGCTGACGGCGAGCAGGATCTCGCGGGTCTCGCCGACCTCGGCGCGTTCGGCGACATGGCGGAGCCGGTCGAAGTTCATGTTGGCGCCGCTGTTGATCGCGATGAGCGCGCCGCGCACCTCCTTGTGCTCGGCGGCGTAGGCCTTGAGGCCTGCGAGCGACAGCGCGCCCGCGGGCTCCGCCAGCACGCGCGTGTCCTCGAAGATGTCCTTGACCGCCGCGCACATCGCGTCGGTATCGGCGGTGATCACGCCGTCGAGCAGCTCGCGGCAGATGCGAAACGTCTCCTCGCCCGCCTGACGCACGGCGACGCCGTCCGCGAACAGGCCGACGCGCGGAAGCACCACGCGCTCGTCGGCCTCGATCGCGGCCTTCATGGAGGCGGCGTCGGCGGGTTCGACGCCGATGACCTTCACGTAAGGCCGGAGATATTTGATGTAGGACGCAATGCCCGCCGCGAGCCCGCCGCCGCCGATCGGCACGAACACGGCCTCGATCGGCCCCGGATGATCCTGCAGGATCTCGACCGCGATCGTGCCCTGGCCCGCGATGACGTCCGGATCGTCATAGGGGTGGATGAACGTCATGCCGCGCTCGGCGCCGAGCACGCGGGCGAAGGCGTAGGCGTCGTCGAACGTGTCGCCGTGAAGCAGGACCTCGCCGCCGAGATGGCGCACGGCGTCGATCTTGATCAGCGGCGTGGTGACCGGCATCACGATCAGCGCTTCGACGCCGAGTCGCTGCGCTGAGAGCGCCACGCCCTGCGCGTGGTTGCCGGCCGAGGCGCAGACCACGCCGGCGCGGCGATCTTCTTCCGAGAGCCGCGCGATGCGGTTGTAGGCGCCGCGGATCTTGAACGAGAAGACCGGCTGCAGGTCTTCCCGTTTCAGCAGCACGTCCCGGCCGAGCCGCGCCCCCAGCCGGACCATGCGGTCGAGGGGGGTATGCGCCGCCACGTCGTAGACGCGGGCGTCGAGAATCTCACGAACGTAATCCATGGCGAACGGCTCCTCCGCTCGGCCTTAAGCGAACGCGGCGTGTCTCCCAAGCGAAAACCCTGCGCCTCGGGTGGTTTAACGCAGAATTCGGAAGGCTAAGGCGCTAGCTCAGCTTGCCTGCGGGCCTGTCGGCGTTGAGCTGCCCGCCGAGATTGTCGACGAGATCGCGCAGAACTGAAATGAGGTCCTCCAGCTGCTTTGCGGTGGCGACCAGTTGAACGGCGTCGCTGGTCCGCATCGCCGGATCCAGGGCGTATTCGATCCGGACCATTCCCGCCGCGCCGTCGGTCATGGCGGCGGTCTCGTAGCCGACGATCGGATTGATCGCGAGCCCGCCGCCCGCATGTCGCTTCCAGTCACTCAGCGCCACTTCGCAAGATCCCGTCGATTGAACACTGGCGACGCTAATCAGGCATGGCGCCCCGCGGCAAGCGTGTGAGCGTCCGCGTCGGTCTGCGGCCAGCGTGCGCGCGGATTGTCGGTCCGCTGCAGAGGTAGGCGGGAACCTCGGGCCGGCCTCGACCCTTCTCATCTCAACATGAAGGCGAGATTTCGATCGCTCGATCACGACTAGGGGTCGGTAAGACCAATGAGGAGTACGGACATGTTAAACGGATACGGGAGAGCGCTTGGAGTCCTGCTGGTCGCTGCGGCGCTCGGCGCAGGACCGGTGAGCGCGGAACAGCCGAAGACCCTCGCTCTGCTGACCAGCCACCTGCAGAACGATCATGAGCAATACGAGCCGACCACCGACGCGGAACGCGGCCGGATGGCGAAGATCATGCAGATCTTCAGGGATCAGCTCGAAGCGTCGGGCAAGTACAAGTTCGTCCAGATCAATCCCGACGTCCAAGCAAGGATCGACAAGGACCAGACGATGGGATCGTGCGGCGGCTGCGAGATCCGATATGGCGCGGAGCTCGGCGCAGAGCAGGTCGCATGGATCGAGGTTCAAAAGGTCTCGAACCTGATCCTGAACATCAACGTCTACATAAAGGACGTAAAGACCGATAAACTGTTCTTCGTGAAGAGCGTCGACATCCGCGGCAACACGGATGAGAGCTGGGAGCATTCGATGAAGTATCTCATCAAGCACTACATGCTTCAGCCGAAAGCCTGAAGGTCCGCGGGCGCTTGGATATAGCGGCGCGAATGTCGTCAGCCTCTAAGTGGACGGCGCAGGCAACCAAATCGCAGCGGAGGAGTTTGCCGGAGAGATCGCCCTTCGACCAAGAGTCCGATATGCCCTTGCCTCTTCGGCCCCGCCTCCTGGCGGGCGCTCTTCTGTTTCTCACCCCACTCGCGCACCCCGCTCAGGCGCAGACGCCGTCACAGCCGGAACTGAAGCAGGTCGCGCGCTTCGACCATCAGGTGACCGGGGTCACCGTCTCGAAAGACGGGCGGATTTTCGTGAACTTTCCGCGGTGGACCGAAGACACGGAAGTGTCGGTCGCGGAGTTGAAGGACGGCAAGCTGACGCCTTTCCCGGACACTGAATGGAACGCCTGGCGGAACGCGAAGAAGGATCAAGTCTCCGCCAACAGCCACTGGGTCTGCGTGCAAAGCGTGGTCGCCGATCCCAAGGGCGACCTCTGGGTGCTCGACCCTGCGGCTCCCGCTATGGGCGCGGTCGTCCAGGGAGGTCCAAAGCTGGTCGAGATTGACCTCAAGACCAACAAGCCCGGCCGCATCATCGCTTTCGACGAACAGGTCGCGCCGCAGGGCTCATACCTCAACGACGTCCGTTTCTCACCCGACGGGAAGACGGCCTATCTCACCGATTCCGGCGCGATGGGCGCCCTCGTGGTGGTGGACCTCGACAGCGGCCGCGCGAAGCGCGTGCTCGACGGCGATCCTTCGACCCAGCCGGACAAGAGCGTCACCGTCAACTATGATGGCAAGCCGCTGCGGCGGCCGGATGGGCGCGGGGTCGAGTTCGCCGCCGACGGGCTTGCGCTCTCCAAGGACGGCGAAACGCTCTACTGGCAGGCGATCAAAGGGAGGACGCTCTACAGCATCCCCACCAGCGACCTGACGGGCTGGATGACCAGCGCCGTCGTGCCGAGCGCGCTCGGCGACCAAGGTCTGTCCCGGAAGGTGGAAGCGGTTGGGGAAAATGGACCGGCCGACGGCTTGATCATCAGCCGCGGGACCGGCCGCATGTACGTAACCTCGCCTCAGGATAACGCGATCAAGGTCCGCGATCTGGGCGCGAAGGGTTCCGAGCTCAAGACTCTGATCCAGGATGAGCGGCTCCGTTGGCCCGATACGTTCGGCGAGGGGCCGGACGGGACGATCTACGTCACCACTTCGCACATCCAGGACTCCGCCTTCTACAAGCCGGACGCGCCAGCTGCGCTCCCCACCGAGCTTTGGAGCTTCAAGCCGGCGCCGTAACGGGCCCCGCCCGTCTCAAGATTCACGCAGGCCCGGCAGCGTCGTCGGCTTCGTTCATGAGGTCGACGACATCCTCCGACGTCAGCTGATACTTCGCCATCAGCCGCAGCGTGATCGCTACGGCGTGGGGAACGGTCTTGCCGCTGTCGTCGTCCGCCCAGCGACGCGTCGTCCGCTCATCGGTCTGGAAGAACTTGCTCGCGCCCGAAAGGGAAAGTCCGACCTCGGCGAGGGCGGATCGGTACTCGGCAGGCGTCATCGTTCATCTCCATGAGCGCGAACGAACGGCGGTCATTCGGCCGCGAGCCTTTTGAGCCTGTCGGCTACGGAAATCCAGAGGAGGACAGCTTCGTCGCGAGAGCGCGAGACGGGCCACCAAGCCTCCGCTTGCCCGTCGCCGCTTTGCGTGATCGGCTCGCGCTCATCGCCCCGCCCGTCAGGCGCGACCCGAAGAAAGACGAGCCGATGGACTATATCTTTGCCGCAGCTCTGATCGGCTTCGTCGCGGGACTTCGAGCGATGACGGCGCCGGCGGCGGTCAGCTGGGCGGCGCATCTCGGCTGGATCGACCTGTCGTCATCCTGGCTCGCATTCCTCGGCTACGCGTGGGTGCCATACGTCTTCACCGCGCTTGCGCTGATCGAGTTCGTCACCGATCAACTGCCCTCGACCCCAAGCCGCACGGTCCCGCCGCAGTTCGGCGCACGGGTCGTGATGGGCGCGCTCAGCGGCGCGGCGCTCGGCGCCGCGGGCGGGTCGCTCATCGTCGGGCTGATCGCCGGGATCGCCGGCGCGGCTGCGGGTACGCTCGGCGGCGCCGCGGCGCGGGTGAGGCTCGCTACGGCCTTCGGGCGTGACCTGCCGGCGGCGCTGATCGAAGACTTCGTCGCGGTCGCGCTGGCGGCGGTCGCAGTGGGGCCGCTCTGATGGAGCAGACGTTCGACGCCATCGTCATCGGCGCGGGGCAGGCGGGTCCCGCTCTCGCGGCGCGCCTCGCCGAAGCGGGCCGTAAGGTCGCGATCATCGAACGCCACCTCGTCGGCGGAACCTGCGTCAATACAGGCTGCACGCCGACCAAGGCGATGGTGGCGAGCGCCTACGCCGCCCATCTCGCGCGGCGATCCGGCGATTACGGGGTCAAAATTGCCGGCCCGTTAGCGATCGACATGGCTGCGGTGAAGGCGCGGAAGGATGTGATCTCCGGCAATTCACGTCGGAACAATGAGAACTGGCTGGCGGGTATCGAAGGCGTCAGCCTGATCCGGGGCCATGCGCGGTTCACGGGTCCGCACGAGGTCGAGGTCAACGGACAGACGCTGCGCGCGCCCCAGATCTTCCTGAACGTCGGGGGGAGGGCGGCCACGCCGGACATGCCTGGACTTGGCAAGATCGACTACCTCACCAACAGCTCGCTTCTTGAGCTCGATGAGGTCCCGAAGCGGCTGATCGTGATCGGCGGCAGCTATATCGGGCTCGAATTCGCGCAGATCTTCCGCCGGCTCGGCGCCGAGGTCACGGTCGTCGAGATGTCGCCGCGGATCGTGGCGCGCGAGGACGAGGAGGTCTCGGCCGCCGTCCAGTCGTTCCTCGAGGAGGAGGGCATTCGCTTCCGCCTCAACGCCGAATGCATCAGCTTCGAAAAGCGGGGCGACGACATCGCCGCTGCCGCCACCTGCGCATCCGACGAGCCGGCGGAAATCGGCTCGCACGTGCTGCTCGCGGTCGGCCGGCGCCCCAACACCGACGATCTCGGCCTCGACACGGCCGGCGTCGCGCTCGATCAGCGTGGCTATGTCGTCGTCGACGAAGAGCTTCGGACCAACGTCGAAGGGATCTGGGCGCTTGGCGACTGCAATGGCCGCGGCGCCTTCACCCACACGGCCTACAACGATTTTGAGATCGTCGCCGCGATCCTGCTGGACGGCGACAGCCGCCGCCTAGGCGACCGCTTCCCGGTCTATGCGCTCTATACCGATCCGCCGCTCGGCCGGGTCGGCATGACCGAGGCGCAGGCGCGCGAGAAGGGGCTGCCGTACAAGGTCGCGACGAGACCGATGACGCGCGTCGGTCGAGCGGTCGAGAAAGGCGAGACCAAGGGTTTCATGAAGGCGGTGATCGATGCGCGGACCGACCGGATTCTTGGCGCGGCGGTGCTTGGCGTCGGCGGCGACGAGGCCGTCCACGGCCTCCTCTACGCCATGCAAGGCGGCGTCACTGCGGATACGATCCGCCGGACCACGCCGATCCACCCGACGGTCGCGGAGCTGTTCCCGACGCTGATGGGAAGTCTGCAGCCTCCGGAAAGCTGAGGCTTACGTCCCTCAGAGGGACGGTGCGTCGGCGCTCTTGATGCTGCGCCGCCGCAACGTTTGTCGGGCCCGACTAACGGGCCCCTGGTCAGTCCGGAAGCCGCGACACGCGGCGAGCCTCGACCCAACCCTTCAGCCAGGCGTCACGCCGGACCGAGTCCTTGTACGGGCAGCGACGCAAATCGACGCCCGCGGCATAGGCCTCACGGCCTTCCTGTTCGATACCGTTCAACACTCATCTCCATCATAAGTTGGGATGCCTATACATGAGACGCGCGGCGCGCGCGATGAAGGCTTCCCTTCGAAGGGCGGCACTGCGCCTCCGTGGCTTGTCAGGCCGATCCGGCGGCAGGTTCGTTCTCGAGCAGGATCTCGTTCTGGATCCCCACGAGCTTTCTCAGGTTCTCGATCAACTCGGCGGCCTCCCGGAGCAAGGTCGCCATCTCCTCGGACGTAAGATCGTCCGTCATCTCTGCGGCCGCCCGCAGGACGTCCGCAATATCCGGCGGCTTGACCACGCCGCTCATGCCCGGCGCTCGCGGCGAAGGGTCACTCGCCGAACTCCGCAGGCGTCCGGCCCGCGCGGAATAGGACCGTCGCGTTCTCGTCGACCTCGCCGGTGTCGACGTCGACGACCTGGCTGATGGCGACCACGCCCGCGAACTTCTCCGCGCCGCGCTCGGCGCGCCCCTTCGCCTCGGCTGCCGACTTGAACCGGATCGGCGCTTCCGCGCGAAGCCGGTTTCCCTTGCCCGCCGACCAGGCCTGGAAGATGTGGATCGTCTCGGTCGCCATGCGCAGGAGATAGCAGCCTTTAGGCTCGTTGTCCGATCGACGGCGTTTCAATCCCGCAGGCCGCCTTTGTTTGCTAAGAAGCGGCAGCAGAATTTCTGCAGGAACGGGATACGCGCTTGGATATCATGGTGACGCCTGTCGAGGGCTCCGCTGAATGGCGCCTGACGGATCTCCTCGGACGCTCCATGGGCGTCATCAAGGAGGCGGGAGCCGAGAAATTCCTGATCGAGCCCGAGGGCAACGCCGTGGCGACGATGGACGGCATGGGACGGGGACCATTCCGATCGTTGGACGAAGCGCTGGCCGCGATCGAGACCCGGACGCGCGGCGTCTGCCGGCGTCAGCCGGACGAGCCTGAGGCTTAGGTCCGCGGGGACGCAGTGACGGACACCTCGACCGCCATGTCCTCGAAGGCGTCGTTCGCGGCGACAAAGCTGCCCGATACCGGCATCACCTGCCGGATGTCCCGGGCTACCGCGACCGGGATCAGATTGGCGTCGCCGACGCTTCGGTTGGTCGGGTCGAACGTGATCCAGCCAGCGCCCGGCACATAGACCTCCGCCCAGGCGTGGGTCGATCCGGGGCCTGCGGAGCCCGTAAGGTCACGCTGCGGATCGTGCAGATAGCCCGAGACGACACGCGAGCCGAAGCCGAGGCTCCGCGCCGTTTCTGCAAACAAGGTCGCGAAGTCGCGGCAGGACCCCCGTCCGCGATCGAGCGTTTCGAGAGGCGACTGAACGCCTTCGTCCTCCCGGATCTCATAGGCGATGCGGCTCCCGACGTCCTGATTGATGTCCTTCAGCAGTGACAGCGTGTCGGTGGGATCGCTGAACACGAACGCTCTCGCCCACGCGCGGAGCCGGCCATTGGGGTCGAGGTGCTGGTTGAGGGTCAGCGAACCGAGGTCCGTTCGCTCGTCGTCGGCATAGGGAAATGGATACTGGATCGCGGAGGCTGCGATCGCGAACACCGGCCAGGCCGGCGCGTCGAGCTCAATCTCGGCGACGCTCTCGATCACGAGGCTGTCCGACGGACTTTGAAATGTCGCGGTCGCGACGGCGTTGCCAAAGACGTCGTGGGACCAAGCAAGTGACGCCGCCGGCGTGATCGCCAGTTCCATGTCCACGAGCTTCAGGGCGCGGCTCTCACGCGGCCGCAACACCAGCCGGTGAGCCTGAAGGTCGACCGGCCCGTGATAGCGATAGGCCGTGCGGTGCCGGATGGTGAGCGGCGTCGGCGACAACCGCTACCGCTCCGCTTCCGCCGCGCTGAGTCGGGCGGCCACGATCGTCGTCGTCTCGGAGGAGTTCACCACTGCGCCGCCCTCCATCACGATGACGGTTGAGCCGGTTGCGGAGGTCTGAACAGCGATCACGCGATCCGGACGGACGAAGTTCATTCCGCCGAGACTTTTCACTTCGATCAGCTTGGCCACTGTTTTCCCTTGATCCTCGTTACGAGCGCGCGTCCCGGCATCGCGGTCAAGTCCGGTGGCGTCGCTGATCGTGCGGCCTGACCGACAGACCGTTCAGGTGCCGCAGAAAGTCCGATACGGCTCGGTCGCGCGCGGAGGCGGCGCGGCGTAGATGGTCGCCTCCGCCTCCCGGTCGTAGGGGCTCGAAAGCGCCGCCGCGAACGCCTCGAAGGGCGCGAAATCGCTTTCGACGGCGGCTGCGATCATCGCCTCGACATAGTGATTGCGCGGGATGATCGCCGGATTGGCGCGATCCATGCGCCTGCGACGACCCTGCTCTCCCTCGGGGTCGCGCGCAAGCCTGCCGAGATAACGCTCGCCCCAGCCGTCGAAAAGCGAAGGGTCTTCGAACAGCTCCCGCACGCCAGCGTCTGGCGCGTGCTCGGCGAAAGCGCCCAGCCGGCGGAAGGTCAGGGTGTAGTCGGCCTTCCCTGCCTCCATCTGGTCGAGCAGGCCCTGGATGAGCGTGAAATCCTCGTCGCGCCCGGTGACGAGGCCGAGCTTCAGCCGATAGCCGCCGATATAGGCTGCCTCGAACTGCGGGGCGAACTGATCAAGCGCTTCGCTCGCCTGGCTGATCGCGACGTTTTCGTCTTCGGCGAGCAACGGCAGCAGGCATTCCGCGAGCCGGGTCAGGTTCCAGTGCGTGATCGCCGGCTGATTGCCAAGCGCGTAGCGGCCGTGGCGGTCGATCGAGCTGAACACCGCCTTTGGGTCGTAGACGTCGATAAAGGCGCAGGGGCCGTAATCGATCGTCTCGCCGGCGATGGAGCAGTTGTCGGTGTTCATGACGCCGTGGACGAAGCCGAGATGCATCCACTGCGCGACAAGCGCCGCCTGACGGCTCACGACCCTCTCGAGCAGCGCCAAAGCGCGATCCAGCCGCCCGGCCGCTTCCGGGTAGTGACGGTCGACCACATGGTCGACCAGAGCTTTCAGTGCGGGCATGTCCCGCCTCGCGGCGAAATACTGGAAGGTGCCCACCCGAATGTGGCTGGAGGCGACGCGCGTCAGGACAGCGCCGGGTAGGGCGGTTTCGCGATAGATCTGCTCGCCCGTCGTCGTGGCGGCGAGCGCCCGCGTGGTCGGCACGCCGAGCGCCGCCATCGCCTCGCTGATGAGGTATTCGCGGAGCACAGGCCCGAGCGCCGCTCGGCCGTCGCCGCGGCGGGAGAATGGCGTCGGGCCTGCGCCCTTGAGCTGGATGTCGCGGCGGACGCCGCCAGCGTCGACCACTTCGCCGAGCAGGATCGCCCGTCCGTCGCCGAGTTGCGGCACGAACTGCCCGAACTGGTGCCCGGCGTAAGCGGTGGCGATCGGCTCCGAGCCGGCGAAGCCCGCATTCCCCGCAAAAGCCTGCGCCGCCTCCGCGCCGGAGAGCGCCTCCGGGTCCAGTCCAAGCTCGGCCGCAAGCGATCGGTTCAGCGCGATCAGCTTCGGCGCGCCGACCGGCGTTGGCGGCGTGCGGCGGTGGAAGGCCTCAGGAAGGCGCGCATAGGTGTTGTCGAAGGGGATGCTTATCGTCACGGGAGATCGGGTTCTCGGGTTTGCGTCGAAGGCGCCGGGCGTCCCGGATATATGGATCGCAAGCCGGCCTGTAGAAGCAACGTCGCGGCTGATGCCGCGGTTGCAGACGAACGCCGCCGCGAGCTAGTCATTTCACGAAATAGTCGACGAAAATTGTTCGCGAGGAGGGGCGATGGCCTCGCTGCCGGACTTCGAGGCTTGGGCGATCTTCGCTCGCGTCGCGGCCCGCGGCTCGTTCGCGCGAGCCTCGGAAGAGCTTGGCCTGTCCAAGGCCACGGTCTCCAAGGCGGTCACCCGGCTGGAGAGGCGGCTCGCGACTCCGCTATTCCACCGGAACACGCGCCGGCTCGCTTTGACCGAGGCCGGGAAGGCGGCGGCGGACAGCGCGGAACGCATCCTGAAGGCCGGGGAGGCGGCGGAGGCCGAGGCCGTCGCGGGCTCGGCGACGCCACGGGGCAGGGTGCGGCTCGCCGCGCCCATGTCTTTCGGCCTCGCGCATGTCGCGCCGCTGCTGCCGGAATTCTTCGCCGCCAATCCCGAGGTTTCGGTCGAGCTGCATTTCTCCGATGCTCAGGTGGATCTGATCGGGGAAGGCTTCGATGTCGCGTTGAGGATCGCGGCGCTCGCCGACTCCCGGCTGAGGGCGCGACGGCTCTGCGCGGTGCGACGCCTCGTCGTCGCGGCCCCGTCTTATCTCGATCGGGCGGGCCGGCCCGAGCACCCGCGCGACCTCGAACGCCACGCCTGCCTCGGCTATGCCTACCCGCCTGGGCAGGATCGCTGGCGTTTCCTGAACGCTGACGGCGAGGAGACGTGGGTCGCGGTCTCGGGTCCGATCCGCGTCAACAACGCCGACGCGCTGACGCCGTCATTGCTGGCGGGGCTCGGCCTCGCAGTGCAACCCGAGTTCATCGTGTTCGACGACCTCGCTGCCGGTCGGCTCGCGTCCGTACTGGACGACTGGACGCCGCCGCCGATCGCGCTTCACGTGGTGACCCCGCCAGGCGCGTTCCGGCCCGCCCGCGTCACTGCGCTCATCGACTTCCTGAGCCGCCGGCTCACTGCGGCGCCGTGGGCACAGGCTGCGACATAGGATTCAGCGCTCAAGTCTTCCGGGAACTTAATATAAGTCACGCCGTTTCCGGGTCTGTCATCCTTCGAGAAACAGATCATGGCGAACTGCCTCAACTGCGTCGTCATCGCGTCCGCTCTCGGTCTGTTCATCGGCGGACTGGCCGCAGTCCTGCAGCTCATGTCGTCGCCGAACCGCGCCTCCTATCCGGCCAGTCGATTGATGCTCGACGCGTCTCGCCACGGCGCATTGTACGGCGCCATCTTCCTGGCGATGCTTGGGGCGAGCGAAACAGCCGTCGCGCTGGTCGCCGCGAACTGAGCCTTCGCTTCGTCCGCTCTTGAACGGCAGGACCGGTTTCGCCACCGCGCGCCGCTATGCTATGCGGCCCGGCCAAAGCGGCCGGAGCGTGCGCCGACATCATGAGCCTCGTCGACAATCCCGCAATCTACCGCGCCGTCTGGCGGTGGCATTTCTATGCCGGCCTGATCGTCGCGCCGTTCATGCTGATGCTGAGCGTCACCGGCGCGATCTACCTGTTCAAGGAAGACATCAACGACCTGCTCTACGCCCACGAGCGCATCGTCTCGCCGGGGCACGCGAGCCTGCCGCTCAGCCAGCTGGTGGCCGCGGCTGAAACGGCTGCGTCGGGCGGCGTCGCGACCCGCATCGACCCGCCCGCGACGCCCGACCGCAGCGCGCAGGTCTTCGTCACAGGGGCAAACGGCGAGCGTCGGGTCTCCGTGAACTCGGCGACGGCGGAGGTTCTTGGAATCCAGAACTACCAGACCACGCTGGTCGGGCTCGCAGAGCAGCTCCACGGCTCGTTGATGCTTGGCAAAATCGGCGACGCTATCGTCGAACTCGCGGCCTGCTGGGGTGCGGTGCTGATCGTTACGGGTCTCTATCTCTGGTGGCCTCGCGGGCGGCGAGGGGTTCTGTCCGCGCTTACGCCTTCGTTCAGGGCGAAAGGCCGCCCGTTCTGGAAGAGCCTCCACGCTGCGATGGGCGCGTGGGCTTCGGCGGTGATCCTGTTTCTCATCCTCACCGGTCTGCCCTGGGCGAATGTCTGGGGAACGCTGCTGCGCGGCGGCGCCGATCTCGTCGGGATCGGCTACCCCGCGGCCCACCGTTCGCACGGGCTAGCGCCGGTCTCGACGCCGACGCTGCGGGAGGCGACGGGGGAGGCTCCCTGGACGCTCGAGCAGGCGCCCATGCCGCGGTCCGACGATCATTCGGCGCATCATGGCGGCGGCGGGATGATGCCTTCGCACGCAGGCGCCGGCGCGATCGGCGTCGACCGAGCGGCCGCGATCCTCGCCGACGCCGGGATCTCGATGCCCTACCGCCTGTCGCTGCCGAAGGGGCCGAGCGGCGTCTACACGGCGGTGGTCTATCCCGGCGATCCGCGCGGCCAGCGCACGGTGCAGCTCGACCAGTATTCCGGCCGGATCCTCACCGACGTGGCTTTCGGGCAATACGGCGTCGCGGCCAAAGCGGTCGAGTTCGGCGTGCAACTCCACATGGGAAACTTCTTCGGCCGCGCGAACCAGTTCCTCATGCTGTTCGCCTGCGTCGGGGTCGCAGGCCTTTCGATGACCGGGCCCATCATGTGGTGGAAGCGCAGGCCGAAGGGTCGGCTCGGCGCTCCCCGGCCGCTGGAGCCCGCGCGGCTGCGCAGCGTCGCGCTCATCACGCTCGCCCTCGGCCTCGTCTTTCCCCTCGCGGGGCTTTCGCTGCTGGTCGCGCTCGGGATCGAACGATGGGTCGCGCCGCGCGTCTGGCGCGGGGGCGGATCGGTCGCGGCGAACTGATTGATCATCAGACGACCAAAGCGTCCTCAGACGATGATCTCGCCGTCCTCTTCGCCCTTCCAGTAATGGATCCGCTTGGCGTCGATCTTGATCAGGACGACGCCGGGCGTGTCCGCGCCGTTCTCGAACCAGCGGTCGAGATCCTTCGTCCAGTGCCGGTCGAACGCGCTTCGCTCGCGAATGAGTTCGGCGACGCCTTCGACTGAGACGAAAAGCGGCGGCTGGCCCAGCAGACCTTTGGAGCCCTGAAACGACAACGCGACCGTCGCATCGCGCTCGATATCGGCGACGGTGCGCGATTGCTCGAACGTGAAATAGAACGAGGAGCCGTCATACTCGACGTCGCCATTGTTGCTCATCGGCCTGCCGGCCAGGTCGCCGCTCTCGGCTTTCGTGAAAAGCATCGCAAAATCGATGCTCTTCATTTCCTTGGCGAGGTCGACGAGCGTTAGATCGGCCATATCAATTCTCCGGCGTCCGCACGGCGTGCGGCTTTGCTCAACGTGCCGGTCGGTCGAAAAGTTGAGGCGTCATGCGAGATGCTTCCGCCGCGCTCAACACGCGGAGCAATCCGGACGATTGGGAGAGGCTATGCCGGCGACGCGCAGTGATCTTCCCGAGGCCGACAGCGGCGTTCCGTCCACACGCTTTCGCGGTGAGATCTCCTGGCCCTATTCGAGACGCGAGCTCTTCGCCGACGGAGCCGTCCACGCGGTCGGCCTCATTCTCGTCATCGCCGGTTCGGTGATGCTGAGCTTCGCGATGCGAGTGGCGCCGACCGCCGACCGCGCGGCGGTCTCCGCCTATCTCGCGTCCCTCGTCGCCTCATTCGCGGCATCGGCGGCCTACAATCTGTGGCCGGTGTCTCGGGCGAAATGGGTGCTCCGCAGGCTCGATCAGTCGGCGATCTACCTGTTGATCGCCGGCACCTACACGCCGCTGCTGGCGGCGATGAACTCCTGGCGCGCGCTCGTCGCGGTCTGGATCGTCGCGCTGTTCGGCGTCCTGCTTCGGCTAGCGCGTCCCGACCGCTACGATCGTCTCGCGATCGGGCTCTACCTTTTGCTCGGCTGGAGCGGGATCGTGATGGTCGATGAAGCGCTCTCGAGCTTACCCAGCCAAGTCCTATGGCTCGTTGCAGCAGGCGGGCTGACCTATACGGCCGGCGTGATCTTCCATGTCTGGAGCAGCCTGCGTTTTCAGAACGCTGTCTGGCACGCCTTCGTGCTCGCGGCCGCCTCGACCCACTTCGTCGCGATCTGGCTGGTCGGAACGAGCGCGACGTGAGCGCTGCGCTTTAGGCCTGGAACGATGGCAGCGGCCGCGAACTTCATCGGGCACGAACAGCGTTCTCGATCGCTGCACGATCGGTTTGCGCCAACGCGGCGCTGTTGCAGGTCGGCGCCGCATCTGCATCCGCCTAGAGCAGGCCGCCTGAAATGACAAAAGCTGCGGAGCGATCCGCGGCTTTTCGGCATTCTAAAACTGGAGCGGGCGATGGGATTCGAACCCACGACCCCAACCTTGGCAAGGTTGTGCTCTACCCCTGAGCTACGCCCGCATCACCAGTCAGCGCGGGGAGGGCCCCGCGAGACGCGCTCTATGCCGCAACAGAAGATCGATTGCAAGGCGCAATCGCGCGGTCTCGCGTGAGGGCGGCGATCCCGCTAGAGCGTGCAGCGAACCTGCCAAAGAGGAGGCCGCATGGCCGCGACGCGTGACGAGCTGATGGCCTATCTCGAGGCGCTCGGGATCGAGACCGCGACCATCGAGCACCCGGCGGTTTTCACCGTGGCGGAGTCGCAGTCCCTGCGCGGCCGGATCGTGGGGGGCAAGTCGAAGAACCTGTTCCTCAAGGACAAGAAGGGCCGGATCTTCCTGCTGAGCGCAGAGGATGAAGCGGCCATCGACCTCAAGCGACTGCACGAAAAACTTGGCGCGCAGGGGCGGTTCTCCTTCGCCTCGGCCGAGCAGCTCCGCGAGATCTGGGGCGTCGAGCCGGGCTCGGTGACGCCGTTCGGCGCGATCAACGACCGCGAGGGACGGGTGACCGTGGCGCTCGACGCCGCGCTGCTCGCGCACGGCACGGTGAACTTCCACCCGCTGACCAACACCGCCACGACCGCGATCGCGGCGGAGGATCTCAAGCGCTTCCTCGAAGCGACCGGCCACCCGCCGCTGCTCATCGACCTGACGACGGTTTGATCTCATGGATTTCGGCCATCGCGGGAGATCGCGATTGCCCCCACGTCCACGCGGGCCCGCCCTCTCTTCGCCCTCTCAGCGTTGACTTTCCCGCTGGGTTCGCAGTAAACACCGGCCATCGGCGCGGCGGGCACACTCGTCCGCGCCTTTCTGTTTGGGAAAAATCCCAGGCTGACAAAAAGCCGCGCCAGGGGCCGTAAGAGCTCCGGAGCCCGGATCGGACACAGGAATTTCAACAATGTTCGCAGTCATCAAGACCGGCGGCAAGCAGCACCGCGTTGCGGCCGACGACGTGATCACCGTCGGCAAGCTCGAGGGCGACGCCGGCGCCAAGGTTACTTTCGGCGAGATTCTCGCCATCGGCACGGGCGACGACTTCACGATCGGCGCTCCGTTCGTTTCGGGCGCCTCGGTCGCGGCCGAAATCGTCGAGCACTCGCGCGGCCCGAAGGTCATCGCCTTCAAGAAGCGCCGCCGCCAGAACTCGAAGCGCAAGCGCGGTCACCGTCAGGACTACACGATCGTCAAGATCGTCGGCCTGACCGGCGCCTCGAAGAACTGAACGGCTAAGGCAGGAGAGACCAGATGGCTCACAAAAAAGCAGGCGGCTCCTCGCGCAACGGCCGCGACTCCGAAGGCCGGCGCCTCGGCGTCAAGAAGTACGGCGGCGAGAACGTCATTCCCGGCAACATTCTCGTGCGTCAGCGCGGCACCAAGTGGCACCCCGGCGCCAATGTCGGCATGGGCAAGGACCACACGCTGTTCGCCACCGTTCCGGGCAAGGTCCTGTTCGTCTCCAAGGCGAACGGCCGCACCTACGTAAACGTCACGCCGGCCGCTATGGCCGAAGCTGCTGAATGACCGTCGGCTGACGTGAACGTTAAGCCGCCGGGCGCCTGAACCCCCGGCGGATCGAGATCCGGACATTTGGTCCGAGACCGCGGGGGAGACGGCGAAAAGCCTTCTCCCCCGTTCTCGTTCCGGGTCTCAAACGCCATGAGCGGCGCCTTTACCTTTGCTCCCGATCTGCTCTCCGAAGACTGCCTGACGGCGCTTCCCGGCGTCCGCCTGTCGCGGCTCTCCGCCGCCGACGCCGGACCGATGGCGGCCGGACTGAACGACCTCGACGTCGCCCGCAATCTGATCGCCGTGCCGCATCCCTACGGCGAGGAGGACGCGGCGGTGTTTCTCAAGGGTCCCGCCGCCTCGCCGGAGATGCTGTGCGCCGCGCTCAAGGTCGACGGAGCCTTTGCGGGCTGTGTCGCGATCGATGCGACGTCGGGGCCGCCGGAGCTCGGCTACTGGCTGGCGAAGCCGCATTGGGGCCGCGGCGTCATGTCGGCGGCCGCCCGCGCGCTGGTCGACTTCGCCTTCGCGGCGACCGATCTTGATCGCATCGTCTCCGGCCATTTCGTCGACAACGCCGCTTCCGCGGCAGTGCTGAAGAAGCTCGGCTTCAAACCCTCTGGGCTGATCGAGACCCGATCGCGGGCGCGGGCTGAGCCGGTGCGTCTCGTCGCGATGACGCTGGAGCGCGAGACCTGGGCGGCTGCGCGTTCCTCGATTGCGACCGCCCGGCTCGTCATGCGGACGCCGACGCTTGGCGACGTCGACGACATGGCGGCGCTCGCCACCGAGGCCGGCCTGCCGCTAACCACCGCGGCGACCCCCGAGATCCGCCGGCGCGACGACGCGCGCAGTTTCGTGACGGCCGAGGCGCGCCGGTCCTATCCGGATGAGGCGAGCTTCTGCATGAGGCTTCGCGAAAGCGGAGGGCTGGTCGGCGGGATCGGTTGGCGGCGCACATCGCCGGACGAACTCGAACTCGGCTATTGGCTGGGCGCAGATCACCGGGGCGTCGGGCTTGCGGCCGAGGCTGCGCGCGCGGCGCTCGACGCCGCCTTCGAGGCCACAGGCGTCGCCTCGATCAAGGCGTGCTGCCGGGTCACC
Organism: Hansschlegelia quercus; assembly: GCF_004310425.1. Taxonomy (GTDB): domain Bacteria; phylum Pseudomonadota; class Alphaproteobacteria; order Rhizobiales; family Methylopilaceae; genus Methylopila; species Methylopila quercus. The sequence continues at coordinate 710,069 of NZ_SIUB01000001.1, read as the reverse complement.
AACTCCGCGTCCCGCGGCGTGCTGGAGCGATGCGGCTTCCAATGGGCCGGCGCCGGCCACATGCGGGCTCAAGGCTCCGGCGGCCCTGCGCCTGTCGATCGCTTTCGAGTCGACCGGGACGTGTTCTACTCGCTGAAGGCTTGGGGCGCCGCGGCGCCGGGCGCGGCCTGAAGGCTCCTTCGCGTCCGATATGGCGTCTTCGGCGTAGAGGAGGGAATGCGTCTGACTGGGAGATCGCTGATGGTCCGCTACGCCGCCGCGTTCGCTCTTCCTCTGCTGCTCGCCGGATGCGCCGGGGCGCCCAAGGTCTTCGGCGAGGACCCTTCTGCAAAGCCGTTCGTTCTGGAGGAGACGTTCCTCGGCCGCGGCGTCGGCGAGGGCGAGTTCCGGAACGCCGTCAGCGGCTCCGCCCGACCGTTCCGCGTCAGGTTTAACGGAACGCGCATGAGGGACGGGCTGACCCTCGCCGAGGACATCGCGTATGCTGACGGCGAGAAGGAGCGCCACGTCTGGCGTTTCACCCGCACCGGCTCCAACACTTACGAAGGTCGCCGCGACGATGTCGTCGGGGTCGCGCACGGCGTCGTCAGCGGCAATACGCTGCGCCTCTCCTATGACGTGAAGCTCAAGACCGGCGGCAGCACGGCGCAGGTCCATTTCGACGACACGCTGGTGCTGCACGCGCCGGGCGTGGTTCTCAACAAGGCGAAGGTCTCGAAGTTCGGCGTCGCGTTCGGCACGGTCGACATCGCGATCAGCATGCTGGCCAAGCGCGGCGGCTGACGTTGAGGGGTCGGCGGGGCGGAGGAAACGTGTTATGGCCCAGCCATCATTCATCCCTTCGCCGCTTCCGCGCCTCTAGCCGGGCAAGCGGTCTTTTGGCCGTTCTCCACTCATGAAGTTTCTTGACCAAGCCAAGATCTACATTCGCTCGGGCGACGGCGGCGCCGGCGCGGTGTCCTTTCGTCGGGAAAAGTTCATCGAGTTCGGGGGACCGGACGGCGGCGACGGCGGACGCGGCGGCGACGTGATCATTGAATGCGTCCAGGGCCTCAATACGCTGATCGACTACCGATTCCGCCAGCACTTCAAGGCTTCGACCGGCGTGCACGGCATGGGCAAGAACCGCACGGGCGCCAATGGCAGCGACGCGATTTTGAAGGTGCCGGTCGGCACGCAGGTGCTCGACGAGGACGAGGAGACGCTGATCGCCGACCTCACGGAGATCAGCCAGCGCGTCGTGCTCGCCAAGGGCGGCAATGGCGGTTTCGGCAACGCCTATTTCAAGACCTCGACCAATCAGGCGCCCCGGCGCGCCAATCCCGGGCTCGAGGGCAAGGAGATGACGATCTGGCTTCGCCTGAAGCTGATCGCCGACGCCGGCCTCATCGGCCTGCCGAACGCCGGCAAGTCGACTTTCCTCGCTGCGGTCTCCGCGGCCCGGCCGAAGATCGCGGACTACCCGTTTACGACGCTGCATCCCAATCTTGGCGTGGTCGGCGTCGATGCGCGCGAATTCGTCATGGCCGACATTCCGGGCCTGATCGAAGGCGCGCATGAGGGCGTCGGATTGGGGGTTCGTTTCCTCGGACATGTCGAGCGTTGCGGCGTGCTGCTGCATCTCGTCGATGGGACGACGGAGCACGCGGGCGAGGCTTACAAGACCGTCCGCGCGGAACTCGAAGCCTATGGCGGCGGGCTCGTCGACAAGCCGGAGATCGTCGCGCTCTCCAAGGTCGACTCGCTGTCGCCCGAACTCCGCAAGGAGCAGACCGCGCGGCTGAAGCGGGCGGCCAAGAAGACGCCGGTCGCGCTCTCCTCGCTGTCGCGCGAAGCCGTCGAGACCACGCTGCGGCAGCTGCTTGCGGTCATCGACGAGGCCCGCGCGCTTGAGGCGGTTGAAGCTATGCCGAAGATCGTCGAGGAGGCGTGGCGCCCATAAGCGTCGCTTACGCCTCTTCGCCGCTTGCGGGAGAAGCTGGCTCCTGCTCAAAAGCCGCTTCGTCATCAGCCAAGTTCTTCACAAGCCACCTCCGGCAATCTCGTGACCACGCCGACCCTCGCTTCCTTCAACCGCATCGTCGTCAAGATCGGCTCCGCTCTGCTCGTCGATCGACAGGCGGGGGCGCTGAAGCGCGAATGGCTTGAAAGTCTCGCCGCCGATCTTGCGCGGCATGCGGCGCGTGGCGCTGAGATCATCGTCGTCTCATCGGGCTCGATCGCGCTCGGCCGCACCGTGCTCGGCTTTCCCGGCGGCGCGCTGAGGCTTGAAGACAGCCAGGCCGCGGCCGCCGTCGGCCAGATCGCGCTCGCCCGTGTCTGGAGCGAGGTGTTGGGCGCGCACGGCATCACGGCCGGCCAGATCCTGCTGACGCTCGGCGACACCGAGGAGCGCCGTCGCTATCTCAACGCCCGCGCCACGCTCGCCCGGCTGCTGGCGCTGAAGGCCATCCCGGTTGTCAACGAGAACGACACTGTCGCGACCTCCGAGATCCGCTACGGCGACAACGATCGGTTGGCCGCCCGCGTGGCTTCGATGGCGGGCGCGGACTGCCTCGTTCTGCTTTCCGATATCGACGGGCTCTACGACGCCCCGCCGCATCTCGACCCCAACGCGAAGCACATCCCGATCGTCGAACGGGTGACGGCTTCCGTCGAAGCGGTCGCTGGCGACGCCGGCTCCGAGCTGTCGCGCGGCGGCATGCGCACCAAGGTCGAAGCGGGTCGCATCGCGACCGGCGCCGGCGCGCATATGCTGATCGCTTCGGGGAAGGTCCTGAGCCCGCTCGGCGCGGTCGAGGCGGGCGCGCGCTGCACCTGGTTCCTGCCGGTCGAAAGTCCTGGCCAGTCGCGCAAGCGCTGGATCGCCGGCGTGCTCTCGCCGCGCGGCGCGATCTATGTCGACGCCGGCGCCGCCTCCGCGCTGAACCGCGGCCGCAGCTTGCTGCCGGCCGGCGTCACCCGCATCGAGGGTCACTTTTCGCGCGGCGACGCGGTGGTGGTGCGGGCGCCCGACGGCGTCGAGGTCGCTCGTGGGCTGGTCTCCTATGACAGCGGCGACGCGAACCGGCTGCGCGGCAAACCGTCGACGGAGATCGAGGCGATCCTCGGCTTCAAGGGCCGGGCGGCGATCATCCATCGCGACGACCTTGTGCTGACCGGGGCGTGACGGTCGATCTACGGCGCCGTTCCGCGTGCCTTGAGACGGCCCTTCGGGCCTCCTCAGCATGAGGATCGTTGAGCAAAGCACAGACGGTCTTCATGCTGAGGAGCCTGCGCAAGCAGGCGTCTCGAAGCACGCAGGCCCGTGGTGCTCGCCCGCCTGATGACGAAACGCCCCAGAAGCGTTACCTGAGCGGTCTGTTTCGAGGAGGCTCGCATGAACGCGGCGGTGGAGCTCCGTACCGAAGACGTCTCGGCGCTGATGCGCGACGTCGGCCGGCGCGCGCGCGCCGCTTCGCGGGTCGTCGCGCTTGCGCCGCGGTCTGCGAAGGACTCCGCCCTCCTCGCCGCAGCCCGTAACCTGCGCGAAAGGGCTCCTGCGATCCTCACCGCGAACGCGGCGGACGTCGCGGCCGCCAAGGCCTCCGGCGTTCAAAGCGCCTTCCTTGATCGGCTGATCCTCACCGAAGCTCGCATCGAGAGCATGGCCGGGGGTCTGGAAGCGGTCGCGGCGCTCGGCGATCCCGTCGGGGAGGTCACAGCCGCCTGGACGCGCCCGAACGGCCTTGAGATCGAGCGGGTCCGCACGCCGCTCGGCGTCATCGGCGTGATCTATGAAAGCCGCCCCAACGTCACCGCGGACGCCGGCGCCCTGTGCCTGAAGGCCGGCAACGCTGCCATCCTGCGCGGCGGCACGGACAGTTTTCGGTCGTCCGCCGCGATCGTCGAAAGCCTGGCGTTCGGTCTCCGCGAAGCCGGGCTGCCGGAAGACGCGGTGCAGCTCGTGCCGACGCGTGATCGCGCGGCGGTCGGCGAAATGCTGAAGGGTCTCGACGGGAATCTCGACGTCATCGTACCGCGCGGTGGCAAGGGGCTCGTCGCCCGCGTTCAGGCCGAAGCCCGCGTGCCGGTGTTCGCGCATCTCGACGGCAACAACCACGTCTTCGTCGCGGCGGGCGCCGATCTCGCTATGGCGGAAAGCATCCTGCTCAACGCCAAGATGCGGCGCACCGGCGTCTGCGGCGCGGCGGAGACGCTGCTCGTCGAACGCGCTGTCGCGGCCACGCATCTCCAGCCGCTTGTCGCGATGCTGGCGGAGGCCGGCTGCGAGATCCGCGGCGACGACGCGACGCGGGCGGTGTTCCCCGCGGCGAAGCCCGCGACCGAGGAGGACTGGCGCACCGAATTCCTCGACGCGATCATCGCGGTGCGTGTGGTCGACGGCATCGACGGCGCGCTCGACCACATCTCAGCGTTCGGCTCACATCACACCGACGCCATCGTCACCGAGGACACGGGTCTCGCGGAGCGCTTCCTCCGCGAGGTCGACAGCGCGATCGTGCTGCACAACGCCTCGACCCAGTTCGCCGACGGCGGCGAGTTCGGCTTCGGCGCCGAGATCGGCATCGCCACCGGCCGGCTGCACGCCCGCGGCCCGGTCGGCGTCGAGCAGCTGACGAGCTTCAACTACCGGGTCCGGGGGAGCGGCCAGATCAGGCCGTGACCGTCCGCCTGCCGCCCTCAACGCCCGGCATGACGATCGGCCTGTTCGGCGGGTCGTTCAATCCGGCCCATGCCGGACACCGCCACGCCAGCCTGCTCGCCATGCGCAGGCTGCGTCTCGACCGGGTGTGGTGGCTGGTGACGCCGGGCAATCCGCTGAAGGACAATTCCCGGCTTCCGGCGCTCCAGGCCCGCATTGGCGCGGCGGAAAAGATCGCCGCCCATCCGCGCATCGCCGTCACCGGCTTCGAGGCGGCGATCAACGCGCGCTACACGGTGGAGACGCTGCGCTGGCTCCAGGCGCACCGGCCGAGCGTGCGGTTCGTGTGGCTGATGGGGGCGGACGGGCTGGCGCGCTTCCACGAATGGGGCCAGTGGCGGGCGATCGCCGGCATGATCCCGATCGCGGTGGTCGACCGTCCTGGCGCGGCGTTCGCGGCCTTCGCGCCGGCGGCTCTGGCGCTGGCGGATTCCCGCATCCCTGAGCGCGACGCAGCCCTTCTCCCGTCGCTGCCGCCGCCGGCCTGGACGCTGCTCCACGGGCCGCTTTCGCCGCTCTCCTCTACGGCGTTAAGGCGTACGCCGAAGATGTGAAGCCGCGCTGGTTGAAATGTCGCAGCGTAATGCCGTATCTTAACGGCAGGCTCGGGCTCTCGCCCCAGCCATTGAGGACGGCAGACGGAAGGCTAAAACTCTGTCAACCATAGCGCTGAAGGAGACGCCCCTCGCGGCGGCTCACATCGGCGCCGGCGCATCCGCTCAGGCGAACCCGGCGCTGCTTCACCTCATCCTCGACGTGCTCGACGACAACAAGGCCGAAGAGACCGTGGTCATCGACCTGCGCGGCAAGTCCGTGATGGCCGACGAGATGGTCATCGCGACCGGTCGCTCGAACCGGCATGTCGGCTCCATCGCCGACAAGCTCACCGAGGAGATCAAGGCCGCAGGCCATGGCAAATGCCTGGTCGAGGGCCTGCCGCATTGCGACTGGGTGCTGATCGACGCGGGCGACGTGATCGTCCACGTGTTCCGCCCGGAGGTCCGCGCCTTCTACAATCTCGAGAAGATGTGGTCCGACGGGCGCCCGGCCGAAGGCGCCTATTCCTGAGCTGACGACGGCAGCCTCATGCGCCTCGTCGTCGCCGCGGTCGGCCGCCTGAAGGCCGGCCCGGAGCGTGAGCTCGTCCAGCGCTATGTCGAGCGCTGCGGCCAGATCGGCCGCGGCGTCGCGCTCTCCGAGCCCGAGATCGTCGAACTCGACGAAAGCCGCGCGCGCCGCCCCGACGAGCGCAAGCGCGACGAGGCCGAGCGCCTGATCGCCGCGCTGCCGCCAAAGGCCGCGCTGATCGCTCTCGACGAGGGCGGCAAGACCCAGACATCGGAAGCCTTCGCCGCCGATCTCGGCCGCCGCCGCGACGAGGGGCTGAGCGCGCTCGCCTTCGTCATCGGCGGCGCGGACGGCCTCGCGCCCGAGCTGCTGTCGCGCGCGGACTTGCGGCTCGCCTTCGGCGCGATGACCTGGCCGCACCAGATCGTCCGCCTGCTGCTCGCCGAGCAGCTTTATCGCGCGGCGACGATTTTGGCGGGCCATCCCTACCACCGGGTTTGAGGGCAGGGCCAAGGACGCGCGCCGTCCTCCGGTCGCCCGGAAATCCTCGTCGTCCAGCTCTGGCCAAACAGCTCCGACTAACGCCTTCGTTCGTCGGTCCGCGAACGTCTTCGTTCGCCGCATCGAGTGGGAAGCGCGGGAGCGCCGGGCCACCGTCAGGGGGTAGAGTAGTTGCCGGTCGCCCGGCGCTCCACGCACGGCATTTTTGCGAACCCTGCGGACGACATCCGAAACCGCTCGAAGCGTGTCCGGCCGCCTCCCGAAGGAGTGCGGCCTTCAGGCGATCAGCCTTCTCCGCCGGCCTTTGGAGCCGGCCTCGAAGACCCCCGCCGCCCGAGCGGCCCCGCGCCATGCTAGGCGGCCCCCGTCGTAATGCGGGGCGGTCTCTTCACGGGCTTGGGGATGAACTCCTCAAGCCCGCGCCACAGCAGCCGCCCCGGGGCAGGGACATCCGGACATCCCCGCCGCAGGCGCCGCCTCCTCCCCGCATGGCCGGCCGGTCCGGACACGCCTTCCTGACGGGGAGAAGCGAGCGGAGTGGATCATGGGAGGGGTCGGATGTCAAGGAATATATTCCAAAGACGCCCAAGTCGGATCGACCGCGGCCACGTCCCGGACTTGATCCGGGACCCAGACGCGCCCCGGCTTCAGGCCGAGCCGGGATCGTCCTCCGGACAAGGCGCTTCATCCTGCGCACGATCCAGGCTCTCGGCTGAACGCCTCGGCCGGGATGACGGCTTTTTGCGCCGCCGTAAGCCGTGAGACCTGAGCGAGGGCGGCCGCGATCGGCGTCATCCTGAAGCCGGGCGTGGTCCCGGCGGCGCTCGCGGGCCTCAGCCTCCGCGACGAGGATCATCTGCGCCATTATGCTTTGACCGGCCTCCTCTTCGGCACCGCGGCGCTGGCCTTGCGCCTCTGGGCCGGCATTGCCACCGCCGCCGCCGCGATCAACGAGGCGGTGTTTTCCGGCGGGATCCGCGACAGTGGTCTATGCGAGGCGAACGATGGGGCGGTAATATTCTAAGTGTCAAATCATCCCCAGCTCAACTAGTAGACGCTCAGCTTTTTCGAACCGCCCATTCTCGGTCTTTGGACCTTTGCGACTGAAAACCTCATTCTTCCACAATATATTATGCTCAATATTCTTTATCCAATAAATAGTAGCTGCCAACTCGAGCACAGTAGAGTTGTGTCCATTTAGCACACTCAAACCACCAACGATCCGATCGCTATTACGAATTCTTTCAAGGTATTGGCTATCCATGGCGCTGTTGGCGCTGAATACACTGTACGCAGCGCCATCCGATGCTCTGTGCTCACGAGTTTCATGAATAATACGAAAGATCTTAGCCGAGTCTATCGCGCGAGCTAAATCCTCAGAATAGGGTCCATAATGATGATATGAGTAAACAAAGCCGCTTCCGAAGCCGAGTTGATCTATCAAGAATATTATCTTTTGCAGCCTAATCCGACCAACGATTTTTCCTCCTGCGGCGAAAATCACCGCTTGCGCGGCAAGCTCGCTTTGAAGTTCGTCGATCGAGAGACCGAAAACATCAAGATCTGAGTTAGTGAAATACGTCATTTTCTCATACCTAAAATCCTAGCTGCCTTTCTGTGGTCTGGATCTTCAAAATAGTATCGCGTAAGCTTGAGGCTCGGGAGTGATTTAGTAATTCCATCAAACGTCGTTATTTCAGGCGTGCTTCCATTCGCTTGAAGGATGCGTATTTTTTTGTGTGCTTTTTCATCGTCACCGCCAACTTGAGTATAGATGTTCAGGCTCGCGCCAGTATCTTTTATTACCTTGTCACTGGCGGGGAAACGACGATCGACTTTTTTTGCACCAGCTTCTTGCCACTGGCCATCGCTATCAAACGAACGGCAGTCCAGTGTTTTGTACAGGCGCCTGTTGTACAATCGTTTTGCAAGTTCACGAATCGTTTCATTCTCGGCCCTCATCAGCGCTGATAGAGAGCCCATTATGACTTGGTCGTCCAATTGAAGATATTGATCAACCGATGGCGCCTCAGCTCCGAAAAATCCAATTATTGGGTGGTCATGTGATAAGCCCGTTCGAGACTGCGCGGTCAGAGGACGCTTCGCTTCTGAAGCAACCGCGCGAAGCATTGCAGCCATCATCTGCTCCATGCATCGCGTTGTTTTATGGAAATAAACTTGTTCATGAAGGGTATAGCGAGCTAATAGAAATTGCTCGGCCGCCGGGAGCGCCTTGATATCCAAACAGAATGTAGGAGTCATCACGCTGTCATCGTCTCCGATGCCATCGACGGCATCCAGGTCAATGCTTCTTATGCGTACATGCTCAAGTAGCCAGTCGAAATCGATGGCCCCTGCGTGAGTGCCAGTCATAAATCTGTCTCTGCGAAGATAGTCCAGTCGATCAGCGTCGAATGAACTAGAGACGACCGCATGGTAAACGTCCCTCGGATTTTCCAATATGAGGAGGTCCGCGATTTTATCAGCAAATCCCCGCTTCCTGCCTTCAATAATTTGGTATATTTCGCCGTGGCGATTCCGAATTATATCTGAGCTCCAAGTTTCGTGCTTTTTACTCGCTCCAAGAGAACGCTGCACGCCCTCAAACGTGTGGCTGAATGCGCCATGACCGACGTCATGTAACAAAGCGGCGATGACCGCAATGAACGCTTTATCGGGGTCGTAAGTCTCGTGAATAGAGCTAATCTCTCGTTTTATTATTTCGATTAATTGGCGTGCGACGTGAAACACGCCGATGGAATGGGAAAATCTAGTATGAGTTGCGCCCGGATAAATGTATTCGGAAAATCCGAGCTGCTTTATTCGGCGGAGCCGCTGAAACTCACGAGTGTCGATCAGAGACCAAGCTAGTTGGTCCAGATCGTTTTCGCGAAATGTTATAAGCCCGTGGACAGGGTCGCGAAGGCGTTGTGGGCGCGTCTGATCAAGAGACCCAAAATGCTGCTCTTGTAATGAAGACTCGAGAGGAGGCTCTGCCATCAAATGCCTGTTAAAAGACCTTTGGTAGAAGACCTCTACTCACCGCTGATTCGCAACATAAGATTGTAGAAGTCGTCTTCTGCCCGCTCGTGGTTCTCACATCCCCGAATAAACCGGCCCGCCGCCGCCTTCCGGAGCCACCCAAACGATGTTCTGGTTCGGGTCCTTGATGTCGCACGTCTTACAATGCACGCAGTTCTGGGCGTTGATCTGGAACCTTGGCCCCGAGGGCTCCTCCAGCCATTCGTAGACGCCCGCAGGGCAGTAGCGCTGGGAGGGGCCGGCGTAGACGTCGTGCTCGGATGACTTCTGCAGCGCCCAGTCCTTCACCTTGAGATGCGCGGGCTGGCCTTCCTCGTGGTTGGTCGAGGACAGGAACACAGAACTGAGCTTGTCGAACGAGATCTTTCCGTCCGGCTTGGGATAGGCGATCTTGGCAAAATCTTTCGCCGGCTTCGTCGCGGCGTAGTCCGGCTTGCCGTGGCTCATCGTCCCGAACAGTTTTGTCAGGCCGAATTGCTCCGCCCACATCGCGGCGCCGCCGAGCACGACGCCGAGGCGGGTGCCGTATTTCGACCAGAGCGGCTTGACGTTGCGCACGGGGCGGAGGTCCGCGCCCACCGGGCCGTCGCGCCAGGCGGCCTCGTAACCGTCGAGCGCGTCATGCGCGCGGCCGGCCTTGATGGCCTCGACGAGATGTTCGGCCGCGAGCATGCCGGTGTGCACCGCGTTGTGGCTGCCCTTGATGCGCGGGACGTTCACAAAGCCGGCCGCGCAGCCGGCGAGCAGCCCGCCGGGGAAGACGAGCTTCGGCACGGACTGCCAGCCGCCCTCGGTGATCGCGCGCGCGCCGTAGGACAGGCGCTTTCCGCCCTCGAGCAGCGGCTGGACCGCGGGATGGTGCTTGAAGCGCTGGAACTCGTCGAAGGGCGAGATCCACGGATTTTCGTAGTTGAGGTGCACCACAAAGCCGATCGCGACGAGATTGTCGCCGAAATGGTAGAGGAACGAGCCGCCGCCGGTCCTGTCGTCGAGCGGCCAGCCGAAGGAATGCTGCACCTTGCCGGGCTTGTGCTTGGCGGGATCGACCTGCCAGAGCTCCTTCAGGCCGATGCCGTATTTTTGGGGATCGCGGCCCTCGTGCAGCTTGAACTTGGCGATCAGCTCCTTGGAGAGCTGGCCGCGGGCGCCTTCCGCGAACACCGTGTATTTGCCCCTGAGCTCCATGCCGCGGGTAAAGTTCGGGCCGGGAGAGCCGTCTCGTCCCACCCCCATGTCGCCCGTCGCGACGCCGACCACCGCGCCCTTGTCATCGAACAGCGTCTCGTTCGCGGCGAAGCCGGGATAGATCTCGACCCCGAGCGCCTCCGCCTTGGTCCCGAGCCAGCGGCAGACGTCGCCGAGCGAGGCGATGAAATTGCCGTGGTTCGACAGGATTTTCGGCATGCCGAAATTCGGCAGTGTGAAGGCGCGGCTTTCGGTGAGGTAGAGGAAGTGGTCTTCGGTGACGCCGCTGCGCGTGAAGCCGTCTTCCTCGCGCCAGCCCGGCAGCAGCGCGTCGAGCCCCTGCGGCGCGACGACGGCGCCCGACAGGATGTGCGCGCCGACCTCCGCGCCCTTCTCGAGCACGACGACGGAGAGGTTTTCGTCGAGCTGCTTTAGGCGAATGGCCGTGGCGAGACCCGCAGGCCCGGCGCCGACCACCACGACGTCGAAATCCATCGACTCGCGCTCGGGCAGCTCCGCAGCCTGTTCCGCCATGTCGTCCGCTCCTCGTCACAAATCGAACCGCGGTTGAACGGTTCGCATTCGCGAGCCGCCAAAACTAGGCCGACATTCGTACCGGGACAGGCGACGAATTGCCCGCGGGGAGGGGCTTTAGGACTGGACGATGACGCCGTACCAGCCGAGCCCGCGATAGGTCTCGTAGCCCGGCGTCTTGTGGAAGGCGACGAGCCGTCCGGCGCCGTCGAGGTAGAAGCCGCTCTCGCGGCCGCCATCGTCGAGCGGGAAGCGCTCGCTCAGGGTTCCGCGATCGTCGGACGCGGCGATCACGCGGCGCTCGGAGTCGAGCAGCAGCACGCGGCTGCGCGCCGCTTCGTCGGGGTCGAGCCGGACGCCCTTCACCACCGCGCCGGCCTGCGGGCGCCAGTCGAAGTGGACGGCGAGCACGCCGGCAGGTTCAGCCCGCGGGTCGCCGTCGCGCCGCACGGACGCGACATAGGTCGAGGCCTCCGCGCCGCCGAGGCGGTCGTGGCTCGCGACGTCGCAGGCCTCGAAATCGTCGCCTGTCGCAAGCTCCTTGCCGCGCTTGAACCAGTCCTCGCCGCTGACGTCGGCGCCCTGCACGGCGAAGCGGTCCGGCCGGCCGTTCGCGATCACGCGGCCGTCGAGGTCGCAGAGCCAGAGGTCGAGATAGACGGTGTAGGAGTTCAGGATCACGCCGAGCCGCCGGCTGGCGTGGGCGCGCGCGCGGTCGGACGGGTCGGCGGCGCAGTCGACCACGGCGCTGTCGGTCGCCCACCAGCGGACGTCGCAGGTGCGCTCGTAGAGATTGCGGTCGATGATCTCGACGGCGTTGAGCGCGACGCCGAGCAGGCGCTCGCCGCGCGCGGTCTCGAGCGCGCTCATCGCGTCGTGCAGCGAGCCAACGCCCTTTGACAGATTGCCGCCGAGGTTCTTGGCCAGCCGGTCGATCTCGCCCGCGACCTGGCGCACCTCCTGCGCGACGATGGTGAAGCCGGCCCCGCTCGCCCCGGCGTGCGCCGCCTCGATCCGCGCGTTGAGCGCCAGCAGGTTCATGCGCTGCGAGATCTTCTCGATCGCGGCGATGTTGGAGAAGGCGGTGGTGCGCAGCTCCTCAGCCGACGCGCCGACGACCGCGGAGAGAGACCTGTTATCGGCGACGGCGGCCATGTCGGGGAGTTCCGTTGAAAATCCAACGGGATGATCGCGGTCTTTGGTTTACCAAGACCTAAGAGGAGCGCTCGGCGCCCAAGCGTTTGATCGTGGAGCAAGTTCGTCGGTCGCGGAGCTTCGCGAGACGTGACCGGCTTCGCCGAACGCCGTCTGGACGAACGCGGCTCATGTGATAGTTCCGGCGGACCGCGCCTCTTGTGCGGCGTCGAGATCGAGGAGTGACGATGCCCCTGCTCACCGCGAAGCTTCTGGCCGCCGCCGGCCTCACGCTCGCCATGGCCGTCGCGCCGGCCGCAGCCGCCGAAACCGTGACCACGGCCTCGGGGCTGAAATACCAGGACACCGTGGTCGGAACCGGCAAGACGCCGGTCGTCGGCCGCGCCGTCGTCGTGCATTACACGGGCTGGCTCGACCAGGGCGGCAAGAAGGGAACAAAGTTCGACTCGTCGGTTGATCGCGGCCAGCCCTTCACCTTCCGGCTCGGCGTCGGCAACGTCATCGCGGGCTGGGACGAGGGCGTGCAGGGCATGAAGGTCGGCGGCAAGCGCACGCTGATCATCCCCTCCGACCTCGGCTATGGCGACCAGGGCGCCGGCGGCGTCATTCCGCCGAACGCCACGCTGATCTTCGACGTCGAACTCATCGACGTGAAGTAAGCGGCGGGACTAGAGGTCCCGCTTCGACAGCGCCTGCGCGCACAGCACGTCGATGAACGTGACGGCGGTCACCACCGCGACCGCCGCCATCGCCACCCTGCGCTTCGGGTTGCTGCGCGACAAAGCCGGCGCCAGCGCCGCGAGATCCATGGCGTCGCCCGCGACGCGCGCCCAGACGAGAAACGGACGCGCGCGCCCGCGCTTCCAGTTCAGCAGCCCGCCGCCGGTCAGCATCTCCCGCGCGCCGAGACCCTTCAGAAACGATCGGTCGTGGTCGAGCCCGATCGCATGCGCGAGCGCGCCGGGTTTGGCGAGCTCCAGCGCCGCGATCGCCATCGACAGCAGGCCAAGTCCCACCGTGATCCGCTCCGCTTCCTGTTGAGTGGGAACGTGCAAAGCGGGCAGGTTCATGGCGCATCCTCCGGGCCGATCATCGATCCGGAGGGTTTGGCGCAGGGCGCGGCCGCGTCCAGTGGCGCGCCCCGTCGGAGGCTTCGTCAAGCCGCCTTGAGCTCCTCGGCGCGCCGCACTGCGCCCGACAGCGCCTGCTCGCGCTGCTCGGGGCCGACCGCGATCCCGTCCGCGGCGATGAAGGTGAGATCGGTCACGCCGATGAAGCCGAACACCGCCCGAAGGTAGGTCTCGAGATGCTCCGCCGAAGCCTGGGGCGTCTCCGCGCCATAGAATCCGCCGCGGGCGAGCGCCACGACCACGCGCTTGCCGCCCGCGAGCCCTTCCGCGCCGCTCGCGCCGTAGCGGAACGTCTTGCCCGCCACGAGCACGCGATCGATCCAGGCCTTGAGCTGGGTCGGCAGGGTAAAATTGTACATCGGCGCGCCGATGACGACGATGTCGGCCGACAGGAACTCGTCCAGCGCCGCGTCGCTCGCGGCAAGTTCGGCCTGGAGCTCCGGCGCGTTCTCGGCGCCCGGCGCGCGGCCCGCCAGCTGCGCGCCCGACAGGTGCGGGAGCGGATCTGCGGCGAGATCGCGATAGACGACGTGCAGATCGGGGATCTCGTGCGCAAAGCGTTCCGCGATCGCGGCGGACACGGTCCGGCTTACGGAATGGGCGCCAAGGATGCTGGCGTCGAGGTGAAGCAGTTTCATGTTGATCCTCGGTATTCAAATTGAACCGAGGGCCTATAAGTTACCATCTCGCGCACGGCGCAAGAAGGCACAATTCTGGAACGCAGGCACAGTTTTGGAACGCAGGAACAGCGAAGTGACCGCCCCTTCCGTCTCCTATGAAGGCCATGACTGCCGCATGGTCAGCTCCGTGCTCGCGCGCGTCGGAGACAAATGGAGCGTGCTGGTCGTCATGTATCTCGGCGGCGGGCCGAAGCGGTTCAACGAGCTCAAGCGGATGATCGGCGGCGTGTCCCAGCGCATGCTGACGCTGACCCTGCGCGGCCTCGAGCGCGACGGCCTCGTGACGCGCACGGTGTTTCCCACCATCCCGCCGCGGGTGGACTACGAGCTGACCGATCTCGGACGCTCGCTGCGGGAACCGGTCAGCGCGCTCGGCGGCTGGGCGCAGGCGCATCAGGACGAGATCGAGGCGTCGAGGGCGGCGTTCGACAAAGCCGCCGGGTGACGGCCGTCGCGACGCAATCGATGACGCGCGCGTGATCCGCCCTAACTGACGCAGGCCGCGGCGCATTTCGCTCCGCGGTTACGGGGGCGTGATGTCAGCCAAGGGTTCGACGACGGTCGTTTACGCCGCACTTGCGGGCAATCTCGCGATCGCCGTGGTGAAGTTCGGAGCGGCGGCGTGGACCGGCTCCAGCGCCATGCTGTCGGAGGCCATCCATTCCATGGTCGACACCGCAAATCAGGGCCTGCTGCTGATCGGCATGAAGCGCGCCGCGCGCCCCGCCGATTCCGGCCACGCCTTCGGCCACGGCATGGAGATCTACTTCTGGGCCTTCGTCGTCGCGCTGCTGATCTTCGCGCTCGGCGGCGCTGTCTCGATCTACCAGGGCGTCCATAAGCTGCTGGCGCCCGAGCCGATGGAGAGCGCCTGGGTCGCCTTTGTCGTGCTCGCCGCGAGCGTCCTGATCGAGGGGCTGTCCTTCCGCGTCGCCTATCGCGAACTGCGCGCCGCCTATCCCGATCTCTCGCCCTGGAAGGCGGTGCGGCGGAGCAAGGACCCGAGCGTCTTCGCCGTGCTCTGCGAGGACGCCGCGGCGCTTGCCGGCCTCAGCGTCGCGATGGTCTGCGTCGGGCTTGCTTACGCGTTCGACGAGCCCGCCTTCGACGCCGCGGGTTCAATCGCGATCGGCCTGATCCTCGTCGGCGTCGCGGTGTTCCTGTCGCGCGAGACGCTGAGCCTGATCACCGGAGAAGCGGCGGCCCCCGAGACCCGCGCCGAGGCGAGAGCGATCATCGCAGGCGATGCGCGCGTGACGGAGGTGACGGAGCTGCTGACGATGCATCTCGGGCCGCGCGAGGTGCTGCTCGCCGCCTCGCTCGACATGCGCGACGACCTCGGCGGCGCCGAGCTCGAACAGGCGGTGCGGGAGATCACCGGCCGGATCGAGACCGCGCATCCGGAGATCACGCGGGTATTTCTGAGGCCTGTCGCAAGACCTTGAGGCGAAGCTCTCGAAGCATGTACCGCCGTCCCGGCTTTCTTGGCGAAGACCCGAAAGCAAGCGACGGGCGTCGCTACCGCACCGTCTCCGCCGCGCCGCGCGTGGCGCCGGCGACGCGGTTGTCCAGGGTCGACATCAGCGTCCGCATGAAGTCGCGCGCCTCCAGGTCGATGGTGACGATCCCGGCGGGATTTACCACCGTCTGGGCCTTCGGAACCGAAAGCGCGGACTCCCAGCCGAATGTGTCGATCAGCGGATAGACGGCGTAGCCGAGCATCGGGATGCCGTCCTCGATCGCGCGGGCGACTTCCAGCAGCATCTGGCCATGCCAGCGCGCGCCATAGGCGTAGAACGGCGTGCCGGTTTCGCCGATCATCATCGGCAGGCCGTAGCGGTTGTAGTAGTCCGCCACCAGTTCGTAGAGCCCGCGCCGCTCGCCCGCTGCGACCTGGGCCGCGTAGAATTGCGGCTCCGGGTTCAGCCACGCGCCGGACGGGCTGAAATCCTCGTTCTGCGCGTAATAGTCGGCGGCGAAAATCGTGTCGTCGCGCATGGTCAGGCCGAAATCCGCCTTCAGCGCCGCGTGCGCGGACATCAGCGTCTCCAGCATCTGGACGAGCCTTGCGAGGCGCAGCTCGCGCTCGTCGCCGGAGCTCTTGAGGACATAGGTCGCGATCAGCCAGTCGAGCGAGGTCCGGCTCGCCTGCGGCTTGGCTCGGTCTCTGAGGGCGAGGGCTGCGACCGGCGTCGCGGCCAGCACGTCGAGGTCGGCGTCGAGCAGCCAGTTCTGGCCGAGGATCAGGTCGCTCGGCAGGAAGCGGGTGAAGCGGTTGAACTCCGTGCGGCCCGGTTTGTAGACGGCGCCCTCGGTGTGCATGAACAGCGCGCGCTTGGGTCCCTCGGCGTTCTGAGCTTCGATCGCGATGCGCGCGCGGACCGCGGCGGTCGCGATCGCGAAGGCGCGCTCGACATAGAAGCGGTCATGGCGCGGGTCGCCCCAGCCGGGGAAGGCGCCGTTCCACATCTCGCTGTTGAAGCCGACGGTGGTCTCGGGCTCGTTGACGATGGTCACCAGCTTGATCGCGCCGGAATAGCGCGCGTAGGCCGCGGCCGCGAAACGCGCGAAATAATCCGGCCAGTCCGGGTGCAGGTAATAGCTCTCCTCGTTGACCGTCCGGCCGTCCTCGTCGACCACGCGGAAGCGGTCCTCGATGCCGAAATGATGCAGATCGAGGCTGAGGTTGAGGCCCTGGCCCGCGAGGTCGGCGATCATCGCGTCGTGCTCGGCCCAGCTCGACGGCTCGTCGAGGTCGATCTCGTGGTTCGACAGGCCGAGCCGCACATTCGCAACGCCGAGGCTGATCAACGCGGTCGCGATCGTCTGGCGCCGCTCGGCGTCGAACAGGCCTTGATCGCGCAGCGCGTTCCAGCGGTACCCCTCGTCGCGCGTCAGGGGATTGGCGGTCTCGACGCCGGTCCACAGCAGCGCGGCCGGGGAGTTCTCGCCGATCGCCGCGCCATAGGCCGCGATCGTGCGGGCGTTGCGCGCGGCTTCCGCCTCGGTGAGCGGACGGATCGGCGCGGTGGTGAGCGTGAGCGGCACCGGATCGTTCATCCGCCCGGGGGCGACCGGGTCCGGATCGCGCTCGAGCGCGAGCTCCATCTCGCGCTGCGAGGCCCAGTCGAGCAGCCATGCCTGCGGCGCGGCGGCCGCGGACGAGACGCCTCCGCCGAAGGCCAGGGCCGTGACGACGGCCAGAGTCGATATGCGCAGCGCCAATGCGCCCCCTTTGCTGCGAGTGCCGGATTCGCGAATCGCAGCATGCCATCGCGGCCTGCGGCGGAGAACCCGGATCACGCCATTGCGCGTTTTCCCGACATTCAACGCGCGTGACCTCATTTCGGCCGGGCTTGTGACGTGACGTCACGCGGTCCATCCTGCGCGACCGATTTGCGAAGCGCCCGCAGCTTCGGAGGAACCGACGCCCGTGCCCCTGTTCTACCGCCGCATCGTCCCGCTCTGCCTTGCGCTCGCCGCCTGTTGGCATGGTCCGGCCATGGCCAATTCCGGCGGCGAGGCGGAAGCCGCTGCGGCGCGCACCTCGCTCGCCGGCAATTATCTCGCGGGTCGGGTCGCAGGCTCCCAGCGGGACGCGGCCGCCGCCGCCGCTTACTTCCGCGCCGCGCTCCGCGAAGATCCGCGCAATGGCGAACTGCTGGAGCGCACCTTCCTGCTGACGCTCGTCGACGGCGACGTCGAAGGCGCGATGCGCCTGGCCGAACGCGTGGTGACGAGCGATCCGACCAACCGCATGGCGCGGCTCGCGCTCGCGACGCGGGCCGTCAAGACCCACAATTACAGCGCCGCCCGCCACCATCTCGCGCGCGGGGCCAAGGGTCCTCTCGCCGACCTGACGTCGAACCTGCTGATCGGCTGGTCCTATGTCGGCGCCGACCAGACGGCGAAGGCGCTGGAGGCGGTCGACAAGCTGCAGAGCGCGGACTTCTTCGGCACGTTCCGTGACTATCACGCCGCGCTGATGGCCGATCTCGGCAATCGCCGCGAGGAGGCCTCGAAGCGTTTCGACGCGGCGCTCGCCGGCGACGGCGCGGCGCTCCGGATCGTGCAGGCGGCGGCGATCTTCCGCGCGCGCAACGGCGACAAGCCCGGCGCGCTCAAGCTGCTCTCCGATTTCGAGAAGAGCGCGCCGCGCCACCCGCTGATCCGCCAGACGCGCGAGGCGATCGAAAACGACAAGGCGCCGAAACGGCCGATCGCCGACGCCGCCGACGGCGCGGCCGAGACGCTCTACGGCATAGGCGGAGCACTCGGTCGGCAGGGCGGCGAGGATCTCTCGCTCGTCTATCTCCAGCTCGCGCTCTACCTCGAGCCGCAGCACCCGATGGCGCTGGTCACGCTCGCCGACCTCTACGACCAGCTCAACCAGTTCCAGGACGCGATCGACGTCTACGCCAAGGTGCCGGACGGCTCGCCCCTGAAGCGGAACGCCGAGATCCAGAGCGCGATGGACCTCGACCGGCTCGACAAGACGGAGGAGGCCAAGGCCAAGCTTTCGAAGCTCGTCGAGGCCGACCCGACCGACCAGGAGGCGATCGTCGCGCTTGGCAACATCGAGCGCGGCCGCGAGCAGTTCAAGGAAGCCGCCGAGGCCTACACCCGTGCGATCGACCTGATCGAGAAGGCGGCCACCCCCGCGGAGGCCACGCCGCCGAGCCCTCTTGCCGAGGGCGCCAAGCCCGCTGAGGCGGCCAGCGGCTCGACCCCGACGGCCGACGCCAACAACTGGTCGCTCTATTACGTCCGCGGCATCGCCTACGAGCGCTCCGACCAATGGCCGAAAGCCGAGGCCGATCTCAAGAAGGCGCTCGCCCTGTCGCCCGAGCAACCGCTGATCATGAACTATCTCGGCTATTCCTGGATCGACAAGGGCCAGAACCTCGACGAAGGCATGAAGCTGATCAAGCGGGCGGTCGAGCTGAAGCCGGACGACGGCTACATCGTCGACAGCCTGGGCTGGGCGCATTACCGGCTCGGCAAGTATGACGACGCCGTGCGCGAACTCGAACGCGCCGTCGAGCTGCGTCCGCAAGACCCGGTGATGAACGACCATCTCGGCGACGCCTACTGGCGCGTCGGCCGCAAGGTGGAGGCCCGCTTCCAATGGAGCCACGCCGTCGACCTGAAGCCGGAAGACAAGGAGCTGCCGAAAATTCAGGCCAAGCTCAAGGACGGCCTGCCGCCCGAGCAGAAGACCGACGCGGCGGAGATGCAGGAGAAGAAGAACGGCGGGTGAGGGGCTAGTCCTGCGCCTCCTCCACCATGGCTGACGCATGGTCCCCGTCCTCCGCAAGCGGAGGAGGATTTCCTTTTCCTCCCCTGCGGAAGCGGGGGAGGGGGAACGCGAAGCGGTGGAGGGGGCCGCCTGTCAGACCCGCCTCATGCTAATCCGCAACCCATGCTTCGCGCCCGCGCCCCCGCCAAGGTCAATTTGACGCTGCATGTGCTTGGACGCCGCGCGGACGGCTTCCATGAGCTCGACAGCCTCGTCGCCTTTGCGGGCTGCGCGGCGGACAGTCTGACGCTGGCGCCCGGCGCGGATCTGGCGATCGACGTCTCCGGCCCCTTTGCCGACGGCGCCGGCCCGGAAGCCGAAAACCTCGTCATCAAGGCCGCGAACGCCTTTGGGGCGCGTGCTCGCTCCGCCGTCCTCGGACGCTTCTCGCTCGTCAAGCGCACCCCCGTCGCGGCCGGCCTCGGCGGCGGTTCGGCGGACGCCGCTGCGGCGCTTCGGCTGCTCGCGCAAGTGAACGGCGTCGCGCTGAACGATCCGCGTTTGGTTGAGGCGGCGGCCGCGATCGGCTCCGACGTGGCGGTCTGCCTCGCGTCGCGCGCAGCGATGATGCGGGGAAGGGGCGAGCGCGTGACGCCCGTCGCGATGGCGCCGCTTGCGGCGGTCCTCGCGAACCCGATGCGGCCGGTTCCGACGTCGATCGTCTATCGCGGCCTCGGGCTTCAGCCAGGCGAGATGCGCGCCTCGAACCCTTCGCCCGAGCCCGGCGCGGACCCGATCCCCGCTATCGCCGCCGGCCGCAACGATCTGGAGCCGCCGGCGCTCGCGCACGAGCCGGCGATCGGCGAGGCGCTCGCGCTGATGGGCGCGCTCGAAAATTGCCGGCTTGCCCGCATGTCGGGCTCGGGCGGTACGGTCTTCGGCCTGTTTTCAGACCTGCGCTCAGCCCGGACGGCGGCCCGCGCGCTTCGCGCCGCTCGGCCGGGATGGTGGATCATGCCGACGACGCTGCGCTAGGGTTCGTGGTCCTCGCCGAAAGTCCCTGATGACAGCCGCCATCTACCTCTTCGCAGCGCTTGCCGAGATCGCAGGCTGCTTCGCCTTCTGGTCGGTGCTGCGCCTCGGCGCGTCGCCGATCTGGCTCGCGGCGGGCGTCGTCTCGCTGATCGTGTTCGCCTGGGCGCTGACGCTGGTCGATGCGGCGGCGGCGGGCCGCGCCTATGCGGCCTATGGCGGCGTCTATGTCGCGGCGTCTCTCGGCTGGCTCTGGGCGGTCGAAGGCGTCAGGCCCGACCGCTGGGACGTGATGGGCTCCGCCATCTGTGTGATGGGCGCGGCTGTGGTGTTGTTCGGGCCCAGGGGGTGAGTCTTAAGCTTTACGACCGATGATCCTGAGGCGCGCGTCGGCTTATTAAGCTAATGCGGCAGGGATGGCCCGATTCTAACAAGCGGATGCTGCGCCTTGATCATACCCCCGCTCGGCTACATTGAACTCGCGAAGGCTGGCTGGGCTTCTTCAGCCGCGGCCATCTCAAGGATGCAGGCGCTGTTCGCGATGCTCTTCGCTGGAACCGCCATTCTCAGTTGGGCGAACGTTCAATTCGTCCCACAGAAGTTCGCTGCGATCACCGTTGCTTCCGTGGCTATTGGGCTCGTCCTCACGTTGTTGTCGAGCGGCTTATCGGCTGTTCTGGCGGTGGTCGTGCACCGCTTCGTCATCGAGGGCGAGACGAACGGCGTCACTGATCTGCCGTCGCTAAGTCCGGTCATTGCAGAATTCTGGGCGGTTATTCTGCTCATTAACCTGGGCAGTGCCGCGCTTTGGGCGCTGGGATATCTGCTCGCAAGCGCGGGATCCGTTATGCTCGCCATTCTGCTAATCGCGCCCGCGTGGATAGCCGCGATCTACCTTCTGCTACGTATTTTCCTCATCTTCCCCGCGATTGCTGTGGAGGCCCCCGGGCGGAACCTACGGTCCGCATACAAGCAAGGCCACGGGCTAGTCTGGAAGGGATTAGCTAGTTCGATCCTTGCTGAAATCCCCATCATCGTCGTCAGCCTAATCGTGGCCTCACTGTTCGGCCCGTTTAGTCCCGTAGCGCTGATCGTGCTGGCCGCGCTGAGCATGTTCATGACAGCGGCGGCCGTCGCCATCGCCTCGCACCTATACGTGTGGCGGCAGGAACAGACTGCGAGGCTTTAAATCTGAGGTAATGCGCCTGTGCTCAGTGCGCCCGCGCCGTCACGAATCCCACGACGTCCAGCAGCGCCTTCACGTCGGGCTTGTCCTGGAACAGGCCGAGCGCGTCGCGGGCGATCGCGCCGTAATGGCGAGCGCGGGCGAGGGTGTCCTCGATCGCGCCGTGCTTGCCCATCAGCCGGATCGCTTCCTCCAGGTCGCCGTCCTCGACCTGGCCGTCTTCCAGCGTGCGCTTCCAGAAGGCGCGCTCGTCCGGCGTCCCGCGGCGATAGGCGAGCACGACGGGTAGCGTGATCTTCCCCTCGCGGAAATCGTCGCCGACCTTCTTGCCGAGCTTGGCTTCGCGCCCGCCATAATCGAGCGCGTCGTCGACGAGCTGGAAGGCGACGCCGAGATTCATGCCGTAGGAGCGTGCGGCGGCCTGTTCGGCCTTCGGGCGGCCGGCGATCACCGGGCCGACCTCGCAAGCCGCGGCGAACAGCTCGGCGGTCTTCGCCCGCACCACGGCGAGATAATCGTCCTCGGTGGTGGTGGTGTTCTTGGCGGCGGAGAGCTGCATCACCTCGCCCTCGGCGATCACGGCGGCGGCCTCGGCCAGAATGCGCAACGCCTCGAGCGAGCCGACCTCGACCATCATCTTAAAGGCTTGGCCGAGCAGGAAGTCGCCGACCAGCACGCTCGCCTCGTTGCCCCAGAGCATGCGGGCCGCGAGCTTGCCGCGCCGCATCTCGGAGCCGTCGACCACGTCGTCGTGAAGCAGCGTCGCGGTGTGCATGAACTCGACCGCCGCCGCGAGCCTGACGTCGGCGTCCCCGGAATAGCCGGTCAGAGCCGCGGTCGCCAGCGTCAGCATCGGCCTCAGCCGCTTACCGCCGGACGAGATGAGGTGGTTCGCGACCTCGGGGATCATCGCGACGTCTGAGCCGGTGCGGGACAGGATGAAGGCGTTCACCCGCTCCATGCCGGGCGCCGCGAGCGCCAGCAAAGGCGCGAGCCCCGCCTCTCCAGTGCGATCCTCCAACGGCACGACGACGCCCACACCGGGCTCCTTGCGGTCCTGAAAACAGAGGCGGACCGTATTCCAGAGCTCTTGCGCGGGGCAAGCCGGAAAAGATCGATCGATTACCGTCAGCCCATGACCGCGCGGGCGGCGAGCAGCCGTTCCGAGGCGAGCAGCAGCAAAGCGATCGCGACAAGGAGGGCGGTCAGTTCGGCGCGCATCGTCAGGATCCCCGTCCGGCTTGATCGCCGGCTCGTTCTGCAAGAAGGCCGGCCCGCGCCGGCGGACCGTTTCTGACGTCGCCGACAGGCGAGAGTTGGGCGCGTCTGTGGCGAGGACCGTCCAATTGGTGAATCCGCCGGAAACCATGTTTCGCCGGGCGTTGCCGATGGCGGCGAGCGACGCCATTCTGGAGCCGAAGGCGTCGGCGATTCCGCCGGCCATGGAGCGCCGCCTTGCAGGAAATCCTTCGCAGCAACGACGCCGTCCTGCTGTCCTTCGTGCAGGCGACGCTCACGGCGGAGGGGGTGGAGCACATGGTCGTGGACGCCAACATGAGCGTCATGCAGGGCTCGCTCGGCATTCTGGCGGCCCGCGTGCTGGTGCCGGACGATCAGGAGGCGCGGGCGCGGCGGGTGCTCAGCGAAAGCGGGATCGCGCACGAGCTGAGGCCGCCCACGCCGTGATTGACCGGCATGCCGGCGACCTGTTCCTCGGCGGACGACTTCGCCTGCGCCAGCCGTCCCGAGGGCATCGCTCCGGTGGCGACGCGATGCTGCTGGTCGCAGCCGCGCGATCGCTGATGGCGGAAGGCGCCGAGATCGCCGATTTCGGTTCGGGCGTCGGCGCGGTCGGGCTGTCGCTCGCGCTATGCGGGGCGGGACGCGCATTGCTGGTCGAGATCGACCCCACCCTCGGGCGTCTGGCGGAGGAGAACGCGCGGGAAAATGGTCTGGAGGACCGCTCCTCCGTCGTGGTCGGCGACGTCGCGAAGCTCGGGCTTGCGGACGGCCTGGCGCCGGAAAGTCTGGACCTCGTCGCCGCAAACCCGCCCTTCGACGACCTCCGCCGCCACCGCGTCTCGCCCGACGCCGCAAAGGCGGTTGCGCATGGCGCGGACGAAGAACTGATGGAGCGCTGGACGAAGGCTGCGGCGCGGATGCTGAAGCCGGGCGGCGTCTTTGTGATCATTCACCGCGCCGAAGCTCTGGGCGATCTTCTGGCCGTTCTCGGCAACCGGTTCGGCGACATCCGCGTGCGGCCCGTGCACCCGAACGATCAGGCTCCAGCGGCCAGAGTGCTCGTCGCAGGCCGAAAAGGACGGCGGGGAGCGCTTGCGCTGCTCCCCGCGCTGGTCATGCATCGGCCGGACGGCCGCTTCACCGAAGAGGCCGACGCCGCCCAGCGGGGCGACGTCGTCCTTATGATGAGCTGACCGTCACCAGCGGCGGCCGCAGATCTCGCGCGTGCGGCGGACATAGCCGTATCCGTCCCAGTAACGGTGGGTCACGAGGCGGCAGCGCGGGCGATAGCGAGGCCCGCCGTCGTAAAAGCCGTACGGGCGCGGACGATAGTACGGCCGTTCATAGCCGTAATGCCGATACGGGCGGTAGCGCGGACCGCGGTCATAGCCGTGGTAATAGCCCGGCCCGCCGACGCCGATATAGACTCCCTGAGCCGAAGCCGGCGCGGGCGCCGCCGCGAACGCGCCCGCGGCGAGCGTGGCGGCGAGCAAGAGTTTGCGAAACATCGAAGTCCTCCTCTTTGATCGTCCTGATTCCGGCCGCGCCACCTGCGCTCTACCGGGAAAGCCCGCCCACGCCTTCGTAGCTTGATACGTATGGCGTTCGGCATCCCTACGTTGGACTTTCGGCGGTGAACCGGCATTGAGATCGCCGTTCAGCGGCCGTTCATTGCGCGGCGGCGGGTCGCGCATAACGGCGGACCATTGTGCGGGTTCCGGCGCTCCCTATCTTCGATCGCCATGACATCGCCCCTGAGCTCCCTCCGCCGCCTCGCACGCCCGATCCTTCCCGAGCGCCTGCGCGGCGAACGGCCCGTGGTCCCCGTCGTCCGCCTCCAGGGCGCGATCGGCATGCCGTCGCCGCTCCGCGCCTCGCTGACGCTCGCCTCCGTGGCCGCCTCGCTCGAAAAGGCCTTCGCCACGCCGGGCGCCAAGGAGGTCGCGCTGATCGTGAACTCGCCGGGCGGCTCGCCCGTGCAGTCGCGGCTGATCCACCAGCGCGTCCGCCAGTTGGCTAAGGAAAAGGAGCTCGGCGTCGCGGTCTTCATCGAGGACGTCGCGGCATCGGGCGGCTACATGCTCGCCTGCGCCGGCGACGAGATCGTGGCGGATCCCTCGTCGATCGTCGGCTCGATCGGGGTGGTATCGGCAGGCTTCGGCTTCGACCGGGCGATCGAGCGGCTCGGCGTGGATCGGCGCCTCTACACGTCCGGCGAGAACAAGGCGATCCTCGACCCATTCAGCCCCGAAAAGGCCGAAGACGTCGAGCGCCTGAAGGAGCTGCAGCGCGAGGTGCACGAGCAGTTCATCGCGCTGGTGAAGGAGCGCCGCGGCGCGACGCTCTCCGATCATCCGGATCTCTTCACCGGCGCCTTCTGGACCGGCGCGGCGGGGCTCGATCTCGGCCTCGTCGACCGCGTCGGCGACATTCGCACGACGATGCGCGAGCGCTGGGGCGACAAGGTGGAGCTTCGCGCGATCACGCCGCAGACCTCGCTGATCAAGCGGCTGACGGGACGCGCGGACGGCGTGGGGTCGGCGTTCGGCTCGGGCCTCGCCGAAGAGGCGATGACGGCTGTCGAGACGCGCGCGCTCTGGAGCCGCTACGGGCTTTGACGGCCAGCCGCAAGGCGGCCAAGATCGGGGCCCGCTTTCGCTTCGACTCCAGGCCTTCCGGAGAACGCCCGTGCCGCCCTTCCTCATTTTCGCAGCAGCTGCGGCCGGCGCGATGTTCGGCGTCAAAGCGCTCAAACGCGAATGGAAACGGGTGAACAGCGCGCTCGAAGAGAGCGAACGCGAAGGCGAAGCCCGCGACCGTCTGACGAGGCCGACGCTGAAGCGCGACCGAACGAGCGGCGAGTGGCGGCCGGGGTGATTGAGCCGTCATCCCGGACGGCCATTTGACCGAGCCGGGATCGTTATCCGGAGGGCGCCACTTTCTGCGCGCGATCCCGGCTCTCCGCTTCGCTGCGGCCGGGATGACGTCCTCGCTGCCCGCCTTGACCCCCCAAGGCCTCGCAACTAGCGTCCGCGCGCCTTCCCAAACCTGGACCTGCGCCTTCCCATGACCAACGATCCGATGAGCCCGAAGAACTCCTTCCAGGGCCTCATCCTCACGCTTCAGCGCTTCTGGGCGGAGCAGGGCTGCGTGGTTTTGCAGCCTTACGACATGGAGGTCGGCGCGGGCACCTTCCACCCGGCGACCACGCTGCGCGCGCTGGGGCCTAAGCCTTGGAAGGCGGCCTACGTGCAGCCCTCGCGGCGGCCGAAGGATGGGCGCTATGGCGAGAACCCCAACCGCTTCCAGCACTACTACCAGTTCCAGGTCATCCTGAAGCCGAGCCCCGACAATCTCCAGGAGCTCTACCTCGACAGCCTGAAAGCGATCGGCCTCGACCCCAACGTGCATGACGTGCGCTTCGTCGAGGACGATTGGGAAAGCCCGACGCTCGGCGCGTGGGGCCTCGGCTGGGAGTGCTGGTGCGACGGCATGGAAGTGTCGCAGTTCACTTACTTCCAGCAGGTCGCGGGCGTCGACTGCAACCCGGTCTCCGGCGAGCTGACCTACGGGCTGGAGCGCCTCGCCATGTACATCCAGGGCGTCGACCGCGGTTTCGACCTGAACTTCAACGGCCGCGAAGGCGATGAGAAGATCACCTATGGCGACGTGTTCCGGCAAGCCGAGCAGGAATATTCCCGCTTCAACTTCGAACACGCCGACGTCGAGCTGCTGAAGCGCCATTTTCAGGACGCCGAAAAGGAATGCCACGCGCTGCTCTCCGCCGGCGACAAGGACGGCCGCCACGAAATGGCGATGCCGGCCTACGACCAGGCGATCAAGGCGAGCCACGCCTTCAACCTGCTCGACGCCCGCGGCGTGATCTCGGTGACCGAGCGCCAGAGCTACATCCTCCGTGTCCGCGAACTCGCCAAAGGCTGCGGCGCGGCCTGGCTGAAGACCGAAGCCGGCGGGGTCGCCGCGGCGTGTTAGAGTGACGCCAACGGCCGCACGCCCGCGAGAGAACCCGCCATGCTCACCGTCAAGACCCGCGTCCAGATCGTCGACGGCCGCCTCGAAGCGAAGCTGCCGGCTTCCGTGCCTTCAGGCGAGCACGAGGCGGTGATTGTTATCGACACGGCGGAGACGCCGAAGCCGTTCGATATGAGCCGCTTCCCGATCGATGACGGGCCGTGGGACGGAAGCATCTCGCTTCGCCGCGAAGACATGTACGGCGACGATGGCCGCTGACAGCATCTTTATCGACACAAACGTTCTCGTCTACGCCAACCAATTGAGGTCGCCGTTTCACGCTTCCGCAGTGAGCTTACTCGCGAGCGTTGGAGACCGCGGTCTAAAGGCCTGTTTGAGCCAGCAGGTTCTAAGAGAATACTACGGGGCGGTGACGCGACCTCAGGCGGAAGGGCCTGCGCTTGACCCATCCACGGCCGCAATCCGCATCGCGACCTTTCGAGCCGAATTTGAGGTGCTCGCTAACGGCGCCGCCGTGATGGACCGGTTGATTGACCTGGTCGCAGCCTATCGCGTTTCAGGCAAGCAGATCCATGACGCGAATATCGTCGCCACGATGATCACTCATGGAGTGAGGCGTCTGGCGACGTTCAATCCATCCGACTTCCGGCGCTTCGCCGACATCATCGACATCGAGCCGCTCTGAATGCCCGACCTTCTTCTCGAACTCTTCTCCGAAGAGATTCCCGCCCGCATGCAGGCCAAGGCGGCGGACGATCTGCGCCGGCTCGTTGCAGACGCGCTGGTGGAGCGCGGGCTGACCTATGAGGGCGCAAAGGCCTTCACGACGCCGCGGCGGCTCGCGCTGGTCGTCGGCGGGCTCGCGGCCCGGCAGCCGGACCGGTACGAGGAGCGAAAAGGCCCGCGCATCGGCGCGCCGGAGAAGGCGCTCGAAGGCTTCCTCAAGGCTGCCGGCCTCGCTTCGATCGACGAGGCCGTGGTGCAGGCCGACCTCAAGGGCGATTTCTACGTCGCGCGCATCCACAAACATGGGGCTCCGACCACCGAGGTCGTGGCGGCGATCATGCCGGAGATCGTGCGCGCCTTCCCCTGGCCGAAATCGATGCGTTGGGGTTCCGGCTCGCTCCGCTGGGTGCGGCCGCTGCACTCGATCGTCGCGACCTTCGCGAGCCCCGACGAGGAGCCGGAAATCATCCGCTTCGAGATAGACGGGGTCGTCTCGGGCGACGTCACTCGCGGCCACCGCGTGCACGCGCCGGCGGACTTCCGGGTGAAGCGGTTCGACGACTATGTCGCGAACCTTGAGAAGGCGCATGTCGTGCTCGACGCCGAGCGCCGCCGCGACATCATCCGCGCCGACGCGCGCACGCTGGCTCAGGCGCAGAACCTCGAACTCGTCGAGGACGAGGCGCTGGTGGAGGAGGTCGCGGGCCTCGTCGAATGGCCAATCGTGCTGATGGGGAGCTTCGAGGAGGAATTTCTCGAGGTTCCAGACGAGGTCATCCGCGCCACCATCCGCGCGAACCAGAAATGCTTCGTGCTGCGGAAGCCGCCGGGCGTTACGGTCGATGATGGTTTTGGCGCGCCCGCGACGCGCGATCCTGTCCCGCAAGGGGGAGGGGGCGCGCTCGCGAACCGCTTCATCCTGGTCGCGAACCTCGAGGCCGCGGACGGCGGGTCCGCCATCGTCCACGGAAACGAGCGCGTGGTGCGCGCACGGCTGTCCGACGCCCGCTTCTTCTGGGAGACGGACAAGAAGAAGACGCTCGAAGACCGGCTGGAGAAGCTGAAGTCGATCACCTTCCACGAAAAACTCGGCACGCAGTTCGAGCGCGTGGAGCGCATCACGTGGCTGGCGCGGGAGCTCGCCCCGCTGGTCGGGGCCGACGCCGACAAGGCTGAAACTGCCGCCCGGCTCGCCAAGGCGGACCTCGTCACCGAAATGGTCGGCGAGTTCCCCGAGCTTCAGGGCCTAATGGGGCGCTATTACGCGACGGCCGAAGCGCTCGACCCGGAAGTCTGCGCGGCGATCGAGGAACACTACAAGCCGCAGGGGCCGTCGGATCGCATCCCCGCGGCTCCTGTCTCCGTTGCGGTCGCGCTCGCCGACAAGATCGACACGCTGGTCGGCTTCTGGGCGATCGACGAGAAGCCGACGGGGAGCAAGGACCCGTATGCGCTGCGGCGTGCGGCGCTGGGCGTCGTGCGGATCGTGCTGGAGAACGGGCTGCGGTTGCGGCTCTCTTCGACCCTCAACGGGTCAATCGCTGGGGATCTCCTGGCCTTCCTCATCGACCGCCTCAAGGTCCAGCTCCGCGAGCAGGGCGCTCGGCATGATCTCGTGGACGCTGCGCTTGGCGCCCGAGGCGGCCCTGAAGCCAATGATGACCTGCTGCTGATTGTTCGGGGCGTCGAGGCGCTTGGAAAACTGCTCGAAACGGAAGACGGCAAGAACCTCTTAGCTGGCTACAAGCGCGCCGCGAACATTCTGCGGGCTGAGGAGAAGAAGGATGGCGCCGGGACTTTTGAGGGCGCGCCGGACGCGGGCTTACTGAACGAGCCTGCCGAGGCCGCTCTGTCCGCCGCGCTCGACGCTGCGGAGCCGGCGGCGGCCTCCGCGCTGCAGAGCGAAGACTTCGCTGGCGCCACTGCGGCGCTCGCGAAACTCCGTGCGTCGGTGGATGCGTTCTTCAACGCCATCATGGTCAATTCCCCGGAGCCGGAGCTTCGCTTGAACCGCCTGCGGCTGCTGGCGCGGCTGCGGCGTGCGGTTCGCACGGTGGCGGATTTCGACCGCATCGCGGGGTAATGGTTGCGGCGTGAACGACGCTGGCATGCCCGCGCTTGGCGCTTGCCTTTACGACGCCAGCGCGAGCACCTGCTTCACGTTGTTCCGATGCACCGTCTCGTAAGGGCCGAAGTAAACCGCCCGGCCGGCCGCCAGATCGTCGGCGATGAACGCCTTCAGCGAAAGCGTCGCGCGCGGGTCGTCTGATGTCAGCGACATGAGGGCGCGCACATAGGACTCCGTCGCGTCGATCAACCCGGCGTTGTAACCGCCGGCCTCGATGATCTCGGGGGCGCCGTGGTTCGGCAGAATGCGGTCGAACTTCGATGTCTTCAGCCGCGCGAGATCAACGAGATGCGCGGCCAGCCGTTCGGGCTCGGAGACATAGGTGCAGGTGTCCTCCAGCGCGTCGCCCGCGAACAGCAGGCCGTCGAACAGCATCAGCGTCTCGTCCGAACTGTGGATCTCGAACTGCTTCAGCTCAACCTCGAGGTCGCCGACGCTCAGCGTCGTCTCGCCGTCAAAGGTCTTGGTCGGCAGGACCAGAGGCTTGATCGGCGGGCTCATGCTCTCGATGTGCTCGCGCTTTTCAGCGAGGATCTCGGCCGTCAGCCGGTTCGAGAGGATGTCGCAATCGGCGAAGACCTCGTTGCCGGCGATGTGGTCGTCATGCCAGTGGCTGAGCACGATCGTCAGCTTGGTCGCGCCTTCCGCGGCCAGGGCTTCGCGCACCGCGCGGGCGTGCGCCAGGCTGATGTGGGTGTCGTAGACCAGCGCTTGATCGCCGGAGACGATCGCGTAGCTCGCGATGCCGAGCTCATAGGCACCGTCGTCGATCCAGTTCGGCTCGGGCGAATAGAGCCGCCGGCCGGCCACGCGCCCGTCGTAGAAGGCGAGCACGTTGGGATGGGGGCGAAGGACGCGGAAGCTGTCGGGCAGGGTGATCATGCGGGTAGCGTAAGGCGCCGTGGCGAAAGCGCGAAGCTACTCCGCCGCCTCGCTCACGCCTTCCTCGAGAAACCCGCCGGACTGCCGCCGCCACAGGCTGGCGTAGAGCCCGTTGCGCGCGATCAGTTCGGCGTGCGGGCCCTCTTCGACGATGCGGCCGCGGTCGAGGATGATCAGGCGGTCCATGCGCGCGATGGTCGACAGCCGGTGCGCCACCGCGATCACCGTCTTGCCCGCCATCAGCCGGTCGAGACTCGCCTGGATAGCCGCCTCGACCTCCGAGTCGAGCGCCGAGGTCGCCTCGTCGAGCACGAGGATCGGCGCGTCCTTCAGCACCACGCGGGCGATCGCGACGCGCTGACGCTGGCCGCCGGAAAGCTTCACGCCGCGCTCGCCGACATGGGCGTCGTAGCCCCGCCGGCCGTGGAGGTCGACAAGTCCAAGGATGAACTCGTGCGCCTCGGCGCGCTTGGCCGCGGCGATGATCTCCTCGAGCGGGGCGTCCGGCCGGCCATAGGCGATGTTGTCGCGGATCGAGCGGTGCAGCAGCGAGGTGTCCTGCGTCACCACCGAAATCTGTGCGCGAAGGCTCTCCTGGGTCGCGGTCGCGATGTCGGCTCCGTCGATCAGGATCTTGCCGTCCTCCGGCTCGAAGAAGCGCAGCAGCAGGTTCGCAAGCGTCGACTTGCCCGCGCCGGAGCGCCCGACGAGGCCGATCTTCTCGCCTGGGCGGACGTGGAGCGAGAAGTCGTCGATCACCGGCCGGCCCGTGCCGTAGCCGAACGAGACGCGCTCGAAGCGGATGTCGCCGCGCGGGGCGACGATCGCGGTGGCGCCCTTGGAGTCCGGCAACTGCAGGGGCTTTGCGATGGTCGCCAGCCCCTCCTGCACGACGCCGACATTCTCGAAGATCGCCGAGACCTGGAAGGCGACCCAGCCTGACATCGAGACCACCTGCCAGGACAGCGGCACCGCCATCGCGACCGAGCCGACGCTGACCGCGCCGCGCGAGGCGAGCCAGACGGCGGAGATGGTGACCGCCGCGACCAGCGTGGCGTTCAGCAGCTGAAGCGCGACGGCGAAGATCGTGACCAGCCGGAACTGGCCCTGGAACTTGTCCATAAGCCCGTCCATGGCTTCGCCGACATAGGTGTCTTCGTCGCGCGCGCGGGCGAACAGTTTGACTGTCAGGATGTTGGTGTAGGTGTCGACGATGCGGCCGGTCAGCACCGAGCGCATTTCTGACGCAGCGCGCGAGCGGTCGCGCATGCGCGGCACGAACCAGCGCAGCAGCGTCGCGTAGCCGACGAACCAGATTACCAGCGGGATCGCGAGCCGCGGGTCGGCGGAGCCGAGCAGCAGCAGCGCGCTCGTGCCATAGACCGCGATGTACCAGATCGCCTCGACGGTCTGGACCACGCTTTCGCGCAAGGCCGGCCCGGTCTGCATCACCTTGTTCGCGATGCGGCCGGCGAAATCGTTCTGGAAGAAGCTCCAGGACTGGCGCGAGACGTGGAAGTGCGACTGCCAGCGCACGAGGTTGGAGAAGCCCGGACCGATCGCCTGGTTCGCGATCAGCCCGCGCATGAACAGCACGGCGGGACGGAACACGAGTAGGATCGCGACGAGGCCGGCGAGGATCGGCCAGCCGACGACCAGCAGCTGATCCTGGCGGGTCGAGGTGACGAGCGTCACGATCCGCCCGACGAAATACGGCACAGAGGCGTCGGCGAGCGCGAGGCAGAGCCCCGCGACGAGCAGCCCTCCGAACAGCGCCTTCGCCTGCCGCAGGAAGTGCCAGTAGAACGCCCCGAGCGACGCCGGAGGCTCCGGCCGCTCCGGCGTCGCCGTCGGGTCGATGAGGGATTCGAAAAAGCGGAACATGGCCGCGTATATGGGGATGCGACATGGCGATGCGATGGCGTCGATGACGTCTCGCTGTCCTGCTCCTTCTCGTCGCTTTCGCCAGGGCGCCCGCGCTCCGGGCCCGCTAAGGACTGATTAAGCCTGTCTCGAACTCCTTCGGGGGTGCTCGGGTATTGTTTGCACGTCGCGCGCGTAACTAGACCACCGGCATTCGAGAGGCAGTCCAGAGGATCGTGGTGGAGAAGAGGCAACGCGCGGCGGCGCCATCCCCGCAGGTTCATGTCGAACTCGTCCAGATCCTCTATTCGGCGATCCTGCCGATCGGGCTGATCGGCGGCGCCTATATCGGCGTCGGGCTGACAGCGATGTCCAGGGGCAGCGACCCCGTCATCGTCGGGCTCACCTTCGCAGGCGCAAGCGCGGCGCTTCTGCGTCTCCTTCTGACCGGTCTGTTTCGCGGCAGCGGACGCCAGCGCGCGCTGACGCCGGCTGCAGCGCGCCGTTGGGAATGGGCCTACGGCCTCTGCAACGTCGCCTTCGGCCTTTGCCTTGGCGCGCTAGGGGCGAGAACCTTCGCCATCCATTCGGCTGAGCTCGAGCTGATGTCCGTCGCCCTTCTCAGCGGCTATTGCGCGGGGCAGGTAACGCGCATCTGCATCCGTCCCTGGATCTGCGTTCCGAGCATCGCGGCCGCTGCGCTGCCTATCATCGGCGCGCTGTTCTGGCGCGGCGGGCAGGAGAGCGTGATCCTCGGCGCTTTCCTGTTGTTCTTCCTGTTCGCGAGCTTCGAGACAATCGCCTATGGCTACCGGACCGCGCTTACCCTGATCGCGAGCCGGCAGCAGGTGGCGGCGCTCGCGAGGCGTGATCCGCTGACCGGGCTGCTGAACCGTACGGCGCTTCAGGATTTCGTCGACGCCGCGATCCTCAAGATCGGAGATTCCGGGACGATGGTCGCCATCCATTGTCTCGATCTCGACCGGTTCAAGCCGGTCAACGACGTCTACGGACACCCGACGGGCGACGCGCTGCTGACGGCGGTCGCCGGTCGTCTGACGGGCCTGCTACGCCCCGGCGACGCTGCGATCCGGCTGGGCGGGGACGAGTTCGTGGTCGTGCAGACGGACATCGCTGGTCCCGCCGCCGCGGAGATGCTCGCCCGCCGCATGGTCCGGGCGCTCGGAATGCCTTTCAGGATCGACGGCCGGGACCTGAGGATCGGCGTCAGCATCGGCATCGCGCTCGCGCGCAAGGACGGCGACAGCCTCGGCGTGCTGCTCACGCGCGGCGACGAAGCGCTCTACGCCGCCAAGGCCTCCGGCCGCAACGGCTTCCGCTTCGTGGACCCCGCCGACGGCAAGGCGGGCGACGCGGCGATGGTCCGAACCTGGACGGGCAAGCAGATCGCCTGAGGTCGCGCGGAGCGCTAGTCGCGCCGGGCGAGGATCGCCTTCACTTCCTCGACCAGCCGGTGTTCCGGCACGGTCACCTGCGCCGGACGGCTCTCGGTCCATTCGGCGCGTTCAGTGATCGCTGCGGCGGCCTTGGCGCCCTCGACGAGGTCCTTCAGCGTGACCTCGCCCTTCTCGCGCTCGTCGGAGCCCTGGATGACGACGCAGGGGCTCTTCCGGCGGTCGGCGTATTTCATCTGCGCCTTCATGCCGGACGAGCCGAGATAGACCTCCGCCGCGATCCCTCCCGCCCGGAGCTTCGCCGCCTGCGCCATCGAGGCGCCGATGTGGTCTCGGTCGAGCACCAACACCACGACCGGGCCGGTCGCTTTCTCCTCCTCGCCCTTCAGCGCGCGGAGCGCGGCCTGCAGGCGGGAGACGCCGATCGAGAAGCCGGTGGCGGGCACGTCCTCGGCCATGAAGCGGCCGACCAGCCCGTCATAGCGCCCGCCGCCGCCGACCGAGCCGAACTGGATCGGACGGCCTTCGTCGTCGTGGACGGTGAAGGTGAGCTCGGCCTCGAAGACTGGGCCGGTGTAGTATTCCAGGCCGCGGACCACGGAAGGGTCTAAGCGGACGCGATCTCTCTTGTAGCCTGAGGCTTCAGCAAGCGCAGCGATCTGAGCCAGTTCGTCGATGCCTTCGCGGGAAGTCGGATTGTCCGCAAATAAAACTCGTAAACTGTCGACGATCCCCTGATTGCTCTCGACAAAATATGATGGCGACCCCTCTGGCGTTTTAAACGTCATCACGTCGCCTTCCGACCTCTGGGCGGGGGCCATATTCGTCACGTCTTGGAGTGGCGTTAGTGCGCCGCTCTGAACGAGCAGGAAACTTAAAACCGTATCAATACTGTCCGGCGTTAGCCCGGCGCCTTTTGTGAAGTCACCGCTATCGTCCTTCCTTCCCTGACCCAGCAGGGCGCGCACGCCCTCCGCCCCCAAGCGATCCAGCTTGTCGATCGCCCGCAGCACCGTCAGACGCCGGCCGGCGTTCTCCTCGCCGCCGAGGCCGATCGCCTCCATGACGCCGTCGAGGATCTTCCGGTTGTTGACCTTGATGACGTATTTTCCGCGCAGGCCCAGCGCGTCCAACGTGTCCGCCATCATCATGCACATCTCGGCGTCGGCCGAGACGCTGGCCGCGCCCACGATGTCGGCGTCGAACTGCAGGAACTGGCGGAAGCGGCCGGGGCCGGGCTTCTCGTTGCGGAACACGGGGCCGAAGCGGTAGCTGCGATAGGGCTTAGCGAGCTTCTGGAAGTTCTCCGCCACGTGGCGGGCGAGCGGCGCCGTCAAATCGTAGCGCAGCGACATCCACTGGTCGTCGTCGTCCTTGAGCGAGAAAACGCCGGCATTGGGGCGGTCCTGATCGGGCAGGAACTTGCCGAGCGCGTCGGTGTATTCGAAGAACGGCGTCTCCAACGCCTCGAAACCCCAGAGCTCGTAGGTCTCGCGGATTTTGTCCGTCATCGCGCGGGTGGCGGCGAGTTCCGTCTGGCCACGGTCGGCGAAACCGCGGGGCAGGCGGGCGGAAGTGAGGTCGGCACGGCGGGTCATCGAGGCTTTGAAATCCGGAAGAGGCTTTGAGGCCTGCTCCTAGAGCTTTTCCGGCCGAAACGACACCCCTGGGGACGGGCCTTCAGCCGAAGAGGTCCGCCACCGTCTCCTCGCCGATGGCGAAGGCGGCGCTCGCGCCAGCGCCGGACGCGGCGACCACGACGCGCACGTTCGCCTCCGGCGCCTCGACCACCAGCGGCCGGTCGCTGGAGTAGGCGTAGGTCCCGATCCAGCGCGAGACGATGGTCTTGGGGCGCCGTCCGAACACGGCGGCGAGTTCGTCGAGGATGAGGTCGTCGACCGCCTGAGACTGGATCGCGTCCGGCGCGGCGTCGAGCTTGCGGCTAGCGCCGACGACCACCGTGCCGTCGGCGGACTGGGCCGCGATCAGCACGATCCCGTGGCGCATATGGTCAGGCTGCTCGATCTCCAGCCTGCTCCGCAGCGCGTCGACGCCGTCCAGGCCTTCGAGGCCGGGCATGCGCGGCACGCCGAGGTCGGTCGCGACGGCGCCCGGAAGCTCGAAACCCTCTTCGTAGCGGATGCGCAGCATCTGCGCCTTGGCGCGGATCAGGCTCGCGGAAGCCAGACGGTCGCCGTAGAGCGTGTGGAAGTCGCTTCCCGGGCAGACCACGAGCGCCTTCGCCGCGACGGGGCCGCGCGAGGTGGCGACCACGCCCTCATGGAAGCCCGAGACCGCGGTCTCCCAGCGGAAGGCCACGCGGTGGGTCTCCTCGAGCCAGCCGGCGATGCGCGGGATCGCGCTCTTCGGCTCGACCCGCAGTTCGTCGGGGCTCCAGAACACGCCGGCGATGTCGCCGCGGAACTGCGGGAACAGGGCGTGGGCGTCGTCCGGCTTGTAGAAGGCGGAGCCCGGCGCCGGGTCGGTCGCGGCGTAGGCTTCGAGCGCAGTCGCGGCCTCAGGGCGGCGCGCGACGATCGCGAGCCCCTCGTGCTCAATGCGGATTCCGGCCTCGGCGCAGACCTCCGCCCACAGGTCGCGCGAGCGCTTGGCCCGCCTGGCCCAGGCGCCTCGGGCATGGCCGGCGACGGTGACGAGGCCGGTCATCTGCACGGAGGCGCCGTTCGCGCGTGCGTCGCGGTCGAACACGACGACGCGCTTGCCAAGACGCGCCGCGGCGAGCGCATGGGCGAGGCCCAGCGCGCCGGCGCCGACGACGGCAAGATCGAACTCTTCAGTCATCAGCCGCCTCGGGCCCCGTGAAAGCGCGGGACGCTGACCAGAAGGGGACGGCGACGTCAAGGATGGGGGAGGGACGCTAGACGCCCAGCTCAGCCCAGCGCTCGCGCTTGCGGTAGATCGTCGAAGGGCTGATCTCGAGCGCCGCGGCGGCCTTCGCGGTGTTGCCGTCGAACGCCGCGACGGCGCGCTCGATGATGCGCCGCTCGGCGATCCAGAACGGCTCGATCGCGCCGCCTTCGTCGAGCGCCGGGGCCGCCGACGGCGACGATCCCACGATCTCCGGCGGCAGCATCGCCTCGGTCAGCTCCGGGCCTTCGCCGAGAACCACCGCGCGGCGGATCACGTTTTGGAGTTCGCGCACATTGCCGGGCCAGGAATAGGCGGCGAGCCGTATCGCGGCGCCGGCGGAGATGCGCCGCATCGGGCGGCCTTCCTCCTCCGCGAAACGCCTCAGGAAGGCGGTCGCGAGCGTCGTCACGTCCTCGCCTCGGGCGCGCAGCGGCGGCAGACGCAACGGCAGGACGTGGAGGCGGTAGAACAAATCCTGCCGGAAACGGCCGGCGGCGACCTCGGCCAGCGGATCGCGATGGGTCGCGCAGACGATGCGCATGTCGGCCTGCCGGGCGCGCGGGTCGCCGACGCGGCGGAACTCGCCGGTCTGCAGCACGCGCAGCAGCTTCGCCTGCAGGCCAAGCTCCATCTCGCCGATCTCGTCGAGGAACAGCGTGCCGCCGGCTGCGGCCTCGACGGCGCCGACCCTGTCCTCGGTTGCGCCGGTGAAGGCCCCGCGGACGTGGCCAAAAACCTCGGATTCCATCAGCTCGCGCGGAATCGCGCCGCAGTTCAGCGCGACGAGCGGCTTCGCGCCACGGCCGGAGAGGCTGTGGATCGCCTCGGCGCAGAGCTCCTTGCCGGAGCCGCTTTCGCCGGTGACGAAGACGGCGGCTCGCGACGGCGCGACGCGCTCGATCTCGGCATAGAGCGCCCGCATCGCGAGCGACGACCCGACGAAGCCGCAGAAATCGCCAATATGGGCCGTTGGCGGCGCTTCTTCCGGCGCGTCAGGCTCGAGGCGCGGCGCGATCCGCTGGGCGAGCGAGTCCGGAGTGTATGGCTTCAGCACGAAGTCGACCGCGCCGCGACGCATCGCCTCCACGGCCAGCGCGACCGAGCCGGCGCCCGACGTCGCGACCACGGTAACGCCCGCCTCGACGAAGCGCTCGACGATCGCGAGCGCCTCGCGGCCAGGCAGATCGACGATCGCGACCGTCGCCTCGCGGGCGGCGCCGAGGCTCGCATGATGCGGCGGAATTGCCGCGACGACCTCGCCGCCGGCGGTGGCGACAGCGCTGGTAGCGACCCTCAGCGAAGCGGGATCGGCGTCGACCAGCAACACGCGAGTTCGCCCGGCCTGATGCGGGCGAACGACGTCGAGTTGCTTCGAAGGGAGCATGAATCCAGCCTGAAAGGACGCGGCGCGCACATCGCCAATGTCCCG
This sequence comes from Hansschlegelia quercus, assembly GCF_004310425.1. Classification (GTDB taxonomy): domain Bacteria; phylum Pseudomonadota; class Alphaproteobacteria; order Rhizobiales; family Methylopilaceae; genus Methylopila; species Methylopila quercus. The sequence continues at coordinate 672,063 of NZ_SIUB01000001.1, read as the reverse complement.
CAGAGCTTGGGGGAACAGGGTAAACGAAAGATGATCGGGCGCTTATGGCGAGAGCGGCTTCGCCTCGTATCCAGCCTCGGAGACCGCCGCCGCGGCCGCTTCGGGCGAGAGCGCGGTGTCCGCCGTCACCCGGCCGGCGTCGCGCGCGACGACAACCTTCGCAGAAGGATCATGCGCCTCGATCGCGCGCGTCACCGCCTTCGCGCAGCCGTCGCAGACCATTCCCGAAACTTCCAGCGTGACCATTTCGTCTCCCTTCGACTGCTCCGAAAGATGTGGAGAGGCCTTCCGAAGATTTCGAGAGGTTGGCTCTCCTTTCGCGAATCGTGGATGATCTGGGCGCGCACGTTCTCCCGGGTCCGAAAGACATGACGAAACTCACCGCGTTCTTCGTCGCCGTCGCGATGGCGGTGAGCGCGGCGTGCGTGGGCGTGATCGCTTTCTTCGGTCTGGGCCTCTCGCTGGGCGGCGCGATGCTGTGCGGCTTCGGCGCGCTCGCTCTGATGGCGCTGATGCAGCTCGCCTTCGCGCGATCGCCGTCCCAGGATGACGGCCGCCTCGACGACCTCGACCGCGTGGTCACCGATCTGCAGAGCCGGCTGACCACGATGGAGGCGCGCATCGCGACCTTGGACGCGGCCGGCGGCGAACGCGCCCGCGCCGCTACCCGGCCGATCGTGGAGGAGCTCGCCGCGCTCGGCGGGCTGGTGACGTCGCTCGCCAAGGAAGTCGCGGCCCACGACGTCCGCTTCGCCAAGAACGAGATCGCGGCGCATTCGGGGTCGGCTATGGCGCGGCCATCGACGCCGAGCGCGGCTCCTCGCACCGCCGCCCCGCCCGTCATGCCGAAGCCGGCGTACGACGTTCCGGTCGTTCCGGAAATAGCCGTCGCCGCGGCGCCGGAGCCAATCCTCGATCCGCCGCCCGCGCCGGAAACGCCCGCCGCGAAGCGTTCGCCGAAACGGGCGGCGAAGTCCGCGCCCGTCGTGCGCCCGCCTTCGCCGCCGATCCGAGAGGCCTTCGAGCACGAATTGCTCGACCCGGAGGAGGAGATGGCGCCGATCGCGCCTGTCGCCGCGCCTGCGCCGGATCTCGGAATCCGCAAGCGCTTCGAGCGGGCGCTCCGCGACAACCGCATCGGCATCCACCTTCAGCCGATCGTCGCTCTGCCGAGCAGGCGCACGCTGCACTACGAAGCGCTCGTCCGCATGAGCGAGGGCGACGCGGAGCTCGAGGCCCGTTCCTTCCTGTCGCAGGCGGCCGCCGAAGGTCTTGCCGGGCGCATCGACAGCGCCGTCGCGGAGCAGGCGGCGGGCGTCGCGCTGCGGCTCGCGGCGAGCGGGCGCACGGGCACGGTCTTCGTCAACATCGCGCCGGAGACGCTCGAGGACAAAGCGGCGCTCGACGAGATCGCCCGCATCGTGGAGGACCGCTCGGAGGTCGCCCGTCTGCTTGTGCTCGAGTTCGGGCACAAGGCTTTCCAGCGTTTCGGCGCCGCAGAGCGGACGGCGCTCGGCCGGTTCCTCGAGCGTGGCGTGCGCCTGTCGATCGACCGCGCGGAGCACGTGAAGTTCGAGCCGCGGGAGCTTGCGAATTTCGGCGTGCGCTTCGTGAAGGTCGGCGCCGACAAGCTGCTCGACGCCGAAAGCGCCAAGGGGGCCTCGATCCATCCCGCCGATCTCTCCGGCCTGATGGCCCGCCACGGGATCGACCTGATCGCCACCCATGTCGAGGAGGAGCGGACGGTGCCGGAGCTGCTCGACATGGACGTGAAGGCCGGCCAGGGCTTCCTGTTCGGCGGCGCGCGCCCGGTGCGTCCGCAGTCCGGCGCGCAACTGGAGACGGCGCCCGTGGCGGCGCACGCGCATCCTCGCCGCGTCGCGCAACGCTCGGCCGCGGCGCGCTGACGCGCGGGCCGAGCCGCTGGAAATTCAGGCGTGAGGCTTGACCTAGGCGGCCCGGCCGCTTAGCCGAAGCCGCGATGTTCTCCTCCGACACAGACGCCGCTCTCGCGCCTTCGAGCGTCTATCCCGGCTTCGCCGCGCTGGCGCCGCTCTACGACGTCGTCCTGTGCGACGTCTGGGGCGTGCTGCATGACGGCGTCTCGGCCCATGCGGCGGCGGCTGACGCGCTCGGCCGCTTCCGCGCCAAGGGCGGCGTCGTGGTGCTGGTCTCGAACGCGCCGAAGCCGTCGGAATGGGTCATTGAGCATCTCGACGATAAAGGCGTGCCGCGCAGCGCCTGGGACGCGGTCGTGACGTCGGGCGACGTCGCCCGCTACATGCTGGCCGAGCGCGGCGCACGGCGCGTGCATCATATCGGCCCGACCCGCGACCTGCCTTTGTTCGGCGACGAGCGCATCGAGCGCGTCGGCCCCGAGGAGGCGCCGATTGTCGTGGTGACCGGCCTCGTCGACGACCAGACCGAGATCCCCGAGGATTACCGCGACCAGCTTGAGCGTCTGAAGGCGCTCGACCGGCCGATGATCTGCGCGAACCCTGATCTCGTCGTCCAGGTCGGCGACCAGCGATGGTGGTGCGCCGGCGCGCTCGCCGACCTCTATCAGTCGATCGGCGGCGAGACGTTCTTCGCAGGCAAGCCGTACGGCCCGATCTACGACGCCGCGCTCCGCGTCGCCGGCGCGATCACCGGACGTGACGTGCCGCGTCACAGGGTGATCGCCATCGGCGACGCCGTGCGCACCGATCTCGCGGGCGCCGGCGCCGCTGGCGTCGACTGCGTCTTCATCGCCGACGGCATCCATGGCGACGAGCTCGGCCGCGGCGCGCCGGACGCGGACAAGCTCGCGGCGTTGTTCGCCGAGCAGCACTACCGCCCGGTCGCCGTCATGCCCCAGCTCGTCTGGTGACGGCGTTCGCCGAACGCCTCAATCGAAACGGAGACTGACCATGAGCAACCGCATCGTCCTGAGAGCCGGCGAGGCGCTGGTCGCGGGCGGCCCTCCCGGCACCGCGGCCGAGCCGGAAGTGGTGATCGGCGAGCTCGACGGCCCGGTCGGGACCGCGCTCGCGACGCTCACCGGCGATCAGGTGAAGGGCCACACCCGCGTCTTCGCCCTGCTCAACACCGACATCATGGTCCGGCCGGTGACGCTTTGCGTCTCCAAGGTCACCGTCGACAATCCGCGCTACACGAACATCCTGATGGGCACGGTTCAGTTCGCCATCGCGAACGGCGTGCTCGACGCGGTGCGCGCGGGCTACATCCCGAAGGACAAGGCGAACGACCTCGGCATCATCTGCTCGGTCTGGCTCGCGCCCACGATCGTCGACGTCGAGAACCTCGACCACAAGGTCCTGTTCGACATCCATCGCAAGGGCATGCTGGAGGCGATCCGCAAGGCGATGGCGGCCGAGCCCTCGATCGACTGGCTCCTCGAGAACCAGGACAAGATCACGCACAAGTACTACCAGATGGGTCTCGACGGGAAGGTCTGAGGTCCGTTCCGGACTTCGCTCCTCAGCCTGCTGAACCGTCACGCCGGCCGGTAGTCCCGCTCGGCGGCGGGCTCCGCCTTGTGCTCGGCCAGTCCGTGGCCGAGCGCGCCGCGCGCGTCGAACACGAAGCACGAGCCCCGCCACAGGCTCTGCGCCGGATTGACGTCCTCGAGGTACTTCAGGATGCCGCCCTTGAGCTGACGGACGTCGGCGAAGCCCCGCGCCAGCAGGTGCGCGCTGGCTTTCTCGCAGCGGATGCCCCCGGTGCAGTACATTGCGACGGTCCTCGCCTTCGCAGCTCCAAGCCGATCAGCCGCGAACCGCCGGAATTGGCTGAAGCGCGCGACGCCGGGATCGATCGCGCGCTCGAATGAGCCCATCTCGACTTCGAACGCGTTGCGGACATCGATCACCACGACGTCGTCCCGCGTGATCAATGCGTTCCAGTCCGACGGCGCGACGAAGGCGCCGGTCCGCTGCGCCGGGGCCGCATCGGGATCGCCGAGCGTCACGATCTCCCTCTTCAGCCGCACTTTAAGCCGCTCGAACGGCCGCGCCTCGGCGGTCGACAGCTTGGCGTCGAGATCGTCGAGACGGCCGCCGAACAACGGCCCGTCGCGAAGCGCCAGAAGCAGGGCGTCGATCGCGCCGCGGTCGCCCGCCACCGTCCCGTTGATCCCTTCCGGCGCCAACAGCAGCGTGCCGGTGACGCCGAGCGCTTCACAGATGGCTTTCAGCGGCGCCTGGAGCGCGGCGAAGTCCGGCAGGGCGACGAATTTGTAGAGCGCGGCGACGGCGAGCGGCATCGTCATCCCTCCTCGGACGCCGCCGCGGCGCGCCAGCCGATATCGCGGCGGCAGAAGCCTTCGGGCCAATCGATGAGGTCAACGGCGGAATAGGCGTTCATCTGCGCTTCCGACGCGTCGGCGCCGATCGCCGAGACCGCGAGCACGCGGCCGCCGCTCGCGACCAGTCTGCCGTCCTCGATCGACGTGCCGGCGTGGAACACGGTGACGCCCGGACGCTTCTCGGCCTTCTCAATCCCGCGGATCTCAGAGCCCTTCTGGTACGCCGCGGGATAGCCTTTGGCGGCCATCACCACCGCAAGCGCGGTCTCCGGGCGGAAGTCGACCTCGCGGCCTTCAAGCTTGCCGTCGACCGCCGCCAGCATCAGCTCCAGCAAGTCATCCTTCAGACGCGGCAGCACCACCTGCGCTTCCGGGTCGCCGAACCGGGCGTTGTATTCGACGAGCTTGGGCCCGTCGGAGGTCAGCATCAGGCCGGCGTAGAGGAAGCCGACGAAGGGCGCGCCGTCTTCCGCCATGGCGGCGACAGTCGGGCGGACGATCTCCGCCATCGCCCGTTCGATCAGCGCGTGGCTGAGCGCGGGGGCGGGCGAATAGGCGCCCATGCCGCCGGTGTTCGGCCCCTTGTCGCCGTCGAAAGCGCGCTTGTGATCCTGCGCGTCTCCGAAGAGCAGGGCGGTTCGCCCGTCGCAGAGCGCGAAAAGGCTGGCCTCCTCGCCCTCCATGAATTCCTCGACCACCGCTTCGGCGCCGGGATCGGCGAAGATGGCGTCGACCGCGGCGTGCGCCTCGTCGAGTTCGCTCGCGACGACGACGCCCTTGCCGGCGGCGAGCCCGTCCGCCTTCACGACGACCGGCGCGCCGAATTCCTCGACCGCGGCATGGCCCTCTTCGGCCGAACGCGCGCGGCGGAAGCCGGCGGTCGGGATATTCTTTCGCGCGCAGAGCTCCTTGGTGAAGGCTTTGGAGCCTTCGAGCCGCGCGGCGGCGGCGGTCGGCCCGAAGGCCTTGATCCCGGCTTCCGCCAGGGCGTCCACGACGCCCGCCACCAGCGGCGCCTCGGGCCCGACGACGACGAGGTCGACCTTCTCGTCCCGCGCCAGAGCGACCACGCCCGCGACGTCATCGGCCGCGACGGACTTCAGCTCCGCGTGCTGGGCGATGCCGGGATTGCCCGGGGTCGCAATCAGCCGGGTGAGGAGCGGGCTCCGCGAGATCGAGGCGGCGAGCGCGTGCTCGCGTCCGCCGGAGCCCAGAAGAAGAACGATCATGAACGCCGCCGGATCCCGGGGAACAGGTAAGTCCGGCGACGTTCTAGCGGTCCATGGCTCCCGGCGATAGCGCGGCAGGCAGGGACCGAAGGGTCATTCCACGATGACCTTGCCCTTCATCACCGCCGAGTGCGGCGTGCAGATGTAGTTGTACGTGCCGGGCTCGATGAACTTCACGGCATAGGCGTCGCCGGCGTTCAGCATCGGGCCCATGGCCTTGCCGAAGGTCTTGGCCGGGCCATTCCGGAAGTGGACGTTGTGCGCCATGCCCTCTTCCTTGTTCGTCCAGCGCACGGTCTGGCCAGACTTGATCTTCACCTCCGGCGTCTGGAACGCCATGGAGTTGATCTCGATATCGGTGACGTCGGCCGCCGCCTTGGGGTCCGGGACGATCTCGATCGGATCGGCGGCCTGGGCGGCGAGCGGGAAAGCGACGAGAAGCGCCGCGAAAAGCATTGAACGCATGGGGGCTCGTTTCCTCATCCTGTCGGGCGCGCTTTGGCGATCCCGGCGCGAGCCATACGGGGACGACGTCCCGAGAGCGATGAAGAACTGCTCCAAGTTCTTCATAAGTGATTGATCCAACTATTCTAAATATAGCATTGGGAAGGCGTCTCGCGCGCGCGCGCGGAACCCTCTAATGTGGCTGCGCCGCCATCCGCAAAGCAGCTCATGCCAGACGCCGTTTTGACCAACGCTCCCGAGATCACGGTTTCGGAGCTCTCGCAGGAACTCCGTCGCACGGTGGAGGACCGGTTCGGCTATGTCCGGGTCCGTGGCGAGATCTCGGGTTTTCGCGGGCGGCACACCTCCGGCCACGCCTATTTCTGCCTGAAGGACGAGGGCGCGCGGATCGACGCCGTGGTCTGGCGCAACAGCTTCGCCAAGCTGAAGTTCAAGCCGGAAGAGGGCATGGAGGTGATCGCCACCGGGCGGCTCACCACCTATCCCGGCAAATCCGCCTACCAGATCGTGATCGACGTGCTGGAGCCGGCGGGCGTCGGCGCGCTGCTCGCGCAGCTCGAGGAGCGGCGCAAGCGGCTCGCGGCGGAGGGGCTGTTCGACGAGGCGCGCAAGCGGCCGCTGCCCTTCCTGCCGGAGGTGATCGGCGTCGTGACCTCGCCGACGGGCGCCGTGATCCGGGACATCCTGCACCGCCTCGACGAGCGCTTCCCGCGCCGCGTGCTGGTCTGGCCGGTGCGCGTGCAGGGAGAGACGGCGGCGGCGGAGGTCGCCGCCGCGATCCGCGGCTTCAACGCGATCACGCCCGGCGGGCCGATTCCCCGGCCGGACGTGCTGATCGTCGCGCGCGGCGGCGGCAGCCTTGAGGACCTCTGGAGCTTCAACGAGGAGATCGTGGTGCGCGCCGCGGCCGAGAGCGCGATCCCGCTGATCTCGGCGGTCGGCCACGAGACCGACACGACCCTGATCGACTTCGCCTCCGATCGCCGCGCGCCGACGCCCACGGCTGCGGCCGAGATCGCCGTTCCGGTGCGCGCCGACCTCATGGCCGCGACCGCCGAACGCGGCGGGCGCCTTCGCGCCGCCATCTCCCGCGGCGTCGAGGTTCGGCGCACCGAGCTGCGCTCCGCCGCCCGCGCTTTGCCGCGGCTCGAAGCGCTGGTGCAGTTGCCGCGTCAGCGCCTCGACCACGCAGCGGCGCGCCTCGCGCCGGCGCTTGGCGCAGGCGCGGCGCGACGCAGGGCCGCGCTTGCAGGGATATCCGCCCGGCTGTCGCCGCTTGCGCTGCGCAACAGGATCGCGCTGTCCGCTGAGCGGCTCGAAGCGCTTCACGCCCGCCTCGATCGCGCCGAGCGCGGGTTCACCGAACGGCGTCGGGCAAAGCTTGAGGCGGTGTGGACGCTGATCCGCAGCCTCAGCCACGAAGGCGTGCTGGAGCGCGGCTATGCGCTGGTTCTGGACGGCGGCGGCCATGTGCTGCGTCGCGCGGACGAAGTCGGCGAGGGTCAGGCGCTGAAGCTCCTGTTCGCAGACGGCGAACGCGCCGCGGTCGCGGGGGGAGAGGGGGCGTCGGCGCCGCCGCCTTCCGAGTCGAAGCTCAGGAAGCCTCAGGTCGCCGGACCGCCGGCGCCGAAAACGTCGTCGCCCAAGCCCTCCGCGCTGAAGGCGCCGCAGCCGGACCTCTTCGGATGACAGATCTGCCCGAACTGTTTCGAGGCTTCGACAGGCGGACCATCGATGTCGGCGGCGGAATCGAGATCTTCTGCCGCATCGGCGGCGAGGGTCCTCCGCTCGTCCTGCTGCACGGCTACCCCCAGACGCACGCCTGCTGGCGGCGCGTCGCGGCGCGGTTGGCAGGCCGTTTTCAGCTGATCCTGCCGGACCTCAGAGGCTACGGGCGCTCGTCCGCGCCGCCGCCGGCGCCGCACGGCGCGAACTACGCCAAGCGCGAGATGGCGAACGACGTCGTCCGGCTGATGGAGGTCCTCGGTCACGAGCGCTTCGCACTCGCCGGCCACGACCGCGGCGCTCGGGTCGGCTACCGGCTCGCGCTCGACCATCCCGGGAAGCTTACGCGGCTCGCGGTGCTCGACATCGTGCCGACCGCCGAGATGTGGGCGGCGATGGACGCGCGGATGGCGATCTCCACCTATCACTGGGCGTTTCTCGCGCAGGCCGCGCCGCTGCCGGAGACGCTGATTTCCGCCGACCCGATGCTCTATCTCGATCGGACGCTCGCAAGCTGGTCGGCCTCGGGACTGGAGGCCTTCGACGAGGCGAGCCTCGCGCATTACCGCGCGTTCTTCGCCGAGCCTGCCCGCATTGCGGCGACCTGCGGGGATTATCGCGCGGGCGCGAGCGTCGACGTCAGCCATGACGCCAGCGACCGCGAATCCAGCAAGATGATCGACGTTCCGGTGCTGGCGCTCTGGGGCGAACGCGGATTTCCGGGCCAGATCGGCAGCCCGCTCGAGATCTGGCGAACCTGGGCGCACGACGTCCAAGGCCGAAGCTTGAACTGCGGGCACTTCCTGCCGGAAGAGGCGCCGGCGGAGACCGCGGAAGCTTTGCTCCAGTTCTTTGAGGGCGCCTCCGCTTGAGCGCATCGCCCGAGCGTCGGATCGGACTGGCGCTGGGCGGAGGCGGCGCCCGCGGGCTCGCTCATCTGCACGTGCTCGCGGCGTTCGACGATCTCGGCGTTCGCCCCGCCGTGATCGCGGGGTCGTCGATCGGCGCGCTGATCGGCGCCTGTTACGCCGCAGGCCTCACGGGCGGCGACTTGCGCGAGCATGTCGAGGGGCAGCTGCGCAGACGCGCCGACGTCGTGGCCAAGCTGATGCGCGCTCGCGTCGGGCGCATTACTGACCTGTTCGGCGCGGGCTCACGCAATCCGATGCTTCTGGACGGCGAGGCGCTGATCCAGTCGTTCCTGCCGCCCGAAATCCCCTCGACGATCGAGGAGCTTCCGACGCCGTTCACCGCCACGGCGACAGATTTCTTCGAACGCCGCGGGATTGGTCTCGATAAAGGCGCGCTTGCGCCTGCGTTGGCCGCCTCAGCCGCCATCCCCGGCATGTTCCGACCCGTATCTCACGACGGGCGCGTGCTGATCGACGGCGCGATGACGAACCCGCTTCCGTTCGATCTCCTCGGCGATCGCGCGGACGTCGTCATGGCGATCGACGTCACCGGCGGGCCTGTCCCCGGCGGCCGCGCGCCCAACGTCTTCGAGACCATGCTGGGCGCGACCCAGATCATGCAGACGACGATCGTGGACGCGATGATCGCGCAACGGCCGCCCGACAGCCTGATACGGCCGAATGTCGCCGGCGTGACGCTGCTCGACTTCTTCAAGAGCGCCGCTGCCCTTCGCGCCAGTCAGCCGGCGCGTGAAGAAGCGAAGCGCGAGATCGAGCGGTTGATGAGGGGCTAGGCGGGCCTGCGCATCACCTACGTCCGGCCGAAATGCCTCCGCAGCAGCGTCATGTTGCGGCGGTTCGCCTTGAAGGCGAAGTCGAACACCGTGCCGAGAACCGGCACCGAGCCGACCACGGTGTCGAGCGCGACGTTGCCGACCATGCGGGCGAGCACGTGGCCAGGCGCGCCGAGGTCACGCGCCTTCTTGATCATGTAGGCCGATACGAGGGCGGTCGAGATGTCGCCCGCCACCGGCACGATGCTCGCCAACGCATCGACGCCGAACCGCCAGTTCGTGCCGGGAATGCGCCAGCGGGTGTCGAGCAGGTCGGCAAGCCGATCAAGGTCGGCGAGCGTGCGCTCTCTGGAGCTCGGCTCCATGCGGCCGGCGAAGCCGGTGGCGACGCGGGCGCTCATTTCTTGATGATCACCCAGATCGCGTGGATGATGCCAGGGATATAGCCGAGCAGCGTCAGCAGGATGTTCAGCCAAAAGTGCAGGCCGATGCCGACCTGGAGGAACACGCCGAGCGGCGGGATGAAGATGGCGATGAGAATGCGCAGGAGGTCCATTGTCTTAGCCAATCTCCTTGGCGCGATGGCGCCCTGTCGGCGGACAACGCGAGGGAGCCGTATTTCGTTCGTTCACGCCCCCGTCAGTCACGCCGCTCCCTGAAGAATGCGCGCAGCAGTTCCGCGGCCTCCCGCTCCGCAAAGCCTGCATAGACCTCCGGCGCATGGTGGCAGGTCGGCTGGTCGAACAGCCTGACGCCGGAGACGACCGCGCCCCCCTTCGGGTCCTCCGCGCCGAAATAGAGCCGGCGGATGCGCGCGAACGAGATCGCTGCGGCGCAGAGCGGGCAGGGCTCCAGAGTCACCCAGAGATCGCAGCCGGGAAGACGCTCCGAAGCAACCCGCTCGCACGCCATGCGGATCGCGAGCACCTCGGCATGGGCGGTCGGATCCCGGAGTTCGCGCGTGCGATTTCCCGCCGCGGCGATCACCTCTCCGTCCCGCACGACGACCGCGCCGACGGGCGTCTCCCCGCGCTCCGCGGCCGCCCGGGCCTCCTGAAGGGCCGCTTCCATCGGGTTCGTTCTCGTCAACGCATCGTCGCCATGCTATCGCCCGCCAAGGTTTTACCCGGCAAAGTCATGACAGATCAGAACGAACACGACGACGCGGCCGAAGCGCCGGCGTCCGGCGACGCTCCGACCCGGCGCCCCGGCGAACGGCTCGCCAAGGCGATTGCGCGCGCAGGCCTCGGCTCGCGCCGCGACGCCGAAGTCTGGATCGGCGAAGGCCGCGTCAAGGTCAACGGCGCGGTGGTGGACGCCGCGGCGTTCAACGTCGTCGCCTCCGACCGCATCGAGGTCGATGGTCGCGCGCTTCCCGAGCGCGAGCGCACGCGGATGTGGCTCTACCATAAACCGCGCGGCTACGTGACGACCAACCGCGACCCCGAAGGCCGCGAGACCGTGTTCGAGATCCTGCCGGCGGGCCTGCCGCGCGTGATGACCGTCGGCCGGCTGGACATCAACACCGAAGGCCTGCTGCTGCTGACCAATGACGGCGGGCTCGCGCGCGTGCTCGAATTGCCCGAGACCGGCTGGCTGCGCCGCTATCGCGTGCGCGCCTTCGGCCGGGTGACCCAGGACAAGCTCGAGGCGCTGAAAGAGGGCGTCACCATCGACGGGTTCTCCTATGGCCCGATCGAAGCCGAGGTCGAGCGCCAGCAGAACGACAATGTCTGGCTGATGATCGGCCTGCGCGAGGGCAAGAACCGCGAGGTGAAGCGCGTCGCCGAGCATCTCGGCCTCGCCGTGAATCGGCTGATCCGCATTTCGTTCGGGCCGTTCCAACTCGGCAATCTCGGCGAGGGCGAGGCCGAAGAGGTCCGCTCGCGCACGCTTGCCGACCAGCTTGGAAAGCGGCTGACCGAAGAAGCCGGGCTGGACTTCGACTCCGACGTGGTCCGCGCCGAGGATGCCCCGCGCGTCACGGGCGGGCGCGGCGGCAAGACGGGACCGAAGGCGCCGCGCGAGGACCGCGAGCGCCTGACCGACGCCTCGAAGCGGGTCGGTCGCCGCGCGCCTCTGGTGCGGCCGCGCGACATGCCGGCGCCTGAGGCCGCCGCGCCGGTCGAGAAGCAAGAGCCGCAGACGCGCCTGAAGCGCGGCGCGCCGGTCGCCGATCGCAAGGGCCGCAAGGTCGCCGTCGAGCGCATCGCGCGCACGGCCGGAGACGAGGCGCCGAAGCGCGTGACCAAGCGCGATCCCGCCGCCGCCGAACGCTTCGGCGCCGCCGGCCGGCCGGAGCGCGCGCCGCGTCCCAGCGCCAGGCCGCCGGCGCGCGGCGAGAGGCCCGAGCAGGCTCCGCGCCGCGAAGGCGCCGAGGGCGAACGCCGCGGCCCGCCGCGCGAGCGTGGAGACAGGCCGTTCCGCGCGCCTTCGGGCGACCGACCGCTCACGGGCCGCGTGCAACGCTCCGATACGTCAAACAGGCCGTCGCGCGGTCCCCGTCCCGAGGGCGCCAGCCGCCCGAGCCGCGACGGCGACCGGCCCAACCGTTCTTCATTCGGGGATCGGCCTCCCCGCGGCGACCGTCCCGAGCGGCCGTCCTTCGGCGACAGGCCGCGTCCGGACCGAGGCGACCGTCCGCAGCGCGCGCCCTCGGCCGACCGCCCGGCGCGTGGCCCGCGCCCCGAGCGCGGCGGCTTCGGCGACAGGCCGGCGCGGCCCGAAGGCGCCGAGGCGCGGTCCGAATCCAGCCGTCCCGCGCCGCGCTGGCGCGAGGACGCTCCGGGCGCCGCGCGTGAGCGTCCGTTCCGTCCGGCAGGCGACCGTCCGCAGCGTGATCGGCCGTCCGGCGATCGCCCGCAGCGCGACAGGTCCGAGCGTCCGACCGGCGGCAGGCCCGAAGGCGGTCGCCCGCCCCGTCGCGAAGGCGGCGAACGCCCCGCCGGCGCCGGTGGCCGTCCTCCGCGCGGCGATAGGCCTGCTGGCGCTGGACGTCCAGGCGGCGATCGACCTGCGGGGGCAGGTCGTCCGGGCGGCGATAGGCCTGCGGGAGCAGGCCGTCCGGGCGGCAAGCCCGGCGGTTTCAAGCCCGGTGGGTTCAAACCGGGCGGGCCGAAGGGCGGCGGTCGTCCGACTGGCGGCAGGCCTGGCGGCGGCGGAAAGCCTGCAGGTGGCGGGGGCAGAGGACGACCGGGCGGCGGTGCGGATCGTCGGCGGTAGGTTCAAGGGCCGTGCGCTGAAGGGGCCGGGCGCGGATTCGCGCGCCATCCGCCCGACCAGCGACCGGCTCCGCGAGGCGCTCTTCAACGTGCTCGCGCACGCCTATGACGACGCTGCGGCGGACGCGCGCGTGCTCGACCTGTTCGCAGGCACCGGCGCGCTCGGCTTCGAGGCGCTGTCGCGCGGCGCCCGCTTCGCATTGTTCGTAGATGAAGGCGCGGAATCTCGTGCGGTCTTGCGCGAGAACGTCGAGGCGCTCGGCCTCGGCGGCCAGACCAAGATCTTCCGCCGCGACGCGACGAAGCTCGGCCCGGTGATCACGCAAGGGCCTTTCAACCTCATCTTCGTCGATCCGCCTTATGGCAAGGGTCTTGGGGAACGGGCGCTCGCCTCGGCGCGCGAGGGCGGCTGGCTCGCGCCGGGCGCGCTGGCGGTGTGGGAAGAAAGCGCCGAAGCGGAGATCGCGTCGCCGGAGGGGTTCGAAGAGCTCGAGCGGCGGGCCTATGGCGACACCGCCGTGGCCATCCTGCGTCTGGGTTGACGGGCCGAGGCCCCGCTATCCTCAGGCGGCCTCTTCGAACTCGATCCGATTGCGGCCATTGGCCTTGGCCGCATAGAGACCGCCATCGGCGCGGTCGACCAGCACGTCGGCGTCCAGGTCGCTTCCGCGAAGCATCGCGCCGCCGACGCTGACCGTCACGCCGATCGTATGCCCGTTGACGGTCATCGGCGCGTTCGAAATGGCCGCGTGCAGCCGGCTGGCGATCATCGTCGCCTGCGCCCTGTCTGCGCCGGGCAGGAGAACCGCGAACTCCTCCCCGCCGAGCCGCGCGAACACGTCCTCGCGCCGCAACCCCTCGCTCGCGCGCTGCGCGACCGTCTTGAGCACCTGGTCGCCGACGGCGTGGCCGAAGCGGTCGTTGATCGCCTTGAAGTGATCGATGTCGATCATCAGCACGGAAAGCGGCGCCTGCGTGGATCGCGAGGCCGCGACCGCAGCGTCCGCCCGCTCGACGAAAGCTCTGCGGTTGAAAAGGCCCGTTAGGCTGTCGGTCGACGCCGTCGCGCGAAGTTCGGCTTCGAGCCGGCGCTGCTCGGTCACGTCCCAGAGGACAAGGAGATAGCGGTCGCCGAGAAAGCGGTAGAAGAACTGGATGGTCCGGACGGCGCCGTCGCGGCAGGTCACGGTCCATTCCGCGAGATGCGAGCGGCTTGGATCGAGTCGGGCGGCCGCGATCGTGCGCCGCCATTGCTCGAACGCTTCTCTGCGCGCTGCGGCCTCGGGAAAGGCGAGGATCCACCAATCGTCGTGGTTCGGGACCGCGCTCGCTTCGTAGTCGAACAGCTCGTCCGACTTCCGGTTGTAGAACAGCGCGTTGAAGTCGGCGTCGAACAGCTCGACGCCCACCGGCAGGGCCTGCAGCGCGGCGTAGAGACGCGAGAGCTCGTCGGCGGAGGATACGTCGCCATCCTCCGCGCGGACAGTCGCGACGATCTGATCGGACCCTCGCCGCGCAAGCTCGAAGCGCAGGCGAAGCGGGCCGCCGGCGGCGTGACAGTCGAGCGAAATGCGCGCGCCGACGCCGTTTGCCGGCAGGTCACGGCCGAACGCGGCAAGCGCCATCGAGGCCTCCTCGCCCACCACCGAGGTGAGAGGAGCGTAACCTTCGCTCTGATAGGCGTTGCCGAAGAGCGCGCAGGCGGAAGGGTTCAGCCATGCTCGGGGCGTGGCGGCGAGATCGATCAGCACGATCGGACAGGCGATCAGCGCCGCGAACGACGCGGCGTCATCCGACGTCCGATCGGCGTCGAGGAGCGTTGGAGCGAGCGGCGGCGTCATGGCTTTGTCAGCCTTGAGCATCCTCCAATCCCGTAAATGTTCGGTTGAGGAGAATGCTTGCTTTCAACGCCGCCCGAACAGCTTCTCCAGATCGGCCGTCGTTAGCTTCACGAAGGTCGGGCGGCCATGATTGCAGGTGGAGGCGGCCGGTTCGGCTTCGATCGCGCGGAGCAGGGCGTTCATCTCGTCGGGCTTGAGCCCGCGGCCCGCGCGGACCGAGCCGTGGCAGGCGATGGTCGCCAGAATGAGGTCGAGCTTCCGCGCCATCGGGGTCGTGTCGGCGGCGCCTTCGGCCAGCGTCTCCGCGACGTCGCGGACGAGCTTGGCGCCGTCGCAGGGGCCGAGGGGCGCGGGCGTCGCGCGCACCAGCACCGCGCCGGGGCCGAAGGCTTCGACGGCGAGGCCGAGGCTTTCCAACTCCGCCGCCGCCGCGATCACGCGCTCGGCGTCGGCGGGCTCAAGGTCGACGACGTCGGGGACAAGCAACTCCTGCCGCGGCACGCCGGATTGCGCGCGGAGCCGCTTCAGCTCCTCATAGGTCAGCCGCTCATGGGCTGCGTGGGCGTCGACCAGCACCACGCCGTCTTCGGTTTCGGCGAGCACGTAGGTTCCGTGGAGATGCGCTTTGGCGGCGCCGAGCGGGCGGGACAGCGCGTCCGGCTGGACCTCGTCCGCGGCGATCCTTGCGGCGGGGGCGAGGTCGATAAGGTCGGCCGCGAACGCCGCCTGCGCGCTCTCCCCAAAACCGCGGGAGGGCGGAGACCAGGTCGAGGCCGGCCGAAGCGGGGGCGCGGACCCCCGGGCGACGAAGCGGGCGATCTCGGCGCCGCCGGCGGCGTAAGGCTTCGGCCCCGCCGCGCCGAGCGCCTGCCGCACGGTCGAGACCACCAGCGCGCGGATCAGGCCGGGATCGCGGAAGCGCACCTCGGCCTTCGCCGGATGCACGTTGACGTCGACCTCGCCGGTCGCGACGGCGACGTCGAGCGCCGCGACCGGCCAGCGGTCGCGCGGCGCGACGTCCTGATAGGCGGCCTTGAGCGCGCCGACGAGCAGCCGGTCCCGCACCGGCCGTCCGTTGACCGAGAGATGCACCGAGCCCGCTGTGGCGCGGTGAAGATGGCTCAAGCCGGCGTGGCCCGTGAGCCGCGCGCCGCCCCGTTCGCCGAAGATCGCCATCACGGCCTCGGCGACGTCCGCGCCGAGCACCTGCGCCAGCCGCTCGGTACGGTTCTCCACGCTCACGGCCGGAAAGCGCAGCGTCCGCTCCTCCACCACGAGCGTCCAGTCGACATCAGGCGTCGCGAGCGCGAGGCGCTTCACGACCTCCGCTGCCGCCTGGGCCTCAGCGCGCTCCGACTTCAGGAATTTGGCGCGCGCCGGCGTCGCGAAGAACAGGTCGCGGACATCGATCCGCGTACCGCGCGGCAGGGCCGCCGGCTCCGGCTCGCTCTTCGCGCCGCCTTCGACGGTGAGGCGCCAGCCATGGGGAGCGTCGGCGAGCCGGGTCTGGATCGTCATCCGCGCCACCGCGCCGATCGAGGGCAGGGCCTCGCCGCGGAAGCCCATGGTGGCGACGCCGGCGAGGTCGGCGTCGGAGGTGATCTTTGAGGTGGCGAAGCGCTCGACGGCGAGCGCAAGGTCCTCTCGTCCCATGCCAATGCCGTCGTCGACCACACGGATCAGCCGCGCGCCGCCGCCCTCCAGCACGATTTCGATGCGCGCGGCGCCGGCGTCGAGCGCGTTCTCGGCGAGCTCCTTCACGACGGAGGCCGGCCGCTCGACCACCTCGCCGGCGGCGATCCGGTTCGCGACCGTGTCTGAGAGCAGGCGGACGGGCATGGGGCGTCGAGCGGAATCGGGTGAAGGTTCCGCCAACCTAGCATGACGGCGGCCGGCGCGTTTCCAGCGTGCGTTTTGAAGAAACAGAGTTTCGTCTCCGCGGGTTGCCCCAGGCCCTGCGCTCGGGCCAGATGCGCGCCTTAGCGCTTGGGGGTTTCGCATGGAGCATGGAGCGGGCGCAGGGCCGCTGATCGGCCCGCTCGTCTTCCTCGTCGCGGCGGTCGTCGCGGGCCCGCTTGCGCGCCGGCTCGGGCTCGGCGTTGCGGTCGGCTATCTCGCAGCGGGCCTTGTCATCGGTCCGGCGGCGCTCGGCTTCATCCAGGATCCGGAAGCCGTGCTGCAGGTCGCCGAGCTCGGCGTCGTCATGCTGCTGTTCCTGATCGGGCTTGAGCTTCGGCTCGAACGGCTGATCGCGCTCCGCCGCCTCGTCGTGGGCTTGGGCGGGCTGCAGATCGCGCTGACGAGCGCCGTCTTCGCCGCCATCGGCTGGCTTCTGGGGCTCACGCCGCCGGCGGCCCTTGCAGCAGGCGTGGCGCTCGCCTTTTCGGGCACCGCTATGGCGCTGCAGATCCTGCAGGAGCGCGGGCACCTGAACCGGCCCTATGGCGAGAAGACCTTCTCGGTGCTGCTGGCGCAGGATCTCGCCGTGGTGCCTGCGCTCGCCTTAATCCCGATGCTTGGCGACGGGGCCCACGCGGCGAATTGGACGCAGGGGCTGATCTCGGCCGGTATCGGCGCAGGCGCCATCGCCGGGATCGTGTTCGCAGGCCGTTATCTGCTCAACCCGATGTTCCGCCTGCTGGCAGGCGTCGGCGCGCGCGAGGTGATGACGGCCGCGGCGCTGCTCGTCGTGCTCGGCGCGGCCGAGATCGCGCACGCCGCCGGCCTCTCGATGGCGATGGGCGCATTCCTCGCCGGCGTGCTGCTCGCCGGCTCGTCCTACCGGCTGGAGCTCGAAGCCGGCATCGAGCCGTTCCGCGGCCTGCTGATCGCGCTGTTCTTCATGGGCATCGGCATGACGATCGACCTCAAGGTCGTCGTCGAGAATTGGGCGCTGCTGCTTTTCGGCGTGATCGCCTATCTCGCGCTGAAGCTGGCGATCGCGGCAGGCGTCGCCCGGCTGTTCGGATCGCCGCTGCCCTATGCGCTTAGGATCGGCGCCCTGCTTGCGGCGGCCGGCGAGTTCGCCTTCGTGTTGATCCCGCTGTCGGCGACGGAAGGGCTGATCGACGCGCGCATGGCGAGCCTGCTCGCGGCGCTCGCGGCGCTGAGCCTCGTCGCCGCGCCGGCGCTCGCTCTGGTGGTCGAGCGCTATGCCGACCGAACCGTCGCGCCGACCGCCGAGCCCGTGGAGGACTTCTCCGACGCCAAAGGCCAGGTGCTCGTGATCGGCTTCGGTCGTGTCGGCCAGATCGCGGCGCAGCTCCTGCTCGCGGAAGGGGTCGAAACCACGCTTATCGACGCCAATCCCGAGCGCGTCGAGCAGGCGGCGAAGTTCGGCTTCAAGGTCTATTACGGCGACGGCTCGCGGCTCGACGTGCTGCGCGCGGTGAAGGCGGACGAAGCGCGCGCCGTCGTCGTCTGCGTCGACAATCTCGACGCCACAAGGCGCATCGTCGATCTGGTGCAGACCAGCTTCCCGCTGACCGCCCTCGTGGTGAAGGCCTATGATCGCGGCCACGCCCTCGATCTTTATGGCGCGGGCGTCGAGAACGTGGTGCGTGAGACGTTCGAAAGCGCGCTGAGGATCGGCCGGCTGACGCTGGAGACGGTCGGCGTCGATCCAGAGCGCGCCGCCGAGATCGAGGCCGACATCCGCAAACGCGACGCCCAGCGTCTGGAGATCCAGCGCGTCGAGGGCATCACCGGCGGCCGCCATCTCTCCTACACCAACCGGCCGGTGCCTGAGCCGCTGTCTCAGCCCCGGCGGAAGGGCGAGATGCTGGACGCGACGCCGGAGAAGGTCGCCGCCGCTCAGCCTGCGGAATAGGGCAGGAGGCCGATGCGCCCTATATGAGCGTCTGTCCCGTCCGCGAGCCCCAAAACCCCATGTCCCGACTGCGTCTCGTCCTCGCCTTCCTCGTCGTGCTGCTGTTGCCGGTCGGCGCCTTCCTGCACTACGTGCTGCCGCGCCATGACGTGGTGCGCATCGTCAACACCGACGTGCGCCGCGTCGACGCCCAGTCCGGAAAGCCGATCGAGGGCGGCGAGCGCACCACGACGAGCCGCGACGTCTATTACATTTACGCCGAGGATCCGGAGACCAAGAAGCCGCACGTCTTCCGCAACGAAGACACCGGCTGGGGCTTGCCGCCCTACCTCAAGTTCAACAGCGCGGACGTGCAGGCGGTCGCCTCGTCGATCGCAGCCGAGCACGGGGTGGCGCTGGTCACGAAATATGGCTGGCGGCTGACCTGGTTCTCGATGTTCCCGAACGCGGTCTCGGTGCGCCGCTGGGATCCGGCGGACACGGTCATTCCGTGGTTCAACATCGTGTTCTTCGTCGGCGTCGCGGCGCTCGTGGGCTACGTGCTGGTCCGGCGCCGGCGAGCGTAGAGCGCCGCTCCCGTCAGATCGCCGAGGCCATGATCGCTTCTTCGGCTTCCGCGACCGCGCGCGGCGTACCGACATGGAGCCACAGGCCGTCGAGACGCCAGCCGAACAGGCGCTCGCGCTCGATCGCCTTGTTCCACAGCCGGTTCAGCGAGAACGGTTCGTCGCCGGCTCCGTCGAAGGCCGCGCGCGGCATGATCGCGGCGCCGGCATAGGCGAAGGGCGTCACCTGGCGCTCGCCGCGGCGCGCGAGCCTGCCGTCGGTCGCGAAGCTGAAATCGCCTGCGCCGTCATAGCCGACGCTTGCGGTGAGCGCCGCGACCAGCAGCAGCGCATCCATGCGCGTCGGGTCCCAAAAGGCGATCATCCGCTCCAGATTGGAGCTCGCCCCGTCGATCCAGAACGTGTCGGCGTTGAGGATCAGGAAGGCGTCGCCGTTCAGCAGCGGCAACGCCTTGGCGACGCCGCCGCCTGAATCCATCAGCCGCTCTCGCTCGTCGGAGATCGTCACGACAGGCGCGCGGCGATCCCGCAGATACGCCTCCATCTGGTCGGCATGGTGATGGACGTTGACGACGGCGCGCGGGACGCCGGCCTTCTCCAGCTGATCCAGCCCATAATCCAGGAGCGTGCGGCCGCCGACCTCGACCAGAGGTTTCGGGCGGGTGTCGGTGATCGGCCGCATCCGCGTGCCGAGCCCCGCCGCGAGCACCATTGCGTCGGTGATCCCCGTCACGTCTGAGCGGCCTCCGCCGGGCCGGGCTCCGGGGCGGCGCTCGGGCTGAGGTGCGCGTCGTACCACGCCGCGAGCTCCGCAAGGTCGGGATGCGCGAGGTTGGCGGCGAGCGCCCGCTGCACCCGGGGGATGTTCGCGAGATAGCCGGGCTTGCCGTCGCGACGGGCCAGACGGACGAAGATGCCGAGGATCTTGGTGGCCCGCTGAGCTCCCATGGTCGCGTAGGCGCGCGCGAACAGTTTTGGGTCGAACGCGGGATCGGCCTTGCGGCGCGCAGCGATGTAGCGGGCGGCGAGCGCGATCTCGAGCTCTTCGCCGACGTCGACGCGGGCGTCCTGAAGCAGCGAGACCACGTCGTAGGCAGGCGGCCCGAGCGCCGCGTCCTGGAAGTCCAGCAGGCCGAGCCGCTTCAGCCCGTCTTCCTCGCCGCGCCAGGTGAGGTTGGGCGAATGGTAGTCGCGCAGCGTCCAGGTCAGCTTCTCCGCCAGCACCGGCTCCAGCGCGGCCGCCCACAGCGCCGCGAACTCGGCGCGGGCTTCCGCCTGCGGCGCGGCGCCTGTCGCCTCGGGAAGATACCAGTCGTTGAGGAGGTCGCATTCCACGAGGAAGGCGGAGCTGTCGTAGAACGGCGGTCGGTAGACCTCCGCGCCGACAGGCAATTCGATCGGCAGCGCGCGCGAATGAAGGTCGGCGAGCAAATCGACCGCGGTCTCGTAGCGGTTCGCGATCGGGCCTCCCGCAACGACCGGCTCCATGCCGAGATCCTCGACCAGCAGGAAGCCGGTCTTGAGGTCGGAGGCGTAAATCTCCGGCGCGCCATAGCCGAGCGCTCGCAACCCGTCCGCCATCGCCACGAAAGGTTTGACGTCGGTCGCGAGCTTGGCGAGCACGGAATAAGGCTTGCCGTCCCTCAACGGCGGGGAGGGCGCGCGCGCCGGCGCGTCCATCAGGATAGCGGTGCGGCCGGCGCGCGTCAGGCGCTCGTAGATGCGGCCCGAGGCGTCGCCCTGGATGTGGGCGTGCGCGGCGTCCGCCCATCCGGCTTCGTCCAGAAATCGGCGCTTGTCGCGCAGGCGCACGAGGCGGGGCGCAAAGGCGCCGTGGCCGATGAGAGTCGCCCGGCGGGCGCCGTCGCCGTCGCCGGCGTCGAGCGTGAGCTCCAGGCGGTCCGGCGGCAGGTCCGGCCCGAGCCGGTCGGGCCACTCGACGAGCACGATCGCGTCGTCGCCGGCCTCGTCCCAACCGAGCTCTTCGAGCTCATCCGGCCCGGACAGCCGGTAGAGGTCCGCGTGGACGACCGGGCCTCCGGCCAGATCGTAGGTCTGCAGCAGCGTGAAGGTCGGGCTCGGCGCCTCGAGATCCGGATCGCCGGCGCGGGCGCGCACCAGCGCGCGGGCGAAGGTGGTCTTGCCCGCGCCGAGTTCGCCCGAGAGCAGCATGAGGTCGCCGGCCTTGAGCGTCCGGGCGATGACCCCCGCGAGCGCCGCCGTCTCCGTCTCGTCCGCCAGCGTCAGCTCCCAGCGCGGCTCCTTCGAGGTTTCCGCGGCCGGGGCCGTGCGGGTCATGTAGGCCGGCCCCCTCATTCGGCGGCGGCCTCGGCGTCG
Source organism: Hansschlegelia quercus (assembly GCF_004310425.1). Classification (GTDB taxonomy): domain Bacteria; phylum Pseudomonadota; class Alphaproteobacteria; order Rhizobiales; family Methylopilaceae; genus Methylopila; species Methylopila quercus. Next base: position 650,839 of record NZ_SIUB01000001.1, on the reverse strand, counting down.
AGCCGCCGAAGCGGGAAGGTGCAGGTCACGGTGGTGCCCTCTCCGATGATGGACGTGAGAGACACATTACCCCCATGGAGCTCGACAAGTGAGCGCGCGATCGAAAGGCCGAGGCCGACGCCGCGATGGCGGCCGCCTTCGGTGCGGCTCTCGAAGCGGTCGAACACCGTATCGAGGTGATCGGGCTGGATGCCGACGCCCCTGTCCACGACCTTGAAAACCATTGCATCCTTGGTGCGCTTGGCGCTGACGGTGATCGCGTATCCCGGCCGCGAGAAGCCGATCGCGTTGGACAGCAGGTTGAACAGCACCTGCCGCACCCGCTTACCGTCCGCGATGAACTCGCCGACGCGCGGGCCGCACTCGATCTCGAGCCCGAGCCCCGCTTCCGAGAGGCGGTCTCGCACGCCCTCGACGGCCGCCTCGATCGTCTGGCGCGCGTTCACATGCTCCAGATCGAGCGCCATCGCGCCGGCGTCTATCGTCGTGAGGTCGAGGATGTCGTTGATGATCGCGAGCAGCGCGGAAGAGGACTGAAGGATGTGGTCGACATATTCCCGCTGCTTCGGGGACAGCGCGCCGAGCCGGGGATCGCCGAGCAGCTGGCCGAAGCCGATGATGTTGGTGAGCGGCGAGCGCAATTCGTAGGAGACGTGGCTTGTGAACTCGTTCTTGAGCCTCACCGCAGCCTCGACCGCTTCGGCCCGCTCGCGTAGCGCCCGCTCGATCTGCACGCTCGCGGTGACGTCGGTGAAGGTGACGAGCGTTCCGCCGTCCGGCAGCGGCAGGGTCACGACGTCGACGACGCCGCCTTTGGCGCGCTCGATCCGCACCGCGAGCGGCTTGCGCTCGTCCGGCATCGCCGTCGTTGCGGTCTTCAGGCGCGTCCAGAGCTCGGCGTCGCGCGGATCGGCGCGGCAGGCGTTGAGGACGTCCTCGGCGTGCGGCCGGTCGCCGAGCGTCGTCGGGTCGAGCCGCCACAGCGTCTCGAAGGCGGGGTTGTGGAGGCGGAGCCTGCCGTCCGAGCCGAACACGGCGACCGCCTCCTTGAGGTGGTCGATGGTCTCGCGCTGGACCTTGGTCAGCGCGTTGAACCGGCTTTCGAGCGCAAGACGCTCGGTGACGTCGTCGAACAGATAGGTGACGCCGCCTTTCGGGTTCGGTGCCGCGACGACGCGGACCGTCCGCCCGTCCGGCAGGTGCCACCAATGCTCGCGCGCTTCGAGCGCCCGATAGGCCTCGTGGAGCGTGGCCTTCCAGGTCCGGAAGTCCGCCTGTTCGGGCAGCTTCCGCTCCGCGCGCAGCCGGTCGAGGATGGTCGGGTCTGACGGCTGTGTCTCGAGGAAGGCCGGATCGAGCGACCAAAGCTGGCGGAAGGCGCTGTTGTGAAACACCAGACCGCCATCGGCCGAGAAGATCGCGACCGCGGTCGTCAGTTCGTCCAGCGTCCGGCGGTGGGCGTCCATCTGCCGGGAAAGATCGGCTCGGACGTCCTCGAGCTCGGAGACATCGGTCGCGATCGCGGCTGAGCCGTGTGGGGCAGGGGCCTCGACGACGTCGAAGATACGCCGGGCGCCGGCGAACACGGCGGGCGTGCGCCTGCGGAACACGTGGCCGGCGTCGAGCGCCTGGCGCGCTGCGGCGCGCTCGGCCTGTTCGAGAAATTCCGCGCCGTTCTCGGCGGCGGTCGCGCCGTCCGGGGCTTCGACCGCGCGGGCGTAGGCTTCGTTGGCGTAAACGAGGCGGCCGTGTTCGTCGCGCATCCACACCGGCTGGGTCAGCGTCTCAGCGAGAGCCGTGAAGCGGGCGAGGGCCGCCGCGAGCTCCGTCGCGTGCTGCTCGACCTCGGCGCGCGCGAGCCGCTCGCCTGAGACGTCGCGCAGGCGGACGGTGACGGCGGCGCCGACAGGACGCCCGTCCGCCTCGACATGGCCGCCTTCGCGGGTGCGGAGCATCAGACGGAACGGCTCGCCACGCCGGCGCAACGCCTCGATGCGGGTTTCGGCGGCGGCGGCGGATTCGGGCTCGAGCCAGCTTCCGAGCGCAAGCAGGCGGGCGCCTGCAGGCGCGCCGGGCAAAGCGCGCGGGTCGCCGACGACCTCGGGCCGCGCTTCGCCCGCGCGCCACACGATGGTGGTCTGCGCGTCGCTCGCGGCGAGCGTTTCGGCAAGGTCGAGCTTGCGCTTGAGGTCGGCGATCTCGGTGGCGCCCGCGGCCTCCTTGTCTGCGGCCCGGCTGCGCGTCCGCAGCAGCATGATCGAGGTCGCGACGGCGACGAACACCGCGCCGAGAAACAGCGACAGCGCAGCGGTCTCGTGCGCGTTGATGGCCGCCGCGCTGGCGCTTTCGGCAGGCAGGACGGCGAATGCGGCGGACGCCGCAACCGTCAGATAAGCGGCGAAGCGCCGCGGCCGTACCGACATTCAAAGCCCCCGTCGACGATTTCGAGGGAGCTTGTCCGCCGCGCGCGCGCCCCGAGCGCGTCGGACATCCGTGCGCTCCCCCGAATCACTTTCAAGGTACTCGACGCGGGGCTCCGGCCTAAGAGTCCGGAACAAGAACGGACGCCGAAAATCGGCGTCCGGGGGGCGGAAGGGCGCCGAAAGATCGGCGCCCGTGGCGCATTAGTACCGGTAGGTCTCGGGCTTGAACGGGCCCGCCTGCGGGACGCCGATATAGCTCGACTGCTTGTCCGACAGCTTCGACAGCTTCACGCCGATCTTGGCGAGGTGCAGGGCCGCGACCTTCTCGTCGAGCTTCTTCGGCAGCACGTAGACCTGGTTCTCGTATTTGCCGTCCTTGTTGTTCGCCCAGAGCTCGATCTGCGCGAGCGTCTGGTTCGTGAAGGACGCCGACATCACGAAGGACGGGTGGCCGGTGGCGTTGCCGAGGTTCACGAGACGGCCTTCCGACAGCACGATGATGCGCTTGCCGTCCGGGAATTCGACCTCGTCGACCTGCGGCTTGACGTTGTCCCACTTGAAGTTCTTCAGCGCGCCGATCTGGATCTCGCTGTCGAAGTGGCCGATGTTGCAGACGATCGCCCGGTCCTTCATCTCGCGCATGTGATCGACGGTGATGACGTCGACATTGCCGGTCGCGGTGACGAAGATGTCGGCGCGCTTGGTCGCGTCCTCCATGGTCGTGACCTCGTAGCCCTCCATCGCGGCCTGGAGCGCGCAGATCGGATCGACCTCGGACACCATCACGCGGCAGCCGGCCTGGCGGAGCGAGGCGGCGGAGCCCTTGCCGACGTCGCCGAAGCCCGCAACCATCGCGACCTTGCCGGCCATCATGACGTCCGTGCCACGGCGGATCGCGTCCACCAGCGATTCGCGGCAGCCATAGAGGTTGTCGAATTTCGACTTGGTCACGCTGTCATTGACGTTGATCGCCGGGAACAGCAGCTCGCCCTTTTTCGCGAGATCGTAAAGACGGTGGACGCCGGTGGTGGTCTCCTCCGTGACGCCTTTGATGGCGTCGGCGTTCTTCGTGTACCAGCCGGTGTTCGGCGAGATCCGCTTCTTGATCGCGGCGAAGAGGACCTCTTCCTCCTCATTGGTGGCGCCGTCGAGGAAGGCGACGTCGCCGGCTTCCGCGCGCTTGCCGAGGTGGAGCAGCAGCGTCGCGTCGCCGCCGTCGTCGAGGATCATGTTCGGGGTGCCGCCATCGGCCCACTCGAAGATGCGGTGCGTGTAATCCCAGTACTCCTCCAGCGTCTCGCCCTTCACGGCGAAGACGGGGGTGCCGGTCGCGGCGATAGCGGCCGCGGCGTGGTCCTGGGTCGAGTAGATATTGCACGAGGCCCAGCGGACGTCGGCGCCGAGCGCCTTCAGCGTCTCGATCAGCATCGCCGTCTGGATCGTCATGTGGAGCGAGCCGGCGATGCGCGCGCCTTTCAGCGGCTGCGACGGGCCGTATTCCTCGCGGACCGACATCAGGCCCGGCATCTCGGTTTCGGCGATTGCGAGCTCCTTGCGGCCCCAATCGGCGAGGGAGATGTCCTTGACGACGTAGTCGGTGTTGCTCATCGGGCGATCCTCGAAATGGAGTAGGCGCGGAAAGAGGAGCGCCCTGTCTGCGGGACGCCTAACACGCCGCTTGGTCCGGTTCAATAAAGACATAAAGAAGTCTTTATGTACCGCATGGGACGTGGCGCGCGTTGACGACGCGCCCTGTCGCCGCGGGATCAGGCCCGCCAAGTCGATGATGCAGTGAAAGAAGGCTGTGCCGCTCAGCGCACCGGAAGCGCGAGGGCGATGAGCATCGATGACACCGCCGGCGTCCAGCGCCGCGCGGCCGCCGCGAAATCGTTCTGCGCCCGGTTCGAAGCGGCGGCGGCGTCCGTCTCCTCGAAGCGCGCGAAGACCAGTGTGATCCGCCGCTCGATCGGCGCCTCGTGGGCAGTTGCGGCGACTGTCTCTGACTCCTGCGCCGGAGCGGCCAGCCGTTCGGTGTCGGCGCGGACCGCAACCGCGACGGCGCCAGCGTCAAGGGCGGCCGCCGGACGATCGAATGTCGCTTCACTTTCCGGCAGCAGCGGCAGCGCCGCCAGCGAATCCGTCGGAACGAAAAGCTGCGCGCGAGCGGCCGTGAGAGCGCCCACGCTGAAGCTCTCGGCCTGCGCAAAGGTGGACATGGCTGCTCCGCAGAGCGCCGCGCCAACGATCAAGGCCTGCTGATGTCGGCGAATCCGCCGGATCGTCCCCATAGCGACCATGCTTAAGGCCGGATGGCGTCGAGGCCGAGCCTGAAATGCCGTCGTGAGGCAGTTCGCCGCGGCCGTGACATTTAGGCCGCAGCGTGGCGGAAGCAGGGCGGCGGAGAGCCGAGCGGCCTACTTGCAGCAGCCAGAGACCTTGCCGCTTCCGGGAGCCCGATCATGACTCCCGCAGTTTATCGCCAAGACACGGCAGCGAGGTATTTCGCCGTACTTCGGGCGTGGATCATGATCTGCAGGCTTCGATCGTGAACTCTCACGCCGCGATAAATAAAACGTGAGCTTAGTTTCGCATGATGTGTCGGGCTATTGGAGCGCAGGCCACCCATAACCATCTGTGCTCGAGCGGCCGCAACTGCGGTTGACGATGGTGGAGACTGCGATGAAGCGCGTAAGCGCCAATGCCCTGAAACGCTGCGCCAGCATTGCTGCGGCGGCCCTTCTCATCGGCGCGACCTTCGCGCCGGTCGATGCGGATGCGCGGGCGGGCAGAGGCGGCAGCTTCGGCAGTCGCGGGACAAGGACCTTCTCCGCGCCGCCGCCGACCGCGACCATGCCGGGAGCGGCCCCGATGCAGCGCTCGACCACGGCGCAGCCCGGGCCCTCCTTCGGCAATAACGCGGCGGCCCAGCAGGCCCCGCGTCGTGGCGGCCTGTTCGGCGGTGGTCTCGGCGCCGGCCTGATGGGCGGGCTGCTCGGCGCGGGCCTGTTCGGCCTGCTGTCGGGCTCCGGTCTGTTCGGCGGTCTCGGCTCGCTGTCCTCGCTGTTCGGCCTGCTCATCCAGGGCGCGCTGATCTTCCTGGTCGTGCGCCTCGTCATGGGCTGGTTCGCGCGCCGCAGGGCTGGTGAGCAGCCGGCGGCGGTCGGCGGCCCTTCGCCCTACAGCCTCAACCGCGACAACGAGCCGGCGCAGGGCGCGGGCCTTGGCGGCTCCGGCTTTGGGCGCAATTTCGGATTCGGCGGCGGTCAGCCTGCGAGCGAGCCCCTGACGCTCGAGAAGCAGGACTTCGACGTCTTCGAGGCCAGGCTCGGCGAAGTGCAGGCCGCTTGGTCCGCTCAGGACATAGAGCGGATGCGTGGGCTTGCGACGCCTGAGGTGGTGCAGGATTTCGCCGAGGATCTCGCGGACGATGCGAGCCGCGGCGTCGTCAACCGCGTCACCGACGTCAAGCTGCTGCAGGGCGACCTTGCGGAAGCTTGGCGCGAAGGCGCGCGCGACTACGCGACCGTGGCGATGCGCTACGGCTTGATCGACGTGACGGAGGACCGGGCGAGCGGCCGCGTCGTCGATGGCGACCAGAGCCGGCCGACGGAGGCCGCGGAGATGTGGACCTTCGTGCGCTCGCGCGGCGGGAACTGGCTGCTCTCGGCGATCCAGCAGGCGGCTTAAGCGGGGCTCCGCGTCGTCGGCGAAGAACGTCATCCCGGACGGCCGCAAGGCCGATCCGGGATCGTTTGCAAGAAGTCGCGTCTTATTCTGAGGACGATCACGGCTCCCGCTCCGCTCGGCCGGGATGACGCGCCCTTTCCGCGAATAGATCCTTTGCGGATCGCTACTCTTCTTCCCCGAAACGATTCTCGACAAGCGCAGTCAGCGCCGCAATCGCCTCTTCGGCGTCGGCGCCTTCGGCTTCGACATGGATTGTGGTGCCTTTGCCGGCGGCCAGCATCATCAGACCCATGATCGAGGAGCCGCCGACGGTCTCGCCGTTGCGGCTGACCCGGATCGTCGCGCCGAAGCGTTCGACCGTCTGCACGAATTTTGCGGAAGCCCGGGCGTGAAGCCCGCGCTTATTGACGATCGCGAGCTCGCGCGCGACCGAACCCTGCCCGGACTCCACCCTTGAGGTCTCCCAGTCCCGCGTTCCGCGCGGTTATTGTTGGCGCCTGCGTTACTTGCCCGACAGAACGCGGCTCGCGACGTTGATGTATTTGCGTCCGGCGTCCTGAGCCTGAACGACCGCGACGTCGAGCGGAAGGTCTCCGCGCACGCTTGCGAGCTTGATCAGCATCGGAAGGTTGATGCCGGCTATGACCTCGACCTTCCGGCCGTCCATGCATGAGATCGCAAGATTTGATGGGGTGCCGCCGAACATATCGGTAAGCACCGCGACGCCGTCTCCGGTATCGACGTCCCGCACCGCGGCGATGATGTCGCCACGTCGGAGCTCCATGTCGTCCTCGGGATCGATCGTGACGGTCGCAATTTGGTTCTGCGGGCCGACCACGTGTTCGAGAGCGGCGCGAAACTCACAGGCGAGACGCCCATGGGTGACGAGGACCAGGCCTATCATGCAGTCTCCGCGCAAAACTCATTGCGCTCCGGGTCGGGGACTTCGCTCGCCGCCATCGTGGCGAACGTCTTCCCACAGGTTGGCGCATACCGGCGCCGAAAGCATGAGTTTTCCATGTTGCGCCGCGAACGCAAGAGGGGAGCGGACACAGCAACGGCGCCAAAAGCTCTCAAGGGCGCCAAAAACAAGGCCGATCGCCTGATTCGCCTCGCCTTTGGGCGCGGCAATCCGCGGCAAGGCGATGCCCTCGATCTGAACTTCTTTCGCCTCTGCGGTAGGCATTCGGGCCAGATCGTCCTCGATATCCACCACGAGACGCACGATCGCGGCCTCCGCATAAGGGATTTTGACGATCCCGTAGCCTCGCCGTTCGATCAATCCAGCAAGGGCTGCGGGAGCGGAGGCGACCAACCGGCCGCTGGCGCGCTCCAGCAGCGTGCGGTCATCGGCGACCAGCCGGGCGAACTGTCCTCGCGGCTCCGCCGCGGCGACAAGGATTTCCGACAGCGACGACTTGCCCGCGCCGGGCGCGCCCCTGATCAGCACGCCAGCCTCGCCGAGGAGCACGCAATTGGCGTGGATGCTGGGCCCTGCGATCATGTGAGCGCGGCCTTCAGCCGGACCGTGAAGCGCGCGCCCTTTATGATCGGCTCGCCGTCCGGCCCGATCTCGCTGCGGTTTTCCGCGCGAATGACGCCGCCCTGCGATTCCACGATCTGCTTCGAGATCGACAGGCCGAGGCCGGAGTTCTGGCCAAAGCCCTGCTCGGGGCGATCGGTGTAGAAACGCTCGAAGATTTTCTCGATCGCATCCGGCCGTATCCCCGGCCCGACGTCGTCCACCACGATCTCGACGAATCCCCGCGAGCGTCGGCAGGTGACCTTCACCACCGCCCCCGGCGGAGAGAAGGAGCGGGCGTTGTCGACGAGGTTGGTGACGACCTGGGCCAGCCGCGAATCGTTGCCGAGCACGAGATAGGCGTCGCGCCCTCTCGCAGCGTCCGCGACCTTGAGCTCGACCGTGACGCCGCCATCGCGCGGCGCGCCGTTCTGCATGTCGAGCACGGTGGAGAGCAAAGTCACGACGTCGATCGGCTCGGCGTCCTGCCGCTGAAGCTCCGCGTCGAGGCGGCTCGCGTCCGAGATGTCGCTGATCAGCCGGTCGAGCCGCCGAACGTCATGCTCGATCACCTCGAGCAACCGCGCCTTGGACTGCTCGGTCTTGGCGAGCGGCAGGGTCTCGACCGCAGAGCGGAGCGAGGTGAGCGGGTTCTTGAGCTCATGGGCGACGTCGGCGGCGAACCGCTCGATCGCCTCGATCCGGGCATAGAGCGCGCTGGTCATGTCGCGGAGCGCGCCGGACAGGTGGCCGATCTCGTCCGACCGCCGCGTGAAGTCCGGGATCTCCTCGCGGTGCTTGTAGCGGTGCCGGACGCGCACGGCGCCGTCAGCGAGCTTGCGCACAGGCCCCGCGATGGTGCTCGCGAGCAGCAGCGACAGCACGACCATGACGGCCGCCGCGACGAGGAACACGCGCATGATGGCGTAGCGCTCGGCCTGCACGATGGCGTCGATGTCGCCGCCTTGCGTCGAGAGCAGCAGCACGCCGGTGACCGCGCGGAAGCGCTGGATCGGGACCGCGACGGAGACGATGATCTCGCCGCCTTCGTTCACGCGCACGATGCTGTTCGGCGCGCCGGAGAGCGCCTTGGTGACTTCCGGATAGCCGCGGCCGTTGGCTGCGCCGAGTTCGGCGTAGAGCGGCAGGTCGGTGCGGCGGAACCAACCCTTCACAGTGCGTACGAGGCCGCCGATCATGCTGTCGTCCTGCCGGCGCGGCGGCGGCAAGTCGAACCGCAGGATGTCGCCGCGCGCGTAGAGCGAGCGGGAATCGAGCAGCAGCGCGCCCTCGCGGTCGTAGATGCGCGCCCGGGTGCGGGTCGGCGTCACGAGCCGGCGCAGGACCGGCGCGATCTTCTCGGGATTGATCGGGAATTCGAGGCTTTGGAGGCTTTCTTCGCCGGGGGCCGCCGTCTGCCCGGCCTGAAGCTCCATCAACTTGTTGGGATCGACATAGAGCTGGTTGGTGTCGGCGGTGGCCGAAGAGGCGATCGCGCCGGCGATGATCTCGCCCTGGATCAACAGGCTCTGCAGGCGCGCGTCGGTCAGACCCGCTCGGAACTGGTTGAGGTAGAGAATGCCCGACACCAGCGCGACGAGACCCGCGAGGTTCAGCACGAGGATGCGGCGGGTGAGGCTGGAGAAGCCGAGCTGCCGGAGCGCAGTAAGGCTCCGCCTCAGCCGCACGCCCAACGGTTCGCGGGCGGCGTCCTCCTCGGTATCGGCCTGGACGATATCGTCCGCCCGCTCGGCTTCGACGCTCATGAGATGACCGGAAGAGAGCGGGAGATGTTCCCCCCGCTCAGATCTCCTTGAAGCGGTAGCCGACGCCGTACAGCGTCTCGATCATGTCGAAGTCGTCGTCGCTCGACTTGAACTTCTTGCGGAGCCGCTTGATGTGGCTGTCGATCGTGCGGTCGTCGACATAGACTTGGTCGTCATAGGCCGCGTCCATCAGGGCGTTGCGGCTCTTCACGACGCCGGGCCGCATGGCGAGCGCCTGCAGGATGAGGAACTCGGTGACGGTGAGCGTCACCTGCTCGCCCTTCCAGGTGCAGGTGTGACGCTCGGGGTCCATCATCAGCTGGCCCCGCTCGATGGCCTTCGAATCGACGCCCTTGGCGGCCCCGGGGACCGGGACCTCCTTGGCGGCGGCCCGACGCAGCACGGCCTTGACGCGCTCGACCAGCAGGCGCTGGGAGAATGGCTTCCGGATGAAATCGTCCGCGCCCATCTTCAGGCCGAACAGTTCGTCGATCTCCTCGTCCTTGGACGTCAGGAAGATCACTGGGAGTTCGGACTTCTGACGAAGCCTGCGCAGCAGCTCCATGCCGTCCATGCGGGGCATCTTGATGTCGAAGATCGCGAGGTCCGGCGGCGCGGCGCGCAAGCCATCGAGGGCGGCGGCGCCGTCGTTGTAGGTCTGGATCCGGTAGCCTTCGGCCTCCAACGCGATGGAGACTGAGGTCAGGATGTTGCGGTCGTCATCGACCAGGGCGATCGTCGGCATGGCGCCTTCTTGTATATCACAGAGTTCGGCCGATGAACCGTGATCCCGTGGCTTAAATGTGACCGGCACTCTATCGTTCCAAGATCTTCAAGGAATTCACGCGCATGACCGAAGTTGAGGCGCCCGTCGCCACGTCCGAATTCGATCCAGTCGTCTCTGCGCGCGGCCTGCTTCGCTCCGCCCGGCGAGCCAGCCTCGCGACGAGGGACAGCGACGGCGGCAGGCCTTACGTCTCGCTGGTCGGCGTCGCGTCCGACGAGGACGGCGCGCCGCTGATGCTGGTTTCAAACCTCGCCCGCCACACGCGAAACCTCTCGGCGTCTCCGGAAGCGAGCGTATTGGCGGCGGATATCGGCGCGGGCGACCCGCTCGCCCATCCCCGCGTCACGCTGTTCGGCCGCACGGTCGAGGTCGACAAGGAAGCCAGGAGGGCGCGCTGGCTCGCGCGGCAGCCGGACTCCGCGATGTATTTCGACTTCGGCGACTTCCGCATGCAGCGGCTGGAGCCGGAAGGCGCGCATCTCGTGGCCGGCTTCGGCCGCATCGTCGATCTGGACTGGGCCGAACTGCGCACTGAAACGGGCGGCGCCGAGAAGCTTTTCGAAGCGGAGGCCGGCATCGTCGAGCACATGAACGAAGACCATGCCGACGCGACCAGGCTCTACGCTACGAAGTTGCTGGGCGCGGAGGACGGCGACTGGCGCTTTGAAGGCTGCGATCCGCTCGGTTGCGAGATCGGGCTTGCCGGCCGTGCGCTCTACTTGCCGTTCCCCGAACCGGTGACGAACGCGGGCGAGGTGCGGAAAGCGCTGGTGGCGCTTGTGGCGAAGGCGCGCGGCTGAACGCGACGCCACTTCTCCACAGCTTATCCCGACGATTCTTCCCGTACGGGTTCGCGGAAGCGGCGTTCGGCGCGCGTCACGTTACGGTCGTTTTTGGCTGATTGGTCTTCAAACCGTCATGCCCGCTCCGGCGGGACGAACCGGACGCGACACAAAGCGGGAGGATCGCCATCGTGCGGCAGACCGGGATTTGGAACGCGGCGCATGGCGTCGAGGCTTTCGGGCTGGAGCGGTTGTCGGGCGTCAGCTGGAACTTCGGCGCGCCCGCGCTGATCGAGCGCGCGGTGCGGCGCGGAGAGGCGCAGCTGAGCGCCGCCGGCGCGCTGGTCGGAGAGAGCGTCACCATCCCTGCGACGATCCTGCGGGTCGCCGAAGACGGCCTCAGCAGTGACGGTTTCGATGCGCTCCGCGCCGACATGGCGGATCATGCCGCCGGCCGCGAGCTGTTCGCGCAGGACCTCCACGCCGGCGACCGGCGCACGCCCTTGCGCGTCTTCGCCGAGCACGCCTGGCGCGCCCTGTTCGCCGCGTCGTCGTTCGAGCGTTCGGATCGCGCTCAACTCGAGCAGTTCATCCCGGCGCTGACGGTGCTCGATCTTCCCTCGTTCCGTCCAGACGCCGCGAGCCATGGAGTCAGCGGCCCATTCGTCGCGATCGATGCCGAACGCGGAATCGTTCTGTCTGGCGGCGGCGCGTCGGCGTCAGCGCTGGTCAAAGCGATCGCGGACGCCGTCGTCGGCGTCGAGGCGCCTTCGGGAGACGAGATTCGGCTCAACGCCGCGGTCACCGACGGCGCGGCAGTCGCGCTGATTGTGGGCGCCGAGGGCTCCGGCAAGTCGAGCCTAGTCGGTCCAGACGGGCTGACCGAAGGCGTCGTCGGCTGGTCGATGCAGGGGCTTTCCGGCGTCGACAAACCCGCAGCGCAGGCCGGGATCACTCCGCAATGGGGTTTCGGCTCGGTCGTGGAGAATGCGTCGCTCGATCCGGACACTCGCGAGCCGCAGAGCGAGGGAACGCTTGCGACGCCGCTCGCCTCCGGCGCGCTGCGACCGTCCGATCTCTTCATCCTCGCCCGCGACGCGTTCGGCGTGTTGCCGCCGATCGCGCGGCTCGACGTCGAAGGCGCGGTCCGCTTCATGCTCCTAGGCTACGGGCCGGAAGTCTCGTCGGAGGGCCCGCAGGCGACGTTCGATCCGGGTTTCGGCGCTGCCGAGGATCTCGACGCCTATGGCGAGACGCTCGGCCGCCTGATCGCGGAGCAGGACGTCCGCTGTTGGCTCGTGAACACCGGCTGGGTCGGCCCCGCTTCGGACGAGACCCGTGTGCCGCTGGAGGCGACGCGTGCGCTGGTCGCCGCGGCCCGCTCCGGCGCGCTCGACGGTCTGGAGCGCCGCGCCAGCAAGATGTTCGGCTTCGAGGTTCCGGTTGACGTTCCGGACGTCGACCCGCTGCTGTTCCAGCCGCGTAAAGCGTGGGGCGACAAGCGCGCTTTCCTGGCGGCGGCGCGCGAGCTGAAGGCCGAGTTCGAAACCGCGGCCGAGCGCCTCGGCCTCTCCGCGCAGGACGCGGCCGAGGACGACGAAGCGCCGTTCAGAGAGGCCGCGGAATAAGCGCCCTCGGCGCTAGACGAAGAACAGCCACGTCACCAGCGCGAAGCAGGGCAGCAGGATTCCGCAGGACCAGGCCATGTAGCCGAAGAAGCTCGGCATCGCGAGGCCGCGGTTGCGGGCGATCGCCAGCACCATGAAGTTGGGCGCGTTGCCTATATAGGTGAGCGCGCCCATGAATACCGCGCCGGCGGAGATCGCCGCCAGCGTGTCGGCACGCTCGCTCATCAGCAGGCCCGCGTCTCCGCCAGCGAGATTGAAGAAGACGAGATAGGTCGGCGCGTTGTCGAGCACGGCCGACAGCAGGCCCGTCGCCCAGAAATACGCGGCGGGGGCCGGAGCGCCGGCGTGGTTGGAGACGAGCGCGATCAGGGGCGCCGCGGGGCCGTCGGGTCCGGCCTTCAGGATCAGCAGGGCCGGAATGAGCGTTACGAAGATCGCCGCGAAGAGCTTGGCGACTTCTCGGATCGGCTCCCAGTCGAAGCCGTTGCGCTCGCGCAGCGGCCACGGCGTGATCTTCAGCGAGATCAGCGCCAGCACGACCAGGATGACGTCGCGCAGGACCGCCTGCAGTGGCACATGCGCGCCGTAGAGATCCACATTTATGCCGGGATCCCAGATCCCGCTCATCAGGATCGCCCCGACGACGCCTGCGAGCAGCGGAAGATTCTGCAGTCCTTCCAACCCGAGCGGCGCGGCCGGCGTTGGATCGATCATCCGCGGCCGCTCCTCGCGAGAGTAGAACCAGCGGTCGAGTAGATAGAAGATCCCGAGCAGCAGGCCGAGGACGAGGGCGGTCTCACGCCAGAGATGGGTGGTCGTCCAGAAGAACGTAACGCCCTGAAGGAAGCCGAGGAACAGAGGAGGATCGCCGAGCGGCGTCAGCGAGCCTCCGACGTTCGAGACGATGAAGATGAAGAACACCACGATATGGACGTTGCGCCGGCGGTCGACATTCGCGCGGATCAGCGGGCGGATGAGCACCATCGAGGCGCCTGTCGTGCCGATGACGCTCGCCAGCAGCGCGCCGATCGCGAGCAGAGCGACGTTGACCTCAGGGCTTCCCTTCAGCGCTCCGCGGACAAGCAGCCCGCCGGACACGGTGAACAGCGAGAACAGCAGGATCACGAACGGCACGTATTCTAACGCCGCGGCGTGCACGACTTCGCCGGCGACCTCGGCCGGCCCCTCGACGATGGCGAACGGCACGAGCAATACGAGCGCCCAGAAGGCCGCGACCTTGCCGTGGTGGTGATGCCAGAAATGCGGACCCGCGAGCGGCAGGATCGCAATGGAGCCGAGCAGGCCGACGAGCGGCAGCGTCCAGCCGAGCGACAGCGTCCGCCCTTCGACGTGGCCGCCCGGCGGGGGCAGGAGCAGCAGCAAAGCGAGGAGCGCGGCGGCTGAACTGGCGCCTGCGAGCAGCGCCCTGCGATTCCGGATTGCGATCACGCCGGCAATCTAGCCGTTCAGGGGCGAAGGTCCATCGGGATCGCGCCGGGAGCGGCGGTCAACGAGATCGTGACCCGGCGGTTGGCCGCAATCTGTGGCGCGTCGGGGAACATCGGGTCGGTCGCGGCCTTCCCCTGAACCGAGGCGAAGCGGTCTTCCGGCACGCCGCTGGAGGCGAGCAGGCCGCGCACGGCGCTCGCGCGCGCGGCGGACAGCCGCCAGGAATCCGTTTCGCCGGCCTCCGAGACGCCGGCCGCGGTGTGGCCGGTGATCGAGATCGGGTAGCTCAGGGTGCGCAGCGTCGGGGCGACCGCCGTCAGCGCGTCGACGATGCGCTGCGAGGGCGTCGCGGAGCCTGCAAGGAACATCGAGCGGCCATCCTGGTCGACCAGCGAGATCGCGACGCCTTCGGAGGAATCCTCCACCATGATCTGGTTCGACGCCTCCGATATCTCCGGCATGGAGCGCAGGGCCTGACGCAGCGTCGCCGCCGCGCGGGCGTATCCACGCGCCGCTATCGCGGTGTCTGCGCGATTGGTCGACAGCGGGCCTGCGACGTTCGAGGTCTCCTCGGGCGTGCGCGCGCTGTTGTTGAGAAGCTCGGTCCGCGACGGCAGGCCGCCGATGTCGATCATGCCGTCGGCGATGATCTCTTTCTGGGTGCCGAACGCCTCGCGCATCGAACCTGCGACGATCGCCATCTTCTTCTTGTCCTGCGTCGAGAAGGCGACGAGGACGACGAAGAAGGCCATCAGCAGGCCCATCAGGTCGGCGAAGGTGACGAACCAGCCATGGCCGCCCCCATGGTCGCCGTGCTTCTTCTTCCGCGCCATCAGGCGGCCTCGGCCAGCGCTTCTCTGTGCTTCTCCGGCAGGTAGGCGAGCAGCATCTCCTTGACGACCGCGGGGCTCTTGCCCTGCCTGAGGCTCAGCACGCCGTCGATGACCAGCGTCTGGTTCAGTTCGTCATGAGCGAACTTGATGGCGAGCTTGTCTGCGATCGGCAGGAAGAAGAAGTTGCCGACGACCGCGCCATAGAGCGTCGCGAGCAGCGCGATGGCCATGAACACGCCGAGCTTCGACGGATCCGACATCTCGGCGAACATCTGCACCATGCCGATCAGCGTGCCGATCATGCCGAAGGCCGGCGCGCAGTCGCCGATGCCGCGGAACACCTTGCCGGCCATCTCGACGCGATGAAGGTTGAGGTCGCGCTCCTTCTCGAGCGTCTCGCGGATGAAATTCTCGTCGAAACCGTCGGCGAGGTAGCGCACGCCCTTGGCCAGGAACTTGTCTTTCGGATCAGCCTTGTCGAGGCCGACAGGCCCCGACTTGCGCACGATCTGCGCCATCTCGGCGATCTCGGCGATCAGCTCGCGCGGATTGCTGTGATGGCCCATGAAGACGGTCTTCAAGGCCGTCGGAAACGCGGACAGAAATGCGCCGAGCTCGAAGCGGATGAGCGTCGCGGTGATCGAGCCGCCGAAGATCACGATCACGGCGTGCTCGGAGTAATAGCGCTCCAGTCCGCCGCCCTCATGGATGAGGAAGCTTAGGACGCCGATGCCGCCGACGAAGCCGATGATGGTCGCGAAATCCATGTCCGTTCCCCGGGCGCAATGAGGCGTGCGCCTTTCGACGGTTCGGATGGTGAAGATTTGCGGTTAAGGCGACGTGAAGGACGGCTCTACCGGGTTCTTTCCGCCGAGACGGAGAGAGCGCCGTTCAGGCCAAGCCGAGCTTCAGCAGCTGGTGGATGTGCACCAGGC
Source organism: Hansschlegelia quercus (assembly GCF_004310425.1). Taxonomy (GTDB): domain Bacteria; phylum Pseudomonadota; class Alphaproteobacteria; order Rhizobiales; family Methylopilaceae; genus Methylopila; species Methylopila quercus. The sequence goes on along the minus strand of NZ_SIUB01000001.1, from coordinate 635,027 downwards.
CGACGGGCTTGGCGTCCTCGACCACGAACAGCGCCGTGATGGCGCGCCCCTGAAGCTCGCTGAGCGCGCTCGCGGCGAGATCGTCGGGGGAGATGACCTTCGGGCTCTTCGTCATGACCGCCTCGACGGGCATGGTCGTGAGGTTCGGGCCCATGTGGCGGCGGAGGTCGCCGTCCGTCACGATGCCGACCAATGCGCCATCGCCATCCACCACGCCGACGCAGCCGAAGCTCTTGCGCGACATCTCGATCAGCGCCTCCGACATCGGCGTGCCGAGCGGCGCAAGAGGAACCATGTCGCCGACATGCATGGCGTCGCGCACGAAGGTGAGCACCGCGCCGAGCTTGCCGCCGGGATGGAACCGCTGGAAGTCGCCGGGCGTGAACTTTCGGCTTTCGAGCAGGGCGACCGCGAGCGCGTCGCCGATCGCGAGCTGCATCGTGGTCGAAGAGGTCGGCGCGAGCCCGTGAGGGCAGGCCTCGGCCGCCTTCGGCAGCAGGAGCACGATGTCGGCCGACTGGCCGAGCGCGCTCGCCGCGTTTGAGGTGACCGCGACGACCGCCACGCGAAAGCGGCGGGAATAGTTCAGGAGGTCGCGAAGCTCAGCCGTCTCGCCCGACCAGGAGAGCGCCAGCACCACGTCGTCGGGCGTGATCATCCCGAGGTCGCCGTGGCTGGCCTCGGCGGGATGCACGAAGAAGGACGGCGTTCCGGTCGACGCGAAGGTCGCGGCGATCTTGCGGCCGACATGGCCGCTCTTGCCCATGCCGCTGACGATGATGCGCCCGGTGGCGTTGGCGAGCCGCGCGACGGCCTTGGCGAAGGCCGCGCCGAGCTCGTCATCGAGAGCCGCGCGCAGGGCTTCGAGCGCGGCGGTCTCGATCTCCATGGTTCGGCTGGCGGACGCTACGGCCGCGGCTGCTGCGCCTGCGGAGACGACGTCGAGGGGCTCCGACGGGAGCGACGAGCGGAGTAAACTGACCAACGACCTGACTTCTCCAAAAGCGCCTGCGCAGAGATCGCACGCGGGCGCACTTTAGCACTTTCGCGGCCGAGGCGCATGCGCGCGCGTCGCGCAGGGTCAAGGCTTTCTTAACCATCCCCGTTTCATCGTCGTTAACCATACCGCGAAGGCGCGAGAAGCGCTCGCCTGCGGCCACAGGAAGCCATGTCCCGCCGCCGCGCCCTCACATGCTCGCTCGTCACTGCGGCCACGATCAGCGCCGGTGCGGCCTTCGGCCAGACGGCCGCGCCGGAGGCGGCCGAGGAGCCGCTGCGCCGGCTGGATGGCCGCAACCTGGCCGGCGGCGACTACGGCGTCGATCAGCAGGAGCAGGCGCCGCTCGCGGGCGGCGATTACGGCGTCGACCGGGCGGGCGATTTCGCAACTGACGGAGCCCTCCGGCCGCTGGCCAGCGATCCGCTATCGGCGCGCTCCGGCTCTCTGAGGCGGCGTCTGCCGCGGCTGCCGGGCTTCCCCGCCGATGATCCTTACGCTCCGCTCGGCGTCCGCGCCGGCGCCTTCGTTCTCAGGCCCACGATTGAGGCGGGAGGGGGCTACGACAGCAATCCCGACCGGCTTGATAAGGGCGGCAAGGGATCGGCGTTCTACCGCCTACGCGGCGGGCTCGACGCCGTTTCCGATTGGGAGCGCCACGAGGTGGCGGTCCGGGTCGACGGCCAGATGCGTCGCTTCACCGACAGTGAGCGGACCGGCTACGAGCCGCAGGGCTCGGCTGTCGTGGACGGCCGGCTCGACGTCACCGAGCGCACGCAGCTTCTGAGCGAGGCGCGCGCCTCCGTCACGACGTCACGGCCCGGCGATCCGGACACCCCCACCGGCCTCAAGGGCGATGAGATCCAGAAATCGTTCGGCGGCACGCTCGGCGTATCCCAGACCTTCAACCGGCTGAGCTTCAAGCTCGAAGGCCTCGCCGACCGCTACCTCTTCAACGACTCGAAGCTGCGCGACGGCACGATCCGCGACAATGGCGACCGCATCTACAACGCCTACGAACTGAGGCTGCGCGGCGCCTACGATCTGTCGCCGATGCTCCAGCCCTTCGCCGAGGTCGCGATCGACACGCGTGACTATGACCTCAGGACTGGCGACGACGGCCGCAGGCTAGGCTCCGACGGGTACGCCGCGCGCGTTGGCGCGACCTTCGAGGCCGCCCGGCTCATCACCGGCGAACTCGCCGTCGGCTATGGCCGCCAGCGCCCGAACGAAAAGGAGCTCAAGGACACGGACGGCCTGCTGATCGACGGCGCGGTGATCTGGTCGCCGAGCGCGCTCACGACGGTGACCGGCAGCGCCAAAACGGCCCTGCAGGAGACGACGCTTGCAGGCTCCGGCGGCGTGCTCGTTCGCAGCTTCGGGCTTGCGGTCGAACATCGCCTGCGCCGCAACTTCATCGTGACCGCGCGGGCCGATTACGAACGCTCGCGCTACCGCGGCATCGGCCGCATCGACGACGGCGTGACCTTGGCGCTCGAAACCGAATACCGCCTCAGCCGCTCGTTGTCGTTGATCAGCAGCGTCTCGCACGAGCGCCTGAACAGCTCGGAAGCCGGGGAAGACTACAAGGCGTCGATCGTCGAAGTCGGCCTTCGCCTCCGCCGCTGACGCGCCGATTGCATGACGGCCATGCGCGTCAAGACCGTGAATAGCTAACGCTTGTTAACCGGTCTCGGTTAGGTAAGCGCCTACCTGCCGATGACCTTCAAGAAGCCTGCCGATCCGATGTCCGCCACTGATCTCGACCTTGTTCCGCGTCAGCAGGGGCTCGACGCCACCACCCGCGGCGTGCTCGCGATGGTGCTGGGGATGGGCTTCCAGGTGGCCAACGACACGGTCATCAAGCTCGCTTCCGCCCGCGTGCCGATTCACGAGATCATGGCGCTGCGCGGACCGCTCTCGATCGTGCTGGCGCTCTTCGCCGTGGTTGCGTTCGGACAGCGGAAGAGGCTCGGCTTGGTCACGCACCCGCTCGTCGTGCTGCGCTCGGCGCTCGAGGCCGTCTGCTGCCTGATCTACATCACGGCGCTGTCGGGGCTCGGGCTCGCCGAATTCACCAGCATCATCCAGGCGACCCCGCTGCTCATCACCGGCCTCGCCGTTCTGCTTGGCTGGCAGAGCGTGGGTTGGCGCCGGTGGACGGCGATCGGCGTCGGCTTCGTCGGCGTGCTGCTGGTCGCCAAGCCTTCCGCCTCGGGCGTCAACTTCTATGCGGCGCTGGCGCTGCTCGCGGCCTTCATTATGGCGGTGCGCGACCTTGTCACGCGGCGCATCCCGGACCAGGCGCCGTCGATGGTGGTGACGCTCGGCGCGACGCTCACGGTCACGGCGCTCGGCGCCGGCCTCGGCGCGACGCATCCGGCGGCCTGGGTCATGCCGACGGCTCTCGAGGCCGGCTACATCGCCTTTGCCGCAATCCTCGTCGTCGCCTGCAACATGACGATCGTGCTGGCCTTCAGACTGGGCGACATGAGCGTCGTCGGGCCGTTCCGCTACAGCGTGATTCTTGGCTCGCTGATCCTCGGCTACGCCGTCTGGGGCGACCGCCCCGATTCGCTGGCCCTGGTCGGCGCTGCGCTGATCGTGGCTTCAGGGCTTTATGCGCTGAAGCGGGATAGGCCGCGCAAGACGGCGACGCCGGACGTCGCGCCGCTTTAGGCGCGCCTCACGCCTTCAGCAGCTTCTCGATCTCCGCGCGGAAGTCGCCCTTCAGTTCGTCGCGGGCGAGCGCGTAAGCGACGTTTGCGGTGAGGAAGCCGAGCTTCGAACCAGTGTCGTAGACAGGCCCTTCGAAGACGTATCCGGAGAACGGCTGCGCATCCTTCAAGGCGAGCATGGAATCGGTCAGCTGGATCTCGCCGCCGGCGCCCGGCTCTTGGCGAGCCAGCAGGCCGAAAATCTCGGGCTGCAGGATGTAGCGACCGGAGATCGCGAGGTTTGACTCCGCCGTGCCGAGCTTCGGCTTCTCGACCATCGAGGTCATCTTGAAGCCCTTACCGACCGCCTCGCCGCGCCCGACGATGCCGTACTGGTTGGTCTGCTCCTCCGGCACCTCGTACACCGCGACGACGTTGCCGCCGCCCGCTTCGTTGTAGACGTCGATCATCTCGGCGAGCGCGCCGCGCGGCGCCTGGTGCAGCATGTCGGGCAGAAGCAGCGCGAACGGCTCGTCGCCGACGATGTCGCGCGCGCACCATACGGCGTGGCCGAGGCCAAGCGGCTCCTGCTGGCGGGTGAAACTGGTCTGCCCGGCGCCCGGAAGCTGGGCCTTCAGGATCTCCATCGCTTCCTTCTTGCCGCGGCGCTGGAGCGTGTCGTCGAGTTCGTAGGCCTTGTCGAAATGATCCTCGATCACGGCCTTGTTACGGCCCGTGACGAAGATGAAATGTTCGATGCCAGCGGCTTTCGCCTCGTCCACGACATGCTGGATGACGGGCTTGTCGACGACCGTCAGCATCTCCTTCGGCACCGCCTTGGTAGCCGGCAGGAAGCGCGTGCCGAGACCGGCGACAGGGAAAACAGCCTTGCGAATCGGACGGGACATAAAGGCTCCGGATGGGAGTCGCGGCCGGACGAACGCCGCCGCCGGGAGGGGAGGCGGCCAAGGTGGCGCGCCCGACCCCGTCCGTAAAGCACCCCGCGACAATGCGGCGCCGGGATCGTGGTTAACCCGATGCAAACGCCCGCGCGTATCATTGGCGCCCAAGCTCATCCGCGAAAGCGGGCAAGGCGCAGCTTCGCGCCGACACGGAGACGACGCCATGAAGCTGTCGCCACTCTTCAACGCCGCAGCGCTCGGGCTCGCGATCGCGATCTCAGCCTCGGCCGCCGCTCAGGCCGACGCCCGCTTCGACGCCTTCGTCGCGCGGCTGAAACCTGACGCGATGCGCGCAGGCGTCAGCGGCGCGACGTTCGACCGCGCCTTCCGCGGCCTGACGGTCGACCGCGAGGCGATCGAGAAGTCGCAGTACCAGCCTGAATTTAAGCAGACGATGGCGCAGTACATCGACACCCGCGTCAGCGACACGCGGATCCAGGCCGGCCGCGACGATTACCGCCAATGGGCGGACACGCTGGCTAGCGTCGAGCGCACCTACGGCGTGGACCGTTACGTCGTACTGGCGGTGTGGGGGATGGAGACGAACTACGGCGACAGCATGGGCGGCCACAACGTCATCGAGGCGCTGGCGACGCTCGCCTGCTGCCAACAGCGCCGGCCGGAGTTCTTCCGCAAGGAGCTGATCGCCGCGCTTCAGATCGTCCAGCACGGCGACATTACGCCGGAGAAGATGATCGGCTCCTGGGCGGGCGCGATGGGCCACACCCAGTTCATGCCGACGAGCTACAAGGTCTATGCAGCCGATGGCGACGGCGACGGCAAGCGCGACATCTGGACCTCGGTTCCCGACGCGCTGGCCTCGACCGCCAACTACCTCCGCAAGCACGGCTGGCAGAACGGCGTGAGCTGGGGCTACGAGGTCGCGCCGGGCACGACGCGTCGCGTCGGCGGCGGCGCGCTGCCCGCGGCGGCGGCGAAGCGCTTCGCGCCGGGCGGCCCGGAAGGCCCCACCTTCATGCTCACCAGGAACTTCCAGGTCATCAAGCGCTACAACAACGCCGACAGCTACGCGCTCGCCGTCGGCCATCTCGCCGATCGCTTGCGCGGCGGCGGCGCGTTTGCGACCGAATGGCCGAACCACGACAAGCCGCTCGATCAGCCCGGGCGGATGGAGCTGCAGGCGCTGCTCGCCCGCAAGGGCTTCTCCATCGGCGAGCCCGACGGCAAGATCGGACCCGCGACCCGGGACGCGATCATGTCCTATCAGCAGGCCCAGGGCCTCGCGCCTGACGGCTATGCCGGCGTCTCGCTGCTGCGGAGGCTCCGCGCGGCGCGCTGAGCACGGCCGGTTCGGGGCTGGCGTTGGCGGCCGCCGGCCAAGGGTGGTAGCCTGCCGGCCATGAGACGGCCCGCCCGCCATGCGCTTCTCGCGCTCGCCGCCTTGTCGGCGCTGTTCGTCGCGGACGCCATGCGCGCGGACGTCGGCGCCCAGGACTACTACCGGCGCTACGACTATGACGCGCCGCCTCCCGAGCGGCCGCGGCGCTACCGGCAGGATCCGGCCTACGGCGACCGTGAGATCGCGTACGAACGTCGCCGCGCCGCGCCAAGTCCGGACTATCGCGAAAGCCGACGCATTCCGCCTCTGGCGGAGCGTCAGCGGTCTTCCGGCTTCGGCGGCTTCCTGCAGCGGCTCTTCGGCGGCGGCGCCCGCGACGACGACTCATCCGCGGACGGCTGGGGCGCACGGCGCGATCCGGGCGCAGTCGAAATCCGGCCCGCGCCGCGGCCGACCCGGCGCAGAGCCGCGCCCGACCAAGCACGCACGCCGCCGCCTCTACCGCCGAACGTCATAGCGCTGCCGGCCGAGCCCGCGATCACGGCTCCCACGACTGTTGTGGCGGTCTTCGGCGACGCGATCGCTGAAGGACTCGCGGACGGTCTTGCCTCGGCTTTTTCGGATGCGCCTGATGTGGCCGTGCGTTCCTTCGTGAAGCCGAATGGCGGGCTGGTGCGCGCGGATTATTTCGACTTCGTCGACGCCGCAAAGAAGGCGCTCGCCGCCGGCCCGGTCGCCTATGCCGTGGTCGACGTCGGCGTGAACGACCGCCAGCCGTTCCAGGACGGATCCACCGCGCAGCCACTCTCGGAGGCTTGGAGGAAACGCTATGTCGAGCGGGTCGACGCGCTGCTCGCCGTATTCACGGAGCACAAGGTTCCGGTCTACTGGGTCGGGCTCGCGCCGAGCGACAGCGATGACGCCAACGCTGACCACACCGCGCTGAACGTCCTGACGAGAGACCGCGTGGAGGCTGCGGGCGGCGTCTATGTTGACGTCTGGGAAGGCTTCGTCGACGAGGACGGCGCGTTCGAGGCCGAGGGGCCGCAGCTCGACGGCCAGATCGGACGGCTCCGGCTCGACGACGGCGTGCGGTTTACGGCCGAGGGCTCGCGCAAGCTCGCGCATTACGTCGAGCGGGAGATCCGCAAGGTCTACAAGCCAGCCGCGCCGCAAGCGGACGCGATCGCGGGCGCGGTTTCTCCGGAAGGCGATCCTCAGGACGCCACCGCGCCGGCCGCGGAGCGCCCGAGGCGGCTGGCGAGCCCGCTGGTCGTGCTTACCGCCCCCCGCCGCGCCGAGAACGGCGCGCTCGCGGCGGCGGCGCTTGCCGTGCCCGCCCGCGACGCCTCGCCCGAGGCCGAGCGCGTGCTGGTCAAGGGCGAGGCCCAGGACGGCGCACCGGGGCGGCTTGACGATTACAAATGGCCGGGCGCCGAGAAACCCGCGGCGCAGGGCGCTGCAGCGCCGGAAGACCCTGCGAAGCCCTGAAACTGGCGGCGGCCGCGTCGCCCCGCCTTATCTCGGCAGGGTAGACGCGCCTGTCAGGAAGACGTCGATCGCTTGCGCGGCCTGGCGGCCTTCCCGGATCGCCCAGACGACGAGCGACTGGCCCCGGCGCATGTCGCCGGCGGCGAACACCTTGGGGTTCGAGGTCACGTAATTCTGCTCGTCGGCCAGCACGTTGCCGCGCTTGTCGAGCGCGACCCCGGACTGCTCGACCAGACCCTCCTTCACGGGGCCCTGGAATCCCAGCGCGATGAAGACGAGATCGGCCTTGAGGATGAACTCCGTGCCGGGGATCGGCTGACGCTTGGCGTCGCCGCGGGCGCATTTCACGCCGACGACCTTGCCGTTCTTGCCCTCGATGCCGAGCGTGACGGCCGAGAACTCGCGATCGGCGCCCTCCGCCTGGCTTGATGAGGTGCGGAACTTCGTCGGCCAGTAAGGCCAGGTCATCAGCTTGTCCTCGATCTTCGGCGGGACGGGCCGAATGTCGAGCTGGGTGACGCTGATCGCGCCCTGGCGGAACGAGGTGCCGACGCAGTCGGAGGCCGTGTCGCCGCCGCCGATGACCACGACATGCTTGCCGCCGGCCTCGACCGGCGTCTCGGGGATCGCGTTTTCGAAGCCCACGCGGCGGTTCTGCTGGACGAGGAACGGCATGGCGTTGTGAACGCCCTGAAGCTCCTGGCCCGGCAGCTTCGGATCGCGCGGATCTTCGGAGCCGCCGGCGAACAGCACGGCGTCGTAGCCGTCGACGAGCTCGGCGAACTGGACGTCCTTGCCGACATTCACGCCGTAGCGGAACTGGACGCCTTCGCCCTCCATCTGCACCACGCGGCGGTCGATGTGGCTCTTCTCCATCTTGAAGTCCGGGATGCCGTAGCGGAGCAGGCCGCCGGCTTTCGGCTCGCGCTCATAGACGTGGACGTCGTGGCCTGCACGGGCGAGTTGCTGCGCGGCCGCGAGACCCGCGGGGCCGGAGCCGATGATCGCAACCGACTTGCCGGTCTTCTCGTCCGGCGGCTCAGGAACCACCCAGCCATTCGACCACGCCTTGTCGGCGATCGCCTGCTCGATCGTCTTGATCGCGACCGGCACGTTCTCGAGATTCAGCGTGCACGCTTCTTCGCAAGGCGCGGGGCAGATGCGCCCGGTGAATTCCGGGAAGTTGTTGGTCGAGTGCAGGTTGCGCGAGGCCTCCTGCCAATCGTCGGAATAGACGAGGTCGTTCCAGTCCGGGATCTGGTTGTGGACAGGGCAGCCCTGCGGCCCATGGCAGAACGGGATGCCGCAATCCATGCAGCGCGCGGCCTGCTTGGCCACCTCGCCTTCGGACAGCGGAAGCGTGAACTCCCGAAAGTGACGAATGCGGTCGGAAGCCGGCTGATACCGCGCCTCCTGCCGCTCGATCTCGAGAAACCCTGTGACCTTGCCCATCGATTGGTCTCCTCCTGCGGAGGCCTCACTCACATAAATGGCGCGAACCCTCTCGCCGCCTTGGCCGTCGAGGCTGAGGGGAAGCGGAAAAGCTCGCGTTTTTAGACCCGTTCTGACAGTCCTGAACGGCCTCTTATGCCGTCCGGGACGATGGCGCCAGTCGCCGCGCGCCGATCACTCGGCCGCCTGCAACGTCCGTGCCTTCTCCATCTCGCGGAGCGCGCGGCGGTACTCGAGCGGCATCACCTTGACGAACTTGTTCCGGTAGGACGCCCAGTCGTCGAGGATCTGCTTGGCGCGGGCGGACTCGGTGTGAACGTGATGCGCCGAGATCAACTGCTTCAGCCGGTCCTCATCGTGCCGCGTCATGTCAGGGTCGACATGGATGCGGCCCTTGAACTCGAGGTCGCCGCCGGAATGGTGGAGCTCTTCCAGAAGCTCCTCCTCCTCAGGCACCGGCTCGAGGTCGACCATCGAGAGGTTGCAGCGCGCGGCGAAGTCGCCGGCCTCGTCCAGCACGTAGGCGACGCCGCCCGACATGCCGGCCGCGAAGTTGCGCCCGGTCTTGCCGAGCACCACCACCACGCCGCCGGTCATGTATTCGCAGCCATGGTCGCCGGCGCCCTCGACGACCGCGACGGCGCCGGAATTGCGGACCGCGAAGCGCTCGCCCGCGACGCCGCGGAAGTAGCACTCGCCCTCGATCGCGCCGTAGAGCACGGTGTTGCCGACGATGATCGAATCCTCAGCGACGATGCCGGAATTGGCCGCCGGCCGCACGATGATGCGCCCGCCCGAAAGCCCTTTGCCGACATAGTCGTTGGCTTCGCCCGTCAGGTCGAAGGTGACGCCCGCGGCGAGGAACGCGCCGAAGCTCTGGCCGGCGGTGCCAGTCAGCTTCACGGTGATCGTGTCGTCCGGCAGGCCGCCCGAGCCGTGCTTCATCGCGACCGCGCCGGAGAGCATGGCGCCCGCCGAACGGTTGCGGCTGATGATCTGCCGCTCGATCACGACCGGCTCGCCGGTCTCGATCGCCGGCAGAGCCGCCTGGATGAGGTCGCGGTCCAGCACCTGACCGAGGTGATGGTCCTGAACCTCGGCGTGACGGATCGCGACGCCGGCGCCGGGGACGGGCTTTGCGAACAGCTTGGTGAAGTCGAGCCCCTGCGCCTTCCAGTGCGCGACGGCCTGACGCTTGTCGAGCAGGTCGGACCGCCCGACGATGTCCTCCAGCTTCGTGAAGCCCATCTCCGCCAACAGCAGGCGGACTTCCTCGGCCACGAAGAACAGGTAGTCGATGACGTTCTCGGGCGTGCCCTTGAAGCGCTTGCGCAGAACCGGGTCCTGCGTCGCGATTCCGACGGGGCAGGTGTTCAGGTGGCACTTGCGCATCATCAGGCAGCCGGCGGCGATCAGCGGCGCGGTCGAGAAGCCGAACTCGTCGGCGCCGAGCAGCGCGCCGACCACGACGTCGCGGCCCGTCCTCAGCCCCCCGTCGACCTGCAGGCGCACGCGGCCGCGAAGCCGGTTCATCACGAGCGTCTGCTGCGTCTCGGCGAGACCTGTCTCCCACGGCCCGCCGGCGTGCTTCAGCGAGGTCAGGGGGCTCGCGCCCGTGCCGCCTTCGAAGCCGGAGATCGTGATGTGGTCCGCGCGCGCCTTGGCGACGCCCGCCGCGACCGTGCCGACGCCGACCTCCGAGACCAGCTTCACCGAGATGTCGGCTTCGGGATTGACGTTCTTCAGGTCGTAGATGAGCTGCGCCAGATCCTCGATCGAGTAGATGTCGTGGTGCGGCGGCGGCGAGATCAGGCCGACGCCCGGCGTCGAGCGCCGGACCTTCGCGATCGAAGCGTCGACCTTGTGGCCGGGCAACTGACCGCCTTCGCCGGGCTTCGCGCCCTGCGCCACCTTGATCTGGATCATGTCGGCGTTGACGAGGTATTCGGTGGTGACGCCGAAGCGGCCCGACGCCACCTGCTTGATCGACGAGCGCTTCGAGTCGCCGTTCGCAAGCGGCAGGAAGCGCTCCGGCTCCTCGCCGCCCTCGCCGGTGTTCGACTTGCCGCCGATCCGGTTCATCGCGATCGCGAGCGTCTCGTGCGCCTCGCGTGAGATCGAGCCGAACGACATCGCCCCGGTGACGAACCGCTTCACGATCTCGGACGCTGGCTCCACGTCGTCGAGCGCGACGGCGCCCTTGCCGCCCTCGCTCGCCGTCTTGATGCGGAACAGGCCGCGCAACGTCAGCAGGCGCTCGGCCTGCTCGTTCACGTCGCGGGCGAAGTCCTCATACTTGGCGAAAGAGCGTTCGCGCACCGCGTGCTGCAGGCCTGCGACCGATTCCGGCGTCCAGGCGTGCTCCTCTCCACGGATGCGGTAGGCGTACTCGCCGCCGACGTCGAGCGCGGTGCGGAGCACAGGCACGTCCGCGAAGGCGAGCATGTGGCGGCGGACCGTCTCCTCGGCGATCTCGGCGAGGCCAACGCCGCCGACCGGGGTCGCGGTCCCGGTGAAGAACTTGTCGACGAACTCGGTGGACAGCCCGACCGCGTCGAAGATCTGCGCGCCGCAATAGGACTGGTAGGTCGAGATGCCCATCTTGGACATGACCTTGAGCAGGCCCTTGCCGATCGACTTGATGTAGCGCGTGCGCACCTCGGTCGCGTCGACACGCTCGGGGAAGTCGAGCGCCTGGTGCATCGACTCCAGCGTTTCGAAGGCGAGGTAGGGGTTGATCGCCTCCGCGCCGTAGCCGGCGAGCACCGCGAAATGGTGCACCTCGCGCGGCTCGCCGCTTTCGACGACGAGGCCGACCGACGTCCTCAGGCCCTTGCGGATGAGGTTGTGGTGGACGGCCGCGCAGGCGAGCGCCGCGGGAATCGCAATGCGGCCGCGCGAGACCAGCCGGTCCGACAGCACGACGATGTTGAAGCCGCCATGAACCGCGGCTTCAGCGCGCTCGCACAGCCGGTCGATGGCGTCCGCCATGCCGGCGGCGCCCTTTTCGGCCGGGTAGGTGGTGTCCAGCGTGCGGGTCTGGAAGTGGCTCTCGGCCAAATCGTCGATCGCGCGGATCTTCTCCAGATCCTCGTTGGTGAGGATCGGCTGGCGCACCTCGAGACGCTTCTTCTTCGACGTGCCGTCGAGGTCGAACAGGTTCGGCCGCGGCCCGATGAACGACACGAGGCTCATGACGAGCTCCTCGCGGATCGGGTCAATCGGCGGGTTCGTGACCTGCGCGAAGTTCTGCTTGAAGTAGGTGTAGAGCATCTTCGACCGCGTCGAGAGCGCCGACAGCGGCGTGTCGGTGCCCATCGAGCCGGTCGCTTCCTGCCCCGTCGTCGCCATCGGCGTCAGCAGCAGCTTCACGTCTTCCTGCGTATAGCCGAAGGCCTGCTGGCGATCGATCAGGCTGGGCTGGCTGGCGCGCGTCCGCGGCGCCGGCGCGTCCGGCAGGTCCTCAAGGACGAGCTGGGTCCGCTTCAGCCATTCCTTGTAGGGGTTCGCGGCCGAAAGCTCCGCCTTGATCTCCTCGTCGGAGACGATGCGGCCCTGCTCGAGGTCGATCAGCAGCATGCGGCCGGGCTGCAGCCGCCACTTCCGGATGATCTTCTCCTCCGGAACCGTCAGCACGCCCATCTCGGACGCCATCACGACGAGGTCGTCGTCGGTCTGGAACCAGCGGGCGGGGCGCAGGCCGTTGCGGTCGAGCGTCGCGCCTATCTGCCGGCCGTCGGTGAAGGCGATCGCGGCCGGACCGTCCCACGGCTCCATCATGGCGGCGTGGTACTCGTAGAAGGCGCGGCGCTGCTCATCCATCAGCGGGTTGCCGGCCCAGGCCTCGGGCACGAGCATCATCACCGCATGGGTCAGCGAGTAGCCGCCCTGCACGAGGAATTCGAGCGCATTGTCCAGGCATGCGGTGTCGGACTGGCCCTCGTAGGAGATCGGCCAGAGCTTCGAGATGTCGTTGCCGTAGAGCTCGCTGTCGACCGACGCCTGCCGCGCCGCCATCCAGTTGACGTTGCCGCGTAGCGTGTTGATCTCGCCGTTATGGGCGACCATCCGGTAGGGGTGGCTGAGCGACCACGTCGGGAACGTGTTGGTCGAGAAGCGCTGGTGCACGAGCGCGAGCGCGCTCTCGAACCGCTCGTCCTTCAGGTCGGGGTAGTAGGCCGCGAGCTGGTCGGCGAGGAACATGCCCTTGTAGACGATGGTCCGGCAGGACAGCGACACCGGGTAATAGGTCGAGCCGCGCGGATCGGCGCCGTAGATCTCGTTCGAGACGACCTTGCGCAGGATGAACAGCCGACGCTCGAAATCGTCCTCGCTTTCGATCGAAGCCGAACGCCCGACGAACACCTGCCACTGCGCGGGCTCGGTTGGCTTCACGCTCTCGCCGAGCGAGGAATTGTCGGTCGGCACCTCGCGCCAGCCGAGCAAGGTCTGGCCCTCGCTCGCGATGGCCCGCTCGAACGCTTCCTTCACGCGCGAGACCATGCCCTCGTCGCGTGGAATGAAGACATGGCCGACGGCGTAGAGGCCGGGCTCCGGCAGCGAGAAGCCGAGCCGCTCGGCTTCCGCCGCGAAGAACCTGTGTGGGATCTGGACGAGCATGCCGGCGCCGTCGCCGGCGCGCGGATCGGCGCCCACCGCGCCGCGATGCTCGAGATTCTCGAGGATCTTGACGCCGTGCTCGACGATCGCGTGGCTCTTGCGGCCCTTCATGTCCACGACGAAGCCCACGCCGCACGAATCTTTCTCGTGCCGCGGGTCGTAGAGGCCCTGCGCCTCCGGCATGCCGGGATCGGTCACGCGGATGCGGGCGGGCAGCTCGTTCTCAATCTTCGTCATGGGTCCGCTCCATGATGAGGCCGGCGCGCGGCATCCAAGAGGTCTCGCGGCGCGCTTCGGAGCGGCGCGGACCCTTGTCCCGTACCGCTCTGCCGCCGATCGAAATTTTCAGAACCGCGTCACGTCAACAAATGGACAGTCTTGCTGTCCTATCTGCGGATGGCAGTATCAGAAAAGGGTCGGCCGGTAAAGCGCGCGCGTCAACCTTTGAGGCGCTTTTGGGGCCTTGGCCATTTGGCCCGTCCGAAGCTGGTGTGTATCACGGCGGCGTCGCCAAGCGCGCCTGAAAGGAGCGTTCTCCCATGTCCTTGAATCTCGCGAGCGACAATATCGCGCCCGCCCATCCTGCGGTGATCGAAGCGCTTGCGCGGGTGAATGAGGGCGCCGCCACGCCTTACGGCAAGGACGAGACGACCGCGCGCGTCGAGGCGCTGCTGGCCGAAATCTTCGAACACGAGGTCGGCGTCTTCCTGGTCACGACGGGCACGGCGGCGAACGCGCTGGCGCTCGCTCAGATGACGCCCCCATGGGGCGCCGCGCTCGCCCACCATGAGGCGCACGTCATGCACGATGAGTGCGGGGCCCCGGAATTCTTCACCAACGGCGCGAAGATGGTCGGCGTCGCAGGCGCCGACGGGCGCATCGACGCCGGGGCACTCGCCGACATCCTCGCTAAGAACTTTTGGACGCCGCCCACTCATGTCCGACCGGCCTCGCTGACGCTCAGCCAGGCGACCGAAGCGGGCACGGTCTACCGGGCGGACCAAATCACGGAGCTCTTCGGGATCGCCCGTGAACATGGCATGCGTGTCCATATGGACGGCGCGCGCTTCGCCAATGCCGTCGTCTCGACACGCGAGACGCCCGCCGCGCTGACGTGGAAGGCGGGCGTCGACGCGCTGTCGCTCGGCTTCACCAAGAATGGCGCGATGGCGGCCGAGGCGATCGTCCTGTTCGCGCCGGAGCTGATCGAGGGACTGGCGGAGCGCCGCAAGCGGGGCGGGCACCTCTGGTCGAAGAGCCGCTTCATCGCGGCCCAGGCGCTTGGCCTGCTGGAAAACGGACTTTGGCTGGAGCTCGCCGCCCGCGCCAACGCGCAGGCCGCGCGGCTGACGCTGGGCGTCGCCGCGCGGGGCCTTGATCTGGCTTTTCCGGTGGAGGCCAACGAGGTCTTCGTCTGGCTACCTGCGGAGATCCATCAAGGCCTGCAGGACCGCGGCGCGCACTACTACGTGTGGGAAAGCGACTGCGTGACGCCCGCGCGCGGGGGCCGGCCCCGAGAGGTCATGGCCCGCCTTATCTGCTCCTGGGCGACGCCGAACGAGGACGTCGACGCCTTCCTCTCCGCCATCGACGGCGCCGCCCCTGCAAAAAGGGCGTCCCGGTCGCCCGGAACGCCCCTGTTCTGACGCTCTAAAAGCGAGGCGCTTTACGCGGCTTCAGCCTGCGGCTCGACGACCTTGGCGTCGATCTGCTTCGGCGCAGCCGAGCCGATCGGGATCACGCGCGGCTTCTTCGCCTCCGGGACCTCGCGGACGAGATCGACGTGGAGCAGGCCATTCTCGAGGCTGGCGCCGGTCACCTGCACGTGGTCGGCGAGCTGGAAGCGGCGCTCGAAGGCGCGGGCGGCGATGCCCTGATGGAGCACCTCGCTCTTCTTCTCCTCGGCGGCCTTCTCGCCGCGTACGGTGAGCGCGCTTTCCTTCACCTCGATCGAAAGGTCGTTCTCGCTGAAGCCCGCGACCGCGACGGTGATGCGGTAGGCGTTCTCGGCGGTGCGCTCGATGTTGTAGGGCGGATAACCCGGCGCGGCGTTGTCGCCGCCGGCGACGGTGTCGAGAAGCGAGAACAGCCGGTCAAAGCCGACAGTGGAGCGGTAGAGGGGGGTAAGATCGAACTGACGCATGTCAAAATCCTCCAAGGAGCGATCTCAAACGGCCCGCCATCACGGCCGGGCCGGTCCGTTTCGCCGCAGCCTGGCGGCCTGCGACAGACGATATTTGGTGCCCCGAAAAACGCCGTTCAAGAGGTTTCAAGCCGATCGTGACGCCTTTCGAGGGAGCCTTTTTAAGGGTTCTGGCGCAGGCTCCCGTGATGCTTGATCGAGCCCGGAAATCTCCATCTCCGCGCCCCGCCATGGAAGGCGCTCTCGTCCAGATCCCAGGCGCTCAGGCTCCGGAAGGCGCACAGGTCCGCATCCTGGTCGCCGCCGACGGAGTGAAGCTGCGCGCAGCCTTCTGGCGGCCGAAAGGCGTTGCGCGGGGAACGGTGTGCCTGTTCCACGGCCGCATCGAGTTCATCGAGAAATATGGCGAGGTCGTCGCAGACCTACTCGCCCGCGGCTTCGCCGTGGCGACGCTCGACTACCGAGGGCAGGGCGGGTCCGAGCGGCTGCTCGTGAACCCGTTCAAGGGACATGTCGGCGACTTCGCGGAGTACCGCGCCGACGCGGAGGCCCTGATGCGCCAGGTCGCGCTGATCGACTGCCCTGCGCCTTATTTCGCGCTCGCTCATTCCATGTCCGCGCCTGTCGTCGCCGACCTGATTTCCCGCCAGCCGCAGTGGTTCGAGCGCGCGGTTCTGGTCGCTCCGATGATCGGCTTGCCGCTGAGGCCGACGCGGTTCTTCGCGCAGGGGCTTGCGAGCGGGCTCAGTCGGCTCGGCCTCTCCGAAGCCTACATCCCGTCCGGCAGCAACCGTTTGCCGCCGCTGAAAGCCTTCGCCGGCAATCCGGTGACCTCGGATCCGAAACGCTACGCGGTGTCGGCCAGGGCGCTGACCATCGCGCCGGATCTCGGGGTCGCGGCGCCGACCATCGGATGGGTCGCCGCCGCGTTCCGGGCGATGATCGCGACCAGCGCGCGGGGTTTTCCGGAAAGCCTGCGGACGCCGACGCTCGTCATCACCGCGGGTCGCGACCGGATCGTCGACCCGGTCGCCGGTGAGCGCTTCGCGCGCCGGCTGACGAGCGGCGGCCACGTGCTGCTCCGCGGCGCGCTCCACGAGATCATGCTGGAGCGCGACGACATCCGCGAGCAGTTCTGGGCGGCGTTCGACGCCTTCGTGCCCGGACGGCGCCAGCCGGCCTGAGCTTCACCCGACGAAGAAGTTCCTGAACTGCCAGGGGTCGCTCTCGTCGATCTCCTCGGGGAACAGGCCCGGCCGGTTCTGAAGCGGCGTCCAGTCCGTGTAGTAGCCCTTCACGGGGCCGAGATACGGAAGCTGGATCTCGAGGCAGCGCTTGAAGTCCATCTCGTCGGTCTCGACGATGCCCTCGTTCGGGTTCTCCAGCGCCCAGACCATGCCGGCGAGGATCGCGGAGGTGACCTGGAGCCCGGTCGCGTTCTGGTAGGGCGCGAGCGCGCGCGTCTCCTCCAGCGAGAGCTGCGAGCCGTACCAGTAGGCGCCCTTGCCATGGCCGTAGAGCAGCACGCCGAGTTCGTCGATGCCGTCGACCAGTTCGTCCTCGTCGAGCACGTGCAGCGTCTCCTGCACCTTGCCTTCGGCGCCGAACAGCTCGTGCCACGAGAGCACGGCGTCGTTCGCGGGGTGGTAGGCGTAGTGGCAGGTCGGGCGGTAGACCGCCTCGTTGTCCTCCCAGACCGTGAAGTAGTCGGGGATCGAGATCGACTCGTTGTGGGTAACGAGGAAGCCGTATTGGGGACCGAGCGTCGGGCACCAGGTGCGCACCTTCGTGGCGGCCCCGGGCTGCATCAGGTAGATCGCCGGCGCCTTCGGGTCGTCATGGCGTTTGGCGTTCGCCGGCATCCATTTCTCGTGGGTGCCCCAGCCGAGCTCCGCCGGCTGAAGACCCTCCGAGATGAAGCCCTCGACCGACCAGGTGTTGAGGAATACGCCCGGCGTCTTGGGGTCCTTGCCGCGCTGGGTGTCGCGCTCGGCGATGTGGACTCCCTTGACGCCTATCTGACGCATCAGAGCCGCCCATTCCTCGCGGTTGGTCGGCTCCGGCGTGTTGAGATTCATGTCCTGCGCGATGTTGAGCGCGGCCTGTTTGGTGAAGAAGGAGACCATGCCGGGGTTCGCGCCGCAGGTGGAGACCGCGGTCGGCAGGCCGGGCTTGGAGCGGCGGCGCAGATCGAGCGTCATCTCGCGCAGCGCGAAGTTCGAGCGCTCGGAGGGGCCCTTCGACTTGTCGAAGTAGAAGCCGAGCCACGGCTCGTTGACGGTGTCGATGTAGAGGCAGCCGAGCTCCTGGCAGAGCTCGATGAGATCGGCGGAGCCTGTGTCGACCGAGAGGTTCACGCAGAAGCCGCGGCCGCCGCCTTTGGTCAGCAGCGGCGTCAGAAGCTCGCGATAGTTCTCGCGCGTCACGTGCTTCTGGATGAATGGCACGCCGTGGGCGTCGAGGATGTGCTTGTTGAGGTCGCTCGGGTCGATCGCGACGATGCGGTTCCGGTCGTACTTGAAATGCCGCTCGATCAGCGGGAGCGTCCCGCGTCCGATCGAGCCGAAGCCGATCATCACGATCGGGCCGTCGATTTCTCCGTAGACCGGGTAGTCCGTCATTTTCGGGGGCGCTCCTTCGCTCGACGCGGGATCGTCCGCGCGGGCCGATAAAGGTGGAAGGGCGCGGGCGAATCAATAGGCGGCGCCGTCGCATGACCGCGCCGCCTCATCCTCTATCGATCGGTCGCGACGATGGGATGGCGCTTCAGGCCGGCCGCGTTACGAGCGCCGGTTCGGCCTCGACCGCCGACCCGATCAGCCTTCGCCGCATCGGCGCGAGCGCGAACAGAGCGAGCAGGCCGGTCAGCACGTCCATCACGATGATGATGCCGAAGACCGGCATCCAGCTCCCCGTCTGGCTGAAGATCAGCGCCGCGATCGGGCCGCCAAGCACAGAGCCCACGCCCTGCGCCATGTAGAGGAAGCCGTAGTTCTTGGAGGCGTGCGTCTCGCCGAACGTGTCCGTCAGCGTCGAGGGGAACAGCGAGAAGATCTCGCCCCAGCCGAAGAACACGACGCCCGACATGAGCACGTAGAGCAGCGGATCCTCGCGCACCGCGACGAGGGCGGCGATCGCCAGCCCCTCGCCGATGAAGGCGATCGCCATCGTCTTTTCACGGCCGATGCGGTCCGAGATGTGCCCGAAGATCGGGCGCGTCAGGCCGTTGGTGATGCGGTCGATGGTGAGCGCGAGCGGCAGCGCCGCGAAGCCCAGCACGAGCACCTTCTCGTCGATGCCGAAGGAGCGCGAGAAGGTCGCGAACTGCGAGATCACCATGAGGCCGCCGGTCGACATCATCGTCATCATCGCGAACATCAGCCAGAACACTGGCTGCTTCAGCATCTCGCGGCTGGTGAAGTCGCGCCGCGTGCGCAGGCCCGCGACTGCGGGCTCAGGCCGCGCAGCGGCGCCGTGCGTGGGCGCAGCCTTGAGGAACAGCGCGGCGCCGACGCCGACGATGCCCTGCAGCAGGCCGAAGACGATCAGAGTGTGCTGCAGGCCCGAGGTGGTCAGCGACGCCGAGACCGGGAAGTTCATGAAGATCGCGCCGAAGCCGTAGCCGGCGGCCGCCATGCCGGTGGCGAAGCCGCGCTTGTCGGGGAACCACTTCACCATCTGCCCGATGATGCCGATGTAGACGATGCCGGTGCCGACGCCGGCGAGGACGCCATAGGTGAAATAGACGGCGGCGAGACTGGTCGCGTACGCGGTCAAGATCCAGCTTGCGGCCGACAGGGCGCAGCCGACGGCGACGAGCAGGCGCGGCCCGAACCGCTCGACGAGCGCCCCTTGAGCCGGAGACAGCCAGGTCTGCAGCACGATCAGGATCGAGAACGTCACCTGCAGGTCAGGAAGCGTCGTCCCAAGGTCGGCGATCAGCGGCTTGGTGAAGAGCGTCCAGACATATTGCGGGCTGGAGATCGCCATCATGGCGACCACGCCGAGCGCAAGCTGAACCCAGCGCGTGCGGTTCGATACGGCTTCAGTCGTCGGCAAGGCGGCTCTCCCTCGGGAATAGTCCAAGCGCCTTGCAAGGCGAAGGCCAAGCCTTGCACCGCTTAGCCGATTAAGCGTTCCGCCGGTCCGGTGTAATGATGGAAGCCTAATCGCGCGCCAGAAGCGCAATCAGGCGGCGCCGTGATACCGTTGCCTCCAGGCAACGCCGCCCAAATCTCGGCTGCGAGGAGGCTTTTTCCAGAATTTCGATCGCCAAGTCAGGGTAGATTGACGCTTCGAAGATCGGGTCGGGCCCGGTTTCGATACTAGGATAGTACCCATGCGCCGCAGCCTGCCGTTCATTCTCTCCGCCGCGTTTGCAGCCTTCGCCGGCCAAGCCCAGGCGGCCGATCTCGCGGTCGACGCGCCCGCCGAGGCGGTGGCCGTTCCGGTCGATATCTGGGTTGCGACGATCAAGGGCACCGGCTTCTACCAGCCGCGCTTCGAAGGCTCGAAGGAATACCACTTCACCGGCGCGCCGGGCCTCAGCATCCGCCGCGGCAATGAGCCCTACAAGATCGGCTCGCCGGATGACGGCATCGACCTTGCGCTGATTAACACACCGAGCATCCAGTTCGGCCCGACGGCGCGCATCCATGGCGAGCGGGACTCGAGCGACGTGCGCCGCTTCCGCGGCATGGATAACATCGACTACGGCATCGAGCCGGGCGCGTTCCTCGAATACTACCCGACCGAGTTCATCCGCCTGCGCGGCGAAGCGCGCTATGGCCTGTGGGGCAGCAACGGCTTCTCCGGCACGGTCGCGGCCGACGGCATCTTCATCTACGACAAGCTGACGGTCCTGGTCGGTCCGCGCCTCGAGCTCGGCGACCGCAAATACATGAACACCTATTTCGGCGTCAGCGCCGGCGAGGCCGCTGATGTCGGCGGCATCTCGCGCTACAAGGCGGGCGGCGGGATCAAGTCGGTGGGCGCCGCGGCGTCCGCGACCTACCAGCTGACCAACGAGTGGTCGGTCACCGCCTTCGGCCGCTACGACCGCTATGTCGACGAGGCCGGCAAGAGCCCTGTCACGCGGACGCTGGGCACGAAGAACGCGTTCACGGCAGGTCTCGGCGTCGGCTACTCCTTCGCCTGGAACGGCTTCCACTTCTGATCTGGCTACGCCGCGCGTCAGCCGCGGCTCGTCGCTGACGATCAGGCGTCACCCCGGACGGCGCGAAGCGCCGATCCGGGGATCGTCCTCAAAAATGAGCTCGATCCGGCTCACGATCCCGCCTCTCCGCTTCGCTTCGGCCGGGATGACGTCTTGTCCGCTTATCGCGGGGGCGCCACCGGCGCGGGGGCCGGGTCCGGGTGGAACTGATAGAGCCAAGTCTCCGTCAGCACCGTGTCGCCAACCTTGAGATAGCAGCGCATCTCGACCGGCTCCGGCCCGTCGACCTTGAGGTCGAACTGTGCGCGCCAGTGACCCTTCACGTCGCTCGGCACGGCTTCCGCGAAGACATATGAGAACGTGCCGCGCGAGGCCGAGAGCACCGGCTCGACGGTCTGGCCGTAGGGAATGTTTTCGAGCGGGCCGCCCAGAAACTCCACCATGAACTTCTTCAGCCCCGGCGGCCGCGGCAGGCCTGGCTGGCCGCCGCGGCCGATCCGCGTCGCGACGCAGCGGCCGAGCGGAGTCGGGTAGGGCTCGACGTCCGCCCAATGCAGCTTGTAGGCGAGCGCGGTGGTGTGGCCCGCCTTGAACGGCTCGGCGGGAATCCAGTAGGCGACGATGTTGTCGTGGATCTCGTCGTCGGTCGGCAGCTCGATCAACTGCACCGCGCCCTTGCCCCATTGGCCGACGGGCTCGACCCAGGTCGACGGACGATCCTGATACTTCACGCCGTCCTGATAATGGTCGAACAGCCGGTCGCGCTGGAGCAGGCCAAAGCCCTTCGGCGCCTCGTCGGAGAAGGTCGAGGTCATGATGCGCGGGGGGTTGTTGAGCGGGCGCCAGATGCGCTCGCCCGCGCCGGTCCACATCGCGAGGCCGTCGGAATCGTGCACCTCCGGCCGCCAGTCGATCTCGCCGGGCTTTGCTGTCTCGGAGAACCAGTACATCGAGGTGAGCGCCGCCAAGCCCACACGGTCGAGGTCGCGTCGCATGGTGACGGTCGCCTCGATCTCCATCAGCGTGCCGGCGTTGCGGCTGATCAGGAAGCGGTAGGCGCCGCAGATCGAGGGGCTGTCGAGCAGCGCGTAGACCGTTACGGGCTCGCCGTCCGCCTTCGCTGGCTCGAACCAGAAGGCGATGAAATCCGGAAACTCCTCCGCCGCGCCGGGCTGCGGGAACAGCGCCATTCCGCGGGCGGACATGCCGACCTGGCCGAGCCCGCCGATCGCGCGAAAGTAGGAGGCGCCGAGGAAAGTCGCGAACGGCTCGCGGATCTTCCAGTCGCCCTTGTCGGTGACCTGATCCTTCGCCTCGCGGATCCAGAAGCCGGCGAAGGCCGAGGGCTGCGGCGGCAGCTTCCGCGCAATGCTGTCCGCCGGCATGTTGAAGAGGCTGGGATCGTAGAGGATTTCGCGGGCCTGGCCGTCGGCGACGGCATGCATGCGCACCGTCTTCTGGAAGAACTGGCCGACATGCATGAAGGTGATGGGATAGGCCCCGGCGCTCTCGCCGTAGAGCGCATGCTCCGGCTTGAACTTGAGCTTGCCGTGGGCGTCGTAGTCGATCTTCTGGACGATCGCGGGATCGGGCCGCGCCGGCTCCTTGTAGGGCTTCGACGCGAGGTCCTTCGCGAGGCCCTTCAAGAGGTCGTAGGTGAAAGGCGCCGGCGGGCCGAACTGCAGCCTATCGCCGCCTTGCGCCCGCGCCTGTCCCCCGAGGGCGATCGCCGCCTGCGCCGCGAGTCCGAGCTGCAGCAGCGTCCGGCGGTCAAGTAGGGCAGGGGAGGGGGCGTCGGTCATGGGCGGCGAGGCCTCGCTGAAGATCGGTCAGGCGCGCTTATAGCGAAAATCATGACCGAGAAACGGCGAAGCCCTGCACCGCTCACTCCGGCTTCCACCGCGAAAGCCTGAGAGCGTTGAGCACCACGCTAGCCGAGGACAGCGCCATCGCCGCGCCCGCGATCGCGGGAGACAAAAAGCCGAAGGCGGCCGCCGGCAGGCCGATGACATTGTAGGCGAACGCCCAGCCCAGGTTCTGCCGGATGGTCCTGACGGTGCGTCTCGACAGTTCGATCGCGGCGCCTGCGAGCGCGGGGTCCGGGCGCAGCAGCGCGACGCCTGCGCTTTCGAGCGCGACATCGGCTCCTCCGCCCATGGCGATGCCGAGATCGGCCGCGGCCAGCGCCGGCGCGTCGTTGACGCCGTCGCCGACCATGGCGACGCGCGAGCCCTCGGCCTTCAGTCGCTCGATCGCGACGAGCTTGTCGGCCGGCCGCTGGCCCGCCTCGACGCGCGAAATGCCGACGGCGCGCGCGATGGGCGCCGCGGCTTCGGCCGAATCGCCGGTCAGCATCACGACTTCGATCCCGAGGGCGCGCAACCGTCCGACGGCCTGCGCGGCGGAAGGGCGCGGCGCGTCGGCGAAGGCCAGCACGCCTTTCGCGCGCCGCCCTTCGGAGACCGCGACCGCGGTGCGCGCCTGCGCAGCCTGCCGCGCCAGCATCGGTTCGATCGGGGCTGTGTGCACGCCGAGCGAGGCCAGCAGCCGCAAGCCGCCGACCGCGACCTTGGCGCCCTCCACCTCGCCCGAGACGCCGTCGCCGGAGTGCGCGCGGATGTTGAACGCCTCGTGGATGCGCAGGCCCTGGCCTTCGGCCGCCTCGACGACGGCCTTCCCCAGCGGATGCTCCGAGCCGCGCTCGATGGCTGCGGCGAGCGCGAGCAGCCTCGAGCCGTCGCCGTCGATCGCTTCGGTCGCGACCAGCGCCGGGCGGCCGGCGGTCAGCGTGCCGGTCTTGTCGAAGATCACGGCGTCGATCTTCGCCGCGCGCTCCAGCGCGTCGATGTCGCGCACCAGAATGCCGGCCTTCGCGCCTGCGCCTGCGCCGGCGACGAGGGCGGCCGGCGTCGCGAGGCCGAGCGCGCATGGGCAGGCGATCACGAGCACGGCGATCGCAT
This sequence comes from Hansschlegelia quercus, assembly GCF_004310425.1. Taxonomy (GTDB): domain Bacteria; phylum Pseudomonadota; class Alphaproteobacteria; order Rhizobiales; family Methylopilaceae; genus Methylopila; species Methylopila quercus. The sequence continues at coordinate 611,269 of NZ_SIUB01000001.1, read as the reverse complement.
GGCCGAGGCTCACGCCGAAGCCCGCGCCCGCGATCAACCAGCCTACGAACGTGATGACCGAAAGCCCGACGACGATCGGCACGAACACGGCCGTCACCCGGTCGACCAGTCGCTGCACCGGGGCCTTGGCGAGCTGGGCGCGCGCAACCAGCCGGCCGATGCGCGCCGGCGTCGCGTCCTCGCCGACGGCGGTCGCGGACACCACAAGGAAGCCTGAGCCATTCAGCGAGCCCGCCACCACCGCGTCGCCCGCCTTCTTCGCGACAGGGCGGCTCTCGCCGGTGACGAGCTGTTCGTCGACCGCCGATTCTCCCTCGACGATTTGGCCGTCGACAGGAAGCCGCTCGCCGGGCCTGACGAGCACGAGGTCGCCCGGTTCGAGCGCCTCGACCGCGACCTCCTCGTCGTGGCCGTCGACGCGGCGACGCGCGGTCGCGGGCGTCAGCGCGGAAAGCGCGGTGATCGCCGCGGAGGCGCCGGCGGTTGCGCGCGCCTGAAGGAGATTGCCGAGCAGCACAAAGCCCAGCACCGCGACGGAGGCCTCGAAATAGAGGCCGCCATGGCCACCGAAGACGACTTGCGCCGCGCTCCACAGGAAGGCCGCGCTCGTTCCGAGCGCCACCAGCACGTCCATATTGGCCGAGCCGCCGCGCAGCGCCGCATAGGCGCCGCGGTAGAACCGCCAGCCGACCAAAACCTGAACGGGCGTCGCGAGCAGCAACTGAGCCCAGCCCGGCAGGACTTCATGGGCCGCGAGCGCCATCCCCAGCATCTCGACGAGGAAGGGCGCGCCCAGAACCGCGGTCATGATCAGCAGGAGGATGGTGCGGCGCTCGTCCGCGCGCTTCGCTTCGGCGCGGCCGGCTTCGGCCTGTCGCCGTTCGGCGGCGCCCGCCGGGCGGACATGGGCGACATAACCCGCGCGCTCCACCGCAGCGACCGCAGCCGCCGGATCGGGGGCGCCCACGAAGCGGACATCGGCGCGCTCGAGCGGAAGGTTGACCACTGCGGACGCGACCCCCGGAGTCGCGCCCAGCACCTTTTCGACCCGCGCCGAGCACGCCGCGCAGTGCATGCCCTCGATGTCGAGCGTCAGAGCGGCGGCGGGATCAAAGGCTTGGGAGGGCTGGGGACGGTTCATTGGATTGTGTTCCTGTCGACACCTAGATGCGTCGAGAGCGCCCTGGGAACAAGCGCTGCCGCTTGCAGCCCGCGCGCTACTCCGGCATCGTCTGCGCCTCCGCCGCTGAGGGCGGGTCACGAACCGTCTCGCGCCGGCCCCGATGGAGGTCTTCGCCGAGCGCTCCCGACCACGAGACGCCGCGACGGCCCGTCGCGCGGAGACCCTATTCATGTTCCCTGATCGCCGTTCTTTCGGCCGCCTCGCCGTCGCCGCCGCGCTTCTGTTGGCGCCGGCGCCTCTCTTCGCCCAGGACGCCGCGAAGCAGCCCATCGTGGTCTTCGCCGCAGCTTCGCTCAAGAACGCGCTCGACGCGGTCGCGAAGGACTGGACTGCGGAGACCGGGATCGAGGTGAAGCCGAGCTACGCCGCCTCCTCCGCGCTCGCCAAGCAGATCGAGCAGGACGCGCCCGCCGACATCTTCGTCTCCGCCGACGTGCCGTGGATGGACTACGTCGCCGACAAGAAGCTGATCGCGCCGGAAAGCCGCCACGATCTGCTCGGCAACAGCCTTGTCCTCGTGGCCGGCTCCAACTGGACCAAGGGCGATGTCGACCTGAAGCCCGGCGTCGATCTCGCCGGCCTGCTCGGCGACGGCCGCATCGCAATGGGCGAGCCGGGGTCGGTGCCCGCCGGCAAATACGGCAAGGCCTCGCTTGAAAAGCTCGGCGTCTGGGCCGCCGTCCAGCCCAAGGTCGCCGGCGCCGAGAGCGTGCGCGCGGCGCTTGCGCTGGTCTCGCGCGGCGAGGCGCCGCTCGGCATCGTCTACAAGACGGATGCCGCCGCCGATCCGAGCGTGAAGATCGTCGGGACCTTCCCGGCCGACAGTCACCCGCCGATCATCTATCCCGCAGCTAAGCTCACGGCCTCGAAAAGCCCGAACGCCGACGCCTTCCTGAAGCGGTTGGCTTCGCCCAAGGCGAAGAAGACCTTCGAAGCGGCCGGCTTCACGGTGATCGCGCCCGGCTCCGGGAGCTGATCTTTGGAGGCGGCGGCGGCGGCGCTCGGGCTCGGCCCGGAGGAGCTTTCCGCCATAAGGCTCAGCCTGCTGGTCGCGAGCGTCGGTACGCTCGCGACCTTGCCCTTTGCGATCGCCATAGCGCTTGCGCTCGCCCGCGGGAGGTTTCCGGGAAAGACCCTGCTCGACGGGCTGGTCCACCTGCCTTTGGTGATGCCGCCGGTCGTCACCGGCTACTTGCTGCTGCTCGCCTTCGGCCGTCGTGGTCCGTTGGGCCACGCGCTCGAGGCCTGCTGCGGGCTGGTGTTCTCGTTCCGCTGGACCGGTGCTGCGCTCGCGGCGGGGATCATGGGCTTTCCGCTGATGGTGCGGGCGATCCGCCTGTCGCTGGAGGCGGTGGACCGCAGGCTGGAGGACGCCGCCGCCACGCTCGGCGCCGGGCGGCTCGGCGTTCTGTTCGCGGTGACGCTTCCGCTCGCGCTGCCGGGTCTGCTCGCAGGCCTGGTGCTCGCCTTCGCCAAGGCGCTCGGCGAATTCGGCGCGACCATCACCTTCGTCTCCAATATTCCCGGCGAGACCCGCACGCTGCCGGCCGCGATCTACACGCTCACCCAGACGCCCGGCGGCGACGCTGCCGCGCTGAAGCTGGTCGGCGTCGCGATTGCGCTGTCGCTCGCGGCCCTGATCGCCTCGGAAATGCTGGCGCGCCGGATCGCCACGCGGATCGCAGGGTGATCCGCATGCCGCGTGTTCCGAGCCTCCGGATGGACGCCTGATGCTGGACGTCGCGATCACGCGCCGCTTCGGCGACTTCCAACTCGACGCGGCCTTCGAGGTCCCTGTCGGCGTGACCGCTGTGCTCGGCCGGTCGGGCGCCGGTAAGTCGACATTGGTCGCCTCGGTGGCTGGCCTCACGCGACCGGATCAGGGGCGCGTAGCGTTGGGCGGAGAGACGCTGTTCGACGCCGCCCGGAGGATCGACCTTCCGCCGCGCAAGCGCCGGATCGGCGTGGTGTTCCAGGATAGCCGGCTGTTCCCGCATTTCTCCGTGCGCACGAACCTGCTCTTCGGCCGCAGGCGGCGGAAGGAGGCTGTCGCGCCCGCCTTCGAGGAGGTGGTGGATACGCTGGGGATCGGCGCGCTGCTCGATCGGCGGCCGCGTTCGCTCTCGGGCGGCGAACGCCAGCGGGTCGCGATCGGCCGCGCTCTGCTGTCCGGCCCGCGCGCTCTGCTGTTCGACGAGCCGCTCGCGGCGCTCGACGCCGAGCGTAAGGCCGAGATCCTGCCCTTCCTCGAAACGCTGGTGCGAGAGATCGCGCTGCCTGTCCTCTACGTCACCCATGCGCTCGAGGAGGCCCGGCGCTTGGCCGAGCGCCTCGTCGTGCTCGACGGCGGTCGGGTGATCGCGGCCGGGCCGGTGGAGGAGGCGGTCGCCGCCGCGGGGCTCGCCAGCGCCGGGGACCGCCTGCTCGACGCCGCCACGATCGAGGCGGTGGTGGTCGAGCGCGACGAGGCCTACGGACTCACCGGCCTTGCGATCGGCCAGCACGTCGTCTGGGTTCCGGGCCTGATCGGCGAGCGCGGAGACGCCGCGCGCCTGCGCTTCCTCGCGCGCGACGTCGCGCTTGCGCTCGACCCGCCGCAACGCAGCTCCGTCCGCAACGTGCTGCCCGGCGTCATCCGCGGCGTGAAGCGCGGAACCGGGCCCTATGCCTCGATCACCGTCGACATCGGCGGCGCGGTGCTCCGCGCCGAAGTCACCCGCCGCGCGCTCGACGAACTCGGCCTCGCGCCGGGCAAGATGGTCTACGCGCTGGTGAAGAGCGTCGCGGTCAGCCGGGCGTGATCGCCTAAGGCGCGTTCTCCGGCGCGTAAGGGAACGTCCAGGTCTCGGTCAGCGCGCGATCTCCCGCTTTCAGAAAGGCACGGAGCTCCATTGTCTTGGCGCCGTCCGGCTGGGCGTCGATGCCGACGCGGAAGCCCCCGACGCGCGGGTTTGGCGTGATGAAGGTTCGGGCGATCGTTCCCGAGGAGGTCGACGGCACGACCGAGACCTTGGACGGATCGGGTAGGAAATAAGCGAGGTCGCCGCCCGAAAAATCGATCACGAAGCGCTGTGTGCCGGGCGCCGGGGCCTCCGCGCCGAGCGCCGCGGCGCGGGTCGGATAAGTGTTGATGGCGCGGCCGCCGGGATGAAGCTTGGCGTCGGAGCCCATCGAGCGGATACGGTAGCCGAAGGCGCGCTCGCGGCCCGCGTCCAGCGTCTCGGACGGGACCCAGAAGGCGACGATGTTGTCGTTTGTCTCGTCGTCGGTCGGCAGCTCGACGAGCTCGACCCGGCCTTCGCCCCAGCCTTCATGTGGCTCCACCCAATAGCTCGGGCGCTGTTGGTAGGAGAGATCCAGGTCCTGATAGTGCTCGAAGGTCCGGTCGCGTTGCATCAGGCCGAAGCCTTTGGGGTTCTTGTCCCAGAAGCCTGAGATCTGCGTAGTCTTCGGATTGCGCAGAGGCCGCCAGACGCATTCGCCGGCCCCGGTCTGCAGCAACAGGCCGTCGCTGTCGTGCAGCTCCGGACGAAAGTCCGTAAAATGCCGCCGCTGGTTCTCGGCGTAGAAGAACATCGAGGTCAGCGGCGCGATCCCGAGCTTGGCGATCGGTTTGCGCGCGATCAGCGTGGCGGTCACGTCAACGACCGTCTCCGCGTCGGGATAGACCGTGAAGCGGTAGGCGCCGGTGAGCGATGCGCCGTCGAGCAGCGCGTAGATCGTCGCGCGCTCCGCGTCCGGGCCGGGCGTCTCGATCCAGAACTCGCGGAAATCGGGGAACTCCTCGGGCTCCGGCCCGCCCGAGTTGACCGCGACGCCGCGCGCGGAGAGGCCATAGACCTGGCCGCGTCCGAGGAAGCGGAAATAGCTCGCGCCGATGAACGAGATCAGTTCGTCGAACACCCGCGGGTCGTTCAGCGGATAGTGCAGGCGGAAACCCGCGAAGCCGAGATCGACGGGCAAAGGTCGCTGGAATTTGTTGGCGCCGTAGTCGAACAGCGCCCCGGAGTACGGGACCGGCGTCGCGACCCCGTCGCGCACCACGTTTACGACGATCGGCTGCCGATAGAGGAAGCCCGGATGGAACATTTGCATCCGGAACGGGCCGCCAGCGGCGCCGAGCAGCGCCTTGTCGGGGCGGAAGCGGATATCGCGATATCGGTCGAAGTTGAGGTTGCGCAGTTCTTCCGGCAGGTCGCGCGGCCGGGCGTCATAGGGCCGGCTGGCGAGATCGCGGGCGCGGCGCAGGACGTCGTCATAGCCGAAGTCGGGCTGCGCCGGCTGCTGGGCGCGGGCGCCGGACGCATAGGCGGCCGCCGCGCCGCCAAGCAGGAGCGCGCCGCGGCGGGTGACGGAGAAGCTGTCTGTCATCGGGATGCTGTCGAGGGTTGGCCGGACACATCCGAGCCTTAAGGCGCATCGCCGTCGGCCCGCAAGACGGCGCGACGTCACGCCGTCAGCGCCGGGAGGCGCCGTTCTCCCGCGTCGCGAAGGCGCGGCGGGCCTTTTCGACGTCGGCGTAATAGGTCTCGGCCCATATCCACACGCCGCAGAACGCCCTGCTCAGGCTCCGTCCGAGCTCCGTCAGGCTGTAGTCGACATGCGGCGGCACGACAGGGTGGACCTTGCGGGCGACCAGCCCATCGCGCTCCATCTGCCGGACGGTCTTGGTCAGCATCTTCTGGCTGATGCCGCCGACCTCGCGCGCGATCTCGGTGAAGCGTAGCGTCCCACGCTCCTCCAGCGCTTCGAGCACGAGCATCGTCCACTTGTCCGCGACCTGGGCGATCACGTCGGTCACCAGCGCCTCGATGGCCGGATCGACGGTCTCCGGAGGCGGCTCACGGCGCTTCGCTTCGGTCGCAGGGTCCGGCGCCGTTCTCTTCACGTCCATGCTCTCCGCAGGGTAACTATAGAACTTTCAGGTGCCCACTTTCCATAAGAGAGCGTCAAACCTACCCTTCGTCAATCGAACAGGAAAGGGACGGGTCATGGACCTCAAGGGCAACACCATCCTCATCACCGGCGGCGGCTCGGGCATCGGCCGCGCGCTCGCGGAGGCCTTCCTCGCCGCGGGCAGCGAGGTGATCATCTCCGGGCGGCGGCAAAGCGCGCTCGACGAAGTCACCGCCGCAAACCCCGGCATGAAATCGGTGGTTTTCGACATCGCGGACGCGAACGGCGTCCCAGGCTTCGCGGAGCGGCTCGTGGCGGACTATCCCTCGCTCAACGCCGTCCTGAACAACGCTGGCATCATGGTCGATGAGGACGTCAAGGCGGGCGACTACCTCCAGACCGCCGAGGATACGATTGCGACGAACCTGCTTGGGCCGATCCGGCTGACCGCCGCGCTGCTGCCGCATCTCCTCAAGCAGCCCCGGAGCGCGGTTCTCACCGTGTCGTCCGGCCTCGCCTTCGTGCCGATGGTCGCGACGCCGACCTATTCGGCGACCAAGGCCGCGATCCACTCCTACTCCGTCGCGCTCAGACGCCAGCTTCAGGGCACGCCGGTCGAGGTGATCGAGATCGCGCCGCCTTACGTGCGGACCACGCTCCAGGGCGAGCGTCAGGCGGCGGACCCGAACGCCATGCCGCTCGAAGACTTTATCGCCGAGACGATGAGCCTGCTCGGCGAGCCCGGTGCGACGGAGATCATCGTGAAGCGTTGCGAGCCGCTGCGTTTTGCGGAGCGGCGAGGCGAGATGGACAAGGTGTTCGAGAGGGTGAACGCCGCGCACTGAAAGCTAAGCAGTCATCCCGGCTCTTCCCGCGCGGCCGGGATGACGCGGCAGGTGCGCGGGACCGGCCAGCGTTTAGATCTCGTTAAGAAAAAACACTGTCACAATTCGAAGTCTTCTCTTGTGCGGAAGGGCGAACGGCATTACTTCCGCCCTTGCCCAATTTCGCGCGTGCCTGTGTCGTGTGTCGGGTTGGCGGGAACTCCCCGCCGGGCAACCCGATGGCCGGAAATCCCAACCGGCTCTAAGTCGCCTCTCCGGCGGCGGACGCGACGTGAAGCGACGACGTAGAGGGCTTTTTTGGTCTCTCCCGGCTCTCCAAAGGCCGGGGTCACTAAAGAGGCGACTACTTCCTTGCCGGGCGTGCGGGTCGCGGGTTCATCCCAACTCCCAAGCGTGGCGACGACAACCGGGACTATGACGTCCGGCTGTTCGTCGTGACTACGGCGTGACCGACGGCTGCTTGCTCGAAAGAGCCAAGCGGCCACGGACCGACCTGATCGCCAGCGGCGCGCGTCCACATCGCGCCGAACGGAGACGCGTCGATCCATCGAGCCACATGACGCTTCCGGGATTACGCCCATGTCTTCGCATCTCGACCGCCTCGACAACGACCGCGTCCGCAACTTCCTCGCGACCGAGCAGATCGACGGGCCCGTGCTTGTCGTCGACAGCGAGATCGTGCGCGAGAACTATGGCAAGTTCGCCCGCGCTCTGCCGGACACCCGCGTGTTCTATGCGGTCAAGGCGAACCCTGATCCGAAGATCCTGAAGCTCCTCGCCGAGCTCGGCTCGTGCTTCGATTGCGCGTCGGTCGCGGAGATCGACATGGCGCTCGCGACCGGCGTATCGGCCGACCGCATCTCGTTCGGCAACACGATCAAGAAGGAGCGCGATGTCGCGGCGGCCTTTGGTCGTGGCGTGCGCCTGTTCGCCGTCGACTGCCGCGAAGAGGTCGAGAAGATCGAGCGCGCCGCTCCCGGCGCGAAGGTGTTCTGCCGCATCCTCGCCGACGGCGCGGGCGCCGAATGGCCGCTGTCGCGCAAGTTCGGCTGCGTGCCGGAGATGGCCGCCGACGTGCTCGAGCACGCGCACCGTCGGGGGCTGCATGCCTATGGCGTGTCGTTCCATGTCGGCTCGCAGCAGAACAACGTCGCGGCTTGGGACGCCGCTCTGGCGTCGGCGGCGCAGATCTTCCGCGATTGCGCGGAGCGCGGCATCGCGCTCGCCATGGTGAACCTCGGCGGCGGCTTCCCGACCCGCTATCTCCGCGACATCCCCGCGGTCGACGCGTATGGCGCCGCGATCTTCGAGGCCCTGCGCACGCATTTCGGCAACCGTATCCCGGAGACGATCATCGAGCCGGGCCGCGGCATGGTGGGCGACGCCGGCTGGATCGAGGCTGAGGTCGTGCTCGTGTCGAAGAAGTCCGCGGCGGAAGACGAGATCCGCTGGGTCTATCTCGACATCGGCAAGTTCGGCGGACTCGCCGAGACGATGGACGAGGCGATCCGCTATCCCATCCGCACCGCTTATGACGGCGAGGCGACGACCCCTTGCGTCCTCGCCGGCCCGACCTGCGATTCGGCCGACGTCATGTACGAGAAGGCGCCGTACCCGCTGCCGATCAGCCTCTCGATCGGCGACAAGGTGCTGATCGAGGCCTGCGGCGCCTACACGACGACCTATGCGGCGGTGGCCTTCAACGGCTTCCTGCCGCTCGCCTCTCACGTCATCTGACGGAGGGCGGGATGGCGATCATCAGGGACGAGGCCCCGGCGGATGTCGGGGCCCGCGAGGCGCTGCTCGACCGTTCGTTCGGCCCGGCCCGCTTCGCCAAGACCTGCGAGCGGCTGCGCGAAGGCCGCCTCGCGGCCGACGGACTGTCGCTGGTGGCGGAGGATGCGGGCGGCCGCATCATCGGCACGCTGCGATTCTGGCATGTTGCGCTTGGGGAAGGGCGGCCGGGGCTGATGCTCGGGCCGCTCGCGGTTTCCGCGGAAATCCGCAACGAAGGGCTGGGCGCGCGGCTCATGAAGGCAGGCCTCGCCCGTGCGCAAACGCTCGGCCATGATGCGGTGATCCTCGTCGGCGACGAGCCCTACTACCGCCGCTTCGGCTTCAAGACCGAGGCGACGGATGGGCTCGCCATGCCAGGCCCGGTGGAGCGCGAGCGCTTCCTTGGCCTCGCGCTGAAGGCGGACGCGTTCGCCGGCGCCAGTGGCATGGTCCGCGCGACGGGCGCCGTCGCGCTGCCGCTTCGACGTCAGGGCGTCGCGGCCCCGCGCCGCGCGGCCTGACGCACGGCGTTAGACGTAGAGCGTCATCCCGGACGGCCTTTGGGCCGGCTGGGATCGTCCTGCGCGGGGATGACGCTCCCTGTCGCGTAACCGTCGAAGCTCAAGCCCCAACCTGCCGCGCACGATCGACGTCGGGCATCCGGTAATCCCTCTCCTCGATCTCGGCCAAGCGGGAAGGGACGATTTCGGTGTTCGAGACGCCATAGAGCTTCTGGAAGTTCATAATCAGCGGCTGCCACTTCGCTGGATCGATCCGGTTCTCCTGCCCGTCCATGAGCAGGTCCGGATGCACGTGGACGCGGGTGATGCGCACCTCGAAGGCTGAGATCAGGCCCGCGACTTGGGGATCGTCGTCCATGATCCCGTGCCGCGCCGCAACCACGGCCTCCAGTTGAATGGGACATTCGAGGACGCGCGGCGCGGCGACGGTCTGCGACTCGACGGGCGTCCGGCCGGCCGCCTCGAACTTGCGGGGCTCGTACGCGTAGCCTAACCGCTGCTTCAGCTCGGGAATGGCTTCTGTGCCTGTCAGGCGCGCCAGCCTGTTCACCGCTCCCGCCTGCGTGGGCGAGGCCAGGTTGAGCACGCACTGCCCCGTGCGGATCATGTTCTGCGGCGTCTTTGACGCGGTCTGCAGGCCGAGCATGCAGCGCCACCCAAGCCACCACGCGGACGACATCGGCGCGACGTTGGCGGTGCCGTCCTCATTCTGAGTGCTTATGAGGACCACTGGAGTCCCGAGGTAGAGGATCGAGGGCTCGATCGTGACATGAGGGCCGGTCATGGTAGCTCCGCGCTTGTGACGCGCGACTTATGAAGTCGACCGGCCGGGACGGAACTCCGTTTCTTGCGCTCAAACTTCGAAGCTGTAATCAGGTCCTGCTAGGCGCTCGGCTCTGCCGACGTTCGGCGGTCCTCGTTCCTCTTCACCACCTCAGCAGGCGCGAGCCCATCGCAGCGCCGATGGCCGCGGTAGCCAGCACGCCGGCCACGTACCAGACCGCGACGAACAGCGGCGAATCCTGGTTGCAGAACACGGCGTAGAGCGACGCCGCGAGGCCGCCGGCCGCAAGGCCGGCGAGCGCGCCGGCCCGCGTCGGGGAATCCGCCGCGCCGCTCCGCATCGCGAACAGAATGACGCCGAGCGGCGCCAGCGAGATGAGCGGGATGTGGACCATGCAGAAGCCGGCGTTCGTCCCGACCAGCCGCGCCACCCACTCGGACTGGGGGACGACCGCCATTTCGGCGAGAACGCCGATCGCCAGCGCCGCCGGAGCCAGAAGCAGCGCGAGGTTCGCGCCGCGGCGCGAAGCGCCGGGCCTGGCGATCCGCGACAGCGCGAACGCCGCCGTGACGGCCAGGATCAAGCCCACGAGAAGCTTGAGGTCGTAGCGCATGGACGAACTCGCGACAGCCAGGAAATTCGCGCGAGGCTTCAGCATCATCAGAAAGACACCGGCGCCGGCCGCCGCTGCGACCGCCAGCGCGACCGAGAAGACGCGCAGAAACCGGCGGGGTTTCGCCCCGTCCGCCGCAAGCGCCTCGATCAACGCGTCCGTCCTCATTCTCGAAAGCTCCTATAGGCCGAGGCGAGCGCCTTCAGCCCCCTGTGCAGGGCGACTCGCACCGCGCCGTCGCTCATCGCGAACCGCGTGGCCACGGTCCGAATGTCCTCTCCATCCATGGTGATCGCCTTCACCACGTCGTGCTGACGGCCCTTGAGCGCCAAGAGCAGCCTCTCCGTCTCGCGCGTCGAGAGCTGTTCCTCATCGACAGGCGCGGGCAGGATTTCGGCGAAATCGTCGACCGGGACCTCAAGTCGCCGCCCGCGCCGCCGCAGGGCGTCGATCATCTTGTTGCGCGCGATCGCCGCGACCCACGGACCGACCGGCTGGCCAGGGTCCCATGTGCCGCGCTTCAGATGGATCGCGAGAAGAGTCTCCTGCACCACGTCCTCGATGTCCGCCGCGGCGAGCCCGGACGAGCCCGACCTGCGTCTGACGACGGCGCGGAGGAAGTCCGAGAGTTCGGCGAGCAGCCTGCGATAGGCGGCGGCGTCACCTGCCTCGGCGGCCTTCATCCACGCGGACCAGCGCATTTCTCGTTCGGTCAACGCGGGTCTCGGACATGAATACGGGCGAGGAAGGCGAAGCGTTACGTCGCCGTCGCCGTCGCCGCAAGCCCGCTGACGGCGGCCTCGGAAAGGTCGAGCGAGACGAGCCGCACGCTTGGATCGTCCGGGTCGGCGCGAATGTCGAAGCCAAGCTCGCGGCAGACGGCGAGCATCGAGCTGTTCTCCGCGAGCACCTGTCCCGACATGGTCGTGAAGCCTTCGGTCCTCGCGACGCGGATCAGCGCGCGCATCAGCCGCCAGCCCAGCCCGACGCCTTTCAAGGCCGAGCGCAGCAGGATGGCGTATTCGCCCTCGCGTCCCTCGACGTCGGCGTGGAGCTGAGCGACGCCCAGCACCTCTTCGCCAGGACCGATCGCGAGCAGGGTCATGGTGCGGGCGTAGTCGATCTGCGTCATGCGGGCGACGAAGGCGCGCGGAACTTCGCGCATCGGCGTGAAGAAGCGCTGCCTGAGGTCGTCTTCCTCGACGGCGCGGAAGAAGACTGCGATGGCGGGCTCGTCCTCCGGCCTAACCGGCCGCATGAAGATCTCCGACCCGTTGGGGAGCGACGCACGGCTCTCGTAAGCCTTCGGGTAGGGCCTTATCGCGAGGCGCGGATTGGCCACGCCCGGCCGCGCGCTGCGGACGGCCGGCGCCACGCGGATGCGCGCGTCGAACACCACCGCGCCGCGCGGACTCGCGACCAGCGGGTTGAGGTCGATGTCGCGGATTTCGGGCATGTCGACGGCGATCTGCGCGAGCTTGACCAGAGTCAGCGCCACCGCGTCACGGTCGGCGGGCAGCCGGCCGTCATAGCCGTCGAGCAGAGCCCCGGCGCGGGTGCGCGCGATCGCGTCATGCGCGAGGCCGAGGTGGAGCGGCGGCAGCGCAAGCGCGACGTCTCGAAGAAGGGTCGCCGCTCCGCCGCCCGCGCCGACGACCACCACCGGGCCGAACACCGGATCGTCGGCGATCCCGGCGAACAGCTCCTGCGCGTCCCGCGGGCGGATGTCGGGCTGCACGATGAAGCCGTCGATTTGCGCGCCGGGACTGCGCTGCTCGACGCGGGCGATCATCGCCCGGGCGGCCTGTTCGACCGCAGCGGCGGTTTCGAGGCCGAGACGCACGCCCCCAACAGCGCCACGGGACGGCACGTCCGGCGAGATCAGCTTCAGCGCCGCTCCGCCGCGCGCGAGCATGCCGCCCGCAACCTCCGCGGCCTCCTCGGGCGTCGCCACGAAAGCCTGCGGCAGCGTCGCGATCGCATAGGCCGCGAGCACTTCGGCGACGTCGGTCGGCGACAGCCACGACCGCCCGCTCGCAAGGCCGTTCTCGACCGCAGCGCGCGCTCTCGCGACGTCGGGCGAGAACGTCTCCGGCGCGGAAGGCGGCGTGGCGATCAGCGCCTCTTGGCCCTCGACGTGCCGGACGAGATGCATGACGCCGGCCACCGCCGCCTCGGGCGTACGGAAGAACGGGATGTGCGCCGCCTCGAGCGCCGCACGCGGGGCGGCATCGGAGCCGAGAAAGGCCGCGAAAACCGGCTTTGGCGGATAGCGCTTGGCCCGCGCCTGCTTGGTCGCGGCGGCCACCGCACGCGCGCAAGCGAGCGCCGGAGACAGCGACGTCGGGGCGTGGATCGCGAGCGCCGCGTCGACATTCGGATCGGCGAGCATCGCTTCCAGCACTGCTTCGAACAGTTCCGGGGTCGCGTCGCCGCGGAGGTCCACGGGATTGAGCGCGCTCGACCCCATCTCCGGAACGAGGCTCGCGACCTTCGCCTTCGTGTCCTCGGCGAGGTCAGCCGCGCGGCCGCCGAGCGCCGCCAGCCGCTCCGCCGCAAGCTGACCGAGCGCGCCGCCATTCGCCAGGATCGCCAGGCGCTTGCCCGCGACTGGCGCAACATGGGCGAGGGTTTCCGCCGCCGAGAACAGTTCGGCCAGATCCGCGACCCTGAGGATGCCCGCGCGTCGGAAGGCGGCGTCATAGACCGCATCGGTCGTCGCCAGCAGAGCCGCTTCCGATCCCGTTCTGGGCGCGGCGTGCGCCTGGCTGCTCTTCACCACCACGACCGGCTTGATGCGGGCGGCGGCGCGGGCGGCGGAAAGGAATCGCGGCGCGTTGGCGACGTCGCGGAGATAGAGCAGGATCGCACGGCTGTGGCGGTCGAGCGCGAAATGGTCGAGCAAATCGTCGACGTCGACGTCCACCATGTCGCCGAAGGCCACGACGCCTGAGAATCCGATCCCGCGCGCGTTCGCCCACTCGATGGTCGAGGCCATGACGCCTCCGGACTGCGATATCAGCGCCAGATCGCCGGGTTGGGCCACGGGCGCGATGCTGGCGTTGAGTTGTGTGAAGGGGCTCTGCACGCCGAAGCAACCGGGGCCGATCAGCCGCATGCCGCGCCGCCGTGCGACGGCTTCCGCTTCGTTGCGAAGCGAGCCCTGGCCGGCGCCGAGGCCGCGGGTTACGACAACCGCCGCCCGCGAACCCGCGGCGCCGGCCTCGTCGAGCAAGCCGGGGATCGCGGCCGGCGGCGCTGTGACAACCACCAGGTCGGCGGGCGCCGGCAGGTCCGCAAAGGACGGAGCGGCGGCGACGCCGTCGATCTCGGCGTATTCGCGATTGACCAGGAACAGCGGGCCGGCGAAGCCCGCGTCGCGGATGTTTTTGAGAACGGCGCGCCCTACGCTGCCAGGTCGCTGGCTCCCGCCGGCGAGGGCGACGGAGCGAGGCGCGAAAACGGCGTCGAGGTTGCGGACGGTCATGGCCGCGGGACGTTACACGCAGCCGCCCGTCTCGCGCGACTGCCCGCTCGTCAGGGCTGGGTCAGCGAGGGCGGGTCGCTGGCAGGGAAGCTTTCGTCGAGCTGCTCTTCCGCGTGCTCCCCTGTGGTCTCACGAGGGCCCGACGCCGGCGGCTCCGGCCCCTCGTCCGGCGACTCCGGATCGACCGCGAGCGTCGAACCCACGCGGGGTTCGGCGGGCGTGGAGCCTCCGGCGGCGAGCGTCGCGTCGAGGTCTTCGGTCTCGACCTCGGCTTCCGGGTCGACCAGCACGATGTGCAGCCGGCGCGGCCCATGCGCGCCCATCAGCAGGATCTGCTCGATGTCGGCCGAGCGCGACGGACCTGTGATCCAGTTGACCGTGCGCGGCATGATCCCGGCGCCGTAGGACGCGCGAATGCTGTCCCAGATGTCCTCATAGGTCGCAGAGATGGTGGCGGCGTCGACGAGGACGATGTGGTTGTCGGGCAGGAAGTTCAGCGTCGTCGGATTGTCGGCGCCGGAGACGAGCACGGCGGTGCCGGTCTCCGCCACGGCGCCGAAGGCAGCGCTCAGGCCTGCGGGATCGTCGCCATAGGTGCGGCCGACGGAAACCTCGATCGCGGTCCGTTCGAAGGGAAGGGCGTCCAGTCGGGGGTCAGGGCCGCGGCGAAGCAAAGGCGCGAGATTATGCGCGCGCAGGAAGTCCGCGATCGCCGTCGGCGCCTCGGCGGGGTCGCGCACGACCGAGACGGTCGCCGCTGAAGCCTCCGCCATCTCTATGAAGAGCTTGATGCGGGCGCGCGGGGAGAGCGTCGTCGCGCGCGCCGGCAGAACGCCGCGCGGGTGGGAGTTCAGCCGGTCGGCCACCTCCTTCAGCCGCGGCCGCTCTCCGCCGGTGACGCCGAGCGAGCGCCGAATGGTGGAGAGCACCTGTTCGCGCGGCGTCATCGGCGGGTCCTCGCTTGCGCGTTCCAGCGAGCCTGGAAGGTCGAGCCCTGCGGGGCCGCGAAGTCCCGACCGGCCGTCCAGCCCTTGGCGAGCGGAAGCGCGCTGAAGCGGCCTTTGCCGCGTCCGATAAGGCTCAGAACGCTCATCGCCGCACGGGTGGCGAGCTTGTAGAGCAGCGGTCTGCGGGCGAAGAAGCTCCACACTGCAAGGCCGGCGCGGACCGGCGCGGGCGACAGATGCCGCTCGAATTCGCGCTCCCGCCAATGCCGCATCAACTTCGGCAGTGGAATGCGCACCGGGCAGACGCTTTCGCAGCGGCCGCAGAAGGTCGAGGCGTTCGGCAAATGGCCGGCCTCCTTCACGCCCGTCAGCGAGGGGGTCAGCACCGCGCCCATGGGGCCAGGATAGACCCAGCCGTAAGCGTGGCCGCCGACGGCGTGATAGACCGGGCAGTGGTTCATGCAGGCGCCGCAGCGGATGCAGCGGAGCATGTCGCGGAACTCGCCGGCGAGCATCGCCGAGCGCCCGTTGTCGAGCAGGATGACGTGGTACTCCTCGGGCCCGTCGACGTCGCCCGGCCGGCGCGGCCCGGTCGAGAACGTCGTGTAGACCGAGAGCTCCTGACCGGTCGCCGAGCGCGCCAGCACCCTGAGCGTCTGGGAGACGTCATCGAGCGTAGGCACCAGCTTTTCGATCGACGCCAGCACGATGTGGACCTTGGGCAGGATCTGGCTGAGGTCGCCATTGCCCTCGTTGGTCACGATCACCGACGTGCCGGTCTCCGCGATCAGGAAGTTCGCGCCGGTGACGCCGACGTCAGCGGCCAGGAACTTTTCACGCAGGATCCCGCGGGCTTCCGCAAGGAGCGATTCCGGCGCGTCGAGGTTCCGGCCCTCGGGCAATCCGGTGTGGACGCGGCGGAAGTCGCTCTCGATCTGGTCGCGGTTGAGGTGGATGACCGGGGCGATGATGTGGCTCGGCCGCTCGCCGCGGAGCTGGATGACGTATTCGCCGAGATCGGTCTCGATCGGCTTCACGCCGGCGGCGTCGAGCGCCGTGTTGAGCTCGATCTCCTCCGAGATCATCGACTTGCCCTTGGCGACGGTCCTTGCGCCCACGCGCTTGCAGATCTCGACGACGATCCGCGAGGCGTCCTCGGCGGTCGGCGCATAATGGACGTGGCCGCCGGCGGCCGTGACCTTCGCCTCGTAGGCCTCGAGATAGAGGTCGAGATGGGCCAGCACGTGGTTCTTGATGTCCCGGGCCGAGTCCCGGAGATCCTCGAACTCCGGCAGCTTCGCCGCGGCCTTCCTGCGCTTGCCGATAAAGCCGGTCTCGACATTGCCGAGCGCGCGCTGGAGCGCCGGGTCGTTCAGCGCGCGGTGCGCGTTCTCCTTGAAAGCGGGAGAGGTGGAATGCGCGTTCACGCCTGAGGCTCCCCGATCGCGGGCTCGTCGCCCATCCCCGCGAGCACTTCCGCGACGTGGCGGGCCTTCATCGGCCGGCCCTGGCGCTGGAGTTTGCCGGCCATGTTCATCAGGCACCCCAGATCGCCCGCGAGCAGCGTCCCGGCGCCCGCCGCCGCCACATTGTCGGACTTCTTTGCGACGATGGCGTCGGAGATCTCGCCATACTTCACCGCGAACGTTCCGCCGAAGCCGCAGCAGACGTCGGAATCCTTGAGCTCGGTCAGCGTCAGTCCCTCGACGCTCTCGAGCAGTTTGCGCGGCTGGGCGCGGATGCCGAGTTCGCGCAGGCCAGCGCAGCTGTCGTGATAGGTCACCGAGCCCTCGAAGCGGGCGTCGACCGCGGTCACCCCGCGGACGTCGACCAGGAAGCTCATCAATTCGTAGACCTTCGCCGCGAAGGCGTCTGCGCGGCGCGCGAGCTCCGGCTCGTCGGCGAACAGCTCGGGCACGTGCTTTTTCAGCTGGCCCGCGCAGGAGCCGGACGGCGCGACCACGTAGTCGACCCCCTGGAAGGCGTCGATCGCCTGCATTGCAAGCGCCTTCGCGGTCTTGCGGTCGCCGGAGTTGAAGGCGGGCTGGCCGCAGCAGGTCTGCTCCGGGACTACGACGTCGCAGCCGGAATCCTCGATCAGCTTGGCGCTCGCGAAGCCGATGGAGGGGCGGATCAGATCGACGAGGCACGTGGCGAACAGGCCGACGCGCGGACGGGGCTCGGCGGACAATGGAACAACTCCAGCGGCGCGGCCGAAGATCAACCGCGCAAATGCGATAGCGCATCGAAGAGGTAGCGCGATAGACGCCGGCCGCAACGCGCTCGAACGGGATTGAGCCTACACGAGCGGCCCGCTATGGCCTAAGTTGATCCGACGCCCCTGCGAGGCGAAGCCCGCAAAAAGAGGGTGAGGAGGACGGCCCATGACCGGCATCGCCATGCCGCAACCCGACCCGGGCATTCTTGCGCGGCGGGACGAAATCATTGCGGGCCTGAGCCGCATCGTGCCCGGCGAAGGGGTGATCTCGTCCGAGGACGAGCGCCGCGCCTTCGAGACCGACGCGCTCACCGCCTATCGCCGCATGCCGCTCGCCGTCGTCCTGCCCTCGACGACCGAACAGGCGGCTGAAGTGCTGGCCTATCTCGCCCGCGAGGGCGTGCCGATGGTGCCGCGCGGGGCGGGTACCTCGCTCGCCGGCGGCGCGCTGCCGCAGGAGGACGCGGTGGTGATCGGCGTCTCCAAGATGGCGCAGGTGCTCGACGTCGATCTGCCGAACCGCACGATCCGCGTCCAGTCCGGCATCACCAATCTCGGGGTTTCCGCCGCGATCGCCCATGAGGGCTTCTTCTACGCCCCCGATCCCTCCTCGCAGCTCGCCTGCACGATCGCTGGCAACATCTCGATGAACTCCGGCGGCGCGCATTGCCTGAAATACGGAGTGACGACCAACAATCTGCTCGGCGTGAAATTCGTCACGCTGCAGGGCGAGATCGTCGAGATCGGCGGCGACGCGATGGACGCCGCGGGGCTTGATCTGCTCGGCCTGATCTGCGGCTCGGAGGGCCAGTTCGGGCTGGTGACGGAGGCGACGCTGCGCATCCTTCCCATGGCGGAGGGGGCGCGGCCGATCCTGTTCGGCTTCCCGTCGAGCGAGGAGGCCGGCGCCTGCGTCGCGGCGGTGCTTGGCGCCGGCATCGTGCCCGTTGCGATCGAGTTCATGGACAAGATCGCGATCGACATCTGCGAAGACTTCGCTCACGCCGGCTATCCCCGCGAGGCCGGGGCGCTGCTGATCGTCGAGGTTGAGGGCTCCCCCGCCGAGATCGACGAGCAACTCGCCCGTATCGGCGCGATCGCCGAGACCCACGGCGCCACCTCCGCCCGCCAGGCGAAGACGGCGGCCGAAGCCGCCGCGATCTGGAAGGGCCGCAAATCGGCCTTCGGCGCGATGGGCCGCATCTCCGATTACATCTGCATGGACGGCACGATCCCGACCGGCCGCCTGCCGGAGATTCTCGCCCGCATCACCGAAATCTGCGACGCGGCGGGTCTGAAGGTCGCCAACATCTTCCACGCCGGCGACGGCAATCTGCACCCGCTGGTGCTCTACGACATGAACGACCCTGTCTCGCTCGCGAAAGCCGAAATCGCCGGCGAGGACATCCTGCGCGCCTGCGTCGAGGTCGGCGGCTGCCTGACCGGCGAGCACGGCGTCGGCATCGAGAAGCGCGAGCTGATGTCCGTGCAGTTCAACGCCGTTGAGCTCGCCCAGATGATGCGCGTGAAGCGCGCCTTCGACCCGGACTGGCTGATGAACCCGTCCAAGGTGTTCCCGCTCGGTCTGCGGCAAGCGGAAACGCTGCAGGCCGCGGAATGAGTAAGACACGTCATCCCGGACGGCGCTCTGTGCGCCGATCCGGGATCGTCATCAGACGAGAACTCGTTCTGCGCGCGCTCCCGGCTCTCCGCTTCGCTGCGGCCGGGATGACGGATTGTCTGGCATGACCGATGTCATCGCCCCTCTGGACGAGCTTGGCGTCGAAACCACCATCCTTGAAGCCGTCGCCGACAACGCGCCGATCGCCATCCAGGGTGGCGGCACGCGGGTCGGTCTGGGCCGCCCCTCGCAGGCGGCGAAGACCCTCTCGACGAAGCGGCTGACGGGAATAATCTTGCTGGAGCCGTCCGAACTCGTCGTCTCCGCCCGCGCGGGCACGCCCGTCGCGGAGGTCGAGGCGGCGTTGGCGGAGAAGGGCCAGCGCCTCGCCTTCGAGCCTTTTGACGCGCGGCCGCTTTACGGCACGACCGGCGAGCCGACGATCGGCGGGCTGGTCGCCACCAACGCCTCCGGCCCCCGCCGCGTGCTCGTCGGAGCCGCGCGCGACGCGCTGATCGGCGTCCGCATGATCACAGGCCGCGGCGAGACCATCCGCTCCGGCGGGCGGGTGATGAAGAACGTCACCGGCTACGACATCGTGAAGCTCGCCGCAGGCTCTCACGGCACGATCGGCGTGCTGACGGAGGCCACCTTCAAGACCCTGCCTCTGGCCGAGACCGAGACCACGCTCGTCGTGGAAGGCCTGGCGGACGAAGTGGGCGTCGCCGCGCTCTGCGCCGCGATGGGGACGCCCTTCGAGGTGACGGGCGCGGCTCACCTGCCGGGCCGGGACGGTCAGCCTGCGCGCACCTGCCTGAGGCTCGAGAACTTCGAAAGCCACCTGCGCTACCGCGCAGGCGCGCTGGCGAAGACGCTTCAGGCTCCAGGCGCCGTCACCCTGCTCGACGCCGAGGCGTCGCGTGCGCTCTGGCGCGACATCCGCGACGCCGCGCCGTTCCTGGGCGACACGGGCAATGTCGTCTGGCGCGTCTCTGTGGCGCCGTCGCGCGGGCCGGACGTGGTGGCGGCGCTTGGCGACCGCCTCGCCGCACATTTCTACGACTGGAGCGGCGGACTAATCTGGATCGCGATGGCCCCGTCCGACGACGCCGGCGCTGCTCCCGTCCGTGCGGCGGCCGCCGAGGCAAGGGGCCACGCGACGCTGGTTCGCGCCGACGACGCGACCCGCGCCGCGGTCGACGTGTTCCAGCCCGAAAGCTTGGCGCTCGCTCGCCTCAGCCGCGCGGTCACCGAGACCTTCGACCCGGTCGGCGTGCTGAATGCGGGGCGCATGCATGCAAGCTGACGTCCGCATCGCGGCTTCGCGTCTCCGCCACTCCGAGTCGTCCTGACATGCAAACCGCCTTCGCACCCGAGCGCCTCGAGGCCGATCCGCAGCTCGCGACGTCGGAAAAAATCCTGCGCACCTGCGTGCATTGCGGGTTCTGCACTGCGACCTGCCCAACCTATCTGCTGCTCGGCGACGAACTCGATAGTCCGCGCGGGAGAATCTACCTGATCAAGGAGATGCTGGAGGGCGAGAAGCCCGCGACGCCGCAGATCGTGAAGCACATTGATCGGTGCCTCTCCTGCCTGTCCTGCATGACGACCTGCCCCTCCGACGTGCACTACATGCACCTCGTCGACCACGCCCGGGCCTATATCGAGAACACCTACGAGCGCCCGCTCGCCGACCGGCTGATGCGCAAGCTCCTGGCAAACGTGCTGCCTTACCCCGGCCGGTTCAGGCTTGCGCTGCTGGGAGCCTGGGCGGCGCAGCCACTCGCGGGATTACTTAAGGGGCCGCAGGCGCTGGCGCGGCTCGGCGCCATGCTGAAGCTCGCGCCGGCTAAGCCGCCGCTATGGAACTCCGGGCGCGGGGCGAAGACGGTCGCCGCGCACGGCCCCCGCAAAGCGCGCGTCGCCATGCTGCAGGGTTGCGCTCAGCCGGTGCTGGAGCCCTCGATCAACGCCGCCGCGACCCGCTTCCTCGCCCGCCATGGCGTCGAGGTGGTGCAGGCGGCGGGGGAAGGCTGTTGCGGCGCGCTTGTCCATCACATGGGGCGCGAAGATCAGGCCCGCGACCAGGCCCGCCGCAACGTCGACGTCTGGACCAAGCTGATCGACGAAGGCGGCCTCGACGCCATCGTCATCACCACCTCCGGCTGCGGCACGACGATCAAGGACTACGGCTTCATGCTGCGCGAGGATCCGGCCTATGCCGAGAAGGCGGCGCGGGTGTCGGGCCTCGCAAAGGACTTCTCCGAATTCGCCGCGTCCTTCGAGCTGAAGCTCGCTCGCGAGACCGGCCAAAGGGTCACCTACCACTCCGCCTGCTCGATGCAGCACGGTCAGTCCATCCGCGAGGAGCCGAAGGCGCTGCTGAAGGCTGCAGGGTTCGCGGTGAAGGAGCCGGCGGAGGGCCATATCTGCTGCGGCTCGGCGGGCACCTACAACATCATGCAGCCCGAGATCGCGACGAGGCTGCGCGACCGCAAGCTCGCAAACATCGCAAAGACCGCGCCCGATATCGTCGCGAGCGGCAATATCGGCTGCCTCACCCAGCTCCGTACGGCGAGCGACACGCCCTTCGTGCACACCGCGGAGCTGCTGGACTGGGCGACCGGAGGCCCACTGCCGAAGCAGCTCGAAGGGCGGATCGCATCGGCATAATCGACGCCGCCGCAAAGCCGCCATTGCGCCCTAAAAATGCAGCCATAAGTCACCAGAAAGCTCGCGACTGAAGCGACGAGCCTCTGGAGACAACGGCCATGACTCCCGCTGAACGCAATCTGATCGCCGGACTGTTCGATCGGCTCCGCAGCGCCGAGGGCGCCTACCGCGATCCGGAAGCCGAGAGCTTTATCCAGGAGCAGGTCTCCCGCCAGCCGCACGCTCCCTATGCGATGGCGCAGACGCTCATCGTGCAGAACCAGGCGCTGGAGGCGGCGAAGGCCCGCATCGACGAGCTCGAGCGCCAGGTCTCAGACGCACGCGGCGGATCGTTCTCCCGGCCCGCCAGCGAGACGGCTTCCCCGTGGGGGCCGCGCGCCAGCGAGGCGATGGGCGCGCCGGCGGGCTTCGGCGGCAGGCCCGGCTACGAGCGGGCGCCGGATTACGGGACGCCGCCCTCGCAGACCTATGAGCCGCAGCAGACCTCCCGCTTCGGCGGGGGAGGCGGCTTCCTCTCTGGCGCGCTGCAGACGGCAGCCGGCGTCGCGGGCGGCGCGCTGCTGTTCTCGGGCATCCAGTCGATGTTCGGAGGCGGCACCCACGCGGCGGAAAACGCCGGCGAGGCTGCGAAGCTCGCTGATACTCCCGACTCGGCAGACGATGCAGCGAGCCCGGCCAGCGAGGAGGGGGGCTGGTTCTCCGGGCTGCTCGGCGGGGTTGACGAGAAGCCCGACGCCACGCCGGTTTCAGATGACGACGGCGGTAATTTCGGCGGCGATGACGGCGGCGACTGGACCTGAGGTCCATCCCACACGCGCCTAACCAGGACGCGCGTCTCGACCTCCACGCCGTCATGCCTTCTCGCGCATCCGCGACTGAGCCACAGAGCGCGCCGCTCAGAAAGTCGTGGATGCCCGAAAAGGGCATGACTGCGGTGCTTATCCCGGCGGACGCGTCGAGTGCGCCCTTAGGGGTGCCGACGGCCGCCCGACGCCGAGGCGACGACGCGCTCGATCGAGCGCTGGTCGTAGGGCTTGGAGATGAAGGCCGCGTCGCGCAACGTTTCCGGCGCGTCGATCATCCGCGAGCCCGACACGAAGGCGAACGGCAGCGCGCGCTCCTTAAGCTCGGACGCGAAATCGTAGGACTTGCCGTCCACCACGTCGACGTCGAGCAGTGCGAGATCGAACCCGCCGCTCAGAGCGCGCTTGGCCTGTTCGATCGAGCGGCAGGACGTCACGTTGGCGTCGGTCCAGCAGCAGACGATGGTGGCGAGATCGAGCGCGAGAATGGCGTCGTCTTCAAGGATTAGAACGCGAAAAGGCGCCATGAACTGAACTCCGGCGGTACTCGACCCGGAGCCACAACGCGCCATCCCACCTCAGGTTTCATCACCGCCGAGATAAATCGAAAAAAGAAATTTGATTGAGATCGTTAAGTCTTAGGTAAGATTCGTATCGATCGGGCGCAGCCTAGAAGGCAACGGCAGGAAGTAATTTCGAAGCTCCTCCGGTCGCCGTCCAATGTCTCGCGCCGCGTCGGGCCCGCCGCCTACATCACCTTGACGGTCGTGCCGACTCCGACCCGCTCGTAAAGGTCGGTGACGTCGTCATTCGTCATGCGGATGCAGCCTGAAGAGACCGCATGACCGATCGTCCACGGTTCGTTGGAGCCGTGGATGCGATAAAGCGTGTTGCCGAGGTAGAGCGCGCGGGCGCCGAGCGGATTGTCCGGGCCGCCGGCCATCATCACCGGCAGTTCCGGCCGGCGGACGCGCATCTCCGCAGGCGGGCGCCAATCCGGCCACTCGCGCTTCTGCGTGATCGTCTCGGTGCCCTTCCAGCCGAAACCTTCCTTGCCGACGCCGACGCCGTAGCGGATCGCCATGCCGCCAGCCTGGACGAGGTAGAGATAGCGGGTGCGAGTGTCGATCACGATCGAGCCGACCGGTTCCTTGCCGGCGTACTGCACGGTCGTGCGCGCAAACTTCGGATCCATCGTCCTCCGCCCGACGTCGCCGCCGGCGGCCGAAGGCGGTCCGGCGAGACGGCGCGAGTCGGGCGCGATGATCGCGTCGCGCGAATTGTAGGGATCGTATCCGAAGGAAGGATCGTCCTCGTAATAGCGATAGACGCGGCTCCTGCGGCTGGTGTCGCCGTAGGCCTCGTAGGTCTCGCGCTCGCGCGCCGTCGGGATGCGCTGGCTCCGTCCGTCGTAGCGGTAGACCCGGGACGGCGCCTCGTCCTCCATGTCCTCGATATAGCCACGGCGGCGGTCCGCCCGACGCACGACGCGCGCGCCGTCGTCCTCATAATAGCGTTGGATGCGGCCGCCGGATTCGGGCGCGTCATAATAGGTCTGAACCGGGATGATCCGCGGATCGGCCTGCGCGGGCGCGACGAAGCCAAGCGCGAGAGCGGCGCAGGCGCCGGCGACGCGGACGTTGATCACGAAACACTCCTCGAAACTCGGACCCGAGCCGCCGTCATCATAGCTGAACCATCTTGACGCGGCGTGAACGATCTGGCGCGTCGGTCGGGCTTATCGATGGCGCTCCGACGGCCAAACGACGCGCGGGCCGCCTCTCGCTTGAACGCCGGAGGCCGCGGATCCCTGCGCCGGCTTCTCTTCCCCCGGGCTGCGCGCCATAACCCATCAGCTCAGCCGCGCGCGGGAGGCAGGACGGACCGATGTCGGAATTCCTTATACGAGAAGCCGTCGACGCCGACGGTCCTGCGCTGTCGAGGCTCATCGCCGACGCCCGCGCCTCGGGCGGCGAGGCGCTCGCTCCGCCGGAAGACGCGGCCTTCGAACAGCCCGCTCGCTATTTCGAGGAGCGCGGCGGTCGGCTCTGGCTGGTGATGCGGGACGGAACGGCTGTCGGCTCTTTCGGCCTGATCGCGCATGACGAACGCGCGGAGTTCGAGCTCGCGATGATCTGTCTTGAACCCGCGGCTCGGGGGCAGGGGCTCGCAGCCGCCCTGCTCGCCGGCGCCAACGCCTTCGCCGCAGCCTCCGGCGCGATCAGACTCTCGGTCTGGGTCGATGTCGCCGCTGAGGACCTTCACCGCTTCTGCGAGCGCCACGAGTTCCTGCGCGAGCCCGGCGTTCGGGCGCGCCGCGACGGCTCGGAGACGCTGGAGGCCTGCTTCTCCCGCCCGGTCCGCTGAACGTGCGTCAGGCGACAGCCTTGCGGAGATCGCCCAGCCTGCGGCGCGTCACCTGCCAGGAGCCGTAGCCGAGCCGATCCTCGAACTCGTTCTGCGCGCGCCGCCAGAGCGGCATGGCGTTTTCGAGCGTCTCGCGCCCCTTCTCGGTCAGCGCCGGCTTGCGCCGCCCGTTGACGCCGGCGAGCGGCGAGACGAGGCCTTCCTTCCGCAGCAGCTGAAGGTTCCGCACCAGCGTGGTCCGTTCGAGATCGACCGCCTCGGCGAGGTCGGTGATGGACGCGGCCTCTCCAGCCTCGATCGCCGCGAGCAGCACGAACTGCGTGCTCTTCAGCCCGGAAGGGCGAAGCGCCTCGTCATAGAACCGCGTCACCGCGCGTGCCGCCATCCGCGTGTGCGAGCAAGCGCACATATTGTGGATGTCGACGATCTCGTCTCGGGACAGCATGCTCGAACCATCCGCCCGGACAATCCTGGATGCAAGCTCTCTGCGAGACAGTCGCCTATGCGCGCCTTCACGCTCTCGTCGCACTTGCGAGCGACAAGCCGTCAGCAGCGCAGCAAGGCGGAAATCAAACGCTGAGGTCCGCCGTGAAAACTTGACAGCGGAGCCGTCGAACCGTATCTCACCGACGCGTTAGCACTCTCCTCCGATGAGTGCTAACAGTGCGGTGCGACAAGCGCCGTCGCGACGAAATTTCAACGCGAAGCAACGCCGTCTACGCGTAAGAGGATCAGACCCCATGAACTTCCGTCCGCTGCACGACCGTGTGGTCGTCCGCCGCCTGACCGCCGAAGAGAAGTCGAAGGGCGGCATCATCATCCCCGACACCGCCAAGGAAAAGCCGCAGGAAGGCGAAGTGGTCGCCGTCGGCCCCGGCGCCCGTGACGAGAGCGGCAAGATCGTCGCCCTCGACGTCAAGGCCGGCGACAAGATCCTGTTCGGCAAGTGGTCCGGCACCGAGGTCAAGATTGACAGCGAAGAGCTGCTGATCATGAAGGAGTCGGACATCATGGGCGTGATCGCCTGATTTTGTCCTGAACCTTATTTCCGTCGGCGCCGCGCAGTCCCCCCGATCGCGCTTGAGAGCCGGCGTTTTCCGATAACGCTCATGAGGAGCAACTGAACATGGCAGCTAAAGAGGTACGTTTCTCCGCCGACGCGCGCGAGAAGATGCTGCGCGGCGTCGACATCCTCGCCAACGCGGTGAAGGTCACGCTCGGCCCGAAGGGTCGTAACGTCGTGATCGAGAAGTCCTTCGGCGCTCCGCGTATCACCAAGGACGGCGTCACCGTCGCCAAGGAGATCGAGCTCGAGGACAAGTTCGAGAACATGGGCGCCCAGATGGTGCGCGAAGTGGCCTCGAAGACCAACGACCTCGCCGGCGACGGCACCACCACCGCCACCGTGCTCGCCCAGGCGATCGTGAAGGAAGGCGCCAAGTATGTCGCCGCCGGCATGAACCCGATGGATCTCAAGCGCGGCGTCGATCAGGCGGTCGCCAAGGTCATCGAGCACCTCAAGGCGTCGTCCAAGAAGATCGCTTCCTCCGACGAGGTCGCCCAGGTCGGCACCATCTCGGCGAACGGCGACAAGGAAGTCGGCGACATGATCGCCCACGCCATGCAGAAGGTCGGCAACGAGGGCGTTATCACGGTCGAGGAGGCCAAGAGCCTCGAGACCGAGCTCGAAGTCGTCGAAGGCATGCAGTTCGACCGCGGCTACCTCTCGCCGTACTTCATCACCAATGCCGAGAAGATGATCGCGGACCTCGAGGACCCCTACATCCTCATCCACGAGAAGAAGCTCTCCGGCCTGCAGGCGATCCTTCCCGTTCTCGAGTCGGTCGTGCAGTCGGGCAAGCCGCTCGTCATCATCGCCGAAGACATCGAGGGCGAGGCTCTCGCCACTCTCGTCGTCAACAAGCTCCGCGGCGGCCTGAAGGTCGCGGCCGTCAAGGCGCCGGGCTTCGGCGATCGCCGCAAGGCGATGCTCGAGGACATCGCGATCCTGACCAACGGGCAGGTGATTTCCGAGGACCTCGGCATCAAGCTCGAGAACGTGACCCTCGACATGCTCGGCCGCGCCAAGAAGGTGACGCTCGAGAAGGAGAAGACCACGATCGTCGACGGCTCCGGCGCCAAGGACGCGATCGAGGGCCGCGTCGCTCAGATCAAGGCCCAGATCGAAGAGACCACCTCCGACTACGACCGCGAGAAGCTCCAGGAGCGTCTCGCCAAGCTCGCTGGCGGCGTCGCGGTCATCCGCGTCGGCGGCGCGACCGAGGTCGAGGTCAAGGAGAAGAAGGACCGCATCGACGACGCCCTCAACGCCACCCGCGCGGCGGTCGAGGAAGGCATCGTTCCGGGCGGCGGCGTGGCGCTGCTGCGCGCCAAGACCGCGATCCGGGACATCAAGTCCCCGAACGCCGACATCCAGGCCGGCATCAACATCGTCCTGAAGGCGCTCGAGGCTCCGATCCGTCAGATCGCGTCCAACGCGGGCGTCGAAGGCTCGATCGTCGTCGGCAAGCTGCTCGAGAACGATAACGCGACGTCGGGCTTCAACGCCCAGACGGAAGAGTATGTCGACATGATCCAGGCCGGCATCGTCGATCCGACCAAGGTCGTGCGCACGGCGCTTCAGGACGCGGCCTCGGTCGCGGCTCTGCTCATCACCACCGAGGCGATGGTGGCCGAGCTGCCGAAGAAGGACAGCGGCGGCGGCATGCCGGGCGGCATGGGCGGCGGCGGCATGGGCGGCATGGATTTCTGATCCAAGCCTCTCAACGTCTAAGAATAGCGAAGGCCTCGGAGCGATCCGGGGCCTTTTTCTTTAGCCTCTCTGTGCTAGCGGGAGGCGCGGAGAGGCGGATATGCGCGCGCTTGTGCTCGGGGCCTATGGACTGATCGGTTCGGCCGTCGCGGACCGGCTGATCGACGCCGGTTGGGACGTCGTAGGGCTCGGTCGTTCGATCAAGGTCGCCCGACGTTTGCGCCCCGAGATCGCATGGCGGCGCGCGGACATCGCGACTTTGCTCCGTCCGAACGACTGGACGCCCTTCCTCGATGGCGTCGACGCCGTCGTGAACTGCGCCGGCGCGCTGCAGGACGGCGCGCGGGACGATGTCGCAGCCGTGCAGCGCGACGCCATGACGGCTCTCTACGCAGCCGCTGAAGCCGCCGCGGTCCGGCGCTTCGTTCAGATTTCCGCCGTCGGCGCGCGGCCGGACGCGGCGACGCGCTTCATGCGCACCAAGGGCGAGGCGGACGCTGCGCTTGCCGCCTCCCGGCTGGACTGGACGATTCTGCGCCCCGGCCTCGTGATCGGCCCCGCCGCCTATGGGGGAACGGCGCTGCTTCGCGGGCTTGCGAACTTCCCCTTGGTCGCACCAGTCATTGCCGGCGATGCGCTGATCCAGACGATCGCGGTCGAGGAGGTGGCGGAGGCCGTGCACGCGGCGCTCGCCGGCCGCGTCGCGTCCTGCCGGGCCTATGACCTCGTGGAGGACGAGGCGCATTCGCTCGACGCCGTCGTCGCAGCCTTGCGGGCGGCTCTCGGCCGGCCGCCAGCGAGGGCGCTCCGCGCTCCGCGCTGGCTAGGACGTCTGCTGTTCGACATCGGAGATCTCGCAGGCCGGCTCGGCTGGAGGCCGCCGATGCGCACGGCCGCGCTGCTGGAGATCGAGGCCGGCGTCAGAGGCGATCCCGACCCGTGGCGCGCTGCTGGAGGACGGCCGGTCCAGAGCCTCGCAACCACGTTGCGCCGGCTGCCGTCGACCGTCCAGGAACGCTGGTTCGGTCGCCTGTTCCTGCTGAAGCCTGCCATTACCGTTACGCTCGCCCTGTTCTGGATGGCGTCGGGGGCTATCGGCCTCATGCGGCTCCACGAGGCGGCCGAAGTTCTGCTGTCCCGCGGAGCGAACGGCTCGTTCGCCACCAGCGCAGCCCTGCTCGGCGCGCTGATCGACCTCGCGCTGGGAGCCGCGATCCTCGTCAGGCGCACGCACGTCGCCGCCGCCTGGGGAATGATCGCGGTGACGGCGCTCTACCTCGCGGGCGCGACGCTGTTCGCGCCGGATCTCTGGCTCGATCCGCTAGGTCCTCTGCTGAAGGCTTTTGCCGTAGCTCTGCTCGCGCTGGTCGCGCTCGCAATCGAGGAGGAGCGGTGAGCCCGATTTTCCTCGACGCGTTGCGCTGGCTGCACGTGCTCGGCGCAACCGTTCTTATCGGCACGGGGTCCGGCATCGCCTTCTTCATGCTGATGGCGCATCGCACAGGGGACGCCCGGCTCGTCGCGCATGTCGCGGGGACGGTGGTCGTCGCCGATATGGTCTTCACGGCGACGGCCATCGTGCTGCAGCCGGTCACCGGCGCTGCGCTGGCTCATGCGGTCGGGTGGCCGCTGACGACCGGCTGGATCGCCGTCTCGCTCGGGCTTTACGTAGCGACGGGCGTCCTCTGGTTGCCCGTTGTCTGGATGCAGGCCCAGATGCGGGACCTCGCGCGGGACGCGGCGGCCTCAGGCGCGCCGCTCCCGCCGCTTTACGGGCGACTCTTCCGGCTGTGGTTCGCCTGCGGCGTCCCGGCATTCATCTTCATCGCGATCATCCTGTGGCTGATGATCGCCCGACCCGCAATTCCGGGGATCGACGCCTGATCTTCCGCCGTCTCGGATCATGCGGCTCACCTTGACCCGATCGTCGCTCTGTTCGGTTCGACCAGTCGCGGTCTGGCCTAGCGCCATAATCCTGTCAGGCTTTTCGACGACGGCGCTCCGAAGGTGCGGCGAAAGTCTTGGGCGAGACGGGCCTGGTCGGCGAAGCCCGCCTCGTGAGCCGCGCTCGTGAAATTACCGCCCGCGACGATCGCCTCGATCGCGCGACGCATGCGCATCCACGGCCGCTAGCGGCTAAGGGGCGCGCCGATCTCCTGCGCGAACAGACGGCGCAGTTCCGACGTCGCACGATTCCGACGAGGACGGTGAGAGCCCCGGTCGCGGCCTACTGAAATTCCACGACCGTCTTCTTCGGCTCGACCAGCTTGCCCAACGTCTCGGCGTCCCAGTTCGTTAGCCGCACGCAGCCGTGGCTTTCGGTCTTGCCGATCTTGGACGGCTCGGGCGCCCCGTGGATGCCGTAGGTCGGCTTCTCCAGGTCGATCCACATGCTGCCGACCGGGCCGTTCGGCCCGGGCTTGAGGTTGAGCTTCTTCGTGTTCTTGCCCTGCTGGAAGTTCTTCTTGGGGTCGTAGACGTAGACCGGGTTCAGATAAGCCTTCGTCACCTTGGTCTGGCCCTCGGGGGAGGGCGTGTCGCCGGAGCCGACGGTGGCCGGCGCGGCCAGAACGAGCCCGCCGTCCTTATCGAAGGCGCGAACCTCGTTTTCGTTCTTGTCGACGAGGATGCGAACTACGCGGCGGTCTTGCGCCGGATCGGCGCCGGTTTCCGGGACGAGGATCCTTGAGCCGGCCTTGTCGAAATCAACGTCGGAATTCAGCCGGCGCAGCAGGCCCTCGTCGAGGTGGAAGCGTTCCGCGAGCATCTCGGCCGCGTCGCGATAGGCGATCCATTTGAGTTTTGCGAGCTTGGCGTAGTCCGTTGGGACGGGCCCGTGGAGGTATTCGGCGTCCTCGTCTTCTTTCGTGACCTCGTAGACCTTCATGGCTTTGCCCTGATCGGCGCTCAGCGCCGCCCATGTCTCGGGATCGAGCTGGTCGCCTTCCGGCAGCTTGCGCATCTCGCGGAAAGCCCGGATTGCGCGGCGCATGTTGTCGCCATAGCGGCCATCGATCGCGCCAGGCGAAGCGTGCGCCCGGTCGAGCAGGATCTGCGTGCGGATCATGAAGGGGTCCGGCGCATCCTGCGGCTTCGGCAGGGCGGCGAGCCGATCGTGCGCGGTCTTCTTGTCGCGCTTCTTCTTGGCGTCGCGAATGGCCTGTTCGGCCGCCTTCCGGTCGGCGTCCGCCTTTGCCCTGCCGTCCTCGCGGGCGCGCCAACCGTCGAAATCAGCGGCGTCGATCGCCTGTTCGGTGAGTTCGGCTGGAGGGGGCGATTGCGGCGGAGCGGGCTGCGCGAGGGAGACCGCGCTCCAGGAAACGGCGGCGGCGACCAGCGCCGCAGATACGAACTTCATAGCCATTGGCCTCATACGCGCGACGCCCCGGCCAAGAAACGCGCGAAAGCCTCAGAGGCTCCGTCGCCGCCATTTATCTTAATTGCAGCATTCCCTAGGGATAGGGGCCTGCGCACGGTAACGTCGCCGCGGTCGGATCATCGGGGCGTTGTGTGCGTTAGCGTATGGGATTGAGTGGAGCGTCGGCCGGATGAACGCGAGAAGTCTATGCGGGGCCGTTGCCCTTGCGCTCGCCGTCTTCCCGGCGCAGGCCGCCGAACCGCTGCGCGACGAGGCGACCGGGCTCAGCGTTCAGCCTCCGGACGGCTACCTCGCGACCGTCGCCGAGGCCGATCCGCGCTACGCCGCAGTGTTCGCCGTGCAGAAGGGCGAGGAGTCGGAGGTCGGCTGCAAGATCGCCTTCCAGGCCGCTCCGCAGAACGCCGAGCTGCCGCAGGAGGAGATCAACGCCTTCACCCAGAAGAAGGAGTGGACCGAGCTGATCCGCGCCACGCTCGCGCTGCGCTACGACGTAGCGAGCATCGAGCCCTTTGAGCAGGGCGGCGTCGCCGGAGCCGCCGTGGTTGCCGACTTCAAGCCGGTCGAAGGCGAACCGCGCGCATCGGAAGTCCGTTCCTACCTCGTGCTGATCGACACGCCGAAGGGCCGCACGACGGTCGTCTGCGTCGGCGAAAAGGCGAGCTTCGCCGCCCGCAAGCCGGAATTCGAGGCCATCGCCAGGGGCGTCTCCCCACCGCGATGAAGGCAACGCTGCCGTGGCGCATGGCCTGCGCCGCAGTGTAGGGTCGCGCCCGGGCGCAAAGCCCGCGCAGGGACCACCGATGACGACCAAGCCCGACAGACAGGCGATCGCGCTTTATGACCGCTACACCCATGGCGAGATCGGCCGGCGCACGTTCTTCCGACGGCTGATCGGGCTCGCCGGCTCGGCCGGCGCGGCGAGCGTGCTGCTCTCGACGCTTGCGAACGACTACGCCAGGGCTGCGATCGTCGCGCCGGACGATCGGCGACTGCTGACCGAGACGATCGGCTACGACAGTCCCGAAGGCCGCGTGACTGGATTGCTGGCGCGCGGCAAGGGCTATCCCAAGCGCCCCGTCGTGCTGGTGATCCACGAGAACCGCGGCCTCAACCCGCATATCGAGGACGTGACGCGCCGCCTTGCGGTCTCCGGCTTCCTTGCCTTTGGCGTCGACCTCCTGTCGCCGCAAGGCGGCACGCCGGCAGACGAGGACAAGGCGCGCGAGATGATCGGCGCGCTCGAACCCGCCAAGGCGGTTGGCATGCTTGCTGCGGCCTTGCCGGTCCTTGCGAAGCATCCGGAGTCGAACGGAGCGGTCGGCGCGGTCGGCTTCTGCTGGGGCGGAGGCATGGCGAACCGCCTTGCGGTCGCGTCCGCCGACCTGAAGGCCGCCGTCGCCTATTACGGCGAGCCGCTTTCGGCGGAGGAGGCGGAGAAGGTGCAAGCGCCGCTGCTGCTGCACTATGCCGGGCTCGATGAGCGCACCAACGCCGGAGTCCCCGTCTTCGAGAAGGCGCTGAAGGACGCGGAAAAGCCGTACGAGCTGTACCTTTACGAGGGCGCTGATCACGCTTTCAACAACGACACGAACCCTGCGCGCTACGACCGTAAGGCGGCGGCGCTGGCATGGGACCGAACCATCGCTTTCCTGGAGCAGAACCTCGGCGGAGCCGTGCCGCCGACGCGCTGAAAAAACTTCCAGAAAAATTTGAAACCGGCGGAACCGCGCGCCTGAAGCGACGTTCTATGCTCGGAAGCTCTTTACGAGCTTTTATGACGAGGCGGCCAGCTCCCCCCGACTGGCAAGCCTTAGTAAGGCGGAACCGCTACCCCCCGAGGCGGTTCCGCCTTTTCATTTTTTCAGCCCCTTAAATCTGACGACAGACACGACACGTGAGGCTTCGCCTGCGTCCTGTGGCCATGTCGCGATAGGCGTTGGGTGTCATCCCAACCACAGCGTTAGCCGAGATCCGGGATCGTCATCAGGATAAAGCGCTTCACGCGGCGCACGATCTCAGACGGCTCTTGCCGATCCGGGATGGGGGCGTATTCAGACCAAAGACCGGAACAGCTCTTCGACCAGCGGCGGCGACGGTTCGAACACGTCTTCGAGCGTCGAGACGGTGATCGAGCCGGCACCAGCGGCTGACAGCGCGCCGACGAGATCGAACACCGCGCGCTTCGGCGCATGCAGCGTCAGCGGCTGGCCGGGCTGCGGCGGACCGAACGGCGCGCGGGCGTCGAAGCGGGCGCCGAGCTCCACAATCAGCCGCTCCACCCGCGTGTCGATTAGTGCGCGAACCTCGCGGACGCCGCGGGCGCGCGCCTCCGCCGCGATCCGCGTCAGAATCGTGCGGACGGCGTTGCGGGCTTCCTCGCTCCAGTCGGCGCCGAGGCTCGCGACCAGCTGAGCCTGGCTCTTCAGCATGATCCCGTCGTCCAGAACCTTGAGGCCGTTGGCCGAGAGCGTCGCGCCGGTCGTGGTGATGTCGACGATGATGTCGGCCGAGCCCGCGGCCGGAGCGCCTTCGGTCGCGCCAACGCTCTCGACGATCCGGTAGTTCGACACGCCGCCGGCCGCGCGCGTATCGCTCGCCTTCTTCCAGGCGAAGAAGCCGCGCGTCAGATTTACGTATTTGGTCGCGACGCGGAGCCTTCGGCCGTGACGGCGACGCATGTCCTCGGCGACGTCGTCGAGGTCGGCCATGGAGCTCACGTCGATCCAGGCCTTCGGGACCGCGACGACGACATTGGCGTAGCCGAATCCGAGCGGCAGCAGCAGCTTCACTCTGGCTTCAGCGTCCGGGATCGTCTCTCGTATCAGGTCCTCGCCGGTCACGCCGAGATGGGCGGCGCCGCTCGCGATTTGGCCGGCGATATCGGAGGCGGAGAGATAGGCGACCTCGACATCAGGCACGTCGGCGATCGCGCCGCGATAATCCCGGGCGCCGCCGGACTGCACGAAGTTCAGCCCCGCGCGGCCGAAGAAGGCCTGCACGTTCTCCTGAAGGCGCCCCTTGGAGGGGACGGCGAGGATCAGCTTGCTCACGGCCGGCCTCCGAACCGATCGAGCCACAGCGCGAAGCCGACGCCGGGGGAGGAGGCCCCTGCGCCGAGCGCCGCGATCAATCCGTCGTAGCGTCCTCCGCCGCCGAGCGGTTCGCCGCCCGCAGCGCGCGCGAGCTCGAACACCAGACCGTCGTAATAGTCGAGGCTCTGGCCGATGCGGGCCGAGAAGCGCATCTCCTCGACGGCGAGGCCTGCCTTCTCGAAGGCCGCCAGCCGCTGCTCGAAGGCTGCGACCTGCGGCGCCCCGCCCAAAGCCGTCTTCAGCCGGTCGAGCGCCCGGGGCGCCGCGTCGTCGATCGCCAGAACGCTCTTGAGCTTCTGCCGGTCGGCGTTCGAGACCACGATCGCACGGTTCGCGGCGCGCTCGATGAAGCGTTCGGCGATCTCTCCCGGCGTACGGCCGCCGACCGCAGAGATGCCGGCGAGAGAGAGCACGTCCTCGATCACGCCGCGCGCAGCGTCAGGACCCGCGGCTTCCAGGGCCGCGTAGAGGCCGGCGTGGTTCGCGTCGTCACCGCGCGCCGCGGCGCCCAGCGTCTCGAGCGAGCCGCCATGCGCGATTTCGCGCTTCAGGCGGCGCTTTAGCGAAACCGGCGCGTCGAGAGCGAGGATCGCGGCGTCGACAAGGGCGCGGTCGCCGATGCGGATCGCTGGGCGACCGACGCCGAGCGCGGCCGACGTCTCGACGGCGAGCGCAAGCACCTCCGCCTCCGCCTCGAGCCGGTCGGCGCGTCCAAAACTCTCGACGCCGATCTGCGGGGCCTCGCCGCCATTCGCGCCGTGGCGGAAGACTGGGCCTGCATAGGCATAGGACGCAGAGCGTGCGGGATCACCGGCGGCGATGTGAGCGAGCGCGGCAGGAATCGTGAAGTCGGGCCGCAGGCACATCTCACGGCCTTCGGCGTCCGACGTCAGGAACATGCGCTGCCGGAGCTCCTCGCCCATGACGTCGAGGAAGGGCTCGGCCGGCTGCAGCACGCCGAACTGGACATGTGCGAACCCGGCGGCCGCGAAGCGATCGAGCAGGTCGGACGGGATCGCGGCGAGCGTCATGGTTTGGGCCGAGGCTTACAGGCTCTTGCAGGGGTCGCCGCGGCGTCTAGCAGGCGGCCCGCCTGCGCGCGACCTTTTTCGTCGCCGGGATCGTCGGTTGAGGTTAAGAGAGGGCCATCATGGCCCTGCTTTTCCGAGCCCGCGAGAGCCCCGAACGCGCTGACGCCTCGCGCCGGATCGCGGCTTACGCGCGCCAAGCGCTCAGCCTCGGCGAGGATGACGCGGTGACCGTCAGCGAGATCGCCTGCGGCGACCCGGAATGCGGGGGCGCCGAAACGGTGATCCTGATCATGCGCGTCGGCCGCAAGACCGAGGCGGTGAAGGTGAAGAAGGCGATGGCGCTCGCGACCGAAGGCGAGGTGGCGGAAGCGCTGCGGGGGCTTTAGGCCGCAACCGCGGACCAAGCCCGTCATCCCGGCCGAGCGTCAGCGAGAGCCCGGGATCGCGCTTAGAAGGGAGGGGCTTTTCCTGAGGACGATCCCGGATCGGCCTGATGGCCGTCCGGGATGACTGCGAATCTCAATCGTCCCGATAAACCTTCTCGCGGCGTTCGTGGCGCTCCTGGGCTTCGATCGACAGGGTCGCGATCGGACGCGCGTCGAGGCGGCGGAGCGAGATCGGGTCGCCGGTCTCCTCGCAATAGCCGTAAGAGCCGTCCTCGATGCGGGCGAGCGCGGAGTCGATCTTGGCGATCAGCTTGCGCTGGCGGTCGCGGGCGCGGAGCTCGATCGCGCGGTCGGTTTCCGATGAGGCGCGGTCGACGAGGTCGGGATGATTCTGGTTCTCGTCCTGAAGGTGTTCGAGAGTTTCGCGGCTCTCGCGCAGCAGGTCTTCCTTCCAGGCCTGCAGCTTTTCGCGGAAGTAGCGCCGCTGCCGTTCGTTCATGAACGGCTCGCTCTCCGAAGGTTTATAATCGTCTGCCAACTCGACGCTCATGAGAAGCCTCTGCACCGCACGCTTCGGGGGGTCGGACGGCGCGGAATATAGCCACGTACCGCGACGATCACAATCGAAGAGTTCGAGACGAAATCGTTGAAATCATTGAATAATTTCGAGTACGTAATAACCCGTGCATTGTCGCAATGGCTCACTGGCCGCGCTTTGCCAGCTCCACCCGCGCCCTGAGGTCGATCGCCGACAGCAGGTCATCGAGGCCGGCGTCGCCCGTCGGCTGCCTCTCCGCCGTATTCCGGGCGAGCGCGGCAAGCGCCTCCGGAGAGTGCGCGCCGTCGAGCATGGCGAGCCGCAGGCCGTCGAGCGCGTCGAGCAGGCCGCGTCCGCGCTTCACCTCGCGTCGGCGCCGTTCGCGCGGATCTTCGGGCATCGCCTGCAGCGCCATCAGCGCGTCGAGCGATGGGGCGGACCGCATCGCCGTGGCCGCGCGCGGCGCTTCGGAGGAGGGGGCCTCGGAGAGCGTGAACCCGCCGCTCGATCCGCCGCGCGAGGCCGCGGCCGCAGGCGTCGAGACGGTCCGGCCGGGCCCATCGATCCGCATGTCGCCTCGTCTCCACCGAAACCCTTTCCGTGAGCGTCACCTTTGCTCGACATGCTTAACGCTTCATGAACGCCCCGGCAGATTTTGCCGGTATCGCGCCTTCCCTGCCGGGCTGTGAAGCGTTTCAGGGCGACGCAGGAAGTAGGCCGGACGCTGGATTCCGAGGCCTTTTGAGAGACGGCACGGCCTTCGCATGGCGATTGTGCGGGGATGTCCCCCGAAGCAGTCCGTGTCCATGCCAGTTCGTCTCGCCCATCGCCTGCTGAGCGTCGCGGCTTCCGCGGCAATCCTGCTCGCGCCGATCGCGCCGGCCGCGGCGGCCGACCCGTCGCGGGCGGTCGAACGGCGCATCGAGGCCGCGGCGGCCCCGGCCCATGTCTCGGTCTCGGTCTCCAAGGGCGCGTTCCGCAATGGCGACGACGGCGGCCCGACGAATGGCGGCGTGACCTCTCGCATCAAGGACCTCACCGATATCGAGGGCGTGCGCGAGAACCAGCTCATCGGCTACGGCCTCGTCGTCGGCCTGAACGGCACGGGCGACAGCCTGAACGCCGCGCCCTTCACCAAGCAGAGCCTGCAGTCGATGCTGGAGCGGCTTGGCGTGAACACCCGCGGCGCGACGTTGCGCACCAAGAACGTCGCGGCGGTGATGGTCACCGCGAACCTGCCGCCCTTCGGAACACAGGGCACCCGCATCGACGTCACGGTCTCCGCGCTCGGCGACGCCACCAGCCTGCAGGGCGGCACGCTGATCGTGACGCCGCTGATGGGCGCCGACGGCGAGGTCTATTCGGTCGCGCAAGGATCCGTTGCGGTCATCGGCTTCAACGCGCAGGGCGAGGCCGCCCAGGTCGTGCGCGGCGTGCCGACCACGGGGCGCATCTCGAATGGCGGGCTAATCGAGCGCGAGATCCCCTTCGTGCTCAACAATCTCGCGACTATCCGACTTGCGCTTCGCAATCCGGACCTTACGACCGCCCGGCGCATCGCCGCCGCGGTAAACGCCTTCATCGGCAAGGGCGTCGCCGAGCCGCTGGACCCGGCGACGGTCTCCCTCCAGGTTCCGAAGACCTATCAGGGCAACATCGTCCAGATGCTGACCGAGATCGAGCAACTGCGCGTCGAGCCGGATCAGCTCGCCAAGATCGTGATCGACGAGCGCTCGGGCATCATCGTGATGGGCCATGACGTGCGCGTTTCGACGGTGGCGGTGGCGCAAGGCAATCTGACCGTCACGATCACGGAGTCGCCGGTTGCGAGCCAGCCGGCGCCGTTCAGCGACGGCGAGACCGTGATCACGCCGCGCACCGAGATCAACGTCGACACCGACAAGAACCGGCGCCTCGCCATCCTTCGGGAGGGCGTGAACCTGCGCCAACTCGTCGACGGATTGAACGCGATCGGCGTCGGCCCGCGAGACCTGATCGCCATCCTTCAGGCCATCAAGGCCGCCGGCGCCCTTCAGGCCGAAATCGAGGTGATGTGATGGCGACCATCGCTGCCGCTGTCTCCAACACCGCGAAGACCTACGGGGTATCCCCCGCCGTGGCGGCCAAGGTCGACGCCGCCGCGCAGGACTTCGAGGCCGTGTTCGTCACCCAGATGATCCAGCACATGTTCACCGGCATGGGCGAGGACGGCCCGCTTGGCGACGGAGAGGCCGGCAGCGCCTACCGCTCGATGCTGACGGACGAGTACGGCAAGACCATCGCGGCGGCGGGAGGGATCGGCGTCGCCGACCAGGTCCGCCGCGAACTGATCGCGTTGCAGCAGGGACATTGACCCCATGACCATCTTCCGCCGCCGCCCCCAACCCGCTCCCGCCGTCATCACGCGCGAAGAAGCGGGCCTGCGCATCGGCCGCATCATCGAGACGATGTCGCGGCTGACCGAGGTGATCGTCGAGGAGACCAAGCTCGTGCGCGCCGGCGCCTATGGCCGGGCAGGCAAGCTCCACGAAGAAAAGGGCAAGCTCTCGAGCCGCTACATGATGGACGTGAACGGCCTCGGCGCGAACGCGGACGCGGTCGCCGAGCAGTCGAGCGAGGCTGTCGAGGAGATCCGGCGGCTGCACGTCGCGTTCCGCGCGGCGCTCGACGAGAATCTCGCAGTGCTCGGCACCGCCCGCGGCGTCGCGGAAAGTCTCATGCGCGGGGTCGCTGACGGGATCGCTCAGAAAGGCGCGCCGAAGACTTATGCCGCCGGCGGGGGCTATGGCGCGAAACCCGCGGCGCCCGCGCCGGTGGCGATCTCGCGCGGCGCGTGACGGCGCGAGGTCGACACGCGCTTGAAATCCGCCGTTAACCGCATCTCCTAACATCGAATTAAGAGCCGGAGGCGCATAGTCCGTCTTGCCTGCCCCCGCTGGCATTCCGTCTGCGGGTCGTCCGCGGCGATCCGCGGAGGAAGAGGAGGAGGAGATGGACGCCACAATCGGATCTGTTTCGGCGCCCTACGTGGTTCCGAAGACCGTCGCGGTCCCGGTTCAGCCGAGCGTCGCGCCGGCGCCGAGTTCATCGGCTTCGGATCACCAGACGTCTTCGAACGGCGACCAGCGCCGCGAGACCACCCCGGACGCCGCGACCGGCGCGCTTGTCTATCGGATCGTCGAGGTCGCGACCGGCGCCGTCACGATGCAGACGCCGACCGACGCGAGGCTGAAGCTCCGCGCCTATATCGACGGCATCATGGCGTCCGAATCCGCCGGCGCTTCGGTGACCCGCTCGGCCTGAAGCCGGCTTCATCCGGCTTCAGGTCTTCCAGATCGTCCGAAACCGCGCGCCGTGGGGCTCGCGGTTATTGTCGTTAGCCTGGACGCTCAGCCGCGAAGGCCTTCGGCAACGTTGCGGTTGATGGTGATCAGCGCGTTCAACAGATCCGGCTTAGGATCGACCTCGACCTCGAGGCTGCGATTCATCGCGAACAGCGCGATCTTCTTAATGTTCTGCTTGGTCGCGGCGTCGAGAGGATTGTCGTCCCGGCTCGCGGCGCTCAGGAACACCGTCCAAATCTTACGATTTAGCGTGGCCGCCTCGCGGGCGCCGACGACGTCGAACGGCGTCGCGGACTGCGCGGCTGCGAAGCGAGCCGCGGCGCGAAGAAGAATCTGCGCGTCGCGCTCGCGCGGACTCGCGGTTTGCTGCGCGGTGCGCGCATAGGCCTGTGCACCGTGATGCATGATCTCGAAGCTCTCCGGGGTGCGCAGCCGGTGGTCGCGCCTGACCGCATATTTGTGGGAGAACCACGGTTAATAAGGGCCTTACTTGCGCCAAAGAAAAGCATCTGCAGTTTCTAAGCTACGGTCATCTGCCGAAAGCTTTATCAGCTCAGCAAGAAACTGTTAACCACGTGGAATAAATCGAAGAAAGCGCAGGAACTATGAGATCGGATTAACCCCCGTTTAGGACCGCTGCTGTCACAAAGGTCGGCGCGCTGAGGACAAGCGCTTCAACTTGAGACAGGAGTCTTAAAACCATGGCCGATATCGCCCTTAACTCTGCGGTGCGTTCGAATCTGCGCAGCCTGCAGTCGACCACCACGCTGATGAGCCGTACCGAAGAGCGTCTGTCTTCGGGCAAGAAGGTCAACAGCGCGCTCGACAATCCCTCGAACTTCTTCACCTCCCAGGCCCTCGACCGCCGCTCCAGCGACCTGTCGAACCTGCTCGACTCGGTCTCGAACAGCGTTCAGACCTTGAAGGCGGCCGACAACGGCATCTCCGCGATCTCCGATCTCGTCAGCCAGATGAAGTCGACCGCGCGCTCCGCTCAGCAGTCAACGAGCGCGGTTTCCTCGCGGGCCTCGTTCACCGCCGGCGCCGCGATCACTGGCGCCACAGCGAGCAACCTTCTGGGCACCGCGACCGCGGCCGGCGTCTCCTCGCCGCTCACGGGCACCGGAACGCTCGCCTCGGCCGACGAGGACATCGGCAGCTCCGGCTCGGTCAACATTACCTATGGTTCGAGCTCGACGACGGTCAACTACGCTTACACGTCAACGGATTCCCTGCAGGACGTTGTCGACGACATCAACGCCGCGACGACGACGACCAAGATCACGGCTTCTATCGACACCGCGACCGGCAAGCTGAAGCTTGCGAACTCTGACGGCACAAACGCCGGCACCGTGGACGATACCGGTTCGCTGACGGGCTTCAGCTCGACTTCCATCGCAGCATCCGGCAACGCGCTGAGCACGAACGTCGTGCAGACGCAGTTCGCCACCGACACCTTCAAGATCAACGGCACGTCGATTGCGTCGGGCACCAACACCGACTCCCTTTTGACGGCGATCAATGCGCAGACCAGCACCACCGGCGTGACGGCGACGCTGGCCTCCGGCAATCTCGTTCTGACCGACGGAAACGGCGACAACATCTCCCTTACCGATCTCGACTCGGCGACTGAGTCGGCGCTCGGCGTTTCTAACGACGCTTCGGCCGCCAGCGCTCTCAGCGGCCAGACCCTTGAAGTCACGGTCGGCAGCGGCGAGACGAAGACGATCACGTTCGGGACCGGCGACGATGAAGTCGATACGCTCGACGAGTTGAACGCCCAGCTTAAGGACGCTGGCGCGACCGCGTCCATCGACTCTACGGGCAAGCTGACCATCAAGACGATCAACGCTCAGGAATCCAAGGACCTGACGATCGGCGGCACCGCGACTGGCTCTTCGGTCGACGCGTCCAACGGCGTGGTGTTCGACACGTCGGCGAGCACGACTTCAAGCGCGGTGTTCGACGACTCGGACAAGAAGGCCCGCACGAACTATCAGAACGACTACAACGACCTGCTCGGCCAGATCACGACCCTCGCCAAGGACGCCAGCTACAACGGCGTCAACCTTCTTGCCGGCGACGACCTGAAGGTCGTCTTCAGCGAGGATGGCTCGTCCTCGCTCGACATCGGCGGCACCGACGTTCTCGACACGCTCGGCCTTACCGCGCTGTCCGGCGACGAGTTCCTCGACAGCTCGAACCTCGACGATGTCGTCAGCAAACTGAACGACGCTCTCTCGGGCCTCGACAGCCTGTCGTCGAAGTTCGGTTCGCAGCTCTCGGTGGTCCAGACCCGTCAGGACTTCACCAAGGCCATGATCGGCACGCTCGACGACGGTTCGAACAGCCTGACCGCCGCCGACACCAACGAGGAAGCGGCGAACCTGGCGACCCTGCAGACCCGCCAGTCGCTGATCGTCTCCTCGCTGTCGATCTCGACCTCGCAGGAGCAGAACATCCTGCAGCTGCTGCGCTAATCGCAGCAGACGCGAAATCGGAAAGAGGCGGCGGGGCGAAAGCTCCGCCGCCTTTTCTTTCGCCCGCTCCGGCGGTTTAGTTTCCAAACTCTTGCAGGGGAGCGGCTCGCATGGGCCTTCGCATCGAGCTCAAGGCGGGCGACCAGATCATCGTCGGCTCGTCGGCGATCGAAAACGCAGGAGCGCACCGCGCCGTCCTGGTGATCAGCGGGCGCGAGCCCATTCTGCGGTCGAAACACGTGCTGACGCTTGCGACCGCCGACACGCCGGCCAAGCTCATCTATTACGCCGTGCAGACGATGCTGATCTCCGACAATCCGGAGAAGGTGATCCCGGACTACACGCGCCTGGTGGAGGCCTATCTCGAGGCGGCGCCGAGCTCGTCCGAACTGATCGCGGAGCTGCAGGCCCTGGTGGAAGAGGGCCGCTATTATCCGGCGCTGCTCAAGGCGCGCGATCTGATCGAACGCGAGAGCGTGATCCTCGGCGGCCGCGCCGGCTTGGAATGAGCGTCAGAGGAAGTTGACCAGGCTCAGGTCCTTCAGCGCCGCGACGATCGAGTAGCTCGCCTCGAGCTGCGACTGGAGCGCCGACAGCTTTACGGCGACCTCGGTCTTGTCGGCGTCCTCGACGTCGGAGAGCGTGTCTTCCGCCATGGCCTTCGCTGCCGTGGCGCGGTCGCCTGCCGACTTGATGGACGTCGTGGTCGTGGAAAGGTCGGCGGAGATCGTCTGGATCGCCTTGGTCGTCTCGGCAGAGCCGAGGTTCGAGGAGATGCGGTTGGTCAGCGCGGCGTAACGCTCATTGGCGTTCGTGTCGCTGCTGGAGAACGTCATGGACGAGAAGACCGCGAGCGATTTCACGACGTCGCGCAGGCCGTTCTCGTTCGCCTGGGCGCCGTAGCTCACCGAGACGCCGTCCGAGATGGTCGCCGCCGCGGTCTTGCGGGCGTCGCTCGAGCTGTTGTCTCCCTGATACCAGGCGACCGTCTTGTCCGTGGTGTCGCTCGTGTCGAGCGAGGTCGCGTTCTGGAGCGCGGCGACGCGGTCGGCGTCGGTCGCATAGGTCCCGTCGAAACCTCCGACCCGGCCCGGCCCCTGGCCGGCTGCCGGCGAGTCGAAGAACTCGTTCCCGGCCTGGATCGCCGAGGCCGCGACGAGCGAGGTGTCGGCGAGCTTTCTGAGCGAGGCGCCAAAGGCCGCCTGCATGTTCTGCGCGGTCTCCTCCTGCGTCGCGCCGATGCGGAACTCGCCCGCCTGCGGCTCGGAGGTCGAGGTCGCGGCGATCGCGGTGAGCTTGATTTCTTCCGTCGACCCGTCGGGCAGCGTCAGTCCGA
Organism: Hansschlegelia quercus; assembly: GCF_004310425.1. GTDB lineage: Bacteria > Pseudomonadota > Alphaproteobacteria > Rhizobiales > Methylopilaceae > Methylopila > Methylopila quercus. The sequence continues at coordinate 568,176 of NZ_SIUB01000001.1, read as the reverse complement.
CGCGCACGTTCTCTCCGGCCAGAGGCTGGCCCGTCAGGCCGAGCGTGATGGAGGGCGGAATAGCGGCCGTGGGGCCGGTCGCGACGCCCGTGTCCAGCGTGGAGTTCGCGGACGTCAGCTTGACGCCGCCATCGCCTGAAGCCTGTTCGGACACCTTGAACGACAGCCCATCGTCGGAGGTCGAGACCTGGATCCCGCCGTTGCCCGCGACGCCCAACGCGCCGAGCGCGTCTCCGAAGGCCGTCTGCATGTTCGTCGCGGTGTCCTCCGGCGTAGCGCCGAGAAGGAACTCCCCGGATACCGGGGGAGTGGAGTAGGCGGCCACCGCCGTCAGCGTGATCGTCTGTGCGCTGCCGTCCGGCAGTTGAACGCCGACTTTGGTCTGTCCGCCAGCGGTCGGTTGGCCGGTGAGGCCGAGGGTGACGGACGGCGGCGTCGCGGTGGGCCCGTTGGCGACGCCGTTTGAAAGCGTCGAATTGAGCGAGGAGATCTTGAAGCCGAACGGCCCGGAGGCCTGCTCCGTCACGTTGAACGTCGAGCCTGTAACGCCCGAGACGTTAATTCTGCCCAGCCCGTTGGCGCCGACATCGGCAAGCTTGCGCTGGTCTATGACGGTGCGCAGGCCGGATTTCGAACCGCTGTCCGCCATGATCTGGTCGGCGGTCAACACCGGCTTCGTCGTCGTCGAGCGCCCGGAGAACAGGTAGCGCCCGCCGACCTGATTGTTGAGCTGGGCGATCGCGTCGGTCAGGTCGGTTTCGGCCTGCGACTGCGCGACTGTAAGGCCGCTCGAGGTGAGCTGAAAGCCGCCGGAATCGATTGTAGCGTATTCGCCGGCGAGATCGTTCAGGCGCGTGACGGACGCGTTCATCAGGTTGACGCGCGTCGTCACCGTCGCCGCCGTCTGCTGGTAGGACGCGATGCTCGAAAGCGCCGCGCGCATGGCCAACGACGTCGAGCGGCCGGCGCCCAATCCGGCGTAGCTCTGTGAGATCTTGCCGCTCGCATACTGCATGCTGAGATCGTCGAGCGAGTCCTGGCTCTTCTGCAGGGCGCGCGCGAGGCTCGGCGTGAAGCCGGCGATGGAGGTGTAGGGGCCGATCGAGCTCATTGTGGCTGGCCTCCCTTTCAGATCCTGAGCAGCATATCCATCATGTCCTTGACCGCCGTTATGACGCGCGCATTGGCGCTGTAGGCGGTCTGGAGCGTGATGAGGTTCGTCATCTCGTCGTCGACGTCGACGCCCGAGGTCGCCGTGAAGCGATCCGAGAGGGTGGAGACGACGAGCGACTGCCCATCGGCCACGCCGGCGGCCGTGGAGCTCGCCGCAGCCTGGAAGTTGATCGCCGCCGCCGCGTATTGGACGAGCGAGCCCTTGTAAGACGAGGACGTGCCGGAGAGTCCCGTGTCCGAGCCGAACGAGCGCTGCGCCTTCAGCGCGTCGCGCAGGAAGGTCGGACGCGCCTCGTCGGCCGCAGTGGTGTCGGTCGCATAGGAGGTCAGCGCCGTCGGATCGTCGAGCAGCGCGCCGTTGACCTGGATACGGCCAGCGAAGCCTGTGATCTGCGAGCTCCCGTCCAGGCTGCCCGAGTAGACCTGACCGGCGTCACCGTCGACGAACATCGGCAGCGCCAGTCCATCGCCGGAGAGGGCGGTGGCTGTGATCGCCGATTGGCCGGCGGTGACGGCGGTGGTCGTCGCATCCGTGGTGGTCAGCGCAAAGCCGGTCGCCGTGGCGGCGGCCGTCATCGAGAGGCCCTTGCCGGAAAGAGCGGTCGTAAGCTGCGCGGCGGCGTCGGGCGCGGAGAAGTCGACGCCGATCACCGTGTCGTTGGGATCAGCGGTGACCTTGTCGGAGAGCGGCAGCTTGGAGGGGTCGCCGACGTTGACGATGGTCAGGGTCTTCGTCACGCCGCCGACCGTATAGGTCGCATTCAGCTGATCGCCCGGCTGGGCGCCTTGCGTCGACAGGTCGACGCCGCCCGCGACCGTGGCGGCCGGCACGGTCTTGGTCCCGAGCGTCTGCGCGAGGTTCGCCGCCATCTCGTCGAGCTGGCGCTGCGCCTGCGGTCCGGTCTGGTCGCGGATCTCTGCCAGCGCCTTGATCGAGCCGGAGCGGAGATTGCTGGACTTCAGGAGGTCGGTCGGCGCGCCGTCGCCGCGCGTGAGCATCACGCCGCTGAGCGTGCCCGGATAGGTCGTACTGGGCGTCATCGGCGTCGCCGCCGTGAACGAGAGCTCGGACGCTTTCCCGCCGTCGTAGAGCGAAAGTCCGCTGCCAGTCTTGATGGCGATGTCGCCGGAACCCCGGTCCTCGACGCGGAGGTCGATCAGCTGGGACAGCGTGTCGATCGCCTGATCGCGCATGTCCTCGAGACCGGAGGCGCTTGATCCCTTGATCTTCGCCTGGACGATCTGCTTGCTCAGGCTCTCGATCGTCTTCAGCGCCTGGTTGGCGCTGTCCACGCTCGACGCGATGCCGTTGTCGGCGTCGGAGCGCAGCGACTGCACCGCGCTCGACGTGGAGTTCAGCGTCTGCGCCATAACCTGGGCCTGCGCCAGAACCGCCGAGCGGGCGCTGCCGTCGTCTGGGGAGGCCGCGAGCGCGTCCAGCGACGTCTGGAAATTGGAGACCGCGGTGTCGAGCGACAGCGCGCTTCCCGGCGTTCCGAACGTGGTCTGCAGGGTGTCTAGATATTTGGACTTTGTGGAGGCGTAGGCTGCGCCCGAGGTTTCGGTGCGCAGTTGCCGCTGCAGGTAGATGTCGATCTGGCGCGTGATTTCGGCCGTCTTGACGCCGTTCGACTCGCCGCCGGCCGTCGTCTCCGTGGTGGTGAGCGTCTTGCGGACATAACCGGCCGTCGTCGCATTGGCGACGTTCGTCGAGACGAGTTCGAGCCCGGCCTGCGTAGTCCGAAGACCGGAAAGCGCGGAGCTGAGGGCTGAGTTGAGGGTCGACACGACGAACTTCCGCGCTTAACGCCGATCCGCCTTAGCGGATCATGCTCAGGGTCTCCTGCATCATGTCGTTGGCGGTCGACACGACGCGGGTGTTCGCGGAATAGGCCTGCTGCGTCACGATCATCTTGGTGAACTCGTCTGAGATGTCGACGTTCGAGGCCTCGAGCGCGCTGCCGACGATCGACTCGCCGCTGATGAGGGTCGGCGAACCTGAAGCCTCCGTGGCGGAGTACGCGCCGCCGTCGAGATGCTTCAGCTGATTGTCGGACGGAAAGGTCGCGAGCGGGATGTCGTAAAGCGCCTTGGTGCGGCCGTTGCTGTAGGTGGCCGTGAGGGAGCCGCCGTCGCTGATCGCGAGCCCGGTGAGTTCGCCGGCGGAAACGCCGTCCTGCACGATGGTCGTCGTCGATATCTGACCTGTGCTGTCGGAGTACTGGGTCATTCCGCTGCCGTGGTTGAGCGCGATGTCGCCGAAGATCGAGCCGTCGATGACAACGTTAGAAATTGTCGTCTTCGGCGGGGTGGGCACGGTCATGACGCCGCCCTCGAAGGTGTAGCCCTGCACGCCGGCCGTGGTCGTGCTGGTGTCGACTTCGAGCCAGGCCGGATCGGACCCGGTCGCAGTCGAGTCCGTCTTGTAGAAGAGCGACCAAGTGTCTTTGGTCGGGGGCGTCGCGGTCGAGTCCGCGTTGGTGCGCTTTGCCCAGCGGAACTCCATCTCCTTCGACGAGCCGTTGGCGTCGTAGACCGTGGTGCTGCCGCCGGGAACCGTCTTGGCGAGGAAAGCGGTCTCGTCGGCGCCTGTGATCGTTGAGCCAAAGCCACTCGTGACATTCGCCTGGACGCCGTCGGTCGTTGCGCCAGGCGTGATGCCGAGCGCGGTGTTCACGGACGTATCGGAGGTCGCGACCGTAAAATTAGAGCCGTCCGCTGCGGCGATCGACAGGCCGTCGCTGTCGAACGTGGCGGTATAGACGCCGCCGCCGCTTGCTCCCTCGATAGCCGCTTTCAGAGCTGCTTTCTGCCCGGTCGCGGAGCCAGTGAAGGTGTAGATGGCCGCGCCGTTGATCGAGAAGGTCTCGCCGGCAAGCGCGCTGAAGTCGACATCTGTCGAAAGGTCGGTCGGCGTGGTGGACTCGAACGTGGCGGGCGTGGCGACGGGACCCGTGGTCGCATACGCCGGCAGCAGCGCCGAATTCTCGTTGCCGTCCACATAGTCCTCTGGCTTCGGGGTGGACGGCAGGTTCGCCTTGTAGGTGACGGTCGTGCTCGCCACCGCTGGATAGAGGTCGGAATCGGCGACGTTGATGACGGTGGGGGTCGCCGATGCGACGCCCGTGTTTGAGACCGACCGGCCGAGCAGGTAATAGCCGGCGCCGTTCACGAGGTTGCCGTTCTTGTCGAGGTCGAAGTCGCCGCGTTTGGTGTAGAGATTCTGGCCCGAGAACTGCTGCACGCCGTTGTTCGAGCCATTCGAGCTCTGGACGAGCAGATAACCGTCTCCGTCGACTGCAAGCGACGTGCCCGTGTCGGAGGCCGAGATCGTTCCCGCGATGTCGTTGGTCGCCCGCGAAAAGGCGAAGACCGAGCCCGATCGCTGCGCCCGCGTGCCGGCGCTCGCGCTCTCGACAAACAGGTCCTTGAACGAAGTCTCTGTCCGCTTGTACCCGATGGTGGAGGAGTTCGCGATGTTGCCCGAGATGTTCTCGAGCGCGTAGGACTGAGCCTGCAAGCCGCTGACCGCGTTCGTCAGCGCGTCGAAGATACCCATCGAAGTCGTCCTCTACCCTGGACCCCGCGCCGCCTCGGCGACGCTCGTTCGGCATGTCTCCGCAAATGGCGGGCCAGCTGAGAAAACGCTCAGAAATCAAGGGTATTCGCCGGCGCTCGAGCCGGTTTCGGCCGTGCTGAAAACGCCGGGCGGCAATTTCTTCCGGGCCACGAAGCGCTCTCGCGCAGGCCGAAGCTGACGCCCGCGTGATTTGAAGGCGGCGGACGGCGCGTTACATGGCGGGCAAGCCGTACATCCAAGGACACGACATGACGCGCCTCACGCGCTTCGGACGACCGGTCATCGCGCTCGTCGCCGGGCTCCTCGCCGCCGGCGGCGCGGCGACCGCCTTCGCGCAGTCGAAGAAGGCGGGACCGATCCAGTCCGAGAAGCAGGCCTTTACGGTCGAAACCGTCGCAGAGGGGCTGGAGCGGCCTTGGAGCCTGGCCTTCATGCCGGATGGCCGGATGCTGGTGACGGAGAAGGCCGGGCGTCTGCGCCTCGTCGCGCCGGACGGCAAGCTGTCCGCGCCGGTGGCCGGTCTGCCAAAGGTCGACGCGCGCGGGCAGGGCGGGTTGTTCGACGTCGCGGTCGCGCCCGATTTCGCCTCGACGCGGCTTGTCTATTTCACCTTTGCGGAAGCAGGCGAAGGCGGCGTCAACGGCACGGCGCTCGGCCGCGGCCGGCTCGCCGAGAACGCGGCCCGGCTGGAGGACGTCTCGGTCATCTGGCGCCAGACGCCGAAATACGCCTCCACCTATCACTTCGGATCCCGCATCGCCTTCGCGCCGGATGGGACGATGTTCGTGACGACCGGCGAGCGCGCGCTCGATCAGTTCCGCGTCAAGGCGCAGGCTCTCGACGAGACGCTCGGCAAGGTCGTGCGCCTCGACCGCGACGGGAAGGCCGCCGCGGGCAGTCCGTTTGAGGGGCGCGCCGACGCCAAGCCAGAGATCTGGTCGTACGGCCACCGCAATCTGCAGGGCGCGGCGATCGAGCCGGCGACGGGCCAGCTCTGGACCGTCGAGCACGGCGCTCGGGGCGGCGACGAGCTGAACCATCCTGAAGCAGGCAAAAATTACGGCTGGCCGGTGATCGCCTATGGGCGCGAATATTCCGGCGCGCCGATCGGCGAGGGGACCGAAAAGGCCGGCATGGAGCAGCCGGTGCATTACTGGGACCCGTCTATCGGGCCATCCGGTCTGCTGTTCTATGTCGGCGACGTCTATCCCGGCTGGAAGGGGAGCCTGTTCACTGGCGGCCTCGCGATCCCCAGCCTCAACAGGCTCGAGCTTTCTGACGGCAAGGTCGTCAAGGAGGAGCGTCTGCTCGAAGATCTCGCCGAGCGCATCCGCGACGTGCGGCAGGGTCCCGACGGGCTGATCTATCTCGTCACCGACAGCGACGAGGGCCGCGTGCTGAAGCTGAAGCCGGCGAAGTCGAACCGGAGCTGAGGTCCCCGGCTGATCGGGACCTAAAGCGTCAGCGGCCGCCGGGGGGAGCCGGCGGCCGCCTGGGCGTCCGGATATCGGCGGGTGGACGCCGAATCCGGACCAAGCGGGAGAGCGTTCAGGCTGGGCCCGGCCGTCTGCTCCTCCCGCAAGCTCGAAAATCAGAACGGCAGAAGGACGTCCATCACCTGCTGGCCGTAGCGGGGCTGCTGCACGTCGGTGATCTGGCCGCGGCCGCCATAGGCGATTCGCGCCTGGGCGATCTTCTCGCTCGCAATCGTGTTGTCGGCGTCGATGTCCTCGGTGCGCACGACGCCAGCGACGATCAGCTCGCGGATTTCGAAGTTTACGCGGATCTCCTGCTTGCCCTCGATCACAAGGGCGCCGTTCGGCAGAACCTGAGTAACGACGGCGGCGACATTGGTCGTCAGGGTCTCCTTGCGGTCGACCGAGCCAGCGCCTTCGCTCGAGGACGCCGACGTCGCGTTGGCGAGGTTCGAGGGATCGAAGGCCTTCGGGAGCACCTTCGCAGCCTTGGTCTCGAAGCCCAGGAAGTTCTTGACGCCCGCCTCTTCCGAATTGGTGCGCGTGCGCTTGGTGGTGTTTTCGATCTCAGCCTTGTCGGTAATCTTGACCATGACGGTCAGCAGGTCGCCGACCTGCTTGGCGCGCGGGTCCTTGAAGAAGCCGCGGGCGCCGGACCGCCACAGCGAGTTCGGCTGGTACGACACCGGCACCGCGTCCGGCATCGGCATCTGCACGGGCTTGTAGCCGGGCTGCGCGGTCGGGTTCTCAATGCGGGAAAGCGCGGGCTCCTTGCCGATCGAGGCGAGCCGGTCGGCGGTGTTGCACCCGGCGAGGCCGCCCGAAAGGGCAACGGCGCAGGCGAGGCGGGCGATCAGACGGTGGGACATGGCTCTTCGCTCCTCGGCCTCAGCGGCGGGCGATCGCGGTCGCGGGACCGGTGACGGTGACCTCGGAGGGCCCCGTCACCACGCCGGTCACGACGCGTTTTGACTGGATGTTCTGGACAGGGACGAGGTCGCCCGCGGCGCCGGCGCCGAGCGCCTTGGCCTTCAGTGAAAGCGTTACGCCGTCATTGGCGTAGATCAGCGTGACGAAGGATCCGCGCGTGACGTGCTGCGGGCGGATCAGGTCGTCAGCCTGCATCGGCTCGCCTTGACGGAGAGCGCGGCGCGCCGCCATGCCGATGGCGTCGGCCATCGCAACGGCGTTCTCGGCGGCTGCTCTCGGACGGCGAACGACGCGGACGTCGGACGCGCCGATGATGTCGCCGCGCGCGAGCGGGCGGACGGGAACGGCGGCCTCGACCGTCTCGAGCGCCGTGCCGGACAGCCGCATCGGACCGGGGCCACTGCGGCGGCCCGCGACGTCGAAGGTGGCGTCGAAGCGCCCGGTCCGAGGATCGGCGGTGAAGCTCGTGATCTCGAGTTCGCCCATGGCGTCGGCCGCAAAACGCAGCGGCTGCGCGCCGGCGCCGAGATCCACCTCGATCGAGCGGGGATCGACGCCATAGGTTTTGCCAGCTCGCACGGCGACGGCCACCGCGAGGTCTTCAAGCGAAGCCTCGCGGCTCGGACGCGTCACCGACACTTCCGACACGCCCTGAACGTCGATCCCGCTGAGGCCGACGGCGGCTGCGGCGGCGACGATGTCGGTCGCCGGCACCGTGCCGCTCTCGCCGAGATCGGGCGACCGGAACAGCGGCTTGGAAGCGAGGGCGCCGGCGCCGTCGACTAGGTCGCCGACGGTCACGAGTTCGCTCGAGACCAGCGCTTGCGGCCGTAGCGTCGGCGCTGCGAGCGCGGGCGTGCCGAGCAGCGTGATCAGGGCCGCCGAGGCGAGGAGGCTTCTCATCGTCCTCACCGCAGCATCGAGGAGGTGGACTGCAGCATCTGGTCGGCGGACGACACCACCTTCGAGTTCATCTCGTAGGCTCGCTGCGCCGCGATCAGATCCGAGATCTCGGTGACGGCGTTGACGTTCGATTGCTCGAGGTAGGATTGCAGCACCGTGCCGAAGCCTTCCCCGCCGGGCACGTCCTGCAGCGGCGTGCCGCTCGCCGGAGTCTCTAGGAAAAGATTGTCGCCTTTGGCTTCGAGGCCGGCGGTGTTGATAAAGCGCGCGAGCTGGATCTGGCCAAGCTGCTGAGCGGCGGTTTGCCCCGGCAGCGTCGCCTCGACGAGGCCGGTAGCGCTGATCGTCACCGCCGTAGCGTTGCTCGGAACGGTGATGCCGGGCTGGACGGTGTAACCCTCTGCCGTCACAAGCTGGCCGTTCGGGTCGAGCTCGAAGGAGCCGTCCCGGGTATAGGCGGTCGTGCCGTCTGGCAGATCGATCTGGAAGAAGCCGTCGCCCTTGATCGCCATATCATAGGGCTTCTCGGTGGACGTCACCGTGCCCTGGCTCATCACGCGGGGCGTGGCGACCAGCTTGACGCCGGAGCCGATGTCGACGCCGGTGGGCAGCACTGTTCCGGAGTCCGACGTCGCCGACCCGACCCTTCGCATCGACTGGTAGAGCAGGTCCTGGAACTCCGCCCGGCTTCTCTTGAAGCCAGACGTGCGCATGTTCGCGATGTTGTTCGAGATGATTTCAACGTTGGCTTCCTGGGCGGCCATGCCCGTCGAAGCCGTGTAGAGAGCGCGCATCGCTTATGATCCTTCAGGCTCGACGGGTCAGGCCGGGACGTCGGCGAGGCGCTCGATCGCGGTCCGACGTATGTCGTCCTGCTTGTCGAGCATGGCGGAGACGGTGGAGTAGGAGCGGGTCACCTCGACGAGGCGGCTCATCTCCACGACTGGACGGACGTTCGACTTTTCGACCGCGCCCTGGATGAGCCGGGTAGTCTTGGTCGTCGCGTCGGTCGGCTGAGCGTCGGTCGAGAACAGGCTGCCGCCGGCCTTTGTCATGGCTTGCAGATTGTCAAAGAGAGCGACCTTTAGGCGTCCGCGAATGCCCTCGCTGGTCGCGATCGTGCCGTCCTTTGAGATCGAGAGCCCGGTCTCGGTCGGGCCGAGCTGGATCGGACCGGAGGTCGACATCACCCGAGCGCCCTCGTTCGTCACGAGTTCGCCCCGCGCGTTGATCTGGAACGCTCCGTTGCGGGTGTAGCGCTGGCCGCCCGCGGCCTCGACGACGAAGAAGCCTTCGCCGTCGATCGCGACGTCCGTGTCCGATCCGGTCGTCTGCACGACGCCGCCGGAGAAATCGTGCCAGGTCGCGCGATCCTCGACAAAGGACAGCGGCCGGTCGCGTCGCGCAAAGTTGTTGTCGCGCGCCTTCGGCGACACGAACTCCTCGAACGACATCTGCTCGGCCTTAAAGCCGGCAGTGTTCATGTTCGCGACATTGTTTGAAATCACGTCGAGTTCGCGCTGCAGGACGACCTGTCGCGACAACCCGACCAGAGAGGCGTTTTCCACCACACGCTCCCGAGGGTTCAGTTCCAGCGATAAGAACCTGACTGCCATCCTCCCCGACGGCCGCCCTGTCCGCCGTTCAATGTGCAGCCGGCGTGCCAGACGCGAAAAACGCTCGAAGATGAGGGGGCCGCCGGCGATCGGGGCCGCGTTGTCGATGGGCGGCAGCCGGTCGGGCGGCGCAATCTGCCCGGCAGGTTTTGCCGGGGCGGGGGCGATCTCAAGGTTTCGTTAAGCTTTGCGACCTATCCGTTAACCATGCCGGCGAGGATCGGCGGACATGGAGCGCGGCGCTTGCGTCGCGGACGCGAGCGACATGGCGAATACCGAAGACGGCGTTCCGGCTGCAGCCGTGAAATCGAAGAAAAAGAAGCTGATCATCATCGGCGGCGCGGCGGCGCTCGTGCTGCTCCTCGGCGGCGCCGGCGGCTTCATGATGTTCGGCGGCAAGGGGGGCGATCACGCGGAAGCCGCCGCCGCCGAGCACGGCGAAGAAGGCGGCCACGGCGAGGCCAAGGCGGGAGGCGACGAGCATGGCGCGGCGGAAGCCGGCGCCGCCTTTGTCGATCTGCCCGAAATGACCGTGAACCTGGCGACGGCCGACAGCCAGAAGCCGCGTTACGTCCGCCTGAACATCTCGCTCGAGGTCGACAAGCCTGAGATGGCCGCGATCATCAAGCCGATGATGCCGCGCGTGCTGGACAGCTTCCAGACGCATCTCCGGGAGCTTCGCCCCGAAGATATCCGCGGCTCCTCCGGCGCCTATCGGCTGAAGGAAGAGCTGCTGCGGCGGGTGAACACCGCCGTCGCGCCGGCAAAGGTCGCCGCCGTGCTCTTCAGGGACATCGTGATCCAGTAAGCGGTCGAAGGAGCTCGATCCATGGCCGGAGAAAACGCGACAACCGACGACGATCTCGCCGCTGAATGGGAAGCGGCGATGACCGAGCAGGTGGGGGAGGTCGGCGCCCCCGCCGGCGGCTGGGCCGCCATGCTCGACGACCCGAAGACGGTCAGCGGCGACCAGAAGTCGCCCGATCGCATCCTGAACCAGGATGAGATCGACACCCTGCTGGGCTTCAACCCGCAGGAGCTCGGTCTCACCGACAGCTCCGGCATACGCGCGATCATCAACTCGGCGCTCGTCTCCTACGAGCGCCTGCCGATGCTCGAGATCGTGTTCGACCGGCTGGTCCGGCTGCTCACGACGAGCTTGCGCACCTTCACCTCCGACAACGTGGAGGTCTCGCTCGACAGCATGCGCTCAGTGCGCTTCGGCGACTATCTCAACGCGATCCCGCTGCCGGCGATCCTCTCGGTCTTCAAGGCTGAACAATGGGACGGTTTCGGCCTGATGACCGTCGACAGCGCTTTGATCTACTCGATCATCGACGTGCTGCTCGGCGGGCGCCGCGGCGTGACCAAGATGAAGGTCGAGGGCAGGCCGTACACCACCATCGAGACCAGCCTCGTCCAGCGCATGATCGAGGTGGTGCTGACCGACGCCGAGCACGCCTTCCGTCCGGTGAGCCCGGTCGACTTCTCGCTCGACCGGTTGGAGACGAACCCGCGTTTCGCAGCGATCACCCGTCCCGCCAACGCCGCGATCCTCGTCACGCTGCGCGTCGACATGGAGGAGCGCGGCGGCGCGATCGAGATCCTGATCCCCTACGCGACCCTAGAGCCCATTCGCGACATCCTGCTGCAGATGTTCATGGGCGAGAAGTTCGGCCGCGACACGACCTGGGAGGGCCATCTCGCGACCGAGATCTGGGCCGCCAAGGCCGAGGTCGCCGCCGTGCTCTACGAGAAGAAGCTGCCGCTCAAGACCATCATGAACCTCGACGTCGGCGACACGCTGATGCTCGACATCAAGCCGGACCATCTCGTCGAGCTCCGCTGCGGCGACCAGGTTCTGACGGAGGCGCGCATGGGCCGCGCGGGCGAGAACGTGGCGATCCAGGTCGCGCGGCCGCTGAGACGATCCCGAACCACGCTCGCGGTCTTCGAAGCGTCGGCGGAACTTCGCACGGAGGCGTCGTGATGGACGGGATTCTCGGTTTTGCGATCGAAGGGATGGTCGCGCTCCTGCTGTCGGCCACGATCGTCTATTGCGCCGTGCTCGACCGTCGGCTGAAGCGCCTGCGCGCCGACGAGGGCGCCATGCGCCAGACGATCGGCGAGCTGGTCGCGGCGACCCACGCGGCGGAGCGTTCGATCATCGCGCTCCGGGCGACCGTGGGCGCCTGCGAGGAGACGCTGTCGGAACGCCTCGGCCGCGCCCAGGCGCTCAGCCTCGAAATGGCGGGGCAGCTCGGCGCGGGCGAGGAGGTGATCGAGCGCATCACCCGCATCGCCAAGGCCGCCCGCGATCACACCCATCGCCTGTCCGAGCGCGTCGAGGTTGAAAAGCTCGAGGTCGAGCGTGAGGAGGCTCGCAAGGAGGCCCGCGCCGCCGCCGAGCGCGCCGAGGCGATCCGCGCCATCAGCCCCTCGCTTGCGACAGCCGCCGCAGCCGAGATGTTTTCGACGCGCATTCGCGCGCTCAGCCTTGGGAGCGCGGCGTGAACCTCATGCGCATCCGCCTCATGCCGGCCATGATGACCGCCGCCGGGGCTTTGCTCGCGCTCAAGCTCGTCGGGCTCGCGACCCATTCGAGCATCCTGTTCGTGCCGCCCGCGCACGCCTCAGAGGACGCGAAGCCCGCGGCGCCTGCGCCCGCTGAAGCCAGTCGGGAGGAGACTAAGCCCTCAGCTGCGCCGGAGAACGGCGTCCGCAAAGTTTCGACCGAGCGGGTGGAGAACCCGCCGACCGCGAGCCCTCCCTCCCAGGGCCTGCTCACCGAGCCGGCCTCGGCGCAGCCGGCGCTCGTCGAGGCGCTTTCCAAAAGGCGCGAGCAGCTCGACAGCCGCTCCGCTGAAATCGACCTGCGCGAGAATCTTTTGAAGGCGGCTGAAAAGCGGCTCGAGGACCGTCTCCAGGAGCTGAAGCGCATCGAGGAGACGATCGCGAGCGAGGACAAGAAGCGGACCGACGAAGAGCAGGCCCGCTACAAGGACCTCGTCACCATGTACGAGGCCATGAAGGTCAAGCAGGCCGCCGCGATCTTCGAGAAGCTCGACCCGCGCGTCCTGCTCGAGGTGGCTGCGATGATGAAGCCCTCGAAGCTCTCCGACATTCTCGGCGCGATGGCGCCAGAAGCGGCCCAGCGGCTCACCGTGTCCCTGGCCCGTCGCGACGTCGGTCCGCCGCCGGCGGAGCTTGCGGCGAGCGAACTGCCCAAGATCGGCGGCCGTCCAGCCTCGCAATAAGCGTCGACTTCCCGCGGTGGTAACGGCTTGCCAACGCCTTGACGATTAAGGTCCCGGTTGAGCGGCGACAGGCCGCGCTTCCGGAGGAACCGGCTTGTCGTCGGGTAGGCTGCTTGCGGTCATCGCGTGGGTCGGTCTGGCGATTGCAGCCAGCGCGCCCGCGCGCGCGGCCGACGCCACCGTGACGGCGGCGATAGCTCCGGAGGGCTATGGCCGGATCGTGCTCTCCTTCGATCGGCTGCCGGGCTACGACGCCAAGCTCGCGAACAACGTGCTCATCCTGTCGTTCTCCGATCCGGTGAAGGCCGACTTCGCTCCGCTCTCCAGCGGCCTCGGCGGTTTCGTCAACGTCATCCGGCGCGACCCGGACGGACGGGGTCTGCGCGTGGCGCTGACGAAACCCGCGCGCCTCAGCGTCAATGAGGCCGGAGACAAGCTCTTTCTGGATCTTCTGCCGTCGAACTGGACGGGCACCCCGCCGCCGCTGCCGAAGGACGTCGTGACCGCGCTCGGCCGCGAGGCCCGCGAAGCGCGCGTTTTGAAGGCGGAGGAGGAGCTCCGCCGTATGCGGCCCAAGATCGCGCTCGACGTCACCGGCGCCGAGCAGCCGACTTTCTCCCGCCTTTCCTTCAAGGTCGACGACGACGTCGACGTCGGCTTCAAGCGCATCGGCGACAAGGTGGCGGTGACCTTCGGCGCTAACCTGGCCTTTGATGTCGCCCGCGCCCGGTCGACTCTGCCGGACAGCGTGGCCGACATCGAGACCGCGCGTACGAATGAAGCGCTGGTCGTCATGATTCCCGCTCCGGCGAAAGTCGGCGTTCGGGGTTTCCGCGAGCAGGGCGCCTACGTCCTCGACATCGACAGGGGAGAACGCAAGGCGGTCGCGGCCGACGACCACGCTGCGCCCCATGACGAGCAGCCTGCGAAACCGGCCGCCGCGCCGAACGTGAAGCCGGCGCCCGCGCCCGCCGCTGCGGCTCCTGCAGAAAAGGCCGCGCCTGTCGCGCAGCCTGCCGCAGCCCCGGCTGCAAAGGTCGCCGAAACGGCGCCGGCCCAGCCCGCGGCCAAGCCGGCGCCGACGGCGAAGCCTGCGCCGTCGATGCCCGGTATCGCTTCGGTCGTGAAGGACGGCGATACGCTGCGGCTGGTGTTCCCGTTCTCGCAGCCGACGCCCGCCGCGATCTTCCGGCGGAACAAGACGCTGTGGGCCGTGTTCGACCAGCCGGAAGAGCTCGGGCTCGACGCGATCGTCAAGGGATCGGGCGGGCTCGTCACGGCCGCGAGCCAATCGGGGCTCGACAGCGGCCGGCTCGTCCGGCTGACGCTGTCGGATCCGCGCCTGCTCACGGTCTCGCTCGACGGCTCGAACTGGGTGATCTCTCTCGGCGACGACATGGTGAGCCGCAGCAGCCCGCTTGCGGTCAAGCCGGCTTTCGGCGCGAACGGCCGTTCGGCGATCGAGATCGAAGCGCAGGGTCTCGGCACGATCCGGCAGATCCGCGATCCCGAGATCGGCGACGCGCTTTCGATCGCGACGCTCGCCGGCCCCGCGCGCGGCGTGGTGCGGCCGCAGCAATTCGTTGAATTCTCTGTCCTTGCGACGGGGCAAGGCGTCGCGATCAGCCCGATCGCGGACGATCTCCACGTCAATGGCGACCTCGACCGCATCATCGTCCGCCGCGACTCCAGCCTCGCGCTGTCGATGCTCGACCCGAACGCGGGAGCCGGGACGCCCGGCCTTCCGGCCACCGCGCCGATCCTCAATGGAGCGCTTGCGGCCGACGAAGCGGCGAAGCCGTTCAATGCGCGTGAGAACGCCCTGATCGAGCTCGCCGCGATGGCGCCGACCGAACAGCGCACCGACGCCCGTCTGAACCTCGCGCGCTTCTATCAGTTGCGCGCACGACCGGCCGACGCCAAGGCGGTTGTCGAGGCCACGATCGAGGACGACAAGGCCGCCGCCCGCGATCCCCGCGCCTCGATCCTGTTGGCGGCCTCCGACGTCCAGCTCGGCCGCTCGACGGAGGCGCTGGCGCTCCTTTCGAAGCCGGACCTCGCTGCAAGCTCTGAGGCGGCGCTCTGGCGCGCGGCCGCGCTCGCCGATCTCGGCCGCGTGGGACCGGCGCGCGACGCGCTCAGGTCGGGGGGGTCAGCTTTGCCGCAGCTTCCCGGGCGTCTGCAATCTCGCTTCATCGAACTCGCGGTTTCGCTCGCGCTCGACGCCGGTGATCGCGCGCAGGCGGTGACGCAATTCGAGCGCCTGGAAGTGCTGCCGACGCTGCGCGGGATCGGCGGTCGCGAGATCATGCGCGCCCGCGTCTACGAGGCGGTCGGAGAAGTCGACAAAGCGCTCACGGCCTATGACGCGCTGGTCAAGGGCCCTGATCCGGAGATCGCGGCGGAAGCCGAGCTGCGGTCGGTCGAGCTTGGGCTCAAGTCAGGCAAGATCAAGCCGGACGCCGCCATCGAGCGTCTCGACCAGTTGGTCACCGGCTGGCGCGGCGACTGGATCGAAGCCGAGGCGCTGGCGCAGCTCGTCGACCTCTACGGCGACGTCGAGCGCTGGCGCGACGCCTTCACGACGTTGAGGACGGCGGTCTCAGCCTTCCCCGACACGGAGAACTCGCGCGCGCTTCAGGACAGGATGCAGGACAGGTTCGTGAACCTGTTCCTCGGCGGCGGGCTCGATCGTATCTCCAAGCTCGACGCGCTCTCGCTGTTCTACGACTTCCAGGAGCTGAGCCCGAGCGGCAAGCGCGGCGACGAACTCGTCCGCAAGCTGGCCGACAAGCTGGTCGACGTCGATCTGCTGGATCAAGCCTCGGCCCTGCTCGACTACCAGATCGACAACCGGCTGTCGGGCGCCGCGCGAGCGCAGGTCGCCGCGCGGGCGGCCCTGATCGACCTCATGAACAACAAACCGGCCAAGGCCGTGGACGTGCTGCGGCGGACGCGGCAGGCCGATCTGCCGGCTTCGCTTGCGAATACGCGCCTTGTGCTCGAAGCCCGCGCTTTGGCCATGTCGGGGCGCACCGACCTTGCGCTCGAGATGGCGGAAGGCATCGAGGGCGCGCAAGGGGCCCGCCTCGCCGCCGACATGCTGTGGACGGCCCGACGCTGGGCGGACGCGGGCGAAGCGCTCGAGCGCCTGCTCGGCGCCGCGTGGAAGGATCCGGCGCCGCTCGACTCCGACCAGCGGACGCAGGTGATGCGCGCGGCGATCGCGTTGTCGCTCGCTGGCGACGCGATGGGCGTGGACAGGCTTCGCAACAAGTTCGCGTCGAAGATGACGAACAGCCCGGAAGCGCAGAGCTTCGACGTGGTCACGGCGCCGGTCGAGATGCGCGGCGACGCGTTCCGCGAGATCGCGCGGTCGATCGCGACCAGCTCAACCTTCGACGCCTTCATGCGCGAATACAAAGCGCGCTCCGCCGAAGACCTGCCATCCGACAAGACCGCCTCGGCGACGCCGACCAAGGCCTGAGCGTTTCCGGCAGCGGTCGGCGCTGGTTCAGCCGTAGCTCTGCACGAGGCTGCCGGCGACCAGGTTCCAGCCGTCAACCAGCACGAAGAAGATCAGCTTGAACGGCAGCGACACGATCGCCGGCGGCAGCATCATCATGCCCATCGACATCAGCACCGAGGCGACCACGAGGTCGATGACGAGGAAGGGCACGAACAGCAGGAAGCCGATCTCGAAGGCCCGCCGGAGCTCGGAGATCATGAAGGACGGGACGAGGACGCGCAGCGACACCTGCTCCGCCGTCTCCGGCCGCGGCTCGCGGGAGAGGTCCTGGAACAGCGCGAGGTCCTTCTCGCGGACATGGCCGAGCATGAAGGTGCGGAACGGCGCCATGCCGCGCTGGAAGGCCGTCGTGTCGTCGATCTGCCCGGCGATGCGCGGCGCGATGCCCTGATCGTAGGACGCCTGGAAGGTCGGAGCCATTACGAAGGCGGTGAGGAACAGCGCGAGCGCCGTGACGACGGAGTTGGGCGGCGCCGTCTGCGTGCCGATCGCAGTCCGGAGCAGCGAGAGGACCACGACGATCCGGGTGAAGCTGGTGATCATCACCAGGATCGACGGCGCGAGGCTCAGGACCGTGATGAGCGCGACGATCTGGAGCGCGCGTTCGCTGACGCCGCCCGTGCCGAGGTCGAGCGTCATGGTCTGCGCGACCGCGGGCAGGCCGAAGAGAAACGCCGCGGCGAAGGTCAGCCCGCCGGCGGCGGCGAACTTGAGTCGCGGTACAGAGCGCGGCACGGGGCCGGCCTCCGTCAGCTCTTGGCCTTGCCCATGTCCCGGCCGAGCAGCGCCGCGAGGTCGGCTTCGAGCGAGAACGGGTCTTCGCCGTCGGCCTGAGACTCCGCCTCAGCCCGTGGCTCCGGCTTGACCTCAGGGGCGGGGCTGTCCTCGGCGTCCTTCGACGGCACAGTGACTTCAGGCGCTCCGGCGTCTGCTTCAGGCGTCTCGGCCTGGGCGTCGAGCTCTGCCTCATCCGCCGCCTTCGCCTCGGTCTGGCCGAGTTCGGGTTTGGCCGGTTCCGCCGTGGCGGCCGCCGACGTCTCCGCGGCCTTCGGTTCGGGCTTCGGCGCCGCCGCCAGCGGAGCGCGGGACTGCGCGGAGATCGGCCGCTTCAAAGCAGCGGCGAGCCGCTCCGCGATGTCGGACGGGCTTGCAATTCCGGCTTTGGATGGCGCCGCGGCGATCGCAGCCGAAGCGGCGGATGTCGCGCCGGCCGCGACGAGCGGGCGCGCTGCCGGCCGCGGCTCGGCCGGCGTCTCGGCGGCGGCAGGCGTCGGGATCGGCGCAGGAGCCACGCTCGCGGAAGGCGCAGGGCTCGCCGAAGGCTTGGCCGGCGCATTCTCGGGCGGCGAAGGCGGAGCCGCAGGCGCGGGCGTGGTCGGCTTAGAGGCCGGGACGGAGACCGTCGGCGCGGTGACGACCGGCGCGGGCCTGGGCGCGGCAGGGCCCTTGGAGGGAGGGGGCGGCGGGGCGACCGGAATCGTCACCGACGGAGACGGCACAATCGGCGGCGCCTCGACGGACCGTGGCGCGCGCACGGGCTGGTCGACGGGGCGAAGCTGCGGTGCGCTCGGCAGCGGCGCGGGGCGCGGCGGCAGCGGCGGCGTGGGCTGCGGCGGCGTCGCGCGCGGCGCGACCGGTTCCGGCGCAACGGGGCCCAGCTGCGGCTCGCGCTGCGCCGGCGCATTGGCGGGAACCCGCAGGATGCCGCTTTCGACCACGAGATCGTTCGGGCCGCCGATCATCACGAGATGCTCGACATTGTCCCGCCGCACGATCACCAGACGGCGGCGGCCATCGACGGCGAGCACGTCGAGGACGCCCAGTCGGGGCTGGCGGGAGCGCCCGGACAGCGCGGCGGCGCCGAGCCGCTGGCCGCCGAAACGCTTGGTCAGCCACGCGGCGATCACGATCAGCGCGATGACGATCGCAAGGGCGATGAACAGCTTGAGAGGCGTCGGGACGCCGCCGAGGACCTGGTCGAACACGCGATCTAACCTCACTCTCGAAAGCGCGGAGCGGCCGGGAGCGGCCTCCGAAGACGGCGACCCGCTCGAACGCTTGCGAGTCATGAACAGTGACCCGCCTGTTCCTCATAGCCAAAGTCACGAGCAAGGTGAACGGAAACTTGCCGTTCTTAACCGCTCGTTAACCCTGAAGGCGGCAGATTTTGCCGGGCGGACGCGCAATCCGCGAAAAGCCGAGCCTTGGCCGCGCCGCGTCCGAAGCTCCGAACTTCTTCGCCGAAGGGAGGCGTGTCGTGGTCGGATCGGTCGAGCCGCCGCTGTTCGCGGCGCTGAAGACGAAGATGCGCTGGCATGAGGCGCGCCAGGGTCTGCTGGCGGAAAACGTCGCGAATGCAGCCACTCCGGGCTTCCGGGCGAGCGAGCTGAAGCCGATCGACGACCCCGCCTCCTTCGTCATTCCGAGCCAGACCGACCCCAGGCATCTGACGCTCGCGAGCGCCGGCGGCGACCCTCGGTCGCGCTCCGCGGACGGCTTCGAGCGCACGCCGGACGGCAACACCGTCGTCCTCGAAGAACAGATGATGAAGGCGTCCCAGAACCAAATGGATCATCAGATGGCGACGATGCTCTACCAGAAGAGCCTCGGCCTCATCCGCACCGCGCTCGGGCGGCGCTGAGTCCCGGAGCCGCTAGACCATGGACCTCAATCGCGCGATCGGCGTCGCCGCAGCCGGGCTCAAGGCCCAGGCAGGCCGCATGCGGATCATCGCCGAGAACATCGCGAACGCCGATTCGACCGCGAAGACCGTCGGCGCCGATCCCTATCGCCGCAAGGTGCCGACGCTGAAGTCCGACTTCCACAGCGAGCTCTCCGCGCAGGTGGTGACGCTCGGCAAGGTCCAGCGCGACCAGTCGGACTTCCGCGTCCGCCACGAACCCGGCAACCCGATGGCGGACGCCAGCGGCAACGTCCGGCTGCCAAACGTCGATTCGCTGATCGAACAGACCGACATGCGCGACGCGCAGAGGAGCTACGAAGCGAACCTCAACATGGTCGGCGCTGCGCGGCGGATGATCTCGCGCACTCTCGACATCCTCAAGGCCTGAAGGGAACTGATCCATGGCGAGCCCCGTCTCCGCCGCCGGCGCCTATGCGAGCATTGCGAACCTCATCGGCTCCGCGACCACGGGCGGCGGCGCGGCCGCGGCCCAGAAAGCCGGCGGCGGCTTCGGCGAGATGCTAGAGAAGTCGCTCGCGGGCATGGCCGAGCAGGGCCGGGCGACCGACGCGCAGGCGATGCAGGCGGTGACCGGCGGCAAATCCGACGTCGTCGACGTCGTGACGGCGGTGGCCGAGAGCGAACTCGCCTTGGATACTCTCGTCAGCGTCCGTGACAAGGTGATCGCGGCCTATGAGGAAATCATGCGGATGCCGATCTGATCTGAAGGCCAGTCCCATGAACGCTCCCGAAATCCTCGACGTCGCCCGCGACGCACTGTGGACCATCCTCAAAGTGGGCGGGCCATTGATGGTCGTCACGCTGGTCGTCGGCGTCGCGGTCTCGCTCATCCAGGCGCTCACGCAGATCCAGGAGACGACCCTCGTCTTCGTCCCTAAGATCCTCGCGCTGTTCGTCGCCATGCTGATCGCGCTGCCCTTCATGGGCGACGCCATGGCGGCGCATATGGCGCGGATCGCCGGACGGATCGTCGCCGGCGGGTGATGCGCCGCTCCGGGGCGGGCCGATGACCTTCGATCTGCTGCCGAACGAGGTCGCGGCCTTCCTGCTGGTGCTCGCGCGCGTTGGCGCTCTCGTGATGCTGCTGCCGGGCATCGGCGAGCAGAACGTCTCCGCCCGCTTCCGGCTGACGATCGCGGTGCTGCTCGCCTTCGTGTTCTTCCCCTTCGCCCGCCCGCTTTATCAGGTCGACGCCGCGAACGCGGTCGGCCTGATCGGCATGGCGATTTCCGAACTCGCGGTCGGCCTCGCGCTCGGCTTCGTCGCGCGCTTCGCGATGTCGGCGCTTTCGGTCGCCGGCAACGTCATCGCGAACCAACTCGGCCTCGCCTTCGTCATGACGGTCGACCCGACGCAAGGGCAGCAGAGCGCGATCGTCGGCACCTTCCTGACGCTGGTCGGCGTCTCGCTGATCTTCGCCACCGACCTGCACCACCTCGCGATCGGCGCGATCGGCGCGAGCTACGACGCCTTTAAGCCGGGCGCGTTTCCCGCGACGGGCGACGCCGCCGCGCTGGCCGTCCGCTCGGTCGAGGACGCCTTCCGGATCGGCGTCCAGATCTCCGCGCCGTTTCTCGTCTTCGGCATGATCTTCAATCTGGGGCTCGGCGTCCTGTCGCGGCTCATGCCGCAGCTGCAGGTGTTCTTCATCGCCTCGCCGCTGACGCTGATCGCCGGCTTTGCGCTGCTCGCTCTCGTGATCGGCGTTCTGATGAGCGTGTTTCTCGGCAGCGTCGGCGACTCGCTGCGCGCGATCGCCGGAGGCTGATGCGATGGCCGAGAGCGAGAGCGGCGGCGAAAAGACAGAAGAACCGACACGCAAGAAGATCGAGGACGCCGCCAAGCGCGGCGACGTCGCGAAGAGCCAGGAGATCAACGTCTGGTTCGGCCTAGCCGCCTCGACGCTTGCGCTGTCCGCCTTCGGCGGATCGGCCGCCTCCAGTCTGAAGCCGACGCTGGCGATGTTCCTGCAGCGGCCGCAGACCTTCGCGCTCGACGGACCTGCGCTGATCAACATGGCCGGAGGCCTCGGGCTCGCGATCGGCGCTGCGCTCGCTTTGCCGATGCTGTTGCTGGCGGTCGCCGCGATCGCCGCGAATGTCGTTCAGCACCCCTTCCAGATCACCACCGAGGCGCTCGCGCCCAAGTTCTCGAAGGTGTCGCCGATCGCCGGCTTCAAGCGGCTGTTCTCGCCGGAAAGCCTCGTCAACTTCCTCAAGGGCCTGCTCAAGCTCGGAATTGTCGGCACGGTCATCACGCTCGTGCTTTGGCCCGAGCGCAGCCGCCTCGCGGCGATGACGGACGCCGACGTCGAAACGCTTCTGCCGGCGCTGAATTCGCTTGCGCTGCGCGTGCTGGCCTCGGCCGCCGGCGTGTTCGCCGCGATCGCGATGGCCGACTACCTCTGGCAACGCCATCGCTGGCGCCAGCGCCTGATGATGACGCTTCAGGAGGTCAAGGAGGAGCACAAGCAGCAGGAAGGCGACCCGCATGTGAAAGGCCGCATCCGGCGCATCCGCTTGGAGCGCTCCAAGAAGCGCATGATGGCGGCGGTGCCGAGCGCAACCGTGGTGATCGCCAACCCGACCCACTACGCCGTCGCGCTCAAATACGAGTCCGGCATGAGCGCGCCGCTCTGCGTAGCGAAGGGCGTCGACGCCGTCGCGCTCCGGATACGCCGGGTCGCCGAGGAGGCGGGCGTCGCGGTTGTGGAAAACCCGCCGCTCGCGCGCTCGCTTCACGCCGCCATCGAGATCGACCGGGAGATTCCGGCCGAGCACTACAAGGCGGTCGCCGAGGTCATCGGCTTCGTCATGCGCCGCAAGAGCCGGCGGTGACCGCCTCAAGTCCCTGTTGGATGAGGCGTTCAGCCTGTTGAATCCTGCACCGTGGCGCAGCATGGTTCCGATCGGCGCCGGCTCACGCCGAATCGCCGTCCGTGAGGAAGTATGAGCAGCGTCGCCGAGGGTGAGCGTATGGCCGCCGAGCCGCCGATCGATCGTAGCGGCAGGCCCGGATCGGTCGCGCTCGTCCTGCTGCTGGCGTCCGCTTTGGTCGGGGCAGGCCTCGCGATCTCCTTCCTGCAGGACGAGGCGGCTCAGTCCTGGATCCTCGCGCTGCTCGCGGCGCTCTCGGTCGTCGGCGTCTTCGCGCTGTTCGCCGGCGCGCTCGGGCTGATCCAGTTCGCCCGCGGCGGAGGCCGGGACGACCTCGCCCGCGCCATCGCCGCCACCGCCGAAGAAGGCGTGCTCGTCACCGACGAGGGCGGACGCATCGTTTTCGCGAACGAAGCCTATCTCGATCTGACCCGGGCCGAGAACGCCGCCGCGGCCCGCACCGTCGAGCGCGTCTTCGCGGGCAACGCCGACGTCGCCGAGGCGATCTACCGCCTGGCGCAGGCCGCGCGGGCCGGAAAGCGCGCCTTCGAGGAGGCGCGGGCGACGCTGCCCGAGGGACAGGCCGCCTGGTTCCGCATCGGCGTACGACCGGTGGCGCGGCCCGGCGCCGGCGGGCTCGAGACCGTCTGGACGCTCGCCGACGTAACGGCCGAGCGTGAGCGGCACGAGAATGTCTTCCAGGAGCTGCAGCACGCCGTCGACTTCCTCGATCACGCGCCGGCCGGCTTCTTCGCGGCCGAGGGCGACGGCTCGATCGTCTACATGAACGCCACGCTCGCGGGCTGGCTCGACCAGGACCTGACGCGCGTCGGCGCGGGCTCGCTGAAGCTGAGCGACGTGCTGGCGGGCGACGGCGCGTCGCTCGTCGAGCAGGTTCAGCCCACGCCGGGCGCCACCACGACCGAGATCATCGACGTCGACCTCCGAACCCGCGGCGGACGTTCGCTGCCCGCGCGCCTGCTCCACGCCGTCGCCTTCTCGGCCGACGGGACGCCGGGCGCCTCGCGCACTCTGGTGCTCGACCGGGGCCCGGGCGCAGACGTCTCCGAGCCGCTGCGCGCGGCGGAAGTGCGGTTCGCGCGTTTCTTCAACAACACGCCGCTCGCGATCGCGACCGTCGACGCCCGAGGCCGGGTGCTGCGAACGAACGCGCCCTTCGCTAAGCTCTTCGGCGACCGGCTGCGCGGCGAAGGCGGCGCTGAGCGCATGATCGCCAGCGTCTTCGCCGAGCAGCGCGACCGCACCGTCATCGAGGCGGCGATCGCCGCCGCCGCCGGCGGGGCTGGCGACGTGCCGCCGGTCGACGTCACGCTGCCGGGTGAGGTCGGCCGCTCGGCGAGGCTGTTCGTGGCGCGCGTCGACGACGGCGAGGGCGACGATCACGAGGCGGCCGTCGTCTACGCGCTCGACACCACCGACCAGCGGGCGCTGGAGGCGAAGTTCGCGCAAAGCCAGAAGATGACCGCGGTCGGCCAGCTCGCCGGTGGCGTCGCGCACGACTTCAACAACGTGCTCACTGCGATCATCGGCTATTCCGACCTGCTGCTCGCGAACCACCGGCCGACCGATCCGTCCTTCCAGGACATCATGCAAATCAAGCAGAACGCGAACCGGGCGGCGAGCCTGGTCCGCCAACTGCTCGCCTTCTCCCGCCGCCAGACG
This sequence comes from Hansschlegelia quercus, assembly GCF_004310425.1. Taxonomy (GTDB): domain Bacteria; phylum Pseudomonadota; class Alphaproteobacteria; order Rhizobiales; family Methylopilaceae; genus Methylopila; species Methylopila quercus. Next base: position 544,450 of record NZ_SIUB01000001.1, on the reverse strand, counting down.
CTGCGCCCGCAGGTCATCGCGCTTGGCGACGTGCTGGCGGACGTCCGCATGCTGCTGGCTCGGCTCGTCGGCGAGAACGTCAAGCTTGAGCTCGTCCACGGCCGCGACCTCTGGAAGGTGAAGGCGGACCTCAACCAGTTCGAGCAGGTGATCATCAATCTCGTGGTCAACGCCCGCGACGCGATGGGCGACGCCGGCGGGCTTGTCACCGTGCGGACGCGCAACGTGCCGGCGAGCGAGGTTCCCTCCTTCGGCGACGTCGAACTGACGCCGGGCGACTACGTGCTGATCGACGTGGAGGACACCGGCCCCGGCATTCCGCCGGAGATCCTCGACAAGATCTTCGAGCCGTTCTTCTCCACCAAGGAGGTCGGCAAGGGCACCGGTCTCGGCCTCTCGACGGTCTACGGCATCGTCAAGCAGACCGACGGCTATGTCTTCGCGCTGTCGGAGCCGGGCAAGGGCGCCACCTTCCGCATCCTGCTGCCGCGCTTTACCGGGGTTGAGGCGGAGGACGCCAAGCCGACGGCGGCGGCCTCCGCCGCCGCTTCCGCGCAGGACATGACCGGCCGCGGGACCGTGCTGCTGGTCGAAGACGAGGACGCCGTGCGCGCCTTTGGCTCCCGAGCGCTGGCCTCCCGCGGCTACACCGTGATCGAGGCCAATTCCGGCGTCGAGGCGCTCGAGCGCATGAAGGAGCATGGGCCCTCGATCGAGCTCGTGGTCTCCGACGTCGTAATGCCCGAGATGGACGGCCCGAGCCTGCTGCGCGAGCTTCGCAAGACGCAGCCCGACCTCAAGATCATCTTCGTTTCGGGCTACGCCGAAGACGCCTTCAAGAAGAACCTGCCCGAGGGCGAGACCTTCGCCTTCCTGCCAAAGCCGTTCTCGCTGAAGCAGTTGGTGCAAGCGGTAAAGGACACGATGGAGTCGGAGGGCTGAGGCCGGCCTGACGGCACGCGCCTCAGAGCCCGGTGTTCAAGAGGCTCGATACCGAAGCCTCCGACACGTCGCCGACGCCGCGGCCGGTCTCCTTCCCCTTGGCGAACACGATGATGGTGCTGCGGTCGGGCGCTTTCAGCGCGCGCATCGTGTCCTTGCCCTGGTCGTAATCCACCACGAACTCCCTGAACTTGCCGTAGCGATCCTCGCTCAGGAGCTTCGACAGCACGGGCTTCTGCATCATGCAGGTCGGGCACCAAGTGGCGTTGACATGGACGACGATGGGCGCGCCGGCCTTCATCGCGGCGTCGAATTTCGGCTGCGAGAACGGCTCCGACAGCGCGGGCGCGACGGACAGGGCGACGGCCGCGAGCGCGGCGGCGAATGCATGACGGCTTTTGAACACGGCGAACCTCCAATGTCTGACACCAGACGGGATACGCAGCCGGCTCGCCTCCGCGTCACTCCGTCGAGGAATCATCCGGCGGCTTCGGCAGGCCGATGCGGTAGACGCCGCGGAAATCGTCCGGGTCGACCGGCTTGCCCTTGCGGTAGATCGCGACCGCGCCGCGCTTGGCGAGCCTGACGGCCGCAGCCTTCACGCCTCCAAGCCGGCCGTGCCAATCGTCCTCGCCACGCTGCTCGGCCGCCGCCCGCGCGGCTTCTGTCGGGCAGATCGTCTTGCCCAGACCTCGCTCGGTCGCGAGCCGCAGCACCAGATCCTCGATCGTCTCGCTCATTCCGCGGCCTCGGCCCACGGCGCTCCGTCAAGCCAGCGCGCGAGATCGGCGCGGGCGCGGTCGGTCAGCATGCGCTTCTTCGCCTGCGTCTTGGCCGCGCCGCGAACGCGCCCGCCGTCGGGCGCCCGGATCGGCTCTTCGACCGGCGGGAACAGCCCGAAATTGACGTTCATCGGCTGATAGCTCTTTGGGCCTTCGCTTTCGACCGCGAGATGGCCGCCGGTGATGTGGCCGAGCAAAGCGCCGAGCGCGGTGGTCAAGGGCGGCGAGGAGGCATGCCGGCCAAGCGCCTCGGCCGCGGCGAAGCGGCCGACGAGGATGCCGATTGCCGCGCTCTCCACATAGCCCTCGCAGCCCGTGATCTGGCCGGCAAAACGAAGCCTCGGCAGCGCTTTTAGCCTGAGCGTGCGGTCGAGCAGTTTCGGCGCGTTGAGATAGGTGTTGCGGTGCAGACCGCCGAGCCGCGCGAACTCGGCGTTCTCCAGCCCCGGAATGGTGCGGAACAGCCTGACCTGCTCGGCGTGCTTCAGCTTGGTCTGAAAGCCGACCATGTTGAACAGCGTGCCGAGCGCATTGTCCTGCCGGAGCTGGACGACGGCGTAGGCCTTCTCCTCAGGTTTGTGCGCGTTGGTGAGGCCCATCGGCTTCATCGGGCCGTGGCGCAGCGTCTCCGGCCCGCGCTCCGCCATGACCTCGACAGGCAGGCAGCCGTCGAAATAGGGGGTCGTGGCCTCCCATTGCTTGAACGAGACCTTTTCGCCGGACACGAGCCCCGCGACGAAAGCCTCGTACTGCTCCTTGTTCAGCGGGCAATTCAAATAGTCCGCGCCGGTGCCGCCCGGTCCGACCTTGTCGTAGCGCGACTGCGCCCACGCGATCGAGCGATCGATGCTGTCGGCGTGGACCACCGGGGCGATCGCGTCGAAAAAGGCGAGGTCGTCCTCGCCGGTGAGCGCGCGCACCGCCTCCGCCAGCGCCGGCGAGGTGAGGGGGCCGGTCGCGACGATGGCGTCGCCCCAATCCTCCGGCGGCAGACCGGAGACTTCTTCGCGGACGATCGTCACCAGCGGGTGGTCTTCGAGCGCCTGCGTGACGGCCGCCGAAAAGCCGTGCCTATCCACCGCGAGCGCGCCGCCGGCCGGCACCTGGTTGGCGTCCGCCGCCCGCATCACGAGCGAGCCGAGCGAGCGCATCTCCTGATGCAGCAGGCCGACCGCGTTCTGCTCGGCATCGTCGGAACGGAAAGAGTTGGAGCAGACGAGTTCGGCCAGCGAGTCCGTCTGGTGCGCCTCGGTCCCGCGCGCGGGACGCATTTCGTGCAGGATGACGGGGACGCCGACGCTGGCCAGCGCCCAGGCCGCCTCGCTGCCCGCAAGACCGCCGCCGACGACGTGGATGGGTTTGGTGCTCATGCGGCGGAACCTAGCGATGTTTGGCAAGCGGGAACACCTTCGTCATCCCGGGGGCAGCCCAGGATGACGAAGGCGTCGTGGCGCGGACGCGCGAAATCCTCCGGCAGCCCGGAAAGCCCTCGTCCAGCGCTGGTCAAACAGCGAAGTCTGATGGGAAGCGCGGGAGCGCCGGGCCACCGTCAGGGGGGTAGAGTAGTTGCCGGTCGCCCGGCGCTCCACGCACGGCATTTTTGCGAACTCCGCAGACGACTCCGGGACCTTGCGGCTTTCCCGACCGAACCCGATGAGGCTCGGCCTCGGGCGAAGACTTCGTCCTCCGGCCTTTGGAGCCGGCGTTCGAAACCCTCGCCGCCACACGATCCCGCCGGCATGGCCGGCTCCCCGTCTTAGTGCGGGGCGGTCTCGTCACGTTGGCGGAAGCGAACCTCCGCCGAGGCGCTGCGGCAGCCGCCCCGGGGCGAGGACATCCGGTCATCCCCGCCGCAGGCGCCGCCTTCATCCCCGCATGGCCGGCCGGTCCGGACACGCCTTCCGACGGGGAGAAGCGAGCACAGAGGATCATAAGAGGGGATGAATGTCAAGGACTATATTCCTTGAACGCTGCAGCGAGACGTGGCGTGCTCGACGTTTCGCTCTCAACCGTCATCCCGGACGGCCGTCAGGCCGAGCCGGGATCGTCGTCAAAAAGGGGCGCTTCATCCTGGAGACGATCCCGGCTCTCGGCTGATGCCTCGGCCGGGATGACGGGCTTAGGCGCGAGGCCGCCACCTCCACGTCGTTGGCGCGCCGCCTCAAAACGAAAAAAGCCCCGGCGGGGCCGGGGCTTTTCAGTTCGGAAGACCGGCGCCGCTCAAGCGGCGACGGCCCGGAGCGCCGCGCGGCGCGAGATGGCGGCGATCTCGCTGCGGCCGACATTGATGTCGGCGAGCGTGCGGTCGTCGAGATTTGCGAGCTCGGCATAGGTCGAGCGGTAGATCTTCCAGACCTGGTACCGCTTGAGGAGGAAGGACCAGAACAGCATTTTCGTCGTCCAAAGTTCGCGGCGTAGGACCCCTTCCGCGCCCCTTGCGCAGGAAAGCGACGCCGCAGCATCGTGACGCGCATATGGGGGTGGACGACGCTTCTGCGCAATTCCTATGCAGACATTGCTGCGATGCGCGCCAGACATGGGCGGTAACCAGATCGTTAACAGCGACGATCTGTTCAAAAATCAGTCATAATTCGGAAAGAGGCGCCGCAGCGACCGATGGCGGCGGTGCGCCTAATAAAGCATCACGACGCCACGTTGATCATGCGCGCCCGATCACTCCGCGGCGTCCTTCATCGCCGCCCCTGCGGGGCGGCGCGCCAGCACCTCGGCGAGGAATCGGCCGGTATGGCTGCCCTTGTTCTTGGCGATCTGCTCCGGCGTGCCGGTCCCAACCACCATGCCGCCGCCATCGCCGCCCTCGGGGCCCATGTCGATGACCCAGTCAGCGGTCTTGATGACCTCGAGATTGTGCTCGATCACCGCGACCGTATTGCCTTGGTCCACCAACTGGTGGAGCACTTCGAGCAGCTTGGCGACGTCGTGGAAATGCAGGCCCGTGGTCGGCTCGTCGAGGATGTAGAGCGTGCGGCCGGTCGCCCGGCGGGACAGCTCCTTGGACAGCTTGACGCGCTGCGCCTCGCCGCCGGACAGGGTCGTCGCCTGCTGACCGACCTTGACGTAGCCGAGACCGACGCGCGCGAGCGTCTCCATCTTCTCGCGGATCGAGGGGACGGCCTTGAAGAATATGACGGCCTCGTCGACCGTCATGTCGAGCACGTCGGCGATCGACTTGTTCTTGTAGACGACTTCGAGAGTCTCGCGGTCGTAGCGCTTACCCTTGCAGACGTCGCAGGTGACGTAGACGTCCGGCAGGAAGTGCATCTCGATCTTGATGACGCCGTCGCCCTGGCAGGCCTCGCAGCGGCCGCCCTTCACGTTGAACGAGAACCGGCCCGGCATATAGCCGCGCGCCTTGGACTCGGGTAGGCCGGCGTACCAGTCGCGGATCGGGGTGAACGCGCCGATATAGGTCGCAGGGTTCGAGCGCGGCGTGCGGCCGATCGGCGACTGGTCGATGTCGATGACCTTGTCGAGATGCTCAAAACCCTCGATCCGCTCATGCGCACCGGGATTCTCGTTCGCGCCGTTGAGCTTGCGGGCGGCGGCCTTGAACACGGTGTCGATCAGCAGGGTCGACTTGCCGCCGCCGGACACGCCGGTCACGCAGGTGAAGGTCGCGAGCGGCACTTCCGCCGTGACGTCCTTGAGGTTGTTGGCGCGCGCGCCGACCACCTTCAGCGTCTTCTTCTTGTCGAACGGCCGGCGGCGGGTCGGCGTGCGCACTTCACGGACACCGGTGAGATACTGCCCGGTCAGGCTGTTCGGGTTCGCCATCACCTCTTCGGGCGTGCCGCGCGCGACGATCTCGCCGCCATGCACGCCCGCGCCGGGGCCGACATCCACCACGTAGTCCGCGAGCCGGATCGCGTCCTCGTCGTGCTCGACGACGATCACTGTGTTGCCGAGGTCGCGCAGCCGCTCCAGCGTGCCGAGCAGCCGTTCATTGTCGCGCTGGTGCAGGCCGATCGAGGGCTCGTCGAGCACGTAGAGTACCCCCGTCAGCCCCGAGCCGATCTGGCTGGCGAGCCGGATGCGCTGGCTCTCGCCGCCGGACAGCGAGCCGGAGCCGCGGGCGAGCGTGAGATATTCCAGCCCGACGTCGACAAGGAAGCGCAGACGGTCGCGGATCTCCTTGAGGATCCGATAGGCGATCTCGTTCTGCTTATCCGTCAGATGGTTCGGCAGGTCCTCGAACCAGGCGTGCGCGGCCTTCACCGACAGCTGCGACGCCCGGCCGATATGGCTGTCGGAGACGCGCACGGCGAGCGCCTCGGGCTTCAGCCGAAAGCCCTCGCAGACCAGGCAGGGCACGTCCGACATGTAGCGGCCGATCTCCTCGCGGGACCAGTCGCTCTCGGTCTCCTTCCAGCGCCGCTCCAGATTGCGGACGACGCCCTCGAAGGTCTTCACGGTCTCGTACGACCGCAGCCCGTCGTCGTAGACGAAGCGCACCTTCTCGTCGCCCGAGCCGTAGAGCACGACGTTCTTCGCCTTCTCCGGCAGGTCCGCCCATTGGGTGGAGAGCGAGAAGCCGTAATGCTTGGCGAGCGCGTCGAGCGTCTGGACGTAATAAGGCGAGGTCGAGCGCGACCACGGCGCGATCGCGCCCTTGCGCAGGCTGATCCCGCCTTCGGGAACGACGAGATTGGGGTCGACGCTGAGCTCGGTGCCGAGGCCGTCGCAGGCCGGGCAGGCGCCGAACGGGTTGTTGAACGAGAACAGCCGAGGCTCGATCTCGGGGATGGTGAAGCCGGAGACCGGGCAGGCGAATTTTTCGGAGAAGGTGAGGCGCTTCGGATCGCCGTTCTCGTCGGTCTCGTTCGCGAATTCGGCGATAGCGATGCCGTCGGCGAGCGCGAGCGCCTGCTCAAGACTGTCGGCGAGGCGGCTTGCGATGTCTCCGCGGATGACGACGCGGTCCACCACCACGTCGATGTCGTGCTTCAGCTTCTTGTCGAGCGTCGGCGCGTCGGCGATCTCGTAATAGGTCCCGTTCACCTTGAGGCGCTGAAAACCCTTCTTCTGGAATTCCGCGATCTCCTTGCGGTACTCGCCTTTGCGGCCGCGCACGGCGGGGGCGAGCAGATAGAGCCGCGATCCCTCCGGCAGCGCCATCAGCCGATCGACCATCTGGCTGACGGTCTGGCTCTCGATCGGCAGGCCGGTCGCGGGCGAATAGGGGATGCCGACCCGCGCCCAGAGCAGGCGCATGTAGTCGTAGATTTCGGTGACGGTGCCGACAGTCGAGCGCGGGTTGCGCGAGGTCGTCTTCTGCTCGATCGAGATTGCGGGCGACAGGCCGTCGATCTGGTCGACGTCCGGCTTCTGCATCATCTCGAGGAACTGGCGCGCATAGGCTGAGAGGCTCTCGACATAGCGGCGCTGGCCCTCGGCATAGATCGTGTCGAAGGCGAGCGAGGATTTGCCGGAGCCTGACAGGCCCGTGAACACGACGAGCTGGTCGCGCGGGATGTCGAGATCGACGTTTTTGAGATTGTGCTCGCGCGCGCCGCGGATCGAGATCTGCCGCGCGTCGCGGGCGATCTTCTCGCGCGAAGCGGCCTTGTCGAAGGCGGCCTCCAGCGCGGCCGCGCTCGATTTCGCGGCGGGCGTCGATTTTCCGGAAGGCTTGTTTCCGGAAGGCTTGGCGGCGGCGCTCGCCTTCGCGTCAGCCTTCTTTGCGCGCAAGGCCCCGTTCGCAGGGCGCGCTGTCGTCTTCGTCATGTCGCGTCGTTCCGTGACGGGAGGGCCGCCGGTCGTCGTTCAAGTCGGGTGCGCCTCGCGCGGATCAAGGAGGTCTTGTTGCTTCGTTCCGCGAATGATAGAGAACATAAATAGAACATAAACGCCAGGGGCCGGAACAGACTGGCTGAAGGCGCGCTTGTGGACAAGGCGACGCATCGGCGCGACCCGTGGCGGCGATCGGTTTAAGGTGGTGCCTCGAAGTTTAGGAGATCGCGATGGCTGGCAGCGTGAACAAGGTCATCCTTGTCGGAAATCTCGGCAGGGACCCGGAGGTTCGCCGCCTGAATTCCGGCGAGCCGGTCGTCAATCTTCGGATCGCGACTTCGGAAAGCTGGCGGGACAAGCAGTCCGGCGAGCGCCGCGAGAAGACCGAGTGGCACCAGGTGGTGATCTTCAACGAGAGCCTGGCGAAGGTGGCCGAAAGCTACCTGAAGAAGGGCTCCAAGGTCTATGTCGAGGGCCAGCTCCAGACCCGCAAATACACCGACGCCTCGGGCGTCGAGAAGTATTCCACCGAGATCGTGCTGCAGCGCTATCGCGGCGAGCTCGCCATGCTCGACGGCCGTGGCGGCGGCGGGGACGACAACGCCTATGAGGGCGGCGGCGGCGAAAGCTTCGGCCGGTCGAGCCCGGCGCCCGAGCGCCGCGCGCCTGCGCCGGCAGGCGCGGGCGGCGGCGGCGGACGCGGCGGCTATTCCGACATGGACGACGACATCCCGTTCTGAGCCGCGCTCGCGGGCTGCGCCGCGGACGCCTCGGCGCGCCAGAGCGCCGCGGCGATGCCGCTGGCCTGTAACTACCTGAATATCAATAGGTTTTTGGGCCGGGGATAAGCGCTTCGCAGTTTGGCTTTCCAAGGCGGAATCGTATAGGTTCCCGCGCGGAAGACACGACACGAAAGCTGTTTGATCTTGGCCGATCCTATCGATCCGACGTCGGGCGACCCGTCCGACGTGCGCCCCGTCTCGATCGCCGACGAAATGCGGCGGTCTTATCTCGATTACGCGATGAGCGTGATCGTATCGCGCGCTCTGCCGGATGTGCGCGACGGGCTGAAGCCGGTGCATCGCCGGATCCTGTTCTCGATGAACGAGAACGGCTATTTCCCGGATCGGCCCTATCGCAAGTCCGCCCGCGTGGTCGGCGACGTCATCGGTAAGTACCACCCGCACGGCGACCAATCGATCTACGACGCGCTGGTGCGCATGGCGCAGCCGTTCTCGATGCGCCTCATGCTCGCGGACGGGCAGGGCAATTTCGGCTCGGTCGACGGCGATCCCCCCGCGGCGATGCGGTACACCGAGATCCGGCTCGCCAAGCCCGCGATGGCGCTGCTCGCCGACATCGACGAGGACACCGTCGACTTCCAGGACAACTATGACGGCTCCGAGCGGGAGCCGACGGTCCTTCCCGCCAAGTTCCCCAACCTGCTCGTCAACGGCGCCGGCGGCATCGCGGTCGGCATGGCGACCAACATCCCGCCGCACAATCTCGGCGAGGTCGTCGACGCCTGCGTGGCGCTGATCGAGACGCCGGAGATGGAGCTCGAGCAGTTGCTCGAGATCGTCCCAGGGCCGGATTTCCCGACAGCCGGGCGCATCCTGGGCCGTGGCGGCATCCGCTCGGCCTATTCCACCGGCCGCGGCTCGGTTGTCATGCGCGCCAAGGTCGACACCGAGGAGATCCGCAAGGATCGCGAGGCGCTGATCGTCACCGAGCTGCCCTATCAGGTGAACAAGGCGCGGCTGATCGAGCACATCGCGGACCTCGTGCGCGACAAGCGCGTCGAGGGCATCTCGGACCTGCGCGACGAGAGCGACCGCCAGGGCATGCGGATCGTGATCGAGCTCAAGCGCGACGCCGTCGCCGACGTCGTGCTGAACCAGCTCTATCGCTACTCCGCGCTACAGACGACGTTCGGCGCGAACATGGTCGCGCTCACGGGCGGCCGCCCTGAGCTGATGACGCTCAAGGACATGCTGACCGCGTTCGTCGCCTTCCGCGAGGACGTGATCAGCCGGCGGACGAAGTTCCGGCTGAACAAGGCGCGCGACCGGGCGCACATCTTGGTCGGCCTCGCGATCGCGGTCGCAAACATCGACGAGGTGATCCACCTCATCCGCACCGCGCCGGATCCCGCCACCGCCCGCGAGCGGCTGATGGCGCGCGACTGGCCGGCGCTCGACGTTGCGCCGCTGGTGGCGCTGATCGACGATCCCCGCCACGGCCTGTCGGAGGAGGGGACTTACAAGCTCTCGCAGGAGCAGGCCCGCGCCATCCTCGATCTGCGGCTGCAGCGCCTCACCGCACTCGGGCGCGACGAAATCGGCGAGGAGCTCGACAAGCTCGCCGCCGAGATCGCCGACTACCTCGACATCCTGCGTTCGCGCGAACGGGTGCAGGCCATCGTGCGCGAAGAGCTGCTCTGGGCAAAGGCGCAGTTCGCCACGCCGCGCCGTACCGAGATCCTGGAATCTGACGCCGATTTCGAGGACGAGGACCTCATCCAGCGCGAGGACATGGTCGTCACCTTCACCCATGGCGGCTACATCAAGCGCGTGCCGCTCGCGACCTACCGGTCGCAGCATCGCGGCGGCAAGGGCCGCTCGGGAATGGCGACCCGCGAGGAGGACTTCGTCAGCCGCCTGTTCGTGGCGAACACGCACACCCCCGTGCTGTTCTTCTCCTCGCTCGGTCAGGTCTACAAGGTGAAGGTCTGGCGGCTGCCGCTCTCCGCGCCCCAGGCCCGCGGCAAGGCGCTGATCAACATGCTGCCGCTCGACGAGGGCGAACGCATCACCACGATCATGCCGCTGACAGAGAACGAGGAGGATTGGGCGCGCTACGACGTGATGTTCGCCACCTCCGGCGGCACCGTCCGGCGCAACAAGCTCAGCGACTTCGTCAACGTGAACCGCGCCGGCAAGATCGCGATGAAGCTCGACGAGGGCGAATCCATCGTCGACGTGCAGATCTGCTCGGAGGAGGACGACGTCCTGCTCACCACCCATGGCGGCCAGTGCATCCGCTTCCGCGTCGGCGATGTGCGCGTCTTCAAGGGCCGCGACAGCGTGGGCGTGCGCGGCATCGCTCTCGCCGAGAGCGACCGGGTGATCTCGCTCTCCATCCTCCGCCGTTTCGAGGCGACCCCCGCCGAGCGCACCGCTTATCTCAAGCTCGCGAACGCGGTGCGGCGGGGCCAAGGCGAGGATGTCGCCGATAATGCCGGCGCCGAGGCGGAGTCCGAGGCCGAGGACGGCGGCGACATCGAGCTCGGTCAGGACCGCTACAGCGCGATGGGCGCGGCGGAGCAGCTCATCCTCACGATCTCGGAGAAGGGTTACGGCAAGCGATCCTCGTCTTTCGAGTATCGCGTCACCGGTCGCGGCGGCAAAGGCATCACCGCGATGGTCACCAATGAGCGCAACGGGCCGCTCGCAGCCTCCTTCCCGGTGGAGGAAACCGACCAGATCATGCTGGTGACCAACGCCGGCCAGACCATCCGTTGCCCGGTTCATAACATCAGGATCGCCGGCCGCACGACGCAGGGGGTGACGGTGTTCAAGACGGGCGATGGCGAGCGCGTCGTCTCCGTCGAGCACATCGAGGAAACCGGCGACGAAGACGGCGAGGAGTGACGGCCGCACGTCGGGCTTTAAGCAAGCCTTAGGCTTAAGGCTCTTTAAGCGTTGTGCGCGGCCTGCCGGAACAGGCAGACTTCGCGAACGGCCCGGTGGGGGAACGGCTACCCGGGATGTGGGAACGCATCCCTATCCTGGTTCGACTCCAGGCTGGGCCTCCAAATTCGAAACGGCGTCTCTCGCGGGAGGCGCCGTTTTCTTTTGTCGATCGGGGACGCCGCCCGGCCGCTCCCCCGCGGCCGGGCGATCCTCATGCGCGTTCGGAACGGAGAGGGGCGGTGTCCGATCCGTCGCCCTTTCGAGGCGGGGGAGCGACGCCTGAGGCGGAGCGCATTCTGGCCGCCGCGCTTGAACACAGACCGCAGCCGACGTTCATCGCCTGTTCACGGCTCGAACGCCGCGCGGTCAGCCGGCCGAGGCGAAGCGCAACCCGCACAGGCCGACGACCACGAAGCCGGCGCTGACGACCTTCAACGGCGTCATCGCTTCGCCAAGAACGATCGCGCCGACCGCAAGCGCGCCGAGGCCGCCGACGCCCGTCCAGACGAGATAAGCGAGCCCCAATGGCAGGGTTCTCATGGCGTAGGCCAGCAGGCCAAGGCTCGCCGAGACGGAGACGATCGCCGCGACCGAAGCGACGGGCCGCGTGAAGCCGTAGGACTGCTTCAACGCATAGGAGAAGATGACCTCGATCATCCCCGCCAGCACTAGACACGCCCAGGCCATCGCTGCTCTCTCGGAATCGGTCGGGCCCGATCATGCGCAGCCCGGCGGCCTCGCGAAAAGCGGCGATCGGGTCGCGTCTACATCCTTTCCGGGTCGTCGAGCGTGAAGCCGATCTTCAGCGTGACCTGGAAGTGCGCGACCTGGCCGCCTTCGACGTGACCGCGGGTCTCCACGACCTCGAACCACCCGATGTTGCGCACGGTCTTCGCGGCGTCCGCGACGGCGGTCTTGATGGCGTCGTCGATCGAGGAGGGGGAGGAGCCGACGATCTCGATGATCTTGTAGGTATGCTTGGACATGGGATCTCCTGCGCGGGACCGGCGTTTTCCGGCCCTCAGGCTTGGATAGGGCGCGGCGTCACGATGTCGATCACGTCGCGGCGTGATGGCCGGCGCCGCTTGCAGGCGGCGGCAATGCCGGGCTAAGCACGGCGGCGCTCAAAGCCGACCGGAGCCTCATGCCGCGCATCGCCTTCTACCCAGGCTCGTTCGACCCCGTCACGAACGGCCACCTCGACATTCTCGGCCGCGCGCTTGGGCTCACGGACCGAGTCGTCGTCGGCGTCGGCGCCCATGTCGGCAAGGCGCCGCTGTTCTCGGTCGAAGAGCGCATCGAGATGCTTCGTCTCTGCGGCGCGCCGCTGGCGGCGAAGTCGGGGGCGACGCTCGAGGTGATCTCCTTTCAGGGACTCGTCGTAGAGGCTGCGGCCGCCGTCGGATCCACGATCCTGATCCGGGGGGTGCGAGACGGGGCGGACTTCGACTATGAAATGCAGATGGCGGGCATGAACGCCGCGCTCGATGCGACGTTGCAGACCGTGTTCCTTCCGGCCGCGCCGGCGTTCCGCCCGATCAGCGCCACTCTCGTGCGGCAGATCGCGGCCATGGGCGGCGACGTCGGCGCGTTCGTGGCGCCGGAGGTGGCGCGCCGCCTCGCCGCCCGCAGCGCATGACGCGCAAGACGCTTGTTCCCTCAGGTCGCCTGACGAGACGCCGATGATGAGACCGCTTTCCGCGCTTCTGCTCGCTCTCGCTCTTCTCGCGCCGGCCGCCGCCAGCGCACAGAGCAAGCCGCCCGCCGGCCCGACGATCGTGCTGCAGACCACCAAGGGCGACGTGACGATCCGGCTAAGGCCGGACCTCGCCCCGCGTCACGTCGAGCGCATCACCCAGCTCGTGCGCGAGAAGTTCTACGACGGCGTGCCGTTCCACCGCGTCATCGCGGGCTTCATGGCCCAGACCGGCGACCCGACCGGCACCGGCGAGGGCGGCTCGAAATATCCCGACCTCAAGGCCGAGTTCTCCAAGGAGAGCTTCAAGCGCGGCACGGTCGGCATGGCGCGCACCAACGATCCGGACAGCGCCAACAGCCAGTTCTTCATCTGCTTCGCGCCGGCGCCCTGGCTCGACGGCCAGTACACCATCGTGGGCGAGGTCGTGACCGGCATGGACGCCGTCGACAAGCTCAAGAAGGGGGCGGACGGCGACGGCATGGCCTCCGACCCGGACAAGGTCAAGGCGGTCCGCCTCGTGGACCAGCCGCGCTGAACGCCAAAGACAAGATTCAAGGAGAGCTTCCAATGAGCGACCTCGAGAACACGCTTCTCATCGAGACCACGCAGGGACCGGTGAAGGTCGAGCTGCGGCCCGACCTCGCGCCGGGCCATGTCGCCCGGGTTAAGGAGCTGGTGCGCGAGAAGTTCTACGACGGCGTCGTGTTCCACCGCGTCATCGACGGCTTCATGGCGCAGACCGGCGATCCGGAAGGCACCGGCCGCGGCGGTTCGGGCAAGCACCTGAAGGCGGAGTTCTCCAAGGAGAAGCACACCCGCGGCACCGTCTCCGCCGCCCGCGCGATGGACCCGGACAGCGCCGACAGCCAGTTCTTCTTCTGCTTCGGGGACGCGCCGTGGCTCGACGGGCAGTATTCCGTCTGGGGCAAGGTCGTCGAGGGCATGGAGAACATCGACAAGGTCAAGCGCGGCGAGCCCGTGCAGAACCCCGACAAGATCCTGTCCATCAAGGTCGCCGCCGACGCCTGACGGCGCCACGCTCCGGCGTGCGCGTAAGGAACTGATCTTTCGTGGACGTCGGACTGTTCGACTTCGACCTGCCGGAAGCGCTGATCGCGCTGCGTCCCGTGGCGCCGCGCGATTCCGCGCGTCTGCTCGTCGTCCGCTCCGGAGCGGAGCCTGAGCTCGACGACCGCACGGTCTCCGAGCTTCCGGCCTTTCTTCAGCCCGGGGACGCGCTGGTGGTGAACGCCACCAAGGTCATTCCGGCCCGCCTGCGGGGCGTCCGACGGCGCGGCGAGGCGCTCGCGCGCGTGGAGCTCTTGCTTCACCGCCGTCTCGACGCCGGCCGCTGGTTGGCCTTCGCCCGTCCGGCGAAAAAGCTCGCGCTTGGCGACAGGATCGAGCTTGGCGAGGCGTCGGGCGAGACCAGCCTGCTCGGCAGGCTGGATGCGACCGTCGAGGCCCGAGGCGAGGCGGGCGAGATCACGATCGCTTTCGACCTCGCTGGGCCCGACCTCGACATCGCGATCGCTCGAGCCGGCGAGCTGCCGCTGCCGCCTTACATCGCGGGCAAGCGCCCCACCGACGACCGCGACGCGACCGACTACCAGACCCTGTTCGCCCGCGAAGCCGGCGCCGTCGCTGCGCCGACCGCGGGCCTGCACTTCACGCCGACCCTCATGGACGCGCTCGCCGCCCGCGGCGTCATCCGCCACGAAACGGTGCTCCATGTCGGCGCCGGCACCTTCCTGCCGGTGAAGGCGGACGACACCGACGACCACCGCATGCACGCCGAGACCGGCTACCTCGACGCCGAAACGGCTGACGCGCTGAACGCCGTCCGCGCGCGCGGCGGCCGCGTCGTCGCCGTGGGAACCACCGCCGCACGCCTGCTGGAGAGCGCCGCCGACGCCGACGGACGGCTGAGACCGTTCGCAGGCGACACCGACATCTTCATCACGCCGGGCTATCGCTTCCGCGCCGTCGATGCGCTGATGACCAACTTCCACCTGCCGCGCTCGACGTTGATGATGCTGATCTCGGCCTTCGCCGGCCTCGACACCGTCAAGCGCGCTTACGCCCATGCGGTCGCCGAACGCTATCGCTTCTATTCCTACGGTGACGCGTGTCTATTCCTGCCCAAGACGCCCTGAGCGGCATCCCCTTCAACATCGCCGCGACCGATGGCGCGGCGCGCACGGGGGAGATCGTCTTCCCGCGCGGAGAAATCCGCACGCCGGCTTTCATGCCGGTCGGGACGGCGGCGACGGTCAAGGCGCTCTATGCCGATCAGGTGCGGGCGACCGGCGCCGACATCGTGCTCGGCAACGTCTATCATCTGATGCTGCGTCCGGGCGCGGAGCGGGTGGCGGCGCTTGGCGGCCTGCACAAATTCATGGGCTGGCAGCGGCCGATCCTCACCGACAGCGGCGGCTTCCAGGTGATGTCGTTGTCGGCGCTGAGGAAGCTCGACCGCGACGGCGTCACCTTCCGCTCGCATGTCGACGGCTCGACGCATCGTCTGACGCCGGAGCGCTCGGTCGAGATCCAGCGTCTGCTCGGCTCCGACGTCACGATGCAGCTCGATGAATGCGTGCGCCTGCCGGCGCCGAAGGCCGAGGTCGAGCGCGCCATGCTGCTCTCCGCCGACTGGGCGGAACGTTCGAAGGTCGCGTTCGGCGACCAGGAGGGCAGGGCGCTCTTCGGCATCGTGCAGGGCGGCGACTCCGCGGACCTCCGGAAGGAGTCCGCCCGCCGCCTGGTCGATCTCGGCTTCGACGGCTACGCCGTCGGCGGACTGGCGGTCGGCGAGCCGCAGGAAACCATGCTCGCGATGATCGAGGAGACGATCCCCGAACTGACCTCCGCCCGCCCGCGCTATCTGATGGGCGTCGGCACGCCGGACGACCTGCTGAAATGCGTCGCCCGCGGCGTCGATATGTTCGACTGCGTGATGCCGACGCGCGCCGGCCGGCACGGGCAGGTCTTCACCCGTTTTGGCAAGATGAACCTCAAGAACGCCCGCCATGCCGACGACCCGCGTCCGCTCGACGAGGAGAGCGACTGCCCCGCCGCCCGCGATTACTCGCGGGCCTACCTTCATCACCTCGTTAAGACCGGCGAGATCCTCGGCATGATGCTGCTGAGCTGGGTGAATGTGGCCTACTATCAGAGCCTAATGGCGGGCGCCCGGCGAGCGATCGCGGCCGGAGCGTTCTCGGACTACGCGGCGGCGACCACGGCAGCTTGGGAAAAAGGCGAAAAATAGCCGGCGAAAACGTGCCTGTCGTCGTCCCGCGGTGACGAACCGTTCGGCTTTTCGTGTCTATCGTCCGAACACGTACGGTATTGTAGGACGTTGCCGCGGTCGGCGACGCGGTCCTATGGAAGCTGTCGCGAACGGCGAGGGCGGTTGTCGATGGCGGATGACGAGAAGAACGGCCGGAAGGCCGGCGCCGCTGCGCTGAAGCGCGTGTCGGCCGAATTGAAGCCCGCGATCGGGCTGCTCGCGGTGTTCAGCGTCGCGATCAATCTGCTGCTCCTCGTTCCCTCGCTCTACATGATGCAGATCTATGACCGCGTGCTCAGAAGCGGCGTGGTCGAGACGCTGATCTACGTGACGCTGATCGCGGCCGCCGCCATCGCGGTCTATGCGGCGCTCGAGGCGTTGCGCCTGCGTGTGCTCTCGCGCATCGGCGAATGGATCGAGGACACGCTGTTCGAGCCGGTCTTCGCGGCGGCGATGGGCGCCGAGCGCGGTCTCGTGAAGCACAGCGGCGCGCAGGAAGGCACGCCCTTCAACGACCTGCGCACGGTCCGCCAGTTCCTGTCGGGCCCGACTCTGCCCTCGCTTTGCGACGTGCCGTGGATGCCGCTCTTCCTGCTCGGCTGCACGCTGATCCACCCCTATCTTGGCCTACTCGGCCTCGTCTTCTCGATCCTGATCGTCGGTCTTGCGCTGCTGAACGACCGGGTCACCAAGCCCGCGACGGAGCGCGTCTCGAAGGGGCAGCAGGACGCGCAGAGGGTCCTGGCCGAGGCCGCGCGCAACGTCGACACCGTCTCGGCCATGGGACTTGGCCGCCCGCTCGCGAAAAAGGCGAGCCGCGCCAATTCCGCGGCGACCGCCATTCTCGCCGACGCGACCGACAGCGGCACGCTGATGATCGGCGCGGGCAAGTTCCTGCGCGTCGTCGCCCAGATCGCGACGCTCGCGCTCGGCGCGTGGCTTTCGCTCGGCGGCCACATCACGCCGGGCGGCATGATCGCGAGCTCGATCCTGCTGTCGCGCGCTCTCGCTCCGCTCGATCAGGCGATCGCCGCCTGGCGTGGGCTGCAGCAGAGCCGGCTCGCCTGGCGTCGCATCAGCGAACTGCTGAGCGCTTCGGAGGCGCTGATCGACGAACCCATGGCGCTGCCGGCCCCCGACGGCCGGCTGACGCTCGATGGCGTCTCGGTGTTCGCGCCGGGCGGCAAGCCGATCCTCGCGGGCGTCTCGCTTTCCGTTCGCGCGGGCGAAAGCGTCGCTTTCATCGGGCCCTCCGGCTCCGGCAAGAGCACGCTCTGCCGCACGATCGTCGGCAGCCGTCAGCCGGCTCGTGGCGCGGTCCGGCTCGACGGCGGCGACATCATGCTGTGGCGCGACGATCAGCGCCGCCGCTATGTCGGCTACCTCGCTCAGGGGACCGAATTGTTCTCCGGCCGCGTGCGCGACGTCATCGCCCGGTTCGACGAGCCGGACGACGCAGCAGTGGTCGAAGCCGCCAAGCTCGCCGGCTGCCATGACCTCATCCTCTCGCTGCCGCAGGGCTACGACACCATGCTCGCCAATGGCGGGGCGATGCCCTCCGGCGGCCAGCGCCAGCGCGTCGCGCTTGCCCGCGCGGTTTACGGCGAAACGCGCGTCGTGGTGCTCGACGAGCCGAACGCCAGCCTGGACGGGGAGGGCGAGCGGGCGCTTGTCGACTGCCTCAACGTCCTGAAGATGCGCGGCGTGACCGTCATCATGGTCACCCACAAGCCCGCGCTCGCGCAGCTGGCCGACCGTGTCGCGGTCATGCAGAACGGGCAGCTGGTGAAGCTCGGGCCCCCGACCGAGGTGCTGCGCGAGCTCGTCGCCGTGGCGCCGTCCCCAGAAGTGCGTTCGATGCCGGGAGCCGCACGATGAAGGCCGAGCTCCCCACGATCATCGACGACCAGGCGCCGCGCCGGCGTCCCGAGCGTCTTGCTCCCCGCTTGCGCGGCGTCGCCATCGCGGGCGGCGTCGTGATCTTCGGCTTCATGGGCGGCTTCGCCGTCTGGGCCGCGACCGCCCCGTTGTCCGCCGGCGCCGTGGTGCGCGGAACCGTCGGGCCCGAGGCGAGCCGCAAGTCGGTCAGCCATTACGAGGGCGGCATCGTCAGCGCCATCCTCGTCAAGGAAGGCGACTTCGTGAAACGCGGGCAGCCGCTCGTGACCCTCGAGCGCGCGCAGGCGCAGGCGAATGTCGGACAGATCCGCGGGGCGTTGTCCCGCCGGCAGGCGGAAGCCGCGCGCCTCGTGGCCGAACTCGCCGGCGCGCCGGAGCCGGACTTCGCCGAGGCGCAGGCCGCCGCGGGGGACGACCCCGAATTTCCGTCCTTCGTCATGGGCCAAAGTCGGCTCTTCCAGGCGAACGTGAAGTCGCTGGAGGAGAAGAAGGACCTGCTGCAGGCCCAGATCGCGAAGCTGAAGGCCCAGATCGAGGGCGCCCACCAGCGCATCGCCGGCTCCAACGAGCAGCGCAGGCTTGTCGATGTCCAGCTTGCGGACACGCAGACGCTGATGGACAAGGGGCTCGCGCGCAAGCCGCAGATCCTGGAGCTTCAGCGGCGGATTTCCGAGCTCGATACGGACATCTCCGCGACGACCTACGACATCAAGCGCGCGGAGATTGAGACGGTCGAGAAGCAGATCACCCTGCGCAACGCCGACACGACCTATCTGAGCGACACCTCGACGGAGCTTTCCAAGGCTCGCTCCGAAATCGCCGGGCTCCAGTCCCGCTTGTCGGCCGGCGCGGACGTGCTGACGCGCACGCAGGTCCTCTCGCCCGACAACGGCTATGTGCTGAACCTGCAGGTGAAGACGGTCGGCGGCGTCGTGCGCCCCGGCGTCGAGATCCTTCAGATCGTGCCGGTCGACGGCGACCTCGTCATCGAGGGCCGCGTGACCCCGCAGGAGATCCGCAACATCGAGCCGGGCCAGCCGGCGCGGGTGTCGTTCATGACCTTCGCGATGCGCGACATGCCGATGATTCCGGGCCGCGTGGTCAAGGTGGCCGCCGACATCATCACCGACCCGCAGACCCGCGAAAACTACTACACCGCGCAGGTCGCGGTGGACCGGGCGGCCTTCGCGGCCTACGCCAAACCCGACGAGATGAAGCCGGGCACCCCGGTCGAAGCCTATGTCGAGGCGAGGAAGCGGGTGGCGATGGAATATTTCATTGACCCCGTCGTGCACTCCTTCCGGAAAAGCTTCCGCGAGCAGTAGACGCGACGCCGGCGGGGGAACCGACCCCGCGCGCCGGCTGTTTCCCTCTCAGTGATCGAAGCTGCGGCTCTTTCAGACCGCCGCAATCATGGGAGTGACCGATGGCCGCCACCACCGGAGTCGACCGCGTCTGGGAGCTCGTCCAGGACATTCGCGTGTGCATGCTGACCTCGAAGGCCGGCGGCGCTCTGCGGGCTCGTCCGATGCATGCGATGGCCGATGTCGAGGCTGGCGAGATCGCCTTCTTCACCGATGTTCGCGCCCACAAGGATGACGAGATCGCCGCCAATCCGGACGTCTGCCTCGCTTTCGCGAAGCCGAACGCGAACGAATATGTCTCGCTCTCGGGGACCGCGGTCGTCAGCGACGACCGCGCGGAAATCCGCGCCCGCTTCACCGAGATGACAAAGGCTTACTTTCCGGACGGCCCGGAAGACCCGAACATTCGCCTGCTGAAGGTGACGCCGCATGACGCCGAGTATTGGGACGGCTCGTCCAACCCGCTCGTCGTCGCGTTCGAGGTCGCCCGCGCCCGCATCAAGGGCGAGCGGCCCGATCTCGGAGAAAACCGCAAGGTCGCGCTAGGCTGACCGGTTACGCCGCCGCTGACGCGGCGCAGTTCCACCCAAATAACAGGAGATCGCCATGAACTCCGGACCGAACGTCCCCAATCCTCCTCAGCCCGGCGAGCCGGTCAGGCCGCCTTCGGGACCCGACGAAGTTCCGGTCCGCGATCCCGATATCGTGCCGAACCCGGAGCCGGCGATCGAGCCATCGATCGATGAACCGCAATCGCCGCCTTTGGGGCCGACGATCGAGCCGCCGATGTGAGTGGCGGAAGCATGTGGCGCAAGACGCGCATCGCCAGCCTCAACTTCCGGTTTCATGAGCCGCGTAAGCAATTGTATCTATAGATGCGGCGCTGAGCCCCGGGATAGCCTTCGCCTATACCGGGGGCGATCATGAACATCTCGTCGACGCAGGACGCGCTTCTTTCGGGAACGGCGGAGGTCGCGGGGCCCCCAAAGCGAAGTTTCGCGCGGGGCTTCGCGATCGGCGCGTTGATCTCGTCCGTGCTCTGGGGCCTCATCATCTGGGGCGTGATGAGCCTCTTCTGAGGCGGCAGTGTTCCCCGAGATGTTGGTGAGCGCGCTGGGACTCGAACCCAGGACCTACAGATTAAAAGTCCGTTGCTCTACCAGCTGAGCTACGCGCTCCCGGCCTCAGGCGGGCGACGTTCGTTTAGCATCGACGCGGCGCGAAGGCGAGCGCGTCGCGGCGTCGCGTTTCAGCACGCGACCCACTCGACGGCTTCGAGCACCGCGCCGATGCAGACGAGGAAAAGGCCGATCGGGATGATCAGCAGTCCTATCAGGTATTTGAGCGTCGAGACGCCGAACGCGACGACCTTCCAGCCGAACTGACGCGTGCTCTTGCCTGAGCGGCACGAGCGCTCGTCATCCTTCTCCTCCGCCTGTTGAGGGACGGGGGCCTGGACAGTCGCGGCGAAGGCCGGCGCGGGCCGCGCGGCGGCAGGCCTCGGATGCGCGAGGAGGATGAGGGAGAGCAGCGCTCCGAGGAGCGTTCGGGTGATGGTCATGCGCGCAACATAGAACTTTCTGTGGCGGCTCAAGGGCGAGCGGGCACGATGGCCTTCAGCGCCTCGGTCACGCCGCCTAGCATGATCTGCACGCCGACGCAGAGCAGGATGAAGGCGGCGAGCCGCGCGATGATCCTGATGCGGCCGGGGCCGAGCAGCTTGGTGATCCAGTCCGCCGAGCTGTAGGCGAGCCAGATCCCGATCGCGACCGAGATCGCGGCGAGCGAGGCGCCGAGGCCAAAGGCGGCGAGCGCCGCGCCTTCGCCTGGCCGGTTGGCGCCCAGCGCCACCGCGACCGAAATCGTGCCGGGGCCGGTCGTCAGCGGCATGGTCAGCGGGAAGAAGGTCGGATCGTCCTCGCTCATCCCGTCGCCGGCCTGTTGCTTCTTGCGGTCTTCGTGGTGCTCGGACGCAGATAGCAGCCGCCATCCGCTGGTCGCGACCACGAGCCCTCCGGCGATCCGCAGGGCGGGGATTGTGATGCCGAAGAAGGCGAGCAGGTAGGAGCCGATCCACAACGCTGAAAGCATGACGACGGCGGAATAGACGCCGATGCGCCGCGCCAGCACGATGCGTTCGCCATGCGTCCGATCGCCGGTGAGCTGCGCGAAGATAAGCGCTCCGCCCATCGGGTTGACGATCGACACCAGCGCTGAGGCCGCGAGCAGGAAGCTCTGGAGGATGTCGAACCACCAGCCCAAGCTGTCCTCCTTCGATGTCCGGCTTACCGGCCTTCGCGCGCCCAAGTCAGGGCGAACACGCCGACGAGCAGAAGAAGACCCAGAAGGCCCGAGAAGATCGGCAGCACGCCGAGGCCGCGCACCACGCTCGCCTCCGCAGCCCGCACGCCGATCCAGTCCGCGCCGGACGCCCTGGCCCCTTCGCTTACCGCGACGATGCGGGGGACGTCGAGAGCCCCGGGCGTCGGCGTCACGCGGCGGACCGAGCCGCCGGAGCCTTCCGCGACGCCGCGCATGCGCGCTTCCGTGCTCACCGCCTCGCTGAGCTCGCGCGGATTGGCCGGCCCGACATTGACGAGCGTCGTGAACGCGCCATCCTCGGCGCGGTGCAGGCCAAGCTCGGGCGTCTCCAGCACGCCGCGCCACAGGCCGGGCTCGGCCTGTACGAGCGTGACGGTGCGCGTCGCGCCGCTCGGCAGCGTCACCTGCACGGGCGAGGCGTCGTCCTTCAGCGTCTGGCGCTCGATCGTCACGGACTTGCCTTGCGCGCGGGCGCGGAGCGCCTCCTCTTCGAGGTCGGGCTCCTTCATCAGCCAGTGCGACAGGCGGCGCAGCAGGTCGACATGCGGGCCGCCGCCGTCGAAGCCGCGCGCCCACAGCCAGGCGTGGTCCGAGAGCAGCAACGCGACGCGGCCCTTTTCTTCGCGCGCGAGCACGAGCAGAGGCCGCTCGTCCGGCCCGTTCATTACCGCATCGCCCTCGCGGAGCCGAGAATCGACCATGCGGAACCACGGCGCCCAGCTCGGCGGATTGGTCTGCGAGCCCGGCAGGCCGCGCGTCACCGGATGCTTGCGGCCGACCGCCGAGAGTTCCGGCCGGAACGGGCTCTCCACCACGCCGCCCATGGGCTCGGCGGGAAGCACCTGCGCCAGCGGCGTCTCATAGAGCGAGCCCGGCTCGGAGTAATCAGGACCGCCGGCCACCAGCACCGCGCCGCCGTTGCGGACATAGCGGGCGATGTTGTCGAAATAGACGATCGGCAGGATGCCCTGTCGGGCGTAGCGGTCGAAGATAATGAGGTCGAACTCGTCGATCTTCTGCGCGAACAGCTCTCTGGTCGGAAACGCGATCAGCGAGAGCTCGTTGATCGGCGTGCCGTCCTGCTTCTCCGGCGGACGGAGAATGGTGAAATGCACGAGGTCGACGCTGGCGTCGGCCTTCAGCAGATTGCGCCAGGTGCGCTCGCCGGCGTGCGGCTCGCCCGAGACCAGCAGCACGCGCAGCTTCTCGCGCACGCCGTCGATCGGCAGCACGGCGCGGTTGTTGACGGTCGTGATCTCGTTGCCGGCGTCCTCGGCCTCGATCTCGACGAAGTTCACGCCGGCATGGGCGATCGGCGCATCGACGCTCGCGATCTCGCCGGGATTGACGTCGAGCCGCTCGATCTCCTCGCCGTCGCGCCGCACGATCACCGGTACGGGGCGGCCGAGCCCCTTGCCGGTCTCCTCGACGCGAAAACTGATGCGCTGCGATTGCCCGACGATGCCGAAGCGGGGCGCGAGCGTCAGCGCCACGCGCCGGTCCCTCTCGTCCGGCCGACCGGTGATCAGCGCGTGGATCGGCGCGGAGAAGCCGAGCGCCTTGGCGTCCGGCGGCGCGTCGTGGACGACGCCGTCGGTCACGAACAGCGCGCCGGCGAGGCGTTCCGGCGGCACATCGGCGACGCCGTCGCGGAGCGCCGAGAACAGTTCGGTGCCGTCGCTCGCCTGAGCGTCCTGGCCGGCCTCGATCCAGCGGATGTCGGTATTCGGCAACCCCTGGAGCCGCACCTCGAGCTGGCGGCGGACCTCGTCGGTCTGCTCCTTGCGGCCGTCGAGCGTCTGGCTGCCCGAGCGGTCCACCACGACCGGCAGCACGCTCCTGAGCGGCTCGCGATCCTCGCGGGTGAAGGAGGGGTTTGCGAGCGCGAGCAGCAGGCAGGCGATCGCCCCTGCGCGCAGCCACGCCCCGCGAGTGCGCCCAAACACGCACAGCGCCGCGACGGCGAGGCCCGCGAGCGTCAACGCGATCAGCGCGGCGAGCGGAATGAGCGGCGCGAAGGCGAGGTCGAGGTTCATGCGGAATACGCTTTCACTGCCCGAGCCTTTCGAGCAGCGCTGGCACGTGCACCTGGTCCGCCTTGTAGTTCCCGGTCAGCGTGTACATCACGATGTTGACGCCGACCCGGTAGGCCATCTCGCGCTGGCGTTCGTCGCCTGAGGTCGGCAGCAGCGGCATGCCGTCGGCGCCCACCGCCCAGGCGGCGGCGAGGTCTGCGCCGGTGATCATCACGGGCGAGACGCCGTCGCCCGCGCGCGCCGGGCGCTCCTCGCCGTCTTCGGCGGGCGGCAGCGCCTCGACCCAAAGCGGGCTGTCTGCATAGCGCCCGGGAAAATCGTTCAGCAGGTAGAAGGCCTTCGTCAGCACATGGTCCGGCGGCGCCTTTTCGAGCGCCGGCACGTCGAGACCGGCGAGCAGGCGCTTGAGCGTCTCGTTCTGCGCGCCGGGCGTGGCGGTCAGCGCGTCGCGCGTGTCGAACAGGATCGCGCCGCCCTGCTTCATATAGGCGTCGATGCGCGCGAGCGTCGCCGGCGTCGGGGTCGGCTGCCCGTCGACCACCGGCCAGTAGAGCAGCGGGAAGAACGACAGCTCGTCCTTCGCCGGATCGACCGCCATCGGTGCGCCGGGCTCCAGCGCCGTGCGCTCGCCGAGCGTCTGGCTGAGGCCTTCGAGGCCGGCCTTGCTCAGCCGGTCGACCTCGAAATCGCCGGTAACGACATAAGCGAGCCGCGTGGAGAGCGTCGCTTCGAGTGCGAAGCGCTCGTCGAACGTGTCCTTCGGCGGCGTCTGCGCGAAGGCCGGCGCGGAGAGCGCGAAGGCGAGGCCGATCCCGCCCGCGAACAGCAGACCGGCGGTCGTCGCGCGTCGACGGCCAAGCAGCGCCATGCCGCCGCCGAGGATGAAGACCGCCAGGCTGTCGGCGATCGCCGCGATCGTGGCCAACGTGAGTAGCCACGGCGCGACCGACGTCGGCTCGCTGACGGCGAGCGGCGCGGTTCCGACGTCCAGCCCGGAGAGATCGACGCGGGCGAGCACGGCGTCGGGGGCCAGCGCGTTCAGCGCGACCCCGGCGTCGAGCGGGCCGTAAAAGCCCGGCGGATTGTCGGCGGTCGCCGCCGGCCGGCCTTCGGCGGGCGCGGGACGCGCAGTCGGCGGTGGATTGCGGAAGGCGCCGAAGCCGTCGAGCGTGCGCGTCGGCGACAGCATGGCGGCGGCCTGCGCGGGTTGCGGCGCGTTCGCTGCGCTTTCGGTCCTTGCAGGAGGGTTCGATCCCGCGAGGTCGACGATCCGGCGGAGCATGTCCACGAAGGCTCCGGAGAGCGGCAGGTTCGACCATCGCGTGTCGGCGGTGACGTGGAACAGCGCCGAGAGGCCCTTGCCCTCGCGCACGCCGGTCACGAGCGGCGTGCCGTCGCCAAGCGTCGCCCAGACGCGGTCCGGCAGATCCGCGTCGGGCTCGGCTAGCACCTGCCGGGAGACGGTGACGTCCTTCGGCACGGCGAGCGGCGCGAACGGGCCGTTCGGGGAAAAGCTCGCGAGCGGCTGCGGCGTCTCCCAGGCGAGCGCGCCGCCGAGAATACGTCCGCCCTGCCGAAGCCTGACCGGCGAAAGATCGTCCTCCGGCGCTGCGGCGAGGCGAGGGCCCGCGAAGCGGATCAGCACGCCGCCGTTCCGGACCCACGCAGCGAGCGCGTCGTGGGTCTCGGGCGTCAGTGCGCCGACATCGGCCAGTACGATCGCCGGAAGCTTTTCTGCGATGAACGCCTCGACGGCCTGGTTCGGGCCTTGTCCGCGCGCCTCGCGGACATCAGCGAAGGGTTTTAGCGCCCGCGCGACGTAATAGGTCGGCGACAGCAGCGGCTGGGCGACATCAGACGTCGCGCCGGTGACGAGGCCGACGGAGCGCCGCTTGGAGCGCTGGTCGAGGACCTGGACTGCGCCGGCCGACTTGGCCCCGACGACTTCGAGCCGGGCGACGTCGTTGCGCAGTTCGACCGGCATGTCGAAGCTCGCGACCGCCTCCCGGGCGCCGGTCTCGAAGCGCGCCTGCGCCTCGCCGAGCGGCCGGCCGCGAAGGTCCGATGCGCGCACGGTGATGGGTTCGGGTCCGGAGGCCTCGGCCCGAAGCGCCTTCGCGGTCATCGCGGCGGGCTGGTTCTCGGCGGCGGCGAGCCCGCGGGCGGAGGATGTGGGATCCACGCGCACCACCAAACGGTGGTCGCCGAGCGCGGCCTTCAGGCCCTCCGCGAAGGCGCGGCCGCCCCCGTTTTCGAGGCCGTCGGATATCCAGAGCGCTTCCGCGCCTGCGGCGGATTCGAGCAGCTTGCGGATCGCGGGAAGAATCGACGCGCGATCGGGCGTAAACGGTTCGGGCTGCAGCACGCGCAGCCGGTCGAGCGCTTTGCTCGCCGTGGAGAGCCCGAGGTCCCGCGGCTGGTCGGCGGTGGCGGCAAGCGCGACCGGCCGGTCTCCATCGCCGGCGGTCGTGATGGCGGCCTCCGCCGCCGCGAGCCGTTCCGACCAGTCGGGCGCCGCGCCGAAGCCGTTGTCGATCACCACCAGAAGCGGGCCGCTCCCGGTCGCGCCCTCGCTCAGGTTCCAGATCGGCTTCGCCAGCGCGAAGATGACGAGCGCGGCAATCGCGAGCCGGAGCAGCAGCAGCCACCACGGCGTGGAGACCGGCGTCTCGCGCTTGGCGACGACGTCGAGCAGCAGCCGGAGCGGCGGGAAATCGACCTTGCGCGGACGCGGCGGCGTCACCCTGAGCAGCAGCCAGAGCGCCGGCAGCGCGAGCAGCGCGAGCAGCATCCAGGGGCTGAGGAAGGCGAGCGGAAGCGCGCTCACGCTCCGGCCTCCTGCAGCCTGACATGGACGGCAAGCAGCGGCTCGGTCGCAGGGCGGTCGGTGCGGTGGATGGTGAAGCTCCAGCCGTGGCGGCGCGCGATCTCGGCGACAGAAGCGCGGTGGCGCGTGAGCCGTTCGGCGTAGCCCGTCCGCCAGTCCTCCGCGCGGCCTGCGACAAGGCGCAGGGAGCCGTCGGGATCGACGAATTCGGTGCGGCCGGCGAAGGGGAAGGTCTCCTCGGCGGGGTCGGCGATCATGATCAGATGGCCGCGGCCGCCTTCGCCGGAAAGCCGGCCAACCGCCGCGGCGATGTCCGCCTCCGGCGCTAGAAGATCGCCGATCAGGACAGCTTCGGCGCGACGCGCGATCGGGCTGCCCGGCGGCGGCAGATGGTCGTTGCTTTCTCCCGCATGGCTGAGCGTTTGCGCCAGTTTCTCGATAGCGTCGCGGCTTGCGGTCGGACGGCCGAGTCCGAGCAGGCCCACGCGCTCACCGCCCCGCACCAGAAGATCGCCGAGCGCCAAGCCAAGCACCACGGCGCGCTCGACCTTGGCGACGGGCGCGAGGCTCGACTGGAACGACATGCCGCGCGAGCGGTCGATCCAGAGCCAGACCGTGTGCGCGGCCTCCCATTCCTGCTCGCGGATATAGACATGGTCGTCGCGCGCCGAGCGGCGCCAGTCGATGCGGCCGACCGGGTCGCCCTGCCCGAAGCGGCGGAATTGCCAGAAGTTTTCGCCGACGCCCGATCGCCTACGGCCGTGCAGGCCATGCGCGACGGTGGCCGAGGCGCGGCGCGCTGCGACCACGAGCCGGGGCAGCGCTTCTGCGAGATCAAGCGCCGCGTTCTCGTGCCGCACGCCGACGCGCGAGGTCTCCGGACTGACGATCTCCGCACGAACCGCCATGCCTGTCAGCCGAGCCGGCCGACGAGCTTGGCGATGACGCCCTCGAGGCTCTGGCCGTCGCTGCGGGCCGAGAAGGTCAGCGCCATGCGGTGCTTCAGGACGGGGCCGGCGAGCGCCGCGACGTCGTCGATCGATGGCGCGAAGCGGCCGTCGAGCAGCGCCCGGGCACGCACGGCCAGCATCAGCGCCTGGCTGGCGCGGGGGCCCGGCCCCCAGGCGATCTGCTCGGCAAGCGGCTTCTCCGCGGTCTCCGGCCGGGCGGAGCGCACGAGATCGAGGATCGCCTCGACGACGCTCTCGCCGACGGGCAGCCGCCGCACCAGCCGCTGCGCGCTCATGAGATCGTCGGTGGACAGCGCCTGCCGGGGCTTGGCCTCTTCCGCGCCGGTGGTCGCGAGCAGGATGCGGCGCTCGGCGTCCCGCGAGGGATAGTCGACGTCGATCTGCAGCAGGAATCGGTCGAGCTGCGCCTCGGGCAGGGGATAGGTGCCCTCCTGCTCCAGAGGGTTCTGGGTCGCGAGCACGTGGAACGGCCGCGGCAGGTCGTGGCGGGCGCCGGCGACGGTGACATGATATTCCTGCATCGCCTGAAGCAGCGCGGATTGCGTGCGCGGGCTGGCACGGTTGATCTCGTCGGCCATCAGCAGCTGGGCGAACACCGGCCCGCGCAGGAAGCGGAACGAGCGCTTGCCGTGGCTGTCTTCCTCCAGCACCTCGGACCCGAGGATGTCGGATGGCATCAGGTCCGGCGTGAACTGAACGCGGCGGGCGTCGAGGCCGAGCACCGTGCCCATCGCCTCGACGAGCTTGGTCTTGGCGAGGCCGGGCACGCCGACGAGCAGCGCATGGCCGCCGCAGAGCACGGTGAGCAGCGCGTGGTCGACGACGCTTTCCTGGCCGAAGATCACCTCGCCGATCGCCGAGCGCGCGGCGGCGATCTGCCCGCCGATCGCTTCCGCGCCGCGCACGATGGCCGCGTCGAGATCCGTCGCGCCTTCAGCCTGGCTCATCGTGTCGGCTCCTCAGCTCTCGTGACCCGCCCATCGGACGACCGTATGGGTTCATTTGCAACCGGCGATCTCGCAAGGCCGCGTCGACGTTCTTGATCTCGGCCCGAGGCCTTACCCCTGACGACCGAGAGCCATAGATTGTCGATCGACGCACGGGCGACCAAGAACCCGGCGATATCGAGGCCATGAGCGGCCCACGGGGAGCGTCGAGCGAATATTGATGACCGACCTGAACTCTCCTACAGCCGACTCTTCCGCGCGGATGCAGGCGTTGGCGGAGGCCGCCCGCGAGGCCTCTTCGCGCGGACCGGCGCCGGTGGAGAACTGGAATCCCTCGCATTGCGGCGCGCTCGACCTTGTCATCAAGGCCGACGGCGTATGGCTCTACCAGGGCTCGGCGATCCAGCGCCCCGCGCTCATCAAGCTGTTCTCGACCGTGCTGCGGCGCGACCCGGAAGGCTTCGTTCTGGTGACGCCGGCCGAAAAGCTTTCGATCGAGGTCGAGGACGCGCCGTTCCTCGCGGTCGAGATGGCGAGCGAAGGGGAGGGGGGCGGCCGCATCATCCGCTTCCGGACCAATGTTGACGAGACCGTGGACGCCGGCCCCAAGCATCCGCTGAAGTTCGGACAAGCGGCCGACGGCGGCTTCAAGCCTTACGTGCTGGTTCGCGGCGGCCTGTGGGCGCTGCTGGCGCGATCCGCGGTCTACGACCTGGTGGAGCTTGCGGAGGAGAAGGACGGGCGACTGGGCGTATGGGCCGGCGGCGTGTTCTTCGACATGAGCGAGGCTGCGTGACCACCGACCTCGCCGCCTTCTCGCTGGATGATCTTCGCGCCCGCGCGGCGGAGCGGCTGCTTCGTCACGCGCCGGACCCCGACGATCCGGAGACGGTGGTCGTCGGCGAACGCGAGATGCTGGACCCCGGGCACATTCCGCGGGCGGCCGCGGTGCTAGTCGGAATCATCGCGCGGCCGGAGCCGGCGCTGCTCTTCACGCAGCGCGCGAACGACCTGCGGGTCCACGCCGGACAGGTCTCGTTTCCCGGCGGCAAGCGCGATCCCGGCGATCCATCGCCGCTCGCCACCGCGCTGCGCGAGGCGGAAGAGGAGGTCGGGCTCGACCCGGCGCTGGTCCGGCCGATCGGCTATCTCGACCCTTACGTCACCTATTCCGGCTTCGGCATCATCGGCGTCGTCGCCGAGATCGACCCCTCTTACCGGCTGACGCTGTCGCCGGGCGAAGTCGCGGACGCGTTCGAGGTTCCCTTCGCGCATCTGATGAGCGAGGAGAACCACCTGATCGAATCCCGCGAATGGCGCGGCGGCGTGCGCTCCGTGCACCATATGCCGTGGGGCGAGCGGAACATCTGGGGCGTGACAGCGGGCATGGTGAAGAACCTTTACGATCGGCTCTACGGGCCATGAGCCGCATCGCGTTCCAAGCTCTGCTCTTCCTGCTGCCGTTCTTCGGCTACGCGATCTTCCTCTGGTTGACGGGCAAGGGCTGGCGCGCGCCCGAACGTTGGCGCGGCGTTCCGCTCGTCTGGCTGGTCGCCGCCGGAACCGCCGTCACTCTGGCAAGTCTCGCGATCCTCGCGCTGACGACCGGCGGCTCGACGCGCGCGCTCTACGTCCCCGCGCACACCGAAAACGGCGTCTTCGTGCCCGGACGGATCGTCGAGCCGGACTCGAAATGAGCGAGGCGACCGCGCGGGTTCCGGACGCCGGCTGGCTCCGCGAGACGCCGCTCGCGGCGCTACTTGCGGCGCTGGATTCGGATGGCGAAGAAGCCCGCGTCAATGGCGGCGCGGTGCGCGACGCGATGCTCGGTCTCGCGCGCGGCGACATCGACATCGCCACCACGGCGGTTCCGGAGACCGTCATCGCCCGCGCCAAGGCGAACGGCTGGAAGCCCGTGCCGACCGGCATCGAGCACGGCACCGTGACGGTGGTGATTGAGGGCAAGCCCTTCGAGGTGACGACGCTGCGGCGCGACGTCGAGACCGATGGTCGCCGCGCGGTCGTGTCCTTCACGCGTGACTGGGCGCAGGACGCGCGCCGCCGCGACCTCACGATCAACGGGCTCACGCTCGACGGCGACGGAATCGTCCACGATCATGTCGGCGGCCTCGAGGATCTCGCCGCCGGGCGCGTACGCTTCATCGGCGACGCGCGGGAGCGCATCCGCGAAGACTATCTGCGCACGCTGCGCTTCTTCCGCTTCCACGCCCGCTTCGCCCGTGGGCCATTGGACGAGGCAGGCTTCGCGGCGACGATCGCGGAGCGTGACGGGCTCTTGCGGCTTTCAGGCGAGCGCGTGCGCGCCGAACTCCTGAAACTTCTCGTCGCGCCGCGCGCTGCCGAGACGGTCGCCGCCATGGCGCAAGCGGGACTTCTGGCGCCGCTGACGGGCGGAGCCCCGCGCCTGTCGCGCTTGGCCCGGTTCGTGGATCGGGACGCCGACCGCCCGGACGCGTTGCTGCGGCTCGCCGCGCTGCTGCAGTTCACCAGCGAGGACGCCGCGCGGCTGAAAGCGCGGCTGCGGCTCTCGAACGTGGAATCGAAGCGGCTCGAGGCGATCGCGGACGTTACGCCGGCCTTGTCCCCCGCGGATGGCGAGGACGCCGCCAGGCGCGCACTCTACTGGCTGGGCGAGAGCGCCTATCGCGACCGCGCCCGGCTGGCGGCGGTCGATGCGCGGGATGAGGATTGGTCGGCGCTGATCACGCTGCCGGACCGCTGGACGCCGCCAACATTCCCGCTGACGGCTGCGGACTTCAAGGCGCGCGGGCTGGAGGGCCCAGCGCTCGGGCGGGCGCTGAAGGCTGCGGAGGCCGCGTGGGTTGAGGCGGGGTTTCCGGAGGACGCAGCGAGAATCGTGGAAGCTATCCTGGAAAACACGCGCAAGTCTTAGCAACAGAACGTCGAGCACTCAGCGCGCGCGCCGTGCGCTTCACGGCCAAGCCGCATGCGGCGGAAGCGACGACAAGATCGACGCCACGTTGCCCCCGGTCTTCAACCCGAAGATCGTGCCGCGGTCGTAAAGCAGGTTGAACTCGACGTAGCGCCCGCGGCGGACGAGCTGTTCGTCGCGGTCCTTCTGCTCCCAGCTCTTCCCGAAGTTCGCACGCACGATGTGCGGGTACACGTCAAGAAAAGCCTCGCCGACCGCGCGGGTGAAGGCGAAGTCGGCCTCGAACTCGCCGGTGTCGAGCCAATCGTAGAATATGCCGCCGACGCCACGCGGTTCGTTGCGGTGCTTCAGCATGAAGTAGTCGTCGCACCACGCCTTGAACTTCGGGTAGTCCGCGACCGCATGCGCCGCGCAGGCTCGCTTGAACGCCGCGTGGAACGCCTGCGTGTCCGGGTCTTCTTGAGACCGCCGGCGGTCGAGCACAGGCGTCAAGTCCGCGCCGCCGCCGAACCAGGCTTTGCTGGTCACGACCTGTCGGGTGTTCATATGCACAGTCGGCACGTTTGGGTTCACGGGGTGAGCGATGAGCGAGATGCCCGACGCCCAAAACCCCGGCGCCTCCATCGCGCCCGGAATGTCCTTGCGGAACTCGGGCGCGAACTCGCCGTGGACGGTCGAGACGTGGATGCCGACCTTCTC
The DNA here is from genome assembly GCF_004310425.1 of Hansschlegelia quercus. Classification (GTDB taxonomy): domain Bacteria; phylum Pseudomonadota; class Alphaproteobacteria; order Rhizobiales; family Methylopilaceae; genus Methylopila; species Methylopila quercus. The sequence goes on along the minus strand of NZ_SIUB01000001.1, from coordinate 512,310 downwards.
GAATACCCGTCCCTTCATCAGCCCCATCACGCCGCCGCCGCCATCCGCGCCGGTGTGATCGGTGCGCGACCAGGGCGTCCGCTCGAACCGGCCGGGCGCGCCGTCCGCCGTCGATTCGTCTTCAAGAGCCTCGAAGGCGGCGTGCAGCCGGTCGCGCAGTTCCTCGAACCAGGCCTTTGTCCGGGCCTTTCGGGCTTCGATGTCGACGAGCGTCATGGTCGGTCTCCGGAGCGGCGCGCCACCGTCTAACGTTCGGGAGCCATGGATGGAAACCCGCCGGTCTGCCGCAGCGCTTCGGTCAGGACCATGGCGGCCGCCACCGCGACGTTGAGCGACCGCAGCCCCGGCCGCATCGGAATCGCGATCCGAAGGTCGGCCACCGCGTGGACCTCGTCGGGCGCGCCGGCGCTTTCGCGGCCGACCATCAGCACGTCGTCGGGGAGGTGCTCGACCTCGAGGAAGGAGGTCGCGGCCTTGGTCGTCAGCAGCACCAGACGGCCGCGACGCGCCTGCTCGAATGCGGCGAAGCTCGCGTGGCGGACGATCTCGACGTGGTCGAGATAGTCGAGGCCCGCGCGGCGGAAGGCGCGGTCGGAGACCGGGAAGCCGGCGGGCTCCACGATATCGACTGCAACGCCGAGGCAGGCCGCGAGGCGCAACATCGTGCCTGCGTTCTGCGGGATGTCGGGCTGGAAAAGCGCCAGTCTCATGAACGATCTAGCCCCAATTCAGCCGCGCGAAAAAGACGCGCTGCGACACGATGTCTCAAACTTTCGCCATAGGCTGGACAGTTTTTCGGGTGGGTGCGAGAAGCGGACCCAATGAGAGCCGTTCAAAAGAGCGGCCGGGCGTCGAAGCGGAGAGCTCCGCCAGCGGCGCGAACGCGCTGTGGAGGCGACCCTGGAAGCGACTTCGACGCACGACGTCCATGAACATGGCGCGCCGGATCCTGATCGGCGCGATTTCCTCTTCCTCGCGACCGGCGCGGCGGCCGCCGTCGGCGCCGGCTTCCTCGCTTGGCCGTTCATCGCGCAGATGAACCCCGACGCCTCCGAGCTCGCTCTGTCCTCGACCGAGATCGACCTCTCCCAGGTCGCCGAAGGTCAGGTGATCACGGTCAAGTGGCGCGGCAAGCCGGTCTTCGTCTGGAACCGCACCAAGGACCAGATCGAGAAGGCGAAGCAGGTCCCGCTCGGCGATCTTGTCGACCCGATGGCCCGCAACGAAAACCTCGAGCCCGATGCGCCCGCGACCGACGCCAACCGCGCTGCGGAAGGCAAGGAGAACTGGCTGATCGTCGTCGGCGTCTGCACGCATCTCGGTTGCGTCCCCTTGGCGAATTCCGGCGATTTCGGCGGCTGGCTCTGCCCGTGCCACGGCTCGCACTACGACGCGGCCGGCCGCATCCGGCGGGGGCCCGCGCCGCAGAACCTCGACATTCCCCCTTACGCCTTCGAGTCGGACACAAAGGTCAAGATCGGCTGAGCCGCTCTTCTTAATCAAAAAGACGCCGGTCCAACGAGGCGGGCGCTGGAGGGACGGACGTCAATGGAAGGTCATTCGGTCTATAAGCCGAAATCAGGCGTGGCGCGGTGGTTCGAAGACCGGCTGCCCATCGTCGGCCTGGTGCATTCGAGCGCGATCGCCTACCCGGTGCCGCGCAATCTCAACTATTTCTGGACCTTCGGCGGCATCCTCTCAGTGATGCTCGTCGCGCAGATCGTGACCGGCATCGTGCTGGCGATGCACTACGTGCCGTCCGCCGATCTCGCCTTCGGCTCGGTCGAGAAGATCATGCGCGACGTCAATTACGGCTGGCTGCTGCGCTATCTGCACGCCAACGGCGCGTCGATGTTCTTCATCGCCGTCTACATCCACATCTTCCGCGGGCTTTATTACGGCTCCTATCAGGCGCCGCGCGAGGTGATCTGGATCCTTGGCGTCATCATCCTGCTGCTGATGATGGCGACCGCCTTCATGGGCTACGTGCTGCCCTGGGGGCAGATGTCGTTCTGGGGCGCGACCGTCATCACCAATCTGTTCTCGGCCATCCCCGTGGTCGGCTCGTCGATCGTGACGTGGCTGTGGGGCGGCTTCTCGGTCGGCGACCCGACGCTCAACCGCTTCTTCGCGCTGCATTATCTGCTGCCCTTCATGATCGCGGGCGTGGTCGGCCTGCATATCTGGGCGCTGCATCATGTCGGCCAGAACAATCCGACCGGCGTCGACGTGAAGGACATCCGCAAGGACACCGTTCCCTTCAGCCCCTATGCGACGCTGAAGGACGGCTTTGCGCTGGTGTGCTTCTTCATCATGTTCGCGTGGTTCGTCTTCTACACGCCGAACTTCCTCGGCCACGCCGACAACTACACCGAGGCGAACCCGCTGGTCACGCCTGCGCACATCGTGCCGGAATGGTACTTCCTGCCGTTCTACGCGATCCTGCGCGCCATCCCGTCCAAGCTCGGCGGCGTGCTCGCCATGTTCTCGGCGATCGCCGTCCTGCTGGTGCTGCCGTGGCTCGACGGCTCTAGGGTGCGCTCCTGCAACTACCGGCCGATCTACCGGATCTTCCTGGTGATCTTCGCCGTGGACTGCGTGATGCTCGGCTGGCTCGGCTCCAAGCCGCCGGAGGGCTGGTACATCCCGATCTCGCGGCTCGCGACCTTCTGGTACTTCTTCCATCTTCTCCTGATCCTGCCCGTCGTCAGCCGGATCGAGACCCCGAGGCCGCTGCCCGCGTCGATCGCGGAATCCGTCCTGAAGAGGGTCAAGACGCGGCCCGGGGAGCCCGGCCTGGCGCCGCCGGCTCCGGGCGCGGCGTGAGCGGCGTGGCGACGATGCTTCAGGACAAGATCATGAACGCTCGCATGGCGGCGCGCGCGGCCGCCCTCATTTTCGGCGCGGGCTTGGCGCTGCCCGGCCTGACGATGGTTGCGTCGGCGGCCGAGCAGGAGCACCCGCCGGCGCAGAGCTGGTCGTTCTCGGGTCCGTTCGGCAGGTTCAACACGGCGCAGCTGCAGCGCGGCTTCAAGATCTATCGCGAGGTCTGCTCGAACTGCCACAGCCTCGATCGGGTGGCGTTCCGCAATCTCGCGGAGCATGGCGGCCTCGGTTTCTCCGAGGAGCAGGCCAAGACCATCGCCGCGGAATACAAGATCAAGGACGGTCCGAACGACAGCGGCGACATGTTCGAGCGTCCGGGGCGTCTCTCCGACCGCTTCCCGAGCCCGTTCCCGAACGAGGAGGCGGCTCGCGCCGCGAATGGCGGCGCCCATCCGCCGGACATGTCGACGCTCGCCAAGGCCCGCACCTATGAGCGCGGCTTCCCGCAGTTCGTGTTCGATATCTTCACGCAGTACCAGGAGCAGGGGCAGGACTACATCCATGCCTTGCTCGGGGGCTACGAGGAGCCGCCGGCCGACGTGAAGGCGCCCAAGGCCGGCCTGCACTACAACAGATACTTCCCCGGCCACTGGATCGGCATGGCGAAGCCGATCTCGGACGGCCAGGTCGACTATCCCGACGGCACGCCGACCACGGTCGACCAGTACGGCAAGGACGTCGCCGCCTTCCTCACTTGGGCGGCCGAGCCGCACATGATGGCGCGCAAGCATCTGGGCGCGGTGGTCATCTTCTTCCTCGTCGTCTTCGCCGGCCTGCTCTACGCGGTGAAGAAGCGCGTCTGGCATCGCTGGGACACCGAACACGCCTGACCTGAACCTCAAGCGTCCAATAGGGGCGGCGTAATCCCGGCCGAGCGAAGCGAGAGCCGGGATCGTTCTCCGGGAAAAGGCGCGTTATCCTGCTGACGATCCCGGCTCGGCGCGTCGCGCCGTCCGGGATGACGGTTTAGGGGAGACGGCATGGCCAAGGCGACGCTCGGGATCATCGGCGGCTCCGGCCTCTATGACCTCCCCGGACTGCAGGATGTCCGCGAGCTCGACGTCGCCACGCCCTGGGGCGAGCCCTCGGCGCCTCTGAAGGAAGGCCGCATCGGCGCGACGCGGATCGTCTTCCTGCCGCGCCATGGGATCGGGCACCGCTTCTCGCCCTCCGACATCGACTATCGCGCGAATATCGACGCGCTGAAGCGGGCAGGGGTCACCGACCTCGTCTCGCTGTCGGCCTGCGGCTCCTACCGCGAGGACCTGCCGCCGGGCATGTTCGTGCTGGTCGACCAGTTCATAGACCGCACCTTCCGCCGCGAGAGCTCGTTCTTCGGCGCCGGCTGCGTCGCCCATGTCGCGTTCTCGGATCCCGTCGCGCCGAACCTCGTCGCGCGTCTCGCCAAGGCTGCGGCCGAGGAGAACCTCGCGCACATCGTCGGCGGAACCTACGTCTGCATGGAGGGGCCGCAATTCTCGACCCGTGCGGAATCCAGCGCCTACAAGGCGATGGGGGCCTCCGTCGTCGGCATGACCAACATGCCGGAGGCGAAGCTCGCCCGCGAGGCCGAGATCTCCTATGCGACCGTCGCAATGGTGACGGATTACGACGCTTGGCGACCGCAGGAAGCCGGCGTGGAGGTGTCTTCGATTCTTGAGGTGATGCGCGCAAATGTTGCGGCGGCCGGGCGTCTCGTCGCGCGGCTGGCGGCGGAGTTTCCGGAGGAGCGCGAGGCCTGCCCGGTCGGTTCGGACCGTGCGCTGGACTACGCGATCCTCACGCCGCCCGACTTCCGCGACCCTGCGCTGATGGCCAAGCTCGAAGCGATCGCTAGCCGGGTACTCTGAGGGCGATTTCCCTCAGCGCGTGCCGATGCTGCCGGTCATGTCCGGATCGGATGCGAAGCCCAAAGCCGGCGCCGAAGGCGCGCTGGGCTGACGGGGCTTCATGGGCAGCGTCGGGCCGGCCGAGGCCAATACCGGCTGAGCGTTGGCGCCGATCACGCGCTTCGGCGGCGCCGCCGCGATGTGCGTCTGAACCTCGACAGTCTCGGCGTTGCGAGCGCGCGGCAGCGGAACGGCTGCGGAGGCGACAGCCTGGGCGACCGGCGCGGCAGGAACCTTTGCCTTGGCGACAACCGCCGGCATGACGCCGCGCACGGGCGGCAGCGGCGCCGACGGGACGGCCGGCGTGCTAACCGCGGCGATCTGCGCCTCAGCGGGCTTCGCAGGCTGGCGGACGAGGAAGGACGGCTTGCGCTCGACAGACGCAGTCGAGGCGGCGATCTGCACGTCGCGGACCGGCGGCAGCGGGACGGCGGCGATCTCAGGCTGGGCGGTCACAGCTTTGACCGGCTCCGCCTTAACCGACTGCACCTTTGCAGGCTCCGCGGCCGCGAGCTGGAAAGAAGTCGTTGCGGGCTGCACGGGTCCAGAGCGGAACTTGCCGTCGCGGCCCATGCCGACATCCGCCAGCATACCCTTGCGCTTGGCGTCGTAGTAATAGCCGCTGGCGTAGAGGCCGACAGCGCGGCTCTCATTTCCGCCGGCGACTTTGTAGGCGCCCGCGAGGTAACGCACGCCGTAGGTGAGGTTGGTGTCGGCGTCGAGCAGCCCGGCGGCGTCGCCCTGATAGCCCATCGACTTCGCGGTGGCCGGCTTGATCTGCATCATGCCGTAATGCCCGCCGTTGCGGGCGCTGGGATTGTATCGGCTCTCGCGGACGATGATCCGCCGGATCAAGGATTCCGGCACGCCGTTGGCGCGCGCATGCTTCGCGATGATCGCGTCATAGGCCGCAGGAGCGGCCTGACGTTCGGCGCATACAGCGCCTTGAGCGCAACCGGCCGCAATCACGACCCCAAATACGACTGACTTCAAGTCCCCGTCCCTTGGCCGACGCACGAGGTATTCTGATCGCCTGAAAATAAGGCCAGACCGTGACTCCGCCCGATCTGCGCCGCATTGCCTTTCGGTCCGGCGTCTGCAGCGCCCGTTAAAAGGGAAAAGGAAGGCGGACGTCTCGTCGCCGAGGCGTCCGCCGCTCGATGATGGCCATGTGGGGGCGACACGGCCTCGAGCGCCCCGAACTCGAGAGCCCCGGGCGGCGTGAATACGTCGCCTCGTCGCGATCGGTTCATTGCTTCTCGCGCGCATATCGCTTGCGCTAGCATGGCCCGCGACACATTGGAGAAGCCGATGAGAGACGCGTTGCCTGCCGCGCTGAGCCTCAATGCGGGCTTCGTCGACACTGCCGGGTTTCTCGCGCTGCACGGCCTGTTCACCACCCACGTCACCGGAAACTTCGTGACGCTCGGCGCGGCGCTCGTCACCGGCGCGTCCGGCACGCTCGCGAAGCTGCTGGCGCTGCCGCTGTTCTGCGTGGTCGTGGCGCTTGCGACGCTGCTTGGTCATCTGCTCGCGCGGGCAAAGATGTCGCCGCTGAGGTCGCTGCTGTTCCTGCAATTCCTCCTGCTGGTCGCGGCGTCCGTGCTCGCCGTCCAGTTCGGGCCGTTTCCGAACGGCGACGCGCCCACGGCTCTCGCGATCGGCGGAGCGCTCGTCGCGGCCATGGCGATACAGAACGCCGCCCAGCGCCTCCATCTGTCGGCGTTCCCGCCGACCACGATCATGACCGGCACTACCACCCAGATCATGATCGACGTCGCCGAACTCATGCGTAGAGACATGCGGGACGACGTCAGGGCCGCCGCCAAGGCGCGCCTGAAGCGGATGTCGCTCGCGGTTGCGGTCTTCGCCCTCGGCTGCGCCGCCGCGGCGATCTTTTTCGCTTACGCGCCGGGCTGGTGCTTCGCCGCCCCGCCGGTTCTCGCCGCCGTCGCGATGGTTCTGCCCGATCCTGCGGATGCGTCCGCTAAAGCCTGAGGCGCCTCAGCCCAGCTTCAATTCCGCGACCGCCTGCGGCTCGTTTGCGCGTAGGCGACGGATCGTCTCGCGCAGCCAGCGATGGGCGGGATCGTTGTCGTATGAAGCGTGCCACATCATCGAGATCGCGAAATCAGGCAGTTCGACCGGGGCGGGGCTGATCGCGAGGCCCATCGAGCCGGCGAAGAACCGGGCGACGCGCGAATGCATCGTCGCGATCACCGGCGCCTCGCGCACCACGAAAGGCACTGCGCTGAAGCGCGGCGAGGTCAGCGCGATGCGGCGGGTGAGACCGAGCTTGCCAAGCGCGTCGTCGACCACGCCGTGGGCGCTCTCGACGAGGCTCGTCAGCACGTGCGGCAGCCGGACGTAATCCTCGAGCGAGATCGGCGGCTCGACGCCGACCAGTGCCGGATTGAAGATGCAGACGTAATTGTCGCGATGGAGCAGGCGGCGCTTGTGATGCGCGGCGCCGTCCTCGAACAGGCCGATGCCGAGGTCGACGCGGCCGGAATCCAGATCATCAAGGATGCGGATGCGGTCGATGCTGCGAATCAAAAGGTCGACGCCCGGCGCGACGGCGCTGAGATGCGCCACGAGGCGCGGAACGAGCAGCATCTCGGTCGAGTCCGGCAGCCCGATGGTGAAGCTGCGCCTGGCGGTGAGAGGATCGAACGCCGCCGGCGGCGCCATGATCGCCTCCATCTGCGCGAGCGCCGCACGGACAGGTTCGGCCAGCGCCGCGGCCTTCGGCGTCGGGCGCATGCCCGTCGGCGTCCGGACGAAGAGCTCGTCGTCAAATGTGGTCCGCAGCCGGCCGAGCGTATGGCTCATGGCGGACTGGCCGAGCCCGACCTTGGCCGCGGCGCGGGTGACCGCGCCCTCCGACATCAGCGCGTCGAACGCGACCAGAAGGTTGAGGTCCAGCTTAGCTAAATTAGCGTGATCGATAGGCATTATGAAATCAATCGGTTTGATTCATGATGCCGGTATAAGCACATTCGACCTCAAGACGCGACGGGCAATCGACCCGAAGCCAAACTCTGAGGTTCTGTCATGTCCAACCGCATTGTCGCCTTGTCAGCCGCCGCAGCGTTTGCGGCCTATGCCGCCGTCTCGGCGGTCCTCGTCGCCGCCGGGCCGGCTCTCGCCGGTGAGGCGTCGCCCGCAATCGTGCTGAGCTCGACGGTCGACCGCCCGCTGTCGCCGATCGCGCCGTCGGCTGCTGCCGCGGCCGCCACGCAGAGCCCCGGCTCCGTCGGGGTGATGCACTACGCGACCGACGGCGTCGCGACCAGCGTCGCCGACGTCCAGCGTCAGGGCGGCAAGGCGACCGCCGGCGCCGTCCGCTGGTTCGCCTCCGCCGAGCTGACCGGCTCGTGAACTAAGAGCCGCCGCCGCGCCTCCCAAGGGCGCGGCGGCCGACTGCGTGCTTCGAGACGCGCCTTTGGCGCTCCTCAGCATGAGGACCGTTTGAGCTGCTGAACATCCCTCGTGCTGAGGAGCCGGCCGTCAGGTCGGCGTCTCGAAGCACGCCCAGCCTGATCGCTGCCCTCAGATGCTGCCGACCGTCTTCAGGCGGGCGCGCGGATGGATCTCGTTCTGCGACATGACCGGCGTCTGGTTGCGGAAGCGTTCGACGATCGAGCGCACGAAGGGCCGGGCGGTGGCCGAGGTCAGCAGCACGGGCTGCTCGCCGATTTTGGCGGCCTCCTCGAAGCGGTCGCGCACGCCTGCGATGAACTCGTGCAGCTTGGACGGCGCCATGGCCAGGCTCTTCTCCTCACCGGTTCCGACGATCGATTCCGCAAAGGCCTGCTCCCAGGCCGGCGACAGCGAGACCAGCGGCAGGTAGCCGCCCATCGCCTGGTGCTGCGCGCAGAGCTGGCGCGACAGGCGCGACCGCACGTGCTCGACGATCTGCGCCGGGCCGCGCGTGAAGGAGATCGCCTCCGCGATCCCCTCGAGGATCGCGCCGAGGTCGCGGATCGACACCCGCTCGACGAGCAGCAGCTGCAGCACCCGCTGGACGCCGGTCGTCGAGATCTGGCTCGGGATGAGGTCCTCGACGAGCTTCTGCTGCTCCTTGGGCAGCTCCTTCAGAAGCTTGGAGACCTCCCCGTAGGACAGCAGGTCCGGCATGTTCGCCTTGATGATCTCGGACAGATGCGTCGAGAGCACGGTGGTTGCGTCCACAACCGTGTAGCCGCGGATGTTGGCTTCTTCGCGCAGGGAGCCGTCGACCCAGGTGGCGGGCAGGCCGAAGGTCGGCTCGATCGTATGGACGCCCGGCAGGTTCACCTGTCCGCCGCTCGGGTCCATGACCATGAACTGCGCCGGATAGGCGGTGCCCGCGCCGGCCTCGACCTCCTTCACCTTCACCGAATAGGCGTTCGGCTGGAGCTGGAGATTGTCGAGCAGGCGGACCGACGGCATCAGGAAGCCCATCTCGGCCGCGATCGTGCGGCGGAGCGCCTTGATCTGCTCAGTCAGCTTGTCCGGGCCTTCCGAGGCGTCGACCAGCGGCAGCAGGGCGTAACCGAGCTCGATCTTCAGATCGTCCATCTTCAGCGCAGCCGCGACCGGCTCCTCGGCCGCGGCGCCCTCCGCGCCGCCGGCGGCCTCGGTTGCGATCTTCGCGACGCGCTCGGCGTCGGCGACGCGGTTCGCCTGCTCCGAACGATAGGCGAGCCAGCCGGCGCCGGCGGCGAGCCCCGCGAACGGGATCAGCGGAATGCCCGGCAGCAGCGACATCACGCCCATGACGACGGCCGCGAGCGCAAGCGCCTTCGGGTAGCCGGAGAGCTGCTTCATCAGCGCCTTGTCGGCGGAGCCGGAGACGCCCGCCTTCGACACCAGCATGCCGGCCGCGGTCGAGACCACCAGCGCCGGGATCTGGCTGACGAGGCCGTCGCCAATCGACAGCAGGGTGTAGGAATGTGCGGCTTCGGCGAAGCCAAGGCCGTTCTGCGCGATGCCGATCACCATGCCGCCGAGCACGTTGATGAACACGATCAGCAGGCCCGCGATCGCGTCGCCGCGCACGAATTTGGACGCGCCGTCCATCGCGCCGAAGAACGTGCTCTCGTCCTCGAGATCCTTGCGGCGGACCTTGGCGGTGGCCTCGTCGATCAGTCCGGCCGAAAGGTCCGCGTCGATCGCCATCTGCTTGCCGGGCATGGCGTCGAGGGTGAAGCGCGCCGCGACTTCGGCGATGCGGCCCGAACCCTTGGTGATGACGACGAAGTTCACGATCACCAGGATCGCGAACACGATGACGCCGATGACGAAATTGCCGCCCATCACGAAGTTGCCAAAGGCTTCGATGACGTGGCCGGCGGCGTCCGTACCCTCGTGGCCATGGGCGAGGATCAGGCGCGTCGAGGCGAGGTTGAGCGACAGCCGCAGCATGGTCGCGACCAGCAGCACGGTCGGAAACGCCGAGAATTCCAGCGGGCGCTCGATGAACAGCGCCGTCATCAGGATCAGCACGGACAGGATGATCGAGATCGCGAGCAGCAGGTCCAGCAGGAAGGACGGGAGCGGGACGATCAGCACGCAGAGGATGACGAGAACGCCGAGCGCGAGCCCGATGTCGCCGTTGCGGACGACGTCCCACGCGCGGTTCAGGACCACCGGCAGCCGGACGCCGCCGCCTGCGGCCGCGACCGGCTTCGCGGCTTCCGCCACCGTCAGATCCGTCATGCGCATTCCCCGCCAACCCGCGACCCGGCAAGTTTTGCCGCCCGCACGGTTAGCTGAGGGTTAAGAGCGGTTAAGCCTGGGTTAACGGGACGCCGGAACGCGCCTCAAGGTTATTTGCCGCCCATCAAATTCGACGCCAGGCTCACGCTGATCGCGATGATCACCGTGTTGAACACGAACGATACGACCCCATGCAGCAGGGTCAGCCGGCGCATGGCGCTCGATTGAGTGTCGGTGTCTGAGACCTGGAAGGTCATGCCGATCGTGAAGGCATAGTAGGCGAAGTCGCTGAACACAGGCGGCCCGCCGGGGAAGTCGATGCCCGGCTTGTCCGGGCCGCCGTCGAAGCAGCGATGGGCGTAATGCGCAGCGAAGGTCGTATGAAGCAGCATCCAAGAGATCAGGATCGTGAGGGCGCCGAGCGCCAGAGCCGCCCCGCCGGACTTCGCGGAGACCATGTCGAAGATCGCGGCGAAGCTTCCCGCGACGGCGGCGGTTAGGATCAGCGTGATCGCGCCGCGGCCTTCGTCCTCCTTCCGCGACCATGTCTGGATCTCTTTGGCCGGGATCGGCGAGAGCGTGAACCAGACTCGAGCGGCGTAAGCCGCCGCCGCCGCGTCCCAGCCGATGACGGTCGCGATCTTCGCCGGCGCGAACAGACCGGCGAGCGCTCCGGCGGCGACGCCGAACGCCGCGCAGGCCGCGAGCCGGAGCCCGTGACGCCGCCAGCCTTTGAGCGCCTTCGGCTTCGGATCGGCTTTGGGTGAAGGCGAGCGCGCCATCGGCAATTCTCCCTGATTTTCGACAGGGTTTGCGCCATGTTCACGAAGCGGACAAGGCGAAGGTCCTGGATCCCGATCGCGCCCGCCGATTGCCCTCGGTCCGGAACGGCCTATCGTCCTGAGAAGGGGCGTTAGAGGGGTGGAACCGATGTTCGACGTCTTCGAGATGATGAGGCGGGCGCAGGGCGGACAGGCCTTCGACAATCTCGCTCGCGCCTATGGCCTGTCGCCGGAGCAGATGCGGGCGGCCGCCGCGGCCGTCTCTCCCGCCTTTGCCCAGGCTTTCCAGCGCCGCTCCGAGGGCGAGGAGGCGGCCGAGCGCCTGTCGCAGATGTTCGGCGCCGAGACCTATGCCCGCGCCTTCGACATGCAGTCCGCGGCCTTCGACGCCGCCGCGCAGGGTCCCGGCGACGCCGCGCTGTCCGCGCTGTTCGGCTCGCCGGACGTCTCGCGCGCCGTTGCGGCGCAGGCGTCGGCAGCGTCAGGCGTGCAGGCCGAGATCATCCGTAAGGTTCTGCCGGTGCTCGCGGGCGTGCTGATCGGCGGCTTCCTGAAGGCGTCGAAGGCGCCTGGCGCGGCGCCGGCCGCCGATTACTGGCGGAACATAGCGGGCGCCCCGGCGCCGTTCGGGCGGAACGCCGCGCAGGAAGAAGCGGCGGAGCCAAAGGAGGCTGCGACCATGATGGGCGATATGGTGGCGGAAATGCTGAACGGCATGTTCCCCGGCGTGCGTCCGACGCCGGAGCGACCGGGCTCCGGGCCCACGCCTGAACCCGAGTCGCCTCCGGCCGGTCGTGGGGACGAGGACCGGCCGGAGGCGGGCGGCGCCCCGTTCGACGCTTTCGTCGAGGGAAGCCGCGAGTGGCAGGCGGAAAACGCCAAGGCCATGGAGAAGATCTTCGACGCGTTCTGGGGCGGCGCGAAGAAGGGAGGCTGATCGTCACCCCTGCCTTGCGTGGCGCTCGGCTGCGGCTTCGGCGAGGCGGATGGTCGGGTCGCCCCAGAGCGACCAGCGGTTCACGGATTCGACCTCGGCGCGCGTCAGTCCCACGTCGGCCAGCATGCGGTCGTCCATCCGGGCGAGCTCGCCCACGGCGCGGCGGCGCACCAGGGTCGCTGCGAAAGCCTTCGCCTGGGTCTTGAGATGGTCGAACGCGCGGGGGCCGAAGCCGGTCCGCTGGGAATGCGGGACGTGATGGGCGGTCATGGTCGTCTCCTGAAGTCAGGTCCTTTCCGCGGCTTTGGCCGCATGTCCGAGAAGCCCGGTCGGCTTCTGGGAGGCCGGGATACGCGCGCTTAATTGATAAGAAAAACGAATGTTCGTAATGTGGGGCATCATCTCGCTTGATGTCTCACGAGGTCGCGCCGTGCCGGCTCTTCTCGATGTCGACCAACTCCGCACGCTGATCGCCGTCGTCGACACCGGCTCCTTCACGCGCGCGGCCGAGATCGTCTTCAAGACGCAATCCGCGGTCTCGATGCAGATGAAGCGGCTGGAGGAGCGGGTCGGCCGCCAGGTCTTCGCCCGCGACGGGCGCGGCGTGAAGCTGACGGAGGACGGCGAGCGGCTGCTCGATTACGCGCGGCGCATCGTCCACATCTCGCGCGAGGCGGTCTCCGCCTTCGCCGACGACGCGCTGACCGGCCGCGTCCGGCTCGGCCTGCCGGACGACTACGCCGAGCGCTATCTGCCTGAAATTCTCGCCCGGTTCTCAAGCTCCAACCCGCGGGTCGAGGTCACGGTGGCGTGCGAGCCGTCGGACAGCCTGACCGAACTCGTCGCCCGCGACGAACTCGATCTCGCGATCATCACCCACGCCTCACGCAGGCCGGTCGGCGAGGTCATCCGGCAGGAGCCGCTGCTCTGGGTGACGTCGCAGCGCTCCGTGGTCCATGAGGAGTCGGTCATCCCGCTCGCGCTCAGCCACGCCGCCTGCGTTTGGCGCGAGAGCGCGATTGCGAAGCTGGAGGAGATCGGCCGGCCGCACCGGGTGCTTTATTCGAGCCGCAACTTCGCGGCGGTCGGCGCCGCCGTGCTCGCTGGCCTCGCGATGACGGTGCTGCCGGAATCCGCGCTCCGGCCGGGGATGCGGGTGCTGGGCTCCGCCGAAGGCTTTCCGCCGCTGCCGAGCTGCAAGATCGCGCTGCTGCGCAATCCGGGCGCGGTGACGGAGACCGCGCTCGCGCTCGCGGACCATATCGTCGCGAGCCTCGATAACATGACGATCCGCCTCGACGGCGCCGCCGCGGAGTGAGCCGCGCTTGACGCTGGGAGCCGCCGACGCGATCTCCGGTCGGGATCGAAGGAGCCACAAGCCGATGCACGCCTCAGGCGCCCGCGAGCACCTCGCGCATTTTGAACACGACCACCGCTTTCTCGGCGACGACCATGTCGAGAATGCGCGGCGCGCCACGATCGTCACCGGGATCACTGCCGCGACCATGGTGGTGGAGATCGTCGCGGGCTGGCTCACCGGCTCGATGGCGCTGCTTGCCGACGGGGTTCATATGGCGACGCATGCCGGCGCGATCGGCGTCGCGGCGTTCGCCTACAGGATCGCCGCCCGCCGCTCCGAAGACCCGCGGCTGGCGATGGGCGCAGGCAAGGTCGGCGACCTCGCGGGCTTCGCGAACGCGATTGTTCTCGGCCTGGTGGCGCTTGCGATCGGCTTCGAATCGATCGCCCGCATCCTCGATCCGCAGGCGGTCGCCTATGGCGAGGCGGCGATCATCGCCGTGCTCGGCCTGATCGTGAACATCGTCTGCGCCATCCTGCTCGGCGGCCACGCCGGCCACGACCATGGCGGCTCGCATGGGGGGCATTCCCATACGGGGCACGACCATGCTCATGCGCATGGCCATTCACACGCTCATGACCGGGGTCACGGCCATGCGGCCGGGGCCAAGGACCAGAACCTTCGCGGGGCCTATCTCCACGTGCTGGCCGACGCGGTGACCTCGGTGCTGGCGATCGCCGCGCTCGGCGCGGGCTGGGCGTTCGGATGGCGGTGGGTCGATCCCGCGGTCGGCGTGCTCGGCGCCGGGCTGATCGCCTCGTGGTCGCTGACGCTGCTGCGCGACACGGCCGCCACGCTGACCGACGCGCCAGCCGATCCCGCGCTCGAGAAAACCATTCGCGCGCGGCTGGAGGTCGGGGACGTCCGGATCTGCGACCTGCATCTGTGGCGGGTCGGCCCGGGCAAGGTCGCCGCGATCGTCGCGCTCGTGACGCACCACCCGCAGCCGCCGGAGACCTACAAGGCGAAGCTCATGGGCCTCGACGCGCTGGCGCATGTGACGGTGGAGGTGAACCGCTGCCCCGGCGAGGACTGCGCTGCGGCTTGAGTCCGCTCAGGCGCCCTGTAGCGTCGGGTCCGGATCGAGCAGGCGGTGCAGGTGGACGACGAAGTAGCGCATATGCGCGTCGTCGACGGTCGCCTGCGCCTTCGCCTTCCAGGCGGCGCGGGCGGAAGCGTAGTCCGGGAAGATGCCGACGATGTCGAGCTTCTCGACGTCGCTGAACGAGACGCCCGAGACGTCCTCCAACTCTCCGCCGAAGACGAGGTGAAGAAGCTGCTTGGGGGCGACTTCGCTCATCGGTAGGGCTCCAGCGCGTCGAGGGCGTCGCGCTCTGCGTGGAGCGCGTCTTTAAGGGCTTGGGCGCGCGCAGGCGGGGCCGCGATCAGTCCGCCATGACGCGTCGTCGGTCGGTTATAGGTCGGTGCGGCGCCGTCGAAGCCGGTCAGCTTCGCGCCGGCCTCCTCGAGGATCAGATGGGCGGCGGCGATGTCCCAGTCATGGGCGTTCGGCCGCGCCAGCGCCGCGTCGAGGTCGCCGGCGGCGACCTTCACCAGCCGGTTCGCGAGCGCGTAATGCCAGCGGCCCTTCTGGACGCCGTAGCTCTTCAGCGGGCCGAGCAGCGCCTGAGGGCCGCCGACCTTGGCGCCGCTCAGCTCGGCCGGGTTCGGCGTCGCCATGCGCACGCCGTTGCGGAACGCGCCTCCGCCCCGTGTGGCGATGAAGGCGATGTCATTGCAGGGGTCGAACACCATGCCGACGACCGGCTGGCCGTCCTCGACGAGGGCGACCGAGACGACCCATTCCGGCGCGCCCTCGATGAAGGCGCGGGTGCCGTCGATCGGATCGACCACCCAGGTCAGCCGCTTGTCGAGCCGCTCGGTGGTGTCCGCGGTCTCCTCCGACAGCCAGCCTGCGCCCGGCGCGAGCTCCGGCAGGCGCGCGGCCAGAAAGCGGTCGACGGCGATGTCGGCTTCCGTGACCGGGCTGTCGTCGGCCTTGGTCCAGCGCTCGGCCCCGCTCTTGAAGTAGCCGAGCGCGATCGCGCCGGCCTCCCGCACGATTTCGGCGAGTGGGTCGGACAGGCGCTCGAGGTCGATGGTCGCTGAAGGTGTCGCCACGCGCCTTCTCTAATACGGCGAGGCCGCGCGGGGAAAGGCGCAAATGCGCGCAAGCCCGCGGATGAGGCGCCCCAGCGTTCAGACAATTGTCACCCTCTCGGCTAAGCTCTTCTTCAGCATGGCGCGAGACGAGCGCAGCATCACCAATCGTTCACCAGTTCCCTTAAGCCGATACTGTCGCGTCCTCAGGCATAGTCCAGCAACAGAACGGAAGAGCCCGAACAACAACAGGGCCTTCAGGGAGACTGGACAGTGGGACGACAGACCGGAGCCGGCGCTCTTACGCGCGCCGGAACGGGATCGGCCGACCGGCTCGATCCCTTCGCGCTTCCCGTGCGCTTCGCGGCGCCCGACGCCGCGGCGGACGGAGGAGAGCGGCGCGTGACGCTGGAGAGCGGGCGCGTGCTGGTGGACAGGATGGTGCGGAGCATGACGATGCGGATTGCGGTTCCTCTCGTGCAGTTCTCGGGCGTCGCGATCCGTCTCGCGCCGGGCGAGACTTCGGAGACCGACCGCGTCGAGGTCGTGCTCGCCCATCGCGACCGCGCGCTCGACGTGCCGCTCGCTACCGAGCCGATGGATGGCGACGGCCTCGCGGAATGGCGCTCCTGGGGCCGCTCGCTCAACCTGCCGCTGCTGATCGAGGAGCTCGACGGCCTCCGCCGGACGCCGACCGAGACGCTCGGCGCGATCGGCGTCGGTCGCCCGCGGGCGCGCCGCCGTTACGCCCTGCTGAAGGGCCGCCGAACCCGCTTTCAGGCCAAGCGCCGCACAGGCAAGCTGTCGGCCGCGACGCCCGTTCATCGTGGCGAGCGCGAGATCATCGCGCGGGATTGAGCGGACGCAGGCGACGCTCAGAGCCGCGTGAAGAACCACACGCCGAGCGCGACCACGATCGCGAGCGCGATCCAGAGCCTGAGGCTGGCCTGGGCGAGCACGAAGCGTTTGTGCTCGGGCGGCAGCGGATCCTTGATGGCGGGTTCGGTCATGGCGCTCCCCTCACAGCCTGAGCAGCGCGTCGGCGGCGAAGCCGATGAAGACCAGCGCGCCCGCGTCGCGATTCGACTTGAACAGTTTGAGACATAAAGCGGCGTCGGCGATATCGAGCTTTTTCACTTGGGCGCCGCAATGCGCGGCGAAAGCGACGACGCCGATCCAGGAGAGCGCTCCGCCGCCGGCGAGCGCAGTCGCAACGCCGAGCAGGGCGACAGCGCCGAGATAAAAGCCGGCAAGGATCGGCCGCGTCCGTTCGCCGAACAGCAGCGCCGTGGAGCCGACGCCGACGAGGGCGTCGTCCTCCTTGTCCTGATGCGCGTAGATCGTGTCGTAGCCGATGATCCAGAGAAACGCCGCGGCGAACAATGCGAGCGGCGCTGAATCGAGCCGGCCGAAGATCGCCGCCCATCCCATCAGCGCGCCCCAGCCGAAGCAGATCCCGAGCATCGCCTGCGGCCACCAGGTGATGCGCTTCATGAAGGGATAGAGCGCGACCGGGGCAATCGAGAAGATACCGACCAGGATCGCGAAGCCCGGCAGCGAGACGAGCACGGTGAGGCCGACCAGAAGCTGGACCGCCAGGAAGATCGCCGCTCCCTTTGCCGTGACCTGGCCCGAGGGCAGGGGACGCGAACGGGTGCGCGCCACCTTGGCGTCGATGTCGCGGTCGACGAGGTCGTTATAGGTGCAGCCCGCGCCGCGCATCGCGACCGCGCCGATCGCGAGCAGGATCAGCAGGATCGGATCCGGATAGCGCGCGTCGGATGCGACGGCTGCCAGCGCCACCGACCATGCGCATGGCCAGAACAGCAGCCACGCCCCGATCGGCCGGTCCGCCCGCGCAAGCCGCAGGAACGGCCGCCAGGAGGCGGGCGCAGTTGCGTCGACCCAGTTCGTCGGGGTCGCGTCGGCGACGGGGGAGTGGGCTGCGGCGTCCGGCATGGTCGAGAAGCGACGGCATCGCGGCGCTTGGGTCAAGGGCTCGGCGTTTGGGGAGAACGCCCGGGACGTTCTATGACGCGACGACAAATCCGCCCGGAGCCCGCATGGCCGCCTACGACTTCGCCTCCACGCGCCTGTTCGTTGAGGACGCTCTCAGCGAGGGCGCAGAGATCGCGCTCGCCGACCAGCCCGCCAACTATGTCCGCAACGTCATGCGGATGAAGGAGGGCGACGGGCTCCTCCTGTTCAACGGGCAGGACGGCGAATGGGGCGCGCGGCTGAGCGAGGTCGCCAAGAAGCGCGTCGTTCTCACCGTCGAGGAGAAAACACGGGAGCAGACGCCGCAGCCGACGCTGCGCTACCTGTTCGCGCCGCTGAAGCATGCGCGGCTCGACTACATGGTGCAGAAGGCGGTCGAGATGGGGGCCGGGCGGCTGTCGCCGGTCATCACCCGCCGGACGCAGGCGAGCCGCGTCAATGTCGATCGCATGCGCGCCAACGTCGTCGAGGCGGCCGAACAGTGCGGCATCCTCTCGATCCCGGAGATCGACGATCCGGAACAGCTCTCCAGAACGATCGACTCCTGGCCGGCGGACTTAGCCCTGATCTTCTGCGACGAGGAGGGGGGCGATCCGGCAGCCGCGCTCTCCAGCCTCAAGGGGCGGCCGCTCGGCGTCCTGATTGGTCCCGAAGGCGGCTTCGACGATGCTGAGCGCGCGATGCTGCTGCGGGTTCCGTCGGTCGTTCGGCTGTCGCTCGGGCCGCGGATCCTGCGGGCCGACACGGCCGCGGTCGCGGCGCTCGCGGTGGCGCAATCGATCGCTGGCGACTGGTGACGTCGCGACCTTATGCACCACTTGTTAACCATAGGCGCCCAAGCTTCTCCGCGGAGCAGCTGGATACCGCTCCCGCGTCCCTCGTAGGTTGCGTTGCCGAAATATCGCAGTAGGGCGGCATCCCTGCCGAGGTTTGCGAATTGGCGTCACAAGCCGCCGTCGGGCGGCGTATAGCGGTGCTGGAGCCGTCGACACGCGACGGCGTTCTAATTCGGGTTGCGAACGCCAACGATGTCGACAGGCCTGTTCTCCGCCGGCGCGCGCGAAGCCGCCAAGAAATTTGCGCGCGGCGTGGCGATCGTCGCTCTTCCCGTGCTTCTCGCGGCCTGCGCCGCCAACCAGCCGGCCCCGACGGCCTCGCCCGCAACGCCGATGGCGTTCGCGCCCGCGCCGGTGCCGTCAGGTCCGACCTTCACGGCCGATTCGTCAGACCAGGTCCGCTACAGCGACAAGGTCAGCGCCGATGAGCCCTATCCGGTCCGCTCGATCAACCTCCAGAAGGTCGACCCGCAGTTCCTGAAGCAGACGGTTCCGAACACGACCGGCGAGGCCGCCGGCACGATCGTGATCGATCCGCACGAGCGTCACCTCTACCTCGTCCAGAGCGACGGCACCGCGATCCGCTACGGCGTCGGCGTCGGGCGGGAAGGCTTCGCCTGGAGCGGCACGGCCTATGTCCGCCGCAAGCTGGAATGGCCCGATTGGCACCCGCCTGCAGAGATGGTGGCGCGCGATCCGCACGCCCGGCCCTATGCCGACGGTATGCCCGGCGGCCCGAACAACCCGCTCGGCGCGCGCTCCATGGCGCTCTGGCAGGGCAACAAGGACACGCTGTTCCGCATCCACGGCACGATCGAGCCCTATTCCATCGGCAAGGCCGTATCCTCGGGTTGCATCCGCATGATGAACCAGGACGTGATCGACCTCTATTCCCGCGTGCCGCTCGGCACCAAGGTGGTCGTGCGCTCCTGAACCGTTCCGGACCCGCCTCGGGGGAGAGCGGGTCCATCGTCGGGCGTCTTCGGACGCCCGCCAGTCGTCGGCCGGATCTGTGCTCAATGCGCGGATTCGGCCGAGACTCCTTCTGAACCCAGAGAACGGATTTCCCTGATGTCGGACGCCAAAGCCAAAGCCGCTCTCGCGGGCGTAAGCCGTCGACTCCTCCTGGGCGCCATGCCGCTCGCGCTCGCCGGCTGCGCCGGCGGCCTGCCGAGCCTCGACATGGGCGATCTGTTCGACGGCGGAAGCGGTTTCGACTACGACCGCATCTACAGCGCCAAGCCGGAGGAGGAGCACCCGTTGCCTGCGCTGCCCTGGCGCTCGCTGGAATCCACCGTGCTGCGCCGCAAGGTCGAAGATCCGACTGGTGAGCGGCCGGGCACGATCGTCGTCGACACCTACAAGAAGCATCTCTACTTCGTGCAGCGCGGCGGGCAGGCGGTGCGCTACGGCATCGGCGTCGGCAAGGAAGGCTTCGAGTGGCAGGGCAAGGCGACGATCGCCCGCAAGGCCAAGTGGCCGACCTGGACGCCGACGCCCGAGATGCTCCAGCGCGACCCCAAGCTGAACGGCCCGTGGGCCGGCGGCATGCCGGGGGGCCTCCAGAACCCGCTCGGCGCGCGCGCGATGTACCTCTACCAGAACGGCCGCGACTCCTCTTATCGGATCCACGGCACAACCGAGCCGCGCTCGATCGGCAAAGCGATGTCGTCGGGCTGCATCCGCATGTTCAACCATGACGTCGCCGACCTCTACGAGCGCGCGGATGTCGGGGCGCAGGTGCTGATCCTGTCGTAAGGAATGGAGCGTCGCTCCGATCGAGGCTGGTCATCTCAGCCAGCGGAGCGAGAGCCGGGATCGTCTTCAGGAAAAAGCGCCGCGTCCGGCGCGTCATCCCGGCTCGGCCTTCGGCCGTCCGGGATGATGGCGGCATAGGGCAACACGCCCCCACTTTACGCCTCCCCGCCAACCGCATACCTGTCCGCAGCCTTCGCGCCCCTCAGGAGCCTTCATGGCCCGCGACCAGACCGACGCCCAGCCCATCTCCTCCAAGGACGAACTCGTAGGCTGGATCGCCGAGGGCTGCCGCCCAGAATCCGAATTCCGCATCGGCACCGAGCACGAGAAATTCCCGTTCCGCCTGAAGGATTACTCGCCCGTCGCCTATGACGGCCCGCACGGCATCCGCGCGCTGCTGGAGGGCATGCGCGGCCTGCTCGGCTGGGAGCCGATCATGGAGGGCGAGACGATCATCGGCCTCTACGACGTCACGGGAGGCGGGGCGATCAGCCTCGAGCCGGGAGGTCAGTTCGAGCTCTCCGGAGCGCCGCTCGAGACGATCCACCAGACCTGTTCGGAACTGCACGCTCATCTCGCCCAAGTCCGCGAGATCGCCCAGCCGCTCGGCCTCGGCTTCCTCGGGCTGGGCTCGAGCCCGAAATGGACGCTGGCGGAGACGCCGGTGATGCCCAAGGGCCGCTACGACATCATGACCCGCTACATGCCGAAGGTCGGCTCGCGCGGGCTGGACATGATGTACCGGACCTCGACTGTGCAGGTGAACCTCGACTTCTCGAGCGAGGCGGACATGGTCAAGAAGCTCCGCGTCGGCCTCGCCCTGCAGCCGATCGCGACGGCGCTTTTCGCAAACTCCCCCTTCACCGAAGGGCGCCCCAACGGCTTCCTGTCGATGCGTTCGGAGATCTGGCGCGACACCGACAACAACCGCGCCGGCATGCTGCCCTTCGCCTTCGAGGCGGGCATGAGCTTCGAGCGTTACGTCGACTACGCGCTCGACGTGCCGATGTATTTCGTGAAGCGCGGCGACCGATACCACGACGTCGCGGGCGCCTCGTTCCGCGACCTGCTCGCCGGTAAGCTGGAGGCGCTGCCGGGCGAGCGCGCGACGGTTTCCGACTGGGCGAACCACCTGTCGACGATCTTCCCCGAAGTCCGGCTCAAGCGCTTCCTCGAAATGCGCGGCGCGGATTCGGGTCCGACCAGCCGCATCTGCGCGCTGCCGTCTTTCTGGGTCGGGCTCTATTACAACCAAGCGAGCCTGGACGCGGCCTGGGACCTCGTGAAGGGCTGGTCGGCCGAGGAGCGCCAGCGCTTGCGCGACGCGGTCCCGCGCGAGGGACTCGCCGCCCGCATTGGCAATCGCACCGCGCTCGATGTGGCGCGCGACGCGCTGGCGCTGTCGTCGGCTGGTCTCGAAGCGCGCGACCGGAAGAACAGTTTTGGGGATGACGAGCGCATCCACCTCGCCCCGATCGTGCGGGTCGCGGAGGAGGGGAAGAGCCTCGCCGAGACTCTGCTGGAGAAGTTTAACGGACCGTGGGGTCGATCGGTCGAGCCGGCGTTCGAGGAGCTGGCGTACTAGGCTTCAGGCCTTACCCGTCGCCCGCGCGAGCGCGGCTTCAGGCCCGGAATAGGGCTCTTGGCGCTCCACGCTCCAGTAGCGGAGCTCGTCGAGGGGGATGCGGTCGCCGGTGACCGCGCAGCGGACGTAGCCGCCGGGCCGGATGACGCGGAAGTCGGCGTCGAGATAGCGAAGTTCCGCCTCTTCGGCCGAGGGCGGGCGCTCGTAACGGTTCATGGGTCTGGTCGCTCCGATCCTCGCCCATATAGGCGACGGATCGGCACGAGGCCAAGACACGATCTGAAGCAAGACACGATCTGAACCAAGTCACGATCGGCGCGGGGCGTCGACCGCTGGGGGCGTGCAGGCGCGTTACGAGAACAGCGCGTCCACGTCGTTCTGGTCGATCGCGACGCCCTTGGCCTGTGGGCCGTTGAGCAGCAGCTCACGAGCGCGCCGCTCGCGTTCGCTTTCTTCCGCTGCGGCTTCGCCCTTGGTCTGCACGGCGGCGGCGAAGCGGCCGATCCGGTTCTCGATGTTCTCGAGCGTCTCGACGACGCGGGCGATGCGCTGGCCGGTGATGTCCTGGAACGAGCAGGCCTCGAAGATCGACATGACCTTGTCGTTGACGAGCGCCTTGTAGGTGGCCTCGTCCTCGCCTTCCGCGGCGAGCATCGCCTCGGCGGCCTCCATGATCGAGTTGGTGGCCTCCTCGGTGGCCATCACGATCGCGCCGAGATGCTCGCCCGCCTTCGGGATGCGGTCGGTCTTGAGTTCGCCCGCCCGAAGCTGGGTGATCTCGTTGCGCATGTTGGTGATGTAGTCCGCGATCTCGCGCAGCTCGCTGTAGATCGACCGATCGATCGACTCGAAGAAAGCCTGCATCGAGTCGGCCGTGATCTCGGCGAGAGCCACCACGTCGGTGAACGACGTGTGCTCGCCCTTGCCGTCCACATAGGCGCGGACGCGATCGAAGGGCTGCCGCATCGCCTCTTCGGAGCTTGCGGTTTTCTTCATGCCCCGAACACCGATTCGATTTTCGTCTTCAGGGTCGCCGCGTTGAACGGCTTGACGATGTAGTTGTTCACGCCCGCCTTCTTGGCGAGGATGACGTTCTCGGTCTTGGATTCTGCCGTCACCATGATGAAGGGCGTGCGCTGCAGCGCCTCGTCGCCGCGCACTTCGCGCAGCAGCTCGATGCCGGTCATCGGCTCCATGTTCCAGTCGGAAATGACGAGGCCGTAGCTCTTCTCGCGCATCTTGCCGAGCGCCTGCGAGCCGTCGCTGGCCTCGTCCACATCCTCGAAGCCGATCTGCTTCAGCAGGTTGCGGATGATACGCAGCATCGTGCTGTAGTCGTCCACGATCAGGACGGGCATCGCGGTGTTCAGGGCCATCGTCCAAGGCTCCAAAGTCGGTCATGGCGCGAGGCCGCCGTGAAGGCGCGCGCTCGCTGGTTGCAAGGGGTTTGACGGCCCTTTGATCGAGACCTTACCGCCACATGGTTGCGATTCCGTTGCCGAGCAGAGGCGGTTTTCGTCCGACAAAAGGCGCGTTGCGCTGCAACAAGGACGCCCCCAGAGTGCCGGCGTCCTGAAACGGCCCGAAAAGACCGCATGCCGATGACCGCCGCGCTCCAGCCGCTGGACGACGACAAGGCGACCGCGCCCCAGACCGCCTTCGAGGATCTCGAAGTCGGGCAGTCCGCCGAGATCCGCCACGAGGTCTCGGAAGAGGGCGTGAGGAACTTTGCGCTGCTGACGGGCGACACCAACCCGATCCATCTTTCCGAGGCCTACGCCGCGAACACGCGCTTCGGCGGCCGCATCGCACACGGGCTCTACACCGCGAGCCTGATCTCGGCCGTGCTCGGCACGCGGCTTCCGGGGCCGGGCGCCGTGTATCTGTCGCAGACCATCAAATTCCGAGCGCCGGTCCGGCTCGGCGACGTGGTTGTGGCTCAGGTCGAGATCACCTCGCTCGATCCCGGCCGCCAGCGCGCGACCTTCTTCTGCACCTGCTCGGTGGGCGACAAGGTGGTGCTCGACGGCGAGGCGCAGGTGATGGTGCCGAGCCGCGACGAGATCGACGCCGAACTGGCGTAAAGGAGAGCGGCGTCGTGCTGCGTGCTTCGAGACGGGCCTGCGGCTCTTCTCCGCATGAGGACCGTTAGAGAAACGCACGCGTTCCTCATGCTGAGGAGCCGCCCGCAAGGCGGCGTCTCTAAGCACGCAGGGAGCAGCCGTGGCCTGAGCCTTGACGCCCGCACTGCTCGCGGGCCATCTCGGCGCCGCGTACCGATCCCGGCGGCAGACATTGCTTCTCATCGATCCCGCAGAGCTTCCCGCCGATCTCCGTGACGGCCATGTCGTCGTCGGCAATTTCGACGGCGTGCATCGCGGCCACGCCGCAGTGCTGAAGCAGGCCGCCGAGCCCGCTCACGCCGCCGGCCGCCCGGTAGTCGCGCTCACCTTCGAGCCGCACCCACGCACCTTCTTCCAGCCGGACAGGCCGCTGTTCCGCCTGACGGACCGGGACGAGAAAGCCCGCATGCTCGCGCGCGCAGGCGTGGATGCGACCGTCGTTCTGACCTTCGACGCCGGTCTCGCCGCGATCGAGGCCGAGGATTTCGTGGCCGATGTGCTGGCCCGGCGGCTCGCGGCCCACACCGCGGTCGTCGGCTGGGATTTTCATTTCGGCCGCAACCGGCGCGGCTCGCCGGCCTTCCTTGCCGAGGCCGGCCCGCGTCACGGCATGTGGGTCGAGATCACGCCGCCCTATGGGGGGGCGACGCCGGTCTCGTCCAGCGCGATCCGCGACCGGCTGGCGGAAGGCGATGTCGCGGGCGCCAACCGCCTGCTCGGGCGCCGCTGGATCGTCTCCGGCGACGTGATCCATGGCGACAAGCGCGGTCGCGAACTCGGCTTTCCGACAGCGAACGTGGCGCTGGCGCCCGAGACGCGCCTCGCGCACGGCATCTACGCCGTCCGCGCGCTGGTCGACGACGAGATCGTCGATGGCGTCGCGAATTTCGGCCGCCGCCCGCAATTCATGGAAGACGGCGCGCCGCTGTTCGAGCCTTATCTGCTCGACTTTGCAGGCGATCTCTACGGCAGGCGGCTGCGCTTCGAGATCGTCGCGTTCCTACGCCCGGAAGCGAAGTTCGACCGCGTCGACGCGCTGATCGCGCAGATGGCCCGGGACGTCGAGGCCGCGCGCGCGGCGCTCAAGCTTCCGGAAGACTCGCTCGCGCCGAGCGCGCTCGTCTGAAGCCCTTTCAGCGCAGACAGTCGTTCCGGCGCTCCTCGCGCTGGATCTCCGCGATCTTTTGGCGGTCGCGGGCGGAGAGCGGCACGTCCTCCAGACTGTCGTACTGACAGTCGGAATTGTCGAACGCTTCCCTGCCGCGGGCCGTCTTGAAGCAATAACCGGCGTCGTCGTAGATCGCGTTCCGCTCGCCCCAGAGTTCGTCGCACGGGAACTCGGCGTAAGCCGGGGCCGCAAACAGCGGCAGGGCGAGAAGAGCGAAGAACAGACGGGCCATCGTGGCGGTTCCGGTTTCGGGCGCTGACAGGCTGCCGGAGAACCGCCTCGCGCGATAGCGGACGCAAGTCGCACGAAGCTGACCATTCGCAGGATCGTCAAGGCGCGGACGGCGGGCGCCTGCGCCCATTCACTTGTCAGAAGGCGCCACCCTGCTAAACCGCTCCGCCTGACGAACGAGACCGAACGCGGCGGACCTATGCCTTCAGACGCAACCACGCGCGACTATTCCGGAACCCTCTTCCTGCCGAAGACGGAGTTTCCGATGCGCGCAGGTCTTCCCCAGCGCGAGCCGGAGTTCCTTGAGCGCTGGGCGAGGATCGGCCTCTACGAGCGCCTGCGCTCCTCTTCCGCCGGCCGCCGGAAATACGTGCTGCATGACGGGCCGCCTTACGCCAATGGTCATCTCCACATCGGCCACGCGCTGAACAAGGTGCTGAAGGACGTCGTCGTCCGCACCCGGCAGATGGCGGGCTTTGACGCGAACTACGTGCCGGGCTGGGACTGCCACGGCCTGC
Organism: Hansschlegelia quercus; assembly: GCF_004310425.1. Taxonomy (GTDB): domain Bacteria; phylum Pseudomonadota; class Alphaproteobacteria; order Rhizobiales; family Methylopilaceae; genus Methylopila; species Methylopila quercus. Next base: position 486,436 of record NZ_SIUB01000001.1, on the reverse strand, counting down.
CGATCGAGTGGAAAGTCGAGGAGGGTTATCGCGCCAAGGGCCTGAACAAGGACGAGGTCGACGTCATCGAGTTCCGCAAGGAATGCCGGGACTACGCCGCGAACTGGATCGGCGTGCAGTCGGAAGAATTCCAGCGCCTCGGCGTCACCGGCGATTGGGCGGACCCTTACACGACGATGAAGTTCTCGGCCGAGGCGCAGATCGCCCGCGAGATCATGACCTTCGCGAAGACCGGGCAGCTCTATCGCGGCTCGAAGCCGATCATGTGGTCGGTGGTCGAGAAGACGGCGCTCGCGGAAGCCGAGATCGAATATCACGAGTTCCAGAGCGACACGGTGTTTGTGGCGTTCCCGCTCGACGCGCTAGAGGGCGCTTCCGTCGTCATCTGGACGACCACGCCTTGGACGCTGCCGGGCAATCGCGCGATCGCTTACTCGCCGAAGATCGCCTACGGCGTCTACGAAGTGACCGAAGCAGCCGACGACAATTGGGCCAAGGTCGGCCAGCGCTTCATGCTCGCAGACGCCTTGGCGGAAGGCGTGTTCAAAGCTGCCAAAGTTCTTGGTTACCAGAAACTTAAAAGCGTCTCCGCGTCCGATCTGCAAGGACTGGTCGCGGCTCATCCTCTGCATGAACTTGGCTACGAGTTCGTCGTCCCTCTCCTCGCTGGCGACCACGTCACCGACGACGCCGGCACGGGCTTCGTGCACACCGCGCCGGGACACGGTCGCGAGGACTTCGATCTCTGGATCAACAGCAGGGCGGCGCTGGAAGCTGCCGGCATCTCGCCGAAAATCCCCTACACCGTCGACGCGGAAGGCTTCCTCACCAAGGACGCGCCCGGCTTCACCGGGCGCTCGGTGATCACCGACAAGGGCGACAAGGGCGACGCCAATCAGGCTGTGATCGAGGCGCTGGTCGCGGCCGGGCGTCTCGTCGCGCGCGGGCGGCTGCGGCATCAATATCCGCATTCCTGGCGCTCGAAGAAGCCGGTGATCTTCCGCAACACGCCGCAGTGGTTCATCCACATGGACCAGGACATCGCGGGCCCGGCCGACACGCTGCGCTCGCGCGCGCTGGCGGCGATCGAGGCGACCGAGTTCCATCCGCCGCAGGGCAAGAACCGCCTCAGGGGCATGATCGAGAGCCGGCCGGATTGGGTGGTCTCGCGCCAGCGCGCCTGGGGCGTGCCGATCTGCGTATTCGTGCACAAGGAGAGCGGCGAGATCCTGCGGGACGACCGCGTCGACGCTCGGATCGCGGAGGCGTTCGAGGCGGAGGGCGCCGACGCCTGGTTCGCCAATGACGGCAGTCGTTTCCTTGGAAATGACTATGCGACCAGCGAATACGAGAAGGTGCCGGACATCCTCGACGTCTGGTTCGACAGCGGGTCGACGCACTCTTACGTGCTCGACCGCAGGCCCGACCTTTCTCCAAAGCGCGTCGTCGACGGCGGCGAGGATTTCGTCCTCTACCTCGAAGGCTCAGACCAGCACCGTGGCTGGTTCCACTCGTCGCTGCTGGAAAGCTGCGGAACGCGCGGCCGCGCGCCCTACGACGCGCTGTTGACTCACGGCTTCGTGCTCGACGAGCAGGGCCGCAAGATGTCGAAGTCTATCGGCAACGTCGTCGCGCCGCAGGACATCATCAAGCAGTCCGGCGCCGACATCCTGCGGCTCTGGGTCGTGATGTCGGACTACGAGGACGACCTGCGCATCGGGCAGGAAATCCTCAAGACCACGACGGACGCCTACCGCAAGCTGCGCAACACGCTGCGCTGGATGCTCGGCGCGCTCGCGCATTTCGACGGCGCGGTCGCGATCGAAGACATGCCGGAGCTCGAGCGCTTCATGCTGCACCGGCTGGCCGAGGTCGATCTCGAGATCGAGGCGGCCTACGAGGCGTTCGACTTCAAGCGCGGCTTCGCGAGCCTGTTCACCTTCCTCACCAACGATCTGTCGGCGTTCTACTTCGACGTCCGCAAGGACGCGCTCTATTGCGATCCCGCGTCGTCGCTGACGCGCCGGGCGTGTCTCACGGTCGTCGACTGCCTGTTCCGCACGCTGGTGACGCGGCTCGCGCCGCTGCTGCCGTTCACCGCGGAGGAGACCTGGCTGTCACGCTTCCCGTCCGAGGATGGCTCGGTCCATCTCGAGCCTTTCGCGCTGGCGCACCAGGACTGGCGCGACGAACCGCTGGCCCAGAAATGGGAGAAGATCCGCCGCGTCCGCCGTGTAGTCACGGGCGCGCTCGAGATCGAACGCGCGGCCAAGCGCATCGGCTCGTCCCTGGAAGCCGCGCCGGTCGTTTACATCGAGGATCGCGAGCTGCTCCATATGCTCGACGACGTCGACCTTGCGGAGATCGCGATCACCAGCGCGATTTCGGTCGAAGGCGGGGAGGGGCCTGAAGAGGCGTTCCGCATGGCGGAGATCCCCGGCGTCGCGGTGGTCCCGGCGCTCGCCAAAGGCCGCAAGTGCGCGCGCTCGTGGAAGGTCTCGCCCGAGGTCGGAAGTGATGCCGAATGGCCCGACCTGACGCCGCGCGACGCGCAGGCCATGCGCGAGTGGGAAGCCGCGCGGGAGAAGGCCGCGTGAGGGAGACATCGTCATCCCGGCCGAGGCATGAGCCGAGAGCCGGGATCGTCATCAGGATCGAGCGCTTTTTGCTGCGTGCGATCCCGGCTCTCCGCGGCTTCGCCGCTGCGGCCGGGATGACGGCTGCTCGATGATCCCCGTCGCCCGACGCGCGTTCCTGCTGGCGACCCTGGTCTTCATCCTCGATCAGGCGATCAAGCTGTGGATGCTTTATCCCTTTGCCCTTGGCGACAAGGGCCGGGTGCCGGTGCTGCCGGTGTTCGATCTCGTGCTGATCTGGAACACCGGCGTCAGCTACGGCCTGCTGCAGCAGGAGAGCGAGTTCGGCCGCTGGGCGCTGGTCGCGCTCCACATCGTCGCCTCGGCCTTCATCGCCTGGTGGATCTTTCGCGAGCACGACCGTCCGTCATCGATCGGGCTCGCGCTGATCCTCGGCGGGGCGGTCGGCAACGGCCTTGACCGGATCGTGTTCGGCGCGGTCGTCGACTACGCGCTCCTGCACTGGGGGCCGGTGACCTGGTACGTGTTCAATCTCGCAGACGCCGCCATCGTTGCGGGCGTTCTGCTGCTTCTGTATGGTGCGCTCCGCGGCCAGAGGCCCGAACGCGAGGCGCCGTGATACAGCCCGCGACGCTCTCAGTCCGCGACAAGGAGCAGTCCGCCATGCGCCAGATGACCACTTGCCTCGCATCGGCCGCGATCGCGTTTAGCGCCGCAGCCGTTTCGACGCCCGCCCTCGCCGCCGACGATATGGGCTCGAACCCCATCACCGAGTTCTTCGACAGCCTCGGCATGGGCGACAAGGAAAAGCCCGAGATCGACTATCGTGAGCGGGCCGCCCTCGTGCCCCCGTCGACGACCGCGCAGCTTCCGCCGCCGGCTCAGAACGGCGCGCGTTCCGACGCGTGGCCGAAGGACTACGACGTCATGATGCGCGAGCAGAAGAAGGCGAAGGCCGAAGAACTGCCGACGGAGACGTACAACTACCGCATGGACAGGAATTCGCGGCTGACGCCGGCGGAGATGTCGGCCGGTCGCAGGTCCGGCGGCAACGCGGGCGCGGTGACCGAAGCGGACGGTACGGTGAGGGACAACGATATCTCGCGGATGTCGCCGGGCGAGCTGAAGAGCCAGCGTCTCAACAAGGGCGCTGTGGCCGCCGCCGAAGCCGGTCCGGTGGGCTCACGCTCACGGCTCAGCGACCCGCCTCCGGGCTATCTCGCCGGCAACGGCGTGCAAGCGCAGGTGCGGACGGAGCAGAAGCCCTGGTACAGCCGCATGTTCGGCAACTGATCGGCGCAACCGCTCTTCCGCGCACGCGTGGCGACCCCTATCTGACGTGACGTTTGGCGCGCCCGACCTTCGGGCGCCAGGATGACGAGGACTTCTCAAGATCATGGCGACAGCAGCGCCCGCCGGCGCGTCGACCGGCCTCAAGCCGTCACAGGCCGCGGAGGCCGGCCGCAGCGCAGGCCCGGAGGTTTCGACCTTCACGCTGAACAACGGGCTGCAGGTCGTCGTCATCCCCGACAGGCGCACGCCGGTCGTCACCCACATGATCTGGTACAAGGTCGGCTCGGCGGACGAGGCGCGCGGCGTCTCGGGCATCGCTCACTTCCTCGAACACCTGATGTTCAAGGGCACGGCGAAGAATCCCGCCGGGGCCTTCTCTCACGCCGTCGCCGAGCTCGGCGGCCAGGAGAACGCCTTCACCTCCTACGACTACACCGCCTATTTCCAGCGTGTCGCGCGCGAGCACCTCCAGACCGTGATGGCCTTCGAGGCCGACCGGATGGAGGGGTTGCAGCTTACCGACGACGTCGTCGATCCCGAGCGCGACGTGATCCTCGAGGAGCGCCGCTCGCGCGTCGACGGCGATCCGAGCGCGCAGCTTGGTGAAGCGGTCGCGGCCTCGCTGTTCGTGAACCATCCTTACGGCACGCCGATCATCGGCTGGGAGCACGAGATCGAGAAGCTCGACCGCCACGACGCGATCGCCTTCTACGACCGCTTCTACACCCCCAACAACGCCATCCTCGTGGTCGCCGGCGACGTGTCCCCCGAGGACGTGCGCGAGGCGGCGGAAGAGACCTATGGCCGGATCGCCCGCCGCGCTGATCCCGGTCCGCGCGCCCGTCCGCGCGAGCCGGAGCCGCGCGCGGCCCGCCGCGTCGAGCTCGCCGATCCCCGCGTGAACCAGCCGGCGATTCAGCGGAACTGGCTGGCGCCCTCTTATGAGACGGCGAAGGGCGACCGCGCCTATGCGCTCGATCTGCTGGCGCAGATCCTCGGCGGCGGCGTGACCGCGCGGGTCTACAAATCGCTGGTCGTGGACAAGGGCATCGCTGCGAATGCAGGCTCCTGGTACCACGGCGACGCGCTCGACGACGGCCGGTTTGCGATCTACGCGACGCCGCGCGCCGGCGTTCCCTTAAGCGAACTCGAAGCCGCGATCGACGAGGTGATCGCAGAGATCGCAGCCGACGGTCCGGCCGCGGGCGAACTCGATCGCGCCAAGACGCGGCTGGTCGCCGACACCATCTATGCGCAGGACAGCCAGGCTACGCTCGCGCGCATCTACGGCGCGTCGCTTGCGACCGGCGGCACGATCGACGAGGTCCAGGAATGGCCCTCGCGGATCCGCGCCGTGACCGCCGAGGCGGTGCGTGACGCGGCCCGCGAGGTGCTGGATCGGCGGCGCTCGGTGACGGGCGAACTGCTGCCGGCGGCGGCTTGATGTTGGCGCTTCGGGGTCGACCAGAATAGTCGTCATTGCCGGCTAGACCCGGCAATCTGTCGCTCTGGCTCAAGAGCGACGGGCCGAAGAGATGGGTGCCCCGGATCGGATCCGGGCATAACGGCGGTTGGGCTCTTTCGCGCCGGCCAGTTTCTCAGTTTCGAAAGCTCGTTCCTTCCCATGACCACCACCGCCTCCTGTACGACCGACATCCAGCGCGTCCGGACCGTGCTCGGGGCCGAAGCGTGGCTTGTCGAGGAGAACACCGTCCCCGTCATCGCCGTCGAGATCGCGATCCCCGGCGGGGCGGCGCAGGACCCGGCGGACAAAGGCGGTCTCGTCGCGCTGATGGCGACGTTGCTCGACGAAGGCGCGGGCGAGATGCGCGCCGACGCCTTCCAGGAGCGGCTGGAGGAGACCGCGATCGAGCTGTCCTTCGGCTCCAGCCGCGACGGCGTGACCGCCAGCCTGAGGACGCTGCCCGAGAATCTGGACGAGGCGTTTCGTATGCTCGGCGCGGCGCTGACGCGCCCGCGGTTCGACGATGATGCGGTAGAGCGTATGAAAGGGCAGATCTCCGCCCAGCTTCGGCGCGACGCGATGGATCCGGATGACCTCGCAGGCCGCGCCTTCTTCGCCGAAGCCTTTCCGAACCATCCTTACGGTCGTCCGACCCGCGGCACGGTGGAGAGCCTTGGCCGTGTGACGCGTGACGACTTGGTCGGCGCCCATCGGCGGCTGTTCGCGCGCGACAATCTCGTGATCGGCGCCGTCGGCGCCATCTCGGCCGATCGTCTGGCTACTCTCGTCGACCAGTTGCTCGCAGGAATGCCGGAGAAGGCCGAGCTCCAGCCGATCCCGACCGTGTCCCCCGCGGGCGTCGGTCGCACTGTCGCGCTTACCCTCGATGTGCCGCAGAGCGCGGTGGTCTTCGGGCGCGCCGGGCCGCTCCGCAAGGACGATGACTTCATCGCGGCCTATGTCGTCAACCACGTGCTCGGCGGCGGCTCGTTCTCGTCGCGGCTGTTTACCGAAGTGCGCGAGAAGCGCGGCCTAGCCTATTCCGTCTACAGCTATTTATCGCCTTACGACCACGCCGGTCTGGTGCTCGGCGGCGTTGCGACACGCAACGATCGGGCAGGGCTGGCGATCGACCTCATCCAGTCCGAAATCGCCCGCATCGCCGAAGACGGGCCGACGGAAAAGGAGCTCGTCAGCGCGAAGAAGTATCTCGTCGGCTCCTATGCGCTCCGCTTCGACACCTCGACCAAGATCGCCAACCAGCTGGTGCAGCTCCAGCTCGACGATTTGGGGATCGACTACATCGATCGCCGGAACGCGCTTGTGGAGGCGGTGACGCCCGAACAGGTCAAGGCCGCCGCGAAGACGCTGTTTGGCGCCGGCGAATTGCTGGTGATCGCGGTCGGCAAGCCCGAAGGTCTAAAGAACGCCGAGGTTCGCCCCGCGGCTTGAAGGCTTCTTATCTCTCCCCTGGGACGGGGAGGGGTAAGGCTCTCAGAACAGCACGAAGATCAGGCCCGACAGGGCGAAGCCCATGACGCTGATCAGCGTCTCGAGCACCGTCCAGGTCTTGAGCGTGGTCTTCAGGTCCATCTCGTAGAAGCGGCCGACCAGCCAGAACCCGGAATCGTTGACGTGGCTCGCGATCACCGAGCCCGAAGCCAGCGCGAGGATGATCGCGGCGCGATCCACCCCGACGTAGCCCGCGGCTTCGACCGCCGGCTGGACGAGGCTCGCCGCCGTGATCAGCGCCACAGTCGCCGAGCCCTGCGCGATGCGTAATGCCGCGGCGATCAGGTAGCCCGCGATGAAGATGTGCAGGCCCATATTGTCGAGGGTGTGAGAGAGGGCGTTCCCGATCCCGCTCGCCCGCAGGACGCCGCCGAACATGCCGCCGGCGCCGGTGATGAGCACGATCGCGCAGATCGGCCCGAGCGAGGAGTTCAGCAGGCTCTCGATCTCCACGCCGGGCCGCCCGCGCCGTACTCCCAGCACGTAAGAGCCGACGAGCACGGCGACGAGCAGCGCGACCGGCGTCTGCCCGAGCCCGCGGGCGATCAGGAACCATTGCGCCTTGCGGTCGACGACGCCGGCGGCGCCGAGGAAGTCGAGCCCCGTATTCACGAAGATGATGACGAGCGGCAGCAGCAGGAGCCAGATCACGGTCGAGGACTTCGGCGGGTTCTCGACGCGCTCGACCTGTTTGCCGCCGGTCAGGATTTCCGGGACCTTCACCGCGATGCGCCGGCCGATCCACAGGCCGAACAGATAGCTCGTGACGTACCAGGTCGGGATCGCGATCAGGAGGCCGAGCAAAGTGACGAGGCCGATGTCGCCCTTGAGCAGTTCGGTCGCGGCGACAGGCCCGGGATGCGGCGCGACGAAGACGTGCATGACCGAGAACGCGCCCGCCGCGGGGATGCCGTAGCGCAGCAGGCCGCCGCCGAGGCGCTTGGCGACCGAGAAGATGATCGGCAGCATCACGACGAGGCCGGCGTCGAAGAAGATCGGGAAGCCGAAGATCAACGAGGCGACGCCGAGCGCGAGCGGGGCGCGTTTCTCGCCGAACAGCCGGATCAGATCGTCAGCGAGCGATTGTGCGCCGCCGGACATTTCGACCAGCCGTCCCAGCATGGCACCGAGGCCGACAAGCAGCGCCACGCTGCCGAGTGTGGTTCCGAAGCCTTCGAGCAGCGTCGGCACCACCTTCTCCGGCGCGATGCCGGCGGCGAAGGCCGTCAGGAGGCTGACGAGGATCAGCGCGACGAAGGCGTGGACCTTGAAGCGCATGATGAGGACGAGGAGCGCGGCGATCGCGATCGCCGCGATGATCAGCAGCGGTGCGGTGGAGAGAGCGGGGGCCGAGTTCGCGGCGTTCATGCGGGTGGCGCCTTCGAGAAGGGATAAGCGAACGAGTTCAGTTCTGCGCTGCCGCCGGCGCTTCGGCGGCTCGGTCCGCGAGGCCGAGCGCACGAAGCGCGGCCTCGACGATCTCGTCCGGCGTCAGTTCCACGGAGACGCGCGTCCCGTTCTCGTCGCCTCCGAGCGGCTCCAGGGTCTGGAACTGGGAGGTGAGCAGCGAGGGCGGCATGTAGTGGCCGGTGCGGCGCGACAGCCGGTCCTCGATAAGCGCCGGGTCGGCCGTCAACTCCAGGAAGCGGACGGAGCTTCCGGCCTCGCGCAGCACGTCGCGATAGCTGCGCTTGAGCGCCGAGCAGGTCACCACGGCGTCGCGGCCCTTGCCCTGCTCGCCGCTGATCCAGTCGCGGAGAAGCCGCAGCCACGGCCAGCGATCGTCGTCTTCGAGCGGAATGCCCTTGGACATCTTGTCGATGTTCGCTTGTGGGTGGAATTCGTCGGCCTCGGCGAAATCCCAGCCGAGGCGCGTCGCAAGCATTTTAGCGATCGTCGTTTTCCCGACGCCCGACGGGCCCATGACGACGATGCAGATCCCATTCCCCGTGCTTTCGGGCACTCTAACGCTCCCTCATGCGGTCTGCCGTATGAAACGGTTCCGTCGGTCGCTTTGCGTTTGGCGCGGCATCTTCAAGAAAGAAGGCCGCAAGCGGCATAGCACAGGCCGGCCGCGTTGAAAGAGCCCGCGGCGCAGCGGCGCATGACGCGGCGCTCCGCTATCACTATCTTGGACGGCAACGACAGATTGGAGCGCGGACGCTCCCGCGCGGGACTGGCTTTTGCCGATGCAGGTTCACGAACTCCCGACGACGGACATGCCGGCGCTCGCCGAACGGCTGCTCGAGGCGCCCTATGTCGTCTTCCTCGACAGCGCGATGCCGCATGCCGGGCTCGGGCGATACTCCTACCTCGCGGCTGACCCCTACGCCGTGCTAGAGGTGCGCGGGGGACGGGCGACGTTCGCCGGAAAGCCCGTCGAGGGCGATCCCCTGACGGCGATCGGGCTCGCGCTGGAGGCCGGCCGCGCGCCCGCCATCCCGGACCTGCCGCCGTTCCAGGGCGGCGCCGCAGGCTTCATCGGTTACGAATACGGGCGGCTGATCGAGCGGCTGCCGGAGACGGAGATCGACGATCTCGGCACGCCCCAGGCCGTGCTGCCGCTCTATGACTGGGTCGTCGCCTGCGACCACCACAAAGACAGAGCGTGGCTGATCTCGACCGGCGCGCCGGCGCCGGCAGGGCCCGAGCGCGAGGCGCGGGCGAAGGCGCGGGCGGAAGCGGCGCTCGCCCAGCTGTCGCGCGCAACGGAGCCGCGACCCGAAGCCGCCCCGAGCGCGCCGGTGTTTGCGTCGAATTTCGATCGCGCGGCTTACGTCGAGGCGATCGCGAAGACGGTGGAATACGTGCTTGCCGGCGACATCTTCCAGGCGAACGTCGCGCAGCGCTTTATCGCCGAGGTCGGACCGGACTTCGACGCTTGGGCCTTCTACCGCCGCCTGCGCCGCCGCAACGCCGCGCCGTTCGCGGCCTACCTCGCCTTCAACGACTTCGTGATCGCCTCGTCCTCGCCCGAGCGCTTCCTGCGCGTCGAGGGCGACCGGGTCGAGGCGCGGCCGATCAAGGGCACGGCGAAGCGCTGGACGGACCCGATCGCCGACGGCTCCGCCTCCCGCGCGCTGATCGATTCGGAAAAGGATCGCGCCGAGAACGTCATGATCGTCGATCTGCTGCGGAACGATCTTTCGCGCGTCTGCCGCCCCGGCAGCGTCGAGGTCCCGACGCTGTGCGGGCTCGAGACCTACGCGTCGGTCCACCACCTCGTCTCGGTCGTCACCGGCCGGCTGCGGGAAGGTCTTGGCGTCACCGATCTGCTGCGCGCGAGCTTCCCCGGCGGCTCGATCACCGGCGCGCCCAAGGTACGGGCCATGGAGATCATCACCGAACTCGAGCGCCACGCCCGCGGCGTCTATTGCGGCTCGATCGGCTGGATGGGTTTTTCGGGCGACGCCGATTTCAACATCGCGATCCGCACCGCGACCATCGCCAACGGCAAGGCCGTGTTCCAGGCCGGCGGCGGCATCACCGCGCTTTCCGACCCCGCGGCGGAATATGACGAGACGCTGACCAAGGCGCGCGCCGTGTTCGAGGCCTTCGGCGGATCGCTCGCTGAAGACGGGATCGCCCCGCGCGCGGCGGGAGGCGTCCGGTGATCCTGCTGCTCGACAATTACGACAGCTTCGTCTTCAACCTCGCCCGCTATTTCGAGGAGCTCGGGCGGGAGCCGCATGTCGTGCGCAACGACGCCATCACCGTGGAGGGCGTCGCGGCGCTCGAGCCCGACGCGATCGTGGTCTCGCCCGGTCCATGCAGCCCGAACGAGGCGGGGATCTCGCTCGACCTTATCCGCGCGCTCTCGGGCAAGGTCCCGATCCTCGGCGTCTGTCTCGGCCATCAGGCGATCGGCCAGGCCTTCGGCGGCAGCGTGACGCGCGCGCGCCGTCCGCTGCATGGCCGCGCCTCGCGGGTCGTCCACGACGGCACCGGGCTGTTCGAGGGACTGCCCGATCCCGTCGCCGTCGCGCGCTACCACTCGCTGATCGTCGAGCTCGGCCCCGATTACGCCGGCCCGTTGCGCGTCACCGGGCGTTCGGAGGAGGGCGAGGTCATGGCGCTAGCGCACGCCGCGCACCCGACCTACGGCGTGCAGTTCCACCCGGAATCGATCCTTACGGAAGGCGGCCACCGGCTGCTGGAGAACTTCCTCGCCAAAGCCGACGCGCGGGTCGCATGCTCCGTGTGAACGGCGCCGACAGTCCGGGCCTTGCGCCGTTCGACCTCGCCGACCGCGGGCTGACGCTGGGCGACGGGCTGTTCGAGACGATCGCGGTCTTCGGCGGCGAACCGGCGCTGCTCGCAAACCATCTTGATCGGATGATGGCGGCCGCCGAGGAGATTCGGCTGCCGCTCGATCGCGTGATGCTGGAGGCGGAGGTCAAAGCGCTGGCGGGGCAGGGCGGCGATCGAGTGATCCGGCTGACCGCGACGCGGGGCGCCGGGGCGCGCGGGCTGGCGATTCCCGAGAACGGCGCTACGACGGTGATCGCGTCGTCGTCGCCTTATCCGCAGGGCGTGGTCGGCGCGCCGATCAGGCTCGCGACCGTCTCCGTCCGGCGCAACCCCACCTCCTTCACGTCCCGCGCCAAGACGCTGTGCTACCTCGACAATGTGCTGGCGTTCGACGAGGCCAAGCGGGCGGGAGCGGACGACGCGCTGATGCTGAGCGCGGGCGGAAGCGCCGCGTGCACGTCGATGGCCAACCTTTTTATGGTTAACGATAAATTGCTCGTGACCCCGCCGTTAAGCGAAGGCGTATTACCGGGGATCGTCCGCGGACTCGTGCTGGAGCTCGCGACGGAGCTCGGACTTGAGCCCGAAGAAAGACTCGTCGCGCCTGGCGAGCTTGCAATGGCGGACGTCGTCTTCGCGACGAACAGCGTGCGGCTGGTGATGCCGGTGACGTCAATGGATGGTCGGTCGATGGGGAACGACGCGCGGGTTCAGGTGATCGCGGCCGCAGTCGCGAAGGCCTGCGGAGCATCTCGGCTGGGATAACGTTCCGCCGTTACGGCAGCGCGTCGAACCCCGGGCCAAATCCGTTCAGCGAGACCGGAACGCCGATGCCCTCTTCGGGCGTCTGGAAGATGATGAAGGTCGCCTGCTTGCCGGTGCGGAGCTGGTTCACCAGCGTGTCCTCCAGCACGACCTCGGCGACGCAGCCATTGGGCAGGCAGCGGACGAAGCCCGCGCGGCCGACTTCCGCCTGATCGATTCGCAGCCCGAGGCCGGACGGCAGCAGCACGCCAAGCGGCGCCAGAACGCGGAGCAGGCGGCTTTTCTTGTCCGCCGTCTTCAGGATGATGACGGTGAGGCCGACATTCGGGCGGTCCTCCGCGGTGACGCTCTGCACCAGCGCGCACTGCTCGCCCTGCGCGCCGGGGGGCGTGTCGCAACGCATCTGCCAATCGCCGTGCGACGCCTTCACGGCCCCCTGCGCAAAGGCCCCGACGGGGGCGCAGGCGAGGAGCGACGCGAGGAGAACGCTGGCCCGTTTGCGGAAAGTCACGATCGGCTTGCTCCGAATGGAAGGCGATGAGCGGGGTACCAGAGCGCGCCGCCCTGTCAAGCAGAGCACGGTTGCGGGCCCAAGGACCACAGGCGGTTCAGGCGCCGCGGCGCCGTGCCGCCGCCTTCGCGCCCAAATGCCGCATCGACCCCCCCAAATCGCCACATTGAGCTTTTGTAACCATTATGGTTTCAAGACCCCGCTGAAGGGTGGGCTCCACGGGTCCGGAACCGAGGTTCCGATCAGACTCTGATCGTCTTTCCCGACCGCCAAGAGCGGCGCTGGCGTCCAGGGGCTTGCCCCGGCGATCAGGCCGCGTGACAACAAGGCGCCCAAACGGGCGCCATCGGGAAGCGACGAGAGGCCTGCACGCATGTTCGCCCCAGCAGTGAAGACGACGCTCCGTATCGCCGCGACTGCGGCCGCGCTGTTCAGCGCCGGCTCGGCGATGGCGGGAACGGGTCAGCCCTCTCCCTGGCAGTTCGGGCTGCAGGACGCGGTGACCCCGGTGTTCCGGCAGGCGCACGAGTTCCACTCGTTCATTCTGGCGATCATGGCGGTGATCGTCCTGTTCGTGCTGGCGCTGTTGGTCATCTGCGTGGTCCGCTTCAACGAGAAGGCGCACCCGGTCCCCTCCAAGACCACGCATCACACGCTGCTCGAGGTGGCCTGGACGATCCTTCCCGTGCTCATCCTGGTGGTGATCGCGATTCCGTCGTTCCGGCTGCTGTTCGCCCAGTACTCGCCGCCCCCGGCCGACCTCACGATCAAGGTCGTCGGCCGCCAGTGGAATTGGGACGTCGTCTATCCCGACGCGGGCGAACTTACGATGACGCAGCTGATGCTGGTCGACGACGAGCTTCAGCCCGGCCAGCCGCGCCAGCTCGCGACCGACAACGTGGCGGTCGTGCCGATCAACAAGGTGGTGCGCGTCGAAGTCACTGGCGAGGACGTGATCCACTCCTTCACGATCCCGTCCTTCGGAGTGAAGGTCGACGCCGTTCCCGGCCGCCTGAACGAGACGTGGTTCAAGGCCGAGAAGGAAGGCATCTATTACGGCCAGTGCTCGGAGCTCTGCGGCTTCGCGCATGACGCCATGCCGATCTCGATCCAGGTCGTCTCCCAGGAGATCTACGACAAGTGGCTCGCGGCGGCGAAGACGAGCCTTGACGAAGCTAAGAAGGTGCTCGCGCAAGCCACGCCCGGCGCGGACGCGACCAACGTCGCGGCGCGTTGAGCCGGTCCGTCCAGGGCGCTTGAAAGAACACTGAGGAGACGACCGGCATGGCGACCGCTACGGCGCACGGACAGACCGACGCGCACCACGCCCACCCGACGGGCTGGCGCAGGTACGTCTATTCGACGAACCACAAAGACATCGGCACGATGTACCTGATCTTCGCGATCTGCGCCGGCATCCTCGGCGGCGCGCTGTCGGTCGGCATCCGCCTCGAACTGCAGAACCCCGGCATGCAGATCTTCGCCAACGCGAACGTGTTCAACGCGTTCACGACAGCGCACGGCCTGATCATGATCTTCTTCATGGTCATGCCTGCGATGATCGGCGGCTTCGGCAACTGGTTCGTGCCGCTGATGATCGGGGCGCCGGACATGGCGTTCCCGCGCATGAACAACATCTCGTTCTGGCTGCTGCCGCCGGCGATCGGTCTGCTCATCATCTCGCTGTTCGTGCCGGGCGCCGCAGGCTCCCACGGCGTGACGGGCGGCTGGACGATCTACCCGCCTTACTCGACCAAAGGCCAGCCGGGCCCGGCGATGGACTACGCGATCCTCGCGCTCCATCTCGCCGGCGCCTCGTCGATCCTCGGCGCGATCAACTTCATCACCACGATCTTCAACATGCGCGCCCCGGGCATGACGCTGCACAAGATGCCGCTGTTCGCCTGGTCGGTGCTGATCACCGCCTTCCTGCTGCTGCTGTCGCTCCCGGTTCTCGCGGGCGCGATCACCATGCTGCTGACGGACCGCAACTTCGGGACGACCTTCTTCGACCCGACGGGCGGCGGCGACCCGATCCTGTTCCAGCACCTGTTCTGGTTCTTCGGCCACCCCGAAGTGTACATCCTGATCCTGCCGGGCTTCGGCATGATCTCCCACGTGATCTCGACCTTCTCGAAGAAGCCGATCTTCGGCTATCTCGGCATGGCCTACGCGATGGTCGCGATCGGCGTCGTCGGCTTCGTGGTGTGGGCCCACCACATGTACACGACCGGCATTTCGGTGAACACGCAGGCCTACTTCGTGTTCGCGACCATGGTCATCGCGGTCCCGACGGGCGTGAAGATCTTCTCCTGGATTGCGACGATGTGGGGCGGCTCGATCTCGCTCCGCACCCCGATGATCTGGGCGATCGGCTTCATCTTCCTGTTCACGCTCGGCGGCGTCACCGGCGTCGTGCTGTCGAACGCCGGCATCGACCGTTCGCTGCAGGACACCTATTACGTCGTGGCGCACTTCCACTACGTGCTGTCGCTCGGCGCCGTGTTCGCCATCTTCTCGGGCTGGTATTACTGGTTCCCGAAGATGTTCGGCTACATGTACAACGAGACCATCGGCAAGCTGCACTTCTGGGTCACCTTCGTCGGCGTGAACCTCGTCTTCTTCCCGCAGCACTTCCTCGGTCTCGCCGGCATGCCGCGCCGCTACGCGGACTATCCTGACGCGTTCCACGGCTGGAACATGATCTCGTCCTTCGGCTCCTACATCTCGGCCGTCGGCGTGTTCATCTTCCTCTATGGCGTGTTCGAGGCCTTCTCGAAGAAGCGCATCGCGGGCCCGAACCCGTGGGGCGAGGGCGCGACGACGCTGGAGTGGACGCTGTCTTCCCCGCCGCCGTTCCATCAGTTCGAGACCCTGCCGCAGATCAAGTGACGGCTCCGTCGGGGCGGGCGCGACAAGCGCGATCCGCCCCGACGCTCTCTCCAGCCGGCGCTGTTGTCCGGCCATTGCGTAGAAGTCCGGGCAGGCCATGTCGCTGATTGACGAAAACCGCATCGACGCAGGCGTCGGCCTTCCCGGGCCGAGCCTCGCGGGCGTCGAGGATTACGTCGCGCTGCTGAAGCCGCGCGTGATGTCGCTCGTCGTGTTCACGACGCTGGTCGGCCTCGTCGCGTCGCCGACCCAGATCCACCCCGTGCTCGCGGCCGTCTCGCTGCTGTGCATCGCGATCGGCGCCGGCGCCTCCGGCGCGCTCAACATGTGGTGGGACGCCGACATCGACGCCGTGATGACGCGCACCAAGAACCGTCCGGTTCCTGCGGGCCGCGTGACGCCGGGCGAGGCGCTCGCCTTCGGCATGACGCTGTCGGTCGGTTCGGTGCTGATGCTCGGCCTGGTGGCGAACTGGTTGGCCGCGTCGCTGCTCGCCTTCACAATCTTCTTCTACGTCGTCGTCTACACGATGTGGCTGAAGCGCTGGACGCCGCAGAACATCGTGATCGGCGGCCTCGCAGGCGCCATGCCGCCGATGGTCGGCTGGGCTGCGGCCGCAGGCTCCGTCGGCCTTGAGGCCGCGGTGATGGTCGCGCTGATCTTCATGTGGACGCCGCCGCACTTTTGGGCGCTCGCGCTCATCAAGTCCGACGATTACGCGCGCGCCGGCGTCCCGATGCTGCCGGTGGTCGCCGGTCCTGACGAGACCCGCCGCCAGATCCTGCTTTACGCGCTCGCATTGTTCCCGCTCGGCGTCGCGCCGGCGTTCATCGGCCTCGGCGGCGTGGCCTATCTCGTCGCTTCCGTCGTGCTCGGCGCGATCTTTGTGGAGCGGGCGGTCGCGGTGTATCGCCATCGCGCGGGCGCCCCGGCCCGCAAGGCGGCAGGGCGCCTGTTCGGCTTCTCGCTGATCCACCTCACGACGCTGTTCCTCGTGCTGCTGGTCGAGAAGTTGCTCGGCGCGCCGGCTTTCACCGCTCCCATCGCGGGATGGATGTAAACGCCATGGCCGACGAGGAGCCGAGGGGCGTCGTCCTCACCGATGAGCAGAAGCGTCGCCGCCGCAGCCGCAGCGTCGCGCTCGGTTTGGTGCTCGGCGCGCTCGTCGTGCTGTTCTATGTCGTGACCGTCTTCAAGATGGGCGGCAACGTGGCGAACCGCCCGCTATGAGCGCCGGCGGCGACATGGACGGGAAGGATCAGAGCCGGTCGCACGCGTGGGTCGCCGTCTCGTGCCTCGGGATCGCCGCCTTCATGCTCGGCGCGGCCTACGCCGCCGTTCCGCTCTACGACATGTTCTGCCGGGCGACCGGCTATGGCGGCACGACGCAGGTCGCGGTCTCCGCGCCGACGCAGGCGCTCGGCCGGGAGATCTCCGTGCGATTCGACGGCAACGTCGCGCCCGGCCTTGCCTGGACCTTCGGTCCCGAGACCAACGTCATGACGGTCAAGGTCGGCGAATCGAAGCTCGTGTTCTTCAAGGCGAAGAACGTCTCCGACAAGCCGCTCGTCGGCACCGCGAGCTACAACGTGACGCCGGACCAGATGGGCGCATACTTCACCAAGATCCAGTGCTTCTGCTTCACCGAGCAGCGGCTGGCGCCGGGTGAGGAGATCGACATGCCGGTGAGCTTCTTCGTCGACCCTTCGCTGGTCGAGAACCACGAGCTGGACCGCATGGGCCAGCTCACGCTCAGCTACACCTTCCATCCGGTGAAGGAGCCGAAATCGGCTTCCGCCACCGCCGCCGAGAAACCGAGAACATAATCGCGCCGGCCGCCGCGCCCGGGGAGGGCGGCGGACAAGGACATCCGAGGGGAGCACGATGGCAGACGTTCACGCCAAGCATCACGACTATCATCTGGTCGACCCGAGCCCGTGGCCCTTCATCGGGTCGGTCGCGGCGTTCGTGCTCGCGGTCGGCGCGGTGCTGTGGATGAAGGGCGGCCAGCCCTACGTCGCGATCGCGGGCTTCGCCGGCGTCCTCTTCACGATGGTCAGCTGGTGGCGGGACGTCATCAGGGAGGGCGTGCAGGGCCTGCACACCCGCGTCGTGCAGATCCACCTGCGCTACGGAATGATGCTGTTCATCGCCTCCGAGGTGATGTTCTTCGTCGCCTGGTTCTGGGCCTATTTCGACGTCGCGTTCTTCCCGAACGAGGCGCACCAGCTGGCGCGCTCCGAGCTCGTCGGCGGCGTGTGGCCCCCGAAGGGCATCGAGACCTTCGATCCATGGCACCTGCCGCTGCTCAACACGCTGATCCTGTTGACCTCCGGCACCACGATCACCTGGGCGCACCATGCGCTGCTGCACAACGATCGCAAGGGCTTGAAGCTCGGCCTCGCGCTGACCATCCTGCTCGGCCTGCTGTTCACGGCGTGCCAGGCGGCCGAGTATTCGGAAGCGGCCTTCAACTTCAAGGGCCACATCTACGGCGCGACCTTCTTCATGGCGACGGGCTTCCACGGCTTTCACGTGATCGTCGGCACGATCTTCCTGATCGTCTGCCTCGTCCGCGCAATGGGAGGGGCGTTCACGCCGAAGGCGCATTTCGGCTTCGAGGCGGCGGCCTGGTACTGGCACTTCGTCGACGTGGTCTGGCTGTTCCTGTTCGCCTCGATCTACGTTTGGGGCCACGGCGGCGGCGCCGGTCACTAACCGGCCGCAAGGCCTGAACGACATGCGAGGCCGCCGGCGAGGAGCCGGCGGCCTCAGCCTTTTCGAGGCGCCCCACGCGGTCGCCGGGAGACGGACATGACGGCCCCAAGGGCGCTCTCAACCGGCGAAGCCGCGCTGGCAGGCCTTCGCGGCCGCTGCCCCGCCTGCGGGAAGGGCCATATGTTCGACGGCTACATCGCGGTCCGGCCGTCCTGCGAGGTCTGCGGCCTCGATCTCGGCTTCGCCGATTCGGGCGACGGCCCGGCAGTCTTCGTCATGCTGATCGCGGGCTTTGTCGCCCTCGGCTTCGCGTTGTGGTTTGAGTTCACCTACGAGCCGCCGTTCTGGATGCACCTCGTGGTGTCGCTGCCTCTGGTCGCGATCGTCTGCCTCGTCATGCTGCGCGCCTTCAAGGGCGTGCTGATCGCGCTGCAGCACCACAATGCGGCCGCGGAAGGCCGGCTCGACGGATGAGCCCGGCCGCCCGCCGCCTGCTCAAGGTCGCGCCGCTGGTTCTTGTCGTCGCGGGACTGCTCGGAGGCCTCGGCTTCTGGCAGCTCGAACGGCTCGCCTGGAAGGAAGGGCTCGTCGCGCTCGTCCACGAGCGCATGAACGAGCCCGCAACGCCGATCCCGGCGGCGGCGGACTGGCCGGGCCTAGACGTCGCGGCGTGGAGCTATCGCCGCGCAAGCGCGACGGGAACGTTCGACGCTTCCAAGACCGTCCGCGTCTATACCGTTCTGTCGGACCAGAAAGGCCGTTACGGCGGCCCGGGTTACTGGATCCTCGCGCCGCTCGCGTTGTCCGGCGGCGGGACCGTCATCATCAACCGTGGCTTCGCGCCGGAGCAGCTTGCCGATCTCGACGCCCTGAAGGCGGCGACGCCCAACGGCGAAGTCACCATCACGGGCGTCGTCCGCGAACCGGAGGCGCGGAACGCCTTCACGCCCGCTGATGCGCCGGACAAAGCCCTGTTCTTCGCGCGCGACCCGGCGGCCATCGCGGCGGCGCTCGGCCTGAGCGACGCCGCGCCCTTCACGATCGACGCCGACCCAGGCTTGCCGGACGCCGTGCCGCAAGGCGGCGAGACACGCATCGCCTTTCCGAACCGCCATCTCGAATACGCCCTCACATGGTTCGGGCTTTCGGCGACGCTGGTCGCGTTTTTCGCGGCCTACGCGCTGCGTTCGCTGACAGGGCGGACGTAGCGGTCGCGGCCGCCTCCATTTGGTCGCCTTCGCTTGCGACGAACCCGCGCCGCGCCTAATTTGGAGGCGCGCTCCCCTAGAGCCTGTGAACCTTCGAGCAATCATGTCAGCCGCCTACGTCTCGACCCGAGGAGAAGCCCCGAAGCTCGGCTTTACCGACGCCATGCTGGCGGGACTTGCGCGGGACGGCGGACTTTACGTGCCGGAGGTCTGGCCGACCTTCTCCTTCGCCGAGATGTCGGACTTCGCGGGACGGTCCTACGCCGACATCGCGGAGGCGGTGATTGCGCCTTATGCGGGCGACTCGATTTCGCGCGAAGACCTCCGCGCGATGATCGACGAGGCCTATGAGACCTTCCGGCATCCGGCGGTCACGCCGCTGGTGCAGACCGGGCCGAACCGCTTCATCCTCGAGCTTTCCCACGGGCCGACGCTGGCCTTTAAGGACGTGGCGATGCAGCTCCTGGCGCGGATGATGGACCACGCCCTCGCCGAGCGCGGTCAGCGCACGACCATCGTCGGCGCGACCTCGGGCGACACCGGCGGCGCTGCGATCGACGCTTTCCGCGGGCGTGACCGGGCCGACGTCTTCATCCTGATGCCATGGGGCAAGGTCAGCGAAGTCCAGCGCCGCCAGATGACGACGGCGACCGAAGACAACGTCCACGCCATCGCGATCGACGGCTCGTTCGACGACGCGCAGGCGCTTGTGAAGGCGATGTTCAACGACCACGCCTTCCGCGACCGGCTGGCGCTCGGCGGCGTGAACTCGATTAACTGGGCGCGGGTGCTCGCGCAGGTCGTCTATTACTTCGTCGCGGCGGTGGCCCTCGGCGCGCCGCGCCGCACGATCGACTTCGTGGTGCCCACCGGCAATTTCGGCGACGTCTTCGCAGGCTATGTCGCCAAGCGCATGGGCCTCACCATCGGCAAGCTGGTGATCGCGACCAACATCAACGATATCCTCGCCCGCACGCTCGAGACCGGGCGCTACGAGGTCCGCGGCGTCCAGCCGACGACCTCGCCCTCGATGGACATCCAGGTCTCATCGAACTTCGAGCGGCTGATCTTCGACGCCTGCGGGCGCGATTCCGGCATCGTGCGCGGCGCGATGGGATCGCTCGCCCAGTCCGGCTCCTTCGAACTCAACCGCCGGACGCTCGGCGCGATCCGCCGTGAGTTCCTGGCGGGCCGCGCCGATGAGGCGGAGGTCGCCGATACGATCGACCGCGTGCGCCGCGAGACAGGTTATCTGATCGATCCGCACACAGCGGTCGCCTATGCCGTCGCCGATTCCGTAGAGCTCGATCCGGCGACGCCGACCGTCGTGCTGTCGACGGCCCATCCCGGCAAGTTCCCGGACGCCGTCGAGGCCGCCTCCAGCGTTCGTCCGGACCTGCCGCCACATCTTTCCGAATTGCTCGAACTGCCGGAAAAGCTGGTGCGTCTCCCGAACGACCTCGTCGCCGTCCAAGCCTTCATCGAGGCGAACGCCCGGATCGTGCGCGGCGAGGCCGCGTGAGCGCCCGCGTCACCGTCCTGCCGTCCGGCCTCTCGGTGGTCACCGATCAGATGGAAGGCCTCAGGACCGCGGCCGTGGGCGTCACCTTCGGCGCGGGCGCGCGGGCGGAGGCCGATGACGAACACGGCCTTGCGCATCTCCTCGAGCATATGGCCTTCAAGGGCACGGCCCGCCGCTCTGCGCTGCAGATCGCCGAGGAGATCGAGCAGGTCGGCGGCGATTTGAACGCCGCGACCGGCGTCGAGCAGACGAGCTATTCCGCCCGCGTGCTTGCAGCCGACGTCGGGCTAGCGCTCGACATGCTGGCGGATATCGTCATCGAGCCGACTTTCGACCCCCAGGAGCTCGCGCGCGAGAAGAACGTGATCGCGCAGGAGATCGGCGCGGTAGACGACACGCCCGACGACCTCGTCTTCGACTGGCTGCAGGAGGCGGCGTTTCCGGGCCAGGCGCTCGGCCGCTCGATCCTCGGCACTGAGAAGAGCCTCGACGCGCTCGACGGCCGAGCGCTCGCGGGCTTCCGCGACCGCGGCTACCGCACGTCGGACGCGGTCGTGACGGCGGCGGGCGCGGTCGACCATGACGCCGTGGTCGCGGAGACCGCACGACGCTTTGCGGCGTTGCCCACCGGCGGGCGGACGGAGCCCGCGCCCGCACGTTATTCCGGCGGCGACCGGCGCGAGAAGCGCGATCTCGAGCAGTTGCATGTCGCCATCGCCTTCGAGGGCCGCTCCTTCGACGCGCCCGACGCCTATGCGGCGCAGGTCTTCGCCAATCTCGTCGGCGGCGGCATGTCCTCCCGGCTGTTCCAGGAGATCCGCGAGAACCGCGGCCTCGCCTACACCGTCCACGCCTTCCACTGGGGTTATCAGGACGCGGGTCTGTTCGGCGCCTATGCCGGCACGGGTCCGAAGGACGCGGCCGACATCCTGCCGGTGATGCTCGACGTCATGGCGGAGGCCGCCGAGACGGCGGACGAGCGCGAGGTCGCGCGCGCACAGGCCCAGATGAAAGCGGGCCTGCTGATGTCTTTCGAGCAGCCTTCGGCTCGCGCCGACCACCATGCCCGTCATCTGCTCGCCCATGGCCGGCCGCTCGACGTCGACGAGATCGTCGCCAAGATCGACGCCGTCACGGTCGAGGCGACGCGGGAGGTCGGTCGGGCGATGCTCGCCTCCGCGCCGACGCTCGCCGCAATCGGGCCGATCCGGAAGCTGATCGCGCCTGAGCGCGTCGCCGAGCGCCTCGGCCTCCGCGCGTCTGCCGCCTGACGCATGGCGTTCTTCCGCACCCTCGCCGCTGCGGAGACCGTTCCGGTCCTGAACGGCGACAGCGTCACGCTGCGCGTCCCTCAGATGTCGGATTATCCCGCCTGGAGCGCGCTACGCGAGCAGAGCCGGAGCTTTCTCCAGCCCTGGGAGCCGAGCTGGCCGGCCGATGACGTGTCGCGGCTCGCCTTCCGCAAGCGGCTCAAGCGCTATGTCCGCGAGCTCGACCAGGACCAGGCCTATCCGTTCTTCGTCTTCCGCGCCGCCGACCACACGCTGGTCGGCGGCGTCACCGTCAGCCAGATCCGTCGGGGCGTCTCCCAGACATGCTCGATCGGCTACTGGATGGGCGCGCGCTATGCGGGGCAGGGGCTGATGACGGCCGCCGTCCGCACGCTCGCGCAGTTCGCCTTCGGGCATTTGAAGCTGCGGCGGATCGAGGCGGCCTGCCTGCCGCACAACGCCGCGTCGATCCGCCTGCTTGAGAAGACCGGCTTCAAGCGGGAAGGCTACGCCCGCGAATATCTGTGCATTGACGGCGCATGGCAGGATCACCTGCTGTATGCGCTTCTGCGGGGCGACGCGCTGCGATAGTGTCTGGCGCTTCGCGGCCTTAGCCGCTTCGCTCAACAAGACGCCGGGACCCCCTCCCGACGGGAACGACCGGCCTGTCGCCGGGGAATCAGGGAGAGCTGAGGCGTTGCGTTTTCTCCGCGCCCTCCTTTTGCCGCTGGCGCTCGCCGCTGCGCTATTTGGCGCGGCTGCGCCCGCCTATGCGCTGCAGCCGCTATCGATCGACCAAGCCGACGACGCGATCGACCTGACGAACGCGGTCGAGCGGCCGCTGGGCCAGGCTGACCGCATCCAGGTCGCGACGACGCCAGGGCCGGACGGCATCACGCGCCGCATCGAGGTCCGCGCCGATCGTCATGGCGACGGCCGGCAATGGGCGGTGTTCGTGCTCACCAACAATGGCGACGAACAGATCGATCGGCTGGTCGTGGCGCCCCGCTACCGCTTCGTCGGCTCCGGCGCGCTGTGGCCGGACCTCGGCGAGCAGCGCATCGAGAACGTCACTGCGAGCCAGGGCATCCGCCCCGATCGGCAGGATTCGGAGGATTCCGACATCTTCCGCATCACGGTCGATCCCGGCGCAACCGTGACCTACGTGATGGAGCTGACTTCCTCGAAGCTGCCGCAGCTCACCCTCTGGGAGCCGGAGGCTTTCAAGGAGCGCGTGAACTCCTTTACGCTCTATCGCGGCATTCTGCTCGGCATCGGCGGCCTGCTGGCGCTCATCCTCACCATCGTCTTCGTGGTGAAGGGCAGCGTGATGTTCCCGGCCGCCGCCGCGCTCGCCTGGGCGGTGCTGTTCTATCTCGGCGTGGACTTCTCGTTCTGGCGGCGGGTGCTCGACCTCGCGCCCGAGACGGACCGGCTGCTGAGGGCCGCGAGCGAGGCGGCGTTTTCGGCGACGCTGCTGGTCTTCCTGTTCGCCTATCTCAACCTCAACCGCTGGCACGTCCGCTACGTCCACGTCATGGGCGCGTGGCTGGTCTTCCTGGTCGCGCTGATCGGGCTCGCCGCCTATGACGCGCCGGTCGCGGCCGGCATCGCGCGGCTGTCGCTGCTCGCCGTCGCCGCCGCCGGCTTCGGCGTGATCGTGTGGCTGGTGATGAAGGGCTACGACCGCGCGGTCATGCTCGCGCCCACATGGCTGCTATTGGTGTTCTGGGTGGCGGCGGCCGGGATCGCGGTAACCGGCGGCGTCCAGAACGAGCTCGTAGCGCCGGCGCTCGTCGGCGGCCTCGTGCTGATCGTGCTGCTCATCGGCTTCACGGTCATGCAGCACGCCTTCGCCGGCGGCGCGATCCTGCAAGGCGCGGTGTCCGATATCGAGCGCCGCGCACTCGCGATCACCGGCGCCGGCGATTTCGTCTGGGACTGGGACGTCGAGAATGACCGCATCCATGTCAGCCATGATCTCGAACACCTGCTCGGCTTTCGTCGCGGCGAGCTCGAATCGTCGCCTCTGGAATGGCTGGAGGTCGTCCACGGCCATGATCGCGACCGCTTCCGCGCGGCGCTCGACGCGCTGCTGGAGGAGCGCCGCGGACGCCTGACCGAGACCTTCCGCCTGCGCGGGGAGGACGGGCACTACGTCTGGTTCCAGCTCCGCGCGAGGCCGGTTGTAGGGGCGGACGGCGAGGTGGTGCGCTGCGTCGGCACGCTGCTCGACGTCAACACGGCGCGCACGACCGAGGAGCGGCTGCTCCAGAACGCAGTCACCGACAATCTGACCGGCCTGCCGAACCGCGAGCTGTTCCTCGACCGCGTCGAGGCGGCCTTCGCATTCGCCCGCGAGGACATCGGCATCAAGCCTGCCGTCCTCGTGCTCGACATCGATCGCTACAAGAAGATCAACGAGACCGTCGGCGTCGCGACCGGCGACACGATCCTCATCACCGTCGTGCGCCGGTTGTCGCGCCTGCTGAAGCCGCAGGACACGCTGGCGCGCCTCGGCGGCGACCAGTTCGGCATCCTGCTGCCGTCCGAGCGGGAGCCCGCGACGGTCGTCGCCTTCTGCGAGACGGTGAAGCGGGCGCTGAAGGCGCCGATCGCCTTCGGAGACCGCGAGCTCGTGCTCACCTGCTCGATCGGGCTGACGCCGCCGGACCTGGCAAAGGACCTCACCGCGGAGGAGGCGATGCGCGACGCCGAGATCGCGATGTATCACGCCAAGCGCCTCGGCGGAGATCACCTCGAGACCTTCCGCGCATCGATGCGGGCTGCGTCGACCGACCGTCTGCTGATCGGCGGCGAGTTGCACCGCGCGCTCGAGCGTAACGAGATGAAGGTGTTCTACCAGCCGATCGTGCGGCTCGACGACCGCAGCATCGCGGGGTTCGAGGCGCTGCTGCGGTGGGACCATTCACGCTATGGCCGCCGCCCGCCGTCCGAGTTCATCGCGATCGCCGAGGAAAGCGGGCTGATCGCCGAGATCGGTCTGTTCGCCCTGGAGGAGGCCGCCACCCAGCTTGCGCGCTGGCAGGCGGAGGTACCGGGCGAGCCGCCGCTGTTCATGTCGGTCAACGTCTCCAGCCGGCAGTTCCTGCAGCAGGACATTGTGCAGGACGTCGCGAACGTCATTGCCCGCGCCGGGCTTGCCCACGGGTCGCTCAAGATCGAGCTGACCGAGAGCCTGGTTATGGAAAACCCGGAGCACGCGGCGCAGATGCTGACGCGGCTGCGCGAGCTCGGCGCAGGACTGTCGCTCGACGATTTCGGCACCGGTCATTCGAGCCTCGCTTATCTCCAGCGCTTCCCGTTCGACGTGCTGAAGATCGACAAGTCCTTCGTGCGTCCCAAGGGCGGCGGACCGCGGCCGATCCTGCTCGCCTCGATCGTGCGGCTCGCTCAGGATCTCGGCATGGAGGTTGTGGCGGAAGGCGTGGAGACCGATTCCGACGCGGTCGAGCTGTTCCATCTCGGCTGCGAATACGCGCAGGGTTACGCCTTCGGCGAGGCGATGGCGTCGGAGGCCTGCGACCGGATGCTCGGCCTAGCGACGCCGGGCGTCGCCCGCCGCATGGTGCAGGGCGCGCTTCGCCGCTGGTAACAGGCTGAACGAAAACGCCGCCCGGAGGGGGCGGCGTTCGTGGCGTCTTGTCAGATAACCGTTGCGCTCAGGCGGCGCGGACGGTCGAGAGGAACCGGTTGACCTCCGCGTTGAGGCTGCTCGACTGCCTCGAGAGTTCGGAGGCTGCGCCGAGCACCTGGGTGGCCGCGGCGCCGGTCTCGTCGGCGGCCCGCGAAACGCCCGTGATGTTCGACGTCACCTCGCCGGCGCCCATCGCGGCCTGAGAGACGTTGCGTACGATCTCGTCGGTCGCCGCGCCCTGCTGCTCAACAGCGGCCGAGATCTGCGACGCGACCGCGTTGATCTCCTTGATGCGGTCGGTGATGCCGCTGATCGCTCCGACCGCCTGATTGGTCGAGCCCTGGATCCGGGCGATCTGGCTCGAAATCTCCTCGGTTGCCTTGGCCGTCTGGCTCGCGAGGTCCTTCACCTCGGCCGCGACCACCGCGAAGCCCTTGCCGGCCTCTCCCGCGCGCGCCGCCTCGATGGTGGCGTTGAGCGCGAGCAGATTGGTCTGGCCGGCGATGGTCGAGATCATCGCGACGACGTCGCCGATCTTGGTGGCTGCGTCCGCGAGGTCCTGCACCACTGCGGCCGTGTTGTCAGCCTGGGAGACGGCGCTCGTGGCGAGGCTGGCGGAGCCGGAGACCTGACGGCGGATCTCGGAGACCGAGGAGCCGAGCTCTTCAGCCGCGGCCGCGACGGTTTGGACGTTGGCGGCCGCTTCTTCGGCAGCTGCGGCGACGGTGGTGGACTGCGCCGCGGTCTCTTGGGCGGTGGCCGACATCGAGCGAGCGGTCGCCTCGAGTTCGGTGGAGGCGGAGGTTACGATCGAGATGATCCCGGAGACGGCCTGCTCGAAGCCGTCGGCCATGTCGCGCATGCCTTTCTTGCGCTGTTCTTCGGCCGCGAGGCGGGCGAGGGCAGTCTCCTCCTCGAGTTGGCGCATGCGCACGAGACCGTTTTTGAAGATTTCCACATTGTCGGCGATGAGGCCGATCTCCGTCCGAGCCCCCTGATGGGGAACCTCCGCCGAAAGATCGCCCGACGCCAGTCGCCTCATCGGGTCGACGATCGAGGCGATGTCCTTGTTCACGCCGCGGATGATGAGGACGGCGATCGCAATGGCGCAAAGGCCGGCTGCCGCGGAGAGCGCGATAAGCGTGTTCTTCAGCGTTCCGGACGTCCGCTCGCTTTCGGCGAAGGCCGCGTCGGCGGCATCGTCATTGAGCTTGACCAAAGCCTCCGCCGCCACCGCCGCCGCTTTGATGTGCGGACGGATCGTCGAGGTGTTCAGCTCGAGAGCTTCGTCCTTGCGACCGGAACGGGAGGCGGAAAGGACGGCCGGAACGGCAGCCTTGTAGGCCGTCCATTCCTTGACGAGCGAGTCGTATAGCTCCTGCTCGCCGGGAAGGCTGATGACGCCGCTATAGGCGGCGAGCGTCGTCTCGACCTTTTCGGTTTTCTCGGAGAGAGACTTTTCTTCGGCCGCCATATGCGCCGGCTCGACATAGAGCAGGTGATTGACGACGCTGACGCGCACGTCGATCACATCCCCCCTCAAGACGGAGGCGTAGCGCACGCTCGGCAGAGTGTCGTCGCCGAAGACGCGAAGGGATTCCGAGAGCATGGACGCGCCGTAATAGCCGCCGGCGCCCACGCCAAGAAGGGCGATGAGGAGTATCGTGAAACCCGCGATCAGCTTCTTGCCGATCGAAACGTCGAACCTGCGCATCAGTCGGCCTGTCGTTAATCCATATGCTTAACGACAGTCGACTTCTGACGATAAAAATCCCTTAACAGCGAAGCGCTTGGATCAGCTTTTGAAACCGCCCTTCACGACGGCGATGCGCAGCATGTTGGTCGCGCCGGGCGTGCGCAGCGGAACGCCGGCGGAGATGATGACCCGGTCGTCGTCCATCGCGAAGCCGGCGTCGTGCGCGAAGGCGCAGGCGCGGTCGACCATGTCGTCGAGGTCGTGCGCGTCCGGCGCGAGGATCGAATGCACCCCCCAAACCAGCGTCAGCCGCCGGCTGGTGTCGAGATTGGGCGTTAGCGCGATCACCGGCGTCTTCGGCCGCTCGCGGGCGGCCCGACGGGCGGTCGTGCCGCCGGAGGTCCAGCAGATGATGGCGGCGAGGTCGACGGTGTCCGCCACCTGGCGGGCCGCGGCCGAAATCGCGTCCGCGGGGGTCGATTCCGGCTCCGCGCGCTGGGCGTCGAGGATCGAGCGGTAGTACGGATCGCTCTCCACGTTACGTGCGATCGAATCCATCATGGCGACAGCCTCGGTCGGAAAGGCGCCGGCGGCGCTTTCGGCCGAAAGCATGATCGCGTCCGCGCCCTCGAACACGGCGGTTGCGACGTCTGAGGTCTCGGCGCGCGTCGGCGTCGGCTGGGTGATCATCGATTCGAGCATCTGAGTCGCGATGATCACCGGTTTGCCGGCGCGGCGGCAGGCGCGCGTCATCTGCTTCTGCAGGCCCGGCACCTTCTCAATCGGCATTTCCACGCCGAGGTCGCCGCGGGCGACCATCAGCGCGTCGGACAGCCGGATGATCTCCGCGAGATGGGTGATCGCCTGCGGCTTCTCGACCTTCACCATCACTGCGGCGCGGCCCTGGATGATGTCCGTGGCCTCGGTGATGTCCTCGGGGCGCTGCACGAAGGACAGCGCGATCCACTCGCAGCCGGTCTCCAGCGCAGCCCGGAGGTCGGCGTGATCCTTCGGCGTCATCGCGGAGGTCGCGATCGTGGTGTCCGGCAGGCTGACGCCCTTGCGGTCCGACATGCGCCCGCCGACCACGACTTCGGTCACCGTCTCGGTGGGCGTCGATGAGCGCGCCACGAGCTTCACCTTGCCGTCGTCGAGCAGCAGATGATGCCCAGGCTCCAGCGCCTCGAGGATCTCGGGATGGGGCAGGTGGATGCGCGTCTTGTCGCCCGGCGTCGGGTCGGAATCGAGCGTAAAGGTTTGGCCCTTCTCGAGCGTCACCGCGCCGTCGGCGAAGCGGCCGAGGCGGAGCTTCGGTCCCTGCAGGTCGACTAGGATGCCGATCGGCCGGCCGACCTCCTGCTCGATCTGGCGGATCGAAGCCACAAGCTCGCGCATGCGATCGTGGCTGGTGTGGCTCATGTTGATGCGGAAGACGTCCGCGCCCGCGTCGAACAGACGCTTCATCATCTCCGGCGACGATGAGGACGGCCCGAGGGTCGCGACGATCTTCGCTCTGCGCAGACGCCTCATTGGGTTTTCGCTCCCGCTTCGAGGCCCGCGTTCTTCGCGTCAGGCCCTGTTGTTGGGGCGACCGAGGCCGGCTTCGCCGTCGGCTCGGTGAGCTGGACGGTCCAGCTCTTCTGTTCGCCCGTATCGATTTCAAAGAAGCCCGAACGCTCGAACCCGCGGGCCAGGCAATCCTCGATCCCCTTGATCGTGAATTCCTTATCGCGGGTGCACATGTAGGCCTTGCCGTTCCATTCGCCGCCGCGGTCGTAGTCGATTGCGTAGACGTAGTAGAATCGCGACGAAAGCGGCCCGCGCAGAAGCGTCTCGCACGAATTGGCGCCGACGTTCCACCAGCCTTCAGTCGACCACGTCTCGGACTCCTTGTAGCCGAGCGATATGCCGACGCGGCTGTCCGTCTTGTTGCACAGGCGGAAGTCGGCGAAGGCCGGGGCGGGCGCAGCGAGCGCCAGGGCCAGGCCGACGCCCAACCCTGCGAAGCCGCTGGAGTGAAGCGCCATTCGAATCATCCGTCGCGCGGAAGAGCTCGGCTGAGCGAAGCCGCTTTTGCGGTCACCCGTCCGCGCTGTCAACGAGCAGGATCCTGATATCATTGACGTTCGTGCATGTCGGGCCGGTGAGAAGGACGTCCCCGGTCTCCTCGAAGAAGCCGGTCGAGTCGTTGTTCGTCAGGAACACGGCGGCTTCGAGGCCTTTGGCGCGCGCGCGCTCTGTTGTCCCGGGATCGACCACGGCGCCGGCAGGATCGGACGGCGAGCCGCCGCCGCCGTCCGCGCCGTCGGTGTCGCCCGCGAGCGCCGCCCAGCCGGGGAAGCCTTCGAGGTCGCGAACCAGCGCGAGCGCATATTCCTGGTTCGGACCGCCGCGGCCGCCTTCGCCGGTAATGGTGACGGTGAGCTCGCCGCCCGAGATCAGCGCGACCGGCTTCTTGAGCGGGCCGAGCCCGCGGGCGAGGGCTGCGTGTTCGCCGGCGACCTCGCGGGCCTCGCCCTCGAGATCTTCGCCGACGATCCGGACGTCCACGCCCGCTTCTTCGAGCGTCGCGATCGCGGCATTGAGCGCGTCGAGCGGGCGGGAGACCACCAGGAAGCTGGTGTTCTCGAAGGCGGGATCGCCGGGCTTCGGGCTTTCGTTCGCGGGATCGGCGAGCGCCGCTGCGATGGAGGCCTGCGGCTGCACCTTGTAGCGCTCGAGCGCCGCGCGCGCGTCGGCGAGCGTCGTCGGGTCCGGCACGGTCGGGCCGGAGGCGATGACCGACGGGTCGTCGCGCGGCACGTCGGAGATCGCGAGCGTGACCACGGGCGCGGGATGGGCCGCGCGGGCGAGGCGGCCGCCCTTGATCTTGGACAGATGCTTGCGCACCGAATTGATCGCGTCGATCGGCGCGCCGGAGCGCAGCAGCGCCTTGGTGGTCGCCTGTTTCGCCGCGAGGTCGACGCCGTCGGCCGGCGCGACCCAGTTTGCCGAGCCGCCGCCGGTGATCAGCGCAAGCACGAGATCGTCGGGTCCGGCCTGTTCGGCGAGCGCGATGCTGTCGGCGGCGCCTTGCAGACCGGCCGCATCCGGCACGGGATGGCCGGCCTCGACGACCTTCACCCACTCCGTCGGGCGCGAATGGCCATGACGGGTGACGGCGAGCCCCGTCAGGCGGTCTGGCCCGAGGCCATACTTCTCGCGGTAAAACTTTTCGGCGACCTCGGCGCAGGCCCCGGCGCCCTTGCCGGCGGCGAGCACGATGACCCGGCCCTTGGGCGGCGCCGGAAGATGCGGCGGGATGCAGATCGCGGGATGGGCCGCGGCGACGCCCGCGTCGAACGCGCGGCGGAGCAGCGTGCGGCGTTCGTCAGGCGTCATTGCGCGGGCTCCGGGATGGCAGGGATCTGGGCGGCCGGGCCGCTCGGGCAGGGGAAGGAGAAGACGGCCCTTCCTATGGCATGAGAGGGCCCCCGTCACTATTGTGCGGAAGACCATGACCTGCGACCCGTTTTCGCTCCCCCCGGCCGTTGACGGTCCGCCCTTCGAAACGGTGGAGGGGACCGGCCGTCTTGTCCTGCTCTGCGACCACGCGTCCAACCGCGTGCCGGCGGAGCTTGGCGACCTGGGTCTGAAGCCTTCGGAATTCGAGCGCCACATCGCCTATGACATCGGCATGCGCGGCGTTACGCTGTCTCTCGCCAAGCGCCTCGGCGCGCCGGCTGCGCTGTCGCGCTTCTCCCGGCTCGTCATCGACCCCAATCGCGGGCCGGACGATCCGACTTTGCTGATGCGGCTGTCGGACGGCGCGATCGTGCCCGGCAACGCCCGCGTCGACGCCGCCGAGATCGCGCGGCGTAAGGCGGCGTTCCACACGCCCTACCATCAGGCGATCTCGGCGATGCTCGACAGTATCGTCGACGCCGGCGAGACGCCGCTCATCGTGTCGATGCACAGCTTCACGCCCGCCTGGAAGGGGTATCCGCGCCCCTGGCATGTCGGGCTGCTCTGGGACCGCGACGATCGCGTGGCGAAGCCGCTGATCGCTGCTCTGCGCGCGGACGGCGACCTCGTGGTCGGGGACAATGAGCCCTATGACGGCGCGCTGGTCGGCGACACCGCTCATACCCACGGCACCAGCCGCGGCTTTCCGCACGTTCTGGTCGAGATCCGGCAGGATCTGGTGGCGGACGAAGCAGGGCAGGAGGCCTGGGCCGAGCGTTTCGCCCGGCTGCTGCCGCCGCTGCTCGCGCTGCCCGAGACCACGCACATCGTCCATTATGGCTCGCGCGCAGAGATCAGGAGATCCTGACATGACAGACATTCCAGGCGCCGACGACGCCACGCGCGACGCGCTGGAGGCTCAGGTCTTCCGCAGGCTCGTGCAGCATCTGCGCGATCGGCCGGAGGTGCAGAACATCGACCTCATGAACCTGGCCTCCTTCTGCCGGAACTGTCTGTCGAACTGGCTGAAGGACGCCGCCGACGAGCGAGGCCTGCCGCTCACCAAGGATCAGTCGCGCGAGGTCGTCTACGGCATGCCTTACGAGGACTGGAAGGCGTTGCACCAGAACGAGGCGACGCCGGAACAGCAGTCGGCTTTCGCGACCGGGCTCGCTTCGCGCGGGCACGGCGAAGTCTGAAGCGCCGCGAACCGGGGATAACGGGAACAGCGGCCGCGCGCGCCTTGACGCGCAAGCGGCGTTCTGCGACCCCGACCGCCGAACTTGAGACACGCTCGACGAGACGGTCAGGACCTTAAGATGAACGCACGCGCCAACCCCAACGCAGACGTGGCCTCCTCCGGCGTCGCCGCGGAAGAGCTCAAGCAGTTCGTCGAGCGCATCGAGCGCCTCGAGGAGGAGAAGGCCGGGCTGATGGGCGACATCAAGGAGGTCATGGCCGAGCTCAAAGGCCGCGGCTTCGACACCAAGGCCGTCCGCTCGATCATCCGCCTGCGCAAGAAGGACAAGGAAGAGCGTCAGGAGGAAGAGGCGATCCTCGAGCTCTACATGCAGGCGCTCGGGATGGCGTGATCGGAGAGCGGCTCCCGAAAGGGCGCCGCGTCGGCAATCCGGGGCTTGTTTCGGAAACCGTTACCGCTCGCGGTGAAGACTTCGCGCCATCGTCGCCGCGAGCATTGAGGCGTCGGCGGCGCTCTATGGATTCCGGGACAAGTCCGGGACGACCCGCGAGTTCCCTCACCCGAACCGTTTAAAGAAAAAACCCCGGAGCGGCCGCTCCGGGGTTTTTCGTTTTTGTCTCTGACTGCAGCCGCTCAGCCGTGCGAGGAGCCGCCGGCGTAGGAGGTCGGCATGAAGGACTGCGTGCGCAGCAGCATGACCGACGAGCCGGAGAACCGGTCGCTGCGGGCGCCGTGGCTGGGATCGGCGCCGAAGCCGCCGACGAGCGCGGCGTGCGGAGCGGAGAACAGCGACGCGACATGCACCTGATCCGGATGGATCATGACGTTCTGCTTGGTCGCAGGCACCGGTGTGGCGGCCGCGCGCAGCGCCGCGCCGTCCATGCGAGCGGTGACCATGCCTTCCGGCGCCGAGAGCGTCGCGCGCTTCCGCTGCGGCGCGACGACCGCGGCGTAGACGGCGGCGGGCGTCGCATAGGGCGACAGGACGCGGACGCTGGGGTCCTGCGGGGCGGTCGCGGTGACGCGGGTCTGCGGCGCGACGGCGGCGCGGGTCGCCGCGGCCCCGATCTGCAGTTCCTGCGGAGAGGCGTAGGCCAGCTTCATGTCGTCCGCAGCCGGCTTCTTCGAGAAAGCGTCGGGCAGGCGCGGGAAGCTCGCGGCCTCGGCCTGATAGGCGGTTGCGATCTGCGGGTCGATCTGGCGCTTCGGCGCGGCGCCTTCGGCCGAAGAGGAGGAGGCGGGCGTCGGGAGCGCGGCGAGAACCGCGACCGCGGTGTCGGCGGTCGGGCGCGGACGCGGCGTCGGCACGGCGGAGGCGAGCGCGAGACCGGCGGAGGCCTGAGCCTGACCAGCAGGCTGGGCGCCGGTCTGCCAGACCATGTCCGAACCGGCCGCAGGTTCAGCTGAAGCGACGTTATAGGCGGGAGCCGGCGTCGGCACGGGCGCCGAAGCGATCGGAGTCGGCGCGACGGGCGGAAGCGGTATGTTCGCCGAAGCGAGCTGTACGGAGGCTTCCGCAGGACGCGAAGGCGCGACCGGCGGCAGCGGGATCGAGGCGGTCGCGACCACCTCCTGAGCGGGCGCGGTCGGAACTGCGCGGCCCATGTCGGACGGACGCGCCGACGGCATCGGCACGCGGATGGTGGCGACCTTGACGGCGGCCGGAGCGGACGTAGCCGCGACCGGCGCGGCGGCGCCGCCCTCGTCGTCGTCGCTCGAAGCCGGAACCGGCGCGCGGTTCGCGACAGCCGTAGCGGGCGCCGAGGTCTCGGCATCATCGCCCTCGTCAGCGCCGCCGAACAGACGGGCGAAGAAGCCCTTGCCGCTGGAGCCGCCAGAATAGGCGTCGGCGACAGACACTGAGCCGCGCGACTTCAGCTCGGCCATGGCGACCTGATAGCCGGGCAGCGGCTTGCCGTCCGCCGGGACGTGAACGGTCTTGCCGTCCGGGAAGAGCTTCACGAGCTGGGTGCGGGTCATCCGCGGCCAGGCGCGAACATTGCCGGCGTCGAGATGCACGAATGGACGGCCGGAGGTCGGATAGAAGCCGACGCCGCCGCGCTGCAGCCGCATGCCGGCTTCGCGCACCGCGGAGACCGGCACGCCGGTGATGTAGAAGTCCATCGCGCGGCCGAGCATGTGCTGACTGAACTTCGCGACGCCCTGGGAATGCGAACGGAGATAGGCGTTCGTCTCGGGCGAGCGATAGGACGAGACGATGTTGATCATCGCGCCGTGGCCCACCTGCCGGTGGACTTCCCAGACGATGTCAAACAGCCGCGGCTCCATCCGCGTCTGCTTGTTGTTGCGCCAGTCGCGCAGGAAATAGCTGAGCTGCTTCAGGCCCTCGGCGTCGTAACGGCCGTTGCGCTTGAAGGTGATCGTCGTCGTGTCGCCACGGTGCGTGTGGTAGAGCGTCAGGCTACGGGTGTCGCCGTTGGCCTGAGCGTTCTCGGTGGCCTCCGAGCCCACGAACAAAGCGAGGGCTCCGAGGAGGACGACGCCGGCGCGGCGCGAGAAGAAGCGCTGGGCGGGACGTCGAGAAAAGCGGGTTACGAGCAAGGATCCGTCCTGACGCTAAGAAGACCACAGTCCCCGCCGCCGCGCTAATGCGGCAGCCCGACGATTGATCAACAAAGTCTCAGCGAGAGTGGTTAACGGACGGTTTCCGTCGCCGTCGAAACAACCCCCGGTCCCCCCGAGCCGTGTCTTGGTAGCCGCACTCCATAAAAAACGCCAGCGCGAAATCAGCTAAGCGAGGCAAAAAGGCGATAGCGTTCTTTTTGTCGCCGCAATTGAATTTCGGCGCCCTAGTACCTCGAGTCGCCGAACAGGCGGGCGAGCCAGGCTCCAGGGCCGTCCCGCCGGGGTGCCTGTGGAGCCGGAGCGGCGGACGCGGTCTGGGCTTCCGTCGGCGCGGGCTTCGGCTTCGCTCGGACGATCTGCGGCAGCGATTCGACCTTGATCGGAGGCAGGGGCTCGCCCCGTAGCGCGGCGCTCACACGCTCGTCGAGACCATAGATGTCCTTGCGAGTCTCGAGCCGCCCGTCGTCGCCAACCTTGGCCGTGAAGTAGGTGAGATAGACCGGGATCGCCGTCCCGAGCCCGAGGCCGCGCTCCTTGCCGCCGATCATCTTCTGCAGCTTGTCGCCGTTGTAGCCCTGGTCGCCCGACAGCGCGTCCGCGAACTCGAGCGGCTTGTCCACGCGCACGCAGCCATGACTCATCGCCCGGTCGGACTTCGCGAACAGGCTGCGCGAAGAGGTATCGTGCAGATAGACGGCGTGGCTGTTGGGGAAGAGGAATTTGATGTGGCCGAGCGCGTTCCGCTCGCCGGGCGCCTGGCGAATGCGCATCTTGCCCGCGCGCACCGCTTCCCAATCCACCGATTCGACCACGCGGCCGCGGCTGTCCACGACCTCGTAGCCACGCAGGGACCCCTGGGCGAGTTCCTTGATCGCGATCGAAACCGGCACGTTCCAGTAGGGGTTTACGACGATCTGGTTGATCGCGCTCGACAGCAGCGGCGTCTGGTTGGTCGCCTTCCCGATGATCACGCGCGTGTCGTAGATCGAGCGGCCGTCCTGGAAGATGTGAAGCTCGAAGGCCGGCAAGTCGACGAAGACGTGCTTGGCGCCGAGCTCGCGCGGCATCCAGCGCCAGCGCTCCATATTGGCCTCGATCAGCGCCGTCTCGTCCTTCGGCTTCGTCGCGAAATTCAATGCCTTCAGCGTCTGGCGGTTGACGATGCCGGAGGCGCCGAGCTTCTGCGCCTTCTGGAAGTCGGTGACGGCGTCGGCGAGGGCGCTGTCGTAATAATAGTCGTTCTCCGCGCCCGAGAGGCCGAAGCGTTTGCGCAGCGCGGGCACGCGCGGGTCGTCGTCGCCCGGCGTCAGGAGCTTGCCGCCGGGGATCGTCGGGTGGACCGTGACGTCGGCGCGGGAGGCGCGCGCCTCGACGAGCAGCTTGCGGAGAGCCTGGAACTGCGGGTGCTGCGGATTGAAGCCGTCGAGCACCGCCGCGACGTCGGTCGCGCCGTCGAGCGAGCCGAGCGCCGCCGCGGCGTCGAACGCGTCCGGGCGCGAGGAGATCGAGGGGCTCACCGATCCCGGCGTAAGGCGGCCGCCCCATGCTTCGCGGGCATAGGCCAGAGCGGCGGCGGACAGCTCGACGTCGGCGCGGGCCGTCGCGACCGCGTCTTCGGACGATGCAGGCTGGTCGGGCAGGCGGTAACGGCCGGCGTCAAGGCCGTCGTCGCCGGCTGCGGCGATGCGGGTCTTGGCGGCGTCGGCCTTGGGCGTGAAGCGCCCGTCCTCAATCCAGACGGGGCGGCCTTCGCGGCCGGCATAGAAGGCGAGCAGCACCGCGCGGTCGGGAGCGGGCGCCTTGAGGCGACCGGCGCCCGTCTCGGCGAGGAGATCAGCCATCGAGGCGCCAACGGGCCCCGCAGCGCGGAGCGTATCGAGCGGCGGCATGGCGGGAACGGCGGAGGCGGAGCCCTCCGGCGCAGGCGTTTCCGCAGGCGCCGCGGTAGGCTGGGCTTCCTCAGGCTTTGGAGCAGCGTCGATGGCGCCTGTCGGCTGGGAGGCGGCGTCGACGCCAATGTCGTGAGGCGCCGACTCGGGAGCCGGCACGGCGCCCTCCGAATCGGACGTGGCGCGCGCCGCCGAAGCGGATGCTGCGAGCGCAAGGCCGATCACGAGGACGGAAGCTTGCCTGCGGAGGCGGGCGGCGAGACCAGGGAGAGCGGAATTCATCATGGCCATCACCTCATAGGCGCCCGACGATGCCGTCAGGCTCTGTTCGATACAACACTTCGAGCGACACGATCCGGTTACGCGACCTGTTGGCCGCCACCCGTGTCCCCCACGCCACATTCGTCTTCGAGGCCGAGCTCTTTCAACTTGCGGTAGAGCGTCGACCGACCAATCCCGAGCTGGCGGGCGACCTCGGTCATCTGCCCGTTCAGGTGCCGGATGGCGTGGCGGATGATCTCCGCCTCGATGGTTTCGATCGGCCGCAGCCGCCCGTCGGCGGAAAACAGCGGCGCCGCCGGCGCGTCGAGCAGGCCGAGGCGGGACACAGGCTCGCTCGCGAAAGAGCGCTCGGTCTCCTCGTCCTCTATCGACTCGCCGAGCAGCGCCGTGATCTGCGGCAGGTCGCCCGGCTTCACCTCGA
Source organism: Hansschlegelia quercus (assembly GCF_004310425.1). GTDB lineage: Bacteria > Pseudomonadota > Alphaproteobacteria > Rhizobiales > Methylopilaceae > Methylopila > Methylopila quercus. The sequence goes on along the minus strand of NZ_SIUB01000001.1, from coordinate 449,254 downwards.
TGTCCTCAGCGAGCACCACGGCCCGGAAGATCGCGTTTTCAAGCTGGCGGACGTTGCCCGGCCAATCGTAGCGTTCGAGCAACGCGAGCGCCGCGGGAGAAATGCTTGTGACGGTGCGGCTCTCCTCGGCGGCGAACCGCGCAAGGAAGCGTCGGGCGAGGTCGCGAACGTCCTCGCGCCGCGTCCTGAGCGGCGGGACGATGATCGGGAACACGCTCAGCCGGTAATAGAGGTCCTCGCGGAACGCGCCTTCGGCGACGCGCGCCTGGAGGTTGCGGTTGGTCGCCGAGATCACCCGGATGTCGACCTTCACCGGCCGCTTGGCGCCGATCGGATCAACCTCGCCTTCCTGCACCGCGCGCAGCAGCTTTACTTGCGTCTCCGGCGGAAGCTCGCCGATCTCGTCCAGAAACAGGGTGCCGCCGTCGGCCTCGACGAACTTGCCGATCTGCCGCTCGGTGGCGCCGGTGAAGGCGCCGCGCTCATGGCCGAACAGGATGGACTCGACGAGGTTCTGGGGGATCGCGCCGCAATTGACGGCGACGAAGGGCTTGCCGCCGCGCTCCCCAGAACCCGCGATCGCGCGGGCAAACAGCTCCTTGCCAACCCCGGATTCACCCTCGATTAAAACTGGGATATTCGAGGCCGCGGCACGCTCGCCGAGCTTTACGGCCTGAGCCATGACAGGCGACCGCGTCGGCAGGTCGCGGAAGGTGAGGGCGCCCGCGGCGCGTTTCGCGATGCGGCGAATCTCGCCTTGCAGCGCCTCGGTGCGCATCGCGTTGCGAATCGAAACCTGCAGCCGTTCGGGGCCGACCGGCTTCACCACGAAATCGGCGGCGCCCGCCCGCATCGCGTTGACGACCGCTTCGATCGAACCGTTCGCGGTCTGCACGATGACGGGAGTGGAAAGGCCGAGCTCGCGCATCCGCTCCAGCACGCCGAGCCCGTCGAGGCCCGGCATGGTGAGGTCGAGGAAGACGAGGTCCCAGGCTGCGTCGGGCGCGCTCAGCGCATCGATCGCGCCCAGCCCATCCTCCGCGGTGCGGACCTCGTAACCGAACCGGCGCAGCTGGGCCTCGAGCAGGCGGCGCTGCACTGGATCGTCGTCGACGATGAGGATCACGGCGCTCATCGCTCTCTTTCGGCTGCGCGCGGAGTGAGGCCATCACCATGGCGCGTTACGGTAAATGACGATTTAAGGTCCGGCGAAATCCACAGGCGGTTGAACGCCGCGTCTCGGCCGCCCGAACGTTGAACCTGTCCAAAGGCTTGGGCTAGCGTACCGGCTCCCTATGTGGGCTTCATGTCCGTCAACGCCGAAAGAGCAGTGTTCCCCGTGTCACAATCAGCCGCCCTCGGAACTCTTCCCGAATGGAACCTCACCCACCTCTATTCGGGCGTCGACGCGCCGGAGGTGCAGGCTGATCTCGCCAAGGCCGACGCCGACGCCCGAGCTTTCGAAGAGCGTTACAAGGGCCGTCTCGGAGATCTCGCGGTCTCGGGCCAGCTGATTTCGGCGATCAAGGATTTCGAGGCGTTCGACGACCTCACCGGCCGCATCGCGTCCTACGCCAGCCTGATCAACGCGCAGAACACGATCGATCCGGCCGGCTCCAAGTTCTACGGCGACGTCCGCGAGAAGCTGAACGACGTCTGGTCGCATCTGCTGTTCTTCAGTCTCGAGCTCAACCGTCTCGACGATGCCGTGATCGAGACCGCGATGGCGGATCCGGCGCTCAATCATTACCGGCCCTTCCTCGAAGACGTCCGCAAGGAGCGTCCGCACCAGCTCGAGGATCGCGTCGAGCAGCTGTTCCACGACAAGTCCGTCACCGGCGCCAGCGCCTGGAACCGGCTCTACGACGAGACGCTGGCGACGCTGCGCTTCGACGTCGACGGCGAGAAGCTCGCGCTTGAACCCACGCTCAACATGCTCTCCGACCCCGAGACGGCGGTGCGCGAGAAGGGGGCGCACGCGCTTGCGAAGACGTTCAAGGAGAATGTCCGCACCTTTGCGCTCGTCACCAACGTGCTCGCCAAGGACAAGGAGATCTCTGACCGCTGGCGGCATTTCGAGGACGTGGCCGATGCGCGCCATCTCTCGAACCGCGTCGAGCGCGAGGTGGTGGACGCGCTGGTCTCCGCCGTCCACGCCGCCTATCCCCGGCTGTCGCACCGCTATTACAAGCTCAAGGCGAAGTGGTTCGGGGTGGAGGCCCTGAACTTCTGGGACCGCAACGCCCCGCTGCCGACCGCGCCGACGCGCATCATCCCGTGGGACGAGGCGCGCGAGACCGTGCTCGGCGCCTATGGCGGCTTCGCGCCGGAGATGGCCGACATTGCGCGCCGCTTCTTCGACGAGCGCTGGATCGACGCGCCGTCGCGGCCCGGAAAGGCGCCCGGCGCCTTCGCGCATCCGACGGTGCCGTCCGCCCACCCTTACGTGCTGCTGAACTATCTCGGCCGGCCGCGGGACGTGATGACGCTCGCCCACGAGCTCGGCCATGGCGTCCACCAGGTGCTCGCCGCGCCGAACGGCGCGCTGATGGCGCCGACGCCGCTGACGCTCGCAGAGACCGCGTCGGTGTTCGGCGAGATGCTGACCTTCCGCGCGCTGCTGAAGCAGACCGCCGAGCCCGCGCAGCGCAAGGCGATGCTGGCCTCAAAGGTCGAGGACATGCTGAACACGGTGGTCCGCCAGATCGCCTTCTACACCTTCGAGCGCCGCGTCCACGAGGAGCGCCGTAAGGGCGAGTTGACCTCGGACAGGATCAACGAGATCTGGCTCGGCGTGCAGGGCGACAGCCTCGGGCCGGCGATTACGCTGAACGACGGCTACGAGGTCTTCTGGACCTACATCCCGCACTTCATCCACTCGCCGTTCTACGTCTACGCCTATGCGTTCGGCGACTGCCTCGTGAACTCGCTCTATGCGGTCTACGAAGGCGCCGCCGACGGTTTCGCCGAGCGCTACTTCAAGCTGCTCTCGGCGGGTGGCACGAAACATCACTCCGAAGTGCTCGCCCCCTTCGGCCTCGACGCCTCCGATCCGGCCTTCTGGCAGACCGGGCTTGGGTTGATCGAGCGCATGATCGCCGAACTCGAAACACTGGACTGAGGGGGATAGGGCGTGATCCCGGATGGCCGTCTGGCCGATCCGGGATCGTCCTCCGCGAATGGCGCTTCATCTTGCGTGGGATCCCGGCGGCCAGGATGACGGCTGCTAGCTGGACGCCTGAGCACGATTTTTGGGTTGTGGAAACTCTTTCGTAACCTCTTGACCGTGGCCCTTCCGCAATTCGGCCTGATTCGTTATCGTATGGTTAGTTCCATCCGAGTGCGAGAAGGCCTTGCGTATGTCGATGTTCCCTTGGGCTGGCGGAGCTGTCGCCATAGCGGCTCTTGCGGCCACCCCCGTCTTTGCTGAGGCGCCCTCGCCGGAAGTGGCGCAAGCCGCGGTGGCGTTGGTCTCCGACGGCGTCGCGCCGCGCGCTGAGTCCGATCCCGCCTGTCCGAAAGTCCTGCTCGCGCCGGACGGCGACGTCTTCCCGAAGCGTGACGACGACTACAAGGCGACAGTCGAGGCGCTGGCGCGCGACTGCGCCAATCTCGGCGCCGAGACGATCCTCAAGGTCGCGGTGGTCGGAGAGGGCGCGCGCGACAGCAAGGATGGGCCGAGCTGGTTCGCCGCTCCCTTGCGCGTCTCCGTAAAGGACGGCGAGGGGCACGCCGTCGAAACCCGCAAGATACGCGTGCGGGTCGAGATGCCGACTGGCGTGCAGAAGGTCTCGTTCAACCATCTCGAAGAGAACGTCTCGCTGCCGCCGGCGCCCGAGGGCGGCTATCGCGATTGGACGGTGACGGTCGGATTCGACCCCGCCGCATCCGAGGCTGCGAGCAGGCCCGCTCTCAAGCCTGTGATCGCCAAGCCCGCCAAGGCGGCGCGCGCCGCAGCCGTCAAGCGCGCGACGATCGTCGCGCATGCGCCGGCGCATGTCGCGCCGCTGCCGCCCTCGGCGGGCGCGCCCGGCCTGCTGTCCAAGCCGCAGAGCGTCGACATGCGCTCGCAGTTCCAGAAGCTGGCGGACGTCAACAGAGAGCGTCGCACGAGCGCTCGTGACGCGGCTCAGGTCCCAGAGCGCCAGCGGCGGCTTCAGGAGCCGGCGAAGGCTCGCGCCCCGCAGGCGCAGGCGAGAAACCCGTCTCAGATGAGCGCCCAAGCTTTGGCCGCACAGCAGGGAGCGGTCACGGTGCAGACGCGGATTCCCCCGGCCCCGCAGCCTCAGATCCGCACCGCGTCGAGCGCCCCGCGCTAAGCTGCGACCGCGCGACGGACGCGGCCCTTGTCTTCGGGACGAGGGCCGACGCACGATCGCGCGTCATGAGCCAAGTCCCGATTCGTATCCTCGGCGTCGACCCCGGCCTTCGCCGCACGGGGTGGGGCGTGATCGACGTCCAGGGCTCGCGCCTCTCCTTCGTTGCGGCGGGCGTCATCGCGCCTGACGAGACGGATACGCTCGCCGACAGGCTGGCGAGCCTCCACCGCGGGCTGCTCGGCGTCATCGCCGCCCATGCGCCCCATGAGGCTGCGGTGGAAGAAACCTTCGTCAACGCCAATCCCTCCTCGACGCTGAAGCTCGGCCAGGCGCGCGGCGTCGCCATGCTGACGCCCGCTCTCGCGGGGCTGAAGGTCGCCGAATACGCCGCGAACCTCGTGAAGAAGACGGTGGTGGGCGCGGGCCACGCCGAGAAGCGACAGATCCAGGCAATGATCGCCGTACTGCTGCCGAAGGCGTCCGTGAAAGGCGCGGACGCGGCGGACGCGCTCGCGATCGCCATCTGCCACGCCCAGCACCGCGGCGCCGCCGCGAGGCTCGCGGCCGTGAAGGCGTTGGCATGATCGGCAAGCTCACCGGGATCGTCGACTCCGTTGGGGTCGACTGGGTCATCCTGGACGTCGGCGGCGTCGGCTATGTCGTCAGTTGCTCGTCGCGCACGCTCTCGCGCCTGCCGAAGGCCGGCGAGACGGCGCGGCTCTCGATCGAGACGCATGTCCGCGAGGACCGTATCCAGCTGTTCGGTTTCGTGGCGGATCTCGAACGCGAGTGGTTCCGCCTGCTGAACACCGTGCAGGGCGTCGGGACCAAGGTCGCGCTCGGCGTGCTCTCGACGCTGGAAGCCGCCGATCTCGCGACGGCCATCGCGCTCCAGGACAAGGCGGCGATCGCCCGCGCGCCCGGCGTCGGCCCCAAGGTCGCGGCGCGCATCGCGGCCGAACTGAAGGACAAGGCGCCGCTGTTCGCCGACGTCGATCCCGGCCTCGCAAGGGTGGCGGGCGAGGCGGCGGAGACCCGAGGACCCGCGACGCCCATCCGCGACGCGGTCTCCGCGCTGGTCAATCTCGGCTATGGCGCGCCGCAGGCGAGCGGGGCCGTGGCGGCGGCGAAACGAGCGCTCGGTGACGACGCCACCACCGAGACGCTGATCCGGGCCGGGCTGAAGGAACTGGCGAAGTAGCGCTCTGATCCGTCCCCACGCTGACACGCGACGAGGGATGAGGAGCGGGCCCCGCTACGTTCCCCCATCGGCCTTGATGCCGTATCACCTCACCATGGTTTTCCACCGAACGGCCCGATGACTGCTCAAAGCCCCGTGCGCGATCCCGAAGCCCGCGAGGACGACGCCCTCGAAGCGTCGATCCGGCCCCAGACGCTCGCCGACTTCACTGGCCAGCGGCAGGCGCGCGAAAACCTTTCGGTGTTCATCCAGGCCGCGAAGGCGCGCGGCGAGGCGCTGGACCATGTGCTGTTCGCGGGACCTCCGGGTCTCGGCAAGACCACGCTCGCGCAAATCGTGGCGCGCGAACTCGGCGTCGGGTTTCGCGCGACGTCCGGCCCGGTCATCGCAAAGGCCGGCGACCTCGCGGCGTTGCTGACGAACCTCGAGGAGCGCGACGTGCTCTTCATCGACGAGATTCACCGGCTGAACCCGGCGGTCGAAGAGATCCTCTATCCCGCCATGGAGGATTTTCAGCTCGACCTCATCATCGGCGAGGGACCGGCGGCGCGCTCCGTTCGGATCGACCTGTCGAAATTCACGCTGGTGGGAGCCACGACGCGCGCGGGTCTGCTGACGACGCCGCTGCGCGACCGGTTCGGCATCCCAATCCGGCTGAACTTCTACGAGGTCGACGAACTTGAGCTGATCGTGGCGCGCGGCGCGCGGGTGCTCGGCTTCCGCCTGTCCCGCGATGGGGCCCGCGAGATCGCCCGCCGCGCGCGGGGAACGCCGCGCATCGCTGGACGGCTGCTCCGGCGCGTCCGCGACTTCGCTTCGGTCTCCGGCGACGCCGAGGTCGGTCGGGAGGCCGCGGACCGGGCGCTCACTCTGCTCGACGTCGACGACCTCGGACTTGACGCGATGGACCGGCGCTATCTCGCTGCGATCGCAATGAATTATGGCGGCGGTCCGGTCGGCGTGGAGACCATGGCGGCGGCGCTTTCCGAGCCGCGGGACGCGATCGAGGAGATCATCGAACCCTATCTGCTGCAGCAAGGCTTTCTCCAGCGCACGCCACGCGGACGGCTGCTGACCGCGCGGGCCTACCAGCATCTCGGCATCGCCGCGCCGCAGGCGATCGCAGCCGGTCAGCCGACGCTGTTCGACGAGGACTGAGGCTTGTCTGAAGACGGGATCGAACCATTCGGCGGTCGTCTCGTCGGCTCGCGGCACGTCATGACGGTGCGGGTCTATTACGAGGACACCGATTTCTCAGGCGTCGCCTATCACGGCGCCTATGTCCGTTATCTCGATCGTGGCCGCACCGAAATCCTGCGCGCGATCGCCTTCGACCATCAGGACCTGTTCACGAGCCGCGGCGAAGGCTTCGTCGTGCGCCGGATGACGCTCGACTATGTGCGTCCCGCGCGGATGGACGACGTGCTGACGGTCACGACGGAGCCGGAGGACGTGAAGGGCGCGTCGCTCGTGCTTAGGCAGGGCGTCCTGCGGGGCGAGGAGACGCTGCTGACGGGCGCCGTGCAATGCGTCTACGTCCGCAATGGCCGCCCAGTGCGCATGCCCGACATGATGCGTCGGCGGATGATGGGAGAGTAGGGCTTCATCCCTCACCACGCCAAGCGCGAGGGATAAGTCGCCCTCTTAGCTCGACTTCTTCGCCCGAGAGACCATCGTGCGAAAGCCGCGCGAGGTCGGGTCGAGCACGGCCATGAAGACGGTCGAGTTGCAGAGGCTCTTCTTCCGCACGATCGCGATCACGATGCCCCAGAGTCCTGCGGAGGAGACCACCGGCCCGCCGGAATCGCCGCGGCAGATCATGCCGCCGGCGACGCCCAAAGCGACCGCCGTCGGTCCATCCGTCACCACCTCCGACGCCACGCGCGCGACCCGGAGCTGGCCTGCCGAGCCTTCGTCGGCCGGCCGGCGCAAGCCGGCGCCTGCAAGCACGGAGGCGACCTTCGACGCGGCGACAGGGTCGTCCGCAAGCGCGATCGGCTTACGGTCCGCCGGCGCCGGGGAAGCGAGCTTCAGGACGGCGAGGTCGGCGCCCAGCAGTTCCGGCTTCGGATCATCGGCCGAAGCGCGGCCGGCGTAATCCGGATGCATCGCGCCTGACGCGACCTGGATCGCGCCCACGACGCGGTTCGAGCGGTCGAAGAACTGCGCGACGACGAGGCTTGGGCCCCCGAGGTCCGACAGGCAGTGGCCGGCCGTCAGGATGAGGTCGCGATCGATCAGCACGCCCGTGCAATTGCCGACTTGCGCGCGGTTCTTGCCGGAGGGCGTGAGGCTCGTGATGAACACCGTCGCGCGCGTCAGCCGGTCGCCCGTTCGGGCGGGTGAACCGCCGGACAGCGCGAAGACGGGGCTGATCATGAGCGCGCAGGCGCAGGCGACGATCGCGAAACGCAACAAGGTCGATCGCATCCGGCAGATCCGAATCGTAAGGGAAACTGGCCGCCGGTAAGCGCGGCCGATGCGCCAGCATGGCACGGTCCCTCAGCGTCGTTCGATCACTAATTGGCCTTCGACGGTCGCGGACGCTGCGCTGTGTCAAAGCGGCGACATCGGCTCAGCGCCCGACCCCGGCCTGCATCCGCGCGACCGCGATCCCGTCGTCGACCGGTGCGATGACGATCCGGGAGCCACATCCCTTGCTCGGTTTCAGAACCGCGACCACGAGGCCCCACACTACGCCGTTCGCTGATACCGGCGAGCCGGAGACGCCGGTGCAGACGCGCTTCGCGGCGGTCGCGAAGGCGACGCGTTCGCCGGGGCCGGTGGCGAAGCGAATGGAGGTCAGAGGAGTCTCCATCAGCTTGCCTTGGCGATCGACGCCGGCCATCGACGCGCCCGTCATCGGATCCGCGACGATGCCTGCGGCGAGCGTGCGGGGAGGGTGCTCCATCAGCGGCTGCTCCAGCCGAAGCAAAGCGAGATCGGCCGCGATCTCGCCGCGGCGGGTCTCCGGGTCGCCGGGAAGAGCGCGCCAGCCTTTCACGTGACCGGGGCCCTGCACATAAGCCGCCACACGCCGCGGCGGAGGCAGAGCGTCGACGCCGCGATAGGGAAAGACCGCGAGCTGCGCGACGCTCACGATCCGGTCGACGCAATGGCCGGCGGTGAGCACCAGATCGGGCGCGATCAGCGCGCCGCTGCACTGGGCGATCTCCGCTTTGCCGTCCGGCAGCGGGGTGATCGCGAGCGCCGCGACCGCGGCTCCGTCATCTGCGCGGGCCGGCGAAGTCGCGACCAAGGCGAGTAAAAGCAATGCGAAACGCATGACTGGAGGCTTTCGACAGGAGCCGCGGCGGGAAAGGGACAGGAAGCGAAAAGCCCTTCGGTAACTCCGCATTAACCTTGACGGTTCATGAACGGAACGAGCCCCTGCGGGATCGGGTCGCAGTTTCAACACATTGAAGCGCCAAAGGCGCGGTCGCTTCGAGCATGGGGGATCGTTCAGGCGCGGGCGACGGTCAGACCGTCGCGCGTGGTTTGTGCGTGGCCTCGCGCCGCGAGCTTGAGACTGGAGACGGACCGACGATGCCAACGCCCGACATGTCGCTGTTCGGCCTGTTCCTCCAGGCCCACTTCGTCGTGAAGTTCGTGATGCTGGGGCTGCTCGCGTCCTCCGTGTGGTGCTGGGCGATCGTCGTCGACAAGCAGCTGCTGTTCTCGCGGACCAAGCGCAACATGGACCGCTTCGAGAAGATATTCTGGTCGGGGCAGAGCCTCGAGGAGCTTTACCGCAACCTGTCCAACCGCCCAAACACCTCGATGGCCGCGTTATTCGTGGCCGCGATGCGCGAGTGGAAGCGCTCCTACGAGAGCGGCGGGCGCTCGGTCGCAGGCCTCCAGCAGCGCATCGACAAGGTGCTCGACGTCACGATCTCCCGGGAGATCGAGCGACTGGAATCGAAGCTTCTGGTGCTCGCGACGGTGGGCTCGGCCGGCCCCTTCATCGGCCTGTTCGGCACGGTATGGGGCATCATGACCTCGTTCCAGTCGATCGCGGCGTCCAAAAACACCTCGCTCGCCGTGGTCGCGCCGGGCATCGCGGAGGCGCTGTTCGCCACCGCGATCGGCCTCGTCGCGGCCATCCCGGCGGTCATTTTCTACAACAAGTTCTCCAACCAGGTGACGCGCCAGGCGAGCCGGATGGAGGGCTTCGCCGACGAGTTCTCAGCCATCCTGTCGCGCCAGATCGACGAGCGGGCCTGATCCCATGGGCATGAGCGGAAGCGGAGGCTCATCGAGCGCGCACGGCGCCCGCCGCCGGCGGCGCGCTGGACACGTGATGTCCGAGATCAACGTGACGCCGATGGTGGACGTCATGCTGGTGCTGCTCATCATCTTCATGGTCGCGGCGCCGATGCTGACCGTCGGCGTTCCAATCGAGATGCCGCAGACTTCGGCCAATCCGCTGAACGAAGAGAAGGAGCCGCTGACGATCACGGTCAATCAAACTGGCCAGGTGTTCCTGCAGGAGACGCCGATCGACGTCACCGAGCTCGCGCCGCGCCTCATTGCCATCACGAATTCCGGCTATGAGGAACGCATCTACGTCCGGGGCGACAAGAACGTGAACTTCGGCCAGGTAGCGAAGGTGATGGGCGCGCTGTCCGGCGCGGGATTCAAGCGCGTCGCGCTCGTCACCGAGCAGGAGCAGGGGAGCTGACGCCTTGAAGGTGCGTCCAGGCCTCGTCGTCTCCTCTGCGGCGCACGCCATCCTGCTGGGATGGGGCCTGATCAATCTGTCCTCCGCCAAGCCTTTCGACGTCGGCCCCACTGAGGCGCTGCCGATCGAGGTCCTGTCGCCCGAGCAGTTCGACGCCATGACCAAGGGGTCGAAGACGTCGAAGAAGGTCGACGCGCCCAAGGTCAAGGCGGAGAAGATCGCGCAGGCCGATCCCGAGCCCGCCGACGACGATACGCCCGTGGCGAAGGAGAACGTGAAGGCTCCGCCGCCTCCGCCCGCCTCCGCGCCCGAGCCGAAAAGCGCCGAGGCGCCTCCGAAGGTCGAGCCGAAGCCCGATCCGCAAGCCGCCAAGGCGGAAGCGGAAAAGGCCGCAAAAGCCGAGGCGGAAAAGGTCGCCGTCGCAAAGGCTGCGGCTGAGAAGGCCGCCGCCGACAAGGCCGCCAAGGCCGCGGCGGAGAAGGCTACACAGGAAAAGGCCGAGAAGCTCGCCCAGGCCGCAGAGGCGGAAAAGCTCGCCAAGGCGCAGGCCGAGAAGGACGCCAAGGAAAAAGCCGAAGCGGAAAAGGAAGCCAAGGCGGAGGCCGACAAGGCGGCGAAGGAGAAGGCGGACAAGCTCGCCAAAGCCGAGGCCGACAAGGCCGCTAAGGCCGAAGCGGAAAAGGCCGCAGCCGCAAAGGCCGCCAAGGAGAAGGCGGACGCCGAGAAGGCCGCCAAGGCCAAGGAGCACAAATTCGACGCGTCCAAGATCGCGAGCCTGCTCGGGAACAAGGCCTCCAAGAGCGACAGCGCTCTGAACGACGTGCGCGAGGCGAGCCGCAAGGAGACGTCCGCGCCCGATACCGCGCCGGAGACGACCGCCGGCACCGCCCGTGGAACGGCCTCGAAGCTCTCGCTTTCGCAGCGCACCGGCATCGACAACGCGGTGCGCGAGCAGGTGATGCAGTGCTGGAACCCGCCGGTGGGCGCCGCGAGCGACGGCAGCCTGGCGGTGCGCGTGCAGTTCACGCTCAACGCGGACGGCAGCCTTTCCGGCGGCCCGACCGTGACGAACTCGTCCTCGAACCCGGCGTTCCGCGCGGCGGCGGGCGCGGCGACCCGCGCCGTGCAGCGTTGCGCGCCCTTGAAGCTGCCGCCGGAAGCCTATGACTACTGGCGACAGGTCAACATCAATTTCGACCCCAAGGACATGATGGGCGGATGAGGTCACCGTGTCTTTCGCTCCCCGCATGCGGCGAGCCGCTTTCTTCCCAATCGCGTTCCGTCGCCGACTCGTCTACGCGTTCCTCTCGCGCCGCACCCGGAAGAGCCTGATGATTCTTCACCCTCTCCGCCTTCTCCGCGCCGCGGCGCTCGCCTGCTTCGCGCTGGCGGGCATCGCCGCGCCGGCGCACGCCCAGGTGTCGATCGACATCAACCAGGGCAACGTCCAGCCGCTGCCGATCGCGATTCCAGATTTCCTCGCAAACGGAAGCGACCCCCAGCTGGCGCGCGATATGGCGGGCGTGATCACGGCCGACCTCCAGCGCTCCGGCCTGTTCGCGCCGATCGACCAGCGCGCCTTCATCGAAAAGATCTCGAATTTCGACGCGTCGCCGCGCTTCGGCGACTGGCGCATCATCAACGCGCAGGCGCTGGTCACCGGTCAGATGGTCCGTCAGGGCGACGGGCGCATCCGCACCGAATTCCGGCTGTGGGACGTGTTCGGCGGCAGCCAGCTCGAGGGCCAGCAGTTCTTCACCGACAAGAACTGGCGGCGCGTGGCGCATCTGATCGCCGACATGATCTACGAGAAGCTGACCGGCGAGAAAGGCTATTTCGACACCCGCGTCGTTTATGTCGACGAGAGCGGGCCGAAGAACAAGCGCGTCAAGCGCCTCGCCATCATGGACCAGGACGGCTACGGCAGCCGGTTCATCACCTCCGGCTCCGAGCTCGTGCTGACCCCGCGCTTCAGCCCGACGAGCCAGGAGATCACCTACATGTCGTTCGGCAATGCGGACCCCAGGGTCTACCTGCTGAACATCGAGACCGGTCAGCGCGAGCAGGTCGGCAACTTCCCCGGCATGACCTTTGCGCCGCGGTTTTCCCCGGACGGCCAGAAGGTGGCGCTGAGCCTTGAGCAGAACGGTAATTCCGCGATCTACGTGATGGACCTCCGTTCGCGCGCCACCACCAAGCTCACCGACAGCGGGGCGATCGACACCTCGCCGTCTTATTCGCCTGACGGCCAGAAAATCGTGTTCGAGAGCGATCGCGGCGGCAATCAGCAGATCTACGTGATGCCGTCGAGCGGAGGCGGCGCGCAGCGCATTTCCTTCGGCGAGGGGCGCTATTCGACCCCTGTCTGGAGCCCGCGCGGCGACCTCATCGCCTTCACCAAGCAGTCCGGCGGCAAGTTCGCGATCGGCGTGATGCGGCCCGACGGCACGGGCGAGCGCATCCTGACCGAGGGCTTCCACAACGAGGGTCCGACCTGGGCGCCGAATGGCCGGGTGCTGATGTTCTTCCGCGACACCGGCGGCGGCCCAAAAATCTACTCGATCGACGTCACCGGCCGAAACGAGCAGCGCGTGCCGACGCCGGGCTTCGCCTCCGACCCGGCCTGGTCGCCGCTGCTGAACTGAGGCGGGGGCCAAGCGCAGCGTCCGTCTCCCGAACCTGATCCGGGGTGGCAAGCTCCAACTCGACATGGATCCTCCGGATAAGCCGGAGGATGACGTTGCACCTTGAAGCGTTTGCGCGTCTGGGGTCTCGGATCAAGTCCGGGACACGAGCGCCGCGCTAGACAAAATCCATGTTCATCCCCGTCATCGACGCCGAAGATCCCCGCATCGCCGACTATCGCGCGGTGCGGGAGCGGGACGTCGTCGGCCGCGGCGAGCGGTTCGTGGCGGAAGGCGAGGTGGTGCTGCGACTTCTGCTCGGGACGCGCTCGCGGCACGTCGCGCAGAGTCTGCTGGTCGGGGAGAGCAGGCTCGCCGCCGTCGAGCCGCTGCTGACTGATCTGCCGGGGGCGACGCCGGTCTATGTCGCGTCTCAAGCAGTGATGGACGCAGTCGTAGGCTTCCACATTCACCGCGGCCTGCTGGCGATCGGCCGTCGCGCGTCGACGCCGGACGCCGCAGCGCTACTCGCCGGTCTGCCGGAGCGCGCGTTGGTCGTTGCGCTCTCGGGCGTTTCCAACCACGACAATGTCGGCGGGATTTTTCGCAACGCCGCCGCCTTCGGTGCCGCCGCCGTGCTGCTCGACGGCGCGTCCTGCGATCCGCTCTACCGCAAGGCGATCCGCGTCTCCGTCGGCGCCAGCCTGATCACGCCGTTTTCCCGGGGCGCCTCGTCAGAAGCCATGCTCGATGCGCTGGAAGCGGAGAGGTTCGAAGTCCTGGCGCTCAGCCCCTCGGGCGATCGGCTGCTGTCGGAGGTCGAACGCACGCCACGCATCGCGCTGTTGCTTGGCGCCGAAGGACCCGGCCTGGCCGCCTCGCTGATGGCGCGGGCGAAGACCGTGCGCATCCCGATGGCTGCGGGATTCGACAGCCTGAACGTGGCCGCGACGAGCGCGGTCGCGCTCTATGCGCTGACGCTATGATCCCTCCCCGAGCTCTGCTTGGGGAGAGATGAGGAGTCCTAACCGTCGCGCAGAACCTTCAAAAACACGTCGCCGAACGCCTCCAGCTTGGCGGCGCCCACGCCCTTCACACGCGCCAGCGCGTCCTCGTTCTGTGGGCGGGCGGCGGCCATCTCCATCAGCGTCCTGTCGGAGAAAATCACATAGGCCGGCACGGCGCGGGCGATGGCGAGCTCCCGCCGCAGCGTCTTCAGCTTGGCGAGCAGGGCCATGTCCACGCCGACCGGCGCGATCGCCTCGGCCGCCATGCGGCGGCGCTCGCGCGACTTCGGCTTGGGCTTCGCGATGGTGATGCGGTCCACGCCTTCGAGCACGCGCGCGCCGCGGGACGTGATCGTCAGTCCGCCATAGGCGCCGGCCTCGACAGCCACTGCGCCCGCCGAGACGAGCTGCCGGATGATCGCGCGCCATTCGGCCGCCGGGCGGTCCGCGCCATTGCCGAAACCGGGCAGGCTGGAATGGCCGCGCGCCTCCACCGTCTCCGACAGATGCCCGACGGCGAGCGCCACGATATGCGCCGCGCCGAAACGCTCGCCGGTCGCCGCGATCAACTGCAGCAGCAGCCGCGCTTCCTCCGTGCCGTCGATCACTTCCGGCGGGTCGAGGCAGGTGTCGCAGTTTCCGCAGGGGCCGGACGTCTCGCCGAAATAGCTGAGCAGGGTCTGACGCCTGCATGCAGTCGTCTCGCAGAAGCCCACCAGCGCGTCGAGCCGCTGCGCCTCCATGCGCTTGCGCTCCGGTGCGCTGTCCTCCTCGTCGATGAACCGGCGGCGGGTTCGGATGTCCTCAAGCCCATAGAACATCAGGGCTTCCGCCGGCTCGCCGTCGCGGCCCGCGCGGCCGATCTCCTGATAGTAGGCTTCGAGCGAGCCGGGGGCGTCGCCATGCAGGACGAAGCGCACGTCCGATTTGTCGATGCCCATGCCGAATGCGACGGTCGCGACCATCACCACGCCGGGCTCGGCCAGAAACGCCTCCTGCGCCGTTGCGCGGTCGCCGGCGTCCATGCCGGCATGATAAGCCAGCGCCTTCACGCCCGCGGCTTGAAGACGCGCGGTGGTCTCGTCGACCTTCTTGCGGGATAGGCGATAGACCACCCCGCTCATGCCCGGCCGAGCCTTCACGTAGGATTCAATCGCCTGGCCGACGTCGCGCTTGTCCTGCACGGCGATCGAGATATTCGGCCGGTCGAAGCCCGCGACGAACTTTTCCGCCCGCCCGGAAAAAAGCTTCTGCAGAATGTCGGCTTGGGTGGTCTCGTCGGCGGTGGCGGTGAGCGCGACCAGCCGCGCCCTGGGAAGCGCCTCGTGGGCGTTCCCCAGCGCAAGATATTCGGCGCGGAAGCTGTGGCCCCATTGCGAGATGCAGTGCGCCTCGTCGATCGCGATCAGCGACACCGGCAGGCGCGATAAAGCGGAGAGCATGCGGCCGGTCATCAGCCGCTCGGGCGCGAGGTAGAGCAGCTTCGCCTCGCCTGACGCGACGCGCCGCCATGAGGCGACGTTCTCCTCGCGGGTCTTGGCCGAATGGATCGCCTCGGCCTGCACGCCGTCGAGAAGCAGCCCCGCGACCTGATCCTGCATCAGCGCGATCAAAGGCGAGATGACGATCGCCAGCCCGCCCATGACAAGCGCCGGCACCTGGTAGCAGAGTGACTTGCCGGCGCCTGTCGGCATCACCGCCAGCACGTCGCGGCCGGCGAGCAGCGCATCGATCACCCGCTCCTGGCCCGGGCGGAATGCTTCGAAGCCGAACGCCTCCTTGAGAACGCGGTATTTTTCAGCTTCGAGGCCGGGGCTGGGAAGAGTGCGAGCGAGTGCGGTCATCTGACCGCAAGGTTAAGGGATTCGACCGCTCGAAGCGACGGCACGGGCCATCTGGGCTGTGGAGCCAGCCGCTATCGCGTCCCGGCGCGCCGGGACGCGATAGCTTGGCGTCACTGGCCCTGCTTCATCCCCGAATGATCCATGGAACCGTGGTCCATGCCCTTCATATCGCCGTCCATCTGCTTTTTCGGGCTCGAACCGGCCGCTTCGACCGCGAACTCGACGTCGACTTTGCCGGCCTTCTCGAAGGTCAGTTCGCCCTTCGCCCGATCGCCCTGCTTCAGAGGAGCGGCGAGGCCGATGAACATCAGGTGCTTTCCGCCGGGCTCGAAGGTCACCGTCTCGCCGGGCTTTACCTCCACCCCGTCCTTCAGCGGGCGCATCTTGGACACGCCGTCCTCGGTGAGCGTCTCGTGCATCTCGGCCTTTTGGGCGAAACTCGCGGAGACCGCGACCAGTCGGTCGGGCGTCGACCCCTTGTTTTCGATGGTGAGGAAGCCGCCGCCGACCTTTGCCCCGGGCGGAGTGGCGCGCGACCATGGATGGCCGATTGTGAGATCGCCCAGCTTGTACTCATGGGCGGAGGCGGGCGAGACGAGCGTGAGCGCGCAGGCGCTCAGGATTGCGGCGTAGATCATGCGGGACATGGGTTCAGTGCTCCGGGCGGCTGGCTTCAGCCTCGGCCGCGAATGAATTTTTAGCTCATCGACAGGAGGCCTCACGCAGCAGGCGGTCCCCGCGCCGCAGCTTCGATGGCTTCAGGCACGCCCGGCCGCGCACTTTCGCGAGCAATGGCCGAGAATGGCTGCAAGCTGAGCGCGCTGAAAGAAGGCGCCGTCGGCGACGCCATCATCGGCGCGCCGGCGATCTGGCAGAGGGCCTGGCAGACGGCACGCTCCGAAGAACCGCCGCGGCCCTCCGGCTGGCAGATCTCCGCACCCATCGCGGCGCGCGCGGCATGCGCTCCGAGCGCGGAAGCGCTGAGCGCTGCCGACACGATGAAGACATAAGCGAGGGCGACGGCGAAGACGCCTGGAAGCCTGAAGCGCATGACGCTCTTCATACGCCCGGGACTGTGGCCGCGCCATCGCGGCGGGGCGGCGCGGCTGAGACCACAATCGCGTCCCGCCTCCAGCCGATTTTCGCGCCCGCGAGCGTCGCGGCGCCCTTGGGTTCGCCGAGGATGCGTCCGATCAGCCGCTCCAGCCGCTCGAGCCGCAGCTCGCCGCCGCCGGCTTGCGCGATCAGCCGGGCGAGAAGGCGCAGCAGGATTTCCTCGGGCAGGCCAGCAAACGCCGAGACGACGAGCTGATCGCGGGCGTCCATTGCGACGTGGGCGTCGGCTGCTTGGTCCACGGCGTGCGCGATCGCGGCGTCCGCCCGCGCCATGCGGGTCGCGAACCGGCCGAGCCGCCGTGCGGTCAGCCCTTCCGCCGCGAGCGCGTCCCGTGCGGTCCGCAAGCGGGGGCGGGCGAAGCGGGAGTCGGCATTCATTGCGTCTTCCGACCAGCCAATCCCGCGCGCCGCGAGGCTCGCGACGAGCCGCGTCTTCGGCACGTCGAGCAGCGGACGGAAATGCCGCAAGCCGTCGCGCGTGGTTTCCGGGCGCATGGCGGCGAGGCCAGCGGGGCCGCTGCCGGCCGCGAGCCGCATCAGCACCGTCTCCGCCTGATCGTCGAGCGTATGCGCGGTGGCGATGGCGTCGGCGCCAATCCGGTCCGCATGCTCGCGGAGCGCCGAATAGCGAACTTCGCGAGCCGCGGCTTCGATCCGGGTTTTCGAAGAGACAGGCGCCGCGAGGATCGCGTGGGAGAGGCCGAGACGTCCAGCGAGTTCCGCGACATCAGCCGCCTCGGTCACGGCTTCCGCTCGCAGGCCATGGTTGACGGTCGCGACCGAGAGGCGCGGCGCGTCCCGCCATTCTGCGGCGAGGATCAGGAGGGCGGTGGAGTCCGCGCCGCCGGAAACCGCAAGCAGCACGTGACCGGCGTCGCCGAACGCGCGCGCGAAGATCGCGGCGGCTTCGTCGGACTGGATCGGCGCGGCGTCAGGCGCAGGGGCGCGGTCGAGCATGCCGGCAGGTTAGCGCAGTCGCCCCCAGCGCGTCATTCCGAGCTCGCTTCGGGATGGCGATCCGCCTTTAGCAGGCGATGCGCTTCAGCTCGCGGTCGGACTGGGGCTTGATGCGCGCATATTTCTTGCCCGCCTCCGCGATTGCGGCGCAGGCCTGCTCCTTCTGGCCCATCCCGTTCAGCGACATGCCGAGCTTCAGCATGCTCTCGGGCGCTTTCGGAGACTGCGGCGCGGAATTGTAGATCGCGAGGAAGTTCTCGGCGGCGTCGGTGAATTTCTTCCGCTGGTAGAGACTTTCGCCAAGCCAGTATTGCGCCTCGGGCGCCTTGGCGTCCTTCGGATATTGGCGCAGGAAGTCGCGGAACGTCGCCTCGGCCTGCGGGTAGTCGCGCCGCTGGATGAAGCCGACGCCGAGGTCGAACTGGTCGCGCGGGCCGCCGGCCCCGGCGAGCACCCCGGCGTCGCCGCCAGCGTCGCGAGACGCCGTGCGATCATTGCCGCCGGCGCCCGGAGGCGTGATGCGCATCGGGCCGTCGGAATCGTCGCGGTCGTCAAGCAGGCCGCCGATCGCGTCGCTCGAACGCGTGGAGCCGAGATCGGCCGGTCGCGCGCCTGCGCCGCTTTGACCCGAGGAACCGCCCAAAGAGCCGCCGCCTTGTCCGCTGGTCGACGCCGTCGACGTTGGAGCGGGATCGGCGGCGTCGCCGCGCTTCTGGGGCTTCGCCCCGCCGGATTTGCCGCTTTCGAGATCCTGCAGGCGGAAGTCGACGTCGCCCTGCATGCGCTTGAGGCCTTCGTCGTTCTTGCGGCCCTGAAACTCCAACTGCTCGATGCGCCCGTTCATCGTGCGCATCTGGTTCTCGATGCGATCCAGCCGCACCGCGATGTCGGCCATCGAGGAAGCCTGCGCTGGGGTGGCGGCGGGCGGGGCGCTCTCGCGGGCCTCTCGCGAGCCGAAGAAGGCCAGTTTCTGCTCGACCTGATCGACGCGGTCGCTGAGCCAGGCCGGCGCGGCCTGGGCGAACGCCGCCCCCGGCGCAGCGCAGGCGAGTCCGAGCCCAAGCGCTGCAAGGCGGAGCGGCGAGAAGCGCGATGGAGCGTTCATGATCTGGCGGGCGTCCGGGCGATTTTGAAATACGTCGGCGGGCAAGATTGCCGCTACGCCCCCAGTTCGGCCGAATTAGGGCTGATTCCGGCGGCCCTCGATCTAAGTCGGGCCGCCGGAACCGGGTGGCTCGGCGTTAGGAGCCGGCGCCGCCGCTCAGCACGGTGACGGCGCGGCGGTTCTGCGACCAGCACGAGATGTCGTCGCAAACCGCGACCGGACGCTCCTTGCCGTAGGAGATCGTACGGATACGGCCGCCACCGACGCCGCGGGCGGCGAGGTAGTCACGAGCCACCTGGCCGCGACGGGCGCCGAGCGCGAAGTTGTACTCGCGGGTGCCGCGCTCGTCGGCGTGGCCTTCGACCGTGATCGCGTAGCGCGGGTAGCGCGACAGCCACGAAGCCTGCTTGTCGAGCGTCGAGCGCGCGGTCGAGGTGAGCTCAGTCGAGTCGGTCTCGAAGAACACGCGGTCGCCAACGTTCACGACGAAGTCCTGCTGGCTGCCGGGAGGGCCGCCGCGTCCGCCGCCATTTGCGCCGTAACCGCCGGCGCCGTCCAGTCCGTCCGCGCCTGACTTCTTGGCGCAGGCGCCCAGAAGCATCGCAGCGCAGATCACGGCGGCGATCTTCGCGCCGTTTCCAATACGCATGGTACGCAACATGCCCTTCAACTCCTTATGGCTGTCCGTTGCGCGATCCATAGCATCCTCCCCGTTAACCGAAGGTTCCGTTAGGCTTAAGAAGCCGTTTCCGCGAACCCTGAGACGCCCTGTCCCGGCTTCAGCTTTCGAAGGCGAACGCGTCGCGATCATGGCGCTTCAGCGTGGCGACTGAGATTGATCGCAGGGTGAGTCCAAGCTGCAACAGGACGGCTCGCAGGCGGAGCTGCGTCAGCCCGCCAGTTCCTCGCGCATCATTTCGAGCTCAAGCCAGCGATCCTCCGCCGCGGCGCGCTCCGCTTGCGCTTTCCCGAGAGCATCGGTCGCCGCGGCGAAGGCTGCGGGGTCCTTCGTGTAGAGCGCCGGATCTGCGATCCGGGCCTCGAGCCGGGTGATCTCGGCCTCGAGCGCCTTGATGGTCTTCGGCAGCGTGTCGAGCGCGTGCTGGTCCTTGAAGGAGAGCTTCTTCTTGGACGGGGAGGGCGCCGCAACCTCGGACGATCTCCTCTTCGGGCTCGGCGCCGAGGCCGCCGCGCGCGCGTCGACGCCGCGTCCGCGCTGCGCGACCATGTCGGAATAGCCCCCGGCGAACTCGGTCCAGAGCCCGTCGCCCTCGGCCGCGATCACCGAGCCGACCGTTCGATCGAGGAAGTCGCGATCGTGGCTGACGAGCAGGATCGTGCCGGGATAGTCGGCGATCATCTCCTGCAGGAGATCGAGCGTCTCGAGGTCGAGGTCGTTGGTCGGCTCGTCGAGAACCAGCAGGTTTGCGGGCTGCGCCAGCGCGCGGGCGAGCAGCAGGCGGCCGCGCTCACCGCCGGAGAGCGCCTTGACCGGCGAGCCCGCCTGTTCCGGCTCGAACAGGAAGTCCTTCATGTAGGACACGACATGCTTGCTCTGGCCGCCGACCTCGACCGTGTCGCCCTTTGCGCCCGTCAGCGCGTCGCGCAGCGACATGTCAGGGTCGAGGCTCGCGCGGCGCTGGTCGATCGTCGCGACCGTCACGTTCGAGCCCACCTTCACCGTGCCCTCGTCCGGCGCAAGCTGCCCGGTGAGGAGGTTGAGCAGCGTCGTCTTGCCCGCCCCATTCGCGCCGACGAGGCCGACGCGGTCGCCGCGCGCGATGCGAGTGGAGAAGTCCGTCACGATCGGCCGTTCGCCGAACGACTTCGAGACGCGCTTCGCCTCGATCACCAGAGCTCCGGACGTCTCGCCCTCGGTCACCGTCAGCTTCACGCCGCCTTGCGGGCCGCGCGCATCCTTGCGGGTCTGGCGCAGGACTTCAAGCGCGCGCATGCGGCCCTGGTTGCGCTTGCGCCTGGCGGTCACGCCATAGCGCAGCCAGTCCTTCTCCATCTCGATCTTGCGGTCGAGCTTGTGCCGGTCGCGTTCCTCCTCGGCCAGCACGTCGTCGCGCCAGGCTTCGAAGGCGCCGAAACCCTGGTTGAGGCGGCGCGTCTTGCCGCGGTCGAGCCAGAGCGTCGCGCGGGTCAATGTCTGCAGAAAGCGCCGGTCGTGGCTGATCAGCACCAGCGCCGAGCGGGAGCGGCGAAGCTCGGCTTCGAGCCATTCGATTGCGGGTAGGTCGAGATGGTTGGTGGGCTCGTCGAGCAGCAGCACGTCGGGCTCGGGCGCGAGCGCGCGGGCAAGCGCCGCGCGGCGCGCCTCGCCGCCGGACAGGCTGCCCGGCCGTTCGTCGCCCGTCAGGCCGAGAGAGCCGAGCAAATAGATCGCGCGATAAGCGTCGTCGCCGGGCGCGAGCCCGGCCTCGACATAAGACCGCAGGGTCTCGAAACCCGAAAGATCCGGCTCCTGCGGGAGATAGCGGATCGTCGCGCCGGGCTGCACGAAGCGCTCGCCTTCATCGGCCTCGACGGCGCCGGCCGCGATCTTGAGCAGCGTGGACTTGCCCGAACCGTTGCGGCCGACGAGCCCGAGGCGCTCGCCCGCCGAAACCGCGATCTCGGCGCCGTCAAGCAGGGGACGTCCGCCGAAAGTGAGGCGAATGTCGCGAAGATGCAGAAGAGGAGGGGCCATGGGCGGGTGATAAGCCGCGAGACCCGCGGGCTCAAGCGGCGCCGGCGCGCATCCCGAAGAACGGCTTGTCCTGAGCGAGCTGGATGATGAGCTTGATCGCCCCGTCCTCGCGCTCCTCGAGTCCGGTTGAGAGCTGGTCGGCATAGGCGCGTATCAGCCGGTGCGGCAGGCCGGTGGTCGGAAGCCACCCGCGCGGCGGGCCGGAGATCGTCAGCGAGACCTTGCTGTTCGGCAGCGCGGCCGCGGTAACGGACGCAATCTCGCCTGCGGCGGAGGCGGCGTTCAGGAGCTCGGTGACGAGCAGCGCGAGCGACACCGCGAAATCGAGGCCGATCTCGAAATCCTCTTCAGGGAAATGCGCCGACACCTCGAAGATCCGGCCGCCGGTCGTCTGGCGCGCCTGAAGCGCGACGTCGCGGATCAGCGCCGCCACGCCGACATGGCCGATCTCGCCCGAGGCATAGGACACCTTGTAGGCCGCAGCCATCGCACGGACGCGATCCTCCGGCGCGCGCAGCACCGCAGAGAGGGTCGCTGGCGCCTCCTGCCGTTGAAGGGCGAGCAGGCTCGCGATCATCTGGAAATTGTTCTTCACCCGGTGGTGAAGCTCGCGGAGCAGGCGGTCGCGTCCGTCGATCGCGGTCTCGAGCGCGGAAGACCGGTCTTGAACGCGGCTGGACATCGCTTCGAAGGCTTCGCCGAGTTCGGCGAATTCCTGGGGGGCGCCGGCGATCGGCGGCGCTTTGACGTCACGCCGGCTGCCGTCGAACGACGCCGCCATCGCGCGCAGCGCCCGAATCCAGCGCAGCACGAAGCGCTCGATGCCGAACATGACAAGGCCGATGCAGGACAGCACCATCAGCGCCGGCAGCCCGAGCGCGAAGAACAGCCACTGCGTCTGCGTGTGGCCGAAGAAGTCGAAGCGTGCGCCGGCGACCGCCTTCATGTCGCCGCCCTCGATCGGCGCGACCGCATAGCGGAAGGCGGCGCCCTCGACCGTGCGCCCCTTCATAATGCGCGAGTCGTCGCTGTCCGGCTTGTCGGGAAGACCGGACTGCGGCAGCCAGCTTGCGCCGGCGTCGTTCAACGCCTTGGCATCCTGGGCGACCAGCGAGCCATCCCCCCGGACGATCGCGGTCGCGACGCCATCATGTGGAATGCCCGCGAGAGCGTCAGCCGGGGCACGGCCCGGTTGTGAGTTGAGCGCGGCGCGCGCCGCGACCAAAGCCGCGGTCTGCACCAGCCGATCGCGGTCGAACTGATCGGCGAGCGTGAACTCCTGCTTGCCGATTGCGATCGCGAAAATGATGACGGGCAGGTTCGCCGCGATCAGGAGGAGTGCGATCCGCCTTCTGAGGGTGTTGAACACGGAACTGCTCACTCTTCCGATCGCCCGGCCGAAACCCGTTGCGTCAAGCCGCTCCGGAACGCACGGATCCGAGCGCCGCCCTCAGCGCAGGCTCGAGTCCGATTTCACTCACATCCAAGTTGAGCCGACGCGCGAGCGCTGTGCGAGCGCGATTCACGCGGCTCTTCACCGTGCCGACCGCACAGCCCGCGATCTCCGCCGCTTCCTCGTAGGAAAACTCGGCGGCGCCGATCAGAATCAGCGCCTCGCGTTGCTCCTCGGGCAGTTCGGTCAGCGCCTTGCGGAAGTCGGCCAAATCCATGTGGCCGTTCTGCTGCGGCGCCACCGCGACGCTTTCGGAAAACACGCCGTCGGTGTCCTGCACTTCGCGGCGGCGGCGGCGGATTTCGGAAATGTAGACGTTGCGCAAAATCGTAAAGAGCCACGCGCGCATGTTCGTACCCTCGGTAAAGCTGCCGAGGTTGCGCCATGCCTTGACCAGCGTCTCCTGCACGAGGTCGTCCGCACGGTCGATCTGACCCGACAGCGACACCGCGAAGGCGCGCAGGCTGGGAATGTGGATCAAGAGCTCGTCGCGCGGCGCGCGAACGGTGGGATCGCTCATCGCGAGCAGTTCTTCAGCGCGCCATCAGTGCTCGAAGGTCCCGATTGTTCCTCGCGCTGGTCAAGCTGAGCCAGAAGTTCGAGGAAGCGATCGGGCACGGGCTGATTCAGGATGTCGACATAGCCGGCGCGGAGCTGACGACCGATATGGGCCTGCACGTCGGAGTCCAACCTGTTGTCCGGAGCGCCTTGCGTGTCGGAATTCCCCTGGGTCATGCACTCACCTTACTGTCCACGGACGCGCGCTCCGCAGCCAGGATTGCTTCGTCAGCTCTAGAGATAGAAGCCAAGTTCCGGCGACAAGTCTCGCGTCTCAATATCTAAGACTATTAAACATAAAACATCGTAAGCATACCCGAAGGGCGGCTCGCTATGAGCCGCCCCAACGAGCTCATTTGAACGCGGCGGCGTAAGGCGAGTCCTGGGAAAGCCCCGCAACTGACCCTTTCTCGACGGTCGTCGTGCGAGAGGGCCCATCGACCACGTATGTCTTCGACGCCGCCGGGATCATGACGCTGGCCGCGACGATCCTGTCGCCTTTGCCGAGAACTCGCTGCTCCTTCGCGCCGCCTTCTTCCATCGCTGCGCCCGAGAGGGCGACCACAGCGGCGCCAGCGGCGAGAGCGACGATCGCGGCGCGTCCGAGAAGCGATGCGTCGAAGCGGGACCAGTCCCTGGAACGACCATACGCATGATAGGAACTGTGGCTGACATACGCCATGCTCATATCCTTTCGTTTTGCGTTAATCCGCGATGGTCGCCCGGAGCATCCAGACCGCCTTCTCGTGGAAGGCTAGTCGGTTGGCCATCAAGTCATGCGTGACGAAATCGTTGCGATCTTCCGCCTCGGTCGCGCCTTCGCGGATGAGACGGGCGATGGATTGATGATCCTCGATCAATTCCTCGATCATCGCCTTTGCCGTCGTGCGGTCGCCAAGCGAGAGAGCCCGGTCGAGGCCTGCGGCCGCCTTGCCGGTCGGCACAGCATGGCCGAGAGCGCGAATCCGCTCGGCGATTAGGTCGATCGCGGCGAAGAGTTCGGTGTAGTGCTGCTCGGTCAGGGTGTGGATCGGCTGGAAGAGCGGGCCGACCACATTCCAGTGCACGACCTGGGAGCGTAGGAGCGTCCGGTAGGTCTGGACCGTGACTTCGCTCAACATCTCCGCGATAGCCTTGCGATCAATGTCGCTGATCCCGACGTCGATGCCCTTTGAAATGGGTCGTACGTTCGATACGGCGCTTGCCTGAGACATACCGAGACCCCTTGTCGCCGGACTAGGTCTCGGCCTGATTGCCTGCCCGCTCCGGGGCTTGGTGCCAGAACGCGAAAGTTGACAGAAAGTTTCAGCGCCGCGCCGCTAAAAACGATCGCAAACGCAAAGCGCCGCGCCGTCTCACGACGGCGCGCGGCGCTTGTCATCTCGATCGGCGGTGGACGCTCAGGCGGCGCCGCGGCGATCCGCGTTGCGGGCCTTGGCGCCGAAGAACAGGGCCTGGCTGACGATCGCCTTCACGGTCGAGGCCTGGAAAGGCTTCGTGACGAGGAACACCGGCTCCGGACGCTCGCCGCTCAGCAGGCGCTCGGGGTAGGCGGTGATGAAGATCACCGGAACGTCGAGGTTCGGCAGCATCTCGTTTACCGCCTCGAGACCCGACGAGCCGTCGGCGAGCTGGATGTCGGCGAGAACGAGTCCCGGCGACGAACGGCCGGCGAGGGCGACGGCCTCGGTATGGGTCCGAGCGGTGCCGATGACGTTGTGGCCGAGACCCTCGACGAGCTTCGCGAGATCCATCGCGATGATCGGCTCGTCCTCGATGATGAGCACGTCGGTCGCGACCTGCTCGGCGATCTCGCGGCCGGCCTCGTCGATCGCCTGGGCGATGTCGGGCTCGGAGATGCCGAGGATCTGGGCGGCTTCCGACGGCGTGAAACCTTCGACCGAGACGAGCAGGAAGACTTGGCGGGAGCGCGGCGTCAGCGCCTCGATCGTGCGCTCGCTTTCGGGCGACTCGACACCGGTCTCGACGTTGAGCGCGACCGACGACCAGATGCGCGAGAAGATCGCGTAGAGGCCGACGCGCGGCTCGCTGTCGCTCGGGAAGATGGAGGGGTCCGCGATCAGCGCTTTCAGGACTGCGGCGACATAGGCGTCGCCGCTGTCCTGTCGGCCCGTCAGCGCGCGGGCGTAGCGGCGCAGGAAAGGAAGATGGGGCGCGATCGTGTCGGCGAGTGCCATAAACTTGGGTCCGAACTCAAAAGAGGGTCGACGGCGCGCAAGATGGCGCTGTCGCGGCAATCAGCAAGACTTCACGCCGCCAAGTCAACTTTCCAGGCCTTGCCCGGATCGGGATTCCCGGACGCCGTCGCTTCGAGCAAGAACCTGTCCGCCGTTTCGCGTTCGACGCGACCGGCAAGGCTCTGCGCCAGACTGTCCATGATCATGCGGCCGAGCGTATCACCGCCGTCCGGCTGACCGGCCGGCGGCAAGGCGGGCCCGGCGATCCTGAGGCGCAGGGCGCCGTCGGGTCCAGCGCCGACGAAGATCTTCGCCGACGCCTCCGCATGTTTTGCGCCTCCGGCACGGAAGAATTCGATCAGCATTTCGGCGAAAAGCTGCGCGATCGTCGCTGCGCGTTTCGCCTCGGCCGCGAAATGCGCGGTCTCGACATGAAGGGCCATCCGGCCGCCGGGATCGTAAAGGACAGCGATGCGTCGAGCGAGCGCCGCAAGCATGGCGTCGCAGCGCACGTCGCCACCGCGAGCGAACTCTTCGGACTGCATCACGGCGGTCGCTTCGAAGCGCGCCCGTAGGTCGAGGAAGGCGGCTCGGGCCGGTCCTGGCTCCATGCGGTCGCCGAAGAGCCCGACGAGGCTCGTCATCGTCTGGATCTGGTTGCGGAACTGGTGGCGGAGCTCTGCGACGGCGGCGCTCTCGCCTTCCTTCGCGCCAGCGTCCGGAATCTGATCGATATGGCCGCGATTGTTTTCCATCCCGAGGGATTTATCCTGCATCGGGGGTAAGCTGCTATGTATTTTCACGCGAAGAGGCAGGGAATTTAGCTGGCGTCTCGCAGAGCGCCGCTTCAAAGCGGTTGCCGCTTTAGGACTGGACGCGGCCCCCACGGATGATGGAGCGCTGCTGCGGCCGTTGGCCGCTTGCATCTCGAAGCGTCGTGGTCTTGCCTCGGGTCGTGAATCGGAAAGTTCCGCCGCCAGACGTTTGGGGGAAGCAATGACAATCCTTGTGACGGGCGGCGCCGGCTATATCGGCAGCCACATGGTCCTCGCCCTGCTCGACGCGGGGCAGCAGGTCGCGGTGCTCGACAATCTGTCCACGGGCTTCCGGACGGCGGTCCCCGCCGCGGCGGATTTCGTCGAGGGATGCGTTTCGGATGAAGCGCTCGTCGCGAAGGTGATCGCCGAGAAGGGAATCGACGCGATCGTCCATTTTGCGGGCTCGATCGTGGTTCCGGACTCGGTGACCGATCCGCTCGACTACTACCTCAACAACACCGTGCGCTCCCGCGCGCTGATCGCTGCGGCGGTGAAGAGCGGCGTGAAGCGCTTCGTCTTCTCGTCCACCGCGGCCGTCTACGGGGAGGCCTCGGCCGAGCCGCTCAAGGAGACGTCGCCGCTCGACCCGGTCTCGCCCTACGGCGCGTCGAAGCTGATGACGGAGCGCATGCTCGCGGACAGCGCGCGCGCCTACGGTCTGCCTTACGTCGTCCTGCGCTACTTCAACGTCGCTGGCGCCGACCCGCAGGGCAGGGCGGGTCAATCGAGCGCGCGCGCGACGCATCTCATCAAGACGGCGGCGGGCGTCGTCGTCGGGAAGCGCGCCGGCCTCGACATATTCGGCGATGATTATCCGACGCGCGACGGCACCTGCGTACGGGACTACATCCACGTGTCCGACCTGGCCAAGGCGCATCTGCAGGCGCTCGACTATCTCGCCGGCGGTGGCGCGCCGCTCACGGCGAATTGCGGGTACGGCCGTGGTGCCTCTGTCCTCGAAGTGATCGAATCGGTGAAGCGCGTCTCCGGCGTCGATTTCCCGGTGAAGCGCGCTCCTCGGCGCGACGGCGATCCCGCTTCGCTGGTGGCCGATGCGTCTGTCGCCCGCCAGACGTTGAAATGGACGCCGGACCATGACGATCTCGACACGATCGTCGGCCACGCGCTCGCCTGGGAGCAGCGTCTCGCCCAGCGCGACGCGGCCTGATGGCGCCGCGCCGGGAGGCAGTCGCGGCAGCTGTCGAGACCGACATCCCCGCGCGCCTCGACCGGCTGCCCTGGTCGCGCTTCCATCTTCTCGTCGTCATCGCGCTTGGCGTGACCTGGGCGCTCGACGGGCTCGAGGTCACGATCGTCGGCGCGCTCGGCCCGATCCTCCAGCATGCCGACACGCTGGCCCTCAGCGAAGCTGGGATCGGCGGGCTGGCCTCCGCCTATCTCCTGGGCGCGGTGGCCGGCGCGTTGGCCTTCGGCTGGCTGACCGACCGCTTCGGCCGCAAGCTGATCTTCTTTGCGACCCTCGGCATCTACGTCGCCGGCGTCCTGCTGTCCGCCTTTGCGTTCGACGTGTGGAGCCTCGCCGCCTTCCGCTTCCTGACGGGCGTCGGCATCGGCGGGGAATACGCGGCGATCAACTCCGCGATCGACGAGATGACGCCTGCGCGGCTGCGCGGCCGCGTCGCGCTCATCGTCAACGGCAGCTTTTGGGCCGGCGCCGCGCTTGGTTCGGGCGCGACCGTCGTGCTGCTCGATCCCGCGATCGTGCCCGTCGACCTCGGCTGGCGGCTGGGCTTCGGCATCGGCGCGGCGCTCGGCCTGCTCATCCTGTTCACGCGCCGCTTCGTGCCGGAAAGCCCGCGCTGGCTCGTCACCCACGGCTTCCTCGAGGAAGGCGAGAAGGTCGTCGCGGAGATCGAGCAGGAGGTCGCGCGCGAGACCGGCAAGCGGCTTGCGCCGGCGACCGGCCTCCTCAAGATCGAGCCGCGGCGGAGTTTCGGCTTCGGCCTGATCTTCCACGCGATGCTTGGGCGCTACCGCGGCCGCTCGGCCCTCGTTCTGCTGCTCATGATCGCGCAGGCGTTCCTCTACAACGCAATCTTCTTCACTTACGGCCTAGTGCTTACGAAGTTTTACGGGACCGAGCCTGCGCATGTCGGGCTCTACCTCGTTCCCTTCGCCATTGGCAACGTCATCGGCCCGATCGTCCTCGGTCCGCTGTTTGACACGGTCGGACGGCGAAAAATGATCTTCGCGACCTATGCGGTCTCGGGGATTCTGCTGCTCGCCACCGGCTACCTCTTCGCGCTCGGCCTGTTGAGCGCGGTCACCCAGACCGCGGCGTGGTGCATGATCTTCTTCTTCGCCTCCTCAGCCGCGAGTTCGGCCTATCTGACGGCGAGCGAGGTCTTTCCTCTTGAGGTGCGCGCTCTTGCGATCGCGGCGTTCTACGCGATCGGGACCGGCATCGGCGGCGTGGTCGCGCCCTCCATCTTCGGCCGTCTGATCGGCGGCGGCGAACCGTGGCCGATCTTCTGGGGCTATGCCGGCGCGGCGGCCCTCATGATCGCGGCAGGCGTCGCTGCGCTCCTGTTCGGGGTGGACGCGGAAGGCAAATCGCTCGAAGAGGTGGCGCCGCCGCTGTCGCAGATCGCGTGACCTGAACCATCGAATGTCTCGACGCGTTGGCGGCGAGGCGCCGGCTACGGGGAGCAGGAAGACATGGCGAATCCCCCCGTAAGGCAGGACCCCGTGGTCGAGACGGCTCTGCCGGGCGCCTCGTCGCGCGACTGGCGCATCGACTTCTGGCGCGGCCTCGCGATCGTCTTCATCTTCTGGAACCACTCGGCCAACAGCGTCATGAGCTGGGCCACGACGAAATATATCGGGCTTTCGGATTCCGCCGAGCTGTTCGTCTTTTTGTCCGGCTTCGCGATGGCGAGCATGTTCGCGGCGAAGTTCGCCTCGCGGCCGCTGATGGCAATTCCGTACTGCATCGGCCGGGCCTTTACGCTCTACCTCCACCACATCACCGCCTTCGTGGTGATCGCGGCCTTCGCCGTGTTCTACCGGGGCGTCGCGGATTCGAGCGTGGTCGAGCGCGACCTGTTCATCCGCCCCTTCCTGCTGTCGACGGAGACGGTGCTGCCGAAGCTCGTCACCCTCGCTTATCTGCCGCCGCTGCTCGACATCCTGCCGCTTTACATCCTGCTGACGCTGATGCTGGGCGTGCTGTTCAGCGCATTCCGCGACCGTGTAGCGCCTTACGTCGCCTTCGCCGTCGTCGTGTGGAGTTTCGCGTGGATGACGGGCGCCACGCTCTCCTCCTATCCGGATACGCGGCACTGGACGTTCAACCCGCTGACTTGGCAGGCGGTGATGCTGGCAGGCTTCGTCACCTTCCTCATCCGCGACGAGCTTTGGGTGAGGCGTCTCGTCGCGCGGCCGGCCACCAAGGCGCTGTCGATCGCCATCGTCGTCATAGGCTTCATCGCGGCCGCGCCGTGGGCGACGGCGGGCCTGCTGGAGTGGCGGCCGCTCTCGTTCCTGACCGACATCGCCGACAAGTCCTTCGCGTCGCCGGTGCGCCTCATCCATTTCCTGGCGATGGCGCATCTCGCGACGCTCTACCTCAAGAAGGACATGCGAATCGACCAGACGCTCCTCGGCCGCTCGATGGTGCTGATCGGCCGACGCAGCCTGCCGATGTTCGTGATCTCCAGCGTGTTCGCGGCGTTCACCCACGGCCTGTTCGACTGGTTCCACCACTCGGTCATCGTGCAGATCGTCTATTCGCTCGCCATGGTCGGCGTTCTGGCCGGGCTCGCCCACGCCGCCGACAGTCTTGGTCGGGTCGGCAAGGGCGGCCCGCCGCAGTCGCCGTCGATCGCGAAGCCGAGCCCGCGCGAGGCGGCCGAGCCCAGCTCGCTGCAGGCGCCCGCGATCGCTTCCTGAGACATGACGGACCAAGCGAATTTCGCGTCCGCGCCAGGGAAAACTTGCGATAAGTTCTGCTGGCCGCGGGTCCCTCGCGGTGTTTTCAAACGACCCGGAGACAGACCGATCCGATGAGCGCCAGCCCGACCGTTGAGCCGCGAAAGATCACCAAGCTTCTCGTCGCAAACAGGTCGGAGATCGCCATCCGCGTCTTCCGCGCGGCCGCCGAGCTCGGCATCCGCACGGTCGCGATCTACGCGGAGGAGGACAAGCTCTCGCTCCACCGCTTCAAGGCCGACGAGGCCTATCGCGTCGGTCGCGGGATGGGGCCGCTCGAGGCCTATCTCTCGATCCCCGAGATCATCCGCGTCGCGACCGAGGCCGGCGTCGACGCCATCCATCCGGGCTACGGCTTCCTGTCCGAAAGCCCCGAATTCGCCGACGCCTGCGCGGAAGCCGGAATCCTGTTCATCGGCCCCTCGCCGGACACGATGCGCAAGCTCGGCAACAAGGTCGCCGCGCGCAACCTTGCGATCAGTTGCGGCGTGCCGGTGATGCCCGCGACCGAGCCGCTGCCGGACGATCCGGCGCTCGTCCGCAAGGCGGCCGAAGAGATCGGCCTGCCGGTCATGCTCAAGGCCGCGTGGGGCGGGGGCGGGCGCGGCATGCGCGTCATCCGTGATCTCGACAAGCTCCCCCAGGAGGTGATCAACGCCAAGCGCGAGGCCAAGTCCGCTTTCGGCAAGGACGACGTCTATCTCGAGAAGCTCGTCGAACGCGCGCGCCACGTCGAGGTCCAGATTCTCGGCGACCGGCACGGCAATGCGGTGCATCTGTTCGAGCGCGATTGCTCCGTGCAGCGCCGTCACCAGAAGGTCGTGGAGCGCGCGCCCGCGCCCTACCTCGATGAAGAGCGCCGCAAGGAGCTGTGCGAGAGCGCGCTGAAGATCGCGCGGGCGACCGACTATCTCGGGGCCGGCACGGTCGAGTACCTGATGGACGCCGACACCGGCGACTTCTACTTCATCGAGGTCAATCCGCGGATCCAGGTCGAGCATACGGTCACCGAGGTCGTCACCGGCGTCGACATCGTGAAGGCGCAGATCCACGTCATCGAAGGCGCCGCGATCGGGACGCCAGAATCCGGCGTGCCCCTGCAGCAGGACATGCGCCTCAACGGCCACGCGCTGCAGTGCCGGATCACGACCGAGAACCCGGAAGACAACTTCATTCCGGATTACGGCCGCATCTCCGCCTATCGCGGGGCGATGGGTTTTGGCGTGCGCGTCGACGGCGGCACCGCCTATTCGGGCGCCGTCATCACCCGCTTCTACGATCCTCTGCTGGAGAAGCTGACCTGCTGGGCGCCGACGCCGGAAGAGGCGTGCCTGCGCATGAGCCGGAGCCTACGGGAGTATCGCATCCGCGGCGTCGCGACGAACCTCGCCTTCCTCGAGAACGTGGTCGAGCACCCGACCTTCCTGAACGGCGAGACGACAACGCGCTTCATCGACGAGACGCCGGAACTGTTCGCCTTCGAGAAGCGGCAGGACCGCGCAACGCGGCTGCTCACCTATATCGCCGACGTCACCGTCAACGGTCATCCCGAGGTGAAGGGCAGGGCCAAGCCCAAGGAAGGGACCGCGGCCCCGGCGGCGCCCGTCTTCGGCGAGGGCGAGCCGCCGGCCGGCTCCCGGCAGCTGCTGAAGGAGTTGGGGCCGAAGAAGTTCGCGGAGTGGATGCGCGCGGAGAAGCGCGTGCTCGTCACCGACACGACGATGCGCGACGCGCACCAGTCCCTGCTCGCGACCCGCATGCGCACCTTCGACATCGCAGCCGCCGCGCGTTCATACGCGACCGGTCTGCCGAACCTCCTCAGCCTGGAATGCTGGGGCGGCGCGACCTTCGACGTCGCGATGCGCTTCCTGAACGAAGATCCTTGGGAGCGGCTCGCGAAGATCCGCGAGGGCGCGCCGAACCTGCTGCTGCAATGTCTCGTACGCGGCTCGAACGGCGTCGGCTACGCCAACTATCCGGACAACGTGGTCTCAGGGTTCGTGAAACACGCCGCGAAGGAGGGCATGGACCTCTTCCGCGTGTTCGACTGCCTGAACTGGATCGAGAACATGCGCGTCACGATCGACGCGGTGAACGAGACCGACGCAATCTGCGAGGCGGCGATCTGCTACACCGGCGACCTGCTCGACGCGAGCCGTCCGA
Organism: Hansschlegelia quercus; assembly: GCF_004310425.1. Classification (GTDB taxonomy): domain Bacteria; phylum Pseudomonadota; class Alphaproteobacteria; order Rhizobiales; family Methylopilaceae; genus Methylopila; species Methylopila quercus. Next base: position 416,564 of record NZ_SIUB01000001.1, on the reverse strand, counting down.
AATACGACCTCAAATACTACGTCTCGCTCGCGAAAGAGCTCGAGAAGGCCGGCGCCCATGTGCTGTGCGTCAAGGATATGGGCGGACTTCTGAAGCCTTCTGCGGCCGGCATGCTGATCAAGGCGCTGCGCGAGGAGGTCGGGCTCCCGCTGCATCTCCACACCCACGACACCTCCGGCCTGTCCGCCGCGACCGTCCTGCTCGCGGTCGAGGCTGGTGTCGACGCGGTCGACGTCGCGATGGACGCGCTGTCCGGCATGACGTCGCAGCCCTGCCTCGGCTCGATCGTCGCGACGCTGAAATCGGGCGAGCGCGACACCGGCCTCGACATGGAGGCGATCCGCGAAATTTCGCTCTACTGGGAGGCGGCGCGCACGCAATACGCCGCGTTCGAGAGCAATCTGCTCGCGCCGGCGTCGGAGGTCTATCTCCACGAAATGCCCGGCGGCCAGTTCACCAATCTCAAGGAGCAGGCGCGCTCCATGGGGCTTGAGAGCCGCTGGAACGAGGTCGCGAAGACCTATCGCGACGTCAACGACATGTTCGGCGACGTGGTGAAGGTGACGCCGACCTCTAAGGTGGTCGGCGACATGGCGCTGGTCATGGTCTCGGCCGGCCTGACGCGCGCCGAGGTCGAGGATCCGGATGTCGACGTTTCGTTCCCCGAGAGCGTGATTCAACTCATGAAAGGCGAGCTCAGCCAACCGCCGGGCGGCTTTCCGCCGGGAATCCAGGCCAAGGTGCTGAAGGGCGAAAAGCCGCTGACGCAGCGCGCAGGCACGCTGATGCCGCCAGCCGATTTTGGCGCCGTGCGCGCCGAGGTCGAGGAGAAGATCGACCGAACCGTGTCCGAGGACGAGCTGTTTTCGTACCTTATGTACCCCAAGGTTTTCGTCGACTTCGCAACGCAGGAGAAGAAGTACGGTCCGGTTTCGACGCTGCCGACCCCGGTCTTCTTCTACGGCCTACCCGCGGGCGAGGAGACCGCTGTCGAGATCGAGCGCGGAAAAACGCTGGTCATTCGCTGCCAGGGCGTGGGCGAGACCGACGAAGAGGGCCAGGTGAAGGTCTTCTTCGAGCTGAACGGCCAGCCGCGCATCATCAAGGTGCCGAACCGCTCCGCGGCGAACGTCCGCGAGGCTCGTCGCAAGGCGAACGAAAGCGACCCGGGGCATGTCGCGGCGCCGATGCCGGGCGTGATCTCTACGGTGTCTGTGAAGCAGGGCCAGTCCGTCGCGCAGGGTGACGTGCTCTGCTCGATCGAAGCGATGAAGATGGAGACCGCGATTCACGCTGAGCGCGTGGGGGTGGTGAAGGAAGTGCTGGTTACGCCAGGCACGCCGGTCGACGCCAAGGACCTGCTGGTCGTTATCGGGGAATGAGAGACCTGGCTTCTCACACCGAGGCGGCCGCGCCGCAGGAACGTCGGCGCTATCCGTTCTGGGTGCGGGCGCTCGCCGTGCTCGTCGCCTTTGGATTCGGCGGCGGCGTAGGGGCGTCGATTATCGTCGCGCTGATGGTGCTTGCGTCGAAGGGGTTGATCCCCTGGGTCAACTGAACGGCGCGTCGCGCTTCAGCCCAGCATGTACCTGTCGGTCTCCTCGATCTGCCCGTCCGGCGTCAGGCCGCGGGTCGTAACCTCGCAGCGCCAGGCGCCCGGCTCGCCTTCGACATCATAGAGATTGTAGCCCGCCAGCGGCTCGTGGCTGAGCGGTCCCGCGGAGCAGGACGGCACGCCGATCACCGGCACCGGGCCGTCCGGGCCGGCGATTTCCCGGCGCGTCGGCTCGTGATTGTGGCCATGCAGGACGAGTTCCGCGCCCTCGCGCGCCACGATCTCGCGGAGCAGCGCGGCGTCGCGCAGGCGGCGCATCCAGGGCGTGTCGTCCTCCGCCAGCGGGTGATGGACCAGCAGCATGCGGAAGAAGCCTTCCTCCTTCAGCCCTTTGAGCATGGGGCCAACCGCGTCGCGCTGGATGGCGCCGACCTCGCCGGTGGCGGCGAGCGGCCATGTCGGCACGGCGGAGGACAGGCCGATCAGCGCGACCTTGCCGTGGCGGCGCACGAAGGGGAAGCCGACCCGGCCGTCGTCGCTCGACATGTTTGCGCCCCAGACGCGGGCAGGCGCGCTCGCCGCGGTGCTGACATAGGCGTCGTGATTGCCGGGGATGGCGGCTACGCGCTCCGGCTCGCCAAGGCGACCGAGGAACACGGCCGCTGGCACGAATTCCTTCTCCAGCGCGAGATTGGTGAGGTCGCCGGTGCAAGCCACCGCGTCCGGCTCTTCCTCGACGATGTCCGCGACGATCTGGTCGAACACCGCCATATCGTGCCACTTCCGCCGCCGGCGAAAATAGTTGATCGCGCCAAGCCCGCGCTTCGACATCAGGTCGAAGATCGAGAAGCTTGGTAAGGGCCCGAGATGGGGATCGGAGAGGTGCGCGATGACGGTCACATCAGCCGTTATAGCGGATCATCGCGCGATGGCGCAGGCCGGGTCGAAAAATGAAAACGCCGAGCGGCGCTTTGGCGCGGCCCGGCGTCGCTCAGTTCCTAAATCGGGCGAAAAGCCGCCGTCAGTCCCTGGAAAAGGTCGCGAGCGCAGCGACCGCCGCCCCGGAGGGGGCGCTCAGCGCGCGAAGGAAAGGGCTTTCCGCCATGCGCCGGAAGGCGCCGCGACGGAACGAAAAAAGCCAGAACATGATGGTCCTCTAACGACGAAGCCGCGCCCCCACGGGCGCTTCGGCTTCGTCCCTTGATATGGCGGAACGGGGTGGGGGCGACGAGCCTCAGGCGCGGCGGGCCCCCATGCGTTTTCGCGCGCCCTCCATTATCACAGGTTTCGAGGATTTGGGAGGACGCCGGTTGGAAGCGATCAGGACGAGGCTGTTCCGCGCCGTGCGGGCGCGGTGGGCGCTGACCCGCAGCGCCATGACGGTCGGCGTCCGCGTCATCGCGGTGGAGGAGGGCCGCGTCCTGCTCGTGAGGCACGGTTACGAGACCGGCTGGCACCTGCCCGGCGGCGGCGTCGATCGGGGCGAGACGGCGGCCGACGCGGCCGCACGCGAGATCATGGAGGAGGCGGGGGTCGAGGTCCTTGGGACCCCGCGCCTGATCGGCCTGTGCTTCAACGAGACGTTCGGCGGCCGCGACCATGTCGCGGTCTATGTCGTCAGCCGCCTGCGCCGAGGTCCCGAGCCTCGGACCGGGTACGAGATCGTCGAGCGCGGCTGGTTCCCCATCGACGCGCTCCCGGAAGGGGCGACCCCGGGCACGCTCCGCCGGCTCGCCGAATTTCGCGACGGCGCGGCAGTCAGCGACCGCTGGTAAGCCCGGTTAGCCCCTCGCGATCGGCTGGCGCATCGAGGTCGAGGTCAGGCCCGACAGGCACGATTCGGGTCGGGTTGATGGTGGTGTGCGACCAGTAATAGTGCGTCTTGATGTGGGCGAAGTTCACGGTCTCGCGGACGCCCGGCTGCTGATAGAAGTCGCGCAGATAGCCCGACAGATTGGCGTAATCGGCGATGCGGCGGCGATTACACTTGAAGTGGCCGAAATAGACCGCGTCGAAGCGGACGAGCGTGGTGAACAGCCGCCAGTCCGCCTCGGTCGTCTCCGCGCCGCACAGGAACCGCCGGCGGCCGAGCCGCTCGTCGAGGTCGTCAAGCTCCTCGAACAGCGCCGCGAAGGCTTCCTCATAGGCGTCCTGCGTGGTCGCGAAGCCCACTCGGTAGACGCCGTTGTTGACGCGGGCATAGATCCGCTCGTTCAAGGCGTCGATCTCAGACCGGAGCGGCTCGGGGTAGAAGTCCGAGGTCTCGCCCGTTAGCCCGTCGAAGGCCGAGTTGAACATGCGGATGATCTCCGCGGATTCGTTCGAGACGATCGCGCCGCGCGTCTTGTCCCAGAGCACCGGTACCGTTACCCGCGTCGTCACGTCGGGTTCTGCGCGCAGGTACACCTCGTAGAGCCGTTCCGCGCCGTTGACTGTGTCGGGCGTCGCAGCGGGGAAGTCGCCGAACACCCAGCCTTCCGCGCCCATATGCGGATCGACGACACTGACGGAGATGAGCTCCTCGAGCTTCTTCAGCCTGCGGAAGATCAGCGTGCGGTGCGCCCATGGGCAGGCGAGCGAGACGTAGAGATGGTAGCGCCCGGCCTCGGCCTTGAAGCCGCCTTCGCCGCTCGGGCCCGCTGCGCCGTCCGCCGCCACCCAGTTGCGGAACTGCGAGGCCTGGCGCTCGAAGCGCCCGCCGGACTTCGACGTGTCGTACCATTGATCGCGCCATGCGCCGTCGACCAGAAGACCCATCGCGATCTGTTCTCCCCGCCGCGGCCTCACGCTGGCGTGCGCTACGCCGCCGTGCTAAGCGCGATCAGTCATGGCGAGCAACCGTTTTATCCCTTTGCGACGACGCTGCGTCCGGCGCCTTGCGGCACCTCTCGCTCGCATCTGACCCGCTTCTTGCGCGCTTCGGCGCGGGAGCGGGCGGGACCTTCCGCCGCCGTCATCTCCCGAGCCTTCCCATGACATCCCTCCCGCTCGCGATCCTCCACGAGCAGCCCGACGACGCCCCCGCCATCGAGCGCCTGCAGGAGCGGGCTTTCGGTCCCGGCCGCTACGCTCGATCGGCCTATCGGCTGCGCGAGGGCGTCGAGCCGGTCGCGGGATTGTCCTTCACAGCGCGCGTGGGAGCGATGCTGGTCGGCTCGAACCGCATGTCGCCGATCCTGATCGGAGATGCGCCGGCGCTGCTGCTGGGGCCGCTCGTCGTCGACCCGGCTTTCCGCAGCCGCGGCATCGGAGCGGCGCTGATCGCAGCGTCGGTGCAGGCGGCGGAGAAGGCCGGCCACGCGCTCGTCATGCTTGTCGGGGACGAGCCCTACTATGGGCGTCTCGGTTTTTCTCGGATCCCGGACGGCTTGGTCGAGATGCCAGGCCCCGTCGATCCGGCGCGCATGCTATGGCGGCCGCTCGGCGGCCTCGCACAGACCTTGACCAAAGGCGAGGCGCGGCCGGCGTTCTGAGCCGCCGCCCGACCTCGCGTTAGATTGGATCAGCTCAGCGCCGGCTGGGCCTTGAGGCTGGCGAGGTCGACTTCGAGTCCGTCTTTGACGACTGTGATGTCGCTCGATCGGCCGGTTGCGATCAACTCGTCGGCAAGCGCCAGGACGTCGTCCGGCGTGGGGCAGCTGACGATCATCTCGGGGCCGGTCGGCACCCAGCGCACGATATAAGCCACGGTCGTAACCTCCGCTGCGGGTGCGTAATCAAACGCTGCAACGCAACATCCGGCAAGCGAAAAGTTACCGGGAAGTTAACGTCTCCCCACTCGAATTAGGCTGACGACGGCGTCGACGAGCCGTGAGGCTCCGCTTCGGCTGCAGCCTTGATCTCAGCCGTCCAGTTCGCGCTTCAGGCAGCCCGTGGCGCGGATACTGGTCGCTGAGCCGCCTCGGCGCGCGCCATCAGTTCCAGCCGATCGATCTCGAGGACCGCGCCCTCGTTTGAAACGATCCGAAGATCCGGATGCTCGGCGCGCTTGGCGAGCGCGAACGCCAAAGCGTCCTGAGCGGTGCGAGCATGATGGATGCGCTTTCGGCCGTCTTCGATGATGATGTTGTAGGGCATCGCGTCCTCCCATTTTTTTTAAGAGATATGGCGTGGCGCGAGGCCTGAGGAGTCCGCTCGGCAAAGATTGAGGCGAGATTCTGGCTTATTCTTACCTGAGCCAAAACAACCGGCTTGCTCGCCTTAGCCCTTCGAACAGATCCGGCCGAGCCGCATTGACGGTAAGTCCGCCAGTCACAAACTCGGAGTCGAGCGCCGCGGCTTCGATCGCCGCGTTCTGCAGAAGGTAATGAAGATACACATGTCCCTGCTGAGAGGCTTGATCCGAGAGATCGAAGAAGATTTCGGACAGCTGAGTTGAGGTGAGGCTTACAACCTTTTCCTTCGCCACGGCTTCAGGCCGCTGAGCGAGCTTGGTCGGCCATCCGCAAGAGCCGGCCTAGTCGTTTGACAGTGGCCGCGTCTTCTAGACGGGCCCTGAACTCGGCGATTTCCGCGTCGATCCGAGACTCGATGTCGATGGGGTCGGCCCGAAGCAGAGCCCGGGTCGCCTGGAGCGCTGCTTTCGGCTTTCGAGCCAAACGCGATGCGACATGCAGCGCACGTTCGCTTGCTCTTTCGGGATCGGTGACTTCCGTCACCAATCCGAGAGCATGCGCCTCCGTTGCGGAGAACGGGCGCCCGACGCAGAGCATCTCGAAGGCGCGAAGATAGCCGAACCTCAACGGGGCGATCAGCGTCGCCGCGGCCTCTGGAACAAGACCTAGATCGGCGAAGGGCGCTGCGAAGCTGCTCGCCGGAGTGGCGAAGACGGCGTCGAAGTGAAGCAACATTGTCATGCCGAGCCCGACGGCTGGGCCATCGACCGCCGCGACCAGAGGTTTGCTGCCGAGCGCGAGCGCTCGGAAGAAGCTGCGAACGGTCCCGGCGAGTTCGTCGAGATCGCCGCATCCCAGGAAGTCCCCGAGATCGCAGCCGGAGCAGAATGCGTCGGCTGGGCCGACGAGAAGGACGGCCGCCGTCTCGTCGTCTTGCTGCGCCGTTTCTAAGGCCTCTGTGAAGGTTCGCAGATTGTCGAGGGTCAACCCGCTTGCGGGTTCGGCCATTTCGATGATGCGGACCGCACCTTCTCGCCTGATGGAAATGTCAGCCATGTCTCGGCCTCACGACGCGAGACGGACACGCCGCTGCTCGGCGAGGGTCCCCATGAAACAGACGACAGGATCGTGGCGGCCCATCGTCTCGCGGATCTTCAGAAGCGTCCGCTCGCTGAACGTCACTTCGGTCGGCACGATCGTCTGTTGGCCGACCTCCGCCGGCAGCCCGAGCGGCCGAGGCAGAAAGCCGAGCCCCATCGCGCGGAACACCCACATCGGCTCAAACTCGATGATGACCTTGTTGACGCCTGAGGCGAGGCCCCACTCCACGAAGCCCGCGATCAACTCCGTGCCCACGGAACCCACCGATCGCTTGCCCTCTCGATACTCGGGCGCGACAGCGTAGCGGGTCAGCTCCCAGACGTCGGGAGAGGACGGAATTTCAAGTTCGCAGAGTTCCGGGTAGACGTTCCGAAGAAGGTTCGGTCGCGCCATGGAAAGCATGCGCTGGTAGCCCGACACGCGTCCGTCTCGGAACGCGACATGATGGACAGCGTAATCGTCATCGAACTGGTCGATTTCTCGTCCGTCGGGCCGACGGATTTCCTCCCAGCCAAGCTCTTCAACGAAGACTTTATGTCTAAGAGCGAAAATTTCATCGAAAAGACTGTCGAAGTGACCGACGTCACATCCTGCGATGACCTTGATCATTTCACCCTCCGCGGTTGGCGACGGGTCTATGATCGGGATATTCCGCAGTCTCAAGTATAGGGGAATTCCCCTAATTCAGTGGATGATCCCGGCTCTGAACGCTTCTGCGACCGCATGAGCGCGGTTCCGAGCCCCGAGCTTTGTCGCGGCCGATTTCAGATGAAGCTCCACCGTGCGGTTTGAGATTCCCAAACGTTCGCCGATCTCGATCATGGTGAGGCCCTCACAGGCCCATCGGAGCGTGTCGAGTTCGCGCGTCGTCAGCTTGGCGCGTACGCTGTGCTCCGTTTCGGACCTGAGTTGCACCGCCCGTCCCATCGCATAGATCGCGATCAGGTTGATCTCGCCCATCGCATGCGTGGGCACGTCGACGAGACCTCCTCCACCAAAGGAGACGGAGCCGAGCGTGCCGTCCACGAGCACGATCGGAACGGCAAGCCCGTCCTTGAGGCCAAACTCGGAGGCCTCGCTGAAGATCAGTTTCTGGCGTGTCTCGATCGCAGCGGACAAAGGCGCCTCGCTCCAGCGGAACGGGCTGAGCTCTCCGTGGATTCGACGAATGACCGGATCGGTGAAGACATAACTCTGCTGGAGGTAGCGTTGCATCCAGCCTTCGGGCTGCCGTTCGGCCCAGAGATGTCTTTTGGTCTCCGCACGCTTATCGTGTGGCGAAGGCATCGTGCCCGCCATAAGGTTGGTCAACCCGTACGGCTCAACGACCTTCAATAATTCATGGAAGACCCTTTCGGGCGTGTCGCACTGATTGACGCGCTCGATCGCATCGAAGGTTTTAATGAACGCGGACACCGTTGCTCCCTAAGCCGCCAGCCGCTGATTCATCGCCACAGACTATGGGCAGAGCGACGAGGAATCCTCAAGTTTGGCGAACGCCTTCGTTTCTTCGTTAAAGCTTTAAGCTGCTGTCGCTTGGAGCGATTGGCCCGGGGCGTGGTCGAGAAACGCCGTTGCAACGTACGATCTGAGTTTTGGTCGATCATGAGGAACGGATGTCTGGACTCGATCGCATTTTGTTTATCCGGCACGCCGAGCATCACAGCCAATCCGGCTTCACAGAGGACGGCCTTGAAGATCCGCAGAGCCTGAACGCCCGGGGATGGCAGCGGGCGGGCGCTTTGATCGGGCACTTCGCCCGAGCCCTGCACAGCCCCGGCTTGCCAAACGTGGTCTACGCCTCCGCTATCGCGCCGGACAGCGAAAGCCGCCGTCCGCAACAGACGGTCGCGCCCCTGTTGGCGTATCTGCGCAAATGGCGTGAGGTCACCTATTGCGACGCCTTCGCGAAAAAGGCGGTCGGCGAATTGGTGCAGGATCTACTTGGCCGCGAGGGCGTCGTCCTGGTCGCTTGGGAGCATTCGGTGATTCCAGAGATTCTTGCCCAAATAGGCGTCGAAGGCGCGCCTCAGGAATGGCCTTCTGATCGCTACGACCTGGTGTGGTCGATAAAGCGCGAACACGGCGGCTGGACCCTCGAGCAACTTGATCAGCGCCTATTGGTCGGCGACCGGTAGCTGAGTCGGACATTGTGGCCGCCTTTTGCGAAGCTGATTGAAATTGGCCGTCGTCTGGCGTAGGAAGCGCCTCGCGGCAAACGCGCCGGCGCCCGAATAGCTCAGCGGGAGAGCACACCTTTCACACGGGTGGGGTCACAGGTTCGATCCCTGTTTCGGGCACCATTCTTCATCGATCACGAGGGTTGTCGGAGCGCCTTCCGTCTCAGTCTGTCAACTCGCCGACCAGCTCTTCCAACTCCTCGAAACGGTCCATCAGTCGGTCGCCGCCAAGCTCCCGCGCTGGAATCTCGGTGTAGCCGAACGTCGCCACGATGACGGGCACGCCAGCGTTCTTCGCGGCGTCGACATCGGTCGAGCTGTCGCCGACCATGACTGCGCGCGACGGATCGCCGCCTGCGCGTTCGATCGCGCCCAGAAGAGAAGTGGGGTCGGGCTTCGAGACCCCGAACGTGTCGCCGCCGACGATGGCGTCGAAGCGGGAGGTGAGGTTCAGCGCGTCGAGAAGCTGGCGGGCGAGACTCTCGATCTTATTGGTGCAGACCGCGAGCTTCGCGCCGGAGGCGGCAAGCCGGTCAAGCGCGTCTTCGCATCCGGCGTAAGGCCGCGTCTTATCGGCGATGTGGGCAGAGTAGTGCTGCAGGAAGAAGGCATGCAGCGCGTCGAGCCGCTCTTTCGTCACCTTTCGGTCTGCGGCGTCGAGACCACGCTGGACGAGCGCGCGGGCGCCCGCGCCGATCAAGCCGCGGGCCTGATCATAGGGGATCGGCTCGACGCCTTCCTCGATGAGCGTAGCGGTCAACGCCTCGAGAAGGTCTGGGGCCGACTCGACGAGCGTGCCGTCGAGGTCGAAGACGATCGTCACGGGCGCGCGCTCGCTCATGGATATCCGGTCTCTGTCCTGAGGGCTGAAGGCGGCGCCGCACGGGCGCGGCGTGTTCGTCGGTGCATCGCCTGATAGGATCGGCCCGTCAACCTGCGGCCGATTCGGCCGGCTTCGGATGCAAGCATGAAAGCCGTCATCGCCCGTCTGCTGCTCGTCGCCTCCATGGGCCTGGCTGCGGGAGCGGCCCGCGCGGACTACGCCTTCCTCGCTTCGCCGCAGACGGACCTCAACCGCATGTTCCGGGTGGACAAGTCGACCGGCGAGGTCGGGGCCTGCCAGTACGCGGTGAAGGATGGGACGGTTGGCGTCACGCTGTGTTTCGCTTCCGGCGAGGGCGCCGGGCCGCAGGAGCCCGGCGCCTACGACCTCGTCGCCTCCAATCACGAGCAGGAGGGCGGCGTCTACCGCGTGGAGCGCGGCAGCGGGCGGATGAGCGCCTGCTACGTACTCGGCGAGCAGGTCGTCTGCACCAGCCAGGCGCGCTGACCCGGTCGCGTGGCGGAGGCGATCCCGTGCCCTTTCCGCAAGCCGGGCGTCGTGTAGAGTCGGCGCCAAGCTGCCCCAAGGAGACGCGATGAGCGATCGGAACCGCCGCCTGAAGCCGTTCAGAACGGTTTGCGCCGCGGCCTTCGCGGCAAGCCTCGTTTGGGCTGCCGGTGCGCCTTCAGCTGAGGCGCGGCCCGCGCCAGAGAGCTTCGCCGACATCGCGGAAGGGCTGCTCGACGCGGTCGTCAACATCTCGACGTCGCAGAACGCGCCCGCCGCCGACAAGGCCGTGCCGCCGCCACAAGCGCCGGACGGCTCGCCTTTGGACGAGTTCTTCGACGATTTCTTCAAGCGAGGCGAGACGTCCAAGGGGCCGTCCCGCAAGCAGAGTTCTCTGGGGTCCGGCTTCGTGATCGACGCATCCGGTATCGTCGTCACCAACAATCACGTCATCGATGGGGCGGACGAGATCACCGTCAATTTCGCGGACGGCTCCAAGCTGATCGCCGAACTCGTCGGCAAAGACCTCAAGACCGATCTGGCGGTGCTGCGAGTGAAACCGCCGAAGCCGCTGAAGGCGGTCAGCTTCGGCGATTCCGAGCGGCTGAGGGTCGGCGACTGGGTGCTCGCGATCGGCAATCCGTTCGGGCTCGGCGGCTCGGTCTCCGCCGGCATCGTCTCGGCGCGCAACCGCAACATCAACTCCGGGCCTTACGACAACTTCATCCAGACCGACGCGGCCATCAATCGCGGCAATTCCGGCGGCCCGCTGTTCGATATCGACGGAAAAGTCGTCGGCATCAACACCGCGATCATCTCGCCTTCGGGCGGTTCGATTGGCATCGGCTTTTCGGTGCCCGCCCGAACCGCGCGCCCGGTCGTCGAGCAGATCCTGAAATATGGCGAGACGCGTCGCGGCTGGATCGGCGTCCGCGTGCAGCAGGTGACCGACCAGATCGCAGAAAGTCTTGGCCTGAAAAGCGGCCCGGTCGGCGCGCTGATCGCGGGCGTCAACGATGACGGCCCCGCGGCGAAGGCTGGCATTCAGACCGGCGACGTCGTGCTGACGTTTGACGGAAAGACCGTCAAGGAGATGCGCGACCTGCCGAGGATCGTCGCCGACAGCGAGATCGACAAGGAGGTCCCGCTGGTCGTGTTGCGGAAGGGCGAGGAGAAGTCTCTGACGATCAAGATTGCGCGTCTCGCCGAGGACGTCGCCACGCCGGCAGCGCTGAAGACGCCGGGCGCGGACGAGGCGCCGAAATCCGGCGTCGCGCTCGGCATCACCTTCGAGGCCGTGACGGATGACCTCGTGAAGAAGTTCGCGCTGAAGCCTGACGCCAAGGGCCTCGTGATAACTGCAGTCGCAGACGGTTCGAAGGCGCAGGAGAACGCGATCAAGCCCGGCGACGTGCTGGTCGAGGTGGCTCAGGAGGCGGTCGCGACTCCGCAAGACGTCGAGGCCAGGATCGCGGCGTTGAAGAAGGACGGCAAGAAGACCGCGCTGCTGCTGCTCTCGAACAACAAAGGCGACGTCCGCTTCGTCGCTCTGTCGATCGAGTAGGTCAGAGCCGGATCGCGTCGTTCAGGCGGGCCAGTTCGTTCTCGATCGCGCGGGTGACCGTTTCGCCCGCGTTGGCGAGGCCCATCATCTCCTGCGCGACGACGCTGAAGCCCGCGCCGTGCTCGTTCGCGCGCGCCGCCTCGATGCGCGCGTTGAGCGACAGCAGCCGAAGCGTCTTCAGCGTCTTGAGGATTTGGTCGATCGAGCCGTTCATCGCCTTGACCGAGGCTCGACCGCTGTCGAGCTTGGTCGCGAGCGACGTCAGCCGGCCGGCGTCGAGGATGATGCCGTCGAGATAAAGCGTCTCGCCCGTCGCCGGGTCGCGCTCACAGCCGCCGCCGGTCTCGTGGACGTAGCGCCAGCGCCCGTCGGACGTCTTTATGCGATAGGCACCGCCACGAGATTTGACGGTGCGTGCGACGCTGGCGACATGGGAAGGGCTCTGCGGGAGATGACGGGAATGGGCGTAGACGGTCGCGGCGGCGCTCGCCAAGACTCAGGCCTTCATAGTGGTCCCGCATGACGGAAGCCCCCGTCGGATCCGTGCTGATCGGAGGCCCCACCGCGTCGGGCAAATCCGCGCTCGCCGTCGCGCTTGCGCGAGCGCTTGGCGGGGCGGTGGTGAACGCCGACGCCTCCCAGGTCTACGCGGATCTCGCCGTGCTAAGCGCCCGTCCGTCAGTGGAGGACGAGACGGTCGCGCCACATCGCCTGTACGGTCATGTCGATGGGGCGGAGGTCTATGGCGTGGGGCGGTGGCTCGCTGACGCCACTATGGTTATCAAGGACTTAAGCGGGACTGCTGAGCCGGGTCCGCAGGAGCGTAAGGCTGGCCGATCGACGCCGATCTTCGTAGGCGGCACCGGCCTCTATTTCGAGGCGCTGACGACCGGCCTCGCAACCGTGCCGGAGGTCCCGGCGGATGTTCGGGCGCGCTGGCGTTCGGCCCCGCCTGCCGAGCTCCACGGCGCGCTGGCGCGGCTCGACCCCGTCATGGCTGCGCGCCTCAGGCCGTCCGACCCGCAGCGCCTCACGCGCGCGCTGGAGGTGATCGACGGGACCGGCCGCTCGCTCGCTGAATGGCAGCGCGAGACGACCCCGGGTCCGATCCCGCTGGCGCGGGCGCTGAGGATCGTGCTCTCTCCCGATCGCGCCGTCCTCGACGGACGCATCGCGACGCGGCTGGAACGGATGATGGAGCAGGGCGGCGTCGACGAGGCGGCGCGTCTGGCGGCCCGCGGACTTTCGCCGTCGCTTCCCGTCATGAAGGCGATCGGCGTCGCGCACTTCGCCGCGTTTGCGCAAGGCGGAATTAGTCGCGCCGAAGCGCTGGAGCGCGCGAGGCTGGACACGAGGCGCTACGCCAAGCGCCAGTCGACATGGTTCCGCAATCGCATGGCGGACTGGATCCATGTCGCCTCGGAGGCGGCGCTGGATGTTGCGATGCAGGAGATCGAGCGGCGAGGGGTGGGGTGATCCGGGGCAGGAAACGTCGCCCTCGCGTCCTGACCATGAGCCGCGACGCGAGGGCGGAGATTCTTCCACGCTTTGTTGGCGTGCGGCCGCTGTGCTTAAGCCGCCTTCGACTTCCGCTTCGCCTGTTCGGACTCGATGGCGGCGAGCTGGATGCAGATGGCGATGCCTTCGGAGGCCGCCTTAACGTCCTTCAGCGAAGGATAAGACGGCGCGAGCCGCAGATTGCTGTCGTTCGGGTCCTTCCCGTAGGGCCAGGTCGCGCCGGCGGCGGTCAGCAGCAGGCCGGCTTCCTTGGCGAGCTGGACCACGCGCGACGCCGCGCCCTCGGTCACGTCGACGCTCACGAAGTAGCCGCCAGCCGGCTTGATCCAGCGCGCGGCGCCCTGGTTGGCGAGGCGGTCCGACAGCGCCTTGGTCACCGCCTCGAACTTCGGGGCGAGCAGCGCACGGTGCTTGTCCATATGCGCAATCAGGCCCGCCTCGTCCTTGAGGAAGCGGACATGGCGAAGCTGGTTCAGCTTGTCCGGGCCGATGGTGCGCTTGGAGGCCCGCGCGATCCACCACTTCACGTTGGCTTCCGACGACGCGAAGAAGGCGAGGCCGGCGCCGGCGAGCGTCATCTTCGAGGTGGAGGCGAACACGAACGGGCGGTCGGGATTGCCGGCCTCGGCGCAGGCCTCGACGACGTTGAGGATCTCGCGCCGATCATCCGTCAGGTGATGGAGGACATAGGCGTTGTCCCAGAACAGCCGGAAGTCCGGCGCCGCGGTCTTCATGGAGGCCAGCCGGCGGACCGTCTCGTCGGAATAGCTCTCGGCCGACGGGTTGGAATATTTCGGCACGCACCACATGCCCTTCACTGCCGGGTCGCGCACGAGCTCTTCCACCTTCGCCATGTCCGGGCCGTCGCCGGTCATCGGCACGGGGATCATGCGGATGCCGTATTCCTCGCAGATCGCGAAGTGGCGGTCGTAGCCGGGGACCGGGCAGAGGAAGGCGATCTCGCCTTCCTTGCTCCAGGGCTTGGCCGAGCCCGGCACGCCCTTGAGAAGCGCCCAGACGATCGCGTCATGCATCATCGCGAGGCTGGCGTTGTCGCCGACGATGACCTGCGCAGGGGCTACGCCCAGCGTCGGCGCGAACATCGCGCGCACCTCCGCGAGACCCTGCACGCCGCCGTAATTGCGGGCGTCTTCGTTGGCTTCGGTGAGGTGATCGCGGTTGCCCGGCAGAGCGAGCATGCCTTCCGCGAGGTCGAGCTGCTCCGGCGCCGGTTTGCCGCGGGTCATGTCGAGCTTGAGGCCGCGCGCGCGGAACGCGTCGTAATCGGCGCGCACGCGCGCGCCCAGGGCTTCGAGGTCGGACTGCGAAAGATCGGCGATCACGGGAGGCGTGCTCCGTAGGGGTTTCGAACGGGGCGCGACCTTAGTCTCATGAGCCGCGCCGCGCCAGACCGCGGAACGGCTTCAGGCGGGCTGATCCGCAGCTTCCGGGCGCCGGCCCGGCCGTTCGGCCCGCGGCCGAGCAGGACCGCGCCGCCGAGCGCCGATGAAGCTGGTCGACACCGCCGCCAGGCCGAAGATCAGCACCAGCCAGCACGGCCGTAGGCCGATGCGGATCGAGAAGTTGGCGGCGAGCACCCGCAAGGGATCGACGCCGGTTGCAAGCCCGTACCAGAGCGCTTCCGAGAGCGCCGTCGCGAGGCCGGCCGCCGCTGCAAGGCCGAGCAACCAGGGCAGGCTGACGGCGCGCTCGCCCTTCGTCTGCAGCCAGCGCCAGCCCATCGCCCACAGGAACAGGCCCCACATCAGCGTCGGCTCGCTCACGTCGAGCTTCGACTGCATGGCGAAGTGCAGCACGGCGAGGCCGGCGATGGGGTAGGCGAGCTTGTGGAGCCGGCTCCAGCGCTTGGCTCCGAGGCGCTTTACCGCGCCGTCCGTCGAGGTCGCGCCCAGGGCGACAAGGCCCATCAGCCCGACGAAGCCCACCGCCAGATAGATGCGGAGCACGATCTCGCTCGCGACCTTCGCCAGATCGAACTGCTGGTCGAGGACATAGAGGAAGAGGTGGCCGAGCGCGTAGAACAAAGCCGCGAGGCCGACCCGCCGGCGGATCAACGTAAGCCGAGGCCCGTGCCACAGCCGCCGGAACGGCGTGACCGCGAGCGAGAGCAGAAGGAACCGTACCGCCCACTCGCCGGTGAAGTGGATCGCGGCGTAGATCGGCCGGGCGGCGTCCGCGCCGGCCTGGCCCAAGGCTGAGGCGCCGCCGGCGGGGCCGAACGGCGTAGCGCTCGGGGCTGCGAAGCCCGGCGGCAGGCCGAGCGCGTCGGGAGCCGGGCCGGAAAAATCCCCCATCGCCGCTCGGAAGGCGAGCCAAACGGCCGGCGCCAGTAACGCGGCGAGCGTCAGAGCGAGCAGGGGAGAAAACCGGCCGGAGCGGTCGTGAACAAGGCTCATGGGGCTTCCTTCGCAGGCGCGGCCTCGATCGTTACCGACGCCGAGACGCAAAGAAGCAAAACCTTAAAATTTGCGGAGCTTCGCGAACCTGATCTTCTCAGTTGCTGGAGTACCAGTGGACCACCGGCGCGTATCTTGGACCAAGCCCTGCATGATCAAGCCGTCTCGAGTATCGCGGCTTCTCGCCTTGTTCGGCGATCAGACGATCGCACTCTTCGTATGTTACGGCGGAGCGCTCGCGGTCAGCCTATGGGCGGGCGCCGGGACGGCGGGCGCGGCGAGCATCGCCCTCGGGCCGGCGATCGCCATCGGCATGCTCGCCCGTTCCGGGCGCTTCATGACTTCACGGGATGCGCTGGCGATCGCCGCCGCTCACGCCGGGATCTCGACCGCCTTCGGCATAGGACCGGCTCACTGGGCTGCGGCGCTCGCCGGCGATCTGATCGCGTCCGCCGTCGGCGCGGCGATCTTTTGCGCCTCCCGCCGGACGAAACTGGTCGGCTCCCAGCCTGCGCTTGCGGCGGTCGCCTGTGCGACGGGAATTGTCGCGGCTCTCGCCGGCTCGCTGACGCGCCTCGCCGCCGCGCCGGACTGGTCGGCGATCATCACTGCGCTGCCGGCGGCCTGGGGCTCCGCCGCCCTGTCGATCGCGCTCGGCGCGATGGTCGTGCTCACCTATGGCCGGCCTGCGGCCGAAACCGGGGGACTGGAGAACCCGGAGGCGACTCCGAAGACGATCGAATTTTTCATCTCGAGCGCGGCCACACTGGCGCTTGCGCTGGCGGCCGTGTTCGACAACCGGCCGATATCCATGCTGGCGGCCTCCCTCGCCTTGCTGTGGTTCGCGTTGCGCTACGACGTCTTCCAGGCTTCGGCCGCGGCCTTCGCCTTCTCGACTTTCCTTCTGGCCCTCGGTCACCAGGGTTCCTGGCGCGGTCTTGCGGGATGGCCGTTTTCGCCTGTCGGCGACTTCTCGCAGAACGTCGCCGTCGCGCTGCTCACGCTGCCCAGCGTCTTCGTGGCCGCCGTCATGAGCGATCAGCGGCGCCAGAAGATGATCTACGCCTACGAGGCGACCCATGACGGGCTGACCAGGCTCGCCAATCGGACGCGCTACCGGCAGGTGCTCGACCGGGCGCTGAAGTCCGCGACCGTCACCGGGCAGCGCTTCGTGCTGATGTTGATCGATCTCGACCACTTCAAGGCGGTCAACGACAATTATGGACACGCCGCCGGCGACCAACTGTTGGTCGAGGTTTCGGAGCGGCTCCGCCGGTCGGTGCGGGCGAGCGATCTCGTCGCGCGGCTCGGCGGCGACGAATTCGCCGTCGTCGCGGCGATCTCCTCCGTCAACGACGCGATGACGATGGCCAAGCGCCTGGTGGAAGCGGTGAACCAGCCCTGCGAGCTGAGCGGCGTCGTTTTCGAGCCGAGCATCACGCTCGGCGGAGCGCTCGCGCCGGACTCCGGCTTCGACCGCGAAACGCTGTTGCGCTTCGCCGACGAAGCGCTCTACGAGGCGAAGCGGGCAGGCCGCAACACCTGGCGGTTCTCCGCCGGCGACCGCCTCGCCGCGCAGGACGTCATCTGGGTGGATGGCCCGCCGTCGGTCGAATTCGAAGGCGAGACCGTCTTGATCGATTAAAGAAGGGCGGAGAGGCCATGCTTCCGCTCGAGCGCGGCTTGACCTCCGCCGACGCCGCGCGTAGCTTCCGCGCGAATTCACAACCGGAGAGCCGACGCCGTGTCGCGCAATCTTATTCTCGTAAGTCAGGCGTCATCGACGGTGCGGGCCGCCTAAAGCCCGCGCCCCTGTTCGGTGACGCTTGAAGCAAAGGGCTCCCCAGAGGGCCCTTTTTTGTTGCCCAGCGTCCCGATCGGCCGCAGGGCGGATCAGGTCGGATAAGGCGAAAGGAATGCGCCAATGACCCCGAATTCATCCGAGACGATGACCGGCGCCGAGATGGTCGTCCGCGCGCTCAAGGACCAGGGCGTCGCCCACATCTTCGGTTATCCCGGCGGCGCGGTGCTCCCGATCTACGACGCGCTGTTCCAGAACGAGGGGCCGGAACACGTGCTCGTCCGCCACGAGCAGGGCGCGACGCACATGGCGGAAGGCTATGCACGCTCGACGGGCAAGCCCGGCGTCGTCCTCGTCACCTCGGGCCCCGGCGCGACCAACGCTGTCACGGGCCTCACCGACGCGCTGATGGACTCGATCCCGATGGTCTGCATCACGGGCCAGGTGCCGACGCACCTCATCGGCTCGGACGCTTTCCAGGAGTGCGACACGGTCGGCATCACCCGTCCCTGCACTAAGCACAACTACCTTGTGAAAGACGTCAACGATCTCGCGCAGGTGCTGCACGAGGCCTTCTATGTCGCGACCAACGGCCGTCCCGGCCCGGTCGTCGTCGACATCCCGAAGGACGTGCAGTTCGCGACCGGCGCCTATGTCGGCCCGGAGAACGTCGTTCACAAAACCTATCACCCGAAGCTGAAGGGCGACGCGGACAAGATCCGCGCGGCGGTGGAGCTGCTGGCCGGCGCCAAGAAGCCGATCCTCTACACCGGCGGCGGCGTCATCAATTCCGGCGATCGCGCGACCGCGCTGCTGCGCGAACTCGCTGAGGTCACCGGCGCGCCGGTCACCTCCACGCTGATGGGTCTCGGCTGCTATCCGGCGTCGGGCCCGCAGTGGCTCGGCATGCTCGGCATGCACGGGACCTACGAGGCGAACCACGCGATGCATGACTGCGACGTCATGGTCTGCATCGGCGCGCGCTTCGACGATCGCATCACCGGCCGCCTCGACCTGTTCTCTCCGGGCTCCCGCAAGATCCACATCGACATCGACCCTGCGCAGATCAACAAGAACGTCAAGGTCGAGGTCGGCGTCATCGGCGATGTCGCGCACGTGCTCGAGGACATGCTCGCGGTCTGGCGCGCCTCGAACGCCAAGCTCGACGCCGAGGCGCTCAAGGACTGGTGGCAGGAGATCGACCGCTGGCGCGCGCGCAACTGCCTCGCCTACCGGCCGTCGGGCGAGACCATCAAGCCGCAGCAGGCGATCGAGCGGCTCTACGAGCTGACCAAGGGGCCGAACACCTACATCACCACCGAGGTCGGCCAGCATCAGATGTGGGCCGCGCAGTACTACAAGTTCGAGGAGCCGAACCGCTGGATGACCTCCGGTGGCCTCGGCACGATGGGCTACGGCATGCCGGCCGCGGTGGGCGTGCAGGTCGCCCATCCGGACGCGCTCGTCATCGACATCGCTGGCGAAGCCTCGATCCAGATGTGCATCCAGGAGCTCTCGACGGCGATCCAGTACAAGCTGCCGATCAAGATCTTCATCCTGAACAACGAATACATGGGCATGGTGCGCCAGTGGCAGCAACTGCTGCACGGATCGCGCTACTCGAACTCGTATTCGGAAGCGCTGCCGGACTTCGTGAAGCTCGCGGAAGCCTATGGCGCGACGGGGCTGCGCTGCGTCGAGCCGGGCGACCTCGACGCCACCATTCGGGCGATGATCGAGACGCCCGGGCCGGTCGTCGTCGATTGTCTCGTCGACAAGATGGAGAACGTCACGCCCATGATCCCGTCGGGCCGCGCGCACAACGACATGCTGCTCGGCGACGCCAGCGAGGATCGCATCGAGAACGCGATCTCCGACGAGGGCAAGATGCTGGTGTGATCTGCACGTCATCCCGGACGGCCGCGAGGCCGATCCGGGATCATCTTCAGGATCAAGCGCCCTTTCTGCACGCGATCCCGGCTCGGCGGCTTCGCCTCCGTCCGGGATGACGCCTCTCCCTTTCAGGACACGCCATGCGCCAGCCCACAGGCTCCGCCTATTTCATGGACGACGCCCACCCGCCGATCGCGAGCCACACGCTCGCGATCCTCGTCGACAACGAGCCGGGCGTGCTGGCGCGCGTCATCGGCCTGTTCTCGGGCCGCGGCTACAACATCGACAGCCTGACCGTGTCGGAGGTCAGCCACGAGGGCCAGCTCTCGCGCATCACCATCGTGACGTCGGGGCCCGCCGGCGTCGTCGAGCAGATCAAAACGCAGCTCGATCGGCTGGTGCCGGTTCACTCCGTCGTCGATCTTACGCTGACGGGGCGAGCGCTCGAGCGTGAGCTGATGCTCATCAAGGCGCGCGGCACGGGCGAACAGCGCGCCGAGGCGCTCCGGCTCGCGGAGGCGTTCCGCGCTCGCGTGATCGACGCGACTACGGAGAGCTTCATCTTCGAGATCACCGGCAAGCCGGACAAGCTCGACCAGTTCATCGTCCTGATGGCGCCGCTTGGCCTCGTCGAGGTCTCCCGCACCGGCGTCGCCGCCATTGCGCGTGGGCCCGAAGGCATGGCGGGTTAGGCTCCGAGTCTGTCCTTGTCTCCTGACGACGGGTCGAGGCGCTGAGCTGGTCCAGCATCGTATCGCTGCAACTCGCGCAATCCGTGTAATTCGAAGAACCATTTTTCAACGGGTGCTGGACTAACGTCGCGCGGTTCTCGCCGACGCCGGGTTCAGATGTCCCTCACCGCTTCGATCGATTATTCGCATGACGTCGAAGACGTCGCTCTCGCCGCGCTGCTCAAGCTGAGCCGCGGCGTCGCGGTCATCGGCCACGATGACAGGCTGCTGCTGAAGAACCCCGGTTTCGACGCGCTCTTCGGCGCCGGACTGACGGGCCCCGCCGTTCTCAGCATGATCGGCTTGCGCGCGCGTCCGGCGGAGGACTCCGGTCCGTTCCAGGTCCTGCTCGACGACGGCCGCACCGCCTCCGTCGAGGTCGCCCGCGTGCCGCAGGGGTGGCTGATCACGGCCGAAGACGTGTCCGCGGCGCTCGTCGAACGCGAGCGCGCGGCCGGCGAGGCGCGCGTGGACATCCTGACCGGGCTCGGCAACCGGCTGATGTTTCAGGAGGCCATGAACGCGGCGCTGGATGGCAAGGACACGCGTTTCGCGGTCCTGATGCTCGACCTCGACCGCTTCAAGGCGGTCAATGACGGGCTCGGCCATCCCGTCGGAGACGCGCTGCTGGTGAAGATCGCGCAGCGACTGCGCGGCGCGCTTTCTCCCGACGACGTAGCGGCGCGCCTTGGAGGCGACGAGTTCGGCGTCATCCAGGTGGGACAGTCGCAGCCTCAGGCGGCCGCCGCGCTCGCGGAGCGGCTCGTCGATCTGCTCGGACGCGCCTACATCGTCGACGGGCACCTCATCAATATCGGCGCAAGCGTGGGCGTCGCGCTCGCGCCCGAGGACGGCGGAAGCTATGCGGAAATCGTGCGCAGCGCCGATCTCGCGCTCTATCGCGCGAAGCAGGGCGGCCGCTCGACGTTCCGATTCTTCGAAAGCGCCATGGACGAGCAGATGCAGGCGCGCCGTCGCCTGGAGATCGATCTGCGGCGCGCGCTCGCGCTGCGCGAGTTCACGCTGTTCTATCAGCCGCAGTTCAACCTCGCCTCCAGGAAGGTCACAGGCTTCGAGGCGCTGCTGCGCTGGCGGAGCGAGAGCCGGGGGATGGTTCCGCCCGCCGAATTCATTCCGCTGGCGGAGGAGATCGGCCTCATCTCGCCGATCGGCGAATGGGTCATCCGCACCGCGTGCCGTGAGGCCGCCGGCTGGGCCGACAATCTCAGCGTCGCCGTCAACGTCTCGGCGGTGCAGTTCCGAAGCCGCACTCTGCTCTCCACGATCGTATCCGCGCTCGCCGAAAGCGGCCTTGCTCCGAACAGGCTTGAGCTGGAAATCACGGAAAGCGTGCTGCTCGAAGACCTTGGCGCGGCGACTTCGCTGCTGAACAGCGTCCGCGAGATGGGCGTGCGCGTGTCGATGGACGATTTTGGCACCGGCTATTCTTCGCTTTCCTATCTGCGCAGCTTTCCCTTCGACAAGATCAAGATCGACCAGTCCTTCGTGCGCGCGGGAGACCAGGATCCCGGCGCCGCGGCGATCGTGCGGGCCATCGCGGCGCTGGGCCAGAGCCTCGGCATGACGGTGACCGCAGAAGGCGTGGAGACCGATGACCAGTTCGCCAACGTGCTGGCGGTTGGCTGCACCGACGTCCAGGGCTACGCGATCAGCCGCCCGATGCCGGCGGACCAGATCGCAGCCTTTCTTACATCCTCGCCGCGAGACGCTTGAAGCGGCCGATCCCGAGCTCACGCCCAGGAGGCGACAATGACCGTAGATAACGCAGCCGAGGCCAAGCTCTACCGGCTGGTCTATTACAGCCGCAACCGCGTCGCTCAGGAAACGGAGGCGACGGCGGCGGAGATCGACGACATCTTGGCTGCCTCGCGGCGCAACAACGCGCGCGTCGGGGTCACCGGCGCGCTGATCTTCAATTCGGGCGTGTTCGCTCAGGTGCTCGAAGGCGCGCTGCCCGACATCGAGGCGACCTTCGAACGTATCCAGCGCGATCAACGCCATGGCGACGTCGAGGTGCTGCAGTTCGAGCCGACCGCGACGCGCGCCTTCCCAACATGGTCGATGGGCTTCATCGGCCGCTCGCAGAAAGGCAAGCATCTGTTCGGGCACGTGACGGAGGCTACCGGTTTCGAGGCGAAGAGGCTCGAAGGCGAGCGCATCTTCGATATCATGCGCGCCATCGCGATCGACGAGGAGCGGGCTCCCGCGGCCTGACCGGCGTCAGGTCACAAGGAAACCGGCACAGTTGGACTCCGTCTGGACCGGCGCAATCGGACGGCGTGCGCTCTTGCGTCCCTCCGTCAGATGAGGCATATGGCCGAACCGTAACGTACGGTACGGAGGTCGGAGCGGGTGCAGGATTCGGCGGCGGCGGGCGAACAGATGACGGAGCGGCGCAAGGCCGTCCTCGACGCCGTGCTCGCGCTCCTTGTCGAGAAGGGCGCCGCCGCTCTGACAATGACCGCCGTGGCGCGGCGCGCGAGCTGCTCAAAGGAGACGCTCTACAAGTGGTTCCAGGACCGCGACGGGCTGCTCACCGCCACCGTGCGCTGGCAGGCCTCGCAGGTGAGGGCCGGCGCCTATGACCGCCATCATCTCGACGTCGGAGCGCTGCGCGAAAGTCTCGAGGCGTTCGCGGGCGGCTGGCTCCGGGTGATCGCCTCCAGGACGTCGATCGCGCTCAACCGCATCGCGATCGCCCAGGCCGAGACGCTCGGGGGCATCGTGCTCGCCAATGGCCGGTTCGCCATTGGCGAGCGCATGAAGCCGCTCCTGGCCGACGCCCGTGAGGCTGGTCTGCTCGCCTTCGAGGACGCCGAGCAGGCGTTCCGCACCTTCTTCGGGCTCGTCGGCCGCGACGTGCAGATCAGGCTGCTGCTCGGCGAGCCTCTGGTCCTAGACGAGGCCGCCATAGCTGGCGACGCGCGGCGGGCGACGGATCAGTTTCTCGCCCTGTACGGGGCGGCGAAAATGCCGGCCGGCGCCGGCTGACACATTACATTTACCAGGGAAGGACATCCCAATGCGCGTCTATTACGATCGCGACGCCGATCTCAATCTCATCAAGGGCAAGCAGGTCGCCATCATCGGCTATGGCAGCCAGGGCCATGCCCACGCGCTCAATCTGCGCGACAGCGGCGTTCCGAACATCATCGTCGGCCTCCGTCCCGGCTCGGCATCCGCCAAGAAGGCCGAGGCCGAAGGCTTCAAGGTCATGCCCCCGGCCGAGGCCGCGAAGATCTCGGACGTGGTGATGCTCCTCACCCCGGACGAGCTGCAGGCAGACATCTACAAGGAGAGCCTCGAGCCGAATCTCAAGGAAGGCGCCGCGTTGCTCTTCGCGCACGGCCTCGCCGTCCACTTCAACCTGATCGAGCCGCGCAAGGACCTCGACGTGCTGCTCGTCGCCCCGAAGGGCCCGGGCCACACTGTCCGCGGCGAATACCTCAAGGGCGGCGGCGTGCCGTCCCTCATCGCCATCGCCCAGGACGCCTCGGGCAACGCCCATGACATCGGCCTGTCTTACGCCTCCGCCAATGGCGGCGGCCGCGCCGGCATCATCGAGACGACCTTCAAGGAAGAGTGCGAGACCGACCTATTCGGCGAGCAGGTCGTCCTCTGCGGCGGCCTTGTCGAGCTCATCCGTGCGGGCTTCGAGACCCTGGTCGAGGCCGGCTACGCGCCCGAGATGGCCTATTTCGAGTGCCTGCACGAGACCAAGCTGATCGTCGACCTCATCTATGAGGGCGGCATCGCCAACATGAACTACTCGATCTCCAACACCGCCGAGTATGGCGAGTATGTCTCGGGCCCGCGCATCATCACGCCCGAGACGAAGGCCGAGATGAAGCGCGTGCTAAACGACATCCAATCCGGCGTGTTCGTGCGCAACTGGATGCTCGAGAACAAGGTCAACCAGACCTCGTTTAAGGCGACCCGCGCCAAGAACGACGCCCACCAGATCGAAGAGGTCGGCGCCAAGCTCCGCGGCATGATGCCGTGGATCCAGGCCAAGGCGATGGTCGACAAGACCAAGAACTGAGGCGACGACCCTCAGGACTCACGGAAGGGGCGGCTCCGGCCGCCCCTTTGCGTTTCACGCGCAATCTGTTGATCGCATTCGGTCTGCGCGCCGTTGAAAGGGCGCGCCGAAGACGGGACAAGCGGTCGGCCGCTCAAGCTTCCGTCCTCGCGGCTCTCCGGGGCCTTCATGACCTTCGACAGCGTGATCCAGCCGATCCTCAACTTCGTGCGCGACCATCAGGCCTGGGCGCCGGTCATCGTCTTCGTCATGGCCTTTCTGGAATCGATCGTCGGGCTGTCGCTCGCCATCCCATCGACGCCTCTGTTCGTCGGCGTTGGCGCGTTGATCGGGGCGAGCAATATCGCGTTCTGGCCGATCTTCGCGGGTGTTGCGCTGGGCGGGTTCATCGGCGACTGGGTCTCATACTGGCTCGGCCTGCGCTTCAAGGACACGGTGATATCCTGGGAGGCGGTGAAGAAGCGACCGCAAGTCATCGATCGCGCGCATCGCTTCCTGGAACGATACGGGGTGCTGGCTGTCTTCATCGGACGCTTCATCAGTCCGATCCGCTCCTTCGTGCCGTTCGCGGCGGGCATGTTCCGCATGCCGTGGGTCCCCTTCCAGGCGGCGAACGCCGCGTCCGCGGGGGTCTGGGCCTACGTTCTGCTCGCGCCGGGGGCGGCGCTGCTCAGGAGCTACGTCTGAGCGGCCGCAAGGACGGCATTCCTGAAAGCCGCTCGACGGCTTAGGCGGCAGGGGACTAGAACGCTGGCGAGACCATCGGCGCTCTGACCCGCGGCGGCCCCATGAACATCCTCTCGATCCAGAGCCACGTCGCCTACGGCCATGTCGGCAACGCGTCCGCCGTTTTCCCGATGCAGCGCCTCGGCCATGAGGTCTGGGCCGTCAACACCGTCCAGTTCTCCAACCACACCGGCTATGGCGCGTGGCGCGGGCCGGTGTTCCCAGCGGACGCGATCTGCGACGTCGTGACAGGCGTCGAGGAACGGGGCGTCCTGGCATCCTGCGACGGCGTTCTTTCCGGTTACATGGGTGATGCTCAGACTGGAGAGGCGATCCTCGACGCCGTGGGGCGCGTGAAGGCGGCGAACCCGCAAGCGCTTTACTGCTGCGACCCCGTAATCGGCGACGTCGGCCGCGGAATCTTCGTGCGCCCGGGCATCCCGGAGTTCATGCGCGACCGCGCCGTTCCGGCGTCGGACATCGCGACGCCGAACCAGTTTGAGCTCGAGTGGATGACCGGCGTCGAGATCGAGGGTTTCGGCGCCGCTAAAGCGGCCGTCGCCGCCCTGCAGGCGCTCGGGCCCCGCGTCGTGATGGTGACGAGCCTCAGGACGCCGGAGACGCCGCAGGATTCGATCGACATGCTGGCTGCGGACGGGGAGGGCGCCTGGGTTCTTCGCACGCCGCTGCTGCCCGTCTCCGTCAACGGCGCAGGCGACGCGATCGCGGCGCTGTTCTTCGTGCATCTGCTGGAGAGCGGCTCAGCGGCGGAGGCGCTGTCGAAGGCCGCATCTTCGGTCTACGGCCTGCTGAAGCGGACGTCGGAGGCCGGCTCGCGAGAGATCCTGACGGTCGCCGCGCAGAACGAGTTCGTGACGCCCAACCGCGTGTTCTCCGCGGAGCGGGTCTGACGCCGCCGACACTGGCGTCAAACCGGACGAATGTGATATTGCCAGACGATGCGCGCGAGCGGCGATTTCTTCGCTGACCTGACCCGGACCCCTGCGGCCGGTTTCCGCGCGCGTTCTCTCCGCCTTCGGCTGCTTCTCCTTAGCCGCCCCTGAGGGCCGGCCGGGCTTGTCGCCTGGGCGCTCAGGGGTGTGAGGAGCAAACAAATTTCCGAAGACATCCGCTCGATGGCTGCGCGAACTGCGCCCGGCGGACACGACCGAAGGACCAGAACCCAATGACCGCTTCCAACGACCGCGTGGTCATCTTCGACACGACTTTGCGCGACGGCGAACAGTGCCCCGGCGCGACCATGACCTTCGACGAGAAGCTCGAAGTCGCTGGTCTGCTCGACAAGATGGGCGTCGACGTCATCGAGGCCGGCTTCCCGATCGCCTCGAACGGCGACTTCGAGGCGGTGGCCGAGATCGCGCGCCGCTCTGAAAACGCGATCATCGCCGGCCTCGCCCGCGCGATTCCCGCCGACATCGCTCGCTGCGGCGAGGCCGTGCGCAACGCGCGCCGGCCACGCATCCACACCTTCGTCTCCACGTCGCCAATCCATCTCGCGCATCAGATGCGCAAGACGGAAGAGCAGGTGCTGGAGATTATCGCCGCCACCGTGGCTCAGGCGCGGAACCTCGTCGACGACGTCGAGTGGTCGGCGATGGACGCGACGCGCACGGGGCACGAATACCTCGCCCGCGCGGTCGAGGCCGCGATCAAGGCGGGCGCGACCACGATCAACCTGCCGGACACGGTCGGCTACGCCACGCCCGACGAGTATCGCGCGATGTTCGTCGCCATGCGCGAGCGCGTGCCCGGCGCGGACAAGGTGATCTTCTCGACCCATTGCCATGACGACCTGGGCCTGGCGGTCGCGAACTCGCTGGCCGGCCTCGCCGGCGGCGCGCGGCAGATCGAGTGCACCATCAACGGAATCGGCGAGCGGGCAGGCAATGCGGCGCTCGAGGAGGTCGTGATGGCGCTGCGGACGCGCCGCGATGTGATGCCCTACGAGACCGGCGTCGAGGCGACGATGCTCACCCGCGTCTCGCGTTTGGTATCGGCCGCGACGTCGTTTCCGGTGCAGTACAACAAGGCGATCGTCGGCAAGAACGCCTTTGCGCATGAGAGCGGCATCCACCAGGACGGCATGCTGAAGCATTCCGAGACCTACGAGATCATGACGCCGGCCTCCGTCGGGGTGACCAAGACCTCGCTGGTGATGGGCAAGCATTCCGGCCGCGCCGCGTTCAAGGACAAGCTGAAGGCGCTCGGCTACGAGCTCGGCGATAACCAGTTGCAAGACGCGTTCGTCCGCTTCAAAGAGCTCGCGGACCGCAAGAAGCACGTCTACGACGAGGATATCGAGGCGCTGGTCGACAACCAGATCGCCATCGGCCAGGACCGCGTAAAGGTGCTGTCGCTGACGGTGATCGCCGGCACGATGGGCCCGCAGCAGGCCACGCTGACGCTCGACATCGAAGGCGTCCACACCACCGTGCAGTCTTCCGGGAATGGTCCGGTCGATGCGATCTTCAACGCGATCCGCCGCGTCGTGCCGCACGAGGCGAACCTGTCGCTCTACCAGGTGCACGCGGTCACCGAAGGCACCGACGCGCAGGCCGAGGTCTCGGTCCGGCTCGAGGAGGGGGACAAGTCGGTCAGCGCCAAGGTCGCGGACCCGGACACGCTCGTCGCCTCGGCCCGCGCCTATGTGGCGGCGCTGAACAAGCTCTCGGTGAAGCGCGGCCAGATCAACGCGCAGGCCGCGATCAGCGCCTGAGCCTGCGCCCGCGCGGGGCAGGCTTGCGGCGGCGCGGCTGGCGAAGCCTGCTGGCGGAGGGCATGTGAGGCGCTCCGTTCGCCGAAAGGCCGCGACATGCCTCCCGACGCTTCACCGTCCAACACCGAGTTCCGCCGCGCGTTCGTCGCCGTGGCGGCGCTCGCCATGGCCCCGGCGATCGGCCTCGGCATCGCGCGTTTCGGCTACGCCCTTGTGCTGCCGGACATGCGGGCGGGCTTCGGATGGAGCTTCAGCGAGGCGGGAACGCCGAACGCGCTGAACGCCGCCGGATATCTGTTCGGCGCGATCGTCGCCGGGCGGCTCGCCGCGCTCGTCGGCGGGGCGCGGCTCGTCCTGCTCAGCGCGATCGTCGCGGCGGTGTCGACTGCCGCGAGCGCTCTCGCGATCGGTCTGTGGTCGCTTTCCGCCCTCCGCTTCGTCGCGGGGGCCTCGGCCGCCTGCGGCGTGGTGGCCGGCGGCGCGGTGGCGATCGCGATTTCGGAGCGGCTGGGCCGAAGCGGCCCCATGGTGGTCTCGCTGTTCTACGCTGGTCCGCCGCTCGGCATCGCCGTCTCAGCTCTGGTGACGCCGTTCGCGCTGGAGGCCGGTTGGCGAGAAGCGTGGGCGTGGCTCGGCGTCGCCTCTTTCATCCTGCTGACTCCGCTGATGATCCCTTCGTTCCGAGCGGCCCGCGGCGAGAAGAGCCCGGTCGGCGCCTCTCGCGCGCCTCTCGCGCCGATGATGCCGGCGCTAATTGGCTACGGCCTCTTCGGCGCCGGCTACATCGCCTACATGACCTTCATGATCGCCTTCCTGCGCGACGGCGGCGCCGATCCCGTTCGGGAGAGCGCGTTCTGGTGCGTGATCGGCGTCGCCGGCGTCGCGGCGCCCTTTGTATGGGGGAGGGCGCTCGCGGCGCTCCACAATGGCTGGGGCATGGCGGTGACGATGACCGTGACGTGCCTTGGCGCGGCGGCGCCGCTGATTTCGCGCAGCTTCGCGGCCGAACTCGCTTCAGGCGTCGTGTTCGGCCTCGGCATGTTCACGGTCGTCGCTACGACGACGATCTTCGTCAGGCGGAGCCTGCCGCCGGAATCTTGGGCTTCCGGCGTGGGCGCCCTCACGGTGGCGTTCAGCCTCGGCCAGACAGTCGGTCCGGTCCTGACCGGCGTCGTGACGGACTTCACCGGAGGGCTCGACGCCGGTCTTGCGCTCGGCGCCGCGCTGCTGGCCCTCGGGGCGCTTGTCGCCGCCTTCCAGCGCGACTGCGCCCGGGCGACGACCATCGCCTTCAGCCGATATCCGTCCGCGCGGCGGAAAGCAGGCTAACCTCTTCTTCCGCTGTCGGTATTCGGCCGCGCGTCCATTCACGTTTACTTGATCTCGCCTTCCTATCAGGCGATCTGCTCAGCTTTCTTTGCCGCTTTTTCGCCACAACATCTGTTGCCTCAGCTCTCCTGATGAAACATAAGCGATAACCCCGACACGAGGCCGAAGGCCCTGCGGGGAGTGTGGGTCGGCGGAAAGTCATACCGCCCGGGCGCGGGTCAACCGCCTCGCCGGCCTTGTGCCTTGGGAGGAATGAGCATGCTGAAGTCGATGTTCGCCGCGGCGGTCGCGTCCGTGTTTGCGATGGGCGCGGCTTCAGCCGCGGATTATCCCACCCGCCCGATCACCATGGTGGTGCCCTTCTCCGCCGGCGGTCCCACCGACACGGTGACGCGCCTCATCGCGGAGGCGATGGGCAAGGACCTCGGCCAGCAGATCCTTGTCGAGAACGTCGGCGGCGCCGGCGGCACGCTCGGCGCGGGCCGCGTCGCGAAGTCCGATCCGGACGGCTACACGCTGCTGCTGCATCACATCGGCATGGCGACGAGCGCCACGCTCTATCGCAAGCTGCCCTACGACACGCTGAATTCGTTCGATTATGTCGGCCTCGTCACCGACGTGCCGATGACGATCGTCGGGCGCTCGGGCCTGGAGCCGACCGACCTCAAGGGCCTGATCGACTATGTGAAGGCCAACAAGGACAAGGTCACCTACGCCAACGCCGGCGTCGGCGCAGCGTCGCACCTTTGCGGCATGCTGTTCATGAGCCGGATCGAGACTGCGCTGACGACCGTTCCCTACAAGGGGGCGGGCCCCGCGATGACGGACCTGATCGGCGGCCAGGTTGATTTCATGTGCGACCAGACCACCAACACCACCAACCAGATCCGCTCCGGCAAGGTGAAGGCCTACGCTACGACGACGAAGGCGCGTCTTTCTTCACTGCCTGACGTGCCGACTGCGGCGGAAGCGGGCTTGCAGGACTTCGAACTCGGGATATGGCATGGCGTCTACGCGCCCAAGGGCACGCCGCCGGAGGCCCTCGCCAAGCTCACAGCCTCGTTGCAGAAAGCGTTGAAGGACCCGACCGTCATCAAGCGCTTCGCGGACCTTGGCACCGCGCCGTCGACGGACGCCGAGGCGACCTCGGAAGGCCTCAAGGCAAAGCTGACTTCGGAGATTGAGCGCTGGGCGCCCGTCATCAAGGCGGCCGGCGTCTACGCCGACTGATCGCAGACCGGCGGGGCGCTCGCGGACATGCAAATCGACGCTCGTGAGGTCATCTGCGGCGGCGTGTTCGTCGTGGTCGCGGCCTTGTTCGCCTACGGCACGATCGATCTGCCGATGGGCACGGCGATCCGGATGGGGCCAGGCTATTTCCCTCTGATGCTCGCCATCATTCTGGGCGCGCTCGGATTGCTGATCGTCGTGAAGGGCCTTGGCCGCGCGACGTCGCCAATCGGCAGCGTTCCTTGGCGGGGCGTGGTCTTCATCCTTCTGGGGCCGATCCTGTTCGGCCTCACTGTGCGCGGCCTTGGCATCGTCCCGGCGATCGCGCTCGTCGCACTAATTGCGGCGCTCGCGAGCGCGAAGGCAGGCTGGCGGACCATTGTCCTGCTCCCGATCGCGCTCACCGCCTTCTGCGTCATCGTATTCAGCTACGGCCTCGGACTGCCCTATGCCATGTTCGGCCCGTGGGTCGCGCCGCTGCTGCCTGGCGTCTGAGGAGAGTCCGTTGGAACTGCTCTCCAATCTGGCGCTTGGCTTCGGCGCCTCGCTCGAGCCGGTCAACCTGCTCTACTGCTTCATCGGCGTGCTGCTCGGCACGCTGATCGGCGTTCTGCCCGGCATCGGGCCGACGGCGACGATCGCGATGCTTCTTCCGATCACCTTTGGACTGAAGCCCGAGACCTCGCTGATCATGCTCGCCGGCATCTATTATGGGGCGCAATACGGCGGCTCGACGACGGCGATCCTGATCAACCTGCCGGGCGAGAGCTCCTCCGCGGTCACCGCAATCGACGGCTACCAGATGGCCCGCAAGGGCAAGGCTGGGCCGGCGCTCGCGATCGCCGCGCTCGGATCATTCTTCGCCGGCACGGTTGCAACCGTGCTCGTCGCGGTGTTCGCGACGCCGCTTACCGAACTGGCGCTCCAGTTCGGGCCGGCGGAGTACTTCTCGCTAATCTTCCTCGGCCTCGTCTCCTCGGTCGCGCTTGCGCACGGCTCGATCCTGAAGGCGCTGGCGATGATCGTGCTCGGCCTGCTGTTCGGCCTCGTCGGCTCCGACGTCACGTCCGGCGCGCAGCGCTTCACGATGGGAATTCCCGAGATTTCCGACAAGCTCGAGTTTGTCGCTGTCGCAATCGGCGTCTTCGGTCTCGCGGAGATTCTCAAGAACCTCGAGAACGAGAGCGACCGCGAGGTCGTCGCGACGAAGATCAGCCGATTGCTTCCGAACCGCGAGGAGTTCAGGGAGATGGTCGGCCCGGTGCTGCGCGGAACCGCGCTCGGCTCGATCCTCGGCATCCTCCCGGGCGGCGGCGCGATCCTGTCGTCGTTTGCGGCCTATACCGTCGAGAAGAAGATCTCGAAGACGCCGTGGGAGTTCGGCAAGGGCGCGATCGCCGGCGTCGCGGCGCCGGAATCCGCGAACAACGCCGGCGCGCAGACCTCGTTCATCCCGATGCTGACGCTCGGCATCCCAGCGAACGCGGTGATGGCGCTGATGGTCGGCGCGATGATCATCCAGGGCATCCAGCCGGGCCCGAACGTCGCGATCGAGCAGCCCGAGCTGTTCTGGGGCGTCATCACCTCGATGTGGATCGGCAACCTCATGCTGGTCCTGCTCAACCTGCCGCTGATCGGGCTGTGGGTGAAGCTTCTGACGATCCCCTACACCGTGCTGTTCCCCGCGATCCTCGTGTTCTGCTCGATCGGCGTGTTCAGCGTGAACTCCAACGTGTTCGACCTCTACACAGTCGCGTTCTTCGGGCTGCTCGGCTACTTCCTCGTGAAGCTCGGCTGCGAGCCGGCCCCGCTGCTGCTCGGCTTCGTGCTCGGACCGATGATCGAGGAGAATCTCCGCCGGGCGATGACCATATCGCGCGGCGATTGGACGGTGTTTTTCACGCGCCCCTTGAGCGCCGGACTGCTGATCGCGGCGGCGCTGGTGCTGGCGGTCGTCTTCCTGCCGTCCGTGAAGGCGAAGCGCGAAGAAGTTTTCCAGGAAGAGGGCTGATCGGCGCTGGACAGCCGCTCCGGCCTTTGTTACATCCCCGGCCCTGCGGCGCGCTGCCGAAGCTTCGGTCTTCGGGCGCATAGCTCAGTTGGTAGAGCAGCTGACTCTTAATCAGCGGGTCCTAGGTTCGAGCCCTAGTGCGCCCACCAAGATCTTCTTGGTGTTCCTTCCGCGCCGCAGAGAGCATTCCGACGAACAGTCGGATGCTCGCCCCAATCAGCCAGCTTTGTTCGTTCTGCTTGCAAGTCGCCTTCGGACGACCTTAGCTGCGCGCGCTCGGTTCGCGGCGGGGAGCCTATTCGTATGAACATGCTGCGGTCGCATCCGTTGATCGTCGGCGTCGTCGTCGTGCTGTTGGTGGTCTTGATCTACGTCGCCTACAGCCTGCTAGCGGCCGGCGGGACGGACTTCGACCCGGTCATGCGATGAGTTTCAAGCGTCGCCACGCCCTGGCGCCGCGCAGGTCCAGTTGCTTCGCACAAATATCCAGCTAAGACGTCGCCATTCGCTCGGACCCCGGTGCAAGCCCGGGTGGCTCTTCCGGCCGCCGATCCGCCGGACCACGCAATCGACCCTCCCAGCGTACGACGCCCGTAAGCCGGGCGGCGGGCGCTCGCGTCTTGCGGATAATCCATGACCAATCCCGTTCCCGCCCCAGCGCTTCTGTCGCGCTTTCGTTCCGATGTCCTGTCTGGGATCGTCGTCGCGATCGCCTTAATCCCCGAGGCGATCGGCTTCTCGGTGATCGCCGGCGTCGACCCGAGGGTCGGCCTCTACGCCTCGGTCGTGATCGCGATCGTCATCTCCTTCGCCGGCGGCCGACCCGCCATGATCTCCGCGGCCACGGCGGCCACGGCGGTGGTCATGACCCCGCTGGTCCGTGATCACGGCGTCGAATACCTGTTCGCCGCCACGATCCTGATGGGCGTATTCCAGATCGTCGCGGGCCTGTTGAAGCTCGGGCGCCTGATGCGGTTCGTCTCGCAATCGGTGATGACCGGCTTCGTCAACGCGCTCGCGATCCTCATCCTCGCCGCCCAGGCGCCTGAGCTCCTCGATGTGGCTCCCGCGACCTATGTGCTGATCGCCCTGGGGCTCGCCATCATCTATCTGCTGCCGCGCCTCACGACAGCGGTCCCGTCGCCCCTCGTCGCGATCGTCGTGCTGACCGTACTGACCGCCTGGCTCCGACTCGACGTACGGACGGTATCGGACCTCGGCCATCTGCCCACCAGCCTGCCGGCGCTGGTCCTGCCGAGCGTGCCGTATACCCTGGAGACCCTCCGGATCATCGCGCCGGTCGCCCTGACGCTCGCGGCCGTCGGGCTCCTGGAATCGCTGCTTACGGCGCAGATCGTCGACGACATGACGGAGACGCCGTCTTCGAAGAACCGTGAGTGCCTTGGGCAGGGCGCCGCCAACATGGCGTCAGCGCTGTTCGGAGGCATGGGCGGCTGCGCGATGATCGGCCAATCCGTGATCAATGTGTCGTCTGGCGCGCGTGGGAGGCTTTCGACCTTCACGGCTGGCGCGTTCCTGCTGATCCTTCTGGTTCTGCTGCAGGACCTGCTGAAGATCGTGCCGGTCGCTGCGCTGACGGCAGTCATGATCATGGTGTCGCTCAACACCTTCTCGTGGGGTTCGCTGAAGCGGCTCCGCACAAATCCGTGGCCATCGTCGGTCGTCATGCTGGCGACGGTCGCGACGGTGGTCGCGACCCATGACCTCGCCAAGGGCGTTCTGGTCGGCGTCCTACTGTCGGGCGTGTTCTTCGCCGGCAAGGTCTCGCGACTGAGCCACGTGACGTCCTCGCTCTCGGAAGACGGTCGCTCCCGCACCTATAGAGTCCAGGGGCAGGTGTTCTTTGCCTCCGCCGGCGCGTTCTCGGAACAGATCGATCTGCTTGAGGACGTCGACCGTCTCGTGATCGATGTCGCCGCGGCTCACTTCTGGGACATCTCGGCGGTCGCCGCTCTCGACCGCATCGTCTTGAAGGCGCGCGGGCATGGGCGCGAGGTCGCAGTCGTCGGATTGAACGAGGCGAGCGCCACCATGGTCGAGCGCTTCGGCATGTACGAGAAGGAGCCTGCAGTCTCCAAAGCCGGCCATTGACCTCGATCGCGTTGGCGCGGGCGAGCGCGGGTTTCCCAACCGCTCGCCCTGAGCCTTCCCGGCGCGCTCTCGGACGTTAGTTCGAGCGGAGGAAGCTGGGAGAAGAACGATGAAGAGGACCTTCCTTTTGACGCTTGCCTGCGCCGTCGGGATCGCCGCGTTTGGCGAGGCGTCACCGTCCTCGGCTGCGCCGATGACGCCGTCTCGAGCCGGAATTCGCGCCGATGCGATGGCGAGCCTCAACAGCGGCGACATTCAGGAAGTCGCCAATCACCGCGTCCAGCGCAAACGCTACCGGACAAGCCGGCCATACTCCCTGCGGTCCGTGCACAGCCGCGGGCGTTGGTGCGGTAAGG
Organism: Hansschlegelia quercus; assembly: GCF_004310425.1. Lineage (GTDB taxonomy): Bacteria > Pseudomonadota > Alphaproteobacteria > Rhizobiales > Methylopilaceae > Methylopila > Methylopila quercus. Next base: position 381,795 of record NZ_SIUB01000001.1, on the reverse strand, counting down.
GTCGCTGGTACGGCAAGCGTTGCTACTACACGCCCAGCGGCTTGCGCCCATTTCGGCAGCACTGAAAAGCCAAGTCTGGGCTTCGCTTAACAAGAAAAAGGCCGCGTCCCTGGACGCGGCCTTTCCATCTACAGAGTCTACCAAGCCCTACTGCGGCTGGCGAACCGTGCCCGAAGTCTGGCCGCCGACTTCCGCCTGCGGGTTGACCGGCTGAACGGTGGTCGTGCCAGCGGGCATGCTGCTGGTGGACGTTTGAGGGCTGACGCCAGCGCCTGTCACAGTCTCCGTCGAAACGGCGCCGCCGCCGCTCGAACCGATCTGGCCCTGCGTCGAAGAGCCGGTGACGCCCATCGGCGCGCCCTGACCCTTGCCGCCAACAGGCGGCGACTGCGCCGCTGCGCCGGTCACGCCGAGAGCGATGACGCCGACGACCGCCGCTGAGCGAATGATGTTGTTCAGCATTGTGTTTTCCTCACTTGTCGTGTTGTGCACGCCAGCCCGGGTCGAGCCGGGAGTCTCGTAATTCAAACCCCTCGCGGTTCGGATCGTTCCGGCCGCATTCTGCTTGCAGCGGCGATCTATGCGCCGCGGAGAGGATCGCGAGGCCGTTGCGCCGCGGTCGAACCGCTGCCGCAAATGTCCATCCTGTGGCAGCCGATCGCGAGGACCGCTTTTGAAATCGGGCGTACGCTTTCGCAGCTTCGCCTTTGAGCATTCGTGGCGTCGCTTATTAGGCGAATGTCGCGAATGCCGCACGCAAAACGAACTATTTGTGCTGTGAGCGCGCCGATTTGTGCGCGAATCGGCTTGAACTCAATAGTCGTTACCGGCACATACTGTGCAAACGAATATTGGCGAGGTAAAAATGACTGAGAGCACCGATCACACGGGCCTTGTGATGCTGACGGCGGACGTTGTCGGCTCCTATGTCAGCAACAACTCGGTGGCGGCGGCGGATCTTCCGGCCCTGATCCAGAGCATCTACTCGACGCTGAGCTCCGTCGGCGCAGCGCCCGCAGCGCCTGTCGAAGAGCTGAAGCCCGCCGTCTCGGTAAAGAAGTCGGTGACGCCCGACTACATCGTCTGCCTCGAGGACGGGAAGCAGTTCAAGTCTCTGAAGCGGCACCTGCGGACCGCCTATGACATGACGCCGGAAGAGTACCGGACGAAGTGGGGCCTTCCGAACGATTATCCGATGGTCGCTCCGTCCTACGCTCAGGCGCGCTCAGCTCTCGCGAAGAAGATGGGCCTTGGCCAGCAGCGCAGCGCCGCGAAGAAGACCGAAGCTCCGGCTCCGGCGAAGCGCGGGCGCAAGGCCGCCGCCGCCTAAACGGCGCTTTGTATCTGCCGCGCGCAGATCAGTGTTCCTCGACAATGACGGCCGCCCGGGCCTTCTGGGCGGCCGTCATTGATTCGGCCTCCGTCGCGTCGCATACGCTCCCGGCGAACTCCAGGTCGCGCTAAGCTCCTGGCGAGGCCCGAACCCGCGGAGGCGGAGCCAATGCTGCAACCGCGCGCTCTCCCCCCATTCCGCTATCTCTTGGCGGCCGGCGCCGTTCTGATCGCAGCCGCGATCGCCTGCTGGGCCTTAGCGTCGAGCGAGGATGCGAGCTTCGGCGCGCTTGCGGCCGGCGGTGTGCTCGCGGCCTGCGCGTCATGGTTCCTGCTACACGCCCGGCCCCGCGGCTGGCGAACGCTGGGTGTCGGGCTGGCGGCCAGCGTCGGCCTCCTAGCCGTGGCGGGACTGGTCGCGGTTCGGCCGCCGCTTGGCGCGAGCGCAGCAGAGTGGGCGTCTCTGCTGCTCGCGGCGATCGCTTTGGCGCTGACTGGCGCCCGTTTTCCGAGAGCGGGGGATTTACGGCAGTTCGCCCGCCTTGTCGGCATCGCCGTCCCGCTCTTCATCCTCGCCTTGACGATCTACGATGCGCCGACGCTCAAGATCGTCGCTGGTTTCCGCGACGCGTCCGTCGCCATGGCGATCGCGCTTGGCCTTTTGCTCGTGGCGATCGGAGTCGACAGACCTGCGACGAGCCTGCGCTGGCAGATCGCCTATATCGGGGTCGCCGTCGTGTCGCCGCTCGCGGCGCTGATGCTGCATTTCGCGAGCTCGGAACGCGAAATCTCGCTCGACCACGCCGCCGAGCGCCTCAGGGCCTCCGCGCAGATCGTCGCCGAGCGGCAGGAGGCGCTGATCGAGCAGGCCCGCCAGACGCTGGCGTTTGTAGCGCGGTCGTCGCAGGTCAGGACGTCCGCGCCGAGCTGCGCGCAGGAGATGGCCGAATTCCTGCCCGTGGTCGCGTCGCTGAAATCGATCTACTCGATCCGCCGCGACGGCTCGGTCGCGTGCGCCAGCACGCCGCGCATTCTGTCGCTCAACCTCGGCGACCGGGATTATGTGCAGGAGGCCTTCGCTCGACGCATTTTTACGGTGTCGGGCGTCTTCCTGACGCGGAACATGGGCGAGCCGCGGATCGCGCTTACCAATCCAGTGGCCGGCTCCGACGACCTGATCCTCGCCGCGACGCTTGATCTGTCGTCGTTCGGGCCGCCGCTCGAACGCGCGCTCGCCGAAGGGGCTTCCGCGACGCTGGTCGACAAGAATGGCGTCGTGATCGCCCGCCGGCCCGATATGCCGCAACTGATCGGATCCGATCTTCGCTCGCGAGACTTCGTCAGCCGTGCGCTCTCAAGCTTCGGCAGGCCGTTTATCGCCCCTGAGCTTGACGGCGCGGCATCCGTTTTCATTTCCCGGCCGGTGCTGAACGAACAGAGCACGCTCATTATCGGGTTGCCGAGGGAGCAGGTTGTCGGTCCGGTGGACCGCCGCCTGAATGACCGCCTGCTCCTGATCTCGGCGATCCTCGCCGCGTCATTGGCGCTTGGCGTCATCGGCAGCGAAATCGCCTTCCTGCGGCCCCTGCGGAGACTGATCGCCTACGCCGGCGAACTCGAGGCCGGCGATCTCTCGGCCCGACCACAGGTGGGCTCCTCCGGCGAGGTGCGGGCGCTCGGACGCGCGCTCGCTCTGTCGGCCACAGCGATTGAGGACCGCGAGCGGCGGCTCGCCGAGGCCGAGGCGCTGTTCCGGCGGCTGTTCGAGCATTCGCCCGACGCCAAGATCATCGTGCGGGTCGATGAGCGCCACGATCTCTGGATCGAGACCTGGAACGCGGCCGCCGCCCAGATGTCGGGCCTGGAGGCTTCGGCAGTGATAGGCAAGCGGCTGCGCGACGTGCTGCCGAAGGGGATCGGAGCGGCGCTCGAGCGCGAACTCCTCGGCACGATCGATCCGCTTGGGCTCATGACCATTGAGCGTGAGCTGGTGGTGAACGGCGTCTCGACCGCCGTGGAATTGCTGCAGATGCCGCTGTACGGCCCCGATGGCGCGGTGGAGCGCATCTTCGTCAGCGCCCGAGACATCAGCGAGCGCAAGCGCGTCGAGCGCCTCAAGAACGAGTTCGTCTCGACGGTCAGCCACGAGCTTCGCACGCCGCTCACCTCGATCGCGGGCTCTCTCGGTCTGCTCGTAGGAGGGGCCGCGGGTCCTCTCGGGGAGAAGGTGGCGGGGCTGATCGCAATCGCGCACTCGAATAGCTTGAGGCTCGTGCGGCTCATCAACGACATTCTGGACATCGAGAAGATCGAAGCCGGACGGATGACGTTCGAGGTTCAGACTCTCGTGATGGCCGACATAGTCAATCACGCGATCCAGGGTCTCGACGGCTATGCCAACGAATTCGACGTGACCGTCGCCTTCGACGGCTCGATGCGCGATCTGCTCGTGCGCGGCGATGCGGATCGGCTCAACCAGGTGGTGACCAACCTGCTGTCGAACGCGATCAAGTTCTCACCGGCCGGGGAGACGGTTTCCGTCAGTCTGAGAGCCGAGGGGGAAATCGTGGTGGTCTCGGTCCGGGACCGCGGGCTCGGGGTGCCCGAAGCGTTCCGGTCCCGCATCTTCACAAAGTTCGCGCAGGCGGACGGTTCCGACAGCCGGCGGAAGGGCGGCACCGGGCTTGGCCTCGCCATCGCCCGCGAGATCGTGGAGCGCCATGCCGGCGCAGTGTCCTACCGTGACGCGGAAGGCGGCGGCGCGGAGTTCGAGGTTCGTCTGCCGCGACACACGGTCTCGGAGCGAGGAGTGCGGGTGTCGTCGGCTCAGGCCGCGCGCGTCCTTATCTGCGAGGACGACCCGCTGATCGCGACGATCCTCGCTGAGCAGATGCGAGACGCGGGCTTCGAGGCGCGAACCGCAGGGGGAGTTCAGGAGGCGTTGCGTATTGTTGCGGAGGAAAGGATCGACGCCATGCTGGTCGATCTCCGTCTGCCGGATGGCGACGGCGTCTCGCTGATTCGCACATTGCGGTCCCGGCCAGCGAGCTCGCGAATTCCGATTGTTGTGGTGTCGGCCGACGCCGCGCTGCGCGGGGGCGATCCGCAGTCTGCTTCGCTCGAGGTCGCCGCGTGGCTGGAGAAGCCGGTCGACACGCGGCGGATCGCGGAACTCCTCAGCGTTTCGCTTGGGCGCGCGTCCTCACGGTCTCGGATCCTGCACGTCGAGGACGATCTCGATCTCTGCAAGGTCGTATCGGCCTCGCTGGCGCCCCTCGCGGACGTGGTGTCCGTCGGCACCTTGTCAGGCGCAATCGGTCAACTTCGCTCGGGACGCTTTGATCTGGCGATCGTTGACGTGGCGCTCGAGGATGGGTCAGGGCTCGATCTGTTGGCGGCTCTAAGGGAGCTTAGCCCTCAGCCGGTGCCCGCCATCATCTTCTCGGCTCGCGACGTCGATCTCAACCCGACGCTTCACGCGGAAGCAACAATGACGAAATCGCGGACATCGCTTTCCCATCTCGTCGAAACGGTAAGAAAGCTGATCGACAAGAAGGAAGCGGCTTAGGCGAAGCGCGTCGCCCGATCAGTTCGCGCGGCGGACGACGGCCTGACCGGCGTCCGCTTCGACGCCGCCCATAGTGTTGGAGCACGCGGCCAGCGCGACCGTCGAAGCGAGAGCGCCGATAAACACGAAGATACGCGCGTACATAGTCATCATCCCCCGGCCGCCCTTCACTTAAGGGCGGATTTAACTGCCGTCTTAGCCTTGCCGGCCGTCTTCTGAACTTTGCCTTCGGCCTCTTCGGCCCGGCCCTTGCCCTCGAGCTTGGGATTGTCCGTCGCCTTGCCAGCCGCAGTCTTCACTTTGCCGGCGGCTTCCTTGGCCGCACCCTTAACCGTGGTCGAGTTCACCATAGCGATGTCCACCTTGTTTGGACGTGCCGATAAGACACGCGAAAAAGTTAAATCAACTTTTCAAAGCACGAACCGGCCCAGAAAAATTCCGACGACAAGCGCGGCGCCGGCCGCCGCGAGAGGGTTTTGACGAATGGTGTCCTCAATCGAGCTCACGCGCCCGTCGAGGTCGGCTGCTGCATCGTCATAAGCCGCAGAACCGCTCCGGCCGCCGCGACGGATGGCCGATGCGCCCTTCTCGGACGCGCTTTCGACGCCGGACGCCACTTTGTCGCCCGCGTTGCGCGCACTGGACGCTGCGCTGCGGCCTGCGTCGGCCACGCCGCTTGCGAGATCGTTCGCGCGGTCTGTGATCGGATCGGCCATGTCTGAAATCCTCCCGGTTCGCGTCGCGTAGAAGCGCCGCGCGTTCAACAAACGCGCCGACGCGAAGGTGGTTCCGTCATGACATGGACGCTGCGTCTCCAGGCCGCTTGCAGAGCGCCCGCGACCCCCCTATAAGCCCGCCATCGGCGAGACGGAGTGTGGCGCAGCCTGGTAGCGCACCTCGTTCGGGACGAGGGGGTCGCAGGTTCGAATCCTGCCACTCCGACCAGCCGATTTGATCGAAGGGCGTCCCGAAGCCCGCATCGCTTACTTGGCGCATCGTCGTCAGAGGCGGCTGAGCAGCTCGGTCTTCTTTACTGAGAATTCGCTTTCGCTCAGCAAGCCGGCATCACGCAGCTCCGCGAGCCTGCGGATCAGTTCGATAGGGTCGCCGGACGCAGGCGACGAAAGTGTGGCCGCGGCAGGCGCAGGGCGAGGCTGTTTGGCCTGCTCGGACGGAGGGAACGACGGCTGCGCCGCTGTTTCGAAGGACGCGGACGGCTTCTCGCGCGCATCCGGCGAGCGCCTGATTTCCGGCAAATCCGAGAGGTTCACCGAACCCAGATCGCCGTTAAAGGCGAGGTTGGAATTCGATCCCTGCTGCTGCGAGGCGCCGTGGATGCGGTGATCTCCCGTGTCATGAATCGTGACCCGCCCATCACGTTCGATCGCGAGCCGCCGCTTGTCGGGGAAGACCGCATAGCGCTGGCCGTTCTGGGAGCCGCTGGACGAAGGCTGGCCAAGCTCTTCCGGCCACCACCGGCTGCTGCCCCAGCTTTCGGAAGCCTTCGGGGCGGAGATGCGGCCATCGCGCATCGCGGAGGCGAGCTCGTCGGCGAGACCACGGACGCGATGCTTGAGACCGTCGTTGAACATGTCGCCGATCATCAGCATGCCTCCCTGCGACCACTGCCCCATCCCGCCGAGCTCAGGATGGCCGAACTGCGCCATCGCGCCGCCGCCGGCCGCAAGCGCGACGGCCATCGCAACTCCTGCGTCTTCGCTGAACCCGTGTTGGCCGGCGATTGCGCCAATCGCCTTACGGTCGTCCTCGCTCCAAGGCGATTGCATCGTTTGCTCCCCACACCGTCGACTGAGGAGGAATATAGGGCGCTCGGCTGCGGCCTGCGGCGCCCACACCCCTTCTCCAACGGCTTTGGCCTCGCCATCTTCACCTGAGATGATGACACGTATCCTTCTCGGGCTTCTCTCCGGCTTCGTCCTTTTCTTTTTGATCCCTCTGGCGATCTCCGCCTTGCTCTACGCCGTGGGCGACAGCCCGCGGAATTGGAGCACGGCCGATCGGTCGAGCGCCGGCCTGCTGCGTCCCGCGAACGAGCAGAGGGACGCCGTCGTGCGCGTCTTCGCTGCGCGGACGGTGCGTTGGCGCGGGATCTTCGCGACGCATTGTTGGATCGTCGTGAAGCGGGCAGGGGCGAACGCCTATACCCGCTACGATTATACGGCGTGGGGCGAGCCGGTCCGCGTCAACGGCTTCATCGCCGATGGCAGATGGTTCGGCCGCGCGCCGGACGTCGTATTCTCCGCCGATGGCGAGAAGGCCGAGCGCGCCATCCCGCAGATCGAAGCCGCGATCGAATCCTACAAGTTCAAGGAGTATGGCGACTACCACGCCTGGCCAGGGCCGAACTCGAACACCTTCGTGGCGGCCGTGATGGCGGCGGCTCCCGAACTCGACGCCAAATTGCCGACGACAGCGATCGGCAAGGACTATCCCTATGGTGGCAAATGGCTCTCTCTGACGCCGTCCAAGACCGGCTTCCGCTTCACGCTCGGCGGCTATGGCGGCGTGACGATCGGCTGGCTGGAGGGCATTGAGATCAACGTGCTGGGCGCGATCGTCGGGTTCGAGCTTCGGCGGCCTGCGATCAATCTACCCGGGCTTGGCCGCTTCGGAGTGGGCCAGGGCGCCTGAAGTCAAAGAAAAAAGGCGCCGCCGAATGCCGGCGACGCCTTTCGTGGTTTGTGTCAAAGCTCGACGATCAGTTCAGGAGCCGCGCGCCGTCTGGCATGATGAGCTCGCCATCCGCGTGATGGTTCTTGCCGTTGACCGGCGACGTCCACAGCGGAACCGTCTCCTGGATGCGGCGGAACTCCGCCAGCGCCTGACCGACCACCTGATCCATATTGTAGTAGCGGTAGGTCGCAAGCCGCCCGACGAAGTGCACGTTCTCGGTCTCGTTCGCGAGCGCCTGGTAACGCTTGTAGAGCGTCTGGTTCTCCGGACGCGGGATTGGGTAGTACGGGTCTCCCGTCGCCGAGGGATACTCGTAGGTGATCGTCGTCGCGTGGTGCTTCTGTCCGGTGATGTGCTTGTACTCGCTGATGCGGGTGTAGGCCTCGGTCATCGGGTAGTTCACCGTTCCAACGGCCTGATACTGTTCCTGCTCGTGCGTCACGTGCTCGAAGCGCAGCGAGCGGTAGGGCAGGCGGCCGTACCTGAAGTCGAAGAACTCGTCGATCGGGCCGGTGAAGATCAGCCGCCGATGCGGGATTACATCCTTCACCTCGCGATAGTCGGCGTTCAGCATCACCTTGATATTGGGATGCTTCAGGATGTTCTCGAACATCCTCGTGTAGCCGTGCTTCGGCATCACTTGGTGCTCATCGGTGAAGTAGCGATCATCCGTGTTGGTGCGGGTCGGCACCCTGGACGTCACGGACTTATCGAGCTCGGACGGGTCGAGCCCCCACTGCTTCGTCGTGTAGCCCTTGAAGAACTTCTCGTAGAGCTCACGGCCGACCTTGGAGACCACGACGTCCTCGGACGTTTTGATCTCCTCCACGGGCTCGGCCCGCGAGTCGAGGAAGGTCTGCGCCTCCTCGTCGGACTTCAAGTCGAGGCCGTAGAGGGCGTTGATCGTGGTGCGGTTGATCGGGATCGGGACAATCTTGTCGTCGATCCGACCGAGAACGCGGTGCTCGTATTTCCGCCACTCGGTGAACTGCGACAGGTAGTCGACGATCGCGTCGGAGTTGGTGTGGAAGATATGCGGGCCGTACTGATGCATCAGGACGCCGGCGTCGTCGTGCCGATCGTATGCGTTGCCAGCGATATGCGGACGACGATCTATGATCAGGACGGACTGGTCGCGTTGAGAAGCGATGCGCTCGGCTAGTACGCTGCCGGCGAAACCCGCGCCGACGATGAGCCAATCATACACGGAAGCTATCCTTTCCAGCGTGCGCCCCTTCATTCAGCCCGCCGCGACGCGCATTCGCCGCTGCGACCCGCTCATAGATTCTCTCGAATGTCTGATCCCAGGATGACTGCGCGAGCTTCTGATCGACTCTCCTGAGCCAAGGCTCCCGATCCGCCGCCATCAACTCTTCGGCCGCTTGGACGACGGAGGCGGCGTCTTGGGCGATAGCGACGTAGTTCTCGCCTCCATAGGAGCGGATCACGTCGACGATCGGCGTCGAGACGACCGGCACGCCAGCGGCCAGGAATTCGGGCGTCTTGGTCGGGCTGATGAACCGGGTGGATTCATTCAGCGCGAACGGCATGAAGCCGACGTCCCACCCGCCAATATAGTCGGGCAGCTGTTTGTAGTCGCGGCCGCCGAGCCAGTGGATGTTATCCGCCCTCGGCAGGTCGGCAGGATCGATCTTCACCACCGGTCCGATCATGACGAACGACCAGTCCGGTCGAAGCTTCGCGACCTCGCCGAGCAGATCGATGTCCATGCGCTCGTCGACGACGCCGAAGAAGCCGAGCCGCGGGCCCTTGATAGAGGCCTGATCTTCCGGATCCTTTCGCTCGGGGGAGCGGGCGCGCGCGAAATGCCGCGTATCGATGCTGCTGGGGAAGGCGTGAATGTCACGATGGCGATGCTTCTTCGCCTCGAACAGGCTGTGACCGCCGGTGAACACAACGTCGGCGCGGCCCATCAGCTCCTCTTCGAGAGCGATCAACTCCGGGGGCGCGCCCTTGAACGCCGAGAGCTCGTCCATGCTGTCGAAGACGACGACGTCACCCTGAAGGTGGCGCGTGAAAAGCAACGCCATCGGCGTGTAGTACCAGAAGATCCGGCGAGCTTGCGGCAGGCCTTCAAGCTCACGATCAATCAGCTGTCGCTGCGCGTGGACCTTGGCACTTTCGCTCAGGCCGTGTGGAAGAACAGGGACTGCGATACGAACATTCTCACCTCGAGGGGAAAGTCGCATCTCAGGAACGGCAACGTCTTCGAACACCGGCTCTTCGATGAAGAGTACATCATGTCGCTTCGCGAAACGACTAAGTAGATGCTGTGGACGCTGATAGACGAAATCCCAGCGTAAATGTGAGAAGCAGACGACGGCGGCGTCATCAATTTCCGTCGGAATTGCTTCGACCGCAGGCGACCCATATTCGGCCGTCGTTTGCATAATCTCTCCCGCATGAGTGGGTCGATGCGACCTATTCAGACAATTCTGTCATGAACGCGCGGTGAACAGGAGAGAGCAGCTTCGGAGTAGAGGCGGCGTTCACCCCGCAGAACGTCCATGGAAAAACACCTGCGCCATCCGAGGGTTCCCACGCTCTCTGAAATTGTACGGAAGCGTACATAAAAGTCGTTCATGCAGGCTTCAGGTGCGGACGCCCCACATAGTCGCTGCCCGCGAGCGGGAGCGGGCGCAGTCACAGGAGCACCCTTTGACCAGTTCAGCCTTGTCCGCATCCAGCGGGCTTCGCAGCTTCTTCATGGCCGGCTTCGAGTGCGCCTCCCAGCGCCGAGCCGACAAGAAACGCCTCGACCTGATCGCCTCGACAGGGCACGGGCAGCATGTCGCCGCCGATTATTCTGCGGTCGCCGGGCAGGGTCTCCGCGCCGCGCGCGACGGCATGCGCTGGCATCTGATCGAAAGAATGCCCGGCCACTATGACTGGTCGAGCGTCGAGCCCATGGCGCGCGCGGCGGCCCGGTCCGGCGTCCAGGTCATCTGGGATCTCTGCCACTACGGCTATCCGGACGGCCTCGACATCTGGTCGCCGGCCTTCCCTGAGCGGTTCGCGCGCTTCGCCAAAGCGGCGGCCGCCTTCGTGCGCGAGCAGAGCGACGACGTTTCCTATTTCTGCCCGGTCAACGAAATCTCGTACTGGGCTTGGGCCGGCGGCGACATGGGCCGGTTCAACCCGTCGGCGCGCAGACGCAGCGGCGAACTGAAGCGCCAGCTCGCCCGCGCCGCCATCGCCGGCACCCACGCGGTCCGCGAGGCCGATCCCCGCGCTCGCTTCATCTGCGCAGAGCCCGCAATCCATGTCGCGCCGCCATCTTCTCGTCCAAAGGACGTGGCTGCGGCGGAAGCCTACCGGCTGTCCCAGTTCGAGGCGCACGACATGCTGGTCGGCCGCCTGATGCCGGAGCTCGGCGGCTCCCCCGACGTGCTCGATATCGTGGGGCTGAACTATTACCCCGACAACCAGTGGGTGCTCGGCGCCGGGGCGATCCCGATGGGGCACCACGATTATCGGCCTTTCCGGGAAATCCTGACTGAGACCGCCGAGCGCTACGGGCGCCCCGTCATCGTCTCCGAGTTCGGGGCCGAGCACACGGCGAGGCCTGCTTGGCTGAACTATGTCGCGGGCGAGGTGGACGCCGCGCGGAAAGCCGGGGTCCCCGTCGAGGGCATGTGTCTTTACCCCGTGCTCGACTACCATGGCTGGGACAACGACCGCGTCTGCGACGTCGGCCTGTTCGGATTCGCCGGTCCCGACGGACGCCGGCCAGTCTATGAGCCACTTGCCGCGGAGCTCGCCCGCCAGCGTCCCCGCTTCGAAACCGCGCCCGACGCGGACGATCACCGCGTCGTCCAGCTTCGCCGGGAGGCGTGATGAGCCACGTCGCGCCAGGCGCGCAACTGCCGTACGAGCCGGAGCGCGCGCGAGAGGACGACGATTTCGCGGCTTCGCTGAAGGGGCCCGGCGCCTTTTTGTGGCGTTATGTCAAGATATGGCCGGGCCACTTCATCTCGCTGACGCTGGTCGTTGTCTCCGCCTCGCTTGCAGGCATCGCCTCGCAATACGGCATGAAGCTTCTCGTCGACGCGATGGAGAAGCCGCCGGCGCAGAACACGGCCGTGTGGTTCGCGCTGGCCTTCTTCGTCGGCCTGTTTGCGATTGAAGCGGCGCTGTGGCGCGTCAGCGGCTGGCTCGGCTGCCGCACGTCGGTTGGCGTCGGCGTCGATATCCGGCTCGACCTGCTGAACTACGCGGCCGGCCACCCCATGCGCTACTTCCAGGAACAGCGCGCGGGCTCGCTTGGCCACCGCATCACGTCAACCGCTGGCGACTTCAGCGCCATGGTCAATAAGCTGACGTGGAACGTCGCTCCTCCGATCGTCAATTTTCTCGGGGCGTGTGCGATCTTCTTCACGATCAATATCGGGATGGCGGCCGCGCTCGCCTTCTTCGCGGTGGCGATCACGCTTGGGCTCGTCGCCTTCAGCGTGAAGGGCCGTAGGCTGCACCGGACCTATGCCGAACAGGCCGGCTATGTCGGCGGCGAGCTGATCGACGTCCTCACCAATATCTGGTCGGTCAAGGCCTTTGCCGCCGGCGCCCGCGAGCGCGCGCGTCTGCGCTACATCTTCGACGGCGAGGCGAAGGCCCAGCGCAGCAGCTGGATGTTCACCGAGAAGGCGCGGGTCCTCCACGACGTTCTGCTGTGGACGATGGCGGGCTCAATGCTCGTCTGGGCGCTCCTGCTATGGTCACGGGGCGAGGTGACTGCCGGTGACGTGGTCGTCGTATCCACGCTTGTCTTCCGCATCCTGCATGGCTCGCGCGACCTTGCGATCGCCCTCGTCGAGATCGAGCAGCACGTCAACTTCCTAGGCGAGACGCTGCGGGTGATCGGCGCTCCCCACGAGGTGACGGATCGCGAGGATGCGAGGCCATTCGCTCGCAAGGGTGGCGCGATCCGCTTCGACAACGTCTCCTTCGGCTATGGCGTCGTTGGGAGGCCGGTGCTCCGCGGCTTCACGCTCGACATCCCGGCCGGGCAGAAGGTCGGCGTCGTCGGCCCCTCCGGGGCCGGCAAATCGACGATCATCCACCTGGTCCAGCGCCTGCACGACGTTCAGGCGGGCCGGGTGCTGATCGATGGTCAGGACGCTGCGAGCCTCACCCAGGAGTCGCTGCGCTACGCCATCGCCGTCGTGCCGCAGGAGATTTCCCTGTTCCATCGCACGGTGATGGAGAACATTCGCTTCGGCCGTCCGGAAGCGACGGACGATGAGGTCCGCGCAGCCGCGCAGGCCGCGCACTGCCACTTCATCGACGATCTGCCGCATGGCTATGACACGGTAGTCGGTGATCGCGGCGCAAAGCTCTCCGGCGGCCAGCGCCAGCGCGTCGGTATCGCCCGGGCCATGATCAAGAACGCCCCGATCGTGATCTTGGACGAGGCGACTTCGGCGCTCGACACAGAGTCCGAGATCGAGGTACAGCGCGCGCTCGATCGGCTGACGAAGGACCGCACGGTCATCGCCGTCGCCCATCGTCTCTCGACGCTATCGAGCTTCGACAGGATCGTCGTGCTGATGGACGGCAGGATCGCCGAGGACGGCCCGATCGAGGAACTGCTTGAGAAAAACGGCGTCTTCGCGCGGATGTGGCGCCTTCAGGTCCGCGGGATCTCGGTCGATCTCGCGCTCGACCAGGCGGGCTGAACTCACCTCCGGCAGCCGCAGGCGAGCGCCTCGAGGCGGCTTGCGTTGCGGATATCGATCCGTCCGCGTCGGCAGCTCACCGCCCGCTCGCCTTCGAGCATATGGAGCGCGACAGTGACGCTCGCCCGGCGGACGCCGAGCACGATGGCGAGGCGTTCATGGGTCACTTCCACGGGCAGTCCGCCCGTCAGCGCCACAGCGCGCATCAGCCAGTTCGCCAGCCGGCGCTCGACGGAGTGCAGCGCCGCGCAGGCGCAGATGCGCTCGGTGTCCTCAAGGCGCTTCAGGAGATGCGCCGTCAACGCGACGCGCAATTGCGGGGACGCCTCGGCGGCGCTCCGTAGATCGGCCGCCTTTACGGAGAGGCCGCGCACCTTGGTGAGGGCGATCGCGTCGAGCCGCGCCGTCTTGGCGCCGAGCCAGGCGGCTTGCCCGATCAAAGCGTCCCGGCCTAGCAGCGCCGTCTCCGCCCGTTCGCCGTCCGCGGTTCTCGCAAGCATGGCCACGAGGCCCGACTCGATCACGAAGACAGACGCGATGCGCTCGCCAGCCACCTTCAACGTGGCGCCGGCTGCGGCTTCAAACGGTTGCGCCTCGGAGGCCGCCGCTTTTAGCAGGTTCAGGAGGCGGTTCGCAGGGGGCGAGGTTTCTCCCCGTGCGGCCGTCATCGGGGCGTCAGATCTGGTAGGTGAACGCGGACATCGCGTTGTCGCTGAGGTCGCGCATCTCCGCGAGGCTGCGCTCGTCGAGCACCTCGGAAATTGCGTCCCGGACCTCCACCATCATCAGGCGGACCTGGCAGGCCTCGACGTCCTTGCAATCGTCGCAGGGCGTGTAGGCGCTGCGGCTCGCGCAGGTGATGGGCGCGAGCGGCCCGTCCAGCGCTCGGATGATCGCGCCGACCATGATCGTGTCGGCGGAGCGCGCCAGCATGTAGCCGCCGGCTTTGCCCTTCTTGCTCGTCAGCATACCGGCGTTCCTGAGTTCGCCCAGGATGGCGTCGAGAAACTTCTTCGGGATCGCGTTCCGCTCTGCGACCTCAGCCACGAAGGTGGATCTGCCGGGATCGAGCCGGGCAAGGTCGACCATGGCCTTGAGGCCGTATTTGGCCTTCTTCGTCAGCATCGCGGGAGCATCCGGGGAAAAGCGACTCTTTACAGGCTCTAGATAATAGCTCGAATCAGCGCCGCCAACGAGCGCCCTAGCGCTTCAGGATCTTCCACACGCCTGTCGCCACCGCCACGGTTCTCTCGTCTACCGTAAGATCCCCGCGCGTGAAGACGAGGGATGACGACAGCCGCACGATCTCCGGTTGCAGCGCCACGAACTCGCCGATCTTGGCGGACGACACGAACTGCATGTCGAACTGGATGGTGACGCAGGACGCCTCGGCCGCGTCCCACGAGGCGACGCCTAGCGCGCGGTCTGCGAGCGTCATCAGCATGCCGCCATGGACGAGACCGAGCAGGTTCGCGTGTTTCTGCCCGGCGCGGAAGCCGAAAGCGCGGGGCTTGCCCTCCGTCCACCGTTCGCAAAGCGGGCCGACAAGGTCGATGAAGCCTTCGTCGTGGAACGTCGACCATCCTTCGGGAGGGTCGGTGGGCCCGTTCGTCATCGTGCTCTCCGAAGATACCGGCGTCTGTTCGCCCGCCTTCCTTTCCAGCCCTCCGCTCAAATCGCAATGTCGGCGTCTTCGTGCGAGCGCTCAAGGACGATCGAGCGGTCTGGGACGCCGGGTCTATGGCGGCGTTGGCTTGGCTTGGGGGCCGTATCGAGCTTCAGCGGCCGAGCGCCGACCGGGCCGACAGTCTGATCCGACGCCCGAACTCTGCGGCGGCGCGCCAGACGGCTGTCGAGCGCAGCCATAGGAGCGCGCGGTCGCGGAGATCCGCCACGAACCTATACCCGAGCGCGAACCAGCCGATCTGGAGCAGCTTCGGCTTCCCGACATGGAAGATGCGCTCGCAGATCAGCAGCGACGAGAGATGCGAGAGCACGAGCGCAATCAGGCCGAGCACGGCGTGGCCGGACGCCAGCCAATAGAGCGCGATGAACTTGAAGGGCTCGATCACCGCGAAGGGAACGGCCAGCGTCACGAGCACTGCGTAAGGCGGCAGGGCCGCAATGCCCGCGCCGATCCGCGTGAACAGCCGGAGCGAGGACGTCCACGCGATCGCGGGCCGCACGAGCGGGCCGAACAGCGCGTTGAGAGCCTCGTAGCCGACGAGGACGATCGCGAGAGGAAACGAGACGGCGCGTCTGAACGTAGCGAGCATGGAGCCGATCATGCGTGAGGCCTCGACCGGCGTCGCGCAGAATCTCGGCGGGTTGCGGGCGGGCGAGCGCCGTTGGCTCCCGGCCGCTTAGAGGATCTGGCCCAGAAACGTTTTCGTCCGCTCGTCCTTTGCGTTTTCAAAGAACTCGGCCGGCGGCGCGTGCTCGACGATCACGCCCTTGTCGGTGAAGTAGATGTGGTCGGCGACGTCCCGGGCGAACTTCATCTCGTGGGTCACGAGCAGGCAGGTCATACCCTCCTCGGCGAGTTCGCGGATGGTGACGAGCACCTCCTTGACCGTCTCCGGATCGAGCGCCGCCGTCACCTCGTCGAACAGCATGATGTCCGGCCGCATGGCGAGCGACCGCGCGATGGCGACGCGCTGCTGCTGGCCGCCGGAAAGCTCGCCGGGATAGTTGTTCTCCTTGCCCGTCAACCGGACCTTGGCGAGCAGCTTCCGGGCCCGCTCCTCGACCTCCTTCTTATCCTGCTTCAGCACGTTGATCGGCGCCATCATAACGTTCTGCAGCGCCGTCTTGTGCGGGAACAGATTATATTGCTGGAACACCATGCCGACCTTGCGGCGCAGCTTCAGCTTGTCGAGGCGTTCGTCGTTGACCTCCTGATTCTCCACGAGGATAGAGCCGGAATCGATCTCCACCAGCGCATTGATGCAGCGGATCAGCGTCGACTTGCCGGAACCAGACGGGCCGATGATGCAGATCGCCTCGCCCTTCTTCACGTCGAGGGAGACGCCTTTCAGCACCTCGAATGCGCCGAAAGACTTGCGGACGTCGACCACCGAGATGATCGGCTGTTCCGGGGTCCAGAGCACGCCGGCGGGCGTTCCGATTGGCTGTTTCAAAACGCGTCTCCGAGGATCAGGTCTTGACGTTGTATCGGCGCTCGAGGCGCTGGGTTAGCTTCGAGATCGGCCAGCAATAGGCGAAGAAACAGAGGCCCGCGAAGCCGTAGAGCGGCGCGAACAACTCGGCCCGGCCGCCCTCGGCCGCATGGACCTGGGCGGTGAGCGTCAGCATCTCGCCGACCCCGACGATCGAGGCCAGCACGGTCGCCATGGTGATCAGCGAATAGAGGTTCATCCACGGCGGCAGCATGCGCTTCACGCATTGGGGGAGGATGATCTGCCGGATCGTCTTGCCGCGGGGGAAGGCGAGCGATTCCGCCGCGTCCCACTGGCCGCTCGGCAGCGAACGGATGGCGCCGCGCAGCAACTCCGACACGTTCGCCATCACCGGCAGCGCAAAACCGATGATCGCCTTGAACCAGTCCGGCAGCGGGATCGTGACCCCGAAGACCGTGAACTGGAACGGGATCATGAACATCGCGAAGAACAGCAGCACGAGCCACGGCGCGTTGCGAAAGAACTGCGTGACGAACCAGGAGGACTTGCGGATCCACCCCTTCAGGCTGATCTGGCCGAGGCCGAGCAGTACGCCGAAGAACGTTCCGAGCGCCATCGCCGCGATCGAGATCACGATGTTGAAGATGAAGCCCTTGAGTAGGAAAGGCGCCCATTTGATGATGACCGAGAGCGGCGTCGCAGGCGCAGCGATCAAAGCTTCGGTCGCAGCCGCCGGCGGCGCGTCCGGCGCCTGGGCTACGGCGGATCCCGCGACCACCAGCGCGACCGCCACGAAGAAGACGACATGCCGCGTATTCAGCCGAGGCAGTTCGAGAGGTCGACGCTCGCGAGGGGGCAGCAGAACAGCGAACGGCCGGTGAGCAGGATGCTCGCGATCAAGCATGGCGTCGCTCATCGGCCGCGCCCCTGTCCGTAGCCGGGAACCGCCATAGAGCGCTCCCACGCATTCATCGCCCAGACCAGCACCCCGACCAGCGCGACATAGGTCAGCAACAGCACCACCATCATGGTCGGCACGTTCTGCGCGTCGGTCCAGATCTGCTTCGAGGCATAGAGTAGCTCAGGCACGGCGATGGCGTAGGCGAGCGAGGTGGTCTTGAGCAGGTTGACGAGGTTGTTGTTCAGCGCTGGCAGGCACACGCGTATCGCGAGCGGCAGGACGATGTGCCGATAAGCGCCGAGTCTCGTGTAGCCCAGCGCTTCGGCCGCCTCGAGCGTCGACTTCGGCACCGCCTCGATGCCGGACCGGAAGATCTCGATGTTGAACGCGCCAGCGAACAGCGAAAGCGAGATGATCGCCCACTGGATGTTCGTGAAAAGCGGCGCCCGCATGCCGTCAGCGTCCTCGACGTAAGGCAGCAGGTTCGAGATGCCGAAATAGAAGAAGAAGATCTGGACCAGCGGCGGCGTGTTGCGGAACAGCACGATGAAGCCGTTGATCGCCCACCGCACGGCTTTGATCGGCGAGCCCTGAGCCCATGCGCCGACGACGCCGATGATCACGCTGAAGAACAGGCTGATGATGCTGAGATAGATCGTCATCCAGATGCCGGAGATGAACCGGCTCTGGTCGAACTGATCGTAAAGGATCGTAAGATTGATCCCGGTCGCCTCGTAGAGGGCGCGACCCCATTCAGCCAAGGCTTCCATCGATCCCCGAACTCGTCAGACCATTAAGCAAGGCTTTGAACCGGCCTTGGCCGGAGAGGAAGAAGCGAAACCGGCGCCAACCCCGCGCCGGCTTCGCCCGAAGACCGGATCAGCTACCGTTCGCCTTGTCGTGCATGCGCTTGGAGTAGTCGGTGGGCTGGATGCCCCACTTCTTTTCGAGATCGACAACCGTGCCCTTCTTGAACCAGTCCTGCGTGGTCTCAGACAGGTACTTGCCGAAGGCGTCCTCGCCGGTCTTCACGGCCATGATCCACGGCGTCTCGAGGATGCCGGGCAGCGGCATGTAGAAGCCGGACTTCCACTCCTCGTCGAGCAGCTTCCCCTGCACAAAGGTCTGGTCGTAGAGGTAACCGATGCACTCGCCCTGCTTCAGCGCGAACAGCGGCTTCTCGGAGCCATCGAACGCCTTGATCGTAGCGCCGTATTTGGCCTCGACTTCCTTGTTGTAGAACGAGCCCGAGGTCGCGCAGATGGTCTTGCCCTTCAGCGCTTCCCAGTCGGTGTACTTGGCCTTCTGCGTCATCAGGATGTTGACCGAGTCCGAATAGTACTGCGGGTCGATCGCGAGCACCGACTTCCGGCGTTCCGGCTTGTCCGACATCGTGGCGAGGACGATGTCGATCTTGCCCTGGTTCAGGAACTCGATGCGGTTCGAGGCGACGACCGGCACAAGTTCGAGCTTCACGCCCAGACGTTGGGCGAGATCCGCTGCGAGATCGGGCTCGATGCCGACGATCTGGCCGGACGGGTCACGAAAACCGAACGGCTTGTAGTCGGCCTTTACGCCGACGATGAGCGTGCCGCGATCCTTGATGGTCTGCATCACGTCGGCGGCCGCAGGAGCGACGCCGGCGGCGAGCGCGAGCGCGGCGATGAGAAGTTTTTTCATCGTGGATGCTGTCCTTGTCGCTGCCCACCGCGCATCGAGGAACGTCTGAACATGCGCGCCATGGAGCTACTTAGATTGGCCTAGGATGATCCTAGACCGCGGCCGACGCAGGTCGCAACGAGAGTCCGCCGTATGGCGCCTAATTTTTCGTCCGGCCTCGTAGTTGTGCGTTGCGGTAAGATAAATGCGGAAGACAGCGCCCACAGCGCGCGGGCGGGCGACGACGGATCGCTAGCCGTCGGGCGGTCTCGGCATCCACGTATCTGAGAAAGAAAACTTGGCTGGGGGACCTGGATTCGAACCAGGACTAGCGGAGTCAGAGTCCGCGGTTCTACCGTTAAACTATCCCCCAGCAGGGGATCGGTCAGCCTCGTGGGCCGCCCGTTGCGCCATTCGGCCTGCAGGAGCATGGCGAGATGTCACGACGGCGTCTCCTTACCGATTTGAGGCGCCGAGGGCAAGACCGAAGAGCGTCGCCCAAAGCAAAAGGGCCGGCTTGCGCCGGCCCTTCGCAGAAGGCGGGTCGACCGGCCCGTCAGGGCGTCGGCGCGATGGCCGGGGCCGCCAGCACCATCTCGGTGAACGGCCAGACATAGGCCTGCGCCATGATCAGCATTCCCATTAACGCGGCAAGCGCAAGGGAGTGGAAGAACACGTAACGCAGGATGTCGCCTTCGTGGCCGTACCAGCGGGTCGCAGTCGACGCCACGACGATCGACTGGGCGTCGATCATCTTGCCCATCACGCCGCCGGACGAGTTCGCCGCCGCCATGAGTGTCGGGGACAGGCCGAGCTGTTCGGCGGAGATCTTCTGCAACGAGCCGAACAGCACATTTGACGAGGTGTCGGAGCCGGTCAGCGCGACGCCGAGCCAGCCAAGCATCGCTCCGAAGAACGGGTACAGCCAGCCGGTCTTCGCGAAGGCGAGGCCGAGCGTGGCGTCGACGCCTGAGTAGCGGGTGACGAAGCCGAGCGCGAGCATCGCGGAGATGGTCAGTAGCGAGTAGCGCACGAGGTAGAGCGTGCGGCCGTAGACCTTCAGCATGCCGAGCGGCGAGAAGCCCATCACGAAGCCGGCGATGATGGCCGAGACCAGAATGCCGCTGCCCGTCGCCGACAGCCAGTTCAGATTGTAGACGGCGGCCTCCGCCTTTGCCGCGGTGACGACCGGCGGCACGCGTTCGATCAGCTTGTCGACATGCGCGACCGGGAACTTCACCAGCGCAAAGGAGTCGAGGAACGCCTTGAACTGTGGAATGCCCCAGCAGACCACCACGACCGACAGGATCAGCCATGGCACCCAGGCGCGGATGACGACCGACGACGCATGCTTGTCGAAGACATGCCGCCCCCCTCCGGCTGCGACCTCGCCGGATACGGACGGAGCGGAGCCGTCAGCGGAGGTCCAGACCTCTCTGGGCTTCCACGACTTCAGGAAGAAGGTGAGCGCGGCGATTGAAACCACCGAGGCGATGACGTCCACCAGCCAAGGGCCGTGGTAGTTCGAGATGATGAATTGCGGGATCGCAAAGGCGACGCCGGCCACCAGGATCGCCGGGAAAATCTGCATCATGCCGCGGAAGCCCGCAAAGGCCACGATCAGCCAGAACGGCACCAGCACGGAGAAGAACGGCAGTTGGCGGCCAACCATGGCGGAGAGATCGAGCAGCGGAAGGCCGGTGACGCCGGCGAGCGCGATGATCGGCGTGCCGAGCGCGCCATAGGCCACCGGCGCGGTGTTCGCGATCAGCGACAGGCCGGAGGCCGCGAGCGGCGAGAAGCCGAGGCCGATCAGTATTGCGCCAGTCACCGCCACCGGCGTGCCGAAGCCGCCTGCGCCCTCGAAGAACGCGCCGAAGCAGAAGGCGATCAGCAGAAGCTGAAGGCGGCGATCGTCCGTGACCCCGGCGATCGAATCCTGCAGGACCTTGAAATAGCCTTTCTCGAGCGTGAGTTGGTAGAGGAAGATGATGTTGAGGATGATCCAGCCGATCGGCAGCAGGCCATAGGCGGCGCCGTAGAGCGCGGTCATCCCGGCCTTGTCGGCCGGCATGCCGTGCGCGAACACCGCGATCGCCAACGCGGCCACGAGGCCTGCCAGCGCCGCGACGTGCGCCTTCATGTGGAACAGTCCGATGCCCGCCAGAAGCACGACAATGGGGATCGCCGCGACCAGTGTCGAGATCACGGCGTTCCCGAATGGATCGTAAACCTGTTGCCACATCATGCGCTTGACCCTCCCTAAGGCCCCGTTTGTCGTCCCGGAGCTCCTGGCGGCAGCTTATCTCAGGAAGCGGCGGCGTCTTCCCCTCCTCGCGTAGGGTGCCGCGCCAGTTCACAGAAAAGGATCAGTCGATCACCGGGCCCGTTCTTGCGGGCATGGGCGCGGCTGTTATGCTCTCACACAAACGTCACAGGCCGTGCGGCGCGGGGGCCGACGCGGAGAGCTTGCGAGGACGGAGAGGATTTGACCTATACGACCGTCTCGATCGGCGGCGCGGAGCTTGAGCCCGCGTCGATGCCGGTCGCCCCGGGCGCCGGGGCGGGACGAGGCGGAACGACGGTTCGTCCTCAATCGCCCACCTATGCCGCGCTCGATCTGGGGACCAACAACTGCCGCCTGCTGGTGGCGCGGCCTGATCGCGACGGCGGCTTCCGGGTCGTCGACTCGTTCTCGCGCATCGTGCGCCTCGGTGAGGGCCTTGCCCATAGCGGCCGGCTGTCGTCCGAAGCGATCTCGCGGGCGGTGGCGGCGCTGAAGATCTGCCGCGACAAGATGGAGGCGAGGGGCGTCACCCGCGCCCGGCTGATCGCCACCGAGGCTTGCCGACAGGCCGAGAACGGCTCCGACTTTCTCGAGCAGGTGTTCGACGAGGCCGGCCTCAGGCTGGAGATCATCGACCGCGCGACGGAGGCTCGGCTCGCGGCCGCCGGCTGCGCGTCGCTGGCCGACCCCGCAGCGGGGGGCGTCATCCTGTTCGACATCGGCGGCGGCTCATCCGAGGTCGTCTGGCTTGAGCGCAAGGGCGGCGGCGGGGCGAACCTCACCATGAGGGCGTGGGTCTCTCTCCCCGTCGGCGTCGTGACGCTCGCCGAGCGCTATGGCGGCGAGAGAGTCACGACCGAGGTGTTCGAGAGCATGGTCGCGGAAGTCGAACGCATGCTCGAATCTTTCCCCGAGCGCGAGACTTTGTCGGCCTCGCTCAGCGACATCCATCTGCTCGGCACGTCGGGCACGGTGACGACCATCGCGGGCGTCCATCTCGGCCTTCCCCGCTACGAGCGCCGGCTGGTCGACGGGCAGTGGATGGCCTCGACCGACGTCACGCGCGTCGTCGAGTCGCTGAAGGAGATGTCCTACGACCAGCGTTGCCAGAACCCGTGCATCGGCCCCGACCGCGCCGATCTCGTGCTCGCCGGCTGCGCCGTGCTCGAGGCGATCCGCCGGACGTTTCCGGTCGCGCGGCTGCGCGTCGCCGACCGCGGCCTGCGCGAAGGCATTCTGGTCGAGATGATGCGCGCCGACGGTGTCTGGCGCCGCAGGGGCCCGCGACGGCGCGGGAAGCGTTCGTGAGCGGCAAAGGCGACGACAAGGTCGGCGGCGGCGCCAACCGCGGCCTCGAGGTGCGGGTCCGCACCGCGAAGAAGCGCACCCACGCCTCGACGCTCTGGCTCAGCCGCCAGCTCAACGATCCTTACGTGCAGGCCGCCAAACGCGAAGGCTACCGCTCGCGCGCCGCCTTCAAGCTCACCGAGATCGACGACCGCTACAAGGTCCTGCGCAAGGGCCAGCGCGTGGTCGACCTAGGCGCGGCGCCGGGCGGCTGGAGCCAGATCGCGGCCCAGCGCGTCGGCTCGACCGACGGCCACGGCAAGGTCGTCGCGATCGACCTCCTGGAGATGGAGCCGGCGCCCGGCGTCGATTTTTTCGTGCTCGACTTTCTCGCCGACGAGGCGCCGGGCCTGCTGAAGACGCGCATGGGCGGCCAGGCCGATGTCGTGCTCTCCGACATGGCGGCCAACACGACCGGCCACCGCAAAACCGACCATTTGCGGATCGTCAATCTCGTCGAGGCCGCGGCTTTGTTCGCCTCCGAGGTGCTGGCCCCCGGCGGCGCCTTCCTCGCCAAGGTCTTCCAGGGCGGCACCGAGGGTGACCTGCTTGCGAGCCTGAAGCGGGACTACGTCAAGGTCTTCCACGTGAAGCCGCCCGCGAGCCGCAAGGACAGCGCGGAGCTCTACGTGCTGGCGACGGGATTCCGGGGCGGGGCGGGGTAGGGCGGCGCTTTCGGCTTCAAGAGCGGATCGACGGCGTCCGCCGACCGCGTATGCCTATTCCGGATCGGATCGTCCGCCCAAGGCGTTCTGGAAGCTGGACCTCTTTCGCGCTGGCAAGCGCCGAAGGCGGGTCTACGTTCCAATGGAGCCTGGAGGAAACCATGCGCCTTGCTATCGCCGCCGTAATCATGCTCACGCCTGCATTCGCCTTGGCCGCGCCTCCCGCCTCGGAGAGCGACTCTATCGCGATTGGTCCCTGGCAGATCGAGGCGAACTATCGCGCCGAGACGTTCAAGAGCTGCGTCATGAGCCGTACGACGGAAGACGGCGTCGAGGTCCGTTTCGTGCGCGACGCCGATGGCCTCCTGATGACGCTGCACTCACCGCGCTGGCAGCTTGGCAAGGGCAAATCCTATCCCGTCCAACTGGTCGCCGGTTCGAGCACGCTCGATGCGGAAGCGGCCGCGACGGCTAACTCGGTCTCGACCCCGATCGGCGACGACAAGTTCCTGAAGTCGCTCGGGCTCGCCGACCAGCTCGAGATCAAGGGCGCAGGCTCGACGATCGTCGTCGCGCTCGACCGTAGCGCGGCCGGCCTGGAGCGATTGGAGACCTGCTTCGCCAACAATGGCTCGGCGACCGAATCGAATCCGTTCGTGGCGCCGCCCAAGCAACCTTAAGCCCTCACTCCGCCGCGATCTTCGCCTGCCGGTTCGGGTCATAGTTCAGCACCGGCGCGAGCCACTTCTCCATCTGGTCGGTGCTCATGCCCTTGCGACCGGCGTAGTCGACCGTCTGGTCGCGGTCGATCTTGCCGAGCCCGAAATAGCGGCTCTGCGGGTGGCTGAAATAGAGGCCAGAGACCGCCGAGCCCGGCCACATCGCGTAGGACTCCGTCAGCGTCAGGCCGATCGCCTCAGGCGCGTCGAGCAGCTCGAATAGCGTCGCCTTTTCAGTGTGGTCGGGCTGCGCGGGATAGCCCGGCGCAGGGCGGATGCCCTGATACTCCTCGGCGATGATCTGCTCGTTCGAGAGCGTTTCATCAGCGGCGTAGCCCCAGTGTGTGCGGCGGACCTCGGCGTGCATCCACTCGGCAGCGGCCTCGGCGAGGCGGTCGGCGAGGGCTTTAGCGAGGATCCCGCCGTAATCGTCATTGGCGCGGGCGAAGCGCTGGGCGACCGCCTCCTCGCCGATGCCCGCGGTCACCGCGAAGCCGCCGATATAGTCCGCGACGTCTGACTCCTCCGGCGCGATGAAGTCGGAAAGCGCGAGGTTCGGCTTGTCCTTGGTGCGCGCCATCTGCTGGCGGAGCGTGTGGAGCGTGGCGAGCTCTTGGCTGCGGTCGTCGTCAGTGAACAGGACGATGTCGTCGCCGCGCGCGGTCGCGGGCCAGAAGCCGATGACGGCGCGCGCCTCAAGCCACTTCTCTTCCGCCATCTGGCGAAGCATAGCGGTCGCGTCCTCGAACAGGTTGCGCGCGGCCTCGCCGTATTTCTCGTCAGTCAGGATTTCCGGATAGCGGCCCTTTAGTTCCCAGGTCTGGAAGAACGGCGTCCAGTCGATAAAGGGAATCAGCGTGTCGAGCGGAATCTCCTTGAACACCTTCGTCCCGAGGAACGTCGGCTTCGACGCCACCTTGTCGAGGTCGATCTGCAGACGGTTCGCGCGCGCAGCCGCGATCGGGCTGCGGACCTTGTCCT
The DNA here is from genome assembly GCF_004310425.1 of Hansschlegelia quercus. GTDB lineage: Bacteria > Pseudomonadota > Alphaproteobacteria > Rhizobiales > Methylopilaceae > Methylopila > Methylopila quercus. The sequence goes on along the minus strand of NZ_SIUB01000001.1, from coordinate 356,806 downwards.
CCTGCGTACGGGCGTGGCGTTCGGCGAGCTCGAGATAGTCGGCGCGGATGCCGGAGGCGTACGCCTCCCTGTTCTCCTTCGAGAGCAACTGCGAGACGACGCCGACGGCGCGGCTGGCGTCGATCACGTGCACAGCCTGGCCGCGGTCGTAGGCCGGATTGATTTTCACAGCGGTGTGGATCTTCGACGTGGTCGCGCCGCCGATCAGCAGGGGCACGTCGAAGCCTTCGCGCTCCAGCTCGGAGGCGACCGTCACCATCTCGTCGAGCGAGGGCGTAATCAGGCCGGAAAGGCCGATAACGTCGACCTCGTGCTCCTTCGCCGCGGCGAGGATCTTCGTCACCGGCACCATGACGCCGAGGTCGATGACCTCGTAATTGTTACACTGGAGCACGACGCCGACGATATTCTTGCCGATGTCGTGGACGTCGCCCTTGACCGTCGCCATCAGGATCTTGCCCGCGGCGGAACGCTGCGAGCCGCCATTGAGGCGCTTCTCCTCCTCCATATACGGCATGAGGTAGGCCACTGCCTGCTTCATCACGCGCGCCGATTTCACCACCTGCGGCAGGAACATCTTGCCTGACCCGAACAGGTCGCCGACGACGTTCATGCCATCCATCAGCGGGCCTTCGATCACGTGCAGCGGCCGCTCCGCCTGCGCGCGGGCCTCTTCGGTGTCGGCGTCGATGAACTCGGTGATCCCGTGGACAAGCGCGTGCTCCAGCCGCTTGGAGACCGGCTGCTCCCGCCACTTGGTGTCGACCACGCGGGCTTCCTGCTTGCCGCCCTTGAACTTGTCGGCGACGGCGAGCAGCCGGTCGGTCGAATCCGCGCGGCGGTTCAGCACCACGTCTTCGGCGAGCTCGCGCAGCTCCGGGTCGATGTCGTCATAGACGGGTAAGGCGCCCGCATTGACGATGCCCATATCCATGCCGACGCGGATCGCGTGGTAGAGGAAGACCGAGTGCATCGCCGCGCGCACCGGTTCGTTGCCGCGGAAGGCGAAGCTGAGGTTGGAGACGCCGCCCGAGATGTGGGCGTGGGGCAGGTTTTCACGGATCCACTTCGTCGCCTCGATGAAGTCGACGCCGTAATTCGAATGCTCCTCGATCCCTGTGGCGACCGCGAACACGTTGGGGTCGAACACGATGTCCTGCGGGGGGAAACCGACCTGCTCGACGAGGATCTTGTAGGCGCGCGCGCAGATCTCGGTCTTGCGCTTGAAGGTGTCCGCCTGGCCCTGCTCATCAAACGCCATGACGACGACGGCCGCGCCGTAAGCCCGCACCTTCTTCGCGTAATGGATAAAGCTCTCCTCGCCCTCCTTGAGCGAGATCGAGTTCACAATCGACTTGCCCTGCACGCATTTCAGGCCCGCCTCGATCACCGTCCACTTGGACGAGTCGATCATGACGGGGACGCGCGCGATGTCCGGCTCGGCCGCGATGAGGTTGAGGAATTCGGTCATCGCCTTCTCGGAGTCGAGAAGGCCTTCGTCCATGTTCACGTCGAGGATCTGCGCGCCGTTCTCGACCTGCTCGCGCGCCACGTCGAGCGCGGCCGCGTAGTCGCCCGCTGTGATGAGCTTGCGGAACTTGGCCGAGCCCGTGACGTTCGTGCGCTCGCCGACATTGACGAAGCTTGAGGCGGCGGAGGTCATGAGCGTTCCGTCGTGAGAGAAGGGGTAGTCAGGCGGGGCGCGTGCTTCGATCTCACGCCACGAGCTCGAACGGCTCGAGCCCCGACAGCCGCATCTTGGGCGCGATCTCGGGGATCTGGCGCGGCGCCTTGCCCTTCACGGCCTCCGCGATCGCCGCGATATGCGCCGGCGTCGTGCCGCAGCAGCCGCCCACGATGTTGACGAGCCCGGAGGAGGCGAACTCGCCGACGAGCTCGGCCATCGCCTCCGGGCTCTCGTCATAGAGACCGAATTCGTTCGGAAGGCCGGCGTTCGGATAGGCGCAGATCAGCGTGTCGGCGACGCGGCTAAGCTCGGCGACGTGGCCGCGCATTTCCTTCGCGCCGAGCGCGCAGTTCAACCCGAACGAGATCGGCCGCGCATGGTTGAGCGCGTTCCAGAACGCGGTCGGGGTCTGGCCGGAAAGCGTGCGTCCGGAGAGGTCGGTGATCGTGCCGGAGATCATCACCGGAACACGGGAGCCGCGCTCGGCGAAGATCTCCTCAATCGCGAAGATCGCGGCCTTGGCGTTGAGCGTATCGAAGATCGTCTCGACCAGCAGAATGTCGGCGCCGCCCTCGAGCAGGCCCCGCGCGGCCTCGCCATAGGCCGTCGCGAGTTCGTCGAAGGTGACGGCGCGAAAGCCCGGATTGTTGACGTCCGGCGAGATCGACGCCGTGCGGTTCGTTGGCCCGAGCGTGCCCGCGACGAAACGCGGCCGGCCGTCTTCCTTCTCCGCGATATCGCCGGCCTGCCGCGCGAGCCGCGCGCCCTCGACGTTCAACTCGTGAGCGAGCGCCTCCATGCCGTAATCGGCCTGCGCGATCGTGGTCGAGGAGAAGGTGTTGGTCTCGACGATATCGGCGCCGGCGCGGAAATATTCGAGATGGATGTCGCGGATGCAGTCCGGCTGCGTCAGGATCAGCAGGTCGTTGTTGCCCTTGACGTCGCGGTTCCACTCCGTGAACCGCTGCGCCCGGAAATCCTCTTCCGAGAACTTCCGCTGCTGGATCATCGTGCCCATCGCGCCGTCGAGCACGAGGATGCGCTCGGATGCGAGCTTGCGGATCTTGGCTTCGACGTCGGTCATGGTCTCTGTCCTTCGTCCCTGATCACTCAAGCCGCCGCCGCCTTCGCCGCGGCGCCGACCTCCGGCCGCACGCCCAGGAGGTGGCAGACGGCGTAGACGAGGTCGGCCTTGTTCATGGTGTAGAAGTGAAAATCCTTCACGCCATGGTCGACGAGGTCGAGCACCTGTTCGGCTGCGACCGCCGCCGCCACAAGCTGGCGGGTGGAGGGGTCGTTCTCAAGCCCTTCGAACCGCGCGGCGAACCAGTCCGGAACGCTCGCGCCGGCCTTCGTCGCGAAATTCGCGGTCTGCTTGAAGTTCGACACCGCGACGATGCCGGGAATGATCGGGATGTGGATGCCGCGCTTTCGCGCTTCGTCGACGTAGCGGAGATAGTGGTTGTTGTCGAAGAAGAACTGGGTGATGGCGCGTGTCGCGCCGGCGTCGACCTTGGCCTTCAGCACGTCGAAGTCGGCATCGACGCTGGGACTCTCCGGATGCTTCTCGGGATAAGCCGAGACCGACATCTCGATCTCCGGCGCGCGACGACGAATGCCCGCGACGAGATCGGCAGTCGAGGCGTAGCCGCCGGGATGCGGCTCGAACGCCGCACCCACGCCGCCCGCAGGATCGCCGCGCAGCGCCACGATGTGGCGCACGCCCGCCTCCCGATAGCTGTCGACGACCGCGTCCACCTCTTCCCTGGTCGCCGATACGCAGGTGAGGTGGGCGGCCGGCTGGATGTCTGTTTCCTTCACCATGCGCGCGACGGTGGAATGGGTGCGCTCGCGCGTCGAGCCGCCGGCGCCGTAGGTCACCGACATGAAGGTGGGCTGAAGCGGGGACAGACGCTCGATCGAACGCCACAGCGTCTCCTCCATCTCCGGCGTCTTCGGCGGGAAGAACTCGAAGGAGACGCGGATCGGGCGCCGGCTCGTACGGGAAAGACGATCGTTCGGCATCATGCGACCTCGAAGTCCGAGGGAGTGGGAAGCGCGTCCGACACGAAGCGCGGGTCGCGCGCCAGCCAGAGCGAAACGGTGAGCTTGTCGTCCGCCCCGTCGGGCGGCGGAAGGGTGGAATGCGCGACGAGGTCGAGCCCGACCGCGGCGAGCCAGCCCGACATCGTCTCATGCGCGAAGCCGAGACGGCGGTGCGCGTGCGCTTCGCGCAAATGCTCGATGCCATGCGGCGCGAAATCAACGATCAGCATGCGCCCCGCAGGACGCAGCGTGCGCGCCGCCTCGCGCAGAGCCCGCGGCGCGTCGTCGAGGAAGTGCAGCACTTGATGGATGACGACAAGGTCGAACGATTCGGCCGGGACGGGGAGGGCGAAAATGTCCCCTTGGCGGACCTGCACGTTGGTCACGCTGGCGCGCGAAAGGTTCGCGCGGGCGAGCGCCAGCATGTCGCGGTTCGAGTCGACTCCGACCGCGCGCCCGACATGAGGGCTCAGCAGTTCGAGCATCCGTCCCGTGCCGGTGCCGAGATCGAGCGCGGCTTCGATACGCGCGGTTCCGACTGCATCAAGGATCGCGCGCTCGACATCCGTTTCCGAGACGTGGAGCCCGCGCACGCCGTCCCATGACGCCGCGTTCGCCGAGAAGTATTGCGCCGCGGTCTCATGGTGTCCGGCTCTTACCGAGTCGAGCCGTTCGCGATCGCGCAGGAGCGCCGGGTCGTCGCGGTCGAGGAAAGCAAGCGCGGCGGCGAGACCGACGCCTTCGGCAGAACCGTCGGCGAGCCGGAAGAACGCCCAGGCGCCTTCGCGGTGACGCTCGATCAGCCCGGCCTCGACGAGCAGCTTCAGGTGCCTCGAGATGCGTGGCTGGCTCTGGCCCAGAATATCGGTGAGGTCGCTGACGGAGAGTTCGCCTTCCGTCAGAAGAGCGAGGATGCGCAGCCGCGTCGGCTCGCCCGCCGCGCGCAAGGCGGCGAGGGCGGAGTCGAGCGACAAAGCAGGCGCGCGCAGCGTCGAAAAAGACATAAAGATGTCTTTATGTGATTTCTCATCGCGGCGCAACACGCGACGCGTCGATCAGTAGATCCACTGTTCGGGAAGGCGGACCTTCATGTCCGTGCCCGCCATGGCAACGCCTGGCCTCTCCACGGAGGCGACGAGGCCACGCAGACGCTTCGCGGCCTTCGGGAAGCCGAGGTCGTCGCCCGGTCGCCCGGTGTGGCGCGCGACGGCGCGTCCGGCGTCGCGGCATGGCGCGTTCTGCGCCTCGACGACGAGCGAGGCTCCGCCATCAAGGAAGAGCCGCGTCCCCGCAGGCAGGAAAGACAGGCGCGGGAGGCCCTCAAGCACGAGATCGGCGCCGATCCAGCCCGGCTCCAGCGCCGGTAGGTCCATCGCGGCCGCGATCTCGGCCAGATCCTCGACCGAGATGACCGTGACCTGCCGGCCCGAACGCATCTCGGCGCCGCGCGGATACCAGGGCTCGCGGCCGCCGGCGCGCCTGACGAACCCGACATGGCCGCCGCCCGCGATCCCATCGAGCCGTAGTTCGATAGAGGCGACCGGCATCGTCTCGAAGCCTTCGCCGGAAGCCCCAAGCGTCATCGCAAGCCGCGCGGGAAGGGTGCGGGCGCGATGGATCTTCGGCGGCTCGACAGCGAGCGGGAGCTCGTTCATTTGCGCGTCGCGACCACAAAGATCCGGGGGAAGCGCAGCAGCGCCTTGCCGCCGGCACGCTCGGGATAATAGGCGCGCAGACGCTCGACATAGAGCGCGAGGAAGCGTTCGCGCTCCGCCTCGTCGAGCGGATCGAGAAAGGGTCTCAGGCCCGTGGAACGACACCAGTCGGCGATCGCGTCCGCGCCGTCGAGCGGGTGCACATAGGTCGTCCGCCACACGTCGACCGCGGAGGAATGTGGCATGAGGAGGTCGTAATAGCCCTCCGCCGAGAGGATGTCGGTCCGCGCGGCGCCGGCATGCGCGATGCGCGCCGCCCATGCCGGATTCCTCGCCACCTCAGCCATCGCGACATGCGACGGCTCCGAGCGGTTGTCCGGCATCTGGACGGCGAGGACGCCGTTGAAGGCGAGCGATTTCACGAGGCGCGGCAGCAGCGTCTCGTGGTCCGGCAGCCACTGCAGGACGGCGTTCGCGAAGATCAGGTCGGCGGGCGCCTCGGGCTTCCACGTCGCGACGTCGGCCTCAACGAAACGCGCTTCTGGCAAGCGTTCGCAGGCGGCCGCGAGCATGTCGGGCGAGGAATCGACGCCGACGACCTCCGCGTCGGGAAAGCGCCGGGCGAGCAGTTCGGTCGAATTGCCCGGCCCGCAGCCGATGTCGAAGATTTTTCGCGGGCGCTCCAGGGCGACCCGCGCCAGCAGATCCGCCGCCGGTCGCGTCCGCTCGTCCTCGAAGCGGAGATAGGTCGAGGCGGACCAGTCCTCGCGGAGCGTCATTCGGCGGGCCCATCCGCCAGCCGGGCCCGCTCCGCTGCAAGAGCGACGAGGCTAACGCGGCGGCCGGATGAGCGCAGGATGCCGACCGTCTCGCCTTTTTCGCTGCGATCGATCAGGTCGTCGAGCTCTTCCTGAGCGGCATGCAGGGAATAGGTCGCCATCCGAGTCCTCCCGAACGGCATCCTAACCCATCCTATCACCGCGCGAACTGACGGTATTTGATGCGCTTGGGCTCGACCGCGTCCGGGCCGAGGCGGCGCTTCTTGTCTTCCTCGTAATCGTGGAAGTTGCCCTCGAACCATTCGACGTGGCTCTCGCCCTCGAAGGACAGCATGTGCGTCGCGATGCGGTCGAGGAACATGCGGTCATGGCTGATGATGACCGCGCAGCCCGCGTATTCCTCGAGCGCCTCTTCGAGCGCCCGCAGGGTCTCGACGTCGAGATCGTTCGTCGGCTCGTCGAGCAGCAGCACGTTTGCGCCTGATTTCAGCATCTTCGCGAGATGCACTCGGTTGCGCTCGCCGCCGGAGAGGTCACCCACCTTCTTCTGCTGGGCCGCGCCCTTGAAGTTGAAGGCGGCGACATAGGCCCGCGAGTTCACCTCGCGCTTGCCGAGATGGATCACCTCGGTGCCCCCGGAGATCTCCTCCCAAACGTTCTTGCTGGCGTCGAGCGCGTCACGGGACTGGTCGACATAGCCGAGATGAACGGTCTCGCCGACCTTGATCGAGCCGCCGTCCGGCTTGTCCTGCCCCGTGATCATGCGGAACAGCGTTGTCTTGCCGGCGCCGTTCGGGCCGATGACGCCGACGATGCCGCCGGGCGGCAGCTTGAAGGTGAGGTCCTCGATGAGGAGCTTGTCGCCAAAGCCCTTCGAGAGCCCGTCGAACTCGACCACGTTCTGGCCGAGGCGCTCGGAAATCGGGATGACGATCTGCGCCGTCGTCGGGCCGCCTTCGGAGGCCTTCGCGACCAGGTCGTCGTAGCGCTGGATGCGCGCCTTGTTCTTGGCCTGCCGGGCGCTCGGGCTGCGACCCATCCACTCCTGCTCGCGCTGGAGGGTGCGCTGCAGCGCCTCCTCCACGCGGTTCTCTTGGATCATGCGCTTCTGCTTCTGCACCAGCCAGGAGGAATAGTTCCCCTCGTAGGGAATGCCCTTGCCGCGGTCGATCTCGAGGATCCAGCCCGTGACGTTGTCGAGGAAATAGCGGTCGTGGGTGACGATCAGGATCGCGCCGGGGAAATTGCGGAGGTGGTTCTCCAGCCAGGACACGGTCTCGGCGTCGAGATGGTTGGTCGGCTCGTCGAGCAGCAACAGATCTGGCTCGGAGAGCAGCAGCTGGCAAAGCGCGACGCGGCGCTTCTCGCCGCCCGAAAGCTTGTCGATGCTCCAGTCGTCCGGCGGGCAGCCGAGCGCGGTCATCGCCTGCTCCACCTTGCTGTCCAGGTCCCAGAGGCCGAGCGCCTCGATGCGGTCCTGGAGCTCCGTCATCTCGTCGGCGGTCTCTTCGGAGTAGTTCATCGCGAGCTCGTTATATTTTTCGAGGATCGCGGTCTTCTCCTTGACGCCGTCCATGACGTTCTCGCGGACGTTCTTCGTCTGGTCGAGCTGCGGCTCCTGCTCGAGGTAACCGATGCGCGCGCCCTTCGCGGCCCAAGCCTCGCCGGTGTATTCCTTGTCGATCCCGGCCATGATCTTCAGCAGCGTCGACTTGCCCGCGCCGTTAGGACCGAGGATGCCGATCTTGGCGTCCGGGTAGAAGGACAGGTGGACGTTATCGAGCGTCTTCTTGCCGGCGCCGAACTGCTTCGACACGCCGGACATGTGATAGATGAATTCGCGCTGGGCCATGGCGTCCGGGGGCTCGCTTCGACTGTCGGCGCGAGGCGTGGCGCCCGCGCGGGAAATGGGATTGGCGCGTCTTCTAGCGCGGCGCTTGAGCGAGCGGCAAGGGCGACGGATGCAAAGCTCGTTAAGGACGACGCCCCGCGCCGATCACGATGCCGCAGCCCGCTTCCGTCGCGGTCGTCCGCGCGCTAAAGCCTCGCGATGATTTCAAACATCACCCTTCCGGCCGTGTTCGGCGCCGGGGCGCTGAGCTTTCTCAGCCCCTGCGTGCTGCCGCTGGTGCCGCCTTATCTCTGCTTTCTCGCGGGCGCCTCGCTCGACGCGCTGACGGCGAGCGACAGGCCGCGCGCCGTGGCCGCCCGCACGATCGCCGCGGCGCTGCTGTTCGTCTTCGGCTTCGCGACCGTCTTCATCGCCTTCGGCGCAACGGCGTCGGCGCTCGGCGGGCTGCTGCTCAGCCACGCCCCGCTGCTCGCGACCGTGGCGGGGATCGCGATCATCGTGATGGGGCTGCACTTCCTCGGCGCCTTCAAGATCCCGTTTTTGATGCGCGACACCAGGATCGACGTCGAGAAGCCCGTCGGACTTTGGGGCGCCTATGTGATGGGCCTCGCGTTCGCCTTCGGCTGGACGCCCTGCATCGGCCCGGTGCTCGCGGCCGTGCTCGCGGTGGCGGCCTCCGAAGCGACGGTCGCCAAGGGGGCAGGGCTGCTCGCGATCTACGCGGCAGGCCTCGGCGTGCCGTTCCTGATCGCGGCCTTTGCGATGGGCCCCTTCGTTCGCTTTATGAAGCGCTTCCGCAGCCATCTCGGTGCGGTGGAGAAGGTGATGGGCGGCCTGCTAGTGCTGACCGGGATCGCCTTCCTCGCAGGCTGGACGACAACCGCGTCGTTCTGGCTGCTGGAGACGTTCCCGGGGCTGGCGCGGCTGGGGTGAGAACGAGGCCTGAAGCCGGTGACGTGCCTGTCACGCCTTCTTCAAAAACTCCGTCCGCAGCACGAGGCCCTTCACCTGCTTGGTGTTGCACTCGATTTCGTCGAGCTTAGCGGTGAGGCGGATGTTCTTCACCAGCGTGCCCCGCTTGATGGTCTCCGAAGAGCCTTTGACCTTGAGGTCCTTGATCAGCGTGACGCTGTCGCCGTCGTTGAGCTCTGCGCCGTTGCTGTCGCGGGTGATGTCTTCGTCGCTCACAAGTAGTCCCTTTGAGAAATGCGCTGCGGGCAATGAAAAAGGCCCGCCTGACTGGCGGGCCTCCTTCGTTCGTCACGGTAAGCCTCACATCTGGGTGTAGGCGCCGTCCTTGAACTCGTAGAACACGAAGCCGGCCACCGTCGGGTCGCCCTTGGCGTCGAACTTGATGTCGCCGACGATCGTGTTGAACGATTGCTTGTTCATCTCGGCGGAGACGGCCTCGCCCTCGGTCGACTTCGCGTCCGTCGCGGCCTTGGCCCAGATCTGGACCGCGGCGTAGCTGTAGAGCGTGAAGCCTTCCGGCGCGATCTTCTTGGTCTTGAACTTCTCCACGACGGCGGCGGCGGAGGAGAGCTTGGTCTGGTCCGGCGGGAAGGTGAACATCACGCCTTCGCCGCCCTTGCCGGTGATGCCGAGGAACTCGTTCGACTGCAGCGCGTCGCCGCCAAGCAGCTTGGCCTGCAGGCCCTGATCGCGCATCTGGCGCACGAGGAGAGCGGCCTGCTGGTAGTAGCCGCCGAAATAGACGGCGTCGACGTTGGCCTGCTTCAGCTTGGAGACGAGCGCCGAATAGTCCTTCTCGCTCGGCGTGATGGTCTCGTAGAGCGCTTCCTTGGCTCCGCCGGCCTGGAAAGCCTTCAGCGTCTCGTCCGCAAGACCCTTGCCGTAGGACGACTTGTCGTGAACCACCGCGACCTTCTTGTCCTTGTACTGGTCGAGGAGGTACTTGCCGGCGATCGCGCCCTGCTGGTCGTCGCGGCCGCAGACGCGATAGATCGTCGGGCCAGGCCGCTTGTCGGTGAACACGGGGTTGGTCGAGGCGGGAGAGATCTCGATGATGCCTTCCTCGGCGTAGACCGCGGAAGCGGGGATCGACGAGCCCGAGCAATAGTGCCCGACCACGAACTTGGCGCCGTCGCCGGCGAGCTGGTTCGCGACGTTGACCGCCTGCTTCGGGTCGCATGCGTCGTCGCCGATCTTGGCGACCAGCTTCTCGCCGTTGACGCCGCCCGCGGCGTTGATGTCCTCGATGGCCTGCTCGGCGCCGTTGCGGATCTGGCCGCCGAACACGGCGTTCTCGCCGCTCATCGGGCCTGCGATGCCGACGATGATGTCTGCGTAGGCGGGGCCTGAGAGGACGAGGCCGAGCGCCGCGCCGATCGCGGCCGCGAGATGTCTCTTCATGTCCGAACGTCCCTTCAGATTGCTGTTCTGGAAAAGTCTTCGGCAGTCGCTTCCGCAGCCCTTTGGCGTTGGTCCTTAGTCATTGTTCCGCGTCGCGTCCCGAAGTTCAACTTTTGGGGCGCCAGCTGAACGGGCCGGCCCGGTCGTAGAGCCAGTCATATTGCCGGGTCATCTGGCTCGTGCGTGTGACGCGCCAGCCGGCGACCGCCATCGCGATCAGAACGACGAGGTCGACGATGAAGAAATGGAGCGTCAGCAGGTTTCCGCTGAACAGCGCGTAATGGATGAAGCGGACGACGGCTGCGAGCGGCAGCATCCAGACCGCGGCCTTCGACATCGAATCCCAGGACAGAGCGACGCCGCGCCCCGCCAGCCAGGCCGCGCCGCCGCCGAGGATCAGCGTGACGAAGACGAACTCGCCGAGCGAGACCTCCCAGATCACGCCCATCTAGCGGCCCCCTTCGAGATAGGCGGCGCGCACCTCCGGCCGCTCCAGCAGCTCGCGGCCGCCGCCCGACATCGTGATGCGGCCATTGACCATGACGTAGCCGCGATGGGCGAGCCTCAGCGCGTGATAGGCGTTCTGCTCCACCAGAAAGACGGTCAGCCGCTCCGTCCGGTTGAGCTCCTCGACGACCGAGAAGATCTGCTTGGCGATCAGCGGCGCGAGGCCGAGCGACGGCTCGTCGAGCATCAAGAGGCGCGGACGGCTCATCAGCGCGCGGCCGATCGCGAGCATCTGCTGCTCGCCGCCCGAGAGCGTGCCGCCGCGCTGACCGGCGCGCTCCTTCAACCGGGGGAAGATCGCGAAGATGCGGGCGAGGTCCTCGTCGTAATGCGCGAATTTGGTGACCGCCGCGCCCATCTGCAGGTTCTCGACCACCGTCATGCGGCCGAAGATGCGCCGTCCCTCTGGCGACTGCGCGATCTTCAGCCGCGCGATCTCGTGCGTCGGCGTGCGCGTGATGTCGTGTCCGTCGAAGGTGATCAAGCCGTCGCGAGCCCGGGGCTGGCCGAAGATCGTCATCATCAGCGTCGACTTGCCGGCGCCGTTCGCGCCGATCAGCGTCACGATCTCGCCTTCGGCGACATCGACGTCGACGCCCTTCAGCGCCGCGATCGCGCCGTAATAGGCGGTGACGCCCTTGATGGAGAGCAGAGCGCTCAAGACGCACGCTCCTCGATCTCGCGCTCGACCTGCTCGACCTCCTCGTCGTCGACGCCGAGATAGGCGGCGATCACCTTGGGATCCTCGCGCACCAGGGCCGGCGTCCCGTCGCAGATCAGCCGGCCGTAATCGAGCACGACCACATGGTCGGAGATCTCCATCACCACGCTCATGTCGTGCTCGATCAGCAGCACCGCGACGCCGTCTTCGGCGCGGATCGAGCGCAGCAGCGCGTTGAGGTCGGCGCTCTCGCTCGGATTGAGGCCGGCCGCCGGCTCGTCGAGGCAGAGCACGACCGGATCGGTGCACATCGCGCGCGCGATCTCCAGCCGGCGCTGGTCGCCGTAAGGCAGGTCCGCGGCGGGGTCGTCGGCGCGGTCGATCAGACCGATGCGCTCCAGCCAGCCTTTGGCCTTCTCGATCGCTGCTCGCTCGGCCTTGGCGAAGCCCGGAAAACGCAGCACGCCAAGCACGGTCATGCCCGATGCCTTCATCAGCGGCGCGTGCTGGGCGACCAGCAGGTTTTCGAGCACCGTCATGCCGCCGAACAGGCGGATGTTCTGGAAGGTGCGGGCGATGCCGGCGCGGCGCGAGATCTCGTGGTCGCGCAGCCGCTCCAGGAGAAAGCTCTGGTCGCCGCGGTTCAGCGTCAGGCGGCCGACGGTCGGTTTGTAGAAGCCGGTGATGCAGTTGAAGACGGTGGTCTTGCCGGCCCCGTTCGGGCCGATCAGCGCAGTAATCTCGCCGCGGCGGACGTCGAACGACACTGCATTCACCGCAACCAGCCCGCCGAAGCGCATGGTGAGCCGCTCAACGCGCAACAGGACGTCATCGGGTAGCGTCGGCGCGTCCGGATGCCCGCGGCTCAACCCTGGCCCTCCTGCACGAGGGAGCCTGAGATCGCTTTCTTTTCCTTGAGGAACACGGTCGGCGAGCGCGTCGAGACGAGCCCGCGCGGCCGCCACACCATGATCAGCACCATGACGGCGCCGAACACGATCAGCCGGTAGTCCTTGAACTCGCGGAACAGCTCGAAGCCGCCGATCATCACCAGCGCCGCGACGGCCACGCCGAACTGCGAGCCCATGCCACCGAGCACGACGATCGCGAGGATCAGCGCGCTTTCCATGAAGACGAAGCTTTCGGGACTGATGAAGCCCTGCCGCGTCGCGAAGAACGAGCCCGCGAAGCCCGCGAACATCGCGCCGAGAGCGAACGCCGTCAGCTTGGTGTTGACAGTGTTGATGCCGAGCGAGCGGCAGGCGATCTCGTCCTCGCGCAGCGCCTCCCACGCCCGGCCGATCGGCAACCGTCGCAGGCGGATCACGACGTAGTTGGTGATCAGCGCGAGCGCGAGGATCAGGTAATAGAGGAAGATGATGCGGTGCAGCCCTGAGAAGGGCAGCCCAAAGGTCGCCGCGAAGCCGTCGGGTCCGGCTTTAAATTCGAGCCCGAAGAAGCTCGGCCGGGGGATGCCGGTGATGCCGTTTGGTCCGCCCGTGACCCAGTACCAGTTGAGCAGCACGAGGCGGATGATCTCGCCGAAGGCGAGCGTGACGATCGCGAGGTAGTCGCCGCGCAGGCGCAGCACGGGGAAGCCGAGCAGCACGCCCCAGAAGGCGGCGAGGATGCCCGCGAGCGGAAGGCAGGCCCAGAAGCCGAGCCCGAAATGCTGCGCGAGCAGCGCGTAGGAATACGCGCCGACCGCATAGAAGGCGACGTAGCCGAGGTCGAGCAGCCCCGCCAGGCCGACCACGATGTTCAGCCCCCAGCCGAGCATGACATAGGTGAGCACCAGGATGCCGAGATCGACGGCATAGCGCTCGACGCCGGGCAAGAAGGGCAGGGCGATCGCAAACAGGATGGCGGCCGGCGCGAGGAGCTTGGCCAGCTTCGACAGCCGCGCTTCGAGCTTTGGCTTCACAAGTGTCTTTGGCGGGCGACCCGGCTTCCAGATCGTGAGGTTGAGGATCAGCCGTCCGACGAAGACGATCGCGACCGCGACCGCGACGCGCGGCCAGTGCGGATCGAGCTTCAAGCCTTCGGGCTTCGTGACGGTGACGAGGCCAAGCATCGGGGCGGCGAGCCCGAGCGTGATCAGCCCCGCGACGCCTGCATCGCGCAGCGCCTCGGCGAAGGCGGCTCCGCCTGCTGCGCGCGCGCTCAAACCTTTTCCACCTCGGGACGGCCGAGCAGGCCGGAGGGCATGAAGATGAGCACCACGATCAGGATCGAGAACGCCGCGACGTCCTTGTACTCGGCCGAGAAATAGGCAGACCAGAAGGTCTCGATCAGGCCGATCAGCAGGCCGCCGATCATCGCCCCGGGGAGCGAGCCGATGCCGCCGAGCACGGCCGCGGTGAACGCTTTCACGCCCGCGACGAAGCCGATGTAGAAATCCACGACGCCGTAATAGAGCAGGTACATGAGCCCCGCGACGGAGGCGAGCGCCGCCCCCATTACGAAGGTCAGCGAGATCGTCCGGTCGACGTCGATTCCGAGCAGCGAGGCCATCTTGCGGTCCTGCTCGCAGGCGCGCTGGGCGCGGCCGAGCGGGGTCTTCGCGACGAGCAGCGAGAACGCCACCATCAGCACGAGCGTGGTGGCGACGATGATGACCTGGACATTCGAGATCGCCACGACGAAGCCGCCTGCGCCCTCGCTCTGGAAGAAATTGCCCGGCACGACCGGCGGCAGCGGTTTGACGCGGGGGCCTTGAGCCACCTGCACGGCGTTCTGCAGCAGGATCGACATGCCGATCGCCGAGATGAGCGGCGCCAGCCGAAAGGAGCCACGCAAGGGACGGTAGGCGAGCCGCTCCACCGTCCAGCCGTAGAGCGCGGTGAACGCCATCGCGAGCACCAGGACGAGGGCGAGCGCGACCGGGACGGCGGTGACGCCCATCGCGGTCAGCGCGAGCCAGGCGATCAGCGCGAGGAAGCCGCCGACCATGAACACGTCGCCATGGGCGAAATTGATCATGCCGACGATCCCGTAGACCATCGTGTAGCCGATCGCGATCAGGCCGTAGATCGAGCCGAGCGTCACCCCGTTGATCAGCTGCTGGGCGAAATATTCCACTGCTGGTCCGAACGCCCCCTGTCCGCTGAAAGCCGCCGGCGCCTGTTCGGCGGGCGAGCCTGCATCGCAGGCAGTCTTAGCAAGCGAGTTCGGCTCCGACAACGCGTCACGGCTACCCGAGCATCCCCCGAGATCACGGTTTTGCGCGCACTTTCCGCCTCGCTGGGATAGACTAGTTAGATCGCAAATGCGTTCGGGTCCGCGGGGGCGGTCGGAATTCGAACACGGACAGCAAACATCAGGGGAAACGCGATCCGCGCCGGCGTTCTTGCCACTTCGATAATGATGGCCCTGTCGTTCGCCGCCGCTCCTGCCGGGGCGCAGGGTCCTGCCGATTTGCCGACCGCGTTCGCCGCCGCCTTTGCAGGCGTCGAGGCATGCGCGGCGTTGCGCGACGTCGCGCCCGGCGCGGAAACCGCGACCTCGGACCGGATGGACTGTGCGCGTCGTCTGCCGCCCTGCGCGACGCTCGACATCGCGACCAACGTCGTGGCGCTGGATCGAGGCGTCGCGCCGGACACGAACGCGCCGGTGCGTCGTCAGCCGCCGGTCGCGGGCGATCCGCCGGAGGGCGTGACTCTGAAGGACGCGTTCCGGCGTCCCGTACCGTGGGTCTATGAGGAAATCGCGCGTCGCGTCGGGCCGGACAATTTCGTGAAGGCGCTCGGCGCGATGCGCTATGGCGACGCCGAGCAGATCGCCAATCGGCCGCATCCAACGGGGTTGCAACCCCAGCCCCAGCTGACGTTGAGCCCCGTCGAGCAGGTGGAGTTCCTGGCGCGGCTGAAGCGCGGCGAATTGCCGACGACGGCGGAATCGCAGGCCCGCACCGCGGAGCTCTTGGCGGCCGAGCGGATCGGCGACGCGAACTTCGTGGTCAAAACCGGCGCCTGCCCTGACGTCGCCTGGGCTGTCGGATGGGTCGATCGCGGCCCGCGAAGCATGATCTTCGCGATCATCGAGACCGGCGGTCAAGGCGCGTCGGCCGAGGACACGGTCGCACGCGCCAAGCGTCTGATGGCCAATCTCGGACTGATGCCGCCTCTCGAACCGCGGTAGGCGGCTGGGGTCGCCAGCCGCTTCGGCCGATTACTTCGAGAACACCGCCACCGCCTCGATATGGGCCGAGTGGCGGAACTGGTCGACCGGCGTGACGCGCTCGAGTCGATAGCCGCCGCCGATCAGGATCCCGGAGTCGCGCGCGAGTGTCGCAGCGCTGCACGAGACGGCGACGACCCGCTTTACCTTCGAGGCCGCAAGCGCCCGCGCCTGCGCCTCGGCGCCTGCGCGCGGCGGGTCAAAGGTCACGGCGTCGAAGCGGGCGAGCTCTGCCGACGTCAGCGGGCGGCGGAACAGGTCGCGCGCTTCCGCCGTCACCCGCTTCAGCCCCTGCGCTCCCTTCGCGGCCTGTGCGAGCGCCGCGACGGCGGGCTTGTCGGCGTCCGCCGCGAACGTCTCGGCGGCCTCCGCGAGCCGCAACGCGAAGGCGCCCGAGCCGCAGAACAGGTCGGCGACCCGCTTCGCCTTGGCCATGGCCCCGACGACAAGCCGCGCCAGCGTATCCTCTCCGAACGCCGTCGCCTGCAGGAAGCCGCCGGGCGGCGGGTTCAGCGTCGCCCGCCCGACGAACAGGACTGGTTTGCGCCGCTCGACGACGACCTCCCCATGGATCGAAAGCCGCGCGAGGTCGAAGCGCTCGGCGAGCAAGACGAGCTTCAGCCGCAGGGCCTCGGGCAGCGGGCCCAAGCCGCGCACGTCGAGATCCATCCCCGAGTCGGTCGCGGTGACAGCAAGATCGAGCGGCTTCCCCTTGCCCCTCAACGCCTCAGCCACGGCGCGGGCGGCCGACAACGCGCCGCGCAGGCCCGGCGCGAACAGCGGACAGCCCGCAATTTCCGCGATCGCGTGGCTGCGCGCCTCCGCGAAGCCGATGGCCAGCTTGCCGTCCGCTCCGGCGCGGGCATGGAACGTCGCGCGCCGTCGCCCGGCGCCATGGGCGTCGATGGTTGCGCCGATCCGGTCGGCGGCGTCGATCCCTTCGCGCCGGAAGGCGTCCACGAGCAGGTCGCGCTTCCAGTCCAGCGCCGGACCCTGCGCCAGCTCCTGCGTCGCGCAGCCGCCGCAATAACCGACATGCGGACAGTAGGCCTCGACGCGGTTGGGCGAGGGCTCGACGACGCGAAGGAGGCGCGCGCGCTGGCCGTCGCGCTCGACCTCGACCAGTTCGCCCGCAAGCGCCCGCGCTACGAACGCCTGACCGGAACCGGTGAACGCCACACCGTCGCCGCGGTGGCCGAGATGGTCGATCCGGAGAGTCTCAGCCAATGCGCCTCTCCGCCGCGATGAGGTATTCGACATTGCCGTCGCCGCCGGCGATCGGCGACGTCGCGGTCCCGAGATGCGCGAAGCCGAGCGAAGCGATCAGCGCCTCCGCGGCCTCGACCACCCGCACGCGGACAGCCTCGTCCTTCACCACGCCGTTCTTGCCGATGTCCTTTCGGCCCGCCTCGAACTGGGGCTTCACCAGCGCGATCAGGGTCGCCTGCGGCGCGGCGAGAGCAAGCGCCGGCGGCAGCACGACGGCGAGCGGCGCAAAGCTGACATCGATCGTCACGATGGACGGCGGCTCCGGGAGGGTGTTCGGCGACAGCTCCCTTACGTCGGTCGCCTCGAGAGAGAGGATGCGGCGGTCCCCCTTCAGCCGCTCATGCAACTGGCCGCGGCCGACGTCGACGGCGGTCACATGCGCCGCGCCCCGCGCGAGCAGCGCCTCGGTGAAGCCGCCGGTCGAAGCGCCGACGTCGAGCGCATGGGCGTCCGTGACGTCGATCGCGAAATGATCGAGCGCGTAAGCGAGCTTCACGCCGCCGCGCGAGACGTAAGGGTGCTCCAGGCTGGCCTCGATCAGCGCGTGGGGCGCAAGCCCGTCCGAGGCGCGGCGCACAGCCACGCCGTCGGCGAAGACGAGACCCGCGGCGATCGCGGCCTGCGCGCGGGCGCGGCTCTCGAAGAAGCCGCGCTCGACCAGCAGCAGGTCCGCGCGACGGCGTTGAGGGGCGGAAGTCATGTCGATCCCATGGCCCTAGGCCTGAGCCTGTTCGCGAAACCGTATCCGAACGCGCGGCGCCGGGCATACTCCCCGTCAGAGCCCGAAGCCTCTAGGGTCGCTTTCTGCGCCGGCGGTGTTGAGGACCGTGCGCGCGCATGAATTGGCTCAGGCGGGGCCGGGAGCGCAAGTCCTTGCAGTCCATGATCGACGATCTCAGCGCGCCGACGCGGCGGCGGTTTCTTGCGGTGAGCGCCGCGTTCGCAGGTCTCGCTGCGGCGCCGGCATGGGGCCAGGCGAGCCCCGGAGCGCTTGATGCCGGGGCTTTGGGCGTGAAGCCCGGCGAGAGCGACCAGAGCCGCGCGTTCGCAAAAGCGCTGGAACGCGCGGCGCGGGAGGGGCGGCCGCTCGCGCTTGGCCCCGGTCTCTATCGTCTGGCGGGGGTGACCCTACCGGACGGCGCAGTCCTGATCGGCGTCGGCGAAACGACACGGATCGAGCTCGTAGGCTCATCGCCGCTGTTCTTCGCCAAAGGCGCGAAGCGCGTCGCCCTGCGCGGCCTGACGCTCCATGGGTCGAACATCCCAGCCGATCAGAATTCGGGGCTGATCGAAGCCGACGGGGTGGCGGCGCTGACGCTCGACGATGTCGTCGTCTCCGGGGCCGGCGCGAGTGCGCTGGTGATGCGTCGCTCCGGAGGCGCCCTTCGCGGCTCGCGGTTCGAGGGCGCGCGCCAAGCGGCGCTGTTTTCGATGGACGGGCTCGGCGTCTCGGTTACCGATTGCGCGATCCTCAGCTGCCGCAACAACGGCGTCCTGATCCGCCGCACGACGAAAGGGGACGACCCATCGGTCGTCTCGCGCAACCGCATCGAGGACACAGGCGCGCTCGATGGCGGCCTCGGATGGAACGGCAACGCGGTCAACGTCTCCAAGGCGTCGGGGGTGATGATCTCCGGCAACGCCATCCGTCGTTCCGCGTTCACCGCCGTACGGGCGCACGAATCCGACGACGTGATGATCTCGAACAACCTCTGCCTCGATAGCGGCGAGACGTGCCTCTATTCGGAATTCGGCTTCTCCGGCGCGGTGATATCGGGAAACCTGATCGACGGCGCGGCGGCGGGGATTTCTGTCGCAAACTTCAACGAGGGCGGCCGAATGGGAACGGTCGTCGGCAATGTCGTGCGCAACCTGTTCCGGCGCCCGAAGCTCGACGGCCCCGGCGACAGCTACGGGCAGGGCATCGGCGTCGAGGCGGACGTCGCCGTGACCGGAAACGTCGTCGAGAACGCAGCGGCCGCAGGCGTCAGCGCGGGGTGGGGGCCGTACCTTCGGGACGTCACGATATCCGGCAACGTGATCCGCTCATGCGACGTGGGAATCAGCGTCTCGGTGGTCGAAGGAGTCGGGCCGACGACGATCGTCGGCAATACCGTGACGGGATCACGACGCGGCGCGGTTCTGGGATACCGCTGGGATGAGGTCGCGACGCCCGACTTGGCGATCGGAGGCGTCGCGGGCATGGCGGGGTTGACGGTCGCTCAGAACACCTTGCGATGAAGGCTTGGGCGCCCACGCTGCTTTTAGCAACTCATTGTAACGCTTATAATTTGCTCAGAACCTTCGTGGCTCAACGGGCGTCGAAAAGCGGCTCAACCGCCTCATTTTGGCCGCCCCAACGCTGCGACATTTTGGCGACAGTTTGGCTGCAACAGCACAGCCCGATCCCGTTTGGGCTAGCGAGACCCGCCTAAAAAATGTCCTCTCCTTTCAGCAGCGCCGAGTCGGGGGCGCTTGTTGAGCCATCGGTTCTGTAACCGAATGCTTCGCTCGGGGACGGAACGCGCCGAACCGACTGGCGAAAGAACTCGGAGAGGCGGCGTCCCGGGAGGGCGCCGATCGGAGGAAAACAAGATGCTGAAGAATGCAATCAAGATCGCGGCGATCGGCGCGGTCGCTTGGGGCGCAACGACAGTGGGCGCGAGCGCCGGCCTTACGAAGCAGCCGGGTGAGACCAGCGGTCTTGCTCGCGGCGCGCCTCTTCCCGAGGGCGTTTACTTCGTCAACACCATCAGCTGGGGCGAGCGTAGCGTTCCCGGCCGTGACACGGGCGTCCTCGTCGACGTGCCGGTCATCGCTTGGTCGACGCCCTGGACCGTCCTCGGCGCGAACGTTCAGGTCCTCGGCGCTCTGCCGAACATCTACATCGACCCGCCCGGCAACAACAATTCCGACTACGGCCTCTACAATCCCTTCCTGGCCGGCGCGCTGGCCTGGGATCTGGGTAACGGCATCGGCGTCAGCTACACCTCCGGCTTCTACTTCAACGTCGGTGAGAAGGACATCCGCGTCCGCGCCACCACGTGGCGTCAGGACTTCGCGGCGAGCTATACGGCTGACGGCTGGAACCTCACGGCGAACGTCACCTGGAGCATCACCTTCGACACCGATCGTATCGCGGGTGGCAAGACCTCGAACGGCCTCGGCATCGACCTGACCGCGACCAAGACCTTCGGCAACTGGGAAGTCGGCGCTGTCGGCTTCGGCTCGACCGAATACGATCTCCCGACCGGACAGGCTGGCAAGGGCAAGCAGTTCGCGCTGGGTCCGCTCGTCGGCTACAACTTCGGCCCGGCCATCCTGCAGGCCTACGTGACGCGCGACATCTACCAGCGCAACCTGGGCGGCAAGGAGACCCGTTTCTGGGGTCGCGTGATCATCCCGCTGTGGACGCCGACTGCGGCGGCCGCTCCGCTGGTCACCAAGTACTGAGATCGACCGAACCTCTCGGTTAAACCGGATGCGACGGAAACGGGGACGCCGAAGGGCGTCCCCGTTTTCTTTTGGCGTTTCGGAGCCGGCTCCCGCAGAGAAGTTCTAGGTGAGCCGCGACGATCGCCGGACACAGCCGCCAGCGACTGGACATGAAAACGGGGCCTTTCGGCCCCGTTCGCAGATCACGTTCAGATTCAAGAGACGTTACTTCGCCTCGGAGTAGAGCTTCTCGACATATTCCCAGTTCACGAGATTCTCGATGAACGCCTTGAGATAGTCGGGACGCTTGTTGCGATAATCGATGTAGTAGGAGTGCTCCCAGACGTCGACGCCGAGCAGCGGGGTCGCGCCGTGGACCAGCGGGTTTTCGCCGTTCGGGGTCTTCATCACCTCGAGCTTGCCGCCCTTCAGCGCGAGCCACGCCCAGCCTGAGCCGAACTGGCCCTTGCCGGCCTCGATGAAGTCCTCCTTGAACTTCTCGACGCCGCCGAGATCCTCCTTGATCTTGGCCTCGAGCGCGCCGGGGATCGATCCGCCGCCGTTCGGCTTCATCCAGTTCCAGAAATGGAGGTGGTTGTAGTGCTGGCCGGCATTGTTGAAGAGGGCCGCGTTCTTGCCGTGCGACTCCTTCACGATCTCCTCGAGCGACTTGCCCTCGAGGCCCGATCCGGCGAGCAGCTTGTTGCCGGTCTCGACATAGGTGTTGTGATGCTTGTCGTGGTGGAACTCGAGGGTCTCCTTCGACATGTAAGGCTGCAACGCGTCATAGGCGTAAGGC
Source organism: Hansschlegelia quercus (assembly GCF_004310425.1). Taxonomy (GTDB): domain Bacteria; phylum Pseudomonadota; class Alphaproteobacteria; order Rhizobiales; family Methylopilaceae; genus Methylopila; species Methylopila quercus. Next base: position 335,564 of record NZ_SIUB01000001.1, on the reverse strand, counting down.
AGTTCAGGCAGTTCGAAAGCCATCGAAATCTCCGGAGAAAGGGATTCGTTTCATTCCCGGCGGGAAAGAGGCGCGTCAGCGCTGACTCCCCCCGGCGGCTTGCAAGCGGTAGATAGGCAGGCCGGGCAAGGCGGCAACAAGACCGCGGGCCCGCCATGCTTCATCCGCCGCTAAGGCGCGCCGGGTCAAGAATGAAGAACGCCCGACGCGGAACGAGGCCCAATCCGTCCATGCCCTTCGTCATGCCCTTTGTACTGTATGCGCTCGGCGCAGCGCTTCTCGGCTGGAGCGGGCTGACCATCGTCCGGGCTGATGGATTCGGCGCGCTCGACATCGCCGCGACGCTCGCCGGAGCCGGCGTCCTGTCGATCGGCCTCGGCGCGATCGCGGCGGCGGTTTCGCGTGCAGGCGGACAGATCGTCCGGGCTTTCGAAGTGCGAACGGAGCCGGTCGCGACTTCAGCGAGCTTCACTGCGAGCGAGCCCGCGACTGAACCCGAGGCCGATCCAGCTCCCTCGATCATAGCTCCCGCGCCTGCCAAGGCGCCGGCGCCGCGCGTCGGCCCGACCTTGCCCACCGCGCCGACGTTGCAGGAGCCGCCCGCAAGCATCGAGGAGCGCGCGCCGCCGCCCGTCGCGCCCTCCCGCTCGGAAGCCGCGATGGCCGTAAAGCGGGGTCTGAGGCCTACGGTCCAGGTCGCCCGCCCGAAACGCGAATCTCGGCCTGCCGCGACTCCCGCGGCGGAATTTCCTGTTCCGCGTTCGATTGATGCGAGGACGTCCAAATCGCCCAAGCCGGCGCAAGAGCCTCGGCCGGGTGTCGCCGTTGAGTCGCCAAAGCCCGTGGCTGAGGAGCCCGTGACCGTCTCCGAAACTGCTCCTACGGAGTCTGCGCCGCCGGCCGCGCCCAAACCCGTGCCGGCTCGGCCTGTCGCGGCGGAACCGCCTACGCCCGTAACGCTGGCGCCGCTCGAACGTCGGCCGCGGCCTGCTGCGATCGAAAAGAAGCCCGCGCTCGTTGCGGAGCCTATAATCCCGTCCGAGCCGCTGGCTCCGGCGGAGCCGGCTCAGGCGGCGAAGACAGAGCCTGCAGCGGAGCCCACAGCCTCGGACTCGCCGGGCGCGACGACGCCGGAATGGCTGTTGCGGGCGCGGGCGAGGCGCGAGGCCCGTGCAAAAGCCGAAAGCGAAGCCGCCGCGCACGCGTCGCAGGCGCCTGTCGCGGCTGAACCGGCGACCCAACCCGGCGCCGCCGAAACCGCGCCGCGGGCCGAGGTCCAGCCGCCCCGCGTCGTGCTGCGCGAGGGCGAGCATAACGGCGTCACCTACCGCTTCCTCGAAGGCGGCGCGATCGAAGCCGAGTCCGAACACGGGACGCGCCATTTCTCCTCGATCGAGGAGTTGAAGGCGACGGTGGCGCGCGCTCGCGGCGAGAGCGGTGATCCAGACGCCGAGCTTGGACTCGGAACCGCGCCGACGAGCGAGGCGGACGCGCTCGACGCCGCGATTTTGGCGCTTGAGGACGCGCCGGCCGAAGAAATCGGCGCGTCTCGCCCCGCTTAGCCGTCAGTCGGTTAGGCCGACAGACTGTAGCGCAAAGGCGTAGGCAAGACCGACCTCCTCGAGCCTGTCGAACCTGCCGGCCGCGCCGCCATGCCCGGCGTCCATATTGGTGCGCAGTAGGATCGGACGGTCCGAGGTCGTCGCCTCGCGCAGTCGCGCCACCCACTTGGCGGGTTCCCAATAGGTCACGCGTGGATCGGTGAGACCGGCGAGAGCCAGGATCGCCGGGTAGGGGCGAGCCGCCACGTTGTCGACCGGGCTGTAGCTCAGGATGCGGCGGAAGGCCTCCTTGTCGCGGATCGGATCGCCCCATTCCGGCCATTCCGGCGGCGTCAGCGGCAGGGTGTCGTCGAGCATCGTGGCGAGCACGTCGACGAAGGGCACCTCGGCGACGATCCCCGCAAACAGGTCCGGCCGCAGGTTGGCAACCGCGCCCATCAGCATCCCGCCGGCGGATCCGCCCTGCGCGACGATCCGTCCGCTCGCCGTGAATCCCTCGGCGACCAGCGTCTCGGCGGCCGCGACGAAATCGGTGAAAGTGTTGGTCTTGGCCGCGAGTTTGCCATCGAGATACCAGCCCCAGCCCTTCTCGGTCCCGCCGCGGATGTGGGCGACCGCATAGACGAAGCCGCGGTCGACCAGCGACAGGCGAGCCCCGGAGAAGCTCGCCGGGATCGAGATCCCGTAGGCCCCGTAGCCGTAGAGCAGGCAGGGCGCCGAGCCGTCGGTCGGGACGCCCGCTTTATGGATGATCGTGATCGGCACGCTCTCGCCGTCCGGCGCGCGCGCGGAGAGGCGGCGCACGACGTAATCCTTCGGATCGTGGCCGGAGGGGATCTCCTGCCGCTTGCGGAAGGTCCTCTCGCGGCTGCCCATGTCATAATCCCAGACCTCAGCCGGCGTAGCGGGCGACGAGTAGGAGAACCGCGCGACGTCCGAGTTGAACTCCCGCGGCGCGTCGAGGCCCAGCGAAAACGCCTCCTCATCGAAGGAGATCGCGTGCTCCGCCCCGCCGTCGAGCGCGCGGATCACGATGCGGGGCAGGGCGTCGACGCGTTCGAGCCGTACGAGCCGCCGCTCGGTGACCGCGTGGTCAAGGATGTAGACGCCCGGCCGGTGGCCGACGATCTCGCGCGCAGAGCCCGTCGGATCATCGGCTTCCACCGCGAGCAGCTTGAAGTCGGTCGCGCCGTCCGCATTGGTGCGGAGCACAAGGGTCGAGCGGCCGTTGAGGTCCGGGTGGTGGTCGAGTTCGTAGCGCACGCCGGCCTGGCGCTTTAGCACCAGCCTCGGGGCCGACGCAGACGCTGTGCGGTCTATGAGATGCGATTCCGTGGTGTCGTGATCGGAGACGGTGATGACGCAGAAGGCGCCGGAGCGCGTCTCCTCGACGCCCACGAACCAGCCGGGATCCTGCTCCTTGAAGACGAGCATGTCGCTCGCCGAGGGCTGGCCGAGAACGTGGCGCCACACTTCCAGCGCGCGGTGCTGCTGGTCGAGCCGGACATACCAGTAGCTTGCCCCATCCGCCGACCAGACCGCCGCGCCGGTCGAGTCCGGCGTGACGTCGGGGAGGTCCTCGCCGGTGGCGAGATCGCGGATGCGGATAGACAGGAACTCCGAGCCCTTGTCGTCGGCGCTCCAGGCGAGCAGCGCATGGTCGGGCGAGACGCGCCAGGAGCCGAGCTGGAAGAAGGCGTGGCCTCTTGCAAGCGCGTCGCCATCGAGCAGCACGGTCTCGTCTCCGCCTGCGCGCGGCCGCCGCACGACGAGAGGATGCTGGCCGCCCTGGCGGTGGCGCACGGCGTAAGCGAAGGGGCCGTCGTCCACGGGCACCGAGGAATCGTCCTCCTTGATGCGTCCGCGGATCTCCGCCACCAGCCTCGTCTTGAGCGCGTCGAGCGGGCCGAGGACGCGGGCGGCGTAGGCGTTCTCTGCCTCAAGATGGGCGCGGATGTCAGCCGGCAGAACGGAAGGGTCGCGGATCGCCTCCTGCCAGTTTTCCGCCTTCAACCAGCCGTAAGGATTCTCCAGGACGACGCCATGGACGGTCCTGCTGGAGGGGCGGCGGTCAGCATGGGGGGCGCTGGCGGGAGCGGTCATGAACGATCCTCTGGAAGAAGGCGGAGACCCCGTCGGTCGACGTTGCGTGGGCGCGGAACGGCCCTGCAGTCGACGGGACTTGAAAGATGACGGTGTTGCGATGATGCGGAGCGGTTTCGCGCAGTCATCGAGAGCATCGGCAAACAAAAAGCGCTTGAAAACTGTGAGCAGAACTTGCGTCACTGAAATCGGTTGTCTATCAAACTACCAGTCACATCGGCTTCGAATCGATCGAACGGTAGCGCTTCAGGTCTGATTTAGGTCGCCTAAAGACATTCGCGGCGGAGATGGTTTTCCACGGTAATCCGTCGTGTCCCATCAAAACTCTGGAACCTGATTTCATGAGCGATACCGCGCCTTCCGCCAATTACATCGAGCTCGCCGCCGAGATCGTGTCGGCCTATGTGAGCAACAACTCGATTTCGGCGGCGGATCTCCCTTCGTTGATCAACGAGGTTCACGCCGCGCTCAGTCGTGTCTCCCCCGGAGTCGCCGAGCCGGCCGCCGAGGCGCCGAAGCCTGCGGTGCCGGTCAAGAAGTCCGTCAATTCGGACTACATCGTCTGTCTTGAGGACGGCAAAAAGTTCAAGTCGCTGAAGCGCCACCTGCGCACGCAGTACAACATGTCGCCGGAAGAGTACCGGGAGAAGTGGGGCCTGCCGTCCGACTACCCCATGGTTGCGCCGAACTACGCGGCGGCGCGCTCCGAACTCGCCAAAAAGATGGGCCTCGGCCAGCAGCGCGGCAAGCGCGGCTCCCGCTGACGCGTTTGGACGTCCAGATTTTGGAGACGCCGCCTAGGAGATCGGGCGGCGTTTTTGTTTGCGCGAACGACGGCCGCGCGCTCGTCGTCCCGGCTCGGCGCAGTGCGCCCTCCGGGACAACGCGTAATGAACGGCCTCACCTCAGCCCGCCGGCCTTCTCGATGAACGCCGCGACCGGTTCGACGCCCTCGCCGTTCCGTACGCTCGCGAAGACGTAAGGCGCGCCCTTGCGCATGCGGATCGTATCCGCCTCCATCACCGAGAGGTCCGCGCCGACCATCGGCGCGAGATCGGTCTTGTTGACGACGAGGATGTCGGAGCGGGTGATGCCCGGGCCCCCTTTTCGCGGGATCTTCTCGCCTCCCGCGACGTCGATGACGTAGACGGTGATGTCGGCGAGTTCCGGCGAGAAGGTCGCGGCGAGATTGTCCCCACCGGACTCGATCAGCACGATGTCGAGCTTCGGGAACTTCCGGCTCATCTCGGCGATCGCCGCGAGGTTGATAGAGGCGTCCTCGCGGATCGCGGTGTGCGGACAGCCGCCGGTCTCCACCCCCATGATCCGCTCCGCGTCCAGCGCCCCGGCCTCGACCAGAATGCGCGCGTCCTCCTTGGTGTAGATGTCGTTGGTGATCGCGCAGATCTCGTAGGCGTCGCGGAAGCGGCGGCAGAGCGCTTCCATCAGCGCCGTCTTGCCCGAGCCGACGGGGCCGCCGACGCCGACCCGCAGAGGGCCATGCGAGAGATTGGGTCCGTTGGAGCTCATGAGCGGAACAGCCTCGTATATTGCGTCTCGTGGCGGGCGGAGCCGAGATCGAGCCTGAATGTGGCGCTGGCGAGGTCGTCGATTGTGGCGGCCATAGCTCCCGCGGCGAGCCTGCTGACGAGGGGGGCGAGGCGCGCGACGATCTTCGCGCCGGATGTCTGGCCGACGGGCGCCAGCCTGACCCCGGCGGAGACCAGCGCCTGCGAGATCGCCAGCAGGAAGGCGGCCGCGGCGTTCTCCGCCGGGATATCGTGCGCAGCCGACGCGACGCCGACGGCGATGGGGTAGGCGACCTCGCCTGGAAGAGCCTCAGCGGCGAGGGCGAGCCGCGGATTCGGCCATGCCGCGAGCGTCGCGTCGAGGAAGCTGCGTCCCTGTTGACTGGTCTCGAGATTAAGCTCGCGCGTCGGCGCGAAAGCGAGCGCAAGCTCGTTCGTTTCGCCAAGCGTCCTCAGGTCATCGCTCAAGACGGCGCGGTGCGCAGTGATCAGCAGGATCGCGTCGTTGCGCGCGAAACCCAATTCAAGCGCCTCGCCGAGCCAGATTTCGAGGCTTGCCGCGTCGCGGACGTCGCCGTCCTCCACCGCCTGCTCAAGCCCGTGGCTGTATGCGTAGCCGCCGACCGGAAAAGCAGGCGTGAGCCAGGCGAACAGGGGAAGCAGCGCGGCGCCGCCGTCACCCATGGTCGTGCCCGTGGGAATAGGCGCCGAGTTCTGGTCTGAATGGCCGCTTCATCGGCCGCGTCGTCCCGCCAAGGCCGCGCACCATCTCCACCAGCACATGGTCGGGCGCGACGTAGATCGCGTCCTCCGTCACCTCCGCCGGCGTGTGCCGGTTGCCGAGGTGCCAGGCGATCTTGGCAAGCCTCAAGGGCGTCGCGGCGGTGATCTCAACGACCTCCTCCTCAGCGGCGCGGACAAGCACCAGCCTTCCGTCCTCCAACGCCAGCGCGTCGCCGTCGTCGAGCGCCATGGGGCGGGGCAGGTCGAGCAGGAAGTCGAGGCCGGCATCCGTCGTCATCGCGAGCCGCCGCCGGCCACGGGCCTCATGGTCGAGCGTGATGGCGTCGGAGACGGCGGCGGTCTTCACCGCAGGGCGACGCAGGACGGATACGGCGCGTGTCATATGATGCAGCGACGCACAACGCTTTTCAAAACAGGAAATACCGCTGCGCCATCGGCAGCACTTCGGCCGGCTCGCAGACCAGCAGCTCGCCGTCAGCGCGGACGTCGTAGGTCTCGGGGTCGATCTCGATGACGGGCGTGGCGTCGTTCAGCTTCATCGCCTTCTTGCCGATTCCGCCGCGCACGTTCTCGACCGCGACCATCGGCTTTTGCGCCCAGATCTTCTCGCCAAGTCCATCCTCGATCGCCGCCTTGGAGACGAAGGTCAGCGAGGTCGAGAGCGGCCCCGAACCGAAGGCCGCGAACATTGGTCGGTAATGCGCCGGCTGCGGGGTCGGGATCGAGGCGTTGGGGTCGCCCATCGGGGCGGCTGCGATCATGCCGCCCTTGATCACGAGGTCCGGCTTCACGCCGAAGAAGGCCGGCGTCCACACCACGAGATCGGCGAGCTTGCCGGCCTCGACCGAGCCGACATGAGCCGACACGCCGTGGGCGATCGCCGGGTTGATGGTGTATTTCGCGACATAGCGGCGGGCGCGGAGATTGTCGTTGTCGCCGCTCTCGCCGGGCAGGCTTCCGCGCTGGCGCTTCATCTTGTCGGCGGTCTGCCATGTGCGGATGACGACCTCGCCGACCCGGCCCATCGCCTGGCTGTCCGACGACATCATCGAAAGCGCGCCGAGGTCGTGCAGGATGTCTTCGGCCGCGATCGTCTCCTTGCGGATGCGGCTCTCGGCGAAGGCGAGGTCTTCGGGGATCGACGGGTCGAGGTGGTGGCAGACCATGAGCATGTCGAGATGCTCGTCGATCGTGTTGCGGGTGTAGGGCCGCGTCGGGTTGGTCGAGGAGGGCAGCACGTTGCTCAGCCCCGCCACCTTCATGATGTCCGGCGCGTGGCCGCCGCCGGCGCCTTCGGTGTGGAAGGCGTGGATCGTGCGACCCTTGAAGGCCGCGATCGTGTCCTCGACGAAGCCGCTCTCGTTCAGCGTGTCGGTGTGGATCATCACCTGCACGTCGGTCTCGTCGGCGACGGACAGGCAGCAGTCGATCGCGGCGGGCGTCGTGCCCCAGTCCTCGTGCAGCTTCAGCGCGCAGGCGCCGCCGCGGACCATCTCGTGCAGCCCCGCGGGCAGCGAGGCGTTGCCCTTGCCGGCGAAGCCGAGATTCATCGGGAAGCCGTCGGCCGCCTCGATCATCCGAGCCAGATGCCACGGCCCTGGCGTGCAGGTGGTGGCGTTGGTGCCGGTCGCAGGCCCGGTGCCGCCGCCGAGCATGGAGGTGACGCCGGAAAACAGCGCCTCCTCGATCTGCTGCGGGCAGATGAAGTGGATGTGGCTGTCGAAGCCGCCTGCGGTGATGATCTTGCCCTCGCCTGCGATCACCTCCGTGCCGGGCCCGACGATGATGTCGACGCCGGGCTGCACGTCCGGATTGCCGGCCTTGCCGATCTTGACGATGCGGCCGCCGGTGATCCCGATGTCGCATTTGAAGATTCCGGTGTAGTCGAGCACCACGGCGTTGGTGATCACCGTGTCGACCGCGCCTTGCGCCCGGGTGTGCTGCGACTGCCCCATTCCGTCGCGGATCGTCTTGCCGCCGCCGAACTTCACCTCCTCGCCATAGGTGGTGAAGTCACGCTCGACCTCGATCATCAGCGTCGTGTCGGCGAGCCGGATACGGTCGCCGGTCGTCGGGCCGAACATGTCGGCATAGGCTGCGCGGGTGATCCTGGCGGGCATCAGAGCGCTCCCATCACGTCCTGCCGGAAGCCGAACACTTGTCTTGCGCCGACGAAGGGCACGAGGGTGACGGTCCGCGTCTGGCCCGGCTCGAAGCGCACGGCCGTGCCGGACGCGATGTCGAGGCGCATGCCGCGGGCGGCCGCGCGGTCGAATTCAAGCGCCGCGTTGGTTTCGGCGAAGTGGTAGTGGCTGCCGACCTGAATCGGCCTGTCGCCGGTGTTCGCGACCTGGACGGTCATGGTCTCCGCGCCTGCGTTCAGCTCGATCTCGCCGGAGACGGCGACGACTTCGCCCGCCGCCATCTCTGACGCCGGGCCGCGGATCGGGTTGTGCACGGTGACGAGCTTGGTGCCGTCCGGGAACGTCGCCTCGACCTGGATGTCGTCGATCATCTCCGGCACGCCATCCATGACCTGATCGCTCGTCAGCACATGCGCGCCGGCCTCCATCAATTGGGCGACGGTCTTGCCGTCGCGGGCGCCTTCCACGACGAAATCGGTGATCAGCGCGATCGACTCGGGGTGGTTGAGCTTCACCCCCCGCTCCAGCCGGTTGCGCGCGACGATCGCCGCCATCGCGACCAGCAGCTTGTCCTTCTCGCGGTTGGTCAGGTTCACGATCGGGCCCCCGTTAACATGACCATACCCTCGGCAGAGGCCGCCCAAGAAGCAAGGGCAGCACGCTGCGCGAAGCGTCGCGCAACGCTTCCGTGCGCGCCGCAAGGAAGCGGACGACCAGCATGCCGTTCCAGGCGCTGACGCCCGACTCTACTGCCGGGTGGCCCTCCAGCGCGGCGCGGACCGGGTCGAGCAGGGCTTCCGCGTCCGGCGCGACATGGAGCAGCGTCGCAAGTGTCGTCGCTCCGGCGGCCACGGTCCGCTTCGCCATCAATTCGCGCACCGCGCCCGCGATCCGCAGCCGGTCGGCGAAGACGAGCTTGTTGTCGCGGCGCACGCGCCAGCAATCGTCGAACTGGCCGCTCTCCACGGTTTCGCCGCGCGCCGTGCGGCCGAACATGACGGCTTCGTAGACCGTGAGGCGGCCGTCGCGGGCGATGTCGGCATCCAGCCTGCGGGCGAGGCGGGCGTGGTCGAACAGGATCGTCTCCTGCGGGACCCAGGCGAGCGCGCCGCCTGGCTCGATGGCGAGCCGCGTTGAGACCTCGGTGACCGGTCCGTCCGAGCGGTAGACGCGCTCGGCGCCAGGCGTCGAAAGCGTAAGCGCGGCGCCCGGTCCGACGTCGGCCGCGACGCGCATCCGGTCGCCGCAGGCGAGGCCGCCGGCGACGTTCAGCATCACCCCGTCGAGCCCGTGCTCGGAACGCGGCAGGCGCAAGCGCGCCGCGCCGCTTTCGGCGACACGCGCCGCGCGGGAAACGCCGCGGGACGCTTCGGCCCGGACCACGATCGAGCCGTCCGCGCGCTGGCGACGGGAGGCGTCTTCGGACTGCGAAGGCTGGGGCGGCTCGCGCTCCAAAACCTCAGAAGGCGAGGCGCTGGCGTACATTGTCCCCCTGGAGCGCCTTGGCGTCGCCGCTCTCCACAACCTCGCCGCGCTCCATCACGATGAAGCGGTCCGCGAGCTCCTGGGCGAAGTCGAAATACTGCTCGACCAGCACGATGGCCATCGTGCCCTTGCTCCGCAAGTAGCGGATCGCGCGACCGATGTCCTTGATGATCGAGGGCTGGATGCCCTCGGTCGGCTCGTCGAGCACCAGCAGCTTCGGCCGCGTCACGAGCGCGCGGCCGATCGCGAGCTGCTGCTGCTGGCCGCCGGAAAGGTCGCCGCCGCGCCGGTGAAGCATGCTCTTCAGCACGGGAAACAGTTCGAAGATCTCGTCGGGAATGGTCCGCTCGGCGCGCTTCAGCGGCGCGAAGCCGGTCTCGAGGTTCTCGCGGACGGTGAGCAGCGGAAAGATCTCGCGGCCCTGCGGCACGTAAGCAATGCCGAGGCTCGCGCGGTCGTAAGGGCGAAGGCCCTGAAGCGAGCGACCCCCGAAGCTGATCGAGCCGCCTGAGATCGGCCGGTGGCCGGCGATGGCGCGCAGCAGCGACGTCTTGCCGACGCCGTTGCGCCCGAGCACGCAAGTGACCTCGCCGGCGTTCGCCTCGACCGAGACGCCTTTCAGCGCGCGGGCGGAGCCGTAATGCAGCGAGATGTCGTCGACCTTCAGCATGGTCTCAGCGCCCCAGATAGACTTCGATCACCCGCTCGTTCGCCGAGACCGCGTCGAGCGAGCCTTCGGCGAGCACCGAACCCTCGTGCAGGCAAGTGACCTTCACGCCGAGGTCGCGCACGAACACCATGTCGTGCTCGACCACGACCACCGACGCGGTCTTGGCGATCTCGCGCAGCAGGTCGGCGGTGTCGGCGGTCTCCTGGTCGGTCATCCCCGCGGCGGGCTCGTCGACCAGCAGCAGCTTCGGCTCCTGCGCGAGCAGCATGCCGATCTCGAGCCACTGCTTCTGGCCGTGGCTAAGCTCGCCTGCGCTGCGATGGCGCGAGGCGGTGAGGCGCACGCGCTCAAGCAGCGCGTCGATACGCTCCTTCTCTTCCCGCGTGCGCTTGGAGAACAGCACGGGGAACGGCCTCCGGTCCGTCTTCAGCGCGAGCAGGATGTTGTCTTCGACCGTGTGCATGTCGAACACGGTCGGGGTCTGGAACTTGCGGCCGATGCCGAGCTGCGAGATCGACGCCTCGTCGAGGCGGGTGAGATCGTGCCGCGCCTGGAACAAGGCGGTCCCGGTGTTCGGCCGGGTCTTGCCGGTGATGACGTCCATCATCGTGGTCTTGCCGGCGCCGTTCGGGCCGATGATCGCGCGCATCTCGTTGGCGCCGATCGACAAGGACAGCCTGTTCAGCGCGCGGAAGCCGTCGAAGGTGACGGAGACGTCGTCGAGATAGAGCAGCGCGCTGGTGACCTCCCCGCCGATCGTCATTGCGCGGGCTCCGCGGGCGCGGTCTTCGGAGCGACGACGCCGGGCGCCGCCGGCAGTTCGCTCTTGCGCCTGATGCCGAGAATGTCCGTCACCGCCCCGACCACGCCCTTCGGGATGAGCAGCGTGGTCGCGACGAACAGGCCGCCGAGCGCGAATAGCCAAAGCGAGGGCAGGGCGCCCGTGAACCAGGTCTTGCCGGCGTTGACGATGACGGCGCCGAGCGCGGCCCCCACCAGCGTGCCGCGCCCGCCAACTGCGACCCAGATCACCGCCTCGATCGAGTTCGCCGGCGCAAACTCTGATGGGTTGATGATGCCGACCTGTGGCACGTAGAGCGCCCCGGCGACGCCGGCGATCATGGCGGAAAGCGTGAAGACCACTAGCTTGTAGTTCTCGACCCGGTAGCCGATGAACCGTGTCCGGCTCTCGGCGTCGCGCACAGCGACGACGACCTTGCCGAGCTTCGACGTCACCACCCAGCGGGCGAGCAGGTAGCCGAGCGCCAGCGCGACGGCGGTGGCCGCGAACAGAGCCGCGCGCGTCTCCGCCCATTGCAGCGGGTAACCGACGATCTCCTTGAAGTCGGTGAGGCCGTTATTGCCGCCAAAGCCCATGTCGTTGCGGAAGAAGGCGAGCATCAGCGCAAAGGTCATGGCCTGCGTGATGATCGAGAGATAGACGCCCGTGACGCGGGAGCGGAAGGCGAGCCAGCCGAAGCCGAAAGCCAGCAGGCCGGGCACGGCGATCGCCACCAGGCACGCGAACCAGAAGTGGTCGAAGCCCAGCCAGAACCATGGCAGCTCCTGCCAGTTCAGGAACACCATGAAGTCGGGCAGCACCAGGTTTCCGTAGACGCCGCGCGAGCCGATCTGGCGCATCAGGTACATGCCCATCGCGTAGCCGCCGAGCGCGAAGAACGCGCCGTGACCGAGCGAGAGGATGCCGCAATAGCCCCAGACGAGATCGAGCGCGAGGGCGAGCAGAGCGAAGGCGAGGTACTTGCCCAGCAGCGGGACCAGATAGTCCGGGATGTGCAGGGCCGAGTCCGGGGCGAGCCACAGGTTCGACGCCGGCACCAGCACCGCGAGCGCAAGCACGATCGCGAGGAAGATGAGCCCCGCGCCGTCGATCAGGCGATAGCGGCTCATGCTTCGACAGCCCTTCCCTTGAGCGCGAACAGGCCGCGGGGCTTCTTCTGGATGAACAGGATGATCGCGATCAGCAGGATGATCTTGCCCAGCACCGCGCCGGCGAAGGGCTCCAGCAGCTTGTTCGCGACGCCGATCGAGAGCGCGCCGACAAGCGTGCCCCAAAGATTGCCGACGCCGCCGAACACGACGACCAGGAAGCTGTCGATGATGTAGTTCTGGCCGAGGTTGGGACTGACATTGTCGATCTGGCTGAGCGCCACGCCCGCGATGCCGGCGACGCCGGAGCCGAGGCCGAAGGTCATCGCGTCGACGCGCGGCGTGCGGATGCCCATCGAGCCCGCCATGCGCCGGTTCTGCGTCACCGCGCGGACCTGCAGCCCGAGGCTGGTGCGCCGCAGGAGAAGCTGGAGCGCGAAGAACACGGCGAGCGCGAACAGGATGATCGCGATGCGGTTCCATGTCAGCGACACGCCGAGGATTTCGATCGAGCCTTGCAGCCATTCCGGCGTCTGCACGGTGCGATTGCTCGGCCCGAACACCGAGCGGACGGCCTGCTGAAGGATCAGGCTGACGCCCCAGGTTGCGAGCAACGTCTCGAGCGGACGGCCGTAGAGGAAGCGGATCACCGTGCGCTCGATCAGCGCCCCGACGGCGCCCGCGACCAAGAAGGCGACGGGGATCGCGATGACGAGCGAGGCGCTGTTCAGCGCGGGTAGGTAGGCGCCGATCAGGCTCTGCGTGAGGAAGGTCGCATAGGCGCCGATCATCACCATTTCGCCATGCGCCATGTTGATCACGCCCATGACGCCGAAGGTGATGGCGAGGCCGATGGCTGCGAGCAGCAGCACGGAGCCGAGCGACATGCCGTAGACGAGGTTCTGGATGACGTTGGCGACCGTGGCCCAGCGCTCGATCGCGGCGACGCCCTTTTCGGCCGCGGCCTTGACGGAGACGGGCGTGTCGGCGGGCAGGGTGCGGAGCGCGGCGAGAGCGTCTGGATCGGCGACGGAGGCGACGGTCGCGGCGGCGGCGGCCCGCTCTGCTTCGGGCGCGTCCGCCTTGCCAAGGATGATCGCGGCGCGGGCCTGCTCTAGGGCCTTCTTCGCCGCAGCGTCCTTCTCGTCGGCGAGCGCGTGGTCGATCGCGGGGAGGGCGGTTGACTCGCGCGTCTTGAACACCGCGCGGGCGGCGGCGGCGCGCTTGGCCGCATCGGGCGAGCGCAGCTCGAATGCGCCACCGGCGGCGTCGACTGCGCGGCGAAGGCGGTTGTTGACGCGCACGGTCTTCAGGGGTTTGCCCGCGAGTTCGGCCGGGGCGGGCTCGCCGGTCTTGGCGAGCTTCAGAGCGCCGGAGGCGTCCTTGTAGAGGACGGTCTTGCTCTCTGGATCGAATAGGAGCCGTCCTGCGGCGAGCGCTTCGATCACCGCAAGGCCGTTCGGCGCAGCGGTCGCGACGAGGCCCTGCAGAGCTTTGTCCGTGTCGTCATATTTGTCGGTGGTGAAGCCACTCAGCGCGTCGTCGATTGCGTCGGCGCACGCCGGGCCCGCGACAAGCGCTGCGCAGAAGGCGGCGAAGGCGATCAGCCGGACAAGACCGGAGAGCATGGGCGGCGCCACCATTTCCAGGAGAAAGCGCGGCCGACGCGCGGGAGGACGCGCCGGCCGCGGAGCTTAAGCAGGGCGGGCTCAGGCGCCCCCGCCGCACTTCTTGGTCTTGGTGTTGTAGTTGCCGCACTTGAGCGTGACCCAGTCGGCCTCAAGGTCCTTCGAGCCGGGCAGGAAGTCCGACCAGGCGTCGCCCGGCACGAGATCGGGGGTCTTCTCCACAACGTCGAACTGGCCGTCGTCACGGATTTCGCCGATCAGCACCGGCTTGGTGATGTGGTGGTTCGGCAGCATCTTGGACACGCCGCCGGTCAGGTTCGCCTGCTCCGTGCCGGGAAGCGCGTCGATGACCTTGTCAGGGTCCGTGGAGCCCGCTTTTTCGACCGCCTTCACCCACATGTTGAAGCCGATGTAGTGCGCTTCCATCGGGTCATTGGTCACGCGTTTCGGGTTCTTGGTGAAGGTCTGCCATTTGGCGATGAAGTCCTTGTTCTCCGGCGTGTCGACGGACATGAAGTAGTTCCACGCCGCGAGGTGGCCGACGAGCGGCGCAGTGTCGATGCCCGCGAGCTCCTCTTCGCCGACCGAGAAGGCGATGACGGGGATATCGGTTGCCTTCACGCCCTGATTGCCGAGCTCCTTGTAGAACGGCACGTTGGCGTCGCCGTTGATGGTGGAGACGACCGCGGTCTTCTTGCCCTCAGACCCGAACTTCTTGATGTCGGACACGATCGTCTGCCAGTCGGAATGACCGAACGGCGTGTAGTTGATCATGATGTCTTCGGCCGCGACGCCTTTCTCCTTGAGGTAGGCCTCGAGGATCTTGTTCGTCGTGCGCGGATAGACATAGTCGGTGCCGGCGAGCACCCAGCGCTTCACGCCTTCTTCCTTCATCAGATAGTCGACGGCCGGGATCGCCTGCTGGTTGGGGGCGGCGCCGGTGTAGAACACGTTGCGCTCGCTCTCCTCGCCCTCGTACTGCACGGGGTAGAACAGGACAGAATTCAGCTCCTTGAAGACCGGGAGCACGGACTTGCGGCTCACCGACGTCCAGCAGCCGAACACCACCGCGACCTTGTTCTGCGCGATCAACTCACGCGCCTTCTCCGCGAACAGCGGCCAGTTCGAGGCGGGATCGACGACCACCGGCTCGAGCTTCTTGCCGAGCACGCCGCCCTTCTTGTTCTGCTCGTCGATGAGCATGAGCATGGCGTCCTTCAGCGTGGACTCGCTGATCGCCATCGTGCCCGACAGCGAATGTAGAATGCCGACCTTGATGGTGTCGTCGGCCGCCCGAGCCGCCCCCGCGGCTCCGAATAACGCTGCCGCCGCCAGCGCGCCGGCCGCGACCGCTCCCCCGATTATTTTTAGCATCTCGATCTCCGTCGATCCGTCCGCTGAAGGGACGACGTGGAGCCTTCGCAAGCTCGGCGCCAAGGCGCGGAGAAGCGGCAGTTGCGCATCAGTCTCGCAGCAACGCGGCGCCGTTAGCTCTCAGTTTTGATTAAGAACGAGGCGCCTTGCCCGCGCACGAGGCGATAGGGCGAAAAGATGGCCCTTTCACTGCCTATCGGACGGGCTTCCGGCTTGATGGGGTTGTAGCACGATGGCGGCACGGCCCGAGCCGCAGATAGCGACGCCGTCTAGCAAGCTCAGGTCCGACGCGCGCGCATCCACATGCCGCCGTCAGGTTGCAGCGTGATGCGGGCGACCGGGAACACCTTATCGGGAGCTGCAAGCGCGAAGCGAAAAGCGGGAAGCACGCGCGACAGCACGATCACGATCTCCTGCAGCGCGAAGCCCTGGCCGATGCAGATGCGGGGCCCCAGTCCGAACGGGATGAACGCGCCGCGCGGCCTTTCCTCCGCGTCTGGGAGGAAACGCTCGGGGCGGAAGCGGTCCGGCTCCTCCCACGTCGCGCGGCGGCGGTGGGCGATCCAGGGCGAGATCACGATTTCCGTGCCCTTCGCGACGGGCTCGCCCGCGAGTTCATCCGCCTCAAGCGCGACGCGGGCGATGAAAGGCGCGGGCGGGTAGAGCCTCATCGCCTCGTCGATGACGGCGCGGGTGAAGACGAGCTTCTCCTCGATGTCCTTGCGTCCCGGCGCGCCGGACGCGAGGCTCGAGAGCTCGTCCCGCACGCGTCGCTCCACGCTTGGGAACAGCGACAGCAGATAGAGGATCCAGGCGAGCGCGTTGCCGGTCGTCTCGTGCCCGGCCGACAGGAAGGTCAGCACATTGTCCGCGACCGCCGGGGTCGCAAGCGTGCGTCCGCTCTGCGGGTCCGGCGCGCGCATCAGCCGGTCGAGCAGATCGACCGCTTCCTGACGGTCTTCCGCCTCCCGCGCGTCGACGACGCGGTTCACCACGCCGCGGAAGAACGCGATCGAGGGACGCGCCCTGATCGCTGAGAGGCTCGGCCACCATTTCGGCAGGCCGAGCACCGACGCCATGTCGATCCGGCCGATCGTATCGAAATAAATCGCCATATGCGCGTGCAGCCGCACGCGGTCGTCGTCCAGCGCCCCGGAGAACACGGTGCGGGAGACGATCTCGTAGGTGAGGCGCTGGAACTCGGCCGAAAGATCGAGCGGCGCGGCTTCGTCCGCCCGGTCCCGCCAGCGGGCGACCATCGCGTCCGCGGCGACCGCCATGTCGTCCCCGAGCGCCGCGATCGCGCGTGGGGAGAACAACGGCGCCGCCACGCGCCTCGCGCTCCGCCATTCCGCGCCTTCCGCCGTCAAAAGGCCGGCGCCGAGGGCAGGCTTCAGCCTGCGCTGCTGCTGCTCGCTCTTGGCGTAGGCCTGCGCATTGTCGACGAGGATCCGCTCAATCGCCGCCGGCTCGTTGACCAGCACGACGCGGTTGCGACCACGCGTGATGTCAATGATCCCGGCCTCGTAGGCCTGCTCGGAAAACGCGTCGATAGGGTTGGCGCGCAGCAGCCTGAGCGCGGAGAGAAGCGGAGGCCGCTTCGGCCGCGGCAGGGGCGCCGCAGGTCGAAGGAGCCGCGTGGCGTCGGAATCGGCGAGCGTCACGGCCGGGCGTCAGTCCTCGACATCGGTCGTCGGCCGGTCGCCGCCCGCGGAATGCTCTTCGCGCCAGACGCCCTTCTCGTCCTCGTATTCGATCTCGGTATCCTCGTCCGGAGCGCGCTGCTCGCGGGCGGCCTGTTCCGCCGCCGCATGGGCCTCCTCGCGCGTCGGAAAGGTTTCGGAGAACACGTCGCCGAGTTTGTACGCCCAGCCGCCGTCGTGCTCGACGACCGTGTAGTGCGCGTCCGACATTGAGGTCTCCTGAGGCCGGGTATGGTGAGCCAGAGATACGCTCGGCAGGCCCCGAGACAAGGAGGCCGTTCAGAACGCTGAGAGGCCGGTCACGCCGCGGCCGATGATCAGCGCGTGGATGTCGTGCGCGCCCTCGTAGGTGTTCACGGTCTCGAGGTTCAGCATGTGCCGCATGACAGGGAAGTCCTGACTGATGCCGGCGCCGCCGAGCATGTCGCGGGCGGTTCGGGCGATGTCGAGCGCCTTGCCCGCATTGTTGCGTTTGACGATGGAGATCATCTCCGGAGCGACGCGGCCCTCGTCGAACAGGCGCCCGACCCGTAAGGAAGCCTGCAGGCCGAGCGCGATCTCCGTCTCCATGTCGGCGAACTTCTTCTGCATCAGCTGGTTCGCGGCGAGCGGCCGGCCGAACTGCTTTCGGTCGAGCGTGTACGTGCGAGCGACGGCGAGGCAATTCTCCGCCGCCCCCATCGCGCCCCAGGAAATGCCGTAGCGCGCCCGGTTGAGGCAGCCGAACGGGCCCTTCAAACCAGAAATTCCCGGCAGCAGCGCGTCCTCGCCGACTTCGACGCCGTCCATGACGATCTCGCCGGTGACGGATGCGCGCAGCGAAAGCTTGCCCTCGATTTTCGGCGCGGAGAGGCCCGAAAGGCCTTTCTCCAGCACGAAGCCACGGATTGCGCCGTCATGCGCATCGGATCTCGCCCAGACCACGAAGAGGTCGGCGATCGGCGCGTTGGTGATCCAGGTCTTCACGCCCGAAAGGCGGTAGCCGGCGTCGGTTTTCTTCGCGAGCGTCAGCATGGCCGAGGGGTCGGAGCCGGCGTCGGGCTCCGTCAGGCCGAAGCAGCCGATGAGCTCGCCGCTCGCAAGCTTCGGCAGATAGCGCTCTTTCTGCGCCTCCGAGCCATAGGCGAAGATCGGATACATCACGAGCGACGACTGCACGCTCATCATCGAGCGATAGCCGCTATCGACGCGCTCAACTTCGCGCGCCACGAGGCCATAGGCGACATAGCTCGCTTCGGCGCAGCCATAGGCCGCGGGCAGGGTGACTCCCAGCAAGCCGAGCGCGCCCATCTCGCGGAAGATCTCGGGGTCGGCTCGTTCCTGCGCGAAGGCGTCGACGACCCGTGGCGCGAGTCTCGCCTGCGCGTAGTCCTCCGCCGTGTCCCGGATCATGCGTTCCTCCTCAGTGAGCTGATCGTCGAGGAGTAGGGGATCTTCCCATTCGAACGTGATGGCCAAGGCTCGCTCCGCCCGGTGGAAACGTCTCGTCACGCGGCTCCCGCGTCACCCCTCATAGTCGCTCGGCAGCGCGTCGAGAAAGGCCTTCGCGTCTCGCCCGATCTCAGCGCGGCGCTCGGGCGTCATCTTCGAAAGCGTGCGATAGGGCATCGCCAGCCGCTGGTTGTCGCCGAGCTTCCTCTCGTTCCGGGAGAGAAAATCCCAGTAGAGGTAGTTGAACGGGCAAGCGTCCGGGCCGGTTTTCTGTCTCACGTCGAAGCGGCAGGGGCCGCAATAATCCGACATCCGGTCGATGTAGGCGCCCGACGACGCATAGGGCTTTGAGCCCAACAGGCCGCCATCGGCGAACAGCGCCATACCGTGGACGTTCGGCAGCTCAACCCATTCATAAGCGTCGGCATAGACCAGCAGGTACCAGTCCTGGACCTCGCGGGGGCGAACGCCTGCGAGCAGCGCGAAATTGCCCAAAACCATCAGGCGCTGGATGTGATGGGCGTAGGCGTGATCCCGCGTGTCCGCCACGCAGTTCGCGAGGCAGTTCATCTCGGTCTCCGCCGTCCAATAGAGGTCGGGGAGCTTCCGGTCGGCCTCGAGGTGGTTGGTCTCGCGGTAGTCCGGCATCTTCAGCCAATAGACGCCGCGGATGTACTCCCGCCATCCGATGATCTGGCGGATGAAGCCCTCTACTGCGTTCAGCGGCGCGGCGCCCGCGCGGTAGGCGCGTTCGGCGGCCTCGCAGACCTCGCGTGGCGTGAGAAGGCCGGCGTTGATGTAGGGCGAGATCAGGCCATGGAAGATGAAGGGTCCGCCGGCCTTCATCGCATCCTGATAGTCTCCGAAGGTCGGCAGAGCGGAGGAAATGAAGGAGGCCAGAGCCTTCAGCGCGTCTTTGCGGGTGACCGCCCAGCCGAAATCGTCGAGCGTCCCGAAATTGTCAGGAAAGCGCGCCTCGACCAGCGTCATCACCTCCTGTGTCGTTTGGTCGGGCGGAAAGCGCAGCCGGTCCGGAATCGCCATGCCCTTCGGCAGCTTCTTGCGGTTTTCGGCGTCGAAGTTCCAGCGGCCGCCTTCCGGCTTGTCGTCATCCATCAGGAACCCGGTGGACTTGCGAACCTCGCGATAAAAGAACTCCATCCGCAGGCCCTTGCGGCCCGTCGCCCAGCGCTCGAAATCGCCGCGCGAGCAGAGGAAGCGGTCGTCCTCCCGGAGGAGGACGTCGCAGGAAAGCTCCTCACGCCAGTCCTGCATCATCTCCAGCACGCGCCACTCGCCCGGCTCCGTCAGCAAGAGCCGGTCGGGCCTGTGGCGCTCGATGGCGCGGGCGACTTCGCCGCCGAGCGAGCCGGTATTTCCTGCCTCGTCCAGGCGGACATAGTCGACCGTTACGCCTTCGTCGCGCAGCTCGTCGGCGAAACGGCGCATGGCGGCGAACAGGAAGACGAGTTTCTGCTTGTGGTGGCGGACATAGTTCGCCTCCTCCATGACCTCGGCCATGAGGACGACGTCTTGCGCCGGGTCGAGATCCTTAAGGGAGGCGAGGCCGCGGGTCAGTTGGTCAGCGAGAATGAGGCGCAGCGTCGTCATGGATCGACGCTACGTCCGGGATGGGCTCCCGGTTCAGCCTTGCTCGCGCAACGCCGCGAGCGCTTCGGGCGTATCAACGTCGATCAGCGAACCGTCGTCGTCGGCCGCGACCTCGCGCAAGGCTTCCAGATTCTCTTCGATCAGGTGGCGACCGCCGACGTCGCCTTCGACCTGCGCCAAGGCCTCGAAGAAGCGCCGTCCCCACAGCACAGGATTGCCGCGCCGCCCGCCGCGCGTCGGAGCGACTAGATGAGCGCCCGACGCGGGGTCGAACGCCTCCGCCAACCGGGCGACGAGGCGCGCGCCGACGCGGGGCATGTCGCCGAGAAGAACGAGAGCGCCATCCGTCTTCGACGGCAAGGCCGCGAGGCCCGCTTTCAGCGAGGTCGAGAGTCCCTCGGCGAAGCGCGGATTGTCGACGAAGCGGACGTTCAGGCCCGAGAGCGCCGCTTGTACGGCCAAGCGCTGATGGCCGGTCACGACCACCACGTCCTTCAGGCCGCCCGCAAGCGCAGCCTCCACTGCCAAGCGCACCAGCGGGCGCCCGTTGATCGTCTCCAGCAGCTTGTTCGGACCCCCCATCCGCGTCGATCGGCCCGCCGCGAGGATGATCGCTGAGACCTTCGGCTTTGCGGGCTCGGCTGGCTTATCCGCCCGCGGCTGAGGGCGCGAGACGATTTCCATCAGCAGACCTCCGACCCCCATGGCGGTGATGTCGCGCGCGCCGATCGGGAGCTTCGCGAGCAGGCGGTTCAACACCCAGTCGAAGCCGTTTTCCTTGGGGCTGCGCGCGCAGCCTGGCGCGCCGAGCACAGGCCGGCCGTCGATCTCGCCCAGCAGCAGCAGATTGCCCGGATCGACCGGCATGCCGAGGCGCTCGATCGCGCCGCCGGCAGCCTCGATCGCCGCCGGCACGACGTCGCGCCGGTCGGTGATCGCCGAGGCGCCGAACACCACGATGAGGTCGGGCTTCTCGATCGCGAGCTCGTTCAGCGCGCGCGTCAGCGCCGCTTCGTCGTGCGCGACCCGCCGCTCCGCGAAGACCTTTGCGCCAGCTATTGTAAGACGGCGCTCGAGCACTGCGATCGTCTTGTCGACCACCTTAGGATCGAGGCCCGGCAGCAGCGTCGAGACGGCCGCGACGCGCCTCAGGGCAAATGGCGCGACGCGCGCTAGGGGCCCGCGCGCGGCTTCCTCGCAGCGTGCGACGAGCGCCTCCGGCAGCGCGAAAGGAATGATCTTGACAGTCGCGACCATCGCGCCTTCCGCGACCACCGCATGCTCGTTCAGCGTCGCGAAGGTCACGGCCTCGTCGATCTCGTTCAGCGCGTCGATCCGCGCGCGGTCGACGATCAGCAGTCCGGCTTTCTTTGCGAAGATGTTCGCGCGCCCCGTGAAGGGCGCCTCGACGCGAACGGCGTCGCCAGCGAGCGCCATGGCGATGCGGTAAGCCGCCTCGTCCTCGGTGACGTCGTCCGGCCCAAGCTCGGCGCCGACGATCTCCGTGACGCCGCGCGCTCGGAGCTCAGAGATGTCCGCCGCCGTGACCCGCGCGCCTTTTTTCAGCACGTAACCATTCGAGCGGATCGCATGCGCCGCGACAGCGCCCTCGGAGCGGGCGAGCGGAATGGGACCGAACCTCACGCCCTGATCTCCGGCTTGCGCAGCGCGGCGGTGATTTCCGCCATGATCGAAACCGCGATCTCGGCCGGCGACGCGGCCCCGATGGGGAGGCCGATCGGCGCCCGAATGCGGTCGAAGTCGGCGGCCTTGACCCCCGTCGCGGCAAGGCGGTCGCGCCGCGCTGCGTGTGTCTTCCGAGAGCCGAGCGCGCCGACATAGAAGCAGCCGGCGGCGAGCGCCGCGGAAAGGCCGGGATCGTCGATCTTGGGATCGTGAGTCAGGGCGGCGAAGGCGGTGAAGGGGTCGAGGCCGAGGCGCGGCAGCGCGACGTCGGGCCATTCCGCGACGAGGTCGACGCCCGGAAAACGCTCCGGCGCCGCAAAGGCGGTGCGCGGATCGAGGACGGTCACCTCATAGCCGAGCGTGGCCGCCATCGGCGCAAGCGTCTGCGAGACATGGACAGCCCCGAGCACTACGAGCCGCGGCGAGGGGACATGGACGTTAAGGAAAACGGCTTTTCCATCAATGCTCTCAGCGGTCGTGCTCTTGCCCGACGCGAAGGCGTTTCTGATCTTTTCGGCGAACGGATCCGACGCTTCCGGCTCGATCACCAACCGCTGATCGCCGCTCGCCAGCTCCGTCACGATACAGGCGGCGCGGCGCGCGTCGCGCACCGCGTTCAGTTCGGCGAGCAGGTCGAGCCTCATGCCACCTTCTCGACGAACACCTTGATGCGCCCACCGCAGGAGAGCCCGACCCGCCAGGCGGTCTCGTCGGCGACACCGAATTCGAGGAGGCGCGGGCGGCCTGTCTCGATCACGTCAGCGGCTTCCGAGACCACGGCGCCCTCGACGCAGCCGCCGGAGACCGAGCCTTCAAACAGGCCGTCGCCGTCGATCACGAGATGACTGCCGACGGGGCGGGGCGCCGAGCCCCAGGTTTCCACGACGGTCGCGAGCGCCACCGCACGGCCTTCGCGCGCCCAGGTCTCGGCGGTCGACAGGGGGTCCATGGGCAAGCGTTTCCGGATGGAATGACGAACGTGAAATAGAACCCGCGCTCGGACTGCGCAACGCGGCTTGGGGTCAGGGCCGCTCGAAGGTCGCGGGCAGCGCGTGCAGGTGCTCGATCTCGATGTCGAGCTCGGCGTCGACGCGCTCCGCGATCATCAGGCGATGGCAGTGTTCGGACTCGCGCTCGAAACACAGCAGGCAGAGCTTCTTCCCCGTCCGCGTCAACGCCTTGAGGGCGGCGAGCTCCTCCTTCGCGGCGTCGGTCTCGAGATGAGCGGCGAAGATGCGGCGCATGTCGTCGTGGCGGCCGCTGCGCGCGGCGGCGCGGCCGTCCGCAGGCGTACCGAGCGCGCGCATGTGGAGATAGCCGACGCCGCGCTCCTCGACCTGCGCCGCGAGCGCGCGCTTGGAAAAGCCCGGCCGGCGGGAATTCGCGACCGCGCGCACGTCGACCAGCGTCTCGACGCCCGCGGTCGCGAGCGCGTCGGCGAGCGCGTTCGGCGTCGCGCCTTCGTAGCCGATGGTGAAGAGACGGGTCATTCGTGGTCCGAAATTATTTGAGGTCGCAGGCCCAGATCGTCTTGATCTTGGCCGCGAAACGCACGGCGGGATAGCCGTCGAAGAAGCCCGGAATGACGAACGTGGCTTCGCCCGACGGCGGGACGAGTCCGGTCGCGGTGAAGGCCATGTCGTTGAGGTCCATGTTCTGCGCCGTCACCTCGATCCGCGTCAACGCTCTGTCCGGAAATGGATTCTTGGCCTCCCAAGTGAACGTGCCCGCTTCCACGGTGTAGGACGGGCTCGCCGAGCGCACCTTGCGGAACTCCTCCAGCGTCAGCGGCGTCGCCTTGCAGCCGTCGAGCTTCGAACCGACGCCCTTCGCGTCCATCGCCTCGCGCGTTCGCGCGTCGCACGTCCCCCTGCATTCCTTGGCGGCGTCGCGGATGGCGATGTCGTCGGAGGACGATTCGAGCTTGCCCGAGAGGCACTCGCGGAAACAGCTTTGGGCGTCGGCCGCGCCTGCCGAGAGCGCGAAGAAGGCGGCGGCGAGGACGAAACGCATCGGGCATGCTCCGGAGGAAGGCTCTGACATCAGGCGCCCCAGCCTTACGCAGACGTCGGACCGTCGGACGTCGCCCTGTCCGATCGCAGCACTCGCGAGGTCCGGCTGCCAAAAGAATCTGGTTAAAGCGTTGTTAACGTCTTGGGATTGTCATGGAGGAGCAAGGCGTAACACAGTATTTGTGCGGCGCGTCGGACCCCGCGCCGTAAAGGCGATGGAGCGCGACCCATGAACGGATGCGGACGTTCTGTAAGCGACGGGGACTTTGCCCGCCAGATCGACGGTTTCGGCCTGACGACTGCCGAGATCCTCTACCGGCTGCCGGATCATCCGGCGCTTCTGCAATCATATGTCTGGCAGGAGTACGATCGCGCGCCGGAATACCCGGTGCTGCGCGGCTTTCTCGATTGGTGGCGGCGCGAGATCGAGGGCATGCTGCATTCGGTGCGCGTCGGCCACAAGGCGCTGATCGGCCCGGCCGACTTCGCGCCGGTTAAGGCCGAGTTCAGGCTCAACTAGGCGCGGCTTAACTCAGCCGCCGATCTCCACCAGACCGCACCGGCCTTGGGCCGCGAGCGCGGCGCCCATGTCGCGCACGCCGGCGTGGTGGGTGAACAGCAGCACCTGCGTGACGGATGCGAACTCCGCCAGCAGGTCGAGCGTGGCCTGGGCGCGGTCGTCGTCGAAGTGGACGAGCACGTCATCGGCGACGAAGGGCAGGGGCTCGGCCGCACGGCAATAGCTTTCGAGGCTCGCGAGCCGGAAGGCGAGGAACAACTGGTCGCGCGTGCCGTCGCTCATTGCGGCGACATGGACGGTGCGCCCGTCCGCGCGACGACCGACGACGACCGGCTGACCGCCGTCGTCGACATCCGCGCCGACGCCGGCATAGGCGCCGCGGGTCGCGAGCGCGAACAGCTCTCCGGCGCGCGCCACCAGCGGGTCCTGTCGCTCGGCGCGCACCTTCTGGATCGCCTCGTTGACGAGGTCTCGGGCGAGCGACAGCTCGACGTAACGCTCCGCCGCCTCGTGGAGCTCCGCGGTCGCGCTTTCGCGGGCGACAATCGCGCGGTTCACGCCCTCCTGCGTCGCCAGCGCGTCGAGGCTTGCGCGGGCGTCGTGCTCGGCGCGGATGGCGTCGTGATGGTCCTCGTCCGTGCGGCGAACCTGAGCTCGCATCGCTTCGGCGTCGGCTTTGACCTCGTCGAGATCGCGCCCGGCGGCGGCTTGCCTGAGATCATCGATCGAGCGTCCGTCCCCAGCGGTCGCGAGACCCTCCGTCAGCCGGGCGATCTCCTGCGCGAGCGATCGCCGCTCGGCGTGCCGGGCCGCGACCGCCGCGAGGGCTGCGCCGTCATCGGTGGCCACGCCGGCGGCTTCGGCGAGCCGGTCGATCTCGGCCCGCCGCTCGTCCAGCTCGGCGCGGCGACGGTCGAGGACGAGAGCGACTTCCTTCGCGTCGGGAGCCAGAGTTTCTCGATCGCGGCGGCGGCCGTCCGTTTCGGCGAAATGCGCAAACAGCATTCGCGCCGCCGCGACCGAATCGTCGGGCAACGCGACGCCGGCCGTGTCGCCGATTGCGGCGATGCGGTCGGAAAGCTCGGCCTCGTCGCGGTCCATCTTGCCGATGCGGTCGCGGATCAGGTCGAGCGCCGTCATTACGCCTCGGGCGCCCGACCATTCGACCGCGGCCGCCGCGGCGTCGTCGGCCGAGACGGTCACGTCGAGGCCGAGCCTGCGGACGGCCGGCCCCCACGCCTCGCGCCAGATCGACTCCTCCGCCTCGAGCATCGTGAGTTGCCGGCGCTCGGCTGTAAGCCGCGCAGCCGTCTTCTCGCGCGCGGCGAGGTCGCGCATATGTTCGGCATGGGCGTGGTCGTGCCGCTCGACCGCCGCAAGCGTAGCGCGCACCCGGTGTGGGAGCGGCTCATTCGGCTGAGGGGAGAGGCCGCAAGCCCGCTCCGCGAAATCGAGCGCCGCAAGCGACCCCGAAAGCTGGGCGCGCGCTGCCTCCGCGTCCCGAAGAAGGCTTCGCGCCTCACGGGTCGCAGCGAGGATGTCGCGGCGGCGTTCGGCGAGCGCCTTGAGGCCGCCGAGTTCGGGCGCGCGGGCGTCCGCGTCGGGGAAAGCCGCGGAGCGTTCCGCTCGCGCTTCGGCGCGTCCGGCCTCGATCGCCTGCAGCGCCCGTTCGGCGGCTTCCGCCGCAGCCGCCGCTTCGCTCAGGCGGCGCTTGGCCTGCGCCAGCCCCGCCGCGCGCTCGGCCTCGGCGGCGCGGCGGTCGGCGATGTCGTCTGAGGTCGCGAACGCCGCCTCGAGCGCGTCCGCCTCCAAGCGCCTGGTCTCCGGATCGCTCGACGACGCCTGCCCTGAGAGATGCGCCTCGCGGATCGGGCGCCACGCCTCGGTCCGGATCTGGCGGGCGGCGGCGAGCGAGGCCTCGCTTGCGACCTCGCGGCCCATGTCGAGCCGCGCGACGTCGGACAGCGCGATGTCGCGACGGGTCTCGGCGTCCGCTCTAAGCGTCGTCTGCCGAAGCCGCTCGGTCTCCGCCGTCTCGTCACGGGCGATGGCGCGCGCCAGCCAGTCCGGGTCTGGGCAGGACAGCGCTTCGAGTGCGGCGACGTCCGCAAAGGCGAGCGCACGCGCCGCCGCTTCGGCGCCGGCTTCCGCCGCGGCGCCCTGCGCGCGCTTGGTCTCGGCAATCGCGATCGCGCCGGGAAGCCCGGCGATTTCGGCCGTCGACACCCCAACTGGCGCGCCGCGGCCGGCGCGAAGCTCCGCGGCGATCCGGGCGTCAAGCGCGTCGATCTCGGCCTCCGCCTCGGCGATCGCCCGGTGCGCGTTCTCAACCGCGGGAGCCCTGCGCTGCGCTGCGCCCGCAAGCGCCCCGACAGCTCTCACGGCCTCCTCGGCGGGTAGGCGCGGGCCGAGGTCTTCGTCCGGCCCAAGCCCGAGCCGGCGCCGCAGCCCGTCGAGCCTGGCGCTGGTCTCGCCGAGCTCTTTCAGGCGGTTCGGCCTGTCGTCGCGCTGCTTGGCGAGGTGGGTCGCGCGCTCCGCGGCGTCTCGGATCTCGGCTTCGGCGGCCACCAGCCGGTCGTCGACGGCGATCGCGCCAAGGCGGGCGTTCAGCACTTCGGAAGCCGCCTCCGCCGAGGCGAGCGCGGCTTCCGCCTGGGTCAGCGCCGCAACCGCCGCCGAGACGTCGGCGTCGAAGGTTTCGGGCAGCGCTGGCGCGTCGATCGCAGCGAGCGCCTGTTCGGCCTGGTCGAGCGAGCGCAGTAGCGGAATGACGCGCGCGGTCCGCTCCAGCGCGGAAAGCGTGAGCGCCAGCGCCCGACGCTCCTCTCCGAGCCTGTTCTCCTCGCCCTTGGCCGCGGCCTGAGCGGCGCGGGCGGCTTCGTGCTTCTCACGCGTCAGAAGTCCTTCCTTCGCCTCGCGATCCGCGCCCTCGAAGGCGTCGAGCGCCTTGTAGAACGCGCGGTCGGCGGAGCGGCGCGGCGCGAACAGGCGGTCGATCTCGGAATCGATCGCCTTGAGCCGCGCGACGAGGGCGGAGAGCCCGCCGCCGGCCTCCACGATCAGCCGGCCGATTTCGCCGTCGGCTTGCAGCAGGCGCTCGCCGCCGCGGCGCAGGCGTTCGTGGTCAAGGCCGAACAGCGTCTCGAAGCGGTCGCGGTTCGTCGGGCCGAGCAGCGTGGCGAGCGCCGCCTCTTCGACGATGGAATTGTCGCCGTTTGTCAGCGTCCGAACATTTCCCTTGCGCCGGCGCAGCGTGAGGCTCGATCCATCGGCGCGGGATAGCGTGGCCTGAATTCGGATGGCGTCGTTTCCGAACACCGCGCCGCGGACGGTTCGGGGCGGCACGCCGAACAGGAAGTCGCCGATCGCGGAGAGCGTCGTGCTTTTGCCTGCCTCGTTCGGGCCGTAGATCACCGAGAGCCCGGTCTTCGGCAGCGTCAGCGCGCGGCTTTCGAACGCCCCGTAGCGCTCGATCGCGATCTCATCGAAGCGCATCGTCGCCCGTCACTTTGCCTTCGACGATGGCGAGCGCGAGATCGCGCGCCCGCGCGCCGGCGCTTTCGCGCAGCTGAGCGAACAGCTCTTCGGCGCGGGCGGAGGCTGGGAGCTTCGCCTTGAGTTCGGCGAGCCTGAGCTCGACTTTTTCGGTGAAAGCCGGATCTTCCGCGATCCCCGCGACGCCCGCCGCGATCTGGCCCGCGACGGTGGGATCGACGCTTCCGGCGGGCGCTGGGGGCATCCTGGTGGCGAGCGACAGCTTTTCGAGCCAGACTTCGGCCGACAGGCCGGCGGCGATGGTCTCGGCCTCGTCGCGCAGCAAGGCGCGCTTCAGCGTGAGTTCCCCGTGAAGCGACGTCACGCCGGTGAGCTTGAGTCTGAGCGCAAGCGGCCGGCCGTCGCTCGTCGCCGTCTCCTCGTCCATCGCGGCACGTATCGCGGCGAGCGCATCGTTCAACGTCTCGGCGCCTGCGACGTCGACCGTCCGGTTTGCCCAGCGCACGGAATCGAGGTCCCGGTGCTCGATCTTGTCGACCAAGCCGTCCGCGACATGGACCAGCGTCGCGCCCTTCGGTCCGGTCTCGCGCGCGCTGCGGCCCTGCAGGTTGCCGGGATAGAGCACGTGCGGCCGCTCGCTGAGGACGCGCCGGTCATGGATGTGGCCAAGCGCCCAGTAGTCGTAGCCGTGGTTCCTGAGCTGCTCGACGGAGCAGGGGGCGTAGGCCGCGTGCTCGCCTTCGTGGCCGATGCAGGCGGTGTGCAGCAGGCCGACATTGAAGGCTCCGGCCAAGGGCGGCGGATATTCCTGCGCGATGTTCTCGACCACGTCGCGCTGCGGAAAGCTGCGGCCATGGATCGCGACGTCGAGCCCTTCGATCGTCCGCGTCTCGGCCTTCTTCGTCGAGAACAGATGGACGTTCTCCGGGAACTCCAGCCGCGCCATGAAGCGGTTCTCGGCGTCGTGATTGCCGAGGATGATGAAAACGGGGATGCCGGCGTCGTTCAGCTTCCGCATGCGGGAGACGAAGAACAGGCCGGCCTTGATGTTGCGGAGGTCGCCGTCGAACACGTCGCCCGCGAGCAGGACGAAGCGGCACAGTTCGCCGATCGCAAGCGCCACGAGGGCGTCGAGCGCAGCGCGCGAGGCCTCCTCGACGCGCGCCGCGAAATCAGGCGAGCGGCCGGCGAGGCCGAGCAGCGGACTGTCGAGATGCAGGTCGGCTGCGTGGAGGAACCGGAAATCCGGCATGGCGGTCGCTCTGGAAGAGGAAGCGAGACCGTTAACGCGAGTCGGGCATTCGCGCAGAATCAGAAGGCGACGTCGACCAGCGCGCGGACATGGGCGAAAGCCTCGCGGGCGCCTTCGATCGCGCGGGTCTCGCCGGCTGGATCGAGCGGGACGGCGTCGAGCGCCGCGCTGAACGCGCGCCAGCGGGCGCCGCGGCCTTCCGGCGCGCCGGCGAGATGACGGGCGCCGAAGGCTTCGTCGAGACCGAGCCCCGCCGCCGCCTTGAGCAGGAAGGCCGCGCCGAGGTTGGAGCCTTCCGCGACATAGAGCCAGCCGAGCGCGCGGGCGGGATCGACCGTTTGGCCGGGCTCGAAGACGCGCGGGACGGACGGCGCGGCGGGCGCCAGGCCGAGATCGGCGAGGTCGGCTTCGATCTGGCCGAACCGCCGGTCGGCCCGGGGCAGGACGGCGGCGTCGACGTCGTTGATCAGCCGGTCGATCTCCGCATGGAAGGCGTGCTGCACGACGAGGAAGTGGCCATAGGCTTCGCGGGAGGCGAACGGCGCTTTGGCCATGATCGCGGCGTCGAGAGCGGCGTGGGCCTCAGTCGTCTCCGCCTTGAGGCGGCGGGAGAGGGCCTGCGTGTCGGCTTCGGCTACGAGACTCATCGGGCGTCCGGCGTGTGTGGAGCGCGCTAGCTATCATTGCGACGCCGCCGGACGCCAGCGCGGCGACGAGGGGTTGACGCGGCGTGCGCCGACGGCGATGGGAGGCTTCCCGGCGGAAGCGAGAGCGGCTTTGAGCGACAACTTCGCATTCGACAGGTCGCGCGACGCCGGGCCGGGAGAGGTCGTCGAAATCGCCCCCCTGGTGCGCCGGGTGATCGCGCCGAACGCCTCGCCCTTCACCTTCACCGGCAGCGCCAGCTATCTGGTCGGCCGAGGAAAGATCGCGGTGGTCGACGCTGGTCCAGACCACGCCGCACACCGCGCGGCGATCCTAGAGGCCGTCGGGTCGGAGACGATCACTCACGTCGTCTCGACCCACACCCACCTCGATCATACCGGCGGCGCGGCTATTCTGGCGGCGGAGGTCGGCGCGCCGCTCGTCGGCTGCTCCGCGCATCGCGCTTTCCGCGCGTCGCTCGATGGCGAGGGCGATCCGCTCGAGGCAGGCGCGGACGGCCGCTACCGTCCGGACCAAGCGTTGGCGGACGGCGATGCGATCGCGGGTCCTGGCTGGACGCTGGTCGCGGTCGAGACGCCCGGTCACACCGCGAACCATCTCGCCTTCGCGCTGCCGGAGACGAGCGCGCTGTTTTCCGGCGACCACGTGATGTCGTGGTCGACCACCGTCGTCGCGCCGCCGGACGGGGCGATGGCCCCTTACGTCGCGTCGCTCAGGAAGCTGATCGCCCGCGACGAGGAGGTTTATTTCCCCGGTCACGGGCCGATGCTGAGGAACGCGCGGCAGTTCTCGCGCCACCTTCTCGGTCATCGGCTGATGCGCGAGCAGGCGATCCGCGGCCGCTTGGCGCTCGGAGCCCGGACGATCCCGGAACTCGTTGCCGAACTCTATCGCGGGCTGGACCCGCGGCTGTCGCGCGCCGCGGGGCTGTCGGTGTTCGCCCATCTCGAAGACCTCGTCGCCCGCGGCGAGGCGGCGACAGATGGCCCGGCGCGGATCGACGGGGTTTATCGGGCGTGAGGCCCTTAGGGCGCGGCGTTCGCCGCCGCGGCGAGGTCGGCCAGAAAGCTCTCGATCCGTTTGGCGTTCGTGCCGAAATCGACGCCCGGAAGCCTTGAGACCGACCGCATGTCGACGCGGGCGCCCTCGGCGTCCGGGCGGATGCGGATCGAGACCGCATCGCGGATCCCGAGGATCGGCGACGGCGCGATCGCCTCGATGCGCCCCGTCGGCGGCCCGCCGCGCGGGAACGACGTCGGCCCCAGCAAGCGCCAGCCGCGCGCCTCGACGAGGCCGAGCGCTAGCCCCGCGACATCGCCCTCCGAAAGCGCGAGGCGGAGCGGCGCGAGATCGCGGAACACCGTGCGCTGTCTGTCCGCCTCCGGGGCGGGAACGATTGGGCCGGGCGCCGGCCGCTCGCCGAAAGCGCGGTCCCGACCGGCGCGATCGAAGCGCGGGGGATCGGCGAGATCGGTCGAGACGTCGTCCGTCCCCCGCGCGAAGATGTTGCGGCCGGCGACATAGGCTGGGCCGGCGAGCACGCAAGCTGCAAGCACCACCGCTACGAACGCCCGGACTCCGCCGCGCCGGCCGCTGCGCCAGACGAGAACCATCGCGAGGATCCCGAGCAGCGCCGCGAGCGCTGCAAGCGCCAGCCCGCTAAGGAAGGCGGCGAAGCCCGAAAACGCTTCGACGGCGTGCAGTCTCAGCAGGACGAGCGCGTAAAGCGTGACGAGGATCGAGAACCACGCGAGCGCGAGCGCGGCGCCCGCCAGCCGCGATCGGCCGCGCGGCCTCAGCGCGAACGGCGCGCTCATGCCCGCGCCTCGCGGATGGAGAGGCCGAGCGTCATGAAGGTCAGCAGGCCGCCCTTAAGCATGACGGCCGCCAGCGCCCGCGCCGAGCCGTGAAATCGCGGACGAACCCCTGGCGCGCTCGCGACGTTCGCGCCCATCGTCCTCGCGTCCATGCCTAATCAAAGCCCCGCCGCGGCGTCGCCGCTCGCAAGGGATCAAACCACGAGTCGAGGCGAAGTGGCGAGATCGACGATGAGGGTGGGAGCTCTTAAAGAAGGTCGCCTGGCTCACGGTCAGGCGGATCGAGGCGACATGAGCGTTCGGATCGAAATCGAGGATGCGCCTGATCAGGCGACGCAGGACGCGGTGTCCGATGGGCTCAGTCGTTATAACGTAGCGCAGGTGGGTCCTGATCCGTCGTCGCCGCCGGTCTGGATCGTCGCGCGCGACGCCGAAGGCGCGGTGATCGGCGGTTTGCAGGGCGTCGTGCTGTGGACCTGGTTCTTCGTCGTCTGCCTCTGGGTCGACGACGCCGCTCGCGGCGCCGGCCTGGGATCGACGCTGCTGCGCACAGCTGAACGCGCGGCCGCGGACAGAGGATGCAGGAACGCGTACCTCAACACCTTCAGCTTCCAAGCCCCGGATTTCTATCGGCGACAGGGGTATGAGGTGTTCGGGAAGCTCGAAGGTTTCCCGGGAGACAATAGCCAGTTCTGGATGCGGAAGCGGCTCGCGGACGGGTAAACCCGTCCGTCGCCTTCGCCAAGCCGGCCCAGTGGTCCTAGGCGGCGGCTCGCGCGCCGGCGCCGGTCGCCCATTCCTCGGCGCGGTCGAGAGCGCGGCCAAGTCGGTCGAACAGCGCGTCGATCTCGGCCTCGGTGATGACCATCGGCGGGCAGACCGCAATGCCGTCGCCAATTGCTCGCACGATCAGGCCCTCCTCCTGCGCGAGGCCGACAATCTTTGTTCCCATTCCCGTCTTGGGGTCGAACAGCCGCTTGGAGGCTTTGTCGGCGACGATCTCGACCGCGCCTATAAGTCCCATGCCGCGGGCTTCGCCGATCAGCGGATGCTCCCCGAGCGCCTTCAGCCTCGCCTGAAAATGCGGGGTAATCCTGCGGACATGGCCAAGAATGTCCTCGCGCTCGTAGATCTCGAGCGTCTTCAGCGCGACGGCGGCAGCGACCGGATGGCCGGAATAGGTGTAGCCGTGACCGAAGGTCCCGATCTTGGCGCTCTGCGAGGTCAGCGCTTCGTCGATCCAGTCCGGGATGATGACGCCCGCGATCGGCAGATAGGACGAAGAGAGCTGCTTCGCGACCGAGACCGTGTCGGGCTTCATGCCGAGTGCGGTCGAACCGAACCATTCGCCAAGCCGGCCGAAGCCGCAGATCACCTCGTCGGCGATCAGCATCACGTCGTGCTTCTCCAGCACCGGCTGGATCTTCTCGAAGTAGGTCGCGGGCGGCACGATCACGCCGCCGGCGCCCATGATCGGTTCGGCGATGAAAGCCGCAACGGTCTCCGGCCCCTCCGCCTCGATCAGCGCGTCGAGTTCGGCCGCAAGCCTGGTCGCAAAATCCTCCTCGGTCTCGCCGGGCGCCGCGAATCGATAATGGTGAGGGCAGCCGGCGTGGCGGACCTGAGGAAGCGGCAGATCGAAATCGATGTGGTTGTTCGGCAGGCCGGTGAGGCTCGCGCTTGCGACCGTGACGCCGTGATAGGCCTTGATACGGCTGATGATCTTCTTCTTCTGCGGCCGGCCGAGCGCATTGTTGACGTACCAGACGAGCTTGACCTGGGTGTCGTTCGCCTCCGAGCCCGAGTTGCAGAAGAAGACCTTTGCGGCCTTCATCGGCGCGAGCTCCTTCAGCTTCTCCGCAAGCGCGATCGCTGGATCGTGGCTCTTGCCCGTAAAGAGATGAGCGAAGGGCAGCCTACGCATCTGCTCGGCAGCGGCCTCGACCAGCTCCTCGCGACCATGGCCGAGCCCGTTGCACCACAGGCCCGCCATTCCCTCGATGTAGGGCTTGCCGTCGACGTCGTAGACGAACACGCCCTCGCCGCGCTCGAGGATCAGCGAGCCCTGCGAGGGCAGGGTCGCAAGGTTGGAATAAGGGTGCAGGACCGTCGCGGCGTCGCGCGCCTGAAGATTGCTGACCATGCCGTCCGCTCCCATTCGATCTGTTCGACGAAGGTTTTAAGCGCAAGCGCGCCGCGATGTAAGCGGACCGGCCGCCGCCCGGCGCGGGAAGCGAAAGATTCCTTTGGACGCCGTCCGACTTTGGTGGAACGTTAAGCTCGCGCTCTCGTAATGGCGCGGTCGAACTCCCTCGTGGATCAACCAGTATGCGGCTCGCCCTGTCCGGCGTAACGCTCGCCGCGGTGGCTTTCGCGGCGCTGACCCCTGTCGTCTATCTCAATGCCGGCGGCTATTCCGCGGACTGGCCGGAATACCGGCGCATAGCGGTCTCCTCGGAAGAGGAGTGCGCGCAGATCATCGACCGCGCGGAGCGGACGCTCGGCGCCGCGCACGGCATGGCTTGCGAACGCGTTCCTCGCTGGCGTCACGTGGTGAACCTCGTGCGCGCCGCTTATGAGCGCGACGGCGCGTCCGGCGTCGGCAGTCTCGCTTTCGGCGGCGAAGCTCAGGCGAGCGTCGCGCCAACTCGCTGAAAGCCTACTTCGCGTCCTCAGATTTCTCTTCTTTCGCCGGCTCCGGCTCCTCGTCACCATCCCATTGGCAGAGCTTGTTGTGACGGCTCTTGCGCGGCTGGAGGTCGACATGGAGGTGGGTCGCGTGGGCGGCGTCCGAGCCTTCTCCCAAAACTGTGTTGAACCGCCCGCAGGCCGAGCCGCGCAGGACGGAAGCGAAGGTCTCCGGCATGTCCTTGGCGTAAACCGCGTACGATTTGCCGTCCGCCATCGTGAAGCCGGCGACGTCGAGCGCGTTCGCTCTGCCGTGCTCGCTCATCTTGCCGCCGGAAACGTTGTTGCGGCCGCGGCATGAATAGGAACCGGCCGCGTTGAGCCGCGCCAGCGTGACGCCGGCGGCGGAGGCCGCAGGCGCGAGGTCGTCGCGAAGCCAGGCCGCCACCACGCGCGCCATCTCGCAGCGCAGGGTCGCAGCGGGCTTGAGATCGATCGTCTCGCCGTTTTTCGTCTTCACGCCGGACAACTCGACCAAGGGACCGGCGCCGCAAACGCCCGGCCCCTCGATCGACGGCAGGGGCTTC
The DNA here is from genome assembly GCF_004310425.1 of Hansschlegelia quercus. GTDB lineage: Bacteria > Pseudomonadota > Alphaproteobacteria > Rhizobiales > Methylopilaceae > Methylopila > Methylopila quercus. Next base: position 301,027 of record NZ_SIUB01000001.1, on the reverse strand, counting down.
GAGATCACGACGTCGGACTTGTCCAACGCCTGGCAGTCTGGATCGTCCTCCCGCGCGGTCTCAGGCAGCGGCAGGTCGGGCGGCCCGGGCTCGGCGGGCCCGGCCGGCAGCGGCGCCTTCGGGATGAGCGCCGCGCTCTTCATGTCGCCGGGCTTCTCCGGCGGCAGCGGCGCGGCCGGCGTCTCCGCCTCCTGCGACGTCGCGGTCTCGGAGCCCGGCCGGCGGGGCGGCAGGGGGACGTGGTCCCGCTCGAGTTCAGTCTCGTCCGTCTGCTCCACCGGCTGCGTCGCGGGAGGCATCAGCGCGACGACCCACATCGGCGCAGGCGCAGGGCCTTCTGGCGGAAGCGGAGGCGCGGCCTCGGGCGGCGGAATTTGAGCTGCGAGCGCGCGCCAATCCGCTTCCGCACCCTTCGGCCCGGAGAAGACCAGAAGACCTGGAGGGGCGAGCAGCGTGGGCGCAGCTGGCGCGGCCGCCGCTGCGGTCGGAGGCTGCGCGGGCTTTGTGGCGGGGCTGCGCTCACGCGCAGGAGCCGCCGGCTTCGACTTCGGTTTGGCGGGACGCTTCGCCCGCTTCGCCGGACGGCGTTGAGCCTCCCAGGGGAAGCGGAACTGCACGAGCCTGATCGATGGGGAAGCGCCGGCGGCGAACGCTATGCGGGAACCTCCCGCGTTCGCCGCCGTGAACGCGACGACGCCGAGGGCGAGCAATGCAAGACGTCGTCCCCGGATTCCTATCATCCGCTTGCTAGATAAGCCCGCGACGCGCTGCGGCCAGTCGTCCAAGGCATGTCGGTCTCGCTGTGTCGTGCTAGAAGCCGCCGCGTGACAGAGTATCTCGCCGAAGCGGCGCCGAGCGCAGAGGGCTTTGCCCGGCTCGCCCGCCATGTCCTCTATATCCCGGGCTATGCGCCGGAGGGACCCGAGCGCCATCATGCGCTCGTCTCGCGCGAAGCCGCGCGCTTCGCCCGCGTATGGGGCGTCGAGGTCGATGTCTCTCCGATCCGTCCAGCGCTTCCCGATGGCCCGCCCACGACGTGGACGTTGACGACCCGGATGCGCGAGGCGACCGCCGTCACCACCTTTGAGACCCTGGCCTGGGAGGATTTCGTCCGCGCGGATTTCCGAACCTCGCTGCGCCACAAGCTGGTAGAGGGCGCGGCGACGCTCGGCGACGCGATCTCCTCCGGCCTGCTGGCTCGGGTCTGGCGCGCGGCTCCCTGGTTCGGCTTCGCCTATCTCTATCCCTTCCTCTGGATCTTCGGCTGCGTCCTTGCAGGCGCCGCTGCAGCCGCCGTGATCGTCGCGTTTGCGCCGAGCGTGTCTGGCTTGGCTCTGGGCGCCCTCGTGGGGGCAGGGGTGTTCGTGGCGGCGCTCAAGGCGCTCCAAGGCTCTGGCCTCTTCGCGATCCATCTGCTCGACGATTGGAGCGCCCAGCGCCGCTACCGGCTCCGCTCAGATCCCGCTTTCGAACGCCGTCTCGACGCTTTCGCGGCGCGCATCTCGGAGATCGACCGGGCGGAATCAAACGATGAGATCCTGGTCGTCGGCCACTCCTCCGGCAGCTTCCTGGCGATCGACGCCGTCGCTCGCGCTTTCCAGGTGGATGAAGGTCTCGGGACTCGGAAGTCGCAGGTCGCGCTGCTCACTGTCGGCGTCGCCGAATTGTTGGTGGCGATGCACCCAGGGGCCGGTTGGCTACGGGACAGGATCGCTCGCCTCGCGCACGAGAAGCGGCTGTTTTGGGCCGAGGTCGTCGGGCATTTCGACGCGCTCAACTTCTCCCGGCGCTCGCCGACGGAGGAATTGGGGTTCGAGAAGGGCGGTCGCAATCCGCGCTTCGTCCGCATACGGCTGAACGATATGCTCGAAAGATCGAAGGTCGTCGCCATGAGCCGCTCTCTCAACGCCTTCCGCATCCACTTCCAGTTCGTGATGGCGAACGACAAGCGCGCGTCCTACGACTTCTTCTCGTTGCTTTGCGGCGCTCGGACGGCGAAGGCTCAATTCCGCCGTGAAGTCAGTGAGACTATGGCGCCATGGCCCTAGCGCCTGTGCGGTTTGCGCCCGACATGAGGGTGATGTAACCCTCGATCTTTCAACCTTGGTGCGATGCGAGCCCCTTTGGCCGACACGTCCTCCACGCCATTGCTCGACTCCGTCCGCGTTCCCGCCGATCTTCGCGCGCTGCCGGAAGACAGGCTGCCTCAGCTCGCCGACGAACTGCGTTCCGAGACCATCGACGCGGTTTCCGTCACCGGCGGCCATCTCGGCGCCGGCCTCGGCGTGGTGGAGCTGACGGTCGCGCTGCACCACGTCTTCGATACGCCAAAGGACCGGCTGATCTGGGACGTCGGCCACCAGTGCTATCCGCACAAGATCCTGACCAGTCGGCGCGATCGCATCCGCACGCTGCGCCGTGGCGGCGGCCTGTCCGGCTTCACCAACCGGGCAGAGAGCGAATACGACCCGTTCGGCGCCGGCCATTCCTCGACCTCGATCTCGGCCGGCCTCGGCATGGCCGTCGCGCGCGACCTCAAGGGCGCCGACAATCGCGTGGTCTGCGTGATCGGCGACGGCGCAATGTCGGCCGGCATGGCCTACGAGGCCATGAACAACGCCGGCGGGCTGAACTCGCGGCTGATCGTCATCCTCAACGACAACGACATGTCGATCGCGCCGCCGACGGGCGCGATGTCGGCTTATCTCGCGCGCCTCGTCTCCGGCCGCACCTACCTCTCGTTGCGCGATATCGGCCGCGGACTCGCGAAGCGGCTGCCGAAATTCGTCGAGCGCGGCGCGGCGCGGGCTGAGGAATACGCCCGCGGCTGGGCGATGGGCGGCACGCTGTTCGAGGAGCTCGGCTTCTTCTACGTGGGCCCGATCGACGGCCACAATCTCGATCACCTGCTGCCCGTGCTCAAGAACGTGCGCGACGCGGAGCTCGGTCCGATCCTCGTCCATGTCGTGACGCAGAAGGGCAAGGGCTACGCGCCGGCGGAGGCCTCGGCCGACAAGTATCATGGCGTCTCAGCCTTCGACGTGGTCTCCGGCGCGCAGACCAAATCTAGCGCCAACGCGCCGACCTACACGCGCGTCTTCGCTGAGAGCCTGATCCGCGAGGCTGAAGCAGACGATCGCATCGTCGCGATCACCGCCGCGATGCCCGGCGGCACAGGGCTCGACCTGTTCGCCAAGGCTTACCCTGAGCGGACGTTCGACGTCGGCATTGCCGAGCAGCACGCCGTGACCTTCGCGGCGGGGCTCGCCACCGAAGGCATGCGGCCGTTCTGCGCGCTGTATTCGACTTTCTTGCAACGAGCCTACGACCAGGTGGTCCACGACGTCGCGATCCAGAAACTGCCCGTCCGTTTTGCGCTCGATCGGGCGGGCCTTGTCGGCGCAGACGGTGCGACCCATGCCGGGCTCTATGACCTCGCTTATCTCGGCTGTCTGCCCGATTTCGTGGTGATGGCGCCGGCCGACGAGGCCGAGCTTGTCCACATGGTAGCGACCGCCGCCGCTTACGACGAAGGCCCGAGCGCGTTCCGTTATCCCCGCGGCGAGGGCGTGGGCGTTGAACTGCCGGCTCGTGGACATGTGCTGGAGATTGGACGCGGCCGCGTCGTCCGTGAAGGCGCGACCGTCGCGCTGCTCTCGCTCGGCACGCGCCTTCGGGCGGCGACCGACGCCGCGGAGGAGCTCGCGCTCAAGGGGGTCTCGACCACGGTCGCCGACGCCCGCTTCATGAAGCCGCTCGACCGCGATCTCATCCTGCGGCTCGCCCGCGAGCACGAGGTGCTGATCACGATCGAGGAGGCCGCCCCCGCCGGCGGCTTCGGCGCGACCGTGCTCCAGTTGCTGGCGACGGAGGGCGTGCTCGACCGCGGGTTGAAGATACGCACCCTCGCTTTACCCGACCGCTTCATCGACCACGACAAGCCCGAGCGTCAGATCATCGAGGCGGGTCTCGACGCCAAATCGATCGCCGCGGCGGCGCTTGGGGCTTTGGGACGGGAAGTGAGGCCGGCGCTGAGGGCCTAGGGGATCAGCCGGTCGGTCCGAAGCCGCTCGAAAAGATCGAAGAACGCCTCGTCGGTCGGCTGGTAGTCCAGGAAGCCGAGCTTCCGGCTCTTGCTCATGTCGGTGACGACCTCGATCGGACGACCAAGATCGGCGTCCGTATGCCAGGCGGAGATCAGCCGATCGAGATCTGGCTCTGCAAGGCCGCGCCTTTCGGCGATCTCCTTCCAAACTGGCGCGTCGTCCTTCATCTGCTCTTCGAGCGGCCGCACCGTCCCGTCGAAGGCTTCGGCCTCGATACCGAACCAGCCGGCGATGCGCGGCCACATCCAGCTCCAGCGGAAAACGTCGCCGTTGACGACGTTGAACGCCTCGTTCGCCGCGTCCGGCTCGGTGGACGCCCAGAGGATCTGCCGCGCGAGGAGCCGCGCATCCGTCATGTCGGTGAGAAAGCGCCACTGCTCGGGCGAGCCGGGGAAGCGGAACAGGCGTCCGGTCTCCTTGCAGATCGAAGCGTAGACCGCGAGCGTCGTGCCCATGTTCATGGCGTTGCCGACGGCCTGTCCGATCATCGTGTGCGGTCGGTGCACGCTCCAGGCGAAGCCGCCGCGCTCGGCGGCTTCGAACACCGCGTCTTCCTGCGCGTAATAGAAGTTGGCGACGTCGAGCCGCCCCTGCTCCTCGCGGAAGGGCGTCGGCGGCATCTTGCCTTTGCCGTAGGCCTCGAACGGCCCGAGATAATGCTTGAGCCCGGTGACAAGCGCGACGTGCCTGATCGAGCCCGCGGGCTGGAGCGCGTCGAGAAGATTGCGAACCATTGCGCTGTTGAGACGGATCATCTCCTGCTCGGTCGACTGGCGCATCCAACTCGCGAACACGACGTGCGTGGGCTCAACGCCCTCGAGCGCCGCTTTGAGCGATGCGGGGTCTTGAAGGTCCGCCGCGACCGGGATCAGGCCCTCGACCTCAATAGGCTTTCGGGCGAGGCCGTAGACCTGCCAGCCCTCTTCGGCGAACAGCGCAGCCGCCGAGCTTCCGACGATGCCACTCGCCCCTGCGATCAAGGCCTTGTCCGCCATGTAGAATTCTCCTCATGCTGGAGGGCGAGATAAGGCAACAAGCGAGAAGCGCCAATTCGGGAATGCGTCGCGCGCCGGTGGATATCTGGCCCTACGACCTCAAAACCCCAGCACCTTTGCGATCTCGTCCGCCGCCACAGTCGGCGCGAGTTCCCCGCTGGCGACGTCGCGCTCGAGCGCCGGCACGCGTGCGGCGAGCCGGGGGTCTTCTGCGAGGCGCTCCCTAAAGCGCGCCTCCACCATTGTCCACATCCAGCGGACCTGCTGCTTCTCGCGGCGGGTTTTCAGTTCGCCAGCGCGCTCGCGGGCGTCGCGGCAGGCGACGACCCGGTCCCAGAGAACGTCAAGGCGCATGTCTTCCCGGCCGGAGATGGTGAGCACCTCCGGAATCCATGCGCCGCCGGCCCCAGACAGGATTCTGAGCGCTGCGCTGTAATCTGCCGCGGCGTCCTTCGCGCGGGTCGCGCCGTCGCCATCGGCCTTGTTGACGGCGATGATGTCGGCGACCTCGATGACACCCTTCTTTATGCCCTGCAGCTCGTCGCCCGCGCCGGGCAGCATGAGGACGAGGAAGACGTCCGTCATGTCGGCGACGGCGGTCTCCGACTGTCCAATGCCGACAGTCTCCACCAGGATCACGTCGAAGCCCGCGGCCTCCAGCAGCAGCATGCTTTCGCGCGTCTTGGCGGCGACGCCGCCGAGCGTGCCGGCGGAGGGGGAGGGGCGAACGTAAGCGGCTCGATCAAGGGCAAGGCGCGCCATACGCGTCTTGTCGCCGAGAATCGAGCCGCCAGTGCGCGTTGAGGAAGGATCGACGGCGAGCACCGCGACCTTGTGGCCTGCGGTCGTCAGCCGGCTGCCGAGCGCGTCGATCGTGGTGGACTTGCCCACGCCTGGCACCCCGGTGACGCCCACGCGGATCGCCTTGCCGGTCTCAGGCAGCAGCGCCTGAACCAGCGCGCGAGCATCGGCCTGATGGTCGGCGCGGCGGGATTCGGCGAGCGTGATGGCGCGCGCGAGCGCCGCCCGCTCGCCGCGGCGGATGCGGGCGGCGAGGTCTTCGAGATCGAGCGCTGGGCGAGGAGAGGACTGCAAGGACGGACCAAAGCGAGAGCGTCAGGAATTATCAGGTCGGGAAGCGTGCGGCGAAAGCTGCGGCGGACGCCTGGCGCCGATCACGAAAATCTTAGCGGACAGTTCGAACTGTCATCTGCCGTTCAGCGTTCTCTGCGAGTATCGTTACAGAATGTTTCATTCAGCCCGGAGGGCCCAATGAACGCGGATCGCATGGAAGGCGTCTATCGCCAGATCAAGGGACGTGTGCAGCAGCTTTGGGGTCGCGCCAGCGGCGATCGTGCGCTGGTGATGCGCGGCAAGGCCACGCAATTTTCTGGGGCCGCCCAGGCGAGCTTCGGCCGCGCAATGGGCGCGACGAGAGCGGGATGGCTGACGCGCCGCCGCGTCGGGGCGTAAAGCTGCACATTCTGCAGCAATCCGATCCAAGTTAAGGGCGCCGCACGGCGCCCTTATGCATTCGGCTCCGTATCGGCGAGCGCACGTAATGTCCGCGCGCGGTACGCAGCCTTGGTTTCGGCGTCGGCAACCTTTAGGCCGTTGATGGAACGGCCCATTCGCTCGAACAGCGCCGTGTCCCAAAGAACGTCGGGCGGGTTTTCGCTCCGGAACAGCTGCCTCGCGAAAGCCTCCAGGACTTCGGGATCGGGCTCGCCGCCCGTCTGTTGGTCGTCCATCACTCCGCCGCCTGCGCGTCGGTGTAGCCGAGGCTGGCGCTGAGCTGCGCAACAAGGTCCTTCGCGGCGTTCGCGACCACCGTGCCGGGCGGGAAGATCAGGCTGGCGCCGGCTTCCTTCAGCGCGGGGTAGTCGACCGGCGGAATGACGCCGCCCACAACGATCATGATGTCCCCGCGACCCTCCGCCCGTAGGGCGTCGCGTAGCGCCGGCACGAGCGTAAGGTGGCCCGCGGTCATGGTTGAAATGCCGACCACGTGGACGTCGTTCTCTATCGCCTGCCGGGCGCACTCTTCGGGCGTCGCAAATAGGGGCCCGATATCGACATCGAAGCCGAGATCGGCGAAGGCCGAGGCGATGATCTTTTGGCCGCGATCATGGCCGTCCTGGCCGACCTTGGCCACCAGGATGCGCGGCCGCCGTCCGTCCGCCCGCTCGAACGCCTCGACCTGTTTCTGCACGTCCTCGATCGCGCCCATGTTGCGGGCCTCCCGCTTATAGACGCCGGAGATCGACTTGATCTCGGCGCGGTGCCTCCCGAACACACGCTCCATCGCCTGGGTGATCTCGCCGACCGTCGCCTCCACCCGCGCCGCTTCGATGGAGAGCGCGAGCAGATTGCCGTTTCCACGCGCGCCGTTCTCGAGCGCGCTCAGCGCCGCCTCGACCGCGTTCGGGTCGCGTTCGGCGCGCAGGCGCTCCAGCTTGGCGAACTGCGCCGCGCGGACTTCGGCGTTTTTTATCTGGCGGACGTCGAGCGTCTCGTTCTTTAGCACCTTGTAGGCGTTCACGCCGACGACGATCTGCTCGCCGGAATCGATCCGCGCCTGCGTGGTGGCGGCCGCCTCCTCGATGCGCAGCTTCGGCACGCCGGCCTCGATCGCCTTCGCCATGCCGCCGAGCCGGTCGATCTCGGCGATATGGCCGAGCGCCTTGGTCGCGAGGTCGTGCGTCAGCTTCTCGACATAGGCCGAGCCGCCCCATGGATCGATGAAGCGCGTCGTGCCGCTCTCCATCTGCAGCACGAGCTGCGTGTTGCGGGCGATCCGGGCGGAAAAATCCGTCGGGAGCGCCAGCGCTTCGTCGAAGGAGTTGGTGTGCAGCGACTGGGTCCCGCCCTGCGTCGCCGCGATCGCCTCCAGCGTGGTGCGGATGACGTTGTTGTAGACGTCCTGCGCGGTGAGCGACCAGCCGGACGTCTGGCTGTGTGTGCGCAAGGGCAGCGACTTTGGGTTCTTCGCGCCCAGGTCGGTCATGAGCTTCGTCCAGATGAGGCGCGCGGCCCGCATCTTGGCGATCTCCATGAAGACGTTCATGCCGATCGCCCAGAAGAACGACAGGCGCGGCGCGAAGCGGTCGATGTCGAGGCCCGCCGCCATGCCGGCGCGGACATATTCCGCGCCGTCGGCGAGCGTATAGGCGAGCTCGAGGTCCGCCGTCGCTCCCGCCTCCTGCATGTGGTAGCCGGAGATCGAGATCGAGTTGAACTTCGGCATGTGCTGCGACGTGTGCGCGAAAATGTCGGAGACGATCCGCATCGAGGGCGCAGGCGGGTAGATATAGGTGTTGCGGACCATGAACTCCTTCAGAATGTCGTTCTGAATGGTCCCCGACAGCTTCTCCGGCCCGACACCCTGCTCCTCCGCCGCCACGACGAACAACGCCAGCACGGGCAGCACCGCGCCGTTCATCGTCATCGACACCGACATCCTGTCGAGCGGGATGCCGTCGAACAGCGTGCGCATGTCGTAGATCGAGTCGATCGCGACGCCCGCCATGCCGACGTCGCCGGCGACGCGCGGATGGTCGCTGTCGTAGCCGCGGTGGGTTGCGAGATCGAACGCGACGGAAACGCCCGTCTGACCCGCCGCAAGGTTGGCGCGATAGAAGACGTTGGAGTCTTCGGCCGTGGAGAAGCCGGCATATTGCCGGATCGTCCAGGGCTGGGAGGCGTACATCGTGGTGTAGGGGCCGCGGATGAACGGCGGCAGGCCGGGCCAGGTGTCGAGCCCTTCGAGGCCTTCGAGATCGGCGGCGCCATAGATCGGCGGCACGGCGACGCCTTCCGGCGTTATCCAGGGGTCGGCCTTAGCTTCCGGCGCGGCGAGGTCGGGCTTCTTCCAGCCGATCGAGGCGAAATCGGGCAGGCTCATGCCGCAGCTCCCCTCGTCAGCGCAGGGGCGGAGGCCGCCTCCAGCACGGCGAGCGCGTCGTCGCCCGCCGCCACGAAGCGCGAGGCGCCTGCGGCTTCGAGCGCGTCCGCGCCGTCCTTCGGGCGGCCCGCGATCCAGACCGTCCCGCCGGCCTTCTTCAACGCTGCGATCAGGCCGATCGTCTCCGGATAGTCCGCATCGTCCGCGCAAAGGATGGCGGTCGCGGCGGCCGATTGCTTGAACGCCGAGACCACCGCCGCCTCGTCCGATCCGGTCGGGCCTTCGATCGCGGCGATGCCACCGGCGGCGAGCAGGTTGCGGATGAAGCCGGCGCGGGCGGAATGTCGCGCGATCGGTCCCGCCAGCGCGAGGAAAGCGGCCGGCTGGGGATGTTGAGCCTCGTTGCGGTCGCGCATTGTCTCGAAGGCCTCAGCGGTCCGCTGGGACAGGAGCGCGGTCGCGCGCGGACCGGACGGCTGCACAGCGAAATCGGCGAAGGAGGCGCCGTTCGCGAAGGCCCGCGCCATGTCGGGGAAGGCCGAGGCCGAGGAAGCGCTAGTCGCTGCTGCGAAGGTCGGGGCAGGAGTGGCGGGAGCGTCCGGCGTGCGCTCGCCGGCCTTGGGAAATTCGCTCACCCCGACGATCGCGCTCTTGCGCGTTGCGATGGAGGCCGCGCGCTTCTTCCTGACGTCGGCGATATCTGCCGCCCAACGGCCGCTCTCGACCGCGGCGCGCATGCCGCCGGCCTTCTCGATGTCCTGGAACAGCCCCCAGGCTTTTTCGGCGAGCGCGTCCGTCAGCTGTTCGATCGCGCCGGCGCCGGCTGCCGGGTCGGCGACGCGATAGGCGTTGGTCTCTTCGAGCACGATCGACTGTGCATTGCGCGCGAGACGGCGTGCGTCCGGGCCCGCGGGGCCGATCGCCTGATCGTAGGGAAGCACCGTCACCGAGTCAGCGCCGCCGACGCCCGCGGCGAAAGCGGCGATGGTGGTTCGAACGAGATTGGTCTCGGCATCCTTGCGCGTCATCATCCGCCGCGAGGTTTCGGCGTGAATGTGGAGCGGGCGATCGCCGAGGCCGAGCTCCCGCCGGATCGCCGCCCACAGCAAGCGCCCGGCGCGGAGTTTGGCGATGGTCGCGAACTGGTCGGCGTCGCAGGCGAAGACGAAGGCGATCGAATCCACTGCGCTCGTGGCGTCGACGCCCTCGTCGGTGAGCGCTCGCACATGCTCGACGGCAGAGGCCAGCGCGCCGGCAAGCTCCTGCGCCTCGCTGGCTCCGGCATCATGGGCCGTGCGCTGGTCGATCACGAAGACCGGCGAGGCGAAGCCCCGGGCGCGCAACTCGTTCAGCGCCGCCGCGCCGCGGGAGGCGGCCTCCTTCCACTCGCGCGCGAACGCGCCGGCGCGGACGGCGTCGCCGAGCAGGTCGAGGCCGAACAGGATTGAGACGTCCGAGGGCGCGACCTGTCCTTTTTCGACGAACGCCGCCATCAGCGCCGCCGCCGCTTCCGCCTGGTAAGGCGCGGCGTCAAGGTGGATAGGCGCGAGGTCGAGCATCACCCCGTGCAGGGCCTTCGCGAGGCGTTTGAGATTGTCTGCGACGAGGCCGGATCGGTCTTGTCCTGCAAACACCAGCGACAGGCCGGACGAACCGTTGTTGAGGTCTTCGAGCGCCTGAACGTTCGCGGCTTCGGGATCCGCGACGTCGATGCGGCTCATCGCGATCCAACGCGCGCCGGCAGGACGGCCCACGATGACCCGCGGCACGGCGCGGGGCGCAAGACCCGCGACCGCGACGCCGTCGATCGTGCGGCGCGAAATCAGAGGCTCCAGCGGCCGACCCTTGAGCGCGGCTTCCGCCGCCGCGCGCCAGGCGTCCTCCGTCGCCGGAAAATCGGCGGCGAAACCAGTCGCAGGGGCGGTCGTCATCGTCATGCGCGTCTCGGGCGATGGGGGATCGCCGCAGACCCTGCCATAGAGGGGGGCCTCAAGCCATTATGGACAATGGAACTAGGTTGCGCTGCAGCAACGGCCGGCCAGCCGAAATTTCGCTACGGCTCAGCCGTCAGAATGAGACACCCAGCCGCGCTCGGCTCGAATGGGTCGAGACGCTGTCCCTGCGACCGTAATCGTAGTCGACCGTCATGCTGATCCCGGGGGCGAGGGTCGTGCCGACGCCGAGTCCGCCAACCACGCCGCGGCCGGTAGGCGCGGATTCGCGTGCGAGGCGCTGGCGCACGCCCGACGAATCGACCGCGGCCGCGCGGGTCGCGCTGTAACCGAGCACGTCCTCGGTCCCGAGGAACCCGCGAAGCTCGACATCCTGGGTCGGGCCGACGCGGAAGCTGCGCGACCCGTTCAACCGGAACGAACCCACGGCGGCGGTCGCCCAACGCGCGTTGAAATCGAACGGCGTCGCGCCGCCGCACTCGTCGTACCCTCCGAGCCGGTTGGCGTAGGTCGCGAGCGATACGGTCGGCGTGACCTTGACCCCGCGCAGCGAGAGGTTCGCGCCGAACTGGGCTGCGGCCCGCGCCCCGTAGGACATCGCGGAGGCCTTGGACGCGTCGTCGTCCGGCCCACGGCGGATCGAGGAGAAGTCGAACATCGAGCCGCCGAACAGCAGCTTGGTGAAGAACGAGCCTCGATCGACGCGCCCATAGAGGTCGACATGCTGGCCGATGGTCTGGGAGCCAAGATCGCCAGAGCCGACGCTGCCGAAGCCTGCGCTCGCCATCGCGCCGACGATGGCGCCGTTGAAGCCCCGCTCGGCGCCCAGCCGCATCTGCGAGGTCGATCCGCCGGAGCCGATACGCCTTGCCGAGCCCGCCTGGCCGAACGACGCTCCGCCGCCTTCCCAATAGGCGGTGAGCTTGGGGAGCAGCGCGTTGGCGTCAGGCTTCGGCGCATCGAGACGCGCGAACGCGGCCTCGGTCTCGGCATGGGCGAGGAAGACCCCACCCTCGACGAGCACCTGCGTGGAGCGCAGGTCGTCCGCGAAAGCTGAAAGGCCGGAGACGCAAAGCGTCGCCATCGCGCCGGGCAACAGCCCTGCGCTGGGTCTGAACATCCGCATGTTCACCGCTCCGAAGAACGCGGTCGGCCGGCCCGCACGGCGGCGCGACGCGCTGTTTCATTCGCAAGCGCAGTATGAACGGACGTTCAGAAAAGTCGACCCCTTGGCGATTCACGACGACGTCAGAGGTATTTACGAGCGTCGTTCAAGGCGCGATACGGGTTGCTGCCTCCTAATGCGCATTCGGTAATGCTGCGTTGCGGTAGCTGGGGTTCTAGCTCGCGAGCGCCGCCAGGATTCGGATCCACGAGCGCGTTCCCTTGCGAAAGCTCTCGAGGTCGTACTTCTCATTTGGGGAGTGGATCTGGTCCTCGTCGAGCGCAAAGCCGACGAGCAGCGTGTCCAGGCCGAGCGTCCGCTTGAAGTCGCCGACGACGGGGATCGACCCGCCGGAGCCGATCGTGACCGGCGCGACGCCCCATTCGTCGGCAAGCGCCGCGCCGGCCTTGGAAAGGGCAGGGCTGTAGAACGGCACGCGGATCGCCCGCGAGCCCTTATGGCCCTCGAACGAGACCCTGCAGTCCGCCGGCAGCCGCTCCCGCACGAAGGCGCGGAACGCATCGCGCACCGCCGCGGGGTCCTGATCGCCGACGAGGCGGAAGGAGATCTTAGCGTGCGCCTCCGACGCTATCACGGTCTTCGCGCCGGCGCCGGTGTAGCCGCCCCACATGCCGTTCACGTCGCAGGTTGGACGCGACTGGATCTGCTCGATGATCATGCGGTCGGATTCGCCGGCGGGGATCGCCAGGCCAATCGGTTTCAGGAAAGCGTCGGCGTCGAGGCCAAGTCCTCGCCATTGCTCGCGCACCTCCTCGGGCGTCTCGGGCACGCCGTCATAGAAGCCCGCCACTGTCACGCGGCCGCTCTCGTCGTGCAGCGCAGCGACGATCGCCGACAGGACGTGGAGCGGGTTCCTCGCCGCGCCGCCATACATGCCGGAATGAAGGTCGCGGTCGGCGGCGATGACCGTCACCTCCTCATAGATCAGCCCGCGGAGGGACGAGGTGATGGCGGGCTTGCCCTCGGCCCACATGGTGGTGTCGCAGACCAGCGCGACCTGCGCCGCAAGCTCGTCCTTGGCTTCTTCGAGGAACGCCGGGAGGTTGGTCGAGCCGCACTCCTCTTCGCCCTCGATCATGATCGTGACGCCGAGCGGCAGTGAACCCGTGGTCTCGAGCCAGGCGCGGCAGGCTTCCACGAAGGTCATCACCTGACCCTTGTCGTCGCTCGACCCGCGGGCGACCACGACCTTCTTGCCGCCGCCCTCGATGATCCGCGGCTCGAACGGCGGCGTGGTCCACTTCTCCAGCGGATCGACCGGCTGCACGTCATAATGGCCGTAGAAGAGGACGGTCGGGGCGGACGGCTTAAGCATGCTCCCGAGGACGATCGGATGACCGGGCGTCTCGCGCGCGGAGGCTGAAAAGCCGAGGCCGCCGAGCTCGCGTTTCAACCAGTCGGCCGCCTCCCGGCAGCCATGGCGATAGGCCGGGTCGGTCGAGATCGACGGGATCTTCAGCCAGGCGAACAGCCGCTCGAGGCTCGCCTCGTGATTGGCGTCGGCGCGCTCCAGCGCGCGGTCGAGATCGGACATGAGATGCTCCTGCGCTGTTTCACGCGAAGACGTGTGTGCGAAGTTTGCACGCCGTCTTCAAGGTCAACGCTTGAGCAGGCTCCCCAGCACGCCGCGCACCAGCGCGCGACCGACCGAACCGCCAAGCGAGCCTGCGACGGAGCGGCCGACCTGCGCCGCGATGTTGCCGGCGGTCTGATTGACGATGGTGCGGGTGACTTCGCGCGCGACGCGCTGGCCGGGGTTGAGCGAGCCCTTGCGGCCGGAGCTTCCGCCGAAGACGGATTTGAACAGCCCGCCAATGCCGCCAGCGTCGGCCTCCTGCGCCGTCTGTTCAGCCTGCTCGGCGACGACCTTGTCCTTGGCCTTCTTCCCCAGCATCTCGTAGGCGGAGTTGCGGTCGATCGCGATGTCGTAATGGCCGGCGACGGGCGAGGAGGCGATCGCGGCCTTGCGATCCTCCGTGCTGATCGGGCCGATCTTGGCGGCGGGCGGGCGGATCAGCGTCCGCTGCACCATCGAGGGCGCGCCCTTGCCTTCGAGCGTGGAGACCAGCGCCTCGCCGACGCCGAGCTCGGAGATCACCTGCGCCGTGTTGAGGTCAGGATTCGCGCGGAAGGTTTCGGCCGCGGCGCGCACCGCCTTCTGGTCGCGCGGGGTGTAGGCGCGTAGCGCATGCTGAACCCGGTTGCCGAGCTGGCCGGCGACCGTCTCCGGCACGTCGATCGGGTTCTGCGTCACGAAATAGACGCCGACGCCCTTGGAGCGGATGAGGCGCACGACCTGCTCGACCTTGTCGATCAGGATCTTCGGCGCCTCATCGAACAGCAGGTGCGCCTCGTCGAAGAAGAACACGAGCTTCGGTTTGTCGGGATCGCCAACCTCCGGCAGCTGCTCGAACAGCTCCGACATCAGCCACAGCAAGAATGTCGCATAGAGCCGCGGGCTTGCCATCAGCTTGTCGGCGGCGAGGATCGAGACGAAGCCGCGACCCTTAGCGTCCTTACGCATCAGGTCGCTAAGCGAGAGCGCGGGTTCGCCAAAGAATTTCGCGGCGCCCTGCTGCTCCAGCACCAGGAGCTGACGCTGGACTGCGCCGACGGTCGCCTTGGCGACATTGCCGTATTCGGTGGTGAGCTCCGCCGCGTTCTCCGCGACGTAACCGAGCAGCGCCTGAAGGTCCTTCAGGTCGAGCAGCAAAAGGCCCTGCTCGTCGGCGACCTTGAAGACGATGTTGAGCACGCCTTCCTGCGTGTCGTTCAGGCCCATCAGGCGCGACAGCAGCAGCGGCCCCATTTCGGAGATGGTTGTGCGGATCGGATGACCCTGCTCGCCGAAGAGGTCCCAGAAGATCACCGGGAACTTGTCGTTCTCGTATGGGTCGAGGCCGATCTCCTTGGCCCGAGCTACGAGAAAGTCTTTCGGCTCGCCCATCGCCCCGATGCCTGAGAGGTCGCCTTTGATGTCGGAGGCGAACACCGGAACGCCGGCTGCCGAAAAGCCCTCCGCCAACGCCTGGAGCGTCACCGTCTTGCCTGTGCCCGTCGCGCCCGTGATGAGGCCGTGACGGTTCGCGAGCTTCAGTTCGAGGAACTCGCCCTTCGGCTCGTGATCCTTCTTGCCGAAGCTAGAGCCGATGAAAATATTGCCGTCCACGAGCACTGGCGCCGTCCTCGATGCATCTGAAGCGGCAGGAAGGTCGCATGCCGCCGAGGACGAACCAAGCGGCCAAAGCGCCCATTTGGGCGAACTTGTGTTCGCCGGCCTGCTCCGTAGTATGCGCGGCCGCAAAAAGACGGCGACGGGGAAGGGCGGCACATGGACGAACTGCTAACGAGGCTGTCGAACGCCGCGCATATCGACCACGCGAAGGCCTCGGCGGCGGTGAAGACAATCCTAGTGTTTCTAGAGACGGAAGCGCCGGGGCAGGCCGTGAACGAACTGGTCGACGCCATGCCCGGCGCGCGCCCGATGCTCGACGAGGGCCGCGCGGAGAAGGCGGGTTCGCCGGGCTATGCCGGCTTCGGCGCGATGGCGGCCTATCACGCCCTGACCGCCGCCGGCCTCTCCGGCGGCGAGGTGCAGGTGGTGACGAAAGAGTTGCTCGCCTATTCCCGGGAAACGGTGGGCGACGAGACGACTGGGCTCATCGTGGGGGCGGTGCCGGGTCTTGAGGCCTTCGTCTGAGAGAGGTCGCTCGGGGGAGCGGCGACTGGCGTTCAGCGTAAGTCCGGCCTGGTCCGGGCCTGAGTGAGAAGGATCCGACAGCCCGGGGGGGACGGTGAGCTATCCAATCGCGAGCATTGAAGGGGTGGGGCCGGAGCTTGCTCAGAAACTGAAGAAGGTTGGGGTTCGCACGACGAAAACGCTTCTCGAGCGCGCAAAGGATCCGCGCGGCCGCAAGGCGCTGGCGGCCGCTTCGGAGATTGCGGAAAGCCGGATTCTGAAATTCGCGAACATCGCGGACCTGCTTCGGCTGAAGGGCGTCGGCGCGGAATATTCCGAGCTCCTGGAGGCCGCCGGCGTCGATACGGTGAAGGGGCTCAAGAACCGCAATGTCGCAAACCTCACCCGCGCCATCATGGAGGTGAACGACAAGCGCAAACTGGTGCGCTCGCCGCCCTCCGAGAAGACGGTGGCGAAATGGATCGCGGAAGCGAAGACTCTGCCGCCGATGATGACGTATTGAGAACGCCCTTCTAGACGCGCATCCCTCGCGCCCCTACTCCGAGCGTCCGATGCCGTCTCCTTTCGCCGCAGCCTCCTTGTTCGACCGCGCCGGCGGGCCGCGCGTGATGGGCATCCTCAACGTCACGCCGGACAGTTTCTCAGACGGCGGCAGGTTCCAGGCGGCCGAGATCGCGGCTGAGCACGCGCGCGCCATGGCCGAGGACGGGGCGGACGTCATCGACATCGGCGGCGAATCCACCCGGCCGGGCTATCAGGCAGTGGACGCCGAGGAGGAGATCCGCCGCGTCGTGCCTGCTATCCGCGCCGTTAGGGCCGCGATCCCGACGCCCATCTCGATCGATACGATGAAGGCCAAGGTTGCAGTGGCCGCGCTCGAGGCTGGGGCCGAGATCGTCAACGACGTCTGGGGCCTGCAGCGCGACCCCGACATCGCCCGCGTGGCCGCCGAGCACGGCGCGCCAGTCGTCGTGATGCATCACCGCACCGAGGTCGACGCCAGCCTCGACGTCGTCGAGGACATGAAGCGTTTCCTCGGCCGCTCTATTGAGATCGCGCAGAAGGCGGGCGTGCCGGATCACGCGATCGCGCTCGATCCCGGCGTCGGCTTCGGCAAGACGGTCGAGCAGAACCTCACCGCCATCAAGCGCGTCGACGCGCTCGCCGCGATGGGTTTTCCCGTCTTGCTCGGAACGTCCCGCAAATCGCTGATCGGCCACATCATCCAGCGCACGCCGGAAGAGCGCGTGTTCGGCACGGTGGCAACCTCGGTGCTAGGCTGGGCGGCGGGCGCCGTGATGTTTCGCGTCCACGACATCCGCGCCAACCGCGACGCCTTGCTTGTGGCGCAGGCGGTGCTGGCGCCGGAGACGGCGGCTCGGTCGAGCGCGGCCGTCTAACTCGACAGCGCCTCTCCCGCGCGGATCGCGCCGACCTCCACGCCGGACCAATTGTGGAGCCGCCGGTAGGTTCGCGCATCCAGCCACGCCGCGAAGTCGCCCTCCACAGCCAACAGCCGGCGGATGACGGCGGCCATCGCCGTCTCGGCCGCGCGACCCGCGCCATCGTCGATCTTGAGCGCGACGCCGAGGCCGAGTTCGGGGAGCGCGGCGAGATGGACGCCCTCTGCGCCCATCTTGGTGAAGACCCGGCGAGGGGCGAGTTGCATGGCTTCGGTGTCGAAACGGCCGGAGCCTGCGACCTGGAACGGCGCCGACCACACCGCCTCACGCAGCCGTTTTGCGGCAGCTGCGCGCTCCGGCGCGAACCCTGCGCCCGTGCCGAGCCGGGCAAAGGCGATGGCGAGGTTCTTCAGCGGGATGGCGAAAGCCGGGATGCCGCAGCCGTCGACGCCGGAGGCCGCCTCCGAAAGCCGCGTGCCGGTCGTTTCCTCGATGGCCGCCGAAACCGCGCGCTGCACCGGATGGTCCTCGGCGACATAGCCGATGGGATCCACGTCGATCGCGCAGGCGAGGCACAGGAAGCCGGCATGCTTGCCCGAGCAATTGTTGTGGAGCGCGGTCGGCCCCGCGCCGCTCGCGGCCAGCGCCCGCGCGCTCGCCTCGCTCAGCGGCCAGTGCGCGCCGCATTCGAGCGCATGGGCGTCGAGGCCGGCGCGGGCGAGGACGCCTGCGGCGGTCGCGATATGTTCGGGCTCGCCGGCATGCGACGCGCAGGCGAGCGCGATCTCGGAATCCGTCAGGCCGTATCGATCGGCAGCTCCGCTCTCGATCAGCGGCAACGCCTGCAGCGCCTTGACCCCGGACCGCGGAAACACCGCGCGCTCGACGTCGCCGACGTTGAAGACCAGCGCGCCATCAGCGTCGCAGACTGCGACCGAGCCGTGATGTCGGCTTTCGACGGCGAGGCCGCGGGTAACCTCGACCAGCGCCGCGCTCATTGCCGCTCCCTCGCGATCCGCTCGCCGCTTCAGCTTAATGGCGCGGCGGCGGAGCGAAGCAAGCGCGGACGCTCAGGCGCGTCTTTCCCGGCGGGGGCTGAAGGCGTCCAGGAGGCTTTTAGACATTTCGTCGGCGACGACGGCGACGGCGAGCGAGGCGCGATAGGCGGCCCGCGCTCCGAGCGCGTCGACGACTTCGCTTCCGAGATCGACGTCCGTGTTGGTCGCCTGCGCTGTGACGACAGTCGATACGCCCCCGTCAGGCTGCGCCGTCTGGCGCACCGCGCGGGGGCGATAGGCGATGGTCTCGCCTGTCTCCGGCGCCGTTTCGGTGCTGCCTGCGTTGGCGATGTTCGAGGCTGCGACCTCGAAGCGCGTGTTCGCGGCCCGCATGCCGGATGCTGCGATCGAGAGGGCGGACGTCATGGTCATGGCGTGATCTCCACGCCTTGTCGGTAGTCCTGCTCCGCTCGCTGCCGGATGAAGTAAATCCGTAAAATGCAACCTATACGCGATTAAGGTGCCGCCGGAACCGGCGCGCTTCCGCCGCTGTTTAGGGGATGATCACCCAAGAGGAGCGCACGATGCCAAAATCCCAGCCGAGCGCCGCGACGAAAGCGAATCCCTCGATCAAGAACCCCGAACTCTATGAAGAGCTGCGCGAGCAGGGGAACAGCGCTGAAAAGGCCGCTCGCATCTCGAACGCGCAGGCGAAGTACGGGAACAAGGGCAAGAACGCGCCGTCGCATAAGGGCGGCAAATCGCCGAAGTATGAGGAGTGGGGCCGCGACGAGCTCTACGCGAAGGCCAAGGAGATCGGCCTTTCCGGTCTCTCCCGTGCGCCGAAGCCGAAGCTGATCGACGCGCTGAGATCGCATTGATGGCCGCCGAGGAGGAGCTCTCGATCGAGCAGATCGCCGCAGAAGCGGGCTTGAAACTGACGAAGCCGCGCGATCTCTCGATCCAGCGCAAGCGCGCCGGCAAAAGCTTCTCCTACGTCGACAAGAAGGGCGGCAAGATCACGGACGAAGCCGTACTGGCGCGCATCCGCTCGCTCGCTATTCCGCCGGCCTATGAAGACGTGCGGATCGCGACGAGCGCCGCACACCACCTTCAGGCCATCGGCCGCGATGAGGCCGGCCGGTCGCAATACCGCTACCATCCCGACTGGGATGCGGTGCGCGAACTCCGCAAGGTCGAGCGGCTGGACCGCGTGATCGAGGCGCTGCCGAAGCTCCGCCGCGCGGTCGCCCGCGACATGACAAGCCCGAAGCTCAGCAAGACCAAGGCGTTGGCGACGGCCGTGGCGCTGATCGACGAGACGCATATCCGCGTCGGATCCGAGTCCTACGTCCGCTCCAATAAGGCGCATGGCGCTTCGACGCTGCTCAAGCGCCACGTCAAGATCTCCGGCGAGACTGTCGCGCTCGGCTTTCGCGGTAAGGGCGGAAAGGACATCGCGGTGTCGATGCGCTCCGGCAGACTGGCGCGCGCGCTCGCCCGGGTCAGCTCCTTGCCGGGCAAACGTCTATTCCAGTATCGCGACGCGGACGGCCAGGTTCGCCGTATCACCTCGGTCGACGTCAATGCATACCTCCGCGAGGTCACTGGCCTCCCCGTGACGGCGAAGGATTTGCGCCAGCTCGGCGCGAGCGCCACGGCCGCCGAAGAGCTCGTCGGCATAGAGCCCGCTACAAGCGAACGGGGCCGCAAGCGGCAGCTCGCCAACGTCATGAAGGCAGTTTCCGAGAAGCTCTCGAACACGCCGGCCGTCGTGCGGAAGTCCTATGTCCACGCCGTCGTCGTCGAAGCCTTCGTCAGCGGCGCGCTGAAGAAAGCCTATGCCGGAGCCCGCGGGAAGCCTGGGATGCGCCGCGCGGAGAAGACGATCGAGAGCCTCGTTCTTCGGCTGAAACGAGGCGGTTGAAGACGGTCGCCATCTCTTCGCCTGCTTGACGCGCGAGAGAGCTTGACGTCAGTGGCGCTTCGACGCGGTTCCGGAACCTCAGCGATGACCTTCAGCCTTCGTGCAGCGCTCGTCGCCTGCGCCGTCGCCGCAGCGAGCGGGGCCTACGCCGCCCCTGTCGAGACGCCGCCCGAGTCGGCGCCGAAAGCCCCATGCGGCGGCGACTTCGACGCGTGGCTCGACGGCGTGCGCCAGGAGGCCCGGGCGGGCGGCGTTTCAGATCGCGCGATAGACGAGGGGCTGAGGGACGTCCGCATCGATCAGAAGGTGCTGGCGGCTGACCGTGCGCAATCCGTGTTCCAGCAAACCTTCCTGCAATTCGCCGGACGAATGGCCGGCCCGCCACGCCCGCAGAAGGGCGCCAAGCTGCTCAAGGAGCGCGCAGACTTGTTCGCGGCGATTGAGCGCGATTACGGCGTCCCAGGCTCGGTGATCACGGCGTTTTGGGGCCTCGAGACCGATTTCGGAGCCAATCTCGGTAAGTTCGACACGCGCAATGCGCTCGCGACGCTTTCTTACGACTGCCGCCGCCCGGACTTCTTCCGCCCGCAATTGATTGCGGCGCTCCAGATCGTCGACCGTGGTGATCTCGCGCCGACCGACATGCACGGGGCGTGGGCGGGCGAGCTCGGTCAGACCCAGATGATGCCGGTCGATTACATCCGCTCCGGCGTCGACGCCGACGGCGACGGCCGCCGCGACCTCATGCGCTCGACGCCTGACGCGCTGACGTCGGCCGGCAAATACGTCGCTGACCTCGGCTGGAAGCGCGGCGAGAAGTGGATCCAGGAGGTCGCGGTTCCGGCCGAGATGCCTTGGGAAGAGGCCGATGTGGAGATCAAGCACTCGGTCGCGGAATGGAGACGCTGGGGCGTGAAGCCGCGTTCGGGCGAACTGATGCCGGACGATGCGCCAGCGGCTCTTCTGCTGCCGATGGGTCGGAACGGGCCGGCCTTCCTCGCCTACCGCAACTTCGACGTCTACCGCACGTGGAACGCCTCGTTCGTCTACGCTCTGACGGCGGCCTACCTTGCGACCCGGCTCGATGGCGCGCCGGCGGTGTCTGAAGGCAATGCGCCGGTGCGCGCGCTCAGCGCCGACGAGCTGAAGAGCCTCCAGACCCTGCTCGCCCGTGACGGTCTCCTGCCGGCCGACGAGATCGACGGCAAGCTCGGCTTCGACACGCGCCGGGCGACCCGCAAGGCGCAGCAGAAATACCGGCTGCCCGCCGACGGCTACCCCAGCCTCGAGCTGACGCAGGCGATGACCTCCGGCGGCTGACGCCGCGGCGCCTCACGCCGGGGACAAAGCGTCCCGGACCCTTGCAACCAAGGCTCGCGCATCCGACAGTCATGTCATGCGCGCCTGGAGCCTGACCGACGGGACGTCGGATTTCGAGGACTCCTGCCTCGCCGTCGTCGAATCCGTCGCCGACCGCGTCGAACGTCGGCGTGTGTCGCCGCGCGCGCTCTGGCGCTTCCTGCCGCGTTGGGCGCCGATCGATCCGCGCGAGGCGCCGGAGCGCGGCGCGGGTCCGATCGCCCCGCGGTCCGGAGACCCCTGGCCCGAGTTGATCGTCGCTGCCGGCGCACGCTCGGCCCGTTATCTCGCCCGCGCCAAAAAGGCGTCTGAGGGACGGTCGCTGGCTGTGTTTCTGGGGTCCGGCGCGCCATCGAACGCCGATCTCGTCGTGACGCTGGATCATGAGGTTCCGGGACCGACCGGGTCGCTCTCGGTCGCTGTTCCGCCGCATCGCATCGATCCGGTCCGTCTGCTTGCTGCCCGTGGCGGTCCGCCGCCCGTGACGCGCGCCGGAACGGGGCCGCTGATCGGCGTGCTGATCGGGGAGGGGCCCGGCCGCCGCGGCATGACGGCTGAGGATCTTGCGCGTCTTGCGGCTGGTCTAGCCCGAGCTCGGAGCGATGGCGCAACCATTGCGATCCGCGCGCCCCGCACCGTCGGCAAGGACGCTCTTGTGGCGCTGCGCGCCGTCGCACACTACATCTGGGACGGCGAGGGACCCGATCCCAAGCTCGCGCTGATGGCGCATGCGGACGCTCTTGTGACCGCTGCGACTTCGGCGCGGATCGTCTCGGAATCGCTGGCCGCCGGAACCGTGGTCCACGCCTTCGTGCCAACGACCGCGCCGACGTCTGTCTGCTCGCTCGTCTCGAGCCTCGCCCGGCGCGGACATCTCCAGCCGTTCACGGGGATGGTTGAATGCGGGAGAGCGCCCGTCCTGGACTCGACGCGGGAAATCGCGCGGGCCATAGACGCCATGATCTCGACCCGCGCTGTGCTGCGGCCCGGCGCGGAGATGCGCGCGCCCCGGCGCCAGCGCGAAACAAACGGACCGACGTCACGATGAGCATCGAGCCAAACCACGTCCGCCTCGCCATCATCGGCTCGGGTCCCGCGGGTTGGACTGCGGCCGTCTACGCGGCGCGCGCCATGCTGGAGCCGGTTGTCATTTCCGGCCTTCAGCCCGGCGGCCAGCTGACGATCACGACCGATGTCGAGAACTATCCCGGCTTCGCCGACCCCATCCAGGGCCCCTGGCTGATGGAGCAGATGCAGCTTCAGGCCGAGCGCATGGGTTCCCGGACGATCTCCGACCACGTCTCCAAGGTCGACCTCTCGCGCCGTCCGTTCGTGATCGAGACAGAATCCTCCGGCCGCATCACGGCGGACGCGATCATCGTGTCGACCGGCGCGCAGGCGAGGTGGCTCGGCCTCGAGAGCGAGGAGAAGTTCAAGGGCTATGGCGTCTCGGCCTGTGCGACGTGCGACGGGTTCTTCTTCCGCAACAAGCAGGTCGTGGTCGTCGGCGGCGGCAACACCGCGCTTGAAGAGGCGCTGTTCCTGACGAATTTCGCCTCGAAGGTGACGCTCGTGCACCGCCGCGACGGGTTCCGCGGCGAGCGCATTCTCCAAGAGCGGGTCTACGCCAATCCAAAGATCGACGTGGTGTGGAACGCAACGATCGGCGAGGTGATGGGCTCGGGCGGATCGGGCGCGCCGCTGAAGGTCGAGGGCGTGAAACTCGTCGACACGCGCACCGGCCAGCCGACCGTCCTGCCCTGTGACGGCGTGTTCATCGCGATCGGCCACGCGCCCGCGACTGAGCTCTTCCGTGGCCAGCTTGACATGAAGCCGTCGGGCTATCTGTCGGTGAAGCCGGGAACGGCGCTCACCAACGTGCCCGGCGTGTTCGCCGCCGGCGACGTGGCCGACGAGCATTATCGCCAGGCCGTGACCGCGGCCGGCATGGGATGCATGGCGGCGCTCGATGCGGAGCGCTATCTCGCGAGAGAGGAGGCTGCGCGTAACGCGGCCTGACGGGGGTTTGGGCCGCGCCGGTTTGCCGGCGCCGCCTTCGGGGGAATGGATGGACTGGGACAAGCTGCGGATCTTCCATGCGGCCGCCGACGCCGGCAGCTTCACGCGCGCGGGCGACAGCTTGGCGCTTAGCCAGTCGGCGGTGAGCCGCCAGGTTTCGGCGCTCGAGCATGAGCTCAAGACGCCTTTGTTCCACCGCCACGCCCGCGGCCTGATCCTGACCGAGCAGGGCGAGCTTCTGTTCCGCACCACGCAGGAGGTGTTTTCTAAGCTGGAGCAGGCCCGTTCATTGCTGAGCGACAGCCGCGACCGGCCGCACGGCGTCCTGAAGCTGACCACCACGATCGGGCTCGGCACCGGCTGGCTGACGCCGCGCCTGAACGAGTTCCTCGAAGCCTATCCAGACATCCAGATCCAGCTCATCCTGACCGACGACGAACTCGACCTCGCGATGCGTGAGGCCGATGTCGCAATCCGGCTTCGCGCCCCGACGCAGCCGGATCTCATTCAGCGCCGGCTGTTCACCGTTCACTTCCATGCGTATGCAGCGCCAGAATATCTCAAGCGTCATGGTCGGCCCTCAAGCCTGACCGAGCTTGCCGGTCACCGGATCATCGAGTTCGGCGGGCCGATCCCGTCCTTCCTGCAGAGCGTGAACTGGCTGAAAACGGTGGCGAAGGCGCCGGCGGGACTCGTCATCAATTCTGTCGCGGCGATCAAGCGCGCGGCGGAGACCGGCGCGGGCCTTGCGGTGCTGCCGGACTATTTTGTGGAGGAGGATTCCACGCTGGTGCGGCTGTTCGACGACGCCGACATGCCGACCCTCGAGGCCTATTTCGTCTATGCTGAGGAAATGAAGAACGTCGCGCGGATCAACGCCTTCCGGGACTTTCTTATTGAGAAAGCGCAGCGCTGGAAGTTCTGAGCGGCCGGAGTGGGCATGCCCGCAGGGCCGCGCAAACCATCCCGTGATGGATCGGTTTCCGCCTTCAACCGTTGTCTCCCAAACACGTGCCCGAGACGGGGCCCGAGCACAGGAGATTGCCATGACCGCCCAGACCCAGATTCCGCCGAGCGATCAGGCCGCCAAGCTGGAGCCCGTCGAGGCCAAACAGGGCACCGACGCGCCGAAGGGCATGCCGATTGTGCTCATCGTCGGCATCGTCGGCGCGGCGGTCGGCATGTGGATCGTCTGGAGCATGTTCTTCTAAAGATCAGCTGTTCCGAAGACGCAAAAAGAAAAAACCCTCCGGCGTCCTGCGACGCGCGGAGGGTTTTTTATCGAAACGTCCAGCTTCAGGCGAAGCGGACCTGCAGAACCTCGTAGCTCTTGCCGCCGCCGGGCGTCACCACCTCGACGGTGTCGCCA
The DNA here is from genome assembly GCF_004310425.1 of Hansschlegelia quercus. GTDB lineage: Bacteria > Pseudomonadota > Alphaproteobacteria > Rhizobiales > Methylopilaceae > Methylopila > Methylopila quercus. Next base: position 276,109 of record NZ_SIUB01000001.1, on the reverse strand, counting down.
ACCTTTTTGCCGACCAGTGCGCGCGCGATCGGCGAGCCGATCGAGACCCGCCCCTGCTTCACGTCGGACTCGGCCTCACCTACGATCTGGTAGACCTTCTCCTCGTCAGTGTCCTCGTCGACCAGCTTCACCGTGGCGCCGAAGGTGATGGTGTCGCCCGTGAGCTTGGAGACGTCGATGATCTCCGCGCGCGCGATCTGGCTTTCCAGCTCAGCGATGCGGCCCTCGTTCAGGCTCTGCTGTTCTTTCGCGGCGTGATACTCGGCGTTCTCGGAGAGGTCGCCGTGAGAGCGCGCTTCGGAGATGGCGGCGATGATGCGCGGGCGCTCGTTCGACGCGCGCTGCTTCAGTTCCGCCTCGAGCGCCGCATGACCTGCGGCGGTCATCGGGATCTTGTCCATTTCCAGTCTCTCTAAACAAAATGACGACGCCCCGTCCGAAACGGCGGGGCGCGCATGCGAGACAATCAACGCCGGGAGGCCCGTCGTCGTTCCGGTCTACCTCGGCGAGCGGGATCTCAGCCGAAATAGGATTGCAGGGAGCGGACTTCGAGATCGCCGCCCAGATAGGCCTTGATCCCCTGCGCCGCCGCCACCGCACCCGCCAGCGTCGTATAGTAAGGCACTTTGTGCAAGAGGGCCGCTCGGCGGAGCGATCGGCTGTCGGCGAGCGCCTGCGCGCCCTCCGTCGTATTGAACACCAGCTGGACGCCGCCGTTCTTGATGGCGTCGACGACGTGGGGGCGGCCTTCGAGCACCTTGTTGATCGTCTGCGCGGCGATGCCGTTGGCGACCAGGTGCTTTTGCGTCCCGGAGGTGGCGATCACCTTGAAGCCCAGTTCTGCGAGCATCCTGATCGGCGCCAGGACGCGCTCCTTGTCAGCCGCTCGCACGGAGACGAACACGGTGCCCTCGCGGGGCACGCGTGTGCCGCCGCCGAGCTGGCTCTTCGCGAAGGCGACGCCGTAATCGACGTCGAGTCCCATGACCTCGCCGGTCGAGCGCATCTCCGGACCAAGCACGGTGTCGACGCCAGGGAAGCGGGCGAAGGGAAACACCGCCTCCTTCACGCCGATATGGCCGGGAATCGTCTTCGTGAGGCCGAAGGAGGCGAGGCTCTCGCCCGCCATGATCCGGGCGGCGATCTTGGCGAACGGCGTACCCATCACCTTCGCGACGAACGGCACGGTGCGCGAGGCCCGCGGATTGACCTCCAGGATGTGGATCACCCCATCCTTGATCGCGTATTGCACGTTCATCAGGCCGACGACGTCCAGCGCGAGCGCGAGCTTGCGCGTCTGTTCCTCGAGCGCGGCGATCGTCTCCTCATCGAGCGAATGGGGCGGCAGCGAGCAGGCGCTGTCGCCCGAATGCACGCCGGCCTCCTCGATATGCTCCATGATCCCGCAGACGTGGACGTCGCGGCCGTCGCAGAGCGCGTCGACGTCGACTTCGATCGCGTCCGAGAGGTAGCGGTCGAACAGCAGCGGGTTCTTCGACAGCACCGTGTTGATCTGGCCGGTCTTGTCATTGGGGTAGCGCTGCTTGACGTCCTCGGGAACGAGGTCGGGCAAGGTGCCGAGCAGGTAGTCCGAGAACATCCTGTCATCGTGCAGGATCGCCATCGCGCGGCCGCCGAGCACATAAGACGGGCGCACCACGAGCGGGAAGCCGAGGTCTCCTGCCACCACGCGGGACTGCTCGACCGAATAGGCGATGCCGTTCTCCGGCTGGACGAGGGCGAGCTTGTCGAGCAGGCGCTTGAAGCGGTCGCGGTCCTCGGCGAGGTCGATCGCGTCCGGCGTGGTGCCGAGGATCGGCACGCCCGCTTTCTCGAGCGCGGTCGCGAGCTTGAGCGGGGTCTGGCCGCCGAACTGCACGATGACGCCGTGGAGCGTTCCGGCCGCCTTCTCCGTCTCGATGATCTCGAGCACATCCTCGGCCGTCAGGGGCTCGAAATAGAGCCGGTCAGAGGTGTCGTAGTCAGTCGACACGGTCTCGGGGTTGCAGTTGACCATGATGGTCTCATAGCCGGCCGCCGAGAGGGCGTAGCAGGCGTGGCAGCAGCAATAGTCGAACTCGATGCCCTGGCCGATGCGGTTCGGACCACCGCCGAGGATGATGATCTTCTTCGCGTCTGTCGGCCGCGCCTCGTTGGAAGCCTGGCCCGCGAACAGCGGCGCATACGTCGAGTACATGTAGGCGGTTGGCGAGGCGAACTCGGCCGCGCAGGTGTCGATACGCTTGTAGACCGGGCGGACGCCGAGCGAACGGCGGCGCGCGGCGACCTGCTCCGGCGTCAGCTTGGCGAGCGTCGCAAGCCGCGCGTCGGAGAACCCCTGCGCCTTCAGCTTCCGGAACGCGGTCTCCGTCGCCGGGAGTCCATGGCGGCGCACCTTCTCCTCGGTCGCGACGAGGCCCTGGATCTGAGTCAGGAACCACGGGTCGATCTTGCAGGCCTCGTGCACCTCCTCGACGGAGAAGCCGAGCCGCATCGCCTGCGCGCATTTCACGAAGCGGTCGGGCGTCGGCCGCGCCAGCGCCGCGCGAATGGCGTTGCGGTCGTCGCCCTGGCCGAGGCCGGCGATCTCGATCTCGTCGAGGCCGGTCAGCCCGGTCTCCATCGAACGCAACGCCTTCTGCAGGCTTTCCGCGAAGGTGCGCCCGATCGCCATCGCCTCGCCGACGGACTTCATCGACGTCGTCAGCGTGGGCTCGGCGCCAGGGAACTTCTCGAAGGCGAAGCGCGGGATCTTGGTGACGACGTAGTCGATCGTCGGCTCGAACGAGGCCGGCGTCGCGCCGCCGGTGATGTCGTTGTCGATCTCGTCGAGCGTGTAGCCGACGGCGAGCTTGGCCGCGACCCTGGCGATCGGGAAGCCCGTTGCCTTGGAGGCGAGCGCAGAGGAGCGCGAGACCCGCGGGTTCATCTCGATCACGATCATGCGGCCGGTCGCGGGGTCGATCGCGAACTGGACGTTCGAGCCGCCGGTTTCGACGCCGATCTCGCGCAGAACGCGGAGCGAGGCGTCGCGCATGCGCTGATATTCCTTGTCGGTCAGCGTCAGCGCGGGGGCGACGGTGATCGAGTCGCCGGTGTGGATGCCCATCGGGTCGATGTTCTCGATGGAGCAGATGATGATGCAGTTGTCCGCCTTGTCGCGGACGACCTCCATCTCGAATTCCTTCCAGCCGAGCACGCTCTCCTCGATCAGGACCTCGTCCGTCGGGGAGGCGTCGACGCCGCGCTCGACGATCTCCAGAAACTCCTCGCGGTTGTAGGCGATGCCGCCGCCGGTGCCGCCCATCGTGAATGACGGGCGGATGATGGCTGGCAGGCCGATCGCCTCGAACGCGACCAAGGCCTCGGTCAGATTATGCGCGAGCATGGAGCGCGGAGTCTCCAGCCCGATCTTGGTCATGGCCTCGCGGAAGAGCTCGCGATCCTCCGCCTTGTCGATCGCTTCCGCGGTCGCGCCGATCATCTCGACGTCATAACGCTCGAGCGCGCCGATCTTGCGCAGCGAAAGGGCGCAGTTCAGCGCGGTCTGGCCGCCCATCGTGGGCAGCAGCGCAAGGCCGCCGGGAACGACGTTGCGCTCCTTGGCGATGATCTTCTCGACGATCTCCGGCGTGATCGGCTCAATATAGGTCGCGTCCGCCATGTCCGGGTCGGTCATGATGGTCGCGGGGTTCGAGTTGACCAGGACGATCCGGTAGCCTTCCTCCTTCAGCGCCTTCACGGCCTGAGTGCCGGAATAGTCGAACTCACAAGCCTGCCCGATGACGATCGGTCCCGCTCCAATGATCAGGATCGTCGAAATGTCGGTGCGTTTGGGCATGGCATGCTTTCAGTGCGACCGGCGCGCGGAGAAATATCCCGCGAAGAGGGCGCGCGGCTTGGCAGGGCGGTTGCGTGGCTGAAGCGGTTCCTTACACAGTCGCGTCGGCGCAGGGAAGCGTTGTCGCCTCTCTGAGGCGCTTATCGGCGCCATTTGGAGAGCAGAAATGACGACGTCAGGCCGGACCGTGCTCGTGACCGGCGCTTCCGCCGGGATTGGCGTTGAACTCGCCAAGCTGTTCGCCGCGAACGGCGATCGCGTGGTGCTGGCCGCACGGCGCGAGGACAGGCTGAAGACGCTTGCAGACGAGCTCAAGGCGAGCCACGGCGCCGAGGCGGATGCGGTGAAAGCCGACCTTTCGACGCCGGACGGCGTCAAGGCGCTCGCGATCGAAGTCGGGCGGCGCGGACATATCGTCGACGTTCTCGTCAACAATGCAGGCTTCGGCCTGCTCGGCCCGTTCGTGAAGCTATCCTTCGACAAGCAACTCGAGATGATCCAGGTGAACGTCGCCGCGCCGACCGCTCTCGCGGGGCTGTTCCTGCCGGGCATGCTGGCCCGGGGCAGAGGCGGTATCCTCAACGTCGCCTCGCTCGCAGCCTTTCAGGCCGGGCCGGAGATGGCGGTCTACTACGCCACGAAGGCTTTCCTGCTCTCGTTCTCGGAGGCGCTGTTCGAGGAGACCCGGCGCTCCGGCGTGACAGTGACGGCGCTCTGTCCCGGCCCGTCGCCGACCGAGTTCGGGGAGGTCGCTGGCGCCCAGAACGCCAATCTGTTCAAGCTCGGCGTCGTCTCTCCGGCCGATGTCGCGAAGGCCGGCTTCGAAGGATTTCAGGCGCGAAAGGCGATCGTTATTCCCGGCGCGATGCCGAAAATCGCGGCGCTGTCGACGCGGCTCGTCTCGCGCGGCCTCACCCGCAGGCTGGCGCACGAGCTGCAGCGGGGGAAATGACCCAGCGGCGCTTGGCTCCCTCAAACGAAAACGGGGCGTCCTGCGAAGGACGCCCCGTTCATTTCGCTTGAACCGGTTGGGTTCGATCACTCGGCGCGGAGGTTCGCAGCCTTGGTCTTGCCGCGGTCCATCACGACCTCGAAGCCGACCTTCTGGCCCTCGACGAGGGTGTGCAGGCCGGAGCGCTCGACGTCGGAGATGTGGACGAACACGTCCTTCTCGCCGTCGTTCGGCTGGATGAACCCGTAACCCTTCTGGGTGTTGAAGAACTTTACGACGCCGCTGGCCATTCTCGCGTTTCCTTTAGACAAGCGCATGTGCGCATTTGACCGGCCTCGAAAGGCCGGTCGGGCACAATCCGAACTTTGGTGCGTGTCTTGGAGGCGAGTGCTTCGGCGGGAGCCGTATGCGAGGCCAGACCGTGTACGTCCAAAATCTGATTGCAGGCACGACTATGGCGCACAGGGCCCCCCCTCCGTCAAGCGCCCGCAATACGCTCTGAAAGGAACCCGCCAAGCCTCCATCCGTTGATCGTGGGGCGCAGCGCCCTCGATTCAGGCGGAGGCGATCCCGTTGGCTTTTACGAGCGACAATCTGATGACGGACGCCCTCCTTCTTTCTGATGACGGCGAGACGCCGAACAATCCCAGGTTGCCGCTTCTGGTCCATCATCGCGCATTCAACGCGAGCGTCCCGCAGCCGGCTGTCATGGCGGAATCACTGTTTGGCGCAAATGGTTGGGGCGGCTTCTGGCGCAATGGAATCTACCCGTTTCACCACTATCACTCGACCTGCCACGAGGCGCTCGCGATCGGCCGCGGTTGGGTCGAGGTGCGCTTCGGCGGGGAGAGCGGCGAAACCGTGCGTCTGGAAGCCGGCGACGTCGCGGTGTTGCCGGCGGGGACCGGCCACAAACGGGTTGTCGCGAGCGACGATCTGCTGGTGATCGGCGCCTATCCGCCCGACCAGCCGCTCGACCTGATCCGTCCGGAAGAGGGCGGCCGCGAAGAGGCGATCGCGCGGATCGCCGAAGTGCCGACGCCCGCGACCGACCCGGTCTACGGGACGGAAGGCGGCCTCAAGCTGCGTTGGGCAAATGCCTGAGCCGGCGCCTGTCAGGCAGGCGGGCTTGCCGCGCCTTCGCGAAGCGGCCGCTGCATCAGAACAGAATCGAGCCACCGTCCGAGCTTGAAGCCGACGTTCTCGAAGGCGCCGACCGGGCGAAATCCCAGTCGCGCGTGAAGCGCGATGGAGCCGGCGTTCCGGCTGTCGCCGATTACGGCGATCATCTGCCGCCACGGCCCGGCCTCGCAGCGAGCGATGAGTTCGCCCAGCAGGCCTGAGCCCACGCCTTGGCCTTGGGCGTCCGGCGAAACGTAGACCGAATCCTCGACCGTCCAGCGATAGGCCGGCCGCGCCCGATAACTGCCGGCATAGGCGTAACCGAGAATCGCCCCGTCGCGTTCGGCCACCAGATAAGGGAGACCAAGCGCCAAAACGCCAATCCGCCGCCGCGCCATCTCGGCGACGTCGGGCGGAATCTCCTCAAAGCTCGCATAGCCCGAGCGGACCTCGGGCGCGTAGATGCGCTGGGCCGCGGCCATGTCGGCCTCGGTCGCGTCGCGGACAAGGAACTGAAGTTGGCCCGGCGCGTGGATCACGTTGGGGCGCCGTTTTGGCTGGACTGGTCGGGCAGGTTCTGCCGAGTCCTGCGGACCTCCCAGTAACGGATGCCGCGAGATATATCGCCTACCGCTTCAAGCCGCCCATCCTCGACGATCGCTGCGAGACGAGCCGCAAGAGCAAGGTCGCCCACGCACCAGCCTGCCGCTTCACCCATGTCCCATAGAACTGTCCCGACCACAAAAGCGGCCTTACGTAGCGTTGTCGAAGTCGCCGATATCAAGGCTTCGTCGAAGGCGGTTATCGGAAGTGACGTCAGCCGGCCATCGAATACAGCACGGAAGGCGCCATTCTCCGTTCCAATTCTGCGCCATTCCGCGGCGGCTTCCGTGCGTTCGTCCGCGCGGAGCGGTCTTGCCTGATCGAAGAGGTTGTAGAGAGAGAAATGGACAGGAGGAACCAGCGAGACGGAAAGCTTCTGTCGATGCTCGTTCCCTTCTCGATCCGTCCATTCGAAATCAATGTCTGAGATATCGCAGACTTGTCCCGGAAGCTCGCCCAAACGCGAGGCCCAGGCAAGAAACCCGAGGTGGTCCTGAGTAGCATAGCGGTTCGTCCAGGCGATCAGCCGGTAGTTTGGATCAAGCGATTGAGACCAGAATTCCTGATGCCATAGCGGTACCAAGCCCGCCTCGAAGTCCACGCCGAGCACATCCGAAAACCAGTTTCCGCGGAGAACCGGGTCTAACGGCTCAAGCGGGCCGCAGCGAAGATCGTCGAACAGCGCGACGACATCATCTTTTCGGCCCACGGCTTTTAGCGCCTGAAGCAGCGACGAACGAGCCGATGGGCTGAAGACGATGTGTCTTGTCGCCCTGGCCATTCATGTCTCCCAAACCAGCAGAGTGCTGGCCGGAATTTCTATCGCGCGCCCATCATCTCGACGAAGCGGTGGAACAGGTAGTGGCTGTCCTGCGGGCCGGGCGAGGCCTCGGGATGGTGCTGGACGGAGAAGGCCGGGCGGTCGGTAAGCTCGAGGCCGCAGTTCGAGCCGTCGAACAGCGAGACGTGCGTCTCGCGCGCATTGTCCGGCAGCGTCGCGCGGTCCACGGCGAAGCCGTGGTTCATCGAGGTGATCTCGACCTTGCCGGTGATCATGTCCTTCACCGGATGGTTCGCGCCATGATGGCCCTGATGCATCTTGGCGGTGGTCGCGCCGACGGCGAGCGCCAGCATCTGGTGACCGAGACAGATACCGAAGGTCGGCACCTTTTTCTCCAGCACGCCCTGGATCATCGGCACGGCGTAAACGCCGGTCGCGGCGGGATCGCCGGGGCCATTCGACAGGAACACGCCGTCTGGATCGAGCGCCAGAACCTCTTCTGCAGTCGCGGTCGGCGGCAGCACGGTGACCTCGCAGCCGGCTTCGGTCAGCATCCGGAGGATGTTGCGCTTCAAGCCGTAGTCGATCGCGACGACCCGCTTGGGCGATCCCTCGGGGCGCCTGCCATAGGCGCCGGGCACGTCGAGGCCGGGCCAGGCCCAGCCGCCTTCGTCCCAACCGTAGCGCTGCGTTGCCGCAACGAGCGGCACGAGATCCTGCCCCTCAAGGCCCGCGAACTGCGCGAGCTCCGACTTCAGCGCCGCCTCATCGATCTCGCCATCGGGCGCATGGCCGATGACGGCGTTTTGGGCGCCGTTCTCGCGGACCAGCGCGGTCAGCGCGCGGGTGTCGACGCCAGTGATCGCGACGATTCCCTTGGCCTTCAGCCACTGATCGAGGTCGCGCGTTGCGCGCCAGTTCGACGGTTCCGTGACATCGGCCGCGAACACCGCGCCGCGCACGCCAGACGAGGCCGCGATGTTGACGGTCTCGACGTCGTCGTCGTTCACGCCGACATTGCCGATGTGCGGGAAGGTGAAGGTGATAATCTGCCCGGCATAGGACGGGTCGGTGAGGATTTCCTCGTAGCCCGTCATCGCGGTGTTGAAGCAGATCTCTCCGGCGGCGACGCCCTCAGCGCCCAGCCCTTCGCCCTCGATCAGCGTTCCATCGGCGAGCAGCAGCTTCGCGGTCGGGCGCGTCTCGTCCCAGCCGCGCGAGGCGGCGTCTTGTCCCGTCATGATGATTGCCTTAACCCAGCGCGGAAGCCCCGCGCGTCGCGCCGTCAGGCGCCATCTTGCGGCGGAAACTAGGCGCCTGACGTGGGCGCGTCAACCGACGCGAGACGCGCGGCGGCCTTACGGAAATCAAGGAGCGAGACCCATGCGCGAGGCGATCAACGCCGCCCTCAAGGACTCTATGAAGGCGCGCGACGCGGACCGCACCGGCACGCTGCGCATGGTCTCGGCCGCCTTCAAGGATCGCGACATCGAGGCCCGCGGCGCAGGCAAAGGAGCCGCGTCCGACGACGAGCTCAAGCAGCTTCTCGCCAAGATGATCAAGCAGCGGCAGGAATCGGCCGGGATCTACGAGCAGAACGCCCGGCCCGAGCTCGCCGCCAAAGAGCGCGCCGAGATCGCGGTGATCCAGGAGTTTCTGCCGCAGCAGATGTCGGAAGCCGAGGTCGCCTCCGCGATCGACGCCGCGATCGCCGAAACCGGCGCCGCGTCGATCAAAGACATGGGCAAGGTGATGGGCGCGCTGAAGGCCAAGCACACCGGCGTCATGGACTTCAGCGCGGCGAACGGTGTGGTGAAGGCGAAGCTCGCCGGTTAATCGGCGGGTTAAGCCGGCAGCGCGTCCGACCGTCCGGCGAGCAGCCGGCGTCCGGCCTCCGTCAGCGCAAGCTTCGTGCGCTGCGTGCGGGCGTCCCTATCGGTCACCGCCACCAGCCCGAAGCCGTCCGCGAGTTCGCTGACGGCGCGGAGCACCAGCGCGTGCGCGACACCGAACACCTTGGCGAAAGAGCGCGAGTCGGCCGCGATCTCAGCGTCGAGCGAGGCGAGCACCGCGCCATCGAGGGGCGAGAGCTGCGGCGCGCGGGCGACGATCGCGTCCACGCGCTCGAGGAAGTCGTCGGCCTCCATCACGCGGCCTCGCGCTTGCGGAACGACACCATCACCGACTTCGACAGCGGCGTGTCGCTCATGTCGCCGGCCTTGGTGAAAGGCACGACGGAGTTAAGCTCGGGGTAATAGCCGGCGACGCAACCGCGCGGGATGTCGTAGGCGACGAGGCGGAAGTCTTCCGCCACCCGCGTCCGGCCGTCGTCGGACGAACCGATCACGTCGATCCGCGCGTTCGGCTCGGCGCCCATCGCTTCGATGTCGGCGGGGTTCGCGAACACGACGCGGCGCTCGCCGTAGACGCCGCGATAACGGTCGTCGAGGCCGTAGATCGTTGTGTTGTACTGGTCGTGGCTGCGGAAGGTCTGCAGCACGAAGGCCCCCGCTGTGCGGCGCGCCTGCTGGTGCTCGACTTCCGCCGGCAGCGGCGCTGCGGAGAACTCCGCCTTGCCCGACGCCGTGTTCCACTCGCGCTCGCTCGCCGCATTGCGGAGGTGGAAGCCGCGGGGCTGCCGGACGCGGGCGTTGTAGCCCTCGAAGCCGGGGATGACAGCTGCGATCTTGTCGCGGATGACGTCGTAATCCGCCGCCATCGCCGCCCAGTCGATCCGAGCCGAACCCACGGTCGCGGCCGCCATGCCGGCGATCACCCCAATCTCCGATTTCAGATGCGGCGAGGCCGGCTTGTTGATGCCGCCGGAGCCATGGACCATGCTCATCGAGTCCTCGACGGTCACGATCTGCTTGATGTCGCCGCTGCGGTCGATCTCGGTGCGGCCGAGGCAGGGCAGGAGATAGGCGATCTCGCCGACGGCCATGTGGCCGAGGTTCGGCTTGGTCGCGATCTGGACCGTCAGCTTGCAGCTCCGCAGGGCCTGCTCGACCACCGGCGTGTCGGGGGTCGCGCGCAGGAAGTTGCCGCCGAGGCCGATGAAGGCCTTGGAGCGGCCGTCGACCATCGCCTGGATCGCGTGCAGCACGTTGTGGCCGGGTCGCCGGGGCGACACGATCCCGAACTCACGATCGAGCCCATCGAGCAGCCAAGAGGGCGGGTTCTCGTTAATCCCGACCGTGCGGTCGCCCTGAACGTTCGAGTGGCCGCGCACGGGGCAGAGGCCGGCGCCCTCGCGGCCGATATGGCCGCCGAGCAGCAGCAGGTTCGTGATCTCGCGAACGGTCGCAACGGAATGCTTGTGCTGGGTGACGCCCATCGCCCAAGTGGCGATGAGGCGCTTCGCCCCGCAATAGACGTCGGCGAGCGAGGCGATCTCGTCGTAGGAAAGCCCCGACTGGTCCTCGATCGCGCCCCATGAGGTCGCCTCGACCTCGGCGCGCCAAGCGTCGAGACCAACAGTGTGCTCGGCCACGAAGGCGTTGTCGATGAAGCCAGGCCGGCCGGCCTCGCGCTCGGCCGCGTCCCGGGCGAACACGATCTTCGCGACGCCGCGGATCGCGGCCATGTCGCCGCCGAGCTTCGGCTGGAAATAATGCGTCGCGATCGAGGTCGAGCCGCCGCGCAGCATCTCGATCTTGTCCTGCGGGTCGGCGAAGCGCTCGAGCCCCCGCTCGCGCACGGGGTTCAGCACGGCGACCTTGGCGCCGCGCTTGGCCGCCCGACGGAGGTCGCCGAGCATGCGCGGGTGGTTGGTGCCCGGATTTTGGCCGATCACGATGATCGCGTCGGCGTGCTCGAAATCCTCCAGCAGGACCGTGCCCTTGCCGATGCCGATCGACTGGATGAGCCCGACGCCGGAGGCCTCGTGACACATGTTCGAGCAGTCCGGGAAGTTGTTGGTGCCGTAGGCGCGCGCGAACAGCTGGTAGAGGAAGGCTGCCTCGTTCGAGGCGCGGCCGGAAGTGTAGAACTCCGCCTCGTCGGGAGAATTAAGCGCGTTCAGGGCCTTGCCGATGCCGGCGAAAGCTTCGTCCCAGGAAACGGCGACATAGCGGTCGGTGGCGGCGTCATAGGCCATCGGCTCCGTCAGCCGTCCGACATTCTCCAAATCGTAGTCGGTCCAGCCGCGAAGCTCGTTCACCGTGTGCTTGGCGAAGAAGTCAGGCGTCGCGCGCCGGGCCGTGGCTTCCCAGGAGACCGCCTTTACGCCGTTCTCGCAGAACTCGAAGGACGACCCGTGCTCGGGGTCGCCCCAGGCGCAGCCCGGACAGTCGAAACCGTCGGACTGGTTCGCCTTCAGAAGAGTGATGGCGCCAGTGATCGCGGAGCCGCTCTTGATGAGGTGCTTCCCGCAGCTGCGAAGGGCTCCCCAGCCCCCGGCGGCATGTGATGTCTTCAATGGAGGAGCGACGTTCGTCATAGCCAAATCCGATAATAAGCCGGCGACAGCTTAAGCCCATCGACCCGCTCGGAGATAGCGGCGAAGCCGCTGCGTTTCAATATAAAAGCTAAAAATGTGAAGCGTTTGGAAACGCAATAATCCGATGATCCGATAGCTGTTTCCTATCGAGTTCGCGTGGCTGAACGATCGGTTATCTCTATCGTCCGATGCCGGTACTGCTTTTGGCCGAGGCCAAGCTGGCGCGCCCCGGCCGCTTCGGCTTATTGCGCTGCAAACGTAGTCCGCTCGTCGACCGGCGCGGCTTCTCTTTTCTTCCCGCGGCGGCGGTCCTATAAGGCGCGCTTTCCAAGAAGCGGCGGGACGTCGCATGGCGTTCGCCGGCCGCTCAGGAGGCGCACGCCGCGCCGCATTTTTTGTCGGAGGCGACCCGTGGCCGGGCATTCGCAGTTCAAGAACATCATGCACCGCAAGGGCCGGCAGGACGCCGTCCGGGCGAAGCTGTTCTCCAAGCTCGCGCGCGAGATCACGGTCGCGGCCAAGGCCGGCCTGCCGGACCCTGACATGAACGCCCGGCTGCGGCTCGCCATCCAGGCGGCCAAGGCGCAGTCCATGCCGAAGGACAACATCACCCGCGCGATCAGCAAGGGGCAGGGCGCCGACGGCGAGAATTACGAGGAGGTCCGCTACGAGGGCTATGGGCCCGGCGGCGTCGCCATCATCGTCGAGGCCCTGACCGACAACCGCAACCGGACGGCCTCGGCCGTGCGCTCCTACTTCACCAAGTCCGGGGGGGCGATGGGCGAGACCGGCTCGGTCGGTTTCATGTTCAACCGCGTCGGCGAGATCGTGTACCCCGTGAAGGCGGGCTCCGCCGACGACGTGCTGGAGGCCGCGATCGAGGCTGGCGCCGAGGACGTCGTCTCTGACGAGGAGAACCACGTCGTCACCTGCGCCTTCGAGGATCTGAACGAGGTCTCCAAGGGGCTGGAGGGGAAGCTCGGCGAGGCGGAGAGCGTGAAGGCGGTCTGGCGCCCCAATGTCACGACGGCGCTCGACGAGGAGAAGGCGATCTCGCTGATGAAGCTGATCGACACGCTCGACGAGGATGACGACGTCCAGAACGTCTACGGGAACTATGAGATTCCTGAAGAGGTGATGGCGAAGCTCGAGGCATGATGGACGGCTGAGCTTCCGCCAAGGCCCTCATCCGGCCGCTGCCGCTCTTGAGAGATCATAGAGCGCGACGTCTGCGACCCCGTCTCTCGCCCGGGAGAGGGTAAAGGTGAGGGGGCGCGCCAAGTTCAAGCGCCGGCGACCTCACCCCGCGCGGCGCAACGCCCCGCTCGGCGCTTCCGCTCTGTCGCGCGCCGGTTCCCCCTTTTCCGGCACGCGCGGCAGCGGGCTCATGACGCGGTTGGCGGGCAGCGCGACGATGGCCTCGGTGCCTTCCCGCAGGCGGCTGTTCAGCGAGAACACGCCGCCATGGAGGTCGACCAAGCCCTTTACGATCGGCAGGCCGAGGCCCGCGCCCTGTTCCGCGGTCTTCATGGCGAGCGAGCCCTGGCCGAACGAAGCGAGCACCGTCGGGATTTCGTTCTCGGGAATGCCGGGTCCGGTGTCCGTCACGGAAATGTACTGGCCGCCAGAGGCGGTCCACCCCACCTTGAGGCTGATCTCGCCGCCCTGAGGCGTGAACTTGATGGCGTTCGACAGCAGGTTCAGCGTGATCTGGCGCAGCGCCCGCTCGTCGGCCCATACCGGCGGCAGGCGCGGCTCGAAGCTCTCGCGGATCATGATGCCGCGGTTCTTCGCGCGGAGCTTCAGGAGATGGTGGCAGTCCTCGACGACGTAAGCGAGCCGCACGCTCTCCTCGTTGAGCTCGTAGCGCCCGGCCTCGATGCGGGAGAGGTCGAGGATCTCGTTGATGAGGTTGAGCAGGTGCTGACCGCTGTCGTGGATGTCGCCCGCATATTCCTTGTAGGTCGGGGTCGCGTGCGCGCCGAAAATCTCGGATTTCATCACCTCCGAGAAGCCGAGGATGGCGTTGAGCGGCGTCCGCAGTTCGTGGCTCATGGTGGCGAGGAAGCGGGATTTCGCCAGGTTCGCTTCTTCGGCCCGGCGACGGGCTTCGTCGGAATTGGCCTTGGCCTGCTCGAGTTCGCCGATCAGCGCGTCCTTTTCGGCGCGGGTCTGCAGCGTCTCGATGCCGTTTCGATGCAGGCGATGGGCGAGCAGCAGGAAGTAGATCTCGGCGCCGCCGGCCATCGCCGCGATCGCGCCGGCAGCCGAGCCTCCCTTCAGGGCGAACACCACCATAGTGACGACCGCGATGGGAGCTGTTCCTGCGAAGACCGCCGCGGGGATGCTCGACGCCATCATGGTCGTCAGCGCGATTCCGATGAGCGTGACGAACAGCGAGACGATTCCCGCGGTCTCGACGTCGACGGGCAAGGCGTTGAGCAGCGGCACCATCGATGCCCAGGCGACGCCATTGGCGAATTCCGCAATGGCGAACCGGCGCGTCCAGGGTCGGACGGTGGGCGCCTCCGCGCGAAGGAAGGAGCGGGCGACGAGCACCACGATTGCATGGCTCGCAAGCGCGCAGACGAGCCAGATAGCGGCTGCCGTCGAGGCCAGCCAGACGCTCACCGCCGTGGCGATGCCGGTGACGAGCACGGGGGTGAAGAGCGCGCCGGAAAGACGGTTCTGAGCGTAGATCCGGGCGAGTTCGCGATCGAAGGCCACGCGCGTGCCGCTGGTCGAGGTCAGCCGTTCGCGCGCGGTTCTCACCACGCGACGCCGCTCCGACATCTCGGTCGGCCGGCGGGCCGCTTCGCGGTCGGCCGGGAGATCGAACAGGTCCACTACGCCGCCGTCCTCGCCATGCGCGTCCTCGGGGGATCGATCATGGCGACCAAAGCCTTAAGAGCGTGCTGACGCGAATGATCGAATTGATGAGAAAGCGCCAGGATGTGGCGGACGGAACGCTTGAAGCGCAACGACTTGAGGCGCTCCTGACGAACATTCGCGCCTGCACGATCTGCCGCGTCGCGCCGCGGGGAAAACCGCTGCCGCATGAGCCTCGCCCCGTCCTCCGGGCTGAGGCCTCGGCGCGGATTGCGATCTGCGGGCAGGCGCCCGGCACGCGCGTCCATGCGAGCGGCATGCCGTTCACCGATCCGTCGGGCGTGAGGTTGAGACGCTGGCTGGGAGTGACCGACGAGGAGTTCTACGACGCCTCCCGGATCGCGATCGTGCCGATGGGGTTCTGCTTTCCGGGCCTGACCGCCGAGGGCTACGACCTGCCACCGCGGAAGGAATGCGCGCCTGCCTGGCGCGCTTCCGTCTTCGCTCTGCTGCCGAAGGTCGAACTCGTGCTCGCAGTCGGCCGGCCGGCGCAGCTTTGGCATCTCGGGAAGGACGCTGGCCCCACGCTCGGCGCCGCGGTCGCGGACTGGCGACGGCTGATCGCACGATCGGGCGTCCCCGTCGTCGCGCCCTTGCCGCATCCGTCCTGGCGCAACAATACCTGGCTCAAGAAGAATCCATGGTTCGAGGCCGAGGCGGCGCCGGCGATCGCGGGAATGGTCCGCAGCCTTCTCGACAGCTGAACGCAGGGCGGGGCCGTGGTCGGCGTGACAAGGGTTTGACAGTTCTTGGGCTTGAGGGTCCTTGCGAACAGGAGACACCACATGCTTCGCACAGCCGCAGCTTCGCTCGTCGCCATCCTTCTGGCCTCCACCGCCGGCGCAGCGCTGGCGCAGGACAACGCCTCCCGCAAGGAGCGCGTCATGAAGATGAACGAGCGCATTGAGAAGCGCTTCACAGCGCTCGACAAGAACCGCGACGGCGCCGTCGATAAGGTCGAGGCCGAAGCGGGCTTCGCGAAGGCCTTCGACCGCTTCGACGCCAATGGAGACGGCACGGTCGACAAGGCCGAGATCGCCGCCAAGGTCGCCAAGGGAGGCAAGAGGGGCGAAGCCGTCGAACGCCGGATGAACAAGGCGGACGGCGACAAGAACGGCTCGGTCACGCGCGACGAATTTTCGAAGAACCTGCCGCGCTGGTTCGATCGCGCCGACGCAGACAAGGACGGCAAGGTCACCAAGGCCGAGCTTGACCGGTTCCTCGATCGTCGCGAGAAGCGGGCCGAGATGAAGACCGACAAGGCCAAGGCGAACTGATGATGCGGTCGGGGGGCGGGAGTGCGGCATGAGCGCAGTCCTCAGGCTTGTCGCCGATTCGTCAGGCGGAAGCTCCGTGGCGGCCGCTGAGCTGATGCGGCCTGACAGAGCCGCGGCCGACGAGGACGACGCGCTGATGGCGCGCGTCGCGGAGGGCGACCAGCGCGCCTTCGCGCGGCTTGTCGCCCGCCACTCTCCGCGCGCTCAGGCGCTCGCCCATCGTTTCACCGGCTCGGCGAGCGAGGCCGAAGAGATCGTGCAGGAGGCGTTCTGGCGCGTCTGGCGTTCGGCCGGGCGCTGGGCGGCCGGCGGCGCGATGTTCTCGACCTGGCTGCATCGCGTGGTCGTCAATCTCTGCGTCGACCATGACCGCAGGCGCCGCATCCGCCGCCTGCTGCCCTTCGCCGACGCCTTCGATCCGCCGTCTGACGAGGTCGGCGCCGAGCGCGTTGCGGCCGGTCGCGACGAGATGGCCGCCGTGCGCGCCGACATCGCCCGCCTGCCGGCCCGCCAGCGCGCGGCGCTGCTGCTCTCAGCCGAGGGCGAGCGATCGAATGCGGAGATCGCACGGGTCTTGCAGACGAGCGAAAAAGCTGTCGAATCCATGCTGGTGCGGGCGCGCAGGACCTTGCGCGACAAGCTCAGCCGACGTGGGGAGATCTGAGATGAGTGATCGATCTGTCCTCGAAACCTTCGCCGCCCGGCTTGGCGCCCGCGGCGCCGATTTCTCCCGCTGGTCCCCGGAGCACGCCGCCGAGGCGCGCGCTCTGCTCGTCCGATCCGCCGAGGCGCGGGCGCTCGAAGCGCAAACGCGGGCGCTGGACGACCTGATCGCCCGCGCGGCCACGGCCGACGTTCCGAACGGCTTGGCTTTCCGCATCGTCGCTGACGTCGCGTCGCGTCGCTCGGAACGGTTCGAATGGCTGCTCGGCTCCCCCCGGCGTTTCGGGCTTGCGGGCGCCAGCTTTGGCGCGGCGGCGGTTGCGGCCGGCGTCCTGATCGGGGCCTTCGCCACGCCGCAGACAAGCGACTACGCCAGCGCTGGCGTCGATTTCGGGCCGGCTCTCGTCGTCGCCGTTGCGGACGAAGACATCTGACCATGGCTCTCCGTCGTCCGCGCGCGCTCGTCTACGGCCTGCTCGCGGCCTCGCTCGCGATCAATCTGATCGGCGCCGGTTATTTCGGTTTCGTCGGCTTCCGGCCGAAGCCGCCACGCACCGCCGAAAGCACGATAGATTTCGTTACGAGGCGGTTTCCCGCGCCGGTCGCCGAAGCCGTACGAGCGAAGCTCGAGGAGCGCCGCGATGAGCTCCGGGAGGCGATGAAGGAAATGAGAGCGGCGCGGCGCGAGACCCGCGACGCGATGAGCGACGCTCCCTTCGACGCCGACCGCGCCGACAAGGCCTTCGCCGACGCTCGTGCAAAGTCCTCGGACTTCCAGAAGGTCATCCACTCCGCGATCATTTCTGCTCTGCCGGGCGTGCCCGAAGCGGACCGCGCGAAGATCGACCGTAACGACGACTGACGGCAGGTGGGGGCGTCTTCCCCTCACGCGATCCGCCATCTCCGCTCCAGCGCGTTCCACACCCGGCGGACGATCTCGACCAGCGCGAGATAGATCAGCGCCGCCCAGAGGTAGAGCTCGAACGAGAGCGAGCCGGAGAAGGCGCGCTTGGTCGCGCCCATGAGGTCGACGACGGTGATGACGCTCGCGATCGAGCTCGCCTTGATCATCAGGATCAGCTCGTTGCCGAGCGGCCTCAGCGCCAGCCTCATCGCCTGCGGCCAGACGATCAGCCGGTTGATCATCGCCCGCCCGAGACCGAGAGCCATGCCGGCCTCCGTCTGGCCGGCAGGCACGGCCGCCATCGCGCCTCGGAGGATCTCGGCCTGATAGGCGGCGGTGTTGAGGGTGAAGACGAGGGCGGCGCAGGTGAAGGCGTCGCGAAAGAGCCACCAGAGGCCGACGGACTTCAGAGCGCCGTTGAACTCCGCCGCGCCGTAATAGAGCAGGAAGAGCTGCGCCAGCAGCGGGGTCCCGCGGAAGAAGCCGGTGAAGCCCACCGCTAGCGCGTTCGTCGTCGCCCCTCCCTGATAGCGCGCGAGTGCGATGGGGATCCCAAGCGCAAAGCCGAGCGGCGTCGAAATCGCGACGAGCGACAGCGTGGTCCAGAGACCGCTCAGCAAAGCGGGGGCGTAGCGCGCAAACAGTTCAGGATCGAAGCCGATGAAGGCGAAGACCTCGCCCATCAGGCGCGGCCTGCTGTGGGGATCCCACGTCCCGCCCGGCGCTCCAGCCATGCCGCGATGAAGGATGAGACGATCGACAACGCGAGATAGAGCAGGCAGGCGACGAGATAGAACAGGAAGGGCTCCCGCGTCGCTCTGGCAGCGACGTCCGAAGCGCGCATCAACTCAGTCAGCGCGACAACTGAGACCAGGGAGGTGTCCTTCAGCATCACCAGCCAGTTGTTCGTGAGGCCGGGGAGGGCGAGCCGCCAGACCTGCGGCAGCATGACGTGCCGGAAGGCAGCGCCCGTCGAGAACCCCAGCGCCTCGGCGGCCTCCCGCTGGCCGTCCGGCACCCCGCGCATGGCGCCGAGTAGGACCTCGCTCGAAAACGCGCCGAACACGAGCGCGAGCGCGATCAGGCCGGCGGCGAAGCCCGATATGTCGCCAACGAGCCTCGGCGCGCCGAAATAGACGAGGAAGATCGTCAGCAGCTCCGGCAGGCCGCGGAACACCGTAGTGTAGAGCTCGCCGAGGCCCGAGACGACGCGCAGCCGGGACTGTTTCATCAGGGCGACGCCGAAGCCGATCGCGAGTCCAACGGGAAGCGTCGCGAGCGCGAGGCGGACCGTCAGCCAGAGGCCGGCCGCGATCTCGTCGCCCCAGCCCGAAGCGCCCCAGGCGAGAGGGCCCAGCGGGCTCAATACAGGCTGAAGGGGAAGTACTTAGCGTTGATCTTGTCGTAGGTGCCGTCGGCGCGAATGTCGGCGATGCCCTTGTCGATCAGCGCCTTGAGCTCGGGATCGGACTTGCGCATCCCGGCGCCGATGCCGTCACCGAAATATTTGGGGTCGCTGACATCCTGGCCGATCACCTGGCAGCAGCCGCCGTCCTGCGACTTCTCAAGCCACGGCAGCATCACGACCTTGTCGGCGAGCATCGCGTCGAGCCGTCCGGAGGACAGGTCGAGATTGGCCTCGTCTTGCGTCGCGTAGAGCTTCACGTCGACGCCCGCGGGCGCGTACACCGCCTGGAGATAGGTGGCGCTCACCGTCCCGCTTTGGGCGCCGACCGTCTTGCCGGCCAAGCCTTTTGGGGTCGACGCGAGGCTCGCATTCCCCTTCGACGCCACGAACAAAGCGGGCGAGCGGTAATACCGTTCCGAGAACGCGATGGTCTTGGCGCGCTCCTCGGTGATCGACATCGAGGCGAAGATCGCGTCGTACTTGCCCGCGAGCAACGCCGGGATCAGCCCGTCCCAGTCCTGCGCTACGATCTCGCAGGCCACCTTCTCCTTCTCGCAGATCGCCTTGGCGATATCGATGTCGAAGCCCTGCAGTTGTTGGTTGGAGTCCATGAAGTTGAAGGGCGGATAGGCGCCCTCCGTGCCGATGCGGACGGTCGTCCATTCCTTGGCGTGAGCCCCCGGCGCAAAAGTAAGGACGACGGCGGCGATAGCCGCTGAAACCGATCCGGCGCGAGACCACATGCGACGCTCTCCAGAATAGGTGGCGCCCAAACGTTGAGCGCGCCTCGATCCGAGCATTTCATCCAAAGAACACGGCCGCAACGCGGCGTGTTCACCCGCCGAGCAGCTTTTTTGCGGCTGCAAGATCGTCCGGCGTGTCGACGTCGAGGAAGGCGTCGCGGGCGTCGAAGAAAGCAGGCGCAGCCTCGATGCGTTCGAGCGCGCGCTTCGGCGAACTGACGCCCCCCGCAATCAGCGCGTCGAGGGCTTCTGCGCAGGCGATCGGCCAGAGTGCGTGCAGCGGCTCGATCCCGTCCGGACCAATCGCGACCGCCGCGCTGTCGCCGGCCGCCTTGGCGAGCTGCGCGACAAGGTCGAGGGGCGGGGAGGGAGCGTCGGCGGGAACCGTGGCGAGATGGGTGACGCCCTTCAGCGACGTCGCCCAGGCGAGCCCGGCGCGCACGCCGCCGAGCGGGCCTTTCGGCTCGTCTGCCGGATCAGGCAGGACAGGCAGGCGGAAGCGCGCCAGACGGGCCGGATCGCCGTTCGCCGAGATCGCGAGAGCGCTGACCTGCGGCTCGAACCGGGCGATGGCGGCATCAAGGATGGTCGCCCCGGCGAACGGCAGCAGCGCCTTGTCGCCGCCGCCCATGCGACTGCTACTGCCGCCCATGAGGATCAGGCCGGCGATGGTTTGGATCATGGCTCCGCCTCGTGTTCCGGCCGCAGCACAACGGAAAGCCGGGACCCAGATCCGCACAGGTCTCCGAGGCGAGGCGGGCTCGCCAGATGAGGCGGCGTCAGTGGTTCTGGGTCCCGGCTCAAGGCCCGGACGCCGTGTGGAGTTTCACGACATCACTCTAGGCGAAGGTGACCGTACGGGCCATTTGACCTCGGCGCACGGGAAGGTCCATAGCCCGTTCCCTCAAGCTGGAGGCAGGCATGGCGGTCACCGAGGACGACATCAGGCGCGCGCTCGCCGCTGTTCCTGCGCCCGACGGCGCGCCGAGCCTGGCTGCGTCTTCCTCCCTGTCCAAGATCGCGGTGATGGGCTCCCGCGTGATCTTCTCCATCGATGTCGCCCCCGAACAGGCAGCCGGCGCCGAAACCATCCGCCGCGCGGCGGAGGCGGCCGTGAAGGCGGTGCCGGGCGTCTCCGACGTGCTGGTCGCGCTTACCGCTGAACGTGCGCCGGGCTCCGCGCCGTCCACGCCGCCGCCTGCGAAGCCAGCCTCCCCGATGATGGCGCGCGGCTCGCGCGAGGCCCCGCAGGGCGCGGCCCCGCAGGCGCGGCCGCAAGGGTCGAGCGGCGCCGGCGTCCCCGGCGTCAAGCACATTGTGGCCGTCGCTTCCGGAAAGGGCGGCGTCGGCAAGTCGACGACTGCCGCAAACCTCGCGCTCTCGCTGCAACGTCAGGGCTTGCGGGTCGGCCTGATGGATGCCGACGTCTACGGGCCTTCGGTGCCGACCCTATTCGCGCTGCATTCGAAGCCCGAGGTCGAGGGGCGGATGATGAAGCCGCTAGAGGCGCACGGGCTGAAGATCATGTCGATCGGCTTCCTCGTCGACGCCGGCACGGCGATGATCTGGCGCGGTCCGATGGTGATGTCCGCGCTGACCCAGATGCTCAACGAGGTGTCGTGGGGCGAACTGGACATCCTCATCGTCGACATGCCGCCGGGCACCGGCGACGCGCAGCTCACTATGGCGCAGCGCGTGAAGCTGTCGGGAGCGGTGATCGTATCGACGCCGCAGGACCTCGCGCTCGCCGACGCCCGCCGCGGCGTCGCGATGTTCCGCAAAGTGGACGTGCCGATCCTCGGGATCGTCGAGAACATGAGTTATTACGACTGCCCGAACTGCGGCCACCACGCTCACCTCTTCGGCCATGGCGGCGCCAAGGCCGAAGCGCAGGCGATGGGCGCGCCGTTTCTCGGCGAGATCCCGCTCGCGCTCGACATCCGCTCGACCTCCGACGCCGGCGCGCCGATCGTCGCCTCCGCGCCGGACTCGTCCTATGCGCAGGCCTATGGCCGCATTGCGGAGTCGCTGTGGAAGCGGCTGTCGACCGGCGCTCCCGGCCGCACGGCGCCGCGCATCGTCATCGAACGCTAGCCAGCGAAACCTCACTCTCTGTATTTATTCCAAGTCGAGCCTGACGGCAAAAAAGCCTCGCATTCAAAGACCTTTAGAGGGCGTTTGACAACTTCGTGAGCCGGGCGTTCCGTCCCGCCGCGCGTGAGACGCGCGAGCTGGTGGAGACGGGACGTGATGAAGAGTGGATGGATCGCAGCGCTCGCCGGCGTCGGTTTTGGAGCGATCGTCGCCGGGGGCGCGTTCGCAGCCGACGCGCCCGCCCCGAAGGACATCGCGAAGACCTATAGCGACATCGCGCAGGCGATGTATGGCGACGCGGTCACCAGCGCCAAGGCGCTCGACGCCAAGGTCGACGCCTTCCTCGCGGATCCCACGGACGCGACGCTGTCCGACGCGCGCAAGGCCTGGATCGACGCGCGCCCCTCCTACCAGCAAACCGAGGGCTTCCGCTTCGGCAACAAGTCGGTCGACGATCTCGAAGGCACGGTCAACGCATGGCCCCTCGACGAGGGGCTGATCGACTATGTCGACGAGAAGTACGGCAAGACCTCGGACGAAAACCCGTATTACGCGCTGAACGTCATCGCGAACCCCAAGATCAAGATCGGCCGCAAGTCGGTCGACGCCACGAAGATCGACAAGAAGCTGCTCGAGTCGCTGAACGAGGCTGGCGAAGTCGAGGCCAACGTCGCCATCGGCTACCACGCCGTCGAGTTCCTGCTCTGGGGCCAGGACCTGAACGGCACGGGCCCCGGCGCCGGCAATCGTCCCGCGTCCGACTACGTCCAGGGCGCCGGCTGCACCCACGATCATTGCGACCGCCGCGCGGCCTATCTCAGGGTTGTGACGGACCTGCTGGTCGAGGATCTCGAGGCCATGGAGGCGCTTTGGGGTTCGAAGGGCAAGGCGCGCGTCGCGCTCGCCAAGAAGAAGGGGCCGGCCGCGCTTGCGCCGATCTTCACCGGCCTTGGCAGCCTGGCTTACGGCGAACTCGCCGGCGAGCGGATGAAGCTCGGCCTCATCCTCCATGACCCCGAGGAGGAGCACGACTGCTTCTCCGACAACACCTACAACTCGCATTATTACGACATCGTCGGCATGAAGGAGATCTGGGAAGGCTCCTACAAGACGATCGACGGCAAGGTGGTCGAGGGACCCTCGGTCAAGGCCTACGCCGAGGCCAAGGCCCCGGACGAGGCGAAGAAGCTCGACGCGCTGTTCGACGACACGCTCGCCAAGGCCCAGGCCATGAAGGACAAGGGCGACGGCGGCATGGCCTACGACCAGATGATCGGCGAGGGCAATTCCGAAGGAAACAAGCTGGTGCAGGACGTCATCGACGCGCTCGTCGCTCAGACCCACGGCGTCGAGGCGGTGGTCGCCAAGCTCGGCGTGAAGATCACGGTCGAAGGGTCGGACAGCCTCGACAACCCCGACAAGGTAACGCAGTAAGCGCCTCGCTCGTCCCCGCGTTAGCCCGGACGCAACTGACGCGACGATGGCCCTGCAGGCGCCATCGTCGCTTACTTCGAAGCCATAGCGGTTCTGGGTCCCGGCTCTTCGGCCAGGATGCGGCGTCGCGGATGATGTCGATGCCGTCGAACGCGCTCTCTCGCAGAACCCTCCTCGGCGGCGGCCTCGCTGTCGCGGGCGCTGCGTTGCTCTCCGCCCGCGGCTTTGCACGGACGCCAGCGAAGCTGCCGAAGCGAACTCGTGCGCCGGCTTCCGGCGAGAAGGCGATCTCCCTCGCAGCGCAGGAGCGGCCGTTCCGGCTCCTCGGGGCGGAGGCTCCGGAGACGGCCATCTGGACCTACGGGCCTGAGCCGTTCCACCTCGTGCGCCTCGCCCGCGGCGAGACGCTCAGCGTCGATTTTGAGAACCGGCTACCCGAGCACACGTCCATCCACTGGCATGGCCTGCGCATTCCGAACGATCAGGACGGCGTGCCTTACGTAACCCAGGCGCCCGTAAAGCCTGGCGAGCGACATTCCTACCGATTTACCCCGCCCGACACCGGCACCTTCTGGTTCCACCCGCATTGCGACACCGCCGCTCAGTTGGGTCGCGGGCTCGCGGGGGTGATGATCGTCGAGGGCGACGAAAGCCGGCCTTACGACGAGGACATCGTCGTGGTCCTAAAGGACTGGCGGCTCGACGAGAAGACGGGCGGCTACCTGCCGTTCTCGACGCCGCGCGGCGAATTGCGGGCCGGCACCTTCGGCACGGTGCGGACGGCGAACGCCGCGATCGCGCCGCGGATCGCGCTGCCGGCGGGCGGCGACTGCCGACTGCGCCTGCTGAACCTCGATTCGACCCGGATCGGCAGCCTCGGCTTCGAGGGCATGGAAGCGGCGATCGTCGCGATCGACGGCAATCCGATCGCCCCATTCCCGCTGCACGAGTGGCGGCTCGGGCCTGCCATGCGGCTCGATGTCGTCGTGCGTGCGCCGGCGTCGGGCGCCGAAGGCCGGCTGATGGATTTCTTCGCGGCCGAGCCGGTGACGCTCGCGACCTTTGTCGGCGAAGGCGAGGCGCTGAAAACAGGCTCCTTCGATCCAGCGCCGCTCACCGCGTCCGACATCCCGGAGCCGAAGACCAAGGGCGCGGAGCGCCTACGCCTCGCCTTCGCCACCGCGTCCGGCGGCAAGGCGGCGCTTGCGATCGACGACGATCGCGATCCGCTCGCGAACGCGCTGCTCGACAGTCTTTGCTCGGCGTCGAAGACCAACTGGAGCATGAACGGCCAGTCCTGGCCGGGCGGCGATCATTCCAACGTCCCGGCGCCGCTCTTCACGCTGAAGGAGGGCCGCTCTTACGTCGTCGAGCTGTCGAACGAGACCCCCCACGTTCACCCGATCCACCTGCACGGCTTCACCTTCAAGGTGCTGAACTCGACGCGCGCGGAGCTGCCCGTCCACTACGCCGACACCGTGCTGCTGACCCCGAACGACCGCGTCACGATCGGCTTCGTCGCCGACCGGGTCGGCGCCTGGATGGTCCACTGCCACCTGATCGAGCATCAGGAGACGGGCATGATGGGCTATGTGAGGGTGGTTTGAGGAGGCGGAGCGCATTCTGCCGTCCGCGCAAGGGGAAAGGGCGCCGCCGGTTCCTGCTCATCGCGGCGCTCGCTCTCTGCGCGTGTCCCGCCGCGGCCGACCCGCTCGACCTCGCCATCGGCAAGGCAGTGTTCGATCGCATGTGGGCGCATGCGCCGGCCTCCACCCAGCACGCGGACGGGCTCGGCCCGTTGTTCGTCGCGCGGTCCTGCGCGAGCTGCCACGCCGGAAGCGGCGGGCGCACCACCTTCCGGCTCGGACGCGACGATCCCGGCGAGCATCCGGGGCTCGTGGTGAAGCTCGCCGACGACGAAGGGCGGCCGGACCCGTTCTATGGCGCGGAGCTCCAGACGCAGGGGCTGCTGGGCGCGGTCGCGGAGGGCAAGGCGGGCGTCGTTCTCGGCGACGACGGGCGGCCGCGATGGCGCATCGACGGGCGAGGCTACGGGCCTCTTGCGCCTGGAACCCGGATGTCCCCGCGCGTAGCGCCGTCGCTGTTCGGCGTCGGCCTGCTCGAACGCGTCGACGAAGCCGCAATCCTGGCGCGCGAAGATCCCGACGACCGGAACGGTGACGGCGTATCCGGCCGCGCGCACCGGCTCGCCGACAGATCGATCGGGCGTTTCGGCTGGAAGGCCAGCGAGCCGACGCTCGAGCGCCAGGCAGCCTCCGCCTTCGCTCTCGACCTCGGCCTGTCGACCGTCATCAGGCCGGATGGCGCCGGCGATTGCACGGAATGGCAGGTCGCATGCCTAGCCTCCCCACAAGGCGCGCCTCCGGGCGAAGCGGAAGTGGCCGAACCCCTGATGACGCGCCTCGTCGCCTTTCTCGACAGCCGCCCGGCGCCGGTCACGGAGCCCGCCGCCGGCAAGGGACCGCGCCTATTCGCGACCGCGGGTTGCGGAGCCTGCCATGCGCCCTCGCTGCCGCTGAAGGGCGGCGGCGAAGCGAAAGCCTTCACCGATCTGCTGCTGCACGATCTCGGACCGGACCTCGATGACGGCGCGGGGGAGGCTGGCGCCGCCTCCGCGGAATGGCGAACCGCGCCGCTCTGGGGCGTCGCCCGCGCGCTGGCGCAGGGGTCGGGTTTGCTGCATGACGGGCGGGCCGCGACGGTGGCCGAGGCGATCCGCTGGCACGGCGGCGAGGCGGAAGGCGCGAAGAGACGTTTCGAGCGTCTGTCATCGAAAGACCGCGACGCGCTGACGGCTTACGTCGAAGGCCTTTGAGAGGAAACGCGTCCATGAGATTGGCGAAGCTCAAGCTTCCCGCGATCGCGCTTCTGCTGGCCGGGAGCGTCGCGTCCGCTGCAGCCGCGCCGCCAGCGCCAGGAGTCATCGCCGTCGGCGTGATCGAGAGCTATCTCATACCGCGCTACGAGACCTTGGCGAAAGCTGCGGGCGAGCAGTCGGAGGCCTGGAAGGCGGCCTGCGCCGATGGTGACTTCGCGCCAGATCTCGAGAGCTTGCGCGCGGCCTACGGCAAGGCGGCCGACAGCTGGGCGACTGTCGAGCACGTCACGACCGGGCCGATGAGCGTCGCCTTGCGCGCCGATCGCCTGTTCTTCGGGCCGGACCGTCGCAACGTCGTCGCCAAGGCGCTGACCGAGATAGAAGAACGCGCGAAGGACGGCGACGTCCCGCCCGAAACGATCCGCGGCGTTAGCGTCGCGGGCCAGGGGTTTCCGGCGCTCGAAAGGCTGCTCTACGAGACCAGCGAGGCGAGCCCCGCCGCTCGGTGCCGGTCCGGCGTCGCGATCGCCGCCAACATCGCCTCGATCGTGAACGACGTCGTGACCGAATGGGGCGCGCCGGACGGCCCGCTGGCGCGGCTGAAGCGCGGGGAGGGTGATCCCGTGCACTTCGCCGATCCCGCCCAGGGCGCCGCCCGGCTGATGACGGACCTCGCCGGCGGGGTGCAGCGCGCGAACGATCTCAAGATCTTCCCCGTGCTCGGCGCCGGGCCGGACATGGCGCGACCGAAAGCGGCGGAAGGCTGGCGCTCCAGCCGCTCCGCGCGCGCCCTTCAGGTTTTGACGGGCAGCCTCGCGGCCATGGCGAAGACGTTCGGGACTTATGCGCCGAAGGATGTCGCAGCGGCGAACGCCAAGACCTTCGCCGCGGCGGAGGCTGCGGCGGCGAAGCTGCCAACCGACTTCGGGCAGGCGGCGACCGATCCGAAGCGGCGCAAGACGCTTGAGGCGGCGGTCGCCGCGTTGAAGGTCGCGCAGAACGATCTCGTGAAGAACCTTGCCCCGGCGCTCGGCCTGCCACTGGGCTTCAACGCACTCGACGGGGACTGAGGCGATGCATCTCAGCCGCCGCGGAGCCCTGCAGGCGCTTGGCGGGGCCGCTCTCGGAGCAGCGTTCCCGCCGGTCGCCGCCCGTGCGGAGGAGGCGCCGCGGTTTGTCGGCTCGGCGCTCGACGCCGACGGCCGCTACCACGTCGGGCTGCTCGACGACGCGCTGGAAGCGACGCCCGGCGCCGCGACGCCCGTGCGGCTTCATGCGCTGAGCGCGCGTCCGGACGGGCGCGAGGCGGTGGCGGTGGCTCGTCGTCCGGGAGACCTCGCCTTCGTGCTCGACGGCGAGGCGCGCACCGTGCGTGGCGCGTTCCAGGCGAGCGCCAGGCGCCGTTTCTCCGGCCACGGCGCCTATTCGCCGGACGGATCGATCTTTTATTCCGCGGAGATCGACGCCGCGACGGGCGAGGGGACGGTCGTCGTCCGTTCCGCCGCGGACGGCTATCGCGTCGGCGCCGAATGCGCCTCGGCCGGGATAGGCCCGCACGAGCTGATCTCCGCGGGCGGCCTGATCGCGGTGGCGAACGGCGCCAAGGAGCCGAAGACCGATCCCGGCATCAAGGCGCTCGGGACGACGCGCGCCCGATCGAACCTCGCGCTGGTCGACCCCGTAACAGGCGCGATCGACCGCGTGGCGGAGGTTGAGGCCGACGCGTCCTCGCTCTCGCTCCGCCATCTCGCGCAGGGGCGCGACGGGTCGCTGTTCGTCGCCGCGCAGGACACGGAGCCCGGCGCGCACGATCATCCGCTCGTCGCCCGCCTCGACGGGACCCGCCTGCGCTGGCTCGACGCCGGATACGACGTCAACGCCCGCATCGGCGGCTCGGTCGGCACGCTGGCCATCGACGCCTCCGGACGATTTCTCGCAGCTTCGGGTCCCAAAGGCGGCGTCGTGGCGGTCTTCGACGCCGCTCGCGAGGAGCTCGTCGGCGTCGTCTCCATCCCGGATTGCTGCGGGCTCGTGGCGGAAGCCGCCCCCGGCCGGTTCGTGGCGAGCAACGGGCTCGGCGAGATCATCCGGATCGCGGCGAGTGAAGACGGCGCGGCGGTCGTCGGTCGGCGCATGGGGCGGCTACGCTGGGACAATCACTTGGCGCTTCTCCCGGTCTAAGCCGCCCTTGCCCTCCGCGTCGGGTGGCTTAGGTCGGCGAGGAGCGGGAGCGAGCGATGCCAGACGGAATGGAGCGACGCAGGTTTTTGGGCGTAGCCGGGCTCGCAGCCGGCGTGACGGTCGCGGCGCCCGCAGTGGCGCGCGCGGCGCCGCGGGTAAAGTGGCGCATCGCGTCCGGCTTTCCGCAATCGCTCGATGTGCTTCGCGGCGCCGGAACGCTGTTCTGCGAAACGATCGCCGAGATGAGCGACGGCGCCTTCACGGCCACGCTCGCGGGGCCGGGCGAGGGGGCCGCGCCGAGCGACGCAGCGGACGCCGTGACCCGCGGCGCGGTCGAGGCTGCGCACACCGCCTCCTGTTATTCGACGAGTAAAGACCCCGCTTTCGCGCTTGGCACGGCGACGCCGTTCGGCCCTAACACGCGGCAGATGGCCGGATGGCTGCGTTCCGGCGGGACGGAACTGCTCGACGCCTTCTACGCGCGCTTCGGCTTCGCCGGGCTCCCCTGCGGGGCTACCGGCGCCCAGATGGGCGGCTGGTTCTCACGCGACGTTTCCGGCCTCGGAGACCTCAAGGGGCTGAGGATCACGACCGCGGGGCTCTCTGGCGAGGTGTACCGGAAGCTTGGCGCCGAGCCGCGCGAACTTGCGGGGGCTGAGGTCTACGCATCGCTCGAGAAACACGACATCGACGCCGCCGAATGGGCGGGCCCGTACGACGACCAGAAGCTCGGCCTCCAACAGGTCGCGAAGAATTATCTCTATCCCGGCTGGCGGGGCGGGGCGGTCGCACACCTTTTCGTAGGCCGGGCGGCGTGGGACGAGCTTCCGCGGGCCTACAAGGCGATGGCCCGCGCGGCGGCGGCGCTCGTGACCGAGACGACGCTCGCCCGCTACGACGCCGGCAATCCGAAGGCGCTGCGCGAGATCGTCGCCGCTGGGGCCAGACTGAAGCCCTTTCCGCGGGATGTGATGGAGGCCGCCTACAAGGCCTCTCAGGACGTCTTCGCCGATTTGTACGAGAAGAGCCCGGACTTCAGAAAGATCCATGAGTCTCAGGCGGCGTTCCGCAACGAGGATCTCTTGTGGTTCCGCGTCGCGGAATTGCCCTTCGACGTGTTCATAGCGCAGATGCAAGCACGAGGTTAAGGCTTGGCTGCTAAGCCTTGCCCAACAAGCGCGGCGCTTCTATTTAAAGCGCGCCACGTGACGGCCTTTTTTGAGAGCATGCCTATGCGTTCCAATGCCGCCGCGGCGAAGAACGCGGAGACGCCACACACCGGCCGCCCGACGCTACCCCCGGCGCCTGAGGGCTTTCCTGACGCGGTGGCTCTGTTTCTCGACCTCGACGGCACCGTCCTTGACCTGATGCCCACGCCGGACGCCGTTTGGATTCCGAAAGATACGATCGAGGCCATTGGCGCCGTAGCCGACAAGCTGGACGGCGCCTTGGCGATCCTGTCCGGGCGGAGCCTCGAAGACATTGATCGCATCCTCGCGCCGCTGCGGCTACCGGCCGCCGCGCTGCACGGCGCCGAGCTTCGGCGCCGTGGCGGAGGGCGCGTCGCCGATGGCGGCTCCCCGCCGCCGGAACGGCTCGTCGCTGCTCTCGGCGCCTTTGTGGACGCGCGCCCCGGCCTTTCGATCGAGGACAAAGGCGCGAGCGTTGCTATCCACTACCGTTCGACGCCGCAGCGGGAAAGCGAGGTGCGAGAGCGCGTCGCCGGTCTAGTGGCGCAGTTCGCCCCGACCCATGAACTTCAGCCCGGCAAGATGGTTGTCGAGGTTCGCCCGCGCGGTTGCCATAAAGGCGGCGCGCTCGACCTTCTCATGGAAGAGCCGCCTTTTGCCGGACGTCGGCCGGTCGTGCTCGGCGACGATCTGACGGATGAGTTCGCCTTCGAGTCCGCGGTGGCGCGCGGCGGCGACGCGATTTTGATCGGCGAGATCAACCGCGCCTCCGCCGCGACCTACGCTTTGCCGGATCCGGAAGGCGTCCGCGCGTGGATCCAGGCTCTTGCGGTAAGCTGAGCTTGCGTTACGGCGTCGACAGACTGCTCCGGTTCCCATAGGCGTTAGGGGACAGGTCCGCGCCTCCGCGCGGCACGGAGCGACGCGCCTTCATGCCCTTAGGTCCGATGCTCGGTCGTCTGTATCTGCGCCTTGGCGGAGAACGTCGGCGGGAGAGGCTGAGGACGGCGATGCGCGAGGGCCGCGAGGCGGAAAGCGTGGCTCTTGCCGACCGGGGCGCGCTCTCCCGTATCGACGGCGGTTGGCACAGGCTGCGCCGGGCGGAGATCGCTCTCGAAGTCGGCGATCAGGCGCATGTCCGCTCTCAGGCTAACGCCGACCGGCGCCGGCTGCGCAACCCGCACTGGCGCGCCCTCTACGCCCGCGCGCTGATACAGGACGGCGACCTGACGGACGCGGAGTCCGTCGCGCTTGAATTGGTGGCGGGTGGCGATACGCCGGAAGGCTTGCGCCTGATGCGCGCTCTCCCGCCAAGCGCACGGCTGCTCGATGCGGCCTGCGCCGCCTTCGGCCGCAGCCCGCGGACGCCTTACCGCAAGGCGACCCAGGTGTCCCACCTGATCGAGATCGCCGTCGCCGCCGGAGAGATCGACCGCGCTTTCGCGCTGATCGATCAGGCTGTCGTCTGGCTTGATGGCGCTCAAGCGCCGCGGCCTACTTTCGAGCGCCGGGACATTTCGACCGATCTTGACCGCGCCCTCGCCGATTTCCACGCGATGATGGCGGGCCTCGGGGAATTCTTCCTGATCAGCGGCACGTTGCTCGGCGTGATGCGCGATGGCAGGCTGCTTGGCTACGACAAGGATATTGACGTCGGCGTGTTCGATCCGTCGGTAGCTGCGCGGGCGAGGGAAGCGGCGTTGCGCTCCTTCAGCTTCTCGACCGATTTCTCGAGCAACATCGAGGGTGTAAAGGTCAGGCACCGCAACGGCGTGGTGATCGACGTCTTCACCCACCACGTCGAGGGCGGTTCGATGTGGCACGGCGGCCGGGCGCACATCTGGGTGAACTCCGTTTGGTGGCGACCCGACGAACCGCTGTTTGAGCCCGTGGACTATCAGGGGCGCCGCTATCTCGCGCCGTCGGACTGGCGGCTCTACCTCGCCGAGAACTATGGCGACTGGCAAAAGCCCAAGAAGGACTACAACGCCTCGTTGGAAGCGCCCAACAGGCGGATCCGCGATCCGCGGCTGGCACAGCTTTATGTGAGGCAGAACCTGATCAAGTGGTTCCACCGCGCGAATTTCCGCATGCTAACGGATGCCTTCGCGCGGTACGAAAGCGAATACGGCTGCGACGGTTTTCTGCGCGAGGCGCGACGTGTGATGTTGGCTGATCCCACCGCCGGGAGGACATCCGTCTCACCCGAGGCCAATTCTTTGAACGCAGCGCAGCACTTCGACGCCGCGCTTTAAAACAGGTTATTTCGACGGTCTCGGCCTTCTCAAGCTGATCAACTCCAGACGTTCGGTCCACTGCTCGACGGTGTCGTGTCGAGGAAGCTTAAGTGGACGCCGGCTTTAATCGGCTCTCTGAATAGCTCACGACACGAGCGACGGCACGCGCTCGCGACGGGAAATTTCTTTACGGAGGTGAGTGGTGCTGATCCCCTCCGTGCGCGGCAGATAGATGACCTTGCAATACAGGCTGAGGGAATCGAACTTCCCTTCCCAGTCGCTGCCCATGCCGAATACGTCGACGCCAAGGCGACGGATGTCGTTCGGTTTCTGCGACCAGTGCGTCTCCGGAATGACGGCGCTCACGCATTTCAGAGCGGAGATGAGCCGGCAGCGGTCCTCGTAGGACACGACGCAGCGCTTGCCTTTTTCGGCGTTGAACTCATCGGTGGACACCGCGACGATCAGTTCGTCGCCAAGCGCGCTCAGCCGCTCAAGCAGGTTGAGATGGCCGATATGAAGAAGGTCGAACGTTCCGTAGGTCAGAACCCTGGTCAAGCATGGCTCCTACTCTCGCTGCGGCGACACGGTGGAGGATAAGTTACAAACGCGTCACATTCAATCGAAAGAGGCCTGAGCTTTGAGGCGTTTAGGAGCCCGCCGTCTCGATCCCGTGAGCCGTGCAAAAACTGTCACGATGACCGCCTAGAGTGCGCGCGTCGGCTCATGGAGGAAAAGCTCTCGCCATGAAAAATATCGCGAGCATTGAAGCGTATCGGGACGCCGATTTCGGCTTCTCGTCGGAGACGGCACAGATCGCCGCGGCCATGTCCGAGCCCGCAGGCGATCTGGACACGCTCGATGCGCTGGTGAAAGCGCTCAAGGCTTCCGGCATCTGGGGCCGCCTGGGCGAGATCTCGTGGGCGCGCGATACGCGCGAGGGTTTGCTGATCGAGTGGATCCCCGCAGCCTAAAGCGGAAATCGCGTAGTTCCCAAGTCCTCAAGGAACTTCGTCCCGACTATCCCGAGTGGAGAAAGAGCGCCCGCATTAGCCACGAGACGGAAATCGGCGCACCTACAGTTGCGGCTCGTGCCGAGGTGTGGCTTCTCGTGCCGGACGTATTGTGGATCCGCGCCGAAGCTTGATTGGGTAAGTATGATCCACGCCGTCAGCAATATGGGCGCGGGGATCGATGCAAGCTTTGATCGACCGACTTGCCATCGCTATGCGGCCGGGCGCAGTGCTCGGAAAGGCAAAAAAGGACGAGTTCACCGCTCTCTTAGACGCCGGTAGGCAAAATGATGCCGAGAATCTTGCGTTAGGCCACATCGCCAGGGGCGTCCATCGCGGCTTCTATCTCGGCCAGTTGATCGACCACTACGCAAAAACTGGACGCAACGGCGAGGTCGTCCGTCTTATCGACGACTATGCGGGCGACAAGGCGCTTACGAGCTATCCTTGGCGAATCGCGCTTGCCGCAGCGCTGGTGGACGTGGGCAATTTCGACCGCGCCCGTCCGCTCCTGTTAGACCTGATCATGGGACATAATTTTGCGGCCCCGCTGCAACTTTATCGTCGGCTGCCCGCGACCCCGGATAGCGTCAGCATGGCCGTCGCCGCTTTCAACCGCAGTACGCGTTCGGCGAACGCGCGGATGTCCCACACGATCCACCTCGTCGATATCGCGATTGCTGCGAGGGAGCTCGGCCGCGCGGCGTTCATGATGGAGTCGTTGCTGGACGTCGTGGGCTCGACGCGATTCGCCTCCTTGCCCAAGCCCAAGGCGGCCATGAAGCCTTCGGCCGGCAATACGGCGCTCGTGGATCTTTACGACCTGCTGATGCCCGCCATCCCCTTCTTCCTGATCAGCGGCACGCTGCTCGGCGTGATCCGGGAAGGCAAATTGCTGGGCGGCGACAAAGATGTCGACGTCGGGATCATGGGCGCCGAGCATGCCGGCGCCCTTCAGACGAAGATCGCCGCCAGCCCCAAATTCAAGGAACAATTCGTCCCTTCGGTCGATCTGATCAAGCTGACGCATCAGAATGGCGTGAAGATCGACGTGTTCCTTCACCATCGCGAAGGTGAGGTGCTTTGGCACGGCAGTCATCTGCACGCCTGGGACAATAAGGTATGGTGGCAGGAGGGCGAGCCGCCTCTCGTAGAGCACGAATACGCCGGCCGGCCATTCCTGATCCCCTCCGATCCGGACATGTACCTGACCGACAATTACGGCGATTGGCGCACGCCCCGATCGGACTACGACGCTTCGCTCGAAGCGCCCAATCGTCGGGTGAGAGCTCCCCAACTGACACGGCTGCACTGGCAGAAGCTCATCGTCCGCTACTACATGGACGCCGAGCTGACATTGCTGTCGAAGGCTTTTCGCTATTATGAGCGGGAGTTCGGCGCCGACGCTTTCCTGAGGAAGGCGGGCGATCTGCTGATCCTGAAGCCATACCAGGTTGAGCGTCCGGAGGCCGTCATGCCGACGACGGAAGTCGTCTAGGTCAGCGGGGCTTCTGGCGCTTCCAGGCGGTCGTAGATGCGGTCTGGCGTAAGCGGGAGGGCGGCGAACCGCTGCCCGGTCGCGTCTCGCAGAGCGTTCGCGAGCGCTGCGCCGACCGGATTGAAAGGGCTTTCGCTCATCGATTTGGCGCCGAGCGGCCCGAGCGCGTCGGATGTCTTGGCGAACAGGACTTCGGTGCGCGGCACGTCCGCAAACGCGGGAACGTGATAGCTGCGGAACGTGCGGGTCGTGACCGCGCCCGCGGCGTCTACGTCCACATGCTCGTAGAGGGCGGCGCCGATCGCCTGGGCGACCCCGCCTTCGATCTGGCCGCGGCACTGGTTGGGATTCATCACGGTTCCGGCGTCCGCGGCGTGGACGCTCCGTAGGATCCGGATCGCGCCGGTGACGCGGTGGACTGCTACGCGGAACGCCTGGACGTTGAAGGCGACCGAGCGTGGCGTGCCGGCCGCCTCGCCAATTGCGGAAAGCGCGCCGATCTCGGCAAGCGTCAGGCGGCGGTTTCCGAAGGCGACGCCGTTCTCGTCTAGCGCACATTCAGCGATATCGGCGCCGAGCAGGGCCGCGCCCGCGGCGACCAGCTTGTCTCGCAGAGCGATCGCCGCCGCGAAGACGGCCTTGCCGGCCACCACGGTTCCCGTCGAGCCGAAGGCGCCGGTGTCATAGCCAGTCAGGTCGGTGTCGGATTGGACAATGCGCACCCGCTCCGGACGCGTAGCGAGCGCCTGCGCCGCAAGCTGAACATGGACCGTGGTCGAGCCGTTGCCGAACTCGGCCGTGCCAATCGCGACCTCGTAAGTCCCGTCTGAGGTCAGTCGGCATTCGGCGCTGGCGTGGTGACCACGCGGAGGGATCGTGTCGAGCATGCCGACCGCCATTCCTTCCCCGACCAGCCAGTCGGCGCCGAGCGTCGGCGAACCGTCGCGGGCGATCGCCTGCTCGGCGAGGTCGAGGCACTGGTCGAGCCCGTAGCTGCCATACTCGACGTCATGCGGATCGGCGCTGAAGGCGTGCATCGCGTCGCCCGGACGGATGACGTTGATGCGCCGCATCGCGAAGGGGTCGATCTGTAGCCTGCGCGCAAGATCATCGAGCGCGCTTTCGATCGCGAAGTTGGTCTGGCTCAGGCCATAGCCGCGGAAGGCGCCCGAAGGGACAGTGTTTGTATAGACCGACCACCCGTCGACCTTCTTGTTCGGGCAACGATAGAGCGCGATCGATTCATTGCAGCCATGGAACAGCACGCCCGGCCCGTGATTGCCGTAGGCGCCGGTGTTCGACAGGACCTCGATCTTGATTGCGGTCAGCCGCCCGTCGGCCTTTGCGCCGAGCCGGACCTTCACCTTCATCGGATGGCGCGTGGTCGCGCCGACGAACTGTTCTTCGCGCGTGAACTCGAGCTTCACGGGCACCTTGAGCCGGAGGGCGGCGAGAGCCGTGACGTCCTCGGTCAGGAGCTCCTGCTTTCCTCCGAAGCCGCCTCCGACGCGGGCGCACAGCACACGCACCTCCTCTCGCTCCAGCCCGAAGAGCTTCGCGAGCCTCCGCTGCGCGAGGAACGGCACCTGCGAACTGGTGCGCACGTTCAGCCGGCCGGCTTCGTCGATCCAGGCGAGCGACCCATGCGTCTCGAGATGGGCGTGCTGGACGCGGTGAGACTCATAGGTCCCCTCATGGACCGTGTCGGCCTCGCCGAAGCCCGCCTCGACATCGCCGACGCCGCCATGCACCTCCGCGCAGACATTGGCCTCAGGACGCCAGGGCAGCTTCTTGTCGCCATGGAGCAGCGGCGCGCCGGGCTGCATCGCGTCTTCCGCGTCGAACACCGCTGGAAGGATCTCGTAGTCGACGGCGAGCCTGCGACAGCCTTCTTCCGCCGCCGCTTCGCTGTCCGCGACGACCGCCGCGACGCGCTGGCCGATGAAGCGCACGACGTCGTCGAGCATGCGCGTGTCGTCGGGATCGTCGGCGTCGAGCTCGTGCAGGCCGGTTGAGCTCAGAATCGCGGGCGCGTCCTCATGCGTCAGCACTAGCTTCACGCCGGGCACGGCGAGCGCCGCAGAAGCGTCGATCGCGCGGACGCGCGCATGGGCGTGAGGCGAGCGCAGCAGCTTCATGTGCAGCAGGCCCGCTGGCGCAACGTCGAACGTGTAGGGCTCGGTCCCGGTCACGATCCGCCGCGTGGCGGGCGCGGGGGCGCTGACGCAGGCGGCCTGACCCGGCGCCGCCGCCTCCACGTTGGCGACGCCGCGGATCGCGTCCTCGATCGTGCGATAGCCGGTGCAGCGGCAAAGATTGCCCTTCAGCGAGCGCGGCAGGTCGTCGAGCTGGTCCGATGTCATTCCGGAAACGGTCGCGATCATCCCGGCCGTGCAGAAGCCGCACTGGAATCCTTGCGCGTCTGCGAAGCGCTGCTGGACAGGGGACAGCGTGTCTCCGTCGGCGAAACCTTCGATGGTCGTCACGCTGCGCCCGTCCGCGCGGAACGCCGGATAGATGCAGCTGTGCACGGGCTTGCCGTCGACATGGACGGTGCAGGCCCCGCAATCGCCTGCGTCGCAGCCCTTCTTCACGCCGAACCAGCCCCGCTCGCGGAGGTAGGTGCGCAGGCACTGGCCGGCGCGCGGACGCTCGTCGAACCGCCGACCGTTGATCTGGAGGTTCATGCGGAAAGCTCGCCGAGGATGTCTTCGGCCATGTGGCGCGTCACATGCCGCCGCCAGTCGGGTCTGCCGTGGATGTCGTCGTGATAGAGCGCGGCCGGGATGGCGGCTTCAATCGCGACCTCAAGCTGCGGCCAGTCCGGCAGGGCAGGAAAGGTCAGTCGCACCGGGCGGACGGTCGAGGCGGTGACGGTCAGCGCGAACCCGCCGTCGTTGGCGAGGAGGCCGATCAACAGCGCCGCGGATCGGCCGCGTGGCGTGAGCGAAATCTGGCGGAATGCAGCGCGGCTGCGGAGCGCTTCGAGCGGAAGCTCGACCGCCCGCAGCAGTTCGCCCGGCAGCAAAACGTTGGAGCGGTCGCCCGTCACGAAATCTGCGGCGGCCACCCGCCGTTCGCCGCCTGACCGCTCCCAGACGACGCATGTCCCGCCAAGAGCGGAGGCGAGCGAGGTCATCGGGCCGGCTGGCAGGGACAGGCAGATGTTGCCGCCAACGGTCGCCATGTTCCAGATTTTGAATGAGCCGAGCAGCGCGTCGCAGCATTGCCGGATTAGGCCGCCGGCGGTCCAGTCCTCCGGAAGCCGATAAGCGTTGAGCTCTGCGATCTCGGCGGTCGCGGCGACCACCAGGACGTCGTGACGAAGTTCGATCGGCGTCCAGCCGAAGCCGTCGAGGTCAATCAGCCGGCGGAGCGCCGGCTGCGGCTCCGAAAAGATCCAGGTGCCGCCGCCGAGCCAGCTGTCGCCCTCCCGCCAGTCGAAGGCCGAGGGTCGCTCGGGCCGCGTGACGATCTCTTCGATCGTGTTGATGTCCAAATGCAGAGATCCCAAGGCATGTCGTGGACAACAGGTGGCAAGCGACATGCCAGATTTGAACGATCATTAAAATCAGCCACGGCCCCTGAAGTCGAAGGATCGGCCCGCGTACGAGAGCGCCCTTGCGCCTGGCGGCTCCCGGCGCCAGAACGCGGGCGTCGGGCGCCATCCTGCGCCCACGCCCTCATTTCGATCTCGAACGACCATGCCGCCCGCGCTTCGCCGCCTGTTCTACGTGTTGTCCTATGAAGCGCTCGGCCTTTGCGTCGCTACCGTCGGGCTTACCCTGCTCTCGGGGCAGGAGGCCGGCGGCGTTAGTCTCGTGGCAGTCGTCACGTCGACGATCGCGATGGCGTGGAACTATGTGTTCAACGCCGGTTTCGAGGCGTGGGAGAGGAAGCAGACCGTGAAAGGCCGCAGCTTCGTCCGTCGCGCCGTTCATGCGCTTTGCTTCGAGGCGGGTCTGGTGTTGATGATCACGCCGACGCTGTCCTGGCTGCTCGGCGTGAGTCTGCTCGAGGCCTTCATTTATAACGGCGCGCTGATCGGGGTGTTTCTCGCCTACACGTTCCTGTTCAACCTGAGCTTCGATCGCCTGTTCGGCTTGCCGCGATCAGCGCGGGCCTAGAGCGCGATCGTCGTTACCGCGTCTTCGGGAAAGAAAAACTCGCGAAGGTTCTCGCCAGGACCTTCGCGGTCGACGATCAGGAAGTCCTGCGCGTCAGCCAGGATCAGCACCGGAAAATGCCAGACTCCTAAGGCGTAGTTCACGCCCTGGTCGCCGCGCGCGTAGAAGCAGCGGAGCGTCGCGAGGTCGGGCTCCGCACCGGCGTCCTCGGCGACCACGATCAGCCAATCGTGCGGCTGGATGGGCGCGAAGGCCTGAGAGCCGAGCGGATGGCGCTCCAGCATATCGATACGGATGGGTGACGGTCGGCGCGTAGCGCGAAAGATCGAAATGATCGCCTCCGCGCCATGACCGATCTCGGCGCGAGCAAGCCCGTGGAAGCGCTTGGCGAACCCCTGATTGATGATCCGGACTTCAGCGTCTTCGGTCTCGATCACCTCGCCGAAGGGCGCGAAAGCGGCCTTGGTTAAAGGCTCCGGGACCAGCGGGCTCGTCACGCTAGCTTGCCGAACAGCCGCAGCCGCGAGACGCCGCCGTCGGGATAGATGTTGAAGCGGACGTGGGTGATCGGTCCAAGATCGGTGATCGTCTCGGGGCCGAAATCGTGAATGTGGTCGGCTTGCAGCGTCTGCTTCGACAGAAGCTCGGGCCAGAACATCGACTGGGTGATCAGCGACTGCTGCGTGCTCTGCTCGACGCGCGCCGCCTGAATGGAGCAGCTGTCCGGAAAATTGCCCTTGAAATGCGCGGTGTCGACCTCGACGCGGCCGACCGTTCCCGCATGAGCGAGCGCGACGATCACCCAGTCATTGCCGGGCTCACGGCGCCGTCGCGTCTCCCAGCCGTCGCCCATGTTCTTGCCGCGCCCCTCGGAGATCAGCGGCAGGATGCCGTAATGGGCGTCGTTATAGGCGATGATCCGGCCGCCGTTCTTCGCCGCCGAAAGCTCAATCTCGCCGTGGCGCTCTTCTTCGGTCCACTCGCGGAACGGCGTGCCATAGACCCGTAGCCGCGCCACGCCGCCGTCGGGGAAGATCTGCAGGCGGATCCAGTTCACCGGCTCGGTCTCGGAGACCGCGGCGTAATGATGCGCGCCGGGCCCGAGCGGCATGGTCCGCACGAGCGGCCGCCATCTCGCGCTCGGGGCAGGGGGCTGTTCGCCGTAAAACCCCTCAATGGAGGCGGCGGGCGGGAAATTGCCGGTGAAGTGCGAGGTGTCGATGTCTACGCCCTTGATCACGCCCGGCACGCCGAGACGGATCAGCAGCCAGTCATTGCCGCCGTTTCGCCGCCGGCGGGTCTCCCAGCCGTCCATCCACTTGCCGTGCTCATCGAACGCGTCGGGCAGGAAGACGGCCGGCGCGTCCTGCAGAATGCGCTCCTTCGCCGCGAAGAACTCATCGGACGCGACCTCGGCCGTCGCCCCCAGCAAAGGCGATGCTAGGTTCACGTAATCGTCGACGAAGGCGGGGGCGTCGGGGTCGCGATAGATCAACGGGAGCGGCCTCGCTCGAGGTTAGGGCTTGTGCGTCTCGCCCTAGCGCCGTGCGGCAAGGCTGTCGAGCCTGATGCGGGCGATGCGATGGACCTGCGCGAGCGCGGTCGCGAACTCCTCCTCTGGCGCATTGCCGACGCGGCGTTCGAAGGCCGCAAGGACGTCCTCCCGCGTCATGCCTGTGACGGCGACGATGAAGGGGAAGCCGAAGCGGGCATTGTAGGCCTCGTTCAGGGCCTGGAATCGGGCGAGTTGTTCGGGCGTGCACTGGTCGAGCCGGGCCGAGGCCTGCTCGCCCTTGGATGCTTCCGTGAGCGCCTCGCCGACCTTGAGCCTGCCGACGAGTTCAGGATGCAGGCGCAGCAGTTCAAGCTGGGCGTCGCGGCCGGAATCATCCACCACCCGCGCCATGCGGGGCGCGAGGTGAGACGGCTCCTCGTCGGCCGCCGACAGCCCCTCCGCCGCGACCACCTCGGCGACCCATGGCGAATGCTCGTAGACGCCGCCGTAAGTCGCGACGAAATCGGCCTCGCTCATTATGGGAAGCGCTGTCGGCTGGCTGGTGATGTCGTCCATCATGCCTAGGTTCCTTAAGCGGCGGGGGAGCCGTGAGCCAGAGCGATAGGCGCCGCTTTGGTCGGCGCCTATCAGCACGCGGCGCCGTAATTTTGCTCTGGCTCATGGATTGCGCAGTGAATGCCTTTCGGCTCAGTTTAATCACAGAGGCTCCGGGGGGAGCTCTGTTTTTATCATCCGGAGCCGTTCGCCGCGTGGACCGCCGACCGCACAGCCGGGACTCGATTTTAACGTTCGGTCCAACGCCGCGCCATCTGCCGACGACCGCCGATGGGACGTGCTGATGGGGCGGCTGACGACCCATATTCTCGACGTCGAGCGCGGCCGGCCAGCGGCGAAGGTCGCGATCGAGGCCTTCGCAATCGAAGGCGAGACCGCGCGGAAGGTTGGCGCTGCGGCCACCAATACCGATGGCCGCACCGACGCTCCGCTTATCGAGGGGGCGGCGTTCGCGGCCGGCGTCTACGAACTGCGTTTCGACGTCGGTCCTTATCTTGCGGCGACCGGACGAGCCCAGCCGGGCTTCCTCGACATCGTGGTGCTCCGCTTCTCCGTCGCCGACCCCTCGGAGCACTATCACGTGCCGCTGCTGCTCCAGGCGCATGGCTACGCGACCTACCGGGGCAGCTGATGAGCGACGCCCCGATCCTCCAGCTGAAGAATATCACCAAGACCTATCCCGGCGTCATCGCGAACGAGAACGTGTCGTTTTCGATCGCGCGGGGAGAGATCCACGCGCTGCTCGGCGAGAACGGCGCCGGCAAGTCGACGCTCGTGAAGATGATCTACGGCGTCGTGAAGCCGGATGGCGGCGAGATGCTATTCAACGGCGAACCCTACGCGCCGGCCAAGCCCTTCGAGGCCCGCGCCAAGGGCGTCGGCATGGTGTTCCAGCACTTCAGCCTGTTCGAGGCGCTGTCGGTGCGGGACAACATCGCGCTCGGCTTGAGCGCCGCGGAAGCCAAGAAAGGCGATCTCAAGAAGCGCATCGTCGAGGTGTCGACCACCTACGGCCTCAAGGTCGACCCCGACCGTCTGGTCGGCACCCTCTCGGTCGGCGAGCGCCAGCGGGTCGAGATCGTGCGCTGCCTGCTGACCGAGCCGAAGCTGCTGATCATGGACGAACCGACCTCGGTGCTGACGCCGCAGGAGGTCAAGGTGTTGTTCGAGACGCTCCGGCGGCTCGCCTCCGAAGGCGTCTCGATCCTCTACATCTCCCACAAGCTCGATGAGATCCGCACGCTCTGCAGCCGCGCCACCGTTTTGCGCGGCGGCAAGGTGGTCGGCAGTTGCGACCCTCGCCAGGAGACCGCGCGCGGCCTCGCCGAGATGATGATCGGCCAGACGCTTTCGACGCCGACTCGCGAGACGGGCGAGCCCGGCGAAATCCGCCTGAAGGTTCAGGAGCTCTTCATGGA
The DNA here is from genome assembly GCF_004310425.1 of Hansschlegelia quercus. Taxonomy (GTDB): domain Bacteria; phylum Pseudomonadota; class Alphaproteobacteria; order Rhizobiales; family Methylopilaceae; genus Methylopila; species Methylopila quercus. The sequence continues at coordinate 234,383 of NZ_SIUB01000001.1, read as the reverse complement.
GAGCGACGAGCAGTTCGGCGTCGATCTCGAGAACATCACGTTCGCCGTCAGGGCCGGCGAGATCCTCGGCATCGCCGGCGTCGCCGGCAACGGTCAGACCGAGCTGATGGAGGCGCTGATCGGCGAGCGCCGCAGCCGGCACGCGCGCCACATCCAGATCGACGGGATCGACATCGGCCATGAGGGGCCGCGCCAGCGCCGGGCGCGCGGCATGTGCTTCGCACCGGAGGAGCGGCTCGGCCACGCCGCCGTGCCCGGCATGTCGTTGTGGGAGAACGCGATTCTCTGCTCCGGCCCGGGCGCAGACTTTGCTCGCGGTGGCTTCGTCCGCCACCGCGCAGCGACGCGCTATGCCGACAAGGTGGTGGCGGACCTGAACGTCAAGACCGCAAGCGTCCGCAGCGCCGCTCGCTCGCTGTCCGGCGGCAACCTCCAAAAGTTCATCATGGGCCGCGAGATCCTGCAGCAGCCCAAGGTGCTGATCGCCTCGCAGCCCACCTGGGGCGTCGACGCCGGCGCGGCGGCCGCGATCCACCGCGTCTTGCTCGATCTCGCGAAGTCGGGCGCTGCGGTGCTGATCATCAGCCAGGACCTCGACGAGCTGTTCACGATCTCGACGCGGATCTCGGTGATCGCCGGCGGCTACCTGTTCCCGAGCCAGCCAACCGAGGAGCTGACGGTCGAGAAGCTCGGCCTCGCCATGGGCGGCCGGGTGAAGGAGATCGCATCCGCGAAGGAGGCGACGCATGTTTAAGCTCGTCCCGCGCAAGGAGCCGCTCAACGCGATGCTCTACGCGACGCCGTTCATCGCGCTGCTGCTGACGATCGTCGCCGGCTTCGCGCTGTTTAGCGCGCTCGGCAAGGATCCGGCGCAAGCGATGTACCTGATCTTCATCAAGCCGCTGACCTCCTACAACAGCCTGGCGGAGCTGTTGGTGAAGGGCGCGCCGCTGATCCTGATCGCGACCGGGCTCGCGATCGGCTTCCGCGCGGGCGTCTGGAACATCGGGGCCGAAGGTCAGTTCACGATCGGCGCGATTACGGGCGGCTCGGTGGCGCTCGCCTTCTATCCCGACGGCGGTTTCTGGCTGCTGCCGCTGATGGCGCTCGCCGGCGCGCTCGGCGGCATGGCCTGGGCGGCGATCCCGGCGCTGCTTCGGACCAGGTTCAACGCGAGCGAAATCCTCGTCTCGCTGATGCTGGTCTATGTCGCGACGCTGCTGCTCAGCCTGCTCGTCCACGGTCCCTTGCGCGACCCGGAGGGCTTCAACTTCCCGGAAAGCCGGCTGTTCCAGGACAGCGCGCTGCTGCCAAACCTGCTCGACGGGACGCGCGCCAATGTCGGTTTCCTCGTCGCGCTCGTCGCAGTAGGGGCAGCCTACATCTATATCGAACGGCTGATCTTCGGCTTTCAGGTCAAGGTCATGGGGCAGGCGCCGCGCGCCGCGCGCTACGCCGGCTTCTCTGAGCGCCGCATCGTCTGGTCGAGCTTCATGATCTCGGGCGGGCTCGCCGGCATGGCGGGGCTATTCGAGGCCGCCGGACCCGTGGGCCAGCTCGTGCCGTCTTTGCCGGTGGGCTACGGCTTCACGGCGATCATCGTCGCCTTCCTCGGGCGACTGCACCCGGTCGGCATCCTGTTCGCCGGGATGCTGATGGCGCTCACCTATATCGGCGGCGAGACCGCTCAGATCGAGATGAGCCTGCCGAGCGCGACCACCAGCGTCTTCCAAGGGATGCTGCTGTTCTTCCTGCTCGGCGCCGACGTGCTCGTGAATTTCCGTCTGGCGCGCGCTGGCAAGCCGCTCGTCGCCACCAAGCCTGCGGCGCAATCGCCTGCCCTCGAGCCGGCCGAATAGGGGGAGCCGATGGACCTTGTCCTCAACATCCTGCTCGGCGTGGCGGTGGCCGCGACCCCGCTGGTGTTCGCCTCGATCGGCGAGCTGATCACCGAGCGCTCGGGCGTCCTCAATCTCGGCGTCGAGGGGATGATGGTCATGGGCGCGATCGCGGCCTTCGCCGCGACGCTAGCCTCCGGCAGCTACGTCGTCGGCATTGTCGCGGGAGCCGCCGCCGGAGCCGCGATGGGCGCGCTGTTCGGGCTGCTGACGCTGTCGCTGATGTCGAACCAGGTCGCGACTGGCTTGGCGTTGACGCTGTTCGGGCTCGGTCTCTCCGCGCTCATCGGGCAGCAATTCGCCGGCGCCTCTCTGCCGCAGTTTCCGCGGGTGAATATCCCCGTTCTCACCGCCATTCCCTTCATCGGCCCGCTGATCTTTGGACAGGACGCGCTGGTCTATCTCTCGATCGCGCTCGTCCTCGGCGTGGGTTGGTTCCTGACGAAGACGCGGGCCGGCCTTATCCTGCGCGCAACGGGCGAGAACCACGACGCGGCTCACGCCATCGGCTACCCCGTCATCGGCATCCGCTATCTCGCGGTGACGTTCGGCGGCGCCTGCGCAGGGCTCGGCGGGGCGTATCTCTCTCTCGTCCAGACGCCGCTCTGGGTCGAGCGCATGACGGCCGGCCGCGGCTGGATCGCGCTCGCGCTCGTCGTCTTCGCTTCGTGGAAGCCGCTCCGCGTGCTCGGCGGCGCCTACCTTTTCGGCGGCATCACCATCCTGCAGCTTCACAGCCAAGCGCTCGGCCTGAAGATCGACGCGCAGATCCTGTCGATGCTGCCGTATCTCGCGACCATCGTCGTGCTCGTCGTGATCTCCCGCGACGCCACGAGGATGAAGCTCAACGCCCCCTCCTGTCTCGGCAAGGTCTTCTACGCGACCAGCTGAGCGGATCGCCGCAACCCTTCCTGCAAGACGTTCACGAACGGAGACTGCGATGAACCGCGCTACACGATTGTTCGCAGGCCTTGGCGCCGCGCTTGGGCTGGCGCTCGCCGTCGTAGGCGGGGCAGGGGCGGCGGAGCCGCTGAAGGTGGCGTTCGTCTACACCGGCCCGATCGGCGACCATGGCTACTCCTACCAGCATGACGTCGGCCGCAAGGCGGTCGAAAAGGAATTCGGCGACAAGGTGAAGGTCTCCTACGTGGAGAACGTCTCCGAGGGGCCGGACGCCGAGCGGGTGATCGAGCAGCTTGCGGCAAGCGGCAACAAGCTGATCTTCACAACCTCGTTCGGCTTCATGAACCCGACCATCAAGGTCGCGGCGCGTCATCCCGACGTGAAGTTCGAGCACGCCACGGGCTTCAAGACGGCCAAGAACGTGGGCATCTACAACGCGCGCTTCTACGAAGGCCGCTACATCATCGGCCAGATGGCGGCGAAGATGAGCAAGTCGGGCACGATCGGCTACATCGCCTCGTTCCCGATCCCCGAAGTCGTGATGGGCATCAACGCCGCCTATCTCGGCGCAAAGACCGTCAATCCCAACATCAAGTTCAAGATCATCTGGGTCTCGAGCTGGTTCGACCCGGGCAAGGAATCCGACGCCGCCAAGGCGCTGGTCGACCAGGGCGCCGACATCCTGATGCAGCACACCGATAGCCCGGCGGCGATGAAGCTCGCCGAGGAGCGCGGCATCCTCGCTTTTGGACAGTCCTCCGACATGGCCGATTTCGGCCCCAAGGCGCAGCTGACCTCGATCGTCGACGACTGGAACTACTATTACATCTCCCGCGTGAAGGCGGTGATGGACGGCAGCTGGAAGCCGGACAACGTTTGGGACGGCCTGAAGGAGAAGATGGTCGAGCTCGCGCCCTACGGGCCGGCCGTGCCTGATGACGTCAAGAAGATGGCCGACGAGACGAAGGCCAAGATCATCTCCGGCGAATTGCACCCTTTCATCGGCCCGATCGCCAAGCAGGACGGGACCCCCTGGCTGAAGGACGGCGAAAAGGCGCAGGACAAGGACCTGCTCTCGATGAACTTCTTCGTCCAGGGCGTGGAAGGCTCGCTGCCGAAGTGAGGCAGGCGGAGGCGGGGCCCTTATGCGTGCTTCGAGACGCGGCCCCTCGGGGCCGCTCCTCAGCATGAGGTCCGTGAGCGTGATGGCAGACGCAAACGTTCCTCATGCTGAGCAGCCCGCTTCGGCGGGCGTCTCGAAGCACGCAGGTGGTTTGTCCAGCGCACGGCTTCCTCGCGCCACGCGATGACCGTTTCCCGCATCATCCGCGGACGGACGCTCGCCTTCCGCGACGATCCGTTCCGTGTTTCGCCCGACGAGTCCGTCGACCAGTGCGATGACGGCGCCGTGGTCGTCGCCGAGGGTAGGATCGTCGAAGTCGGCCCGGCGCAGGAGGTGCTGCCGCGCCATCCCGGCGCTGCGGTCGACGCCTATGCCGACGCGCTCGTCATGGCGGGTTTTGTCGACACCCACGCGCACTATCCGCAGATGGAGCTCATGGGGGCCTATGGCGCGCAGCTCCTTGAATGGCTGGTGAAATACACCTTTCCCGCCGAGACCAAATATTCCGATCTGCAATACGCCCGCGCCGGCGCCGACGCCTATCTCGACGCCTGCCTTGCGAACGGCACAACCACGGCGTCGGTGTTCTGCGCGACCTATCCGGCGTCGGTCGATGCTTTGTTCGACGCCGCGCTCGGCCGCAACATGCGGATCGCGGCAGGCAAGGTGATGATGGACCGCAACGCGCCGGCGCCGTTGTGTGACACGGCGGAGACCGGCTACCGCGACAGCAAGGCGCTGATCGAGAAGTGGCACGGACGCGGCCGGCTGACCTACGCTGTCACTCCGCGCTTCTCCCCGACGTCGACCCCGGAACAGCTCGACGCCTCGGGCGCGCTGTGGCGCGAACACCCGACCACGCTGATGCAGACGCACCTCTCTGAAAACCTCGCTGAGATCGAGTGGGTGAGGGGGCTTTATCCGCAAGCGCCGGACTATCTCGGAACCTACGAGGCGGCCGGGCTTTTGGGCGAAGGCGCCAATTTCGGCCACGCCATTCACCTGACCGAGCGCGAGATCGCGCTGCTCCGCGAGAGCGGCTCGGCGGTGTCGCATTGCCCGACCTCGAACGCCTTCATCGGCTCAGGGCTCTTCGACATGAAGGGGCTCCGCGACTGCGCCGATGCGATCAGGGTGGGGATCGCGACCGACATCGGCGGCGGCTCGTCCATGTCGATGTTCGACACGATGAAGGCCGCCTACGAAATCGCGCAGCTCCGCGGCTACAGCCTGCATCCCGCGCGCGCGTTCTGGCTCGCGACGGTCGGCGGGGCGGAGGTCCTGCGCATGGGCGACCGCGTCGGCAATCTCGTCGCCGGTTACGACGCGGATGTCATGGTGATCGACCTCAAGTCTACCCCGGTGATCGAGCGCCGCATGCGCCGCGCCGATGACATCTGGGATGCGCTGTTCACGCAGATGATCCTCGCCGACGACCGCGCCATCCGCGCGGTCTATGTGGCGGGCGAGAAGCTGCACGACCGGGACGAAGCACGTGCGGACGCCTGACGCGCGCGCCGCGCCGCGGATTTGAACGAGGAGCCGAGGCCTTGGACGCGATCCTCTGGGAGTGGCTGAGCTTCTTCGTGCGCTGGACGCATGTGATCGCGGGCATCGCCTGGATCGGCAGCTCGTTCTACTTCGTCCACCTCGACCAAAGCCTGAAACCCCGCGAGAGCCTGCCCAAGGGCGCCTACGGCGACGAGTGGCAGGTTCACGGCGGCGGCTTCTATCACATGGTCAAATACCTGGTGGCGCCGCCTGCGCTCCCCGAGCACGTCACCTGGTTCAAGTGGGAGGCCTACGCCACCTGGCTGTCGGGCTTCGCGCTGCTCGCGATCGTCTATTACTGCGGCGCCAGGCTCTACATGATCGACGCCCAGGTGCTCGACATACCCCCGGCGACCGCGATCGCGGCGAGCCTCGCTGGGCTGTTCCTCGGCTGGATGATCTACGATGCGCTCTGCCGCTCGACGCTGAACAAGAGCGACCTCAAGCTCGCTCTGTCGGTCTTCGCGATGGTGCTCGCCTTCACCATCCTCTACGGGCACGTCTATAGCGGCCGCGGCGCCTTCATGCAGATCGGCGCGATCATGGGCACGATCATGGCGGCCAACGTCTTCATGATCATCATCCCGAACCAGCGCATCGTGGTGGCTGAGCTCAAGGCTGGCCGCGCGCCGGACCCCGCGTTGGGCGCCACCGGCAAGCAGCGCTCGCTACACAACAACTATTTTACGCTGCCGGTCGTGTTCATCATGATCGCGAACCACTATCCGCTGGCCTACGCCACGCGGTTCTCCTGGGCGATCATCGTGCTCGTCATCGTCATGGGCGTGTCCATCCGGCACTTCTACAACACCAGCCACCGCGGGCTGCCGCCGCCGTGGTGGACATGGGGGATCACGGCGGCGGCCGGCGTCGCGATCGTCTTCCTCTCAAGCTTCCCGTCGGTCGCGCGGCCGGAGGAGAAAGCCGCCGCTGCGCCGAGCGCACTGGCGGAGGAAGCGGAGATCGTGGTGCAGAGTCGCTGCGCGATGTGCCACGCCTCCGAACCGCTTTGGCCTGGCATGGGCCATGCGCCCAAGGGCGTGACGCTCGAGACCCTCACCGACATGGACCGCCATTCCGACGAGATCCGCGCCTTCGCGGTGCTAAGCCGCGCCATGCCCCCTGGCAACATCACCAAGATGACGGCGGACGACCGCGATACGCTGGCCCGCTGGCTGGACGAGAAGCGGTGAGGGCGGTTATCGCCCCCTGACGCCTGAGGACCATCATGGCTTCTTCCGACTATCCTCGCGACATGCTGGGCTACGGCCCCAATTCGCCGCGCGTTCGCTGGCCCGGCGACGCACGAGTCGCGGTGCAGTTCGTGCTGAACTACGAGGAGGGTGGCGAGAACGCCGTGCTGCACGGCGATGCAGCCTCGGAGACCTTCCTGTCCGAGATCGTCGGCGCGCTGCCTTATCCCGGCGCGCGTCACATGAGCATGGAGTCTCTTTACGAGTACGGCTCCCGGGTCGGAGTCTGGCGTGTGCTCGACGCGTTTCGCGAGCGCGGCATGCCGCTGACGATCTTCGCCGTCGCTATGGCGCTCGAGCGCAACCCGCTGGTCGCCGAAATCGCGCTGAAGGACGGTCACGAGATCGCCTGCCACGGCCTGCGCTGGATCAACTATCACGGCATGGCGGAGGATCTGGAGCGCGAGCACATGACGCGAGCGATCGAAATCCAGACGCGGATCGCCGGCTCCAGGCCGCTCGGTTGGTATACCGGCCGCACCAGCGAGAGCACGCGCAGGCTGGTCTGCGAGGAAGGCGGCTTCGTCTACGACGCAGACGACTACTCCGACGAGCTGCCGTTCTGGAGCCGGATGACGGCGAGGCCGCACCTTGTCGTGCCCTACACGCTCGACGCAAACGACATGCGCTTCGCAACGCCGCAGGGCTTCAACACCGGCGGCGATTTCTTCTCTTACCTCAAGGACTCGTTCGACACGCTTTATGCGGAGGGCGAGACATGCCCACGCATGATGTCGGTCGGGCTGCACTGCCGGCTGGTCGGCCGCCCAGGCCGCATCGCGGCGCTGAAGCGCTTCCTCGATTATGTCGGCGGCCACGACAGGGTCTGGGTTGCGCGGCGCATCGATATCGCGAACGCGTTCATCGAGCAGTTTCCGTGGACGCCGAAGCAGGGCTGAGATTGGCCCTTTGCCGTGCGCCTGTTTTCAGCGCTTCAGCGCGCCCGACAGCACCACGGTCGTGATCGTGTCGAGCGCGGCGGAATAATCCGCCTTGTCGAGGCGGCGCTGGCCCAGCAGGATCTCGATCTGCGCCGCAAAGTCGGCGTAGGCCTGCGTCGACGCCCACATCAGGAAGATCAGGAACACTGGGTCGATCGACGGATCGAGCTTGCCCGCCGCCTGCCAGCCCCTGATGACCGCCGTCTTCTCCTCTAGCAGCGGGCGTGTGGCCTTGGCGATCTGATCGGCGATGTAGGGCGCGCCGCTGATGATCTCGTTGGCGAAGATGCGCGAGAGCTGCGGCTTGCTCCGTGAGAACTCCATCTTCCTCTGCAGATAGAGGCGGATGCACGCCTCCGGCTCTTGGGCCGCGTCGATCACGTGGAGCGTGTCGGCCCATTGCTTGAGGATGCCGCGCAGCAGCGTGCGGTAAAGCGCTTCCTTGCTGCGGAAGTAATAATAGATGTTGGGCTTGGTGACGCCGGCCTTGGCCGCGATCAGCGCCGTGGTCGCGCCTCGGAAGCCGTAGGTCGCGAAGACCTCTTCCGCCGCGTCGAGGATGCGCGCTTCGTTGTTGCCGCCGAGCGTGCGGGGAGTGTCGGTCCGAGCGATCCGCTCCGCCGCGTCCCGCACGATGCCGTCCTGCTCCACCGGCGCCTCGCCTCCCGCTTTCGGCCCAGGCGCGTCAATGCGGCCTCACGGGTCTAGGCGCAAGCGCGACGGGCGCATGAAGAGACTTGCGACCGTCGATAATGCAGGTCGGGACGCGAGGCGAACGCCGCTCGCGTCCCAACCGGTTCGTCAGATCAGAAGCGGACGACCGCCAGACCCTGGAAGCGGCTCTCGTCCACGTTGGTGCCGAGCTTGTTCATCCAGAACTGGTACTCGGTGCCGAGGAAGAACACGTCCTTCTTGCCGGTGAGGGCGTAGCCCGCGTCCCAACGAAGCTGCGGCTGGGCGAGAATCCAGTCCTTCATCTTCGAGTTGTAGGTCTTGTTCCGGGAGTTCTCGGTGTATTCGATGTGACCTTCGAAGCTGAAGTACTGCCCGGCGAGCTCGAACGGCGCCGCGAACGAGGCGTCGGCCTGCCAGCCGTCCTTCTGCGAACCATTCCCGCCGTTCTTCTTGCTGTCGTCGATCAGCGCGGTGAACTGCGTGCGGAAGAACGCGAAGCCCGGCACGTTCCAGTCGAGGTAGACGCCCGGCAGGTAGCCGCGATAGTCCGGATCGGCGCCGGCGTTGACGCCGGCGACAATGCCGACGTCCTTCAGCGCGCCGCCATATTTCATGCCGAGCAGCTTGGCGGACGAGAAGTACAGGTAAAGTTCGCCGTAGGCGTCCTCGTCGTTGAAGCCGTCTCTATGCTTGTCATCGAGAAAGTCGATAAAGAAGAACACGTCGCCGAACACCCAGCTCGAAGCGTGCTGCAGCGTGACGATCGGCGTCCAGGCCTTCGTGGCGCCGCTGGCGGCGAACGGATTCTTCAGGCGGCCCATCTGGAACTGAATTTCAGTGGTGGAGAAGGTGAAGGCTTCGGCGACCGACGGCACGGAAGCGGGCATGTCAGCCGCGGAGGCGGCGCCGGCGCCGGCGAATGTGCAGGCAGCGGTCAGCGCGGCGGCCGCCAAGGTCTTGAGCGGCTTGCGGCAGGTCTTCGTCATGTAGTCCCCCTGATTGACGTGCGCGTCATCGGTCTCGGAGCAAGCGCGCTCCGAGTTCAGTCCCCCGAATTCATCGACGAGCGATGTCCGCCAAGGTCTCAGCGTTTGAACGACCGGTCAATATGTTCGCCCGCGTCATCAATATGTTGCAAGCATGTGTAGCGAGCGGAACACAATGATCGAGAAACAGGCGTACTTTGCGGAGATCTGATTCAATTCTATGCAGATGGCCTAGAGGGCTTCCTGGATTCCAGCGTAGCTGCCTCGAAATTATCCATTCGCCAGTTCAGCCGCGAGCGAGCGGTGGCGGGCGAGCGTCGCCTGACGGTCAATCGTGACGCAGAGACCGTTCTCAACCACCGTCCTGCCCGCGACGACCACCGTCTCCGCTTTGGTCGGACCGCACAGAACCAGAGCGGCCACGGGGTCCCATCCCGCGCCTGAGAACGCGATGTCGGCGATGTCGAAGGCCGCGAAATCCGCGGCCTTGCCCGCCGCGAGCGAGCCGATATCCGGCCGGTTCAGCGTTCGGGCGCCGCCGACCGTAGCGAGCTCCAGCGCCTGCCGTGCAGTCATGGCGCCCGCTCCCTTGGCGACACGCTGCAGGAGCATCGCCTGTCGCGCCTCGTTCAGCATGTGCCCGCTGTCATTCGAGGCCGATCCGTCGACGCCAAGACCCACGCGCACGCCGGCGGCGACCATCTCCCTAACGCGCGCGACACCGCTGCCTAGCCTCATATTCGAGCAGGGGCAGTGGGCGACGCCGGACCCGGTGCGTGCGAGCAGAGCCACTTCGTCCGCGTCAAGCTGAACGCAGTGCGCATGCCAGACATCGGGGCCGCACCAGTCATGATCTTCGGCGAATTGGCCCGGCCTGACGCCGAACTTCTGCAGGGAATAGGTGACGTCGTCCGGATCCTCGGCGAGGTGGGTGTGCAGCCCCACGCCATAGGACCGCGCCAGCGCCGCGGAGTCGCGCATGAGGCCCTGGCTCACCGTGAAGGGCGAGCAGGGCGCGACGCCGATCCTCATCATCGAAAAGGGTTCTGGATCGTCATAGGCTTCGATCACCCGCCGCGTATCAATGAGGATCGCGGCTTCGTCCTCGACGATCGAATCCGGAGGCAGGCCGCCCTTGCTCTCGCCGATGCTCATGGAGCCGCGGGTCGGGTGAAAGCGGAGCCCGATCTCGACTGCAGCCTCGATGGAATCGTCGAGCCGCGAGCCGTTCGGAAACATGTAGAGGTGGTCGGAGCTCGTGGTGCAGCCGGTCTCCGCCATCTCCATCAGCCCGACGGAGGTCGAAACGCGGATGTGCTCCGGCCCCATGCGCCCCCAGATCGGATAGAGCGTCTTCAGCCAGCCGAAGAGCGAGAGATCCTGCGCCCCGGGCACGGCCCGCGTCAGATTTTGGTAAAGGTGATGGTGGGTGTTGACGAAGCCCGGCGTCACGATGCGGCCCGACATGTCGAGCACGGCGTCGGCGGTGGTGGGCAGGGCGTCGCTCGGGCCGACCTGCTCGATGACGCCGTCACGCGCGAACAGCCCTCCGCCCGCGATTTCGCGGCGATCCTCGTCCATGGTGACGAGGATCTCGGCGTTCTTCAGCAGCAGGGTCGGCATAATCTACTCCGTCGCGATCCGCATCAGGCGTGGTCGCTGGCGGCTGCGGCCGCGGCGAGGTCGGCCCTAGCGACCTCGGCGGCTGTCAGCCCGTTGAAGAAGAGGTTGAGCGCGACCGAGACCACGGCCGCGAGCAGGATGCCCGATTCGAGCAGCGGGTGGAGCGCGTCGGGGAAGTTCTTGAAAAAAGCCGGCGAGACCAGCGGGATCATGCCGAAACCGATCGAGATCGCGACCACGTAAAGGTTGTTGCGGTTCGATCTGAAGTCGACGGCGCTGAGGATGCGCGCGCCGGTGGCGGCCACCATGCCGAACATCACGATCCCGGCTCCGCCGAGCACCGGTTGCGGCACGGCTTCGATCAGCGCCGCCATCTTCGGAACGAGCCCGAGCGCGAGCATGATGAGGCCGCCGGCGACCGTCACGTAACGCGACTTGACGCCCGTTACGCCGACGAGGCCGACGTTCTGCGAGAACGACGTGTAGGGGAAGGTATTGAACACGCCGCCGAGCAGCGTGCCCACCCCGTCAGCCCTCAGGCCGCGGGTCAGGTCCTTCTGGAGGATCGGTTTCCCCGTGATGTCTCCGAGCGCGAGGAACATGCCGAGCGACTCGATCATGACCACCAGCATGACGACGCACATCGTCGCCACCGGTCCGGCATGGAACTGCGGCGCGCCAAAATGGAACGGCAGGATGAGCGCCAACCAGGCGGCGTCCGCGACCTTCTCGAAATGCATCAGTCCCATGGCGGCCGTGGCGGCCGCGCCGATTGCGATGCCGAGGAGGACCGCGATGCTCGAGATGAAGCCGCCGCCGAAGCGGATGAGACACAGGATCACCGCGAGCACGAAGACGGCGAGGCCGATGCCCTGAAGCCCGCCATAGGCGGGGTTCGGGAAGGCGCCCGCGACGCCGTCCACCATCTTCATGATCGTAGGCTGGCCTCCGGCCGCCCAGTTGATCGCGACTCGCATCAGCGAGACGCCGATGACGAGGATGATCGTTCCGGTCACGACAGGCGGGAACAGCGGCAGCAGGCGGCTGACGAAGGGCGCCGCGATGATCCCGAACACGCCCGCCGCGATCACCGCGCCATAGATGCCGAGGATGCCGACGTCAGGCGCCGCCGCCATCGACAGCATGGGCCCGACAGACGCGAAGGTCACGCCCATCATGACAGGCAGGCGGATGCCGACGCCGGGGAAGCCCAGGCATTGTACGAGCGTCGCCAGTCCGCACGCGAACAGATCGGCGCTGATGAGAAAAGCGACATCCTCCGGCGGCAGCTTCAGCGCGCGCCCGATGATCAGCGGCACGGCGACCGCGCCGGCGTACATCACCAGCACGTGCTGGATTCCGAGCGCGAACAGCCGCGGCGCGGGGAAGATCTCGTCAACGCCGTGAGCGACGGAAGACATGCGGGACGCCTCGCGAAGCGGGAAGGGGAGGAACATGGTCCTCGACCTATTCAAGCGACATGCCATCACCTGACGCTGGCGCAGGAGGGCTTGCGTCTTCGCGCCGGCGCAGGCTGATGTGGCCGGCGTTGGAGGAGAAGCGTTCCCCGGTGGGGCGGCTGGTCTTCAAAACCAGAAGGGGCTGCGGATGCGGTCTCTGGTGGGTTCGACTCCCACTCTCTTCCACCAAATTCCCGTATTTCCGGCGCGAAGGGCGTGAAATCGCTGTCGCGTATCACGTCGTGAGGAGGTACATGGGTCCGGGGGCGCAAGCGCGGACGACGAATGAGCACGCAGACGGGCATCAGCAAGTCGCCGACAGGAATTGGCGGCTTCGACGACCTCACGCTCGGCGGCGTCCCTTCGGGACGCCCGACGCTCATCTGCGGCTCAGCCGGGTGCGGCAAGACGTTGTTCGCCTCGACCTTTCTGATCAACGGCGCCCGCGATCACGACGAGCCCGGCGTCTTCGTGACGTTTGAGGAACGGCCGAACGACATCGTCGACAATGTCGCCTCGCTCGGCTTCGCGGTCGACGACATGATCGCAAACAAGAAAATCCACATCGAGCACATCGCGATCGAGGCGTCCGAGATCGCGGAAGTCGGCGACTACGACCTCGAGGCTCTGTTTCTCCGGCTCGAACTCGCGGTCGACGAGATCGGCGCGAAGCGCATCGTGCTGGACACGATCGAGAGCCTGTTCTCCGCCTTCAACAATCCGGCCGTGCTGCGCGCAGAGATCCGCCGGCTGTTCGATTGGCTGAAGGACAAGGGCCTCACCGCCGTCATCACCGGCGAACGGGGCGACGGGACGCTGACCCGGCAGGGGCTCGAGGAATACGTCTCCGACTGCGTGATCCTGCTCGACCATCGCGTCGACAACCAGGTCTCGACCCGGCGTCTTAGGATCGTGAAGTATCGCGGCACCGCGCACGGCACCAACGAATATCCCTTCCTGATCGACGAGGATGGGTTCAGCGTCCTGCCGGTCTCCTCGCTCGGCCTCGCGCACAAGGTCTTCGACGAGCGGATCTCGAGCGGCGTGCCGGACCTCGACGCCATGCTGGCGGGCGGCGGATTTCACCGGGGCAGCTCGATTTTGCTGACCGGCGTCGCGGGCTCCGGTAAATCCTCGCTGGCGGCCTGCTTTGCGAACGCGGCCTGCGCGCGCGGCGAACGAGCGCTTTATCTCTCCTTCGAGGAGTCCGAAAGGCAGACCGTCCGCAACATGCGCTCTATCGGCGTCGACCTGAAGCCGTGGCTGGACAAGGGCCTGCTCCGGCACATCGCAGCGCGGCCGACATTCTACAGCCTCGAGATGCACCTCGCGGTGATGCTGCGCGAGGTTGGACGATTCAAGCCGGACCTCGTCATCCTCGACCCGATCTCCGCCTTCACCGGCTCGGCCAACGCGCTCGAAGTGCAATCGATGCTGCTGCGGGTCGTCGACTACCTGAAATCCGACGGGATAACCGGCATCTTCACCCATCTGTTGCATTCGCAGAGCGCGATCGAAACCGACGCGGGGCTGTCCTCCCTGATGGACGCCTGGGTCCTGCTGCTGAACCGCGAGGCGAGCGGCGAGTTCAACCGTGAGCTCTATCTGCTGAAAGCCCGCGGCACAGCGCATTCGAATCAGGTGCGTGAATTCGTCATGTCCTCGGAGGGCATCGCGCTGAAGCCGCCTTACATCGGCGTCGGCGTGGCGCTGACGGGGGCGGCCCGGCGCGCCGAGGAGGCGCGGGTGCGGCGCGACGAGGTCGCCCGTCTCGCGGAGGTCGAGCGCCTTAAGGCGGAGGTGGTCGCGAAGAAGGCGCGCGCCAAGGCCCAGATCGAACTTCTGCAAGCGGAGGTGGCGGCCGACGAAGCGGAGCTCTCGCGCATGAGCCGGGTCGAAGACGACTACTTCCGGCAAGCTGAAATCGACGTCGCCGACATGGCGCGGACGCGCCGTACCTGATCCCCCTTATGCTGGCGCGAGCCGTACGCCTGGACCCCCGATGCCCTCGTCCGATCCTGTCAAACTCACTCTTTACGTGGCCGGCCAGACGCCGAAGTCGCTCGCCGCGATCGAAAATCTGGAAGCGATCTGCCGGACGCATCTCGCCGGCCGCTACTCGATCGAGGTGATCGACCTGCGAAAGTCGCCCCAGCTCGCCCGCGAGCACAACATCGTCGCGATTCCGACGCTTGTGCGCGAACTCCCGATTCCGATCCGCAAGATCATCGGCGATCTCTCCGACAGCCAGAAGGTTCTCGTGCATCTCGCCGTGGGGACCGAGTGACCGCCGCTTACCCGGGCGTCGGCATCGAAGAGCTCCGGCGCCGGCTGGAGGAGGCGGAGGACACGCTGCGCGCGATCCGCGAAGGCGAGGTCGACGCGCTGGTCATCGGCGGCGACATGGCGGAGGAAGTGTTCACCCTCGAGGGGGGCGTCGAAGCCTACCGCGCCTTCATGGAGGCGATGGAGTTCGGCGCGGCCGCCCTCGACGGCCACGGGCGGCTCGTCTACGCCAACCATGCGCTGGGCGAGCTCCTCGGCCGTACTGCGGCGGAGCTGAACGCTGTCGGCCTGTTCGCGGCGCTCGAACCTGCGGCCGCCTCCGCCGTGCGCCGCATCGCCGCAAAGGCCGCCCATGGCGGACGCAGAACCGTCGAGATCAGCATCAAGGCGGGCGACGAGGACCGGCATCTGCTGGTTTCCGCGGCGCCGCTGCGGCTCGGGCCAAGCGAAGGCGTGGCGGTGACCTTCGCCGACCTCACGGCGCGCGTCCGCGCCGCGGCCGCGGAAGAGTCTGAGCGGATGGCGCGCGCGGTCATCACCTCGGCCAACGAGGCGGTCGTGGTCTGCGATGGCGACGGCGTGGTGACGCATGTCAACGCAGCCGCCTTGGCGCTTGTGACCGTGTCCCCGGTCGGCCAGCCGTTCCGCGACGCCTTCGCGCTCGAATTTGCTGCCAACGGATTGATGGAGCAGGAGGACCTCATCGCCGTCGCGATCGCTGGCGCGCCGGTGCAGGGCATCGAGGCGAGTGTGCCGAACGCGGTTCGGCACCAGGATCTCCTGGTGTCCGCCGCGCCGCTTGTGGTTGCCGGCCAGCAGACGCGCGGCTGCGTGGTCACGCTCGTCGATCTCACCCCGCGCAAGGCCGCCGAACGGCAGCAGCTTCTGCTGATGCACGAGCTCGATCACCGCGTGCGCAATACCTTGACGCTCGTCACCGCGATTTGCGCTCGGACGGCCTCGAGCGCCGACACGATCGAGGCCTTCCAGACGGCGTTCCTCGGCCGCATCCAGGCGCTTGCGGCCACCCATAAGCTGCTTTCGGAGAAGTCATGGGCGGACCTGACGATCCAGGAGATCGTTCAGGCGGAGCTCGCGCCTTATGTCGGCGCCGCAAGCATGCGGGTGCGGCTCGCCGGCCTCGGCGTGCCGGTGACCGCGCGAACTGCGACGGCGCTCGGCCTGATCTTTCACGAGCTGACGACAAATGCCGTGAAACACGGCGCGCTTTCAGTGAATGACGGCGTCATCGACGTGCGCGCGATCGAGGACGACGAGTCGTTCGTCATCGAATGGCGCGAGCGCGAAGGTCCCGTCGTGAGCGAGCCGACCCGCAGCGGCTTCGGTCGCACCGTCATCGCCCGCAGCCTCGCCTTCGCGCCGGATGGTGGCGCCGACATGCGCTTCGAGCCCGAAGGCGTGGTCTGCACGATGCGCATTCCAGCGCAGGAGGTGCGGCCCTCGACGGGCGTCTAAGCAAGGCGTGTTGCGGCGCGCGCCTGCGGCGGCTATCCATCCGCCGTCTGTCGATGGGGCGTCGCCAAGCGGTAAGGCAGGGGATTTTGATTCCCCCATGCGGAGGTTCGAATCCTCCCGCCCCAGCCAGACGGTTTTCCGTCGCGAGAGATGCGCGTCTGGGCACGACGCTCCGCGCTCACGACGAGCATGGCCGCAGACTCAAGATCCGCTCAGCCGCACCGCCGCAAATCGGCCTAGGCTTACGTCACGGCTTTCTCTTAGCCGGATGGGGTCGCGAGTTGGCCGCATAGCATGGGCCGTCGGTGGAGTGGCGTCGAGGCGGCGGCCGGATCGTTCGGCGAGGAGGCGCTTCAGCTCGCTGTTTTCGCGGCGGAGCGCCTTGAGCTGCCGCACGCCGGATGGCGTCAGCCCGTCGAACTTGCGCTTCCAGCGATAGAAGGTGCGAACCGATACATGCGCGCCGGCGCAGACCGCCTCGATCGAGGCGCCGGCCGCGACCTCGCCGACGAGGCTCGCGATCTCTTCGTCCGTCAAACGCGACGCGGCCATGTCGCGAACCTCACGCCGTTCGGCCCATGATGTGGCCATGCTGATAGTTGAGGCAGAGTGATCCCGCGACGGGGTTGTAGCAAGCCGTCAAACCCCACGGCGACAGAGCGACCGAAGACGAGCCGTATGGACGCCAACTCCGGGCTGGGCCGCGCATGTCAATTTTGACACTGGCGGAACGATGGCCCTCCGAATGCCCATTTGGAGCGCGCCGCCTGCTGATATTTGGCCTTGCGAGGGATGACTTGGCGCGGGCAGCGTCAAGACGACGAAATCCTTTGAAGGCCTAAGGCGATGAGCAAGTTCGACCGCAGAACCTTCCTCAGGACCACGGGCGCCGCGGCGGCGAGCGCGATCCTGCCGCTCGCCGCGCCGCCGCTGATCCGGTCATCGCGCGCGGCGGGAACGGTGAAGCTCGGCTGCCTGTTCTCGTCCTCCGGCACCATGGCGAACCTCGAAGGCCGCATGAATTTCGTGGCCAAGATGGCGGCCGAGGAGATTAACGCGGCGGGCGGCGTCAACGGCTCGACGATCGAGGTGGTCACGTCGGACCCGGCCTCGGACTGGCCGCTCTATGCGCAGGTCGGCCGCCAGATGCTCTCGGAGACCAAGGTCGCGGCGCTGTTCGGCTGCTGGACCTCGGTGTCCCGCAAATCCGTGCTGCCGGTGGTGGAGCAGAACAATGGGCTGCTGTTCTATCCCCTTCACTTCGAGGGCGATGAGAACTCGAAGAACGTCGTCTACGTGAACTCCCCGCCCGCGAGCTCCGTGCTGCCGGCGGTCGATTACCTGATGAGCCCCGACGGCGTGGAGGCGAAGCGCTTCTTCATGGTTGGATCGGACTACGTCTGGCCGCGCACCATCAACAAGCAGCTCAAGGGCTACTGGAAGACAAAGGGCATCGAAGAGAGCGCCTGGAAGGAGGAGTACGTGCCGTTCTCCTTCTCCAACTTCCAGACCATCGTGAACCAGATCCGCGCCTTTGCGGACGCGCCGGGCGGCAAGCTCGTGGTCGTGCTGACGGTCGTGGGTTCGTCGATCCCGGACTTCATGCGCGAGTTCGCGAACCAAGGCATTTCGTCGTCCGACGTGCCGGTGCTCGGCCTCGACATGGTGGAGGCTGATCTCGAGGGCCTCGACACCCAGAAGCTCGTCGGCCACCTCAACTGCTGGGCCTATCTCCAGCAGGCCAAGGGCGAGGCCAACCAGAAGTTCCTCAAATCCTGGGCGGACTATGTCGGCAAGACGAAGGCGCCGTTCCGTCCCGACGTCGCAATCGACCCGATGGTCTCGACCTACGACGCTGTTCATCTCTGGGCGATGGCCGCCAAGAAGGCTGGTTCCTTCGACGTGCCGGAGGTGCGACAAGCGTTTGCGGGCCTGAGTTTCGATTGCCCGTCCGGCTACAAGATCGGCATGACGGCCGAGAACAATTACGTCTCGCGCGGCGTGTTCATCGGCTCGGTCAACGCCTCCCAAGGCTTCGACGTGCTCTGGCAGTCGGAGGGGACGCCGAAGCCTGTGCCGATGAGCCAGTACGGCTGATCTCCACCCGGAGGGTGGCGGGGGTGTGGCGGCGTAGCCTGCTTGCGGGCTTGTTAGGCGCGGTTGTTGCGTGCGGACCGGCTGCGGCGGCGTTCGATCGCGCGGCCATTGCGGCGCAGGCCTGCGGCGGCGCGGCGGGCATGACGGACGCGGCCAACGCCATGGCTGCAGGACTGGTCGACGCCTCGGCCGACGACGCGAAATGGACCGTGGCGCTCGCCGGCGCTGCGATCGACCGAGGTCTGAAATGTGGTCCCGGCGGCGCGATGATCGTGCGTTCCGAGGGCGCGGTGAACGCCGTGACCCTCAGCCCCGTTGACGGCGGGGGCGGAACGTCTCCGCTGCTCAGCCTGAAGAACCGGCCGCTGTTCGAGACTGTCCGCGCCGCGGCCACGCTTCGGAGCGGCGCGACGGCGGATGAGCGCGGCGCAGCTCTTGCGGCGCTCGAGCGCCGCGCCGGATCGCTGCCGCCGGAGTTCTTCGAAAAGGCGGCGGAGACCGAAGCCGACGCGGGGCTGAAGGCCCGCATCCTCGGCGTCGGCCAGGCGGCGCTGCTCAACTCGCCGGACATGCCCAAGCGCATCGCGGCGATCGAACACATCGCCGCAACGTCGGACCGTCGGGCGCTCACCCGGGTCGACGGGCTGAAGAGCGATCCGGCCTATCGGACCGACCCCGCCTTCCGCGGCGCGGTCGACGAAGGCGTCGCCTCAATCGGGCGCTGGCTCGCGCTCTCGAACGCCCTCAACGTGTTCTACAACGGCCTGTCATTCGCCTCGATCCTGTTCATGGCCTCGGCCGGCCTCGCGATCATCTTCGGGCTGATGGGCGTGATCAATCTCGCCCAGGGCGAGTTCATCATGATTGGCGCCTATGTCGCCTACGCCGTGCAGGAGACGCTGCGCGCCGTCGCGCCGTCGTTGATCGACTGGTACCTGATCGCCGCGATCCCTGTCGTGTTCGTCGTGACGGCGGGAATCGGCGTCGCCGTCGAGGCGACGATCGTGCGCCGTCTCTATACCCGCCCGCTGATGACGTTGCTCGCGACCTGGGCGGTCAGCCTGCTGCTCGTGAACCTGATGCGGGTCGCGGTCGGCACTCAGAACCTCCAGTTCGTCACCCCCTGGTACATCTCGGGCGGCCGGCTCCTGATGGGCGACTTCATCGTCACCTGGAACCGCCTGTTCGCGATTGTGTTTGCGGCCGTCACGCTCGCGCTGACCTGGTTTGTGCTGAAGCGCACGCCGCTTGGCCTCAATATTCGCGCCGTCACCCAGAACCGTGCGATGGCGGGCTGCGTGGGCATAGCTACCCGCCGCGTCGATATGATGGCGTTCGGGCTGGGCTCGGGGCTCGCCGGCCTTGCGGGGCTTGCGCTCTGCCCGATCTACAATGTGAATCCGCAGATGGGCTCGAACTTCATCGTCGACAGTTTCATGGTCGTGGTGCTGGGCGGTGTGGGGACGCTAGCCGGCACGGCGATCGCGTCGCTCGGCGTCGGCCAGATCAACGTGCTCATCGAACCGCTCTACGGCGCGGTCGCCGCCAAGGTGATCGTGCTGCTGATGATCATAGCGTTCCTGCAGTGGCGTCCCGAGGGCCTCTACGCCGTGAAGGGACGCCGCAAGTGATCGCTCCGAAAAAGGCGTATCTCGCCCGCGCGCTGGACGACCGCGTCTTTTCAGGCGTCGCGGCGGCGACGTTGCTCGCTTTTGCGGCCGTGGCCCTGTGGCCCGGCCTGTCCGGCTATCGCGTCAACATCGTCGGGCAACTCGCCTGCTTCGCTCTACTCGCGGTCGCGCTGGACCTGATCTGGGGATATGCCGGCATCCTCAGTCTTGGGCACGGACTGTTCTTCGCGATCGGCGGCTACGTCGCCGGCATGCACCTGCTTGAGCAGTCGGTTGCGACCACCGGGATCACGCCTGATATCGTTCAGTTCATGGGCTGGACGGCGCTTCCCAATTGGTGGGGGCCGCTCGGGAGCTTTTCGATAGCGCTGCTCGCTGCGGTCGCGGTCTCGTTCGCGGCGTCCTTCGCTTTCGGCTGGGTGTCGTTCCGCTCGCGGGTCGGCGGCGTCTACTTCGCGATCATCACCCAGGCGCTCGTCTATGTCGCGATGCTGCTGATGTTCCGAAACGACACCGGCTTCGGCGGCAACAACGGCATGACCGGCTTTCAGACGATCTTCGGCGTCCCGTTCCAGACGCCGGGGGTCGCGGAGGGGCTGGCGCTCGCGTCGCTTGGAGCGCTTGGCCTCACGTTGGTTGGCTGCCGCCTGCTGATGATCGGGCGGTTCGGCCGCCTGCTGGTCGCCACGCGCGACGACGAGACCCGGCTGCGCTCTCTCGGCTACGAGACGCTGCGGCTCAAGCTCGCGGTCTGGTGCCTGTCGGCGGTGATCGCAGCGATCGCTGGACTGCTCTACGTGCCGCAGGTCGGCATCATCAATCCGCGCGTGCTGTCGCCTGAGCTCTCGCTCGAGATCGCCGTCTGGTGCGCGATCGGCGGACGCGGGCGGCTCGCCGGCGCCGTGATCGGGGCGGTCGTCGTCAACGCCATCAAGTTCTCGCTCTCGGCGACGCTCCCCGAACTCTGGCCGTTCGTGCTGTCGGCTCTCGTCATTCTAGTCGCGCTGATCTTCCCGAACGGGCTGCTCGACATCGGCCGCTGGCGGCCCGCGATGCTCACGCGGCCGGGCGCGCTTCAGCCGAAGGATGCACCCTCATGACGGTTGCGGTGCTGGTCGAAGGGCTGACCGTCGAGTTCGGGCGCTTCCGCGCGATCGACGATCTGTCGCTCGCGATCGACTATGGCGAGGTGCGCGCCGTCATCGGCCCAAACGGCGCCGGCAAGACCACGCTGCTCGACGTCGTTTCCGGCGTCAGCCGCGCGAAGTCCGGCCGCATCCTGTTCGACGAGCGGCTGGAGCTCACGCGCCGCAGCGAGGCCGCGATCGCGCGGTCCGGCGTCAGGCGGAAATTCCAGAAGCCTAGCGTGTTCGAGGCGCTCTCCGTCCGCGACAATGTCGAGATCGGGCTCGGCGGCGCCAACGACGCGGGTTCAAAGGAGAAGGTCGCGGCGATCCTCGAGACGGTCGGGCTTTCGGACCATGCGGACCGGCTCGCGAGCGAGCTCGCGCACGGCCAGAAGCAGTGGCTTGAGATCGCCATGGTGGTCGTGTCGGAGCCCAAGGTGCTGATGCTGGACGAGCCGGTCGCGGGGCTGACAGACGAGGAGACGGAGCGCACCGCGGCGCTGGTGCGACGGCTCAGGACGCCCGGCCGCGCAATCGTCGTGGTCGAGCACGACATGGACTTCGTCGAGGCGATCGCGGATCGCGTCACGGTGCTGCATGAGGGCCGTACGCTGTTCGAAGGCTCGATGGCGAGAGCCCGCGCGGACGCCCGCGTCGTCGACGTCTATCTCGGCCGGTGACGCGATGAAACTCATGGTCCGCGACCTCGACCAGCATTACGGCGGCGCTCAGGTTCTGAGGATGGTCTCGTTCGAGGTCGAGCCCGGCCAGTGCCTCGCGGTGCTCGGCCGCAACGGCGCCGGCAAGTCGACTTTGCTGAGGTGCCTCGTCGGGCTGCTGCCTGTCACGCGCGGGTCGATCACATTCGATGGCGCGGATGTCACGCTGAGCCAGAACCATCGCCGATCCCGCGCGGGGATCGCCTATGTGCCCCAAGGCCGGGAGATCTTCGCGGAGCTGACGGTCAGGGAGAACCTTCTCGTGGCCGCCCGCGCGCATGGCGACCCAGCGGGGGAAGGGATCTCCGAGGCGGTCCGGCTGTTCCCAATCCTTGGCGAGATGGCGGGCCGGCGCGGGGGCGCTCTCTCCGGAGGACAGCAACAGCAGCTCGCGATCGCGCGAGCCCTCATCACGAAGCCGAAACTGCTCATCCTCGACGAGCCGACGGAAGGGGTCCAACCCTCGATCGTCCAGTTGATCGAGACCGTGCTGAGCGGCCTCAAGGGCCGGATCTCGATCCTGCTGGTCGAACAATATCTCGATTTCGCGACCGCGGTCGCGGACGGCTTCGTGGTGCTCTCGCGCGGCCAGATCGTCGATCGGGGCGCCCGCGGCGAGATGAGCCGCGAGCGCCTGTCCCGTTTCATGTCCGTCTAAAGCAAACGCAGGAAAGCGAGGCTCCCATGGCCCGTCACCACACGATCTCCTCCGCGCCCGAGAACATGGTCTGGGGCTATCTCGACAGCGCGCTCAAGCCGGTCGTGCGCATCGCCTCCGGCGACACCGTGACGCTCACCTCGTTCCCCGCTGGCGGCAAGGAGTGCCTGCCGCCGGACTCCTCGAAGGCGCCAGCGGACTATCTGGCCGCGCTCGACACGCTGCAGCAGGGCGGGGGGCCGCACTTCATCACCGGGCCGATCTTCGTGGAGGGCGCGGAGCCGGGTGACGCGCTTCAGATCGACATCCTCGAAGCCAAGCCCACGATGGACTGGGGCTTCGTCGCGATTCTGCCGCTGCTCGGCACGCTGCCGGACGAGTTCACCGACTATGAAACGATCCACCCCGCGATCGACACGGCGGCCGGCGTCTGCAGGCTTCCCTGGGGCGTGGAGGTGCCGCTCGACCCGTTCTTCGGCATTATGGGCGTTGCGCCGCCTCCCGCATGGGGCCGCTGCGGCTCGCCCGTCCCACGCGCCTTCGGCGGCAACATGGACAATAAGGAGCTGAAGCCGGGGGCGACGCTCTATCTGCCGGTCTTCAACGAAGGCGCGCTGTTCTTCGCGGGCGACGGCCATGGCGTGCAGGGCGACGGCGAGGTCTGCATCACCGCGCTCGAGACCGGCCTCGAGGGCACATTCCGCCTTACCGTCCGCAAGGACCTCGCGATCGACTTCCCCTTCGCGGAGAACGAAACGCACCTGATGTCGATCGGCCTCGACGAAGACCTCGACGACGCCGCCAAGCAGGCGGTGCGCGAGATGGTCCGTCACGTCTGCTTGCGCTCCAACCTCACCCGCAACGAGGCTTACATGCTGTGCTCGCTCGCCGGGAACCTGCGGGTGACGCAGCTCGTCGACGGCAACAAAGGCATCCACATGATGTTGCCGAAGGCGTTGATCTGAGCGGGGCGCGCTACTGCAGGACGCGGACGGCGGCGGCGGCCGCCGCCGCACGGTTTTCGACGCCGAGCTTCACGTAGATCTGCTCCAGATGTTTGTTCACGGTCCGCGGGCTCATGCCCAGGATCTCGCCGATGTCGCGGTTCGACTTCCCGCGGGCGATCCATAGCAGGACGTCGGCCTCGCGCGTGGTGACGCCCAGGCGATCCTTGAACAGGGCGGCGTAGTCCGAGCCGCCTTCCTGCGTGACGCGGAGCAGCAACTCGTCCCGGTCGGACTGCCCAACGAAGGCGACCACCAGCGAGGCGCCCTCGGCGCCGGCCTGAAGGCTCACCGAAGGCTGGTCGCTGCGGCCCTCGCTGCGGGCGACGAGCCATTTGGCGACGATCTCCGGCAATGCGAGATCTTCCGCGCTGAAGTTTGGTGATGCGGTCGCGAGCAGCCGGGTCGCCTGCGGCGTCGACCAGAGCAGACGACCGTTCCTGTCGGCCGCGAACAGGAAGCGCCCCGTGGTGTCGAGCGCCGCGCGGGCGCTCCGCGACAGGCGGGCGTTGTCGATATGGACCCGGATGCGCGCCAGCAACTCGTCGATCACAATGGGCTTAGTGACGTAGTCGACGCCGCCGGCCTCAAGTCCCTCGACGATGCGGTCGGTCTCCTTGAGGCCCGTCATGAAGATCACCGGCACGTGCGTCAGCGCCGAGAGCTTCTTCAGTCGGCGACAGGTCTCGAAGCCATCGAGGCCGGGCATAACCGCGTCGAGCAGGATGAGGTCCGGCGCCACGCGTTCAACCGCGGCGAGCGCGCGCTCGCCGTCCGTGGCGACTAGGACGACCGCCCCGGTCCGCTCCAGCGCCTCCGTCAGCATCGCGAGCGTCTCGGGGCTGTCGTCGACCACGAGCACGACTGTGCGTGGCGCAGGCTCAGTCATCGGCGGTCTCGGGCACATTCCGGCGCTCGAGCAGCGCCATGTAGCCGCGGAGATCGAACGCGCGGATGCGCTCGCGCGCCGCCGTGACGAATGCGCCGGTCCCGAGATCGGCGGCTTCCAGCTCGGCGAGCTTGGACTCGATGCCGCTGACGTAGCCGATTTCCCCCAGCCGAGCGAGTTCCTCGACATGGCGCGCCGCCGGCCGGGCGTGCTCTTCCGGCGAATTGGCGTGCGCGGGACCCCCGCTCTCGCTCTCCGTCACGTAGCTCAGGCCGAGAAGGGCCTCGACGCGAGTCATCAGCGCCTGGAGATCGACCGGCTTGGAGATCGCTCCGTTATGATCCGGCGCCCGGGCCGGCTGCGAGGCGGTGTCGCCGATGCTCGCGGACATCATCACGATCGGGGCGTCGTGACCGGTCTCGCGCAGCCTGCGCGCCACGTCCCAGCCGGACATTCCGGGCATCGAGATGTCGAGCAGCACCAAGTCCGGCCTGCACTCCTCGGCGATCGTCATCGCAGCGACGCCGTCGGTCGCTGTCACGACCATGAAGCCGATCGGCTCCAGGGCCTCGCGCATCAGGTTGCGCTGGTCATCGTCGTCGTCGGCCACGAGCACGACCCGACGCCGGCCGGTATAGCCAAGGACGCGCGCCCTGGCGGCCGCCGGGGGGCGCGCGTCCGCGACATGGGCGAGCATCAGCCTGACGCGGAATGTCGAGCCCTGGCCGGGCGTGCTCGTGAGCAGAATCTCGCCGCCCATGATCTCGACCAGCAGCTTGGTGATGGTGAGGCCGAGCCCCATGCCGGGCTGGAGCTGAGCGCGGCTCATCGCGCCGCGTTCGAACGGCTCGAACACGCGCTCGGCGTCTTCGGGACGGATGCCGACGCCGGTGTCGGCGATCTCGAACTCGGCAACCTGACTGCGGTAAGTGACCTGGAGCGAGACGCGGCCGGAATCGGTGAATTTCACCGC
The DNA here is from genome assembly GCF_004310425.1 of Hansschlegelia quercus. Classification (GTDB taxonomy): domain Bacteria; phylum Pseudomonadota; class Alphaproteobacteria; order Rhizobiales; family Methylopilaceae; genus Methylopila; species Methylopila quercus. The sequence continues at coordinate 209,110 of NZ_SIUB01000001.1, read as the reverse complement.
ATTGGACAGCAGGTTGATCAGCACCTGCCTGAGCCGCTTCTCGTCGGCGCGCACCACGGGCGGCAGCGACCCCGCGCCACTGAACGCAAAGTCGATGCCCTTCGCGGTCGCCTGCAGGCGGAACATGTCTGCGAGCTGATCGAGGAAAGCCCCCGTCCAGACCTCATCGCGCGACAGCTTCAGCCGTCCGGCCTCGACCTTGGCGATATCGAGCAGGCCGTCGATCAGCCCGGACAGATGCTCGGCGCTGCGGCGGATGACCCGAACGCCCTTTTGGGTCTTGGGAGACAACCCGGCGTCTGCGTCGAGCAACTGCGCATAGCCGAGCACGGCGTTGAGCGGCGTGCGGAGTTCGTGATTGATGCCGACGACGTAGCGGCTCTTCGCGAGGTTTGCGGCCTCCGCCACCTCTTTGGCGCGCTGGAGGGCCGCGTCGGTCTTCTTGTGCGCCCCGATCTCGCGCATCAGCAGCGAGGTCTGGCGCGAGCTTTCGTCCTGCGCGATCTCCCGGCTCTCCTGGGCGAGCACGAACAGCCATGCCGCGACGCCGGCTATGATCACAAGGATCAGGAACACCGCCCAAAGCGCGCCCGCGACCGCGGCCGCCTCTTTCGGCGCCGCCTGGACGGCGAGGAAATGGACGAGCGACAGAACGAGGCCGAGGATGCCGCACAGGGTCACGAACACGCCGAAGAAGTGGCCGGTGCGCGTGTTCAGGCGGCTGATGGACCAGTCTGGCAGGATGGCCGCGAGCAGACCCACCACCTGCGCCTGATAGCGAGCGTGCGGCTTGCAGCCGTCCCGGCAGCGCGCGTCGATCGAACAGCACAGCGAACAGATCGGCCCGGAATAGACCGGACAATGCGCCATGTCCTCGGGCTCGAACGCGTTCTCGCAAACCGCGCAGGCGAGCGAAGGCCTAAGTCGCCATTCGGCCCGAGGCTTGCGCGCGAGATAGAAGCGCCCGCCCGTCGCAAGCGCGATCACGGGCGCCGCGAGAAACGCCACCACGAGCGCGATGAAGGGCGCCAGCGCCTGCGCGTAGATCCCGAAGACGCCGGCATATGAGGTGATCGCGGCCACGGTCGCTAGCACCATGGCGCCGACGCCCACCGGATTGACGTCGTAGAGATGGGCTCGCTTGAACTCGATGCGGCGCGGGCTGAGGCCGAGCGGCTTGTTGATGGTGAGGTCCGCGACGAGCGCTCCGACCCAGGCGACGGCGACCACCGAATAGAGCCCGAGCGTCTGTTCCAGCGTCTTGTAGATGCCGGCCTCCATCAGGAGCACCGCGATCGCGACGTTGAAGAACAGCCACACGATCCGCCCGGGATGGGCGTGGGTCAGCCGCGAGAAGAAGTTCGACCAGGCGATCGAGCCGGCGTAGGCGTTGGTGACGTTGATCTTCAGCTGCGAGACCACGACGAACGCCCCGGTCAGAGCAAGCGCCACCTGCGGCGACGATGACACGTAGCCGAAGGCGACGAGGTACATCTGGGTCGGCTCGCCGGCATGAGACGCCGGGACGCCGTGCGACATCGCGAGCACAGCGAGGAAGGAGCCGATCGCCATCTTCACCGCGCCGGGCACGATCCAGCCCGGCCCGGAGGCGATCAGCGCGGCCCACCAGCCGAGCCGTCCGGAGACCTTCCGTTCCGGCATGAAGCGCAGGATGTCGACCTGCTCTCCGATCTGCGCGACGAGCGCAAACACCACCGCGCCGGCGGCCCCCGCGCCCAGCAGGTTGAGGTCTCCGCCGTGAACCGTTGCGCCGGAATAGCCGGTCCATTCCGCAAAGCTCGCGTCGTCCTGAAGCGCGATGAAGGTCAGCGGCGCGAGATGAAGGGCGATCCAGAGCGGCTGGGTCCAGACTTGGAACCGGCTAATCCACGCGATGCCGTGGGTCACGATCGGGATCACCGCGATCGCCGATACCACATAGCCGATCGCGAGCGGCAGCCCGAAGCAGAGCTGCAGCGCGAGCGCCATGATGACCGCCTCGATGGCGAAGAAGATGAAGGTGAAAGAGGCATAGATCAGCGATGTGATCGTCGATCCGATGTAGCCGAAGCCGGCGCCGCGGGTCAGCAGGTCGATGTCGACGCCGTCGCGCGCCGCGTAATAGGCGATCGGCAGGCCGGTAAGGAAGATCAGCGCCGATACGACGGCAATCGCGGCGACCGCGTTCTCGAAGCCGTAGCTCAGGGTGATCGCACCGCCGATCGCTTCCAGCGCCAGGAACGAGACTGCCCCGAGCGCTGTGTTGCCCACCCGAACCGCGGACCACCGCCTGGCGCTCTTGGCGGTGAAGCGAAGCGCGTAATCCTCAAGCGTCTCGTCAGCGACCCACTGATTATAGCGACGGCGCACGGGAATGATGCGGAGGCGGTCGGTCATGGCTCGACCTGCAATCCGCAGTCCAAACCGCCGCTCGCCCCGCCGCAGCGCAAAATAGACCCCTCCAACAATCCTGACGCCCAAGACGACAAGCAAGACGCTTGCCTGTTCGGCGGAGCCACTCAGATCATTTCGAAAATTCGTCCTCGCGCGCTGTCCGCACGATAGGCGGCCTCGGTCTCAGGCCGATATACGTCAACCGACGTATATGCTGCATCGCAAAACCCGGATCAGCCTAGCCACAGTCGCCTCGATTGAGGCTGGGGGATGCGGAGAGATCGATGGCCGGACCGGACGACCAGCTCCAATCGCGGCTGCGCCGCCAGCTACTGATGGGCATAGCGGCCGCGCCGCTGGCAGGCCTGTTTCCGAAGGTGGCCTTTGCCGACACGCCCGCGACCTCGGCGGTCAACACCACCGGGCTTGCGGTCACGGATACCGAAGTGACGGTCGGCATCCTGCATTCCGTCACCGGCACGATGGCGATCTCGGAGACGGGGTCAATCCAGGCCGAGAAGCTCGCGATCTCGCAGATCAACGAAATGGGCGGCGTGCTCGGCCGCAAGATCAAGTTCGTCCAGGAGGACGGCGCGTCCGACTGGCCGACCTTCGCCGAGAAGGCGAAGAAGCTGCTGGTCCAGGACAAGGTGGCGGCGATCATGGGCTGCTGGACCTCGGCGTCGCGCAAGGCCGTGCTGCCGGTGATCGAGCAGTACAACGGCATGCTGTACTATCCGACCTTCTACGAAGGTCTGGAGCAGTCCAAAAACGTGATCTACACCGGCCAGGAAGCAACCCAGCAGATCCTCGCCGGCCTCAACTGGGTCGTGAAAGAGAAGGGGGCAAAGACCTTCTTCTTCATCGGCTCGGATTACATCTGGCCGCGCACGTCCAACAAGATCGCGCGCAAGCACATCGAAAACTTCATGAAGGGGACGAAGGTCGTCGGCGAAGAGTACTTCCCGCTCGGCCATACCCAGTTCAACTCGGTGATCAACAAGCTGAAGCTGACCAAGCCGGACGTGATCTTCACGGACGTGGTCGGCGGCTCGAACGTCGCGTTCTACAAGCAGCTGAAGGCGGCCGGCATCAATCTCGAGAAGCAGACCCTGATGACTATCTCGGTCACCGAGGATGAGATCGACGGCATCGGCGGCGACAACATCGCGGGCGCTTACGCCTGCATGAAGTACTTCCAGTCGCTCGACAATCCGAACAACAAGGAATTCGTCGCCGCCTTCAAGAAGATGTGGGGCGAGAAGACCGTGATCGGCGACGTCACCCAAGCCGCCTATCTCGGGCCTTGGCTCTGGAAAATGACTGTCGAGAAGGCCGGCTCCTTCGACATCGACAAGATTGCCGCAGCCTCGCCCGGCATCGAGTTCACCAAGGCGCCGGAAGGCTACGTCAAGATCCACGAGAACCATCATCTCTGGTCCAGGACCCGCGTCGGGCTCGCCCAGAAGGACGGTCAGTTCAAGGTGGTCTACGAGAGCCCGGACCTCATCGAGCCGAACCCCTTCCCAAAGGGCTACCAGTGATCGTCTGACGATCCTGCGGCCGGGGCGCCTCGCTCGCCCCGGCCATTCTTCTTTGTGACGAAAAGGCCGGCGGCGCGGCTGGGGGAAGAAGATGTTCGGCGACTATTCGCTTGGAGACCTCGGCTCCATTTTCGCGATGCAGGGCTTCGCAGGCCTGATCCTGTTCTCCGTCTACGTTCTGATGGCGCTGGGACTCGCGATCATTTTCGGGCAGATGGGCGTCATCAACATGGCCCACGGGGAGTTCATGATCCTCGGCGCCTACGTCACCTATTTCTGCTCCGAGTTTTTCTCCGCCTATCTGCCTTCCCTGTTCCCCGGCTACTTCTTCGTGGCGATGGCGTTGGCGTTCCTGGCGTCCGGATCGCTCGGGATGCTGGTGGAATGGGCGCTGATCAAGCGCCTCTACAAGCGGCCGCTCGACACCCTGCTCGCCACCTGGGGGCTGAGCCTTATCCTGCAGCAGACCTACCGCTCGGTGTTCGGCCCTCGCGAAGTCGGCGTTGTGTTGCCGGACTGGCTGCTCGGGTCGCTCCCTGTGACCGACACGATCGAAGTGCCGATCAACGGCGTCTTCGTGATGTGCCTGACTGCGCTGATCACCATCGCGGTCGGGTTGCTCATGTATAAGGCGCGCTGGGGCCGTCAGGTCCGCGCGGTGGTGCAGAACCGGGTGATGGCGGGCGCTGTCGGCATCGACACCGAGAGGGTCGACCGCATGACGTTCGGCCTCGGCTGCGGCATCGCCGGCGTCGCGGGCTCGGCCTTCACGATGATCGGCTCTACGGGGCCGACGTCCGGCCAGCTCTACATCGTCGACACCTTCCTCATCGTCGTCTTCGGCGGCGCCGCCAGCCTGTTCGGCACGATCGCGTCCGCCTTCTCGATCTCTCAGACCCAGTCGACGCTCGAGTTCTTCCTGTCGGGCTCGATGGCGAAGGTGATCACGCTGCTGACGGTCGTGGCGATCCTGATGCTGCGGCCCCAGGGCCTGTTCACTCTCAAAGTGCGGCGCTGAGGAGCACCCCGATGAAGCGCGCCCCATCCTTCATGGATCTCAAGGACCTGATCGCGGTCGGCTTGCTCGCAATCATCCTGATCGTCGTCTTCCCGGCTCTGCTCGACGGGTTCCGCCTCAATCTGGTGGCGAAGTACCTGACTTACGCCTTTGTCGCCGTCGGGCTGGTGCTCTGTTGGGGCCTCGGCGGGATCCTGTCCCTGGGGCAGGGCGTCTTCTTCGCCCTCGGCGGCTACGGCATGGCGATGTACCTCAAGCTCGAGGCGTCGTCGGTCGAGAACACCAAGATCCAGTCGACGCCCGGCATCCCCGACTTCATGGACTGGAACCAGATCACCGAGCTGCCGTACTTCTGGCAGCCGTTCCATTCGCTGCCGCTGACGATCCTGCTGATCATCCTGATCCCGGCGCTGTTCGGCTTCGTGATCGGCTCGGCGATGTTCAAGCGCCGCGTCTCGGGCGTCTATTTCGCGATCATCACCCAGGCTCTCGCCGCCATCGCGACCATCCTGATCATCGGTCAGCAGGGCTACACCGGCGGCGTGAATGGCATCACGGATCTTCGGACGCTGCACGGCTGGGATATCCGGACCGACAGCGCCAAATTCATCCTCTATTTCGTCAACGCGATCCTGCTGCTCTGCATCGTGGGTTTCGCGATGTATGTGCGGGACTCCAAGCTCGGCCGCATCCTGGTCGCGATGCGCGACAAGGAGGACCGGGTGCGGTTCTCCGGCTACTCGGTCGCGAACTTCCAGATCTTCGTGTTCTGCCTCGCCGGCGTGTTCGCCGCGATCGGCGGAGCGATGTTCACCTTGAACGTCGGCTTCATGTCGCCTTCGTTGGTAGGCATCGTTCCCTCGATCGAGATGGTGATCTTCACCGCGGTTGGGGGTCGCCTCTCGATCCTCGGCGCCGTCTACGGGACGCTTGCGGTCAACTTCGCCAAGACGAGCCTGTCGGAAAGCTTTCCGGAGCTTTGGCTGCTGGGTCTCGGCGGGCTGTTCATCGCCGTGGTGCTGGTCTTCCCCAACGGATTGGCGGGCATCTGGCGCGATTACGTCCAGCCCCACATCGACCGCGCGCTCAAGCTGAACAGCAAGGATCCGACCGACCCCGCAGCCAACGTCGCCAAGCAGGCCGCAGCCGCGTCCCCGGCCGAGTGAGGAGGGCAAGATGACGACGATTGGTACGCCGCCAAAAGAGTATCTGCTCGCGGTCGAGGGCCTCACCGTCTCCTTCGACGGCTTTAAGGCCGTGAATGACCTGTCATTCTACGTCGATGAGAACGAGATCCGGGTGATCATCGGTCCCAACGGCGCCGGCAAGACGACCGTGCTCGACCTCATCTGCGGCAAGACGAAATCCAGCGCCGGCTCCATCCGCTTTCGCGAGAAGGAGCTGACGAAGATGAGCGAGAGCCAGATCGTGCTCGCCGGCGTTGGGCGGAAGTTCCAGACGCCTTCGATCTACGACGACCTTACCGTCTTCGAGAATCTCGAGATTTCCTACCCGAGAGGCCGCTCGGTCCTCGGCGCGCTGACGTTCAAGCGCGACGCGGCGGTGCGCGAGCGGGTTGCCGAGGTCGCCGAGGCCATCTTCCTCAAGGACCGCCTGCACGACAACGCCGCCTTCCTCAGCCACGGCCAAAAGCAGTGGCTCGAGATCGGCATGCTGCTGATCCAGGACCCCGAACTGCTGATGCTCGACGAGCCGGTCGCCGGCATGAGCGTGAGCGAGCGGATCAAGACCGCGGAGCTCCTCAACACGATCATCAAGAACCGCTCGGTGCTGGTGATCGAGCACGACATGAAATTCGTCGAGGACATCGCCCACAAGGTCACCGTGCTCCACCAGGGCAAAATCTTGTCGGAGGGCTCGATGGAGAAGGTCAAAAACGACCCCAAGGTCGTCGAAGTCTATCTCGGTCACTGAGGGAGCGCGCGGCAATGCTCGACGTCGAGAACCTGCACGTCTCCTACGGCCAGAGCGAAGTCCTTCACGGGATGAACTTCAAGGTCGCGCCCAACGAGATCGTCGCGATCATGGGTCGCAACGGCATGGGCAAGACCACGCTGATGAAGACCATGATGGGCGTCCTGCCCACGACCGCCGGCGCCATCCGTCTCGGCGGGGAGGACATCGGCGCGCTGAAGAGCCACCAGCGCGTCAGGAAGGGGGTCGCCTACGTGCCGCAGGGGCGGATGGTGTTCTCCACGATGACGGTGAAGGAGAACATCGAGACCGGACTGGTCGCCACCGGCGAGCGCAACGTCCCGTCCGACATCTACGAACTCTTTCCCGTGCTGCTGGAGATGAAGAGCCGTCGCGCCGGCAACCTGTCCGGCGGCCAGCAGCAGCAGCTCGCGATCGCCCGCGCGCTCGCGACCAAGCCCAAGGTGCTGCTTCTCGACGAGCCGACCGAGGGCATCCAGCCTTCGATCATCCGCGAGATGGCCCGAACGCTGCGCCGCATCCGCGACGAGCGGGGCCTCTCGATCGTGGTCTCCGAGCAGGTGCTCAGCTTCGCGCTCGACGTCGCGGACCGCGTGCTGGTCGTCGAGAACGGCGAGATCGTCCAGGACGAGCCGCGCTCGGCCGTCGATGAGGCCAAGGTCTCGCGATACCTGTCCGTCTGAAGATTTCCGTCCCTAAGCGAACGTCCAAGAAATTCCGAGAAACGGGGAGCTGAGATGACTGAAACGCTGATCAAGGTCGACCTGTCGCAGTCCGCATACGACAACGACATGGTGCACAATCGTTGGCACCCGGACATTCCGATGGTGGCCTGGACCAAGCCAGGCGACGACTTCATCATCGAGACCTATGACTGGACCGGCGGGTTCATCAAGAACAACGACGACGCGTCCGACGTCCGCGACATCGACCTCACCATCGTCCACTTCCTGTCGGGCCCGATCGGCGTCGAGGGCGCGGAGCCCGGCGATCTCTTGGTCGTCGACATTCTCGACATCGGCGCAAAGCCCGACAGCCAGTGGGGCTTCAACGGCTTCTTCTCCAAGCAGAATGGGGGCGGCTTCCTCACCGAACACTTCCCGTCGGCCCAGAAGTCGATCTGGGACTTCGAGGGCATGTTCACGAAGTCGCGCCATATCCCTGGCGTCCGGTTCCCCGGTTTGATCCATCCCGGCCTGATCGGCTGCCTTCCCGATCCGAACCTGCTCAAGACCTGGAACGACCGAGAGATCCCGTTCGTCGAGGCGCACAAGGACCGCGTGCCGCCTGTCGGCACCGTGCCGTTCGCGCCGACGGCGCATATGGGCCGGCTCAAGGGCGAGGCGAAGGACAAGGCGGCTGCGGAAGCCGTACGCACCGTGCCGCCGCGCGAGCATGGCGGCAATTGCGACATCAAGGATCTGTCGCGCGGCGCCAAGGTCTACTTCCCGGTCTACGTGCCGGGCGGCGGGCTCTCGATGGGCGACCTGCATTTCAGCCAGGGCGACGGCGAGATCACCTTCTGCGGCGCGATCGAGATGGCCGGCTGGCTGCATCTCAAGGTCGACGTCATCAAAGACGGCATCGCGAAATACGGGATCAAGAACCCGATCTTCAAGCCGTCCGTCATCACGCCAAAATATGACGACTACCTCATCTTCGAGGGCATCTCGGTCGACGAGGCCGGCAAGCAGCATTACCTCGACGTCCACGTCGCCTACCGCCAGGCCTGCCTGAACGCGATCGAGTATCTCAAGAAGTTCGGTTATTCCGGCGCGCAGGCCTACTCGATCCTCGGCACCGCGCCCGTTCAGGGGCACATCTCGGGCGTCGTCGATATCCCCAACGCTTGCGCGACCTTGTGGCTGCCGACCAAGATCTTCGAGTTCGACATCAACCCAAGCGCCGCGGGTCCGACGAAGTTCCTGGACGGCTCGATCGATATGCCGCTCGCGGCCGATCTCTGATCCATCGACGCAATCTGCCGCGGCTAAGCAGCCGCGGCGGACGCGAATTGGGAAACGCTTCATGCCCGTCTACGACTATTCCTGCGCCGATTGCGGCCCGTTCACCGCGCTGATGCCGATGTCCGCCTACGACGCGCCGCTCGGCTGCCCGGATTGCGGGACACCGGCTCCCCGCGTGCTGCTGACAGCGCCCGCGCTTGCCGGCATGGACCCAGCGCGCCGCAGAGCCGCCGCCACGAACGAGCGCTCCTCGAACGAACCGAGGAGCTCGAAGAGCCACGCGCCGGGATGCGGCTGCTGTTCGGGCCGCAGCCTCAAGACCCCCGCGACGGCCGCCGGAGCAGCCAAGAGTTTCCCGAAAGCGCGGCCCTGGATGATCAGCCACTGAAAAGCGGCCGATCCCTGGGCGCGCGCGGCGCCGGCATGGGCCTCAGGAGACGAGTTCGACCGTCTCGTCGATCGAAACCACGCCCGGGCGTTTCAGCGTCGCGAACGCCCCGAGGCACGGATAGACTCCGGGGCCGAACTCCGGGAGCTCGATCCGGTTTAGTTCGACCAGCTTGGTGAGTGCGCCCGGCGCCTTCGGAAGATGTCCGTGCGAAAGCATCGGCACCGCGCAGCGCGGCGTCGCGCCGGTGATGGTCAGGACGGCGTCGGGCCCGATCCTGAGCTCCGATCCGGTCCAGCTGTTTTCCGCAAAGGGCGCGATCCCGGGGCAGTCGATCACGATGTTGGCGCGGTAGCGCTCGACCAGGATGCTGTCGTCTCCAAGCGCGTCGCGGACGGAGTCGAGACTCGCGCGCGTCATGACGTGATACGGCGCGTAGTCGAAGAAGCCGCCTTCGGGCGAGCCCTGGGCGAGGACCAGATGGGTCGAGTCCACCTGGGCGCCCTCTCCGAGCGCCAGCACTTCTTCGGGCACGGCTCGGTCGAGGGAGTCCGTGTCGGCGGCTTGCGCCGACATTCTGACGGCTCGGCCGAGGAACGCGCTGAGCTTGTCGTCGATCGCCGCGTCGGCGACGCCGACGACGTCGCCGTCCGGAAAACGGATCGCGAAACTGTCGCCCGCCTCGCTGACCGTCGACAGCTCGAGCATCTTGCGCCAGAGCTGCGGGCGTTTGGCGCTCGCAACCTTCCCGCTTTCGATGTCGATGATGGCGTAAGCGCGGTCTTTGTGCAGCCCCGCTGCTGTGAGCGACGCCGATCGGATGGCCTCGCCGAGCACCGATTTCACCGGGTAGCGCCAGAGCGCGGAGACGACGCCAGCAGCCATGCTCAACTCCTTCGAAGCACGAGAATTGCCGGGAAAAAGGGCGTGTTGCACGCTCGCCGGCGTGGAGGCGCGGCGCCATGTGCGCCCACGTTGAGCGCCACCCGCGTCAGCGACCTGACCACGTGTGAAGCGATCGATCGTATAAGTCGATTGACGTAGAGAGCCCGCGGCTCGCCGGCTTCACCTGATCGTGCAGGGACGATCATTCGACGAGCGCGAAGCTGAGCAGCGTCGCGTCGCCGGAGATGGCGCGCACCGGCAGGATGGCGGGAACTGAGATGTCGAGCGCGTCGCCCGCGCCCATCACGACCGCGACGCCGTCGACTGTGAGTTCGGCCTGACCGCTGAGCAGATAGATCAGGCCTCGGCCGGCGCAGTCGAGTTTTGCGGGCGCGCGCGCATCGGCTGCGACCGTGACGCGTAGCGCTTCCATCGAGACGGCGCCGAGGGTGGTCTGTGCGATCCGTCGTATTTCGGCGGCGCGCAGCGAGCGCCTCGACTTAACGAGAGGCATGTCGCTCAGGCGGATGACCCTTATGCCGCGCCGCGCAACCTCGACCTCGCGGAACATGCCGGCTAGGTCCGCGCCCAGGGAGACGCAGATGCGATCGAGGAGGCTGAGGCTGGCCGCGGTGCGACCGTTCTCCACACGGCTCAACATGCCGGGAGAGATGTCGCTCGCCCGGGCGAGGTCCGTGAGCGTCAATCCCCGGCGGATGCGGATTTGTTTAATGGTCTCGCCGACGCTGCGGCCGAGCGAAGCTTGGTCGGCGGCGTGCTGCTCCTGATCGGCAGGAGCCTCATCTTTAGCGCGGCTATTTCCGGACGGTGACAGCGGTTGCTGCACGGATCTCTTCGCCTTGGCGTTGCGCCCAGCCGAAGGATGAGCCGCGCCGCGCTCTCCGAAGAAAAGCGCGGCGCGGCCTGGCTAGGACGATGGTTACTTCAGCTTGTTGATCGAGGTGTCGAACGCGAGGGTCACGAGGTAGCGATCGCCGCAGGCGTTGCGGTGACCGATCTCAAGCCCGCATTCCCTCTTCGACAGGTTGCTGTCGTTGTACCGGACGTCGAGCGTAAGTCCCTTGTAAGTAAGGGCGGCGCCCGCGTCCCAGTAGCTGTAGTCCGGCACGAAGTTCTTGCTGGTCCACATGTGGGAGAACGAACCGGAGATATAAGCGCCGATATCTGGATTTGCGGCGAACGGCGTGAACTTGTACTTCGCGAAGGCGGTCGCGTGCGTGATCTCGGCGCCGAGATTGATGTAGTCGCTACCGTAGTAGACGTTGCCGCCGATATCGAAGCTCTCGGTCACGGCGTATTTCACGACGCCGTACACCTTGCCGTAGGCGAGGGTGCGGGAGCCCTTGTCCTCACCGGTAAAGTCGACCCAGACATAGCCCGCGTCGAGCGTGACCGGCCCGAAGCTGTGACGGACGCCGCCGTAGTAGTCGACCTCGGCCGACGGGTCCTGAGCGCCGCCGAAGCTGACGTTCGACGCCCAGACGCCGGCGTAGACCCAGTCGAAAGCCTGCAGCTCGGCATAACCCTGAAGCGCGGGATCGCCGTTCGTCTGCGAAATGCCACGCACGAGGTAATCGCTCGTAGCCTTGAAGCCGAAAGCGATGTCGAATGACGAGATGGCTTCCGCGACCATCGGCTCGGGAGCCGCGAGGTCGGCCGCCGAAGCGACGGTGGCCGCCGGGAGACTTGCGGCGGCAGCAAGCACCGCTCCATACGCGATTTTCTTAAGCGACAACGACATTCTGGAAGTCCCCCTACTAATCCAAAAGATGCATGATCTAAATGTCATCTAGACGTTTTTACTAGGGCTATCTCGCAGATGCGAAAAAGTTTCGAGAAAGTGTTGTGAATTTACGTCACAGCCTAAGGCAAGAACGACTCGTCGTGGCGCTGTCGTAAATGAGGCATCAACACCAAGTCTGTGGCGGCGATCGTCCAATACGCTTGTCGCAAGAGCCGCTCTCGCGTTTCATCAGCTGCAAGAACGTTGACGATGCGTCAATCCGCTGCGGATTCGGATCTTTTGAAGAGAAAGATGCTGGATCCGGGTACCGAAATACTTGCCGGCGTAACGTGAAGCTGATCTGTCATGTAGCGGAAGACAATCCCGGCGGCGGCCGGTGAAAGCGCAGGTTTCCAGAGCCAAACGTCTAGCTCCGAGTCCACCTTGTTCTCTTCAAACATCGCTTTCGGCGCATCTACCGCGCAACCTACGCGCCAGTCCTCGGTTTTGCCGCCGAACTCCTTGATGTAACTGAGAAACTCGAATTTTATCTGCTGCGGGCTGAACACCATCTCGGCTTAACCCGGAACCGGGTTTAGCCGGGCATGGCGAGACGTCTCCGCCGTTCGCGAGCGCCAGCGATCGACGCCGGCCGCGCCTGCGCGCTTCTCGTCCGCCGACATCTGCGACGCGACCGCCTCGAGCGCGTTCAACGCGTTGCCGATGCCGTGCTGCGCCGCGAGCGAGAGCCAGACAAAGGCCTCGACCCGGTCCTTCTCGACGCCGATGCCGTTTGCGTAGAGAAAACCCAAACGCGCCTGGGACGGATAGTGCCCGGCCTCAGCGGCCGTACGATACCAGTGAGCCGCGGCCGCCAAATCCACCTCGACTCCTTGTCCTTTGGAGTAGAGGGTCGCCAGGTTGTACTGGGCGAACAGGTCGCCTTGGGTGGCGGCCTTGGTCAGCCACTTCACGCCCTCGGCGTCGTTCTGTTCGACGCCCTGGCCCATCGCAAGCATCGCCCCGACATTCGTTTGGGCGAGCGGGTTTCCCGCCTCCGCGCCCTCGAGATAGAGGTCGAAGGCCTTGCTGAGCGAGGCGACGACGCCTTCGCCATGCGCGTACATCGAACCGAGCCAGGTCTTGGCCTCCGCGTCGCCCGCTGCGGCGAGCTCGGAGAAGCACAGGAAGGCCAGCCCGAACTCGCCGCGCTTGTAGGCCGCGACGCCGCTCGCCAGGAGGGAGCCGTCGCCGGTCGGGATCTCAAGAGCGAGCATGAGGTCAGCCTCTCGGGTTCTGGAACAGCGGTTGCGGGATGTCGTTACGGGGGCTTCGCGCAACCCGCGCCGCCAGCACGCGTTGCATCCACAGACCGTGCGAATCGCGCTGGACGGGAAGCGGGGCGCTGAGCGTTTCGGGCCGGAACTGGGTGCCCCACCGGGAAAGAGCGAGATGCTCCTGGGCGGCGGCCGATGCGCGCCCGTTGATCTCGGCGATCCAGAAATCGGCGCGCTCGGCCGCGGCGGCGCCATAGATCCTGACGCGGCAGAGCGTCTGCCCGATCGCGGTCTGCTGAAGGATAGCCACGCAGGTCTCGCTGTCGGTCGCGATCAGAACGAGGTTCGGGAACAGCCAGGCGAACCGCGCCGGCTCGCCGTTCGAGAGCGCGCCCGTCGCGAGGATCCACCCGCCGTCCATGTCCTCGAGCGCCGGCTCGCCGGAGGCGAGATGCTGCCCAACGAGTTTCCAGTTGGCAGGGAATTCGAGCCAGGTCTCGGCCGAACATCCCCGCTTGTCATTGCCGAAGAAGCCTCCGAGCCTGTTCAGCTCCGAAAGGCTCGCTTCCGGCGCTTCCGGGCGGACGTCGAGATTGACGAAGATCAAAGGTCCCCAGCTGCGGACATCGGCCGTCAGCAGTCGTTCCGGGCGCAGGCCGAGATATTGATGCATCTCGGGAGTGCCGTCGCCGAGCTCGCCCGCCGGGATCGCCATGCGATCGCGGCTGTAGCCGCAGGACGTGAACGAGCACTTGGTCTTCGCGCCGGTCTGGCACTGCAGCGGCACCACTCGGCAGCCGCCATGCTGCGCCTTGTTGAAGCGCGCCTTTAGCCCTTCTTCCGCACGCTGCACGTGAAGGCCATGCGTCCCGATCGTGAAGGGCAGCAGGTCGCCGACGTCGGGGATCGCCTCGTGGGAGCCGACGCAGATCCAGTCGCGCGTCCAGACCGCCTCGTCCTCGAGCAGCGTGTAGCTCAGCGAGCGGAACGCCGCCGGCGGCAGGACGCGCGCGCCGCCTGCCGGCCCAATGGCGTCGGCGTAGAAGGCCGCGTCCGCAAGATCCTGGCCTTCGTCGTAATAGCCGAGGTCGGGTCGGTGCGACATGGAACCGCCTTACGAAAATGAAGAATGCCGGCGCCCGCAATCGGGTCTGCGGACGCCGGCGATTGGCGCCTCAGGAGGGTTTCGACGCCAAAGCGGGGGACTCATAGTCCGCTCGGCCGCGATGCTTGATCGCGTCGGCCGGCGGCGGCGGCAGGGGGCCGTCCGCCATGAAGCGGTTCAGCACGTTGCCGACCAGCGTTGATATGTTGTTCTTGCCCTCGTTCCACGGCAGCGAGCCGCAGAAGGCGATCGAGGAGAACGAGAAGGCGCCGCCGCCGTTCGGAGTCTCGTGGAAGGCGATGTCGCCGCGAACTCGGGGATGCGTCGTGCCGTCGAGGCCCTGCTGGTTGAAGCCGAAATCCTCCATGACGAGGAGATAGGCCTCGGTGTGCCGGCCGGCGGACGTCGCGACCGCCAGAGTGTGAGGGGGCGAGCCCAGCATCGTGTCGACGATGTCGAGCTCGAGACCCGCGGCGCCGCCGCCGACGAGACCGAAATTGCCGAGCTTCTCGTCGTACTCGATGCCTTCGAAGGCCCACGCGACACGCGGATCAAGGCTGTCCGGCGTGCGGCTGAAGTAGGTCGAGATGTCGAACCCTTCGTTCGTCATGCCGACGCCGGCGACCGAATAGAGCTGGCGGCCGCGGAAGCGCCACATGCCGCCGAGTTCGCCGGTGCCCTGGTGATAGTATTCGCCGGGATCGGCGCGCCAGGTGCGGATGCCGGACTCACAGCGCCGCATCTCCGTGATGACGCCGCGGCCCTTGTCGTCATAGGCCGGGTGGTAGGAGTGCACCCAGTACCAACCGTCGGCGCCCATATACATCAGGCGACCGCCGCGCTGGGTGTAGTTGTGCAGCGCGTCGAGCTGGGTTCCGGAATTGTGCTCGGGATGCGAGCCGGTGATGACGACGTTGTAGCCTTCGAGCCGGGCCACGCCGTCATACGTCACGTCTTCGTCCGTGATGATGTCGTACTGGTAGCCCATCGTCTCCAACCAGTAGATCAGGTGGAGATCGGCCGGGTACTGCCACGGCGCCTGTGCGAGGAAGTGGTCGTATTTCGGCCGGATCGACAGGATCGGGCGCAGCCGCGACGACATGCAGATGCCCGAGCCGTCGGTGTGCGTGTCGTAGATCGAGCCGCCGTATTCGCGATGCTCCGCCAGGAACATGTTCTGGTGCTGCATGATCGGCACGCGGTAGACGAACAGCTCCGCGCCGCCGGCGTTACAGGCCACGTGTTCGTTGGCGTAGGCCATGTAGCTGATCGTCGGGATCATGACGGCGATCTTCGACTGCTCCTGGCCGATCTTCGGGACGACCCAGAACGGGATGTAGTCCTCGTCGCCTTCGCTCGTGGTCAGCTTGATCGCGTAGGACGTGCTCCTGAAGCCCTCCGGCACGGTCCATTCCATGTCGAACTCCCAGCGGGCGTCGTCGACATCGTCGTCGTGGAAGTGGATCGCGCCGTATTCCTTCTTCGCGTACTTCCAGTCGAAGTTCTGGCCGGCCCAGTTGTAGCCGGTGAGCGCGCGGGTCGGGCAGTTCACCAGGGTGGCGTCGAAGCGGTAAGGACCGTTGTCCTTGGCGACGATGGTGTCGATGCCGTCCCAGAAGTCCCAGGCCGCAACGATGACCTCCGAGAGTGCGCCGGTCGGACCTGAGTTGCGCCGCTCGGTGAGGCCGGGCTGTGCGCCGCCCTTCATCTGCTCGATCTCCAGGCGGCTCAACGCCTTTTTGCAGAGGCGCGGGCTGTCGATCTTGCCGTTGTACTTGCCGGTGAACCAGACCCCCGCGGGCAGCGAAGACTTCGCCAGCGCGCTGTCGTCGACCTTGTCGACATAGGCGGCGATCGCGAGCGGGGCGGGGATGGCGATCGGTTTCGCCGCGATGGCGGCCGTGACCGGCTCGATCACCGGGTCGAGCGCGTAGACGATCTGCGGCTCGTGGTAGAGCGTGGCCTCGCCGGTTTCGGCGTCGTAGCTCGCGGCGACGAAGTGCCAGGCGTGGTCGCGGATAGGCGCGCCGGTGGTGACTTTCTGGTCGTTGATGCGCAGCTCGACCTGGCCCTCTTCGTTGATGAAGAGGCCGTAGCCCTTGCCGTCGGACCACTTGGTCACGAGGCCTTGCGCGCCATGCTTCCAGTAACGCGGGTGGGTCTTCGGCGTCGTCGGCCAGATCCAGCACTGCAGCGTGAAGCTTTCGACGTTGAGCTGCGGCTTGTCTTCGACGAAACCGTACGATCCGCCGTGTATGATCTGCTTGCGGCCCTGGTACGACCCGTTGACGTCGGCCGAAAGCGGCTTCTCGATGAAGCCCGGGCCACGGGGATTGGTGTCGCCATGGATCATATGGACGAGTTCGGCCTTATACTCGGCCGGACCGTCGCAATTGACGTAGAACTTGATCTTGTCGCCGGGGTGGACGCCGAACTTGTCGGCGTATCCAGTCAACCGCATGGCGCACATGGTCGTCTCCAGAATGAAAGTCGCGCGTCTGGCAAGCCGCTCTCGTTCGCGGAAGCCGAGGCGTCAGCGGAGATGGCGTTTG
Organism: Hansschlegelia quercus; assembly: GCF_004310425.1. GTDB lineage: Bacteria > Pseudomonadota > Alphaproteobacteria > Rhizobiales > Methylopilaceae > Methylopila > Methylopila quercus. The sequence continues at coordinate 192,280 of NZ_SIUB01000001.1, read as the reverse complement.
GGGATGGAAGATCCTGACGGGGCTTGAGGTCAGGAGGCCGGCGTCGGGCCGGTCAGGTGACCGGCCAGTTGTCGTCCTTGCGCTTCCAGCCTTCGTCGAAATGTTCCGGCATGCCGGCGGTCTCCGGCAGCTCGTCCAGCCGCATCAGAAAGATGTCGTGCTGGATTTCCTGCTCGTCCGTGTAGATCTTGTCGCCGACGAACTCCGGCGGCACGCCACGAATGCCTGACAGCCGGCCGATGCGCCACTCGGCGTCGACCTTTGTGCAGATCACGATCAGCTTGCCCTTCGGCGATTCTCCGCGCATGCGCAGCAGGACGCGCTTGAGGTCCGGGTGCTCGTGCACGCCGCCGGTGACGACCGTCGTGTCGCCAGGCGTCTCGCACTTCAGCACGGAGAAGCCCGCCACTCCCTTCATGGAGTCGACGCACTCCCGATGCTCCTTGATCATGGCCTCGCGCTCCGGCGTGCCCTTCTTCGGAATTGGGATCATCTCAGGCCTCTCTGAAGCAACGCCGCCTATCGGGAGGCGTAAGTGTCCATAGACCGCAAGCATGCGGACGTCATGAGACAGAAAAGGCAGGGCCTTTTCTTTATTTTTGCAAGTTCAAATCTAGCTCAGACTTGATCGAAACGTCAATGGCGCGAAACATTTTTTCTAGACGAGAACTCTAGACGCTAGATCGTCATATGTTTCTCGACCAGGGCGTCGGTCATGTCGGCGATCGGACCGCGGGCGACCACGCGCCCGTTGTCGACCATGATGAAGGCGTCGCCCAGCTTGCGCGCGACTTTGATGTGCTGCTCGGTCAGGATCAGGCTGATGCCAAGCTCCTTGTTGAGCATCTTCAGGATCTCGCCGATCTCGTTGACGATGTTGGGCTGAATGCCCTCCGTCGGCTCGTCGAGCAGCAGGATCTCCGGTCCGACCGCGAGCGCCCTGGCGATCGCGAGCTGCTGCTTCTGACCGCCGGAGAGCAGGCCGGCGCGGCGGTCCAGGTTCTCCTTGAGGTAGGGGAAGATCCTCAGGCAGATCTCCGGAATCTCCTGCGCGTTGTCGGAACGCGCGAAGGTGCCGAGCAGGATGTTCTCGCGGACCGTGAAATCCGAGAGAATGCCGCGGCCCTGCGGCACATAGCCGAGCCCATATTTGGCGCGGACATGCGGCGCCTTGCCGGTCAGGTCGGTCCCGTTGATGCGGATCGTCCCGGTCGACCTGTCGGTCAGGCCCATGATGGTACGCATCAGCGTGGTCTTGCCGACGCCGTTGCGCCCGAGCACGCACAGGCACTGGCCCTTCTGCATGTCGAAGGAGAAGTCCTTCAGGATGCGGGTCGCACCGTAGAAGGACGTGACGTTTTCGAAGTCGAGCAGCGTGGTCATGCCGCCTCCTGCTCGCCGAGATAGACGTCGCGGACGCGCGGGTCGGCCTCGACCTGCCGGATCGTGCCCTGCGCCAGCAGCGAGCCCATGTGCATGACGGTGACGACGTCGGCGATCTCGCGCACGAAGCCCATGTCGTGCTCGACCACGATCAGCGTCGCGGTCTTGCGCAGATCCTTGAAGATCCGGGCGGTCTTCTCGATCTCGACCTCTGTCATCCCCGCGATCGGCTCGTCCATCAGCAGAAGCCGCGGCTCCTGCATCAGCACCATGCCGATCTCGAGCCACTGAGTCTCGCCGTGGCTGAGGATGCCGGCGCGCTCGTTCAGGCGCCCGGTCAGGCCGGCGAGCGTCGCGATCTCGTCCAGTTTGGTCTTGAGGCCGGCCGGGCGGAACTTGAACAGGTTCCAGAACGGGTTGGTCTGCCGGCTATAGGAGACCTCGAGGTTCTGCCGCACCGTCAGGTCGCGCAGCACGGCGGGCACCTGGAACTTCCGCCCGATGCCGGCGCGCGCGATGACGTGTTCGTGCTTGGCCGTGATGTCTTCGTTGGCGAACAGGATCTTCCCGCCGGTCGGCTTGATGCGGCCGGTGATGAGATCGAGCGTCGTGGTCTTGCCGGCGCCGTTGGGGCCGACGAGGCAGCAAAGCGTCCCTTCGACGACTTCGAGGCTGAAGTTGTCGATGACCTTGGTGGCGTCGAAGCTCTTCGACAGATTGTGGATCTCGAGAAGGCCAGGCATCGCCGTCCTACTCCGCTGGCATGGGTTTGGCGTCGCCGTTCGATTGGGCGGCCGGGGAGGGGCGTTTCGTCGCCAGCAGCCCGAGCCCGGATTCGAGCAGGCTCGCGAGGCCGTTCGGCAGGAAGCGCACCACCAGGATAAAGAAGCCGCCGAGGATCAGCAGCCATGTCGCGAGGAAGGTGTCGCCGAGATAGCTCTGGGCGCCCTGGATGAGGAACGCGCCGAAGATCGAGCCCAGCAGCGACAGCCTTCCGCCGATCGCCGCCCAGATCACCATCGAGAGGCTGAAGCTGACGTCGAGCTGCGCGGGCGAGACATACTGGACCAGCATGACCCAGCAGCAGCCCGCGATCGCCGCGATCAGGCCCGAGATCGTGTAGATCACCGTCTCATAGCCCGCGACGCTGTAGCCGAGGAAGCGCACGCGCTCGGCGTCGTTGCGGATCGCCTGGGTGACGAGGCCGAAGGAGCTCTGGGTGATGAGCTTCGCCACGACGGTCGCGCCCATGAGGAAGCAGAACACCACCCAATAAGCGGTCGGGCTGTAAGGATCGATCTCGACTCCCGCGAACTGGAAGGCGGAGGGCGGCGTCAGGCCGTTCACGCCGCCCGTATAGGCCTGGCGGTCGAGGATGATGGTGTAGAACGCCGACAGCATCGCGAGCGTCATGATCGCGAAGAACGGCCCCGACACGCGCGCGCGGAACATGATGCCGCCGAACACCGCGCAGAATAGCGTCGGCGCCGCGATCGCGAGGACCATGCCCGTGCCCGTGCTCTGGAACGGCTGCCAAAGCATCGGCAGGTGATCGAGGCTGTTGTTCAGCATGAAAGGCGGGATCGGGTTCGATTCCGTCTGGCTCTGCATCTGCATGGTCATGGCCATGCCGTAAGCGCCGAGACCGAACGCGATGCCCTGGCCGAGGTTCAGGATGCCGCCGAAGCCCCAGCAGAGGCTGATCGACAACGCCAGCATGCCGTAGACGCCATAGGTGGCGAACTGGTTCAGCAGGAAGCTGTCGTCGACGGTGAGCGGGATGATCGCAAGGACGGCGAAGAACACACCGTAGGCGATCCATTGCGCGGTCTTGTTGTGGTAGAGGTTTCCCATCGTCTCAACGCGCTCTGTACATGTCGATCCTGGCGAAGCGGGCGTTCATCGCCGCGCGCCCGCCTGGGCGAACAGGCCCTGCGGCCGGAACCTCAGGAACACCACGATCAGGACGAAGATGATGAAGCGGGCGAAGGTGTCGTTGGTGAAGGAGGCGAAGACTGACTGAAGCTCGCCGGTCACGCCGCTCGCGGCCACGCTGCCGGCGAGCGAGCCGCCGCCCACCACAACCATGAGGAAGGCCTGCACGACATAGCTCGCGCCCATCGTCGGCAGCACGATGGCGAGAACCCCGAACAACGAGCCGGCGACGCCAGCGAGACCGGCCCCGAGCGCGAAGGTCAGCATGTAGACGCGGCCGGCGTTGATGCCGAAGGACGCGGCCATCTCCTTGTTCTGCATCACCGCGCGAACCTGGACGCCGAACCTGGTTTTGTAGAACAGCAGCCAGAGCGCGAACACGAGCAGCGCCGTCACGGCCAGGATGACGAGCCGGAACGTCGAGATGGACGCGAAACCGAGCGAGACGTTGCTGGAGAAGATCTCCGGAACGGCGAGATATTTCGGGTCGCTGCCGAAGATCAGGCGGACGCCTTGCATCAGCACCAGCGAGACGCCGTAGGTCGCGAGCAGCGTATCGAGTGGTCGATGGTAGAGGTAGCGGATGAGCCCGCGCTCAAGCGCCAGCCCGACCAGCGCCACGATGACGAAGGACGCCGGGATGCAGAGCAGATACGGCACGCCGAGATAGAACTGCAGCATGTAGGAGCTGTAGGCGCCGAGCATGATCAGCTCGCCATGCGCCATGTTGATCACGCCGGCGGCGCCGTAGATGATCGTCAATCCAAGCGCCGCGATCAGCCAGATGCTGGCGATGCTGACGCCTAAAATGAGCGCGTTCAGGAACGAGCTGACATCCATTTCGAGTCTTCCCTCGCGCTGCGCCGGGCGCGGACAAGCGCCTCCCAGCGGTGGCGCTTGTTTCGCAGTGCAATAAAGGCGCCTCGCGACGCATGAGCGCCGCGAGGCCGACCATGTGGCGTAGCGTCAGATGACGCTCTTGCGCAGCTTGCCGTCGGCGGCCTTCAGGCCGTCCTTCGTGCAGACGCCGGCGTCCGGGTAGATCGAGTAGGGGTCCGGAGCGACGTGCTTCTCGGCGGCCTTCACGATCTTGAACGTGCCGTCGCCCTGGCACTGGCCGATCTTCGGCTTCAGCCAGGTGTTGAAGTTGTTTTCGTCGATCCAGATCAGGCCTTCCGGCGAGACGGCGTCCTCGATGCGAATGCCGCCGGAATGGTCGCGGATCGCCCGCGGCGTGACGTTCTCGATGCCCATCGCGGCCGCGGCCTTCTCCAGGCCCGCCTTGAACACGTAGGCGGAGAGGTAGGTCTCCTCCATGTTGTAATGGGTCGTGCCGTTCTTGCCGTACTTGCTTTTCAGGAAGCCCTCGACGAACTTCTGGTTCGTCGGATTGTCGAGCGACTGGAAGTACGGCGCCGAAAGGAAGTGGCCGGCGCCGAAATCGGCGCCCATAGCGCGGGTCTCGATCTCGCCCGTGGTGAGCGAGGCGATCGGCATCGAGTCGACCTTGAAGCCCTCCTGCTTGAACTGCTTGTGGAAGGCGATGTCGGAAGCGCCGACCACGGTTGAGAAGATGAAGGACGGCTTGGCGTCGCGAATCTTGCCGAGCACAGGCCCGAACTCGGAGCTGCCGAGCGGGATGTACTCCTCGCCGACCAGCTCGCCGCCGGCCTTCTCGAGCCAGACCTTGGCGTTCTTGTTCGACTCTTTCGGCCAGACGTAGTTCGAGCCGACGAAGAAAACCTTCTTGCCGAACTTCTCGACCATGAAGGGGATCAGGTCCTGCGAGTGCTGGTTGGCGAGCGGGCCGGTGCAGATCGTGTTCTGCGTGCACTCCGCGCCTTCGTAGCAGGTCGGGTAGTAAAGCAGATGGTCGCGCTGCATCACGGTCGGCAGGATCGCCTTGCGGCTCGCGGAGGTGTAGCAGCCGAACAGCGCGGTGACCTTCTCGCGCAGGATGAGCTCCTTGGTCTTTTCGGAATAGACCGCGAAGTCGGATTTCGCGTCGACGATCACCGGCTGCACCGGCACGCCGTTGATGCCGCCCGCCTTGTTGATCTCGTCGAAAGCGTATTGCAGGACGAGGGTCGAATCCTCCTCGGGCACTGCGAGGGCGCCGGTGAGGGAGAATAGCAGGCCGACCTTGATCGGCTCACCCTTCTTCATCGTCGCGCCCCAGGCTTCGCTGGAGCCCGGAAGCCAAAGGTGAGGGGTGGCGAGCGCGGCAGTGGCCGCGGCGGTCGTCCTGAGCAGGTTGCGGCGGGTGAACTGCATGGTTCGGCCTCTCGTTGGTGGGGCGCAGCGAAGCGAAGGCCATCCGGTCCGGACAGCGGCGTCTTGTGCTAGATTGAACATCTAGATGTTAGGTTGCGGTGCAAAACGCCGTCAAGACGTTTCTCCTCAGGCATCGTAATTTCTTGCGAAGGCCGTTCTTGGCGCCGTCGCGGTGTGCGGAAGCCGTTCGCAATTTATGCAATTGGCCCACAAAACGGGCGATTGCGCTTCAATTGGAGCGCCGTCTTTGGCTTGGTGCTCTTGGGAATTGATAGTGCCCGCGGCAGGCCGACGCCGGATCGCTGTAAGGTGCCGTCCGCAAACGATCGCGAAACATGCCCTCGCCGGGTGCGAGCTATTTTCGCTTTCGTGGCATCGAAAAAGCGCCCAGCCGGCAGCGCCATTCTCTAGTGGGGCGGCACGCCTAGCAGAATAGACGTTTCATCTAACTAAGCTGGGGATTGCCTCCGGGATAGATCGTCAGCCGCCGCCCGGAGGAACGCGGCCGGGCTGCATCACCGTGAGATCACTCTGGAGCGATGCGCATCCAGGACGGTTGTCTTGGACCTGCCGCTGGCATGGTTGCCGATCGCCTTCGGCGTCTAGACGATCGTTCATGAGTGGTGAATATGGCTGCGCGGATGGCGCGGCGCTCTTTCAAACCCTTAATGGGCATGACACAAATAGACCATGAACATGGGCGCCAGCCGCAGCGCGCCCTGTCGGGACTAGACGAAAGCGGCGCTTGGGAAGAAACGGTCGCGTGATCCGATGAAGGTGCTGATCGCAGACGATCACTGGGTGGTCCGCCAATCCCTGAAGCAGGTCATGCGTCGCCTGCACCAGTCGCTCGAAACCTTCGAAGCGGAAACGTTCGACGAGGCCGAAGCGCTGCTGCGTGAGCATTCCGACATCGATTTGATGCTCGTCGATCTCGTGATGCCGGGGTTCGACGAGTTCAGTGGCCTGCGCCGCCTGCGGTCGACATTTCCCGATGTGCCGGTGGTCGTCGTGTCGGTGCACGAGGATGTCGACCACGTTCTGAAGTCGCTCGAACAAGGCGTCATCGGCTACATTCCAAAGTCATCGGGAGGACTCGAGATCGAACGCGCGCTCGAGCGGGTTCTTGCGGGCGAGGTGTCGTTCCCGCGCAAGATCATCGAGCGCTCGAACGCTCAACCGTCCGCGAAGCCCGCTCCGGCGGAACCTACGCTGCAAGAGCCCGAGCGCGATCTCGACGTCCTTACGGCGCGGGAGCGCGACGTCTTCGGCTTGCTCGGACGGGGCTATTCCGTGAAGCGCATCGCCGAGGAATTCGACCTCAGCAGTCAGACGGTCCGCGTCCATCTCGGCAACGCCATGCGCAAGCTGAACATCCGTGACCGCTCGACCGCCGTGCACTACGCGATCAGCCGGTTCGGCGAGGCCGCGACCTCCGAGCGTGGCTGACGGCGCGCCGCCGCCTATGGCGGACCCGCTCTTGCCGATCTGGGCGGGGCTCGACGTCGTTCCGAGCGGTCTTCTGGTGTGGGCGGCGGACCGCAAGCTCGCTTACGTCAATGATACGTTTCGGCGCATTTGCGACCTGCCGGTCTCGGTCGGCTTGTCGTTCGATGAGTTCACCTTCGCGCTCGCCCGCTCCCACGAAGTCATCTTCGCCGACGAGGCGGACGAGTGGGCGATGGGAGAGATCGCCAATTTCGGGGTCGAGAAGCAGAGCGATTATCTGTTTGCGGCCGGAGCCGTTGTGCAGGTCACCCAAGCTCCGACGCGCGAGGGCGGCATGGCGGTGACGTTCACGGACGTTACCGCGGTCAAGCGAAACGAGCTGGCGTTGCGGGAGGCGAAAGAGGCGGCGGAGGCGACCGACGAGGCCAAGTCACGCTTCCTGCGCGCGGCGAACCACGACCTCCGGCAGCCGCTCGCCTCGCTCAAGATCCTGATCTACAACTGCATTCGCGAAGAGGATGCGCACCATCGCGCGGACATGCTTCACGCCATGGGCGTCGCCGCGTCGATCATGGAGGATCTGCTCGGCGCCCTTCTTCAGATCGGTCAGCTCGACGCCGGACGCATTCAGCCGCGCATCACGTCGTTCCAGATATCGCAGTTGTTCGAGCGCCTCGACATCCAGTTCCGCCATCAGGCGGAGGAGAAGGGGCTGAAGCTGCGCTTCGTCACGCCGCGCGGGACCGTCGCGACCGATCGCGCGTTACTCGAACGGATCCTGAGCAATTTCGTTGCGAATGCGATCCGCTTCACCGAGGTGGGTGGGGTGCTGGTCGGCTGCCGCAGGGAGGGCAAGGGGCTTCGTATCGAGGTCGTCGATACCGGCCGGGGGATCAGAGAGAACGAGCGCGAACGGGTATTTGAGGAATTCTACCGCGTCGCCGAGGAGCGACGCGGCCAAAAGAGCGGGCTCGGCCTCGGCCTCAATATCGTCAAACGCCTCGCGGATCTTCTCGAGCATCCCGTCGGCCTGAAGTCGAGCTTCGGACGCGGCTCGACGTTCTCCATATCGGTTCCGTTCGGCAACATCTGGCATAGCGACGTCGGCGAAACGGACATCAGCGAAGCGATCGCCGGCGAATTCGCAAACACGCCGGTACTGCTCGTCGAGGACGACGACATCTTGCGCGGAACCATGACCCAACTGCTGCGACGCTGGGGCATCGAAGTGCACGCGGCGGCGGATGAGGCGGAGGCGATCCGCCTTGCCGAAACCGGCGTTTCGCCGCAGCTCATCGTCGCCGATTACAATCTGAAGACGCGAACCGGAGTGGACGTGATCAGGGCTTTGCGTGCTGTGTTCGGCGTCGACACGCCGGCTATGATCGTTACCGCCGACGCCGAGCCCAGAGTGCTGGAGAGCATCCGCGAGGCGGGCCTGCCCGTGCTAATCAAGCCTGTTAGCCCGCCCCGGCTGCGCGTGTTGATGCACAATCTGCTGTTCGAACCCAGTCTCGTGAAAGCGCCAGGGCGCTGATCTCCGCATCGAGAGAAGGTTCAAAGGTGTCCACCAGCTCCAAGCCCGTCCCGATCGGCAGCATGATCCCGCTGACCGGGCCTTCCGCCGCCGACGGCGCGGAGTTCCGCAAAGGCATGATCCTCGCCGTTGAGGAGCTGAACGCGCGCGGAGGCCTGCTGGGGCGTCCGATCGAGCCGATTTTCGCCGACACCTGCCGGCAGACGGCTGAGGAGGTCGTCGGCGCCGCGCGATGGCTGATCGAAAAGCATCAGGTCCACGCGATCGTCAACGGCTACAACATCGGCCCGCAAAACTCGGAATACGAGCCGATCGCTGACGCCGGCATCATCTACGTCCACGCCAACACGCTGCTGCAGCACCACGATACGGTGATGAGCGACCCGGAGCGCTACTTCGGATGCTTCATGGCCGACCCGGCGGACTATTGGTACGGGCCCGGCTTCATCAAGTTCATCTCCTGGCTCCGGGATTCCGGGCAGTGGAGACCGAATTCTGATCGACTTGCGATCATTTCGGGTTCGAAGCCGTACAGCATCGTCATCGCCAACGCGATGGCGGCGACTGCGGCGGATTTCGGATGGCGGGTCTGCTTCGGGCCGAAGATCGTGCAAACCCCGACCAACCAGTGGCGCGACATCCTCGAAGAGGTCAGAGAGACGAATCCGGCGGTCGTCGCCAACACGCATTTCTATGCCGCCGATCTCGCGCATTTCCAGCGGCAGTTCATGGAGAAGCCCATGGATTGCATCGTCTATCTGCAATACGGCGCGATGCATCGCTCATTCACGGACATCGCTCAGGAAGCGAGCGTCGGCGTCATCGTGTCGTCGGTCATCGGCCTGCTGCGCGATGAAATGGGGAAGCGCTTCGAGGCGCGCTACAATGCCCGCTTCGGTGAGGGCTCGACCGCGACGATCGGCTGCCAGTCCTACAGCAACATGCACCATTACGCAGTCGCCGCAGCCATGGCCGGCGGCTCGGGCGCTCCGGGCGATTTCGAGCAGAACCGCAAGGTGGCGTTCGCGCTGAAGGGCATGATCTACCGCAGCGTTCACGGCACGATCCGGTATCATCCCGACTGGCAGGCCGTGGTTCCTTATCCCGTCGTCACGCACGACCCGTCGCTCGGGATGCCGCACATCTTCTACCAGATCCAGGATCACAAGAAGCCGCTGTCGATGATCGCGCCCGAGCCCTACAACACCGAGCGCTTCATCTATCCGCCCTGGATGAGCGGCCGGACGGCTTCGCCGAAGGCGACTTCCATGAATCCCCGCGGACTGACCGGCCTCTGACGTCGAGCCGGTAGAACAACCAACGAAGGCTAAAGAACGCCGCCGAGGATGGCGACGCCCGCGACCGTCATGGCGCCTCCCGCGACTTGCGTGATCCGGGGACCGTAGGTCGTTCCGCCTTTGCCGACAGCCAGCCCTAAGCCGATGCCGCCCATGTGCAGCATGGCCGTCGCGACCACGAATCCTGCGCCGTAACCCAGTCCGGAGGCCGTGTCGGGCATCTCGACGCCGTGGGCATGGCCGTGGAAGATCGCGAAGAAGCCGACGAGCGCTGTCGCCGCAGTCACTGGGACGCTGAGGCCGAAAGCTACGGCAAGACCCAAGGCGACGACCGAGAGGCCGATGCCGCTCTCGACGAACGGGATCTCCACCCCGGACATCCCGAGAGCGCCACCAGCGATCATCATTCCGACGAAAGCGCTGGGGACCGCCCAGATTGCGCGGCCTCCAAGCTGGGCTGCGAATACGCCGACTGCGACCATGGTCAGGATGTGGTCGATGCCGCTCACAGGATGAAGGACGCCGTGAGCGAAGCCGTTCGTAGCGCCGACCCCAACGTGCGCGTAGGCGGCGGTGGGGACCAGCAGGACGCTGAGTGCAAGCAAGGCGCGACGCATCTTAAAACCTTTCCGTGTTGGAGACTTCACTCGTTTGCCCGGCTGCGAGCGAAACGACTCGAACGCCGATCCCGTCGCGAGCCGGAGAGTAGCTGGTGTGGCTCTGGATCGCGCTCATTTCGGCCGCCGCGCCGGCGCAAAACCCAGCATCGCTTCGACACCGAGCGCAAACAGCGCCTCGACGGCGCGCGTGACCGCGCCGCCATTTGCAGCGATCATCCGCACTCCGAGGCCTGCCCCATGCGGCAGGGCGCTCGCGCCGGCCCAACAGGCAAGACCGTCCAGAGTCGTCTCGATCGCGCTGGCTGATGGCAGGCGATCGGCGGGGCCGAGCAGCATCGCCGAGCCATAGGCCGCGGCGACCGGCCCGAGCAGCGAGCGCGGGCCGAGCAGCTCTTCGCCCGCCACCGTCGAACGGTCGCAGACCAGCAGGCCGCCGTCCGGGCCATGCACCAGCGTCTCGGCCTTGAGCGACGCGAACGGCCGACCAAGCGCCTTGAAGTCATGCCAGGCGACGCCGTCCGCCACGATCGCGAGCGCGCCGCGAGCGAGCCTGACGACGGTCGGAACCTCGAGGGCTGAGCCCGGGAACATCACCAGCGGATCGAGCGTCAGCGCCGCGAATGCGTTCTCGCCGACGTCGAGCGCGGTCGTCTGGCGGGCGGGATAAGCGCCGGTGTCGTGCACCACAGTGGCGGCCTGGCTGGTGACGTGAACCGCCGCGCCGGCCTTTACGGCAAGCGACAGATCCAGCTTGTCGCCGCGATAGATCCCGCCGGACGCCGACTGCAGATAGAGCGTCGCCAGGTCCGGCCGGTCACGGTCCAGCGCGAAGGGCTTCGTGACGTGGAAAGGGTAGGGAACGGTCTGGCGGATCAGCGCCGAGCGCCCGCCGCCACGTGCGAACACCAGATCGGCCCGACGGGAACGACCGATCGCGGCTTCGCCGGAAGCGTAGTCGCCGGGCTTCATGCGTGGAACAGCACCGCGCGGCAGATCATGTCGGCAACCGCCTCCACGCCCTCGCCGCGACGGGCGTTGGTGGCGAGCACGGGCTTGCCCGCGCGAACGGCGTTCGCCTCGGTCAGCATGCCTTCGAGATCGACCCCGACATACGGCGCGAGGTCGGTCTTGTTTACGACCAGCAGGTCGCTCTTGAGCACGCCCGGCCCCTTCTTGCGCGGGATGTCGTCGCCGCCGGCGACGTCGATCACGAACATCCACCAGTCCACGAGGTCGAGCGAGAAGGTCGAAGCGAGATTGTCGCCGCCGGACTCGAAGATGATCAACTCCAGCCCCGGAAACGACGCTTCAAGATCGTCGCCGGCCGCCATGTTCAGCGTCGGGTCCTCGCGGATCACGGTGTGGGGGCAGGCGCCCGCCTCGACGGCGAGGACGCGCGCCGGATCAATCAAACCGGAGCGGCGCAGGCGCTCGGCGTCCTCCTTGGTGACGAGGTCGTTGGTGACGACCGCAAGGTCGACGCCGCGGCCGCGCAGCACGGGGATCAGCCGCTCAATCAGGGCGGTCTTGCCGGATCCGACCGGCCCGCCGACGCCGATTCGCGCGGCGGAAGCCTGCGAGGCGCCGGAGACCTTGCGAGACGAGAGTTCGAGCACCGGCGTCACCTCAGCATGTAGCGCTGCGCGAGCGGCAGCTCGGTCGCGGGCTCGCAGGTCGCGAGCTCGCCGTCGACGAATACGTCGAAGGTCTGCGGGTCGACGCGGATGTTCGGCAGAGCGTCGTTATGCAGCATGTCGGACTTCTTGAGCCCGCGCGTGCCGCTCGCCGGCAGGAGCATCTTGGAGATGCCGAGCTCCTCGCGTAGGCCGCGCGCGATCGCGAGCGGGTGGACGAAGCAAGCTGAGAGGGCAGGGGCCGCCTTGCCGAACGCGCCCCATTGCGGGCGCAGCAGCATCGGCTCGCAGGTCATCAGCGAAGCCGCGCTGTCGCCCATCGCGCCCCAGGCGATGAAGCCGCCCTTGATCACCAGCTCCGGCTTGATGCCGAAGAAGGCCGGCCGCCAGATCACGATGTCGGCCATCTTGCCGTCTTCTAGCGAGCCGATGTGCTGGGCGATCCCGAACGTGCGCGCCGCGTTGATCGTGTATTTCGCGATGTACCGCTTGATGCGCGCGTTGTCGCCGAAGCCCGTCTTCTCCTCCGGCAGCAGGCCGCGCTGATCCTTCATCTTGGAGGCGAGCTGCCATGTCCGGCAGATGACTTCGTGAATGCGCCCCATGCCCTGACTGTCGGAGCCCAGCATCGAGATCGCGCCGATGTCGTGCAGCACGTCCTCGGCCGCAATGGTCTGCGCGCGGATCCGGCTCTCCGCGAAGGCCACGTCCTCCGGGATTGCCGGATTGAGGTGGTGGCACGTCATGGTCATGTCGAGATGTTCGTCGAACGTGTTGACCGTGTAGGGATTGGTCGGGTTCGTCGACGACGGCAGGCAGTACATCTCGCCCGCCACCCGGATGATGTCCGGCGCGTGGCCGCCGCCGGCGCCTTCGGTGTGGTACATGTGGATCGTGCGGCCGCCGATCGCGGCCAGCGTGTCCTCCAGGAAGCCGCTCTCGTTCAGCGTGTCGGTGTGCAGCTGAACCTGATAGTCGAGCTCGTCGGCGGAGCGCAGGCAGGCGTCGATCGTCGCCGGCATTGCGCCCCAGTCCTCGTGGATCTTCAGCCCGCAACACCCGGTCTCCAACTGCTCCTTGAGCGAGCCCGGAATGTGGCTGTTGCCGCGGCCGAGGAAGCCGAAGTTCATCGGCCAGGCCTCTGAGGCCTGCAGCATCTTGCCGGTGTTGAACGGGCCGCCGCTGTCGATGCCGACGGTGATCGGCCCGAGCGAGCCGCCGAGCATGGTCGTGAGGCCGCTCGCGAGCGCGTGGTCGACGAGACCTGCGGAATCGAAATGAACGTGAACGTCGATGCCGCCCGCGGTTGCAATCAGGCCTTCGCAGTCCCTGACCGTAGTGCCGGCGCCCACGATCAGCCGCGGGTCGACGCCGTCCATGATGGCGGGATTACCGGCCTTGCCGACGCCCACGATCTTGCCGTCCTTGATGCCGAGATCGCCTTTGACGATCCCGAGCACGGCATCGATGACCGTGACGTTGCAGAGCAGGAAGTCGAGCGCGCCTTGAGCGTTGGTGATCCCGGCCGCCAGTCCCAGCCCGTCGCGCAGCGTCTTGCCGCCGCCGTGCAGGCATTCATCGCCGTAGGTGGCGTAGTCCTTCTCCACGACTGCGACGAGCGAGGTGTCGCCGAGCCTCAGGCCGTCTCCGACCGTCGGGCCGTACATCGCGGCGTAGTCCCCGCGGGTGATGCTGACCATGTCTCAGGCTCCCCGGAAACCGGCCGCTCGGGCCTTGGCCAGCGCGGCCTCCTTGGCCGCAGGCGTGGTGGTGTCGCCGTCCGACAGCGCGTTCAAACCGCCGACGAAGCGCTCGCCCCCGAACGTCACCAGCTGGACCTCCTTGGTCTGGCCCGGTTCGAACCGGACCGCGGTGCCTGCCGGCACGTCAAGGCGCATGCCGAAGGCCGCCGCGCGGTCGAACTCCATGGCTCTGTTGACCTCGAAGAAATGGAAGTGCGAGCCGATCTGCACCGGCCGGTCGCCGCTGTTGGTCGCGGTCAGAGTGACGCGCGCGCGTCCCTCGTTGAGCTCGATCGCGCCTTCGAGCGCCAGCGTCTCGCCCGGACGGACGGGATCTTCGGCTGATCCCTCCGTAGGGCGGATCGGCTCATGCACGGTGACGAGCTTGGTGCCGTCCGGAAAGGTGCATTCGACCTGCAAAATGTGGAGCATGGCGGGCACGCCCTGCATCACGTCGTCGCTCGTCAGAACCGTCGCGCCGAAGCCGATCAGGTCTGCCACCGAACGGCCGTCGCGGGCGCCTTCCAGGATGTCGTCGGTGATGATCGCGACCGCTTCGGGATAGTTGAGCTTCAACCCGCGGGCGCGCCGCTTTCGCGCGAGCTCGGCTGCGGTGAAGATCGTGAGGCGTTCGAGTTCCGTCGGCGTGAGCAGCATGCGGGGATCTGGTCCGGAGTCAGTTCGAGAACAGGCGGAGGTCGGCGCGGGCATGGCGCGCGGCCGCGACGTCGAGGCGCGGCGAGAAACTTTCGATCCGGTCGGGGAGGGGCGAGGCCGCAAGCTCGGCGAGAACCGGCAGCAGGTGGCGCACGATCGTCTGCGCCGCGACCGCGCCCACGACGCCAAGCCTGACTGCGGCCGTCGTGTAATTCGAGATCGTCATGTAGCCGGAGGCGAGCACCGCGCCGGTGAGGTCTAGCCCTGCGCCGCGCCAGACCACGCCTTGCGTCACCGCGAGATGGCCGAAGGCGCGGCCGGCGCGGACGAGCGCCTGCCATTCGCCGGCGCCGGGGGTTCCGATCCTGACATGCGAGGCCAGCAGGCTGGCGCCGTTACGGCGGGAGCCTGCTCGGAACGGCTCCGAAACGATCGTCGTCTCGACCTCGTGGTCGACGCGCGCGACCGCGTCGAGATCCATGGCCCTGTCGAACGCCCTGACCATCGCGAGGCGGTCGGCGCTCGCCCAGCGGCGGCGGAGCGCACCCTCGATGACGGCCTCGAGGTCGTCGGCTGAAAATGCGCCCTCGGCGGCCGCCAGACCCTCGAGCCCGTTCGAGAAGGCGAAGCCGCCGCTCGGAAAGGCCGTGTCGGCTTGCCAGATCGCGAGCAGCGCGCCGATCACGCCGCGAGGTCTCCTGTGACGATCGTGGTCTCGATCGTGCGATCGGCCAGCAGCCCTTCCAACCGAGCGTAATACGCGTCGGCCGGGCCCTCCAGTGCGACCAGAAGGCATTCGCCGTCGAAGCGCACGCGCCAGTGCAGGTTCCCGGCGTGGTAGCCGAGCTCGATTGCGTCCGCGATCGTGGCGGGCTGCAGCCGCAGCCAGCGCTCGACCTCCGCCCGCACGACGATGGCTCGCGCGTCGTCGATCAGCAGAACCGCCCCGTCGAACAGCTTCTCGTCGCGCGGCAGGGCGATCGCGAGATCTTCGCCTGCCGGCGTGACGATCCTCAGCCGATGCCGCGCCATGTCCGCAAGCGGGATGGTGACGACGTCGACGGTCCCATGATGCTCGAGATGATGCAGGCGCTTGTGCATCGCGGGTTCGGATCGATCGCCGATCACGTGGTCGATGTGCAGCATGAATTTCGATTCCGCTGTCGCGCCTGTCGTCGCAGGCCGTTGGTGAGCTTGGACAGGTCCACGTCACGTCGGTCCCGATCTAAGCCCGGCGAGGCAAGCAAAATCCGATGCGAGTGGCGCACGGGCTGAACCTATCGATCGCCAGAGCCGAGCATTGACGTGGATACAAGCCTTCATGTTTCATTGCGCTAGATCGATCGTCTAGCTGTCTAGAACCCACGTCAAGCCACAACGGCGAATGACGGCAGGATTGGTCTACGAAACGACCTCACGCCCGGGAGCGCGGCGTGCGTGGACATGTCTTGAGCAATGCTCATCCAATTCGGAGACGAACATGACGTTGAGGCGGCCCTCGCGTGAAGATCTCACGGACATATCACAACGCCATCATCTGCGACTGACCGAGGCGGAGGTCGATGATTACTTCGATATCGTCAAAGACGTCATGGATGGGTACGATGAACTTGATCAGTATCCGGATCCCATCCGAGAGGTGACGCCCGCGGTTCGCGTGCCCGGCGCCCGACCCAGCCGCGAAGATGACCCTCTCAACGCCGTCGTCCGATATTGCAGCGTCCAGGCCGTGGAGCCCGTCGGGCCGCTGGCCGGCAAACGGATCGGCATCAAGGACACTGTCTGCGTCGCCGGCATTCCGACGACCTGCGGCTCCCGGCTATTGTATGACTATGTTCCGGACATCGACGCCACCATCGTGCGGCGCATCCTGGAGGCCGGCGGTCACATCACCGCCATGCTCAACACCTGCGACTTCGCCTTTTCCGGCGGGGGCCACACCAGCGCCTATGGCGCCGGTCTCAATCCGGCCAACCCCGAACACGTCGCGGGCGGCTCGTCCTGCGGTTCCGCGATCGCTCCGGCGACGGGGCTGGTGGATATCGCAATCGGCGGCGACCAGGGCGGGTCTATCCGCATGCCATCGTCCTGGTGCGGCACCGTCGGGCTGAAGCCGACCCATGGACTGGTGCCATACACCGGCATCGTGGGCTTCGACCAGACGATCGACCATATCGGCCCGATGGCGACGACGGTCGAGGACTGCGCCCTGATGCTCC
Organism: Hansschlegelia quercus; assembly: GCF_004310425.1. Lineage (GTDB taxonomy): Bacteria > Pseudomonadota > Alphaproteobacteria > Rhizobiales > Methylopilaceae > Methylopila > Methylopila quercus. The sequence continues at coordinate 175,532 of NZ_SIUB01000001.1, read as the reverse complement.
AGGTGATCGCAGGCAAGGACGACACCGCGATTGACCCCCGCCAGCCCAGCACGATCGACGTTCCTGACTATCGCAGCGCCCTCGAAGGGGGACTGCGCGGGCTCAAGATCGCGGTCGTGAAGGAGGGCTTCGGCATGCCGGAGTCGATGCCCGAGGTCGACGAAGCCGTGCGCGCCGCGGCCGAGCAGCTCGCCAGCCTGGGAGCGGAGGTTCGCGAAGTTTCCGTTCCTCAGCATCGCTGGGTCGTGCCGATCTGGAACGCCATCGCCATCGAGGGCGGCGTCGACAGCTTCTATCACGGCCATGCCGCCTACCAGACGAAGGGCTATTTCAACACGCGTCTGATGTCGGCTATGTCCCGCGCCATCGTCACGAACGGGGGAGACTTCTCGGCGACGGCGAAGATGGGCGTGATCATGGCCCACTACATGCGCGAGAATTATCAGGGCGTGTTCTATGGTCGCGCTCAAAATCAGTCGCGCGCTTTGACGGCGGCCTATAACCGGATTTTGGCCGAGGCCGACCTCGTCCTGATGCCGACCACCCCGCAGACGGCGCACGTGCTGCCGGAATCGGTGGAGAAGGACCGCAAGACCTATGTCGGTCAGGCGCTTAATATGGTCCAGAACACGGCTGCCTTCGACTTGACGGGCCATCCGTCGATCTCGGTGCCGGTCCACGGCGTCAAGGGAATGCCGATCGGCCTGATGCTGACCGGTCGGCATTTCGACGACGCCACCGTGCTGCGCGCCGCGCACGCCTATCAGCGCGCCGGCTGAGCCCCTAGCCAGATAAAAAAACGGCGGCGCACTTGGGCGCCGCCGTGTCCATAAGTTTCGCGTCGGTCAGAGGGAGGAGGAGAGCCCGACGCGCATAGGCTATGGAAAGTTCGTCGAGGCGCCGCGCGGAGCGGCGCCTCAGACCTCGTCAATCCCGAAGGGTGAAGACGGTGAGCTGACCGCCGAGCGCGGTGTAGTTCGCGAGCGCTGCATAGCCGCCGACGGCTCCAAGGCCTTCGCTGCTGCCGCTCAGACCGGCCGCGAGGCCGATGCCCGCCCAACCGCCGACGCCCGAGAGCACCGCGACGTACTGCTTGCCCTTGTGCTCGTAGGTGATGACGTTGCCGATGATGCCCGACGGGGTCTTGAACTTGTAGAGCTCCTTGCCCGTCTTGGCGTCGACAGCCTTCAGGTAGCCTTCGAGCGTGCCGTAGAACACGACGCCGCCGGCCGTGGCGAGCGCGCCGGACCACACGGAGAACTGCTCCTTGTTGGACCAGACGATCTTACCCTTGACGTTGTCCCAGGCGATGAAGTTGCCCATGCCGCCATGGCTGTTCGGCGCGGGGTACATCGAGAGGGTTGCGCCGACATAGGGCTGACCGGCTGTGTACGAGACGCGGAACGGCTCGTAATCCATGCAGACGTGGTTGGTCGGGATGTAGAACAGCTCGGTCTTTGGCGAATAGGCCGATGGCTGCTGATCCTTGGTGCCGAGAGCCGTCGGGCAAATGCCCTGCGAATTCTCGTCTTCGCCGTTCTGCTCGGTCGAGTACTTGGCGACGACCAGCGGACGACCATAGGTCTTGGACGACTTGTCCATGTCGACCTTGGTGGCCCAGTTCACCACCGGATCGTACTTCTCGGCGACGAGAAGTTCGCCGGTTTCGCGGTCGAGCGTATAGGCGAAGCCGTTGCGATCGGGATGAGTCAGAAGCTTTCGCTCCTTTCCGCCGATCTTCTGATCCGTGAGGATCATCTCGTTGACGGCGTCGTAATCCCATTCGTCATGCGGCGTCAGCTGGTAGACCCACTTGGCGATGCCGGTGTCGGGATCGCGGGCCCAGACGGTCATTGACCACTTGTTGTCGCCGGGACGCTGCTTGGGGTTCCAGGTCGAGGGGTTGCCTGAGCCGTAATAGATCAGGTTCAGCTTCGGGTCGTAGGAGTACCAGCCCCAGGTCGAGCCGCCGCCCTGCTTCCACTGGTCGCCTTCCCAGGTCTTGAGCGACGAATCCTTGCCGATCGGCTTGCCGAGCTCGGTGGTCTTCTCGGGATCGACGAGCATCTCTTCGTCGGGGCCCATGGAATAGGCGCGCCAGGCGAGCTTGCCGGTCTTGAGGTCGTAGGCGGTGAGATGGCCGCGGACGCCGAATTCGCCGCCCGAGATGCCGACGATCAGCTTGTCCTTCACCGGCATGACCGTCGCGGTGTTCGTCTCGCCCTTCTTCGGGTCGCCGTTCACGACCGACCACTTCACCTGGCCTGTCTTGGCGTCGAGCGCCACCACGGTGGTGTCCGCCTGCTCGAAATAGATCATGCCGTCGGCATAGGCGACGCCGCGGTTGACCGTGTCGCAGCACATCACCGGAACGACGTTGTTCGCCTGACGCGGCTCGTACCGCCAGAGGATCTTGCCTTCCTCGTTGAGGTCGAGCGCGTAGACGACGTTCGGGAACGGCGTGTGGACATACATCACGTCACCGACGACGAGCGGGCCGCCTTCGTGGCCGCGCAGCACGCCGGTCGAGAACGACCACGCGACCTGCAGGTTCTTGACGTTGTCTTTGGTGATGTCGCCGAGCTTCGAGTAGCGGGTGTTGGCGTAATCGCCGGTCTGGATGCCCCACTGCTTGGGGTCCTTGACGATCGCCTCGACGCTGTCGTTCGCCGAGGCGGGCACGATTCCGGCGAGCAATGCCGCTCCCAGGCCGATAATCATCGCGCGTTTCATGGACGTCCTCCGGAGGAGCGGGAAAACAAGGACGCGATCTGCCGCGCCCGCGGTTGGCCCGAAGGCGTTCCGTCCCGCTGAGAACCCACAAACTGCGAAAAAGCCCGGAAATCCGTAGAGCGATCTTCCCAGGGTTGGCTGGGAGAATCTCCCGATTTTGGCGGAGGCGCTTGATTCCGGATCGTCAGTCCGGGACACAAGGCATTGAAACGAAAGTCGAAGCCATGTCCCTGCTGGCGAAACTCATTCTGCGCGTCCTTGCCGTCGTCGCGCTCTGCCTGGCCTGCGCGGGGGCGTGGACAATGGTTGAGGCGAACAACGCGATAAAACGCGAGGTCGTAGCGACAGCCGACCGGATGGAGCGCGAGTCCCGCAATCTCGCTTGGCGCGAAGTCATGTTCCCCGGGAACGAAGGCTCGCACGCCAAGCTGGCCTTTCCAGAATGGCGCAGCTCCGACACCCTGCGGATTGTTGGCCCGGGCTATTGCGTCCGGCTTGAGTGGACTGGCGACGTGCCGGCGAGCATCTGCGGCGGCGGCCCTGAGTCCGGAACTGCGCCGGCCTGGTTCGTGAAGCTCAACGACCTGCTGTTCGGCGCATTCGAGCCTGTCGAGCGAAGGGTGATGGTCGGCCGCCACGAGGTTGGTTCGATCGCTGCGCAAGCTGACGCCGGCGCTGCCGCTCAGCAGGCTTGGCGGCAGGTCAGCGTCGTCGTCGGGGTCGCCTCGGCGATGGCGGCGGCGATCGGATTGCTGACGGTGGCCTTGATCGGACACGCGCTGCGTCCAATCGAGATCATCATCCGCGGGTTGAAGCTGCTGGAGCGGGGCGACCTGTCGGTCCGGCTGCCGGACTTCGCCGCGCGCGAGTTCGCGCATGTGGCCAGAGCCTTCAACGAGCTGACGGAGCGCCTTGCGCTGTCGACGGAGCAGCGCGCGGCCGTCACGCGCAGGTTGTTCGAGGTCCAGGAGGACGAGCGACGCTCGCTCGCCCGCGACCTGCACGATGAGTTCGGCCAGTGTCTGACCGCCACGCGCGCGCTCGCCGCGGCGGTCGCTAGCGCAAGCCTCAAGGATCGGCCGGACCTCTCAGAGAGCGCGCGAGAGATCGGCGTCATCAGTGAAGGCATGGCCGCAACATTGAAAAGCACGCTGTCGCGCTTGAGGCCGCCCGAGCTCGAGGACATCGGGCTAGAGCAAAGTCTCGAACATCTGGTGGGCAGCTGGAACGCCCGTATCGGGCCGGGGTCGGGGCCGCGCTTCCAACTGAAGGTTCATGGGGGACTCCAAGACGCGCCGGCCGAGATCGCGCTGACGATCTACCGTCTGGCCCAGGAGGGGCTGACCAACGCGGTGAAGCACGGCGCCCCGCAGGCGATCGCGATCACTGTCGAACGACGAAACGCGCCTGAGCCGCAGATCACTGTGACGGTCGAGGACGACGGCGGCGGCGCTTCTGTCGAGCCTGTGGGCAATCAGGGGCAGGGTCTGCTCGGCCTGCGCGAACGCGTCGAGGCGCTCGGAGGTCAGTTCCTTGCCGAAGCTCGCGGCCGAGGCGTTCGTCTTGCCGCGGCGCTCCCGCTCAAGTCGGTCGGTGCGGCTCGCGCTACGTCTGAAGCAGCTTGATCGATGGGCGAACGCACCATTCTGCTCGCCGATGACCACCCGGTCGTTCGCGCTGGCTACCGCAAGCTGATCGAGCAACAGCCGGGTTTCTGCGTCGCAGCGGAGGCCGACACGGCGTCCGCGGCCTACCTCGCATACCGCCGCTCGCCGACGGACATCGTCATCGTCGACCTCAGCATGCCCGGCTCAAGCGGCCTCGAAGCGATCCGCCGAATAAGGGCCTTCGACCACAAAGCGCGCATCCTCGTATTCACCATGCATGACGGCCTCTCTTATGCGCTTAAGGCCTTCGAAGCCGGCGCCGCCGGATACGTCACCAAGAGCAGCCCGCCGGAAGCGTTGATCTCGGCGATGTCCGTGATCGCGCAGGGCGGTAAGTCGGTCAGCGACGACATCGCCCGGCAGATCGCGGCCGAGCGGCTCTCTGGCCGAAGTTCGCCGATCAACGGGCTCGCGCCGCGGGAGGTGGAAATTCTGCAACTGATCGCTTCCGGCATGACCACCGACGAGATCGCCGACGCGCTGTCGCTCAGCCAGAAGACGATCCAGAACTATCATTCGGGCATCAAGGCGAAGCTCGACATACGCACCGACGCCAATCTGGTCTGGGTGGCGATCGCCGCAGGCCTGATTGAGATGAAGTCGGCAACGCCTGTTGCAGAAGTCGATGCGTCAAGCAGCTAGCGGGCGCGTGTGCTACCTGCGCTATCCGCGCCTAAGATCTCGGAGCGCGGGCCGTCTCGAGGGCGCCTAGCGTTGCGAGACAAGGCTGATGGGCGAAAGGAGAATGCCCGGTCGCCTCGACGCATCTCGGCGCCGACACTATATCGGTCGGTATGAAATCGCAGGATGCGACCAGTCATGGGTAGGCCGAAGGAGTTCGACGTCGACGAGGCGCTTTGCGCCGCGCTGCAGGTCTTCTGGCGGCACGGCTTCGAGGGCGCGTCGCTGACAGAGCTGACGGAGGCCATGGGCATCACGCGGCCGAGCCTCTACGCGACCTACGGGAACAAGGAAGAGCTGTTCCGCAAGGTGCTCGACCGCTACGAGCAGAACCATTTCTGCTTCGTCGCCGAGGCGCTCAACGAGCCGACGGCGCGCAGGACGATCGACAAGCTGCTGAAGGGTTACGCCGACGTGCTGACCGACCCGATGCATCCCCCGGGATGCCTCGGCGTGAACAGCGCCGTCTGTGGCGGCGGGGAAGGCGACGCCATCCGGAGCGAGCTGATCGCGCGGCGGTCGCTCAGCGAGGAGACCCTGCGCAAGCGCCTCGACCGCGCCGCCGCCGAGGGCGAACTGGACGCGGGCGAGGATCCGGCCGACTGGGCGCGCTACGTCATGTCGGTCGGTCTGGGCATGGCGGTGAAGGCGTCATCGGGCGCGACGCGCGCCGAGCTCTACAAGGTGGCGGAGCTTGCGCTTCGCGCTTTGCCCGCCTGCGAGCGCCAGCCGGCTTAAAGTTTGTTTCTGCCCTTGGCCTGAAAAACAGCGGAGGCCGCCGTGGGTTGCACGGCGACCTCCTGCTCAAGACCATCGGAGGAATGGGACACATTTTCCTCCGACGATCTTAACCGACGGACGTTCCTGAATTCGGCAGCGCATGAGGCGCGGCATGGTGGCCGGCGGGCTCGACCGTGCCGGCGCCCTTGAGCTTGCGCCCGCCCGCGAGCGCACGGATCACGACGTAGAACACCGGCGTCAGGAACAGGCCGAAAGCGGTCACGCCGATCATCCCCGAGAACACCGCCACGCCCATCGCCGAACGCATCTCGGATCCCGCGCCCGTCGAGGTGACGAGCGGCAGCACGCCCATGATGAAGGCGAGCGACGTCATCAGGATCGGCCGCAGCCGCAGGCGGCTCGCTTCGATGGCTGCCTCAAACGGCGTACGTCCCGCGATCTCCAGCTCGCGCGCGAACTCGACGATCAGGATGGCGTTCTTGGCCGACAGGCCGACCAGCACGATCAACCCAATCTGGGTGAAGACGTTGTTGTCTCCCCCGGACAGCCAGACCCCGGTGAGCGCCGCCAGGATGCCCATCGGAACGATCAGGATGATCGCGATCGGCAACGTCAGGCTCTCATACTGGGCGGCGAGAACCAGAAAGACGAGCAGGATCGCGACAGGGAAGACGATCAACCCCGAATTGCCGGCGATGAACTCCTGGTAGGTGAGCTCGGTCCATTCGAAGGAAAAGCCCTTTGGCAGGGTTTCGGACGCGATCCGCGCGACCGCCTCCTGCGCCTGGCCGGTCGAAAAGCCGGGCGCCGCGCCGCCGTTGACGTCGGCGGAGAGGAAACCGTTGTACCGCATGGCGCGCTCGGGACCTGCGCTCGGCTTCACCGTCAGCAGGGCGGAGAGCGGGATCATGTCGCCCGAAGCCGACTTCACCTTGAGGAAGCCGACATTCTCCGCTCGAGCGCGATAGGCAGAGTCCGCCTGCACGCGCACCGAATAGGTCCGGCCGAACTTGTTGAAATCGTTGACGTAGAGCGAGCCGAAATAGATCTGCAGCGTGTTGAACACGTCCGAGATCGGCACGCCGAGCTGGCGCGCCTTCGTGCGGTCGATGTCGGCGAAGAGCTGCGGCACGTTCACCTGGTAGGAGGAAAACAGGCCGGCGAGTTCCGGCGCCTGGGCGGCCTTGGCGAGAAACCCCTTGGTCGCCTCGTCGAGCGCCGCATAGCCGAGGCCGGCCTTGTCCTCGATCTCGAACTTGAAGCCGCCGATCGTGCCGAGGCCCTGCACCGGCGGCGGCGGGAACATCGCGATGATGGCGTCCTGGATGCCGGCGTAAGCGCCGTTCAGCTTCATGGCGATCGCGCCGGCGCTCAAGGACGGGTCCTTGCGGTTCTCGAACGGCGACAGCGTCACGAACACGATGCCGGCGTTGGATGAGTTGGTGAAGCCGTTGATGGAAAGGCCAGGGAACGAAACCGCGCTCTGCACGCCGGGCTGCTTTAGCGCGATCTCGCCCATGCGCTTGATCACGTCCTCCGTGCGGTCGAGCGTGGCGGCATCGGGAAGCTGTGCGAAGCCGACGAGATATTGCTTGTCCTGCGCCGGCACGAAGCCGCCCGGAATCGTGCGGAACAGGTGCCCGGTGACGCCGATCAGGCCGACATAGAGGACGAGAAGGATCATCTTCCGGCCGATCGCGAAGCCCACGCCCTTGCCGTAGGACCGCGACCCCCAGGAGAAGGCGCGGTTGAAGCCGCGGAAGAACCAGCCGAACAGCAGATCCATGCCGCGCGTCAGCCTGTCCTTCGGCGCGTCGTGGCCCTTCAGCAGAAGCGAGGCGAGCGCCGGCGACAGCGTCAGCGAGTTGATCGCCGAGATGACGGTCGAAATCGCGATCGTCAGCGCGAACTGCTTGTAGAACTGGCCGGTCAGGCCGGAGATGAAGGCGAGCGGCACGAACACCGCGATCAGCACCAGCGCGATCGCGACGATCGGGCCGGAGACCTCCTGCATCGCCTTAAGGGCGGCGTCGCGGGGGTTCAGTCCTTCCTCGATATTGCGTTCGACGTTTTCGACCACGACGATCGCGTCGTCGACGACGATGCCGATCGCGAGCACCAGGCCGAACAGGCTGAGCGCGTTGATCGAAAAGCCGAAGAGATGCATGACCGCGAAGGTGCCGATGATCGACACCGGAACGGCGATCAGCGGGATGATCGACGCCCGCCAGGTTTGCAGGAACACGATAACCACCAGCACCACGAGAGCGACTGCCTCGAGCAGGGTGTGAATCACCGCCTCGATCGAGGCGCGCACGAATTGCGTGGTGTCATAGACAATCGAGTAGTCCACGCCGTCCGGCATGTTGGCCTTGATGTCGCGCATTTCAGCCTGCACGCGGTCGGCGATGTCGATCGCGTTCGAGCCGGGCGCCTGGAACAGCGGGACCGCGACCGCCGACTTGTTGTCGAGCAGCGACCGCAACGCATAGTCGGACGCGCCGAGTTCGATGCGGGCGACGTCGCGCAGGCGCACGATCTCGCCGTTTGCGCCCGACTTGACGATGATGTCGCCGAACTCCTCCTCGGACTGGAGGCGGCCCTGCGCGTTGACGGAGAGCTGGAGGTCGACGTCCGACGGCGTCGGCGAGCCGCCCACGACGCCCGCCGCCGCCTGCACGTTCTGCGCGCGGATCTCGGCCACGATGTCGGAGGCCGACAGGCCGTGCTCCGCGACCTTCTGCGGATCAAGCCATACGCGCATGGAATAGTCGCCTGAGCCGAACAGCTGCACCTGACCGACGCCAGGGATGCGGGCGAGACGGTCCTTCACGTTCAGCACCGCGTAGTTGCGGAGATACTTCGAGTCGTAGCGTCCGTTCGGCGACGTCAGATGGACGACCAGCGTGAGGTCCGGGGAGGACTTCACCGTCGTTACGCCGAGCGCGCGGACCTCCTCCGGCAGCCGCGGCTCGGCCTGGCTGACGCGGTTCTGCACGAGCTGCTGGGCCTTATCGGGATCCGTTCCCAGAGCGAAGGTCACGGTCAGGGTCATGACGCCGTCGGTCGTCGCCTGGCTCGCCATGTAGAGCATGTCCTCGACGCCGTTGATCTGCTCCTCGATCGGCGTCGCGACTGTCTCCGAAATGACCTTCGGATTTGCGCCCGGATAGGTGGCGCGCACCACGATCTGCGGCGGGACGACGTCCGGATATTCCGAGATCGGCATGGCCCGGATCGAGAGCAGGCCCGCGAGGAAGATCACGGTCGACAGCACGCCGGCGAAGACCGGGCGGTCGATGAAGAAGCGGGAGATGTTCATGGCCGAAGCCCTCGGACGGTCGAGTTCTGGACGTCATCCCGGACGCGACGAAGCGGCGCTTAGGATCGCAGGCGGTGGAAACGCTTAGTTCTGAAGACGATCCCGGATCGGCCTTCGGGCCGTCCGGGAAGACGTTCTGCTTACGGGGCGGCGGATGCCTGCTTCTGGGCGGCGTCGCCGTTCATCGCGACCGGCTCCGGCGCAACCAGCGCGCCTGGGCGCAGCTTCTGGAGGCCGTTGACGACGACGCGCTCGCCGGCGGAGAGGCCGCTGAGGACGGTCCGCAGGCCGTTCGCGGAGGCGCCAAGCGTGACCTCGCGATAGTTGGCCTTGTTCTGCGCGTCGATGACGAGGACGTATTTCTTGTCCTGATCGACGCCGATGGCGCGTTCGCTGACCAGCAGAGCAGGGGTCGCCTTCGCCTCGGCGATCTTCAGCCGGGCGAACTGGCCGGGCATCAACTTGCCGTCCGGGTTCGGGAAGACGCCGCGGACGCGCACCGAGCCGGTGGCCGCGTCGACGCTCGGATCGACATATTGCAGCTCGCCCCGCCGGAGCCGGCTTTCGCCGTCGCTCGCGAGCTCGACCGGGATGGCGCCGAGCGTCTGGCTACGGTCCTGACCCGAGGGGAGGCTGGCGAGCGCCTTTGCGACTGTGTGCTCGTCGACGTCGAAGCTCGCATAGATCGGATCGACCGACACGAGACGCACGAGCACGGGAGCGCCCGGGCCGGCGGAAACGAGATTGCCGACGGTGATCTCGATCTTGCCCACGCGGCCGGCGATCGGCGCGCGCACCTGGGTGTAGCCGAGGTTGAGCTCCGTCGTGCGGAGCGCCGCCTTCGCGCCCTGGACGGCGGCGTTGGCTTGGCGAAGCGCGCTGTCGCGGACGTCGAGGTCGCGCTGCGAGATTGTCGAAAGCGCCGTCATCTTGCGGCCGCGGTCGAGATCGCTCTGCGCCAGCGTCACCCGCGCCTCGGCGGCTGCGACCTCCGCCTTCGCGCGCGCGACCTCAGCCTCGAACGGTTCAGGATCGATCGTGACGAGGGACGCGCCCTTCTCGACGAGGGCGCCTTCGCGAAAGTGAATCTCGACGATCTGGCCCGCGACGCGCGGGCGGATCTCGACGCGCTCGACCGCCTCCATGCGCCCGGAGAACTCGTTCCAGTTCTGCACGTCGCGCTGCTGCACCTCAGCTACGGAGACCGGCGTCGCCGCGGCTGCCGCAGGGGCGCTGTCGGCCGACACGCCCTGCCAGGGCGTGAGCGCGGTGAGCGCCGAGACCGCTGCGCCGAACGTCGCCGCGGCGACGAGATAGCCTGTCTTGGACATAACGGAGCCCCATTTATACCGACCGGTATTGTATCGCCAGGTATGAATGGCGCATGGGTGATGTCAAGACCGCGGCCCCGGAAGCGCGGCCGTTGATCGGTTTTGCGACAGAGGAGCGCATCCTTATGACGACGGCAGCGATGAAGACGCCTGGACCCGACCACCCGATCAGCATGGAGCTGCTCGCTGGCCGCGTCATCGTCACGGCGGGCGGCAAGGTGATCGCCGACAGCGCGAACGCCTTGATCCTGCGGGAGGCGAGCTATCCGCCGGTGTATTATATTCCGCGCGCCGACGCGGACATGACGCTGCTGCAGCGCAGCCCCCGGACCAGCCACTGCCCCTACAAGGGCGACGCCGCTTACTTCAGCATCCCCGCGGCTGGACCTAGAGGGACAGACGCGGTCTGGACCTATGAGGAGACTTATCCAGCCGTATCCCCGATCGCCGGACATCTCGCCTTCTATCCCGACCGCGTGGACGCGATTGAGATCCGTCAGGAGCCCTGAGCGGAAGCGGAGGCTTAAGGAGCGGCCTGCCCCGACTCGCCGGGGCCGCTCCAGCCGGCCTTGGCGCTCGCCAGGGCGAAAATCTCGTCCGGCGTAAGTTCCTGTCGGTCGACGGTCAGCCGGCCGGGCGTCGCGCAGACATTGACCGAAAAGCCCGCGCTCTGCAGGGCGCTGATGGCGCTCGCGAGCGGCGACGGATTCCCCGGCGTGAAGTTCTCGACCATCGTCCACCTCGCGTCGTCTTCGCCCCGGAGCTTTATTCCTTCCCTCGCGCGCGAAGCCAAGTGGGTCGCGGAATCCCGGACCGCTCGACCACTGCCGCGCCTTCGGCCAGACTTGAGCCACGATGTGGCGGCTCTCCCTCAAGCCCTTTCTTGCGGCGCTCGTTCTCCTGACATCGGCTTGCGCCGCCGATGCGCGGCCGATCGTCGTCTCGTCGAAGGCCGACACTGAAGGCGCGCTGCTTGGCGGGATGATCGTGCTCGCGCTTCAAGCCGCAGGCTTCGAGACGCGCGACCGGACCGAGCTCGGCGGCACGCCCATCGTCCGCGCTGCGATCCTCGCCGACGAGATCGACCTCTATCCCGAATACACCGGCAATGCGGCGAGCTTCTTCCACCGCGAGGGCGAGCCGACATGGAAGGACGCGACCGCAGCCTACGAGGCGGCCAAGCGGCTCGACGGCGCAGCGAACAGCCTCGTTTGGCTGAAGCCCGCGCCCGCCGACAATGGCTGGGGAATCGCCGTCCGCAAGGACGTCGCGGAAGCGAATGGACTGACCTCGCTCTCCGACTTCGGCCGATGGGTGACGCAAGGCGGGGCGGTGACGCTCGCCGCCTCGACCGAGTTCGTCCACTCGGCGTCCGCGCTGCCGTCATTCGAGAAGGCGTATGGCTTCCACATGCGCTCCGACCAGCTCATCAGCCTGGCCGGAGGCGACACGGCCGCCACGCTCGCCGCGGCCGCGAAGGCGATCAGCGGCGCGAACGCCGCCATGGTCTACGGCACGGATGGCGGCCTGCCGTACTCCGGCCTCGTGATGCTCGACGACGACCGGCGCGCGCAGCCGGTCTATCAGCCGGCGCCCGTCATCCGCCGCGCGGCGCTAGAGGCGGCGCCCCGGATCGCAGACGTAATCGAGCCGATCTTCGCGACGCTCGACCTGGAAACCATGCGGCGGCTGAACGGCCAGATACAGGTCGGCGGCGAACCGGCGCGTTCGGTCGCGGAAGCGTATCTGCGCGAGAGGGGGTTTGTGCGATGACCGCGATCGAAGCCTCGGCGGCTGCGGGTTCGTCGACGTTCGACCGGCTCGGCCTGCTTGCGGCGGGCGTAGCGATCTCAGGGCTCGCGCTTGGGCCCTTCGCGACCCTGAAGCCCAACCGCATCCTTGATGGCGCTCCGGTCTCTTTGTTCGCAGCGCTGAGCCCGCCTGTCGCGGCCGCTGTCATGCTTCTTGCCGCTGCGGCCGCAATCGTCGTGGCGCTCCGCACGCCTGCCTTGCTCAGGCTCCTCGCGGGGCTGGCTGTGGCCGCGGCGTTGCTGATCGCGCTCGGAACGGCGCCCAGCCATCTCGTTGCGCGAGATGACATGCTCGCCCGCATCGGCCCGGGTTGGGGGTTTTGGCTCGCCTTCCTCGCCTTCGCGCTCGTCGCCTCGGACGCCATCGTGCGTCTTCGCTTGCGCCCGTTGATGCGCGTCGCGGCTCTCGCTCTTGTCCTCGCCGGCGCTGGCGCGCTGTTCGCGAGCGGCGCGCTCGACGATCTGTCGCTGTTGAAGGAATATGCGCCACGGGCGCAGGCCTTCTGGTCCGAGGCTCGGACGCATCTGTTGCTGTCCTTCGGCTCGGTCGCCGCCGCTCTGACGCTCGGCGTCCCGCTCGGGCTCGCCTGCCACTTCAGCCCGCGCTTCGAGGGGCCTGCGCTTGGCTTCCTCACCGCGATCCAGACGATCCCGTCGATCGCGCTGTTCGCTTTGCTCATCGCGCCGCTCGGCTGGCTCGCGGCGAACCTCCCCAGCGCCTCGGCCGTCGGCATTTCCGGCGTCGGGATCGCTCCGGCTTTCGTCGCGCTGACGCTCTATGCGCTGCTGCCGGTCGTCGCGGGCGTCGCCTCGGCGCTCGCGTCCACGCCGCGGGACGCCGTCGAGGCGGCTCGGGCCTCGGGAATGACGGAGCGGCAGGCGCTGCTTCTGGTGAAGGCGCCGCTCGCCGCGCCGCGCCTGTTGGCGAGCCTGCGGGTGACCCTCGTCCAGACGATCGGTCTTGCGACCGTCGCGGCGCTGATCGGCGCAGGAGGGTTCGGGACCTTCGTGTTCCAGGGCATGGGCCAGACGGCGATCGACCTCGTGCTGCTCGGCGCGGTCCCAACTGTGGCGCTCGCCTTCGCCGCCTCCGTCGCGCTCGACGCCGCGGCCGAAGCCGCCGCCCGATGATCGCGATCGAGCGCCTGTCCAAGCGCTATGGCGAGACGGCGGCCGTCGCCGACGTCTCGCTCGAGATCGCCGAGGGCGAGTCGCTGGCGATCGTCGGATCGTCCGGCTCGGGGAAGTCGACGCTGCTGAAGACGATCAATCGGCTGGTCGAGCCGAGCGCCGGCCGTGTCGTCGTCGACGGCGAAGACGTGTCGACGGTCGCGCCGCACCTGCTTCGCCGGCGCATCGGCTATGTCATGCAGGGCGCCGGGCTGTTCCCCCACCGAACCGCCTTCGAGAACATTTCCACGACGCCGCGCCTGCTCAGGTGGGAGGAGCCGCGCATCCGCGCCCGCGTCGACGAACTGCTGACGCTGCTCGGCCTCGATCCCGCGACCTACGGACCGCGCAAGCCCCACGAACTCTCCGGCGGAGAGCAGCAGCGTGTCGGCGTGGCGCGGGCGCTTGCGGCCGAACCCCGCGTGCTGCTGATGGACGAGCCCTTCGGGGCTCTCGACCCCGCGGTCCGCGCCAAAGCGCAGGTCGACCTCGCCGCTCTTCGGAAGAGGCTTGGCCTCACGATCGTGCTCGTTACGCACGACATGGACGAGGCCGCTCGGCTCGGCGACCGGATTGCCGTGATGCATCGCGGGCGGCTGCTCCAGCAGGGAACGCCGGCCGAAATCTTCTCGCGCCCGGCGACGCCTGAGGTTGCGGCGCTGGTCGCATCCGACGACCGTCCGTTCCGCCTGCTCGCGCTCGGCTCGGTTCGCGATCTTGTGGAGCCGGGATCGGCTGCTGGCGATCCGGTCGCCGTGGAGGCGACGCTTCGCGGCGCGCTGGGCGCTCTTCTCTGGTCGCGCCGGGACGCCGCGCCCGTCGTCGGGGCAGGGGGCGAGGCGCTGGGGATCGTGACGCTCAAGCGGCTGATCGAGGCCGGCGCGGAGCCGAAGGCGTGAACGTCGCATTCGTGGCCCGCGTCGCCTTGATCGTGTCGGTCGCGGCGTTCCTCGCGGCGCCGTCGATCTTCGAGCCGTTGCTTCGGTCGCTCGCGCCGGAGGGCGCGCCCGTCATCTACCGCCACGCAAATCTCGCCGAGCTCACCGCGCTTCATCTCGGGCTGACCGCGCTCGCATTGGCGGCCTCGGCGCTTGTCGGCGTCATCCTGGCGATCTCGGTCACGCAGCCATGGGGGCGAGAGTTCCTGCCGCTCTCCCGCAGCCTTGCGAATGCAGGCCAAACCTTCCCGCCCGTCGCCGTTCTCGCGATCGCAGTTCCGGCTGTCGGCTTCGGTGCGGAACCGACGCTGATCGCGCTTATCATCTATGGAATACTTCCGGTGTTCGAGAACGCGCTCGCGGGCCTCGGCCGTGCGCCGGCGCGCGCGCTCGAAGCGGCCGACGCCTGCGGCATGACGCGGGCTCAGCGGCTGCGGAAGGTCGAACTGCCGCTCGCGCTTCCGGCAATCCTTGCGGGGTTGAGGCTCGCGGCGATCAGCGGCGTCGCGACGGCGACGATTGGCTCGGCCGTCGCGGCGCGGACGCTGGGGGAGGTGGTCTTCGCCGGCCTTGCGTCGAACAATCTGGCCTATGTCGTGCAGGGCGCCGGGCTTATCGCAGCGCTGGCGATCCTGATCTCCGACGCGCTGCTGGCGATGGAACGGAAGGCGGCGGAGGCGTTTCCTGTCTGAGGACATTCTGCGAATCCGAGGACCCGGATGACGCATACCAATGGTCTGGAGACGGCCGAGCCGCCGGAGCCGCCTTTCGCGCGCTTCGCAGGGTCGATCGAGGCTCAGTCTCCGCTGCGCGCAGCGATCACCGCCGCCTGCCGCAGGCCGGAGCCCGACTGCGTGGCGCCGCTGCTCGATCTCGCCGCGTCGACGTCGGAAGAAGAAGCGGGCACGCAAGCTCTCGCGCGCCGTCTGGTCGATGGTCTGCGCGCCCGCGGCGTGAGCGGCGGGGTGGAAGGCCTCGTGCAGGAATACGCGTTGTCGAGCGAGGAGGGCGTGGCGCTGATGTGCCTCGCCGAGGCGCTGCTGCGAACGCCCGACGCCGCGACCCGCGACGCGCTGATCCGAGACAAGATCGCAGCCGGCGACTGGCGCGCCCACCTCGGCCGCAGCCCGTCTCTGTTCGTGAACGCAGCGACCTGGGGCCTGCTCGTCACCGGGCGGATGACGGCGACGGCGAGCGAGACCGGCTTGTCGGCGGCGCTCCATAAGCTGATCGCGCGCGGTGGGGAGCCGGTGATCCGCAAAGCGGTCGACCTCGCCATGCGGTTGATGGGCGAGCAGTTCGTCGCCGGCCGCGACATCGCCGAGGCGCTCGCGAACGCCCGGAGGCAGGAGCGCCGCGGCTTCGCCTATTCCTACGACATGCTCGGCGAAGCGGCGGCGACCGAGGAGGACGCCGCCCGTTATCTCGCCTCCTACGAAAACGCCATCCGCGCCATCGGCGAAGCCTCGGCGGGGCGCGGGCCCTACGAAGGGCCGGGCGTCTCGATCAAACTCTCCGCGCTCCACCCGCGTTATTCCCGCCAGCAGCGCGAGCGCGTGTTCGCCGAATTGCTGCCGCGCCTGAAAGGCCTTGCCCAACTAGCCAAAGGTCGCGACATCGGCCTCAACATCGACGCCGAAGAAGCCGATCGGCTGGAGCTATCGCTCGACCTGTTCGAGGCGCTGGCGCTTGACCCGGCGCTTCAAGGTTGGGATGGCCTCGGCTTCGTCATCCAGGCCTATGGCAAACGCTGTCCCTTCGTCGTCGACTGGATCGTCGACCTTGCGCGCCGGGCCGGCCGTCGCCTGATGGTGCGGCTGGTGAAGGGCGCCTACTGGGACAGCGAGATCAAGCGCGCCCAGATCGGCGGGTACGAGGACTTCCCGGTCTTCACCCGCAAGGTCCATACCGACGTCTCCTATCTCGCTTGCGCGCGAAAGCTGCTCGCAGCGCGAGACGCGGTGTTCCCCCAATTCGCCACCCACAACGCGCACACTCTGGCCGCGATCATGACGATGGCCGGGCCGGCCTTCCAAGGCGGCGACTACGAGTTTCAGTGCCTCCACGGCATGGGGGAGCCGCTCTATGAGCAGGTGGTGGGGGAAGGCGGGTTGGGGCGCCCGTGCCGCATCTACGCGCCCGTCGGGGCGCATGAGACGCTTCTGGCCTATCTCGTGCGCCGTTTGCTCGAGAACGGCGCGAACTCCTCTTTCGTCAACCGGATCGCCGACCCCGACGTCGCGGTCGAGGATCTGATCGCCGACCCTGTCGCCGCGGCGAGGGAGTCGCGCGGCGCGCCGCATCCGAAAATCGCGCGCCCCCCCGACCTCTACAGCGTCGCCCGACGAAACGCGCGTGGTTTGGATCTCGCTGATGAGACTGCGCTCGCGCGCCTCGCCCATGCGACGCTTGCAACCGCGGGAAAGACCTGGCGCGCAGGACTGGGGGAGGGGGAGGCCGTTCGCAACCCCGCCGACCGCCGGGACATCGTCGGCTCCGTCACATGGACGACGCCCGAAGAGATCGAGCAGGCGCTGGCCGCTGCCGCCGATGCGGCGCCTGCCTGGGGCGCGCTCACGGCCGGCGCGCGCGCCGCAATCCTGCGCCGCGCAGCCGACGCAATGGAGGCGGCGATGGAGAACCTCATCGGCCTCCTCGTCCGCGAGGCGGGAAAAACCTTCACGAGCGGCGTGTCGGAAGTGCGCGAAGCCGTCGACTTCCTGCGCTACTACGCCTGCGAAGCCGAGCGTCTTCCGCACGATGCGCAGCCCTTGGGCGTCGTCGCAGCCATCAGCCCTTGGAACTTTCCACTTGCGATCTTCACCGGCCAGGTCGCCGCGGCGCTCGCCGCCGGGAACGCGGTCGTCGCCAAGCCGGCCGAGGAGACCCCGCTGATCGCGGCCGAGGCCGTCCGCATGCTGCACGCGGCCGGCGTTCCGGAAGACGCGCTGCGGTTGGCGCTGGGGGCAGGGGAGACCGGCGCCGCGATCGTCGCCGACGCCCGCGTGCAGGGCGTGCTGTTCACAGGCTCAATCGACGCCGCCAAGTCGATCCAGACGACGCTCGCCCGGCGGATGACGCGCGACGGAGAGCCCGTGACCTTCATCGCCGAGACCGGCGGGCTGAACGCGATGATCGTCGACAGCTCCGCGCTTGCCGAGCAGGTCGTCTCCGACGTCATCGCCTCCGCCTTCGACAGCGCCGGGCAGCGCTGCTCGGCGCTCAGGATCCTGTGCCTGCAGGAGGATGTGGCCGAGCGCACGCTTGCGATGCTGAAGGGCGCGATGTGCGAGCTTTCGGTCGGTCGGCCCGACCACCTCGCGACCGATGTCGGACCCGTCATCACCGAAGACGCGCGCGACGCAATCGAGGCCCATGTCGTGGCGATGCGATTGCGGGGCTTCAACGTGAGCCGGTGGGCGCTCCCGGCCGAGGCGGCGCATGGCGCGTTCGTCGCGCCGACCTTGATCGAGATCTCCGCGGTCGCCGACGTCGCGCGCGAGGTGTTCGGCCCCGTCCTGCATGTGGTGCGCTTTTCGGTCGCCGAGATCGACCGCGTCGTCGAGGCGATCAACGCCGCCGGCTACGGCCTCACCTTCGGGCTTCATACCCGCATCGACGAGACGATCGCGCAGATCACGGCGGAGGTCTTCGCCGGAAACCTCTACGTGAACCGCAACGTCATCGGCGCGGTGGTCGGCGTCCAGCCCTTCGGCGGTTCGGGGCTTTCAGGGACCGGGCCGAAGGCGGGCGGACCGCTTTACGTTCCCCGGCTGACGAAGGCCGGGCGCGGCGGCTGCGGCTTGTCAGGCGCCGCCGAAGCGCTGGCGCCCGCTTTCCGCTACGCCGACTGGCTGGCCGACGCGGGCTTTGTAGAGGAGGCGGAGCGTTGCCGCGAGCTCGCCCGCCGATCCCCGCTCGGCGCCGAGGTCACGCTGCCGGGGCCGGTCGGCGAGCGCAACGTCTATACGCTCCGCGCCCGCGGCCCTGTGGCGGCGCTCGCCCGAACCGAAAGTGGGCTGCGCCTCCAGCTAGGCGCGATCCTCGCGGCAGGCTGTTGCGCCGTCGTGGAGGCGGGCGGCCCCGGTTACCCCCGACTGGCGCATCTGCCGCCGGAGCTGGCTCAACGCCTTGCGACGGTCGCGTCCTGGCCGGACGCTTCGCATCTTGCCGCGATCCTGTTCGAAGGATCGGACGCAGACCTCTCGGCGGTTCTTCGCGCCGTCGCCGAGCGGCCGGGACCGATCATCCCGGTGCTCGCCTTGACGCCCGAAAGCCTTGCGGCGGGCAAGGACTATCCCGTCGAGCGCCTGCTCGAGGAGCGCACGATCTCGACCAACATCGCGGCCGCCGGCGGCGACGCCACCCTGATGACGATCGGCTGAGGACACCCGTGACGCTCGACCTCGTCGTGAACAATCTGCGCCTGCGCGGCCGTGACGCGCCGGTCTCGCTCGGCATCGCGGAGGGGCGGATCGCGGCGATCGAGTCCGAGATCGTCTGCGACGCGCCGGTGATGGACGCCTGCGGCAGGCTTGGTCTGCCGGGCTTCGTCGACACCCACGTCCATCTCGACAAGGCCTGCCTGCTCGGCCGCTGCGGGCACGCGCATGGCGATCTCAAGGCCGCGATCGCGGCGGTGTCCGAGCTCAAGCGGGGCTTCACCGAAGAGGACGTCTATGCCCGCGGCGCGAGCTGCCTCGAGCGCGCGATCGGCCACGGCACGACGCGCATGCGCACCCATGTCGAGGTCGACCCGCGCGCCGGCCTCCGGAGTTTCCGCGCGCTGAAGCAGCTGAAGCGCGATTACGCCTGGGCGCTCGATCTCCAGCTCTGCGTCTTTCCGCAGGAGGGGCTGACCAACGATCCCGGCTGCGAGGACCTGCTCGTCGAGGCGCTCGATGACGGCGCCGATCTGCTCGGCGGCTGCCCGTACACCGATACGGATCCTGTCGCGCAGATCGACCGGCTGTTCGCGCTCGCCGCGCGTTACGACGTCGACCTCGACCTGCATCTCGATTTCGACATCGAGGCCTCCGGCGGCCATCTCGACGAGATCTGCCGACGGACCGAGGCGACGAAGCGGGGAGGGCGCGTGGCGATCGGCCACGTCACCAAGCTTTCGGCGATGACCCGCGAGGCCTTCGAGAGCGCCGCAGTCCGGCTGGCCTCCGCCGGCGTCGCCGTGACGGCGCTACCGGCGACCGACCTCTACCTCATGGGCCGGGCTCGCTTCGCCGACCGCCCGCGCGGCGTGACGGCTGTCCACGAACTCGCGGGCCGGGGCGTCGCCTGCTCTGTCGCGACCAACAATGTCGAGAACCCGTTCACGCCGTTCGGCGACCTGTCGCTAATGCGAATGGCGAACCTCTACGCCAATGTCGCGCAGGTCGGCCCCGACGGCTTTTCGACCTGCCTCGATCTGGTGACCGACGGCGCGGCCCGCCTGATGAGGCTGGACGACTACGGGCTCAGAGTGGGCGCGGCGGGGGATCTCGTGGTGATGGACGCCGAGAGCGAGGAGGCCGCCTTCTCCTCGATCGCGCAGCCCGTCTGGGGCTTGAAACGCGGCCGCCGAAGCTTCGACCGGCCCGCCGCGGTCCTGCTTCGACCGTAGGGCCGCCATGCAGCGTCGGCGAGCCGGCCATCGACATAAAAACCGTCATGCCTGCACTGTATCCAGCGCCGAAGGATACGGTTCGATGCAAGACGCAAACCTCACGCCCCGTCAGTTCCGCGCGCTTCGGCAGTTCGCTGCCCCTCCGCAGGATTTCCGTCCCGCGGAAGTCGATCACGAGGCGCTTCGGGCGCTCGAACATTCAGGCGCGGTGCGCGTCGTCGCCTCGAACGGCCGCCTCTTCCTCGCCGAGGTGACGCCTGCGGGCCGCATGCTCCTACGCGGCACGGCGCCCGCCGGCGCGAACAGGCGTTCCGATCTCAGGCCGGCGGCCTGCTGACAGGTCCACCGCGGCTTCGCCGGTGATGAGCGAGGATCGACACGTCCACCGAGGCGCTGCGATCTCAAAAGGGGGTGGTGGGCCCGGCAGGCCTACCGGTCGCAAGTAGCATCAGGCACTTAGATCAAGGTGGGGCAACTGGAAAACCTAAGGGTTTTCAGCGCGGCACAACCGAGCGTGTCCCACTGGCGGCCCCGCCGGAACATCAAAAGCGAAACGCCGCGGCCCTGGCAGGGGCACGCGGCGCGGATCGCTTACAGGATGGCTGGCTGGCCGAGGCGAAAGATACCGCCGCGCCGCATGCCCGGCAAGCGCTGTGCTTGGCTCGAAATTTCGGGCTCGCTGAGGCGAGCGCCCGCCTGATCGCTGAGCACGCGTGGGGGTGCGGCCGATGAGCAAGATCGAGCTCGGCGGAGGCCGGCCCAGGATCTCCGTCTACGTCAACGACGACAACGACCTCAGCATCTTCCAAGACACCTTCGCCCGCGAAGGCGACGCGACGATCGTCCGCGTGCCTCTCGACCACGTCCTGAACCTCTGCCGCGCCATGCTCCGGCAGGCTGGCCTCGAGCATCATCTAAAGCCGGTGCCGCCCACCCGCGCCGCTCCTATTGAGATGGGGGTCGTTCTGCCGTTCAGGAGGCGGCAGGCATGAGCACGCCCATCGCAAGCCTTATCCGAATGATGGCGGAGGCTGGAGCGCCGGCCGAAGCGATCGCGATCGCCGTCGAAGCGATCGAAGGCGCGCGGGAGCACGTCGCAGACGAGTTCCGAGCCCAACAGAACAAGAAGTCGGCCGCGGCCGAACGCACGAGGCGCTGGCGCGAGCGCCGTAACACCGGTGACGCGTCAACGGTGACGGTGGAAACGTCACGCGAGACGTCACATAGCGTCACCGGTGACGTCACATCCTCCCTTCCCCCTGAGGAAAGGTCCCCCGAACCCCCTAAAACTCAAACCCCCTTCCTTCCTCCCCAAAAACCCCCTTCGGGGGCAAAAAGGGGTTCCTCCTCCCCCAATCGCGGCAGCCGTCTTCCTTCCGACTGGAAGCCAAGCGAGGTCGATCGAGCCTTCGCCGCCAACCTCGGAGCCACTTCCGCCGAGATCGAGCGGACAGCGGCGAGCTTCCGGGATTTCTGGGTGGCCAAGGCCGGCAGGGACGCGGTGAAGGCCGACTGGCCGGCGACCTGGCGAAACTGGTGCCGTCGGGAGGCCGAAGGCGGGCGCTTCACCGGCCGGCCGCGAGCATCGTCGGGACCAGCGCCAAGCTCGCAGCCCGTGAGTGATCAGCGCTGGCGAGAAAGGCTGCTTTGGGCGAAGGAGCGGGATGACTGGCGGCGCGAGTGGGGCCCGATGCCGCCGGAAAACGGCAGCCTCGTCCCCGCGCATCTCGTCGATGAGCGGCTGGCAGCGCTGTTCAACGAACTCCGCCAACAGTATTCCGCGCAAAGCCGGGCGGGCTAGTCGTCCTAGTTGAAAACAAACAGTGCGCATCCGCCGCCGTACGAAGCGATCTTTACCATATCATCTGTGGTTTTAGATGTGCCGTCGATTATGATATGGCTGCCTTTTCCCTTGGCGTACGACGCGATCTTCACGAGAGCGTCTGTCGTGAGGCGATGATTTCTCAAGTCGAGGCCGCCCCCATACGATGCAATCTTCACCAGATCGTCCACACTCTTCATCTGTTCCTCCACCGCTTTGAAGCTTGTTGCTTCACTTCATGCGCCTATCCGCGCCCATCCATCGCTCGCGCGTGAGGACTGAGCGCCGGCATCATGGCGCATGCTTCAGGATGCACGCGAGCGGATTGAACCGCAGCCCCGGCTTTGTCCGGCGGAGAAGGCGCGCCTCGTCGCCGCCGCGACCGAAGTCGGCCAGCGCATCGGCGCGCAGACGCACAAGCTCCGAGCGGATCTGAAGGAAGCGATCGGCCGCGAGCCGACCTTCGCGGACATGATGGGCTTCTGCCTCGTCGTTATGACCGACGCGATGAACACGATCGCCGTAGGGGTGATCGCGCTCGGTGGGACCGACGAGGATGCGGAAGACGTCTGCCTTGCGGTGCAGGACGGCATTAGCAGCGCCGTCGGAGGTACGCTCCATTGAGCCGCCCGACCGCACGGAAGAGAGGATACGGCGCGAAGTGGGAGCGAGCCCGCCTCGGCTTCCTGCGTGACCATCCGTTCTGCGTCGCCTGCGCCTCGGAGAACCGTCGCCGCCTCGCGACCGTCGTCGACCACAAGCGCCCGCATCGTGGCGATCAACGTCTGTTCTGGGACCCGGGCAACTGGCAGGCCCTCTGCGCCGAGCATCACGACCGCGACAAGCAGCAGGCGGAGACCTGGGGCTACAGCAATCGCGTCGGGCCGGACGGCCTCCCGACCGACCCGAGACACCCGTTCAATCGAGGCGAGCCGACGGTCGAAGACGTGTTCCCGCCGCAGGGCCGGGGGGTCTCAAAGTCCGGGCGGTTGGGGGCCGGACCGGCATGGGCCCATGAGACAGAATTAGTTTCAGCTCGGGAGCGCCGCTGATGGGCGCCCGCGGACCCGGCGCTCAGGCGCGCAGGATCGCAGCGGCGCAGCTTCCGGCGCGTCGTCGAGCTCTGCCGTGGTCGCGGAAGGGCCTCTCGCGCGTCGAGCGCGTCGTCGCCTTCCTCGAGTTTCTGCCAATCACGAAGGGGCCCTTGGCGGGCCGCCGGATGAAGCTGCTCCTCGAGCAGCGAGAGTTCGTCGAGCGCGTCTATGGCGATCTCGACGCCAAGGGGCTGCGCCGCCGCCGGATCGGCGTGAAGAGCGAGCCGAAGGGCAACGGGAAGTCCGGCCTCTGCGCCGGCCTGGCGCTCTGCCACCTACTCGGGCCTGAGAGTGAGCCGCGCGGCGAGGTCTATTCGGCGGCCGTCGATCGCAATCAGGCCGGTCTGATCTTCCGGGAATGCGAAGCGATCATCCTGCAGGTGCCGGAGTTCGCCGCCCGCGTGAACGTCGTGCGCTTCCACAAGCGAATCGAGGTCCTCGACGGCGACGGCAAGGGCTCGACCTACGAGGCGATGTCGGCGGACGCTCGCTCGGCTCACGGGCTCGCGCCGAGCCTCTTCGTCTATGACGAGCTCGCGCAGGCTCCGAACCGCGAGCTGCTGGACGCGCTGATCAACGGCCTGGGTAAGCGCAAGGAAGCGCTCGGCCTGATCATCTCGACCCAGGCGCCGAGCGACGATCATCCGCTCTCGCAGATCATCGACGACGGCCTGACGGGGGCCGACCCGTCGATCTTCGTACAGCTCCTCGCGGCGCCAGCGGACGCAGACCCGTTCGCGGAGGAGACGTGGAAGGCCTGCAATCCGGCGCTCGGCAAGTATCTGTCGCTGGCGGAGATGCGGCAGGCCGCCTGGCGCGCGCGGCGCATCCCAGCTTTCGAGGCGGGCTTCCGCAACCTGCGCCTCAATCAGCGCGTCGACGCCAACGAGGAGGAACGGGTCGTGACGCTTCCCGTCTGGAAGCGCGGCGACCATCCCGTCGACCGCGAGCGGCTGAAGGGCCGCCTCTGCTTCGCTGGCCTCGACCTCTCGGGCAAGCACGACCTCACGGCCGCAGTCTTTGTGTTTCCGAGCGACGAATCGGCGCCGGTTTACGACGTCGTGCCGCTGTTCTGGACGCCCGAAGATCAGCTGGCGCAGCGCAAGCCGGCCGAGCAGGAACGCTTCCGCCTCTGGATCGAGCAGGGCCTCATGATCACGACGCCCGGTCCGACGGTCCGCTACGACTTCGTCGCGGCGCAGATCGCGGCCTTCGCGGCCGAGCACGACCTCCAGGCGATCGCCTATGACCGCTGGCGGATCGAGGATCTGAAGGCCGATCTCGCGAAGATCGACGCTCACTTCCCCGTCCCGCTCGAGGAGTTCGGGCAGGGCTATCAGAGCATGTCGCCGGCGATCGAGTGGTTCGCCGAGCTCGCATTGACCGGGCGGCTCCGCCACGGCGGCCATCCCGTACTCACGGCCGCTGTCTCGAATGCGATCACCGTTCCGGATCCGGCCGGCAATCTCAAGATCGAGAAGGGAAAGTCGAACCGCCGCGGTCCCGTTCGGATCGACGGCGCCGTGGCGCTGATCATGGCGCTGTCGATCGCCAAGCGATTCGAGAGCGAGCCGCGCGGCAACGTCGACGACTTCCTCGCGAACATGGTGTTCGCCTGATGGCCGGCGCGTTCGGGACATTCCTGCGCAACTTCACCCTCCGCGAGCGGAAGGTGTGGCTGTCATTCTTCGGCCGGGAGACTTGGGCGGGCAGGGCGGTTACGCCGGCGACTGCGATGGAGGTCGCAGCGTTCTGGGCCTGCGTCCGGCTGCTCGCGCAGACCATCGCGACGCTGCCGCTGGGCGTCTATCAGCGCCGTCCCGATGGCGGCCGGATCCTCGCTAGCGAACATGCGCTGTACGCGCTGCTCCACGATACGCCGAACGCCGACCAGACGGCGTGCGAGTTCTGGGAAGGCGTCGTCGCCTGCATCTGCCTCTGGGGCAATGCCTTCGTCGAGAAGTCGCTCTCCGGCGGCCGGTTGGTCGCGCTGACGCTGCTCCGGCCGGACCTGATGCAGGTCGACCGTCGAGAGGATGGCTCGCTCCGCTACCGTTACAGCGATCCGAGCGGCGCGATTGAATACGACGAAGGCGAGCTGATGCACGTCCGCGGCTTCGGCGTCGGCGGCGACCTGGGGCTCTCAGTCCTCGCGCACGCCCGGCAGACGATCTCCTCGACGATCGCGACCGACGAGGCCGCGGCGCGCACCTTCGCCAACGGCATGAGGCCGGGCGGCTTCTTCACCTACGAAAAGGGATCGCTGACGCCGGAGCAGCGCGAACAGGCGCGCAAGGCGCTGATCGAACCCATGCAGGGCGTCGAGAACGCCGGGCGCATCGGTCTCCTCGAGGCCGGCGGTGGCTTCAAGTGGCAGGAGGTCGTGATCCCGCCGGCGGACGCCGAGCTGCTCGCTTCCCGCCGGTGGCACGTCGAAGAGGTCGCGCGCTGGTTCGGCATCCCGCCGATCCTCATCGGTCACGCCTCCGAAGGCCAGACGATGTGGGGCTCCGGCGTCGAGCAGATCATGCTCGGCTGGCTGACCCTCGGGCTGCGCCCCTACCTCACGCGTATCGAGCAGGCGGTGAAACGCTCGCTGATCGCGCCGGCCGATCGCGCCACGCTCTACGCCGAGTTCGCCGTCGAGGGTCTGCTCCGCGCCGACAGCGCGGGCCGCGCCGAGTTCGCGTCGAAGATGATCCAGAACGCCGGCATGACGCCGAACGAGTGGCGCGCCAAGGAGAACATGCCGCCGATCGAGGGCGGCGATCAGCTCTTCATCAACTCGACGCTCGTCCCGCTCGCGATGGCCGGCCAGCGGCCGGGTCGCGTCCAGCCGGCGCCCGGCGAACCCATTCCGGAGGACGTGTGATGGCGCTTTCGCTCAAGACCCGCGACCTCGGCTTTCTGTGAAGGAGATCCGGCCGAATGGCGTGTTCTCCGGCTATGCCTCGCTCTGGGGCGCGGTTGACACCTATCGCGAGCGCGTCGAGCGCGGCGCGTTCGGCGAGAGCCTTGCGGCCGCGGCGGAGAAGAACCGAGCGCTCCCGATCCTCTGGCAGCATCGCACCGCCGAACCGATCGGCGTCTGGACGAAGCTCGAGGAAGACGAACGAGGCCTCTACGGCGAAGGCGAGCTCTGGCTCGACGAGGCGCCCTATGCCCGCGTCGCGCACAAAGGCATGGGGGCGCGTTGCGTCACCGGACTGTCGATCGGCTACTTCGTCCAGGACGACGCCTTTGACGAGAAAGAGCGGGTCCGCACGCTGAAGAAGCTGGACCTCCGCGAGGTGTCGATCGTGACCGACCCCGCGCTTGAGGAGGCGCGCGTCGACACTGTCAAAGCCAAGCTCGCCGCCGGCGAGCGCATCAGCGAACGAGAATTTGCGCGGGTCCTGCGGGAGCGGGGCTTTTCGCGAACAGCGGCCGACGAGATCGCCGTCGTCGGCTTCAAGGAATGGTCGCGTCGGGAGACGGGGACCGTGACGGCGAACAGCCCGGCCGGCTTGGGCGACCTCGCGAAGGCGCTCGGCGGCCTCTCCCTCCCGAAGATTGGAGCATGACAATGAACGCGATCATTCACCCCCGCCTTTTCAACGACGGACCGATTGAATTTGGCCGCAAGGATGGCGGCCAGCACAGCGCCGGCGGCGCGGCCGACGACAATCTCGAGCTCAAGAGCGTCATTGAGGCGATCGGCCAGCGCGACCGCGAGATGGTCGACTTCGCCAAGAAGGCTGACGCCGAGATCAAGGCGACCGGCCAGATGGCGACGGAAACCAAGTCGGCGCTCGAAAAGCTGGCGACCGACGCCTCCGGCCAGCAGGCCCGGCTCATGGAGCTCGAGCAGAAGCTCGCGCGCCGCGGCGGCATGCAGGGCGCCGAGGCGATGCCCTCGCTCGGCGAGCAGCTCTCCGGCAGCGAAGACTTCAAGGCGCTTCAGCTCCGCGGCAAGGGGCGCGCCGTCCTCAAGGTGAAGGCGGTGACGTCCGTCACGTCGGCGACCGCCGGCACGGGCGGCGTCGGCGCTGCCGTCCAGCGCACTCGCCTGCCGGGCGTCATTGCGCCCCCGGACCGGCCAATGACGATCCGTGACCTGCTGATGCCCGGCCGGACCGACTCGAACGCGGTGGAGTACGTACGGGAGACCGGCTTCCAGAACATGGCGGCGCCGGTCGCCGAGGGCGATCTGAAGCCGCAGAGCGACCTCTCCTTCGACCTGCAGACAACGCCGGTTCGCACGCTCGCGCACTGGGTCCTCGCGTCCAAGCAGGTGCTCTCCGACATCCCGCAGCTTCAGAGCTACGTCGATCAGCGCCTTCGGTACGGCCTGACCTACGTCGAGGAAATGCAGCTCCTCGCCGGCAACGGCGCGGGCCAAAACCTCAACGGGCTCATTCCCCAGGCGACCGCGTATGGGTTCGCTGCTTACTCGAAGGTCGCCGACACAAAGATCGACCGGCTGCGGCGCGCCATGCTGCAGATGCGGATCGCGGAGTATCGGGCGAGCGCGATCGTCATGAACCCGATCGACTGGACCGACATCGTCCTGACGAAGGACTCGATCGGCCAGTACCTCTGGTCCGACCCGACCGTGAACAACGGCCAGAACCTCTGGGGCCTCCCGGTCGTCGACACGAACGCGATGGCGACGGGCAAGTTCTTGGTCGGCGCCTTCAACATGGCGGCGCAGATCTTCGACCGCGAGGACGCCAGCGTCGAGGTGTCGACGGAGGACAGCGACAACTTCCGCCGCAACATGGTGACGATCCTCGGCGAGGAGCGCCTCGCGCTCGCGGTCTTCCGACCGCAGAGCTTCGTGTACGGCAACCTCGTCGACGGCAACGCGAGCTGACCGGCGTCGGACCATCGGAGGTCCGGCTCCGGCCGGACCTCTTCACCCTCGAGGAGACCTCAATGTCGAAAGCGAAGATCCTGAAGCCATTCCTCCGCAACGCCGCGGACGGGATGGTGCATCCGGGCGATCCGGACCTCGACGTCACCGACGCCGAGCATGACGAGCTCGCGGTGCTCGGCCACGTCGAGCCGCGGAAGCGAGACGCCAAGGTCGCGCCGGCCGCGGACAACAAGATGAAGCCGGCGCCGGCGAGCAAGGCGGGGGCCTGAAGGCCATGCTGACCGTCGTCACACCCGCGGCCTCAAATCTGCTGACGACGGTGGAGCGGGCGCGTTCGCTGCTTGGCCTCGGCGCCGACGTCGGCACGGCGACAGCGCTTGGCCGACATATTGCGACGGCGTCGCGCGTGATCGCCGACTACTGCCGGCGGCCGTTCGGCGTCGAGACGCTGAAGCAGTGGGGGGAGGGCGACGTCCTCAACGGCATCGCCTTCGCCCGCACTCCTGTGCGCTCGATTGCCAGCGTTTCGATCGGAAACGCCGATCTCGGGCCGGACGAATACGCGATCGACACAGCCTCGGGTTCGCTGCTGCGGATCGGGGAACACGACGTCGTGCTCTGCTGGTGGACGGCCCCGACGATCATCTACGACGCGGGCTACCAGCTCCCGACCGACAGTGACGCCGGCGACCTGCCCGAGCCCGTCGAGCGCGCCGCGATCATCCTCGCAGGAACCTACCTCGCCGGCGCCGGTCGCGACCCGCTGCTGAAGAGCGAGGACATCGACGGCGTGGCCTCGGCGTCCTGGTACGTGCCCGGCGCGGCCGACCAGGTGCTTGTTCCGGAGGTGGCGCAGCTCCTCGCGCCTTATCGGACGTTCTGGCCATGAGAACGCGGCGATCCCGCCTCAGTAGACAAGCCTCGGGCGCGACGCGTGGCGCGGATCCGCCCGCGGAGAGTGTCGCGGCACTGGACGGCTATCGCGCACTGGGGCGCAGCGACGGCGCCCTCTGCGCTGTGGCGATCTGCGCCGCGGTCGCGCGACTCGACGGATCTTCCGATGAGGTTCAGCGAACTCATTTCGACGCGCTCGACGCTGCAGCGGCGGCCATTTTAGCGAGGGGAGCAAGCCAGCTCGAGGCGAGCGTCTATCGAACGTCGGCGCATGACGAGGTCAACCGTCGGCTTGCGCTGCTGCGCGAAGCCCTGACGATCTGAGGAGGCTAGAAAAATGGTGTCGATGAGCAACCTGCGGGTCGTTCGGGAATTGACGATCCGCGCCGCGGCGCAAGGCGTCGACGAGACGACGACGAAGCTGCGCACACTCGGGACGACCTATGATCACGTTGCCGATCAAGCCACGGCCGCGGGCGCGGCGACGGAGGCGAGCGCGCGCCGCACCCTTAGCGTCGTCACGGCCTACGACCGCCTTCAGCGCTCGCTTGATGAAACCTATCGGGCCCAGCAGCGCTACGCGCAGGTCGAGGCCACGGTAGAGCGAGCACGCGCTCAGGGCATCGGCAGCGAACAGCGCCACGTCGAAATCCTCTCGCTCGCGCAGGACCGCTACCTCGGCCTAGGCGCTGCGGCGGAGCAGGGCGGGGCCAAGGTCGCGAACAGCACGAAGCTCGCGAACCATGAAATCACGATGATGTCGGCCCAGTTCATGGACCTCGGGACGCAGATCGCGTCCGGCGGCGGCCTGTTCCTGCCAATCATCCAGCAGGGCGGGCAGCTTGCCGGCCAGCTCGGCGATCGAGGCGCGCGCGGCGCGATACGGGCGCTTGGCGAAGGCCTACTCAGCTTCGTGACGAACCCGGTGAACCTGGCCGTCGTAGGCGTCGCCGCGCTCGGCGCCGGCGTCGGCTATCTCGCGTCCAAGGTCAGCGACATCGACAGCCTCGACGAGGCCTTCAAGCATCATGAGGAGACCATCAGGGGGCTGAAGGAGGCGTATGGCGCCGCGGCGGAGGGTTTGGACGCCTACCAGAAGCTCAGCGGCTCGATCGCACGCGCGAACGCGATGACGGACATCTCCACGCTTAAGGCGGGCGTCATGTCTGAGGCGCGGAGCGCCGCGCGTACCCTTTACTCCACTCTGGAGGGCACGGACGAGCTTGGCGGGGTCGAGGACCGCTTCGCGCCCATCACAGCCTCCGTCCAGCAGTTCGCTGAGACGATCCGTCAGGGCAAGCCGGACTTCGAGGCGCTTCGGAAAACGGCGGCCGAGCTCTACCTCGCCAATCCCGGCAACAGCGCGCTCCAGGCCCTCTACCGAGACCTGATGAGCCTGACGGACGCCGGGGCGAAGGCGCAGAGCGCGCTCGACCCGCTGCTCAGAACCATCGGCAACCTGACTGACATGTCCGCGCGCGTCGCTCCGGGCCTTGACGCGCTCATGAGCAAACTGCCGGCGATCGGCGACAAGAACGCCGAGGCGACGTCGAAAGCCGCCGACGCGCTCGATAAGTACCTCGCGACGACCCGGACGATGGCCGGCACGCCGCTCGACCAAGCACTCGCCCGCGAGACCAACTCATTCAGCAACTTGCGCACACAGATCGAAGGCACTCATGGCGCGTCGGACGCTCTGGCGAAGGCTCAAGCATCTTTCGATCAGCGCGCGACGGCTATCCGGAGCCAGTATGGCTCGAATGGGCAGAAGATCAGCAGCGGCGGCAGCCCCTACGAACACACGGTCGAGCGGGCGCGCGAACGCATCTCCGACGTTCAGGCGGAGGTCGCGAGCTTCGGCATGGGCCGCGACGCCGCGGCCGGCTACCGCATGGAGATTGATCTGCTCTCCTCCGCGCAGCGGAAGGGCGTCGAGCTCACGCCGGCGCAGCGCGAGGCGCTCCACTCGTTGTCGGAGGAATACGCGGCCGCCGCGCGGACGCTCAGCATGCTCAACGTGCAGCAGGAGCTGCAATTCGACCGCGCCGACGTGTTCATGTCGGAAGTCGAGCGGCAGATCGCCCGATCACAGCGCAGCGCCGGGGTGAACGCCGACTCCGAGATGGGTCGGTACATCGATCAGACGATGAGGCTGACGGACGCGCTGCAGGGCGTCGGCGACGCGGGCCACGAGGCGTTCAGCTCGATTGCGAACGACCTGAAGAACGGTGAAGGCCTCGGAAAGTCCTTCGGCGACGCCTTGGGCAAGATGGGAGATCGGCTCTTCCAATCCGGCGTCGACGGAGTCTGGGACAATCTTTGGGGGTCGTTCGGCAACGCGACGGGTCTCGGCAAGGTGCTCGGCTTGGGCGGCAAGCGGGATGGCAGCTCGGAAGCGTCCGCCCTGTTCGTCACGGTGTCCGGCGGCGTCGGGAGCATGATCGGAGGGGCCGCGTCTGCGGCCTCCGGAGGTGGCGGCGGACTGTTCGGTGGTAGCGGAGGCCTGCTGGGCGGCGCCATCATCCCCGGCATCCTGCATGATGGCGGCCGGGTCGGCGTGGATGGTTACTCCGACCGGGTCGTTTCGCTCGACGCCTATCGCCACGCTCGCCGCTTCCACACCGGCTTCGCGTCCGACGAGTTCCCCGCGATCCTCCAGGAGGGCGAGCGTGTCCTCACCGGAAACATGGATCAGCGGACGATGCGGGCGATGACGGGGCTCACGCGCGCCGCCGGCGCTGCAGGAGCCGCATCGCCGCGGGCAGCCTCAGACGGGGCTTCGTCTTCGGGCCCGATGTCGTTCCACTACGCGCCGACCTATCAGGTCCAGGGCTACGGCAAAGACATCGACGATCTGAAGCGGCAGGTGGTGAAGAACGAAGCCGAGTTTCAGACGCGGGTCGAGGTCGCGGTCCGGAAGGGTCGCAACAGCCGGAAGATCGGCTGACCTTTCCGGCCGAGCGGCGGCGGATGAAGCGGGCGGCGTGAAGCGGAGTAGGAAGCCGAGATCTCAGATCTGTGCTCAGCCCAAATTCCCGGTTGTGTCGCGAGGCACTACGTGGCCACGATCAGGCGACGATCCGGGGGACTACCTTGCACATCAACGCACTTGTGAGCGCGCTACGCAATCGCGTGCCTTGGTCAGTAGCGCGACGCCTTCTAACCGTTAGCGGAGCGTCTGCGTCGCAGGGTTGGGAGAGAACGGAGACCCGCCTCACTGCCGACAATGTTGATCGAGATACGAAGGACGCGCTGATCGAGGCATTGAGAGAGCACATTCTCGGCGGCGAGAAGCTTGTCCGGTTTTATCGGCTTCCGCGGGCTGAAATGAACTCGATCCGGGCTGCGGTCGCGGCGCTGACCGTCGAACCCTCTGCATTAAGTCGCGCGTACCCTGGAATTCTGTCTGCGGCAGCTTTGGTAGGCGGCGGGCTGGGGCATCGGCTAGCGGCGGTCGAGCGAAGAGAGGATGGTACCGCGGTGATCTACCACTCCATCAGGATTGTGGAGGTCAGAGAGTTGATCGCCCCCGAGCGGCTTCCCCAAGCGGCTCGCGAGGCTCTGGAAGGCTTCGATGAAGTTGTCGGCTTTAAGGAGATGAAGCTTCAAGCGTACGACGTAATATGGGTGCCAAATGAAGGTAACTTCGTTGAGGTTCGCGTTGATTTTCCCAAAGGGTCGCGTAGAGATATCAGCGAAAGTGCCCATGCCCAAGTAACAAGAGCGTTCGGTGCCTCGATAGAACATAGATTTTATTACGATGCCATCAACTTGTTTCCGCTTATTAACGCTATGTATGTGTCGGAAGATGAGGGCGATGTCGTTGAACTCGCCTTTTCAACGACAACAGGATCATTGAAGCACGAGAAGATGCGGCGGTCGCGGCAATCTCTCCGCCGTGAACTGTACCATACGTCTGGGAAGGCTGGGCTTCAGACTCCTATCGAGCCTTATCTTCTTAGCCTTAGGTGGCAGCGCCGGCCCGGCAGAGATAACGCGGCGCAGCCGGAGCTCGAACTTCATAGTACTTCGTATGAGGTCGCTAGCGAGACCGCTCGTCTCTATGAAATGACCGTACGCAATTGCCTGTATTTGGATGATTATCTATTTGTACGCAATCGAGCAAAGCATCATCTCCGAGCTATCGCTCGGGCAGTAGCATGAGCGCGCAGACACTAAAACAAGAGATAGAAAAAAAGCGGGATCACATCCCGAGCCCGGATCTATGTCTTCGGATCATCGATTTCGTGGCGGCGAAGCCTTTCGCCGAACGGGAGTTTATGACTTACAGAACCTTTTATAATGCATTAAATGAGGGAAACGAGAGTACAGAAATTTTTTCTGCCGTATCATTCCTTGCCAGCTCTCGTATCGAGGCTTTGTCTCCTCTCGGTATTTTTGTGGATGAAAGTGGGGGAGAGCATGAACTATCCGCAAGAGACCTTTGGGATGTAATGCAGACCGGAAGGATCGTTCATCCGAGAACTGGTATACTAATAGAAGTTCCAAGCAAAAGCGTTCTTATATTTTTCGTTCCTTCTCAGAAGTTCGATGACAAGGAAGGTCTTTGACCCTTGTTCACGCTCGATGAGTATCTTGCCGTAGCACGCCAAAACACGCCGTTGCGCATTGCGTCAGACATGGCCTTTGCCCCTGACCACGAAACGCGCCTGAGGCTCGTTGAAGAAGCAATTGATTGGATATCTCAGGATTTCACAAAGAATAAGCACCTGAAGCAAGATTCATCCGAAGACGATTTAACTGTTCAGATTGTACTTGCTCTAAAGGCGATGAACTTCCTCGCTTACCATGACGTTCAGTATGGCGGGCACACTGATATCATAGTGGAGGGGGCGAATGAATTTCTTTGGATTGCGGAAGCAAAAATTCACAAGGATTACAACTGGCTGTTAGATGGTTTCGAGCAGCTGGATAGGAGATACTCGACAGGTCTCCCCGGGCAAAATGCTGGAGAATTGATTGTCTACGTAAAAGTGGCTGATGCAAATGCGGTGATGGAAAGGTGGTCTAAGCATCTTGCGAATAAAAGGTCAGATGTCAGCATCGTTCAATGCGGAAAAGACCCTCTGGCGCGAAGATCCGAACATATTCATGCCTCAACCGGTCTTTCATTTTACGTAAGGCACAAGCCATTCGTCTTGTACCATAAGCCTACGGTGTAGCAGGAATTCGGATCGGGCTGCGGGTGGACAGCGTGCGCAGCCGTCGGTTCGGAGAGGCGGATTAGGTTTCCAAGCTTGTAGACGAGGCACCGATCGGGGAGTGGCCGGTGCCCGCCGCCATTATCAAGCTGGCTTTCGACCTCCTCCCAGACCGCCTGCGCGCCCTACCGGGGTTTTCTTGCCGTGCGTCTATCGTCTCCACACCTGCCTGAGCTCTTGGTCGAACCATAGCTCGGCGTTGTACCCGGCCCCCATGCGCGACCGGAACTCGAGATACTGGCCGTATCCCTTCGCCCGCACCCAGGCTTCGAAGGAAGTGAAGCTCGGGTGCTCTAGCTGAGCCGGTTCGAGCTGAGCCTTCCACTCGTGACAAAGGCCGCGGATCGCCTTCTCAGCTTCGTCCTTCTTCATCGGATCGTTGCTCGATGCAATCAGGGGTTAGCTACTGCTGACGTCCCGGCTGGTCCGTATCGAGCCGACGCCGCCAAAATTTGCCCGCACGCTCATAGACCGCGTCGGGCGTGAGCCGATTGAACACTGCTAGGACGCTCTTCCCGATGCATAGATTGGAGTTCTGATCAAAGTACGCCAATCGCTCGTCTTGAAAGTTAAATAAATGGCTTGCTGCGCCTTCTTGATAGAGGAAGCCAAACTCCTCGTACTCTCCAAGCATCCAGCGTGCGGCCTCTTCCTCACTCATCTTTCTTAGGTGCCTTGTATTCCTTCAATGTCTCTTCCTTGAAGTAACCAGTTTCAAGTGATGCACCTTTAAACCACGTACAATGATATTGATCATTATTATTCTTGCCGCTAGAAACCGTCATGGACGGTCCGCCAGATTTCAATTGAACGGTGTCGCCAACTTTAAATTTGCCGGTCATTGGATAGGTCTCTCATCTGTAAGCGCGGAAGTGTCCGATATGCCGCGTCTTGCCGTGGTGCCGCCTTACTCAGTACGTCTTTAGCTACATCGCCAAGCCTTAATAGGTCAGTACGTCAGCCCTATCTCTACTTCAGAGAAGCTGCCGTCTGTTTCGACGTTCCAGCTCACCCTTTCAACGCGGAGAACAGACGTTCCGCCACGGTGGCGGAAGGCGACGAGTTCACCTTCACGCGGGACTGCCGGCCAGTCGACCTCGAGACCGTCTCGATGATCTTCGCTGAACAACCGGATCTTCATGTCGGCACTCTAGTTGTAACCGGCATAGGGTCACCCCTGCCGCATGTGCAAGCTCGCCCCCCAAAAAGGGCGGCTTGTCCACATCCGGCGAATAAGGCAGGCTGCCCGTGGGTGTGAGAACCCGGACCGAGATAGGCCGCAAAACCCTTTGGCGAGGGCTGCTCCTTTGGCGAGGAGCGGCGGCTGAATTGCATCCTGAGGATGCGACGGACGCGCTTGGCGGCGCGGCTCCGAGCCCGACCAGTATTGGCCGGGGGCGGACGTGCTGTCCAGAGGGGGCAACTCCTTAAAAGCGTTCGACACGTCTCTCGGCGTGTTCTCACCCCCCGGCTGTCGGTCCCGCCGATCGACGAACGGCTGTGAGAAGCCGTCTACCGAGAGACGACAATGCACATCGTGAACCTGCACCAGGCGCCGCCGAGCACGATCGAGGCTGCGCTGACCTATGCCGCTATGCTTCACCACACGCAGCGGCTCGACGAGCTCAACTTCGCTGTCGAGCAAGAGATCGCCCATCATCGCCTCACCCGCGCGCGGCTTGAGGACACGATCGAGCGGTTGATCGCCGCGCTCGACGCGGACGATGGGGATCCGGACCGGGAGCCGTCTCTCTGCGGCCTCGACGTCGGCATCGGTCGCGACGACGAACTAGAGCTTGCGGAGGGCGATGACGAGCCCTCGCTTGGCTGGACGCGTTCGGGAGCGCTGGGGACCGGTGACGACCGCGAGGACGTGAACGAGGACGGCGACCCGCTCGACCAGGGAGAGCACACATGGTGAGGCCGCCCGAGGTCAACATGCTCGACGTCGAGTGCGCGTTGTCGGACGTGCAGGATCTATTTCACCTGCTCGACATGGCGCGCCGAGGCCTTGAAGCCGACTACGTCGGCGACCCTGGCGCGCTCGGCGTCCTCGCTGACATCGGCCTCAAGCGCTCCCGCGAGCTTCAAGAGATGTTCTTCGGCGCGGATTACCCGCGACCAGGTGACGGGGGCGGAGCCTGATGACCTGCCCCATCGCGTCCGCGCGGTGGGGCGTGGCCTTCCAGACAGAGACTTGACCGAAAAATTTCGGTCGGTTATGTGTCTCTAAGCAACGGACACTTTCCCGACCGAAAAGGCTTTAGCATGCCGCCCGCAACCGCCGCAGATTTGGTCGAAACGATCAAGCCGCTCACTCCGCTGACCGACCGCTGGCTTAAGTCGGCCACGTTGAGCTTGTTCGAAAATGGAGTGATTGAGGCCGGCCCGGCTGGCCGCGCTGCACTGAAGCGCAACCACTGTGACGCCGCGGCGATCGCGGTCGGCTTGCTGGCTGCTCCATCGGCGATGCAGGCAGGTTCGTACGCAGACGGTATTCTCCGGTCCGGTCGTCAGCGCGGATCGATCATCGACCCTCGGGGCATCGTCCATGAGCACGAGCTCGGCCAGCTTCTGAAGGTCGCGCTCTCAAGGCCGCATTTCCGAGAGGCGTTGAGCGTGCTGATCCAAGAATGGAGGATCCTCGAAAGCGGTCTTGAGTTCTATTCCAAGCTCCCAAACCGCTGCGGGCTGGACGGCCAGTGGCGAGCGGAGCTTACCGTGACGCTCTCGGGCGCGCCTTTCTTCGGCGCTGCGATCGAACTCGACGTGCGAAAGGTTGTTCAGGTCTCCGAGGGGGAACTGGAGCCTCATGAGACGTTTCTCGCCTTGGAAGCGGACTGGCTTGGGATGGCTACGGCTAATCTCTCCGACGGAGCTTCGGCCGAGCTTCATGAGCGCTTCGCTCATCAGGCGACGCACGAATTCGATCACCGCGTAATCATCGCTCTCGGGCGTCGGCTCGGCGAGCGCGGCGTTGATTACTGAGGTCGCCATGGAAAGCCGAGGCGTGCTTCTCACGCGCAAGCAGATCGCCGCCGCCTATGGCGTCGACGTCGCCACGGTGCAGCGCTGGAAGAAGCGCGGGCTGCTCCAACCTGAACAGCCGGGCGGCAGAGGCGGCACGTGGCGCCTGCCGACGGCCGCGGTGAAGCCGAAGAAAGACGGGGAGGGCTGACTTGAGCCGGTCGCTTCGCGAGCAGTCTCTTCCCCGCTTCGCGCTCCGGCGCGAGGAAGCGGCGGCGAGCCTGAGCGTCTCGGCCGGAACCTTCGACGGCTGGGTGGAAGACGGCAGGATGCCGAAGCCCTACAAGCCGAATGGCGGCGTCGCTCTCTGGGACGTCGACGAGATCCGCGCCTGCTGGCAGGCGATGAAGGATGGCACGGTCTTGGACAATCCGCTTGATCGGCTAGTGCTCTGATGGTGCAGCTCGATCTCCGCTACCTCTCCCGAGACGTCGATCGACACGGCAACGTCCGGTTCTACGTGCGCGTGCCGGGCCGGAAGAAGGTGCGGATCCGAGCTTCGCTCAACGAAGACGGGACTGCATCCCCGGCGTTCATGGACGCCTACTGGAAAGCTGTCCGCGCCGAAGAGGAGGCGACCCGGCCAGAAGCGCGGCGAGTCGCCGAGGGCTCCTTCCAGGCGGCATTGAACCGCTACTACGCCTCTGGCAAGTTCAAGAGCTACGATCCCGACACGCAGCGCGATAAGCGCGGCGTCCTCAACCGCTATGCGGACAGCGCCGGGCCGATCGCGTTGAAGGCCTTCCGGCAGCAGGACGTCGAGCGGAGCCGCGACAAGCGACGAGACACGCCCGCGGCCGCCGACAAGCTCGTGAAGTACCTGCGGACCTTCTTCGCGTGGGCGATGAAGGAGAAGCTGATCGGCGCCAACCCCGCTGTCGGCGTCGAAAAGATCAACACGGGGTCGGAAGGCCATCATACCTGGAGCGTCGAGGAGATCCGGCGCTACGAGGAGCGACACCCTGTCGGCACCACCGCACGCCTCGCGCTGGTGCTACTCATGTGCACCGGCGGCCGCCGCGGCGACGTCTATGCGCTGGGCCGGCAGCATGAGACCGACGGCCACCTTTCGTTCTTTCAGGAGAAGAACCGGGCGCGGCAGACCGAGCCTATCGTCATCCCGATTCGGCCGGAGCTGAGGGAGGCGCTCGACGCGACCCCGACCGGCGATCTGACGTACATCATCGGCTCGCACGGACGGCCGTACACGAAGGAGAGCTTCGGCAACCGCTTCCGCGAGTGGTGCGACCAGGCCGGCCTTCCACAGTGTTCGGCGCACGGCGTCCGAAAGGCTGCGGCGACCATCCTCGCCGAGAACGGCGCCTCCGCCATGGAGCTCTGTTCGATCTTCGGCTGGAGCAAGCTGGAAACCGCCGAAATCTATGTTCGCAAGGCGCAGCGGAAGCGTCTAGCGGCCAACGCCTTCGCCCGGCTAGACGCGGCGACGTCGCCGAAGATTGTCCCACTTCGCGGCCGGAAGTCAGTCAGTGGGACAAACAGGAGAAAAAGTCTTGTTGGAACAACGCCATCAGAAGGCGGTGGTGGGCCCGGCAGGACTCGAACCTGCAACCAAGCGGTTATGAGCCGCCGGCTCTGACCATTGAGCTACAGGCCCGCCGGGCGAAGGCATACGACGGCTAAGAAGGCTTGTCATCGGGCTGCGCCGTGGCGCAGGCAGCGAGCCATTTATATCCCTTGGAGGGCGACCCTCGGCCGCCTCTTCGCCGCGGCTCGGGGCGAGGCCGCTTGACGGCGGGGCCCGCCGCGCGATTTGGGCGCGTCTACCTGAAGCGAGACGCGAGCCTCCATCACCGTCATGACAGCCCAGGC
Source organism: Hansschlegelia quercus (assembly GCF_004310425.1). Classification (GTDB taxonomy): domain Bacteria; phylum Pseudomonadota; class Alphaproteobacteria; order Rhizobiales; family Methylopilaceae; genus Methylopila; species Methylopila quercus. Next base: position 136,771 of record NZ_SIUB01000001.1, on the reverse strand, counting down.
AGCCGAGCGTCGCCGCGAGATCGAGCGCGGGTTCATCGTCGGGCTCGGCCGCGCCTTCGGTGGCTCCATCGTCTTCGTCCTGCCGGTGCTGATGACGATGGAGATGTGGGAGCTCGGCGCGAGCATCGAGCGCTGGCGCCTCGCGCTGCTGCTTCTCGCGGTGGTTCCGATGCTCGTCGGTCTGTCTCACTACATCGGCTTCGAGGAGACCGAGGACTGGATGGACGACGTCCGCGACGCCTTCGTCGCGCTTTTCGTCGGTTTCGTCACCTCGACCGTCGTGCTCGCCCTGTTCGGGTTAATGGGTCCGACGCAATCCTTCGACGAGATTCTGGGCGCGATCGTCATCCAGACCGTGCCGGCGAGCTTTGGCGCGGTGATCGCGCAAGGGCAGCTCGGGCAATCCGACGAGGAAGACGAACGCCGCAACCGCAAGCCGGACTACGCCGGCGACTTGCTCTTCCTCGCGAGCGGCGCGGTGTTCCTGTCCTTCAACATCGCGCCGACCGAGGAGGTCGATCTCATCGCCGCGTCCATGACGCCGTATCACGCGGTGGCGCTCGCGCTGCTTTCGATCACGGTGATGCACGCGATCGTCTACGGCGTCCGGTTCAGCGGTTCGCAGGCCCTCGCGCCGGGCGAGCGGCAGGGCGCGCTCGGCGTGTTTCTCGCCTACACGCTCGCGGGCTACGCCATCTCCCTCGGCGTGTCGGCCGCGATGCTGTGGCTGCTCGGCCGGCTCGACGGTCTTGGCGGCCCGGCTGGCCTGCGGCTGGTCGTGACGCTCGGGTTTCCCGCCGCGGTCGGCGCGGCCTTTGCGCGGCTTATCGTAGGCGGACAAAGCGAATGAACGATAAGGCGACAACGCCTAAGGGCGATCGCGCGGTCGGCCGACTGGAGTGGGCCGTTGGGATCGCCGGCGCGCTGGCGACCCTCGCCGTGCTCGGCGTTCTTGTCCGCGAGGCCGTGACCTACCAGGAGGGCGCGCCTGTGCTTATCAGCACGGTGACGGGCGTGACCCCGACCCCGGCGGGCTACGTCGTGCAATTCCAGACGGAGAACCGGAGTCCATCCACCGTCGCCGAGGTCGTGGTCGACGCCCGGTTGAAGCAGGGCGATCGCGTGCTGGAGCAGGCCTCCGTCACGCTCGACTATGTCGCGCGCAAATCGAGCCGCGACGCGGGTGTCATCCTCCGCGCTGACCCTGCGAGCGGGACGCTGGAGCTTTCCGCATCCTCCTTCCGCGCGCCCTGAGGCCGATGATGTCCGAAGACAAAATAGCCGCCGCCGCCCGCCTCCTGTCGGAGGCCCGGACACCAGGTCAGGCGCTCGAGACGTTTCCGACCGACCTCGCGCCTGACGATGAGGCGGAGGCGCTCGCGATGCATGAGCGGGTTGTGACCGCGCGCGGCCCCGTGGTCGCGTGGAAGGTCGGCGCGCCGACGCCGGCTGCCGAGCCCGGATATGGCATGATCGCGGACGCGACCTTCAGCGTCGGTCCGACGCGGATCCCGGCTGGCGCCCTGCGCCTATGGGCGGTCGAGGCGGAGATAGCGGTGACCCTTGGGCAGGATCTGCCCGATCGCGCGGAGCCGTACGCGCAGGACGAGGTTCTGGCGGCGGTGAAGGATTGGCGCGCGGCGATCGAGGTGCTGGACACCGCCTTCGTCAACTGGGCCTCGACGCCCGGCCTCTGGCGTCTCGCCGACGGCATGAGCCACGGCGCGCTGATCGTCGGCCCGCCCTGCGGTTTGCCATCGGGCGCCTTGGCGACGCTCCCCGTGACGCTCGAGATCGGCGGCGAGACGATCTTCGCGCATGAGGGCGGCAACACCGGCGGCGACCCAGCGAGGCTCCTCACCGCTCTCGCCAATCTCAGGCGCGGAACGGCGCGGCCGTTGAGGGCGGGCGACGTTGTGACCACGGGCTCGGCCACGCCGTTCCACCGCGCAAGCGGGGGCCAGGCGGTCCGCGCCTATTTCGATGGACTGGAAGCTGCGGAACTGACGATTGAACCCTGATCTGACGATGAACAGTCGTTCATTCGAAGTCTGTCGATTGGTTCATGTCTAGATGCAGCGCAGAGAAGCTCTACTGTTTTATACGGTAGTCGATCGTCAAACATCGGCCGCTTTCTTCAGAGCTAATTCTGTCGTCGCTTATTGACCGCGCAGTCGCCGCGCCTAGATGCCAGGCGATAAGACGCCGCTCGCAGAATAGAGCGGCTTTGAGGGAGACCGAGGGTTCACGTCATGAACAGATTGAGGCTCATTCTTCTGGCCGGGACTGTGCTGCCCGCGATCGCGCTTTCAGCGCCGGCTTACGCGCAGCAGTCCCTGATCGGCGACATCGTCGTCGCCCAGCGCGCCGATCCGGCTGACGACAATGGCGGCGGTGGCGGCGGCAAGCGGGAGCGCGCTGAACGTCCGGAGCGCTCCGAGCGTCCGGAGCGCGCGGACCGCCCTGAGCGGGCGGAACGTCCCGACAAAGCGGAAAGGGCGGCCAGCCCCGAGCGTTCCTCGACGCCGGAGCGAGCAGAGCGCCCGGAGCGGGCGGAGCGTCCCGAGCGCAGCGAGAAGCCGGATCGTTCTTCCCGCGACGCCGGCGGCGCCGAGTCGCCCTCCCGTCGCGACACGCTACAGGATACGCCGCGCAGCGAAACGAAGCCCGCCAAAGCCGAGCGGCAGGACGCGCAGCCAGATCGCGCGAAAGACCGCAAGTCGACCACCGACGAACCCGCGGCGCGGTCGAAGCGTGACGCTGTCGACGCGCCCGCGGCGGCCACGACATCCGACGACAAGCCAAGCCGTCAGGATCTGCGCGATCGCATGAAGGACCGCGATGGCGCGAAGCCCGACTCGACGAAGTCGGACGCCGCCAAGCCAGACGCGGCGACACGATCCGAGTCGGCGGCTCCAGACACGTCAAGGTCCGATGCCGTCCGGCCGAACGCCGCCACGCCCGACTCCAGCAGGTCGGGCGACGATGCAGGGCGACGCAGCGGCGCCGGCGGCGCTGCGAACACGCGAGACGGCGGAGACCGCGACGGTCCGCGCGACAATGCCGATCGCAAGGATCGCCTGCAGGACCTGCGCGACGATCGCCGAGATGGCCGTGATGGCGACCGCGACCGCAGGGATCGCGCCGATGATCGCCAAGAGCGCGGCGATCGGGCTGACGACCGCAGGAACGACCGGCTTCGTGACGACCGTAACGGCGATCGCCGCGACGATCGAGCGTCGGATCGGCCGGATCGCGATCGTGACATGAGCCGCGACGAGCGGCGCGATCGGTTCGAGCAGCGCATGCGCGAAGATCGGCGCGACGATCAGGCGGATCGCCGCCGGCGCGACGACGACCGCATCGACCGCGTACGCGGCGAGCGCCGGGAGCGACGTGACGGCGACGTCACGATCATCACCGAGGGCGATCGCACGATCTACCGCGACGGCGGCCGCACCTATATCCGGCGCGACGAAAACCTGCGCTTCCGCGAAGGAGCGCGCGACGTTCGCGAGGAGCGCGACGGAGACACGGTCCGCACGGTCGTGACGCGTCCGGACGGCTCAAAGGTGGTCACCGTCACCGACCGCGACGGACAGCTGATCAGCCGCACCCGCACCACCGTCACCGGCGAGGATTACGTGCTGATCGACAACCGTCCGCGGGGCGGTGGTCGCCGCGGCGGCTTCGTCGATCTCGGCCTCGCGCCGCCGCGGGTCTCCATCCCGCGCGAACGGTATATCGTCGACGCCGACGACGCCTCCTACGAGCAGATCGACGAGGCGTTCTCCGCCCCGCCGGTCGAGCGGCTCGATCGGAGCTACTCGCTCGACGAGATCCGTCAGAACGCCCCGTTGCGCGAACGCGTGCGCAGTGTGGACCTCGACACGGTCACCTTCGACACCGGCTCGTGGGACGTGCGTGACGACCAGATCAAGAAGCTGGAGAATGTCGGGCTCGCCATGGAGAGCGCGATCAAGAAGAACCCGCGCACCGTCTTCATGGTCGAAGGCCATACCGACGCGGTCGGCAATGACGACGATAACCTGTCGCTGTCGGACCGCCGCGCGCAGGCGGTGGCCGAGATCTTGACGAAGTACTTCACCATCCCGGCGGAGAACCTAACGACGCAGGGCTATGGCGAGCAGTACCTCAAGGTGAAGACTGATGGTCCGGAGGAGCGCAACCGCCGCGTCACCGTCCGCAACATCACCCAGTTGTTGACCAGCGAAAAGTAGCGCTCGACGCAGGCGACGGTTAGGGCGCGGAGCGATGAGCTCCGCGCCCTTTCTTTTGCTCTCAGCCGAAACGCCTAATGGCGAAGCAGGGCCAAACCGTTGGCGCCGGCTGCGTCCGCACTAGCTCCAGATGATCAGGCCCGCCGGGCTTGCGACAGGGAGCTCAGGCGATGGCGGCGATCGATGCAGGCTCGACGGGCGGCGCGGCGGCCGAACCGGCGCTCGAACGCTCCGTCACCCTCTGGCAGATCACGATGTACGGCCTCGGCAGCATGCTCGGCGCCGGCATTTACGGTCTGATCGGGCAGGCAGCGGGGCAGCTCGGCAGCGCGGTTTGGATGGCCTTCGTGGTCTCGATGATCGCCGCTCTGCTCACCGGGCTGTCCTACGCCAACATCGTCTCGCGCTATCCCAGAGCCGGCGGCGCGGCCTATGTCACCCAGCGCGCCTATCAAATGTCGCTGCTGTCCTATGTGGTGGGCCTTACGGTCGTCTGCTCGGGCCTGACTTCGATCGCGACGCAGTCGAACGTCGTCGCCGCGAGCGTGGCGAAGCTCTTCAACATAACGGCGGTCCCCGTCTGGATCCTCGCCATTGGCTTCCTGATGATCGTCGCCGCCATCTTGCTGCGCGGCATCAAGGAATGCATGTGGGTCAACGCGCTCTGCACGGTCATCGAGGCCTCCGGACTGCTGATCGTGATCTTGTCCGGCTTGAGCTACTGGGGCTCGGCCAGCCTGCTCGAGTTTCCGGCGGAGGCGAGCCACAACGGCGAGATCGGCGCGATCGCCGTGCTCGTCATGCAGGGCGCGGTGCTGACCTTCTTCTCCTTCATTGGCTTCGAAGACATGCTGAACGTGTCCGAGGAAGTGAAAAAGCCGCAGATCAACATGCCGCTCGCGATCATCCTCGCGATGCTCGGCGCGACGGTGATCTACATGGCGGTCGCAGTTACCGCGGTCTCGGTGATCCCGTGGGCGGAGCTGCCGAAGGAACTCGCTCTTGTCGCTGTCGTCGAGCGCGCGTGGCCCTGGTTCCCGACGATCATCCTCAGCGTCATCACCATCTTCGCGGTGTCGAACACGGCGCTGGTGAACTGGATCATGGGCTCGCGCCTGCTTTACGGCATGTCGAAGCAGGGCCTGATGCCGGAGATCCTTGGCAAGGTTCACCCGAAGCGCCGAACCCCCTATGTCGCGATCATCGCTTTGTTCGCAATCGTCGTGGCGCTGTCGCTGGTCGGCGACATCAAGGCGCTAGCCTCCGCCACGGTGCTGCTGCTGCTGACCGTCTTCACGGTGGTGAACGTGGCGCTGGTTATCCTCAAGAACCGTCCCGACGAGAAGGCCGGCCGGTTTGAGGTGCCGGTGATCGTCCCGATGCTCGGCGCCTTCGTGTGCTCGGCGCTGATCGTCACCCGCCTGTTCCAGGCCGGCGACTGGCAGGCGCCTGTGATCGCCTTCGGCCTCATCGCCGCCATCGCGGCGCTTTATTACGTGACCGGCGCAGGCAAGGACGAGGTGCGGCTACGGCGCTTCATCGAGCAGGAAGACGCGGCGGCCGAAGCCTGACCGGTGGGGATCCAGAACGCTTGAGCGCCATGAAGGTCGCGTTGGTGCTGAACGCTTCGGCCGGTTCCCTGATGGGCCGGCCGAACGCAGGCGACGAAATCGCCCGGAAATTATCCGACGCCGGAATGGAGGTCGTCGCGGTGCTGGAGGGGAATTCAAGCGACATCGTCGCCCGGATGCGCCGCGCGCGCGACCTGCCGATCGACGCGCTGATCACTGCCGGCGGGGACGGCACCATCGCGGCCGGCGCAGAGGCGCTGCTTGGCACCGGCATCGCATTAGGGCCGTTGCCGCTTGGCACTATGAATCTGTTGCCGAAGGATTTGAAGATCCCGCTCGACATCGACGCCGCGATCGCCGCGCTCGCCGGCGGCGAGACGGCGAAGATCGACGTCGCGGAGGTCAACGGCCACGTGTTCCTGTGCAACTCCATGCTCGGCACGCCCGCGCGCCTCGCCGAGCGGCGGGAGCGCTCGCGCCTCAAGATGGGGTTTTGGGGCTGGTGGCGTTTGGTCGCCGCCGGGATCAAGGGCCTCTACCGCTACCCGCCGGTTCGTCTCGGCCTCGAGCTCGGCGGCGCCACGATCGTCCTCCGCTCCAAGGCCGTCGTGATCGCCAACAACGCCTATGACGAAGGCTTCGCGCAAGTGCTGACGCGCTCCCGGCTCGACCGCGGGGAACTCGTCGTCTACGCCACCCGTCGCCTCAGCGTCTGGCCGCTGATCAGGCTGTCCGTGCGCATGGCGCTCGGCCGCTGGATGCACGATCCCGACCTCGAAACGCACACGGTCGGCGCGGTGACGGTCACCAGCCGTCGCAGACTGATCCGAATCATGAACGATGGGGAGACCATGCTTCTGAAGCCGCCGCTGGCCTATCGCGTGTTACCGCTGGCCTTGACCGTTCTGCGCCCGCGCAACGCGGCCCGGGCGCCGCTGGAGAGCGCGGCGTGACCCGCATCGCGCACCTCTCGGACCTGCATTTCGACCGCGTCGATCCTGTGATCGTCGCGGCGCTTCGCGAGGAGATCAACGCCGATCCGCCCGATCTCGTCGTAGTCTCGGGCGACCTGACCCAGCGGGCGCACAAGGAGGAGTACCGCTCAGCCGGCGCTTTCCTGCGCAGCCTCGACGCGCCGGTGCTCGCCGTGCCGGGCAACCACGACATCACCTACATCCACCTGCTGCAGCGCTTCGTGGATCCCTACCAGCGCTGGCGCCGCTTCGTGAGCCGCGAGATCGAGCCGGTCTGGCGCGATGACGAGGTGGCGGTGATCGGGCTGAATACCGCGCGAAGCTTTACGCCTGGCTTTGACTGGTCCAAGGGCCGCTTCGGCCACACCCAGCTCCGTCGCCTCCGCCAGCGCGCCGAAGCGCTGCCGAAGGAGCTGACGCGCATCGTCGTCGCCCACCATCCGCTGTTTGCGCCGGAGGCCGAGCCAGACCTCGATATCGTCGGCCGCGCCGACCAGGCGCTCGAATGCTTCCGAGGACTCGGCGTCCGGCTCGTGCTCTCCGGCCACCTGCATCGCGGCTATGTCCACCTCGTCGAGCATGTCGAGGGCGCGCCCCAACTCACCGTGGTGCAGGCTTCGACCGCCACGTCGACGCGGCTGCGCGGTGAGCCGAACGCTTATCACCGGCTCGACGTATCCAAGGACGGCGCGATCGAACTTGAGGTCCGGGCCTGGGACGGCCGACAATGGCGCGTGGTCGAAAAGCGCGAGCAGGGCGCGCGTCGGAATGGGTTCGACAAGGCGCCGTACTCCGCGCCGGAGGTCACCGAGGTCGCCTTGCGTGAAAAAGCGCCCGCGGGGCTCGGCTAGCTTACTTGATTAAATCCATAGACTGATGATCATGATCGTTCCTGCTCATCCGAGCCTTGCCGCGTTGGAACGATCATGCGCCAAAACATTCTTTTCCTCGCTCGAGCGTTTGGGCTCGCGGCGGTCTGCGCGTTGGGGGTCGCGCTCTTCGCGGCCATCACCCCGGCGGAGGCCGAGACGCCGAGCACGGTGCGCATCGGCTACCAAAAGTCCTCGACCCTGATCAGCCTGCTCAAAGCGGACGGCTCGCTCGAAAAGGCGCTGGCTGAGCAGGGGGTGAAGGTCACTTGGCACGAGTTCACCAGCGGACTGCCTCTGCTGGAGGCGCTCAACGTCGGCAATGTCGACTTCAGCGCCGACGTGGCCGACACCGTTCCCGTCTTCGCGCAGGCTGCGGGCGCGAAGCTCGTTTATGTCGCGGACGAAGCGCCTTCGCCTTCGGCGCAGGCGATCCTGGTGCATGGCGATTCCCCGATCACATCGGTCGATCAGCTCAAGGGCAAGAAGATCGCGGTGACGAAGGGCGCCGGCAGCCATTATCTGCTGCTCGCAATTCTTGCGAAGGCGGGGCTTTCCATCAAGGACGTCAAGCCTGCCTATCTCACGCCGGCCGATGGTCGCGCCGCCTTTGTCAGCAAGAATGTCGACGCCGTGGTGATCTGGGACCCGTTCATCGCGAGCATCCAGGCGCAGTCCGACGCTCGCGTTCTCGCCGACGGAACGGGCGTCGCCAGCTACAAGCGCTATTACCTCACGACCAAGGATTTTGCCGACCGCGGCGGCGCGACGCTGGAAACCATCGTCGCCAAGCTCAAGGCCGCAGGCGCAGGGGTGAAATCCGAGCCCAAGGATGCGGCCGCGAAGCTCTCCGGCCTCTGGTCGATGGAGCCGGCCACGGTCGAGAAGGCTAACGCCCGACGCTCCTACAAGGTGGGCGCCGTGACGCGCGAAAGCCTGGCCGAGCAGCAGAAGATCGCGGACGCCTTCTTTGCGGAAGGGCTCTTCCCGAAAAAGGTCGACGCCGCCGACGTCGCGATCTGGACGCCGTCCACGCAATAAGGAAGGTCGCCATTCTCAGGGGCCGCTTGCGTAGCGGCCCCCCTCATGGCAGCACCACGCGCCATGACCGACGCCGCCGCACTCTCTTCCGCCGAAACGCCGCTCGCCCGCGAGGTCGAGCGCCGGCGGACCTTCGCCATCATCTCGCATCCCGACGCCGGCAAGACGACGCTGACGGAAAAGCTGCTGATGTTCGGCGGCGCGATCCAGCTCGCGGGCCAGGTACGCGCCAAGGGCGAGCGTCGGCGGACGCGGTCCGACTGGATGGCGATCGAGCGCGACCGCGGCATCTCGGTCGTGACGTCGGTGATGACGTTCGAATACCGCGACTGCGTCTTCAATCTGCTCGACACCCCGGGCCACGAGGACTTCTCGGAGGACACCTACCGCACGCTGACCGCCGTCGACTCGGCCGTAATGGTGATCGACGCGGCCAAGGGCATCGAGGCGCGAACGCGCAAGCTGTTCGAGGTCTGCCGCCTGCGCGACATCCCGATCGTGACCTTCATCAACAAGATGGACCGCGAGAGCCGCGATCCGTTCGAGATCCTCGATGAGATCGAAGAGAAGCTGGCGCTCGACGTCGCCCCGCTGACCTGGCCGATCGGGCGCGGCCGGGACTTCGCCGGCACCTTCGAACTGAAGAGCGGCCGCATCCGGCTCGTCGACGGCGGCGATGAAGCCGCCGGGACGGGGCTTGAGGCGCTGGGCGGGCTGGTCAATGAGCATCGGCTTGCCGAAGTCACCGAGGAGCTCGAGCTCGCGCAAGGCGCGCTGAAACCCTTCGACCTCGCCTCGTTCCGTGAGGGGCATCTGACACCGGTGCTGTTCGGCTCGGCGCTCCGAAACTTCGGCGTGCGCGACCTGCTCGACGCGCTGGCGGATCTTGCGCCCTCACCACAGGGCCTCGACAGCGACAAGCGCCCGGTCGCGGCGGAGGAGCCGCGGATGACGGCCTTCGTCTTCAAGGTTCAGGCGAACATGGACCCCAACCACCGGGATCGCATCGCGTTCGTCAGGCTTTGCTCGGGCAAGCTCACGCGCGGCATGAAGGCGCTTCAGACGCGCACGTCTAAGATCATCGGCATCCACGCGCCGCAATTCTTCTTCGCGCAGGACCGGGCGCTTGCGGAAGAGGCCTATGCCGGAGACGTGGTCGGCATCCCGAACCACGGCCTGCTCCGTATCGGCGACACGCTGACCGACGGCGAGAATCTCTCCTTCCTCGGCGTGCCGAGCTTCGCGCCTGAAATCCTGCGTCGCGTCCGACTGGAGGACGCGATGAAGGCCAAGAAGCTGAAACAGGCGCTGCAGGAAATGGCGGAGGAGGGCGTCGTGCAGGTGTTCCGCCCGGTCGACGGATCGCCCGCGCTCGTCGGCGTCGTCGGCTCGCTGCAGCTCGACGTGATGTCCGGCCGCCTGAAGGCTGAATACGGGCTGGATGTCGGCTTCGAGCAGAGCCAGTATTCGCTCGCGCGCTGGGTCTCGGCGAAGAACAAGCAGGATCTCGCCGACTTCCTCGCCGCCAACCGCGCCTCGACAGCGGACGATCTGGACGGCGATCCCGTGCTGCTCGCGGGCTCCCAGTTCCAGATGACCCGCGCTCAGGAACGCTGGGAGAAGATCGCCTTCACCGACGTGAAGGACGTGCGGAAGGTCGCGGCCTAAGTCAGGCCAGCTCCTTTTCCTTCACGCCTTCGAAGCACGCCCTGCATTTCACCAATTCGGCCGCGGCGTGGTCCATGAAGGCCCTCACGCGCGCGCTGGTCCTAAGGTCGGGATGCGTCAGGATCCAAAGGCCAGGCGGCTGCTGGCCGGGCGGATCGTAGAGCCGCACCAGCTTAGGGTAGTTCCGGGCGATGTAGCAGGGCAGGGGGCCGACGCCGATGCCGGCGTCGATCGCCTCAGCCATGCCGAGGACCGTGTTCAGCCTCAGAACCAGCTTGTGCTCGCCCACCGTGTCCCGCAGCCAGCGCTGCAGCGGCGCAAGCAGATCGCCGGGGCCGATCCATGGCAGATCGTCGAGCTCTTCGATTGAGTCGACCGGGCGCAGCGGCTCGGCGCCGTAGACCGCCCAGTAGATGCCCGCGAGCCTGCGGCCGACCAGCGTCTCCGGCGGAGAGGAGGTCACACGCAACGCGATGTCGGCGTCGCGCTTCGAGAGGTTCAGCACGGCGTTGCCGACCACGATGTCGAGCGTGATGTCGGGATAAGCCCGGCGGAAGCTCGCGATCACGTCGGTGAGACCGTGGATCAACAGCGTGTCGTTGGTGGTGACGCGCAGTTCGCCGGCCGGCGCGAGGTCCTGTCCCGAGACCCGCCGCTCGAACGAAACGATGTCGTCGGACATGCGATCGGCGATGCCGGCCATCTCCTCGCCGGACGGCGTAAGGCCGTAACCGGCGCGCCCGCGCTCGAAGAGGCGCGCGCCGAGCCGATCCTCGAGCGCGCCCAGGCGGCGGAACACGGTGGAGGCGTTGACCCCGAGAATGTCGGCGGCGCCGGCCAGCGAACGGCGTTCGGCGATCGCCTTTACGAGGCGGAAGTCGTCCCAAGCGAGCATTGAAGATCGGAGCCCAGACGGAAGATCATTGCGCGGACGCAAGCGCCCTGTAGCCTATTTGCGCAGGCGAGTCATTCCTTCAACGGCGGCGGAGATTGGCCCGCGCGCGCCGCCACACGCCGGGCGGCCGCTCCGGATCCACGAAGTCGGACTCGGCGAGCTCGTCCTCAAGCGCGTTTGTCTCGCGCACCGGCAAAGGCTCGAGCCGCCGGCCGTGAGCGCTCAGCATCTCGATTGTCGCGATCAACGAGCCCGTGGCGGCCAGCGTTTCAGCGACCTTGGCCACCGTGGAGCCGAGATGCTCCGCCAGCAGATCGTCCCGCGTGGCCGTGATCGCGGCGCTTACGCCCGCATCGTCCAAGGCCTCCAGCACGAGGTCGCACTCGGTGTCGAAGCCCATCGAGCGGTTGTTGAGGTTCGAGGAGCCGATTCTGAGCAGCGCGTCGTCAACGATCATGATCTTGGCGTGGACGTAGATCGGCGTCCCGCTCGCCGTTGCGGGATAGTAGATCCGGAAGCGCCCATACCGATCGGCTCGCCGGACATGAGCGATGAGTTTCGCCCGCGCCGAGCCCATCGTCGCCTCTTCGAGCCAGCCGTCTTGGGCGTCCGGGTTGACGATCACGATCTCTGGACCGTCCTTCTCCTGCAGCCGCTCGACGATCGCGTCGGCGATCAACCGGCTCGCGAAGTACTGGCTCTCGATGTAGAGCGTCCGCTTCGTGGCAGCGATCGCATCGAGGTAGAGCCGCTCGATCTCATCCACCTGGGAATGGCCGTCATAGGCGGCGATGGTGCGCGAAACGCCGACCGCGACGTCGCGCAGCATGGGCTCGAGCCCGTCCGGCCAATGGTCGCTGCCGGGCGCGGTCGGCTCCAGCGTCTCGCCAGTCGCGCGCAGCCAGCGATCGCGGCAAAGCTCCCCCAGCGCCGCCGCCGCCGGACCGTCGACGCAGGTGGTTGCGTCGTGCCACGGCTGCAGCGGTTTTCCACGGGGAGACCGGCGGGACGGGTCGTCGTCGCGGTGCTCGCGCGTGTCCCAGCGGCCGGTCGTCATGTCGATCCCGCCGCAGAAGGCGAGCGCGTCGTCAATCACCACGATCTTCTGGTGGTGCGCCGCCATGGTCGGATGGGCGGCGTCGAGCCTCGTCTCGATGTTCTTCTTCCACATCCAGCGCAGCAGGTAATACGGCGTCTCGCCGCGCGTGAGCGTCTCAATCATCCCGAGGTTCCACTTCAGCAGGCGGAACACCGCGGCCGGACGGCGGTCCGCGGCCCACAGCAGGAAGGGGCCGAGACGGTTCGGACCCTCGATGGTCCGCCCCTCGGGCTCGAATTCGATGCGGCTGTCGAAGTCCCAGCCGATCAGCATCACGCTCCGCTCGGCGGAGAGGATCGCCCGCTTGGCGGCCTTGTAATACTCGGCCGCGTCGACGATCAGCGCGAAGCGCCCGGCCTGTTCGATGCGCCAGCAGGTATCGCCCGGAACGAGCAGCGGTGAGGTCATTCGGAGGTCCGGGAATGCGGCGGGAGCGGCGTTATAGGCGGGACGGTCGTCCGCGTCAGCCTCGGCCGAAGCGAAGGCCGGGGGCCGGGCGCTCCTCCACGACTTCGCGGCGGAAGCGGTAGAGCTGCGCCGGCCGTCCACCGGTGGCAGTCTCGTTCGCGCCGGTCGGCTCGACCAGGGCCGCGCTCTCGACGAGCCGACGGAAGTTCTGCTTGTGGAGCTTGCGGCCTGCGATCGCCTCGACCGTCTGCTGGAGGGCGGTGAGCGTGAAGCGCGGCGGCATCAGCTCGAAGACGACCGGGCGGTATTTGAGCTTGGCCCGCAACCGGCCCATCGCGGTCGCAAGGATGCGGCGATGATCATCGCGCATCGCCTCGCCGAGTTTCGGCGGAGAGGCGATGGCGAGCGCCGCGGGCCGGCCGTCTCGCAGGGCCTCCTCGACGAGGCCGGCCTCATAGAGGAGCTCGTAGCGCTCCAGCACCTTCTCCTCGTCCCAGGGCGCGCCGTCGAATCCGAAGCAAGCGCGGGCGCGGGCGAGGCGAGGCAGCACCCGGCCGGTCGCAGCCTCTGGCGCTTCCGCCGCCCATCGGGCGATCGCCGGCAGAATCGCCTGATCGAGCACCTCCGGCCGCCTTCGCCGCCAGTCCTCCCAGGGGAAGAAGCCGTACCATGGTCGGAACGCGGCGCCGGCGGCCGACAGCACGGCCGCGTCGCGCGGCCGCCGCGTCAGCGCGAGATAGCCGATCGAGACGATGTGCAGGCCGGTATCCTCCGGCGTCGCCGCTCGGCCACGATCGCCGAAGGTGTAGAGCTGTTCGACATAGCCGACGTCGAGGCCGGTCTGGTCGGCGATCGAAGCGCGTAGCGCGATCTCGAGCGTGCGGTCGCGTCGCGGCTCGAACGCGCCGGCCGGCAATGTCGGCGGCCCGTCGCCAAAACGTGCAACGAGGATTTCGGGCGCGCTGCCCTGGACAGCGACGACCGCCGCCGAAAGGCCGATGCCGACGGCTTCCTTCACCGCTGCTCCCTAAGCACGAAGGGACGGCCTTCAAAGGCGTCGGCGCCGCGGCCGATCGCGTCGATCGCCGCGACCATCCGGCCATTGCGGCCGAGCGCCTTATCTACGAGGGCGACGATCAGCCGGTTGGGCGTCGCCGTCGGGCTCGCTTCGCGCAAAGCGCGCGCGATCTCCGCCTCGTCGCGCCCCGGCCGGCGGGCGCAGGCGATCGCAAAGGCCATCGCGGTCGACCGGCTGATGCCGGCATAGCAATGCACCACGATCGGCCCGTCATCCTCGGCCGCGAAGGTGAGCGCTTCCGCGATGTGGCTCTCGCGCGGATGGACATGGCCGACCAGCGGCTCGACGAGGTCATGGAAGCGCAGGACCAGATGATTGGCCGGCTCGATCCCGGCCGGCGTCGCGGCGTCGGTCCCGTCGCTGAGCAGCGACAGCACGCGGGCGGCCCCCGTTGCGGCGACGGTCTCCTCCAGGCGCGACAGCGGGCACACGCCGATCGTCACAAACGTCTCCGTTCCGAAGCCTCGGATCGGATACGGTCGATCGGCGGCGTCACTGCGACAACTCGGCGAAACGATCGAGAAAGCGCTTGGCCGCGAGCTCGGCTGGCCAGGGCGTGAGATCAAGCGTCGCCGGCGCGCCCTCGGGTCTGCCGAACAGACCTTTAGCCTCCTCGACCGAGAAACCCGCAAGCCGCGTCGCCTCGAGGAAGGCGGCGCAGCGATCGGCGCGCTTGAGCAGCTTCGTCGCCGCAGCGTCGCGCTCGGCCGGCAGGCCGAAGCGCAGGTGGATCGCCCGCATCAGGCGGTCCTCGACCGCGCGGTATTCGCCGCCGAGCACCACCTTGAACGGGCTGATCATGTCGCCGATGACGTATTCCGGAGAGTCGTGCAGCAGGACCGTCAGGCGAAGCGCGGCAGGCGCTGCGGGCGCGAGCCGGCTGGCGATGTCCTCGACCAGCAGCGAATGCTGGGCGACCGAGAAGATGTTGGCCCCGTGGGTCTGCCCGTTCCATCGCGCGACGCGCGCAAGCCCGTGCGCGACGTCGCCGATCTCCACGTCGAGCGGGGAGGGATCCAGCAGGTCGAGCCTGCGGCCGGACAGCATGCGTTGCCACGCGCGGGGAGCGGTTTCGCGGCGTTTGAGAGGAATGCGGACGTCCGACATTTTACCTTTGACAGAAGAGGACCACCGGGACGAAGGATGCCCCCAAAGTCGCACGATCCAAGAAGGCGGCCGAGGGAGGATGGACCATGACCGTGCTTTACGGAACGGAGCATCGCGCGTTGCAGGACGAACGCGACACCAGGCGGCTCGCGGACCTCTGGCAGGAGATGCTGATCCACGGCGAACTCGCGGCGGACGAGCAGGCCTTCATCGCCGCCCGCGACATGTTCTTTCTCTCCACCGTCGACGCCAGAGGCAACCCCACCGTCTCCTACAAAGGCGGACAGCCGGGCTTCGTGCGCGTGATCGACGCCACGACGATCCTCTTTCCCGACTACGACGGCAACGGCATGTGCCTTTCGCTCGGCAACATCGCGCAGAACCGCGCCATCGGTCTGCTGTTCATCGACTTCGAGACGCCGCACCGTTTGCGCGTTCAGGGCGAAGCCGAGATTTCACGCGATCCAGATCTGATCGCCGCCTTCCCCGGCGCGACGCTCGCCGTGAAAATCCGCATCACGGACGCCTTCGTCAATTGCGCGCGCTATATCCATCGCTATGAGAAAGTTGAACAATCGCGTCACGCGCCGGCCGCGAACGGAAAGCAGCCGATCGCGGAATGGAAGCGCATCGACCTGATCCAGCCGCATCTCTCCGCGACAGACCGGCCTGAGGCGGAAGCGGCGGGCGCGCTGTCGATGGACGAATATCTCCAGAAGGTCGCCGCTCGGCAAAGCTGAGCCAGCGCCAACCAATCAAGAAAACGACGGGTAGAGGGCTTCTCATGGCGACGGACACGGTCGAGGCGGGCGGCGTTCAGCCGTCGCGCCCGTGGTACACCATTCTTTACGTGCAGGTTCTGATCGCGGTCGCCCTCGGCATCGCCGTCGGGCACTTCTATCCCGACCTCGGAAAGCAGCTGAAGCCGCTCGGCGACGCCTTCATCAAGCTCGTCAAAATGGTGATCGCCCCGATCATCTTCCTCACCGTCGTTCACGGCATCGCCGGCATGAACGACATGAAGAAGGTCGGCCGCGTCGGTCTCAAGGCGCTGATCTACTTCGAGGTCCTCACCACCGTCGCGCTGGTCATCGGCCTCGTCGTCGTCAATGTCCTGAAGCCCGGCGCCGGCATGAACGTCGACCCGGCCAAGCTCGACGCCTCTTCGGTCGCCAAATACCAGGACGCCGCCAAGGGGCAGACGGTTACGGACTTCTTCCTGCACATCATCCCCGACCAGGTCGTCGGCGCCTTCGCGCAGGGCGATATCATCCAGATCCTGTTCTTCGCCGTGCTGTTCGCCTTCGCGCTTCACATGCTGGGCGAACGCGGCAAGCCGGTGATGACGCTGGTCGACGCCACGATGGAGATCTTCTTCCGCATCGTCGCGATTGTGATGCGCGCGGCGCCGATCGGCGCCTTCGGCGCGATGGCCTTCACCATCGGCTCGCAAGGCGTCATCGCGCTCGCCTCGCTCGGCTACCTCATGCTGGGCTTCTACATCACCTGTCTGCTGTTCGTGTTCGTCGTCCTCGGGATCGTGGCGGCGCTCGCGGGCTTCAACATCTTCAAGTTCGTAAACTACATCCGCGAGGAGCTGCTGATCGTGCTCGGCACCTCCTCGTCGGAATCGGTGCTGCCGCGCATGCTCGACAAGATGAAGAAGGCGGGCGCCGAGGAATCGGTCGTCGGCCTCGTCATCCCGGCGGGCTATTCGTTCAACCTCGACGGAACCTGCATCTACCTGACGATGGCGGCGATCTTCCTCGCGCAGGCCACCAACACCGAGCAGACGCTCTGGCAGCAGATCGTCATTCTGCTCATCCTGTTGCTGACCTCGAAGGGCGCCGCCGGCGTCACGGGCTCAGGGTTCATCGTGCTCGCGGCGACGCTGCAATCGGTCGAGCACATCCCGACCGTCGCGATCGCGCTGATCCTCGGCATCGACCGCTTCATGTCCGAGGCGCGCGCGCTGACCAACCTCGTCGGCAACGGCGTCGCGACGCTCGTCGTCGCGAAATGGGAGAACGCGCTCGACGAGGAGCGGCTACACGCCGAGCTCAACGGAAAGGCTGCGCCGACGCTCTCTTCGGCCCCGGTTCAGGCCGCGCGTCCGTAAGGGAGCAGGACATGGCTAGGAGTCGGCTCGAGCGGGCCGGCTCCTAGCGGCTTTCGCCCGCCAGCTCCGCGTGGCGGAAGCAATCGACATGGTGGTCGTTGACCATGCCGACCGCCTCCATGAAGGCGTAGACGATCACGGGGCCGCAGAAGGTGAAGCCGCGCCGCTTCAGGTCCTTCGACAGGGCTTCTGAGACCGGCGTCGCGACGGGTACGTCGACCTTGTCTCGCCACCGGTTCACCAGCGGCTCGCCGCCGACGAAGGCCCAGAGATAGGCGGAGAAGTCTTCGCCTTTTTCCTGCATAGCGAGGTACGCGCGGGCGGATTTCACCGCGCCCTCGATCTTCGCGCGCGAGCGGACGATGCCGGCATCGCCCATCAGCCGCTGGACGTCGGCCTCGCTGAAGGCGGCCACGCGCTCGGGGTGAAAACCCTCGAACGCCTTCCGAAACGCCTCGCGCTTCCTGAGGATGGTGATCCAGGCAAGCCCCGCCTGAAAACCGTCGAGCACCAGTTTCTCGTAGAGAGCGCGCGGGTCGCGCTCGGGCGTTCCCCAGTCCGAGTCGTGATAGGCGACGTAGAGCGGGTCGGTCCCGCACCAGCCGCAGCGGCATTTGCCGTCGGCGTGAGGCGCGATCGTCACGCCGCGTTCGGCTCGCCGGGGAAGGCGAAGCGCGCCCAGGCCGCCTTCGCGGGCGTCAGCATGGTCGCGCCGGCGATCAGCGGCCGCCCCGCGGCGCGCGCTTCCTCGACGCGGTCGAGCCTGAGCAGAGCGAGGCCCCGGCCGTCGGCCGAGGAGCCCATGCGCCCGATCGTCCGGTCGCCAGCGGTCACCGCGAGGCCGATCTCGGGCTGAAGGCCGTCGAGAAGCACAGGCGTCACGCGGGTCCGCGCCGTGCCGCGGTGCTCCATGCGGCTGACGACCTCCTGGCCGACATAGCAGCCCTTGCGGAAGTCGATCCCGTTCAACTGGTCCATGCAGGCCTCATGGGGGAAGGCGTCGCCATAGACGAAGTCCAAGCCGCCATGCGGCACCCCGAGCGCCACGCGATGCGAGCGCCACGCCTCGAGCGAGAGCGGCAGACCTTCGGGAAGCGGCGCGCCTTCCGCGAAATAGGCGCGCACGCCGAGCGCGGAGAGTCTGGGATCGGCGACGAAATCGCCCTCGATCCGCGGCAGCATGCCGTCACCCCACAGTGCGAGGACGCGGACGCCGGGCGCCTCGGCGATCTCGACCTTGGAGCGCAGCCGGTAAAGCGTCAGGCGTCGCGCGAGATCGGAAATGTGCTGCGCCGGGAGATCGAGCCGATAGCCGTCGCCGGTCCGCGAGGCGATCATGTCGACGATGATTTTGCCCTGCGGCGTGAGCAGCGCCGCATAGGCCGCGCGGCCGGGGGCCAGCGTCGAGACGTCCGTCGTCAGCAGATTGTCGAGAAAACGTCCCGCATCCGCCCCTGTCACGACAAGGACGCCGCGTCCTTCGAGGATCGCGCCGCGCATCCGGCTTCTCCGTCCGTGTTGCCTTCGTCCGCGCGCGAAGGTAGCCACCCCATCGTCCCGTCTCAAGACGATCCTTCGGAGAGATGCCATGTCCGAGCGCTTCGACCTGCTGCTGAAGGGCGGAACGGTCGTCAATCAGGACGGCGAGGGGCGGGCGGATGTCGGCGTGCGAGATGGGCGCGTGGCGGAGATCGGCGACCTGTCGTCGGCCAGCGCCAGCGAGACGCTAAACTGCACGGGGCTCCACCTGCTGCCGGGCGTGATCGACACGCAGGTGCATTTCCGCGAGCCGGGCGCGACCCATAAAGAAGACCTGGAGACCGGGTCTCGCGCGGCCGTGCTCGGCGGTGTCACCGCCGTGTTCGAGATGCCGAACACCAATCCGCTGACGGTCACGCCGGAGGCGCTCGCGGATAAGCTTGCCCGCGCCAAAGGCCGCATGCACTGCGATCACGCCTTCTTTGTCGGCGGCACGCACGAGAACGCCAAGGACGTCGCCGAGCTCGAGCGCCTGCCGGGCGCCGCCGGCATCAAGATCTTCATGGGCTCGTCGACCGGTTCGCTGCTGGTGTCGGATGACGCCGGGGTCAGCGAAGTCCTGAAGCGCACGCGCCGCCGCGTGTCGGTGCATTCCGAGGACGAGCCGCGCCTTACCGAGCGCAAGGGCTTGCGCGTGGCGGGCGACCCGTCGAGCCACCCCGTCTGGCGCGACGCCGAGGCCGCGCTGAAATGCACGCGGCGTCTGGTGGCGATCGCGCGTGAATACGGCGCGAAGGTGCATGTGCTGCACATCTCGACGGCCGAGGAGATGCGCTTCCTCGCCGACTACAAGGATGTCGCGACCGTCGAGACGACGCCGCATCATTTGACGATGGGCTCGGACGCCTATGCCCGCCTTGGGACGCGCGCGCAGATGAACCCGCCGGTGCGTGACGACGCGCACCGCGCGGGCATCTGGTGGGGCTTGAAACAGGGCGTCGTCGACGTGCTCGGCTCCGACCACGCGCCGCATACGCCTGAGGAGAAGGACAAGCCTTATCCCGACAGTCCCTCGGGGATGACCGGCGTCCAGACGCTCGTGCCGATCATGCTCGACCATGTCGCCGCGGGCCGGCTCAGCCTCGCGCGATTTGTCGACCTCACGAGCGCTGGTCCCGCCCGCATCTTCGGGATCGCGCGGAAGGGGCGGCTCGCCGTCGGCTATGACGCCGACGTGACGGTCGTCGACCTGAAGCGCCGCGAGACGATCACCGATTCCTGGATCGGCTCGCGGTCGAAATGGACGCCATATGATGGCCTCGGCGTGACAGGATGGCCTGTCGGCACGATAGTGCGCGGGCGCGTCGTGATGCGCGACGGCGAACTCGTCTCTCCCGGCATCGGCGAACCGGTCCGCTTCATCGACACCCTCGCAAACTGAGCCGACAATCCACACCAGCCTCGCAGGCGCGGCGCACCCTCCTTCGAAAGGAACATCTCCGCGTGTTGGACGTGTCGCTCGTCGCCACGGGTATTCTCATCGGGATCGGCGTCAACGCCCCCGTCGGGCCGACCAACGTCATGTGCATTCACCGGGCGATTCGGAACGGACCCACGTCTGCGATGGCGGCTGGCGGCGGCGCCTTCGTCGCGGACGTGCTGTTCGCGGGCCTCGCCGCCTTCGGGGTGACGGCGATCGCGACCTTCGTGGAGGGGCATCTGCCCGTCATCAAGGTAATCGGCGGCGCGGTGATGGTGGCGTTCGGGGTGAAGCTGCTCTACGCGCCGAGTTCGGTCAGCCGGGCGCCGGAGAACGACACCACGCTATCGCTGGTGCGCGCGGCGCTGACGTCGTTTGCGTTGACGGTGACGAACCCGGCCGTGCTGCTCGGCTTCTTCGCGATCTTCGGCGGGCTTGCCGGCATCGGCGAAAATCCCGGCGATTACGGGGCCGCGGCGCTGCTGACGGTCGGCGTCGCGATCGGGAGCGCGGCGTGGTGGGCTGCGCTCTCGATCGGCGCGAGCCGGCTGCGGGAGAAGATCGCGGAAAGCTGGCTCGGCCGCATCAACACGATTTCAGGCAGCGGCCTGACGCTGTTCGGCTTCGCAATCCTGATCGCGGTCGCGCTGGGATTCTAATCTCCGCGCGACGTCTTCAGTGCGGCAGATGCGGCAGCGTATAGCCGCCCTCGCGGATCTTGCCCGGCAGCTTCTCGGCGAAACGCGCGGTCGCCTCCTCGCCGAAGGCCATCACCAGTTCCTTGAGCGCCGCGAACAGCGCCGCGTGCGCCACGCAGTCAGGCGCAATGCCGTCGAGCAGAGCCTCTTCCCAGGCCTCATCGAGATAGGCGAGCGCTGCCCGGCGCTCGTCCATGCCGTTTTCGGCGGCCGAATCATCATGTGTCATGAAGAACCCTACCCAACCCGATCGAGAGCCTATCGGCTTCGCCCCCGCCGCGGGCCGATTCCGTACGAAAAGGTTAACACGGTCGCGAAAAAGCGACCGATCCATCTCACGGGCCGTAACGGACGCGCACGTCCTCTGCGATCCTCCCGGCCTCGCCGAGAAAGCGATCGATCGCGAGTTTCGCCGAGGGGGTGCAGGAGCGATAGCTGCGGGCCCAGGTCCGGAAGCTTGCATTGAATGCGCCGGCGAGCCGGTCGCGGCGGTCCGGGGAAGGGGCCTCCGCCTCGATCAACGCCGCGAGCCGGTCGCGCCAGATGTCGGCGTCGGCCGCGCCGCAGACGGTGCGCAAATGATGCAGCGCGCCCAGCACCTCAGCGAGGCGCATCAGTTGCGGCTCGTAAGGCGGCGGAGCGGGGGGCGCGGCGTCAACGGCGGGCGGGGCGGGCTCCGCAGGCGCGTGCGGCTTGCGATCGCCCTGGGCGATCGCATTCGTCGCGGCGAGCATGATTGCGACGAGAGAGACGGCGATCACACGGCCCGTCATGCGACCATTCCCGCCGCGCGGGTGACGATTTCGGCCAGCCGCTCGGTGGTCTCCAGCGACGAGACCTCCTCGGGCCGGACCCAGGCGACCGCTTCCGCTTCCTCGCTGGCTTGAGCCTCACCGCCGGCCCACCGGCCGGCGTGGACCAGGATCACCACATGGCGCTCGATCCGGCCGAAGGCGTCGGTCCGGAGATACTCCACCGGCTCGACGAACCCCGAGATTTCGGCCGTGACGCCGGTCTCCTCCAGCAGTTCGCGAATCGCAGCGTCGGCGGCGGATTCGCCGATCTCGACAAGGCCGCCCGGCAACGACCAGACCCCGCGCGATGGCGCCCTGCCGCGGCGCGCGAGCAGCACCGCGCCGTCTCGGAAGCAGGCGACGCTGGCCGCGAGCAGCGGGCGCTGGGGATAAGCGCGGTCGTCGGCACGCTCGTTCAAGTCTGGTTCGTCTCCGTTACGCAGGCGCCACGCCCTCTTGATCGCGAACGCGCGCCGGTGCAAGGACCGCGGGGCTTCTTCGCGGGACTATCGCTCATGTGCGGACGTTATGCGCAGACTTCGTCCAGGGCAGCGCTCGCGAGCCTGCTTGGCGCAATCGCGCCGGACGATTTCCAGCCGCGCTTCAACATATCGCCGACGCAGATGGTGCCCGTCGCGTTGATCGAGAACGGCACGCGCCGCATCGGCATGCAGCGTTGGGGCTTGGTGCCCGCGAACGCCGCCGATGAGAAATCCGTCCCGCTGCTGTTCAACGCCCGTGGCGAGACGGTGGCGCAGAAGCCCACGTTTCGGTCCGCGCTTCAGAAGCGCAGGTGCCTTGTGCCTGCCGACGCCTGGTACGAGTGGCGCACGATCGGCCGTTTCAAGCAGCCTTTCATGGTGCGCCGGACGGACCGCGAGCCCTTCATGTTCGCCGGGGTCTGGGAAGCGTGGCGCCGACCCGACGGCTCGACGTTGCGCTCGTTTGCGGTCGTGACGATCGCCGCCAAGGGCGCGCTCGCCGACATCCACGAGCGGATGCCGGCCGTCATGCAGCGCGAGCACTGGGACGCCTGGCTCGACACGCGGGTCGACGGCAGCAGCCTCGTGCTACGCTGCCTCGACGGCGAGCCGGCGGAGTCCTTCGAGACGATCGCGATCGGCGCGCGGGTCAATCAGGCGGGCAATGACGGTCCGGAGGTGCAGGAGCCGGCGTCCGATCAGGAGCCTCCGGCCGAACCGGCGCAGCCGCGGCTGATCTGACGGCTTATTTTCGGACCAGCGGAGCGCGCGCGATGACGCCGGCATGCCCGCAGGTTTCCGGCAGGTCGACGATGTGGGTGCGGGGCAACCAGCGGCAGGCCTCGTAGCCGTTCGGCCCGCGATAGCAGACCTGTTCGGCGAATTCGCTCACAACCGTCTCGGCCGGCGCGCATTCCGCGATGGTGCGGCTCCCCAGAATGCGCTCGGCCGCGTGACTGCCGCCCGCGGCGAGGCAGGAGACGATCAGCGCCGCGATGCGGAAGGCGTTCAGGCTCATGAAGCCGATGGAACGCCTGACGTCGTTAACGCCGCGTTTCGCTCAGATCAGCACGCCGGGATTGAACAGCCCGTTTGGATCGAGCGCGGACTTCACCGCCCGCATCATGTCGAGCTCCACGCTCTGCTTGACCGTCGGCAGCAGCCCCCGCTTCAGGCGCCCGACGCCGTGCTCGGCTGCGATCGAGCCGCCATAGGCCTCGACGATCCCGTGGACGACCTCGTTCATCGCACTCCAGCGCTCGAGATAGGTCGCCTTGTCCACGCCTACGGGCTGGCTGACGTTGAAGTGGATGTTGCCGTCCCCAAGGTGGCCGAAAGCCACGACGCGGGCGCCGGGCTCGAAAGCCTCGACCGCCGACGTCGCCTCCGCGATGAACGCCGCGACGCGTCCCAGCGGCACGGAGACGTCGTGCTTGATCGAGCCGCCTTCCTTGCCCTGAACCTCCGACATGCCCTGCCGGATGCGCCAGAAAGCCTCCGCGTGCTCGCCGGAAACCGCGATCGCCGCGTCCTCGACGATCCCGGTTTCGAAGGCTTCCGCCAGAGCGCTTTCGAGCGTCGCGGCGAGGCCGATCGAGAGCGGCGACGAGAGTTCGACGAGCACGTACCAAGGGTGAGGCTCGGAGAGCGGATCGCGCGTCGCGGCCATGTGCCTGAGCGTGAAGTCGAGACCGATGCGCGGGAGGATTTCACAGCCCGTGAGCGCCGAGCCGGCCTTCGCGCGCAGCAGCCGGAACAGCGCCAGAGCTGCGGCGGGGGAGGGCACGCCGCAGAAGGCGGTCGCGACCTCACGGGGAGCCGGAAAGAGCTTGAGCACGGCGGCGGTGACGATGCCGAGCGTGCCTTCCGAGCCGATGAACAGGTGCTTGAGGTCGTAGCCGGTATTGTCCTTTCGGAGCCGGCGGAGGCCGTTCCAGATGCGTCCGTCGGGCAGCACCGCCTCGACGCCGAGCACGAGGTCGCGGGTGTTGCCATAGGCGAGCACGCCAACGCCGCCGGCGTTGGTCGCGATATTGCCGCCGACGGTGCAGGAGCCCTCCGAGCCTAAGCTGAGCGGGAACAGCCGGTCCGCGGCCTTCGCCGCATCCTGGATCGCAGCGAGCGTGACGCCCGCTTCCGCCACGATCAGGTTCTCGTCCGCATCGACCTCGCGGATACGGTCGAGCCGCTTCGTCGAGAGTAGGATAGCGCCGCCGCCCTGGTCCGGGGTCTGCCCGCCGACGAGCCCGGTATTGCCGCCCTGCGGGACGATCGGAGTGCCGGTCTCGTGCGCGAGCCGCACGATCGCTGCGACTTCTTCGGTGCTGCGCGGGCGGATGACGATCGCCGCGCGGCCTTTGTAGAGTCCGCGAGGCTCGACGAGGTGCGGCGCGGCGTCTTCGGCGTCGAGCATGTCGTTCGGCGCGACGAGCGCGGCGAAGCGGGCGACGAGGTCAAGCGGCATCGGGAGGGTCATGGCGGGGAGAGTATAGCGCGGCCGTGGGCGGGCCGCTTGATGATCCGCCGCCTCGAGCCCCGGACTTGATCCGGGACCCAGAGCCGCTGAGTGGGCAGGAGTCTAGCAGGCGCTACGGGACGTCCGCGCGTCTGGGTCCCTGATCAAGTCCGGGACGCGAGGTCGAGGGTCGGTCGGGCGTCGCGCTCTACCCTCGCGGCGCCGCCGCCCGCTTGAGCCGGTCTCGTATGGCGTCGCCCAATCCTCCGACCGGGATCGGCGCCACCGCGATACGCGCGACGCCTGTCGCATCCAGAGACCGAAGCGTTGTGAACAGGCGCGCCGCGGCTTCCGCGAGATCTCCTGACGCACTGAGCGTATCCCGCACCCCGTCCGTGACATCGTCCGGACCGAAGCCAAGCCATGCCTCTCCGGCTGCCGGCGCCGCGGCGTCCAGCCGAAGCGCGGCCGCGGGAGCGTAATGCGAGGCGAGGCGGCCCGGAGAGGCCGGGGCGTGCTCGTCTTCGGCGGGGAGCGCGAGCGCCCGGCCGAGCGCCGCCTCGATCGCTTCGCGCGGGACCCCGCCCGGCCGAAGCAAAGTCGCCGCGCCGCCGAGACAGGCGACGATCGTGGATTCGAGCCCGACCCGCGTCGCGCCGCCGTCCAACACAGCGTCGATCAGCCCATCGAGGTCGGTAAGCACGTGATCAGCCGTCGTCGGGCTCACTCGCCCTGAGCGATTGGCCGACGGCGCCACGATCGGGCGTCCGGCCGCGCGAAGGATCGCCTCGGCGATGGGATGATCCGGCGCGCGCACCGCGACCGTTTCGAGGCCCGAGCGCGCGAGTTCGCAGACCGGGCAGCCCGAGGCGGCGGGGAGTACGAGGGTCAGCGGCCCCGGCCAGAAAGCGGCGGCGAGCCGTTCCGCGTCGACATCGAAGACGGCGACGGTCCGAGCCTCCACGACTGAAGGAACATGCGCAATCAACGGGTTGAACGAAGGTCTTCCCTTGGCGCCGTAAAGCGAAGCGACCGCGGCAGCGTTGCCCGCATCCGCGCCAAGGCCGTAGACCGTTTCGGTCGGAAACGCGACCAATCCGCCGCGCGCAAGCAGAGCGCCGGCTTCTTCGGCGTCTTCCGGCGTCAGTTCTCGGGTTGTGCGGGCGGTCAATGCGATCTGTCCCTTGGGCGAAGAGCGCATTGACGGTCCGCCGCCCCGTCCGTCAAGCGAAGAGGCGGAAAACGGAGAACGCTCCATGACGTATCGCGCGCCCGTCGCTGAGATGCTGTTCACCCTCGACCATGCGGCGGGGCTCGCTCGCGCGCGCTCTGAGGGTCTCTACGGCGACATCGACACGGAGACAGTTGCGGCCGTGATCGAGCAGGCCGGCGCGTTCGCGACCGACATCATCGCCCCGCTAAACCGCGTCGGAGATCGTGAGGGCGCGCGTTTCTCCGATGGCGCAGTGACCACGGCGCCGGGCTATGCGCAGGCCTATCGCACCTGGTCCGCAGCCGGGTGGAACGCAGTGTCGGCCGAGGAAGCGCATGGTGGGCAGGCGTTGCCGACGGCGGTGTGGGCGCTGACCAGCGAACTCTGGGCGCAAGGCTCGATGGCCTTCGGACTCTGTCCTCTGCTGACGCATGGCGGGATCGAATGTCTCGAGCGCCACGGTTCGGACGAGATCAAACGGATCTATCTGCCGAAGTTGGTCGCCGGCGAGTGGACGGCGACGATGAATCTGACGGAGCCGCAGGCCGGCACCGATCTCGCGCTGCTTCGCACGCGCGCCGAGCGCGCAGACGACGGCTCTTATCGCATCAAGGGCCAGAAAATCTTCATCACCTATGGCGAGCACGACATGGCGGAGAACATCCTCCACCTTGTGCTCGCGCGCTTGCCGAACGCACCGGAGGGTGTGCGCGGGATCTCGCTGTTCCTCGTGCCGAAACGCCTCATTGAAGAGGGCGGCGAGCTGGGCGCGCGCAACGACCTCGTCTGCGCGGGCATCGAGCACAAGCTCGGCATCCACGGCAGCCCGACCTGCACGATGGTCTTCGGCGAAGGAGAGGGCGCCATAGGCTACCTCGTGGGCGAGGAGAACCGCGGGCTCGCCTGCATGTTCACGATGATGAACAACGCCCGCCTCGCCGTAGGCCTGCAGGGCGTCGCCATCGCCGAGCGTGCGACGCAGGCTGCCCTCGCTTACGCGCATGAGCGTCGACAGGGGCGGTCCGGGGGCAGCCTATCGCCGAGCCCCATCGTCGCCCATCCGGACGTGCGACGCATGCTCATGACGATGCGCGCTTTGACGGCGGCGGCCCGCGGGATCTGCTACCGCGCCGCCGTCGAACTCGACCGCGCCAATCGCGCGACGGACGACGTCGAGCGCAAGGCGGCGCACGAACGGGCGAGCCTGCTGATCCCGATCGCGAAGGCGTTCTCGACCGATATCGGCTGCGAGGTCGCGTCGCTTGGGCTGCAGGTCCATGGCGGCATGGGCTATGTCGAAGAGACCGGGGCCGCCCAACACCTGCGCGACGCTCGCATCGCGCCGATCTACGAGGGGACAAACGGGGTGCAGGCGATCGATCTCGCCACCCGCAAGCTTGCGCAGTCTGACGGTGCGTCGGCGGAGGAGGTGCTCGCGTCGATCGAAGAGACAATCTCGCGCCTCCGCGCCACGGGGCCGGCGCTCGGCGACAGCGCCGCCCGCCTCGCCGAGGCGAAGGCGGCGCTTGGGCGGGCGACCGCGTTCATGCGCGAAGCCGCGAACGATCAGGCGGCGATCCTCGCCGGCGCGACGCCTTATCTCCGGCTGTTCGGCCTGACGCTCGGCGGGGCCGCCCTCGCCGAGAACGCGCTCGCCGCGATGGGGAGCAATCAGGACGGCGGAGCCTATGTGGCGCTCGCGCGTTTCCATGCGGAAAACCTTCTCGGAGGAACCGAGGGCCTAGCGCGCGCCGTCATATCCGGCGCGGCGTCTTTGGGAGAGGCGGCGGACGCTGCGCTCGCGCTCTAGATAAGGTTCGTCGCGCACGGTCAGGACTTCTGGTATCCCAGAAAGAAAAGCCGTCCGGGAGGCCGTCCGTTGAGCACGCTCTACATCACCCATCCTTCCTTCGCCCAGCATCTCGTCACGCCCGGTCACCCCGAGCGGCCTGACCGCATGCGCGCGGTCGAACAGGCGCTCGAGGCCGAGACGTTTCAGCCGCTGATGCGCGTCGAGGCGCCGCTCGCGGAAGCCGAGGTCGCGGCGCTCGCGCACCCCCGCGCGTTCGTGGAAGCGTTGGAAGACGCCCGACCCCGCGAGGGCATGGTGATGATCGACGGCGACACGATGATGAGCCCCGGCACCTGGGAGGCGCTGCTGCGCGCGCTCGGCGCCTCGACGCTCGCGGTCGATGAGGTGATGGCGGGCAAGGCGAAGAACGCCTTCTGCGGCATGCGCCCGCCGGGTCACCACGCGGAGGCGACCACCGCGATGGGCTTCTGCTTCTTCAATAACGCCGTCGTCGCCGCGCGTCACGCGCAGAAGACACACGGCGCCCAGAAGGTCGCGATCGTCGATTTCGACGTCCACCACGGCAACGGCACGCAGGCTCTCGTCTGGGACGACCCGACGCTGTTCTACGCCTCGACCCACCAGATGCCGCTGTTTCCCGGCACCGGCGCGCGCTCGGAGACCGGCTGCGGCAACGTCGTCAATGCGCCGATGCGGGCGGGCGACGGCGGCGCGAAGTTCAAGGAGGCGTTCGACGACGCCATCCTTCCGGCGCTCAGGACCTTTTCGCCCGATCTGCTGATCATCTCCGCCGGCTTCGACGCCCACGCCCGCGATCCGCTCGGCGGGCTCTACCTCCAGGCCGCAGACTACGACTGGATGACGCGCGCGCTGATGGAGGTGGCCGACGAGCACTGCGGAAGCCGTATCGTGTCGGTCATGGAGGGCGGCTACGACCTCAAGGGCCTTGCGGAATCGTCCGCCGCTCATGTCCGCGCCTTGATGGGGGCTTGAGCTTCGCGCATGAAGGCGGCCCGGACGCTTCACGAGGATCGCCCATGACGGACGCCGCAGCCGACGTCTCTACGCTCTCCTTCGAGGCGGCGTTGGCCGAGCTAGAGAAGATCGTCGCGCGGCTCGAGCAGGGCCAGGCGCCGCTCGAGGAATCGATCGAGATCTACCGGCGCGGCGAACTGCTCAAGGCGCGCTGCGACGAGTTGCTGAAGCGCGCCGAGGCGCGCGTCGAGACGATCGCGACCGGCTCCGGCGGAGCCGCTGTCGACGTCCGCCCGCTCGACCCGGAGTAGACGACGATGATCATCGTCTATGCGGCGCGCGACGGCGCGCTCGCCCAGGTCGCGCTGACGGATGGACGCGTGCCGAACGACGCCGTCTGGATCGATCTTCTCCAGCCGACGCCTGAGGAGGACAAACTGGTCGAGGCCGCGGTCGGCGCGAGCGTTCCGACGCGGGACGAGATGGTCGAGATCGAGCCTTCGAGCCGTCTCTATATCGAGAGCGGCGCGCGCTATATGACGGCCTCGGTGCTGTGCAATGTCGACACGGCGACGCCGGTGCTCTCCGCGGTGACCTTCATCCTGACGAAGCAGGCGCTCGTCACCGTCCGCTATGACGATCCCAAGCCGTTCCAGATTTATTCGACCCGGGCCTGCAAGGCGCAGGCGGGGGAACGGACCGCGGAGGCCGTGCTGATCGGCCTGTTCGACGCTATCGTGGACCGGGTCGCCGACATCCTCGAGCATGTGGGGGCCGACGTCGACGATCTGTCACGCATCATCTTCCAGCGTACGGGCTCGCAGGCTTATCGCAAGCCCTACCAGGAACTGCTGAAGGCGATCGGCCGCAAGGGCGACCTGAGCTCGAAGTCGCGCGAAAGTCTGGTCACGCTCCAGCGGGTTTTTCTCTATCTCACCGCGGAGATCGAGGGGGCGAAGCCCTCGAAGGACACCAAGTCGCAGATCCGGACGCTGCAGCGGGACGCGTCCTCGCTCACCGAGCACGCGAGCTTCCTGAACGACAAGGTCACCTTCCTGCTTGACGCGATGCTTGGTATGGTCGGCTTGGCGCAGAACGACATCGTAAAGCTGTTTTCGGTCATGGCGGTCGTGTTCCTGCCGCCGACGCTCGTGGCCTCGATCTACGGCATGAACTTCGAGCACATGCCAGAGCTTAAATGGGCTCACGGCTACCCGTTCGCGCTCGGGCTGATGCTGGTGAGCGCGGTTCTGCCGTACCTGTTCTTCAAGTGGCGTCGCTGGCTCTGAACTGCGGCCGAAGCGCGCATTTCATCGTCGATCATTACACATCGTTATCGAACCTCGACGTAGAGAATGAGTTGCCGTCCATTCTCCGGTCACACGCATGCCCCTCCTCGAGGTCTTCGATGAAACTCAGGTGACGAGCGCGACCGCGCTTCTGGCCATGTGCTGCGGCGCGGGGCTCGCTTGGACGCTGGCGCTCGGCCCCGCGGTCAAAGCGCGAATCGTTGGTCCGTTCGGCGCGGTCTGGACCGGCATCCTGGCGCTCTCCTGCGCGGCCGCTCACTGGGCCGTCGCGTTTTCCACCTTTGCGACGGCGGCGCCCTACGCGGTCTACGACGCCACCATGTGCTTCGTCGCCATTCTGGTTTCGCTGGTGATGAACGGCGCCGCGGCGGGCTTCGCGCTGCCCCACCTCAGGCGCAACGAAGTCGGTATGGCAGCGGCGGGCGGCGCGATCATCGGCGCCGCGGCGGCGGTGACTTTCTACATCGGCCTGGCCGCGGTTCGCGTGCCGGGCCGCGCGGTTCTCGACATCGGCGAATTCGCTCTTGCGGGCGGATTAGCGATCGCCGGTTGCGCGGCCGCCATGGCGATCGGGGCGCGTCTAAGCTCGACCATCGGCCGCACGGCGGCGGGCGCCATGGTGGCGTTGTCGCTCGTGATGTTCGCTGTGCTCGTGCATGGGTCGGTGGGGATCGTGACCAACCTGCGCGTTCCGCTGCCAGGCGACGCCCTTGGCGCGGACGTCGTCAGCATGGGGCTGGCGGTCGTCTATCTCGGCGTCCTTGTCGGGCTGATCGTACTTCTGGGCGTGGCCCCCGCGGGAATCCGCGCGGAATGGGAGCGCGACCGCGCCTTCGCCGATCTGACCCGCGAGGGCATCGTGATCTGCGAGGACGGCAAGATCGTCGACGTGAATCTGTCGGCCGGACGGCTCATGGGGCTCGACCGAGTGGCTTTGCGCGGGCGCGCGTTTCGCGACTTCCTGGACGCGCCCGATCCGGACCGCATCCTATCCGCAAGCCTCGCGAAGCCTCAGGAAGTCGGCCTGCGCGCCACCGGCGGCGAGGGCATGTTCGTGGAGATTTCGAGCCGGGACCTCACCAGCGACGGCAAGCGGCGGCGGGTCTTCACGCTTCGCGACCTCAGCGACCATAAGCAGAAGGATCACCAGATCCGCCACCTCGCCTATCACGACCCGCTGACTGGCCTCGCCAACCGCGCCGCCTTCAACGAGGCGCTGGCGAGCTCCATGAAGCGCGGCGGCGAGGTCGCCTTGTTCTGCATCGACCTCGACAAGTTCAAGGAGGTCAACGACGTCTTCGGCCATTCCGCCGGCGACGAGATCCTGAAGACCGCCGCCCGACGCATCATCTCGGCCGGCCCCAACGCCATGGCTTTCCGGCTCGGCGGCGATGAGTTCGTCGTAATCGGCACTGGCGCGGACGCCGGCGACGCCAACAAGCTGGCCGCCTTGTTCGCCGAACGCCTGAACACCGAGACCACAATCGCTGGCCGCACGATGCGCTGCGGCGCAAGCGTCGGCTACGCCGTCTTTCCGCATCACGGCCAGACCGCGGATGCGCTGTTCGCGAACGCCGACGCCGCGCTTTATCGGGCGAAGGCTGACGGGCGCGGTCTTTCCCGCGGATTCGAACCGGAGATGGACCTCGCGCTCCGCGAGCGCCGCGCCCTGCAACAGGACCTCGCCACCGCGCTTTCGCGCAACGAGCTGTTCCTGCACTGGATGCCGCAGGCCGACACCAAGACCGGCGAGATCAACGGGTTCGAGGCGCTCGCCCGCTGGAAACACCCGGTGCGCGGCGTCGTCCCGCCGATCATGTTCATCCCAGTCGCCGAGGAGACGGCCGCGATCGTCCAGATCGGCGAATGGGTGCTGCGCACCGCCTGCCGCGAAGGCATGCGCTGGCCCAAGCCCGGCAAGGTCGCGGTGAATCTCTCACCCGTTCAGTTTCAGCACGGCGACATCGTGCAACTCGTCCACTCGATCCTGCTCGAGACTGGCCTTCCCGCCGAGCGTCTCGAACTGGAGATCACCGAAGGCGTGCTGCTCGACGATCTATCCGGCGCGCTGAACACGCTCCGTCGGCTGAAGGCGCTCGGCGTGCAGATCGCGATGGACGATTTCGGCACCGGCTACTCGTCGCTGTCCTACCTTCAGGCCTTTCCCTTCGACCGGATCAAGATCGACGCCTCGTTCATCCAGACGCTGTCGACGAGCCCGCAGGCTAAGGCGATCGTGCGCGCCGTCGTCGCGCTCGGCGCGAGCCTGGATATGCCGATCACCGCCGAGGGCGTGGAGACGCCCGAGCAGCGCGCGTTCCTGGCCGAGCTGAACTGCGAAGAGATTCAGGGCTATCTCGTCGGGCGGCCGAGCCCGGTCGTTTCGTTCGAGTCGCCCTTCATCAAGCAGCGGATGCGCGCGGCCGGCTGATCGCCGCGTAGTCTGAGGCTGGCCGACCGCGCCAAGGGCCGTCGGGGCAGTTGAAGCGATCAAGGTCGCCTTACGAAGACGTAGTCGGCTTCGTAAGGCGCGTTCGCTTGTGCGCCGACATCCTTGCACGCGCCCTGGAGCACGCCGCCCTCGGTATTGATCCGCAGGACGATGCTGACGCCATCCAGTTCGCCCGTGCCGGCGTGACTTTGAACGCTGACGCGTAACCAAGGGATGTCCTGCGCCGGCCGGGCGCTATCCGCTTTCCCGACCGCCTTGCCCGTGATCCGGCTACCGTCACGGTATTCCCAGCTTGGGCCGGCGAAGTGATGTCCAACCTTCTCCTCGCCGAGAAACAGGTCAGCTTCGGGAGCTTTGAACGTCCACTCGGGCGAGCCGTCTCCGCCAGCCTTGCAGTCATAGATCTGCGAACCCTTCGCGTGCAGGGTTAGCGCAATCTGGTCATCCGGGAACCGAAGAGCCGCGCGCGGATCATCGACTGCGTATGTCTGGGTCGCGACGAGAAACGCCGACACAATGATCGCTGACGTCAGGCGGAAGCGGAAGTTCATGAGCTTGCCAAACCGGATTATGATGCGGCGGCATCGCCGCATGCTGCCATCCCGTCACTTCATTGAGGCGGGATTTGGTCCGGCCATGCAGCGATCATGTCTGGTCGGAAAGCGAAATCCTTCGGCGGCGCAATCCTTCGCCCGACCCGCCGTCACACGTGCTGGCCGCCGTTGATGTGGATCTCGGCGCCGGTCACGTAGGACGAGGATTCCGTGCACAGGAAGTAGATCGTCTTCGCCACCTCGTCCGGAGTGCCGAGGCGGCGGAGCGGGATCTGGGCGACCATCTTGTCGGTGCCGGGCGACAGGATCGCGGTGTCGATCTCGCCGGGCGCGATCGCGTTGACGCGTACGCCGAGCGGTCCGAAGTCCGCCGCCATCTCGCGCGTCAGGGCGTTCAGCGCCGCCTTCGAGGTGGCGTAGGCCGCGCCTGCGAAGGGATGCACCCGGCCGCCGGCGATCGAGGTCACGTTGACGATGGAGCCACGCGCCGCGGTGAGCTCGGGAGCGAGGCCGCGCGCCAGCATGATCGGCGCGAAGAAGTTGACCTGGAACACCGTCTTCCAGTCATCGAGCGCAGTGTCGATCGCGCCCAGTCGTTCGCCGCCCGAGCCCTTGGGCGAGATACCGGCGTTGTTGACTAGCGCTTGCAGCGCGCCGCCCTCCAGCCGGTCGCGGATCTCCGCGATCGCCGCGACGGTGCTGTCGGTATTGGCGAGGTCGACCTGGATGTGGTCCTCCGGTCCTGCACCCCACGGGCATTCCTCGGGGAAGGCGTGGCGCGAGCAGGTGATGACGCGCCAGCCCGCCGCAGAGAAGCGCTTAACCGTCGCATGGCCGATGCCGCGGCTGGCGCCTGTCAGCAGCAGGGTTTTCCGCGGCTCGTTCGAGCCCGCAATGCGAGGACGAGGAGCAAGGGCCGGCGCGGGCCCTCCGGCCTGCGTCATGGCTGGCGACGCTGAGGTCGGCGCCACCGCCTGGCCCGCGCGGGCGCCGGTGAAGGGGCAGGTCGCCGGGGTGTCCGTCGACGTGTCGTCGGGCGTGCTCATCAGTGGTCCGTTCCGAGGGGCATCAGGGATAGAGCCTGGTCCGGCTCCACCCGCCGTCGCCGCCGCGCGTAAAGGTCGCGCGGTCGTGAAGACGATAGGGCATATCGAGCCAGAACTCGACGGAGATGGGGACGATGCGGAAGCCTGACCACCATGTCGGTCGCGGCGGCTCGCGGCCTTCAAATTCGGACTCTCTTGCGGCCACGGCATTCTCGAGTTCCGCGCGCGAAGACAAAGGATGCGACTGGTGCGACGCCCATGCGCCGATGCGGCTCATGCGCGGCCTTGTCGCATAATAAGCATCGGCCTCTTCGGCGCTCACCTGCTCCACCGTCCCGCGGAACCGAACCTGCCTGCGGAGCGATTTCCAGTGGAACACGGCGGCCGCTTTCGGTTGGGAGCTCAGCTCCATGGCCTTAGCGCTGCCGAGATTGGTGTAGAACACGATCCCGCGGGCGTCGTAGCCGTTCATGAGAACCACGCGAACGTCGGGCATGCCGTCCGCATCCACAGTCGCCAGCGCCATCGCGTTGGGGTCGTTCAGCTCCGTCCCGCCGGCTTCCTGGAGCCAGCTCTCGAACACAGGGAACGGGTCGTCCGCTGCGTGGAAGTCACGCGACATTAACTGCTCCTGCCGTTGACTGTCCGGGCGATCAAGGAGTTCCCCGGTTTGATGCGTAGCCTCGATCAGCGCGCCGTCTCAGGCGCTTCATCTACACGAGCCTCGGTCGCCCCGCGAGCGTCCGGCGCCGCGTTTGCGATCGTACTGGGTTGCGCTCTCTCCGGGTGCAGCATCTCGTACCCGCTGACGGGCGGCGACAAGGATGACCTCCGCACCGGCTCGATCCAGCCTGCCGTGACGCCAGCGCCGCGCGACAAGGTGACTTCGCAGCCGCTCGCGCCGCCGCCCGGCGCCGCCGCCCCGGAGGGGGCTGCGGCCACGCCCGCCGCCTATGCGCCGACCGCGCCTCAGCCGGCCGAAGACACGACACTGAACCCGTCCGACTGGGCTTACGCGCGCGGCGCGCTGTCGATCGCGATGAGCGCCGACGCGACCTACGCCTCCGTACCCTGGGCCAACCCCGATTCCGGCGCGTACGGCTCGTTCAGCGCGACCGCGGGCCAGACCACCGAAAATGGCGCGACCTGCCGCGCCTTCTCCGCCACGCACAGCGCCGGCGGCGCCGAAAAACGGCTCGAGGGCAACGCCTGCCGCACGGCTTCGGGGCACTGGGAAGCCGTGTCGATCCATACGGCGCAAAGTCACGCACTCTGAGGCGCGAGGCCCTGTTGCATTGCGGCAACAGACGCCCACATTGAGGGCGAACGACGCGTCGGGCTAGACTGTCCGCCGCAACCACCTCGAATGCATGGATACCGTCTCCGCGATGCGCGACCCCTATGACGTGCTCGGCGTGGCGCGCCAGGCGACCGCGGCCGAGATAAAGAAGGCCTATCGCCGGCTCGCCAAGACCTGGCACCCCGATCAGAAGCCCGACGACCCGACCGCCAAGGAGCGTTTCTCCGAGATCGGCTCGGCATACGATTTGCTGTCCGATGAGACCAAGCGCGGCCAGTTCGACCGCGGCGAGATCGACGCTGAGGGCAAGCCGCGCTTTGCGGGTTTTGGCTCAGGGCAGGGCGGTCCCTGGGGGAACACCGGCGCTGGCGGTCCTTTCCGCCAAAGCGGCGGTTTCGGCGCCGGCGGCCCGTTCGGCGGGGCCAGAGCGGCGGGCGGCGAGGACATCATCGACGAAATCCTCGGCGCGTTCGGCGGCCGCAGGCCGCGGCGCGGCGCGGGCCTTGGCGGCGAGCCGCCGAAGGGCGAGGATCTGCGGGTCGAGGTTTCCGTACCGTTCCGCGACTGGGCGCGCGGCGCGAAGCAGCGCGTGCGCCTGCCGACCGGCAAGGAGCTCGACGTTACGATCCCGGCAGGGATCGAGGACGGCAAGTCGATCCGCCTCCGCGGGCAGGGCCGGCCAAGCGGTTTCGGCGGCGAGAGCGGCGATGCGCTGGTCGTCGTCCGCGTAACGCCGGATCCGGCTTTTCGTGTCGAAGGCCGTGACGTGCGCGTGACCGTGCCCGTGACGATCTATGAGGCGGTGCTCGGTGGAAAGGTCCGCGTGCCGACGCTCGATGGCGCTGTGGAAATGACGGTGCCGGCAGGCTCAGACGGCGGTCGCACGCTCCGGCTACGCGGCAAGGGCGTCGGCGCTACGGGGGAGGCGGGCGATCTGCTGGTCGAGCTCCGCATCGTCCTGCCGAAGGGCGGCGACCCCCGCCTTACCGCGGTAGCGGAGACCATGCGCGACGAAGCGCCTTACGAACCGCGCGGCTGAACCGCGGCGCGCGAGCCACTATGAAACGCGCTGTGAAGGTCGAGCGCTCACGTCCGCTTGAGTGGCGTGAGGGGCTATGCCATAGGCAGTCGCCTTAAGCGCTGCCGCCGAGCGCGCGTTTCGAGGTGTTTTCATGACGGATGTCCGGGGTCTGATGGCTGGAAAGCGCGGGCTCGTGATGGGCGTCGCCAACAACCGGTCGATCGCCTGGGGCATTGCGAAGGCGGCGGCGAACGCGGGCGCGAAGCTCGCCTTCACGTATCAGGGCGATGCGTTGCGCAAGCGCGTCGAACCGCTGGCCGCCGAACTCTCGGCCGAAGTCGTCGGGCATTGCGACGTGACTGATCCGGCGACGATCGACGCCGTGTTCGAGAAGACGGGCGAACTGCTCGGCGGGCTGGACTTCCTGGTCCACGCCGTCGCCTTCTCCGACAAGGACCAGCTCGACGGCCGCTACATCGAGACGACCGCCGACAACTTCCACAAGACGATGTTCATCTCCTGCTACTCGCTAACCGCGGTTGCGCAGCGGGCCGAGAAGCTGATGAACAATGGCGGCTCGATCCTGACGCTGACCTATTACGGCGCCGAGAAGTGGATGCCGCACTACAACGTCATGGGCGTCGCCAAGGCCGCGCTCGAGGCCTCCGTGCGTTACCTCGCCGCCGACCTTGGCCCGAACAACATCCGCGTCAACGCGATCTCCGCCGGCCCGATCAAGACGCTGGCGGCCTCCGGGATCGGCGACTTCCGCTACATCCTGAAGTGGAACGAGCTCAACGCCCCGCTGCGCCGCACCGTGGCGATCGAAGAGGTCGGCGACAGCGCGCTCTATCTGCTCTCCGATCTCGGTCGCGGCGTCACCGGCGAGGTCCACCACGTCGACGCCGGCTATCACATCGTCGGCATGAAGAACCCCGACGCCCCCGACATCTCGGTGGTCGGCTGAGCGGCGCTCACGCGCCGCTTATCCCCCTGATCCTCGTCCGCCACGGCGAGACGGACTGGAACGTCGAAGGCCGCCTGCAGGGCCGTCGGGACGTGCCCCTCAACCCACGCGGCCGTGATCAGGCGCGCGCGGTCGGGCGGTTGCTCGCGGGCGCCGTTCCCGATCTCAGCAAGCGCCCGTTCTTTGTCAGCCCGCTTACGCGCGCCACGGATACCGCCCGGCTGCTGCGGGAGGCCGCAGGGCTTGATCCCGATCTCTTCGTCACCGAGGAGCGCCTCGCCGAACTCGGCTTCGGCGCCTGGGAAGGCTCGACCATGCGCGAGATCCGGGAGAGGGAGCCGGCGGAGGCCCGGCGCCGGGACGCCGCCCGCTGGACCCACCGGCCGCCCGGCGGAGAGAGCTACGAAGATGTCGAAAGCCGCCTCGCGACTTTTTTCGCCGCCCTCGATCGGCCATCGGTGATCGTGGCGCATGGCGGCGTCATCAGGGCGGCGCTGGCG
Source organism: Hansschlegelia quercus (assembly GCF_004310425.1). Lineage (GTDB taxonomy): Bacteria > Pseudomonadota > Alphaproteobacteria > Rhizobiales > Methylopilaceae > Methylopila > Methylopila quercus. Next base: position 99,162 of record NZ_SIUB01000001.1, on the reverse strand, counting down.
TTGCTCGGCGCCGGAGCCCGCGAGACGTTACCTGGCCTTCACGTAAGGCAGGGGCGAGCTATTCTTTTAAATAGCGAGGGCTGGCGCTGGCTTTCACAGTAACGTGATAGTTGAGCCAAATGTAAAGAAAACGTGATCGCGTTTAGCTCTTTGTCGGGCTTCCCCTGCGACATACTGGCATGCCACCTATTGCATACCAGCCATGCAAAAAAGCTGGCAATCGACCGACTGGGCATGCGCGGCGAAGCCGGCTGCGGTCGAAGAAAAAAGTTCTTGGGAAGAAACGCTCCAACGAGGCGCGGCGGTCCAAGGTCGTCAGCCAGAACAAGACGGGGAATGTGATAATGAGCGCACCATCGAATCCGGCGTTGCGGCCGGACGTAAAAGAATCAACGCGCTGGCTACAGATTGTGGTCGGCGTCATCTGCATGATTGCGACCGCGAACATCCAGTACGCCTGGACGTTGTTCGTGCCCGAGATCCAGAAGAGCTTTGGTTGGGATCGCGCGAGCATCCAGGTGGCGTTCACCATTTTTGTTCTGGTGCAGACGTGGCTGACGCCGATCGAAGGCTATTTCATCGACAAATACGGCCCCCGCGCGATGGTCGCCATCGGCGCGGTCTTCATGGGCTCGTCCTGGATCATCAACTCCCAGGCGACCTCGCTGATGGGCTTCTACGTGGGCGCGGCGATCGGCGGCGTCGGCGTCGGCTGCATCTACGCCACCTGCATCAACAACGCGCTGAAGTGGTTCCCAGATAAGCGCGGCCTTGCGGTCGGCCTCACCGCCGGCGGCTATGGCGCGGGCTCCGCGGCGACCATTCTTCCGATCGCGGCGATGATCGAGTCGAGCGGCTTCCAGCAGACCTTCCTGGTGTTCGGCATCATCCAGGGCCTGCTCGCCTTCACGGCGGCGTGGTTCCTGCGCGGTCCAAGCGCTTCCGAGGTCAAGGTCTCCGATAAGATCGTCCAGACCCGCAAGGACTACACGCTGAAGGAAGCGCTCAACACCAAGCTCTTCTGGCTGATGTTCCTGATGTTCATCTGCGTCGTGACCGGCGGCATGATGGCTGTCGCCCAGCTTGGCGTCATCGCGCAGGATCTCGGCGTTAAGAACTTCCAGGTGAACCTTGGCTTCGCGGTCATGGCCGCCCTGCCGCTCGCCTTGATGCTCGACCGCATCATGAACGGCATCTCGCGTCCGCTGTTCGGCTGGATCTCGGACAATATCGGCCGCGAAAAGACGATGCTGATCGCCTTCACGCTGGAGGGCCTCGGCATCGTGGCCCTCGGCTATTTCGGCTCGAACCCTTACGCCTTCCTGATCCTCTCAGGCGTGGTGTTCCTGGCCTGGGGCGAGGTCTACTCGCTGTTCTCCGCGCTCGCCGGCGACGCCTTCGGCACCAAGCACATCGGCAAGATCTACGGCGTGCTTTACTGCGCCAAGGGCATCGGCGCGCTGTTCGTGCCGGTCGGCAACCTGCTGATGGAGGCGACCGGCACGTGGTCGACCGTACTCTATACGGTCGCCGCCATGGACCTGTTCGCAGCCTTCCTGGCGATCACGCTCCTGCGCCCGGTGCTGGCCGCCCATGTGAAGCGCTCCGGCGTGGCGAACCCTGCGACCCTCGACGGCCCAGCCTCGCCTACGCAGCCGACGCTGGCGCGCGCCTGACGAGACAGGCGGGACCGGAGGCCTCCTCCGGTCCCGCCTCCAGATCACGCGGGCGCCGCGAACCGAATACCCCAGTCTCGGAACCTGTCGGGGACGAGGCCAACTCGCGGGCTTCCATAGGGAGCCCGCGTTTTTCGTTCTGGCGGGCGGGCGGACTAGGCTGGCAGGACGACCGAAACGTCGCTGCGAAATGCCCGGCGAGCGACGCTGCTGGCCCCGATCTCGCTCCTCCGTTTATCCTGGCCGCCATAGCCGCTTAGGGCGCTGACATGACCGACACCGCGCAGAACAAGGCGAACGTGATCGCCTTCTATGAGCTGATGTTCAACGACTGCCGGCCGCGCGAGGCGATCGAGCTTTATGCCGGCGACGAGTACATCCAGCACAATCCGCATGTCGCGAGCGGCAAGGACGGCTTCATCGGGTATTTCGAGCGCATGGCGCGCGAATGGCCTGGCAAGCGGGTCGAGGTGAAGCGGGCGATCGCCGAAGGCGATCTGGTGACCCTCCATTGCCTCCAGCATTGGCCGGGCGACCAGGACTATGCGGCCATCGACATCTTCCGATTGGATGGCGCGGGCAAGATCGTCGAGCACTGGGACGTGCTTCAGGCGCTACCCGAGGCCTCGGCCAATCCGAACGGCATGTTCTGACGCGGGCGGCGCTTTCCGAGGCCCCCAACGGCTCGATCTGGTCGACGGCGCACTAGCCGGTCACTCACCGCGACGCGCGCTCTGAGCCACGGCAGCCTTTCCCACGCGCTGTCGCCAAGCCTAGAGGCGCGTCCGAGCCGCATAACAAAAGCGGCGGGCTCAGGACTGTCCCGAACCCGCCGCCTGCAGTGTTGCTCAGGTCGAACGCTCAGACCTTGCCGAACTTACCCGAGGCGTGCGCCAGCATGGTGTAGACCTTGCCGGTGTCCGAGGTCAGGTAGGTTTGCGTCATCGCCTCGTTCGGATCGTCGCCCGCGACCTCCTCAATGAGCTTCTCGAACTCGTCGACATAGCGGTCGACGGTGGTCCGGAAGTCCGGATCGGCTGCGTATTTACGTCGGATGTCCTCGAAGGTCTGCTGGCCCTGCAGCGTGTAGAGCCGGCGCGTGAAGACGTCGCGCTCGCCGCGGCGGTAGCGGTCCCAAAGCTCGGCGACGGCCTTGTCGTCGATCATCCGCGTGATGTCGATCGACAGCGTGTCGAGCGTCTCCAGCGACTGCGACGCGGCGTTGGCGTCGCTGCGGGGCTCCTCGTCGCGTGAGGCGCGGGCGAGCAGGCCCGAGATCCAGCTGCCGCCTTCGTCGTCGCCGAGCGAAGCGGGAGCGGAAGCCGAGGGCAGGGCCGCGGCGGGCGCCGGCGCGGGCCGGGCTGGAGCCGGACGCGGAGCGGGCGGGGTCTGCGTCCGCACGGGCTCGCTAACCGTCGCCGTGCGCGGAGCGGCGAGCGCCTGGGCGCGGACGGCGCGCTGGCCGGCCTCCGCCACGTCGAGGCCTGCGCCGTGGCGCGCTGCGATCTCGCCCAGCGCCGTCAGCGCCTTGATCTGGTCGGCGACCACGCGGCGCAGCTCGCCCGCGCTGTGCTCGGCTTCCTTCGGCATTTCGAGTACGCCCCGACGCAGCTGCTCGCGCGTCTGGTCGAGCTCGCTCTGGATCGATGCCGTCATCGTCCGCATCTCGCGGGCGACCTCATTGAAGCGCGAGCTCGCGTCGGTGAGCATGCGGCCGATCTCGCGGGACGCCTCCTCATTGACCGCCTTCAGGGCGCTCGAGGTGCGCTGGCGCTCGGCCTCGCTGGTGTGGCGGACCTTCTCGAACTCCGACGCGATCGACTGGGTGGTCGCGCCGACCTGGGCGGCAAGGCCTTCGGCGACGCGGCTTGCCCGCTGCTCGGACTTCGAAAGCGAAGCGTCGATCGAGGCCGAGAAGCTCTCGAGCGACGATGTCAGCTCGCGCGCCTTCTGGCCAAGATTGACGCCCAGCGCGTCGAGCGCGGTGCGGCGCTCTTCGAGTGCGCCTGCAAGACGCCCCTGTGTATTGTCGAGATGCTCCGCAACGCGGGCGAGGGCGTGCTGCTGTCCTTCGAGCTGACGGGAGACTTCGCCGACCCGGTCGAGCACGCCGGCCGAGATGTCGCGCAGCGACGCCACCTGGCCGCCGACACGCTCGCCGGTCCTCGTAGTGGTCTCGGCGATGTCGGCCATGATCTCCTCGAACGCGTTGACGCGTCCGCTGAGGTCGGTTTCGACCGCGCCGAGCTTGCGCGTCGCGCTGTCCAGCAAGCCCTGCAGCGCGCCGTTGGCGTCCGAGAGACGCGAGAGGGCGTCCAGAAGCTCGGCCGTGAGCGCGCTCTGCGTTTCCGTGAGCTCGGCGACGGCGCGCTTGCTCTCCCGGGAGATGGTGCGGGCGAGCGACGAGGTCGCCTCGGTGACGGCCTCCTGCAGCTTGCCGCTCGACTCGTCGAGCTGCTCGATCGCCTTGGTGGTCTCCGCGCCCATCGTCTCGCCGAGCCGCTGGGCCGTCAGGCGCAGGCGGTCGGAGACCTGGTTGAGGTTCGCCACGGCGGAAGCGCCGCGCGTCTCGAAGGTCGCGACAAGGTCGCCGTTCAGCGCGTCGATGGTCTCGCGCAGCGTCTCGCCGCGTGCCCCGATGAGTTCGACAAGCGCGGAGGCGCGTTCGTCGAACTTGGCGGCCACGTCCTCGCCGACATTCGCGAGCTCGCGTGTGACCTCGCCGCCCTGGCGGCCGAGCCGCTCGAGCAGGCCGGCGCCGTTGCGGTCGATCGTATGGGCGAGTTCGCCGATCTGGGCGTTGAGCGCTTCCGCGGTGTCGCTCGCAAGCCTGGCGAGCTCCGCCTCGACGCGGGACGAAGCGTCGCCCATCGCCTGCGCCACGCCTTCGACGCGGCCGGCGATGCGATCAGCGACATTCTCGCCGCGCTCGTCGAGCGAGGCGGAGACCGAGTCGAGGCGACCGAGCACGGTCATCTCGAAGCGGGCGATGCGGGTGTCGAGCGTGTCCGCCACCTCGATCGCCTTGGAGCCAAGAGCGCGGTTCACCGCCTCGGCCTTGCCGTCGAAGGACGCGACCAACTCGTCGGTTCGGGCCGACAGCGTAGCGGCGAACTCCGCCGCGCGCTGGGCGAGGGCGGATGCGACGCCGGTGGAGCCTTCGCCGAGCGTGCGGGCGAGCTCCAGCGTGCGCTGGGCCAGCGTCTCGTTCAGCGTGCGGGTGCGCGAGCTCAGGCCGTCGTCGATCCGCGTGATGCGGCTCTCGAGCGAGAGCGCGAGATCGCCCATCCGGGTCGACATCTGGTCGTCGAACGAAGCGAAGCGGCTCGCGAGCAGCGCGTCGAGATCGCCCGCGCGGGACGTGAACGTGTCGGCGCGGGACGCGATGCCGCGCTCGAGGTCGGCCGCTTTGGCGTCGAACTGCGCGAGATGCGCGGCGACGGCGGCGGTGAGCCGGTCCGCGCTGTCGTCGAAGCCGGCGAAGCTCTCCGCCACCGCCGAGCCGACGGCGCCCGCGCGATCGGCGAGAGCCGCGATCCGCTCGTCGAGCGCGCCGTCCAGCGCGCCGATGCGCGAAGAGAAGGTGTCGAAGCGCGCGCCGAGTGCGCTGTCGAGCGCCGAGACGCGGTTGTCGAAGGCGCCGAGCCGCTCGCCGATGATGCGGTCGAGCGTCGAGATCTTGATGTCGATCTTGCCGATATGAGCGCCGACCGTCTCGTCGATGTCGCCGACCTTGGTGTCGAGCGATGCGACGCGCTGGGCAAACGCTCCGTCGAGGCGGATGATCTGGTCGTCGATGGTCGCGACCCTGTCCTCGAAGGAGCCCATCCGAGCCACGATCGTCTCGCCGACCCGCTCGACCCGATCGTCGAGCGTCGCGGCGTGCGAACGCGCAGCGGCGTCGAAGGTCGCGATCTTGTTGGCGATCTCGTGAACCACGCGGTCCGCGCCGCTGTCGATCGCGCCGACATGGGCGTAGGCGGCTTCCTCAAAGGCGCCGATCCGCGCCGTGATGGTCTCGCCGACACGCTCGATGCGCTCGTCGAAGCCTTCCGCCTGCTGACGGGCGACTTCGTCGAACGAGTCGATCTTGGCTGCGAGCTCGGCGCCGACACGGCCGGCGCGCTGGTCGAGAGAGTCCGCATGCTCGCGGGCCACGCGATCGAACTCGGCGACCTTCGCTGCGATCTCCGATGCGACGCGCTCGGCGCCGCGATCGAGCGATTCGACGTGAGCCTGCGACGTTTCCTCGAAACCGGCGAGCCGGGCCGCAACGTCCGCAGAAAGACGTTCCGCGCTCGACGCGATCGCGCCGACATGATCGCGGGCCGAGGCGTCGAGCGCGCTGATGCGATCGGCGACCTCGCGGTCGAGGCGGGAGATTCGCTCGTCGAGGGCTTCCGCCTGGCTGCGGGTGACCTCGTCGATGGCGCCGAGGCGCTGGCCGATCTCGTCGGCCACCTGCGCCACGCGGTCGTCGAGCTTTTCGACATGCCCGCTGGCCGCTTGGTCGAAGTGGGCGAGCGTGTCGGCGACCGCTTCGATGCGCTGGTCGAGGGACACGGCGACCTTGTCGGTCTCCGTGGCGAGGCGGCGTTCGACCTGGGCGACGCGCTCGGCGAGCACGTCCGCGAAGCGGCTGCTCTCGGTCGAAAGGCGCTCGACGAGCGCCGGGCCGTTGGTGGAGAGCGTCTCGTCGAAGCCCGCAAGCTGCATGGAGAGCTGGTCGCTGAGCGCGCCGCCGCGCGCGGCGATGGCGTCGCTGAAGGCGCTCGCCGCGTTCGTCAGCGCCTCGCCGACCCGTTCGCCGCGCTGCGCGACCGAATCCTCGATCTCGCCGACGATCCGATCGAGCTGCTCGCGAATGGCGTCGACGCGGTTGTTCATCAGGCCGCCGAAGATGACGACCGATTCCTCGAGCGTTCCGCGGGCGCCGGCCGCGCCCTCCTCAAGACGGATCGCGACATGATTCGCGGCTTCATTGAGCATGCGCTCGGCAAGGACGATTTCGCCGGTGAGGCGGTCCCCGAGCGACGTGCCGGCGGCGTCGAAGCGCGCCTCAAAGGTCTTGATGCGCTCCTCGAGCGCAGCGGCGGTCCGCTCGTCGGCTTCGGCGAAAGCGAGTTCGGCCGCCTGCGAACGCTCCGCGACCGCGGCCACGATGCGGTCTTCGACCGACGCGAGGCGCTCCTGGAGGTCGCCGCCGCGGACCACGATCGTGTCGTGGATCCGCTCGGCGGTATCCGCCAGCGTCATGGTGAGCTGGCCGCCGCGGTCGGAGATCAGCTCCGACACGGTGTCGCTGGTGGAGGCCAGACGTCCCTCGAACTCCCGGAGCTTCTCGACCATACCCTCGTCGAGGCGGCGGGTCGCGGCTTCAAGCGCCGCCTGCGCCCCGGCGGCGCGCTCGTCGATCGTCACGCCGATGCGGTCGCCGCTCGCCTTCAGGCGATCCTCGAGGTCGCCGCCGCGGACCACGACGACGTCATGGATACGCTCGGCGGCGTCGCCCAGCGTGTTGATGAAGATGGCGCTACGCTCGGCCAGCACGTCGGCGATGGTGACGCCGGCGGTCTCGATCTGCTCGCGCGCCTCGCCGGCGCGGCCGTCGATGGTCGCGGCGATGCGGCGGCCGGCTTCGTCGAGCGTCTGCTCGGCCACTTCGCTGCGCACCACGATCGCGTCGTGCACCCGGTCGGCCGCGCTGCTGATCCGGCCGGCGACGTCGTCGCCGCGCGCCTCGAGCAGGCCGGCGATACGCTCGCCGTCCTCGCGGAACTGCTGCGCGAGATCGCCGCCCTTGGAGACGATGGCCTCGTGAATACGGGCGCTCGCCTCGACGATGCGCTCCGACAGGTCCTCGCTCCGCGCGGAAACCTCGTCGACCAGCGTCCGGGCGTTGGCGTCGAGACGATCCGAAATTGCGGCGCCATGGGAGCCGAACAGCTCCGCGGCGCGCTCGCCCGCGTCGCGCAGCGTCGCGCCGATTTCCTCAGCGCGCTCCGAAATCGTGGTCTCGACGCTGCCGCCGACGTCGCGGAGCGAGAGAGCGGCGGCCTCGGCCCGCGCGGAGATGGCGGCGACGATGCCTTCGGCGTGATCGCCGAAGCCTTCGGTGAGCACCAGGCCTGCGCGCTCGAGGCTGTCCGTAAACAGGGCTCCGCGGGCGGCGAACTCGCCCGACAGACGCGAAGCGTTCGCAGAGAAGCGTTCGATAACATCATCGCCGCGGGCGGCGAAGGCCTCGGTCACGTCGGCCACGCTCTCGCTGAGCCGGCTCGGCAGCTCCACACTGCGCGCATCGAGCGCGTCGATGATCTCGCGGCTGCGGGACTCGATCACACCGTCGAACCGCGCGCCGGCCTCGCCAAGCGCTTCGGTCACCTCGTGCGAACGGCGCCCGATCGTCTCGAGAATCTCGCCCGAGCGGACGTCGAGGACGCGGTGGAAATCGCTACGCGTCGCGGCGAGCGAGTCCGTCACGGCGCCTGCGCGCGCGGAGAAGGATTCGGTCAGATCCGAGCCGGTGCGATGAAGCGCCGCCACGATCTCGTCGGACTTGCGAGCGAGCCGCTCGGTAATGTCCGAACCGAGGCGGTCGAGGCTTCCGACGACGTCGTCGCCGCGCGAGCTCAGCGTCAGCGTCGCCTCAGTCGCGGTGGCGGAAAGGCGCTGCTCGAATTCCGTGCTCGCCGCAGCAAGCCTTTCGGTCAGCAGGTTGGTGCGCTCCTCGAGCGCGTCGACGATGTAGCCGCCGGAGCTCTCGAGCGCCCGGCGGGAGGCTTCCGAACGCTCGACGAGCAGGTCGGCGAGCTTGCGGCCGGTTTCATCGATGTCGCGCGCGACGTCGCCGCCGCTGGTCGCGAGGCGCTCGATCATCTCGGCGCCGCGGCCGCCGATCGCGGCCAGCATGTTCTCGCCGGCGCGCTGGATGGCCTGTGCGATCTCGTTGCTCTTCTCGTTCAGGTCGGAGGCCGCGCGCTCGCCGGATTCGGTGACGTTCGAGGCGAGAAGCACGGCGGCCGCGTTGAGGTCACGCGCCAGAAGGTCGTGGGCGCCAGCGATGGTGTCGCGAAGCTGCTGCGCGTTGCCGTCGATGCCGTCGCGCTGCGCCTGGATCTCGGCGATCAGCTTGCCGACGCGGACCTCGTTCTCATGGAACGAGCGTTCGAGCGCGGAAACCTCGCCGCGCACCATGGATTCCAGATCGCTCGCGCGGGCGACCGCGCGCTCGACGCCATCGCCCATCGCAGCAACTTCGCGGCGAACCGCCTGACCGAGCGACGACACCGCATCAGCGGAGGAAGCGTCTGGCTCCGCGAGGCGCAGCGCGACCTCGGTCATGGAGCGGGCGACGAGCCGCATCTCCTGCGCGCGCCACGACATCATGGCCAGCACGAAGAAGAACACGACGGGCGCAATCATGCCGCCGACGACGGCCGCGAGCTGAGCTTGCGAAGCCGGCTCGGCGAGGTCGAGCCCGCCGCGGCCAAAGCCGAGCACGCCGAACAGATAGACCGCCCCGAGGACGAGCCAGGCGACCGAGGCGATGGCCGCGAGGATGAACGGGGTTTTGGAGGGCTTGCGCTGGAGGGCGTAGACGATGTGGGCGAAGGAGCGGGCGTCGTCGTTCGCCGGAGCGCGGCGGTTGCGATCGAGCGAAGGGGCGGGGCGTTCTGCGGGCGGGGTAAGAGGCGGCTCGGGACGCGCCGCGGGATTCTGCGGGATCGGAACCGGCTTCGCCTGCTCGACCGTGGCGTCCGCCCCCGGCGCCATGAGGCTCAGAGCCTCTTCGATCGCGGAAAGGGCGGCCTCGGCCGGATCCTTCGCCTTGTTGACGTTCGCCATTTCACCGCCTCGCCCGTACGCTTTACCCATCGGTCGCACAGAGCGAGCCCGAAGGTCTTGCGTCAGATCTTGGAATACGCACCAAGCGCCTGACAGACCTACGAATTCGCCCAGCGATCGCACCGTCATCCCGTTGGCGCCGCGTCGCCTTCGGGATGCCTTATCACGCGATGCGATGCTAGCGACGATCCTGCCGCTAGAGAACCGTGGAATCACTTGATTAGCAAACGTCGTTAACGCCTTGTTCACCATCTTCTCAAAGAGCGCGCCCAAGCCATGATCGTCTAGGGCCGGCGGACATGCGAGGAGAAGCAGTGAGGTTGGGGAGAAGGCCCCAATCCTTAACCCTGGCGTTCGGGAGTCTGGACGACGAGCCCGTCGAGTTCGGGCCGAATGGCGATCTGGCAGGATAGCCGGCTGTTCGGGCGGACGTCGTAGGCGAAGTCCAGCATGTCCTCCTCCATCGGCTCCGGTCCGCCAACGGCTTCGACCCAGGCTTCGTCGACATAGACGTGGCAGGTCGCGCACGAGCAGGCGCCGCCGCAATCGGCGTCGATGCCGGGGACGTCGTTGCGTACGGCGGCTTCCATTACGGACGATCCGTCAGGAGCCTCAACCGTGCGCTTCTCGCCGGACTGATTGATGAAGGTGATCTTCGCCATGAGCCGCTCGCCGGATGTGAGGCGCGCGGGCAAACGCGCGCCGCCTCGGGCGGGCTCTTTAGAGCGTTTTTGAAGAACGCGCCAGTTGGCGGCGCGTCCGCGTCAGTCGCGAATTGTGTCGATCGATCAGTGGTCGAGGCCGAACCGCAGCTCGATCGCCGAGGTCACCTCGGCCACCGCTTCCGCGAGCTCCGCAAGCGCCCGACCGGTCGGCTCGCCAGACTTGGCGGAGCGCTCCAGTTCGTCGGCGGCGAAGGCGACGCGATTGGCGCCGACGCCGCGGGCCGAGCCCTTCAGCGTGTGGGCCACGTCCGCGCGTTCGGAGGGGCTGGTCAGCGCCTCGAACCGGAAAAGGAGGACGCGCGCCTGACGGCGAAACAGCTCCAGCACCTCGTGCTCGAGGTTGCGGTCGCCCATCGTCTGGCGGTTGAGGTGCACGACATCGATCGCCGAAGCGAAGGCGCTGCTCGCACGTTGTTCGTATTGTTCCATGATGCTCATTGTGACTTCACGCTCCGATCCCGCTTTAGAGTCACGCTGCGGGACGACTCCTCGTGTTTAGCTCGACCGTCATGTCGAGATTGCGGCGTCAATGGTTCAACATTCGCTACGGTCTTTTTCTTTCGGTGCGCCGTGGCCAATTCGCAACGCCTTCCAGATTGCGCCCAGTTGTTTGAACCCTTGAGCAACTGACCGTTCATCAGCCGTTCACTGCGCTGCACAATGACGGTCGCCCCGCAAGGGTTAGCGGGCGGTGAAGAAACATGGTTGAGAAGCAAGGATTCGCTCACCATCTCCAGCGTCGCGCAGCGGCCGCTCGCGCGACCGTCTTGCGGGAGTCCCATGCGCCGACTGATCCTGTTCCGCCACGCGAAATCCGATTGGCCGGAGGGCGACGTCGACGACCATGACCGGGCGCTCGCGACGCGCGGCCGCCGGGCTGCGCCCCCCATGGGCGCGTGGCTCGCCGGGCGCGGCTTCCGCCCGGACCTGACGCTCTGCTCGACCGCCCAGCGGACGCGCGAGACTTGGGCGCTCGCCGCCAAAGCGTTTTCGCCATCGCCGCCTGAGCGGTTCGAAGCGGACATCTACGAATCGTCCCCCAAAACACTCCTCACGCTGGTGAAGAGCGTGGACAGATCTGTCCAGACACTGATGATCGTGGGCCACAATCCCGGTTTGGAACAGTTGGCAAAAGTACTTGCGACGAAAGGCGATCCGGAGGCGCGGCGTTTACTTTCGGAGAAGTTTCCGACCGCGGCCATCGCCGTTTTCGACTTCCCCATCGACGACTGGTCCGCCCTCAAGCCCGGCGGGGGGAGGCTCGACCGGTTCGTCACGCCGCGTGGTCTCGGGATCGGGGCGCAATGAGCCTCGAAAGCTGGCTCGACGAAGCCCGGATCGTCGCGCGCAGCCTGGCGGACGCCGCGGCCGGCGCGCTCGATCCTACTATCCGTCTGGGCGTGACAGGTCTCTCTCGCGCCGGGAAGACGGTATTTCTGACCGCGCTCGTCCAGGCGCTGACAAGCGGCGGACGGCTGCCGGCGTTCCGCGCCTATGCGCAGGGCAGGGTGGCGGGCGCCAGGCTCGCGCCGCAGCCGGACGACGCGGTGCCGCGCTTCGAGGTCGAACGCCATCTCGGCGCGCTGCTCGCTTCCGATCGCGCTTGGCCCGAATCCACCAACCGCATCTCCGAGCTCCGCGTTGTCGTGGACTTCGAAAGCCGCGGCTTCTTCTCCAGCTCGCGGCCCGGCCGCAAGCTGACCCTCGACATCGTCGACTATCCCGGCGAATGGCTGCTCGATCTCGCGCTGCTCAGCCAGGATTTCCGCACCTGGTCGCGCCGCACGGTCGAGACCTCCAACGGGACGACGCGAGCGCCGATCGCCGAGCCCTGGCGAGCCCATCTCGCGACGGTGGACCCGCTCGCGAAGGAGAACGAAAGCGTCGCGCGTGAAGCGGCAGCCCGCTTCACCGCCTATCTCCGCGCCGGCCGCGCCGACCGCGTCGCGCTCTCGACGCTGCCGCCGGGGCGCTTCCTGATGCCGGGCGATATGGAGGGTAGTCCCGCGCTGACCTTCGCCCCGCTCGCGCTGCCGGCGGAGGGCGACGCGCCGTCGGGCTCGATCTGGGCGATGATGGAGCGGCGCTACGAGGCCTATCGCAGCCATATCGTGAAGCCGTTCTTCCGCGACCACTTCTCGAGGCTCGATCGCCAGGTCGTCCTGGTGGACGCGCTCGCGGCGCTGAACGCCGGACCGGAGGCGGTGGCCGATCTCGAGACTGCGCTCTCCGACGTGCTGCAGGCGTTTCGTCACGGCCAGAACTCATGGCTGTCGAGCCTGTTCCGGCCGCGCGTCGACCGGCTGCTGTTCGCCGCCACCAAGGCCGATCACCTTCATCACACCAGCCATGACCGGCTGGAAGCAATTCTGCGGCGTCTGGTCGGGCGCGCGATCGAACGCGCGGAGTTCGGCGGCGCGACCGTCGATGTCGTCGCGCTCGCCGCGGTGCGCGCGACCCGCGAGGCGACGGTCCGGCAGGGCAGGGACGAACTTCCGGTCATCGTCGGCGTGCCCGAGGTGGGCGAAGGCTCCGGAGGGCAGCATTTCGATGGCGAGGAGGAGATCGCGGTGTTCCCCGGCGACCTGCCGACCGATCCCGAAGTCGCGCTTCGAAGCGGCGGCTATCGCGGGCGCACCGTGAGCGAGGCCGACGGCGACATCCGCTTCGTGAAGTTCCGCCCGCCAAAGATCGTCGCCGCGGGCGGTCCGGCGCAACTGCCCCATATCCGGCTGGACCGCACGCTGGAATTCCTGATCGGAGACGCGCTGGCGTGAATGAACAGACGCAAAGCCCACGCCGGCCTGCGGCCTTCCGGCTGAACGATCCCGCGGTCACGCTCGCTCGTCCCGACGAGGCGACCTCGACCGTCCGGGGCGGCGTCGTGCTGACGGCTGATCCGGACCCGTTCGAAGCCGAGCCCGCGGCCATTCCCGTCAAGCCGCGCCGGAAGAAACTGACTCTAGGCGGCCTGTTCTGGGGCGCGCTCGGCGCGCTCGGCTCCATGGCCGTCGGCCTCTGGGCGACGCGGGTGGTGGAGGATCTGTTCGCCCGCTCCGACTGGCTCGGCTGGATCGCGCTCGGCCTCGCCGCGCTTGCGGGCTTGGCGGCGCTTGCGATCGTGATGCGCGAAGCGCTTGCCTTGATGCGGCTCGGCAAGATCGAGGATCTCCGCGCTTCGGTGGAAGAGACCCACAAGACCGACGACGCCAAGGCGGCGCGCAAGGTCACGAGCGAGGTCGTGACGCTCTACGCCACGCGGCCCGAAACCGCTCGGGCGCGCGCGGCCATCGCCTCCAACGACGACGAGATCGTCGATGGGTCGGACCGGCTTCGGATCGTGGAGCGTGAGCTGATGGAGCCACTCGACCGCGAAGCGACGCGGGCGATCGCCGCCGCCTCGAAGCGGGTATCGGTGGTCACCGCCGTTTCGCCGCGGGCGCTGGTCGATCTTGCGGTGGTGCTGATCGAATCGATGCGGCTGATCCGCCGCATCGGCATGATCTATGGCGGCCGGCCGGGCACGCTCGGCTTCCTCAAGCTCGCCAAGCATGTTGGCGCGCATCTCGCGGTCACCGGCGGCATGGGCGTCGGCGACGGTTTGCTCGAGCAGGCGCTCGGCCACGGCCTCGCAGCGAAGATCTCGGCGCGCCTCGGGGAGGGGGTGCTCAACGGAATCCTGACCGCCCGAGTCGGCCTCGCCGCCATCGCGGTCTGTCGGCCGATGCCCTTCGTCGAGCGGCGTCCGCCCTCGGTCCGTGAGGTGGCGGGAAACCTCTTCGATAGGACTTCGGCGAAGCCCGAATAAAAAACCGCCGACGCGGGACTGCATGCCGCGCCGGCGGGGTCATCAGTTGATCGACGCCCTGGCAAGATGCCCTGACGTTCTGAGGGTGGATACGGGCCAGAACACGTCCTGGATTGCAAGCCCAAAAATTGGCGCAAGTCCTTGTGGGGTAGTGAAATCCGGCGATCGAGGATCAGCCGCCGTTCTGTCCGCGGTTGCGGAGCGTCTGGTCGGCGAGCACGATCGCCATCATCGCCTCGCCGACAGGCACGGCGCGGATGCCGACGCAGGGATCATGGCGGCCCTTTGTCGAGACATCGACCTCTTCACCGGCCTCGTTCAGCGACTGCTTCGGCGTCAGGATCGAGGACGTCGGTTTGACCGCAAAGCGCGCCACGATCGGCTGCCCGGTGGCGATGCCGCCCAGCACGCCGCCCGCGTTGTTCGACAGGAAGATCGGCTCGCCATCGGGCCCCACCCGCATCTCGTCGGCGTTCTGCTCGCCGGTCAGCCGCGACGCCGCCATGCCTGCGCCGATCTCCACGCCCTTCACCGCATTGATGCTCATGAGCGCGCTGGCGAGCTCGGCATCCAGCTTGCCGTAAATCGGCGCGCCGAGACCGGGCGGCACGCCCTCGGCTACGACCTCAATGGTCGCGCCGACCGAGGAGCCGGATTTCCGGAGACCGTCGAGATAGCCTTCCATCTCCTTGGCCGCGACAGGATCCGGGCAGAAGAAGGGGTTGCGGTCGACTTCCTCCCAATCCCAGCGGGCGCGATCGATCTCGATCTCGCCCATCGCGACAAGCGCCGCGCTGATCTCGACGCCGGGGATCACGAGGGATGCGATGGCGCCCGCCGCGACCCGGCTCGCGGTCTCCCGCGCCGAGGAGCGCCCGCCGCCGCGATGGTCCCGCACGCCGTATTTTGCGATGTAGGTGAAGTCGGCGTGGCCCGGTCGGAAGCTCCGGGCGATGTTGGAATAATCCTTCGATCGCTGGTCGACGTTGCGGATCATGAGCGCGATCGGCGTGCCGGTCGTGGTCAGCGTCCCGTCTTCGGCCTCGATCACGCCGGACAGGATCTCGACCTCGTCGGGCTCGCGGCGTTGCGTCGTGAAGCGGGACTGACCCGGCCGACGGCGGTCGAGCGCGGCCTGCACATCCTCGCGCCGAAAGGAGAGGCGCGGCGGACAGCCGTCGACCACCGCGCCGATGGCGGGTCCGTGGCTCTCGCCGAATGTGGTGACCCGGAAAAGGTGGCCGAACGTGTTGTGGGACATAAGCGCGAGGCTATGCCACGGCTGAAGGCTCCCGAAAAGCGGCGCTGTCCACCGAAACTTCGGCGCAGGCCTGGGGTTCTCCTAAGGAGAGTTGCGGCGAGCGGCGAACTTCGCGCTAAGCTTCGCGAGCGTTTCCGCCGATTCCCCCGGACTCCACATATCCATGTCGACGCCCCTCGAAAGCATCGCCGCCGGCGAGACGCCCTACGTCTTCTTCGATCTGGAAACCACCGGGCTGACGCCGAAGCGCGACCGGATCATCGAGATCGCTGCGCTGCGCTTTGATAGAAACACGGGCGAGCTCGAAACTTTCCAGACGCTCGTGAAGCCTGACCGAGCCATCCCGGCCTTCGTGCGCGCCATGACGGGCCTCGACGACGCAGCGTTCGCGGAGGCCCCCGACGCCCGCGAGGCGCTCGACGCCTTCTTCGCCTTCGTCGGGGACGATCCTCTGGTCGCCTACAATATCGGCTTCGACCACGCCTTCCTTGTCGCCGAAGCCGAGCGGGAGGGACTGACGGCTCCGCCGACGACGGTGTGCGCCATGCGCTTCGCGCAGTCGCGGATCAGAGACGTGCCGAACCACCGGCTGGAGACGGTCGCTAAGGCCCTCGACTGTCCGCGTCCGCGCGCCCGCAGGGCGATGGAGGATTGCCTGACCGGCCTCACAGTGTTCGAGAAGACGCTGGAGCTCTGAGGGCGTCCGGGGGCCGAAGCGCAGCAGCCCGCCAGCCCTTCAGTGCGTCTCGACCTTCGTCGTCGACTCTCCGCTGTCCGCCTGCTTCTGGGGCGCCGCCGCGACGCGGTCGACGGGCTCTCCGCCACAGGTCGTGTCAAGCCGGGGCCCGAGCCAGGCGAGCGCTGGACCGAGCTCCCGCCGCCAAAGCGCCCATTCGTGCCGGCCGTCGACGATCCTGAGCGTGCTGTCCACGTGTCGCCGGAGCAGAGCGAGGTGCAACTCGGTCGTGCCCTGGATGATGCCGCCGAGGTCGTTGTCGCCGGCGTTCAGGTACACGGCTGGCTTCGGCGTCTCGCCAAGACCGAGCGTCGATACGCGCGGGAACAGATTCCAGGCGTTGAACCGGCCGACCTTGAAGGGCGCGCCGAACGCGCCGTCGTAGAAATTCTTCGCGCGCTTCAGCCGGTTGGTCATCTCGGGTCTGATCGGCTGGATGATGCTGCCGGACAGGCTGATCGCTGAACCGAATTCGCGCGGGTGGTCGAACGCGTAAAGCAGAGCGCCATAGCCCCCCATCGACAGCCCCGCGACCGCGCGTCCGGAGCGGCAGGCTGCGGTCGGAAGGCTCGAGTCGACCGCATCGACGAGGTCGCGCGTGATGGCCGTCGCCATCATGCCTTCGCCGCCGGGATCGGGATTGTTCACGTACCAACTGTTGCCGGCCAGCGGCATAACGACGACGGTCGGCGGAATCCTCTTCGCGGCGATCGCGCGATCCATCGTCTTGGCCAGGTCTCCGGCATCCAGCCAGTCAGCTTCGCCCGGTCCGCCGCCGTGTAGCAGATAGAGCACCGGCCAGCGCTGACCGGGAGGAGGCGCCTCGGCGGGCTTGTAGAGGCTGTAGCGGATCGACTTACCGAGCGCCGCGCTCGGGGCCTTGAGGCCGCGCGTCACGATGCTGCTGGTATGCGGCTGGGGCGCGGCTGCGAGCGGATAGACCGCCGCCACGAGGCAGGCGGTTGAGGCTGCGACCAAGGCGCGGACTGACCACATGGCGAGCGCTCGCGAAGTGCCGGGAGCGGCTGACCCGGCGGCGCGTGCCGTCACCAGGGAGCCTGTCACAAAACATTAACGCCGCATTGCAGCGAACGTCACGTGCGAAAACGTCACGGCGCCTGCCGCGGTCGCTCGAAGTTAGGACTTGGATGCGTCTCAACGATGTTCTCGCTGCAGGTCGGATCGAGCCTAGGCCCAAGCCAGCGCAGCGCATCCAGGAGGTTCGCACGCCATGTCGGCCAGTCGTGGCCGCCGGGTCCAACCCGAAAGGTGCTGTCTATGCCCAAGCGCAGAAGGTCGATGTGGAAGCGCGTCGTCGTCTGAAGCAGGCCGCCGCGGTCACGGTCGCCGACTGCGAGGAAGATGTCCGGCTTCGGCCCTCTTCGCAGGGCCGGAAGGCGTTCAAACAGCGTCCACTGGTTGAAGCGCTCACGCGATAGCGGCCTGCCGAAAGCCCCGTCGTAAAAAGCGTTCGCTCGTTTGAGCCGTCCCGGATCGTTCGTCGGGATCCGCGGCGCGATCGCGCCGGAGAAGCTGGCGGCGGCGACGAATTCGTCTGCGCGGTCGATCGCGAACAACAGCGCGCCGTAGCCCCCCATGGAGAGCCCTGCGACAGCGCGGCCGGAGCGGCACGCTGCAGTCGGATAACGAGGTCGCGAATCAGCGCCGTGCGCACCATCCCGGCGCCCCCCGGATCGGGGTTGTCGACGTACCAGCTGTAGGGCGACTGCGGCATCACGACGAGCGTTGGCGGGATCGCGCCCTCGTCGACCGCCTGATCGACGATCTCGTTGACCGCCCCAAGATCGAGGAGCCCGCTGTCGCCGGGACGTCCCTCAAGGAGATAGAGAACCGGCCAGCGCTCCGCCCCCCGCGGGTCGTCCCCGGGCCGGTAGACGTTAAACGTAACGGGGCCCTGCAACGCGTCGCTGTAGGCGGTCTGGTTACGCTCTACAGTTCCAAAGCCCTGGGCTGCGGCAGGCGGGGCCACGGCAAGGGCGGAGGCGCAGAGCGCGCAGCGGATAAGGCGGGCGACCATCGATGGCGGGACATAGCGCCAGACGGCGATGCGCCACCGGGTTTAAAGCTTTCGTGAATGCTGGTGCGGACGGCGGGACTCGAACCCGCACGCCTTGCGGCGCAAGATTTTAAGTCTCGTGCGTCTACCGGTTTCGCCACGTCCGCCCGTGGCGCGATATCGCACGAAAACGGCGCGCCGCGAAAGCGACGCGCTTCGATCATTGCGGTTGCGCTCAGAGCCCGCGATAGCGGGTCAAAACTTCCGCGTGCTCGAGGCCGGCCTGCTCGAGGTCGAACTTCCGCGGGGCCGCATGCGCCCGAACCGCCGCGCCGACGCGCCCTGCGGCTGCGATGCTCTGCACGAGGTCGATCGCGCGACGAAGCGTCTCCGGCATGCGCAGAACGGGCATCTGACGGCCCGTCGCCAGATAGATGTTGCGGGCCATGGCATTCTCCTTGAGCTCTGACGCGCTTCTGCGTCTAAGCCAAAAGTATAATCTCCTGCTTGGGGCGCAATGCGGGAGCTTGCGCACGAGCTATGCGAAAATGCTCGCACTTGGGTGCCGCGGGCGACACGTTTCGTTAAAGTTGTTCTATTTCCTCAGCGCTGAGAGCATGGCTTTGACAGCTCTTGCGGCTGCAGCCAAGGCTTCGCCATCGCGCGAGCGCAGGACGAGATTGGTGTTGAAGCCGGTCTCGTCGACATAGGGGTAGCTGCCGATCGCAACGCCGGGATGCGCCCTCTGGACCGCGGCTAGCGGCATCGCGATGTCGCCCTCCTTGGCGTCCGCGCGGATGGTGGCGCTCTCGATGACCACACCGGTCTTGAGGGTCGGGCCGACCACGTCGAGCATCGCCTGCATGATCGAGGGCACGCCGGCCATCACCATGACGTTGCCCAGGATGAAGCCCGGCGCCTTGGAGATGCGGTTCGCGATGAGCTCCGCGCCGAAGGGAATGCGCGCCATCCGCAGGCGGCCCTCGTTCAGGTCAGCCGGATCGGTGAAGCGCTCGCGCAGCATGGCGACGGCGCGTGGGTCGTGGTCGATGCCAACCCCGAAGGCCATCGCGATCGCGTCGGCTGTGATGTCGTCATGGGTCGGGCCGATGCCTCCGGTCGTGAAGACGTACGTGTAGCGAGCCCGCAGCGCGTTCACGGCTTCGACGATCGAGGCCTCGTCGTCGGAGACGACGCGGATCTCCTTGAGGTCGATCCCAAGGCCGGTGAGATAAGTCGCGATATGGCCGCTGTTGGTGTCGCGCGTGCGGCCCGACAGCACCTCATCGCCGATGACGAGGATTGCGGCGGTGACTGGTTCGAATGGTTCGGTCATCGGAGGCTCTTCGGCGGCGTTGAACCCTAGTCCGTGGCGCGCGCAAACGAAAAGGGGCGGCCGAAGCCGCCCCTTGAGCTATCGATCCGAATGGGATCAGCCGCGGTCGTTGGCGCGGCGATCGCCGCCCTGCGGACGGCCGTCGCGGCGCGGAGCGCGGGGCTTGTTGGCCTGCATGAACGGCATGCCGCCCATCTCGCCATTGCCGCCGCCGCCCTGACGCGGCCGACCCTGGCCTTCGCCATGGGCGCGGCGCTGCTCGCCATTGCCGTTGGATCCGCCCCCGCCGTTCTGGCGATGGCCACGGCCCTGCTGGGGCCGGCCGCCGTCGCGACGCGGCTGCTGGCCTTGCGGCCTGCCGCCGCCGCGGTTCTGGTTCTTCTGCGAAGCCGCGCCGTCGCCTTCCGGTTCCAGCTTGCCTTCAGCCGAGCGCCGGTCGGTCGACGGGATCGACTGCTTGATGAGCCGCTCGATGTCGCGGAGATACATCCGCTCGTCGTTCGCGACCAGCGTGACAGCAAGGCCCGCCGCGCCGGCGCGGGCCGTGCGGCCGATGCGGTGGACGTAGGATTCCGGCACGTTCGGCACGTCGTGGTTGACGACGTGGCTGACGCCGTCGACGTCGATGCCGCGGGCCGCGATGTCGGTCGCGACCAGGATCTTGATGTGGCCGGTGCGGAAGGCGCCAAGCGCGCGTTCGCGCTGCGCCTGGCTCTTATTGCCGTGGATCGCGGCGGCCTCGATCTTCGCTTCGCTCAGCTGACGGACGACCTTGTCGGCGCCGTGCTTGGTGCGGGTGAAGACCAGCGCGCGGCTGACGCCGGGGGCGCCGAGGATCTCCGTGAGCACGGCGCGCTTGCCGCCCTGCTCGACGAAGATGACGCTCTGCTCGACGCGGTCGGCGGTCTTCGCGACCGGCGTTACGGCGACCGTCGCGGGCTCGGTCAGCATGCCGTCGGCCAGGTCCTTGATCGCCTTCGGCATGGTCGCCGAGAAGAACAGGGTCTGGCGGCGCGACGGCAGCATCGGCACGACACGACGGATGGCGTGGATGAAGCCGAGGTCGAGCATTTGGTCGGCCTCGTCGAGCACGAAATGCTCGACCTGGTCGAGCCGCAGCATCTTGCCGTCGACATGATCGAGCAGGCGGCCCGGCGTCGCGACGAGGATGTCGACGCCGTTGGCGAGCTTGCGGACCTGCGGGCCGGCGGCCACGCCGCCGAACACGACGGCGACCGAGAGCTTCAGGTTCTTGGCATAGGACTGGAAGCTCTCCGCGATCTGGCTTGCGAGCTCACGGGTCGGCGAGAGCACGAGCACGCGGCAGCCGCGGCGCGGCGCCATGCGGGGCTGGGTGATGAGCTGCTGGATGATCGGCAGCGCAAAGGCGGCCGTCTTGCCGGTGCCCGTCTGGGCGATGCCCATGAGGTCGCGGCCGGCGAGCACGATCGGGATCGCCTGCGCTTGGATCGGGGTCGGAGTCTCGTAGCCATCGGCCGCGAGCGCCTTGAGAATGGGCTCGGCGAGGCCGAGATCGGTGAACTTGGTCAAAGGTGTGGTTCTTTCGAATACAGCCGCACGTCCGCGCCAAGCCACTTCGGGCGCGCGGGTGCAACGAGGGTGCGTACTAGACGCGCCCCGCGTGATCTGGGCTGTCGATGAAGGTTCTTGGGCGTCCGGCAGGTCCGGCAAAGGCCGGCGTCACGCGGCTCAGACGCGGGTGGTCGCGGTTAGGCGATGTGAGACTATGTGCGCGTGCGATGCAAAAAAGTCAAGCCGAATCCGCCTCGTTCAAGGTTCTTACCTCATTATGGATTTCAGAACATTTGCATAGGCTCTGCCGAAAGATCCGAGCTCATTCAAAATCGGAAACAGATCAACCTGCTGTCCCGCAATAGCGATTATGAGCTTCCTCGAGCGAGTAGGGCCAAAATTACGTTCAATATCTCTCAATATGCTCTGCAGATGATCTGCTCTCTCACTGCGCTCTATGACGCCATCAAGAGCTTTTAATCGGAATTTGAGGTCATCATAGTCATTTAGTAAATTACTTAGTACCTCATCGCTTTGAACTTTGCGGTCAAGTTCGATAGCCGTATATCGCAACCTTTCTTCGATAAACGCCTTGAGGCTGGCTTGCCGCACGAGCAGCTCAATATCCGCTCGCTCCGCTGCCAAGCGATCAATTTCCTCACGTCCTGCAATAGCTTTTTTTTCATAATCTTTTACAGCTTGCGCGGTTTCTGCAAGATTCTTGAATAATTCGGCATCTATCTCTCTTACGTCAGTAGAAGATATTTTACTGGTGAAAAGAGCAACTAAGCCAATTACGGAGGCTGTGCTGCCAATAATGCCCGTTATGATGATGTAGGTGTTGGCGGGGAGGCTTCCTTGCCAAGCCGCGAATGCGCCAACTGCGAAAAGAATCACGCAGCCGGCGATCAGAATTTTTGCGACTATCCTCATCGGGATTGATAGCTCACCCAAACAGTAAACTGACCCGCGGGAAACAACCTACTAGTGTGCCCTGCGCAATTTTTCAATGTGGTGCACCAGACCTCTTGTCGAAGCGTCGAGGCCGGATGTGTCCTTTTCCCCCTTCACCACGGGGATCAGACGGTTCGCGAGCTCCTTGCCGAGCTCCACGCCCCACTGATCGAAGGAGTTGATCCCCCAGATCGCGCCCATCGTGAACACCCGGTGCTCGTAGAGTGCGATCAGGCGGCCGAGCGTCCGCGGGTCGAGCGTGCGATAGGCGATGGCGCAGGTCGGACGGTTCCCCGGGAAGGTCTTGTGCGGGGCAAGCGCTTTGGCTTGGCCCGCGTCCTTGCCGGCGTCGCGCAACTGCGCCTCGGCTTCTTCCGTTGTCCGGCCGCGCATAAACGCCTCGCCCTGAGCGAGCGCGTTGGCGAGCAGCATGGCGTGCTGGTCGGCGACCTGCTCGTGTGGGATCGCGGCCATCAGGATGTCGGCCGGCACGACGTTCGTGCCCTGATGCAGCAGCTGGTAGAAGGCGTGCTGGCCGTTGGTCCCGGGCTCGCCCCAGACGATCGGCCCGGTCTTGAGGTCGACCGTCGAGCCGTCCAGCGTCACGCTCTTGCCGTTCGATTCCATGTCGAGCTGCTGGAGATAGGCCGGGAAGCGCGCGAGGCGCTGGTCGTAGGGCAGCACGGCATGGGTGTCGTAGCCGCAGACATTGCGGTGCCAGACGCCGATGAGGCCCATCAGCGTCGGGATGTTCTCCTTCAGCGGCGCCGTGCGGAAATGCTCGTCGATCTCGCGGGCGCCGTCGAGAAAGGCTTGGAAGTTCTCGGCCCCGATCAGGATCGTAACCGACAGGCCGACGACGGACCAGAGCGAATACCGGCCGCCGACCCAGTCCCAGAAGCGGAACATGCGGCTCTCGTCCATGCCGAAGGCTTCGACCGCCTCCGCATTCGTGGAGATCGCCGCGAAATGCTTGCCGACCGCGTCTTCGCCGAGCGCGTCGACGAGCCAGCCGCGGGCGGCGTGGGCGTTCGCCATGGTCTCCATCGTCGTGAAGGTCTTGGAGGCGACGAGCACCAGCGTGCGCTTGGGATCCAACGGGCGCAGCACGTCGGTGATGTGGGCGCCGTCGACGTTCGAGACGAAATGGCCGGCCAGTCCCGCCTGTGTGTAAGGGCCGAGCGCGATCGCCGCCATCGCCGGGCCGAGGTCGGAGCCGCCGATGCCGATGTTCACGATATCGGTGAAGGTCTCGCCCGTAGCCCCCGTCAGCGCGCCGGAGCGAATGGCCTCGGCGAAGTCGAAGGCCTTGGTGCGCTCCGTCAGCACGTCGGGCATCACATCCGCGCCGTCGACCATGATGCGGGCGCCGGGACGCGCGCGAAGCGCGGTGTGAAGCACCGCGCGATTCTCGGTCGTGTTGATCTTCTCGCCCGAAAACATCCGGTCGCGTCGGCCTTCCACGTCGCAGGCGCGAGCGAGATCGACGAGAAGGTCGATCGTCTCCGCCGTCACGTGAGTCTTGGAATAGTCGAACAGAATGTCGTCGAACTGCGCGGAGAAGCGGGAGAAGCGCTCCGGGTCGGCCGCGAACAGGTCGCGCATGGACCGCCGCTCGGTCGCCTCGCGATGGGCGGCGAGCTTTTCGAGCAAAGCGTCGCGGGCGGCGTTCATGCGAATCTCCGAAAACCAGAAGACGTCATCCCGGCCGAAGCCCAGCGCAGAGCCGGGATCGTCATCAGGATCTGGCGCCGCTTCATGAAATACGATCCGGGATCGCCAGCTGCGCCGCCGTTTGGGATGACGTTCGGCCCGTCATATAGCGCTGGCGCCCTGTTCGGCGGAGCCCACCGAGGCGCGGAACGCCGCAAACAGGTTTCGGCCCATGCCGAACTGAGGCTCGGTGATCTTGGTCGCGGTCTCGCGCGCGGCGAAATCATCGGCGGTCGCAAGAATCTCCAGCGTGCCGCGCTCGGCGTCGACGCGGATCAGGTCGCCGTCGCGGATGCGAGCGATCGGTCCGCCGTCGGCGGCTTCCGGCGTGACGTGGATCGCCGCGGGCACCTTGCCCGACGCGCCCGACATCCGCCCGTCGGTCACCAGCGCGACGCGGTGCCCGCGCTTTTGAAGCACGGCGAGGGCGGGCGTCAGCCGGTGAAGCTCGGGCATGCCGTTCGCCTTCGGTCCCTGGAAGCGCACGACCGCCACCACGTCGCAATTGAGTTCGCCGGCGCGGAAGGCGGCCTCCAGTTCGTCCTGCTCGGAGAACACCCGCGCCGGCGCCTCGATCACCCATTTGTCGCGATCGACGGCCGACACCTTGATGACGGCGCGGCCCATATTGCCGTCAAGCAATTTTAGGCCGCCTTCGGGCTGGAACGGCGCCGCGACCGGGCGCAACACGCCCGCGTCGCCGCTGGGGCCGTCATTGCCGCGCCAGACGATCTCGTCGCCGACCAGCGTCGGCTCCTTCTCGTATTCCGCGAGGCCGGGGCCCATCACGGTGAGCACGTCGTCATGCACCATGCCCGCGCCGCGCAACTCCCGGATCAGGAACTGCATCCCGCCCGCCGCGTGGAAGTGGTTCACATCCGCCGAACCGTTCGGATAGATGCGGCAGAGCAGGGGGGTCGCGGCCGAGAGCCGGTCGAAGTCAGTCCAGGTCAGCGTAATGCCGGCGGCCTTCGCCATCGCGACCAGATGGATCGCGTGATTGGTCGAGCCGCCCGTCGCGTTCAGCCCGACGATGCCATTCACGAAGGCCTTCTCGTCCAGGATCTGCCCGATCGGGGCATAGCCGTTACCGGAGCGCGTGATCGCGAGCGCCTGCGTAACCGCAGCGGTCGTCAACGCGTCGCGCAACGGCGTGTTCGGCGGTACGAAGCTCGCGCCGGGCAGATGGAGGCCCATGATCTCCATCAGCATCTGGTTCGAATTGGCCGTGCCGTAGAAGGTGCAGGTGCCCGGCGAATGGTAGCTCGCCGACTCCGACTCCAGTAGTTCCTCGTGGCCGACCTTACCCTCGGCGTAGAGCCCGCGGACGCGCGCCTTCTCGTCATTCGAGATGCCGGTCGGCATCGGTCCTGCCGGCACGAACACCGCCGGCAGATGCCCGAACGACAAGGCCCCGATGACGAGGCCGGGCACGATCTTGTCGCAGATGCCGAGGTAGAGCGCGGCGTCGAACATGTCGTGGCTGAGCGCGACCGCGGTCGAGAGCGCGATGACGTCGCGCGAGAACAGCGAGAGCTCCATGCCGGCGCGGCCTTGCGTGACGCCGTCGCACATAGCGGGAACGCCGCCCGCGACCTGCGCCACGGCGCCGGCCTTGCGCGCCGCGGCGCGGAGCAGCTCAGGATAGCGCTCATAAGGCTGGTGGGCCGAGAGCATGTCGTTATAGGCGGTGACGATCCCGATGTTCGGAACGATCTGGGCCTTCAGCGCCGCCTTGTCGTCGTGACCGCAGCCGGCAAAGCCGTGGGCGAGGTTCCCGCAGGCGAGCGCCGCACGGTTCGGCCCCTCGGCGCCGGCCTTGGCGATGCCGTCGAGATAGCGAGCGCGGCTCTCGCGCGAGCGGGCGACGATGGCTTCGGTCACATCTGCGATGCGGGCGTCGAGGCTCATGCTCTCACTCCGTCGCAAAGGTCATCACGGCGCCCAGACCACGTCGAGCGGGCGCGGCGATGCGGCGATAACGGCGCGGATCGGCATCTCGCGCGGATCCTCTCCGGCAAGCGCCTTCTCCAGCACCTCGAGCTTATCCTGTCCCTCGATGTGCAGAATCAGCGTCTCCGCGGCGATCAGCACGGGCAGCGTCAGGGTGATGCGCGGCTCACCGGCGGCCGCCGCGTGCATCGGAGCGACGAGCGCCTTGCCTGCGATGTCGATCGCCTCCGCCAGATGGTCGCCGCCGGGGAAGAATGACGCGGTGTGCCCGTCGGACCCCATCCCAAGGAACGCGACCGTCAGCGGTCCGTGGAGATCGGCGATCCGCTGATCGGCCTCGTCGAGGCCCTCTTCGGGCGAGTCCGCGCCGGTAAAGAGCGGCGTAAAGCTCGCAGCCGAGGCGTCGTTCTGCAGCAGGTTCTGCTTCACCAGCCGAGCGTTCGAACGGTCAGAGGTCTCGGGGACCCAGCGTTCGTCGACGAGCGTGACGGCGACGGACTCCCAGTCCAGCTCGGCGCCGGACAGCGCCCTGAAGAACTTGGCCGGCGTCGAACCGCCGGAGACCGCGAGCGTCGCCGCGGCGCCCGTGCCGATCGCGGCGCGGAGCGCGTCGGCGGTCTCGACCGCGAGCGCCTGCGCAAGCGCTTCCCTGTCGGCGAATTTTCTGAGGTTGATCCGCTCGTTCACGCCGGATCCTCATGCCATGTGAAGCCGTCGCGCTCGATCAGCGCCACGGCCGCCGATGGGCCCCAGGTGCCGGCCGTGTAGCCCGCAGGCTCCTGCCCCATTCGCGACCAGGCCTCAAGGATCGGATCGGCCCAGACCCAGGCGGCCTCCACCTCGTCGCGTCGCATGAACAGAGCCTGGTTGCCGCGGATGACGTCCATCAGCAGACGCTCATAGGCGTCCGGGTTCGGCCCCTTGAAGGTGTCGGCGAAGGAGAGGTTCAGCGGCACCTCGCGGAAGCGCAGGCCGCCGGGACCGGGATCCTTGATCATCAGGAACAGCTTCACCCCTTCGTCCGGCTGGAGGCGGATGACGAGGCGGTTCGGCGCTAGAAAGCCGCCGGCGGAGCCGAAGATCGACAGCGGCACCGGCTTGAACTGGATGACGATCTCCGAGACGCGGCTCGGCAGGCGCTTGCCGGTTCGCAAATAGAACGGCACGCCGGCCCAGCGCCACGTGCGCACCTCGGCTTTCAGCGCCACAAAGGTCTCAGTGGAGCTGGGGCCCTTGTCCTCAAGCTCGTCGGCGTAGGCCGGCACGGATTTTCCGTCGATCGCGCCGGCGCGATACTGCCCCCGCACTGTAAGCGTGCGGATGTTGCCCTCATCGATCGGCTTCAGCGCCCGCAGGACCTTGAGCTTCTCGTCGCGCAGCGCGTCGGCCTGCATGGCGGAGGGCGGCTCCATCGCGACGAGGCACAGCAGCTGCAGGATGTGGTTCTGCACCATGTCGCGCAACGCGCCGGAATGATCGTAATAGCCCGCGCGAGCCTCGACGCCGACCTTCTCCGCCACCGTGATCTGCACATGGTCGACATGGGCCGAGTCCCACACCGGCTCGAACAGCACGTTGGCGAAGCGCAGAGCCATGAGGTTCTGCACCGTCTCCTTCCCGAGATAATGATCGATCCGGTAGATCTGGCTTTCCGGCAGCACGTCTGCGACGGCTGAGTTGATCTCCTGCGCGGACGCGAGGTCGTGGCCAAGAGGCTTTTCCAGCACGACGCGGGATTTCGGGGTCAGCAGCCCGTGCTTGGACAGCTGGTGCGTGATCGCGTCGAACAGGTCCGGCGAGGTCGCGAGATAGAAAGCGCGGACCCGGTCGAGCCCGTCGGCGATCCGGCTCTTGAGCTCGTCCCAGCCCTCGTCCGTCAGAGCGTCGACCGCGACGTAGTCGATGCGGTCGAGGAAGCGCGACACCGCTTTCTTTTCGAGCTCCTCCTTCGGCACGAAGGTCTCGAGCGCGTGTTTGACGGACGCCTTGAACTCCTTCGCGTCCATATCGCGGCGCGAGACGCCGATGATGCGGCTGGGATCGGTGAGCTGGCTGTCGTGATCGCGGCGGAACAGCGAGGGGAACAGCTTGCGATAGGCGAGGTCGCCGGTGCCGCCGAACACGATGAGATCGAAGGGTTCGACGGCGACGATGCGGCTCGTCATCGGGTGATGCTCCACGCGGAAATCACAGTGTGCGAGTGCGAGATGATAGGGCGCGGACCCGGCTGTCAAACCGGGCGATCGTGCAGATCAAGCTTGCGGCTCAGGGCCGCCATGTGAAGCGGGGAGAGCGCTTTTCGAGGAAGGCGCGGGCGCCTTCCTTAAGGTCCTCGCCCGCGAAGCCGCCGCGCCAGAGCATCTCAAGCGCGGCCTCGTCGCCGGCGTTCTCAGCGATCGCGTCGATCGTACGCTTGGAAGCCGCGATGGAGTAGCGCGAGTTCGCGGCGATGGCGGCCGCGAGGGAAGACACTTCGGCCTCCAGCGCGTCCGCCGGGACGACCCGGTCGACGAGGCCGAGGCGAAGCGCCTCCTGCGCGTCGATCAGCCGCCCCGTGAACAGCAGGTCCTTTGCGGCGGATCTTCCGACGGTCGCGACCAGCCGGCGCGTGCTGGTGACCGGATAGACGATGCCGAGCTTCGCCGGCGTCACGCCGAACCGCGCGCCCTCCGCCGCGATCCGGACGTCGCAGGCGAGCGCGATCTGGCAGCCGCCGCCGACGCAGGGACCTTCGATCGCGGCAATGGTCGGCTGGGCGATGCGCGCGACCGCCTCCTCCCCGCCGCGGACCGCGTCCGCGAACGCGTCTCGGCGCGCCTCGTCGGCTTGCGCGAGCGCCACGAACTCGCCGATGTCGGCGCCCGCGCTGAAGACGCCGCCAGCGCCGCACACGATCACGACGGCGATCTCGGGATCGGCGGCGATGGCTGCGGCGACCTCGCCGAACGCGTTCCAAGTCGTCTCGTCGATGGCGTTCTTGCGTGCGGGCCGATCGATGGTGATCGTCGCCCGCGTTCCTTCACGGCGCAACGCCAGAGAACCGGCCTGCATCTCGGTCATCGCTCGCTCCATGAAGTCGCCGGTCCTGCGCCGTGGAAACACATAATTTCCAAACCGCGCATTGTGGAAAGGCGACGAGCCCGGCACTTAAAACGCACGACATTCCCGGCGGCCGTCGCCGGCCGGATCAACAGCAGGAGCCGGTCATGGCCAAAGTCCTCGTGCTTTACTACTCGACCTACGGACATATCGAGACGATGGCGAACGCGGTCGCTGAGGGCGCGCGCGAGGCGGGCGCCGAGGTCGCGCTGAAGCGCGTTCCGGAAACCGTGCCGGAAGAGATCGCCCGCCAGAACCATTTCAAGCTCGACCAAGCCGCGCCGGTCGCAACGGTCGAAGAGCTTCCGGAATACGACGCCATCATCTTCGGCTCGCCGACCCGCTATGGCTCGTTCACCTCACAAATGCGCGCCTTCATCGACCAGACTGGCGGCCTCTGGGCCAAGGGCGCTCTGGTCGGCAAGGTCGGCTCGGCCTTCACCTCGACCGCGACCCAGCACGGCGGCCAAGAGACCACGCTGACGACCTTCTACCCGACGCTTCTGCATCACGGCATGGTCGTCGTCGGCCTGCCCTACAGCTTCCCCGGCCAGACCAAGATGGACGAGGTCAGCGGCGGCACCCCTTACGGCGCCTCTACTCTCGCCGCCCCCGACGGCTCCCGTCAGCCGAGCGAGAATGAGCTCGCCGGCGCGCGCTTCCAGGGCGCCCATGTCGCAAAGATTGCTGCGAAGCTGGCGGGGTGACGCCGCCTCAGGACGTCATCTCGGGCGGCCGTAGGCCAATCCGGGATCGTCATCCGCACAGGGCGCGATTGCGCTCCGTTCTGAGGACGATCCCAGCTCTCCACTTCGCTTCGGCCGGGATGACGGCTCACCTGTCTCGCCAACTATAAATCCAGTCCAGCCCTGACAGCAGCACGCCAGCCGGCGTCGCCATGAGCGCCGCGTTTCTGGCGAGCGCCGCCACGCCGGACAGGTGGTCGATCTGGATCTGCCGCCGGGCCCGCATCTGCATCCGAGCGACCCGCACCAGGCGGGTCTTCTCGTAAGCTTCGAACGGGTCCGGCCCGCTTTCGACGATCAGGCGCGCGAGCGTCGCGGCGTCCTCGATCGCAAAGGCTGCGCCCTGAGCGAGCGAGGGCAAGGCGGCGTGTGCGGCGTCGCCGAGCAGGGCGATCCGGCCACGATGCATCCGCGCGTCGGGATCGCGGTCGGCGAGCGGCCATTCGGTCCAGGATTGCGCGGCAGCGACGATCGCGCGGGCCGGAGGCGCAAAGCGCGCGACCATCGTCTCCGGCGAAGCGACGGCCTCCGAGCCGATCAGAACCAGATTGGCTTCCCGTCCACCGCGGACGGGATAGACGACGAAATGCGCGGAAGGGCCCAGCCAGACAGCGACGTCCGCCACGGAGAAGCGGCTGGAAAGGGCGCCGGCGGGCAGCACCGTGCGCCATGCCTTCAACCCTGTCTTCCGCACGTGAGGGGGCAGCTTTACCGCCGTCCGCATCACCGAGCGCAAGCCATCGGCGCCGACGAGCCGCGCGCCTTCGACCGTCTCTTCGGCGCCGTCCCTGACGAAGTCGAGCGCCACGCCCGTCCCGGTCTCGCGGACGGTTCTCACCTCGGAGCCGAGGCCCAGAGCGGCGGCCGGCTCCGCCAGCACGGCGTCGCGCAGGATGGACTGCAGATCGGCCCGGTGGATCACGCGGTAGGGCGCGCCCCATCGTCGCTCGGCGGCAATCCCAAGCGGGAGGCGCTTGAGCTCCCGCCCGCTCAAACCATCGACGATCGAGACCGCTTCGGGCCTAGTCGCCGCCGCATCGAGCGCGGGGCCGAGTCCAAGCCCGTCGAGGATGCGGGAGGCGTTCGGGGAAAGCTGGACCCCGGCGCCGGTTTCCTCAAGCTTCTGAGCGCGCTCGAACAAACGGACGCTGTGGCCTCGACGCGCTAAGGAAAGAGCGAGCGTCAGGCCGCCGATTCCGGCGCCGACAATAAGCGTCGCGCTGTCGCTCACGGCCGGCTCACGCCGCCGCGGGCGTCTTCCACAGGCAGCCCGCAGGGTCGCTCTCGTCGGCGTGGAGGTCGGCGCGGAACTTGAACAGCGTCGAGCAGTACGGGCAGATGATCTCCGCCTCGTCGCCCATGTCGAGGAAGACATGCGGGTGGTCGAAGGGCGGCTTCGCGCCCACGCACATAAACTCGCGCGCGCCGATATGGATCGCGGACACGCCCGCGTCGTTGGCGAAATGCGGGATCGCGTGGTCGGCCATGGCGGCTCCTCCGGGCAAGGGTTTCGGGATACGGGACTTAGCGGAGCCCCGCAACCCGCGGCTTCTCATCCTGGCATGCCGCAGCTAGGGTCCGCGGCCTTCAAGCCGGAGCTTCGCCCTGATGCCGACCTTCCAGTCCGACGGTCTCGAACTCGCCTACCGCGATGAGGGCGAGGGCGACCCGATCCTGCTGATCCACGGCTTCGCCTCGTCGATCGACGTGAACTGGTCGGGCACCGGCTGGATCGACCTGCTGAAGGCCGACGGCCGCCGCGTCGTCGCGATAGACAATCGCGGGCACGGCCACAGCGAGAAACTCTACGATCCCGCCTTCTACGGCGCTGACGTGATGGCGGGCGACGCCATCGCGTTGCTCGATCATCTCGACATCGAACGCGCCGACGTCATGGGCTATTCGATGGGTGCGCGCATCACGGCGCTGCTCGCGATCCGCAAGCGCGAGCGCCTGCGCTCCGCGATCCTCGGCGGCATGGGCGAAGGGATGCTGCGCGGCGCGCCGTCCGCGGACGCGATCGGGGAGGGTCTGCTTGCGGATGACCCGGAAGACATTTCCAACCCGATGGCCAAGATGTTCCGGCGTTTCGCGGACGCGACCAAATCCGACCGCCGTGCGCTCTCCGCCTGCATGCGGGCCCAGCGATCGCTGGTTAACGAGGCGATGCTGGCGACCATCGACACGCCGACGCTGATCGCCGTCGGAACCGAGGACGAGGTCTCCGGCGATCTCGACAAATTGGTCGCGCTAATCCCTGGCGCTGAGGCCCTGCCGATCCCCCGCCGCGATCACAATCGCGCAGTGGGAGACAAGGTCTACAAGGAAGGCGTCTTGTCTTTCCTGTCGCGACGTCCTTAATCCACGCAAACCAGCTTACGCCTTTTTAGGGGAAGAGGCGTTTACCGGGCTGCGATAAAGATGCGCGGGCGTCGCCTCCGCGCCGGAGATATTCGATGACCAAGCTCGCGCGCATCGAGAGCCACAACCTGATGACCCTTGACCCCGTCTGGGCGCGCGTTCGCGCCGAGGCCGAGGACATCGTCCGCCGCGAACCCGAGATCGCGAGCTTCGTGATGAGCACCGTGCTCAACCACGAGCGGCTGGAGCAGTCGGTCGGCCATCGCGTCGCCTCCCGGCTGGACCATGTCGAGGTGCCGAGCGCCCTGATCCGGCAGGCCTTCGAGGAGGCGGTCGCAAATGACCCGACGATCGCACAGGCGATCCGCGCGGATCTCAACGCCGTCGTTGACCGCGACCCGGCGTGCAGGCGCGCGATCGAACCGCTGCTGCACTTCAAGGGCTTTCACGCGATCCAAGCGCATCGGCTGGCCCACTGGCTGTGGACCAACGGCCGCAAGGATTTCGCGCTCTACATACAGAGCCGCGCCTCGGCGGTGTTCCAGGTCGACGTCCACCCGGCGGCGCCGTTCGGCCGCGGCGTGTTCTTCGACCACGCGACCGGCGTCGTGATCGGCGAGACCGCAGTGATCGAGGACAACGTCTCCGTGCTTCACGGCGTGACGCTCGGAGGCACCGGCAAGAGCCACGAGGACCGTCATCCCAAGATCCGGCACGGCGTGCTGATAGGCGCGGGCGCCAGCATTCTCGGCAACATCGAGATCGGCCACTGCTCGCGGGTCGCGGCGAACTCCGTCGTGCTGCGCGACGTGCCGCCGAACGTCACCGTCGCAGGAGTGCCGGCCCGCGTCGTCGGCGCCGCGCCGTGCTCGGAGCCGTCGGTCGCGATGGACCAGGTGTTCTTCGACGCCGGCATCTAAGTTGACGCGCGATGGCCTCCCGGCCGCGAAAGGCGCAAAGCCGCGGGGCGCAGGAGCCCGATAAGCTTCGCGCGCTTCTCGGGACCGAGGAGGGCGCGCCGCTCAGGGCGCTCGCCGCCCCGGATATGGCGACCCTCGGACGAATCGCGGACGGCTCGGTCTTCCTCTGGGGCCTGATCGAACGCGATCCCGCGCGAGCCGCCGAACTCATCGGCGATAAGCCTGAAGTCCGCTTGCGCGCCATCCTCAAGGGCGCCGCCGCCTTTCGCGAAGACCGGCCGACGCTCGCCGCCGCCTTGCGCCGCGCGCGGAACGAAGCCGCGCTGCTGATCGCGCTAGCGGATCTCGGCGGCGTCTGGGATGGGGCGAGAGTTACGCAGGCGCTGTCGGATTTCGCCGACGCCGCCATTTCGGCCGCCGTCGCCTTTGCGCTGCGCGAGGCGCACCAGGCCGGCAAGCTCAAGCTAGCCCACTCCAACAACCCGGAACACGGCTCCGGCTATTTCATCATCGGCATGGGCAAGCTCGGCGGAGCGGAGCTCAACTACTCATCGGACGTCGACCTGATCGCCTTCTTCGATCCCGAGATCGCGGTCGTCGGCGAAGACGAGGAGGCTGTCGCCGTCTTCTCTCGCGTGACGCAGACCGTGGCGAAGCTGCTGCAGGAACGCACCGCCGACGGTTATGTCGCGCGCGTCGATCTACGGCTCCGTCCCGACCCAAGCTCCACCCCGGTCGCGATCCCGCGTGAGATGGCGCTGTCTTATTACGAGAGCGTCGGCCAGAACTGGGAACGCGCGGCCATGATCAAGGCCCGCATCGTCGCGGGCGACCGCGACGCCGGCGACGCCTTCCTCGCGGAACTCAGGCCCTTCGTCTGGCGGCGCTCGCTCGATCACGCCGCGATCGACGATATCCACGCGATGAAGCGCCAGATCCATGTCCACAAGGGACATGGCGAGATCGCGGTGGCCGGGCACAATCTCAAGCTCGGCCGCGGCGGCATCCGCGAGATCGAGTTCTTCGTCCAGACGCAGCAGCTCGTCGCCGGCGGACGCGACCCCTCGCTGCGCACGCGCCGAACGGACGAGGCGCTTCGCCTGCTCGCCGAAGCCGGCTGGATCGACGATCGCGCGCGGGATGAACTGATGGAGGCCTACTGGTTCTTGCGCGCCATGGAGCATCGGCTCCAGATGGTCGAGGACGCGCAGACCCACACGCTGCCTGACGAGGAGGAGGCGTTGGAGCGGTTTGCGCGGTTTGCGGGCTTCGCCGATTGCACGGCCTTCACCAAAGCGCTGCTGAAGCGAATGAAACTCGTCCAGCGCCATTACGGCCGACTGTTCGAAGACGCGCCGTCGCTCTCCTCGGAGGCCGGCAGCCTGGTCTTCACCGGCGAGGAGGACGATCCGGAGACGCTGACGACGCTCGAACGCATGGGTTATTCGGAGCCGGCGTCCGCCGCCCGTACCGTCCGCGAGTGGCACAGAGGCCGATTTCCCTCGATGCGCACCGCCAAGGCGCGCGAACTGCTGACGGAGCTCACGCCCGTCATCCTCGACGCCTTCGCAAAATCCGATCGACCGGACGCTGCGCTGAACGGCTTTTCGCGCGTGCTGGAGCGGACGACCGCGGGTGTCGGCCTGCTCGCGCTGATCCGCGCCAACCCTCATGTGCTCGACCTGCTAGCCAGCGTGCTCGGGATCGCGCCGAAGCTCGCCGAGACGCTGGCGCGTCGACCGCGTGTGCTGGACGCGCTGCTCGATCCGACCTTCTTCGACCATCTTCCGACCCGCGCCGAACTCGACGAGCGTGTGGAGCAGGGATTGAGCGAGGCGCGCTCCTACGAGGATGCGCTCGATCGGGCGCGCATCGTCGGCCAGGAGCTGAAGACGTTGATCGGGCTGCGCGTCGCGGCCGGCGCCGCGCGGGCCGATCAGGCGGGGCCGGCCTTCGCACGCGTCGCCGTCGCGCTGGTCTCGGCCGTGTTCGAGCGGGCGGAAGCCGAATTCGCTGTGGCCCACGGGCGCATCAAAGGCGGCGTCGCGGCGATCGTCGCGCTGGGCAAACTCGGCGCCGAGGAAATGACCGCGGCGTCCGACCTCGACCTGATCCTGCTTTACGACCACCCGGAGAAGGCGTCCGACAGCGACGGCGAAAAGCCGCTCGCGCCGAGCCAGTATTACGCTCGGCTGACGCAGCGCCTGTTGGCGGCGCTCTCTGCGCCGACGGCGGAAGGCGTGCTCTACGAGGTGGATTTCCGGCTCAGGCCCTCCGGACGCGCCGGCCCGCTCGCGACGCGCCTCAAGGCGTTCGAGGCCTACCAAGCCGAAGACGCCGAGACCTGGGAGCAGATGGCGCTGTCGCGCGCCCGCGTCATTGCGGGGCCGGCGCGCTTTCGGGGCAAGGTCGCCAAGGCGATCCGCGCCGCGCTTGTCACCCCACGCGAGCCGCGCAAGGTCGCGAAGGACGTCGCGGCGATGCGCGCGCTGCTCGACAAGGAGAAGGGAGCTGGCGGCCCCTGGAACCTGAAGCATGCGCCGGGCGGGCTCGTGGACATCGAGTTTATCGCGCAGGGCCTGCAACTTTCCTACGCCGCTCGCGAGTCGGACCTGCTCGGCGCCGTGACGATCCCCGCGCTCGAACGGGCGCAGGCGGCAGGATTTCTGTCTGAGGAGGATTGTTCAGCCCTGACGGCCGCTTGCCGGCTGCAGCAGGACCTGACCCAGGCGCTGCGCCTCGCGCTCGACGGCCCGTTCGACGCCGACGAGGCGGGCGAGGGGCTGAAGGGATTCCTGGCGCGCATCGGCGCCGCGCCGGACTTCGGGTCGCTCACCGCGACGCTTGCCGAAACCCAAAGCACGGTGCGCAAGATCTTCCGCCGCGTGATCGCCGAGATGCGCTGACGCTTCAGAGCGCCAGAACCGCGCCCATCAGGTGCGTCTCGAGGAAGAAGCTGTGCGGGGTCGCCGCCCGAAACTCGTCGATCGCCTGCGTCGCTCCGGGAAAGTTCGCCGAGCCGTAATCGTCGAAAACGATCACGCCGCCCGGGCTCATGCGAGGACCGAAGAAGGCCAGAGAATCGCGGGTGGGCTCGTAGAGGTCGACATCGACGTGAACCAGCGCGAAGCGGCGCTCGGCAAGACCCTGCGCGGCGTCGAAAACCTGCGGGATCCAGCCTTTGTGGATCGAGACGAAGGGGAAGCGCTCGAAGTTCTTCTTCACCGCGTCATAGCTGGAGATGAACTTGTCCTTCTCCGCCTTCTCGCTAGCGTTGTCGCGCTTGGCCGCTCTCCCCCGACGGTCCTCTGCGACCTTG
This sequence comes from Hansschlegelia quercus, assembly GCF_004310425.1. Classification (GTDB taxonomy): domain Bacteria; phylum Pseudomonadota; class Alphaproteobacteria; order Rhizobiales; family Methylopilaceae; genus Methylopila; species Methylopila quercus. Next base: position 63,157 of record NZ_SIUB01000001.1, on the reverse strand, counting down.
CTGGACAGGCCGCCCTCGAAGCTGTCGAAGACCCAGACCTTGCCCGTCCAGCCGCGCGCGGCCAGCGTCTCCGCGGTGATGAAAGCGGACAGGCCGTGCCAGCAGCCGCACTCCGCGACATCGCCCTCGACGCCTCGGTCGAGCAGGCGGTTGACCATCTGGTAGAGGGTGAAGAAGCGGTTCTGAGTGACGAACTTGTTCTGCGAGCCGGTGATCTCGGCCGCCCGGTCGTAGAGCGAGAGATAGGCGTCGCCGCCATTCGCATGCGCGTAGTAGCGCTGGATGTTGGTCTTCCTGACCGCGGCGTCGGACGGCTTCAGTCGTGGGCCCTTCGAGGGCGAAAGCAGGCGCGAGAGCGATTTGCCGAAAGCCATGCGGGACCCCGAATGAAGCGCGCGGCGTCCGCCGGGCTCGGCCTGCCTTAAGGCCGCTTTCGGGGACGCGCAACAGCGCGAAGCCTTCAGGCCACCAGCTCTTCGGCCATCTCCGCCTCGGCGGTCACCGGCAGGCGGACCAGCACGACCGTGCCGACGCCGACGGTGGAGCGGATGCGCATCGAGCCGCCATGAAGCTCGGCGAGCGACTTCGCGATTGCGAGGCCAAGGCCCGAACCCTTGTGACTCTTGGAGAATTGGTTCTCGACCTGCTCGAACGGGCGGCCGAGCTTGTCGATCGCGTCCTTTGGGATGCCGATGCCGGTGTCCTCGATATAGAGGTTCATCGCGCCGCCGACCGCGCGGGTGCGGATCGTCACGCGGCCGCCGGCAGGAGTGAACTTCACCGCGTTCGACAGCAGGTTGAGCAGGATCTGCTTCAAGGCGCGCCGATCGACCTCGACGGTCACGCCGCAGGCGGCCTCGGCGCGAAGCGCGATCGATTTTTCTTCGGCGCGCGGCGTGATCACGCGGATGGCGTCGAGAACCACCTTGTCGATGTCGATCGCCTCGCGCGACAGCTTGAAGCGGCCGGCCTCGATCTTCGCCATGTCCAATACGTCGTTGATGACGTCGAGCAGGTATTCGCCGCTCTCGCGGATGTCGCGGAGATACTCGACGTATTTGTCGGAGCCGAGCGGGCCGAACAGGCCGGATTCCATGATCTCGGAGAAGCCGAGAATGGCGTTCAGCGGCGTGCGGAGCTCGTGGGAGATGTTGGCCAGGAACTCCGACTTCGCCTGGCTGGCGAACTCGGCCTGGCTCTTCTGCTCGGCATATTTCTCGGCGAGGTCGGCGAGCTGCTGGGCTTGAACCTCCAGCGTCTGGCGGGACTTGCGAAGGTCGGCGACGTTCGCCATCAGCGCCTTCTCGGAATCCATCAGGCGCTCCTCCTGCCGCTTCAGCGAGGAGATGTCGGTGCCGACGGAGACGAAGCCGCCGTCCTTGGTGCGGCGCTCGTTGATGCGCAGCCAGCGGCCGTCCTCGATCTGCGCCTCATAGGATCGCGCGCCGTCCTCGACGCGTCCGTCCGGGCGCACGGCGTTCACGACGGCGGGCTGGCGGCCGGCGGCGATGATCTCCTCGCGGGCGGCGCCCGGCAGCACGTCGTCGTCGCGCAGCTCGTAGAGCTGCTGGAACTTCGAATTGCAGGTGACGAGCCGGTTCGAGGCGTCCCACAGCACAAAGGCCTCGGAGATGGTCTCGATGGCGTCGCGCAGCCGCATGTCCGCGGTCGCGGTGCGCTCGGCCAAAGTCCGGTGTTCGGTGACGTCGACGCAGATGCCGACGAGCCGGACGCCGGTCTCGTTGCGGGCGCGGACCGCCTCGGCGCGGGCTCGCAGCCACTTCCAGTCGCCCTTGGCGTCGCGGACGCGGAAGACGCGGTCGATGTTGAGGGTCTGCCCGCCGGCGACCTCATCGGCGAGGGCGTAGAAGTCGACGTCCTCGGGATGCACCAGCGCGTTGAATTCGCCGAAGGAGACAAGGTCATCGCGGTGGGGATAGCCGAGGAGCTCGAACAGCGAGCGCGACCAGAAGATGCGGCCTTTGGCGATGTCCCAGTCGAACAGGCCGCAATGGCCGCGCGACAGCGCGGTCTCGATGCGCAGCTGCACGCGGTCGTAGATCTCGTCGGTGCGGCGGCCGCGGCCCGACTGCCAGCGGAAGGCGAAGCCGAGGAGGACGAGCACGAGCCCGGTCGATCCATAAAACGCGACGGAGGAGCGGACCCTGGCGCGCCACGGTTCGAGGATGTCGTCGAAGGTCTGGACGAAGGCGACCTGCGCGGCCCGGTCCGCATCGACGGCGCGCACCGTCGCAAGCGCGGCCGAGCCGTCCGGCAGCGTCAGCGCCATCACGCCGGCGCGGTCGGCGAAGGTCGTAAGCGGTTGCGCCGGCCCGAGCAGGGTGACGAGATCGGCGGGGGCTGCGCCCTCGGGCGCGCCACGGGTCGCTATGATCCGGCCGGCGTCATCCGTGAGGTAGATCCGCCGGCCGCGGTCCGTCGCCTGGGTCGGAAGACTGACGGAGAGCGCCTCGCGGGGCGGCTGAGCCTCGTTGGGCTGAGCGCGGGGCAGTTGCAGGGCGGTCATCGCGGCGATGGTCGCCATGTCGTCGGAGGCGGCTCGGATCGCCCGCTGGCGGGCGTCCAGGCACTCCATCGTGACGACGACGCCGAAGACCACGAGGAAGGCGACGATGACCGAGGGGACGATCCGCCCGAGCATCCGCTCGGTGGCGATCTGCCTCAGTGCGTAGGAGACGGATCGAAGCTTCGCGAACAGGTGTTGGTCCGGTCGAGCCAAAATCATCCCTGCCACGGTGGCGCGCGCCATCGCAACGTCCTTCTGTCGATACTGGAGAAGCCGATCCGTGTACCCCACGTCGAATCGACATCTGTATTAGAATCAACAGGCTGGGGTGCTGTCCAGCTCTAATTAAGAGGTCGTTAATTACTTGGACGATCGTGCCGCGAAAACATGAGTCGGAAGAATCACTTGGCTCTCATCCGCCAAGCGCGCGATTGACGATGTCGGCGACATCCGGCGACAGGTCGGGCATGGCGGCCAAGGCCCGAAGCGCGGTCTCCGCGCGGGCGCGCCTTTCGGGCTCCAGCGACCGCCATGTGCGGAAGGCGCCGAGCAGCCGCGCGGCCACCTGCGGGTTGAGCGTATTCAGTTCGGCCACGACGCCCGCGATGAAGGCGTAGCCGCGCCCGTCAGCCCTGTTGAACTGGGTCGGGTTGCCCGAGCCGAACGCGCCGATCAGCGAGCGGACGCGGTTCGGGTTCCTCATGTCAAAGCCCGGCGCCGCCATCAGCGCCTCGACGCGGTCGAGCGTGTCCGGCAGCGGCGCAGAGGCCTGGATCACGAACCACTTGTCGAGCAGCAGGGGATCGCGGCTGTAGAGCGTCGCGAAGTCCGTCAGCGCCTCCTCGCGCTCCGGCGTCGCGTGGATCGACAGCGCGTGGAGCGCCATGACCTTGTCCGTCATGTTGCGGGCCGACTTGTAGAGGGCGAAGACGCGCTCAACGCCCTCCGCCGCGCCGCCGGCGCTCAGCAGATCGAGGGCTGCGTATTTCAGCGCGCGCCGTCCGGCGGATGCGGCGTCCGGCGAATAGGGGCCGGTCTCGGCGAGCCGGTCGGCAGCGGCCGCCAGCGGGCCTGCAAGCCGGTCGCGGATATCGGCCTTCAGCAGGGACCGCACGGCGTGGATCGCGTCGGGGTCGACGTTCTCGCCGATCTCCCGGGCGACGTCGCCTTCGGCGGGAAGCGCTGCAATCTGGGCGGCATAGGCGCAGTCCGTCTCGGCTGGATCGAACGCCCGGCCGATCGCCTCGGCGAGCTTCGGCTCCGGCGAGATCGGCCGGACTGCGCGGAAGGCCGCGACGTCCGCGACGAGCTTCCTCAGCGCGACCGTCTGCGTCGCCTGCCAGCGGTTGAACGGATCTCTGTCGTGGGCCGCGAGGAACAGCAGCTCCTCGTCGGTGACGTCGGAGACCACCTTCACCGGCGCGGAGAAGTTGCGGAACAGCGACGCGGCCGGACGGGTGGCGATGTCCTCGAATACGATGCGCGTGGTCTCGTCCGTCAGCGCGAAAACGGGGCCCGCGGGCGCGCCGTCGACGACGAGCGGTAGGTCGTCGCCATCCTGGCCGACAAGGCCGAGCGCGAGCGGGATGACCATCGGCTGCTTCGACGGCTGCCCCGGCGTCGCCGGCGTTTTCTGCGTCGCTTCAATGGTGAAGGTCTTCGCTTCAGCGTCATGCGTGGTGCGGATCGTGACCACCGGCGTGCCGGCCTGCGCGTACCAGCGAAGGAACTGAGCGAAGTCGCGGCCGGAGACCTCTGCGAAGCAAGCGATGAACTGCTCGATTGTGCAGGCCTGGCCGTCGTGCCGCTCGAAGTAGAGGTCCATGCCGGCGCGGAAGGCGTCGCCGCCGATCCACGTCTTCAGCATGCGGATGACCTCCGCGCCCTTCTCGTAGATCGTCGGCGTGTAGAAGTTGTTGATCTCGGCATAGGCGTTCGGCCGCACCGCGTGGGCGAGGGGACCCGCGTCCTCCGCGAACTGGATCGAGCGCAGATTGCGCACGTCCTGGATGCGCTTCACCGGCCGCGAACGCATGTCGGAGGTGAACTCCTGATCGCGGAACACGGTCAGCCCTTCCTTCAGGCAGAGCTGGAACCAGTCGCGGCAGGTGATGCGGTTGCCGGTCCAGTTGTGGAAGTATTCGTGGGCGATGATCGCCTCGATATTGGCGTAGTCGCCGTCGGTCGCGGTCTCTGGGCTCGCCAGAACGTACTTGTCGTTGAAGACGTTGAGGCCCTTGTTCTCCATCGCGCCCATGTTGAAGTAGGACACGGCGACGACCATGAAGACATCGAGGTCGTATTCGCGGCCGAACGCCTGCTCGTCCCAACGCATCGAGGCCTTGATCGACTCCATGGCGTGGGTCGCGCGGTCCTCCTTGCCGTGCTCGACGAACACCTTGAGCGCGACCTCGCGGCCGCTCATCGTGACGAACTCGTCCTCCACCACGCCGAGATCGCCCGCGACCAGCGCGAACAGGTAGGAGGGCTTCGGGTGCGGGTCATGCCAGACGGCGAAGTGGCGGTCGTCGCCAAGGTCGCCGGTCTCGGCCAGGTTGCCGTTCGACAGCAGAACCGGGTTCTCGGCCTTCGAACCCTCGATCCGCGTCGTATAGACGGCGAGAACGTCCGGCCGGTCGAGAAAATAGGTGATGCGCCGGAAGCCTTCGGCCTCGCACTGCGTGCAATAGGCGCCGTTCGAGCGGTAGAGCCCCATCAGCCGCGTATTGGCGGAGGGGTCCACGATCGTCGTGATCGTGAGCTCGAAGGGACCGCGCGGCGGATTGGCGAGCTTGAGCTGGTCGGGGCTGACGTCGAGATCGTCCGGCCTCAGATCCGCCCCGTCGATCGACGCCGCGACGAGATTCAATCCGTCGCCGACCAACGTCAGCGCCGCGTCCGCCCGGCCCTCGGGATTGGGGCGAATCGCCAGCCGAGCCGTCACCCGCGTCGCGGTCGGATCGAGCCGGACGTCGAGCTCCACCGTGTCGATCAGGAAGTCCGACGGGCGGTACTCGTCGAGACGAATTGTGCGGGGATCCTCGGCGCGCATGTCTGCTCCGGCGGGAGAATAAGGCTGCGCCGGTTTAGGCCCCGGAGCGGGGCAGGGGCAAGGCTTGCCGCCAGCCAAGGTTCCGCAGGCGCTTCGATCTCCGTCTAGCGGAACGGTCCGGAGCCCCCAGCGCCCGTCTGCTCACCCCCTCAGGCGGTCGGCGATCACCGCGCCGCGCGCCTGCATCACGTACAACCCGATGTGATGCGTCTCCGCCTGCGGATGCGCCGCCGTCTCCGGGAGGCCGAGTTTCGCCGCCACGTCGCCCGCCAAATCGTAGGTCGCGCAGCCCGGCTCGTAGAGCACGACGTCCTTCAGCGGCCCGAGCATCGGCCGCCCGCCCATGTAGTGATTGCGCGCCGACAGCAGCGTCGACACGAGATCGAGGTCACAGATATCCGTGCAGATGCCTGTGATCATGACGCTTTCGAGTTCGGCGGCGCGGATCCACTCGACCAGGATGTTCGAGCCGTCGGCGAGCGTCGTCCCGACATAGCCGTCGATCACGTCCTTCTCGACGATCCGCGCGCCGGGTTTCCGCTCAAGGAAGCTCAGCGCAGGCGCGAGCTTCTCCTGTCCGGTCCCGCGTTCGCAGTGCGGCGGGTAGGGCGGCTCGGGCCGGCCGGGCTCGTGCGTGTCGCAGAGCGCGAGCACCGGGCGCTGTTCGTCAAGGAACCGGCGGGCGAGCGCCGCGATCTCGGAGAGCATGCCGTCGATCGCGGCGTCCGGCGCTATCGGCGCCAGCGGGCCCGCGCCCGGCGTGCAGAAGCCGTTCACCGCGTCGACGATGACGAGGCCTGTCCGCTTCGGCAGATCGTAGCTCCGCCGCGCGACCGGCAGCCGCTCGCGCAACGCGCCGGCGAAATCGCTCATTTCGATGCGCGTTCCAGAACGCGGGCGAGGCGGCCGGAGAAAGCCTTCGGGTCAACCACCCGCTCGCCGTCGAGGATCTTGGCCTCGTCGAACAGCAGCGACACCGCATCCTCCCGGAACGTCTGGTCCTCCGCGCCTTTGGCGGCGAGCGCGACGACGAGAGCGTGAGCCGGGTTGATCTCGAGAATGGGTTTTGCGCCGGCGCCGCCGCGGCCGGAGCTCGCCATGATCTTCTCGAGCTGCCGGTCCGGCCCGAAATCGGGCGCGACGAGGCAGACGGCGCTGGTCGTCAGGCGATCGGAGGCGCGGACGTCCTCAACGGCGTCGCCCAGCGTCGTCTTCGCAAAGGCGATGAAGTCGGCGACGGAGGCTTGCGCTTCAGGCGCCGGCGTCTCCGCGGCCTCGGGCTTCGCGATCAGCGAAAGCTCCGCCGCCCCTTGCGTCACCGACTTGAACGGCTTGCCGCCGAAGTCGGCGCCGGCCGTCACCCAGAAGCTGTCGACGGGATCGGAGAGCAGCAGCACCTCGACGCCGCGGGCGGCAAAGCCTTCAAGGTGCGGGGAGGCTAGCAACTGCTCGGCCTTGCCCCCGGCGAGATAATAGATCGCCGTCTGGTTCTCCTTCATCGCCTCGACATAGTCGGAGAGCGTGCGCCATTCGGCGCCCGAGGTCGTCGTCTTGAAGCGGGCGAGCTTCAGCAACTGCTCGCGGCGCTCGTAATCCTCGTAAACGCCTTCCTTGATGACCGGGCCGAAGGCTTCCCAGACGGTCTCGAAGGTCGGCTTGTCGTTCTCGGCGAGCTTCTCCAGGTCGCCGAGGATGCGGCTGGTCAGACCTTTGCGGATGGCCGCGAGGATCGGGCTTTCCTGGATCATCTCGCGGGAGACGTTGAGCGGCAGGTCGTTGGAATCGACGAGCCCGCGCACGAAGCGCAGCCAGCGCGGTAGCAGCTCGGCATCGTCGGTGATGAAGACCCGGCGGACGTAGAGCTTCATCCGGCCTTTTCGATCGGGGTCGAACAGGTCGAAGGGCTCGGCCGAGGGCACGAAGGCGAGCGCGGTGTATTCGTGGCGGCCTTCCGCGCGGTAGTGCACGGTCATGGCGGGATCGTCATAGGCGCCGGCGACAGTGCGGTAGAATTCGGCGTATGCCTCCTTCGAGATCTCGGACTTCGGCTTGGTCCAGAGCGCCGCGCCGTCGGCGATCTCGACTGGCTCGGCGCCCGGCTTCTCGACCAGTGAGATCGGCACCGGCACATGGCCGGACTGCGCCTTGACGATGCGCTCCAGCGTCCAGCGCTCGGCGTAGGACTTGGCGTCCTCCATCAGGTGCAAGACGACCTTGGCGCCGCGCGTCGGCGCCTCATCCGTGGCCGCAGGGGCGACCGAATATTCGCCCTTGCCGTCCGAGGACCAGACCCACGCCCCGTCGGCGCCCGCCCGGCGCGAGAAGACCTGGACGCGGTCGGCGACCATGAAGGCGGAGTAGAAGCCGACGCCGAACTGGCCGATGAGCTGCGCGCCCTCCTTGCCTTGGGCGGCCTCCAGCCGGTCCATGAACGCTTTGGTGCCCGAGCGCGCGATCGTGCCGAGCGCTTCAATCATCTCGTCGCGGCTCATGCCGACGCCGTTGTCCTCGATGGTGAGGCGGCGCGACTCCTCGTCGGCGGAGATAGTGATGTGCGGCTTCGGGTCGTCGCCGAGCAGCGACGGGTTCTCGATCGCCTCGAAACGCAGCTTCTCGCAGGCGTCTGCCGCGTTCGAGACGAGCTCGCGCAGGAAGACGTCTTTGTCGGAATAGACGGAGTGCACCATCAGGTGCAGCAGCTTGGCGACGTCGGCTTCGAACGCGCGGTTCTCGACGGGTTTTTCGGCTGTTTCGGTCATGATGGCCCCTCGACGATTGCGGCGGGGGACATGGCCGGCTTCGCGCCCGAGTTCAAGAGGCGATGCCGCTGGCGGAAAGCCGGCGCGTCGCGCCGGTGACGGCCAGTCCGCAGGGAAGGCCAAGAACAGGCGTGGTAAGGCTCAAAGGCTCGGGCGACGAACCGACGGTCCACCTTCCGTTCATTATGAGTTCAGCGATGAGATGGAAACATTCCGGCAGCCGCCCGCGTTTGATAGTCTGAATTCACAATCATCCGCGCGGCAGTGAAGACCGCGCCGACGGGAGCAACTTGAAATGACCTCGACTTATTCGAAGAAGCGCATCATCAGCGGCCTGATAGCTGCGGCGATGACGGCAGCGATCATCGCGCCGACTGCCGCCAAGGCCGATCGCTGGCATCATCATCACAATGGCAACGGAACCGCCGCGGCCGTTGTCGGCGTCGGTGCGCTCGGCCTGATCGCCGGCACCGCGATCGCGAACAACAACGCCCGTCACTATCGCGACGACGACGAGTGCGTCCTGGAGCGCCGCCGCTACGTCGACCAGTACGGCCGCACCTACTTCAAGCGCATCGAAGTCTGCGAATAACGCTTCGGGGCGCCTCGCGTCGCTGACGTCTCAGACTACAAAAGGGCCTTTCCGCGAGAGCGGGAGGGCCCTTTTTCGTTGCTCGCGATCTTTGGCGATCTCGAACGAACGCGACCATTCACGCGCAACGGCGGAGCCGCCTTGTTTCGTCGTCGCCGCAGATGGGGAGAGAAGTGGAGGCTTCTGTTGCCAGGCGCCTCCGGGCCCCGCCCAATAGCTGCTAGACCATCAGGACTTTAGGTTCGGTTTCCCGGACCGCTCACGCGGCCAGAGCAACCGGAGCATAGTTGTCGTTGGCAACTATAGAATGGCCCGATAACGGTGGAGCCATGCCGGGCAAAAGCCCGCTCTTTACGCCCCCGTCGATCCTGTTTCGCCCCCGCCGAAACCCTTAATATCAAGGGCTTGGGTGGAGGCGCCGGGTACTGCCCCCGGGTCCGAAGGGTTTATTACAGCGGCCGTTTATCACCATAGCCGGATATCTCCGACGCCGAGGAATATAGGGCGCCCGGCCGCCGGACGGAAGGGGTGACGCGCCAAAGTCCAGTCCACGCCGTTAGCGTTAATGCTCGGTCAACGGAGTGGAGGGTACTTACAGGAGGCAACAATCAACGCGAGCAGTTCGCCATGCGCATCAGCGCCAAAATCTTCGCCCTGGTCGGATCTCTGGGCGCGGTCGCGCTCACCATCGCTGGAATCGGCCTCTGGGGTCTGCACTCCTATGACGCTGCAGCCGACGAGACGGAGGCCGCTTACAGCCGTGCGATCTATGGCGAGAAGCTGAACAGGCTCGTAACCGCGGCGGTGATGGATGCTCGCGGCATCTATGCGGCCGACACCTCCGCCAGCGCCAAGAAATTCGGCGAAGGCGTCATGACGGCGCTCGACGGCATCGACACGCTGCTGAAGACTTGGCAGCCTTTGGTGCCGGACGCCGACCGCGCGCTGTTCGACGCGGTCGTGGCGGACGCCGGGCGGTTCCGCCAGTTCCGCACCGAGACCGTGCGGCTTGCAGCCGAGGTTTCGCCCGCCGCAGCCAACGAGCAGGGCAACAACGAAGGCAACCGCGCCAACCGCAAGGCCTTCCAGACGAGCATCGACGCCCTGGTCAAGCGCAGCCTGGAGGAGAAGGAGGCGGTCAACCAGGAGCAGGACGCGGTCTATGAGAAGACGCTGATGATGCTGGCGATTCTGGCGCTCGGCGGCACGGCGGTCGCGCTCGTCGCCTCCGTCCTGGTCGCCCGACGCCACATCACCCAGCCGCTCGCCGGCGTCACCTCCGCAATCGCGCGGCTCGCCGCCGGCGACCACAAGCTCCCGGACGTCAAGGCGCGAAAAGACGAAATCGGCGAGATCTGGTCCGGCATGCGCGTGTTCGCCGCCGCGATGGCGGAAGCCGACGAGATGCGCGCCCGACAGGCTGCGTCGGACGGCGAGCGCGCCGCGCTGCGCCGCCAGGAGATGAACGCGCTCGCCTCCCAGTTCGAAGGCAGCGTCGGCGAGCTCGTGCAGAGCCTCGCAGCCGCTGCCCAGGAGATGGAGGCGACCTCGCGCGGGCTCGCCGCCAATTCGGAGCAGACCAGCCGCCAGTCCGAAGCCGCGATGTCGACCGCCAAGGACACTTCCGGCAACATGCAGGCCTGCGCCGCCGCGACCGAACAGCTCGCCGCGAGCGCGCAGGAAGTCGGCAAACAGGTCGCCGTCACCTCCCGCGCGGCGTCGAGCGCCGTCGAGAACGTGCGTCAGGCGCAGGAGCGCGTCGACCAGCTCGTCGCGGGTTCGCGCAAGATCGGCGAGATCGTCTCGCTCATCCAGGACATCGCCGAGCAGACCAACCTTCTCGCGCTGAACGCCACGATCGAGGCGGCGCGGGCGGGTGAGGCCGGCCGCGGTTTCGCCGTCGTCGCCTCTGAGGTGAAGAGCCTTGCGGGCCAGACTGCCAAGGCGACCGAGGAGATCACCGCCCAGATCAGCGCGATCCAGGGAGCGACGGGCGAAACGGTCTCGGCGATCAAGGAAATCGCGAACATCATCGACGAGGTCAATCAGATCGCGACCGATGTCTCCGCCGCGGTCGAGGAGCAGCAGGCGGCGACGAGCGAGATCGCCCGCAACGTCAGTCAGGCGGCGGACGGCACCGTGAAGGTGACGAACGACATGTCGGACATGCAGATCGCTGCGAACCATGCCGGCGCCGGAGCGTCGGACGTGAATGCCGCCGCGGGCGAACTGGCCCGGCAGTCGACCCGGCTCGCCCGCGAACTCGACGGCTTCCTCGCCGGCGTCCGCGCGGCCTGACGACAGAACGGGGAGGGCGGGGCCTTAGCGTCCCGCCTTCGCCTCCAGCCTGAACGAGATCAGCAGGACCACCAGCCCGCCGCAGGCGAGCACGGCGCCGACGAGGCCCGGCGAGGTCCAGCCGAGACCCGCCGCAATGGCGACGCCTCCAAGCCAGGCGCCGAGCGCGTTGGCGAGATTGAACGCGGAGTGGTTCAGCGCCGCGGCCAGCGTCTGAGCGTCGCCTGCGACATCCATCAGGCGGGTCTGCAGGGCAGGGCCCATGGCGATGCAGCCGCCGATCAGGAACAGGTTGATCGCCGCGAGCAGTGGGACCGCCGACGTGAAGGCGAAGGCCGCGAGCGTCGCGCCGTTCCACACCAGCGCGCCGACGAGCGTCGCCTTCAACGCGCGGTCGGCGAGCCGGCCCCCGACTATGTTGCCGACGATCATGCCGACGCCGAGGAATCCGAGCATCACGGGGACCAGCGACAAGTTGAGACCGGTCACCTCCGTCAAGGTGGGCGTCACGTAGCTGTAGACCGCGAACATGCCGCCGAAGCCGATCGCGGCGACGCCGAGCGTCAGCCAAACCTGCGCGCTGCGGAACGCGCCGAGTTCGCGCTTGGCGCTCGCGCCCTCCTCCGGCTCGATCTCGGGAGTGAACACGCGCACCAGGATCGCCGTAAGGACGGCGAGGCCGGCGACCGTGAAGAACGTCGCGCGCCAGCCAAGCGCCTGTCCGAGCCAGGTCGCGAGCGGCACGCCGACGACGTTCGCGATGCTGAGGCCGAGCAGCACGTTGCCCGCCGCCTGCGCGCGCCGATTCCGCGGCACGAGCGAGGCGGCGGTGAGCATCGCCACGCCGAAATAGGCTCCGTGCGGCAGGCCCGCGACGAAGCGGGCCGCGACCACCGAGACATAGGAGCCGGCAAGCGCGCTGAAGAGGTTGCCGAGCGCGAACACCGCCATCAGCGCGATCAGCAGCACCCGGCGGGGAGCTCTTGCGAACAAGATCGTCAGGATGGGCGCGCCGATTACCACGCCGAGCGCGTAGGCGCTGATCATATGGCCGGCTTCGGGGATCGTGACGCCGACGTCGGTTGCGACCGAGGGCAGAATGCCCATGGAGGCGAACTCGCCGGTGCCGATCGCCAGACCGCCGACGGCGAGCGCGAACTGCGCGGGTCCGGGGCCATAGGGGCTCGCGACCGGCGCTGCGGGAAGGGCTTCGGTCGGAATGTGTGGATCGTCGCCGTCGGCGACGACATCGAGCGTCGACATGGTGCGGTCCCCGCGTACTGGTCTGAGGCCGGCAAACTGAGGAGCCACGATCGATGTTGCAATGCACCGCGTCGCATCGCCGCTATGCCATCGGCCTTCTGTGTACGAGCGCTGCGCGCGTCTCGCGGCTTGGCGCGCCGAGGCGTATGATCGGACGAGGTCCTGGAGCTCCGGGGCAAGGTCGAGGACGAGAACGATGGCGAGCGGCGCGCCCCTTCAGAAGGCGTCGGATCTGACCGGCGAGCATCCTGAGCGGCAATATCTCGACTTGCTCGGCGAGCTGCTGGCGAACGGCGACTACCGCGCCGACCGGACGGGCGTCGGCGCCTATTCGCTCTTCGGCCGTCAGATGCGGTTCGATCTGGCCCAGGGTTTTCCCCTGCTCACGACCAAGCGGATCTTCTTCCGCGGGGCCGTCCACGAGATGATCTGGTTCCTCAGCGGCGACACCAATGTCGGCTATCTCCGCGACAACGGCGTCACGATCTGGGACGAATGGGCGGACGAGAACGGCGAGCTCGGCCCGGTCTACGGCAAGCAATGGCGCGCTTGGACGGGCCCCGACGGCCGGACGCACGACCAGATGGGCGAGCTGGTGAAGGGCATCCGCGAGAATCCCGCGAGCCGGCGGCTTCTGTTCACCGGCTGGAACGTCGGCGAACTCGACCGGATGGCGCTGCCGCCCTGCCACATGACCTATCAGTTCCATGTCGCCGACGGCCGGTTGTCCGGCCTCGTCTTCCAGCGCTCGGCCGACGTTTTCCTCGGGCTCGGCTGGAACGTCGCGGAGGCCGCGCTCCTCATCCACATGCTGGCGCAGCAGTGCGATCTCGACGTGGGAGAGCTCGTGTGGATGGGCGGCGACGTCCACCTCTACGCCAATCATGTCGATCAGGCCCGCCAGCAGCTGGAGCGCGCGCCGCGCCAGTTCCCCCGCCTCGATCTGCTGCGGCGGCCGGCGGACCTGTTCTCCTACGCCTATGAGGATTTCTCGCTGGCCGGCTACGATCCGCACCCGGCGATCGCCGCCGCGGTCGCCGTGTAAGCGAGACCCCGTAGCGAGCGGACCTTAGACGGTGTATCGGCATCTTGGGTTGCGGGGCGCGACTCAAGACGGGTTGAGGCTCGCGTCATTCAGACGCGTTCGGGGACGAGGACAGACGATGGTTTCGAGCAAGGCGGCGGCGCTGGCGGCCGTGATGATTGCGGGCGCGATGGGCGCGGCGCTCGCGCAGGACACCCCCACGGTTTACGCGCAGACCGAGCAGGCCCTGAGGGCGAAGCTCAAGTCGGCCTATGCCGGCCAGCCGGCCCGGTTCGGCTTCGAGAACTTCAAGCGCCGCAGCAACGGCAAGGACGAGGCGGTCTGCGGGCAGGCCACGATCTATATCGGCCGTGAGAAGCCGAGCCTGGTGCGCTTCGTCTACCGCTACAACTCGGGCGACGCCGCCATCGAGACGCTGAACGCGGGCGAGACCGCGACGGTGCAGAAACTTTGGCAGACGCTCTGCCTGCGTGGACGGGTCATCGAGTGAGGGTACCGATCGCGATCGTCGCGGCCGTCGCCCGCAACCGGGTCATCGGCCACCACAACGGAATGCCCTGGCGGCTGTCGAGCGACCTCAAGCGTTTCAAGGCGCTGACCTGGGGCAAGCCGTTGATCGTCGGGCGGCGTAGCCACGCCGCCATCGGACGGCCGCTGCCGGGGCGCGAGACCATCGTGCTGACCCGCGACCGGGCTTTTCGGGAGGAGGGCGTCCATGTCGCGCACGAGCTCGCGGACGCCCTCGGCCTCGCCGAGGCGCTCGCGGAGGAGATGGACGCGAGCGAGATCATCAGCGTCGGGGGCGGCGAGATCTACACGCTGACCATGCCGCTCGCGAGCGTCATGCACCTCACCGAGATCGACGCCGAACCCAAGGGCGACGTGCTGTTCCCCGAGTACGATCCGTCGCTCTGGAAGGAGACGTTCAGCGAGCGTCACGAGGCCGGCGCGCGCAACGAGTACCCATTCACGTACCGCGATTTCGTGCGCGTCCGTCGCTCGTGAGACTCGTGATCGCCGCACACGGTTATTTACGTTGACGCCCGAAATCCGGCGCCGCACTGCGTCACCGGCCGCGCATCCGTTGGAACGCGCGGTTGCGCCATCTATATCTGGCGCGTGACAGTCGAGCGGCCCGCCCTGGGTTTCGCGTACGCCCGAGCGGCGAGGAGCATAGATGCCCTGGAGCAACCAGAGTGGCGGCGGCGGTGGACCCTGGCGCGGCAATCAGGGCGGACCGTGGGGCCAGGGCCCGCAGAACCAGGGGCCGAACCCGCCTGATCTCGAGGACTTCCTGCGCAGGGCGCAGGACAGGGTCCGCGGCTTCATTCCCGGCGGCGGAAGCAGCAAGGGCATCTTCGCGCTCGTCGTCGTCGGCCTGATCGGCTGGGGGCTCTCGGGCTTCTACCGCGTCGAAGCGGACGAAGAGGGCATCGTCCTCCGGTTCGGCGAATATGTTCGCACCACGCAGGCGGGCTTGAACTACCACCTTCCCTATCCGATCGAGACCGTGCTCACCCCGAAGGTGACGACGCAGAACTCGATCGAAGTCGGCATGCGCACCAGCGTCGGCGGCGCGCGCAACGTTTCGTCCCGCGAGGTCACGCAGGAAAGCCTGATGCTGACCGGCGACGGCAACATCGTCGACGTCAACTTCTCGGTCGTGTGGGTGATCAAGCCCGCCGACGGCGCCGCCGGCCGCCCGAGCGGTGCGGCCGACTATCTCTTCAACCTCGAGAACCCCGAAGGCACGATCAAGGCGGTCGCCGAGAGCGCCATGCGCGAGGTCGTGGGCCGGTCCAAGCTCCAGCAGATTCTGACCGAAGGCACGCCCGCGACGGATGCGGCGACCCAGGCGCCGCCGTTGGCCGGCGCTCCCGCTCCCGTTGATCCGGTCCTGCCCAAGGCCGAGACGCAGAATCCCGACGTCACCGCCGCGGCGGTCCGGGAGCTGATGCAGAAGACGCTCGACAGCTACCAGTCCGGCGTCGATATCTCCTCCGTTCAGCTCCAGAAGATCGCGCCTCCGGGCGAGGTGATCAGCGCGTTCCGCGAGGTTCAGGTCGCGCAGGCCGACCGCATCCGCCTCACCAACGAGGCGCAGGCCTACGCCAACCGCGTGGTTCCCGAAGCGCGCGGCCGCGCCGCGCAGACCATGCAGGCGGCCGAGGGCTACAAGGCCGCGACCGTCGCCGAAGCCCAGGGCCAGGCGTCCCGCTTCGAGCAGGTCACCGCCGCCTACAAGGTCGCGCCCGACGTGACCCGCGAGCGCCTGTTCCTCGAGACGATGGAGCGGATCTTCCAGAGCGTCGACAAGGTGATCATCGACCCGAAGGCGAGCGGTCAGGGCGTCGTGCCCTTCCTGCCGCTCGATCAGGTCCAGCAGGGCGCCCGGCAGCAGCAACAGCGCGCAGGCACGGGAGCAGGCCAGTGAACCGCAGCATCCTCGGCGGTTTTCTCGCCGCCATCGCCGTGCTCGCCTTCGTCGCGATCTACAGCGCGCTCTACGTCGTCCACCAGACCGAGCAGGTCATCGTGCTGCGCCTCGGCCAGCCGGTCGCGACCGTCACCGAGCCCGGGCTTCACGCCAAGGTGCCGTTCATCGAGAGCGTGACGCGCATCGACAAGCGCATCCTCGATCTCGACATGCCCGAGAAGGAAGCCACCGCTAACGACAGCCAGCGGCTCGTGGTCGACGCCTTTGCGCGCTACAAGATCGTCAACCCGCTGCGCTTCCGTCAGGCGGTCGGCACCGTCGAGCAGGCGAACCAGCGTCTGACCTTCGTTCTGAACGACGCGCTGCTCGAGGCGATCCGCTCCAACAGCTTCGAGCAGATCGTCCGCGATCGGCGCGATCAGATCATGGCCCGCATCCGAGACCAGGCGAACCGCGAGGCCGACCGTTTTGGCCTGCAGATCGTCGACGTCCGCATCCGCCGCGCCGACCTGCCGGAGCAGAACTCCAAGGCCGTGTTTGACCGGATGTCGTCGGAGCGGGCGCAGGAGGCGGCGCAGATCCGCGCCCGGGGCGCCGAGCAGGCGCAGGGCATGCGCGCTCGTGCGGATCGCGACGCTCAGGTGATCGTCGCCGAAGCCAACCGCGACGCGGAAGTCGTCCGCGGCCAGGGCGAGGCCGAGAAGACGCGCGTGCTCGCAGACGCCTATGGCGCCGACCGGGAGTTCTTCGCCTTCTACCGTTCCATGCAGGCCTATGACACGGCTCTGAAGAGCCAGACGCGTCTGGTGCTCTCGCCCGACAGCCCTTTCTTCCGCTTTTTCGAGCAGCCGAACGGCGTCCCGGCCGCCGCTGCCGCCGCTCCGGCGGCGCGATAGGCATGAGCGACTTCTTCGCGGCGCTTGGATTGGTGCTCGCGATCGAAGGCCTGCTGTTTGCAGGTTTTCCCGCGGCCGCGAAGAAGGCGAGCGCGAACATCGTCGCGACGCCGGATCAGGCGCTCAGATGGGTCGGCGTGTTGTCGGCCCTGCTGGGCGTCGTGATCGTCTGGGTGGTGCGCGGCTGAAGCCCAAGCGCCGGCGGGGGTGGCGGCCTCGCCTTTCGTCGTGCTAGACCGCGCGGCTCCCGCAATCAGCCGATCGGTCCTGAAGATGGACGGCTTTCCAATGACCGGGCTCATCGACGCCCAGGCTTATATCGACGGCGCCTTCGTCGGCTCGCCGACCGTCGACGTCCTTGATCCCGCGACCGGCGAAGTCGTCGGCCGCGTGCCGGACCTCGGCGCCGCCGAGGCCAGGTCCGCCGTCGAGGCGGCGCAGCGGGCGTTCAAGCCTTGGGCCGCGAAGCTCCCGAAGGAGCGCGCCGCGATCCTGCGGCGCTGGTTCGACCTCATCATCGCGAACAAGGACGAGCTCGCGCTCGTCATGACCCGCGAGCAGGGCAAGCCGCTGGCCGAGGCCAAGGGCGAGATCGATTACGCCGCCTCTTTCGTCGAGTTCTACGCCGAGGAGGCCAAGCGCGTCTCCGGCGACACCCTGCCGACCCACAGGACCGACGCGCGCATCCTCGTGCTGCGCCAGCCCGTCGGCGTCGTGGCCGCCATTACGCCGTGGAACTTCCCGGCGGCGATGATCACCCGCAAATGCGCGCCGGCTCTCGCAGTCGGCTGCACCTTCGTGGTGAAGCCGGCGATGGAGACGCCGCTCACCGCTCTGGCGCTCGCACGTCTCGCGCATGAGGCCGGAATCCCGAAGGGCGTGCTGAACGTCGTGACCGGCGAGGACGCGCCGGCGATCGGCGAGGTCTTCACCTCGCATCCGGCGGTGCGCGTGGTCTCGTTCACCGGGTCGACCGAGGTCGGCAAGATCCTGATGCGGCAGGCCGCCTCCGGCGTGAAGCGCGTCGCGCTCGAACTCGGCGGCAATGCGCCCTTCATCGTGTTCGACGACGCCGATCTCGACGCGGCGGTCGAAGGCGCAATGGTCTCCAAATATCGCAACATGGGCCAGACCTGCGTCTGCGCGAACCGCATCTACGTGCAGTCCTCGGTCTACGACGCCTTCGTCGACAAGCTGACGGCGGCCGTCGGCAAGCTCAAGGTCGGACGCGGGACTGAGGAAGGCGTGACGCAGGGGCCGCTTATCGCCCCGGACGCCATCGAGAAGGTCGAGCGCCACATCGCCGACGCCACCGCGAAGGGCGCCAAGGTCGTGCTCGGCGGCAAGCGCCATGCGCTCGGCGGCACGTTCTTCGAACCGACGGTGCTATCGGGCGTCACGCAAGATATGGCGGTGGCGCGCGAGGAGACGTTCGGGCCGATGGCCCCGATCTTCCGCTTCGAGACGGAAGACGAAGCGGTCGGATACGCCAACGACACTGAATTCGGTCTCGCCGCTTACTTCTATGCGCGCGACGTTGGGCGGATATTCCGGGTTGGAGAAGCTCTTGAATACGGCATGGTTGGCATCAACTCAGGCTTGATCTCGACCGAGCTGGCGCCGTTTGGCGGCGTAAAGGAAAGCGGCCACGGCCGTGAAGGTTCGCAGCGCGGCGTCGACGAATTCGTCGATATCAAATATCTGCTCGTCGCCGGTCTCGCCGGCTGAAAGGACGGGACGTCTTGACCACTGAAGACTTTAAACGCGTAGCCGCGGAGGCCGCGCTCGCGCATGTCGAGCCCGGCATGAAGCTTGGGCTTGGCACCGGCAGCACCGCCTCGATCTTCATCGAGTTACTTGGCGAGAAGGTCGCGCAGGGCCTCGACGTGGTCGGCGTCCCGACCTCCGAGGCCACTCGCGAGATAGCGGAGCGCCACAACATCCCGCTGACGACGCTCAAGGATACGCCGGCGCTCGATCTGACAGTCGACGGCGCCGATGAGATCGACCCAGATCTCAATCTCATCAAGGGCGGCGGCGGAGCGCTGCTGCGCGAGAAGATCGTCGCATTCGCCTCGAAGCGGATGATCGTCATCGCCGACCAGAGCAAGCTGGTCGACACGCTCGGCGCCTTCCCGCTGCCGATCGAGGTCGTGCCCTTCGGCAAGGAGCCGACGCTGCGCGCCATCCGCGAACTCATCGGCGAACTCGGCGTCGAAGGCGACGTCGTGCTGCGCCGCGCCGAGGATGGATGCCCTGTCGTGACCGACAGCGGCCACGTCATCCTCGACGGCCATTTCCGCAAGATCCACAACCCAAAGGCGCTCGCCGCGACGCTGGTCGGCATTCCGGGAGTCGTCGAACACGGCCTGTTCCTCGACCTCGCGGGCCTTGCGATCATCGCCGGGCCGAACGGCGTCCAGACGCTCGAGCCGCGCGGCCGCTCCTTCGCCGACACCGCAAGGAAAATCGCATGACGCGCGTCGTCTCCATCCGCAGCCTCGGCTTCGCCGCCGCGCTCGCCTGCGCCATGGTCTCTTCCGCGTCGGCCCAGACGCCGAGCGCCGCGCAGATCGCAGCCGCCCGCGACGTCGTCGAGAGCACCGGCGTCGCCGACACGATGGGCGATACGGTCCGCGTCTTCATCGACGAGGGCAAGCGCACCTTCCTGACGACCAATCCGGGCCTCGCCAAGGATCTGGACGCCGCCGGAGACGCGCTGCTTCCGCAGCTCAAGGCGCGTCAGGACGAACTGATGGGCGCGATCGCGCAGGCCTATGCGCGCCGGTTCACCGCCGAGGAGCTTCAGCAGGTCGCGGCGTTCTACAAGACGCCCGTCGGCAGGAAGTTCCGCGAGAACCAGCCGGTCGCCCAGCGCGAGGCCTTCCAGAGCTTCCGCGAATGGAGCGACCAGATGAGCCAGGAAGTTATCACGCGCCTTCGCGCCGAGATGAAGAAGAGGGGCCACGACATCTGATCGTGGCGGAGGCGGTTCCGGCGTGAGCGATTACGAGGTCGATCTCTTCGTCATCGGGGCGGGGTCGGGCGGCGTTCGCGCCGCGAGGATCGCGGCCGGCCATGGCGCGCGGGTCGCGATCGCCGAGGAGTACCGCATCGGCGGGACATGCGTGATCCGCGGCTGCGTTCCGAAGAAGCTGCTGGTCTATGCCAGCCGTTTCGCTGACGTGTTCGAGGATTCTGCCGGGTTCGGCTGGAGCCTGCCGGCCGAGCCAACCTTTTCCTGGCCCGATCTGATCGCGGCCAAGGACAAGGAGATCGCCCGGCTCTCCGGGCTCTATGAGCAGAATCTGACCCGCTCCGGCGTCGCCATCCACCGCCAGCGCGCCGTGCTGGACGGGCCCAACGCCGTGCGTCTCGCGGACGGCACGCGGGTCACCGCGAAGACGATCCTCATCGCGGTGGGCGGCCGGCCCGTTCACGACGATTTCCCCGGCTGCAAGCTGACGATCTCGTCGAACGAGGCTCTCGACCTCGCGGAGTTGCCGCGTCGCATCGTCGTCGCCGGCGGCGGCTATATCGCGCTCGAATTCGCGTCGATCTTCGCCAGCCTCGGCGTCGAGACGACGGTGATCCATCGCGGCGCGAAGGTGCTGCGCGGCTTCGACGAGGACGTCCGCGACGACGTCCATGCCGGGCTGGCCGCCCGCGGCGTCCGCTTCGTACTGAGCGATCACATCGTCTCGGTCGAAGACGGCGCAGACGGCAAGACGGTCCGCACGAAGTGCGGCGAGACGATCGCGGCCGACGAGGTCATGCTCGCGATCGGCCGGCGTCCGCTCACCCCTGAGATCGGTCTCGAGGGCGCCGGAGTTGAGTGCGACCACAAGGGCGCGATCATCGTCGACGACACGTCGCAGAGCTCGGCGCCGTCGGTCTACGCCGTCGGCGACGTCACCGACCGGCTGAACCTGACGCCGATCGCGATCCGGGAAGGCCACGCCTTCGCCGACACCGTATTCGGCGGCCGCCGGACCGCGGTGTCGTATCAAAGCGTGCCGACGGCAGTGTTCACGACGCCGGAGGCCGCTTCGGTCGGCATGACGGAGGAGGTCGCCCGCGAAGACGGCCACGAGGTCGACATCTACAAGACCCGCTTTCGCCCGATGAAAGCGACTCTGTCGGGCCGCGACGAGCGGATGCTGATCAAGCTCGTGGTGGATGCGGGGAGCCAGAAGGTTCTGGGTGTCCACGTCGTCGGCGAGGACGCCGCCGAGATCGTCCAGGCCGCTGCGATCGCGGTGAAGATGGGCGCGACGAAGGCCGATTTCGACGACACCGTCGCCCTCCATCCGAGCGCGGCCGAAGAGCTCGTGACGCTCCGGACGAAATGGACGGGCTGACGCGGCAGCCGGGCGCGATGACCGAAGTCCGCAAGCGGCAGATCATCGTCGGCGTCCTGGCCGCGATGCTGCTCGCGGCGCTTGACCAGACGATCGTCGCGCCGGCCATGGCGACGATCGGGCGGAGCCTCGGCGACGCCGAACATCTGCCCTGGGTCATCTCCGCCTATCTCGTCACGGCCACGGCCGTCACGCCGCTTTACGGCAAGCTCGCCGACCTCTACGGCCGGCGCAGCGTCATCTTCGCCTCGGTCTCGCTGTTCGTCGCGGCGTCGATCCTCTGCGGGCTCGCGCAGAACCTCTGGATGCTGATCGGCGCGCGTGCGCTCCAGGGCCTTGGCGGCGGCGGGCTTATCGCGCTCGCGCAGACCGTGATGGGCGATCTTGTGCCGCCGAAGCAGCGCGGGCTTTATGCCGCGCACATCTCCGCCGTGTGGGCGACCGCGAGCGTGGCGGGCCCTCTGGTCGGCGGCGTTTTCGCGGAGCACCTGCACTGGTCGCTGGTGTTCTGGATCAACCTGCCGCTCGGCTTCGCCGCGCTGCTCGTGATGTGGGGGCCGCTAAAGGACCTGCCCTTCGTTCCCCGTCGGCGGCGGCTCGACATCCCCGGCGCAGCGCTCGTGATGGCCGGGGCGTCGCTCGCGATGCTCGCGCTCTCCATCGGCCGCATGACGGGCGTTTGGCTCTCGACCCCGGTGCTCGGCCTCGCAGCCGCGTCCGTGGTGGCGACGATCCTCTTCCTGTTGCGGCTGAAGACGTTCGAGGAGCCGCTGATCCCGCTCCGCGTGCTGCGCGACCCCGTCGTGCTTCGGGGGACCCTTGCGGTCGCGTGCGGCATGGGCGGCTTCGTCGGGCTCTCGGCGGTCGTGCCGGTCTATTTGCAGGCGACCAACGGCGTCTCACCGGATGTCGCGGCGCTCGGCCTGATCGTGATGGCGGGCGGCACCGTGGTCGGCTCGCTTATCACCGGCCGGCTGATCCCTCGGCTGGAGCGCTACCGGATGCCCGCGATTGCGGGCCTCGCGATCTCGACCATCGCGCTTGGCGCGATCGTCGCGAGCGAGGGCGCGCGGCCTCTGCTCGCCACGCAGATCCTGTTCTTCCTCTACGGCCTCGGCCTCGGGCCCATATTCCCGACGGTCACGGTCAGCGTTCAGAACGCCGCCGGTCCAAAGGATCTCGGCGCGGCGACCGGTCTGCTCGCCTTCATGCGTTCGCTCGGCTCCGCCTTTGGCGTCGCGATCCTCGGCGCGATCGTCTTCGGCGCAGGCGGGGAGGGCGCTCAGCATGGGACGCTGAGCTTCGATCCAGCCACCTTCCGGCTGGCCTTCACCGCGGCGCTCTGCTCCGCGGCCGGCGCGTTCCTCCTGGTGGTCGCGATGCCGGAGCGGCCGCTTCGCGACGCGCCCGAGCCTCTCCTCTCAGAATCCTGAAGGTTCCTTCCTATCTCTTGCGGTGCTAGAAGGCGCCCGCACGAGCGGCCGGCTGCGGCCGGGCGACGCATCGCCGTCGCCTTTCGTCCGCTTCGTGGACGGTTTTGGAGCTTGAGGACATGACGGAGCGTTGGAGCCCATCCAGCTGGCGTGACAGGCCGATCGAGCAGTCGCCGGTCTATCCGGATGCGGCCGCCCTGAAGGCGGCCGAGGCTCAGCTTTCGACATTTCCGCCTCTGGTGTTCGCAGGCGAAGCGCGCAAGCTGAAGCGCCACCTGGCGCAGGTCTCGCGCGGCGAGGCGTTCCTGCTGCAGGGAGGCGATTGCGCGGAGAGCTTCGCAGAGCATTCGGCCGACAACATCCGCGACTTCTTCCGTGTCTTCCTGCAGATGGCGGTCGTGCTGACCTACGCCGCGGCGTCGCCCGTGGTGAAGGTCGGCCGCATCGCCGGCCAGTTCGCCAAGCCGCGCTCCTCGCCGACGGAGATCGTCGACGGCGTCGAGCTGCCGATCTATCGCGGCGACATCATCAACGGCACGGAGGCGACCCCGGAGCAGCGGATCCCCGATCCGCGCCGTCAGCTCGAGGCGTATCGCCAGTCGGCGGCGACGCTGAACCTGCTGCGCGCGTTCGCGAACGGCGGCTACGCCAATCTCGACTTCGTGCATCAGTGGATGCTCGGCTTCGTGAAGGAGAGCCCGCAATCCGGCCGCTACCGAGAGGTCGCCGACCGCATCGCCGACGCGCTCGACTTCATGCGCGCCTGCGGCATCGATCCGGAACGCCACCCCGAGCTCAAGTCGACGGAGTTCTTCACGAGCCACGAGGCGCTGCTGCTCGGCTACGAGCAGGCGCTGACGCGCGTCGATTCCACGACGGGCGACTGGTACGCGACCTCCGGACACATGATCTGGATCGGCGATCGCACCCGCCAGCCCGATCACGCCCACATCGAATATTGCCGCGGCGTGAAGAACCCGATCGGTCTGAAGTGCGGCCCATCGCTGAAGCCCGACGAGCTGATGCGCCTGATCGAGTTGCTGGACCCGGAGAATGAGCCCGGCCGGCTGACGCTGATCGCCCGCTTTGGCGCGGACAAGGTGTTCGACCACCTGCCGGGACTGATCCGCGCGGTGAAGACGGAAGGGCGCCACGTCGTGTGGTCGTGCGATCCGATGCACGGCAACACGATCAAGTCGCAGTCCGGCTACAAGACGCGGCCGTTCGACCGCATCCTGCAGGAGGTGCGCGCCTTCTTCGACGTCCACCGGGCGGAAGGCTCCTACGCCGGCGGCGTGCATGTCGAGATGACGGGCAACAACGTCACCGAGTGCACCGGCGGCGCCCGCGCGATCTCCGACGCGGACCTGCGGGACCGCTATCACACGCATTGCGACCCGCGCCTCAACGCGGAGCAGGCGATCGAACTCGCCTTCCTCGTCGCCGAAGAGGTGAAGAAGGAGCGGCTCGCTCGCGGTCCCCGTCAGGTGATCGCGGCCGAGTGATCGCGCGGGCGTGATGGGCGCAATGCGGGTCCGATAGCAGGGTACGCGCTCTCGCTGCGTGAGAAAGGGAAAGGCGCCGAGATCCTCCGGGCTAAAGCGCCGTCCTCAACACGTATGAGAGAAAACATGCGCAAGCTTTTGATTCTGCCGTCGGCTCTCGTCGTCGCCGCCGGCGTCGCAACCGCCGGCGTCGCGCTGGCTCAGTCGAGTCCGACGGCTCCGCCTCCGCCGCCACATCACGATTGGAATGGCGGAGACGGCATGGGTCCCCGAGGCGGCATGGACCGTCACGGCATGCGCGGGCATGGCATGCAGGGCGATCCCGCGATGCGGCTCGCCAAGCGCCTCTCCGCCATGGAGACGCTGATCGGGATCCGTTCCGACCAGCTCGACGCGTGGCGCGCGTTCACCGCCGCATCGGTCGACATGGTCAGCCGCCCGCCGCGCCCGGACAAGAAGCCTGAGCCGGAAGCCTTCGGCATGGCGGACCGCATCGCGGACATGGCCATCGCCCGCGCCGAGAAGGCCAAGGCGCTGAAGGAAGCGACGGCCGCGCTTCGGCAGAAGCTGACGCCGGAGCAGCTTGAGCGTGTGAAGACGGTCGAGGCCGAGATGCGCGACCGCTTCATGAGCCGCCACGGCGGCGGGCATGGCTGGGGAGAGCGCGGACCGAGGCCGGGCCCGGACGCTCCGCAGGGCCCGGATCGCCAGCGTCTCTGATCACCTGAGTTGAAGCTCCGCGCATGTCGCGGGGCTTTTCTTTCGAGGGCGGTCGATTGCCGGAGGCGCCTGGGACCGCTAGACGACGGGCATGTCCGCCCGCCCAGACGTCTACCGCTTCGCGCCGTCGCCGACCGGCTATCTGCATCTCGGCAACGCCCGCACGCTGCTGCTGAACGCGCTGCCGGCGCGGCAGGGCGGCCGCTTCATCCTGAGGCTCGACGACACCGACGCCGCGCGGGTGCGGCCGGAATTTGTCGAGGGGATCCGCGAAGACCTCGATTGGTTCGGGATCGTCCCGGACGAGGAGCACAGCCAGTCCGAGCGCACGGCGATTTATCAGTCCGCATTCGAGCGTCTGAGGGCGGAAGGCCGCATCTATCCTGCTTACGAGACGCCCGAGGAGCTTGACCGCGCGCGGCGTCTGGCGCGCGCTTCCGGTCGGCCCCCGGTCTATGACCGTCGCGCGCTGAAGCTGACGGAGGCCGATCGCGCTGCGCTTGAGGCCGAAGGCCGCCGGCCGCACTGGCGGTTCCGCCTGTCGGACGGTCGGATCGGCTGGGAAGACGGGTTTCGCGGCGCGCAGGAGATCGATCTCGCGAGCCTGTCCGACCCCATTCTGGTGCGCGACGACGGCGCGTTTCTCTACGTCTTCACGAGCGTGGTCGACGATGCCGATCTCGGCGTCACCCGCGTTATCCGCGGCGAGGATCACGTCACGAACACCGCCGTGCAGCTCGACCTGTTCGCCGCGCTCCGAAGTAGGCCGCCGGCCTTCGCCCACCACAATCTGCTGACGACGGCAGACGGGGAGGGTCTGTCGAAGCGGCAGGGCAGCCTCTCGCTGAGATCGCTGAGAGAGGAAGGTGTAGAGCCGCTCGCGGTCGCGGCCTATGCTTCGCTGATCGGCTCGTCGGAGGCGGTGCGACCGGTCGCGAGCCTCGACGCGCTGGCCGCGATCGTCGCCGAGGAGCGACCCTCCCGCGCGCCGGCCCGGATCGATTCCGTCGAACTTGCGGCCTTGTCGGCCAAGACGCTGCACGGACTACCCTTCGAGGCCGTCTCATCGCGCCTGGAGGCGCTAGGCGTCGGAGGCGGGGAAGCGTTCTGGGAGATGGTGCGCGGCAATCTCGCGACGCTCGGCGAAGCCGCCGAGTGGTGGCGGATCGCGACCGTCGCGCTCAAAGAGAATGCGGAGCGGCCCGACCCCGACAGCGCGGCGTTGATCGCCGAGGCGGCTCGCTTGGCTCCGCTGGAGCCATGGGACGAGACGACGTGGAAAGCCTGGAGCTCGGCGGTTTCCGCGGCGACGGGCGCGAAGGGCCGCGCGCTGTTCCAGCCGCTGCGCCTCGCGCTGACCGGCTGGCCGCACGGACCGGAGCTCGCCAAGCTGCTGCCGTTCATCGGACGGGAGCGCTCGCTCGAGAGGCTTAAAGGGGTAGGTGGCGAACCTGCACCCGCAACTTCACGCTAAGGCCTGTCGTGCTACGACGTCTCACGTAACGACACGAACGGGCGCCACTTCATGTGCGGAATTGTCGGAATCCTGTCGCGCGACGCGGCCGCTCCACAGCTCGTCGATGGGCTGAAGCGGCTCGAATATCGCGGCTACGATTCCGCGGGCGTCGCCACGCTGGAGGGCGGCCGCATCGTTCGCCGCCGCGCCGAAGGCAAGCTCCGCAACCTCGAGGCGAAGCTCGCCGCCGAGCCGCTGTCTGGGCGCGCCGGCGTCGGACACACGCGCTGGGCGACGCATGGCGCGCCGACGGAGGCCAACGCCCATCCGCATGCGACCGAGCGCGTCGCCGTCGTCCATAACGGCATTATCGAGAATTTCCGCGAGCTGCGCGAGGAGCTGACCGCCGAGGGGGCGGTCTTCACCAGCCAGACCGACACCGAAGTCATAGCGCATCTCGTCTCCAGCCTGCTCGAGGCCGGGGCGGCGCCGCGGCTCGCGGTCGCCGAGGCGCTGAAGCGGCTGCGCGGCGCCTTCGCGCTCGCCTTCCTGTTCGCGGGCGAAGAGGACCTGATCATCGGCGCGCGTCGCGGCAGCCCGCTTGCGATCGGTCATGGCGACGGCGAGGTCTATCTCGGCTCCGACGCCGTCGCGCTCGCGCCCTTTACGGACGAGATCACCTATCTCGAGGACGGCGACTGGGCTGCGCTCACGCGGTCGAACGTCGAGATCTTCGACGAGAACGACGCTCCCGTCGCCCGCCCAACGGTGCGCTCCGCGGTGGCCTCCGTCGTGGTCGACAAGGGCCAGTACCGCCACTTCATGGCGAAGGAGATCGCCGAGCAGCCGGAGGTCGTCGGCCATACGCTGACGCGCTTCGTCGACATGACGTCGGGCCGCATCAGCCTGCCGGCCGGCGCCGACTTCGACTTTTCACGCCTCGACCGCCTGGCGATCTCGGCCTGCGGCACGGCCTATTACGCCGGCCTCGTCGCGCGCTACTGGTTCGAGAAGTTCGCGCGGCTGCCGGTGGACATCGATATCGCCTCGGAGTTCCGCTACCGCGAGCCGCCGCTCACCCCCGGCGGGCTGGCGCTGATGATCTCGCAGTCCGGCGAGACCGCGGACACGCTTGCGACGCTCAGGCACTGCCGCGCGCAGGGCATGAAGATCGGCGCGGTCGTCAATGTGCCAACCTCGACCATCGCCCGAGAGGCGGACGTCGTGTTCCCGACGACCGCAGGCGTTGAAGTCGGCGTCGCCTCGACCAAGGCCTTCACCTGCCAGCTCGCCGTGCTCGCTGCGCTCGCCATCAAGGCCGGGCGCGACCGCAAGGTGCTATCGGAGGCCGACGAGGCCAGGCTCGTCGCGTCGCTGATCGAAGTGCCCCGGCTGATGGCGGAGACGCTGCATCTCGAGCCCGAGATCGAGAAGCTCGCCTCCGCCTTCGCGAAGGCGCAGGACGTGCTCTATCTCGGCCGCGGCACCAGCTACCCGATCGCGCTTGAAGGCGCGCTGAAGCTCAAGGAAATCTCCTACATCCACGCCGAGGGCTACGCCGCGGGCGAGCTCAAGCACGGGCCGATCGCGCTGGTCGACGAGAACGTGCCGGTCGTAGTGCTCGCGCCGTTCGACGTACTGTTCGAGAAGACGGCGTCCAACATGCAGGAGGTCGCGGCGCGCGGCGGCAAGATCGTGCTGATCACCGACGCAGAAGGCGCGGCCCATGCCGGTGAGACCTTCGCGACGCTCGTCGTGCCGAAGGCATACGCCTTCGTGTCGCCGCTGATCTACGCCGTGCCGATCCAGCTGCTCGCCTATCACACCGCGGTTTTTATGGGCACCGACGTCGACCAGCCGCGCAATCTCGCAAAGTCCGTGACCGTCGAGTAGCTCAGGTCAGCCGGATCAGCAGCGCAATCGCGCCGACCGCGAGGACGAGCAACGTCGCGAGGATGCCGCCGCCACGGCAGGCGAACTGGCGGGGCGAGTTCACCGGCGCGAACATCCCGATAGGATGCAGAGCGCGCGCGATCAGGAGAACGACCAGCAAGCCGTGAACGAGGGCGTGACTTCCGCCGCTCGCTTCGTAAAGCGCGACAACGATCAGCGCGAACGGCACATACTCCTGAAAGTTGCCGTGGCTGCGGATGCGCTTCGAAAGGCCCTGATCGCCGCCGTCGCCGAAGAGCGTGTCGTGACCGACGCGCCCGGCGATCACCCAGCCCGCCAGACCGACGTAGAACAACGCGAGAATGGACGCGTAAGCGGCTGTAATCGCTGGGAAGGTCATGCTCATCTCCATGTGGGGAACGGCGTCGGCGGCGTTGCGTCAGGCCTTGGTTTCGTCCGCGAGCATAGTGACCACGGCGAGCATGGCGTCGCGGTCCCTCGTCCCGGCGGCGCGCGCTTGCCGATAGGTCTCCAGCTGGCGCTCGGCGGCCGAGGGCCGCGCGACCATCTCGCGCGTTCGCGCAACCCACGAGGCGGAGCCGAGCGCATCGACGTCTTCCGCAACAAGGTCGAGCGTCGCCTCGAGCTTCTCGACCACCGAGATCGTGCCGCCACGCGCCGGATCGATCAGCTTGGCGTCGCGGCCGAATTGCTGGACCTGCCAGATATTCGACGTGCAGACCGCGCGATCGACAGGCCCGACGCCGCCGTTGAGGCCCGGCATCCGGGACGCGCAACGCAGTAGCGCCTGATAGAGCGCTGCGATGGCGACCCCGTCCTCGACGCGCGGAGCTGCGTCGCAGATGCGGAGCTCGATGGTCGGATAATGCTCGGACGGCCTGATGTGCCACCAGAGAAAGCTGGAATCCCGGATGACGCCGGCGTCGACCATCAGCGTCACGTAGTGACGGTACTCGTCCTGATCGGCGAACAGCTCCGGGACGCCCATCCGCGGCCACTCCGAGAACGCCGAAGGGCGGAATCCCTTCAGTCCCGTGTCCTGCCCCTGCCAGAACGGCGACGCGACGGAGAGCGCATAGAACAGCGGGAGAAAGGGGATCAGCCGGTTCATCAGCTGAATGCGCGCGTCCGGCTCCGGCGCGGAGACGTGGATGTGCGTCGCGCAGACCATCGAGCGCTCGGCGATGATGCGGAGCTCCGCCTGCAGCTTCTCGTAGCGCTCGGCCTCGGTGATCTCCTGGCTTCGCGCTTGCGCCAGCGGATGGCTGCCGGCGGCGAACAGCAGCAAGCCTTCCGCCTCCGCTGTCTTCGCGAGCGTCTGGCGCATCCGCCGCAGCTCGGCGCAGGCCGCATCGAAGTCGGTCCCGGGCTCGGTCTGGATCTCGATCTGACCCTTCAGCAGCTCATGCGAAGAGGCCTCGACCCGCTTCTCGGCGCGGGCATGGAAGCGGTCGGCGGTCGCGCCGTCCGGCGACGCGCCGGTGCTGACGTCTGCGAGGAAGAACTCCTCCTCGATGCCGAACTGGAAGCCGTCGTCCATCAATCCCCCTGGTCGTCCGCGCAGATCACACGGGACAACGACTGGAGGAACAGCTTCGTTCATGAAGCGCGTGACGGACGCGTCGCGACGTAGATTGCCCCTGCGCCAATCAGCACCGCCGATGAGAAGATTGCGATCGGCGGAGCGCCGGAGACGGACACGATAACGAGCGACAGCGCCATGCCGGCAGAGGCCATGAGCTTGGCGCGGGGAGGGATCGCGCCGTCGCGTCGCCACGCGACGACGGAAGGGCCGAGCCTCGGATGGTTCAGCAGCCACGATTCGAGCCGCGGGGAGCCGCGGGCGAAGCAGGCGGCGGCCATGATCAGGAACACGGTTCCAGGCATCACCGGCAGGATCAGCCCGACGATCCCAAGGCCGACGCAGACCATTCCCGCGGCGAGCCACAGCCAGCGCCGCGGCCCGCGCGCTGCCGCGGCGATCTCCGCGTCTTCTGTCTGAGGGTTGTCGTCCCGTCGCATCCTCGTCCCGAATTTATGCGCTATCTTTGAGATGGACGCGCCGCTGCGAGCGGCCGGGCAGGCGACGACACATGAAGCAACCCATTCCCGGACCGATCGGCCCCCGCGGCGAACCTCCGCTTCCGGCGGCGAAACCCCGCGGGATGGCGCGCCTGCGCACCTATTTCCTCACCGGTCTCGTCGTCGCGGGCCCGGTGGCGATCACGATCTGGCTGACGATGTGGCTCATCAACCTCATCGACGGCTGGGTCAAGCCGCTGATCCCGCCCGCATGGAACCCGAACAGCTATCTGCCTGTGGCGGTTCCGGGCGTCGGCGTGCTGGCCGCGGTGCTCGGCCTCACCATCCTCGGCGCGCTGACCGCGAACCTGGTCGGCCGCTCGGTGGTGCAGTCCGGCGAGCAGGTGCTCGACCGCATGCCGATCGTGCGCTCGCTCTACAAGGGCGTGAAGCAGATCTTCGAGACCGTATTCAAGCAGGACGGCACGAGCTTCCGCCGCGTCGGCCTGATCGAATGGCCGGGACCAGGCCTGTGGTCGCTGTGCTTCATCACCGAGCCGGCCCGCGGCGCACTAGCGGCCGGTCTGCCGGGCCCCGATCATGTCTGCCTGTTCGTGCCCTGCACGCCGAACCCGACGACCGGCTATCTCGTGATGATGGAGGCCTCCAAGGTGACGGAGATCGGCGTCACCACGGACGAGGCGTTCAAGCTGATCATGTCGATGGGCATCATCCAGCCGCCGGAGCTCGCCTCGCCCGCGACGCTCGAGCCGCCGACCGAAACGTCGCCGCCGGGCAGGCGGTCGCCGGTTCCGGCGGAGTAGGCGCGAAACGCTTCACCCAGCCCGCAGCAGCCGCACCGCGGCGTCGCGCTCGAACAGATGCAACAGCAGCCTCAGCGCCTCTCCGCGCGGGCTCGTCAGGTTCGGATCGCGCGCGAGGATCAGCCCGGCGTCGTCATGCGCGGCGCGAACGAGGTCGCCATGCGCCTCGATGCGCGCCAGCCGGAAAACCGCGGCGCCGCTCTGCCTTGAGCCCAGAACCTCGCCCTCGCCGCGAAGCTCGAGATCCTTCTCGGCGATAACGAAGCCGTCCTCGGTGTCGCGCAGCGTCTCCAGCCTCGCCTTGGCGGTGTCGCCGAGCGGGCCCTTCCAGAGCAGCAGGCAGGTCGAGCGTCCGGCGCCGCGGCCGACGCGGCCCCGGAGTTGATGGAGCTGGGCGAGGCCGAAGCGCTCGGCGTGCTCGATCACCATGATCGTCGCTTCCGGCACGTTGACGCCGACCTCGATCACCGTGGTCGCGACCAGGATCGGCGTCTCGCCGGAGACAAATTGCGCCACCGCCGCGTCCTTGTCGGCGCCCTTCATCCTGCCGTGAACCAGCCCGACCTTGCCGGGAAACACCTCGGCCAGAGCCCCGAACCGGTCCTCGGCGGCCGCGACGTCCAGCGTCTCGGACTGCTCGACCAGCGGACAGACCCAGTAGACCCGTGCGCCCGACGCCACCGCGCGGCCAATGGCGGCGATCGTCTCGTCCAGCCGCTCCAGCCCGACCAGCCGCGTGTCGATCGGCGTGCGGCCGGGCGGCTTCTCGTCGAGGGCGGAAGAATCCATGTCGCCGAAGGCGGTGAGCACGAGCGTGCGGGGGATCGGCGTCGCGGTCATCACCATCACGTCCACTGCGGCGCCCTTTGAGGCGAGCGCCAGCCGCTGGCGGACGCCGAACTTGTGCTGCTCGTCGACGATGGCGAGCGCGAGGTCGTGGAAGACCACGTCGTCGGAGAACAGCGCGTGGGTGCCGACGAGGAGGTCGACGTCCCCCGCCGCCAGTCGTTCGAGCAGGGCCACTCGCTCGCGCCCCTTCTCGCGGCCGGTGAGCACGGCGAGGCGGATGCCCGCCGCTTCGGCGAGCGGCTGAAGCGTCGCGAGGTGCTGGCGCGCGAGAATCTCGGTCGGCGCCATCAGGGCCGCCTGCCGTCCGGCTTCGATCGCGGTCGCGCTCGCGAGCAGCGCGACGACCGTCTTTCCCGAGCCGACGTCGCCCTGCAGCAGGCGCAGCATGCGGCGGGGCGCGGCGAGGTCTTCACGGATCGCCGCCACCGCGCGGGTCTGCGCCCCGGTCAGCGAAAAGGGCAGGGCCGCCTCGATCTTCCGCGACAGGCGTCCGTCGCCCACGACGGCGCGGCCCGAGCCGCGGCGCATATGCGCGCGCACGAGCTGCAGCGCGAGCTGGTTTGCGAGCAACTCGTCATAAGCGAGGCGGGTGAGCGCGACGCCTTCGGACGAGACGTCCAGCGGCGATTGCGGGAAGTGCAGCGCGGCCAGCGCCGCTGCGAAGCCGGGAAAGCGCCGCTGTTCGCGGAACGCGTCGTCCTGCCACTCCGGCAGCTCTGCGAGGCGCTCCAGCGCGGCGCGCGCGAACTTCGCGACCAGATGATGCGACAGCCCCTCGACCAGCGGATAAGTCGGCTCGACCGGCGGCAGCTTGGCGAGACCCTCGGCGTCGACGACATGGGGCGGGTGCACGATCTGAAATGAGCCGTCGAATAGCTCCGGCATGCCCGACACCCAGCGCTTTTCGCCGACCGGCAGCAGCCGTTCGATGTAAGGCCCGTGCGCCTTGAAGAAGACCAGCGACATCGCGCCGGTCTCGTCGGCGACCACCACGCGGTGCGGCCCGCGCGCGCTGCGCGGCGGCTGGTGGCGCTCGACCTCGACCTCGACGGTCGCCACCTCGCCCGCGACGAGGTCGGCGATCTTGGGTCGCGACCGCCTGTCGATCGCCCCGGTCGGCGCATGGAACAGCAGGTCGACCACCCTCGGCGGCCCGCCCGCAGGCCCCGCGCCGAGCAGCCGCGCCAGCGCCTTCGCGACCTTGGGGCCGACGCCGGGCAGAACGGTCGCTTCCGCGAAAAGGGGATCGAGCCGCGAGTCGCGCATCGCGGCTTAAGGGAGGGGAGCGCGGGGATTGAGGCAAGAGGTTCAAGTGGGACCATGACGCCTCATCCTGGTGACGATCCCGGCTCGGCCCGCGGCCGTGCGGGATGACGCAGGGCTTGCGGGCTGGTAGGAGACCGCAAAACCCCTCATATCCGAGCCCATGACAGGAACGACCCGCACCACCGAGGGCCTTTCGCCCGCCCGCCGCCGCGCGCTCTATCGGTCCTGGCGGCGGGGCACGCGCGAGATGGACCTGCTGATGGGCCGCTTCGCCGACGCCGAGATCGACCGTTTCGACAGTGCCGAGTTCGCGACTTTCGAGGCGCTGATCGAGGTTCCCGACCGCGACCTGTTCGCCTGGATCGCGGACAAGGAGCCGACGCCCGCCAATTACGACACCTCAGTCTTTCGCCGCCTCCGGGCGTTCCACGAAGCCTTTCCGACTACGGAACATCTCGGTTGAACGGCGCGCTTCTGCGTGTTTCGAGACGCGCCTGTGGCGCTCCTCGAGCCATGACGACCGTCGAGCAGCTCAAACGATCCTCATGCTGAGGAGCTCGCGTTAGCGAGCGTCTCGAAGCACGCAGGACTTTCCCGTACGCCTTCCGACCCCATGACCCTGAACCTCAAGACTCTGCTCGACGCAAAGCCTGTCACCGTCGCATCCGCGCCGGAAGGGTTCGACGCGCTCGTCATCGCCGATCTCGCGCGCGGCCTCGCGGGCCAGCGACACGATTCCGGCGGCGTGCTGCACATCGCGCGCGACACGCGGCGGCTCGCCGCGATGGAGCGGGCGCTCGGCTTCATGGCGCCGGACGTCGAGCTTCTGGTCTTTCCGGGCTGGGATTGCCAGCCCTATGACCGCGTCTCGCCGAACGCCGCGATCGTCGCGCAGCGCACCACGACGCTCGCCCGCCTTGCGGCGTCGCGCGGCGGCGAGAAGCCGCGCATCACGCTCACCACCGTGAACGCCGCCCTCCAGCGCGTGGCGACTCCGGCTTATGTCGCGCGGCAGAGCTTTTCGGCCGCGCCCGGCAACGTCGTCGACCTCAAGCAGCTCGCCGAGTGGCTCGAGGTCAACGGCTTCATGCGGTCCTCGACCGTCCGGGACTATGGCGAATACGCCATCCGCGGCGGCATCGTGGATCTGTTCCCGGCCGGCCACGCCGAGCCGATCCGGCTCGACTTCTTCGGCGACATTCTCGAAACGATCCGGCCGTTCGACCCTGAGACGCAGCGCTCGACGGGGCAGCACCGGTCGCTCGACCTCGTGCCGATGAGCGAGGTCCAGCTGACCTCGGAGACCATCCGCCGCTTCCGCCAGTCCTACGCCGCGGCGTTCGGCGCGCCCGGACGCGACGACCAGCTCTACGCCGCGACCAGCGAAGGGCGGCGCTATCCCGGCATGGAGCATTGGCTCCCGCTGTTCCACGACGGGCTCGCGACACTGTTTGACCACCTCCCCGACGCGCGGGTGACGCTCGACCCCCAGGTCGAGGACGCCGCCGGCGAGCGGCTGGCGCTGATCGCGGACTACTTTGACGCGCGGAAGACCAACCTCGCGCAGGACAAGACCGGCGGCGCCTACAAGCCGCTGCCGCCGGACGCGCTCTACCTCGCGCCCGAGGAATGGCGCGACCGGCTGGCCGGCGCGGCGCCGATCCGTTTTGCGCCCTTCGCGCTGCCGGCGGGACAGGGCGGCCTGGTGCTGGACGCCGGAGTCCATGCCGGGCGCAGCTTCGCGGCCGAGCGCGCCGACGAGAACGCCAACGTGTTCGACGCCGTCGTCGCTCACGTCCGCGCCAAGCGCGAAGAGGGCAAGCGGGTCGTCATCGTCGCCTGGACCGACGGCGCGCGCGACCGCATGCAGACCGTGCTGAACGACCACGGCCTCGTCGCGACCCGTAATGTGCCGAGCTGGCGCGACGCGATGGCGTCGCCGTCCGACGCCGTGCCGCTCGGCGTGTTCGGGCTGGAGCAGGGCTTCGAGACCGACGACGTCGTGGTCATCGCCGAGCAGGACGTGATTGGCGACCGGCTGGTCCGGGGCAAGGCCAAGCGCAAGCGCGCGCAGAACTACCTGACCGAGGCCGCCGGCCTCGCGCCGGGCGATCTCGTGGTGCACGTCGATCACGGCATCGGCCGCTTCGTCGGCCTCAAGTCGATCGAGGCCGCAGGCGCGCCGCACGACTGCCTGGAGCTGCACTACGCCGACAAGGCTAAGCTCTTCCTGCCCGTCGAGAACATCGAGCTTCTGACGCGCTACGGCTCGGAGGACACCGAAGCCCAGCTCGACAAGCTCGGCGGCTCCGGCTGGCAGGGCCGGAAGGCGCGGCTGAAGAACCGCATCCGCGAGATGGCGGGCGAGCTGATCAAGATCGCCGCCGCGCGGATGACCAAGGAGGCCCCGCGCGCCATTCCCGCCGAGGGACTCTACGACGAGTTCGCCGCGCGCTTCGCCTTCGACGAGACCGAGGACCAACAGGCCGCGATCGACGCCGTGCTGGACGATCTCGCCGCCGGCCGTCCGATGGACCGGCTTGTGTGCGGCGACGTCGGCTTCGGCAAGACGGAGGTGGCGCTCCGCGCGGCCTTCGTGGTCGCGATGACGGGGCGGCAGGTCGCCGTCATCGTGCCGACCACGCTGCTGTCCCGCCAGCACTACAGGACTTTCGCCGAGCGCTTCCGCGGCCTGCCGCTCAAGGTTGGGCACGCCTCGCGCTTCGTCTCGTCGAAGGAGATGAGCGAGACCAAGAAGGGGCTCGCCTCCGGCGACGTCGACATCGTCGTCGGCACCCACGCGCTGCTCGGCAAGACCATCGAGTTTAAGGATCTCGGCCTCGTCATCGTCGACGAGGAGCAGCACTTCGGCGTCGGCCACAAGGAGAAGATGAAGCAGCTGCGCGCCGAGGTGCACGTGCTGACGCTTTCCGCCACGCCGATCCCGCGCACGCTGCAGCTCGCCATGACGGGCGTGCGCGAGCTGTCGATGATCGCGACGCCGCCGGTCGATCGTCTGGCGGTGCGGAGCTTCGTCGCGCCGTTCGATCCGCTGATCGTGCGCGAGGCGCTGCTGCGCGAGCGCTACCGCTCCGGTCAGTCCTTCTTCGTCTGCCCGCGTATCGAGGACATCGCCGACGCGCGGCGTTTCCTCGATGCGGAGGTGCCGGAGGTGAAAGTCGCCGTCGCCCACGGGCAGATGGCCGCGACCGAGCTAGAGCAGGTGATGACCGACTTTTACGAGGGCCGCTTCGACGTGCTGCTCTCGACCGCGATCGTCGAGAGCGGTCTCGACATCCCGAACGCCAACACGCTGATCGTCTATCGCGCCGACATGTTCGGCCTCGCGGCGCTCTACCAGCTTCGTGGCCGCGTCGGCCGGGCGAAGACGCGCGCCTATGCGCTGTTCACCATTCCCGCGAACAAGACGCCGACCGCGAACGCCGAGCGCCGCCTCAAGGTGCTGCAGTCGCTTGAGGGACTGGGCGCCGGCTTCCAGCTGGCGAGTCACGACCTCGACATCCGCGGCGCGGGCAATCTGCTCGGAGAGGAGCAGTCCGGCCATATCCGCGAGGTCGGCTACGAGCTCTACCAGCAGATGCTGGCCGACGCCGTCGAGGCGCTGAAGGAGGGCGGCGCGGTGGTCGTCGCCGACCAGTGGTCGCCGCAGATCACGCTCGGCGCGCCGGTGATGATCCCGGAGGAGTATGTCGGCGACCTCGCGATCCGCCTGTCGCTCTACCGCCGCCTCGCCGAGATCGACACCGACGAGGCGCTCGACCAGTTCGCGGCCGAACTCGCCGACCGCTTCGGGCCGATGCCGTCGGAGGTGAAGCAGTTGCTCGAGATCGCCGCCATCAAGGCGCTCTGCCGCCGGGCCAACGTCGAGAAGATTGACGCCGGCCCGAAGGGGGTCGTGCTGTCGTTCCGCGACAATTCCTTCGCGAACCCGGATGGGTTGGTGATGCACATTGCCCGCGAAGAGGGGCCTAACGCCAAGGTGCGGCCGGATATGAAGATCGTGTTCCGGCGGGAGTGGGCGAGCGTGAACGCGCGGCTGAAGGGGGCGGCCAAGCTGCTGCGGGAATTAGTGAAGATCGCAGAGGCGACGAAGAAGGCGGCTTGAGGCGGCAGGGCGGTGGCGGTTACAGGCCCTCACCCTTACCCTCTCCCGCAAGCGGGAGAGGGGGCCGGCAGCGGCGGCGCGATCTCAGAGGCAGATGGAGCCCGGACGTCGAAGCCCCCTTCTCCCGCATGCGGGAGAAGGTAAGGATGAGGGTGCGTCCGGAGCCCTCTGAATGCGTGACCAACAGAAACGCGACGTCGCACGCGTGTTCAGAAGAGACGCCACGGATGCGGAACGCGCGATGTGGCGGCTGTTGCGCAACCGGCGTCTCGCCTCGCTCAAGTTCCGCCGGCAGACGCCGATCGGGCCGTATGTCGCGGATTTCGCCTGCGTCTCGAAGCGGCTGATCGTCGAGATCGACGGCGGGCAACATGCCGAATCCGACGCCGACAGGCGGAGAGACGCCTATCTCGCGCGAGAAGGCTGGATCGTGCTGCGCTTCTGGAACAACGAGGCGTTCGAGAACCCGGAAGGCGTGCTCTTGAAGATCGCGGCGGCCGCCGGGGTCATGTTCGACTGACCCTCACCCTTACCCTCTCCCGCACGCGGGAGAGGGGGGCGGCAGCGGACGCGCGATCTCAGAAGCCGATAGAGCGACGTAGACGCCCCCTTCTCCCGCATGCGGGAGAAGGTAAGGATGAGGGCGCTTCAACAGCCTCCGTCCTCAGCCCTTACTCCTCCACGTCGTCCTCGTCGCCCAGCGCGCGATCCATGGCTTCGACCAGCACCTCCGGCGGATGGGCGCCCATCACGACCAGCTTGCCGGCGAAGATGAAGCACGGCACGCCCTCGACGCCGATGGCGCGGGCCTGGTCGATTTCCTCGCGGATCTCCTCGGCCTGCTCGTCGCCTTCGAGCCGGTCGCGCAGGGTCTCCCAATCGAGGCCGGCTTCCTCGGCGGCGCGCGCGATGACGTCGTGGTCGGAGATGTCCTCGCCTTCCGTGAAATAGGCCTCGAACAGTCGCTCCATCAGCGCGCCCTGCGCGATCGGGCCTTCCTCGGCGGCGATCCGGATGGCGCGGTGGGCGTCGAGCGTATTGGGCGCGCGCTCTATGTCGCCGAACAGGAAGGCGATGCCCTCGTCACGCCCGATCGCGGCGAGCTGGTCATGCGTCGCCCGCACCCGGGCGGGATCGTCGAACTTGGTCTCGAGATATTCCGCGCGATCGAGGCCTTCGGGCGGAATGGTCGGATCGAGCTGGTAGGGCCGCCAGCTGATCGTGGCGTCGACATCGGGCCGGGCGGCCAGCGCGGCCTCGAGACGGCGCTTGCCGATCCAGCACCATGGGCAGACGGGGTCCGCGAAGATTTCGATCTGGAGCGGCGCGGACATCAGCTGGCAAACCTCGTCTGAGGAACGAAGCCGCCGATATGGCGCCGGACAGGCCGGGACGGAACCCCTCAGGCGGTGCGCCGCGCGCTTTCGGCGCGGATGGCGACGGGCGCGAGCGCCGGCCCGAAGCCGGCGAGATCGAGCGCGAGCGCTGCGGCCTCGACCGAAGCGTCGGCGCCGTCGGCGGCCTTGAGCGCGAACCGCAGTCCGAAGACGGGGTCGTCCTCGACGACGAGCGCGCCGCGAAGGCCTGTTCCTCGCGCGGCGGCGGTGGCGTCGGCCATCGAGATCGCGAGCCCGCCGACCATCGCGACGCCGCGCCGCAATCCGCCGAGCGCCGTCCGGCCCGCCGCCCGGTCAGCGATGCCCGCGAGGCCTGTCTCGATATAGCCGTCCGCCGAGAAGGGCAGGGACGGTTCGCCGGGCTCGGCAGGATAAGCCGCCTGCGGACAGGCGGGACCGCGGACGAATAGCCGCCCGTCCTGGAGCACCCTCAGATCAACCAGCGGATCGAGGCCGCCGACCGCGTGGGGGCCGAGCGGCAGCGGCGCGTGGCGGTTCGGCGCGGGCCGCGGTGACGCCAGCACGGCGAGCTCGCCGATCAGCAGCACGTCGACCACTGTCGCGCCTTCGAGGGGCACGGGCCTTGCGACGCCGCGGCCTTCAGGAGCGCGCCAGACCGCGAGCACGGTCGAGGGGGCGGCGCGATCGAGAGCGCCGTCGGCGGCCAGCCGGTCGGCGATCCGGCCGGGCAGCACGACATGCGTTGCGCCGAGCGCCGCCGCAGCCGCCGCAAAGGCTGCGGTGGTCGTCGGCTCGTGGAAGCAGGCGACGGCGCCCGTCGTGAGCCAGGGCGCGAGCCCGGTGCAGAGACCCGCGAGGCTTGCGAGATCGAGCGTCGAGAACAGCCGGGCCTTCTCCGTCACCTCGGCGACGAGCAGCGGCCCGACGCCGGCCGCCACCAGATCGTTGTGGCTCCGAGGCGCGGGCGCGCCGCCGACCTCAAAGGTGATGATCGCGACATGGTCGGCCGCGCCCGGCCGGCGCGCATAGGAGGCGTCGGCGCGCTTCAGCAGATAATCGTCGAGCCGCGTCGCGCCGTCCGGCGCCGCGCCGAAGCAGCCGACATAGCGCATCGTCTCCAGTCCGGCCGCGACCTCGCAGGCGATCTCGGCGAGCCGTGCGCCGCCGCCCTCGGAGAGGGTGACGATGGCGGCCGCCTTGACCGCTGCGAGCGCGCGCGCCGTCTCGCGTCGCCGCCACGCGGTCGGCAGCATCGCGGCGATCAGGCCCGCGCGCCACAGCGCGAGGCAGGTCAGCGCGCCCTCGAAGCTCGATCCGAGCTGCACGCCGACCACAGCGTCCTCGCCGAGCTTCCACGACGCGAAGACGCTTGCGAGCGCGGACACCGCCCTGTCGACCTCGGCCCACGTGCTGGGGAAGGGCAGGCGGGAGTCGATCAGCGCATCCGCGCGCGGTCGCCTGCGGGCGTTCAGCGACAGCACGCTGTCGAGCGTCGCGCCGCCGGCCACCGGGTTTGGCATCGTGTCCTGCGAGAACGGTTCGAGGCGCATGGGGGTAAGCTTTCCTCAGCCGGCGGTGGCGGATGGCGCGCGCCACCACGTTTCGGGGGTCGGTCCGTAGAGCGAAGTCTTTTCCGGCCGCTCGATCGTCTTCCACCGCGCGATCCACTGCTCCTTCACGTGGAACAGCGGCACGACGTAGAAGCCCGAGAGCAGCACGCGGTCGAGCGCGCGGACTGCGGAGACGAAGTCCGGCCTTTCGCGGGCCGCAAGAAGCGCCGCGATCATCGCGTCCACCGCGGGCTCGCGGACGCCCATGTAGTTCCGCTCGCCCGGCGTGTCGGCGGCGGCGACCGACCAGTATTTCTTCTGCTCGGTTCCGGGCGAGAGCGACGACACCCAATTGTAGACGACCATGTCGAAATCGTAGGTCTGCAGCCGCCGGAACGCCTGAACGGAATCGGCGAGCCGCACCGTCGCGCGGACGCCGATGCGCTCCAGTCCACGGGCGAAGGCGAGCGACAGGCGCTCGTGATCCTTGGTCGAGACCATGATCTCGAAGCGGAACGGTTCGCCGTCGCTCGTCCGGCGGAGCTCGCCGTCCTTCACCGCCCAGCCGGCCTCGGCCAGCGCATCGAGCGCCTGGCGGGCCTGCTCGCGGTCGCGGCCTGAGCCGTCTGTGGACGGCGCGCTCCAGCGCCCTTCCATGACGTCCTCACGGACGACGCTCGGGA
This sequence comes from Hansschlegelia quercus, assembly GCF_004310425.1. Classification (GTDB taxonomy): domain Bacteria; phylum Pseudomonadota; class Alphaproteobacteria; order Rhizobiales; family Methylopilaceae; genus Methylopila; species Methylopila quercus. The sequence goes on along the minus strand of NZ_SIUB01000001.1, from coordinate 22,221 downwards.
ACGGCGCCAGCAGCGCCCGCTCGCGCGCATCCGCCGGCCGCCCGTGGGAGGAGAGCTCCGAGCCCTCGTAATAGCTCTGGGTGCGGACCGTCGCGCCCGCGAACAGATTGCGATCGATCCATTCGAAGTCGAACAGCCGGCCGAGCGCCTCACGCACGCGAGGGTCGGAGAAGATCGGTTTTCGCGTGTTGAAGACGAAGGCGTTCATTCCCCAGGGCAGGCCGGAGGTGAAGCTTTCGAGCGCGACTTCGCCGCGGCGTACGGCGGGCGTGTCGTAGCCCGTCGCCCAGCGCGTGGGGTCGCCCTCTGGGCGGACGTCGACCAGGCCCTTCTTGAAGGCCTCGAACATGACGTTGTCGTCGCGGTAGTAGTCGAAGCGGATCTCGTCGAAATTGTTCATGCCGCGGTTCACCGCGAGCTCCGCTCCCCAGTAGTCCGGATCGCGGCGGAAGGTGATCGAGCGGCCGGGGTCGACGGCTGATATGATGTACGGGCCCGTGCCAAGCAGCGGCTTGAAGGTCGTCGACTCGAAGGTCGCCGCGTCGGTCGCGTGCGCGGCGAGCACCGGCATGAGGCCGAGGATCAGCGGCAGTTCTCGGTCGTCCGCGCCGGAGAGGTCGAAGCGCACCGAACGCTCGCCCTCGATCGTGGCCGCCTTGACGCGCCGGTAGTTCGAGCGAAAGGTCGGGTGGCCGCGGTCGCGCAGCAGCTCGAAGGTGAAGACCACGTCTTCCGCCGTGACGGGCTCGCCGTCGGAGAAGCGCGCGCGCTCGTCGATGTGAAAGACGATGAAGTCGCGCTCGTCCGGCAGCTCCACGCTTTCGGCGACGAGGCCGTAGAGTGAAAACGGCTCGTCGTAGTTGCGCGCCATCAGGCTCTCGTAGACGAAGCCCTTCAGCCCCTGCGCCTGGTGGCCCTTGTAGGCGTAAGGGTTGAGCGTATCGAAGCCGCCGAGCCAGCCGTTCACAAGACGGCCGCCCTTCGGCGCGTCCGGGCGGGCATAATCGAAGTTCCTGAAGCCGACCGGCAGAGTGGGCTCGCCATGCATCGCGACGCCGTGGCGCGGCGTCAGTCCGTCCTCGCGCACCTGCGCCGTAGCGCGCGCCGGAAGGGCGAATGCAAGCGCGCAGCCGGGCAGCAGGCCCAGCACGTCCCGCCGGGCGAAGCCCGCTTGCCCTTGTCGCCCGATCGCCATTCCCGGCCAGCGCGCCTTTCGCGATTCGCTTTTGGTTAGGAGAAGGTTAACACAACCAGCTCCTCGGAGCCCTGACGGCCCCGCGACGTCGGCCTCGACCAAGGTCTGTCACTCTGTCGCCGCATTTGCTCGACAGACAGCCGGTCTTCGCCTACGCCACGTCGGTCGTCGCCGGCGACCTCATGTTCCGCGCCATCTCACCGGCGCGGAGGCAGCTTAAGGCCAAACCGGTCGTCCCGACCGACAGGAAGGAACGTCGCATGGAACTGGGTAAGTTCGCCCGCCTCGCAGCGCTCGCCGCCGGACTCGGTGCCGTGGCGAGCCCCGCCTACGCACAGGACAAGCCCGCGGCCGCGCCGGCTGACGTTCCGGGTCCCGGCCCGATGTCTGCGACCCCGCCGGCGCCGCCGCAGCCGAACTGGGTCAAGATCTGCAACACCGATCCGAACGCCAAGAAGGAAGTCTGCCTCGTCTCGCGCGACCTGCGCGCCGAGACCGGCCAGACCGTCGCCTCCGTGGCGGTCCGCACCATTACCGGCGAGCCGAAGAAGTTCATCCTTGCGGCCGTGCCTCCCGGGCTGCTGATCCAGCCGGGCGTGCGCGTCGCGGTCGATCAGAACGCGCCCGCGAACGGCAAGTACTCGATCTGCTTCCCGAACGCCTGCTACGCCGAGCTCGAGATCAACGACGCCTTCTTCAAGAACATGCAGAAGGGCAGCAATCTCATCATCCAGGCGATGAACCAGCAGGCCAAGACGCTGAACTTCCCCGTCGGCCTCGGCGGCTTCTCGAAGGCGTTCGAAGGTCCGGCTGCGGACCCGAAGGCGATCGAGGAGTACAAGAAGGAGATGAACGAGGGCATGAACCGCCTCGCCCAGGAGCGCCGCGACAAGCTGCAGGCGCCGGGTTCGGCCGTGCCCCCGAGCGACGGCGGCCCGCAGATGGGCGACCGCGCTCCGGTGAAGGGTCAGTAATCTCGGACTTGGTCGACTGAAACGCCAAACGCCCGGACCGCGAGGTCCGGGCGTTTTTGTTTCTTATCCCTTCGCGCAGAGGAAGGGGATCAAGCCGCCCTCAGTTCACCAGCGTGCGGCGAAAGCGATAGGAGCCGTCGGCCTCACGGTCGAACATCGCGTCGATCTGCGGATGGAGCACCGGTTCGCCGCTTTCGTCATGCACGAGGTTCTGCTCGGAGACGTAAGCGACGTACTGCGAATCCGCGTTCTCGGCGAGCAGGTGGTAGAACGGCTGATCGCGGTCGGGACGCGTCTCGGCGGGGATCGACTCCCACCATTCCTCGGTGTTCGCGAAGCTCGGATCGACGTCGAAGATCACGCCGCGGAAAGGGTGCAGCCGGTGGCGCACCACGTCCCCAAGCGTGAATTTCGCGTCCCTGCGTCGACCCGCGTACATGCCTGATCCATCCGGCCTTTTGGGCGCGCGAGATGATCTGAACCGCGCCCGGCCGTCAATCGGCCGTCACAAACCCGATCGTCACAGGCCGTAGCGCTCGGCGGCTTCCGGCTCGCGCTCCGCGATCTGGCGGGCGAGGTCGACGATGACCTTGGCCTGCTTCCAGGTGGCGTCGTCCTGCATCTTGCCGTCGAGCATCACAGCGCCGGTGCCGTCCGGCATCGCGTCGACGATGCGCTTGGCGAACTTCACCTCCTCGACATCGGGCGAGAACACGGACTTGGCGATCGCGATCTGGCTCGGGTGCAGCGTCCAGGCGCCGACGCAGCCGAGCAGGAAAGCGTTGCGGAACTGGGCCTCGCAGGCCGGTCCGTCCGAGAAGTCGCCGAATGGTCCATAGAATGGCTTGATGCCGTTCGCCGCGCACGCGTCGACCATCTTGGCGATCGTGTAGTGCCAGAGATCCTGCTGGTAGAAGGCGCGGGGCGCGTCGCCCTCCTTGTCGGTGAGGACGCCATAGCCAGGGTGACCGCCGCCGACGCGGGTGGTCTTCATGCGACGCGAGGCGGCGAGGTCAGCGGGGCCGAGACTCATGCCGTGCATGCGGGGGCTCGCCTTCGCGATCTCCTCGACGTTCATGACGCCCTGCGCCGTCTCGAGGATGGCGTGGATCATGATCGGCCGCTCGATCTTGTGACGCGCCTCGAGCTGGGCGAGCAGACGGTCGAGATAATGGACGTCCCACGAGCCTTCGACCTTCGGCAGCATGATGACGTCGAGCTTGTGACCGACGGCGCCGACGATCTCGATCACGTCGTCAAGCGCCCACGGGCTGTCGAGCGCATTCATACGGATCCACAGGCCGGCGGCGCCGAAATGATTGGCCTTGGCCATCTCGATGAAGCCGGAGCGCGCCGCCTCCTTGGCGTCCGCCGGAACGGCGTCTTCGAGATTGCCGAGTACGACGTCGACTTCGGCCGCGAGCTGACCGGCGCGGGCGCGGATCTTCTCCACATGCGGCGGCACGAAGTGGATCATCCGCTCCACCTTCACCGGCGGCTCGCGGAAGGGCGCGGGCGCGCCGAGGGCGAGCGGGCGGTAATAGGCGCTCGGGACGATCATTGCGCTGCCTTCCGGAAGAGATCTGGATGGCGGCGATTAAGGCCGCGGGCCGATGCTGCAGCGCAAGACGCCTTTCGTCGCAAAAGCCCGCGATGCGCGCTCAGGCCGCGCGGTCGACCACGCAGGCCCCGAGCGGGGTCACGTCCCATCCCTCGTTCGACAGCTCGACAAGGCCGATCGTCTCCAGACGCTGCAGAGCGACGTGGTCGACCACCGTGTGTTCGCCGCCTGCAGCAACGAGTTCGAGCGTGAACTGTTCTTCGGGAGCAAGGTCCTTCATGCGCGCCTCCTTTTGGCGATCGCATGCAAAACGGGTCCGTCAGTCCCCGCGTTCCGAGGGGTTGAGACAACAACGCAGTAGGGTTACCCGCAGCTTAACCACCCCCACTCCCGTCCTTCAGGGTTTTCCGCATGGCTCAGGTCGCCGGCCTGACATTCCCATTCTTCGGCCTGATCGGGCTCGGCTATCTCTGCGGAAGACTGATCAGGGCCGACGCCGCCGGCCTCGCCTGGTTCAACCTCTACATCCTCTATGTCGCCGTGCCGGCGCTCTATTTCGTGCTGATCTCGCGCACGCCGTTCGAGGAGCTCGCGAATGTCGGCTTCGTCGCCTCCACCACGACGGCGACGTTCATCGCTTTTCTGGTCGCGTTGGGAATCGGTTGGCTGGCCTCGAAGGGGAACTTGCGCGAGGCGACGATGCAGGGGGTCGCCGGCAGCTACTCCAATGTCGGCTATATGGGCCCGGGCCTGACGCTCGCTGCGATGGGCCCCGCCGCCGCGGCGCCGACCGCGCTGATCTTCGTCTTCGACTGCGCGCTGCTGTTCACGCTCGCGCCCTTCCTGATGTCGCTCGCGGAGCCAGGCGAGCGCCATCTCGGCGCGACTGCGCTGCTGGTCGTGAAGCGCATCGCGCTCCATCCGTTCAACATCGCGACGGTGGTCGGCGGCCTCGCCGCCTATTTTCACTGGCTGCCGCCGGCCCCGGTCATGCAGATGGCGACGCTGCTGTCGGGCTCGGCCGCGCCCTGCGCGCTGTTCGTAATGGGCGTGACAGTGGCGCTACGGCCGCTGAAGCGCGTGCCCGCTGAGCTGCCGGCGCTGCTCGCCGTGAAGCTGCTGCTCCACCCGCTGCTCGCTTGGACGATCCTGCACGCGGTCGGCGGCTTTGATCCGCTCTGGGTCGCGACCGCCGTGCTGATGGCCTCACTGCCGCCGGCCCTCAACGTCTTCATCATCGCGAGCCAGTACGGCGCCTATGTCGAGCGCGCCTCCAGCGTGGTGCTGCTCGGCACGGCGGTCTCGGTTCTGACGGTGACGGGGCTGCTCGCGCTGATCCTGCACGGCGGGATCGGGTAGAGGACTTCAGAACGACGGCGCGCCGGAGAGGCCTTCGCGCATCACTAGACGCCGCAGCGGGCCGACATGGGCCAGCAGGCCCAGCCCCAGACCCCGCGCGATGTGCGCCGGGGCAAAGCTGGTGAGCAGCGATCGGTTCAACAGGTCGGTCGCAGCCGTGCGTGTCAGCACGTCGGCGGCGCGCGCGCGGGCGTAGGCGCGCATCGTGGTCTGGTCGCCCAGGTCGCGACCGGCCGCCAGCGCCTCGGCAATGACGAGACCTGCGCGGGCGGCGTCCCGGACGCCGAGGTTCAGCCCCTGCGCGCCGATCGGCGGCAGGGCATGGCCGGCCTCGCCCACGAGCAGCGTGCGGTTGGCGGCGAAGCGCGTAGCGACCCCGACGGTGATCGGAAACGATCCGACGCGGCTGTCGATCGTCATCGCGCCGAGCAGCCGCCCGCTCTTTTCGGTCGCAGCAGCGCCGAGCGCCTCGCGCGGCAGCGCCAGCAAACGCTCGGCCTCGTCCGGCTTGGCGACCCAGACCACGCTCGAACGGCGGCCGGGGAGCGGGACCAGCGTGAAAGGCCCTTCCTCGGACTGGATCTCCGTCGAGACGCCGTCATGCGGCCGCTCGTGCGCGGTCGAGAAGGCGAGCGCCGTCTGCGCCGGCTTGTGGCTGCGGAAGCCGATGCCCGCCGCATCGCGCAACAACGAGTTCCTGCCGTCTGCGGCGATCGCGAGCGCAGCGTCGATCCTCTCGCCGCTCGCTGCGACGACCGAGACGCCGTCCTCCCGGGGCTCGTAGGAGCGCGCCTCCTCGGCGACGATGCGGACGGCGGGCTCGCGGGCCAGCGCCTGGCCAAGCGCTGCGGTCAGCGCGGCGTTGGCGACGTTCCAACCAAAGGCCTCGACGCCGATCTCGGCGGCGGCGAATGTCACCTCCGGCGCACGGAACAGGCGGCGGCTGCCGTCAGCGATGCGGAGCTTTTGCAACGGCGCCGCGCCGTCGCTGATGGCGCTCCAGATCCCGGCCTTCCGGAGGATCTCGACAGAGCCTTCGAGCAGCGCCGTGGTGCGCGCGTCCTCGCGCGGCGGCGGGGCGATCAGCGTCACGGCCGCGCCGACGCGGGCGACCAGCAGCGCCGCAAGCAGGCCGGCCGGGCCGCCGCCGACGATCGCGACATCGTTGCGTCGATCGGGTCTGGAGTTCATGACGCTGCCTTAGTCTCGTTGTCCGGCGTATGAAAGCCCGCCTGCTGATACGTTCGTGATCGGCCGCGCCCCCGCCGACCGCTTGCGCCGGAAGCGCGCGTGGCTATCTCGCGCCATGACGTAACGACTGGGAACTGAAAAGCGATGCTCGAGGTGTTTTCGACTCCCGAGGCGTGGGCCGCGCTGCTCACGCTGACCGCGATGGAGATCGTCCTCGGCATCGACAACGTCGTCTTCATCTCGGTGCTGGTCGCGAAGCTGCCCGAGGCGCAGGCCAAGCGCGCCCGGCAGATCGGCCTTGGCCTCGCGCTCGGTTTCCGCATCGCGCTGCTGTTCGTGCTGAGCTGGCTGATCGGGCTAAAGGAGCCGGTGTTCTCGCTGTTCGGGCACGGCTTCTCGTGGCGCGACATCATCCTGATCGCCGGCGGCGGCTTCCTGATCGTCAAGGCGACGCTGGAGCTCCACAATTCGATCGAGGGCGCGGAGCACGGCGCCGGCGGCGGCGTGCAGAAGGCCTTCGCCATCATCATCGCCCAGATCATCGTCATCGACCTCGTGTTCTCGGTCGACTCGATCATCACGGCCATCGGCATGGCCGAGGACATCGAGGTCATGATCGTCGCCGTCATCATCGCGGTCGCGGTGATGTACATATCCTCCGGCCCGATCTCCGACTTCGTCGCGAAGCATCCGACCACCAAGGTGCTGGCGCTCGCCTTCCTGCTGCTGATCGGCATGGTGCTGGTCGCCGACGGCTTCGGCTTCCATGTGCCGAAGGGCTACATCTACGCGGCGATGGCGTTCTCGCTCGCGGTCGAGATCCTCAACGTCATCGCGAAGAACAAGAAGCTGAAGCTGAGCGAGGCGGCGGGCGTCGCCGACGCGCCGGAGAAACCGCATCAGCGCGTCACGGGGTGACGGGGGCAGGGCCGCCGCGCTATGAGCGGCCGTCCATCGCTCGGCCCAGGAGACGACCGTGACGACCCTTCTCAGCCGCGGCGCCGCAGGCGCGCTTCTCGCCTGCCTCATCGCCGCTTCCGCTTTCGCCGCGGGGGACGCGCCCGGCGCGGCATGGGTCGAGAACCGCAGCCACCCGACGAGCTGCGCCGAGTTCGACAATGTCTATTACACGCTGACCGGCCAGGATGTCGGGCGCTTCAGCCTTGAGGTCTCGGCGCCGGTCTACCTTCCCGACCTCAAGGTCGACGACACCGCGCCCAACTTCGCCGATTGCGAGGCGATGAAGGACGACCCGAAGAACAAGTTCACGCCCAAGCAGGCGACGCTCTACGACGATGGGCAGACCCGCATCGTCGGCCATACCTACGCTGAATCCTGGCGCCCCCACGGAGCGCAGGTGACGGTCGGCGAGACGTCGGAGAACGACCTCCACCTCGTCCAGCTGTTCGAGAAGATCGACGGCAAGTTCGTCGAATATCTCGTGGTCTATCCCTTCGACGGCTACTGGCGGGCGAAGCCGATTCCCACCGAGAAATTCCCGAACGCGGCCTATGGCACGTCCTTTCTGGTCGGCCCGGTCGAGGAGCAGCATCGCCCCATCGTCGACATGACGACGCTCGCCATCGATCCCAAGCAGCGGACCTTCCGCATGACTTTCGCCAAGGGGGGAAGGGCGGAGCTCAAGGTCGACGTCGCGGACCAGAACAAGATCGCGATGACGGTGACCTTCGCCGACATGCCGAAGACCGAGCCGCAGCTTCCCTTCGCCGCGATCCGGTCCATGTTCGTCACGCCGACCAACGCCGACGCCGCGCGCGTCAACTGGCGGACGGCGACGGGGCTCTACAACGAGCCGATCATGGACTTCAAAGGCGCCGACGCCCGGGAAGTCCGGTTCGATCGCATCGAGCTCTCGAAGCACAACACCAGCGCGCCTGACGTGACCTTCAAGAACTTCGGGCCGGCGCTGCGGCCCTGAGGAGCCCAGGCCGGTCGTCGCGCCGAAAAGCCGCGCCAACGGGCGTCTCGAAGCATGCATGCCGACGCCCCAGATAGGTCTCCGGACCAATGCACGAGGAGCGAGCCGCATGGCCAAGGCGATCCGGATCCACCAGACCGGCGGGGTTGACGCCCTCAAGTTCGAGGACGTCGACATCCCAGCGCCGGCCAAGGGCGAGGCGGCGATCAGGCACACGGCGATCGGCGTCAACTTCATCGACGTCTACCACCGCACCGGCCTTTATCCGCAGGCGACGCCCTTCACGCTGGGCTCCGAAGGCGCCGGCGTCGTCACGGCAGTCGGCGAGGCCGTGACGGACGTGGCCGTCGGCGACCGCGTGGCCTATGCGGGCGGTCCGCTCGGCGCCTACGCCACCGAACGCGTGATTCCGGCCGACAAGCTCGTGAAGATCCCCGCAGGCGTCTCCGACGAGATCGCCGCGGCCGCGATGCTGAAGGGCATGACGGCGCAGTATCTGCTGCGGCGCACGTTCAAGGTCGGGCCGGAGCACACGATCCTGTTTCACGCGGCGGCGGGCGGCGTCGGGCAGATCGCCTGCCAGTGGGCCGCCCATCTCGGCGCGACAGTGATCGGCACCGCCGGCGGTCCGGAGAAGGTCGCGCTCGCGAAGACCAAGGGCTGCTCCCACGTGATCGATTATCGGAGCGAGGATTTCGTCGCGAAGGTTCGCGAGATCACCGAGGGAAAAGGCGTCGACGTCGTCTATGACAGCGTCGGCAAGGACGCCTTCCCCGGCTCGCTGGACTGCCTGAAGCCGCGCGGCCTTTGGGCCAGCTTCGGCCAATCCTCCGGCGTCGTGCCGGACTTTTCGATTGGCCTGCTGAGCCAGAAGGGCTCGCTCTACGCGACCCGCGCCGGCCTGCCTCATTACACTGCGACACGGCCCGAACTCCTCGCGACCGCGGAGGACCTGTTCGACGTCATCGCTTCCGGGGCGGTGATCATCGACATTGGCCGCCGCGTGCCGCTCAGCCAAGCCGCCGAGGCTCACAAGGCGCTCGAAGGGCGCGAGACGACGGGCTCGACAATCCTGCTGCCGTAACGGCCGGAACGGCCTTCCCGCGCAAGCGCGCCTTGCGTCGGGAGGGCGTCGCGCCGGGTTTGCAGCGCAACAAGGGAACCCTATCTCCGGCTGCGACGCGCCGGCTCCATGCCGGCTCCTGCAACGCCCGGAGATCGCTTCTCATGTCTGACGTCGACGCCCTGTTCTCGCCGCTGAAAGTCGGCGCCCTCGACCTCAAGAACCGCGTCGTCATGGCGCCGCTGACCCGCTCGCGCGCCGACCACAAGACGCTCGCACAAGGGCCGATGAACGCGGAATATTACGGGCAACGCGCGTCAGCCGGCCTGATCATCGCCGAAGCCACGCAGATCATGCCCGAGGGGCAGGGTTACGCCTGGACGCCCGGCATCTACTCCGACGAGCAGATCGCGGGCTGGAAGCTCGTCACCGACGCCGTCCACGCGAAGGGCGGCAAGATCGTGCTGCAGCTCTGGCACGTCGGGCGCATCTCGCATCCCGATCTGCAGCCGGGCAACGTCCTTCCCGTCGCGCCGTCCGCGATCAAGCCCGAGGGGATGGCGTTCACGGAGTCCGGCTTCAAGCCGCACGTAACGCCTCGCGCGCTGGAGACCGACGAGATTCCCGGTATCGTCGCGCAATATGGCGTCGCCGCGAAGAACGCCGTCGCGGCCGGGTTCGACGGCGTCGAGGTCCATGCCGCGAACGGCTACCTGCTCGACCAGTTCCTGCGCGACAAGACGAACAAGCGCACGGACCGTTACGGCGGCTCGATCGAGAACCGGGCGCGCTTCCTGATCGAGGCGACCGGGGCGGCCGCCAATGCGATCGGCGCGGATCGCGTCGGCATTCGCCTGTCTCCGCTCAGCCCCTTCAACGACATCTCGGACTCGAACCCCGAGCCGCTCTTCACCTATGCGGTCGAGCAGCTTTCAGGTCTCGGCGCGGCCTATATCCACGTGATCGAGGGTGAGACGCAGGGTTCGCGCGCGCCCGAAGGCGGCTTCGATCTCGCCGTCCTGCGGCAGGCCTTCAAGGGCGCCTTCATCGGAAACAACAATTACGATCCGGCGCTAGCTGCCGAGCGCGTTGCGTCCGGCGCGGTCGACCTCGTCGCCTTCGGGCGGCCGTTCATCGCTAACCCCGATCTCGTCGAGCGGATGCGCGCCGGCCAGCCGCTCGCCACGCCGAACAAGGACACGTTCTACGGCGGGGCGGAGGCCGGCTACACCGACTATCCGCGCTACGAGGAAGCGGAAGCGGCCTGAGTTCGGCTCAGGCGACCTGGACGTCGCCGTCGCCGCCGTCAGGGGCGAACCTGCGGCCGGAATCCTCGATCATCCGGGAATCGTCCTCGGAGACCACGACGTTCCGGCCGCTACGCTTCGCCATGTACATGCAGCGGTCGGCGCGATCGAGGATCGTCTGAGCGCTGTCGCCACGCCGCCAGGTCGCGACGCCGATCGAAACGGTGACGCGACCGAGATGCTCGCCGGTGGACCGTTTGACGAGATCCTTGGTCATGACGGCGCGGCGCACGCGCTCCGCCACCGCCGTCGCCCCGCCGAGAGCGGTGTCGGGCAGCATGATCGCGAACTCCTCGCCGCCGAAACGAGCGGCGAGGTCCTGACCCTTGACGTTCTGCTTCAGGGCCATCGCGACGAGTCGTAGGACCTGATCGCCGGTCAGATGGCCGTAGCGGTCGTTGAACGTCTTGAAATGGTCGATGTCGATGACGAGCAGCGAGAAACGCTGGCCGTTCAGCGCGTCGTTCAACGCCTGCTCGAGCGTGCCCTGCAGGAACTTGCGGTTGGCGAGGCCGGTCAGGGGATCGGTCAGCGATTCCGCGCGGATGATCTCCAGCATGCTCTGGAGTTCGTGCATCTCGTGATGCGACGAGAGCAGCTGCTCCTCGAGCACCCGCGTGCGCTCGGCCATGGCGCTCGTCGCGTCGATCAGCTTGAGCGCGATCGACTTGAGTTCGAGGCCGCCCTCGCCGAGCGCGTCGGCTTCGCCCGCGAGGCGCTGGATCGTCTCGGTGTAATGCACGCTCGAACCGTGCGCCGTCTTCAGGACGACGGCGACCTCGGCGAGCTCCGCCATGATCCGCGCGCCGACGTGGTCCACGCGCTCCGAGAGGCGCAGCGGCGACAGATAGGTCTCATAAAGGAGGTCGAGGTCCGGCTCGGACAGCACGCTGTCGCGCTGGAGCGCCTCGTTCACCGCGCGGTTGAGGGCCTGATTGTAGCCCGTGGCGTAGGTGTACCAGAACTCGTAGTTCCGGGGGTAAGCGGGATGCCGGTGCGCCTTGATGCGCTCTAGGGCGGCGCTGCAAAAAGCCATCGTGCGACTGAAATCGCTTGAAGAGCCCGTCATCGCCTTTCGCCCCCCGGCGAGCGACGGGACTCATCGTCCTCGCCTCATAGCCGTAAGTTGCGTCTTCTTGGTAAAGGTCGCGTTAAAAGGGTATTCGGCTAACCGGCCCTGACCGGCCTGAGCAGAAAGGCCGGCACGTGGTCGCCCAAGCCGACCACCTTGTCGTCAGGAGACTGAGCGGCCGGACGGCGGTCGGCGGGACGGCGTTCGTCCTGCCTGGGGGCGGGACGGCGCTCATCCGGCCTCGAGGCTGCGTGCGGCGCGCGCTCCCGAGTCGGGGCGGGAGGCGCCGCGACGGCGGCGGGGATCTCGGCGACGGGCGTCGGCGCAGTCTCCTCCGGAGCCGTGGAGCGGCCCTTCGACCGGCGAGGCCCGCGGGCGGGCGCGGCCGGCTCCTTCGCAGCGCCGCTCTTGCCGCCGCGCGAACGGCCGCGGGGACGCGCCTCGGAAAGCGCTTCCGCATCGAGCGGAGCGCCGGCCCAGGTGATCGCGGACTTCTGCAGGGTCTCGATCGCGGAGAGGTTCTTGCTGTCGGACGGCGCGACTAGAGTGAGGGCGACGCCGGTCAGTCCGGCGCGGCCGGTGCGGCCGATGCGGTGGACGTAGTCTTCCGCGTGAATCGGCACATCGTAGTTCACGACATGGCTCACAGCCGGGATGTCGAGGCCGCGGGCCGCGACGTCGCTCGCCACCAGCAGGTCGACCTCGCCGGTCTTGAAGCTGTCGAGAGCCGCCATGCGGGCGCGCTGGTCCATGTCGCCATGAAGCGCGGCGACCTTGAAGCCGTGCTTCTCCAGCGATTTGTGAACCACCGCGATGTCGCGTTTGCGGTTGCAGAACACGATCGCGTTCTTGAAGTCCTTGGCGTCCTGGATGACGCGGCGAAGCACGTCGCGCTTTTCGGACGCGTCGTCGCTGGTCGCGACCAGAAGCTGGGTGATCGCCGCGTTTGTGGAGGACGCGCGCTGGACCTCGATGCGCTCCGGGTTCTTCAGGAACTGCTGGGTGAGGCGCGTGATCTCCGGCGGCATCGTGGCCGAGAAGAACAGCGTCTGGCGCTTCGGTGGGATGAGCTTGCAGATGCGCTCGATGTCCGGGATGAAGCCCATGTCGAGCATCCGGTCGGCCTCGTCGATCACGAGGATCTCGATGCCGGTGAGCAGCAGCCGGCCGCGCTCGAAATGGTCGAGCAGGCGGCCCGGAGTGGCGATCAGAACGTCGACGCCGCGGGTCAGCTTGGCGTCCTGATCGCCGAAGGACACGCCGCCGATCAGCAGCGCGACCGAAAGCTTGTGGTTCACGCCGTACTTGACGAAGCTTTCCTCGACCTGCGCCGCGAGCTCGCGCGTCGGCTCGAGGATCAACGTCCGCGGCATGCGCGCCCGTGCGCGGCCCTGCTCGAGGCGGGTCAGCATCGGCAGCGTGAAGGACGCGGTCTTGCCCGTGCCGGTCTGGGCGATGCCGAGCACATCCCGCTTGTCGAGCACGTGCGGGATCGCCGCCGCCTGGATCGGCGTCGGCTGCGTGTATCCGGAGGCCTCGACGGCGGCCAGCACCTTCGGACTCAGTCCAAGTTCGGAAAAGCTCATGTCGTCCTTGGGTTCGTGGCGGGCGGCCGTCCGCGTCGGACTGAGCCGTCACCCGCAGGGCGCGAGGCGACGAGCGTCGCCAGGGCCAGGGAACTCCGTGGGAAATGAGGCTTTAGCCGCAGTTTGTCAATCGCGCGGCCGGGCGGCGCAGCCATTCCAGAACCGGAGAGACCCTCCGAGAGGTAGCGGGTTCAGTTGGTGGCGGGGCCGAAACGCACGTCGCCCGGCGCGCCGAGCACCATCACCCAGGTGTCGCGCATCCCGTCTTTGTCCGGCTCCGTGTCGAGGAAGACGGTGACGCCCTCGTCTCCCGGCTCCGCCCGGATGTCGCCGAAGGTCAGCTTGGCGGCTTCTTCGTCGACAACCTCCTTGGTCGCGACGACATGGCCGTCATCCCCCGCGATCCACTGGGCGTAAAGACGCTGCTTGCCCGCGTCGAGCACCCCAATGACCCGCGAAAAGCCTTTGCCGGAATCGCTTTGCCAGTCTCCCGCGCGGCGGACCGCGAATACCGAGGATGGCACGCCTGATGTCGCGTCCTCCGCCCGCGAGGGCGGCGTCGAGACGTCGGGCTTGATCGGGCCCGGATCGATCTTGTCGGGCGGAGTGGTCTCGGACGGCGCCTGCGCGAAGGCGGGCAAGGCGAGAAGCGACAGGGCGAGGATCAGACTGCTGCGACGTCGCATGAGCGGCTCCGATGCGTTGCGCATCGCCGCGATATAGAGCCGACGCCTGAGAAGGCGAAGGCTCACACGTCGATCAGGTCGCCCGCGAACGCCGCGTTCTCCTGGATGAAGCGGAAGCGCGCTTCGGGCTTCACGCCCATCAACCGGTCGACCGCGTCGCGCGTGCCCTCAGCCTCCGCCTCCAGAACGCCAACACGCAGCAGCGTGCGCTTGGCTGGCGCCATGGTGGTGTCGCGCAGCTGCGCCGGCATCATCTCGCCAAGGCCCTTGAAGCGGCCGATGTCGGCTTTCTTGCCCTTGAACTTCTTCGCCAGCAGCTCGTCCTTGTGCGCGTCGTCGCGGGCATAGACGGTCTCCGCCCCGACCGTGATGCGGTAGAGCGGCGGCACGGCGAGGAAGAGGTGCCCGTTGCGGATCAGCTCCGGCAGCTCGCGGAAGAAGAACGTCATCAGCAATGAGGCGATATGCGCGCCGTCGACGTCGGCGTCGGTCATCACGATCACACGGTCGTAGCGGAGGTCGGCTTCCGAGTAGCGCGCCCGCGTCCCGCAGCCGAGCGCCAGCATGAGATCGGCGAGCTGCTGGTTCTGGGCGAGCTTGTCGCCGCTCGCGCTCGCGACGTTCAGAATCTTGCCCCGCAAGGGCAGCACCGCCTGCGTCGCGCGATCGCGCGCCTGCTTGGCTGATCCGCCGGCCGAGTCGCCCTCGACGATGAAGAGCTCGGAGCCCTTCGAGCCGGCCTGGCTGCAATCGGCGAGCTTGCCCGGCAGCCGAAGCTTGCGGGTCGCCGTCTTGCGGGCGACGTCCTTCTCCGCGCGGCGGCGCAGCCGGTCTTCGGCGCGCAGCACGACGACTTCGAGCAGCTTGTTGGCCTGCTGGGGTGAAGCCGCCAGCCAGTGGTCGAACGCGTCCTTCACCGCCTGTTCGACGATGCGCGAGGCTTCCGCCGTCGCCAGCCGCTCCTTGGTCTGGCCCTGGAACTCCGGCTCGCGGATGAAGGCGGAGAGCATCGCCGCCGCGCCGGACATCACGTCGTCGCCGGTCATGATCGCGGCGCGCTTATTGCTGACGCGCTCGGCGTAGTCCTTCAGCCCGCGCAGCAGCGCGACCCTGAGGCCTTGCTCGTGGGTGCCGCCCTCAGGCGTCGGGATCGTGTTGCAGTAGGAGCGGGTGAAGCCGTCGTCATTGTCGTCAGTCCAGGCGATCGCCCATTCGACCGAGCCATGGCCGCCGGCTTTCTTGTGCGACCCCGCGAAAATCTCCGCGGCTAATTCGCGGCCCGAAACGTTCGCCGACAGATAGTCTTTGAGCCCGCCGGGGAAGTGCAGAGTGGCCCGCTCGGGCGCGTCCTCGGAGGCGATCTCGGCGGCGCAGCTCCAGCGGATTTCGACGCCGGAGAACAGGTAGGCCTTGGAGCGCGCCATCGCGAACAGGCGCGCGGGCTTGAGCCGGGCGCCGGCGCCGAAGATCTGGTCGTCCGGCAGGAAGCGAACCTTGGTGCCGCGCCGGTTGTGCACCGGCCCGACCTCTTCGAGCGGCCCCAGCGGATGCCCCCGCGAAAACGCCTGACGGTAGAGCTTCTGGTTGCGCGCGACCTCGACTTCCAGCCGTTCGGACAACGCATTGACCACCGAGACGCCGACGCCGTGCAGGCCGCCGGAGGTCTCGTAGACCTTCGAATCGAACTTCCCGCCTGAATGCAGCGTGGTCATGATGACCTCGAGCGCGGACTTGCCCGGAAATTTCGGGTGCGGGTCGATCGGCACGCCGCGGCCGTTATCGGTGACGACCACCGAGCCGTCGGCGAGCGCGTCGACGGCGATGAAGGTCGCGTGGCCCGCGACCGCTTCGTCCATCGCGTTGTCGATGACCTCGGCGAAGAGGTGGTGCAGCGCCTTCTCGTCGGTTCCGCCGATATACATGCCCGGCCGCCGGCGGACCGGCTCCAGCCCTTCGAGCACCTCGATGTCGGCCGCGGTGTACCCGGCCTCCGGCGTCGCGGGCGCAAGCCGGGGCTCGGCCGCCCGTCTGCGGGGCTGCTCCGGCGTCAGACCGTCCAGAAAACCGACGGTCACTTCGGGCTTGGCTTCGGGTTTGGCCATAGAGCTTTCAGTCTGTCGTGATTCGGCCGACATGAGATCGACGTCATTCTTGCATATGCGAACCCGCCTTGCGGCGTTGCGAAGACGCTACAGGCGGCCCGCTCTCTCGCGTGGCCGAAGATGACGATCGGAAACGGCGATCATGAACCTCGGAATCGACGCCGGCGCGAGCGCGCAGGCGATGCTGCTGCGCCTCTTCATGCGCCATGCGGTGAAGGCGCGCGTCCACGCCAAGCCGGACATCCCCAAGATTCGTCGCTCGATGGAGCGCGTCGCGCGATTCGCGCCGGACAAGCCGCGCGGCGTCGCCGTCCGCAAGGACGTCATCGCAGGCGTGGACGTGGAGTGGAGCGCGCCGACCGGCCTCACGACCGAACGCCACGTGCTCTACCTCCATGGCGGCGCATTCGTCTCCGGTTCGCCGCGCACCCATCGGGGTATCGTCGGCAGGATCGCCCGCGGCGCCGGAGCGCGGATCGTGACGCCGGACTACCGTCTCGCGCCCGAGCATCCATTCCCGGCGGGACTGGAGGACGCGACGGCCGTCTACCGCGCAATGATCGAATCCGGCGTGCGCCCGGATCGTCTGGCCGTCGCGGGCGATTCCGCGGGCGGAAACCTCGTCTTCGCGCTGCTTCTGAAGCTGAAGCAGGAAGACCTCCCGATGCCGGCCGCGGCCGTCGCGATGTCGCCCTTCGTGGACATGACGGGGAGCGGCGAGAGCATGAAGACCAACGCCGAGCTCGATCCGCTGCTCCATATCGACGGCCTGCCCTCGGTCGTCGGCGCCTATGCCGAGGGCCGCGATCTCCGCGACCCGCTGCTCTCGCCGCTGTTCGGCGACCTTGCCGGCCTGCCGCCTTGTTTCATCCAGTGCGGCAGCGACGAGATCCTCCTCGACGACGCCGTGCGGATGAAGGCTGCGCTGGAGGCGGTTGGCGTCACGGTCGAGCTCGAGGTCTGGAACCGCATGCCGCACGTCTGGCAGGCGTTCGCGCGGCTGATCCCCGAGGCGTCGGTCGCGATTGAGCGGATCGCGCGGTTTTTGGCGGCGCGTCTGGGGTGAGGGGTGGGACGGCTCTGCGTGCTTCAAGACGCGCCTTTGGCGCTCCTCAGCATGAGGACGGTTGAGCAACCCAAACGCTCCTCATGCTGCGGCACCCGCATTGCGGGCGTCTCGAAGCACGTAGGACGTTGCCGAGCACGTCACTCCGCCGCCCGACGCTCCGCCGCCTTCGCCTCGTTCCACAACCCGTCCATCTCTTCGAGGTCGCTGTCAGCTGGCGTTTTCCCCTGCGAGCGCAGCGCCTGCTCGATGAACCTGAAGCGGCGCTCGAACTTGGCGTTCGACCGCCTGATCGCGGCCTCAGGGTCGACGCCTACATGGCGTGCGAGGTTCGCCACCGCGCAGAGCAGATCGCCGATCTCGTCCTCGATCTTGTCGCGATCGCCGCTCTCCACGGCTTCGGCGACCTCGTCGGTCTCCTCGCGGATCTTTCCGACGACGAGCGCCACGTCGTCCCAGTCGAAGCCGACGGTCGCCGCCTTCTCCTGCAGTTTGATGGCTCGCGTCAGGCCGGGGAGGGCGGGCGTGATCCCGTCGAGCAGGCTTTTGGGCGCGTCCGCTGGAAGCCCGCGGGCCGCGGCGCGCTCGGCCTTCTCCTGCGCCTTGATCGCTCCCCACAGAGCCTTGACCTCGTCCGGCCCGAGATCGCGGGCCTCGCCGAAGATGTGAGGGTGGCGGCGTATCAGCTTGGCGTTGATCGCCTCGACCACGTCCGGAAACGCGAAGGCGCCCTGCTCCTCCGCCATGCGGGCGTGGAACACGACCTGCAGTAGGAGATCGCCGAGTTCTTCCCTGAGGTCGACAAGGTCGCCGCGGGCGATCGCGTCCGCGACCTCATAGGCCTCCTCGATGGTGAAGGGCGCGATCGAGGCGAAGGTCTGCTCGAGGTCCCATGGGCAGCCGGTCACCGGCGTGCGGAGGGCGGCCATGATCTCGATCAGGCGAGCGATGTCGGATGAGGGCGTCATGGGCGGAGGTGGCCTTGAGGGCGGAGGAGGGTCAAGCGCTGTTATCCCTCTCAGGCGCAAGGAGGGATAAAGGCTCCCGCACTTTTTTCGTGCGACATGCGGTCGTCATGGTATAGACGCCGCGCGTTTCACCGGGCTTGCCTTGGTGGAGCGCGTGCGCCCGGCGCGGGCGTGGTGGAACTGGTAGACACGCGGGATTTAGGTTCCCGTGGCGCAAGCCGTGGGGGTTCGAGCCCCTCCGCCCGCACCAGGCCAGACCCCGACGCCATCCATTTTCCGCTCGGAACGCGGGCGTGCGTTCTCTCCGATGGAGAACGCTGCGGCCGCGAGAGATTCGAACAGCTAAGAGATCGACGCCATGCAGGTGACGCAGACCCTCGACGAAGGGCTCAAGCGCGAGTTCAAGATCGTCGTTCCCGCGGCGGATCTCGAGAGCCGGCTGGTGGAGCGGCTGAACACGCTCAAGGACCGCGTCAACATCAACGGCTTCCGCAAGGGCAAGGTGCCGCTCGCGCACCTCAAGAAGCTCTATGGCCGCTCCGTGATGGCCGAAGTGGTCGAGCAGGTGGTGGCGGACGCCAACCGCAAGATCGTCGACGAGAACGGCCTGAAGCTCGCGATGCAGCCGCGCGTAAAAGTGACGGCCGAGGACGAGGCGGACGAGGAGAAGGCTGTCGAGGGCGTCATCGCCGGCAAGCACGACCTCGCGCTCTCGGTCGCGATGGAGATCCTGCCGAAGGTCGAGCTCAAGGACCTGTCGGACCTCAAGATCGAGAAGCTGGTCACCGAGGTCTCCGACCAGGAGGTCGACGAGGCCGTTGAACGCGTCGCCAAGCAGAACCGCGGCTTTTCGGCGAAGGCCGAGGGCGAGGCGGCGTCCGACGGCGACCGCGTCACCATCGACTTCCTCGGAAAGATCGACGGCGAGCCCTTCGAGGGCGGCGCGGCCGAGGACCAGCCGCTGGAGCTCGGCTCCAACACCTTCATCCCCGGCTTCGAAGAGCAGCTTGTCGGCGTGAAGGTCGGCGACGAGAAGACCATTACCGTGAAGTTCCCCGATGAATATCAGGCGCCGCATCTCGCGGGGAAGGAAGCGGCCTTCGACATCACCGTGAAGGGCGTCGAGACGCCCGAAGACCTCAAGGTCGACGACGCGCTCGCCCGCAGCCTGGGGATGGCCGACCTGCCGGCGCTGAAGAACGCCGCGCGCGAGCAGATCACCAAGGAATACGACCGCGTCTCGCGCCAGAAGGTGAAGCGCCAGGTGCTCGACGCGCTCGACGCCCAATACGCTTTCGACCTGCCGCCGACGCTCGTCGAGCAGGAGTTCGAGAACGTGTGGCGCCAGGTCCAGGGCGACCTCGCCCAGTCCGGTAAGACGTTCGATTCGGAAGGCACGACTGAGGACGCCGCCAAGGCCGACTACCGCAAGATCGCCGAGCGCCGCGTGCGGCTCGGCCTCGTCCTTGCGGAGTTCGGCGACAAGCACGAAGTGAAGATCTCCGAGGATGAGGTCCGCGACGCGCTGATGGAGCGTGCGCGCCAGTTCCCGGGGCAGGAGCGTCAGGTCTGGGAGTACTACTCCAAGACCCCTGAGGCTCTGGCCGAGCTCCGCGCGCCGATCTTCGAGGAGAAGGTCGTCGACCAGATCCTCGCCGGCGCGAGCGTCACCGAGCGTTCGGTGCCCAAGGAGGAGCTGCTTGCGCGCGAGGACGAGGAGGACGACAAATCCTCTTCGTGAGAACGGGATTCGGGCGGGCGGCGCGCCACGGCGTCGCCGCCTCTAATGCTCACGTGAAGGGATGAACGCGATGCGCGACATGTACGACCAGGCGACGAACTTCCTCATCCCGATGGTCATCGAGCAGACCAACCGCGGCGAGCGCTCGTTCGACATTTATTCGCGGCTCCTCAAGGAGCGAATCATCTTCCTGTCCGGCCCGGTGCAGGACGACATGGCGTCGGTGATCTGCGCGCAGCTGCTCTTCCTCGAGTCGGAGAACCCGAAGAAGGAGATCTCGCTCTACATCAACTCGCCGGGAGGCGTGGTGACGTCGGGCCTCGCGATCTACGACACTATGCAGTACATCCGCCCGCCGGTGGCGACGCTCTGCATGGGCCAGGCCGCCTCGATGGGCTCGCTGCTGCTGACCGCCGGCGAGAAGGGCATGCGCCACGCTCTGCCGAACGCGCGCATCATGGTCCACCAGCCCTCCGGCGGCTTCCAGGGCCAGGCCTCCGACATCGAGCGCCACGCCGAGGACATCGGCAAGATCAAGCGACGCCTGAACGAGATCTACGTCAGGCACTGCGGCCGCTCCTACGAGGAGATCGACCGCACGCTCGACCGCGACACCTTCATGTCGGCCGAGGTCGCCAAGGAGTTCGGCCTGATCGATCAGGTGATCGAGAAGCGCCCGGGCGACGAGGGCGAGCAGAAGGCCGCGTGACGCGAACCTTCACTCGGGCGACGATTACGTGACGAAAAGGTCGCGAATCGCGGAGCGGCGGCGATACGCCGCTCCCGGGCTGTTGCTGCGGACGCACAATTGCCTATCATCGACCAGAGGCGTTGCGTCGGCAGCGCCGCGTGCCCACCTGACGGCGCCGATTGGTTAACGACCAGCGGCTTAAGACGCTACGGTGGAGCGACGCGATCGTGCGGCGCTTCGACCCGAAAGGGATAGTGAGATGACCAGCAAGGGCGGCGGCGACGCCAAGAACACCCTGTACTGCTCCTTCTGCGGCAAGAGCCAGCATGAGGTGCGCAAGCTCATCGCCGGGCCGACGGTGTTCATCTGCGACGAATGCGTCGAGCTGTGCATGGACATCATCCGCGAGGAGAACAAATCCTCGCTGGTCAAATCGCGCGACGGGATCCCGACGCCGAAGGAGATTCGCAAGGTCCTCGACGACTATGTCATCGGGCAGGACCACGCGAAGAAGGTTCTCTCGGTCGCGGTCCACAACCACTACAAGCGGTTGAACCACGCGACCAAGCACAACGACGTCGAGCTCGCGAAGTCGAACATTCTGCTGATCGGCCCGACCGGTTGCGGCAAGACGCTGCTCGCGCAGACGCTCGCCCGCATCCTCGACGTGCCGTTCACGATGGCCGACGCCACGACGCTGACCGAGGCCGGCTATGTCGGCGAGGACGTCGAGAACATCATCCTCAAGCTGCTCCAGTCCGCCGACTACAATGTCGAGCGGGCGCAGCGCGGCATCGTCTACATCGACGAGATCGACAAGATCAGCCGCAAGTCGGACAACCCTTCGATCACGCGCGACGTGTCGGGCGAGGGCGTCCAGCAGGCGCTGCTGAAGATCATGGAAGGCACGGTCGCCTCCGTGCCGCCGCAGGGCGGCAGGAAGCATCCGCAGCAGGAGTTCCTGCAGGTCGACACGACGAACATCCTGTTCATCTGCGGCGGCGCCTTTGCGGGCCTCGACAAGATCATCAGCCAGAAGGGGCAGGGCACTTCGATTGGCTTCGGCGCCAAGGTGAAGTCGCCGGACGAGCGCCGGACGGGTGAGCTGTTCCGCCAGGTCGAGCCCGAGGATCTGCTGCGCTTCGGCCTGATCCCGGAGTTCGTCGGTCGTCTGCCGGTGCTGGCGACGCTCGAGGATCTCGACGAGGCGGCGTTGAAGACGATCCTGACCGAGCCGAAGAACGCGCTGGTGAAGCAGTATCAGCGGCTGTTCGAGATGGAGAACGTCGAGCTCTCCTTCAATGAGGAGGCGCTCTCGGCGATCTCTAAGAAGGCGATCGAGCGCAAGACCGGCGCCCGCGGCCTTCGCTCGATCATGGAGCAGATCCTGCTCGACACGATGTTCGACCTGCCCGGGCTCGAAGGCGTCGAGCAGGTGGTGATCTCCGGCGACGTAGCCGATGGCAAGGGCCGTCCGCTCTACATCTACGCCGACCGCGCGAGCGAGGCGGGCGTCAGCGCCTGACGTCGCTTACCGGCTGTGATCGAAACGCCCGCGGCGAAAGCCGCGGGCGTTTTTCGTTTTTGGCCTCAGCGATTCAAATGTCTTCGTTATGGCCAGCCTGTCATCCCGGCCGAGGCGGCAGCCGAGAGCCGGGATCGTCTTCAGGATGAAGCGCCCCTTTTTGACGACGATCCCGGCTCGGCCTGACGGCCGTCC
>NZ_SIUB01000017.1 GCF_004310425.1 Hansschlegelia quercus | reverse complement strand
ACCGTCGGCTTCTTGCGCCCGCGACGCGCCTCGTCCGCCAGGAACTGCGCCGCCTCCTCCTCCGCCGAACCGCCGATCTCCCCGATCATCACGATCGACTCCGTCTTCGGATCGGCGAGAAACAGCTCAAGCATCGAGATGAACTCGGTCCCCTTCACAGGATCGCCGCCGATGCCGACCGCGGTCGTCTGGCCAAGGCCCTCGCGCGTCGTCTGGAACACCGCCTCATAGGTCAGCGTGCCCGAGCGCGACACCACGCCGACATTGCCCCGCGAAAAGATGTTGCCCGGCATGATGCCGATCTTGCACTCGCCCGCCGTCACCACGCCCGGGCAGTTCGGCCCGATCAGACGCGTCTTGGAGCCCTCGAGCGCGCGCTTCACCCGCACCATGTCGAGCACCGGGATGCCCTCGGTGATGCACACGACAAGCGGGATCTCGGCCGCGATCGCCTCGCAGATCGCGTCAGCCGCCCCTGGCGGCGGCACGTAGACCACGGAGGCGTCGGCCCCGGTCGCCTCTCGGGCCTCGGCTACCGTGTCGAACACCGGCAGGTCGAGATGCACCTGCCCGCCTTTGCCCGGCGCCACGCCGCCGACCATCTTGGTCCCGTAGGCGATCGCCTGCTCGGAATGGAACGTCCCGTTCTTGCCCGTAAAACCCTGGCAGATCACCCGCGTGCTGGAATCGATCAGGAT
>NZ_SIUB01000013.1:2500-5730 GCF_004310425.1 Hansschlegelia quercus | reverse complement strand
GCAAAAACCCGCCGGCTTTTAGCTGGCGGGTTTTTGTTTATTTGGTTGCGGGGACAGGATTTGAACCTGTGACCTTCAGGTTATGAGCCTGACGAGCTACCGGGCTGCTCCACCCCGCGCCGTGTCCGGACTGTTGGGTCGGGGACGGTTGAGCGCGTTTTGGTCTGTGATCATCGTGGAACGTGTAACGCACTTCGCAGGCCTGGCGACGACCTACTCTCCCGCGCCTTAAGACGAAGTACCATTGGCGCAGAGGGGCTTAACGGCCGAGTTCGGGATGGGATCGGGTTTTTTCCCCTCGCAAAGCCACCAGGCCGGCGAAGTGCGTTTTGAAGCAAGCTGGAGTTTTACTTTCAGGTTCGGCCCATCCTCAACGCAAGAGGAGGGATGGGCGCGGATCGCAAGAGCGATCAAGCCAATCGAACGATTAGTACCGGTAAGCTTCACATGTCGCCATGCTTCCACACCCGGCCTATCAACGTGGTGGTCTTCCACGATTCTCAAGGGAGATCTCGTTTTGAGGGGGGTTTCCCGCTTAGATGCCTTCAGCGGTTATCCCGTCCGCACGTAGCTACCCTGCAATGCGGCTGGCGCCACAACAGGTCCACCAGAGGTGCGTTCATCCCGGTCCTCTCGTACTAGGGACAAATCCTCTCAAATCTCCGACACCCACGGCAGATAGGGACCGAACTGTCTCACGACGTTCTGAACCCAGCTCACGTACCACTTTAATCGGCGAACAGCCGAACCCTTGGGACCTGCTCCAGCCCCAGGATGTGATGAGCCGACATCGAGGTGCCAAACACTGCCGTCGATATGGACTCTTGGGCAGTATCAGCCTGTTATCCCCGGCGTACCTTTTATCCGTTGAGCGATGGCCCGTCCACGTGGAACCACCGGATCACTATGACCGACTTTCGTCTCTGCTCGACTTGTCTGTCTCGCAGTCAGGCAGGCTTATGCCATTGCACTCAACGACCGATTTCCGACCGGTCTGAGCCTACCATCGCGCGCCTCCGTTACTCTTTGGGAGGCGACCGCCCCAGTCAAACTGCCTGCCATGCATTGTCCCGGATCCGGATAACGGATCGCGGTTAGACGATCGTGACGATAAGGGTGGTATTTCAAGGATGGCTCCACACGAGCTGGCGCCCATGCTTCAAAGCCTACCACCTATCCTACACATGCCAACACAATCGCCAATGCAAAGCTACAGTAAAGGTGCACGGGGTCTTTCCGTCTGACCGCAGGAACCCCGCATCTTCACGGGGAATTCAATTTCACTGAGTCTATGCTGGAGACAGCGGGGAAGTCATTACGCCATTCGTGCAGGTCGGAACTTACCCGACAAGGAATTTCGCTACCTTAGGACCGTTATAGTTACGGCCGCCGTTTACTGGGGCTTCGATTCAAAGCTTGCACCTCTCCTCTTAACCTTCCAGCACCGGGCAGGCGTCAGACCCTATACGTCATCTTGCGATTTCGCAGAGCCCTGTGTTTTTGCTAAACAGTTGCCACCCCCTGGTCTGTGCCCCTCGCACCTGGTTGCCCAGATACGAGGCCTCCTTATCCCGAAGTTACGGAGGCAATTTGCCGAGTTCCTTCAGCATAGTTCTCTCAAGCGCCTTGGTATGCTCTACCAGTCCACCTGTGTCGGTTTCGGGTACGGTCTGATGTGGGAGCTATTTCCTGGAACAACTAGGCCGCCTTCGGAATCCAATAACCTCCGACAGCTTCCGTCATTCGTCACTACCCACTGGCTGGGGAATATTCACCCCATTCCCATCGACTACGCCTTTCGGCCTCGCCTTAGGGGCCGGCTAACCCTGCGCAGATTAGCTTTACGCAGGAACCCTTGGACTTTCGGCGGGAGTGTCTCTCACACTCCTTTTCGTTACTCATGTCAGCATTCGCACTTCCGATATCTCCAGGATGCCTCACGGCTGTCCCTTCGCAGACTTACGGAACGCTCCGCTACCGCTCAACGTATCGCTACGTCGAACCCTAAGCTTCGGCTCGTGGCTTGAGCCCCGTTACATCTTCGGCGCAAGAACCCTTGTTTAGACCAGTGAGCTGTTACGCTTTCTTTAAAGGATGGCTGCTTCTAAGCCAACCTCCTGGTTGTTTTGGGATTCTCACATCCTTTCCCACTTAGCCACGAATTGGGGGCCTTAGCTGTAGGTCAGGGTTGTTTCCCTCTCCACGACGGACGTTAGCACCCGCCGTGTGTCTGCCGGATAGTACTTACTGGTATTCGGAGTTTGGTTAGGTTTGGTAATCCGGTAAGGACCCCTAGCCCATCCAGTGCTCTACCCCCAGTAGTATTCATCCGACGCTCTACCTAAATAGATTTCGCGGAGAACCAGCTATTTCCGAGTTTGGTTGGCCTTTCACCCCTAGCCACAAGTCATCCGAGACTTTTTCAACAGGCACCGGTTCGGTCCTCCAGTGCGTGTTACCGCACCTTCAACCTGCTCATGGCTAGATCACCCGGTTTCGGGTCTAATACGTCGAACTTCGCGCCCTATTAAGACTCGCTTTCGCTGCGCCTACACCTAACGGCTTAAGCTTGCTCGACACATTAAGTCGCTGACCCATTATACAAAAGGTACGCAGTCACCCTTGCGGGCTCCTACTGTTTGTAAGCATCCGGTTTCAGGAACTGTTTCACTCCCCTTGTCGGGGTGCTTTTCACCTTTCCCTCACGGTACTGGTTCGCTATCGGTCGCTGAGGAGTACTTAGGCTTGGAGGGTGGTCCCCCCATGTTCAGACAGGATTTCACGTGTCCCGCCCTACTCGAGTCCTGCAGTTTCTTTTTCGCGTACGGGGCTATCACCCAATGACGCCCGACTTTCCAGACGGTTCCGCTAAATAAACTGAAGGCGCTGGCCTAGTCCGCGTTCGCTCGCCACTACTAACGGAGTCTCTGTTGATGTCCTTTCCTCCGGGTACTTAGATGTTTCAGTTCCCCGGGTTCGCCTTTGTTTCCTATGTATTCAGAAACAAATACCTCTGTGTCGACGCATCGTGATCTGACGCCCGCAAAGATCGCTCTTCACGAGTTTCAGACCACAAAACGTCGGAGGTGGGTTTCCCCATTCGGAAATCGTCGGATCAAAGCCTGTTCGCAGCTCCCCGACGCTTATCGCAGCGTACCACGTCCTTCATCGCCTCTCAGCGCCAAGGCATCCACCGAATGCTCTTAAGACACTTGATCGCTCTCACGATC
>NZ_SIUB01000012.1 GCF_004310425.1 Hansschlegelia quercus | reverse complement strand
GCCTGCTCGGAATGGAACGTCCCGTTCTTGCCCGTAAAACCCTGGCAGATCACCCGCGTGCTGGAATCGATCAGGATGGACATGGCTCAGGCCCCCTTCTTCACGGCCGCGACGATCTTCTGCGCCGCGTCGTCGAGATCGTCGGCCGGAAGCACGTCGAGCCCGCTTTCGTTGATGATGCGCTTGCCTTCCTCGACATTGGTGCCCTCGAGGCGCACCACCAAAGGAACCTGAAGGCCGACCGCCTTGACCGCCGCGATCACGCCGTTCGCGATCACGTCGCACTTCATGATGCCGCCGAAGATGTTGACGAGGATGCCCTTCACGTTCGGATCGGCGGTGATGATCTTGAAGGCCGCCGTCACCTTCTCCTCGGTGGCGCCGCCGCCGACGTCGAGGAAGTTCGCGGGTTCTTCGCCGTAGAGCTTGATGATGTCGAGCGTCGCCATCGCGAGGCCGGCGCCGTTGACCATGCAACCGATCGTGCCGTCGAGCGCGATGTAGGCGAGGTCGTATTTCGACGCCTCGATCTCCTTGTCGTCCTCTTCCGAGAGATCGCGGAGCTCGGCGAGCTGCGGGTGACGGTAGAGCGCGTTGCTGTCGAACGAGATCTTGGCGTCGAGGCAGCGCAGCTTGTCGTCCTTGGTGACGATCAGCGGGTTGATCTCGAGCATCTCCATGTCGGAGCCGACAAACGCCGCGTAGAGCGAGCCGACCAGCTTCTCGGCCTGCTTGGCGAGATCGCCCTTGAGGCCGAGCGCCTTCGCGACGGCGCGTCCGTGATGCGGCATGACGCCGGTCGCGGGATCGACGGTCAGCGTGACGATCTTCTCAGGCGTCGCGTGCGCGACCTCCTCGATATCCATGCCGCCTTCGGTCGAGACCACGAAGGCGATGTGGCCGGAGGCGCGATCGACAAGCGCGGAGAGGTAGAACTCCTTCGCGATCTCGGAGCCTTCCTCGACATAGAGGCGGTTGACCTGCTTGCCGGCCGGACCGGTCTGCTTGGTGACGAGCGTCGCGCCGAGCATCTCGTTGACGTATTTCTTCACGTCGTCGACCGAGCGGGCGAGGCGCACGCCGCCCATCTCGCCGGCGCTCGCTTCCTTGAACTTGCCCTTGCCGCGACCGCCGGCATGGATCTGCGACTTCACGACCCAGACCGGGCCGCCCAGCGCGTTCGCGGCGTTTTCAGTGTCGTCCGCCGTGAAGATGGGGAACCCGTTCGGCACCGGCGCGCCATATTCGCGGAGGATGCCCTTGGCCTGGTATTCGTGAATATTCATGGACGCTCGTTTCCCCTGTAAAGCCGGAAGCGGCACAGGTTTAACCCGCGCGCGGTCCGACGTCATGACCTTATCCGGCTGCGGCGCCTGCGGCTTAAGTCGCGCCCCCCTGCCCTCGGCCGACAAAAAACCCCTCGTCCCGACGGCGGGAGCGCCGTCCGACCTCTCCCGGCGGCTTCGAGCGGGCGCCCGGCTCGACGACTGGGAGGGCGAAGACGGGTGAACCCGCATCGCCGGGAGAGGCCGCCGCGTGACGCGGCGGACGAGGGGAAGCTCTGAAATCTCTCTGGCTCCGATCGGGAGCCTTCCCGCCGCCCGCGCGCGGCTTTCGCGGCGCAGGCGGCGGGGCGCAGTCTCGACGTCTCCTCCGTGAGCGCGCTATCCGTGCCGTGCGAACCCGTGGAACGCTCAGACGCCGCTCGCTCTTATGACTGGCATTTGGCATGCCAGAACTACTTGATGTCAAGCGCGGACTGAAGAGATCACCGCACGACTTGTGCTGCAGCGCAGCAAGTCTCGCTGAAGTCTTGGAGAAAGCTTCGAGGCTTAGATCGAAAAAGCCCCCGGCGATCGCTCGCCGGGGGCTTTTCCTCACTACCGTCCGGGCGCCGGGAGCGCCCGACCCGGTCTCCGCTCAGACCGTCGCGACGTGTCCCACCGGGGTCGTCGGCTCGTTGAGCTGCGCCTTGGCGACCACGTTGCGGCGCCAGGGCTTGAGCACGAAGATCGCGAGCAGCGACGCCGCGATGTTGGCGCCGGCGGCGATCAGGAACACGCCGTCCCACACGCCCTGCGCCTGCTGCAGGTAGTTCGCGAACGGCACCAGCAGCGCCGCAGTGCCCTTGGCGGTGTAGAGCATACCCGCATTGGTCGCCGCGAACTTGGAGCCGAACGTGTCGGTGCAGGTCGCCGGGAACAGCGAGTAGATCTCGCCCCAGGCGAAGAACACCAGGCCGGTCAGGACCACGAACATCACGGGGTCATGGCCGTAGAGGTACAGCAGGTAGATGCCGATGCCTTCGAAGCCGAACGCGATGAACATGGTGTTCTCGCGACCGATCTTGTCGGAGATCCAGCCGAAGAAGGGTCGCGTGAGGCCGTTCAGGATGCGGTCGATCGTGGCGGCGAAGGTGACCGTCGTCATCGTCAGCCCGGCGAGCGTCACGTCGATCTTGTCGATGTGCAGGTCGGCGGCGATCGGCTTGAGGTTCGCGGTCACCATCAGACCGCCGGCGCCCACCGCCACGAACATCAGGTACATCAGCCAGAAGATCGGCTGCTTGAGCACCTGGCCAGGGCTGTAGTTGCGACGGGTCTGGGTGAGCGCGGCGTTAACGACGGGCGCAGGCGTCTGCCCCGCCCGCGGAGCGACGAGGAACAGGGCGCCGATCATGATGACGACGGCCTGCCCGATGCCGAAGTTGATGAACGCCGACTGGAAGCCGGAATTGGCGATCATCGACTGGATCGGCGCCACGGTCAGAGCCGCGCCGGCGCCGAAGCCGGCGGCGGTGATGCCGGCCGCAAGACCGCGCTTGTCCGGGAACCACTTGAGCGCATTGCCGACGCAAGTGCCGTAGACCGCGCCGGCGCCAATGCCGGCGACGATCTGGCCGAGGTAGAACTGGTTGAGCGACGCGGCGTAGCCGTTGATCACCCAACCGATTCCGCAAAGCAGGCCGCCGAACACGACGACGGAGCGCGGACCGTACTTGTCGACGAACCAGCCCTCGATCGGGACGAGCCAGGTCTCAAACAGCACGAACAGCGTAAACGCCCACTGGATCGCGGCGCGATCCCAGCCGAACGTCTTCTGGATGTCGGGGACGAAGAAGGTCCAACCATATTGCAGGTTGGCGATCATAACCATGCACAGCACGCCAAGGGCGAGCTGCATCCAGCGATAAGCGTCGCTGACGCGTGGGGCCGATCCCTCGGCCGAAAGCGATGTGTCCATTTCCTACCCCTTTGGCGCGTTGTTCGCCCGGCGGTTCAATGCCGCCGTTGCGAACAAGTCTGGTATGCCTGATGCCACTTGGGCAAGCGCGAAACTGCGCCCGAGGTGCTTTGATACCCCCGAAAGGGCTAGCAAATAGGCTGATAGCATTGACGTTACTTGACAAAAAAAGTTGCGGATACTGATACGATAATCGCAATGCGACCCGTCGCCACGGCCTCTGAGCCGGCTTATCCGGCATCCGGCGCCGAAATGTGAGGGACGTCGCGGCGGTCTCCCGCCTGGCGGTGTTACTGGCTGGAAGAGCCTGACTCTTACGGAAATGAGGGCTGTGCAACAGCCGCCTGGCAACCGCCGGCCATTTGTCGTCCCGCGGCGGTCGCGGATCTCGTCGAGTTCGACTTGGCCAGAACATGTCCGGTGACCAAACAATATCTTGGCCCAAAGTCTAATATGCCGGTTCTGGCATGCCAGACCTTTGCACCGCTTGCCGTTTCCCTCGCAAGTCCTGATTCCAAGGGCAGCCCGTCCTTCAACATTGCTTAAACTGGCCGTCAGGCTCGTTGACGTCTGGTGTCTGGCATGCCAGAGATCAACGATCGTCAGCCCATGAGGCGAAGGCGCAATGAGCGGCCTTGAAGCGCACTGGACAGGAACGGCGGATCGCGGGCGCGCAAACGTCCCGCAAACCGCTTTGTTCAGCGTAAGGACCGCATCAGCGATGCGGCGCGGAACAGGCGCCGGACAAAACAACGACGGCCCGCCAAGCGGCCGGGCGCTCATAAGAAACACCGAGGAGACGACCCATGACCGCGACAGCGTTGAAGGCGCAATCCGACGCCGTTGAGACGACGCTCGTTCAGCTTGACGATCAGCAGACCGCCGACGTCCACGTCGAGCCCGACCTGACGGACGGCTTTCATCTCGTCATCGACGCGCTGAAGCTGAACGGCATCGAGACGATCTATGGCGTGCCGGGCATTCCGATCACCGATCTCGGCCGGCTCGCGCAGGCCGCCGGCATCCGCGTCATCTCGTTCCGCCACGAGCAGAACGCCGGCAACGCCGCGGCGATCGCGGGCTTCCTCACCAAGAAGCCGGGCGTGTGCCTCACCGTCTCAGCGCCGGGCTTCCTGAACGGCCTGACCGCGCTCGCCAACGCCACCACCAACTGCTTCCCGATGATCCTGATCTCCGGCTCCTCCGAGCGCGAGATCGTCGACCTGCAGCAGGGCGACTATGAGGAGATGGACCAGCTCGCGATCGCCAAGCCGCTCTGCAAGGCGGCGTTCCGCGTGCTGCACGCGGCCGATATCGGCATCGCCGTCGCCCGCGCGATCCGCGCCGCGGTCTCCGGCCGTCCCGGCGGCGTTTATCTCGACCTGCCCGCGAAGCTGTTCAGCCAAGTGATGGACGCCGAGCTGGGCGAGAAGTCGCTGGTCAAGGTGATCGATCCGGCCCCGGCGCAGCTCCCCGCCCCGTCCGCCGTCAAGCGCGCGCTCGACGTGCTGAAGAGCGCCAAGCGTCCGCTGATCATCCTCGGCAAGGGCGCGGCATACGCCCAGGCCGACGACGCGATCCGTCAGCTCGTCGAGAAGAGCGGCATTCCTTACATCCCGATGAGCATGGCCAAAGGCCTGCTGCCCGACACGCACCCGCTCTCGGCCGGCGCCGCGCGCTCGACCGTGCTCAAGGATTCCGACGTCGTGCTGCTCGTCGGCGCGCGCCTGAACTGGCTGCTCAGCCACGGTAAGGGCAAGCAGTGGGGCGAGCCGTTCACCAAGAAGTTCATCCAGATCGACATCGAGCCCCGCGAGATGGACTCGAACGTCGAGATCGTCGCTCCGCTGGTCGGCGACATCGGCTCCGTCGTCGAGGCGCTGCTGGCGAGCATGGACGGCTCCTGGCAGGCGCCGCCCGCCGAGTGGACCAACGCCATCATGGCCAAGAAGGACGCCAACATCGCGAAGATGGCGTCCAAGCTCGGCAAGAACTCCTCGCCGATGGACTTCCACAGCGCGCTCGGCGCTCTGCGCACGGTCATCAAGGAGCGTCCCGACGCGATCCTCGTGAACGAGGGCGCCAATACGCTCGACCTCGCCCGCGGGGTGATCGACATGTACCAGCCGCGCAAGCGTCTGGACGTGGGCACCTGGGGCGTGATGGGCATCGGCATGGGCTTCGCGGTCGCCGCAGCGATCGAGACCGGCAAGCCGGTGCTGGCTGTCGAGGGCGACAGCGCGTTCGGCTTCTCCGGCATGGAGGTCGAGACGATCTGCCGGTACAATCTCCCGGTTTGCATCGTCGTGTTCAACAACAACGGCATCTACCGCGGCACCGACGTGAACCCGACGGGGCACTCCGACGTGGCGCCGACGGTCTTCGTCGCCGACGCGCGCTACGACAAGATGATGGAGGCCTTTGGCGGCGCAGGCGTCAACGTCACGACGCCGGACGAGCTGAAGCGCGCGGTGGACGAGGCGATGGACTCCGGCCGGCCAACGCTGATCAACGCCGTCATCGACCCGGCAGCGGGCTCGGAGAGCGGCAACATCGGCAGCCTGAACCCGCAGAGCGTGGTCAAGCGCAAGAAGTGACGCGACGCTTCGGCTGACGCTCCGACGGTCGAACATCGTCGGAGACGATTGACGGAAAAAGCGGCGGCGGGTCGAAGGGCCCGCCGCCGTAAGCGTCTGTATACAGTATGCCAGTTGCCAATTGACGAGGCGGCAAGAGCGCCGTCAATTGGCGCGATGTGACAGTGCCCGGGTTTCGCGCAGCGCGCGGCGGACCCAAAGGCGAAGGGGATAGACGATCATGGAAAAGGCTCTCGAGGGCGTGCGCATCCTGGACTTCACGCATGTCCAGTCCGGCCCAACCTGCACCCAGCTCCTCGCCTGGTTCGGCGCGGACGTCATCAAGGTGGAGCGCCCCGGCGCCGGCGACGCGACGCGCCAGCAGCTGCAGGACATCCCCGACGTGGACAGCCTCTATTTCACGATGCTGAACCACAACAAGCGCTCGATCACGATCGACACCAAGAACCCCAAGGGCAAGGAAGTGCTCTGGCGGCTGGTGAAGGAGTGCGACGTGCTCGTCGAGAACTTCGCGCCGGGCGCGCTCGACCGCATGGGCTTCTCCTGGGAGAAGCTGCAGGAGGCCAACCCCCAGTTGATCGTGGCGTCCGTGAAGGGCTTCGGCCCCGGCCGCTACCAGGACTGCAAGGTCTATGAGAACGTCGCCCAATGCGCCGGCGGCTCGGCCTCGACGACTGGCTTCCGCGACGACATCCCGATGGTCACCGGCGCTCAGATCGGCGACAGCGGCACGGGCCTTCACCTCGCGCTCGGCATCGTTACCGCGCTCTATCACCGCACGCATTCGGGCACGGGCCAGCGCGTCGACTGCGCTATGCAGGACAGCGTGCTCAACCTCTGCCGCGTGAAGCTGCGCGACCAGCAGCGCCTGGAGCGTGGACCTTTGCGCGAATACAGCCAGTTCGGCGAGGACATCCCGTTCGGCGACAGCGTGCCGCGCGCCGGCAACGACTCGGGAGGGGGCCAGCCCGGCCGCATCCTGAAGTGCAAGGGCTGGGAGCATGATCCCAACGCCTACATCTACTTCATCACCCAGGCCGCGGTTTGGGAGCCGATCTGCGACATCATCGGCGAGCCCGATTGGAAGACGGACCCCGCTTACGCTTCGCCGAAGGGCCGTCTGCCGCACCTGAACGAGATCTTCACGCGCATCGAGGCGTGGACCATGAAGCACGACAAGTTCGAGGCCATGGACATCCTCAACAAGTACGACATCCCCTGCGGTCCGATCCTCTCCATGAAGGAGATCGCCGCAGACGAGTCGCTGCGCGCGAACGGCACCGTGGTCGAAGTCGACCACCCGACCCGCGGCAAATATCTGACGGTCGGCAGCCCCATCAAGCTATCTGGCAGCCCGATCGAGGTGACGCGCTCTCCGCTGCTGGGCGAACACACCGAGGAAATCCTGCGTCAGGTCCTCGGCTTCTCCGAGAACGAAGTGGCCGAGATCGAGGGCTCCGGCGCCGTGGGCCAGGTGACGAAGCTCGCGGCTGAGTGACGCTACGCACGTAACTTGAAGCCCCGCCGCTCGCCAGCGGCGGGGCTTTTTGTTTATCGTCGTGCGGAGCCCGCCTGCGTGCTTTGAGACGCTTGCTCCGCAGGCTCCTCGAGCCATGAGGGCCGTTGGAGCTTCCAACCTCCTCATGCTGAGCAGCCCGCCGCCGGCAGGCGTCTCGAAGCACGCACAGCATCTTGAGCGGCGTTCTTCGAAAGGATTCTCACGCATGCGCATCGTTGTTCACGGCCAGCAGGCCTTCGGCAAGGCCGTCCTCGAAGCGTTGCTCACGCGCGGCGAGGAGGTCGTCGCGGTCTATGTCGCGCCGGAAAAGGAGGGGCAGAAGCCCGATCCGCTAAAGGAGGCCGCGCTCGCGGCCGGCCTCGAGGTGCGCCAGCCCTCCTCCTACAAGGACGAAGCGGTCGCGGAAGACTTCCGCGCGCTGAAGCCCGACCTCCAGGTCATGGCCTTCGTCACGCTGTTTGTGCCCTCAGCCTTCCTGAACATCCCGACCCACGGCTCGATCCAGTACCACCCCTCGTTGCTGCCGGCCTATCGCGGCGCGAGCGCGATCAACTGGCCGATCATCAAGGGCGAGACGAAGACCGGCCTGTCGATCTTCTGGCCCGATGACGGCCTCGACACCGGCGACGTGCTTCTTCAGAAGACCACGCCCATCGGCCCCAAGGACACGTTGGGAGCGGTGTATTTCGACCGCCTGTTCCCGATGGGCGTCGAGGCCATGCTGGAGGCTGTCGACCTCGTAAAGGCCGGCAAGGCCCCACGCATCAAGCAGGATGAGGCGCTTGCGACCTATGAGGGCCTGTGCCGCGCGGCGAACGCCCAGATCGACTGGGGCAAGCCCTGGGAGCAGATCGACCGGCTGATCCGGGGCTGCAACCCCTCCCCCGGCGCATGGACGACGCTCGACGGCAAGACGCTCAAGATCCTCGACGCGACGCCTCTCCCGGCCAAAAGCCCGAAGGACATCGGCGGCAAACTCGGCGAGATCGCTGGCGTAGAGGAGGACGGCTTCCTCGTGGTCTGCGCCGACGGCCGCTTCAAGGTCACTCGCGTGCAGCCGGAGGGCGAGGCGAAGGCGGCGGCCGCCGAATATGCTCAGGCGACAGGCCTCGCGAAGGGCGCTCGATTCGGCGTCTGAGGAGTTCACGCATGGCAACGTCCTCCCCGCCCCCGCCTGAAGGCCGCAGTAAGCGCGCGGCTTGGACCGGCCGGGCTCTCAGCGGCCTCGCGATCCTCTTCCTGCTCGCCGACGGGGCGATGAAGCTCGTTCCGCTCCAGCCGGTGACGGACACGATGCAGGGGCTGGGCTGGCCTACAGATGCATGGCTGCTGCGCACACTGGGCGTCATCCAGATCGTGGCGACGCTGATCTACGCTAATCCGCAATCCGCCGTCTTCGGCGCGATCCTGCTGACGGGTTACCTTGGCGGCGCGGTCGCGACCCACTTGCGGATCGGCAGTCCGCTCTTCAGCCACGTCCTGTTCGGCGTCTATGTCGGGATCATAGTCTGGGCCGGCCTTTGGGTCCGCAGCCCGGCGCTCCGCGACGTGCTCTACGGCAAGAGGTGAGGCGGCCCGGCTGTGCGTGCTTCGAGACGCCCGCGAAGATGCGGGCTCCTCAGCATGAAGAACCGGCGCCGCTTCCAAAGTTGAGACGTTCCTCATGCTGAGGAGCCGTCCGTCAGGACGGCGTCTCGAAGCCGCGAAGCGGCTCAGCTTCCGCCGCCAATCTTGACGCCGCCGCCATGCGCTGGCTTCAGTGCGGGCGAAAGCGAGCGAGCGTCATGACCGCCGTCACCCTAATCGACAATTACGACAGCTTCACCTGGAACGTCGTGCACGCGCTCGGCGCGCTGGGCGCCGACGTGACCGTGCATCGCAACGACAAGGTGACCGTCGAGCAGGTGATGGCCGAGGACCCGGACGCGATCGTGATCTCGCCCGGTCCCTGCACGCCGCACGAGGCCGGCATCTCCTGCGAACTCATCCGCCGCGCGGCGGGCTCGACGCCGATCTTTGGCGTTTGCCTCGGCCATCAGGCGATCGGGGAGGTGTTCGGCGGCGCCGTGGTGCGCGCGCCGACCCCCGTCCACGGTAAGCTCGCGCGGGTGAACCACGAAGGCCGGGGGGTCTTCCGCGGAATCAACGGCCCGGTTCAGGCCACGCGCTACCATTCGCTGGTGGTGCGCCGCGACGACCTTCCCGCGGAGCTCGAAGTCACCGCCGAGACGGATGACGGTCTGATTATGGCGCTGTCGCATCGCGATCTGCCGATCCATGGCGTGCAGTTCCACCCCGAGAGCATCGCATCGGAGCACGGCGCGACAATCTTCGGCAATTTCCTGGCGGAGGCGGAAGCCTTCAGCCGTGACCGGCGGCTCGCCGCCCGCGCCCGCTGATCCCTCGATGGACGGCCTGAAAGCCACGATCGCCCGCATCGCCGACGGTTACGCGCTGAGCCGCGAGGAGGCGGAAGCCGCCTTCGGGCGGATCATGTCGGGCGAGGCGACGGCAGCGCAGATCGGCGCCTTCCTGATGGGTCTGAGGCTGCGCGGCGAGACCGTTGACGAGATCGCAGGGGCCGTCGCCGCGATGCGCGCGCGAATGACGAGCGTATCCGCCCCCGCAGATGCGGTCGACGTGGTCGGCACGGGCGGCGACGGCGCTGGCTCCGTCAACGTCTCGACCTGCGCTGCCTTCGTAGTGGCGGGCTGCGGCGTGCCGGTGGCGAAGCACGGCAACCGAGCGCTGTCCTCGAAGTCCGGCTCGGCCGACGTGCTGCGAGCGCTCGGGGTGGAGGTCGATCTCGCGCCGGAGCGAATCTCCGCCTGCATCGCTCAGGCCGGCATCGGCTTCATGTTCGCCCCCGCCCACCACGCCGCGATGCGCCACGTCGGCCCGGCGCGCGCCGAGCTCGGCCTGCGCACCATCTTCAACCTGCTCGGGCCTCTCTCGAATCCCGCAGGCGTGAAGCGCCAGATGGTCGGCGTATTCGCCCGCAAATGGGTGGAGCCTATCGCCGAAGCGCTGGCTCAGCTCGGCTCGGAACGCGCCTGGGTGGTCCACGGATCGGACGGCCTGGACGAGGTCACCACGTCCGGCCCGACCGCCGTCGCCGCACTCGAGAACGGCCATGTCACGTCCTTCGAGATCAAGCCGGAGGACGCGGGGCTGACGCCGCACCCGGTCGGCGCACTGGCGGGCGGAGACGCCGGCCAGAATGCGCTCGCCCTCCGCGGCGTGCTCCAGGGCCAGAAGAGCGCCTATCGCGACGTCGCGATCCTGAACGCAGGCGCCACGCTCGTCGTGGCCGGGCGAGTAGAAAACTTCGCCGAGGGCGCGGCAGCGGCGGCGAAGGCGATCGACGCGGGCGCGGCGCTCGACCGTCTGGACGCACTGATCGCCGTCTCGAACGCGGAGAAGGCGGCGTGAGCGACATCCTCGACCGCATCGCCGCCTACAAGCGGCGCGAGATCGCCGAGGCCAAAGCCCTGCGGCCTTACGCCGAAGTGAAGCGCGTAGCTGACGCGGCCTCGCCGCCCCGCGGCTTTGTGGCGGCGATCCGCCAGACAATTGACGAGGGCCGCACGGCGCTGATCGCCGAGATCAAGAAGGCGAGCCCATCCAAGGGCCTGATCCGCGAGGATTTCGACCCGCCGGAGCTCGCCCGCGCTTACGTCGAAGGCGGCGCGACCTGCCTCTCGGTGCTGACCGACGGCCCCTCCTTCCAGGGCTCGGCCGCCTATCTCGTCGCGGCGCGCGAGGCCGCGCCCTTGCCCGCGATCCGCAAGGACTTCCTGTTCGAGCCTTATCAGGTGGCTGAATCCCGCGCGCTCGGCGCCGACTGCATCCTCGTCATCATGGCCTCGCTCACCGACGCAGAGGCGCGCGACCTCGTGACCGCGGCCGGCGACTTCGGGATGGATGTGCTGGTCGAGGTCCATAACCAGGAAGAGCTCGATCGCGCGCTGCCGCTCGGCACGACGCTGGTCGGCGTCAACAACCGTAACCTCCGCACCTTCGAGGTGACGCTGGAGACGACCGAGGTTCTGGCGGCCTCCATTCCCGACGACCGCATCATCGTCGGCGAAAGCGGCATCTTCACCGCGCTCGATGTCGCCCGTCTGGAGGCCGTCGGCTGCCGGACGGTGCTCGTCGGCGAAAGCCTGATGCGCCAGCCGGACGTGACCGCGGCCACAAAAGCGCTGCTGGCGCCGATCGCCGGACAGCTTTGACCGACCCGGCGAGACCCGTTCTGGACGACAAGGCCCGCGCGGAGCTCGGCAAGGCGGCCGAGCGCTGGTTCGGCAAGCGCGTCGAAGCGTTGAACGAGGTCGAGCATCGCGTTCTGCGGCTGACCAAGCACCGGCTGCCGCTCTCGCGTCCTCCGGCGGTCGACGCGGGCTCGCAGACTTTCGGTGAGCGGCTCGCCGACAGGGTCGCGGCCTTCGGCGGCTCATGGACCTTCATCCTGCTGTTCTGCGCCTTCCTAGCGGCATGGGCCGGCGCGAATCTGTGGGTCCTCGCCAATCCGTTCGACCCCTACCCCTTCATCTTCCTGAACCTGATGCTCTCGATGGTGGCGGCGCTTCAGGCGCCGATCATCATGATGAGCCAGAACCGCCAGACGCTGAAGGACCGCGAGAACGCGGCGCTCGATTACGAGGTGAACCTCAAGGCGGAGATTGAGATCATGGCGCTGCACGAGAAGCTCGACGCGCTGCGCAACGACCACATCCTCGGCATGCTCGCGAAGCAGGAAGAGCAGATCGGGCTGCTGATGCGGCTCTGCGAGCAGACCTCGACGCCGACAGCCAACCCAGCCCGGATCGCGCCATGAGCGGCGGCCTCACCCACCTCTCCGCTTCCGGCGAAGCCAACATGGTCGACGTCGGCGACAAGGCCGCCACGTCTCGGGAGGCGACGGCCGAAGGCCGCATCGTGATGGCGCCGGAAACGCTGGCGCTGATTATTGCCGGCGACGCCAAGAAGGGCGACGTGCTCGGGACCGCTCGGATCGCCGGCATCATGGCCGCGAAGCGCACGCACGAACTCATTCCGCTCTGCCATCCGCTGGCGCTGACCAAGGTCGCCATAGAGCTGACGCCGGACGACACGCTGCCGGGCGTGCGCGTGACCGCCACGACCCGCGTGAACGGACCAACCGGCGTCGAGATGGAGGCGCTCACCGCGGTGTCCGTCGCCTGCCTCACGGTCTACGACATGACGAAGGCGGTCGATCGCGCCATGCGGATCGAAGGAGTTCGGTTGCTGGCGAAGTCCGGCGGGCGCTCCGGAGATTTTTGCGCCGAGCCGGAATCTTGAGCGCTCTCTTGCCGGTCGACGAGGCGCGGGCGCGCATCCTCGCAGGGCTGACGCCTCTCACCTCCGAGACCGTGCGCCTCGCCGACGCGCTCGGACGCACGCTGAGCAAGCCTCTCGCCGCCCGTCGCACGCAACCCCCATGGGACTGCTCCGCGATGGACGGCTATGCCCTGCGCGCCGCGGACGCCGCTGCGCCCGGCGCGACCCTGCGGGTCGTGGGCGAATCTGCGGCGGGACGAGGCTATGCAGGTCGGCTCGGTTCGGGCGAGGCTGCGCGCATCTTCACCGGAGCGCCGGTTCCGGATGGAGCCGACGCCATTCTCCTGCAGGAGGATGCGAGCCGCGGCGGCGATCTGGTCACTTTCTCCGAAGCCGCGACCGCCGGCCGCCATATCCGCCGCGCAGGCCTTGATTTCTCCGCGGGCGAAATTCTTCTTGAGGCCGGTCGCCGCCTTGGCGCGCGCGACCTGGCGCTCGGTGCTGCTCTCGGCCACGGCGAGGTCGAAGCGTCGCGGAAGCCCCGCGTCGCCATTCTCGCCACGGGCGACGAGTTGGTCGCGGCGGGTGAGATCCCGGGGCCGGACCAGATCGTCGCCTCCAACGCCTTTGCGATCGCAGGCGTCGTGACCGCCGAGGGAGGAGAGCCGATCGACCTCGGCATCGCTCCAGACGATCACCGCACGATCGTCAGCGCCGTCGAGCGCGCGATCGCCGCTGAGGCCGACGTGCTCGTCACCCTCGGGGGCGCCTCGGTAGGCGACCACGACCTTATCCAGCCCGCACTCAAGGAAGCCGGCGTCCAACTTGATTTCTGGCGGATCGCGATGCGGCCGGGGAAGCCGATGATGGCCGGACGTCGGGGGGCCATGCTCGCGCTCGGCCTGCCCGGCAATCCGGTGTCCTCGATCGTCTGTGCGCTCCTGTTCCTGGCGCCGGCGCTCCGGAAGCTTACAGGCCGGAGCGACGTCGAGCCTGTGCTCATGCGCGCAAAGCTTGGCCGCGACATGCCGGCCAACGACCACCGCGACGACTATATGCGCTCGGCCCTTACCTACGATTCGGAAGGTTTTGCCGTCGCCACTGCTTTCGAACGCCAGGATTCGTCGATGCTACGGCCTCTCGCGGGCGCCGAATGTCTCCTCATCCGCCCGGCTCACGCAGCGGTGGGAAAGATTGGCGAACCCTG
The DNA here is from genome assembly GCF_004310425.1 of Hansschlegelia quercus. Classification (GTDB taxonomy): domain Bacteria; phylum Pseudomonadota; class Alphaproteobacteria; order Rhizobiales; family Methylopilaceae; genus Methylopila; species Methylopila quercus. Next base: position 65,610 of record NZ_SIUB01000012.1, on the reverse strand, counting down.
CAGAATCATGGGACTGCCGCACCCGCTCTAGAACGCGTACGGAACGGCCGCGGAACGTTCAGGCATTCACCTGACGTTAACCGTTGCAGAACACATCTAGAACAGCTATTCCTCTGTTCATGATTTGTTTTGATCCGCCGCAGGGCCAGCCATGTTGACGCGCAAGCAGTACGAGCTCCTTCGCTTCATCCATGAGAGGCTGAAAGAGAGCGGCGTGCCCCCCTCGTTCGAGGAGATGAAGGAAGCGCTCGGGCTTCAGTCCAAATCCGGCGTTCACCGTCTCATCATGGCGCTTGAAGAGCGCGGCTTCATCCGCCGCCTCCCGAACCGGGCGCGCGCGCTCGAGGTCGTCCGGATGCCGGAGGCCGCAGCGCCGCCGATCGGCCGCCCGGCCCCTGCCCGGTTCTCGCCCAGCGTCATCGAGGGCAGCAGAGGCCGCGTAGCCCCGCCGAGTTCGCGTGACGAGGATGAGGGCGACCGTTCGGCGATCCACGTGCCCGTCATGGGCCGCATCGCTGCGGGCGTGCCGATTTCGGCGATCCAGTCCAAGAGTCATACGGTCGCGGTTTCGCCCGACATGCTGTCGAGCGGCGAGCACTTCGCTCTCGAAGTGCGCGGCGACTCGATGATCGAAGCCGGCATCCTCGACGGCGATCTCGTTCTGATCCGCCGTCAGGATACAGCTGACAGCGGCGACATCGTCGTCGCGCTGGTCGACGAGGAAGAGGCGACGCTGAAGCGCCTTCGTAAACGTGGCGCTTCGATCGCGCTCGAGGCCGCAAATCCGGCTTACGAAACGCGCATCTTCGGTCCGGACCGGGTGGACATCCAAGGCCGGCTGGTCGGGCTCATTCGGCGCTATTGATCTTCCTCGCCAGCGGCCTCGTCCTCCGGGTCGTCAGTCGGATCGACCGCAAGCTCATCGGCATGTTTGATCTCCTTCGGCTTTTGGGCCGAGAAGGTGAGGGTCGACGCCTCGACGGGCGGCGCTGTCGACGGGGACGTTCCGGACCATGGGCGGCGGCCGGTAGGGTCGCGCGCGGCGACGGCCTTGAAGGTTGCGCCGTAGCGGAACAGGCTCAGCGAACCCGTTGACGCGAGCACGGTTGCGTCAATCACGGCCGCGGTCGTCGAGCAGCCCGGGGGCGCGGTCAGCCGCGTAACGACGAGCGCGGCGCGTCGGCAGTCCTCCTCCAGCGCGCTGGGCTCCCAGCTGAGAGCGACCAGCCCCCCGCCGATGAGCGGCGCGACGCAGCCGTCGCGGTCGCATCTGACGTCGCTCGCCGCGCCCTTCGGCGGTGGATCGGCGCCGTCGGCCGCGATCCACACCTTGGCCGCGAAGGAGCGGCCTGATCCCGGTCCGAGCGTCGCGAGTTCCCCAGATGGGGCGCGGACGGCGGCGAAACGTCCGGAGGCGTCGACCGCGACGTCCGGGCGCGCCGGAGCCGCGGCGAGGACTGTCGCCAGCGTTAAAGGGACGAGAGCGAACCAGCGCAGCGTGGTGTGCCACAGGCACAGCCATGCCAAGCCGAAGGCGAAGAGCAGCATCGCGCCCTCTCCGAACGCCGGAAGGCCGCCTTCGGCGCCCGGCCAGGACGAGACCTCACGGGCGATCGCGAGCACCAGCGACAACCCCTGCCCCATAACCGCCCAAGCCAGTCCGTCTAGTCCGAGGGGCGCAAGCAGCAGTCCCGCGACCACCGAAGGCATGACGATCAGCCCGATCACAGGCTCGGCGAGCGCGTTCCCGACCACGGCGTAAGGCGTCACGCGGTGAAAATGGTAAGCGGCGAAAGGGCCGGTGGCGAAGCCGGCGATCAGCGTCGTCATGATCGCAAGCGCCACGGCCGCGGCGATCTTCCGCCTGATCCGGCCGAACCTGTCGGCCGGGGGCGGCGCAGGCGGCCGATCGCGCCTCGTCTCGAACCAGGCGACCAGCCCGGCCACCGCCGCGAATGACATCTGGAAGCTCGGACCCATCAGCGATTCAGGATCGATCGCGAGCACGATCAACGCCGCCAGCGCGAAATTCCGCGGCGCGAGCGCCGGCCGTCCGACGATGATCGCGAGGAAGGCGATGGCGATCATCACGTAGGAGCGCTGCGTCGCGACCTCCGCGCCGGACAAAGCGAGATAGAAGGTGGCGCCGGCAAGCGCGACCAGCGCCGCGATCTGCTTCACCGGCCACATCAGCGCAACGCGGGGCGCCAAGGCCAGGGCGGCGCGCGCGAGCCAGAACAGCGCGCCTGCGACCAGCGCCATATGCAGGCCGGAAATCGACAGGATGTGGCTGAGCCCGGCCCCGCGGAGCTCGTCCTGAACGTTCTGAGGGATCGGCCCTTCGACCCCGGTGACGAGCGCCGCCGCGACCGTGCCTTCCGCCCCGCCGATCGCGCGGGTCACGCGATCGGTCAGTCGCTGTCGCAGCCGTTCGAGCCCGGCGTTTGCGGCGGCGGCCATTCCAACGCGCGCCGGCGGCCCGAGATTGCGGATGTCACGCGCGCCGAACCCGGTAGCGCCGACGCCCTTGAAGAAGGCGACGCGGGCGAAGTCGTAGCCGCCGGGCCGCACCGGACCTTCGGGCGGGCGCCAGAAGGCCGTCAGCGAAACCTGATCGCCTGCCGCGATCTCCGGCTTGCCCGCGATCGCGACCCGCGCTTTGTGCGGCCGAGCGTCTGCCTCCAGCTTCCCAAAAGCGTCGATCTCGATCGTCAGTCGGCGCATGCCCCGGGCGCGCGGCTCGATCTCGATCACGCGGCCTACGATCTCGGCGCGCATCGCCCCCGCCAGGATCGGAGCCGTCGCTCGCTCGGTGGCGAGCTTCCCGCCCAGAAAACCAAGCGCCACGAACAGAAGGCAGAGCGCAAGCCAGGCGGTCGTGAAGCCCCGGCGGGCGGCCCACGCGACGACGCCCGTCGCGCCAACGAGCCCGAACGCCGCCCACAGCGCCGGCTCGTTCGACGCGGCGAAATAGACCGAGACGCCGAGGGCGAAGGCGACTGGCAGCCAGAGCGCGAGGCGTCCGGCCTCCGCCTCTTCGACGAAGCGCGCCCCGATCCAGGCCCCGGCTGCGCCCGCGAGGACCGCCGCCCAGCCGCTTTGGCGCGCCCCAGCGCCGGCGGGCAGCGCTGCGGCGCGGCTGCGCCCGCCACGCGTATGGTCCGATCGCCGCTCGGCCACCTGCGCGCGCCCCGACTTTCCCCAGCTCTTGAGCCCATGCTACACCCACGCCGCGCCGCGTCGAGACGCCGGGCGCGCTGCTCGAAACCCCATGAGATCCGACGCCTTGGCCGAGACTGTCGTCACCCGCTTCGCGCCCTCGCCGACCGGCTTCCTGCATATCGGCGGCGCGAGGACGGCGCTGTTCAACTGGCTGTTTGCGCGAAGCCTGGGCGGCAAGATGCTGCTGCGCATCGAAGACACCGACCGCGCACGTTCGACCGAGCCGGCGATCGCCGCCATTCTCGACGGGTTGAAATGGCTCGGCCTCGACTGGGACGGCGACGCCGTCTTCCAGTTTGCGCGCGCCGCCCGGCACCGCCAGGCAGTGGACGAGATGCTCGCGAGCGGGCGCGCCTATCCCTGTTATGCCACTCCCCAGGAGCTGGAGGAGATGCGTTCGACGGCGCAGGCCGAGGGCCGCCCGCCGCGCTATGACGGGCGCTGGCGCGACCGGCCCGAGGCGGATCGGCCCACCGACCGCCAGCCCGCCATCCGGCTCAGGGCGCCGAACGAAGGCGAGACCGTCGTCGACGATCTTGTTCAGGGCCGCGTGGTCATTCCGAACAAGGACCTCGACGACCTCGTCCTGCTACGCTCCGACGGCACGCCGACCTACATGCTCGCCGTGGTTGTGGACGACCACGACATGGGCGTCACCCATGTCATCCGCGGCGTCGACCACCTGACGAACGCGGCCCGGCAGACCCAGATTTACGAGGCACTTGGTTGGGCCGTTCCCAAGATGGGACATATTCCGCTGATCCATGGCCCCGACGGCGCAAAGCTCTCGAAGCGTCACGGCGCGCTCGGCGTCGAGGCCTATCGCGAGATGGGCTACCTGCCGGCGGCGCTCAGGAACTATCTCGCGCGGCTCGGCTGGAGCCATGGCGACGACGAGATCTTCTCGACCGAGCAGGCCATAGAATGGTTCGACGTGGCGGACGTCGGCCGCTCCGCCGCGCGTTTTGACGAGGCCAAGCTTCAGAACCTCAACGGCCATTACATGCGCGCGACGCCGGACGCCGAGCTGATGACCGCCTTGCGCGCCGCCCTGCCCCATCTTCCCGGCGGCCCTCAGGCGCAGGCGAGGTTGGATGCGGCAGGCCTTTGGCCGGCCTTCGAATCCGCTCTCCCCGGGTTGAAGGAACGCGCGAAGACCCTCGTCGAACTGCTCGACGGGGCGCGCTTCCTGCTCGACGAGCGGCCGCTTTCTCTAGAGCCCGCCGCCGAGCAGTTGCTGACGCCGGACGCGCGCGCTCTGCTGGCGAAGCTGCACGGGCGGCTCGCCGCTCTTCCCGACTGGACGGCGGATGGCGCGGAGCAGGAAGTGCGCGCGCTTGCCGAAGAGGCGGGCGTCAAGCTCGGCGCGCTTGCCCAGCCGCTTCGCGCCGCATTGACCGGCCGGAAGACGTCGCCGGGCATCTTCGACGTTCTGGTGGCGCTCGGCCGGGAAGAGAGCCTCGCCCGCATCGAGGATCAGGCCGCCGCGGCGTAGACCCTCGCGGACGCATACTTGGCGAGGCGTTTGACAGCGCTAAGTCGCACTGCAACAAAAGTAGCGCCGCGCCCACCGCGACGGTCTGCGTACGCCACGTTCCTTTCGTCGGCGAAATGACGCTTCCGCCAGCGGCGCGACGGGGCTTTCTCCAGAGAAGAGGGCTTGGCGTATGAACGCGACCACCAGCACGCTCAAGGTCGACAGCCCCGGCGAGCCGGAGACCGGGCGCCTCACAATCGGCTCGGCCGACCTGGATCTCGCCATTCGGCACGGTTCCGTGGGTCCGTCCGTCCTCGACGTTCAGACGCTCTACAAGAACACCGGCCTCTTCACCTACGACCCCGGCTTCACCTCGACCGCGAGCTGCGAGTCGAAGATCACCTATATCGACGGCGATCAGGGCGTGCTGCTCTATCGGGGCTACCCCATCGACGAACTCGCCGACCACGGCGACTTCCTCGAGACTTGCTATCTGCTGCTTCACGGCGAGCTGCCGACCTCGGCGCAGAAGGCGGATTTCGACAGGCTCGTGACGCGCCACACGATGGTGCACGAGCAGATGTCGCGCTTCTATTCCGGCTTCCGCCGCGACGCGCATCCGATGGCGGTGCTGTGCGGCGTCGTCGGCGCGCTCTCGGCGTTCTATCACGACTCAACCGACATTACGGACCCGGAGCAGCGGGAGATCGCGGCCATTCGCATGGTGGCGAAGATCCCGACGCTCGCTGCGATGGCCTACAAATATTCGATCGGCCAGCCGTTCATCTACCCGCAGAACGCGCTCGATTTCTCCGCGAACTTCCTGAACATGTGCTTCGCGGTGCCGTGCGAGGAGTACAAGGTCAACCCGGTGCTGGCCCGCGCGATGGATCGCATCTTCATCCTGCACGCCGATCACGAGCAGAACGCCTCGACCTCGACGGTCCGCCTCGCCGGCTCCTCTGGCGCGAATCCTTTCGCCTGCATCGCGGCCGGCATCGCCTGCCTCTGGGGTCCCGCCCATGGCGGCGCCAACGAAGCGGCGCTGAAGATGCTCTCCGAAATCGGCACCCCCGATAAGGTCGACGCCTATGTCCGCAAGGCCAAGGACAAGAACGATCCGTTCCGCCTGATGGGCTTCGGCCACCGGGTCTACAAGAACTACGATCCGCGCGCCAAGATCATGCAGAAGACCTGCCACGAGGTCCTCGGCGAACTCGGCATCAAGGATGACCCGCTGCTCGAGGTCGCGATGGAGCTCGAGCAGATCGCGCTCAAGGACGATTATTTCGTCGAGAAGAAGCTGTACCCGAACATCGACTTCTATTCGGGCATTACGCTGAAGGCGATGGGCTTCCCGACCGACATGTTCACCGTGCTGTTCGCATTGGCGCGCACCGTCGGCTGGATCGCCCAGTGGAAGGAAATGGTCGAGGATCCCTCGCAGAAAATTGGCCGCCCACGCCAGCTTTACACTGGCGCTGCAGAGCGCGACTACGTGCCGATCGAACAGCGCCGCTGAGCCATGCATCGAGAAAGGCCCCGGAGCGCACGCTCCGGGGCTTTTTCGTGCGCGCGTCCCTGCGACCTACTTATCGACGAGCATCGCGGAAATCTCGGCCTCGCAAACCAATCGTCCTGCGACCTTCGCCTCGCCCTTGAACCACGACATCGATCCCCGCTTGCGAAGCTGGGTCATGTGGTATTCGACCACGTCGCCAGGGGTCACCGGTTTGCGGAACTTCGCCTTGTCGATCGTCATGAAGTAGACGACCCGCGGAGCAGGCGTGGACGCTCGAGCGGCGATCGAGATGACGCCCGCGGTCTGCGCCATTCCCTCGATCAGCAGCACGCCCGGCATCACGGGGGCCGCGGGGAAATGGCCCTGGAAGTGCGGCTCGTTGAACGTGACGTTCTTGATGCCGACGCCCGATCTGTCGCCGTCCATGTCGATGACCCGGTCCACCAGCAGGAAAGGATAGCGATGCGGCAGATACGCCATGATCTGCATGATGTCGGCCGAGCCAAGCTCGGTCGGCGTCGCCCGTGGCGTGTCGTCGGTCATCATCATGTCCTGTTGAAGAAAGGTTCGCGGGGGCCTTAGGAGCCGAGCTCCCGCGGAGCAAGCCCGGCCGCTGCGCCGGGCAGGCTGTTCGAGAAGTCCGGGAGCCGGGTACCCGGCTCTATGGCGGCGCCGGCGGAGATCGTCGAGCGTCGCCCGATCATGACGTCCTGCCGGATATGCGCCAGATTGTCGATCCGGCTGCCTTCGCCGATCACGGTGTCGCGGAGCGAACCCCGGTCGATCGTGGCGTTGGCCCCGATCACGACGTCGTCCTGTAAGATAACGCGCCCCGCCCGACTGGCGCCCTCCCCGGGCGCGACTTCGGCGCCGGACTGACCGACGCGCGCTCCCTGATGAATGACGACACGATCGCCGATCAGCGCATTGACGAGAGTGGCGCCCGCGCCGACGGCTGATCCACGGCCGAGACGGACGTCCGGCCCCACCACCGCGTTTGCGCAGATCACAGCGCCTCTACCGATCTCCGCGCGCGGCCCGATGACGGCGCCCGGATCGACTGTCACGTCCTGTTCGAGCCGCGCGTCCGGGTGCACGACGGCTCCGGGCGCGACGCCCGAGCCGAACACCGCTTGAGGGCGGCCGCGAGCTGCATTGAGGAAAAGCGGTTCGGCCATGAGAGCCTGCAAAAACGTAAACGGGCGGCGGTTTGGCGCCGCCGCCCGTTTAAGAGAGTTTGAGCCGCCGCGAAAGCGGCGCGCCGGATCAGAACCGCGTGCCGCCAGAGAAGCGGAAGAACTGCGTCTCGTCGTACTTCGCCTTGGTCAGAACCTTGGCGAAGTCGAAGCGGATCGGGCCGAGCGGCGAATTCCAGAGCAGCGAGGCGCCGACCGAGGAGCGGATCTTCTTGCTGTCGGCGGCATTCACTTCAAGCCGCGTGCCGTCCACATCAAGAGACTTGATGCCTTCGTAATTGAAGACCGTACCAGCATCGGCGAAAAGCGCGCCCTTCAGGCCGATCTCCTTCGGCAGACCAAAGATCGGGAACTGGGCTTCCGCCGAGCCGCCGAAATAGGTCGTGCCGCCGAGCGGGTCGTCGTTCGGGCTTCCGATCAGATTGTTGTTCGTTCCAAGATCGCGTGGACCGAAGCCCTGGGGCTCGAAACCGCGAACAAGGTCCGGACCGCCGGAGAAGTGGTCAAGCACGCGCAGATCGTCGTTGCCGAACGCCTTGATATGTCCGGCTTGCGCGCGGAGCATGCCGACCACACCGTCGAAGTAGAGCGGGTGGTAGTAGCGCCCGTCGAAGGTGCCGCGGAGATATTTCGCGTCGCCGCCGAGGCCGGCCACGTCGCCCTTGAGCTCGGCATAGAAGCCGAGCGTCGGGTCGGCGGGATTGTCGAGGTTGTTGTAGATCAGCGAAAGGCCGGCGAGCGACGTAAGCGTCTTGCCCTCGGCTTCGAACACCGCGGCCGACGCACGGTCGTCATCCGTCGGATCGCGATAGCGGCTCGGGATCTTCAGGTCCTGCTGGTAGACCTGATAGCGCGTGCCGATCGAGATCTCCTCGGAGACCGGGAACCCGAAGCGGACACCGCCGCCATAGGTGTCGACCTTGTACGAGGTGTAATCGGTGTCGTCGCGGCGCTTCACATAAGCGTCGACGCCGGCCGAGACGCGGTAGCCGAGGAAGTACGGCTCGGTGAACGAGAAGTCGAAGCCCGAGACGTTCTGACCGAACTGCGCCGCGATGCGTGCGTACTGGCCGCGGCCGAGGAAGTTGCGTTCGCCGAGCGCGATTTCGCCGATGATGCCATCCTGCGAGGAGTAGCCGCCGGCGATCGAGAACTCGCCGGTCGCCTGATCCTCGACGTCCACATTCACGATGACTCGGTCAGGCGAAGAGCCGGGCTCCGTCGTGATCCGCACGGTCTTGAAGAAGCCGAGCGCCTTGATGCGCCGCTCCGCGCGATCGATGAAGATCTGATTGTAGGCGTCGCCTTCGCCGATATCGAACTCGCGACGGACGACGTAATCGCGCGTGCGCGTATTGCCGCGCACGTTGATCCGCTCAACATAGACACGGGCGCCTTCCTCGACCACGAAGGTCAGGCCGATCGTGCGCTGTTCGAGATTGCGGTCGCCGCGGGGACGGACCTGCGCGAAGGCGTAGCCGCGCGAAGCGAGCTCGAGCGAAGCGGCTTCGACCGATTTGTCGACTTCGCTCGCATTATAGGTCGAGCCCGTCGAGACCTGGAGCTTGCTCCTGAGGGTCGCGGCGTCGATCTCGGCGACATTCGATTCGACCTCGATCGGGCCGTACCGGTACTGCGCGCCTTCCTCGACCACGATCTTCAGCGTGAAGGCGTTGGTCTCGCGGTTCAGGTCGGCGTTCGCAGAGATGACTCGGAAGTCGGCGTAGCCGTGGTTCAGGTAGAACTTGCGGATCGCCTCGAGGTCGGCGTTGATCCGGTCCGGATCGTAGACGTCGGAGGTCTTGATCCAGCTCAGCCAGTTCGACTCGGTGGTCGACATCTGGTCGCGAAGCGTACCGTCGCCGAAGGCCTCGTTGCCTTCGAAAGCGATGGACTGGATCTTGGTCTTCCCACCCTCGTTCACCTCGAAGACCAGGTCGACGCGGCCGTTAGGCTGCGCGATCGTCTTCGGCTCGACGGTCGCCTCATAGCGGCCGGAGCGACGGTAGATTTCCTGGATACGCTGGGCGTCGGCCTGCACGAGCGCGGGGTTGAACGGGCCACGCGCCTTGGACTGAACCTCGGCGATCAGCACGGCGTCCTTCACCTTCGAGTTGCCCTCGAAGGCGACGCGGTTGATGACCTGGTTCTCGCTGACAGCGACCACGATGCCGCCGCCCGAGCGAGAGACGCGCACGTCGGAGAAGAGGCCCGAGGCGTAAAGGCCCCGGATGCCCTCATCGATCACGCTTTGAGTGATCGGGCCGCGGCCCGTGAAGTAGGAGCGAACGGTTTCCGCGTCCACGCGTTGATTGCCACGAACGACGATCGCGCTCGCACTTTGAGCATGCGCCTCGGAAGCGCCGAGAACTCCGGCCCCGGCACCGATCGCCAGCGCCTGAACGGCCACCGACGAGGCGAGGGCGAGCCGCCCGACTACTCGAACCATACGCTTCATCGGCAGACGGACCCCCGTACCGTATTTGCGCCCGCAACCGTCAGAGACGGCAGTCGTCAGCGGTGCGACCACGTCCGCTTCTACAGAAGTTTCCAGCACGTGCAAACTCGCTACTCAACGCACACGAGACGATTGACCCAAGCCGTTGCGGCCGGGCAACGCCGCCTCAGAATTCAGCCTAATGATGAAAGATGAACGATGTCGTTCCAGGTCGCGAAGATCATGAGAGCGAATACGAGCGCGAGGCCGATCCGCATGCCCATCTCCTGAGTTTTGGGCCCGAGCGGCCGGCCCCTCAGCGCCTCGATTCCATAAAAAAGCAGATGTCCGCCATCGAGCATCGGAATCGGCACAAGGTTCAGAAGGCCGATCGAAACCGAGAGAATCGCGGCGAGACTCAGCAGCGCGACAAATCCGAGCGACGCGAAGTCGCCGGACGTTTTCGCGATGCGGATCGGACCACCCAGCTGGTCCGTCGGCTCCCGACCCACGAGCATACGGCCGAGGTAGGCGGTCGTGCGCGTCACCTGAGACCAGGTCTCCTGCGCGCCAGCCGCGACCGCCTCCAGCGGTCCGAAACGCTCAACCCGCACGTTCTGCGGATTGGTCGAGCGCTTGATACCGAGCAGACCGATTCGCATCTTGTTGCCGAAGCCGTCCGTGATCTCCTTGAGGCGGGGCGTCGCCTCGAGCCTCACCGGCGCGCCGCCGCGTTCGACCGTCACCTTCAACGTCTGGTCAGCGCTCGTCTCGACGATGCGCTGCATGTCGCCAAATGACGAAATCTTCGTCCCGTCGATGTCGACGACAAGGTCGCCAGGCGCAAATCCCGCGGCGGCGGCCGCGCTGCCGGGCTCGACCTCGTCCACGACTGCGTCGGTCACCGGACGACCAGCGGCCATGAAAATCCCGGCGAAGATCGCGATCGCCAGCAGGAAGTTTGCGATCGGCCCCGCCGCGACGATGGCGGCGCGAGCGGGCAGCGGCGCGAAGAAGAAGCTGCTGCGCCGCTCCTGCGGGCTCATCCGCGCCAGCGCATCCACATCCGGAGCGCTGCCGGCGTTCTCGTCGCCTGCAAATCGCACGTAGCCCCCGAGCGGAATCGCGGCCAGGCGCCAGCGCGTGCCCCGACGGTCGTTGAAGCCGAACAGCTCCGGGCCGAAGCCGATCGAGAAGGCGAGCACCTTCACGCCCGTCCAGCGCGCGACCAGGAAGTGGCCGAGTTCGTGGATGAAGATCACGAGCGTCAGCACGAAGAGGAACGGCACGAGGTAGCCGAGTGTCGCCGAGCCTGCGCCGATCATCTCGTTCAAAAAGGACATCGAAACCTCGATGGTGGACGCAGCCGGCGGCGCGTCGATTCTCAAGTTAGTGCGCCTGCAGCGCCGCCTCTGGCAAGCTGCTGTCGGCCAATCGGCGAGAGAGCGCGTCGAGTTCAAGCGCCTCCTCAACCGTCTGCGGGGCGTTCCGTAGGGTGGCGGCATCGGCATCGGAGAGCGCATCTTCGACCACGCCGGCGATCGCCGAAAAGCCGATCCGACCATCAAGGAAAGCCGCGACCGCCACTTCGTTGGCCGCGTTCAGAATCGTAGCCGCGCCGCCGCCGGCCTCGAGCGCCTCCCGCGCCAGACGCAGCGCAGGGAAACGGGTGAGGTCCGGGGCCTCAAAGGTAAGAGTTCCGATCCGCCCGAGGTCGAGCCGCGCGGCAGGCGTCGAAATTCGCTCGGGATAGCCGAGCGCGTGGGCGATCGGCACGCGCATGTCCTGCGCCGCCAGCCCCGCCGTCACCGCGCCGTCGCGGAACGTGACGAGGCCGTGGATGATGGATTGAGGATGCACGACGACCTCGAGCCGGTCAGACCCGATTCCAAAAAGATAATGAGCCTCAATAAGTTCGAGGCCCTTGTTCATCAACGTCGCAGAATCGATCGTGATCTTGGCGCCCATCGACCATGTCGGATGCTTCAAGGCTTCCTGAGGACGTGCGGCGGCGATCGCCTCCGCGGGCCACGTCCTGAACGGGCCGCCGGAGGCGGTCAGCGTCATCGTCTCCACGGTGTCGAGACTTTGCCCGCCGAGCGCCTGGAGGAGCGCGTTGTGCTCCGAATCGACGGGGAGCAGCGTGGCGCCCGCGCGCTCCACCTCCCGCATGAATGCGGCGCCGGCGCAGACGAGGCACTCCTTGGTGGCGAGTGCGATCGTCCCGCCACGACGCACGGCCGCGATGGTGGGCGCCAGTCCCGCAGCGCCAGAGATCGCGGCCATCGTCCAATCGACGGGCCGGGAGGCGGCGTCGATGGCGGCCGAAGGACCGGCCGCGCTGGCCACGCCCGAGCCTTCCAAGGCCCGGGCGAGCGCGCCGCCCTGTCTCTCGTCGGCGACGACCGCCAGGCTGGCGCCAAGCCTCACGGCGATCTCCGCAAGCGCGGCGGCGTCGCGGCCGCCAACGACCGCCTCTACCTTGTAGTCCGCGCCTCCACGCTCGATCAGATCGACGGTCGCACGGCCCACAGATCCGCTGGCGCCGAGCAGCGTGACGCTTCGGCGCTCGCGCCTCACCATCGCAGGAGCCCCTGCCCGGCTGCCTCGAAGCCGCCGCGCGCGACGCCGATCGCCGCTGCGAAGGTCGCCGCGACGAGGAAGCCGTCCAGGCGATCCATCAGTCCGCCATGGCCGGGAATCAGGCTGCTCGAATCCTTCGCGCCGAACGCGCGCTTCATGCCGGACTCGAACAAATCCCCCCATTCAGCCAAAATGGCCGCGAGAAATGAGATCGCGGCGACCGGCAGGAGAACGCTTTCGCCGCCCGCCGCGGCCACCACCGTCCCGGCCACCGTTCCCACGATGGCGCCGCCGATCGCTCCGGACCAGGTCTTGTTCGGCGAGATGCTCGGAGCGAGCTTCGGGCCGCGGAGCGATCGTCCGACGAAGAAGGCCGCGATGTCCGTCGCCCATACCACGGCGAACAGCCAGAAAATCGCGAGCAGCCCGTCTTCCGGGTCGCGGCGCAGCGCGATCGCGCCGAGGAATACGGCCGCGCCGTAAGGGACCGAGAGACCCACGAGCGCCGCCGGGCGGCCGAGGATCGAGACGAGCGCAGCCCCGACGATCAACACGCCGGCGATGGGCCACGGGCCGAGCGGTAGAAGCGTCACGAGCGCAGCCAGCGCGCCGGCGAGACCGAGCGTTACGCCCGCAGCGCGCGCGGCGCGACGACGCGCCCGCGGCTCGCGCGCGGCGAGCCAGGCCCACTCGACACCGACGGCGACGCCCGCGACGATCCAGAACGCCGCGAACACGAACCCGCCGACGATGGCGGCGAACAGCGCGGCGGCGATCATCACAATCGCCGACAGCACGCGCCGCTGGAGCTCCGACATTCGCGCGGCCGCCCGCGCCTCTGTCATGCGCCGACCCCGGCGATGCGCCCGCCATAGCGGCGCTGGCGCGACCTGAAGCTCGCGATCGCCTCCTCGAACGTCGTTCGATCGAAGTCCGGCCAATGATCGGCCAAGAAGACGAACTCGGCGTAGGCGCTCTGCCATAGAAGGAAGTTCGAGATCCGCAATTCGCCGCTTGTGCGAATGACGAGGTCAGGATCCGGCACGCCCACCGTATCGAGATGCGCTTCCACCATCGCCGCATCGATCCGGTCCGGATCGATCGTCCCGTCGCGAACCGCCTCGGCGATTCTTCGCGTGGCGCTGGCGATCTCCTGGCGGCCTCCGTAATTGAAGGCGACGACTAGCGTCAGGCCGTTGTTGCCCGCGGTGAGGGTCTCCGCCTCGACCAGTAACGCGCCGATGTCCTCTGGCAGACCCGCGCGTTCGCCGATGACGCGAACTCGAACGTTGTTCTTGTGCAGCTCGGACAGGTCCCGGCGAATGAAAAGACGCAGCAGATTCATGAGGTCTGAGACCTCATCTGCCGGACGCGACCAGTTTTCGGAGGAGAAGCTGTAGACGGTGAGGTAGCTCACGCCGAACTCGCCCGCGGCCCGCACGGCGCGCTTCAGCGCCTCGACCCCGCGACGGTGCCCTTCGAAGCGCGGAAGCCCGCGCGCCGCGGCCCAGCGCCCATTGCCGTCCATGATGATGGCGACGTGTCGCGGTGCGCCGTCGCCCTCGGCTACGGCGCCCTCCGGCAATCTTGAGGCGTTGATGGTGGGCATGGCGGGTTCGCCCGGCGAAGTGAGATCGAAGCCTGTCCCGCGCCTAAGGCGCGGGTTCGTCATCATCGCCGGCGATACAGGCTCAATCGCCCGTATCGGCTCCGGCGGGTCCGGCCTCAGCTGGACCAGCCCAGCCTATCACACCTGGAGGATGTCTTTCTCCTTGGCTGCGAGCGCCTGGTCGATCTCCTCGACCGCCGCGTCCGTGGCCTTCTGGACCTGCTCGGCCAGCCGCTCGTGGTCATCCTTGCTGAGGTCGCCGTCCTTCTCGGACTTTTTCAGCGTGTCGAGCCCGTCGCGCCGCACGTGACGGGCGGCGACCTTGGCGGCCTCGGCATATTTGTGCGCGACCTTGACCAGCTCCTTGCGGCGCTCCGCGTTGAGCTCCGGCAGCGGGATCCGCATCAGCTGACCTTCGGTGATCGGGTTGAGGCCGAGATTGGCCTCCCGGATCGCCTTCTCGACGGCGTTGACCATGCTGCGGTCCCAGACCTGGACGCTCAGCATCCGCGCTTCCGGTACGCTGACCGTCGCGACCTGATTGAGGGGCATCTCGGCGCCATAGGCCGAGACGACCACCGGGTCGAGCAGGTTCGTCGAGGCGCGGCCGGTGCGCAGGCCTGCGAGATCGTTCTTGAGGGACGTGACCGCGCCATGCATGCGGCGCTTTAGGTCGTCGAGGTCGAGCGCGGCGTCGGCCATTGTCTGGTCGCTTCCTGTTTTTGGTCGCCGGGACGCGCGCGTCGTGCAGACGTCAGCTTGCGACCGTGGTCGCCCGGCCCTCGCCGCAGATCACCGAGGAGATCGACCCGGGCTCGTGAATGGAGAAGACGATTACCGGAAGTGCGTTCTCGCGGGCAAGCGCGAAGGCCGCCGTGTCCATGACCTTGAGATCCTGCTGGATGACCTCGTCATGGGTGACGCGATCGTAGCGCGTCGCCGCCGGATCCTGTTTGGGGTCGCTCGTGTAGATCCCGTCGACCTGAGTGGCCTTCAGTAACGCGCCGCAGCCCATCTCGACGGCGCGCAGAGCGGCCGCTGTGTCGGTGGTGAAGAACGGGTTGCCCGTGCCGGCCGCGAAGATGACGACCCGGCCCCGGTCGAGATGGGCAAGCGCGCGGGGCCGTGTGTACGTCTCACACACCGCCGGCATGTCGAGCGCGGAAAGCACCCGCGTCTGCACGCCCTGACGCATCAGCGCCGCGGCAAGCGCGAGCGCGTTCATCACGGTCGCGAGCATGCCCATATAGTCGCCGGTCGCCCGGTCGACGCCCTGCTTCGACACCTGGACGCCGCGGAAGATGTTGCCGCCACCCACGACGACCGCCAGCTCCACGCCGAGCGCATGCGCCGCCGCAAGGTCCGCGGCGATGCGGTCGACGGTCTCCTGATGAAGGCCGTAGGCGGAGGGGCCCATCAGGGCCTCGCCCGAAACCTTGACGAGGACGCGGTGATAAAGCGGCTTCGTCTCGGTCGCGGGCGTCACCGCGATCAACCCTTGGCCGCCGCCGCGACTTCCGCTGCGAAGTCGCTCTCTTCCTTCTCGACCCCCTCGCCGAGCGCGAGGCGGACGTAACCGATGATCTCGATCGGGGCGCCGACCTCCGACTCCGCCGCCTTCACCGCCTGCGCGACGGTCTTAGAGCCGTCGTGCACGAAAGGCTGCTCGAGAAGCGTGTTCTCCTTGTAGAAGGTCTTCACGCCGTTCTCGACGATCTTCTCGATGACGTTCTCAGGCTTGCCGCCCTCGCGCGCCTTCGACGCCAGAACCTCGCGCTCACGGGCGACGATCGCCGGATCGATCGATGTGGCGTTGAGGCCCTGCGGGTTGGTCGCCGCGACATGCATCGCGATCTGGCGGCCGAGCGCGAGCAGCGGCTCAGCCTTGCCCTCGGACTTGAGGCCGACGATCACCGCGATCTTGCCGAGGTTCGGGCCCACCGGGGAATGTACATAGGAGCCGATGACGCCCGCCGGAACCGAGATTTCGGCTGCGCGGCGCAGGGTCATGTTCTCGCCGATCTTGGCGATGGTCGCCTGGATCTTCTCCGCGACCGTGCCGCCGCCCGGATAGCTGGCCGCTTCGATCGCCGGCACGTCCTGGCCGACGCCAATCGCGACGGTCGCGATCGTCGCCACCATCTCCTGGAACTCGGGATTGCGCGCGACGAAGTCGGTCTCGGCGTTGACCTCGATGGCGACGCCTTTGCCGCCGGATACTGCGAGCGCGACGAGACCTTCAGCCGCGACGCGGCCGGCCTTCTTCGCGGCTTTGGCCAGACCCTTCTTGCGCAGCCAGTCGACAGCCGCTTCGATGTCGCCTTCGACCTCACCGAGCGCGTTCTTGCAATCCATCATGCCGGCGCCGGTCTTCTCGCGAAGCTCCTTCACCATGGCCGCGGTCACGTTCGCCATCGTAGTCCTCTGAAAATGCCGTGCGCCGCCCTCAGGCGGCGCAAATCTCTAAGAGGTCCCGCGCGGAACATCGCGCGGGACCGAAGCGAAAAGTTTTCAGGCCGCCAGCAGAGCGAGGTGCTCGCGCGCCTGCGCCACCCAACCGTCGCGATCGAAGCGGCCGTTCAGCTTCATGTCTGAATCCGCCTTGGCGACGTCCTCGGGCTTCATCGCCGCAAGCTGCCAGTAATGGTAGATGCCGTACTCGTTGAGCTTCTGCTCGAGCTGCGGACCGACGCCCGTCAGTTTCGAGAGGTCGTCCGGCGCGCCGCGCGGAGCGGCGAGCAGCTCGTAGACGTCCTCGGCCTGCTCGAGCGGAACCGCCGGCTCGTCGAGCGCAGGCTCGATGATCACGGGCTCTTCCTGCGCGCCGAGGTCGACGCCGACATCGCCCTGGCCGCGGCCGATGCCGTCGATCGCGGCGCGGGCGATCAGATCGCCATAGAGCGCGAGCGCGCGCCCGGCGTCGTCATTGCCCGGGATCGGATAGGTGATGCCTTCGGGATCGGAGTTCGTGTCGAGGATCGCGGCGACCGGAATGCCGAGGCGCTGGGCCTCCTTAACCGCGATCTGCTCCTTGTTGGTGTCGATCACGAAGATCAGGTTGGGCAGACCGCCCATGTCCTTGATGCCGCCGAGCGTCTTCTCGAGCTTGTCGCGCTCGCGCGACAGCGTCAGGCGCTCCTTCTTGGTGAAGCCCTGGGCCTCGCCAGAAAGCATCTCCTCGAGCTTGCGCAGGCGCTGGATCGAGCCGGAGATCGTCTTCCAGTTGGTCAGCATGCCGCCGAGCCAGCGGGAGTTCACGAAATACTGAGCCGAGCGGCGCGCGGAATCGGCGACGATGCCGGCCGCTTGGCGCTTGGTGCCGACGATCAGCACGCGGCCGCCGCCGGCGACGACATCGCTGACCGCCTGGAGCGCGCGGTGCATCATCGGC
The DNA here is from genome assembly GCF_004310425.1 of Hansschlegelia quercus. Taxonomy (GTDB): domain Bacteria; phylum Pseudomonadota; class Alphaproteobacteria; order Rhizobiales; family Methylopilaceae; genus Methylopila; species Methylopila quercus. Next base: position 48,173 of record NZ_SIUB01000012.1, on the reverse strand, counting down.
ACGGTCTGCGCGAGGTCGATAATGTGGATGTTGTTGCGGGCGCCGAAGATGTACTGGCCCATCTTCGGGTTCCAGCGGTGGGCCTGGTGGCCGAAGTGAACGCCAGCTTCGAGCAGCTGACGCATGGTGAAATCAGGGATCGCCATTGGTTCGTTCGCTTTCCGGTTAGGCCTCCGCGGGCGTCCGCCGGCTCGACCTTCGAGCCTTGGCGCCGGAACGGCTTGGTTATCGCCGTCAGACCCGCGTGTGGGATGGCGCGGGTATAGGCGAAGAAAGCCGCAGAAAGCAAGCCGCGCCGCCGTCTCTCAGGCGGCCTCCACCGCGACAACTCCCGGAGCGGTCTTGAGCGCGCCCGCAACCTGCGGCGAGACCCGGTAGCGGCCGGGAAGCCTGATCTCGACCTCCGTCTCCTCTTCGTCGAGCATCAGCACTATCGAGACCTCGCCGTCTCCCGCCTCCAGCCTGCGCGAAAGGCCTTCGAACGCATCTGGGCCGCGCAGGAAGACGCGCACCGACTTCTGCATCTTCTCCGCGGCCTGATCGAGCGGCTCGACGTGCTCGAGCCGGATGCGGATCTCGTCCCCCTCGACCACCGCCTGCACCGTCACGATCACAGCGGTGTTCGGCTCCAGGAGGTCGCGATAGGTCGCGAGACCTTCCGAGAAGATCACCGCCTCATAATGGCCTGTCGGATCCGAGAGGGTGACGATGCCCATGCGATTGCCGGTCTTCGTCTTGCGCTCCTGCCGCGTCAGGACCGTCGCCGCAAGACGACCCGCGGTTGCGCCCGCCTTGGCGGCGATCGCGAAATCGGCGTAGCGGCGGATCCTCAGCTTTTCGAGCAGCGGGCCATAGTCGTCGAGCGGGTGGCCGGAGAGGAAGAAGCCGATCGCCTCATATTCGCGCTTCAACCGCTCGCCGGCGGGCCAAGGCTCGTAGGGCTTCGGCAGGATCGGCTCGTCGACCGCGCCGAAGAAGTCTGTCTGGCCGATCGCCTCGTCGCCGCGCAGCTTCGAGGCGACGCCCATGATCGCGTCGACGCTCGCCAGCGCCCGCGCCCGATCCGGCTCCAGCGCATCCAGCGCCCCGGACTGAGCGAGGCTTTCGAGCGCGCGCTTCGGGAGCGCCTTGACGTCGAGCCGCTTGGCGAGATCCTGCAGGTTGCGGTACGGCCGCTCGCGCCGACCAGCCACGACGCCTTCGACCGCCTGGCCGCCTACTCCCTTCAACGCCGCGAGCGCATAGAGGATCTCGCCATTCTCGACGTCGAAGCTGACGCTTGAGCGGTTTACGCAAGGCGGGCTCACCGAAATCTTCTGCCGAACCGCCTCCTGCCGGAATTCCGCGAGCTTGTCGGTCGACCCCATGTCGAGCGTCATAGAAGCCGCCAAGAACTCGACTGGGTAGTTCGCCTTGAGATAGGCCGTCTGGTAGGCGACAAGCGCGTAGGCCGCGGCGTGGCTCTTATTGAAGCCGTAGTCAGCGAACTTCGCGAGCAGCTCGAAGATCGTCGCCGAATCCGCCTTGCCGATCCCGCGCTCGACTGCGCCCGTGACGAAGCGCTCGCGCTGCGCGTCCATCTCGGATCGGATCTTCTTGCCCATCGCGCGCCGCAGCAAATCGGCCTCGCCCAGCGAGTAGCCGGCGAGCGTCTGGGCGACTTGCATCACCTGTTCCTGGTAGATCACCACGCCGAAGGTCTCGCCGAGGATCGGCTCCAGCTTCGGGTGCAGGTACTGCGCCTTCTCTTGACCGTGCTTTCGCGCGCAATAGGTCGGGATGTTCGCCATCGGACCCGGCCGATAGAGCGCGACCAGCGCGATGATGTCCTCGAAGCGGTCGGGCTTCATATCGGCGAGCGCGCGCCGCATCCCTGCGCTTTCCAACTGGAACACGCCGACCGTCTCGCCGCGCGCGAGCATCTCGTAGGTCGGAGCGTCGTCGATTGGGATTTTCTCCAGATCGAGCGCCACCCCGCGCTTCCTGAGCAGCGCGACGGCGGTGGTCAGCGTCGTCAGCGTCTTCAGGCCAAGGAAGTCGAACTTCACCAGACCCGCGGGCTCGACCCACTTCATGTTGAACTGCGTGACCGGCATGTCGGAACGCGGGTCGCGGTAGAGCGGCACGAGCTCCGACAACGGCCGGTCGCCGATCACGATGCCGGCGGCGTGCGTCGAGGCGTGGCGGTAGAGACCCTCGAGCTTCAGCGCGATGTCGAGCATCCGCGCGACGGAGGAATCGGCGGCCCTGGCTTCGCTGAGCTTCGGCTCGTCCTCCACCGCCTGCTTAAGCGTGACGGGGTTCGCCGGGTTCTGCGGCACCAACTTGCAGAGCTTGTCGATCTGCCCATACGGCATCTCGAGCACACGACCGACGTCGCGCATGACGCCGCGGGCCTGCAGCGTGCCGAAGGTGATGATCTGCGCCACGCGGTCGTGACCGTAGCGATTCTGGACGTAAGCGATCACCTCCTCGCGCCGGTCCTGGCAGAAGTCGATGTCGAAGTCCGGCATCGACACGCGTTCGGGATTGAGGAAGCGCTCGAACAGCAGGCCAAAGCGGAGCGGATCGAGGTCTGTGATCGTCAGCGCGTAGGCGACGAGCGAGCCCGCGCCCGAGCCGCGGCCGGGGCCGACCGGAATGCCCTGAAGCTTCGCCCACTTGATGAAGTCGGCGACGATCAGGAAGTAGCCCGGGAACTTCATGCCCACGATGACGCCGAGCTCGAATTCGAGCCGGTCCTCATAGGCCTTCACGTCAAGATCCGGCGCGGGGCCGTGCGCGGCGAGGCGGACGGCGAGGCCCGCGACCGCCTGACGCCGCAGCTCCGCCGCCTCCTCGGCGGCGTCGTCGCCCTGCCCCGCCCCAACGGTGAAGCGCGGCAGGATCGGCTTTCCGGTCTTTGGGCGATGGGCCGAGCGGCGGGCGATCTCGACCGTGTTCTCCAACGCCTCGGGCAAATCGGCGAACAGCGCCGCCATCTCGGCGCGGGACTTCAGATAATGCTCCGGCGACATCTGCCGTCGCTCGGTCTCGGCGAGAACGCGGCCTTCCGCGAGGCAGATCAGCGCGTCGTGGGCCTCGTAATCGCTCCGCTCGGCGAAGCGCGCGCCGTTCGTCGCGACGATCGGCAGGCCGCGCTCATAGGCGAGATTGACGATCGCGGCTTCGACAGCTTTCTCGCTAGCGAGGCCGTGGCGCTGGATCTCGACATAGAGCGCGTCGCCGAACAGGTCAGCAAGCTTGGCCAGCCGGACGCCTGCGACGTCGTCGGCGCCGTCGCTAAAGGCGCGGTCGATCGGCCCTTCAGGTCCCCCCGTCAGCGCGATCAGGCCCTCACAGCGGCCGTCGAGCATGTCGAGCGTCGCGTAAGGCGATCCGTCCGAATCGCCATCAAGGAAGGCGCGGCTGCTCAGCGCCATGAGATTGCGGTAGCCCGTCTCGCTGCGCGACAGCAGCACGATCCCGGGCCGCCTCGTCTCCCGCACCGGCCGGCCGGCGCCGCGCTGTTCGCGATCCTTGAAATCGAGCGCCAGCGTCAAGCCGACGATCGGCTGGATGCCGGAGGATGAGAGCTTCTCGGAGAACTCAAGCGCCCCGAACAGATTGTCGTCGGTGAGCGCCACCGCCGGGCGCTTGTCGGCCTTCGAGCCGGCAGCGATCTTCGCGATCGTCAGCGCGCCTTCGAGCAAAGAGAAGGACGACCGGACGTTGAGATGCACGAAGCCCGGATCGGCCTTCAGTCCTTCGCTCATCGTCCGCCTCCCGCTGAGCCGCGATCCTAGCGCCTGCGGCGGGTCGCGCCCGGACGGAGGGCGCCCTCCTCCACAGAAAACGATCAGACGCGGCCGAGAACATCGGCCCAGACCCATAGGGCGCCGAGGAAGGTCGCGACGGAGCTGAGCTCAAGGCAGCCGATGGCGAAGGCGCGGATGGGATGCATGTCCATGACTGAAGTCCCTGTGTTCCGTTATGTTCTTTTTTTGTTCCATTCTTGTTTCTGCATGTCAAGCGGCATCGGCGACTCTGATGGATTTGCGGGAGCGTATTCTGGCGAGAAGGCCGGCTAGGTGGCGTCAGGCGTCGACGAGGACGCCGTCCCTGAGCGTAATCCGTCGGTCCAGCGTGCCGGCAAGCTCAAGATTGTGAGTCGCGACGATGGCGGCGAGGCCCGAGGCGCGCGCGAGCGCGATGAGGGTCGAGAACACATGGGCCGACGTTGTCGGATCGAGATTGCCCGTGGGCTCGTCGGCCAGCAGCAGTTTTGGGGCGTTCGCCACGGCGCGGGCGATCGCGACGCGCTGCTGCTCGCCGCCGGAGAGCTCGGACGGTCGGTGCTGGAGCCGCGCGCCGAGACCGAGATAGGACAGGAGATCCTTCGCCCGCGACTTCGCTTCGGACGAAGTCAGGCCGCGGATCAGTTGCGGCATGACGACATTTTCGAGCGCGGAGAATTCCGGCAACAGATGGTGGAACTGGTAGACGAAGCCGACCTCATTGCGGCGCATCGCGGTACGCTCGGCGTCGGACAGTCCGACCGTGGGCCGGCCCTCGAACCAGACCTCGCCGCTATCCGGCCGCTCCAGCAGCCCTGCGACGTGAAGCAGGGTCGACTTCCCCGTGCCGGACGGCGCGATCAGCGCGACGACCTCCCCGGCCTCGATCACTCCGGAGGCGTCGACCAGCACGTCGACGGTCGCCTCGCCCTGGACGTAGCGGCGAGCAACGCGGTCGAGCATCAGCAGCGGCGTGTGGATCGGCTCGTCGGTCATTCGTTTCTGAGCGCCTCGATCGGCTCGAGGCTCGCCGCCCGCCATGCGGGATAAAGCGTCGCGAACACGGAGAGCACGAGCGCCATCAGCACGACAGTCGCGGTCTCGCGCGCGTCGGGGTCGGCCGGCAGACGGCTGAGGAAATAGACTTCGGGCGAGAACAGCTCGGTCCCGGTTAGATAAGCGAGGAAGGCGCGGATCCCTTCGACGTTCCAGCAGACCAGCATCCCCAGGGCGAAGCCCGCGAGCGTCCCGACCACGCCGATGCTGGCGCCGGTGATCAGGAATACGCGCATCACCGCGCCGCGCGTCATGCCCATGGTGCGAAGGATGGCGATGTCGCGGCCTTTGTCCTTCACCAGCATGATCAGGCCCGAGATGATGTTGAGGGCGGCCACAAGAACGATCAACGTGAGGATCAGGAACATCACGTTCCGCTCGACCTCGAGCGCCGAGAAGAACGTCTTGTTCCGGTCCCGCCAGTCGAGAAGGTAGAGCGGCCGGTCCGCCGCCTCCTGCAGCTTCGGCTTCACGGCGTCGATCGAGTCCGGGCGGTCGAGATAAATCTCGATCCCGGTGACGTCATCCTCGCGGTTGAAATAGGCCTGGGCCTCCGACAGCGGCATGAAAACGAAGGCGCCGTCATATTCCGACATGCCGATCTCGAAGATCGCGGCGACCCGATAGCCCTTTATGCGCGGCGTGACGCCCATGGGCGTCACCGCCCCGCGCGGACTGACGAGCGTGATCGTGTCGCCGGCGTGCAGGCCGAGCTGCTCGGCGAGCCGCTTGCCGATCAGCACCCCGCCGCCGTCGTCGAAATTCTCCAGCGTGCCCTCGCGGATGGTTCGGGAGACCAGCGTCAGCTTGCCGAGATCCTGGGCGCGGACGCCACGCACGAGCACGCCGTTTGCGCCAGCCTGAGAGGACGCGAGCGCCTGGCCTTCCACCAGCGGGATCACGAACTTGACGCCGGGCACGCCCTCCAGGCGTTGGGCGACGGGCGCATAATCGGTCAGCGACCCGTCGAGCGGCTGGGCGACGACGTGGCCGTTGATGCCGAGGATTTTGTTGAGGAGTTCAGTGCGAAAGCCGTTCATCACCGCCATGACGATGATCAGCGTCGCGACGCCAAGCGTGATCCCTAAAAACGAGAACCCCGCGATGACGGAGATGAAGCCTTCCTTGCGGCGCGCGCGGAGATACCGACCGGCGATCAGCCATTCGAACGCCGCGAACGGCTTCGTGGAGCCCAAGGGAGAACCGGCTTCGACGCCGCGCTCCGCCATGCGCCGGGTCAGCCGAGGATCGCGGTGAGGGCGGCTTCGGGACTCAGCGTCTCCGCGGCCCCTCCCGCCCGACGCTTGAGCTCGACCTGGCCGGCGGCAAGGCCCTTCGGCCCGACGACGAGGCGCCAAGGCAAGCCGATCAGGTCGGCGGTCGCGAATTTGGAGCCGGGCCGATCGTCCGTGTCGTCGTAGAGCACGTCCACTCCTGAAGCCGTCAGCTTGGCGTAAAGGTCTTCGCAGGCGGCGTCGACGCCGGCGTCGCCCGGCTTCAGGTTGATGAGCCCGACCCGGAACGGCGCAATCGCATCCGGCCAGATGATTCCGGCGTCGTCATGGCCGGCTTCGATCGCCGCTGCGGCGACGCGGCTCGGCCCGATGCCGTAGGAACCCATGTGGACGGGCGTCTCCTTGCCGTCAGGCCCGGTGACGAGCGCCTTCATCGGAACCGAATATTTCGTCCCGAAATAGAAGATGTGGCCGACCTCGATGCCGCGCGCAGTGACCTGGGCCTCGGCGGGAATCGCGCCGAAGGCGGCCTCGTCGTGCATCTCTTCGGTGGCCGCGTATGACGCCGTCCACTTGTCGACGACCGCCTGCAGACCGGCCGCATCGTCAAAGTCGACGTCAGCGTCCGGCGCTTCGAAGCCGAGAAAATCCTTGTGGCAGAACACCTGGCTCTCGCCGGTCTTCGCCAGGATGATGAACTCGTGGCTGAGGTCTCCGCCGATCGGGCCGGTATCCGCCGCCATCGGGATCGCCTTGAGGCCGAGCCGCTCGAAGGTGCGTAGATAGGCCACGAACATGCGGTTGTAGGCGGTCTTCGCCCCCTCCGCGTCGAGGTCGAAGGAATAGGCGTCCTTCATCAGGAACTCGCGCGAGCGCATCACGCCGAAGCGCGGGCGGCGCTCGTCCCGGAACTTCCACTGAATGTGGTAGAGGTTCTTCGGCAGGTCCTTGTAGGACCGCACGCCGGCCCGGAAGATTTCGGTGATCATCTCCTCGTTGGTCGGGCCGTAGAGCAGATCGCGCTCGTTGCGGTCCTTGATGCGCAGCATCTCCTCGCCATAGGCGTCGTAGCGGCCGCTCTCGCGCCAGAGATCGGCGAGCTGGAGCGTCGGCATCAGCAGCTCGATCGCGCCTGCCCGGTTCTGCTCCTCGCGGATGATGTCGGAGATCTTATTCAGCACTCTCAGGCCGAGCGGCAGCCAGGCATAGATGCCGGCGGCCTCCTGCCGGATCATGCCGGCGCGCAGCATCAGCCGGTGCGAGACGATTTCCGCCTCTTTCGGCGCGTCGCGCAGGATGGGCAGGAAGTAACGGCTGAGGCGCATCGAGTGACCCAAGGACCTACGAACGAATCTTCGCCCGGCGCAGGCAGCATATCCCGGACGGCCGGCACGAAAGCCGAAGGGCCTGTGAAACACAAGTAAATGACGCTGAGGGGCGTTCGCTTCTTTTTTCGGCGCCACGTGCCTAGGGAGATGACAAGTCCCTGCGGGGCCGCTAGTCTCTCCGCATAACAAAGGAGCCAGCCGGCGGCTTTCGCCTCACCGGTCAACCCCGGCTCCGCACTTGGGAGGACGCCCGTCCCCGGAGCGCTTCACGGCGTTCCAGCCTGACGCCGAAAGTCCCGCACCACTCGCGGCGTCGGTCTTCGGACGGAATGCGCACTGAAAAGCAGCAAGGCTTCGGCCTTGCTTTTTTTTGCCTTCCATCGGCCCGTCCTCGCTTTTCAGGAGGTCGGTTGAGCGGATTCGACGGACGGCGGCGCTTATCCACGAAGAAGAGAGCGCCGCCCCCGCCTTGACCGAAAGCCGCCTCTTGGCCCGAGAAGCGACCTCAGCGGGCGAGCACGCGAGCTGCGTCCCGCGTAACGCCGACCGCCGCGGTCACCTGAGCCACGGCGGCGGAGATCGCGGCGACGTTGTCGAAGATGCCGTTTACCGCTCCTGAGGCGCTATGCATGTTCGACGACATGTCCCGGGTCACGCCGCGCTGCTGCTCCATTGCCGCGGCGGTTGCCGCCACATGCTCGCGCATCACTTCGAACGAACTTCCGATCGAGGCGAGAGATGAGACCACCTCTCCCGAGATCATCTGAACCTGATCAATTTCGGAGCTGATCTGCTCAGTCGCCTTCGCCGCATCGTTAGCCAGCTTCTTCACCTCTTGGGCGACCACCGCGAAGCCGCGGCCAGCATCGCCGGCGCGCGCCGACTCAATCGTCGCATTCAAGGCGAGCAAATTGATCTGCGCCGCGATGTTCTGGATCAGGTTGACGACTCCGCTCATGGAATCCGCGGCCTTACTTAGACGCTGCGCGGACTCGCCAGCCGCCATCGTGGTGGCGCTGGCGCTCGTTGTCGCCGCATGAGACTTGACCATCCCTTCCGCGATCTGCTCCACCGACGCCGCCAATTCCTCGGCCGCCGCCGCCATCATGCTGACGTTGCTCGCCGCCGCCTGGGTAGCGCCGGACGCAGCCGTCGACTGGCTTGAAGACTGGCCGAGCGTTTGATCAATCTCGGTGAAGTTATGGTCGATGATCCGCCGGAGATCGGTCAGCAGCTTGACCTGCGACGTCACGTCGGTTGCGAACTTCACAATCTTGTACGGTTTGCCGGACCGGTCCTTAAGCGGGTTGTACGAAGCCTCGATCCAGACTTCTCGTCCTCCCTTGGCAATGCGCTTGAACTGCGTCGCCTGGATTTCTCCGGATCGCAGACGCTGCCAAAAGGCGCGGTATTCCGGCCCCTGAGCCTCTATAGGATCGACGAACATGCTGTGATGTCGGCCGGTGATCTCCTCAAGCGAGTAGCTCACGACGCTCAGAAAGTTGTGGTTCGCGGTAATTACGTTGCCATCGAGATCGAACTCAATGATCGCCTGAACCTTGTTGAGGGCGTCGAGCTTGGCCTCCTGCTCCGCACCCGTCTTTGTCTTACGCCAAAACATCGCCTCTTCCCCCAGACCGCCTTTGTGGGCACACGAAAAGCTAGCCGGCGAAAGGTTAATAAGGTTGCAATTGGCTAGACCGGCAACCTAGCTGACCCGGTCGAAGCGAGGAAAAAGAGGGATGTCGTCGAGGGTAAACATTGTTTGGGTAAGCGAGACATAGACGACGCCGAAGACGATCGTCGCCACGATCGTGGTGATAATCGCGATGCGCGCGACCCGCGTGACCGTTGGTGCCCCGGGTTCCGTGCCGGGCGTGATCTCGCCAGCCTCGGACTGGCTGCGCACCCCGAAGGGCAACACCACGAACAGCGTTGTCCACCAGACGACGAAGTAGACCGCAAGCCAGCTGACGAAGGAGAAGATCAAGCCTGCTCGAGCTCCACCAGCGTCCCCAGCATGTCCTTGGGGTGAAGGAACAGGACGGGCTTGCCGTGCGCGCCGGTCTTGGGCTCGCCGGAGCCGAGCACGCGCGCGCCCTGAGCCTTCAGCTGATCGCGCGCCGCAATGATGTCGTCGACCTCGTAGCAAACATGGTGGATGCCGCCGGCCGGCGAGCGATCGAGGAACGCCTGGATCGGCGAGTTCTCGCCGAGCGGCTCAAGCAGCTCGATCTTGGTGTTCGGCAGTTCGATGAAGACCACGGAGACGCCGTGATCAGGCTCCTGGGCGACCGGCGTGACCTTGGCGCCGAGCGTATCGCGATAGACCGCGGTCGCGGCCTCGATGTCCGGCACGGCGATGGCGACGTGGTTCAGGCGGCCGATCATCGCAAAGTCCCTCCACAGAGCGACCGGGCGTCATCCCGGCTGGAGCGAAGCGTAGAGCCGGGATCGTACGCCGAGACAAGCGCTCCATTTTGATGACGATCCCGGATCGGCGTTCTGCGTCGTCCGGGAGGACGCTTTGGTTCTCAGACCTTCAGCACCGCCACGTGGCAAACCGGCTTCTTGCCCCAGACCAGGTTGAGTTCGGAGCGTAGCGCACGCTCGATCGCGGTCACGACCAAGCCGCGGTCCCGGCGCTTTTGCCGCGGCAAGCCATCGAGACAGTCGAGCACGGTGTCGCGAATGACCTCCAGCATCGGCGTGCCTTCGTCATCCCGCGGCGGCAGGCCGGTGAAGCGCACCTCAGGATCGCCGGCGACGCCGCCCTGCCCGTCAAGCGCCACCGCGACCGACACGACGCCGGCGAAGGACAGCTTGCGACGTTCGCCGACCGCCGGCTCAGTCGCGTGGATCATGACCTTGCCGTCCTTGAACATGCGGCCGGTGACGATCTGGTCGACCACCTCAGGGGCGCCGCCCGCGACGCGGATGACCTCGCCGTCATGCACCCGCAGGACCTTCGGCACGCCCGCCTTCTTCGCGACGATCGCGTGCTCGGCCATGTGCACCTCTTCGCCATGCACCGGGACCAGCAACTTGGGCTTCAGCCAGCCGTAGAGCAGCGTGAGCTCCTCCTGCTGGGGATGCCCGGAGACGTGGGTGAAGTGGGTGCGGTCAGTGATGACCTCGGCGCCGCCGGCGATCAGGCCGTTGATGATGGAGCCGACCGCCTTCTCGTTGCCGGGAATGGCGCGCGAGGAGAAGATCACGCGGTCGCCCTTGGCGAGCGTCACCAGCGGGTGGTCGCCCTGCGCGACGCGGGCAAGCGCTGCGCGTGGCTCGCCCTGACTGCCGGTCATCATCGCGACGACCTTGTCGCGCGGCAGGTAGCCGTAGGCGTCGGGCTCGAGGAAGTCCGGGATGCCGTCGAACATGCCAAGCGCACGGCCGACCTCGGCCGCCCGCCACATGGCGCGGCCGATCAGCACGACCTGGCGGTCGGCAGCCAAGGCGGCGTCCGCGACCGCGCGCAGGCGCCCCACATTCGAGGCGAAGGTCGTCACCGCGACGCGGCCCTTGGCAGCCTTGATCAGCCCCGCAAGGCTCGTCGCGACTTCCGTCTCGGACGGCGACAGGCCGGGCCTCGTCGCGTTGGTGGAATCGCCGATGACCGCGGCGACGCCCTCTTCACCGAGTTCGCGCAGGCGCTTCTCGTCCGTCGGCAGGCCGAGCACGGGCGTCTTGTCGATCTTCCAGTCACCGGTGTGGACCACGAGGCCCGCCGGCGTGCGGATCGCGAGCGCGCAGGATTCCGGGATCGAATGTGCGACCGTGACCATCTCGATATCGAACGGCCCGACGGTGAAGCGCTGGCCCTGATTGACGACGCGCACGTCGATCTTGGGCGCGCCGCGCTCGGCCGCCCGCTTCGACTCGAGCATCGCGGCGGCGAACGGCGTCGCGTAGACCGGGCAGCGAAGCTCGGGCCACAGGTCAAGAAGCGCGCCGTAATGGTCTTCATGCGCGTGCGTCAGCACCAGCGCGTCGATCTCGCCGCGCCTCGCTTTCGCAAAGCGGATGTCAGGCAGGATGAGGTCGATGCCGGGCGTCGCGGCGGCGTCGCCGAACATTACGCCGCAGTCGACCATCAGCCAGCGTCGTTTGTTACCTTCGCCATAGCCGTAAAGGCCGGCGTTCATGCCGATTTCGCCCACTCCGCCGAGCGGCGCGAAGACGAGGTCCGAAGCCATTTTCTATCCTTGCGCGGCTGGGGCCGAGGCGGCCGCGCCGAAATAAACGTCGCCGGCGGAGATCGCAGTGGCGATGCCGGTAGCAGCCCGTACGACGAGCCGGCCGCTGTCGTCGATCGATTCGAAGCGCCCGCGGATCGTTCGGCCGCCAAAATCGACCGAAACCTGTGCGCCAAGCCCTGCGGCGCGCGCCATCCAGGCCTTGCGGACCGCTGGCAGGCCTCGCCCGCTATCCCACACTTCGAGCCAGCCGACGAACGAGTCCGCAAGCGCCACGAACAGCGCTTCGGCCTCGACCGCGTCGCCGCGAGCCGCGAGCGAGGTTGCGGGATAAGGTAGACCTTCCGGCGCGGAGACGACGTTGACGCCGATCCCCACCACGACGGCGAGCCGGCTGTCCTTGAGCGCATTAGCCTCCAGCAGGATCCCCGCGAGCTTCGCGCCGTCGACGATCACGTCATTCGGCCATTTCAGCTCCGGCCGCGCGTCGCGTGCCTGAAGCGAGGGCGCGACCTGACGAAGCGCGGTTTCGAGCGAAAGCCCCGCGACGAAGCCGAGCGTCGCCGCGGTGGCGGGCGAGGCCTCGACAGTGGTCGCAAAGCTCGCCGCGAGATTGCCGCGCTCGGTCGACCATTCGCGACCGCGTCGGCCCCGGCCTTCCGTCTGCGCGCGCGCGACGACCCAAGCCGGCCCCCTGCCCTCGCGCGCAAGCGCCATGGCTTCGGCGTTGGTCGAGCCAATCGTGTCGTAGGCTTCCAGCGAGTGGCCGGCGGCGACCGCGACCGCGCCGAGCGCAAAGCTCATCGAGGCGGCCTTAGAACAGTGACTGCGCGGCTGAGGCCGCGGCGGCCGTCAGCGGGCTGGGATAGACGAAATAGAGGATCGTGAAGCCGCCCGAGACGGCGAGAACCACCTTCGCCGCGAAGGTCATCGGGGCGAACTCCACCGTCGCGTCGTCGAAATAGATGATCTTGACGATGCGCAGGTAGTAGAACGCGCCGACCACGCTCAGCACGAAGCCGATGACGGCCAGCGGGTAAAGCCCGGTGTTCACCGCGGCATAAAAGACGTAGAGCTTGGCGAAGAAGCCCGCCATCGGCGGAATGCCGGCGAGCGAGAACATGATCATCGCCAGCACGAAGGCCATGGCGGGTTTGGTGCGCGATAGACCGGCGAGGTCGCCGATGTCCTCGACGTAGCGATCGCCGATCCGCATCGAGAGGATGCAGGCGAAAGCGCCGAGCGTCATGGCGACGTAGATCGCGACATAGATCGCGACGCCCTTCACGCCTTCCGGCGTACCGGCGGCGAGACCGACGAGGGCGTAGCCCATGTGGCCGATCGAGGAATAGGCCATCAGGCGCTTGATGTTCTTCTGGCCGATGGCGGCGAACGACCCGAGCGCCATCGAGGCGATCGCGACGAACACCACGACCTGCCGCCATTCCGTCGTCACCGTCGGGAACGCCTCGGAGACCACCCGCACGAACATCGCCATGCCCGCGACCTTGGTGGCGGAGGCGAAGAAAGCGGTGATCGGCGTCGGCGCGCCTTCATAGACGTCCGGCGTCCACATGTGGAACGGCACGGCCGAGACCTTGAAGGCGAAGCCTGAGATCAGGAACACGATGCCGAAGATCAGCGCCATCGAGGACTGACCTGTCGACAGCGACTGCGCGATTTCGGCGAAGCCGATCGCGCCTGTCGCGCCGTAGACCAGCGACGCGCCGTAAAGCAGCATGCCGGAGGACAACGCGCCGAGGACGAAGTACTTCAGCCCGGCTTCCGTCGAGCGAACGTCGTCGCGGTGGATCGCGGCGATGACGTAGAGCGCGAGCGACTGGAGCTCGAGGCCGAGATAGAGCGCGATGAGGTCGCCTGCCGAGATCATCAGCGCCATCCCCAGCGTCGAGAGCACAACGAGGATGGCGTATTCGAACCGGGCGAAGTGCTGGCGCTTCATGTAGTCGAACGACAGCGCAAGCGCCGCGAAGGCTCCGATGAAGGCGAGCGCCTTCATGAAGCGCGCGAACGAGTCGAGCCTGAACGAGCCGCCGAAGCTGGCGACGTCGTCCACGGGCAGGACGAGGACCAGCACGGTCGCGAGCGCGAGCAGACCGAGCGCAAGCCCGTTCACGAGTTTCGTCGCGCGATCGCCCATCATGGCGCCGATCAGCACGAGAACGAGCGCCCCGACCGCGAGCACGATCTCGGGGAGCGCCGGGGCGAACGACGGGAGAGCGGTGGCTTCCATCGCGGTCAGGACTCGTTCTTGGGGCTGCGGGCTTCGGTCATCGCGCGGCCACCTTGCTGGCGGCGTCAATCGCCGCGTGCGTCGTCTGGAGCATCGCGTCGACGGTCGCGGCCGACATGTCGAGCACCGGTGCCGGCCACACGCCGTAGACGATCGTCAGCACGGCGAGCGGGACCAGCAAGGCGATCTCCTTGCGCGAAAGGTCCGGGATTGCCTCCAGCCCCGGCCTGATCGGCCCAAACACCACGCGGCGATAGAGCCAGAGCGCGTAAGCCGCCGACAAGATCACGCCCGTCGTCGCGAACAGCGCGACCCAGCTGTTCGCGCTGAAGGCGCCGATCAGCGTCAGGAACTCGCCGACGAAGCCGGACGTGCCGGGCAGACCCACGTTGGCCATGGTAAAGACCATGAAGGCCGCCGCGTACCACGGCATCTTGTTCACGAGGCCGCCGAAGGCCGCGATCTCGCGGGTGTGCATGCGGTCGTAGACCACGCCGACGCACAGAAACAGCGCGCCGGATACGAGACCGTGACTCACCATCTGGAACACCGCGCCCTGCACCCCCTGGGGGTTCAGCGCAAAGATGCCCATCGTCACGAAGCCCATATGGGCGATCGAGGAGTAGGCAATAAGCTTCTTGATGTCCTCCTGCATCAGCGCGACCAGCGAGGTGTAGATGATCGCCACCACCGAGAGCGTCCAGACGAGCGGCGCGAACTCCGCGCTCGCTAGCGGGAACATCGGCAGCGAGAAGCGCAGGAAGCCGTAACCGCCCATCTTCAGCAGGATGCCGGCGAGGATCACCGAGCCCGCGGTCGGCGCCTCGACATGCGCGTCGGGCAGCCAGGTGTGCACCGGCCACATCGGCATCTTCACCGCGAAGGAAGCGAAGAAGCCGAGCCACAGCCACCACTGCACGCCCGCCGGGAACTTGAAGGCGAGCAGCTGCTGGATGTCGGTCGTGCCCGCCGCGCCGTACATCGCGAGAATGGCGACCAGCATCAGCAGCGAGCCGAGCAGCGTGTAGAGGAAGAACTTGAAGCTGGCGTAGACCCGGCGCGCGCCGCCCCAGATGCCGATGATCAGGAACATCGGGATCAGCCCACCCTCGAAGAACAGGTAGAACAGCACGAGGTCGAGCGCCGAGAAGACGCCGATCATCAGCGTCTCGAGCGCGAGGAAGGCGATCATGTATTCGCGGACCCGGAACGTGATCGAGGTCCACGACGCCAGGATGCAGAACGGCATCAGGAACGCGGTCAGGATGATGAACGGGGTCGAGATCCCGTCCACGCCCATCCGGTAGTTGATCGCGCCGCCGAGCCATTCCGCGTTCTCGACGAACTGGAAGCCGGGATTCGACGGGTCGAACTTAGCCCACAGCACGAGCGAAACCGCGAAGTTCACCACCGTCGTCCAGAGCGCGACATGACGGACGTTCCTGAGCGCCGCCGCGTCGTTCCCGCGGATGATCAGCAGGAAGACGACGCCGACCATCGGCAGGAAGGTCAGCAGCGAGAGGATGGGCCAGTCGGTCATCGCCGTCACAGCCCCCGAACCATGAACCAGGTGAACAGGGCGGCCACGCCGATCAGCATCGCGAAGGCGTAGTGATAGACGAAGCCGGTCTGCAGCCGCACCACGCGGTCGGTGACGTCGATCACCCGCGCGGATAGTCCGTCCGGGCCATAGCCGTCGATGATCTTGCCGTCGCCGGTCTTCCAGAGGAAGCGTCCGACCCACTTCGCGGGCCGCACGAAGATCAGGTCGTAAAGCTCGTCGAAGTACCACTTGTTCAGCAGGAACCGGTAGACGGCTGGCGCCGTCCCGGCGAAGCGCGCCGGCAGGTCCGGCTGTTTGATGTAGAACAGCCAGGACAGCGCGAAGCCCAGCACCATGGCGACGAACGGCGAGTAGACGACCCAAGCCGGAACCTCATGCATGTGATGCATGATCTCGTTGTGCTCGCCCGTGAAGAGCGCCTCGCGCCAGAACTCCTCGTGCCCTTCGCCGATGAAAGAGCCGTGGAACACGATGCCGGCCAGCAGCGCGCCGATCGCCAGCACGAACAGTGGCGCCAGCATCACGCGCGGGCTCTCATGGACATGGCTCATGGTCTCAAGCGACGCCCGCGGCGCGCCATGGAAGGTCAGGAAGATCAGCCGCCACGAGTAGAACGAGGTCAGCAGGGCCGCCGTCACCAGCAGCACAAAGGCGTACAGGCCGGGACCTGAATGGGCGGCGTATGTCGCCTCGATCACGGCGTCCTTGGAATAATAGCCAGCCGTGAGCGGGAAGCCTGTGAGCGCCAGTGTGCCGATCACCATCATCCAGTAAGTGACCGGGATCAGGCGGCGCAGGCCGCCCATGTTCCGCATGTCCTGCTCATGGTGCATCGCGTGGATGACCGAGCCGGAGCCGAGAAACAGCAGCGCCTTGAAGAAGGCGTGCGTGAACAGATGGAAGATGCCGACGCCATAGGCCCCGACGCCGAGCGCGGCGAACATGTAACCGAGCTGCGAGCAGGTGGAGTAGGCGATCACCCGCTTGATGTCGTTCTGCACGAGCCCGACAGTCGCTGCGAAGATCGCCGTCGTCGCGCCGACGACCGTGACGAAGGCTAGCGTATCCGGCGCGTGCTCGAAGATCGGCGACATGCGCGCGACCAGGAACACCCCGGCCGTCACCATGGTGGCTGCGTGGATCAGCGCCGAGACCGGCGTCGGACCCTCCATCGCGTCCGGCAGCCACGTGTGAAGGCCGAGCTGCGCCGACTTGCCCATCGCGCCGATGAACAGCAGGAACGAGATGACCGTCAGCGCGTGCCAGTCATGGCCGAGGAAGTGGATGGTTTTGTCGGCCATGTCGGGCGCGGCGGTGAAGATCGTCTCGAACGAGACGCTGCCGAACAGCGCGAAGGTCGCGAACATGCCGAGCGAGAAGCCGAAATCGCCGACGCGGTTGACGACGAAGGCTTTTATCGCGGCCGCGCAGGCCGAGGGCTTCTGGTACCAGAATCCGATCAGCAGATAGCTTGCGAGGCCGACGCCTTCCCAGCCGAAGAACATCTGCACGAGGTTGTCGGAGGTCACCAGCATCAGCATGGCGAAGGTGAACAGCGACAGATAGGCGAAGAACCGCGGACGGTGCGGGTCCTCGTGCATGTACCCCGTCGAGTAGAGGTGGACGAGCGCCGAGACCGTGTTCACGACGACCAGCATGACGGCGGTCAGCGTGTCGACCCGGAAGGCCCAATCGAGCTCAAGGTTGCCGGCGGAGATCCAGCGCATGATCCGGACATGGGCGTCGGCGTCGTTCAGCGTGACATCGACAAAGGCGAGCCAAGACAGGATCGCCGAAACGAACAGCAGCCCCGTCGTCACCAGCTCCGCCAAGCGCGAGCCATAGGCCGCCGGCTCGACGGGGCCGTGATCGTGGTCGTCATGGGCGTGCGTGAGCTCGTCGCCGCCGGTCGGATGCGCGTGGTCGCCGTGAGCGGCATGGCTTACGTGCGCACGGCCATGGTCGTGATGACCGTGATGAAAGGCGTCGACCGGACCGACCGCGCCCGGATGCCGCTTACGGGCGCCGAAGAGCGCGATGCCGCCGGCGATGATCGCGCCGAGCAGCGGAAGGAAGACGATGAGGAAATACATCGTCAGCCCCTCATCCGGTTGATGTCGGAGACCGCGATGGTGCCGCGGTTGCGGAAGTAGACCACGAGGATGGCGAGGCCGATGGCGGCTTCCGCCGCGGCCACCGTCAGCACGAACAACGCGAAGATCTGCCCCTTCAGATCGCCCATGTGGGTGGAGAAGGCGACGAAGTTGATGTTCACCGCGAGCAGGATGAGCTCGATCGACATCAGGATGACGATGACGTTCTTGCGGTTGAGAAAGATGCCGAACACGCCGAGCGTGAACAGGATCGCCGCGACGACGAGATAGTGCTCGACCCCGATCACCGGACGCCTCCGCCTTCAGCGATGCCCTGCCCCGTCGGCGGCGTGACGACCTCGATCGCCTCCGACGGCCGGCGCGTGTTCTGGACAGTGATGTCCTGCCGCTTCACGTCGAGCCGGCGCTCGCGCAGCGTCAGCACAATCGCGCCGATCATGGCCGTCAGCAGCACAAGGCCCGCCGCCTGGAACAGCAGCAGATAGTCGGTATAGAGCACACGGCCGATCGCCTCGGCGTTGGTGACGTCCGTCGGGATCGGCGCACGGGCCTGAGTCACGGGCAGCGAGCCCGCCGCGGTCCACCCGCCGACGACCAGCACCAGTTCGGCCAGCATCACGAGGCCGACCAGAACGCCGACCGGCAGATATTGCAGGAAGCCCTCGCGAAGCTCCGCGTAGTCGACGTCGAGCATCATGGTCACGAACATGAACAGCACGGCGACCGCGCCGACATAGACCACGACCAGGATCATCGCGAGAAACTCGGCGCCCATGAGCACAAACAGCCCCGCCGCGTTCACGAACGCCAGGATCAGGAACAGCACGGAGTGGACGGCGTTCTTCGACGAGATGACCATCAGCCCCGAGGCCACGGTCACGCTCGCGAAGAGGTAGAAGAAGATGGCGGGCAGGGTCATGCGCGGTCCCTGAGTCCGGCGGGCTGCCGGCTGAGTACGGCGTGAGGGCGGGAAGGTAAAGAGCGGGCGGAAGTCGTTCGCACGCGCCTCACCGATACGGCGCGTCGAGCGCGATGCGGCGGGCGACCTCGCGCTCCCAGCGATCGCCGTTCGCGAGCAGGCGCTCCTTGTCGTAATAGAGCTCCTCCCGCGTCTCGGTCGCGAACTCGAAGTTTGGCCCCTCGACGATCGCGTCGACAGGACACGCCTCCTGGCAGAAGCCGCAATAGATGCACTTCACCATGTCGATGTCGTAGCGCGTGGTGCGCCGCGTGCCGTCGTTCCGGCGCGGGCCGGCTTCGATGGTGATCGCCTGTGCGGGACAGATCGCTTCGCAGAGCTTACAGGCGATGCAGCGCTCCTCGCCGTTGGGATACCGGCGCAGCACGTGCTCGCCCCGGAAGCGCGGCGAGAGCGCGCCCTTTTCGTAGGGATAGTTGATGGTCGCCTTCGGACGGAAGAAATAGCGCATCGACAGGAAGAACGCCGAGACGAACTCCTTCAGCAGCAACTGTTTGGCAGCCTGGTCGAGCCGCATCTCGAACCTCATCATCCGCGGGCTCAGCCCGCAAGAAACTCAGCAGCGACGTAGCCGACGACCGCGACTTCCACGATCGTCGTCACGATAACGACCGGACCGGCGAGCCGGCGGATCGTCGTGAATTTCGCGGCGTCCTCAGGTGACGCCCGTTCGATCTGCCGGTCGAGACCGGCGTTTAGCGCCTTCGCGCCGAGCAGCCCGATCAGCGCCCCGGCGAGCGCTCCAATCAGAGCGCCGAGGGTGGCGGGACTCACCCCGGCGCCCAGCCCGTGAACTGCAGCACCCCGGCGACGGCAACGACCATGAACAGCGAGATCGGCAGGAAGACCTTCCAGCCGAGGCGCATCAGTTGGTCGTAGCGGTAGCGGGGCACGAAGGCCTTCACCATCGCGAACATGAAGAAGACGAGGCTCATCTTCAGCACGAACCAGATGACCCCCGGCACCCAGGTGAAGGGGATGAATGGGATCGGCGAGAGCCAGCCGCCGAGGAACAGGATCGTCGTCAGCGAGCACATGGTCAGGATCGCCACGTATTCGCCGAGCATGAAGAGAAGGTACGGCGTCGAGCCGTATTCCGTCATGAAGCCCGCGACGAGTTCCGACTCGGCCTCGACCAGGTCGAAGGGCGGCCGGTTGGTCTCAGCGAGCGCGGAGATGAAGAAGATCACGAACATCGGGAACAGCGGCAGCCAGTACCAGCCGAGCAAGCCGAGCCCTGTGTCCTGCGCGCGCACGATGTCAGAGAGGTTCAGCGAGCCAACGCAGAGCAGCACCGTGATGATCACGAAGCCGATCGAGACCTCGTAGGACACCATCTGCGCGGCGGCGCGGAGCGCCGACAGGAACGGATATTTCGAGTTCGAAGCCCAGCCGCCCATGATGACGCCGTAGACGCCGAGCGACGAGATCGCAAACACGTAGAGCACGCCGACATTGAGGTCGGCGATCGCCCAGCCGTCGGCGAGTGGGATCACCGCCCAAGCGGCGAGCGCGAGGAAGCAGGTCGCGAGCGGCGCGAGCAGGAAGACGATCTTGTTCGAGCCCGCCGGGATTACGGGCTCCTTCAGCACGAACTTCAGCAGGTCGGCGAAGGACTGGAGCAGACCGAACGGCCCGACGACGTTCGGTCCACGCCGCATCTGCACCGCCGCCCAGACCTTGCGATCGGCGAGCAGGATGTAGGCGATGAACACCAGCAGCGCGACGAGCAGCGCGACGCTCTGGACCAGAATCAGCAGGACGTGGAGGAAGGTTTCCATCGGTCTATTCCGCCGCCTGCGCGAAACCGGTCCGCTTCAGCGCGCTCATCTCGGCCATGACGGCGGAGGCGCGGGCAATCGGGTTCGAGAGGTGGAAGTCGGGCATGGCGCCCGCGAAAGGCGCCGAGCCGAGCGTCCCGCCGATATCAGCGAGCTTCGCGATGTCAGCCGGGTCGCCGGCTGCGATCTCGCCAAGCGCAGCCATATGCGGGTGCGCCTGGAAGAGCGCCGCGCGAAGCTGATTCAGCGTGTCGTAGGGCAGCTTCGCGCCCAGCTGTTCGGAGAGCGCGCGGAGGATCGCCCAGTCCTCGCGGCCTTCGCCGGGAGGGAAGGTCGCCCGGTTTGCGACCTGCACGCGGCCTTCGGTGTTGACGTAGAGGCCGACCTTTTCGGTGTAGGCCGCGCCCGGCAGGATGACGTCGGCGCGATGCGCGCCGCGGTCGCCATGCGTGCCGAGATAGACCACGAAGGTGCCCGGCGCGACGTCGATCTCGTCGGCGCCAAGCAGGAAGGCGACGTCGAGCGCGCCCGATGCCGCCATCTCGGTTGCGGTCATGCCGCCCTCGTCCGGCACGAGGCCGAGGTCAAGCGCGCCGACGCGGGAGGCCGCGGAGTGGAGCACGCACAAGCCGCCCTTCTCTCCCGCAAGCTTCGCGGCCGCCGCCAGAACGGCCTCGCCGCCCTCGCCGACGAAGGCGCCAGCGCCGACGATCACCAGCGGACGCTCGGCCTCCGACAGCACGCGAGCGAAGGAATGCTTGCCTTCGACGAGTTCGGTGAGCGAAGCCGGTCCGGCGCCGATATGCTCCGAGCCGTAGGTCAGATCCACGCGCTCGCCGACCAGACCGACGCGGACGCCGCCGCGCCGCCAGCGCTTGCGGATGCGCGCGTTCAGCACCGGCGCCTCGTGCCGCGGATTGCTCCCGACCAGCAGGATCGCGTCCGCCTCGTCGATCGCGGCGATTCCGCCGTTGAAGATGTAGGAGGCGCGGCCGTGTTTTGGATGCAGCGCGGAGCCGTCCTGACGGGCGTCGACATTGATCACGCCGAGCCGGCCGAACAGGTCCTTCAGCGCGAACATCTCCTCGACCGCGGCGAGGTCGCCAACGATCGCGCCGACCCGCGCCTTGTCGGCCGCCCTGATCTTCGCGGCCACGACGCCGAGCGCCTCGGGCCAAGAGGTCGGCCGCAGCCTGCCGTTCTCGCGGACATAAGGCCGGTCGAGCCGCTGCGTCCTCAGACCGTCCCACACGAAGCGCGTCTTGTCGGAGATCCACTCTTCGTTCACGTCCTCGTTGATCCGCGGAAGGATGCGCATGACCTCGCGGCCCCGGCTGTCCACCCGGATCGCGGAGCCGAGCGCGTCCATCACGTCGATCGACTCGGTCTTCGCGAGCTCCCAGGGCCGCGCCTTGAAGGCGTAGGGCTTCGAGGTCAGCGCGCCGACCGGGCAGAGGTCGATCACGTTGCCCTGCAGCTCCGACGACATCGCGCTTTCGAGATAGGTCGTGATCTCCATGTCCTCACCGCGGCCGATCGCGCCGATCTCAGGCGCTCCAGCGACTTCGGCGACGAACCTCACGCAACGCGTGCAGTGGATGCAGCGCGTCATCGTGGTCTTCACGAGCGGGCCGATATACTTGTCCTCGACCGCGCGCTTGTTTTCGAAGTAGCGCGTGCCGGAGACGCCGTAGGCCATCGCCTGATCCTGCAGGTCGCACTCGCCGCCCTGGTCGCAGATCGGGCAATCCAGTGGGTGGTTGATGAGCAGGAACTCCATCACCCCCTCGCGCGCCTTCTTCACCATAGGCGACCGCGTGGAGACGACCGGCGGCTCGCCGTTCGGCCCAGGACGCAGGTCGCGCACGCCCATCGCGCAGGACGCGACCGGCTTCGGCGGACCGCCCTTCACCTCGACGAGGCACATCCGGCAATTGCCGGCGATCGACAGCCGCTCGTGATAGCAAAAGCGCGGGATCTCGGCCCCCGCGGCCTCGCAGGCCTGCAGGATCGTGTATTCGGCCGGAACGTCGACCTCGGCGCCGTCGACGATGATCTTGGTCATTCGCCTACCCTCACTCCGCCGCCACGGCCGCGATCGGATAATCCGCCGGCGTCGAGTTGCGCGAGTAGTCGTCGATGCGCTTTTCGATCTCGTGGCGGTAGTGCCGGATCAGGCCCTGCACCGGCCACGCCGCGGCGTCGCCGAGCGCGCAGATCGTGTGGCCTTCGACCTGGGTCGAAACCTCGAGCAGCATGTCGATCTCGCGCTTTTCAGCGCGCCCCTCGGCCATGCGGTTCACGACCCGCCACATCCAGCCCGTGCCTTCGCGGCAGGGCGTGCACTGACCGCAGCTCTCGTGCTTGTAGAAATAGGAGATGCGGGCGATGGCCCGGACGATGTCGGTCGACTTGTCCATCACGATGACCGCCGCGGTGCCGAGACCCGACTTCAGGTTCCTGAGCGTGTCGAAGTCCATCGACAGGTCCTGACACTGATGCTCAGGCAGGACCGGAACGGACGAGCCGCCGGGGATGACCGCCATCAGATTGTCCCAGCCGCCGCGGACGCCGCCGCAGTGCTTCTCGACGAGCTCGCGGAAGGTGATCCCCATCTCCTCCTCGACGTTGCACGGCCGCTCGACGTGGCCAGAGATCGAGAACAGCTTGGTGCCGGTGTTGTTCGGCTTGCCGAGGCCGGCGAACCAGTCGCCGCCGCGCCGCAGGATCGTGCCTGCGACCGCGATGGACTCGACGTTGTTCACCGTGGTTGGCGATCCATAGAGACCCATGTTCGCGGGGAACGGGGGCTTCAGGCGCGGCATGCCCTTCTTGCCCTCGAGGCTCTCGAGCAGCGCCGTCTCCTCGCCGCAGATGTAGGCGCCGGCGCCGTGGTGGACGTAGATGTCGAAGGGGTAGCCGTGGACATTGTCCTTGCCGACGAGGTTCTCGGCATAGGCCTCGTCGACGGCGCGCTGTAGCGCCTCGCGCTCGCGGACATATTCGCCGCGGATGTAGATGTAGCAGGCGTTGGCGTGCATCGCGAAGGACGCGATCAGGCAGCCTTCGATCAGGAGATGCGGGTCGTTCCGCATGATCTCCCGGTCCTTGCAGGTGCCGGGCTCTGACTCGTCGGCGTTGACGACAAGATAATGCGGCCGGCCTTCCTGGGGCTTCGGCATGAAGGACCACTTGAGCCCCGTCGGGAACCCGGCGCCGCCGCGGCCTCGCAGGCCGGACGCCTTCATCTCGGTGATGATCCAGTCCTTGCCCTTCTCGAGCAGGAACTTGGTGCCGTCCCACGCCCCGCGGCGGAGAGCAGACTGAAGGTCGGCGCCGCGGCGGCCGTTGAGGTTGGTGAAGATGCGGTCGCGATCGGTCAGCATCGTCAGCCCTCCTCGCCACGCGGCTTGGCTGGCGGCGAGACGTCGTCCGTGCCGCCCTTGCCGCCTGCCCAAGACGGTTGGCCTTCCCGACGACTGCGGTCGGCCGGCCGCGCGTCGGCCTGCACCGGCTTCTCGGCCTTGCCAGCGTCGGGCTGGGCCTCGGCGTCGCCCTTGCCCTTCGCGAGCTTGGCTTCGGGCCGCGACGCTTCCGCCGGACGCCCTGCGGAATCCGCCTCGGTTGCGTCCGCGCCGCCCTGCTCGTCGAAGCGTTTACGCCACGCGCCAACGACGGAGCCGTCATACAGCGTCTCGTCGGTGAGGGAGGTGTCTTCGCCTTCCGGCGCAGAACACGAGCGGCCGATCTGGGAGCCGGTCTTCACGGCGCGGCCGGCGCGCAGATCCTCGAGCAGCGCCTCGAGATTCTCCGGCGTCAGGTCCTCGTAATAATCGTAGTTGATCTGGACCATCGGCGCATTCGAACACGCGCCGAGGCACTCGACCTCGAGCCAAGACAGCTTGCCGTCCGCGGTCACGTGGCGCTCGTCGCCGATGACCTTGCGGCACACGTCTTTCAGCGCGTTCGCGCCGCGCAGCGCGCAGGGCGTGGTGCCGCAGAGCTGCACGAAGCGCTCGCCGACAGGCGCGAGATTGAACATCGTGTAGAACGTCGCGACCTCCATCACGCGGATGGTCGGCATCGCCAGCATCTCGGCGACCCGGCGGATCGCGGGTTCGGGCAGCCAGCCGTCATGCTGCTCCTGCGCCTTCCACAGCAGCGGGATGACGGCCGACATCTGCCGGCCTTCCGGATATTTCGCGATCTGCCCTTCGGCCCAGCGCAGGTTGTCCTGCGTGAAGGCAAAGTCGTCGGGCTGAACAGCTGCGAGGCGACGGACGGACATCAGGCCACACCCTCAACGAACGCGCTCACCGGTCGACCTCGCCAAAAACGATGTCGAGCGAACCGAGGATCGCCGAGACGTCGGCCAGCATCGAGCCGCGACAGAGATGATCCATCGCCTGCAGGTGGGCGAAGCCCGGCGCGCGGATCTTGCAGCGATACGGCTTGTTGGTGTCGTCGGCGACGAGATAGACGCCGAACTCGCCCTTGGGCGCCTCGACCGCCGCATAGACCTCGCCGGCCGGCACCCGGTAGCCCTCGGTGTAGAGCTTGAAGTGGTGGATGAGGCCTTCCATCGACCGCTTCATCTCGGAGCGCTTCGGCGGCGCGACCTTGCCGTCCATGGTCGCGATGCAGCCCTTCTCGACCCTGAGCTTCGCGCAGGCCTGCTGCATGATGCGGGCGGACTGGCGCATCTCTTCCATGCGGATGAGGTATCGGTCGTAATTGTCGCCGTTCTTCCCGACGGGGATGTCGAAATCCATGTCGGCGTAGCACTCATAGGGCTGCGACTTGCGCAGGTCCCACGCCGCGCCCGATCCCCTCACCAGCACGCCGGAGAAACCCCAGGCCCAGGCTTCGTCAAGCGGCACGACGCCGATGTCGACATTGCGCTGCTTGAAGATGCGGTTCTCGGTCAGGAGCTGGTCGATCTCGTCGAGCGCCCTGAAGAAGCCGACGCACCAATGATCGATGTCGTCGACCAGTTCGGGCGGCAGATCCTGATGCACGCCGCCGGGACGGAAATAGGCCGCATGCATGCGCGAGCCCGACGCGCGCTCATAGAACACCATCAGCTTCTCGCGCTCCTCGAAGCCCCACAGCGGAGGCGTCAGCGCGCCGACGTCCATCGCCTGCGTGGTGACGTTGAGGAGGTGCGAGAGGATGCGGCCGATCTCGCAGTACAGAACGCGGATGAGCTGTGCGCGAATCGGGATCTCGATGCCGAGCAGGCGCTCCGTGGCGAGGCAGAACGCGTGCTCCTGGTTCATCGGCGCGACATAGTCGAGCCGATCGAAATAGGGCATCGCCTGAAGATAGGTCTTGGTCTCGATCAGCTTCTCGGTGCCGCGGTGAAGCAGGCCGATATGCGGATCGACGCGCTCGACGACCTCGCCGTCGAGTTCGAGGATCAGGCGCAGTACGCCGTGGGCCGCAGGATGCTGCGGGCCGAAATTGATCGTGAAATTGCGGATGTCGGCTTCAGCCACCGGCGCTCTCCCCAAAGGACGTCGCCTCGTCGCGCGGGGACTTTCTGGTAGGATTGGCGAAGCTGTAGTTCGCCGGCTTGTCGTCCATCCAGATCTCAGCCGTAAAAGGCAGACTGGATGGATCGTCGAGCGCCTGCGCCGCAACCTCCATGCCGCTCCCGTCGCGCATGCGCCAGAACAGCGAACTGCCGCAGTTCGAGCAGAAGCCGCGTTCCCCGAAATCGGAAGAGGCATAGAACCGGAGCTGGTCTCCGCCTGAAAGCTCGAGGCTGGCCGGCTCTATGGACGTGTACATGTAGACGCCGCCCGTCCACCGCCGGCACATGCCGCAATGGCAAACGCCCATCTCGGCGCTCTTCAAGGCTGCAGAGAACGCGACGGCGCCGCAAAGGCACCGCCCCCGAACCGGCTCGTCCGTCATCCCGACGCTCACTGCGGCTGCTTCGCCTTCTCGTCGCCGGGCAGGACGTAGTCCACCCCTTCCCACGGCGACAGGAAATCGAAGTTGCGGAATTCCTGGTTGAGCCGGACCGGCTCGTAGACCACGCGCTTGACCTCGTCGTCCCAGCGAACCTCGACAAAACCCGTGGTCGGGAAGTCTTTGCGAAGCGGGTGGCCTTCGAAGCCGTAATCCGTCAACAAGCGGCGCAGGTCGGGATGGCCCGTGAACAGGATCCCGTAGAGGTCATAGGCCTCGCGCTCGAACCAGAGCGCGCCCGGGAAGACCGGCGTGATGGAGGCAACCGGCGTCTCGTCATCGGTCTCGAGCTTCAGCCGGATGCGCGCGTTCTTATAGGGCGAGAGCAGGTGGTACACGACGTCGAAGCGCTTCGCGCGCGCCGGCCAGTCGACGCCGCACACGTCGATGAAAGACACGAAACGACATTCCGGATCGTCGCGCAGAAAGGTCACGACCTCGACGACGTCGCCGGCCTCGCAGCGCAGCGTGAGTTCGCCGAGCGCGACGGCGGCGGCGCCGATCTTCGACCCAAGTCCCGCCGCGATATGGGCAGCGAGTTTCTGGAGACCCTCGGTCGGTTCGGGGCGGACGTCGTGCTGCGAAACGTTCGAGCTGGTCATGCTCTCACCGCTCGATCGTGCCGGTGCGGCGGATCTTCTTCTGCAGCAGCAGGATGCCGTAGAGCAACGCCTCCGCCGTCGGAGGACAGCCCGGCACATAGATGTCGACCGGCACCACGCGGTCGCAACCGCGCACGACGGCGTAGGAGTAATGATAATAGCCGCCGCCGTTGGCGCAGGAGCCCATCGAGATGACGTAACGCGGCTCCGGCATCTGGTCGTAGACCTTGCGGAGTGCGGGAGCCATCTTGTTGGTCAGCGTGCCGGCCACGATCATGACGTCGGACTGCCGCGGGCTCGCGCGCGGCGCGAAGCCGAATCGCTCCACGTCGTAGCGCGGCATCGAGGCCTGCATCATCTCGACCGCGCAGCAGGCGAGGCCGAACGTCATCCACATCAGCGAGCCGGTGCGCGCCCACGTAATGAGGTCTTCGGCGGAGGTGACGAGGAAGCCCTTGTCGGCGAGTTCGGCGCTGACTTCGCCGAAGAACTGGTCGTCATGACCGATAGGCCGGCCGGACGGATCGACGAGACCCTTCGGCTGAGGCGCGACCATCGTCTGCGGGCGGACGTCGCTCAATCCCATTCCAGCGCTCCTTTCCGCCACTCGTAGACGAAGCCGACCGTCAGCACGCCGAGGAACGCCATCATCGACCAGAAGCCGAACAGGCCGACATGCTTGAAGGCCACGGCCCAGGGAAACAGGAAGGCGACCTCGAGGTCGAAGATGATGAACAGGATGGCGACCAGATAGAAGCGGACGTCGAACTTCATCCGTGCGTCGTCGAAGGCGTTGAACCCGCACTCGTAAGCCGAAAGCTTCTCCGGATCGGGGTTCTGGTAGGCCAGCAGAAACGGCGACACGAGCAGCGCAGCTCCAATCGCGAGCGCCACGGCGAGGAAGATTACGAGCGGGAGGTAATCTGCGAGCAGATCCGTCATCGCGTCGGCAGTCTCCGATCGTCGCGCAGACATTTCAGAACCGCCTTGCGGCGTCGCGGCGCTGCGACGAGGCGCCGCTACGGGACGCTTAGACCCCTGAGACTAAAGGTGCAAGGCGCGCCGAAGCGGAAACGGAAGAATTCCAGACTGCGGTTCGCAAGCAGTTCTGGCCAGGCTCTTTCCCTTGATTACGCAGGGGTTCGGCGGCTGGTTTACGTGGCGAGGAAAGCCGCGACCGGGTTTCGGTTTGCTCTTTCCTGCCCGGCTTCGATCCGCGGCGTCCGCGCCGCAGTCGATCACGGACGCGAGAGCGCTAGATCTCCTCACGACCACGTCATCGAGGAGAACAGGTCATGCTTTGGACGCTCGCCGCTATTCTGCTTATCGCCTGGGTGCTCGGCTTCGTGGTGTTCCACGTTGCAAGCGGCCTGATCCATCTGCTGCTGATCGTCGCCGTGATCGTCGTGGTGCTGCGACTCGTACGAGGCCGCCCAGCCGTCTGACTGCTGTGAGGCGCATCTGAAAAGGACCGGCGCCGCTGAGCGCCGGTCCTTTTTCGTCGAAGCGTCCTTGCCGCGTTCAGTTCGCGGAGCCGGGCTCCGCCATGCTGCGATGCGCCTTTGCGAGCAAGGGCGCCGGCGTGACGTTGGCCAGCGCGGACTGGAGCTTGTTCTTCCATCCGGCGACGACGTCACCCTCGCCGTTCATCATCGCCTTGAAGCCGACCTCAGCGACCATCGCAGGATCGTCCTTTTTCTGGACGCCAACCTTGGTGTCCATCAAGTCGCCGCGCTCAAAGAACTCGGTGTCGGTCGGTCCGGGCATCAGGCAGGAGACGGTGATGGCGGTGTCCTTCAGCTCGTCGCGCAGCGCGAACGAGAAGCTGTTCAGAAAGGACTTGGTGCCGTTGTAGACTGCCTGGAACGAGCCAGGCATGAAGCCGGCGATCGAACCAGTGATCAGGATCCGGCCCTGGTTGCGCGTCCTCATTGCATTGCCGACGCGGTGGATGAGGTAGATCGTGCCGGTCACATTGGTGTCGACCACCTTGCGCGCCTGGTCGAAGTCCTGGTCGAGGAAGCCTTTGCCGAGGCCCCTCCCCGCATTCGCCAGCAGGGCGTCGACGGGACGATCGCCGATCGCGGCGATGAGCTCATCATTACCGTCGGTGGTCGAGAGGTCTGCTTGGACCGTCTTCACTTCAGCGCCCGACTGACGCAGCGTGGCGGCGGCGGACTCCAGTTGGTCGTCGTCGGAGGCGATGATGAGGTCGAAGCCGTTTGCGACGCATTGCTTGGCGAGTTCGAGGCCGATGCCGACGGAAGCGCCGGTGACGACTGCGAGCGGACGTTGGGAAGCCATTGCGATCTCCTGTCGAGTTTGGTTGGCGCGAGCCTCGCTTAGTCGGCGGACCCTGGCTTCGCGCCCTTGCCATGGATTGCGGCCAGCACCGGCGAAGGAGTGACGTTCGCGACGGCCGCGATGATCTTGTTTTTCCAGCCTGAGACGACGTCGCCGTCGCCGTTCATCATCGCCTTGAAGCCGATGGCGGCGACGGTGACCGGATCGTCCTTCTTGATCGTCTGGGCCTTCGTGCCCTGCAGGCCGGCGCGGTCAAAAATCTCCGTCTCGGTCGCGCCGGGCATCAGGCACGTGACGGTGACGCCGGCGTCTGTCAGCTCCTCGCGCAAAGCGAACGAGAAGCTGTTCAGGAACGCCTTCGTCGCGTTGTAGATCGCGTGATACGAGCCCGGCACGAAGCCGCCGATCGAGCCGGTGATCAGGACCCGACCCGAGCCGCGGGCGCGCATCCTGTTCCCGATCTGATGGACCAGCCGAAGCGTGCCGACGACGTTGGTGTCGACGACCTTCCGCGCTGCGTTGAAATCCTGGTCGAGGAAGCCTTCGGCGAGTCCGATGCCAGCGTTGGCCAGCAGCGCGTCGACCTGCCGGTCGCCGACTGCGGCTATGAGCCTGTCGACGCCTTCTAACGTCGAAAGATCCGCATCCAGAGCGACGACGTTGGCCCCGCGCTCCCGAAAGAAGCCGGCGGCGGCTTCGATCTTGCCGTCATCGGAGGCGACGACGAGGTCGAACCCGCCATCGACGCACTGCTTGGCGAGCTCGAGACCGATGCCCGAAGACGCGCCCGTCACCACCGCGAGCGGGCGGACGCTTCCTCCGGATGTCATGGCCGCATCACCACCTTGATGCAGCCGTCGTGCTTGTCGCGGAACGTCTTGTAGAGCTCGGGCCCTTCCTCGAGCGTCGCGCGATGGGTGATGACGAAGGACGGGTCGATCTCGCCCTTCTCGATCCGCTCCAGCAGCGTCGGCAGATAATGCTGAACCGGCGTCTGAGCCATCCGGAACGTCAGCCCGCGATTGATCGCGGAGCCCATCGGGACCTTGTCGAGGAAGCCGCCATAGACGCCCACGATCGAGACCGTCCCGAAATTGCGGCAGCAGTGGATCGCCTGCCGCAGCACATGCGGCCGGTCGGTGCCCATGAACAGGGCGACCTTCACCCGGTCGAGCACACTGTCGGCGCTCGCCGTCGTGTCGGGCTCCGTGCCGACCGCGTCGATGCAGGCGTCCGCGCCACGACCATGCGTGAGCTGCATGATCCGGTCGTAAATGTCCTCCTCATGGAAATCGAGCGTCAGCGCGCCAGCGGCCTGCGCAAGGGCCAGTCGCTCCGGCACCGTGTCGATCGCGATGACGCGCTCGGCGCCAAGCAGGAAGGCCGAGCGGATCGCCATCTGGCCGACCGGTCCGCAACCCCAGATCGCGATCGTGTCGCCTTGCTGGATGTTGCAGAAATCTGCGGCCATGTAGCCGGTGGGGAAAATGTCCGAGAGGAAGAGGACCTGCTCATCGCTGAGATGGTCGGGCACCTTGATCGGTCCGACGTCGGCGAATGGCACGCGGAGATATTCCGCCTGGCCGCCGGCGTAGCCGCCGAGCAGATGCGAGTAGCCGAAGAGGCCTGCAGGCGACGAGCCCCACAACTTCGACGCCATGTCCTTGTTCGGGTTCGAGCGCTCGCAGCCGGAGAAAAAGCCGCGCTTGCAGAAGAAGCATTCGCCGCAGGAGATGGTGAAGGGAACGACGACCCGGTCGCCGACCTTGAGGTTCTTGGTCGCCGCGCCGACCTCGACGACCTCACCCATGGTCTCGTGACCAAGGACGTCGCCGCTCTTCATGCTCGGGATCACGCCATCATAGAGGTGGAGGTCCGAGCCGCAGATCGCGCAGGCCGTGACCTTGATGATCGCGTCGGTCGCGTCAACGATGGTGGGATCAGGAACGCTCTCGCAGCGGATGTCGCCCTTGCCGTGCCATGTCAGCGCTTTCATGGATCGTCTCCCTTGGCGTTTTCACAGAAGAAGCAGTCAAGCTTCCCCTTCGTTCCGCAGGAACTGCGTGAAACCGGCTCGTCCTTGAGAACGCCACGCGAGGTGTCCCTGGGGGTTGCGCCGCTATAAAATCGCCGTGCCGATTTACGAGGATTGCGGTCAAAGGGATGAGCGGTCCGGAGAATAATTTCGGCGCTTCGGTGCCGGCCTGGCGGGCGCGGCGACTGCGTGCGTATCTCATGGCACAGTCAGCCTCCGGGGCGGCGGCGGAAGCGGCCGGCGATCCTCGGGCGGTTCCAAGCGAGTTGGCGCACCGGGCCGAAATGCGGCGTTGGCTGAACGGCTGGGACCGCGCGAGCGGCGCCGACGCTCCCGCCGCGCCGAAGCCGCCGAGCGCCCGGCAGCTTGCCAGCATCACGCGTTGGGAGGCCGGGACCGGCCGATTGCCTTTGGCGGAAGGCGCGCTGCGCCGGGATATTCTGGAGGCCGTCGCCGACGCGATGCTATCGGTCCAGCCCCTCGCGTTCGGCGCGATCGCCGCCGCCCATCGCGAAACCGTCAAACGCTGCCGTGAAGCGGGTCTGCCGGCGCCTAGGGCTTCGCGCTATCGACGATGGCTCAAGCTCACCGGACGCGTCGGCGCCCGAACTCAACCCTAGTCCCCTGACCCTGGCAGCATCGACGCGAGCGCTTGGCGGGCGGTCTGCTTGAGGACGCGGCCGGCGTTCGGGTCGCGCGGCCAGGACGTCATGAACGCGCGGATCTGCTTCAACGTGAGATGCGGCGGCATCGGCGGCGTATCCGGATCCGTGCGCACTTCCAGCACCACTGGCCGGTCGGCTTTCAAAGCAGCATCCCAGGCGGCGCCGAGCTCCTCGGGGTCGTCGACATAGAGGCCTTTCAACCCGATGAGCTCGGCGAAGCGGTGATAGGGCACGTCCGGCAGGACCTGGGTCGCCTCGAATTTCGGATCGCCCTCCATCACCCGCTGCTCCCAAGTGACTTGGTTGAGGTCCTGGTTGTTGAGCACCATCACGACGAAGTTCGGCGTCGCCCAATCCCGCCAATATTTCTGGACGGTGATGAGCTCCGCCATGTTGTTCATCTGCATCGCGCCGTCACCGACCATCGCGATCACCGGCCGCTCGGGATAGGCGAATTTGGCGGCAATCGCGTAAGGCACGGCAGCCCCCATCGAGGCGAGGCCGCCTGACAGCGACGCCATCATGCCGCGGCGGATCTTGAGGTCGCGAGCGTACCAGTTGGCGCAAGACCCGCTGTCGGAGGTCAGGACCGCGCCGTCCGGCAGGCGCGGGCTGAGCTCCCAGAACACGCGCTGCGGGTTGACCGGATCAGCCGGCGCCAGCGCGCGTTTCTCAAGCGTCTTCCATGACTGCGTGACGCTCTCCTCGACCGTTTCGCGCCAGGAGCGATCCTGCTTGCGCGCGATCAAAGGGATCAGCGCCCGTAGCGTCTCGACTGCGTCGCCGACCAGGGGAACCTCCACCGGGTAGCGTAGCGACAGCATGCCGGGCTCGAGGTCTATCTGCACGGCGCGGGCCTTGCCGGGCTCGGGCAAGAACTCTGAATAGGGAAATCCGGTGCCGACCATCAGCAGCGTGTCGCAACCTTCCATGAGGCCCGCGCTCGCGGACGTTCCCAGCAGGCCGATCGAGCCGGTGACGTAAGGCAGGTCGTCCGGCAGCGCCGCCTTACCGAGCAGCGCCTTGGCGACGCCGGCGCCGAGCAGGTCGGCGATCTCGATCACCTCGTCGGCGGCGTGCATCGCGCCGGCGCCGACGAGGATCGCCACCTTCTCCCCGGCGTTCAGCACGTCGGCGGCGCGGCGGAGGTCATGATCGAAGGGAACCACCTTCGGCCGAGAATAACCGACCCCTGACTGCACCGCCCCATGGGCGCGCGGCGGCTCCTCGTAAGCCGCTTCCTGCAGATCGTTCGGGAAGATCAGCGCGGTCACGCGTCGTTCGCCGATCGCGATCCGGCAGGCGCGGTCGATCAGATGGCGCACCTGGCCCGGAACCATCGCCTGCTCGCAGAACGCGCCGGCGACGTCCTTGAACATCGACTTGAGGTCGAGCTCCTGCTGGTAGTGCGCGCCGATCGCGGTGCGCGCCTGCTGGCCCGATATCGCCAGCACCGGCATGTGATCGAGCCGGGCGTCGTAAAGGCCGGTGATGAGGTGCGACGCGCCGGGGCCCGAAGTGGCGAGACAGACGCCGAGTTCGCCCGTGAACTTGGCGTGAGCAGAGGCCATGAAGGCCGCCATCTCCTCGTGGCGGACCTGCACGAACTCGATGTCGCCGTCTCGTCTGTTGAGCGCGCCGAGCAGGCCGTTGATGCCGTCGCCGGGATAGCCGAAGACCCGCGTCACCCCCCAGGCCTTGAGCCTCTGCCAGAAGTAGTCGCCGACTGTGATGGCCATGACGCCAGTCTCCTATGTCGGGGGGTCGCCGGGTGTCCTCAAGCAACATCGAAGCGCGTGCGCCGGTTCCTTTTAGGGAGCGGCCGCCGCTGCGACCATCGAGCACGGCGGCGCGTCGTTTCTGACCGATCGCAGGGGGTTCGATTGATTTTCCTCACCTTTCCTCAATGAGCCACCAGCCAAACAAGCGCATCAACGGCCGCCGAGGCGCGGCTCGCGCGGGGAGATATGGTTGAAGGTCTATGAGCGCCACGAAAGAACGATCAGGCGCCGGGTCGACAGAGCGACCCTGATGGTCTCGAGGCAGCTCAAGCTGATCGCTCAACTGAAGCGGGAAGGCTTGCCGACCTTCCACGCCGAGCGATACATGGAAGACATCCACGCGAGCTTGGATGCGCTGAACACATCGCTCGCGGAAACGGAGACGACGTTGATCTAGTCGGGAGCCGTCGCGCGTCGCCCTCGCCGGCCCACGATCCCGCGGGGTTCCCCGATGCCTGAAGGTGCGCCAGTCACGATCGTGCCGAACGGCGTTACATCGAACGGACGAAGCTGCAGTCGTGAGAAAGGAAGTCTCAGCCGACCCGACCGGAGGCTGGGCTTCAGAGGGCTATGCCCCGCTCACAGAACTTCTTGGAGGGAGTGACAGAACTCCTACCAGCGGCCTCCGGCGTGGCGGGCCGAAGGCGTCAACTCGCCAAAGCCCTATGCCCTTCCGCGGCGGCCCGTTCTAGAAGATCGGCTTCGTACAGAGTTTCGCCTTCAAGCGTCGCGATCTCGATGGCGGATTGTTTTGGCTGATCCTGATGATCACGGATGATCTGCACGGCCTCTGTCGCCGTCTCCGTGACGACGACGACACTTCCGTCGCTTGGACCCCAGGCAATTCGGTATGGCATCTCGCTACCTCTCCGGCGCAGGTAGCCGTATCATGGTTAATAGATGGTAAACCTACGATGAACGGCGCCGTGTCTTGGCGCAGCATGAGGTTAGGTCGCGCATGTCAGGAGATTGAGCACGAGCGTCATTCCGCTGCGACGACTGACGGCCGCCCTCGGCTTCGATAAGCGGCGTTAAGGTACGACTGCATGTCCTTTGGCGGCAGCGGGCGGCTGAAAAAGAAGCCTTGGACTTGCTGACAGCCCTCCTGACGTACGAGTTCCAGCTGTTCGGCCGTCTCGACCCCTTCAGCGACGATCCCCATACCCAGCCTTTCGCCGATGCCGACGACGGCGCGGACGATCGCGGCAGCGTCTGGATCGGCGATGTCCTTGATGAACGCGCGGTCCAGCTTGATCTTGTCGAAGGGAAATCTGCGAAGGTAGCTCAG
Organism: Hansschlegelia quercus; assembly: GCF_004310425.1. GTDB lineage: Bacteria > Pseudomonadota > Alphaproteobacteria > Rhizobiales > Methylopilaceae > Methylopila > Methylopila quercus. Next base: position 13,236 of record NZ_SIUB01000012.1, on the reverse strand, counting down.
GCTCGAGTAACCTGTGCCGAAGTCGTCTAGAGCAACCGCCACGCCTCGCTGACGGAGGCGATGCAGGCTCTCCAAAATAGCCTCCCCATCATCCAACAGTACGCTTTCGGTCACCTCTAGCTTCAGACGCTGAGGCGGAAGGCCGCTCAACGTCAATGCCTCGAGGACCGCCGCTTCAACCCCGCCCCGCCTCAGTTGAACGCCGGAGACATTCACCGCGACCTTCACTCCCTCGGGCCAGTTCCGAGCCTCTCGACAAGCCTCACGGAGAGCCCACGTGCCGAGCGGGACGATCAGGCCTGTCTCTTCCGCCAGCGGGATGAACTCAGCCGGAGACACCTCGCCTCTCGTCGGGTGCGACCAACGCATCAGGGCTTCGCAGGACACCACCAAACCGGTCTTCAAATCGATGACGGGCTGGTAGACGAGGCGGTAGTCGCCCCGGCGTACGGCCTCCTTCATATCCAGGCCAAGCTGACTACGCGCGGCTATCCGCGCCCCGGTATCGGCGTTGTACGAGCGGTACGCGCCTCGACCAGCCGCTTTCGCCTCGTAGAGGGCCATGTCCGCCCGTTTGAAGACCTCGTCGACATCATCAGCCTGGTTGGTCGAGATGGTGATCCCCACGCTGAGACCGACCTCGACCATATGGCCGTCGATATGGACGGGCTCGCTGACAGCTGCGATCAGCCGCTCTGCGAAACCAGCCGCGCTTTCGTATTCGTTCAGGTAACCCAACACGACGACGAACTCGTCGCCTCCCAGGCGCGCCAGCGTGTCGTAGGGTCTAAGGACGGCGCTCATTCGGTCGGCGACTATGCGAAGAAGAGTATCCCCGGCCATATGCCCAAAGCTGTCGTTCACAGCCTTGAACCTGTCGACGTCGCAGGCCAGGACCGCGACCCCATCCGCGGATCGCGCGGCATGAGCCAACGCATTGCGGAGCCGATCGCGAAACAACGTCCGGTTGGGCAATTCGGTCAGAGGATCGTGAAGCGCCATGTGGCGGATTTTTTCCTCGGCGTTTCGTCGGTCGGTCACGTCCCGAAGCGCAGCCACATAGCCCACGAACGCGTCGCTCTTTGGATCGCGCGCCAGCCGGACGGACGCCTCGACCCAAACGTAATGGCCCGCCTTGTGCCGGTGGCGCACGACCTCGACCACTCGGGCGCCCTTGCCGTTGAAGACCCTCGACCAGAGTTCCTGGAACAGAGGAATGTCCTCCGGATGCGCCAGATCCTGCGGCCGGGTCCCGATGATTTCTTCGGGCTCGTATCCCAGCACCGTGCGAACGGAAGGCGAGACATACAGACGCTGCATATTGAGGTCGCCGAGGACGATGACGTCGTTGGCGTTCTCGGCGATGAGGCGCAGCTGTTTTTCGCTTTCCTGAACGCCCTTCTCGGCGGCGCGCTGCTCGCTGACGTCCGTGAACGTCAGGACACGCCCGCCATCTGGTAGAGGCGTGTTGCGAACGTCGAGGTCGGGCCCCCCGGCGCGCGTCCAAGTCATTCTGGGCCGAAGCGCCTTAAGACGATCCGCGGCGGAGCTTGCGCCTTCCTCTCGTGCAAGATCTTCGGGAGCGCCCCGTTCGACAAGGGCTCGATGAAGCTCTTCGTAGGGCGTTCCAAGCCGCAGCAGCTCGTCCGGGAGATCGAGCAGAATCTGAGCGCGGCGATTCGATATGCGCACCACGTTCTCGTGGTCGAGCATGACGAGGCCCTGGTCCATGTGATCGAGCGTCAGCCGCAACGTATCCTCGGCAAGGGAACGCCGAGCCACTTCCGCCTGCAGGTCCTCGTACGCGGAAAGCGCCTTTTTCTGAGCGCGCTCGGCTTCGCTCCCGGCGAGGCGCACCCGTAGCGCCGACTCGACGAACACCGCGATGTCTAGAAGCGAGCGTCTCTCCTCGGCGCCGAAGCTTTTACGCGGCGAGGTGTCCGCGATGCACATGGTCGCCCGGTTCGGCTCATCGCCGAGGGCAATCGGAACCCCGGCGTAAAACCGGAGGAATGGTTCGCCCCAAACGAGAGGGCTCGACGAAAACCGCGGATCGACTTGGGTATCGAGCACGACGAGAGGCTCGTGCGGGGAGTTCAGCGATGTCAGGGAGCAGAACGCAATATCTCGGGGGGTGGAGGAGAGCTCGAGGCCCTTCCTTCCGATAAACCACTGACACTCCGCTTCGAGCTGAGAAACGAACGCAAAGGGTACGTTGAAAAGCTCGGCCGCAAGGCGGCAGACGGCGTCCAGCGACCTCCGCTGGTCGTCATCCGGAACGGGCGAGCGTGCGTTCATCTCGGAGAAATCGGACGACATTCCCACAAGCCCGCTTGCAACTCTCCCCTGCGTATAATGAGCGTTACAAGTTAAAATAGCGTCTCCACGGTGCTTCAACTGCTGCAAAATGAACGCTTGGGGCGCATTCCAGCGTTGCTCGCGCGCTGCTTCTCGGAGCGACTTACGACTCCGCGTCTCCTTCTTTCCGCATGCGAAACAGTAGCAGATCGCGAGACGCCCGTAGTCTGACCAGTTCCTCCTCCATCACGAGAAGCTTTTGGTCGGTTGCTCCCGACGCCTTCCCGAGCCGGCTGAGCAAGGCCTGATGGAGCGCCAGCTCCATCACCCGCGTAGCCGCAAGCCGGATGTCTCTTCGAAGCTCCTCCAGCGCGGCTTCAGTTTCATCGCTCATGGCCATCGAACGGGGAAACGCTCCCGCCGTTCCCTCCCGGCCTCATCGCACAGAGTCGGATCTCACGACGCCCATCCTCTAGCTCTTGTTGGTCGTCCGCCTACGAAATGCCCGCAGAACCGCGAGGTCTTCCTCATGGTGACCAGCTCGCAGCTGTTCCTCTAAGCGCAGACGCTTGGAACGATCATAAGCGCGGAGGCTTATTCCCTTGCGTCTCGCGCCCCGCAAAGCGCGAGGCTAGTCGACTAAGGCGGTTTTCGTTGCGCGAGCCAGCCGCGCCTACTCTCAGGAGGGTCCCATGAATTCAATTATCTATCTCGTAGGTTTGGTGGTCGTCGTTCTCTTCATCCTGTCGCTTTTGGGGCTCCGCTGATGAACGAGGGCACGCCGGCAACATCCAGCGAGGCTGGGTACGTCGACTGGGGCGCGATTTTCGCGGGAGCAGTCGTGGCGGCGGGCGTATCGCTCGTTTTCACGACCTTCGCGAGCGCCCTTGGACTGGGATCGGTCTCCGTCGGAAAAGACGGCGGGATTAGCACCTTCGGACTGATAATCACGGCGCTCTTCGTCGCCATCTCCATTGTCGCTGTTTACATGCTGGGCGGCTACGTGGCCGGCCGCATGCGGCGCGGCGTCGCCGACGCCACTCGTGACGAAACCACAGCACGGGACGGGCTCCATGGCCTCGTCGTTTGGGGTCTCGGCATGCTCGTCGCGGGAAGCTTTGCTGCGTCCCTTATCGGCGGCACTGCGCGGACGGTAGGAAGCGCCGCCCAGACGGCGGTCCAGGCGACTGGCTCGGCGGCAGGTGGTCTTGCTCAGGGGGCCGGGCAACTTCTCGGAGGCGCTGTCAGCGGCGTTGGACAAGCCGTTGGAGGCGCAGCAAGCGCCGCGCCTTCGCTCAAAGACATGCTTCCCGCGGGAGCGCAGGGAAATCCGGTGGACTATCTGGTCGATCAGATGGCGCGGCCGAATGGCCAAAATCCCGGCCAGCCACAGGATCCCGCTGCGGCGCAAAAGCAAATCGCCACGATCCTTACGAACGTGGTCAGCACCGGCAATATTTCTGACTCAGATCGCGTGTTTCTTCGCGATCAGGTGGTGGCGCGAACTGGTTTGAGCGCGGAGGAAGCCGATGCGCGCGTGAAGGAGGCCGTGGACAAGTCGCAAGCGATCCGCGCCGAGGCTCAGAAGAAGGTCGACGACGCCAAAGCGGAAGCCGAGCGCCTGAAGGTCGAAGCTCAGAAGCGTTTTGACGACGCCAAAGCTCAGGCCGAGGAAGCAGCCGAGAAGGCCAGAGTGGCAAGTATCCTGACGGCGTTCCTGCTCGCCGCCTCGGCTCTCATCGCTGCTGCGGCGGCGTTTATCGGAGCGGTCTGGGGCGGACGTCATCGCAACGAAGGCCGGATCTGGCGGGGCCTTACCTACCACAGGTAACGCCGCCGACCTGGCTGACCGCCGCTCCCGCCATCGCGACAGGAGCGGCGGCATCCCGTGCAACGATGTGGCTTCTGGACCTCGTTTATTAAGACAGCCACCGTTGGCTCGATCTTGTAAAGCAAGGTCGGCCTCACCGATCGCTTGAGAACCCGCTCGGCTGAGGGATCTGTGGCTATGGACGATGAGGGAAGAGCCGTCATACACGACGGCCATTTTGCAATTGGGCGCGATTCGGCATCGGAGGCTTGCATCACCAGCCATCGACTAGCTGAATCGGCACAGACCGTCCGTGCTCGACCTTTGCGACCGGCCGCTTAGTCACCCGGCGTTATGAAGACTGTTTGTCTGAGCCGAAAACTGCGGCGAGTCGTCGGTCGCCCGCAGTCTGCCGAGCAGATCGTGGAGGCTGGAGGGAAGCTTGTGAGCGCCCTCAGCCGGCATGACATCCCGCAGCGCTCTGCCAAGTTCTTCGACAATCAGCGTCTGTCTCTCATCCATTGTCGCCCACCTTCCCATTGGGCCAACGGCTGACCGGCAGGGCAGTTCCTAGAATTTCCAAAAAGGGTTTAAGGATCCGTACAGCACACGCGCGCACTGCCTGATCAATGGAGCCGGAATTGTGAGCTTGGGGCATTAGGCTCGCTTCTTGCCGCACGGATCAGAAGGTCACGGCGAACAAAACGCTGGCTGCGACGTTCGAGAGCAATCAGCCCTTCCGAACCGCGCACAGCTCGCTGCGCACGCGGCGAGTCACGGAGACCTCATGTTTGTTGAAGCCAAAGACGGAACGAACCTGCACGTGAAGGACGCCGGGACCGGCAAACCCGTAGTCCTCATCCACGGCTGGCCGCTGACTGGCGACATGTTCGAGTACCAGACCCTGGCCCTGCTCGAAGCCGGCTATCGCGTGATCACCTACGATCGTCGAGGCTTCGGCCAATCCGGTCATCCTGCCGGCAGCTACGATTACGACACCTTCGCCGACGATCTCGCCGCCGTGCTGGACAAGCTGAACCTTACCCAGGCGAACCTGGTCGGCTTCTCGATGGGGGGCGGCGAAATCGCGCGCTACCTCACCCGGTACGGCGCCTCCCGGGTTGCCAAGGCGGTGCTTGTCGGCTCCGTGGTTCCCTATGTCCTCAAGGACGGCTCCAATCCGGACGGTGTCGACGAAAGCGTTTTCGAGGAAATCCGAGCAAACATCCGGAAGGACCGCTTTGACTTCCTTCAGACGTTCGGCAAGCAGTTCTATGGCGTGGGTCTCATCTCGCAGCCGGTAAGCCAAGCGCTGCTGGACTGGACGTTCACTCTCGCGCTCATGGCGAGCCCAAAGGCGACCATCGACTGCGTCGACGCTTTCAGCCGGACGGACTTCCGGGGAGATCTAGCATCCTTCACAGTCCCGACTCTCATCATCCACGGGACCTCCGACAAAACGATCCCGATCGATGCGACGGGGCGCGCAGCCGCTCGCGGGATCGCAGGCGCACAGCTCATCGAGTATGACGGCGAGCCCCACGGTCTCTTCGCCACCGCGCCTGATCGACTGAACAGAGACCTCATGGCGTTCATCGGCTGATCAACGCCGAACGGCTCGACGCGGCTTCCGCTTAAAACCGCGTCGAGCATTGTTTCTTAAGGTTTCGGCGTCTGAAAGCGTTCTGCGTCTGTCGATGAGAACGAATCGGGCCTAGGCCGTTTTGTTCTCAGATACCGGTCTGCCGGTCAGCTTATGCCGGCCCTCAATAGGTAGCGATGCGCTACGAGCGCCATGGGCATTTTCACTGCTTAGCGATTGCGGACGTTTCGTGCTGATCGACGGCGCCAACTCTCTGTTTTTGCATGGAGCCGGTGGTCACAGCATCTCCTAACGCTAGTTCGGCACGTACCAATCAGAGCCAGGAAGGCCGAATCATGAGTATCTTCGAGACAATCAAGAACGCCATCTTCGGATCGGAAGCGAAGGCGAGTGAGGCTCAGACTTCACCTGCAACGCCTGCACCGACAATCTCGCCATCGGCCGACCGGACCGCTGCTCCGACCACGTCTCCCTCCGCCAGCCCAGCCGCCACCTCGAGCGCGTCTCCGCAATCTTCCTCCAGCGAGGTCGATGTCGCTGCGGTGCTCGACGGAGCTGTCGCCAAAAGCGGTCAGAAGCTCGATTGGCGCCACTCGATCGTCGACCTCATGAAGGCGCTCGGCCTCGACAGCAGTCTCTCCAAGCGGCACGAGCTCGCTGAGGAACTCGGATACTCCGGCGACAAGTCCGACAGCGCCGCCTTGAACGTATGGCTCCACAAGCAGGTCATCGCGAAACTCAAGGCGAATGGCGGCAAGGTGCCCGCCGACCTCGCATAGGCTCCCTAGGCCCCGGTTTTGCGTTGAGGCGGGCCGATGCTCGCCTCAACGCTCTGAAGCGGTCATCGAGCCCCGGAGGGTTCAACGCCCCCGCCACATGGAGCGAGAGCGACCAAAACCGCGCTGACGGCCTTTGTCTGCGATCGCGTTGCTGTTAGGCGGTAGTTTCAACTGTTGGAAGACCGACAGCTTCACTTTCGGAAGTGAGCGTCTGCGCGATCTCTTCTTGCGTCACCGAGGCCTCCGGAAAGGCCTTGTGAAGCTCGGTCGCCGCCGATTGCACGTCCAGCGGGCCTTTTGAGCCCACGACCACGTCGGCGATCTCAACTGCAAGGGACAGTTTGCTCATCGTCTTCCTCCGGAAGGCAGGTGACGCAACTCGCTTATGCCGAATTCAACCGACAGACGCTGGTCTTAGTTCCTAAGGCAGATGCCTTGGAGCTTGGTCTCTCTCTGCGCAAAGCGCATCGCGATCCATAAATCCTAGGACGCGACGTCGATGACGCGGCTATCGCGTCCGTAGAGGCTACTTCGTCCACCCATGGGCTTTGGCGGTCGCCGCCACCTTCGCCTGCAGCTCAGGCGCAAGGCGCGCCATCCATTGCGAGATGCCGTTCACCTGAGCCTGCGCCAGCTGGGGTTGGGCCTTTAAGAGCGCCCGGCCGGCCGGCGTATCGTAGAAGGCCGAGATCGCATGGAGATCGGCCGGGTTAAGCGCCTGGGCGAACGACTGCGCCGTAATTGCCAACAGCTCGTCGTAGTGATCGCTCATCAGCGGAAGCACGACTTCCCGCACGACGGCGTTCGCCTTCTCGCGGTCAGGCACGCCGGCTTGCTGAACGTAACCGACCATGGGGTCCGCCATGGATGCGAACAACGCAGTCCTATCGCCCTGCATCTTCGCGACAACCGCTTTTGCAGCCTCCAAAGCGGCTGGATCCGCTGGTTGCTGAGCGTATGCCGCGGGCGCGACGAGCAGGCTTAAGGCCGTTACGACAAAGCCAAGACGCATGCCAGGCAACTCCATCCATACAGTGAAGTGCCCTGTTCGAGACCTTCACGCCCGCTGATTATCGGCGATCTGCCAGGCGCGGAAAACCGCCGAGGCGAGAAGTTCGGGCGCCTGCGCGGGCGCTAAGCTTCTGCCATCGCATAATCACGGCAGTGCTGAAGATAGGCGACCTCATGCGAGCCGGAGAGCTCGACCACGCTTCGCCAGAGCCACAGCGGAGCATCGAGGTCGCTCTTTCGCTGCGCCGCCAACGCACCCCGCCAGGCCTTTCGGTCTTCCGAGGCCATCTGCCGAGCATGGGCCCGACCGACGACCCATGCGAGATACCGAGCGGAGCGGAGCGCTTCCGACCGGCTGAATTGCTCAACCTCCAGCTTCAGATCTTGAGGATGGAGTTCTCGAATGAAGATGGAGCGTCCATCAAGCGTTGTCGCCGCCATCCGCTCACCGAGGTGTGGCGACAATGCGCGAGCGCCCGCAACGACCCTCTCAGCATCATCGGTCGGCATGGAAGCCCTGTCGGTCGACGGCGCCGCCGGCTCGGCCGCCTCTTTTATGTCGATGAGGGCGAAGCGCTCTCGCTTGCCCTTGCGCCGCACGCCGATGATTGCGGCATATCGCAGAAGGCCAAGGGAGCTGCAGCCCTTCATCCAGTAAGCGGCGTCGACAAGTCGCGCCTTGAACTCATTGGTCGGCAGCGACAGGACCGTCCGCGCTATGACGGGGTTCGCAAGCGCTTCCGCCAATTTCTGGCGTTCGTCTTCTCCTAGCTCCCAGAACTTCTTCCCGATCGGGATTCGCGGATCGGCGCCTTCGAGACGCTCGCGGGCAAGGTGGTGCCAACGCCGGCCGAGCGCTCGACGACGCACTGTCCTGACGACGTCAGGTTCCGGTCCGGCTTCTTCAATCTCCGCCGCTGGATCGAGCAGCGCGGCTTCGTAGCCTTCGACGACCTGCTCCATCATCTGCGCGGTAACGACGCCCGGCAGATCCGACCCCCGGGTGGCGCTCGCGAGCGACAGACCGAGGCGGATGATGTCGAGCGCGGGGTTCCCGATCACCGTTTGGTCGAGGTCGCGGATCTGGATCTCCAGCCCGCCCTTGCCGTCGGCGAGAGGGCCCAGATTGCCGAGATGGCAATCACCGCAGATCCAGACTGAGGGGCCTTCCGGCACCTCAGCAGCCAAGGGAGAAGCGGCCAACCACTCATAGAATTTGAGGGTGTTTCCTCGGACATAAGCATGTGCGGACCGCGCCATTTTGAACCTGCGTGCCTGCTCCAGCAGGCGGCTACGTTCGGCGGTAGAAGGCATAGGCTGTTACTCAATCACAGGAGCGTGATCAGACAGCGTTGGGACGGCAATGTTAGTTCCGGAGGAGGTCGAATAGTTCAAGGGCACAGCTTCTTAGCTGTCTTCCACACCATCGGGGGCATGGCCAAGCCTTCTAGTCCCCGGAGATCAAGCGTTTTGCCGGCGTCGCTGATGAGGCGTCGAAGAGTGCGCTCGCGGCCCTCCTCTACGCCTTGGCGCAAGGCAGACCGGGCAAACGGCGCGACGGGTAAAGAAGAGGGAGACGTATCAACTCGCCGGTCGGCCTGAGGCTTTCGGCTTCTAAGGGTTCTGTCCAACCCCTAGAGAATCTTGGCGGGAGTGACGGGACTCGAACCCGCGGCCTCCGGCGTGACAGGCCGGCGCTCTAACCGACTGAGCTACACCCCCAATCGGGCTGGCCCGACGAAGTTCGGGGTTGGTACGGGAGCCGGCGGGGGCTGTCAAGCGCGCCGGCCAGCCTCGGCCGGGGAAGATCGCCGCGTTGCATAAAGACGTCACGCCGCGCCTCCCGCGGCGCGCCGGGCTGTGGATCAGCAAGAGCCAAGAGCCTGGATTTTCAGAGACTCTGGTGGGCGGTGACGGGCTCGAACCGCCGACCCTCTCGGTGTAAACGAGATGCTCTACCAACTGAGCTAACCGCCCGGGAGCGCGGACTCGATCGAGACCGCTGAAGTTCAGGGAGCGCCATCGGCGCTCCCCTGCCGGCCCGGGGCTATCACCCGGGCGGGCCGGCGCGGCCCAGCGGCCCTATCCTTAGGGCGAACGCCGGGCTTGTCGCGTCAGACGTTGACGGCGTCCTTGAGGGCCTGGCCGGCCTTGAACTTCGGCGTCTTGGACGCCGGGATCTTGATGGTTTCGCCCGTGCGCAGGTTGCGGCCGACGCCGGCGGCGCGCTTCACGACCGCGAAGGTGCCGAAGCCGACAAGACGGACTTCCTCGCCCTTCTTCAGCGCCGAGATCACCGCGTCGAAGGTGGCGTCGACGGCCTTGGCTGCGTCGAGCTTGGTGAGACCCGACGTCTCCGCGACTTCCGCGATCAGATCGGACTTGTTCATCATTATCTCCATGAGCGCGATCGGACCCGCGTCGCGGCGAGCCCCCTCGAATAAGGGGCGCACCCTTTATCGAAATCGCCGTGCACGCAAGTGCGGTAAACCTAGAAATCTCTCAGTTTTGAGCCTTTTTACGCCTCGGGAGGTAACGCAAGGAGGCCCGGGACGGTGGTCCCGGGCCTCCAAGTCAGGCTATGCCGATTCGATCAGTGCGCGCGGATCGCCGCGCCGTCCTCGTCGATCCCGACCGGGACAGGAGCGGCGACCTGCGGCTCCTCCCACTCGATCGGCTCCGGCGCTCTGGTCAGGGCCTTGGCGAGCACCTCGTCGACCACCCGCACCGGGATGATCTCGAGCTTGTTCTTCACGCTGGCCGGGATGTCCGCCAGATCCTTGGCGTTCTCCTCAGGAATCAGCACCGTCTTGATGCCGCCGCGTAAGGCGGCGAGCAGCTTCTCCTTCAAGCCGCCGATCGGCAGCACGCGGCCGCGCAGCGTGATCTCGCCCGTCATCGCGATGTCCTTGCGGACAGGGATGCCGGTCATGATCGACACGATCGCCGTCGCCATCGCTACGCCGGCCGATGGGCCGTCCTTCGGGGTCGCCCCCTCCGGAACGTGAACGTGGATGTCGCGCCGGTCGAACAAAGGCGGCTCCACGCCGAAGTCGATGGCGCGGGAGCGCACGTAGGACGCAGCGGCGGAGATCGACTCCTTCATCACGTCCTTCAGGTTGCCCGTCACCGTCATGCGACCCTTGCCGGGCATCATGACGCCTTCGATCGTCAGCAGCTCGCCGCCGACCTCGGTCCAAGCGAGCCCGGTGACGACCCCGACTTGGTCCTCGGCCTCTGCCTCGCCGTAGCGATAGCGCGGCACGCCGAGATACTCCTCGACCTTGGCCTCGGTCACCTTCACGCTCTTCTTGCGCTTGGCGAGCATCAGCTCCTTGACCGCCTTGCGCGCCAGATTGGCGAGCTCGCGCTCGAGGTTGCGGACGCCGGCCTCCCGCGTGTAGCGGCGGATGACCTGCAGCAGCGCCGCCGGCTCGACTGAGAACTCCTTGTCGGACAGGCCGTGCTTCTTGATCACCTCGGGCAGCAGGTGCCTGCCAGCGATCTCGAGCTTTTCCTCCTCGGTGTAGCCGGCGATACGGATGATCTCCATCCGGTCCATCAGCGGGCCGGGGATATTCAGAGTGTTCGCGGTCGTCACGAACATCACGCTCGACAGGTCATAGTCGACCTCGAGGTAATGATCGTTGAACGAGGAGTTCTGCTCCGGGTCGAGCACCTCCAGCAGCGCGGACGCGGGGTCGCCCCGGAAGTCCATGCCCATCTTGTCGATCTCGTCGAGCAGGAAGAGCGGATTCGCCTTCTTCGCCTTCTTCATCGATTGGATGACCTTGCCGGGCATCGAGCCGATGTAAGTGCGGCGATGACCGCGGATCTCCGCCTCGTCGCGCACGCCGCCGAGCGACATGCGGACATATTCACGGCCCGTGGCCTTGGCGATCGACTTCGCGAGCGAGGTCTTGCCCACGCCGGGAGGCCCGACGAGGCACAGGATCGGCCCGGTCAGCTTGTTCGCGCGGCTCTGCACGGCGAGGTACTCGACGATCCGCTCCTTCACCTTCTCAAGCCCGAAGTGATCGGATTCGAGCACGCGCTCGGCGGCCGCCAGATCCTTCTTGACCTTGGACTTGACGCCCCACGGGATCGACAGCAGCCAGTCGAGATAGTTGCGCACGACGGTGGCTTCCGCCGACATCGGGCTCATCTGCCTCAGCTTCTTGAACTCGGCGTCGGCCTTTTCGCGGGCTTCCTTCGACAGCTTGGTCTTGGCGATGCGCTCCTCGAGCTCAGCCAGATCGTCGCGGCCGTCATCGTCGCCCAGCTCGCGCTGGATCGCCTTCATCTGCTCGTTGAGGTAGTACTCGCGCTGGGTCTTCTCCATCTGGCGCTTGACGCGCGTGCGGATGCGCTTTTCGACCTGAAGGACCGAGACCTCGCCCTCCATCAGGGCCAGCACCTTCTCCAGGCGCGCCATGACGTCGACGAGCTCGAGGACGCTCTGCTTCTCCGGGATCTTGACCGCGAGATGCGAGGCGACGGTGTCGGCGAGCTTCGAGGCGTCCTCGATCTGCGCGACGGCGCTGACCACCTCGGGCGAAACCTTCTTGTTCAGCTTGACGTAGTTCTCGAAGTCCGACGTGACCGAGCGCGCCAGCGCCTCAACCTCGACGGGCTTCTCGATCACGTCCTCGACGGGCTCGACCTCGGCCTCGAAGAACTCGGTCCTGTCGGTGTAGCCGAGGACGCGGCCGCGCGACTGCCCTTCGACCAGCACCTTCACAGTGCCGTCCGGCAGCTTCAGCAGCTGGAGCACGGTCGCGAGCGTGCCGAGCTCATAGATCGCGTCGGTCGCGGGCTCGTCGTCGGTCGCGTTCTTCTGCGTCGCGAGCAGAATCGGCCGGTCGGCTTTCATGACCTCTTCGAGCGCGCGGATCGACTTCTCGCGGCCGACGAAGAGCGGCACGATCATGTGCGGGAACACCACGATGTCCCGAAGCGGCAGCACGGGATGGACGGCGACCCCGCCCGATTTGCCGGGCGCGCGCGATTTTGCGGTCATGGCGTTCTGTCCTTTCAACGGCCGGCGTCTCGGGAGGAAGACGCTTGGACCGCTTATGCCGGCGCGGCGCTCCCCGCGAGCCTGTCAGAGGCCTCGCGATCGGCCGCCCGAGGGGGGCGCGTCGCCCGCAGCCTTTGAGACTCAAAGAACAGCGGCGACGTTTCGATGGATTAGGTGGCCACGCCCGTGGGGGGTGTCAAGAACGCGAAAGGCGGCGTCGTGTGCGGCGCGGCGAAAGCGGCTGCGCGGATGCGATCAAAGGGAGGCGGCGTGGATGTCCAGCGGACCGGCGCTGTGCGTCAGACGGCGCCCTCGACGTGCCGCGCTTGTTCTGGAATCAGTCGCCGCTGGGGGACGAGGATGAGCCGCAACGCACGTCCCGCTCGTGCCAGCGCCGTCGCGTTTATGGATCTCGGTATGACGGCGGAGCGATGGATATGGATGTGCGACATCCTCCGGCGGCCCGGAAGAAACTCGTCCAGCTCTGATCAAACAGCGAAGTCTGATGGGAAGCGCGGGAGCGCCGGGCCACCGTCAGGGGGTAGTTCAGTTGCCGGTCGCCCGGCGCTCCACGCACGGCATTTTTGCGAACTCCGCAGACGACTCCGGGACCTCGCGGCTTTCCCGGCCCAACCCGTTGAGGCTCGGCCTCGGGCGAAGACTTCGTCCTCCGGCCTTTGGAGCCGGCGTTCGAAACCCTCGCCGCCACACGATC
>NZ_SIUB01000011.1 GCF_004310425.1 Hansschlegelia quercus | reverse complement strand
CAACGCACGCCGGCTCTTAACAGCGATTCAAAACCGCCTCAACGCACCGCAGCAAAACTGCGACGAGAAGCGCAGGGGAGATTCCGAACGCACCGTTGCGCCTTGCTTTCCTGGGAGGAAAGATCATCGTCTCGAAGGAGACGCTACCCGAACGCGTCCCGACGTGCTGGAGAATCGAATGGCCTCTTTGTCCTGCGACCTCGGCGGCGAACGCTACGTCTTCGACGACCTCAAGGACCTGCTCGCCAAAGCGTCTCCGCGTCGCTCGGGCGATGAGCTCGCCGGCCTCGCAGCGACCAGCGACGCCGAGCGGATCGCCGCCCGCTACGTCCTCGCCGACCTGCCGCTCAAGACCTTTCTCAACGAAGCGCTTGTCCCTTACGAAGAGGACGAGGTCACCCGGCTGATCATCGACAGCCATGACGAGGCGGCCTTCGCGCCAATCTCGCACCTGACCGTCGGCGGCTTTCGCGACTGGCTCCTTGCTTACGAGACCGACGGCGAGGCGCTCGCCGCCGCCTCCCCCGGTATGACGCCGGAGATGGTGGCCGCCGTCTCCAAGCTGATGCGCAACCAGGACCTGATCGCGGTCGCGAAGAAGCGCCGCGTTGTCACGGCCTTTCGCACCACGCTCGGCCTCGAGGGCCGCCTCGGCTCGCGGCTGCAGCCCAATCACCCGACCGACGATCTCAAGGGAATCGCGGTCTCGGTGCTCGACGGGCTGCTCTACGGCGTCGGCGACGCAGTGATCGGCATCAATCCCGCAACCGACAACGTGCCGAACGCGATCGCGCTGATGCAGATGCTCGACGAGCTCCGGCTGCACTACGACATCCCGGCGCAGACCTGCGTGCTGACGCATGTCACCAACGCGATCGAGACGATGAACCGTGGCGCGCCGCTCGACCTCGTCTTCCAGTCGATCGCGGGATCGGAGGCCGCGAACCGCGGCTTCGGCATCGACCTCTCCGTGCTGAAGGAAGCGCGCGAGGCCGCGCTCTCGCTGAAGCGCGGCTCGGTCGGAAACAACGTGATGTATTTCGAGACCGGCCAGGGCGCCGCGCTCTCGGCCGACGCACATCACGGCGTCGACCAGCAAACCATGGAGGCGCGCGCTTACGCCGTCGCCCGCGCCTATGAGCCGATGATCGTCAACACCGTCGTCGGCTTCATCGGGCCGGAATATCTCTACGACGGCAAGCAGATCATCCGGGCAGGCCTCGAGGACCATTTCTGCGGCAAGCTGCTCGGCCTGCCGATGGGGGTCGACGTCTGCTACACCAACCACGCCGAGGCCGACCAGGACGACATGGACAGCCTGATGACCCTGCTGACCGTCGCGGGCGTCACCTTCCTGATCGCCGTGCCGGGCGCCGACGACATCATGCTGAACTACCAAAGCCTGTCGTTCCACGACATGCTCTACCTGCGCTCCACTTTAGGCATGAAGGCGGCGCCGGAGTTCGAGGCATGGCTTGAGACGATGGACATGGTGACGCCTGAGGGCCGCATCCGCGAACTGGAGCTCAAGGACCCCCGGCTCGCCCGGCTCGTCGACCAGACGCGGCTGGTCGCCTGATGGCTGATCCAGTTTCCCCAGCGATTGACGCCTGGGCCGCGATGCGCGCCGCGACGTCGGCGCGCATCGGCCTCGGCCGCAGCGGCGACGCGATGCCGCTGAACGCGGTGCTCGAGTTCCAGCACGCGCATGCCAAAGCCCGCGACGCCGTGCACACGCCTCTCGACGTCGATGCGCTCGAGGAGGCGCTGAAGCCGCACGAGACGATCCACGTCGAAAGCTCCGCGCCCGACCGCGCGACTTATCTGCGCCGCCCCGATCTTGGCCGCCGCTTAAGCGACCAGGCATCTCCTGAGCTCGACGCCGTCGAGAAGGGTTACGACGTCGCGTTCGTGGTCGCGGACGGACTGTCGGCCTTCGCCGTCCAGACCCATGCCGCTCCGCTGGTCCACGCCTGCATGACGCGAATGACCGAGTTCCGGGTCGCGCCGATCGTCGTTGCGCGACAGGCGCGGGTCGCGCTTGGCGACGATGTCGGCGAGCGCCTGCAGGCGAAGATCGTCGCCGTGCTGATCGGCGAGCGGCCCGGTCTTTCCGTGGCGGAGAGCCTCGGCGTCTATCTCACCTACGACCCCCGCCGCGGCAGGCGCGACAGCGAGCGCAACTGCATCTCGAACATCCACCGCCTCGGCGGCCTGTCCTACGACCTCGCGGCCGACAAGCTCGCCTGGCTCGTGAACGCCGCGGTGAAGCTGCAGCTGACCGGCGTCGGCCTGAAGGACGACATGGCGGCGATCGCCGGCGGCGAGGCGGTCAAGGAGATCGGCTGAGGCGCGGCGACGCCCCTTAAGCCGCCTTCGGGGGCAGGACCCCGATCGCTCTGAGATGCGCGAGGATCGCGCGCGCAGCTTCCTCAGGCGTCGGGTTGACCATCACATTCGCTACGCCCGATGACGTTGCGCCCATCGCGGCGGCAAGGCGCTCGGAAGCCGAGCCGCAGGCGGGCGCGCTGCGCATTAGCTTGGGACGGCGGCGGTAGGGACGTTCTTCCAAGCGCTCCGCCGCAGGCAGTCCTGGCGGCGCAAGCCTTGTCTCAACAATGCCCCTGCGCGCGACGCCATAAGCAAAGGCTCTTGGCGCGGGCGCATCCGGATGGACCGTGACGACCGCAGGTAGCCGCACAACCAGCCGGCGACGGGCTCCCTTGGGAAGCGCTTGATGCACGATGACCGTACCGTCGGCCTCGCCGCGCTCGACGGCGATCGCGTCGCTCACCAGAGCCATGCCAAGTCGAGACGCGACGGCGTAAGGAGCGAGGCCCGTCTCGTCGCCGCCTTGTCCGCGGCGGCCGGCAAGGATGAGGTCCGGCTGGTCGGCCTCGAGCGTTGCGACGAGCGCGGGCACTGGGTCCGCTTCGGCCGGAATCTCGACATGGACCAAATGAGGCAGGCCATGTCCCAGCGCGTCGCTCGCCGGAAATGCCGTGGGGCCCGCATGCCGGCCACGTGCTTCGCCGAGCGCCAAGGCTAGGCGCAGCGCCTGGGCCTCGACTTTAGGCAGGATCGATTGACCGGAGACGGGATGCAGCCCAGCGGAGAGCAGGACGACGATCTTCATGCCCCCTCCTCTTTGAGCGCCGCGATTAGCGCCTGCATAACGTCTTGCGCGTCCGCGACGATCGCGAGGCCCGCCCGCTCGATCATGGCGGCGTGGAGGTCGGTGTTGACGGCGACGACGTGCTCGCAGCCTGCAACGCCCTGAAGATGCTGAGGAGCGCCGGCGATGCCGAGCGCGAAATAGCAGGTCGCTGTCAGCACCGAACCGGAGGCGCCGACTTGGGACTCCCGCGGCATCAGGCCGGCGTCGCACAGCATGCGGCTCGCGCCGGGCGTTGCGCCGAGCGCTTCGGCCAGGCGCCTGAAGAGCGCGAGGTCGGTGACGCCGTTGCCTGCGGAAACGACGAAGTCCGCGACGGTGAGGGGGGTCGTGGCCGGATCGGCCGTGATGCGCCGCGCATCCAGAATGGCGCGCTTGATAGGCGCCGCGGGCGCGACCGGCTCCGGCCGCGCCTCGCGCTCCGGCCCTGCATAAGCCGCGACCGCGTCGGCGGCGACGGTCATCAAGCGCTTCGAGGCGGCGCGTTGCTCCACCCGCCTGCCGCGCGCCGCGCGAGACACAGAGGTCGCGGAGAACTGCTCGACATCGGAGAACAACGGCTCGCCGCTCAGCACCGCAAGGCGGCGAGCGACGTCGCCGCCGTCCGACGTCTCGGGAAACAGGACGTAGCGCAGGCCGAGCGACGACAGCGCACCCGCGATCGCCGCCGCCCTGCCCTCTGGATCGTAGCCGGGTTCCCCAATCGCGACGATGCGATCAGCGCCGGCGCTCGCCAAACCCTCGACCTCGCCTGCGACCAGCGCGACAACGGCCCCGTCCGCGCCGGCCAGCATCCGCGCCGCGCCGAAGAGCTGCCGGTCATGCTGGCTCAGCCGTTCACCGAGAGCGTCGGGAACGACTGCGATCAGGAAGGCAGGGCTTTCGACGACGGCGATCTTCGGCGCGGTCGGCGCGGTCTCCTCCACGCTGGACGGCGCCGCGCCGGCGGCTCCCGACCTGTCGAGCCTGGGCCGGGCGTGTCCGCCAATCAGCAGTTCGGCGCTCTCGGCGCGCGGATCGCGGCGCGGCCTTCCGCGGTCCTCCGCCCGAGCGGCGAGGTCGAAGCGAATTCGCGCGCCGCCGGCGACCGCCTTCGCCGCCCGTTCGCCCCGCGGGTTGCGGCGAAGCCTCGTCATCGCGGCGTTTCCATTGCGGCGAGAACGAGTTCCGCAACGTCCTTCACCTCGGGCCTCACGCCTGTGACGCCCTCCAGCATCGCCGTACAGGTCGGACAGGCGACCGCCACCACCTGCGCGCCGGTCTCCATCGCCTGCCCCATCCGGATGTCCGGAATGCGCCGTTCACCCGCCACGTCGCTGACCGGCGCCCCGCCCCCGCCGCCGCAACACATCGCGCGTTTGCCGGAGCGCGCCATCTCGCGGCGCTCGACGCCGATGAGGTCGAGCAGCGCGCGCGGCGCTTCGGTTTCGCCGTTGTAGCGGCCGAGATAGCACGGATCGTGATAGGTTACGGAGAGGCCTGCGAGCCTCCCCGGCGCGAGCTTTCCGGCCTCCACAAGCTCCAGCAGGAAGACGGTGTGATGGACGACCGTCCAGTCTCCGCCGAACGGGCGGTACTCGTTCCGCAGCGCGTGAAGCGCATGCGGATCGGCGGTGATGATGCGGTTAAATCGGTAGCGATTCAGGGTTTCGACGTTCTTGCGCGCGAGATCCTGGAAGCTCGCCTCGTCACCTAGCCGGCGGGCGAGGTCGCCGGTGTCGCGCTCCTCCGCCCCGAGCACGGCGAAGTCGACGCCGGCGTCGCGCATCAAGCGGACAAGCGCGCGCAGCGTGCGGCCGTAGCGCAGGTCGTAAGCGCCGTCGCCCAACCACAGCAGAACGTCCGCCTCGCCCCGCACGGAGATGAGCGGCAGGTCGAGGCCGGCGGCGAAGTCCGTGCGGGCCGACAACGCACGCCCGCCGGCTTCGCCGGCGCCGCGGAGCTCAGCCAGCGGCTCGGCCGCCTTCTCCGGCGGGAGCCCAAGCTCCATCGTCTGGTGGCGGCGGAGCGAGACGATGGCGTCGACGTGCTCGATCATCATCGGGCATTCCTCGACGCAGGCCCGGCAGGTCGTGCAGGCCCAGAGCGTGTCGGGATGGATGCGCGCGTCCTCGCCGATCAGCCGCGCGAGCGGCGGCGTGTCGTCCGCAACGGGGCGCGCGTTCGGATAAGGACTGCCGGCATAGGACGCCTCGTCTCCCGTCAGGCCCGCGACGAGATCCTGGATCAGCCGCTTCGGGTTGAGCGGTTGCCCCGCCGCGAAGGCGGGACACGCCGTTTCGCAGCGCCCGCACTGGATGCAGCTGTCGTAGGAGAGCAGGCGGTTCCAGGCGAGATCGGCCGGCGTCTCGGCGCCAAGCTTCGGCGCGTCGAGGTCGAGCGGGGCGAGCGCCGTGTCGGGCCGGCCCTCGAAGCGGCCCGGCCGGGGATGGGCGACGAGGTGGAGCGCGCCCGCGAACGCATGGCGCATCGGGCCGCGGCGCACCTCATAGGCTAGCCCCAGCCCCCCGGCGGCGGCGAGCGCAAGCGCCGGCAGAAGCGTCGCGGCCGATGCTCCTCCCCAGGCGAGCAGCGCGGCGGAAATCAGCCCTCCAACGGCATAGGCCAGCAAAAGGAACGGCAGGATTTGGAAGCGGCCGGCCGAAAGCTTCGCGGGCTTTCGAGGGTAGCGCCGCGCGCCGACGAGCAGCGAGCCGATCACGGTCACGCTAAACGCGAGGGCGACGATCGCCCAGTAGAGCCGCGATCCTCCGAGCGGCGGAAGCACGGCCAGCGCCGTCAGGATCGACGCCGCGACCAGGCCGCCTGCGACAACCGCGTGCATCCGCGAGGCGTAAGGATCGCGCGCAACGACGTGGTGGACGTCGACAAGATAGCGCCTGGGCAATGCCAGCAGGCCTCGACCCCATGCGACCTCCGCCGGCGCGCCGAGCCGCCACCACGCGACGCGGCGCGAGATCTGCCACCCCGCCAACGCGACCATCGCGAAGATCAGCGCGGAGAACGCATAAGCGCCCATCGCGCTCAAAGGTCCTTGCAGAGCCTGAGGGCGTCGTAGATCGCGGCGTGGATGTTGCGGCCGGCGACGGCGTCGCCGATGCGGTAGAGCGCGTAGCCCGACGAGAGATCGTAAGGCTGCGGCTCGCCGCGCACGATCGCGCCCTGGTCCATCTGGCCCTTGTTGACTGAACCGTTCTTCAGCCCGTGATAGAGCGCGTCGACCGGCAGGGTTCCGTGCTCGACGACCACGCGGTCGACCACGCGCTCCTCCTCCGCATCCGTCATCGTGTTGCGGAGCGCGGCGACCAGGCGGTTGCCCTCGGGATAGATCTCAATCAGCTCCATGTTCGGCGTCATGACCACGTCGAGCTTGTAGAGCTCGCGGATGTGGATCGGCTGGTTGGTCGTGCCGACCTCCTCCGCCACCATGCGGTCGTGCGTCGCGATCTCGACCAGGCAGCCGCGCTTCGCCAGCAGCTCGGCTGTCGAGGCGGCGTTGTGCTGGCCCATCTCGTCGTAGAGCAGTACGGAGCCGGTGGGCTCCACCGCGCCTGTGAGCACGTCCCACGTCGTGACGGCGTGCGCCTCGGCGCCCTTGGCGTGGCCGCGGCTCGGGCTGCCGCCGGTCGCCACGATCACGATGTCCGGCCTTTCGGCGAGGATCGCGGCCTCCGTCGCCTCAGTCCCGAAGCGCAGGTCGACGCCGAGCTTCGTGACCTGCCCAACCAGCCAGCGCGTGATCCCGGACAGCGCCTCGCGCCAGCCGGCCTTGGCGGCGATCCCGATCTGGCCGCCCGCGAGCTTGTCTCTCTCGAACAGCACGACGGAGTGGCCGCGCTCGGCCGCGACGCGCGCCGCCTCCAGCCCCGCCGGGCCGCCACCGACCACCACCACCTTCCGCCGGACGTCGGCCTTGGCGATGACGTGCGGCATGGTTGCCTCGCGCCCCGTCGCGGCGTTCTGGATGCAGAGCGCATCGCCGCCGACATAGATGCGGTCGATGCAATAGCCGGCGCCGACGCACTGGCGGATGTCGTCCGCCCTGCCCTCGGAAAGCTTCTTCACGAGATGCGGGTCGGCGATGTGGGCGCGGGTCATCGCGACCATGTCGACATGGCCTTCCGAGACGGCGCGCGCGGCGGTCGCGAGGTCCGTCACGCGCTGCGCGTGAAAGACCGGCACGTCGACCTCGCGCTTGATCGCGCTGGGCAGGAACAGAAAGGGCGCGACCGGAAAGCTCATGTTCGGCAGCGAGATCGCGTGGGCGATGTGATCGCGCGCCTGCCCGCCAAGAATGTTGAGGAAGTCGACAAGCCCTCGGCGCGCGTATTCTGCAGCGATCGCGAGGCAGTCTTCCTGAGAGAGCCCGTCGGCGATCATCTCGTCGCCGGACATGCGGATGCCGATGATGGTGTCCTCGCCGACCTCGGCGCGCATCGCCTCCAAGACCTCGATTCCAAAGCGCATGCGGTTCTCGAGGCTTCCGCCATACTTGTCGGTGCGCTGATTCACGCCCGGCGACCAGAACTGGTCGATCAGATGACCGTGGGCGGCCGACACCTCGCAGCCGTCGAGACCGCCCTCCTTGCAGCGCCGCGCCGCGCTCGCAAAGTCGCGGACCACGCGGTCGATGTCCTCCTGCTCCATCTCCTTCGGGATGGTGCGGGAGGCCGGCTCCCGCCGGGGCGAGGCGGACAGCGTCGGAAACCAGTTCTCGGTGTCGTACTTCGTGCGCCGGCCCATATGGGTCAGCTGAATCATCAGCTTCGCGCCGTGGGCGTGCACGCGGTCGGAGAACTGCCGGAAGTACGGCACGACGCTGTCGTCGGCGACCGAAATCTGGTTCCAGGGCGCTGCGGGACTATCGAGCGCGACCGAGGACGAGCCGCCGAACATGGTGAGCCCAATGCCGCCCTTGGCCTTCTCCTCGTGATAGAGCTGGTAGCGCTCCTGCGGCTTGCCGTCCTTGCCGTAGCCCGGCGCATGGCTGGTCGACATCACGCGGTTGCGGATGGTCAGGCCCTTGATCGTCAGGGGCTTGAGCAGCGCGTCGGCGTTCGCGATCATCGGTCCACCACGAGATCGCTGGTCGGCTTCGAGCAGCAGAGCAGCGCCAGCCCCGCGTCGATCTCGCGCTGGCGAATGCCGCCGCCATGGTGCATCTCGACGGTGCCGGAGACGAGCTTGGACTTGCAGGTGCCGCAGAGGCCCTTCGAGCAGGACGCTGGCAGCCGCACGCCGGCTTTCCGGGCGGCGGCGAGCACGGTCATGTCCTCCGGGCACTCGATCTCGCGCTTCGTCCTCGCGAAGGCGACCTTGTAGGTCCTGACGGTCGCCGCGCCGTCGAGCTCCGCCTCGGCGACGATCGCGGCCTCGGCGTCCTCCGCCCCGAGCGCCTCGAAGTCGAAGCTCTCCTCGTGATGCCGGGCCATGTCGAAGCCGAGCTCGCTCAGCATCTGCTTCACCGCGGCCATGTAAGGCGCAGGGCCGCAGACGAAGACTTCGCGTTCGCGCAGGTCAGGGACCAGCAGCTTCAGCGCCGGCCGGCTGAGGCGGCCGAGCACGCCGGGCCACCGCTCGCTCGCCGTGTCGGTCTCGCAGACGGCGGAGAAGCGGAAGAGTTCGTCGCGCCGCGCCATCAGCTCGAGCTCATCGCGGAAGACGATGTCGGCGGGCGTGCGGGCGGAATGGATGAAGGCGACGTCGCGCGCCTCTCCCAGATCGTAGAAGGTGCGCGCCATGGCCATCATCGGCGTGACGCCGCTGCCGCCGGACAGCAGCAGGTATTTCTCCGCCGGATGCCGGAAACAGCTGAAGTCGCCCATCGGCCCCATGGCGCGAACAACGGAGCCTGGCCTGACCGTGTCGTGCAGCCAGTTCGAGACGGGGCCGCCAAGCACGCGCTTCACGGTGATCGCGACCGTGTCAGGAACCGTCGGCGCGGATGAGATCGTGTAGCAGCGATTGACGGTATCGCCGCCGATCTCGAAAGCGAAGGTCAGAAACTGACCGGGCTCGTGCGCGAACCGACGCGGCTCGGCGCTTGAGAACACGAACGTCTTCACGTCGTGCGTCTCGTCGCGAACCGCGCGGCAGACCAGCGTGTCGTCCGCCTCGGCATCCCAGACGCCCGGTTGGGACAGCCGCGCTTGCGCTGGCTCCGAGCGGGTTACCACCGCGTCCATAGCCTCAGCGTCCGACATGCTCGGCCATGCGGCCGACATACCAGTTGATGAATTTGTCGACGAGCATCTCGGTGTTCGGCGAATAGGGGCCGGGCTCGTAGGCCGGGCTGCGCGCGCCCTGCTGGCAGAGGCCGACGAGCTCGCTGTCCTGATCGTTGGTGGCGAGCCAGACGCTGGTCAGGTTCTCGAGGTCGTAATCGACGCCCTCCACCGCATCCTTATGAACCAGCCACTTGGTCCGCAGCAGCGAGCGCTCGGCGTCGAGCGGCAGCACCGAGAAGGTGACGATGTGGTCGCCGAGGAAGTGGTGCCAGGAGTTCGGCTGCGTCCAAACCGACAGGCCGCCGAGCTTTGCGCTGGCAAAATCGCCGAGCAGCTTCTTGCACGCGGCCTTGGTGTCGAGCGTGTGGCTCTCGCCCTCGCCGTCAAGCGGGAGGCGCTCGGTGCGGAAGGCAGTGACCATCGTGTCGAGCTCGTCGATCTCGCGTGACGGCAGGCCCTCGGCCTCCCACTCCGCGTGGTTCTTGGTGATCAGGCAGCCGTAGCGCTCGGCGTTTGCGCGGTCGAACTCGTCCATCTCCTCGGGCGAGAAGCCGAAGCCATAGGCGAACAGCGGGACGGTCAGCTCGGGATGGTTCGTGCCGCAGTGGTAGCACTCACGATTGTTCTCCATCGTGAGCTTCCAGTTGCCGGGCTCGATGATGTCGCTCTGGAAGGCGACCTTTGTGTTCCGGACGTTGTGGGGTGCGATGTAGGGCCCGAGCCGGCGCGCCATCTCGTCGAAATCGACCGGCGGCTCGTCCGCGAGGCAGACGAACAGCAGGCCTTCGAGCGAACGAATGTGGACGGGCTTCAGCCCGTGGCAGGAGCGCTTGAAGCCGGGCCCCATATGGTCGGCGTGGATCAGGTCGCCGGCGAGATTGTAGGTCCAGGAATGGTAAGGGCAGACGAGATTGCCGACCGTCGTCTTCTCGTCAGTGACCAGCCGGGCGCCGCGGTGGCGGCAGACGTTATGGAAGGCGCGGACCTCGCCGTCGTCGTCGCGCACCACCGCGATCGAGGTTTTGCCGATGTCGAAGATCGCCACGTCGCCGGCTTCCGCCACGTCGGGCTCGACGCCGACATAGATCCAGTGCTTGCCGAAGATGTGCGCCATGTCGGCCTCGAGGACTTCGGGGCTGAGATAGAACGGCGCAGGCAGGCTGTGGCCGGGAAGACGCTGGCGGAGCAGCTGCTGGAGCGGGGTGGTCGGGAGGTCGAGCACGGAATCCTCCGCCGTTCGGGCGACGCTGGAACGATTATGATTCCGGCGTGCGGAAACGCTGTTCCGCGAGCGACATCATCTGACGGAAGGGCGACGCGAGAAGAGAACCACGGCGAGCGAGCGCGTGCTTCGAGACGCGCCTTAGGCGCTCCTCAGCGTGAGGAGGTTGGCGCTCGGATCTCCTCGACGGTCCTCATGCTGAGGAGCGCTTCGAAAGCGGCGCGTCTTGAAGCACGCAGCACGTCTCCGCTCAACACGCCGCGACGTTCACCGCCAACCCGCCCTGCGACGTCTCCTTGTACTTCGCCTGCATGTCGGCGCCGGTCTGGCGCATGGTCTCGATGACCTCATCGAGCGTGACGTAATGCAGCCCATCGCCGCGCAGCGACAACGACGCGGCGACGATCGCCTTGTTGGCGCCGAAGGCGTTGCGCTCGATGCAGGGGATCTGGACCAGACCGCCGATCGGGTCGCAGGTCATGCCGAGATGGTGCTCCATCGCGATTTCGGCGGCGTTCTCGATGTGCTCGGCCGAGCCGCCGAGCGCCGCGGTAAGGCCCGCCGCCGCCATCGCGGCCGCTGACCCGACCTCCCCCTGGCAGCCAACCTCGGCGCCAGAAATCGACGCGCGGCGCTTGATCAGTCCGCCGATCGCCGCGGCGGTCAGCAGATATTCGCGACCCCGCTCGGCCGACCAGTCCGGGCAAAAGTCGCGGAGATAGCGCATCACGGCCGGAACGATGCCGGCCGCGCCATTGGTCGGCGCCGTCACGACGCGGCCGCCCGAGGCGTTCTCCTCGTTCACCGCGAGCGCGAACAGGCTGACCCAGTCGACGATCTCGTGCGGCGGCCGGAAGTTGAGGTGGCTGCGCTCCTGCAGCGTCTCGTGAAGGCGCTTCGCTCGGCGGCGAACCTTGAGGCCGCCCGGCAGCATGCCGTCCTGTTTGAGGCCGCGGTCGATGCAGTCGAACATCGCCTGCGCAATCGCGTCGAGACCGTCCTCGATCTGCAGACGCGAGCGCGTGGCGAGTTCGTTCGCAAGCTGCACCTCTGGGATCGTGCGCCCCGTGCGCTTGCACAACTCCAAAAGCTCGGCGCCGCTGTCGAAGGGCATCGGATACTCGACGACCTCGCCGCCGCCCGTCCCTCCCTCGCCCACGACGAAGCCCCCGCCGATCGAATAGAGCACGAGCTCGTCGATCACTTCACCGCACGCGCCGTAGGCCGAGAAGCGCATGCCATTGGTGTGCAGCGGCAGCAGATGCTTCATCTCGAAGACGATGTCGGCGTCGGGATCGAAGGCGACGCCATGCAGCCGCCCGTCCAGGCGTTTCCGCTCCTTGAGAGCGGCGATGTAGCCCGCCATCGCATCAGGATCGACCGTCGCCGGCTCGTGGCCCAGGAAACCAAGGCAGAGCGCGGCGTCGGTGCCGTGCCCCCTGCCGGTCCATGCGAGCGAGCCGAAAATCTCGACGCCGATGCGCGTCAGGCCGCTCATCCCGGCGACGCGGTCGCGGAACATCTTCGCCGCGAGCATCGGGCCAACCGTGTGGGAGCTCGAAGGCCCGACGCCGATTTTAAAAAGGTCGAACGCGCTGATCATGAACCGGTTTTCAGCAAGACCGGGGCCAACCGGATCATTATGGCGGCGCGACCGCGGGCGTAGAGATCGCGCTTGCGCGGACGTCTGGTCCGTCTCATCCGCGATCCGATCGTCTCAGATCAGCGGAAGGAGGCGGAGCTCGCGGCTTCGATCAGAAATCCATGCGCATAGGTCGCGAAGGAGCGCCAGCACTCTACGCGATAGACCGGCGCGGCCGAGGGACGCGCCAGCACGATCTCGGCCTTGCCGAGCAGCGTGCGGGTCGCGGACCCATTGGGAAAAGCGGCCTCGGACAGGTCGAGAGGGCAGCCGGCGTTCAGCGCCTCCGCTGCGGCCGGACCGGAAATCTCGATCGCGACATTGCGGTGGGAAATGTCGACGAGCGAAAAGAAGCGGCTGGACAGGGCGCGCTCGATCCCCTGCTGGAGGAGGTCGCCGTCGCTCTCCGGCGCCCCGAGCAGCCATTCGTCCGGACCGAGCCGGGCTGCGAAACGCTTTTCTGAGAGCCACGTCCGGCCGATCGGATGATCGAGGGTCTCGACGCCGGAGACGTCGCGGGCTCTTAGCGAAAAACGCGCATGCGCGGGCAGCGTGTGCACCGACGCGCGCTCAAGGACCACCGGCGCCTCGGCGACGAGCGGCGCGACGCGGCGGGCGAGGTTGCGGGCTTCAAGCATTAATCCGCCCTCCCTCGGCGTCGAAGAACACAGGTTCGCGCACGGTAACGGTCGTGAAGCCGGTCGGCGTGGTCACGTGCAAAGTTTTGCCAGACAGAGCGCGCCCGCCCTCGACCAGCGCCAGCGCGATCGAGCGGCCGCAGTTCGCGCTGTGATAGCTCGACGTGACGTGGCCGAGCATCTTCATCGGGATCGGCTGGTCGGGATCGGCGACGATTTGCGCGCCCTCGTCCAGCACCTCCCCCGGATCGGCGGTCTCGAGCCCGACGAGTTGCTTGCGGCCTGAAGCGACAAGATCCGGCCGCGCGAGCGAGCGCTTGCCGACGAAGTCGGGCTTCGCCTTGGCGATCATGCCGGCGAGGCCGACATCGTCCGGCGTCACCGTGCCGTCCGTCTCCTGGCCTACGATGATGTAGCCCTTTTCGGCGCGCAGCACGTGCATCGTCTCGGTGCCGTAGGGCGTGATCCCGAACGGCGCGCCAGCTTCCATCACCGCCTCCCAGACCGCCCTGCCATAGTCGGACGGCACGTTGATCTCGTAGCCGAGGTCGCCGGTGAAGGAGACGCGGAACAGTCGGCAGGGCGTGCCACAGATATGGCCTTCGCGGACCGCCATATGCGGGAAGGCCTCGTTAGAAAGGTCGATCCCGGAAACAAGGTTCTGGATGGTCTCGCCCGCCTTCGGGCCCTGAACGGCGATCACCGCCCATTGCTCGGTGGTCGAGGTCAGGAAGACGTTGAGCTCCGGCCATTCAGTCTGGAGGTAGTCCTCCATGTGGTTGAGCACACGCGGCGCCCCGCCGGTCGTCGTCGTGACATGGAAGCGATCGTCCGCCAGCCGCGCGACAACGCCGTCGTCGAGGATAAAGCCGTCCTCCTTCAGCATCAGACCGTAGCGGCAGCGGCCGACCCCGAGTTTCGTCCAGGGATTGACGTAGAGCCGGTTCATGAACTCGGCTGCGTCCGGGCCGACCACCTCGATCTTGCCGAGCGTGGAGGCGTCGAAGATGCCGACCCCGTTGCGGACCGCCTTGCACTCGCGGGCGACGGCCGCATGCTGGTCCTCGCCGGGCCTCGGAAAGAACCAGGCGCGCCGCCACAGGGCAACGTTCTCGAATTTCGCGCCGTGCTCGGCCGCCCAATCGTGGATCGGCGTGGTGCGGATCGGATCGAACAACGCGTCGCGGGCGGGGCCGACCAGCGCGCCGAAGGTCACCGGCGTGTAAGGCGGCCGGAACGTCGTGGTGCCGACCGAGGGCAGCGGACGGTTGAGGCTCTCCGAAACGATGCCGAGCGCGTTCATGTTCGACGTCTTGCCCTGGTCGGTCGCCATGCCGGTCGTCGTGTAGCGCTTCACGTGCTCGATGGACTCGAAGCCCTCGCGCATCGCGAGCTTGAGGTCCTTCGCGGTCACGTCGTTCTGGAAGTCGACAAAGGCTCGGACTTTTGCAGGGTTCGCGTCCGTCGGCAGCGCACGGACGGGCTTGAAACCGACCGGCGTCGGGGTTGCCGAAAACGTCCGAACCTCGGTAGAGCCCGCCGCCTCCGCGCCGGCCGCAAAGCCGCTCGCGAGGCAGTCCATCAGGTCGTAGAGCCCCTTCGCCGCGCCGGCGGAGCGCTCAGCCTGCGCGGAGGCCCCGGGCACGAAGGCGTCGAGCCCCTCGTCGTAAGCGAGCTTGCCGCGCGACTGCGAGAACAGGTGGACCGCCGGCGTCCATCCGCCGGACATGCCGACACAGTCGCAGGAGATGACCCGGCGCGCGCCGATCTCCCCGTTCGTGACAGGGGCCACGATCAGGCCCTCGACGCGCATCCGGCCCTTGGTCCCGACGACGGTGTGGCCCGTCAGAACCTCGACGCCGAGAGCCTGAAGACGCTCGACCTCCGCCCCGCATTCGATCTCGGGGCGGAGGTCGACGAGGGTCACGTCTACGCCCGCCGCCTTCACGTCGGCTGCGGCCGCATAGGCGGAGACGGCGGAGGTCGCGAACACGATCTTCCGGCCCGGCAACACACCATATCGGTTCACGAACACGCGGACGCTTTCGGCGAGCATCACGCCCGGCCGGTCGTTGTCGGCGAAGACCAGCGGACGCTCGTGCGCCCCGGTCGCGAGCACGACTTCGCCTGCCCGGACCTGCCACAGCCGCTCGCGCGGGGCAGTCTTCGGCGCGTCGGCGCGATGGTCCGTCACCCGCTCGGTCATCGCGATGTGATTGTGGTTGTAGTAGCCGAACGCCGTGGTGCGCGGCAGCAGGATGACGTTCTCCTGCGCGTCGAGCTCGGCGATCGCGGCGGCGCGCCAGGCCTCGGCGCTCTGCCCGTCGATGGTCGTCGTGGTCTCGTGCAGCAGAGATCCGCCGAGCTCCGGCTGCTCGTCGGCGACGATCACGCGCTTGCCCGTCTTCGCGGCGGCGAGCGCGGCGGCGAGGCCCGCCGGGCCCGCGCCGACGACCAGCACGTCGCAATGCGCGTGGCGGTTGGCGTAGCGATCGGCGTCCGGAACCTGCGGCGCGACGCCGAGCCCCGCGGCCGCGCGGATCACGGGCTCGTAGACCCTGTCCCAGAAGGAGCGCGGCCACATGAAGGTCTTGTAGTAGAAGCCGGCCACGAAGACCGGCGACAGCAGGTCGTTCACGGCGCCGACGTCGAACGACAGCGACGGCCAGCGGTTCTGCGACGCGGCCTTCAGGCCTTCGCGGGCCTCGACCACCGTTGCGCGGTTGTTCGGATCAATCCGGCCGGGGCCGCGGTCGACCGAGAGCAGCGCGCTCGGCTCGTCGGAGCCATGGGTCAGGATTCCACGCGGGCGGTGATATTTGAACGAGCGGCCGGTGAGATGGATTCCGTTCGCGAGCAGCGCCGAGGCGACGGTGTCGCCAGCAAAACCCTCGATCGTCCGCCCGTCGAAGGTGAAGCGGATCGGCTTCGAGCGGTCGATGCGGCCGCCCGTGGGCAGTCGGTAGGTCTGCGCCATCACGCCCTCGCCTCGCTCAGATCGACGGACGGACGCTCGCCGGCCTTGTAGGTCTCGACGAAGCGGTCGGTATAGGTGTCGCGGATCGCGTTGAACCAGCGGCCGCAGCCATGCGCGTGGATCCAGCGCTCGGCGTGCAGACCGCGCGGGTTCTTGCGCACGAACAGGTGCTCGCCCCAGGCCTGATCATCGACTGCGAACGGATTGGCCGGCCGCGCGATATGCGCCTCGCCCCCGCAGCGGAACTCCACCTCAGGACGTTTTCCACAGAAGGGGCAGTCGATCAGCAGCATCGAAAATCCCCTTCAGTGGGCCACGGCGGCGGCGGCCGCTTCGTCGATCAGGCGGCCGGTGCGGAAGCGGTCGAGCGTGAAGGGCGCGTTGACCTTGTGCGGTTCTCCCGTCGCGAGCGTATGCGCGAAGACGTGGCCGGAGCCGGGCGTCGCCTTGAAGCCGCCGGTGCCCCATCCACAGTTTACGAACAGGTTCTCCACAGGCGTCTTGCCGATGATCGGCGAGCGGTCCGGCGTCACGTCCACGATGCCGCCCCAGGAGCGCAGCATCCGCATGCGCGTGAACTGCGGGAAGATCTCGCAGATCGCGTCGAGCGTGTGGGTGGTGATGTGGAGCCCGCCCTGCTGGCTGTAGGACGTGTATTGGTCTGTGCCGGCGCCGATGACGAGCTCGCCCTTGTCGGATTGCGAGATGTAGGCGTGCACCGCGTTCGACATGACGACGCAGGGGAACACCGGCTTGACGGGCTCCGAGACCAGCGCCTGAAGCGGGTAGCTCTCGAGCGGCATGCGGACGTCCGCCATCGCCATGACCCGTGAGGTGTTGCCCGCAGCGACCACGCCAATGCGACCCGCGCGTATGTAGCCGCGGGTGGTCTCGACGCCGATCGCCTTGCCGGAAGCGTCGCGGCTGATGCCGGTGACCTCGCAGTTCTGGATGATGTCGACGCCGCGCGCATCCGCGCCGCGGGCGTAGCCCCAAGCGACGGCGTCGTGCCGGGCGGTGCCGGCGCGGCGCTGCAGAGCGCCGCCGAGCACGGGGTAGCGGATGTCTGGCGAGATCGAGAGCGGCGGGCAGAAGTCCTTGCACTCCTCGGCCGACAGCCACTCATTGTCGATGCCGTTCAGCCGGTTGGCGTAGACGTGCCGCTTGAAGCTTTGGTCGTCGTGATGGTTGTGCGCGAGCATCAGGACGCCGCGCTGGGAGAACATCACGTTGTAGTTCAGCTCCTGGGACAGGCCTTCCCAGAGCTTGAGCGCGTGTTCGTAGATCCCGGCGCTCTCGTCATAGAGATAGTTCGATCGGATGATGGTGGTGTTGCGGCCGGTATTGCCGCCCCCAATCCAGCCCTTCTCGAGCACTGCGACGTTGGTGATGCCGTGCACGGTCGCGAGGTAGTAGGCCGTCGCCAGCCCATGCCCGCCGCCGCCGATGATGACGACGTCGTAGGATGGCTTCGGGTCGGGCGCGCGCCACTGGCGGCCCCAGCCCTGGTGGCCGCCAAGCGCTTCCGACAGAAGAGAGGCGAAGGAGAAGCGGCGCATCAGACGGGCCTCGCGTGTCGGACGAACGATGCATTCGCGTCATGCGGACGGCTTGCTTCAGGGCGACCGCGATTTGGGCTTTTGCGACGGGCCGCTACGCCATCTTTCAACCATTCCAGTTCGTCATTGACCGGCGTCCTCGCAACGCGAAGAATCGCTGCGGAAAGCCTCAGCTCCGAGACTGCGTGATGGCGTTCGTTACCCCGCTCGAAGACAACCCGACCCGCGTCGGCTTCATGCTCGTCGAGCGCTTCTCGATGGCCGCATTCGCGTCCGCGATCGAGCCGCTGCGGCTTGCGAACCGTGAGGCCGGTCGCGAGCTCTACGCGCCTTCGCTCTGGTCGCGCGACGGCGGCCCGTGCGCGGCGTCAAACGGCGTCGTCGTCTCGGTCGACGGGAGCTTCGCGGACGCCCCCGAACTCGACGTCGCGCTGGTCTGCGGTGGCATCGACGTCGAGAAGGCCGATCATGTCGCGCTGACCGCGACGCTTCGCCGGCTCGCGTCGCGTCGCAAGGCCATCGGCTCGCTTTGCACCGGCGCCTATGTGCTCGCCCGCGCCGGCCTGCTCGACGGCTACCGCGCGACCATCCACTGGGAGAACCTTGCGAGCCTCACGAGCGAGCATCCGGACGCGGCGCTCGACGCCGAATTGTTCGAGATCGACCGCGACCGGCTGACCTGCGGCGGCGGCTTCGCGTCCGCCGACATGATGCTCGCCGTCATCGCGCGCGACCATGGCGCGGCGCTCGCTCATGAGGTCGCCGAGCAGTTGCTGCACCCCCGCATCCGCGAAGCGGGCGAGCGCCAGCGCATGGACCTCAGGATGCGGCTCGGCGTGGCGCATCCGAAGCTGCTGAAGGTCGTCGGGCTGATGGAGCAGGCGATCGAGGAGCCGCTGTCGAGCCAGGAGCTCGCGGCCGCCGTAAACCTCTCGACCCGCCAGCTCGAGCGGCTGTTCTTCAAATATCTCGGCCAGTCGCCCGCTAAACATTATCTGCGCATCCGGCTGGAGCGCGCGCGGGCGCTGATCCGCCAGACCTCGATGCCGCTGCTGACCATCGCGCTGGAATGCGGGTTCTCCTCCGCCTCGCACTTCTCGCGGGCCTATCTCGACGGGTTCGGCAAGCCGCCGAGCGCGGAGCGGAAGCCGATGATCGAGAAGGCGGCGGCTCAGTAAGCGCCGCTTCAGGCAGCCCGGAGCGGCGCCCGCCTCACGGGCGCTTCACCCGCCACGAAATATGGCGCGTCGCTCCGCGGCAGCGGCTGCCTGCCGCGGATCCGGTCGGCGATCTTCTCCGCCATCATGATCGTCGTGGCGTTCAGATTACCTGTGATGATCAGCGGCATGATCGAGGCGTCCACCACGCGAAGACCCTCGATTCCGCGCACCCTGCCCTCGCCGTCGACCACCGCCATCTCGTCGTGGCCCATCTTGCACGAGCACGAGGGATGGTAAGCCGTCTCGGCATGGGCACGGACGAAGGCGTCGAGTTCGGAATCGCTCTGGACGTCGTCGCCCGGTCCGATCTCCCTGCCGCGATACGCGTCGAGCGCCGGCTGGCGCATGATCTCGCGCGTGATGCGGATCGCGTCCCGGAACTCCCGCCAGTCCTGTTCGTGGCTCATATAGTTGAACAGGATCGAGGGATGCTCACGCGGGTCGCGCGACTTCAGCTCGATGCGGCCGCGGCTTGGCGAACGCATCGAGCCGACATGCGCCTGAAAGCCGTGGCCTTCAAAGGCGTTCGTGCCGTTGTAGCTGATCGCCACAGGCAGGAAGTGATACTGCAGATTGGGCCAGGCGAACTCGGTGCTCGAGCGGATGAAGCCGCCGGCCTCGAACTGGTTCGAAGCGCCGAGCCCCGTGCCGAGCAACATCCACTCCGCGCCGATCTTGGGCTGGTTCCACCATTTGAGCGCCGGCGCGAGCGAGACCGGCTTCTTGCACTCGTATTGCAGGTACATCTCGAGATGATCTTGCAGTTTCTGGCCGACCCCAGGCAGGTCGAGCACGAGATTGACGCCGATTTCGCGCAGCAGCGCAGACGGCCCGACGCCGGAGCGCTGCAGGATCTGCGGCGAAGCGATCGCGCCGGCGGACAGCAGGACCTCGCGAGAGGCGTGCGCGACCGTCGGCTCGTCGCCAGAGCCGACCAGATAGGCCACGCCGACGGCGCGTTTGCCTGAGAACAGGACGCGGTCGGTCGTGGCGTGCGTGACGATGGTGAGGTTCGGCCGCGCCTTCGCTTGGTCGAGATAGCCCCGCGCGGTGGACGAGCGGCGGCCCTCAGGGGTCACCGTCCGGTCCATCGGGCCGAAGCCTTCCTGCTGGTAGCCGTTGAGGTCGTTGGTGTGCGGATAGCCGGCCTGGACGCCAGCCGAGATCATCGCGTCGAACAGCTCGTTATTGCCGGGCTTCGGCGTCGTCACGCTCACCGGCCCCTCGGCCCCGTGATAGTCGTTTGCACCGGCGTCGCGGGTCTCGGACTTGCGGAAGTAAGGCAGGCAATCCGCGTAGGACCAGTCGCCCATCCCAGGCGCCTGCGCCCAGCCGTCGAAGTCCATGGCGTTGCCGCGGATGTAGCACATGCCGTTGATCAGCGAGGAGCCGCCGAGCCCCTTGCCGCGGCCGCATTCCATCCGCCGGCCGTTCATGTGTGGCTCGGGATCGGTCAGATATGCCCAGTTGTAGCGTCGCCCCTGAAGGGGATAAGCGAGCGCCGCCGGCATCTGGGTGCGGAAGTCGAATCGGTAATCCGGCCCGCCCGCTTCGAGCAGCAGGACCGTGACGTCCGGGTCTTCGGTGAGCCGCGCTGCCAGCACGTTGCCGGCCGACCCGGCGCCGATGACGATGTAATCGAATTCGCGTTTGGACTGGTCCATGGGATTCGATCGCGGTCTCGGCCCTGTCTCTGCGTGCTTCGAGACGCCGCCTACGGCGGCTCCTCAGCATGAGGACGGTTGGCGCTCTTTCTTTTTTCAACGCTCCTCATGCTGAGGAGCGAACCAACGGTTCGCGTCTCGAAGCACGCAGAACCGACGTTCAAAACACCGAGGAGAATGCTCCGAGCTCGACCTGCACGGACTTGCCGCGCGTGTAGCGCTCCAGCGTCTCGACGCCGTTCTCGCGGCCGACGCCCGACTGCTTGTAGCCGCCGACCGGCATTTCGGCGGGAGACTCGCCCCAGGTGTTGATCCAGCAGATCCCGGCTTCGAGGCGGTGGATGACGCGGTGGGCGCGCGCGAGGTCGCGCGTCACGAGGCCCGCGGCGAGCCCGTAGGACGTGTCATTGGCGCGAGCGATGACCTCGTCCTCGGTCTCGTAAGTGAGGATGCTCATCACCGGCCCGAAGATCTCTTCGCGGACGATCGCCATGTCGTCGGAGCAGTCGGTGAAGACGGTTGGGGCGACGAAGGCGCCTGCGGCGAACACGCCATCGGTCAGGCGCGAGCCGCCCGCAAGCAGCCGGGCGCCTGCGCTCCTTCCCTGCTCGATATAGCCGAGCACTTTCGTCATGTGAGCAAAGCTGACGAGCGGACCGAAATTAACGCTCTCGTCGAGCGGGTCGCCGACGCGGATGCGGGCGACCCGCTCGGCCACGCGCGCCTCAAAAGTCTGCTTCATCGAGAGCGGCACGAAGACCCGCGTGCCGTTGGTGCAGACCTGGCCGGAGGAGAAGAAGTTCGCCATTACCGCGATGTCGGCGGCGCGGTCGAGGTCGGCGTCGTCGAACACGATCAGCGGCGACTTGCCGCCGAGCTCCATCGTGACCTCCTTCAGCGTCGAGCCGGAGGCCGACGCCATCACCTTCTTGCCCGTCACCGTGCCGCCTGTGAAGGACACCTTGGCGATCCCCGGATGCTCTGTCAGCGCCGCCCCGACCGCCGGCCCTGCTCCGTTCAGCACGTTGAAGCAGCCGGCGGGCAGGCCGGCTTCGGCGTAGATCTCGGTGAGCTTCAGGGCGCTGAGCGGCGTCACCTCGCTTGGCTTGAAGATCATCGCGTTGCCGGCGGCAAGCGCCGGCGCCGACTTCCACAGCGCGATCTGGATCGGGTAGTTCCACGCGCCGATGCCGGCGACGACCCCGAGCGGCTCTCGCCTTGTGTAGACAAAGGAGGTCTCCCGCAGTGGGATCTGCCTTCCTTCGAGCGCCGGGATCAGCCCGGCGTAATATTCCAGCACGTCGGCGCCGGTGACGATGTCGACGGCCTTCGTCTCCGAGAGCGGCTTTCCGGTGTCGTGCGTCTCGATCAGCGCGAGCTCGTCATTGCGGGCGCGCAGGATGTCGACCGCGCGGCGCAGGATGCGCGAGCGCTCCATCGCCGTCATCGCATCCCAGACCCTTTGGCCTTCGGTCGCGGCCGCGACGGCCCGATCGACGTCGATGGCGGACGCCTGTTGAACTTCGGCCAGAACCTCGCCGGTGGCGGGGTTCACCGTCTCGAAGGTCTCGGAGCCGGAGGCGTCAACGTACTCGCCGCCGATGTGGAGCTTCTGGAGAGGGTACCGATTAGTCCGCGCGGGCTCGCGCGGCGCTCGTGCTGCGGCGGTCATGGCTTCTGCAACAGCCCTTTATAGATCTCGCTGTGGTCGCAGAGCCCGGCGAGGCGGCCGAGCTGATCGACCAGCACGATCGGGTAGTCCGCGCTGCTGCGCGCGTCGATCGCGCCCTTCAGCGTCAGTTCCGCAGGCGCGACCATGATGTCGCCGTGGCTCTTCAGCGCGCCGTCCGCGCCAAGTTCGCCGATGCGGCCTTCGCGCCCCTCGATCTGGCAGGAGACGGGCTTGCCTGCGCCGTCGAGCGTCAGCCGGCCGCGGCCGCCGAGCAGCAGGATCACGTCGCCGCCGTCGCGCGGCAGGTCCGACGTCGGCGTCATCACCGCGTCGGCGCAGAGCACTTCGAGCGGGTTCATGCGTTTCACGAACTCCGCGACATAAGCGTCGGCCGGGCGCAGCATGATGTCGGCCGCGGCGCCGAACTGGACGACCCGCCCACCCTCCATGATGGCGATGCGGTTGCCGAGCTTCAGCGCCTCGGACAGATCGTGGCTGACGAACACGATCGTCTTGTGCAGGCGCTCCTGGAGGCTCAGCAGATCGTCCTGCAGCTTGTCGCGGATCAGGGGATCGAGCGCGGAGAACGGCTCGTCCATCAGCAGAATATCGGCATCGGTCGCGAAGGCGCGGGCGAGGCCGACGCGCTGCTGCATGCCGCCGGAAAGCTCCTGCACCTGCTTGTCCGCCCACTTCGAAAGCCCGACCATCTCGAGCTTCTCGTCGACGACGCCGCGGCGCTCGGCTGTTCCCATGCCGCGGATCTCGAGGCCGAAGCCGACATTGTCCCGCACGGAACGCCAGGGCAGCAGGCCGAACTGCTGAAAGACCATCGAGACCGTCTTCAGCCGGATCTCGCGGAGCGTCCTTGGACCGCATGTCGCGACGTCGACCAGCTTGCCGCCGTGGCGAACCATGACCTCACCGCGGGCGGTCTTGTTCAGGCCGTTGATCGCCCGCAGCACGGTCGACTTGCCCGAGCCGGACAACCCCATCAGCACGCAGATCTCGCCCTTGCGGATGTCGAGATTGACGTCGTAGGCGCCGAGGATCGCGCCGGTCTGGTCGCGAATGTCGTCGCGGCCCGCGCCTTTGTCGGCGAGCGCCAGCGCCGGCTTCGCCTTGCCGAAGACGATCGCGAGTTTGCGGAGTTCGACGGCGTTTTCGGAGTGGCTCTCGGCGGACGGGACGACAGTCTCGGTCAACGCGTTCATGCCGACCTCCTCCCCGAGCGGACCTCTGGCCGTTTGCAGACGCGGTCGAGGATGATCGCGAGCACGACGATCGCGATGCCGGCCTCAAAGCCCATGGAGATGTTGACCGAGTTCAGCGCCCGGACGACCGGCTTGCCGAGCCCGTCGGCGCCGACGAGCGCCGCGATCACCACCATCGAGAGCGACAGCATGATGCATTGGGTGACGCCGGCGAGG
This sequence comes from Hansschlegelia quercus, assembly GCF_004310425.1. Classification (GTDB taxonomy): domain Bacteria; phylum Pseudomonadota; class Alphaproteobacteria; order Rhizobiales; family Methylopilaceae; genus Methylopila; species Methylopila quercus. Next base: position 64,049 of record NZ_SIUB01000011.1, on the reverse strand, counting down.
ATCGTCGGCATGGCGTGCGGCAGCTCGACCTTGAACAGCAGCTGCCGCTTGGTCGCGCCATAGGCGAGCGCGGCCTCGCGAAGCGCTTCCGGCACCGAGGCGATGCCGAGCTGGGTCAGCCGAATCGGCGCCGGAAGCGCGAAGATCACCGTGGAGATCACGCCGGGCACCGTGCCGAGGCCGAACAGCACCAGCGTCGGGATCAGGTACACGAAGGTCGGGATCGTCTGCATGAGGTCGAGCACCGGACGGACGGCCTGGTAGAGCCAGGGCCGGTGCGCCGCCATGATGCCGACGGGAACGCCGATGACGATGCAGGTCGCGGTCGCCCAGATGACGAGCGACAGGGTCTGCATCGTCGCCTCCCAGTAGCCTAGGTTGATCACCAGCAGCAGGGCGAGGACGATGAAGACCACGAGGCCGATCGAGCGGTGCAGAGCCCAGGCGCCCAGCGCGAAGGCCGCGATCACCACAAAGGGCGGGATCCACAGCAGCAGGCTCGTCAGCCCGTCGACCATCGTGGAGAGCGCGATGGAGACGAAGTCGAAAAACGCCTGACCGTGATCGGTCAGCCATTCGATCGCGGTCGCGAGGATGGCGCCGAGCGGGATCTTGTGTGCGACAAGCCAGTCATACATGCGCGGTCCTCGGTTCGAGGCGACGGAGCGTATTCAGGCGATGCGATGCGGTGAACGAGGAGCCCCCTCGCCCGGCCCTGGCGCGCTGTCAGGTAAGGGGGCCCCGCTTCTCGCGTTCAGCTCAGAGCCCGAGGCTCTTTTTCACGACCGGCAGCGCGGGCTGTCCATCCATCGTGGTCACGCCGTCGAGCCAGCCGGCCCACGCCGTCGGCTCTTCCTTCAGCCACTTCTCCGCCGCCTTGTCCGCCTCCATGGAGTCGAAGAGGATCGAGCCCATAACCTTGTTCTCGGTGTCGAGTTCAAACTTCAGCTTGTTGAAAAAGGCGCCGAGGTTCGGGCATTCCTTGGCGTAACCGGCGCGCAGGTTCGTGAAGATCTCGGCGCCGCCAAAATTTGCGCCGAACACGTCGTCGCCGCCTTCGAGATACTTGATCTTGTATTTGGTGTTCATCGGATGCGGCTCCCAGCCGAGGAAGACGATCGCCTCCTTGCGACGCTGGGCGCGGTCGACCTGGGCCAGCATGCCCTGCTCGCTCGACTCGACGAGGTCGAAGCCCTTAAGCCCGAACTTGCCGTCCTTGATCATGCCTAGGATCAGGCGGTTGCCGTCGTTGCCCGGCTCGATGCCGTAGATCTTGTCCTTGAGGTCTTCCTTGAACTTCTCGATGTCCGCGAAGCTCTTGAGGCCCTTGTCGTAGAGATAGGTCGGAACCGCGAGCGTGTACTTGGCGCCCGTCAGGTTCGGGCCGATCACCTCGATCTGGCCAGCGTCGAGGTAAGGCTTCCGATCCGCCTCCATCGTGGGCATCCAGTTGCCGAGGAAGACGTCGATGTCCTTTGACTTCAACGAGGCGTAGGTCACCGGCACCGAGAGAACCTGCGTCTTCGGCTGATAACCAAGGGCGGTCAGGATGCGCGAAGCGATCGCGGTGGTGGAGGTGATGTCGGTCCAGCCGACGTCGGCGAACCGGACCGGCTTGCAGGTTGCGGGCTCCGCGGCGAAAGCGGGCGCAGCGGCTGCGACCGAGGCTGCGAGAACGAGCGAAGACAGAATGTGACGCTTCACGGAGGACCTCCAACAACGGACGGTTCGACTGGCGTGTCAGAGTCCTTAGAACTGGTTGAATGAACGTTCAACAGCAAAATTTAAGCTGTTGCGCTGCAATACGTGCAAACAACTGATTTGATTGAGGGCGCCCCGACGATTATTTGTGCAAAGCGGTAGAGCGCGTCACTTTTGGTGCGCAGGGCGGACGGAGGATTGAACGATCGTTCAAGAGAGGTTTAAGCTGAGATCATGAACGTCCATGAGCCCTCCCAGAACTTCGAGGCAGCGCGTCGCCGCCAATTGATCGAGGCGACGATCGAGACTGTCTCGGAAGTCGGTTTCAAGGCGGCCTCGCTGGGCGAGATCGCGCGCCGCGCCGGCGTCAGCCAAGGGCTGTTCGCGCATTATTTCGGCGACAAGGACGGACTGCTCGAGGCGACCTTGCGGTTCATGGCGGCGCGGCTCGCCCGCGCTACCGCGGTTCGGCTGCGCGCCGCGCGAACGCCGCTCGAAAGGGTGCTTGCGGTGTCGGAATCCGCGCTCGCCGACGAGGAGTTCGAGCGGCGGACCAGCGCGGTGTGGCTGGCCTTCTGGGGCCAGATCATGCATTCGGCGCCATATCGGCGGGTGCAGTCGATCTACCAACGGCGCATGCGCGCAAACCTTCGGCACGGGCTTCGGGCGCTGATCCCGGCGAGCCGCATCGAGGCCGTTGCGATCCTCATTGCGGCGATGATCGACGGGCTCTGGCTGCAATCGCATTCAAGCGACCCGCACCCCGACGAGGCTGAGCGAGCGCGGCAGACCGTCAAGGACTTGATTTTGATCCTGGTCGGCTCGTCTTCTGAAGCAGCCTCTGCGCTTCGCGCCGCGATCGAAGCGCAACGCGAGGGGCTGGCGCGAACCGAAGATGCGCTGCGCGCGCTCGAGAACCTAAGCGACGAGCAGGACTGAACGTCAGGCGAGGTCTGAAATGTCGCGAGCCATGCGACGGCGCACGGCGGCGTCGCGGCGATGGCCCTCGACGAAGCCGCGCAGGAAGCGCAGCCGCACTTTCGGACGCGACAGCCTGAGCACGCCCGCGATCTGCTGGAAGGCGAGCCGGCGCATATCTGAGCGCGCCAGCGATTGGTAGGGCGGATACGCCTCGCCGAACTGGCTCAGCGCCTCATAGGCCTCGCGCCCGTGGAGCTCGGTGTCGCGGCGGTCCGGGTCGTTCGCGATCAGGCCGAAGGCGTCGCTCGCAGCCTCGATAGCGGGCGCTCGCATGGAGTCGAGGAACAGCCGCGCCGACGCCCATTCGGAGCGGGAGGCGAAGCTCTCGAAGGTCCCGATCGGCTCGCGTTTGGTCGCGACGGTCAGCATGCAGGGCGTGAAGTAGCGCGGCGCGTAGCTTTCCGTGATTGCCCCGCGCTGGCGCAGCGTCTCGTAGGGATCCTCGCCGTCGCCGCCGAGGAACTCGTCGAGTCCCATGACGAGCCGGCTCGTCAGCAGCGCGGCCCGAAGATCGGGCGACGAGGCGAACCGCGCGCGCTCGGCGCCGATCGCCGTCGGCCCGAAGGCGACGCCCTCGCGGACGAACACGACGAGGTCGCAATCGTCCAGGCGGGCAAGGCCCGCGCTCCGCGGGTTTAGCGGCGGCTCGACCGAGATCCATTCCGTCGTGACGTGGCGTGCGGAAGGCCCGCCCTCGCGCCGGCCGAAAGGCTGCTCGACGACGACGACGCGGTCGGCGTGGACCTGCAGACAGTCGAGCGAGCGCAGCGTCACGTCGAGCGCGCGGGCGTCGCCGAGATAGAGGATGCAGACGCCGACGCGGAGCGGCGCCGGCGCGCGCCCCATCGTCTCTCCGGTCTCATCCATGCTGCGATCCCCCAACGCGTCCACCGTTGAATATCGCCGATTCGCGCGCAATCCTGTCATCATCGACGTCGCCGACCATCGTGACGACTGCCGCAACCGGCGCCGGGTATTTCAGCCGATTGCCGCTTTTTCACGCTGGCGCGAGAAAGGGCGCCGCCTGTAAATTCCGATCGCTGAGTTGGCGGCTAGGGTTCCGCGTCGCGGTCGAGAGCGACGGCTGGTCCGAGAGCTGCCGCCCCGCCGGGAGACATCCGGAGGGACACGGCGGGATAAAATCCCGGGAGACCTCAACGGCCTTGGAACAGGCGCCGTGATGGTCCGCGCTCTGTTTCCGAGACCTCGAGACGGTTCGGAAGGGAGCTCAGAACCCATGCAAGAGAATGACGGGCACGACGACAAGGCCGCGCAGATCGCCGAGCGGCGCAAGCGCTACCTTGAGCTGAAGGCCGCGGGTCAAACCGCCGGCCCCAAGACCCTGCCGCCGCCGACCCCGCGCGACGCAGCCGCGATCGACCCCTCCGCCGTCCGCGAGCGCGCGACGCTGCCTGGCGGCTGGTACTGGGCGGGCAAGGTGATGCGCGGCGAGGCGCTGCGGGTGCTGAACGCGTCCGGCACGCCTGGCGTCTCGCTGTTCTTCTGGAGCGCGGCGGATACGTCCGAGCGCTACAACAGCGCTGACACGATCAAGGTCCAGTGGACATCCGAGCTCCGCAAGGGCCGTGTGCTGTTCTCCGACATGGGCCGGCCGCTGTTCTCGATCGTCGAGGACACATCAGGCGCGCACGACACGGTGGTCGGCGGCTCGACCCCCATCTCGAACGCGATGAAATACGGCGACGACGGGCTGCGTTCGACGCGCGAAAACATACTGCTTTGCGCCTCCAAGTTCGGCCTCGGCGCCCGCGACGTCGCGCCGGTGCTGACGCTGTTCGCCCCGGTCTTCCACGGCGAGGACGGCCGCATGGCGTTCAAGCCTGATGTCGTGCAGCCCGGCGACTTCGTGGACCTGCGGGCCGAGATGGACCTCCTGGTCGCGGTCTCGAACTGCCCTCACCCGCTGGCGCCAGACGAGGTGTTCAACCCCGGCGAGGTGGAGCTGATCGTCCATGTCCTGCCGCCGGCCGGCGCCGACGATCTCTGCCGCACAGCGACGGCGGAAGCCGCCCGTGGCTTCGAGAACCTCGACCGTCATCTCCGCAGCGTTTGAGAGGAGCGACCGACCCCGATGCCCGAACTCGTTTCCGCCGCTCCGACATCCTCCTTCTTCGCGGCTCCTGCAAAGCTCGCGGTCGAGGACGCCTTCTACGACTTCACGATCCCCGCGAACCGGCCATGGTCCGGGATCATCGAGAAGGGGCAGATCCTCAGGATCATCGACCTGGAAGGCTGCCAGGCCGTCGACACGCTGTTCTACGACGCGCACGACCACCAGCGCCGCTATTCCGCGCAGGACACGATCCTCGCGCAGGGCGCGCCTTACGTCTCGACCGGCACGCGGCTGATCGCGAATGACGGCGCCCTGCTCGGCACGGTGATCTCCGACAGCTGCGGCCGCCACGACACCTCCGCCGGCGCCTGCTCGTGCGAAGCGAACACGGTGCGCTTCGGCATGCACGCGCGCTTCATGCACGCCTGCCGCGAGAATTTCGTGCTCGAGGTCGGCCGCCACGGCATGACCAAGCGCGACGTCGTGCCGAACATCAACTTCTTCATGAACGTGCCGATCGAGCCCTCGGGGAAGCTCGCGATCGTCGACGGCGTGTCGGCGCCGGGCGATTACGTCGACGTGCTGGCGGCTCGCGACATCCTCTGCGTGATCTCGAACTGCCCGCAGATCAACAATCCCTGCAACGGCTTCGACCCCTCGCCGGTCAGGGTGCTGATCTTCGATCCGTCCGAGGCGTAGGCGCCGTCCCACTTCCGTCATGCCCGTCTTCCGGGCATTCCAAGACTTCCCTCCTCCTTCGCGCTCCAAGTCCAAGTTGTGCCCGGACGGGCATGACGGCGAGGCAGCCTCGGACGCACGGCATCGCCGACTGGACACAGACATGTTCGACAAGGTCCTGATCGCGAACCGCGGCGAGATCGCTGGCCGCGTCATCCGCACGCTGAAACGGCTCGGAGTAGGCTCGGTCGCGGTCACTTCAGACGCCGACCGGTTCACCCGGCCCGTGCTCGACGCCGACGAGGCGGTGCGCATCGGGGCCGCGCCGGCGCGCGACAGCTATCTCAACGTCGACGCGATCCTCGACGCCTGCCGGAAGACCGGCGCCGAGGCCGTTCACCCCGGCTATGGCTTCCTGTCGGAGAACGCGGACTTCGCCGAGCGGCTGGCGGCGGAGGGAATCCGCTTCGTCGGGCCCAGGCCCGAACATCTGCGCGGCTTCGGGCTGAAGCACACCGCGCGCGAAATTGCGAAGACGGCCGGTGTGCCGCTGCTCGCGGGCTCCGACCTGCTCACCTCGGCGGACGAGGCCGTCGCGGTCGCGGAGACGATTGGCTTTCCCGTGATGCTGAAGTCGACCGCAGGCGGCGGCGGCATCGGCATGCAGCTCTGTCACGACGCCAAAGAACTCGCCCAGAAATTCGAGGCCGTCCAGCGCATGGCAGGCGCGAGCTTCGGCGATATCAGGGTCTATCTCGAGCGCTTCGTCGCGGTCGCGCGGCATGTCGAGGTGCAGATATTCGGCGACGGCAAAGGCGGCGTGGTCGCGCTCGGCGAGCGCGACTGCTCGCTCCAGCGCCGCAACCAGAAGGTCGTCGAGGAGACCCCTGCCCCGAACCTGTCAGAGAGCGTGCGTGCGCGCCTCCGGGACGCCGCGATCGCGCTGGGCAAGGCCGTGTCTTACGAATCCGCTGGCACCGTCGAGTTCATCTACGACGTCGCCCGCGAGGATTTCTCCTTCCTCGAGGTCAACACCCGCCTTCAGGTCGAGCACCCCGTCACCGAGGCCGTCTTCGGCGTCGATCTCGTCGAATGGATGCTGCGGCAGGCGGCAGGCGAATTCACGCTTCCCGAGCAGGAAAGCCTGATCCCGAACGGCGCCGCGATGGAGGTCCGGATCTACGCCGAGACGCCGCAGGCCGATTTCCGGCCCTCGACCGGCGTGCTGACGAAGGTGGCGTTCCCCGACGACGCGCGCGTGGACGGCTGGATCGAGACCGGGACGGAGGTGACGCCGAATTACGACCCGATGCTGGCCAAGGTCATCGTCCACGGAGCCGATCGCGACGAGGCGCTCTCCAAACTCCGCAAGGCGCTCGACGAGACCACGCTGCTCGGGATCGAGACCAATCTGGACTATGTTCGCGCGATCGCGGCCTCCAAAGGTTTCGAGGCCGGCGACGTCTCGACCGCGGCGCTGAAGACCTTCGCCTTCACGCCCCGCGCGATCGAGGTCGTCGCGGCCGGCGCGCAGAGCAGCGTGCAGGATTGGCCGGGCCGGCTGAGCCTCTGGCATGTCGGCGTGCCGCCGTCGGGGCCGATGGACGACCGCTCTTTCCGGCTCGCCAATCGGATCGTCGGCAACCGGCAAGGCCTCCCCGCGCTCGAATGCGCCGTCTCGGGACCCACCCTGAGGTTCCACCGCGCGGCGACGATCGCGCTGACGGGCGCGGCGATGAAAGCGACGCTCGACGGCGCCCCGGTCGTCTGGTTCGAGCCGATCGAGGTTCCCGCAGGAGCGACGCTTGCGCTCGGCCGCATCGAGGGGCCCGGGCAGCGGACCTATCTCGCGGTGCGCGGCGGGATCGAGGCGGCGGAGGCCTTCGGCGCAAAGGCGACCTTCATGCTCGGCCGCTTTGGCGGGCATGCGCAAGGCGCGCTCAAGGCCGGCGACATGCTGAAGATCGACACGGTCGCGCCCGAGGCCGAGCCGCGCGCCGCGAGGCCCGACGAGAAGCCCGAATTAACCACCGAATGGACGCTCGGCGTCCGCTCCGGCCCGCACGGCGCGCCGGACTTCTTCCAGGACGATGACATCGTCGACCTCTTCAGTGCTCCTTACGAGGTCCACTTCAACAGCGACCGCACAGGCGTCCGGCTGATCGGGCCGCAGCCACGCTGGGCGCGGGCGGATGGCGGCGAGGCCGGGCTGCATCCCTCCAACCTGCACGACAACGCCTACGCTATCGGCGCACTCGACTTCACCGGCGACATGCCGATCATCCTGGGCCCAGACGGGCCGAGCCTTGGCGGCTTCGTCTGCCCGGTCGTCGTCGCGCGCGACGAGATGTGGAAGACCGGCCAGCTCAAGCCCGGCGACACGGTCCGCTTCTCCGCCCATACGCTCGGCGCGCCGGCGGTGAAGTGGGCGGCGGACGTCGCGAGCCCGATCCTGGGCGCGTCCGACGACGGCCCGACGCGCGTGGTCTACCGCCGCCAGGGCGACGACAACATCCTCGTCGAATATGGCGACATGACCCTCGACGTCGCGCTCAGGATGCGCGTGCACGTGCTCGCCGAAGCGCTTGGAACGGCGAAGCTTCCGGGCATCATCGACCTGACGCCGGGCATCCGATCGCTGCAGGTCCATTTCGACAGCACAACGACGCCGGCCGATCGCATTCTCGGCGCGCTGAAAGAGATCGAGGCGGGTTTGCCGGCACCGGAGGACGTCACCGTGCCGAGCAGCACGGTCTGGCTGCCGCTGTCGTGGAACGACCCTCAGATCCGGCTTGCGATGCGTAAATATCAGGAGCTCGTGCGCCCCGACGCGCCCTGGTGCCCGGACAACATCGAGTTCATCCGGCGCATAAACGGGTTAAGTTCGATCGACGACGTCAAGCGCATCGTGTTCGACGCGGAATATCTCGTGCTGGGCCTCGGCGACGTCTATCTCGGCGCTCCCGTCGCGACGCCGGTCGACCCGCGCCACCGGCTGGTCACCACCAAATACAATCCTGCGCGCACCTGGACGCCGGAGAACGCGGTCGGCATCGGCGGCGCCTATATGTGCATCTACGGGATGGAGGGTCCTGGCGGCTATCAGCTGTTCGGCCGGACAATCCAGATGTGGAACTCGTGGCGAACCACGCCCGCGTTCAAGCCGGGGCACCCCTACCTCCTGCGCTTCTTCGACCGCGTCCGCTTCTTCCCCGTGGACGAGCAGGAGCTCGTCGAGATGCGCGAAGCGTTCCCGCACGGCGCTTATGACGTCCGGATCGAGGACATCGACTTCTCCTATCGCGACTACGCCCAGCTTCTCGAGACCGAGGCGGACGGTATCGCGGCGTTTCAGAAGTCCCGGCAGGCGGCGTTCGAGGCCGAGCGCGCGGACTGGAAAGCGCGCGGCCTCGACAGCTTCGTCTCCGACGCCGGCGGCCCTATGGCGGACGAGGAGGCGATCCCCGAAGGCTGCACCGCCGCGCCGAGCCACATGACGGGCAACGTTTGGAAGCTGCTCGTCGCCGAGGGTGATCGGGTCGACGCCGGTCAGCCGATCGTGATCGTTGAGGCGATGAAGATGGAGATGGAGATCGCGTCGCCCGTCGCGGGAACGATCGTCGCGATGCGGGCGACGCCGGGTCGCACGGTGAAGGCGGGGGAGATCGTCGCGGTGATCGCGGAGGACTGAACCGGCATCGACGCGAGGTCACGGTTCATTCTTTCGAGGCTCCTCCTCATCATTCCGGATGAAGCCGACGCAACGCGGCGCTCATTGGTCGGGCTGACCGAACGGGGCTGAGGTTCCTACCGTGCTCGTCGCAACGTCCGAGGTCGCCTCGGCCCGCCGGACCCGCCATCCATGCGCCTGCGACTCGCCTGCCTTCTGCTGCTGCTCCCCACGATCGCCTGCGGCGAGTGGGCGGAGCTGCCGCAAAAGGCCTACCCGGTTGACGCGAGCGGCGCGGAGGTTCCGGCGCCATCCTCCAGCGCCTACCAGCCGCCGCTGCTGAGACCGAGCGACAAGGGCGGCGTCATTGCCGACGGGTTGCGATCCGCAGCACCCGGCGAGATCGTGACGCTCGCCGGCGCCTTCGCGCCCGGACGTACGCGCTTCGAGATCTTCGGCCAGACGCCGGAAGCCGGCGCCGTCCGGATGACCGTCGCGCCGTTGAGCCAGGACAGGAGCGCGGCGACGCTCCTGCTGCCGGCCGGGCTTCCGCCCGCCTCGGCCTATCTGATCTGGCCGAAGACCGGCGGCGCCTATGGCCGTCCCTTTGCGATCAACCGGACGGAAGTCTGGTGGATCGGCCCCAAAAAGGCCGCGCGCGGCGGCCGTTTCGCCGTTTATGGGCGGAACCTGACGATCGGCGGCGGCCAAACGCTCGCTTACCTCGTCGCGCCCGACGGCAGCGGCGAATGGCTTCGCCCCTCGGACGCCAATCCGTACAGGCTTGCCTTCGAGGCCCCTGAACGGCGGCCGGGCGTCTACGCGCTCTGGCTCCATAACGGCGCCGGCGGCAGGCTCGGATGGAGCGGGCCCCTCGCCATGACGCTCGGCGTCGAGGAACCCGCATTCTCCGCCGCGACCTTCGATGTCAGACGCTACGGCGCTGTCGGCGACGGAGTCCACGATGACGGGCAGGCGATTGAGGATGCGCTCGCCGCCGCAGGCCAACGACCGCCGGCGACGGTCTACTTTCCGCCCGGGACATACGCCTCGCGTCGCGCTTTCGCGGCGCCCTCGGGCGTGCGATGGCTCGGCGCCGGGCAAGACCGCAGCCTCCTCAGACTGACGGCGCCGCTCGACGCCCCGGCCTTCATCTACGCGCAAGGAGACCTTACCGACGTCTCGATCGAACGCATCGCGGTCGAAGCCGACGGCATGATCCCCAAGCAGGATCGCGCGCTCGTCGCCCTAACCGGAAAGCGCGTCCGCGTAATAGAGGCCAGGCTGTCCTCCTGGGGCGCGCTGACGATGTGGCTGACGATCGACGGCCTTGCGGTCGCAGGCTCGGAGATCATCGGCTCGGGTAGCTTCCTGCCCTCCAGCAGCCAGGTTTCGATCACCGACAATTTGTTCCGGATGACGAATGACGGCGAAGCCGCAATCGCCAGCTGGGGCGGCCAGGATATCGCCATGATCGGTAATCGTCTGCTGAATGCAGACGAAAGCCGGCCCGACGGCAACGGCATCGGTCGGCTGTTCGTCGCGCAGCCGCATCGCGGCAGCGTCCGCAACCTCTACTTCAGCGGAAACGAGACGGTGAATGGAGCGCCGCGGGACTGCGCCGTGGTCGACTGCAACAAGGGCGAGCAGATTCTGTTCGAGTTCGGCAGCGTGGCGCTCGAAGGCCACGCAACCGCGGTCGACGCCAACGGCGTCACCTTCCCGCGCGCCATTGCGGCGGAAGGACTGGACGTGGTGGTCGCCGGAGGCCGTGGGGTCGGCCAGCGGCGCCGGGTCGTATCGGCAGTTGACGGGGCGCTGACCCTCGACCGCCCCTGGGATGTGCGGCCGAATCTCGCCACCAGCCTGTTCTACGTCACGGCAGTCGCCGAGCGCGCTGTGGTCTACCGAAACCGCTTCCAGGGCCGCGCAAGCCATTCCGAGCACGATTCCAACTCCACCGCGGTCCTCGTCTGGGGGCTCTGCTACGACATGGTCGTCGCCGACAACGACATAGCCCGCATGCGCCACGGGATCATGGTGGCGGCGACCTCGGGCACGCCTCAGGACAGCGTCTCCGCGCCGTACTTCGCGCTCGTCGAGGACAACCGGATCAGCGACGGCAATAACGGGCTCTATACGGGGCTCACCTTCGGCTACCCGACCGATCCCGCGATCGTCGGAGGGATCGGCAACGTCTTCCGCCGAAACGACATCAGCGCGATGAGCCATATCGGCGTCGCCTTCGACACCTGGGACACAGCGGGCGGCGGTTTCCGCGCCACCGTGTTCGAACGAAACCGCCTGACGGGCGTGCGCAACGGGATCGTCTCGGGGCTCAAGCTGATCTGGTCGAAAGACGCAATCCAGCCGACGCCGCCGGACGGCACGCGGCTGACGCAGACGATCCTGCACGACAACAGCATCGACCATCGGCCGCCTTTAAGCGGTCCGGGCGTCGCGTTTCGCACCGACGACTTCCAGGACTGGATCGAGATCGGCGGCGAATGGACAGGCTTCGACGCCGCCACGCTCCCCTCTTCCGGCCGTCGAGGCGCGGGGATATCGGAAGTCGTAGCGCCTCGACGATTGCGACGGGCCCGTCCTACCCCTTAAGCGGTCGGGCGTTCGCCTCATCATCCTCAAGCGGCCCTTGAAGATCCGCCCTCGCGCTGGCGCCATCTCGCAGCCAGTCCGGGGGGAGCGCGAGCCGCATGAAGGTGATCATCGTCAACCGCTTCTTCGCGCCCGACCAGTCCGCGACGAGCCGGATGGCGACGAGCCTCGCGACCGGACTTGCCGCGGACGGCTTCGAGGTCGAGGCGATCGCAAGCGCCGCCATGCACGACGACGCGACCCGGCAGGCGGCGCGATCGGAGATGGTCGACGGCGTGCGGGTGACGCGGATCGGCACGACCCGGTTCGGCCGCGGAACGCTGCTCGGCCGGGCGCTGGACTACGCCTCTTTCCATCTCGGCGCCGCGTGGCGGCTGCTGCGTTCGAGCTCCGCGGGCGACGTGTGTGTCGTCTGTACCGACCCTCCGTTGATGTCGATCTCGGCGATGCTGCCGCTCGCGCTGAAGCGCGCCAAGCTGGTCAACTGGCTGAACGACCTGTTTCCCGAAGCGGCCTTCCAGGCGGGCGTGATGAAGCCCCGCGGGCTAGCCGGGCATCTTTCGCTCGCCTTGCGCGACGCCTCGGTCCGCGCCGCCGCGGCGAACGTGACGCCGATGGATGCGATGGCTCAGGCGTTGCGCCTGCGCGGAGCGCCGGCCGACCGGATCGCCGTCGTCCACCACTGGTCGGAAGGCGACGCTCTCACGCCGATGCCGAGCCGAGAGAGCGGCCTGCGGCGTGAGTGGGGGCTCGAGGGCAAGTTCGTCATCGGCTATTGCGGCAATCTCGGCCGTGCGCACGATTTCGGAGCGCTGCTCGACGCCGCGGCGATGCTGAAATCGCGCGCTGACATCGCATTCCTGATCGTCGGGGGCGGCTACCGCCTTCAGTCGGTCAAGCAGGAAGCCTCGCGTCTCGGGCTCAGCAACATGATGTTCGAGCCGCTCCAGCCGGAGAGCCTGTTGCGCGAATGTCTGGCTGCGCCCGACGTTCATTTCGTCTCGCTGCTGCCGGCCTTCGAAACCTCGGTGGTGCCGAGCAAGTTCTACGGCGTCGCCGCAGCGGGCCGGCCGACCTTGTTCGTCGGCGCGCCGGACGGCGAGATCGCACGGCTGATCCGCGACAACGACTGCGGAAAGGCGTTCGGGATCGCTGGCGGCCTCCCGCTGGCGGCTGAGATCGAGCTCCTTGCAGCGTCCCCCGATGTCGTGGCGCGCTGGGGCGCGAACGCACGCGCGCTGTTCGACGCCAGGTTCTCCCGCGGCCGGGGCCTCGCGGCTTGGGGCGACATCGTGACAGCCTGCGCTCTGGCCCCGCGGAGCGTCGACCGCCCCGTGATCGCCGCCTCGCCCTCGCCGAGGACGCCATGAGCGGGTCATTCGTCGTCTCGCAGCTCGGCGCCCGGATGCATTACGGCGTACCGCGCATCCTTCACGCCGAAGGCCGGCTCGAGCATCTCTACACCGACATCTGCGCCGCTCACGGATGGCCGCGCGCGCTGCAAAGCCTGCCCCAAGGCCTGCTGCCACGGTCGATCCGACGACTGACGGGCCGTGTGCCGGTCGGCGTGCCGGAGAACCGCATCACGGGCCTCGCCGCCCTTGGACTCGGCTTCGCCCTGCGCCGCGCCCGCACGAACGATCCGACAAAGCTGACCGAAGCCCATATCTGGGCCGGCCAAAGCCTCTCGCGGCGCGTGCTGAGGAGCCTGATGCGCGACAAAAGCTCGAAAGCGACGGCGGTCTACGGCTTCAGCGGCGAATGCCTGGAGCTGGTGTCCGGCGCCAAGGCGCTCGGGATGAAGACGGTGGTCGAGCAGATCGTGGCCCCGAAGCCGATCCTCGACCGCCTCGTACTGGAGGAGGAGGAGCGCTTCCCCGGCTGGAGCCCGATCAGCGCCCGAGACGGACTGTCCGCGGACTACGCTGCGCGGGAGCGGGGCGAATGGGACGCGGCCAACCTCATTTTGTGCGGATCCGATTTCGTGCGCGCCGGTGTGATCGCCTGCGGCGGCTCCCCCGATCGCTGCGTCGTCGTCCCCTATGGCGTGCAGGAGACGACGCCTAAGCCGCCGAGGCGGGGCGCCCGGCCGCTCAGGGTTCTGACGATCGGCGGCGTGGGCTTGAGAAAAGGCAGCCCCTATGTGCTCGAAGCCGCCCGCCGGATGAAGGGCATGGCCGAGTTCCGTATGGCCGGCGCGCTCGACGTGTCGGACGCGGCCCGCAACCGGCTTTCCGAGGCCGTCACGCTGCTCGGCGCGGTGCCGCGCTCGGAGATCGCCGCGCACTACGCCTGGGCCGACGTGTTCCTCCTGCCGTCCGTCTGCGAAGGGTCGGCGACGGTCATCTACGAGGCGCTGATGGCGGGCCTGCCCGTCGTCACCACGCCGAACGCGGGCAGCGTCGTGCGCCAAGGGGTCGACGGCTACGTCACGCCGATCCGCGACATCGACGCGATCGAGGCGGCCTTGCTGGCGCTCGCCCACGACCGCGACCTGTTCTTCCACATGGCGCGGAACGCGCGTCGTCGCGGCCGCGAGCACAGCCTTGAGCAATATGCCCGGCGGCTGATGCAGGCGCTCGACGGGCCTGCGCGCGGTCTCGTCGACCTGCGGCCTGTCGCAGCCTTCGCCTGAGAGGTCATGGATGATGAGCGAGCCCGCTTCCATCATTTGCGCCCCTCGCCCGCTTCGAGTGGGGATGCTCGTCGGCTCGGTCGGCGAACAGGGCGGCGGCGTTCCCGCGAGCGTCCGCGACTTGGCCCTCGCAGTGCGACGCCTGCCGGACGTCGAGGTCACGATCTTCGCGTCACAGGGGCCTGGGGGCGAGAGCGTGCGGGAGAGCTGGGCTCCCGTCCCGCTTCACTCGTTCCCTGTGCTTGGACCCTCCACCTTCGGCTTCGCCCGCGGCCTCGACCGCGCGCTGCAGGCGGCCGGCATGGACCTGCTCCACGTCCACGGCTTGTGGATGTACATCTCGATCGCCGCAAGCCGGTGGTCGGCGCGGACCGGCCGGCCCTACGTCGTCAGCCCGCACGGCATGCTCGACGCTTGGGCGGTAGCGAACAGCCGCTGGAAGAAGACGGTCGCGCTGCACGCCTATGAGCATCGCCATCTCCAAGGCGCCGCCTGCATTCACGCTTTGTGCGAGCCGGAGCGGCAGGCGATCCGCTCCTTCGGTCTCGGAAACCCGGTCTGCGTCATCCCGAACGGCGTCGCGGCTGGCGAGGTCCCGCGTGTCCTCACGCGCCCGCTTTTGCCGTCTCGGCGGACGCTGCTGTTCCTCGGACGCCTGACGCCGAAGAAGGGGCTGACCGCCCTGATCGAAGCCTGGGCGCTTACGAGCCGGCGAACGCAGTCTGGCGGCTGGGATCTCGCGATCGCGGGGTCCGGCTCCGATGTCTACGTCGACGAACTCGAAGCGCTCGTCCGGCGGCTCGACGTCGCGAGTTCGGTGAGGTTTCTCGGCCACGTCGCGGGGGAGACGAAAGCCGCGACCTTCGCGACCGCCGACGCCTTTATCCTTCCCTCGATCAGCGAAGGCCAGCCTTTGGCCGTGCTGGAAGCGTGGAGCCATGGCCTCCCCGCGCTGATCACCCCGCAATGCAACCTTCACGAAGGCTACCTCGCGCGCGCGGCGACGCCGATCGGCTGTACGGTTGCGGAGATCGAGAAGGGCTTGGCCGAACTCTTCGCCCAGCCGGCCGACGAGTTGCGCGAGATGGGCCGGCAGGGCCGCCGTTTGGTCGAAGAGCGATTCTCCTGGGCACAATCCGCCCAGCAATGGGGCGAGGTCTATCGCTGGACCTTCGGAGCGCAATCGAGACCACGATCTGTATCCGCCGGCGGCTGAATTCGGTTCCAAGCCGGCAGCCGCCGATGCCGGGCCGCAAGAGGAGATCTTCGAGATGATGCTGCCAGAGGTCCGTTCGACCAACCGGGTCGACTTCATCGAACGCTATGCGCGCGGCAAGCGCGTCCTGCATATCGGCTGCGCCGACGTGCCGTTCACGCAGGATCGCTTGACGCGCGGCGAACTGCTTCACCAGAGGCTGCACGCCTGCGCGGGGCAGCTCGACGGCGTCGACCTCTCGGAAGAGGGCATCGGCATCATGCGCGCGGCGGGATTCAAGAACCTCTATGTCGCGGACTGCGAGAAGCCGCTGTCGGCCTCCACTCCCGGAAATTATGACGTCGTGATCGCCGGCGAGACGCTCGAGCACGTCATGAACGCGGGCGACTTCCTCGCCTCGCTCAAGAGCGTGTGCCGCCGCGACGGCCGCATCATCATCACCACGCCGAATAACGCCTCGATCAAGTTGAACCTGCGCCTGTTCAAGAGGATCGAAAATGTTCATCCGGAGCATGTGGCATATTACTCGTATTCGACCCTGAGCCGCCTGTTCTCGATGGCCGGCCTCGAGCCGACGGATTGGGGCGTTTATTGGGCGGAGAAATCGGCGCAGTCGCGCGTCGCGAATTCAGTTCTCCGGAGCATGTCGCGATTGCGCTACTTCGCGGACGGCTTCTGCGTAGCGTGCCGACCGCTCGCCTGAGGCTCTCTTCATCCAGAGGACGAGTCCTCAACGCTTCCGCGGTAGTCCATCGGCCTGCCACAACACGTCGGCGACTATGGAGCGCTACCAAGGATGGCGTACGCGACTCACCCATGGCCATCCTTTTGCGTCAAATTTTCGAACGATATTCGCTAATCCAGATTATCTAATAACCGATCCGGCTGGATATTGTACTGGCTCGCTGCAGTGCGGCAAGTCCGGTGACATATCAATATAAACCGTTTGAAAAGAATGGTTTTTCTGTCTTCTGGATAATCGATCAACAGAAATATGCGTCAGTCACATACGCATTACTACTAACTCAATCTTGTATACCGTCGGTTCAAGCAGGTGGCGACATGAGCAGCCCGACCCTACATACGACCCTTGGCGCCCACGTCTATCATGAAGACGTCTCGCATAACGGGACGATCCTCATCATCGACGAGCGCAATCTGGTCTCTGAATGTATTGCGCACTGTGTGCGAACACAGAGGCCGCACAATCAGATCATCAATTACACGAGCATTCTCGACTGCGTCGCATCGGCAAGCGGCGAGAACGACGAAGCCTTGATCTTGTTCAGCATCGGCTCAGGCGCGGTTTGCAGTGAGACGTTTCTAACTGCGCTGGACAATCTCTCGGAAGCGTTTCCCGGGGCCCCGATTATCATTATCGCGGATTCCGAAGACGCCACTCAGATCCTGAAATCTCTCGACTGCGGCGTTCGAGGTTACATCCCGACCAGCGCAAGCCTCAACGTGGCGTTGGAGGCGATTAATCTTGTCGAGGTCGGCGGAACGTTCATCCCGGCAAGCAGCCTGACGTCGTCGCGCAAATCGATCCTCGGCAGATCCGACAGGCGCATCTTCGATATCGAGCAGACCTTCACTGCCCGTCAGGCAGCCGTAGTCGAAGCGCTGCGTCAGGGCAAGGCGAACAAGATCATCGCCTATGAACTGAACATGCGCGAAAGCACCGTCAAGGTTCATGTCCGCAACATTATGAAGAAGCTGCGCGCAAAGAACCGCACCGAAGTCGCATACATCACGAACTCCTATGTGAACTCAATGATCTAGCGATCGAGGATTGGCGCAATGATCGTGTCACGGTTTGGGAACGACGACGCCGCGCCTGTTGATCCCGTCGCTGCCATAAAGGCGCATTGGCGGGTCCTCGCAGCGACGATCGCGCTCGGCGCAGCGACCGGCGCGATCGTCTTCGCCGCTACGCCGAACCGATACGTCGCTGAGGCGGTCGTCGCTCTCGACGCACGCAAGGTGCAGGTCATCACGCTCGACTCCGTTGTCTCGCGCCTGCCCCAGGACAGCCCGGTGCTGCGCACCGAACTCGATCTCATCGCCTCCCGCTCGATGGCGGAAAAGGTGGTCGACCGTCTTGGCCTCGCTGATGCGGCGCCGGCCGACAAAAGCGAAACGAGCTGGGCGTCATGGTGGGACTCGCCTCCGCCCTCAGGCGGCGAAGCGCGGTCGTTTCGCGCGAAGGCCGTCGACGGCCTGGTGTCGCGGCTGCGCGTCAACAATGACGGCCGCTCCTACACGATCTTCATCTATTTCGACGCCGCCGATCCAGCCTTTGCGGCGAAGGCGGTCAACGCCTACGCCGCGGTCTATCTTGAGCATCAGATCGCCGTTCAGACCCAGGCGACGCAAAGCGCGAGCGACTGGTTGGGCGTGAAGGTGGCCGAACTCGGCACGAAGCTGGAGGCCTCGGAAGGAGCGGTCGAGGACTTTCGCCGTCAGGCGAACCTCATGGAAGCGAACGGCGTGACGTCCGAGGGCCAGCGGCTCGCCGGCATCAATGTCGAGCTCGCCGCGGCCCGCTCACAGCGCGCCGGGGCCGAGGCGCGGCTGTCGGCGGCGCGCGACCTCGGGCCCGAAGGTCTGCAGAACGCGTCGTTCACCGAGGCGCTCGGATCGCCTTCGATCCAGGCCCTGCGTTCGCGCGCGGCGGAGATCGGGCGGGACATCGGCGAGATCGAAGCCGCCGGCGCCAGCATGAGCGCCGATCTCCCTGCGCAGCGCATTCAGCTCGCGGCCGTGCGCACGCAGATCGACGGCGAGATCGCTCTGGTGCTCGCGAGCCTCGCCAATGAGGTCGAGGTCGCCAGGCGCAAGGAGAAGGCGCTCGAGACGGAGACCGCCAAGATCGAAGCTGCGGTGGCGCGTGAGAGCGCCGGCCGCGTGCAGCTCAACAAGCTGCAGCGTGAGGCGGTGGCGAACCGCACGATCTACGAGAGCTTCCTGAATCGCTACAAGCAGACGATCGAGCAGCAGGGCCTCGCGAGCCCGGACGCAACGTTGCTGTCGAGCGCCGAAGTTCCGACCCGACCGGCAAGCCCGCGTCTGCTGCCTCTGCTCGCGCTTGGCATGGCTGTCGGGGCGCTCGTCGGCGCCGGACTGGCCAAGCTCCGCGGAGGTCCTCGCCCCGAGCCATCGGACTGGTCGACCCCGCAAGACAATCTCGAAGCTTACCCGCCCTGGGGCGCCGAGCCGCTCAAGCAGAGGCTGGCCTGATGACGACGTTCTCGACGACCAGCGGCTTCCGCCTCCTCACGGCGAGCCTGATCGCAGCGCTTGCTCTACCGGCAGGACTCCGCGCCGACGAGCAGCCGCAACCTTACCGGCTCGGCCCGGGTGACGTTCTGCAGATCACGGTGGTGGGCAAGCCGGAGCTCTCGGGCAAGTTCCGCGTCGGTCCGGAGGGGGCGCTGAGCTTCCCACTGGTCGGTGCGATCAAGATCGTGAATCTTACAACGGACGAGGTGGTCTCAAGCCTCGCCGAACGGCTGTCGCGGCGCATTCCGATCCGAAGCGCTCCCGCCGTCGAAATCGCGGAGTTCGCCGGCGTGTTCGTCGCCGGCGAGGTCGAGAAGCCCGGCCAATACGCTTTCCGCCCCGGCATGGTCGCGATCGAGCTGATCTCGCTGGCCGGCGGTCTGCGGCGACCGCAGGGACCGGCGGAGACGCGCGCGCTCCAGATGATCACGATCGAGCAGGAGGTCGCGGACCGCCGGCTGACCCTGTTCGCCGACCAAGCGCAGAAGGACCGGCTGAACGCCGAGATCGCCGACGCCGATTACGCGCCCTCCGAGGATGGTCCGCGCGATGGCTCGATCGACCGGGCCGACGCGCGGAACATGATCCGCAACGAGAAAGCGCTCTACGACGTCAGGAAGAAGGTCCTGAGCGATCAGCAGGCCGCGTTCCGCGACCAGCGCGCGAGCATCGGCCAGGAGATCGAGACGCTGCGCGAGAGCACGAGGCTGCACAATGAGGAGATCGCCCTGCTCGAGCAGGAGGTCGCTAACTCGCAGAAGATGGTCGACAAGGGCTTGGGCCTGCTTCCGGCGCTGCTCGCGCTGAAACGGCAGCTCTCCGCCACCCGCCGCGACGCGCTCGACATCGGCTCCTATCTCGCCCGCGCGCAGCAGCGCCAGCTCGAAGTCGACCAGCGGGCGCAGGACCTCGTCGACCAGCGGACCAAGGAGAACGCGATCGCGCTGCGCGAGCTAGACCTGACGATGGCGCAGACCCAGCGGAAGCTCCAGAGCTCCATCGCGGCGCTCGGCGAAACGCGCGCGCAGATCGGCCGCGACTCGGTCAAGCCGGCGCAGCCGATCTACAGGGTCGCCCGGCTGGTGAACGGCGCTTATGAAGACATGGCGATCGACGATTATGCGCGACTTCAGCCGCGCGACATCCTCCGCATCGAGCGCCGCCCCGACGAGGCGGCGATGGTCAGGCAGACCTTGCTCGAAGAGCCTGCTCAGGCTGCGGCAGCGGCTCAGTCTCTCGCCACCACCGGAAGGTAGAGCGCAGGCCCGCGCTCAACGTGATCGTCGGGCGCCAGCCGAGCGCAAGAATGCGCTCGGAGTTCAGCCGCTTGCGGGGCGCGCCATCGGGCTTGGTGGCGTCGAACGCGAAGCCGCCCGCATAGCCGACGGCCTCGGCGATCCTGGTTGCAAGGTCGCGGATGGTGACCTCCTCGCCCGAGCCGACATTGATCTGCCGGGGATCGGCGTAGCGGCGCATCAGGAAAACGCAGGCGTCGGCGAGGTCGTCGACATGCAGGAACTCGCGCAGCGGCGCGCCGCTGCCCCAGATCGATACGGTGTCGCGCCCCTCCGCCTGCGCCTCGAACACCTTGCGCATCAGCGCGGGCAGCACGTGCGAGGTCTCCAGGTCGAAATTGTCGTTCGGCCCGTAGAGGTTCGTCGGCATCGCGGTGACGTAAGGCAGGCCGTGCTGAACGTTCAGGCTGCGCGCGAGCGTGAGGCCGGCGATCTTGGCGATTGCATAGGCCTCGTTGGTCGGCTCCAGCGCCCCCTGCAGCAGTTGGTCCTCGTCGATCGGCTGCGCCGCAAGCCGCGGATAGATGCAGCTCGACCCCAGGAACAGCAGCTTGGCGACCCCCGTCTCGGCCGCCGACGCGATCAGGTTCGTCGCGATCATCAGGTTCTCGTAGAGAAATTCGGTCGGCTGCGCGGCGTTGGCCTGGATGCCGCCGACACGCGCCGCGGCGATGATGACGCCGTCGGGCCGGTTTCTGCCCATCCACGCCTCGACTTCGGCCTGGCGGGTGAGGTCAAGCTTCGCCCGTTCGACGGTGAGGATCTCGCACTCCTCAAGAGCGAGCCGGCGGACGAGCGCCGAGCCCACCATTCCTCTGTGCCCTGCGACGAAGATCCGTTTGCCGGCGAGATCGAAGTCGGGCGCAGGTTCAGTCGTCGCGATCATTGCGGCCCGCCTCCTTGAGCACCGTCTCGAGATCCGACGTCACCATTTCCGACACGAGTTCCCGGAACTTGGTCCGCGGCTTCCAGCCGAGCTGAAGGCGCGCCTTCGTCGCGTCGCCCAGCAGGATGTCGACCTCCGTCGGGCGGAAATAGCGGGGGTCGATCTCGATCAGGGTCGCGCCGTTCTCGGCGTCGTAGCCCTTCTCGTCCGCGCCTGCGCCCTGCCATTCGATCCGGCGCCCGACGCAGTCGAAGGCCGCCTCGACGAATTCCCGAACAGTATGGGTCTCGCCTGTCGCGAGCACGTAGTCGTCGGCTATCGGCTGCTGCAGGATCCGCCACATACCCTCGACGTAGTCGCGCGCATGCCCCCAGTCCCGCTTGGCGTCGATATTGCCGAGATACAGCCGGCTCTGCAGCCCCTGCTGGATAGCCGCCACCGCGCGCGACACCTTGCGGGTGACGAAGGTCTCGCCGCGGATCGGGCTCTCATGGTTGAACAGGATGCCGTTCGACGCGTGGACGCCATAGGCCTCGCGGTAGTTCACCGTGATCCAGTAGGCGTAGAGCTTGGAGGCGGCGTAAGGGCTGCGCGGCTGGAACACCGTCCGCTCGTCCTGCGGCACGGTGGCCGCGCGGCCGAACAGCTCCGACGTCGAGGCCTGATAGAAGCGGCAGCTCTCCGTCATCTTCAGGATGCGCAGCGCCTCGAGCACGCGCAGCGTGCCGAGACCGTCGGTGTTGGCGGTGTATTCCGGCGTCTCGAAGCTGACCTGCACATGGCTCTGGGCCGCGAGATTGTAGATCTCGTCAGGCTGCGTCTCCTGGATGATCCGGATGAGGCTGGTCGCATCCGTCATGTCGCCGTGGTGCAGGAAGAACCGAACGTCCCTCTCGTGGCGATCATGATAGAGGTGGTCGATGCGGCCGGTGTTGAATGACGACGAGCGCCGTTTCAGCCCGTGGACGAGGTAGCCCTTGTCGAGCAGGAGCTCCGCCAGATAGGCCCCGTCCTGCCCCGTGGCTCCTAGGATGAGAGCTGTCTTCGCCGCCATATGGGTCCCCCTCCGCGCTTCGCGGCCAGATGCCTGCGTCCTGCGGAAGGAGCAGGCGCCCGCAGCCGGGCCGATCTTCGAAGGGCGACGGGAGACGCGAAACGCCGTAATCGGTGGAGGACGCCAGCCGGGACTACGCCGAACGGGCGGCCTGCGGACCTTTAGGCGGGGGCTGGAACGACTGAAGAGGCGCGGCGTGCCCCCCGGCAGGCCTAAGGCCAGCCGACGCGCTTTGGCGGCGACAGGTAATCGCCGTCGAACACCGCAAGATCCTTCAGACCCTCATAGTCGTGGATCGAGACGTGACCCGCCCGCAGCGTGACAAGATGCGCCTCGCGAAGCTCGCGAAGAACGCGGTTCAGGTGGATCGCGGTCAGGCCGAGAGCGTCCGCCATCCAGTACTGGTTCACCGGGCAAGCGAACTCGCCGGCGCGTTCAGCGCCGATCAGACGAAGCCGATGCGCGAGTTCGAGGATGAAATGCGCGGTCCGCATCAGCGCGCTGCGCCGCCCCACATTGACGAGGTGCTCGACCAATATCGCGCTGTCGCGGGCGACGGACCAGCGCACCGCGCGTGCGACATTGGATGACGCCATCGCGCCATTGAGCAGCGTAGCGGTCGAGATCGGCGAGAGCTCGACTGGGGTGAGGCTTTCAAAGCTGAATTGGGCGCCGTCCAGGAACAGGCCGGAGATTCCGACGATGTCTCCCGGAAGTGGGAAAGAGATCACCTGACGGCCCCCGTCGGGGAGCAGCTTGTAGACGCAGGTCCAGCCGCTTTGGACGAGATAGGCCTCGTCCGACGCGTCACGCTCGTGAAAGATCGCCTGGTGCGCGCCCAGCCTTCTTCTTCTTGAGCCGAAGGAGCCCAGCGCCAAAAGTTCGGAATCCGTCCACGGACCCAGAGCCTGGAATTTTCGCACCAGCGGACTGTGGCACCCGACGTCGTTCATGTCGGTTGTACATCGCGGGAAATTTTCGACCCATTACAGCCATAGGTTAGCATTACGGCCGCCAAAAAAATACATCTTTGAGTGTGTTTTGCAGAATTTATCCATCGATGGACCAGCGGGCGGGTTTGGATGTCGCGGAGATCAAAGGAGATCCCGTCTCGGCCGGCATTGCAGTGGCCGACGTCGTCGCTCGCGCGAAAAGCTCTCTTGCCGAAAATTCAGGACACGTTCCGGCCGTCAAAGGAGCTGCGCGATCGAGGTCTCGTCGCCCTCGCCGTCGCCGAGGGCGATTTCGGCCGCCTTCAATCCCCCCGCCTGCAGGCGCACGACTGGCTCGGGCCCGATTGCGGATAGCAAAATTCCCATATGCCCCTTCGCAGGGGCGTTCGGCGGCCAGATTGCCAGTCCGCATTCCAGAAGCGCCAACCGGTTCACGTCACCCCAGAACTGCGCGACGACGACCTGCGGGGACATGGCGGCCAGCAGCCGTGCGTCCTCCGCGACGACACGATCGCCCTGCTCCGCCGGCCGAAGGGCGATCAGGACCGCGTCAAAGGCCTGCGGGGCGAGCTCTTTCACGCTCGTCGCCTGCACGATGCGAGCCCCTTGCGCGCCGAGACCCGCCAGAAGCGACGGTCCAAATTCGTTGTCGCAGACCAGGGCGATCGTGCTGCGGTAGACGGCGACGCCGGCGTCCTGCAGGAGCCGCACGGCGAGCGGACCCAGATAGCTGAAGACGTCGATGGTCTGGTGCCGCTCGTTAACCCCGACGACGGGAATGCCTCGCCGCCGGCAGGCGGCGAGATCGATGTCAGCTTCTCGCCACTCCCACGCCTCGAACATCAAGGCGATGACCGCGTGGCTCGGCAGCGCGTCGACGATGCGCGCGTCGATCGGCCGGAGATGGCCGCTATTGGTGACGAGGTCCACCTGCTCCAGGATCGCCTCCGGAATACTGTCGACGATCGAGATCACGTCGGCGACCCCCGCGATCTCTGCGACCCTATGGAGCCAGGCCACCGCCGCGCTCTTGCGCCCATGTCGGCTGTCGCGGGCCAGCGCATATACGCGCCGGGCGCCGGCGAGGGCCGCCAGGATCGGCGTGACGACGTAGACGCCGGTCGCCGCCTCCGTCAGCACCGTGCGGCCATTGAGATCTAGGCCCGTTTCGGCGATCCGTTCGCGCGCGAGCGCGACCAATCGAGCAGGTTCGAAGCCGGGGCGGTCGTGGACGAGCTCGCTCAGCGAAACGTCCGGTATGATCGGAAAGTTGTTCGCGAGCATCGCGTCGGCTCCGGCCGGCTCAGACGGCGCAAGGCGGCGCGTCGGGCGCTTCCATGTGAACAAGGCCGGCCGGAGGTTCTCTGGGCCTAGCAACCAAGGCCGCCGCGCCCGCCCCGGCAACCGCGCCGACGAGGGCGAGCGCGATGCGGCGCTGCATGCGCTCGGTCATTCCCGGGAAGAGCGGCAGCAGGATGCACTCGTCCCTGGCCGCCTCCGACAGCTTGAGCGACGCGGTAACGGGATGGCCCGCGTAAGCGGGCTCGAGGTGGATGCACATGATGCCGCGCCTGGTCGCCACGCCGTCCGCGAGCATCGCGGTCATCACTTCGTCTTGGCGCGCGCCACGCGGCAGCCGCACGCAGAAGCTCTGCCAGTTCGACAGCGCCCAGGACGGCTCCTCCGGACAGGCGACGTTCGCGCCCGCGAGCAGCAAGCGGTAACGCGCCGCGAGCGCGCGGCGAACGGCGACGATCTTCGACAGGCGCTTCAGCTGCTCGCGACCGACCGCCGCCTGGATGTCCGTCAGCCGGTAATTGTACCCGACAACGGGGTAGCTCTCGAACACCGGCCGGTCGCTCGCGTGGCGAACGGCGTCGGAGATGCTCATGCCGTGCTGCCGCCACAGGCGGAACATGCGGTCGTATTCCGGATTGGCGGTGGTGATCATGCCGCCGTCGCCGACCGTCAGGATCTTGCGCGGGTGGAGCGAGAAACAGGCGATGTCGCCGTGCGGGCGGCCGATCGGCTCCCAGCGATCGTTCATGAAGATGCTGGAGCCGATGGCGCAGGCGGCGTCTTCGACGACAGCTACGCCCGCGGCGCGCGCGATCGGCAGGATGCGGGCGAGGTCGCACGGCATCCCGATCTGATGAACGCACATGATCGCCTTCGTCCGGCGCGTGATCGCAGCGGCGACCGAGTCCGGATCGAGGTTGAAGGAACCGGCTTCGATATCGACGAAAACCGGCGTCGCGCCGCAATGGCGGATGACGTTTGCGCAGGCGATGTAGGTGTGGGTCGGGACGATCACCTCGTCGCCGGCCCCGACTCCGACGGCCAGCAGCGCGAGATGCAGCGCGACTGTGCCGTTGGCGACTGCGCAGGCGTGAGGCGCCTCTACGGCGGACGCGAACTCGTTCTCGAACGCCTCGACCTGCGGGCCTTGCGTGAGCCAGCCCGAGCGGATCACCCGGGCAGCGGCAAGCGCCTCGGCATTGCCGACGAGGGGACGAGCGATCGGGATCATTCCGCCGCCATCCTTGCGTCCGACAGCCTGTCCCGCTCGGACCGCCACCACGCGATGACCTCGTCCAGCCCCGTCAGCAGCTCGATCTCGCTCTCGAACCCGATGAGATCGCGGGCGAGGCTCGTGTCGGCGAGCCGCCGCGGCACCGGGTTTACACCGCGCTCGGGCATGTGTTCGGGGACGAGACCAGGCCGGCCCATCCGCGTCGCGAGCAGCTTCGCGAGATCGAGCAGCGAGGTCTCGGCGCCGCTCCCCACGTTGAGCGCGACGTCAGAGGCGGCGGACGTGGCGGCCAGTATGTTGGCGCGCGCGACGTCTTCGACGTGGATCATATCCATCGTCTGCAGCCCATCGCCGAAGATCAACGGCGCCTCGCCGGCCTCGATGCGCTCCATCCAGCGGATCAGCACTTCCGTGTACTTGCCGTGGATGTCCATCCGCGGCCCGTAGACGTTGAAGTAGCGCAGCGCGACGTAATCGAGGCCGTTCATGTCGTGGAAGGCGCGCAGCAGTCCCTCGCCGAACATCTTTGCGGCGCCGTACAAGGTGCGATTGTCGTAGGGGTGCTGCGTCTCGGGCGTCGGGAATGTCGATGCGAGGCCGTAGATCGACGCCGAGGACGCCATCACCACCTTGCGGACATCAGCCGCAACCGAGAGCTCGAGCAGATCGAAGGTGGCGTCCGCCATCACCTGAAGCGCGGCGCGCGGCTCGACCGCGCATTGCGTGATGCGCAGCGCCGCCTGGTGGAACACCGTGTCGGCGCCGTCGAGCAGCCTCGCCATCAGCGTCCGGTCGCGGACGTCGCCTTCGACGAGCCTGACATTGCCGTCGGTCCTGTAAGCCGCGAGATTGCTCCGGCGACCGCGGACCAGATTGTCCACGACGACGATTTCGCCGGCGCTCGCTTCCACAAGCAGGCCGACGATATGCGAGCCGACGAAGCCGGCGCCGCCCGTGACGACGATTTTCCGGCCTGTGAGTGGTCCGTCTGGGTCGATCATAGCGATCCGTTCCGCAAGGTTGGACGGTCGTCGGCCTCGTCTTGGCTGACCTCGAAAGCGCGCTTCAGGCTGTCGCAGACCTTCGTGATCGCTAGCTCGCCGAGTTCCGGATAGATCGGCAGCGACATCGTATCGGCCGACAGCGCCTCGGCCTCAGGGAAGTCGCCCCGGTCGTAGCCGAGCGTGGAATAAGCAGGCTGCAGGTGGACGGGCCTCGGGTAATGCAGCCCGGTCTCGATCCCAGCCATCGTCATGAGCGCCCGAACGCGGTCGCGGTTCGAAACCCGCACGGCGTAGACGTGATAGACGTGATCGGCTCCGTCGCTCGGCGCGGGAAGCCCGACGCCTGAGCCGCGAAGCTGCGCGTCGTAGCGCGCCGCGACGCGGCGGCGTCCATCAGTCCAGGCGGGAAGCCGCTGAAGCTTCACCCGCAGCGCCGCGCCCTGCACCGCGTCCATCCGGTGGTTGAAGCCTTGCCGAACGTGGTTGTAGCGCCCGTCCTGGCCCCAATCCCGCAGGCGGCGCACGGCGTTGGCGACCTCGTCGTCATTGGTCGTCACCGCCCCGCCCTCGCCGCAGGCGCCGAGGTTCTTGCCGGGATAGAAGCTGAAGCATCCGGCCTCGCCGAAGGAACCGGCCGAGATTCCGCCGCGGACCGCGCCGTGCGCTTGAGCCGCGTCCTCGACCACCTTCAACCGGCGCTGGAGCGCGATCTCTCGGATCGCCGCCATATCAGCGAGACGTCCGTGCAGGTGCACGGGAAGGATTGCCGCGGTGCGCGAAGTGATCGCCGGCTCGATCTTCGCCGGGTCGATGGTCCATGTCTCGGGATCGACGTCGACGAAGACCGGCGTCGCCCCAGCGTAGAGGATCGCCGCCACTGTCGCGACGAAGGTCGCGGGGGTCGTTATCACCTCGTCGCCGGGCCCGACGCCCGCGGCGAGCAGGGCGAGATGCAGCGCCGACGTTCCGCTATCGACCGCGACGGCGTGCTTCGCCCCGCAATAGGCGGCGAACTTGCTCTCGAACGATTCCACCTCGGGTCCGAGCACGTAGCGCCCGCCGCGCAGCACGGAGATGACGGCTGCCTCGATCTCGTCGGCGATTGGTCGATACTGCGCGCCCATGTCCATCAGCGGGATCACGACGCCACCCTCAGGTGCTGGATATCGATCGGATGACCGCGTTGGCCCATGGAGAGCGACGCGCATTCCAGCATCCTGACGACGCTGAGGCCGTTGACCCCGCAAGTGATCGGTCGCTTCGACGCCGTCACACACTCGACGAAATGCGTGAGCTCGGTCGCCAGCGCTTCGGTGATTGGGATCGCCGGCGACCACATGTCGCCGATCCGGTAGCCGACATGGCGCTGGTAAATGTCCTCCTGGCTGGCGTCGGACGTAACGCCGCGGTCGTAGACCTTCACCTTCTCCGACGTCTGCAGATCGTCATAGACGATCATCTGCCGGCTGCCGGCGATGTAGGTCTGGCGCACCTTCACCGGGGCCAGCCAGTTGACGTTGAGGTGCGCGATCGTGCCGCCTGCGAAGAAGACGGTGACGTGGGCGAGGTTCTCGGGCGATCCGACGATATGACCCGCCCCGCTCGCCGAGACCGCGATCGCGGGCTCTCCCAGGATGTAATCGAGGATCGCGAGATCGTGGACCGCGAGATCCCAGATCACGTTCACGTCCCGCTGGAACTTGCCGAGGTTGATGCGGGTCGACTCGTAGTAGAAAATCTCGCCAGCCTGCCCGCTCGACACGATCTCCTTAATTTTCCGGACCTCGCCGGTGTAGACGAAGGTGTGATCGACCATGAGCGTCAGGTTTCGCCGGACAGCCTCCGCGATGAGGCGCTCCGCCTGCTCGGCGGTCTCCGTCATCGGCTTCTCGAGCAGAACGTGCTTCCCCGCTTGAAGCGCAGAGAGCGCGATACCGTAGTGCGTATGGACCGGCGTTGCGATGATCACCGCGTCGACGTCCGGCGCCTTCACGAGGTCCCGCCAGTCATCGTAGAGCCGCGACGCCGGGTGCCGCTTGGCGGCGCGCGCCAGCGCGGGCCGCGAACCATCGGCGATCGCCGCAACGACGCAGTCGTCGATTTCGGCGGCGACGCGGGCGAGGTTCGGACCCCAATAGCCATAGCCGACTATGCCGACGCGGATCATGACACCGGCTCCAGCCGATCCGGCGCATAAGTGAGGCGGGCTGTGCGCTCCCGGGCCTCGCGCACGTCTCCTGTTATGCGAGCCGGCGAGCCCATGACGAGGGCATGGTCGGGCACGTCTCGGGTGACTACCGCGCCGGCGGCGACCAGCGCCCCCTCCCCTATCGTCACGCCGCCGACGATCGTGGCGTTGGACCCGATCGAGGCGCCTCGACGCACAAGCGTGGTCACTAGGGTCCAGTCCCCGTCGCGCTGGAGATAGCCGTCGTCGTCGGTCGCCCTGGGAAAGAGATCGTTGGTGAACATCACCCCATGGGCGATCATCACCTCGTCTTCGATCGTCACGCCTTCGCAGATAAAGGAATGCGAGGAGATCTTGCAGTGCGCGCCGATGACCGCGCCCTTCTGGATCTCGACGAACGGGCCCACGCGGGTCTGCCGTCCGATCGAGCAGTCATAGGCGTTGACGAGTTCGGGATGCGAAAACTTCGCGCCCTCGCCCGACGTCACATTGCGGATACCCATTGCTTTTCCCCGGTCACGCCGCTGTGAAGCGATGACAACGAGGCTATTGGTACGGCCTGGACGCCGGAACCTGATGAAAGGTTTTCTCACCCTTGGCCAAAAGCGTCGACTTTGGGAGAGGAGTAACGTCTTTCGAGAACCCGCTACCTAGAAGAGGTATTGCCGGTATTTGGGCCAGCATCGCTTTACTGCGATGCGCAAGTCGGCGCTTGCAGCTGGTCAGCTTGGACTCAGAAATCAGGCCGTCACGCCGCTCGGCTGCACGCCGGGCGCGGACTGGTAGCCAAAGAAGCATTTAAGTCGAAGGAACGGGTTTTCGATGAAGACCCACGACAGCCAAGCGGCCGCGAGAAACAGCGCTATCGAGCAGATGATGTAGAACGTCGCGCCGAGAGGCTCTGGAAACAGCCGGACAAAGGGCGTCGCTGGTAGGAACGGTAGCATCAGATGATGCAGCACATAGAGGCCGTAGCTGTACTTGCCGAACGCGCGCAGCCACCGCGCCTCGAACACGAGGCGGACGGCCGGGTACGGCCCCCCCGAAAGGCAGGTCGCGAGCATGGCGCCCCACCCAACCGCCAGCACCGAAAAGCCGATCGTGTGCATCCAGCGATCAGCAAACCAGACGCCTTGGTGATTGAAAAAGACGAAGATCAGGAAGATGAGCGCGCCCGCGCCGCACCAGGTCGCCGCTTTCTGAAGATGGAACAGCACGCCTTCGGTCCGGGATGCAATCGCCAGCAAAGCGCCGACCGCCAGCGTGTCGATCCGCGCTGGCGTGAGCGTGTAGGCGGCACCCTGCGGCAACCCCAGACCGACAATCGTCAGCCTGAATGCAAGGGCGCCGACGACCAGCAGTACGCAGATCCTGACCAATCCCCTGCGGGAGAACAGGTAAACTACAAACGGCCAGGCCACGTAGAACTGCTCCTCGACGGCCAGCGACCAGAAGTGGACGAGCGCGAGCCAGTCGACGTTGAAGAACCGCGCGCCGCGCGCCTCCACGAACCCCCAGTTCGTCATGTACGTCCAGAAGTAGATCTGGCGGTCGAGGACGAAGCGTAGCTCAGGGGTGTCATAGACGCCGAAACGCGGCGCAATCAGGAAGATCACGATGAGCGCTGCGTAGTAGAGCGGGAAGATCCTGAGCGCCCGCCGGACGAAGAAGGCGCTGAAGAAGTTGGGCGACTCCTTCGTGTCGATCAGGATGCCGGTGATGAGGAAGCCGGACAGGACGAAGAACAGGTCGACGCCGATCCACCCGATCCCGCCGAGCTGATAGTAGAGGCTGCCGGCCGACGCTGCGAACGGATATTGAAGAACAAGGTGAAAGACCATCACGAGCAGGATCGCCAACCCGCGCAAGCCGTCCAACGCGACCAGCCTCTCCTGTCCGTCGTTCAGAGCCCGCGCAGCTGCCGTGTCGACCATAGCTGTTCTCTTCTAGGATAAATCCTCCCCGCCGCTCCGAGCGACGTCTTGCGTGCGGCCACGCTGCGGGTAAAAGTGACGCCGCGCAGCCTCTCCGATAGGAGTAGCGGACGCCTCATCTCGGCCGTTCAGCTTCGACCGCGAGCGTCAAGCGGGGCGACGGCGCGCCCGGAGCGGCGTCGCCGGGTTGCCGCCGTAGATGGTCCAGGCGGTTAGATCGCGTACTGCGAGGCCGCGGGCCCCGAGCACCGCCCCCTCCCCGACTTTGACCCCGGGGCCGACAAAAGCCTCCGCGGCGACCCAGGCATACGCGCCGATGCTGATCGCGCGCGCCCGCAAGGGAAAGGCGGGATCGTCGCAATCGTGGGTCGCCGAGCAGAGATGCGCCCGCTGCGAGACAATGGCGAACGGCTCGAGGCGGATGGTCGCGACGTTGTAGCAAGTCACGCCCGGGCCGAGTGACGCGTGCTCGCCCATCGACAGATGCGGCGGCCACCAGACGACGACGTCGCCGTAAATCCTGGCGCTGCGGGCGATGTCCGCGCCGCAGAGCCTCAGCAGGAAGTTCCGCCACCGATGCGCCGGCGGCGGCGTCCAATGGGCCAGCGCCGCCCACACAAGTCGCCAACTCATCCTCAGCAGGCGATGCCTGATGCTGAAAGTCGCCGCGCCGCGTAGCGGCGACGGGAAGTCAGGCGCAGCGGCCTCCTGCGCGGGACTCATGAGGCCGCCACCGGCGCGAGCAACCGCCGCGGGGCGATGCGCGCGAAGAGCAAGGCCGGACCGAGGAAGATCGCCATTTGCACCCAGGCCGTCACGATCCAGTTCGTGTGGTGGGACAGCACATTCATCGCCGGCACGACGCTTAGCATGTAGATGATCTGGCTGCTGGCGTCGCCGAGCGACGCGCCGCGGTGAAGGCGACGCATCAGCCAGGCGATGGCGAAGAACTTCAGGAAGCCCAAATAGCCGAACGAGCCGAAAGCGTCGGCGAAGCCGGTTTGGGTTGTGCCGGTGCTTGGTAGATAGAAGCGATCGATCGCTTCTGGCGTCTCGATTAGCAACGAGCGTTTCGTTGTCTCTCCCACTAATTGCGCCGGTACAAACGCCATAACGAGTTCATTCCAATGAAATAGGCCATAGTCAAAGCCCTGAGAACTTGAGACTAAGTCGATCCGCATGATCGCGTTCTGAAACTCGGCTCCGCCGGACGAAAGCAACGTCTCGAAATTCGCTGACACGTCGATCTGGGACAGAGTTTCGAGGGTCGGCGTCTCGCCCCGACGGGTGATCGCACGGTAATCCTCGGTGCTCGTCATGCCGAGCACCCCAAAGAACAAGCCCGCAACGACCAAGGCCCGCGGCAAGACCAAGCCGCGCAGGAACCAGAACGACATCGCGACTATGAGCACATATTCCAGCGCCTCGCCGCGTTTGCCGGTCACGACGATCCGGTCGAGGTAGAGGATCGAATCTCCAAGTACGATCGCGAGCCACGGCCATGACGGCCGTCGGACCATGCAAAGCGCCGCGATCGCAAAGCCGAAGACCAGCATCTTCGAGAAGAACAACAGTACAACCGGCACGCCGCTGATCGTGGTGGAGACCATAGTCTCGGGCGGCAGCCGGCCCACGGCCACATAGAAGCCCGCCCCGGCCGCAGACAGTATAGCGGACGCGATAAAGAGCCGGCTCTCGCTCAATGGAATCGGCGCTGCGATCAGAGGCCGAGCCGCCGAGCGCCACCCGATCGGGATCACCGCGATGCAGAAAATCGTAAAGATGAGCGTCTTCGCGAAGCCGTCGGCCGGCAGGAACATGTTGTCCGCGAGACCGGGCAACTGCGGCAGCAGAAACGCGATCGCGATCGCGCCGGCGAGGAATGGATACTCGTAGACGCCTTCGCGGCGACGGAGGCCTGCGACCAAGATCCCGAGGCAAAGCAGCGCGAAAAGGCCAATGAGAACGTGGTTCATTGCGCGACCGCCGCAAATTGTTCGGGTTGCGGCCCGGCGACGATCCCGTAGCGAAGCGCGTACCAGAGAATCTTCGTGAACTCCGCGAGAGTCGCGCCGGGCGTGCTGACCCAACCTACGCGCCAACTCGGCTCGGACGGGCGGACCGCCTCGGCGGTGAATTGCATCTCAGGAAGAGCGGCACGGAAGGCCGCCAGAGCGCGGCGGGCGTGAAACCAGTGCGTCACCAGAACCGCAGAACGAACATGGGCGCGGCGGAGCAGGCCTGAAGCGAAGGCTGCGTTCTCCTGCGTCGAGCGTGAGGCGCATTCTGTCAGGATCGCCTTGGCCGGCACCCCGCGCGCTAGCAGGATATCGCGCATCGCGTCGCAATCGCCCGCTCCGGTGACCACGACCAGCGGCGCGACGCCATCGAGAAACAGCTGGGCCGCGAGTTCCGCTCTAGGAACGCCGAACCCGCCTAGCGCGACGATCGCGTTGGCGCGGCCTGCGCTCCGCGAGACGGGCAGCACATAACCGGCGAGCGTCAACGCCAGCGCTGCTGTGACTGCGGCGCTGCACGCGATGATGAGGACACTGCGTCCCAGCCTACGAGATACGCCCGCAATGTTCATTGCCGACCCTCAAGAGCGGCCCACGGCGGCGGGCGAGGCGGCGGTTCCGCGCACGGCGACCGCGGATTCGCCTTTCGCCTCTTCAGCCATGCGCGCATCGGCGGCCAGCGTCCGGCCGCGCAACGCGATCTGCCAGTAGTAGAACGCCCGGGCCATGGCGAAGTGGAAGCCCGCTGCGCCGTCGAGGAAGCCGAGCTTCAGGACGTAGGAATGCAGGAAGGCGACGAGCCAGCGCGCCGGCGTCTTGCGGAAGGCGGTCTTCATGAGGCGGCGGGCGAGGCTCTCCGTGGAGGCCAGCTTCGTCAGCGTCCCACGCTTGGCGAGCCGCGCCTCCCAGTCCGCATAGAGGTCGTGCCGACCGAAATAGGCGGCGGCAGGCTTGCGGTCCCAGTGCAGCAGCGAGGCGCGCATGCGACCTATCGGGCCGTCAATTATTGGCTGGTAATGTCCTTCGACCTCCCACCCGCCTGGTATGTCCAGATCGTCAGGCCTCGGAAACCGCGTACGGCGCCGGTCGACCAGCATGATCTTGCAGTTGCAATGGCCGAACCGGAGCGGCTCGCCCAGAAACACGAAGCGTCCTAGGATGAAGTACGCCGCAAACCGCGGACCTCTGGCGATCGTAGAAGCGATTTCCTCAACCAGCTTGTCCGAGACGATCTCGTCGGCGTCCAACATCAGGACCCAGTTGTGCCGCACCGCGGGGTGAAGAAGGGACCACTCCTTTTTCTTCGGATATTGCCGGTTCCAGGCGAAGGGGATGATCTCCGCATTATGTTGCCTGGCGATCGTCTCGGTCGCGTCAATGCTCCCGCTGTCGACAACGATGACCTGATCGAATCTTCGTAACGCCTCGAGGCAGTAGCCGAGGTTGGCGGCTTCGTTGCGGGTCGGTATCACGACGGATACGGGGATCATGGTCGATCGTCCGATCTTTGAAGGCTTGCGTGGGAAGACGGAAGACTGGCCATAAGGCTTTCCGCAGTCGCCACCGCTAAAGGCTGCTGGAGCGGGCGCGGCGGGGAAGCGGCGGCTGCCCGAGAGGCGAGCAGGCGGGGGAGCTTCGCGACGGCGACGGAGTGGGCGCCGGCAACAAGGAGTAGCCCGATGATGATTGTGAAGTCAGGCGCGCCGAGGCTGGCCGCGGCGTAGCCGACGGAGCCCAACGCCGCGGACACGATGATCAGCCAGGCGGCGGCGCGCGCCGGCGAAATCCCCGCGTCGACGAGCAGATGATGAAGATGACCTCGGTCGCCCGCCATCGGGCTGCGCCCCGCGCGGAGACGCCGCACGACCAGGCTCAGCGTCTCGACCGCCGGCAGCGCGCAGATCCACAACAGCGGCGTGACGGAGGCGACGCGCTCGTCGCCGCTCGCGAGCGACAGCGTCTGATAGGCGATCGCCGCGCCGAGCATCATGCTTCCGGCGTCGCCCATGAACACTGATGCGGCGCTGCGCCAGCGATGGCGCATGTTGAAGACCAGAAAGCCGAGCACCGCGAAGAACAGCGGCAGCACCGCCACCATGGCCTCCTCGCGTCCGAAGGCGATGGCGGTCAGCGCGAGCCAGAACAGCGCGCAGGCCGCGACGCCGCCGGCGAGGCCGTCGAGGCCGTCCATCATGTTGAAGGCGTTCGCCAATCCCACCACGAAGAGCACGGCCAGCGGGAACGCCGCGCCACCGAGCGGCAGGCCGCCGATCCAGTCGACCGACAGGGCGATCGGCCACACCATCAGCGCCGCAGCGAGGA
Organism: Hansschlegelia quercus; assembly: GCF_004310425.1. GTDB lineage: Bacteria > Pseudomonadota > Alphaproteobacteria > Rhizobiales > Methylopilaceae > Methylopila > Methylopila quercus. The sequence continues at coordinate 29,009 of NZ_SIUB01000011.1, read as the reverse complement.
TCTGCACGGCGAGACGTAGCCCGGCGCGAAGGACGAAGCGGTCGTCACAGGCGCCCATCGCCACGAGAACGCCGAGCCCCGCCACCGCCGTCAGAGGCATGCGATGTGATGGGTCGAGCGAGATCGACGCCACTAGAAAGGCGACAAACATCGCCACCCCGCCCACCAGCGGCACAGCCCCATGGTGAAGCTTGCGAGCGTCGGGACGATCAAGGAATCCGAAGTGAGCGGCGACGCTGCGGAGCACCGTCACGAGCACGACGGTCAGGAGGAACGCGTTTATCAGCTGCGGTGTGTAGGACATGGTCGCGCGCCCCCGGTCCTGGATCGTCGGCGCTCTCGAACGAACGGCTCCATCGAATGGAGCCGTCCATCTGATGACCGGCGAGACATGGAAGGCGATCCTAGGAGGCGAGCGCCGCATGGCGGGAGCTAGGATTCCGGCCGATCGCCCCTCCCACTTTCTCGCCGCCGGGACGGCTCCAACACGCGCAAACGGCGTAGGGGGAGGCCCCAATCGATCGCCCGCGCGGCCGGGGCGCCGTGCAGACCCACCGGCCGCAGGCTATCCAGGACCCTCCGGCGAAGAGGCGCGTCGAGCACGAGTCCCCAGAAGCCGACGGCGCCCATCGCGCCGCCGGCGACAGCCGCCGCCGCCACCTTTCCAAACGCGCTCGTCGGCGCCGCCGGGCCATCGGTCACCAGCCAGATCGCGGAGCACGCGCCGACGAACAAAGCCGCCACCGGCGCCGCGACGAACCGGGCGTAATCCCGCGGCGAAATTCCCAGCCGCCGCAACGCCGAGAGCGGGATGTGCCACCCTGTGCTCGCGACTTGCGCAAGCACGGTCGACAGCGCCACGCCCACCAGGCCGAGCGCCGGCGTCAGGACAAAGCTCAGGCCTACGTTCAAAGCCCCGGCGAGCAGATACCAGAGCGCGTAGACCTCGTTCTCGGTCGCGCGCGAGAAGCCGAACAGCAGGCTCTGCTGCGTGTGGACCAGCAGCATGGCGCTGAAGATGGCCATCACCGCCGAGCCGACGAAGCGGTCCTCGCCGATCCAGACCGTCATGATCGCCGGGCCGGCGAACAGCAGAAGCGCCACTCCCAACGCCATCAGACCCATGCCGACACGCATGCTGCGCAGCACGATGCCGCGGACGCCGTTCTGCGCCGCGCTCCGCCATAGCTGGGTGACGTAGACCGCGCCGGGCTCCCCGACCGCGATCGAGATCAGGGCCGCGTTGAAGGCCAGTGTGTAAGCGGCGACGTAGTTGGGGATGCTCCTCGGGTCGAGATAGGCGGCGATGAAATACTGGTCGGTGCGCAGCAGCATCACCGCGCCGATCTCGGTCAGAAAGTACTTGAAGGCGGGCTTCATCAGGCCCGCGGCCTCGCCAGCGTCCCACACCCGGGGCGCGCCCGACAACGCCGCCTCCCTGCGCCGGAGGTAAGCCACGATGACGAAGCGCACCGCAAGGTTGCCGCCCCCAGCCACTGCCGCGAGACTCACGACGCCGCCGCCGCCAAGCGCCACGCCGCATTGCGCCATGATGGTGAGGCTGGTGAACCCGGCCGAGATCAGGGCGACCGGCCCGACATAGCCGAGGCCGGCGATCGCTGCGGTCCAGAGACCGTTCGATAGAGCCACCGCCTGACCGGCGCACAGGATCGTCCAGGCGATGCGCGCCTGGGCGAGGAGTTCATGCTCCAGGCTCAGGCCGCCGACGAAAGCGAGCCCCGCAAGCCAGGCGGAACCGCCGACGCCCGCCCCCATGAAGCGGAAAAGACGTCGGCCGGTGCCGGCCAGCCGCCCGAAATCCCGGACGCGGTCGTCGTCCGGCTCTTCTCCGCGCGCCCTCCCCTGCAGGAACGCGAAGCGGCGCGTCAGGGTCGAGGTCAGGCCGAAGTCGAGCATCAGGATCAGCAAGGCGCTCTGGTTCAGCAACAGCCAAACGCCAAGCTCCGGCTCGGCGAGCCGCCCGAACAGGATCGGCATCAGGACGAGCCCGCAGCCGATCGCGACGATCCGCGAAAACCATATCGCGAGCACCGCTGCGGTGATGCGACGAGGCGTCGAGAGCCGCTCCGCGCCGGTCATGGGCGGCGCGCTCCTGACGGACGGCTCAGACGACCGAACCTGGCCGGCGTCGTCGATCGAGCCCGCATCATGTCCATTACCTGCGTTTGGCTTCGATCTAGCGGGATCGGCCAGGCGCGGGTCAACGCGCTCTTTCGGGTGTCTTCGCGTGCGCCGTACCTCTCCCGGCTACAGCCGGGAGACCGAACGTCGCCATCTGCTTACGGGAGCCGGTTTGCGGGGCCCACGCGCAGAGGCGCCGGCGCTGGGTCGGGCGCATGGATCGCCCGGCTCAATACCACTCGTCCCAGCGATCGAACGCGCCTTCGAGCGTCGCCCGGAACAGGGTATCGGCGTCATATCCGGTGACAAGGGACCGGCCGATCGTATCAGGCGGCCGACGGTTCTCGGCTTGCGCGTATATCCGCGTGTAGCCGGCGGCACGCGCCGCGGCGGTCGCCGAAGGCGTCCACGTGCTGTTCAGGCCGAACGGAATCGCGAAGTCCGCCGGCGACTCGCCGATCCTCCTCCTCAGCGTCTCACGTGACTGCTCAAGCTCTTCCACAACCGCGGCGTCGTTCAGGCGCGCGAAATTCGGATGGCTTACGGAGTGGCTGCCGATCATGGCCCCCAGCGCCACCAGAGCCTCGACGTCGGTCCACGAGGCGATGTTCCGCCGCCGTCCCGCCTGCGCCTCGTCGGCCCAGCCTGTCACCACGAACACCATGAACGGAAGGCCGCCGAAAGCGCTCAGGATCGGCGCCACCTCAGTCAGCAGGCTGCGGGCGCCGTCGTCGAACGTCAGCGCGAGGTCCTTCGGGCCGGCGAGGCCCGCGGCGATCTGCGGCGCGGGCACGAAGCGGTATCCGGCAGCGAGCGCGGATTCGATCTGCCGGGCGAAGCGCCGGGGCGATACGTCGTTCACCCCGAAACAGGGTTGACCGATGCTGTGGTGGCAAAGGATGCGGCCCGTCGGCCGGCTCGAGCGGGGTGCGATCAGCGCCAGCGCATGACGTTCCGCGAGCAGGCGAACTGCGGCGGCCTTGCTGCGTCCGAGATGACCGCGGAGCGCGACTTTGAGCGCCTTCTTCATCGACGACCGGACGCCGCGCGCCACAGCCGCTTCAACCGCCGCGGCGTCGGCCAGCGCACGCGGTCCGTCAGCTCCTTCAGGCTTCGCACGGGCAGCCAGGCGGCCTGCAACAGCATTCGCGCGCGGCGCCCCGCGCTATCGGGGTCGACCTTGCGGTAGCAGTGGAGGACGCCCCCAAGCGTGTCCGCACGGACGAAGCCCGCCCGCTGCACCTTGAAGTCGAGGACCGTGGCGCGCTGGTAGAGGTGCCACGCGGATCCTTCGGACTTTTGGGAGCGCACGTCGAAGTTCGCGATCAGCCATCCTCCGGGGCGAAGCGACCGGTGAAGCCTCGCGGCCGCCGCGTCGAAATCCGGCACGTGAGCCAGCGTATCGATGGCTGTGATGACGTCGTAGGCGTCCGCCGGCAATTGGCGGTTCCGAAGGTTGATCGACTTCTTCTCCTCGCCGCGCCGATTGTTCCGCCACACGGCGAAATCCAGCATGGGCCGCGATATGTCCGCCATGGTCGACTCGAAGCCGAGGCGGCCGAAAAGCTGGGAGGTCACGCCGACCCCGGAGCCGAAGTCGAGATGAGATCGGCCGCTCGCGCAGGCGCGGGCGAACGCGGCCGCCATCGCCGATGCGGGCAGGCCGTGACCGAAGGACTGCAAATAAGCGTACCAGAGCAGGTCGAAGGTCCAGGAGTGCGCCACGTCATAGAAGTCGATGATGCCCTGCGCGGTGCTCCGATCCGCGGACTTCCACTCCTCGATGCTGCGCCGCTCCCAGTCGATGCAGATTTCCCGGCACGTTTCCGGCGAAAGGTCGTGATACGCGGAAAGATCGTTGAGGATCCCGTCCCGTATGTCCTCCCCCTCCAACTTCAAGGAGGCGCGGAAGGTCTCCATCTCCGCTGAGCGCCAACCGATCCCGTGCCGACCCTCCCATTCAAGTACGTTCGGTTCAGGGAGGTAGATCGGATCAGGATGACGCCCCTGATCCGACAAGCGGGGAGCGACGAGCGCCTCGGCGAGTCTGCCTACAATCGATGCGGAAGAGAGGACAGCGGCCATCACGCGTCTCCATGCTACCGGCCAGCCGGCGGATCAACAGTTTACGAGACGGGTTGGACGGCGGTATTGCTTCCTATGATGTCGGCTCCGCCTTCCGACGTACGAAACTTTTGGCGGCGTAAGCCTGATGTGCGGATCGATTACGTCGCAGCACGGAAAAATCAGTTATTTCAACAGGTAGGCGGCGCGCTACCGCGCCTGCGATCGCCTTGATGTGATTATAGATCGGGTGATTGGTCGCCATCACCGCGCCGAACCAGCCGAGGCCGGCGCCGGCGACCGCCGCGGTCGCCGCGAGAAACCCGGGCTCGAGACCTTCGGGGCCGATCAGGACAATCGCCGTCGGCGCCGCCGCCGAGGCAAGCGCGACGACAGCGCTCTTCCTCACCGCCCATGCGATCTCGATCCAACGGAAGGGCGCGCGGCGGCGGACAAAGACGAGGTCGACGATCACGAGCAAGGGCATCGCGAGGAACTGGCTTGCCGCAAGCCCTGTCGGTCCCCACCACCATGCGCCCGCCATCACGATCAGCGCGCCGATCGGCAAGTGGATCAGGCTGGACGTGAGCGCATCGCGGGCGGCTCCGCTCGCCACAAGGGTGGGGTAGGTCAACATCGCGGGAAAATAGAGAAGCGAGGCGAGCGCGATGATCTGAACGATCGGGACAGCGCCGCTCCATTGCTCCCCTAGCAGGACAAGGACGAGGGGATGAGCGAGGAGCGCGACGAGGATATAGGCAGGCCACTGGAGGACCGTGATATAGCCGAGGCCGCTCAGATAGGCTGACGCCAGGGGCCGCCCGCCCCTCGCCTCACGCGAAAGCACCGGGAGGACCACTCCCGCGAGGCTAGCGAACAGCAGCTTTTCCGGCGCCTGACTGACGATCACGGCTCGGCTGTAGAGCCCGACGGCCTCCAGGGGGAACCAACGCCCGAGCACGAAGATCGGCAACATCTCGTAAGCGCGGTTCACGAGCCCGGTGAGGCTGGCGACGCCGCCGAACGAAAGCGCCTCCCGCCAATTCGCGAGGCTCGGCCGGAAAATCCAGATTAGGTCCGGCCTCATGGCCAAGGCCGTAACGGCCATGGCCACGGCGCTCGTCACCGCCGCCCAGGCGAAGGACATCGCGCCAAAGCCGAGCCAGGCGAGGCTGATCAGGGCGGTCGCCTGAACAATCGTGGCGCTTCCGTTCACTACGGCGAGCGATCCGAACTGGAGGTTGCGTCGCATCATGGCGATGATGGGCGCGCTCACCGGGGCAAGCAGGAAGCCGAAGGCGAGAATCGCGAGAAACGCCCGCAGGTCCGGATTGTCGGACCCCAGCGCCCCAGCCGCGCCAACTAAGCCTATGAAGAACAGCCCGGAGAGCGCCAGCAGAAAGGTGAAGGCCGTCCGGCCGCTGTCTTGGGTGACCTCCCTGCGCTGGATCAGATAATTGCCGACGCCGAACTCCCTCAACGCGTCCGCCAACTGGACTACGGCCATGCCGAGCGCGGCAAGACCGATTTCCTCAACGGAGAGAATGCGAGAGACGATGGCCATCTGGACCACACCGATGGCCACCGTGACGTAGCGCTCGCCGAGAGACAGTAGAACGGCCTTCCGCACGTCGTTGATCACGCCCGCCCCCTTGAGGCCAAGCTCAAGACGAAAACCGCCAGACCGGAATATGTCCGCGTCACTTGCGGCAGATGAGGCGGAACGGGCCCCGCCTGCCGCCGCTCCTTACGGTTTAGAGACGTCCTCTTTAGGTGCTGGCTCGAGCACGGAAAGGAGCACTCGGGGACCCGAATGAGCGCCGCATACCGCCTTTGAGGAAGGGCCCAGGCCGATCGGAGGCGTCGCCGGAGAGGCGGCGCGACGATAGCGTCGTTCGGGATGTGAGCGACGAGACCATCATGGCTACCGTGGATATCGCGATACCCTGCTATCGCTACGGAAATTTCCTGCGGGATTGCGTCGATAGCGTTCTCTCGCAATCCATCGACGATGTCCGCATCCTGATCATTGACGACGCCTCGCCAGACGACTCGGCTGAGATCGCGAGGGCCATCGCGGCGTCCGATCCACGCGTGGAGGCGCTGGTCCATCCGGAAAACCGCGGTCCTACCGCCACCTACAACGACGGAATCTCCTGGGCGAAGGCCCCGTTCTTCCTGTTGCTTTCCGCCGACGATTACCTGGCGCCGTCGGCTCTGGCCCGCGCCGTCACGCTCATGAAATCGCAGCCCGACGTCGTGATGACGTACGGCGCCGCCATCAATTTCTTCGACGGCGACCCGGCGCCGCAATTCGATCCGACGGTGAAGGATGCGCATTGGCGTATCCAGACCGGACAGGATTTCGTGGAGCAGAACTGCCGGCGCATCCGCAATCTTGTCCCAACTCCGACCGCGATCGTGCGCACGGCGACGCAAAAAATGATCGGCGGCTACCGCGCCTCCCTTCCGCACGCCTGCGATATGGAGATGTGGCTTCGATTCGCGGCTCACGGCTCCATCGCGGAGACGCCGATGGAGCAGGCGGTCTACAGAGTTCACGGGGCCAACATGTCCACGGCCTATTACCAGTCGATCATCCGCGATTACACGCAGCGGCTGGCGGCCTTTGACGTCTTCTTCGCCAATGACGGCAAACGGCTTCCGCGCTCGAAAAAACTCCATGCCCTGGCCCAACGCCGGCTTGCCGCCGCCGCCTTCTGGACCGGCGTATCGCAGTGGCGCCGGGGCAATCGCGAGGCGAGCGCGGAGATCCTCCGCTTCAGCCTTGCGCTCAACCCTCGAATGCGCGCGCTGCCGCCATTCCTGCATCTGCTGCAGCTGGAGAGCTCTCGGTCGAAGTTCAGAAGCGTCGTCATGGAAGCGGCGCAGGCTCCCAACACATGACGTCGTGGTTCGGCGCGCCGCGGCGGTCGGCGGTCTCCTGTGTCTAGCAGCCCTCAGAAGGCCAGGGTCCCTTCTCCGACGGGCTGAACGCCTGCCCACTCAAAGCGCCCTCTTCAACGCGAGGCTGCGGGCTATCGACGAGAAGGTCCTCGCTCCAGGCGGGTTCTCATCATCGCGCCGCCGTCAGGCGCTCGCGGACCAGCCGAACAAGATTCTTGATCGGCTCCGGCGCGCGGCTGCGCAGCGGGCGTCGGAGGCCCGCAGGCGTCGTCCAGCGATCGAACTCCCGGCTCTCAGCGACTGGAGGCGGATCCGCCTGCAGCTGATGAAAGAGCGAGGCGTAAGCCGTCGCCATGTCGTCCTGGCGGCAACCGCGAAGCGCGCGGGCTCGCGCGGCCTCCGAGAGCGTCTGGAGACGGATCTCGTCATTCTCCAGCTGTCTGATCAGCAGCGAGGCGGCCCGCCAGTCGCCCATCGGGAAAAGCAGCCCGTCCTGGCCATGCTCGACGAACGCATCAGTGACGCCGCGTATCCGGGAAGCTACGGGCACGCATCCCGCGGCCATCCCCTCGATCAACGACATGGGCGCGCCCTCGAAGCGTGACGGCATTAGCAGCACGTCATGCTCGGCGAGCAAAGCGGGGACCCGCTCCGGGGGTACGGCTCCAAGAAATACGACCCGATCGCCGCCTCGCTCGAAGGCGCGCCTCAGCTGCGCCTCGTCGGGTCCGGCGCCGGCGATGGTGACCGTAGTGGTGGGCAGCCTCTCCGCGACGATCCTCGGCAGCCACATCACGCCTTTGGAATTGTCCTCGATGCGGCCGAGAAAGAGCAGCCTCAGGCCGTCGCCTCTCCCCCGGCCCTCTGCAGCCGCCGCGAAGCATTCCACGTCGACGGCATTGGGGATGAGGATCGTGCGCTCGGGATCGAAGCCGTGGCTCCGCACCAAGTCGTCACGGCAGCGTGGGGAGACGCAGACGGCTGCGTGAACATTGTCCCGGACCGATTTTGCGGCGGCGTAAGTTCCGGGCGTGATGTTGTGGACGACAACTACGCGGAGGATCGTCTGTGGCAAATAGCGGGCGACCTCGGTCTCCACGCCGTCGCCCAGCACGTTCAACATCACGGCGTCGTACCGACGCTCCGAGATCAAACGCGCGAGTTCCTCGGCGCGACGTCTTGGGGACATTTCTCCTGACGGGTCGACGACCTCTCCCCTGCTCCGCTCGTCCCTCCAGACGTCCTGCCGAAGGACATCGGCCGCGCCCGAGGCGAGCCAGTCGAGGTTGAAGCCATGAGGGGCGAGCCCTTCCCGCAACTGCCGGAAGACCGAGAAAGTGCCGCCCATATGCGGTCGGACGAAGCAGGCGATCTTCATGGGCGTCCGGGACTGCGGGCCGTCTTCATGATGTCCCTTCCACAGCCGGCGAACCGCAAGGATACGGCCGCCACTGCCGGGCGCGATGGGTCACATCGGTCGATACTCGTCCGCCGAAAGAGGTAGGCGTCAGCTGAAGCCAGGCCCGCGGTTAGCGCTCGCGAAGCGGGCCGGCCCGCTCGGCGATCCGGTCGCGGCCGGCTTCGGCCACCGCTCGGTAGACGGCCGCTCCTATCGCGCGGCCGATATCGGTGTGCAGCCCTGCGAACGGCGCCCCGGCTTCGCCCGCCGGCGCCGCCATCACGATGCAATCGGTGCCGGTGCCCGTCGCGACGCCGCCAGGGACTGGCCAGTCGAGGTCCATCACGGCGGCCGTGCGCGCCTCGGTCGCGATCGACAGCGCCTCGACCAAGGCGGCCTGCGCGAGCGGCGCCGAGACCGCCGCGAGCAGATTGATCGTGCCGTGACCCGACCGCACGACCGGCGGGCTCAAGGTCCCTGCCCGCTCCGCATTGTTCAGCCCGACCGTCGCAAGGCATTGCGCCGCCACATCGCCGCTCGTAGCGACGGCCGTCCGCGCAGACCGCACGTCGCGCGACGTCATCATCGCGACGGCGTTATCGAGCCTCGCCTCCTTCAGGCTGGCGTCGAGCAGCGCCTGCGGGTCGACGTCGAGCGTCAGATCCTCGCGCGCCACCTCGCGCCAGACGACGCGCTCCGCGGTCTCGAACCCAGGGCGGCGCATCGCCCAGCTCAGCATCGTCTGCGGCCCGGCGAAGGACGCGACCAGCAGAGGCCGCGCGATGCGCACTTGAAACAGCGGGGACTCGCTTTCGGCGTTGGGCGTCATGCTATCGTCGCCGGCATCATTCCCCGCCCGGACGCGCGATGAAGCTCAGCAAATCCTCTCGGCACGAGCAGATCCTCACCCAGATCACGCAGACGCCAAGCCTGCGCGTCGCCGAACTCGCCGGGCGCATGGGCGTCTCGACGGAGACCATCCGCCGCGATCTCGATGAACTCACCGAACAGGGTCTCGTCAACCGCACCTATGGTGGCGCGGTGCGCACGCCGAGCACCGAACCTTCGGTCGGCGAGCGCCACGCCTTCTTTGTCGCCGAGCGCACGCGGATCGCACGCGCGGCGTCGGCGCTCATCAGGCCGGGCAATCTGGTGATGATCGGGGCCGGCGCGACCACCACGCACGTCGCCCGCCGGATCGCGCTCGACCACAAGAACCTGACCGTCGTCACCCATTCTTTCGGCGTCGCGACAGTGCTCGCGCTCAACCCGACGATCACCATCCTGATCGCGCCCGGGACCTACCTGCCCAGCGAAGGCGCGACCGTCGGCGCGCACACGATCCGGTTTCTCGAACAGTTCGCGGCCGACGTCTCGATCACCGGCGCGAGCGGCATGACGCCCGAAGGGGTCAGCGACGCGCTGGTCGAGCCCGCGGCTGTTTACGGCGCGATCGCTTCGCGGGCGGCCCACGCCATCTGCGTCGCCGACCACTCGAAGTTCGATAAGCTGTTCGCCGTCCGCTACGCGCCGTTCCCGCTCATCGGCACGCTGGTCACCGACGCCGCGCCCCGCGGAGAACTGGCGGAGGCGCTTCAGCGCCATGGGGTCAGGGTCATCGTAGCCCCGGAGAAACGCGATGTGGCAGGTCCCGCATAATTTGTTGCGCTCGCCACATCGGCATGGAATGTTTTCGAGATGTTCGGGCGGGACAACGCATGTATGACGACGCATTCCTGACGAGGCTGGAGACGCAGCTGCGCGCGGCGCTCCCGCGCTGGGGCCTAGCGTCCGAGGCGCCGCTCAGGCTGCTCACGATCTCCGAAAACGCGACTTTCCTCGCCGAGGGTTCTGCGGGCGCGCCCCTAATCTTCAGGGTCAACCGCCCGCACTATCACACCTCGGAGGAGGTGCTTTCCGAGCTCGCCTGGATCCGATCGCTGCGCGCCGAGGGCGTCGCCGACACCCCCGAGCCGCTGCCGATGACGAACGGCGAACTGTTGGGCGGCTTCGATGACGACGGCCAGTGGCGCAACGTCGTCGCGTTCTCCTTCATGTCCGGCGCGGAGCCGCAGCCGGGCGAAAACCTCCCGCGCTGGTTCCGCATCCTGGGCGCGATCACCGCAAGGCTTCACGAACACTCCCGGCGCTGGAAACGGCCGCAGCGCTTCGCCAGAAAACTCTGGGACTACGAAGCCATGGTCGGCTCGCGACCGCTCTGGGGCGATTGGCGCGACGGACTGGGCCTGGAGCCGGACGGCCGCGCCGTCATCGAACGCGCGACGCAGGTTCTGAAGGTGAAGACCGCAGCCTATGGCGAGGCTCCGGAGCGCTTCGGCCTAGTCCACGCCGACCTCAGGCTCGCCAATCTTCTGGTCGACGGCGACAGGCTCGGCGTCATCGATTTCGACGACTGCGGCATGTCCTGGTTCATGTACGACTTCGCCGCCGCCGTCAGCTTCATGGAGCACGAGCCCTTCATCCCTGAGCTTCAGGCCGCATGGCTGGAGGGCTACCGCACGGTCGCTCCCATCTCGGCCGAGGACGAGGCGATCATGCCGAGCCTGCTGCTGCTCCGCCGCATCCTACTGACCGCCTGGGTCGCTACCCGCTCGGAGACGCCGACCGCGCAGGCCATGGGACCCGCCTACACCGACGGCACGGTCGCGCTCGCCGAGCGATACCTCGTGGCCGAAGGCTGATGGAAAACCGATGAGCCGCAGCCAGCAGATCCTCGCGCTGAACGCCTTCGACGCCTCGCACCGCTCCAACGCATTGCCGGCCGCGACCCAGTCGCTCGTCGAACGCCGGATCCAGGCCTTTGGGCCGACCTCGGTGCTGTTCTACGAGAAGCCGCTGCACGTGGTCGGCGGCGACGGCGTCTGGCTGATCGAGGCGGACGGCACACGCTATCTCGACGTTTACAACAACGTCCCCTCGGTCGGGCACTGCAACACGCGCGTGGCGGCGGCGGTGGCGCACCAGGTCGGCGTGCTGAACATCCACACGCGCTACCTCTACGACATCGTGCACGATTACGCCGACCGCCTGCTCGCGACCTTTCCGGAAGGTCTCGACAAGGTCGCCTTCACCTGCACGGGCAGCGAGAGCAACGACCTCGCGCTGCGCATCGCTACCGCCTTCACGGGCAAGCGGGGCTTCGTCGTTACTGACAACGCCTATCACGGCAACACCTCCGCCGTGACCGACGTCTCTCCCTCCTCCCGTCCCGGCGGAGCGCTCGCGCCACACGTCCGCGTCGTGCCCGCCCCGATCGGCGAAGGCGACGTCGGCGCGCGACTTGCGGCCGACCTGAAGGCTGCGATCGACGATCTCGAAGCGTCCGGCTTCGGCTTCGCCGGCTTCCTGGTCGACACCATCTTTTCGAGCGACGGCGTGGCGGCTGATCCGGCCGGTTTCCTCGCCGAAGCGGTCGACGTCACGCACGCCGCGGGCGGCCTGTTCATCGCCGACGAGGTCCAGCCGGGATTCGGCCGAACCGGCGCCGGCATGTGGGGCTTCGAGCGCCATGGCGTGACGCCGGACATCGTCACTATGGGCAAGCCGATGGGTAACGGCATCCCGATCGGCGGCGTGGTTTCGCGGCTGGAGCTGATGGAGGCCTTCGCGGGCGGCGTCGGCTACTTCAACACTTTTGGCGGCAACCCGGTCGCCTCCGCCGCCGGCCTCGCGGTGCTGAACGAGATCGAAGAGCGCGGATTAATCGCGAACGCCGCGGACGTCGGCGGCTACATGGCCGAAGGGTTGCGCGGAGTGATGGGCCGGCACGAGCAGATCGGCGCCGTGCGCGGCGCTGGCCTTTATATCGGCGTGGAGTTCGTGAAGGACGGCGCGCCCGCCCAGGACATCGCGACCCGCGTGATCAACGCGCTCCGCGACCGCCACATCCTGATCGGCGCGGCGGGCCGCTATGGCAACGTGCTGAAGATCCGCCCTCCGTTGATCTTCGAGCGCGCGCATGCCGACATACTGCTCGATGCGTTGGACGGCGCGCTGGCGGCGATGTAGCCCCTGAAGGCGCTGCGCCCCACCCTGCTCGCGCCGACGGGCTCAATGAGAGGTCTGCGCGGCCTTGAAGGCGACCACCATTGATTTCGCAAAGGGCGGGATGCGGCCGACGCGGTGAAACGACACCTCGCGCAGCCCGCTGTCCCTGGCGACTTGGGCCAAAGTCGCCCGAGAGAAGAACTTCACGTGCCCATAGTCCCGCTCAGGATGATGATGATGGTCCCAATTGCCCGAAGCGGCGACCGCCACGTTCTTGAGAAAGCCATGGTACGGCGTCGAGACCACGATGTGGCCTCTGGGCTTGGTCGCCTCGCGGGCGCGCCAAAGGAACGTAGCCGGAGTCATGAGATGTTCGATGACTTCGCAGCTCACGACCATATCGAAGACGCCAAAGCGGCCCACCAGGTCATCGTAACCGTCACCCTGCTCGAACCGGACAGCGGGAAAGCGCGCCCGGGCGAGCGCCAAGCCAGTCGCCGAGGGTTCGACGCCGAGGACCTCGTAACCGGCTTGCGCGATGCGAACAGTTAGGGACCCGTTGCCAGAGCCGACGTCAAGCACGCGCCCCCCGTTGGGCAGATGCCGCCTTAGCAATTCCAGGATCATCGGCAAAAGATAAGCGTGAGACGGCTCGGATGCGGCCGAGGTCCATGGGAATTCAACCGAGTCGGCCGACATAACCCGCGCTCTCGTTACAAGCCCGCTGCATGGACCGAACGAGAGCATGCGACAGACGACAGCGAACGTCTCGCCGCGGCGATACTCATTTCGATGGCGACGGATCGCAATTTGGGAGCTGCGGCCTCCGACTCTCTGTGGGATGGCCGCATCTGCTCCTTACCCCTCCATCGCCTCCAGCGCGCCAAGGCTCTCCGGCAGCACCTGGCCGCCGTCGACCACGATCTGCTGGCCGGTGACGTAACCCGCCGCGTCGCTCGCGAAATAGAGCGCCGCGCCGGCGATATCGTCGACGGTTCCGAGCCGCTTCATCGGGATCGAGGCCGACATCTTGTCGAGGTATTCCTGCCCGAGACCGTCGAGCCCTTCCGTCATGATGTTGCCCGGCATCACCGCGTTCATGGTGATGTTGAAGGGCGCGAGCTCGATCGCGGCGGTGCGCATGAAGCCGAGCTGCGCGGCTTTGCTCGCGCCGTAGTGCGACCAGCCGGGATAGCCGGTGATCGGACCCGTGATCGACGAGGTCAGGATGATGCGTCCTTTGTTCGCAGCCTTCATCGCGGGCAGCACCGCTTTCACCGAAAGGAACGTGCCGCGGACGTTCACGCCCATGACGTGATCGAAATCCTCGGCCGTCATGTCCGAGAGCTTCGCCGCCGGAAAGATGCCTGCGTTGGCGAGCAGCGCGTCGATGCGCCCATAGCGATCGAGCGCGGCCGCCGCCATCGCCTCTGAGGAGGCCTGATCCGAGACGTCGGCCGCGAACCCGCTGGCCCCGTTGCCGATTTCGGCCGCGACCGCGTCCGCCTCGGCGGCATTGCGTGAGACGACGAGGACGGCGTAACCGGCGTTCGCGAAACCGCGGGCGATGCCCTTGCCGATGCCCTTCGTGCCGCCGGTCACGACCGCGACTCGGCTTTTGGTTTCAGATGACATCGGCGCCTCCGAGATGGATGATGAGGATCAGAGCTTGCTTATAAAAAGGGCGTTGTAAACCCAACAAGCCGGGCGATACTGCGCCACAAATTCTGACCGACTTGCCAACTCGGCCGTGAACTCAGGCCTCTGACGGGGACACGACATGACGCTTTTCAGCAAACGCGACGCCCTGAAGATCATGGGTGGCGCCGCCCTCGCCGGCCCGCTCGTCAACATGCAGTCCGCTTTCGCGGCCCGCGAGAGCGAGCTGAACATCCTGTGCTGGGAGGGCTACAACTCCGCCCAGGTGCTTGATCCCTTCCGCTCGTCGAAATCCGCGAACGTGAAGGCGGAGAGCCTGACGAACGATCCCACCATGATCAACCGCCTGCGCGCCGGCGAGACCAAGGTGTGGGATCTGATCAACGTCAACAACCCGTGGGCGCGCAAGATCATGCACCCCGAGGGGCTGATCAAGCCTCTGCCGAAGGACGAGTTCGAGCCGTTCTTCGCGAAGATGCTGCCGCAATTCAAGGCGCCCTACCGGTGGGCCATGAGCGATGACGGCAAGGATCTGCTCGGCATGGCCCAGCGCTTCGGGCCCTACAGCTTCGTCGTGAACACCAACAAGGTGAGCCGCAAGACCGCCGAGGAGCAGGGCTGGGATCTGTTCAACGACCCCTCCATCAAGGGCAAATACGGCATCCTCGAATCCGACGACTGGAACGTCTTCGACATGTTCCTGATCGCGGGGATCAACCCGTTTAAGACGCATGACGAGAAGGAGATGGAGAAGTTCACCGAGACCTCAAAGCGGATCTTCGGCGGCGCCAAGCTCGTCGGCGATATCGCGGCGATGAACCAGGCGCTCGTCTCCGGCGAGATCGACATGCATCTCACCGGCGGCACCTATTCGGTCTCTCCCGCCCGCGCCGACGGGCATCCTGAGCTCCGCGCGGTTACGCCGCTCAAAGGTCCGATCGACGGCAAGGGCGGCACCGCCTGGATCGAGATCACCTCGACCGTGAACAACCCGAATCTCTCGCCGCTCGCGCTCGAGTTCCTGAAATATGTGCAGGATCCGAAGGTGGCCCACACCGTCGCGTTCGCCGAGGGCACCTTCAACCCGGTGGCGCAGATGGGCACGAAGGCTTGCTTCGACCTCTTCACCAAGGAAGAGCTGGACGCCATCCAGTACGACAGCCTGGAGGAGGAGATGAGCCGCTGCGCCGAGTACGACATCGTGCCGGACTACGACAAGGCGCTCGAAATCCTCACCGCCGCAAAGCGCGCGAAGTAAGCGGGACCATTAGCCGTCATCCCGAACGGCGGCGCGGCCGCCGAGCCGGGATCGTCATCAGGACAAGGCGCTTCGTTCCGCGCGCGATCCCGGCTTTGCACGGCTCCGCCGCTCCGGCCGGGATGACGTTCTATGTTTCGTGACCACGCATAAGGCTCAAGCGATGACGGCGGCAGCCCTCGCCCAGAACCCCCCAAAGCCCATCCTGCAGCTCGTCGGCGTCCGGAAGACGTTTGGGGATTTCGCGGCGGTGGAGCGCATCGATCTCGACATCCGAGACGGCGAGTTCCTGACGATCGTGGGGCCCTCCGGCTCGGGCAAGACCACGCTGCTGCGCATGCTCGCCGGCATGGAGGCGCCGAGCGACGGCGAAATCTCGCTCAAGGGCATCCGCATCAACGACATGCCGCCGAGCCAGCGGCCGACCTGCCTCGTGTTCCAGTCGCTTGCGCTGTTCCCGCACAAGACGGTCGGCGAGAACATCGAGTTTCCATTGAAAGTGAAGGGCGTCGCGCCCGCTGCCCGCAAGCAGCGCGCGTTGGAGCTGTTGCGCCTCGTGCGCCTGCCGGAAACCCATTACGGCAAGAACGTCATGAAATGCTCCGGCGGCGAGCGGCAGCGCGTCGCGCTCGCCCGGGCTCTCGCCTACGACCCGGAGGTTCTGTTCTTCGACGAGCCGCTGTCGGCGCTCGACTACAAGCTCCGCAAGGTGATGGAGAAGGAGCTCAAGGACCTTCATCGCGAGAGCGGCAAGACCTTCATCTACATCACCCACAGCCTCGAAGAGGCGATGGTGATGTCGGACCGGATCGGCGTCATGCAGTCCGGCCGGCTGGTGCAGGTCGGCACGCCCGAGGAGATCTACACAAGGCCCTCGACCAAGTTCGTCTCCGAGTTCATGGGCGAGGTGAACGTGTTCGACGCCGCGCACGAGAACGGCGTCTGGCGGATCGACGGCGTGGAGGGTCCTGCGAATCTCGCCCTGCCCACCGCGATGACCTCCGCGCAGAAGGCGGCCGTGGTGGTGCGGCCCGAGTTCATGCGCTTCGTCGACGCGCCCGGCGGCGCAGACAATTGCCTGAAGGGCGTGGTGTTCAACCAGTATTCGCTGGGCTCGCGCATCCAGTATCAGGTGCGGGTCGCTGAAAAGACCTTTCTGCTGGAGCTCTCCCGCGCCAATGCGCGCAAGGCGGAGGGCGACGAGGCCCTGATCGGCTGGGACGCCCGCGACGCCATCGTGGTCGAGGCGTAACTTGATGTCCGAGCTCACCCTTCCTCATGCTGAGGAGCGGCCCACAGGGACGCGCCTCGAAGCGCGCAGCACGCCGGCCGCCAGGAAGAAAGTGTCGCGCGGTCTGCTGAGCTCCCTCCCCGTCCTTGTCGTCCTGTTGCTCGGCTTTCTCGCCCCCCTTGCGACCGTCGCGGCCTACGCCTTCGCGACGCCTCGGACGTTCGACGTCTTCCGCTCCTTCACGCTGATTAATTTCGAGACGATCTTCGATCCCGCCAACACGGTTTGGATGTCGTTCGCCTGGTCGCTCGGCTTCGCGGCGGCGACCGTGGTGGTTCTCGCGATCGTCGCCTACCCCATCGCCTGGGGCCTCGCGCGCGTGTTCGGGCGATGGGCGGGTTTCGTCAGCGTGCTGTTCGTGTTTCCGCTGTTCGTGTCCGAGAACGTGCGGCTTTACGGTTGGACCCTGTTCTTCATCAAGAACGGCGTTCTGGACGGCACGCTGAAGCTCCTCGGCGGCGCTGGGCCGGAGGTGCTCTACACGCCGGGCATCACCCTGTTCGGCATGGTCTATGTCTACCTGCCCTTCATGCTGTTCCCGATGGTGCTCGGGCTCGCCATGGTTCCGAAGGAGCTCGTCGAGGCCGCGCGCGACCTCGGCGCTTCGCGGCTGATGATCTGGCGCGAGGTCGAGCTGCCGCTCGCCATGCCCGGCATCATGATCGGCATGCTGCTGACCTTCGTTCTGGCTGTCGGCGCGGTGGCGGAGTCGAAGATCCTCGGCGGCCAGTCCGTGATCGTCGCGACCCACGACATCGAGATCGCCTTCACCTACGCCCAGAACTGGCCGCTCGGCTCGGCGCTGGCGCTGATCCTCACCATAATCGTCGGCGCCCTGTCGCTGATCGCGCTGACCAAGCTCGACCTCGACCGCATCCTGGGCCGGAGGTGACGCCATGAACCAGTCCGTCCGCCGCTCCAACGCGTTCATCTGGACGTGGACGATCTTCGTGCTCGTTCTCGTCTACCTGCCGATCGCCTGCGGCGCGCTCGCGGGGCTGTCGAAGAGCCGCTATTTCGGCTTCCCCGTCGCCGCGTGGTCGACCGACTGGTGGAGCCGCGCGATCGACAGCTTCGAGGTCCAGCAGATCGTGAAGACCTCCGTCGCGATCGCGCTGATCGTGACTGTCGTCGCCGTCATCGTCGCCTTCTTCGGCGCGCTCGCCTTCGCGCGCTACGACTGGAAGGGTCGGCGGCTCTACCAGAAGCTCGTGCTGCTGCCGATCTTCTTTCCGCAGCCGGTGCTCGGCCTCGCTCTGCTGCTCTGGATGAACGCGGTCGGCATCCAGCCGACCTGGCAGACCGCGATCTTCGCGCATCTCGTATGGATCGTGCCGGTGGTGACGCTCGTCATCGCGATCCAAGTCTACGGCTTCGATCCGACGCTGGAGGAGGCCGCGGCCGATCTCGGCGCAGGCCGGCTGTTCGTGCTGCGGGAGATCACGCTGCCGATCCTGTGGCCGGGCGTGTGGTCCGGGGCGCTGTTCGCCTTCCTGCTCTCCTGGGGCAACTTCCCGCTGTCGCTCTACACGACAGGCGCGGATTCCACCGTGCCGGAATGGCTCTACGCCAAGATGGTCGCCGGCTATACGCCGATGGTGCCGGCGATCGGCACGATGTCGACGCTCGCCGCCGCCACGCTGCTGCTGACCGGGGGATTGATCCTCGCGCTGCTGCGCTGGCGCGCGGGCAAAGTCGCAGCCTGAGGAGTTCCTATGTGGCGTGAAGCAGAACCCGACCAACGCGTCGAGATCACCATCGACGGCGGCTTCAAGGTCGTCGCCTACTCCTATGGCTCCGGCGACGAGACGCTGCTGCTGCTGAACGGCGGACCCGGCCTGCCCTGCGACTACCTGCGCGAAGCGCACATCCCGATGGTCGATCACGGCTATCGCGTCGTGGCCTTCGACCAGCTCGGCTGCGGCGCGTCGGATCGCCCGACTGATCCCGCGCTGTGGGAGATCGGCCGCTACGTCGCGGAGGTCGAGACCGTCCGGCAGGCGCTCGACCTCGGCAAGGTTCATCTGCTCGGCCATTCCTGGGGCGGCTGGCTCGGGCTCGACTACGCGGTCACGCACCCGGACGCGCTGAAGAGCCTGATCCTCGAGGACACCGTCGCCGACATGCCGGCGTCGATCGCCGAGCTCGAGCGGCTGCGCTCGGCGCTCGGGCCTGAGACGGTGGCGATGATGCAGCGGCACGAGGCGGAAGGGTCTTACGACCATCCGGAATATCAGGCGGCGATCACCCTGCTGAACTACCGCCATGTCTGCCGGCTCAAGGAATGGCCGGCGCCGGTGCTGCGCTCCGTAAACGACTGGAACATGGGCCCCTATGGCGTGATGCAGGGGCCGAACGAGTTTCACTACACCGGCAATCTGAAGGACTGGTCTCGCCTCGTCGATTTGGCCGACATCGACGTGCCCTGTCTCATCACATGCGGCGCGCATGACGAGTTCACGCCCGCCGGCGCGCTAAAGATGAAGCTCGCGCTGAAGAACGCCGAGCTGCACGTCATCCCGAACGCCAGCCACATGCCGTTTTACGAGAACCCGGACGGGTATTACCCGAAGCTTCTGGGATTTCTGCACCGGGTGACGGGCAAGCTGCCGTCGTGACCAAGCGTCATCCCGGCCGAGCATAAGCGAGAGCCGGGATCGTGCGAAGTATCGAGCGTCTTATCCGGATGACGATCCCGGCTCGGCGCTTCGCGCCGTCCGGGATGACGTGTTGGCCTTCCGAAGCGAGGCCTCACTGCAACGCCGCCGTCACCCAATAGGCGGCGGCCGACACGGCGGCGGCCGCCGGCAGGGTCAGCACCCAGGCCACCACGATATTGCTCGCCACCGCCCAGCGAACGGCGGAGGTGCGCCTCGCCGAACCGACGCCGACGATCGCGCCGGTGATCGTGTGGGTCGTCGAAACCGGCACGCCAAGCCAGGTCGCGGTGAACAGCGTGATCGCTCCGCCGGTCTCGGCGCAGAACCCCTGCATCGGGTTAAGCCGCGTGATGCGCGAGCCCATCGTGTGGACGATCCTCCAGCCGCCGGAGAGCGTACCCAGCGCCATCGCGGCCTGGCAAAACAGCACCACCCAGAGCGGCACGTGGAACTCGCCCCCGAGATACCCCTGGCTGTAGAGCAGCACGGCGATGATCCCCATCGTCTTCTGGGCGTCGTTGCCGCCGTGCCCGAGCGAGTACATCGAGGCCGAGACGAATTGCAGGTAGCGGAAGATGTTGTCGACCGCGAGCGGCGTGCGCCTCACCATTATCCAGGAGACGGCGAGCACCAGCAGCAGCGCGAGGATAAAGCCGACGAGCGGCGACAGCACGATGGCGGCGGCCGTCTTGCCAAGCCCGCTCCAGAGCACGACGCCGAGGCCTGCCTTGGCGGAGGCGGCGCCCACCAGCCCGCCGATCAGGGCGTGCGAGCTGCTGGAAGGGATGCCGAGCGCCCAGGTCGCGACGTTCCAGAAGATCGCGCCGACAAGGGCGGCGAAGATCACGGTCGGATCGATCACGCTCGCCTGAACGATGCCGGTGCCGATCGTCTGGGCGACGTGCAGGCCGAAGAACAGGAAGGCGATGAAGTTGAAGAACGCGGCCCACATCACGGCGTAGCGCGGCGAGAGCACGCGCGTGGAGACGATGGTCGCGATCGAGTTCGCGGCGTCGTGCAGCCCGTTCAGGAAATCGAAGGCCAGAGCGACCGCGATCAGCGCGATCAGCCAGGGCAGAGCGAGAACCGCGACGTCCCCCACGCTCAAACGTTCTCGATCACGATGGCGCTGATCTCGTTCGCGACGTCCTCGAAGCGGTCGACCACGTCCTCGAGCGCGCCGTAGATCTTCGACCCGATGAAGTAGTCCATCGCCCGGTCGTGGCCGCACTCCTTGTAGAGCTTGCGCAGGCCCTCGTCGTGGAGGTCGTCGGAGCGGCCCTCCACCTTGGTGATCTGCTCGGCGATCTCGCCGATCTCGGTTGCGTGCTTGGCGAGCGAGCCCAGCATAGGGACGGCTCGGGCGGTCAGCGTCGCAGCCTCCATGATGGTGCCGCCCAGGTCGCGCATCAGCGGGTCGAAGCTGCGCAGCTCATAGAGAGCGACGGCCTTTGCCGTCTTGTTCATCTGGTCTATGGCGTCGTCCATCGACTGGATGAGGCCGGTGATGTCGCTACGGTCGAAAGGGGTGATGAAGCTGCGGCGGACCAGCAGCAGCACCTCGCGGGCGATCTCGTCCGCCTCGTTCTCGTGTCGAAAAATCGCCTCGCAGAACTCTTGGGTGCGGTCGCCCCCCTCAAGCAGCCCCTGCATCGCCTTGGCGCCGGCGACGAGCGTTCGCGAATGCCGCTCGAACAGCTCGAAGAAGCTGTCCTCGCGCGGCATCAATCGTCGAAACAGACCGAGCATCCGGGCGCGCGCTCCAC
This sequence comes from Hansschlegelia quercus, assembly GCF_004310425.1. GTDB lineage: Bacteria > Pseudomonadota > Alphaproteobacteria > Rhizobiales > Methylopilaceae > Methylopila > Methylopila quercus. The sequence goes on along the minus strand of NZ_SIUB01000011.1, from coordinate 7,855 downwards.
GTCACAAAATCGTCACGTGCAGCGAGTTGGCGCGGAAGACAGCGGAAGTCCAGCCTCAACCCGAGGATCAGGCGTGGGCTTCTGTGGATCGCTCCCAGTAGCCGACCACCTGATGGCGGTCGCGCTGCAATCCGCGGTCGGTCCGAAGGTGGCTGCGGATAGCCTTCGCGTCCCCGTGCTCGCATGCGACCCAGATATAAGCGTCGCTGGAGTTTGAAGGGATCTCGGCTGTTCGGATCGCGTCGACGAGCGGCCGTTCCGACGGCTCCGTGGTTCGGTGAATCCAACGGAGCGCCACGCCTTCCGGCGTGCGGATCGGCAGTTCGTCCGCGGGGCCGTCGACTTCGATCAAGGCGAGCCCCCTCGCCTCATCCGGCATCAGCTCCAGCATGCGGGCGATGGCGGGCAGCGCGGTCTCGTCGCCCGCGAGCAGCGTCCAGTCCGAAACCGGAGCGATGCGGCCGACGGGACCCGCCATTCCACAGATCGCGCCCGGCCGGGCAGCCGAGGCGAAAGCTGAGCCCGGCCCGGCATCGTCGTGCAGCAGGACGTCGATCTCGATCTCGCCCGCTTCGACGTCCGCCCGGCGGACCGTGTAGTAGCGGACTTCCGGCCGCTTCTCGTCCGACGGCCAGACGATGCCGCCATCGGCGCCCGGACGCGGCCATTCGGGCTCAGACACGCCCTCAGGCGGGAAATACAGGCGGACGTGGATCTCTTCGTCGCCGGCGAAGCGCGCGACATCGCCCGTGAAGGTGAGACGGCGCATGCGCGGCGTAAGGTCGACGGCCGATTTCAGCCGGACCTCCCGGAAATTCGCGAGCCGCGCCCCTTTGGAGACGTTCCCGCGCCAGGCGAAGGCGGGTTTCACGCCATCGGCGAATTCCGCGACGTGGGACACCACGAATTCGCGCAGCAGCTCGAGCGCGCCGAGATCGGGCGCCTCGACGCGGACCTTGAGGCAGGACTGGGTCGCCTCCAGCACCCCCGAGCCGATGCCGAGATGCGCCGTCGTAGACGCGCCCGACGTCTCGCAGACGACATCGTGCTCGGCCATGTGCTCGATGAGCCGAGACGCGACCAGCGCCGGATCGGGCAACGTGAAGTCCGCTTCGGAGACCAGCATTTGCGCCATGGCCGAGATCCTCATCCAGGTTGCGCTTCAAGTCCCGGCGGAATGAAGCGCCGTGGCGCTCGAGGTCTAAGACAGTCGACGCCCTGTCGGCAACAAGTCCTTGCAAGCTTAGATCTTTTCCAATTTCGAGCCGCAGCCGACATCCGCTTTTCGAGAAGCGCGTATGCCGCTTGAGTTTAGATCACGGAGACCTCCGATGAGACGCACGCTTGTTCTCGCACTCGTGATGATCGTCGGCCCCGCCGTGGCCGACAGTGAACGGCACGGCGTCTGGACGATGTCGATCGAGCCGCCATCGAAGGACGGCGGCGGCCTTGTCACCGCGCTCTCGCCCGCGCAAGGCGCGGGCTACAACGATCCGAGCTACCTCATCGCCCGCTGCATCACCGGGCGCGCGGAGCTCATGGTCGGCTCGAACGGCGGATGGGGTCTGTCCGGTCGGAGGCTGACGGTCGTCTCTCAGATGGATGGCGCGCTTGAGCGGTCCGGCGCCTGGGACGTCTCATCGAACGGCAAGGCCGTGTTCCTGCCCGAGGGAGTCGAGGACTTCATGCGCGCCATACCCGATGACGGGAAGATGCGCATCGCGGTCAGCGACGCCACCGGCGAGACGCGAGAGACGATCTTTCCGACCACTGGTTTCGGCGCGGTGCGGGCGAAGATCGCCGAAATCTGCCGCTGGAAGTCCTGAGCAGGCTTGGCTCTCATTGACAGCGCCCGGCCTCGTCACCACTGTCCCGTTCAGTCCGAGGGGCGCCCGAAAGGGCTGAGACGGCGGCTTCGCCGAACCCTTTGAACCTGATCCGGGTCGTGCCGGCGAAGGAACGGGGCTTTTGCGGCGGCGTCAGGCCGCCGCTCTCCTGTTTCTGAGACCGCGCGTTCGTCCGGGTCGCTCGCGGCGCCTTTGGCCCGAGGGAGATTGGACATGCGCGTCACCATCGTCGGGGCCGGCGTCGCCGGGCTCGTCGCAGCAGTGGAATTCGCCGAGCGCGGCGCCGAGGTCGAGATCGTCGAACGCGCTTCGGCGATCGGCGATCGCGCTTGCTCCTGGGCCGCCGGCGGCATGCTCGCGCCCTGGTGCGAGCGGGAAAGCGCCGAGCCCGAGGTCGTCGAGAAAGGCGCGATGGCGCTCGACTGGTGGCCCGCCCATGTCGGCGGCGTCGTGCGCAACGGCACGCTTGTCGTGGCCCAACGTCGCGACCTTTCGGAGCTTGGCCGTTTCGCCCGCCGCACCGAGCGCTTCGAGCGGATCGACGGCGCCGGGATCGCCACGCTCGAGCCCGACCTCGAAGGCCGCTTCGAAGAGGGTCTGTTCTTTCCCGAAGAGGCCCATCTCGACCCGCGCGCCACGCTGCGCGCCTTGGGCGAGACGCTCGACAGACTGGGCGTTCGCATCCGCTTCGGCATCGAGATCGAGCCCGAAGAAGCCGACGGCGATGTCGTGCTGGATTGCCGCGGCTTCTCCGCTCGCGACGCGGTGCCGAGCTTGCGCGGCGTTCGCGGCGAAATGCTCGTCCTGCGGACGACGGAGGTGTCGCTGTCGCGGCCCGTACGCCTGCTGCATCCCCGCATCCCGCTTTATGTCGTCCCCCGGGCCGACGGCCTGTTCATGGTGGGCGCGACGATGGTCGAGAGCTCCTCGGCCCGCGGCGTCACCGCCCGCTCCGCCGTCGAGCTTCTCAACGGCGCCTATGCGCTGCATCCCGCATTCGGCGAAGCGGAGATCGTCGAGACCCGAGCGGATGTGCGTCCCTCGCTGCCCGACAACCTTCCGCGCGTGACCCGGAACGGCCGCGTGCTGCGGCTGAACGGGCTCTACCGCCACGGATTTCTTCTCTCCCCTTCGCTTGCCCGCGCGGCGGCCGAGGAAGCTTTCGGACTTTCGGAGACTGACGATGAAGCTGGTCGTGAACGGCTCGCCTCTTGAGGTGGACGCCGGCGATCTCGCCGCGGCGCTGGCGGCGCTCGATTATGGGGACGCAAAGGTCGCGACGGCGGTGAACGGCGCCTTCGTGCCTGCGGCCGCGCGCGCATCCCGCGTCCTCGCCGACGGCGACCGCATCGAGATCGTCTCGCCGCGGCAGGGAGGTTGACAATGACACTTGGCGTTAGCGAAGAGGTCGAATTCTACGGCGTGCGCGTGGCGTCGCGCCTGATGCTCGGCACCGCGCAGTACCCCTCCCCCGCGGTCCTCGCCGACGCCGTGCGGGCGTCCGGCTGCGCCATCGTAACGGCCTCGCTCCGCCGCGAGTCCGGTCATCTCCGCGAGGGCCAGGATTTCTGGGGCCTGATCCGCGATTTGGGGGTCCGCGTGCTGCCGAACACCGCCGGCTGCCACTCCGTGAAAGAGGCGGTGACCACCGCGCAGATGGCGCGTGAAGTGTTCGGCACGCCGTGGATCAAGCTCGAGGTGATCGGCGACGCCGACACGCTGCATCCCGAGGTCTTCGGCCTCGTAGAGGCGGCGCGAACCTTAAGCGCGGACGGCTTCGAGGTTTTTCCCTACACCACCGCAGACCTTGGCGTGGCGGAACGGCTTCTCGGCGCCGGCTGCAAGGTGCTGATGCCCTGGGGCGCGCCGATCGGGACGGGACTTGGCCTCAATGACACTTACGCGCTGCGGTCGATGCGCGCGCATTTCCCCGACGTACCTTTGGTTGTGGACGCCGGCGTTGGGAAGCCCAGCCACGCCGCCGCCGCGATGGAGCTCGGCTATGACGCCGTGCTGCTGAACACCGCCGTCTCGAAAGCCGGCGACCCGGTGGCGATGGCGAAAGCCTTCGCGCAGGCGATCGAGGCGGGTCGCGCAGGATATCTCGCAGGCCCCATCGAGCCGCGCGACATGGCGGCGCCCTCTACGCCCGTTTTTGGCCGTGCGAGCCTCGCATGATCCGCCCCCTTGATCCGTTCTATCCCGTCGTCGACAGCGCGGAATGGGTGCGCCGTCTGGTCGGCGTTGGCGCGAAGCTCATCCAGCTCCGCATCAAGGACCAGTCCGCGGCAGACGTTCGCGAGCAGGCGCGCGCCGCGCTTGCGATCTGCGCGGCTGAAAACGCGACGCTCGTGCTGAACGATTACTGGGAGATCGCGATCGACGAAGGCGCGCCGGCCGTTCATCTCGGCCAGGAGGATCTCGACGTCGCCGACGTGAAGGCGATCCGCGCTGCGGGCCTCGCCATCCATGTCAGTACGCACAGCTATGACGAGCTCGACCGCGCGCTCACGATCAATCCGGACGCCATCGCGTTGGGGCCGATCTGGCCGACCATCCTCAAGCAGATGCCGTTCGCGCCCCAGGGCCTTGGGCGAATCGGCGAATGGAAGGGCTCGATCGGCGACCGCCCGCTGATAGCGATCGGCGGGCTCAATCCCGAACGCGCTCGCGCCTGCCTCGACGCGGGCGCGGACGTAACCGCTGTCGTCAACGACGTGCTGGGCGCCCCCAATCCGGAGGCGCGCGCGAAAGAATGGATCTCGGCGACCCGGCCGCGGCCCGACCAATAAGACGATCCGCGCAGGACGCGATCACGACGCCCCGTCATCGTTCTCGGTCGTCAGATCGGCTGGCGACGTCGCGCCGGGCGGCGCCTTCTCCTTCTCCTCACCGCTCTTGCGCTTGGTCCCGCCCGCCTCCGCGGCGTCCGGCGCATCGCCTTTAGACGAGCCGCCCTCGGGACCCGCGCCGGAGCTCTTCTCAAACTGGACCTCATGCGCGGCGTCGGCCTCGGATTCGCCTGCTCCGGGCAAGGTGTTCTTCGGCTTGTCGAACCCGGGCATGGCTTTCTCCTTCGCGCTGAATGCTCAAGCCAAGCGCGCGACGCAGCGCCGAAGTTCCAGAACCGCTTGACGCGCCTTTGCCCGCTCTTTCAAAGCTCTGGGCGCTGACGAGGAGACTGAAGCTCATGGCGCGCAAGAGCGAGCGCAAATTCGGACGGCTGACGGAGCTCGTCTTGGGCGGCCGCGACCAGGACATGCAGTTCGGCTTCGTGAACCCGCCGATCGTGCGAGGCTCCACCGTGCTGTGGCCGACGCTCGCGGACTTCCGAGCGCTGAGCGGTCGCTACACCTATGGGCGGCGGGGAACGCCGACCTCCGACGCTCTCTGCTCGGCGCTCGCCAGCTTCGAAGGCGGCGCCGCCATCGCTCTCACCCCCTCCGGCGCGTCCGCCTGCTCACTTGCGATCCTCAGCGTCGTCACCGCCGGCGATCACCTCCTGATGGTCGACAGCGTCTATGAGCCCACTCGCAAATTCTGCGATGGCATGCTGAAGGGGCTCGGCGTCGAGACGACCTATTACGACCCGGCGCTCGGCGCCGGCATTGCGCAGCACATCAGGCCGAACACCAAGGCCGTCTATCTGGAGAGCCCCGGCTCGCTCACCTTCGAGGTGCAGGATACCCCGGCGATCGCGAAGGCCGCGCATGCAGGGGGCGCGGCGGTGCTGATGGACAACACCTGGGCCACCCCTCTGTTCTTCGACGCGCACCGTCACGGCGTCGACCTCTCGATCTCGGCCGGCACCAAATATCTCGGCGGCCATGCCGATCTGATGGTCGGGTATGTCTCGGCAAATACCGCTTACGCGGCCAGGCTTAAGGATACGCATGGCGCGCTCGGCCTCTGCGTCGGGCCGGACGACATGTTCGCGGCCCTGAGGGGAATGCGCACGCTCGGCGTACGACTGGCGCAGCACCAGGCCTCCGGACTGATCGTCGCCCGCTGGCTGGAAGGCCGGCCGGAGGTTTTGCGCGTCCTCCACCCGGGTCTCGAGAGCGATCCGAACCATGCGCTTTGGAAACGCGATTTCTCCGGCGCCTCCGGACTGTTCGCAGTCGAGCTTCAGCCTGCGGGAGAAGACGCGCTGGCGGCGTTTCTCGACGGGCTGGAGCTGTTCGGAATGGGGTATTCCTGGGGCGGCTTCGAGAGCCTCGCCATCCCCTTTGACGCCCGCCCGGTCCGCACCGCGACCCACTGGGCGCCGGAGGGCCAGATGCTGCGCGTCCATATCGGGCTTGAGGACGTCGAGGATCTTATCGCCGACCTAGAAGCCGGCCTCGCCCGCTATTCCGCCGCGCGTTGAGCGCCCCGCTGCAAATATAAAAACCCCGCCGGACGGATCCAACGGGGTTTTTAATTCTTAGCGCTTAGAGGACTGAGCTGACGCTCAGAGCTCGGCCGGGCTGTACGAGGTGACCTCGAGGCCGACGGGGGTCTCGTTCACGATCGGAGCGGTCCAGATAGCCATGTTGGCCTCCATCACTGTTCATGCGCGGTAGAAGCGCCGCGCTCACGTCTGAACGCCTCATGCGTCCTTCGGTGAACAAGATGGCCTACGCGGCGGGCGGCCGCCAGTTAATGTTTTGTCATGTTCGAGCGGTTCGCATTAAGAAGGCAAAGGATTATCGCCCTAGAAGGCGGAGACCCGCAGCTTTACCGCTCCATCGCGGTCAAATAGCGACCAGCGGCTCGTTTGGCCGCCGGCATCTAATGAGATTTTATCTATTTCCTCAGGCCTTTAGTTCGCCCTCGATCGCCTTCACTAAAGCACTTACGGTATCAAGGATAACGGATGTCTCGTCACGGTTGCCATTAAGGTCGGCAACTCGCTTGGACCGCAGAGCCTCGATCTCAATTTTCAGATCATCCAGAGTCCGCTCGCCTGAAGCCGCGCGTTCATCGACCGCGACGGCACCTGTCTGCAAAGCTCGCTCCACATCAACTCGTGTCCAGAGGCAGAGGTATCGCTCTTTGAAGCCCTCGATGGAGTCGTAAATACGTTCCTGAGGCTCTGGCAGGTAGAAGGGGTCGAGCCTCAAGTTGATAGGCCGTGAGCCGAAGTTACCCTCGATCTCGCGGTTGCGCCGCACAACGTAGGAGGTAGCAAGCAAATACGGAATGCCGGATCGCAGAAAATTCCTCAGAACGTTGAGCGACGCCTCGAACTTAATGTGCCGCATCAGATCGCGGCAAAACATGAGATCCACTTTGGGCAGCGGCGTAGAGGAAGCATCGCCCTGAACAAAGCGCTTTTCCGACGATCCATACCGACGCTGGTTCTCAGCGACCATCTCGCTGACGATGTCCATGCCAATATAGTTGACTCCATCGAGCTTCACATGCGCGAACCAATTGAAGTCTCCGCAGGGAGCGTCTAGAATAGTCTTTATTCCGAGCTTCTCGAATAACTTCGGCAATTCTGCGCGGATCTGCTGCGTATAAGCAAGCGTCGATCCGGCACCTGAAGCCGTTTCCCCTCCTCCGCGCTTCCAACCACCACGGAGGTACAGCTCCGAGAATTCATCTTTCATTTTCCGCCTCGGATCAAAAATCAATAACGCAGGAGCAACTGGATCATTTAAAGCGCGTGTTTTCAGTCTGTTTTTATTGGCGGCCTATAAGGTCCGCGCTAGAGCATCTTAGGAGGCGGCGCTGCACTGTTCAAGGCAACATCCTTGCTTGAATGCAGAGATTTAAGCAGCGCTTCGTTACGACCTCCGTCCGTTAGACGTCATTTGACTGATAGGGTCAGCCGACAAACGCCCCGCCGCGTTCCCACCAGCGGCACGGGCTCGGTGGTTTTGCGGCAGGACGATCCGAACGGCCGACAGGTCGTCCTCAGCCGCCAGCCGGGCCGCTCCAGCGGCGTGCGGTCAGCCGCTTGCGCGTTGCTTTGTCATCGACCGTCATGTTGCTCGACGCCCCGCATTCGTCGATGGCTG
>NZ_SIUB01000010.1 GCF_004310425.1 Hansschlegelia quercus | reverse complement strand
GTCGAGGCTCACGGCGGTGGCGAAGGTCCAAAAGGCTGTTCCGCCGTCGCCTCCATGCGCAGCAAGGTAAGCGAGGCGCTATATCGGCTCGACGACTGACGCCAGCAACACGCTCAAGACCCCGGCCGTGACTTGCGACTAGGACGGCGAGCCATCGACCTGAAGGCCGCGCCGAGGCGGCGGCGTTTCGATTGCAAACCTCGGGATTTTATCCATCGCGGCTTTGGACACGCTGGGCCAGATGTCGCCGTACTTCCTGCCCTCCGAGGTCTCCGAATGACCAGTGATCTGGTGGATGACGGCTTCCTCGATCTCTCGTGTGACGCAGATCGTCTTGAATCGATGGCGCCAGCCGTGGTTGGGCTGAAGCTCAGGGTCGTTAATGCCGAGCTCCCGCACCCAGGCTGCAAGCCGCTCGCCAGTCTTTTTGTAAATCGGATGCACCGCGGATCCACCCCGCGCACGCGCGGGGTCATAGAATAATGGACCTCTGCCGACGCTGCGCGCGAACTCGATGAAGCCTTGGTCAATCAGATGCTTGTGGACCGCAACGTCCCGAGGCATGCCGTTCTTGATGGAGCCGGCCTCTGGGGTAATGTGGAACATCCAGATCGGGTCCACGGCTTCTTCGTCCATCGCCTGGAAGATATCCTCGGCGCGCATCTGGGTAATCTCATTCACTCGCGCTCCGGTGTAGGCGCAGATCCATGGAACCCACCGGCGAGCGGCGTAGCGATCTGGAAAAAGGCGCCCGTCGTCCACGACGCCAGCCGCTGCAGTAAGCACCGTTAGCGCCTCGCCGAGCGTGTAGCCCTTCTGAGTTCGTGTCTGAGGTCGCTTCTTAACAATGATCTTGACGCCGACGGCAGGGTTGGCGGCTAGCAACTGTTCCGAGACGGCCCAATTGCAAGCAGCTTTTATCGCGGCGAGGTGCACGTCACGTATCGTGCGAGGCGCGAGCCCCTCCTCAAGAAGTTTGTTCTTCCAGGAGATCAGCTTTTCACTGGTGATGGCTCCGAAGTCGTCCCGCTTGATGTGCTCGACTAGCAGCCGCCGGATGACAGATTTGAAGCGGTTTCGCGTGGACGGAGCGAGTTCAGCCTCTCTCGCGTAAGGCTCAAAGATCGCTTCAAGCGTGCGGTTCCCTGCTGGCGCCTCCCAACTCGGAAAACGCTTTTCGTAGTCGTCGGGGCTAAAGTCCCCCTCGGCCTTCCGCATCAGCTCCCTCTGGGCCGCCTGCATATGCTTGAAGACTGCGGACCCCAGCTCCTGACGCGACTTCAGGCTGATCACTAGACCGCGCTGAGAAACGTGGTCTGTGATGACCGAGCTCCAACGCCTCTGCTGGAACTGCCAGCCGTTCATTGGATTGCTCTTGCGGAACACGTCCTGCAAGCGCAGTTCTTCGTCGAGCTGACCCTTCCATGACCCTGGATCACCGGGGTCGTCCTCGTGATCCTTCAGGAAATTGCGGTAGATCTCGCCGGCGAGCGCTTCGATCTGTCGCCGCGTCAAGTCGATCGGCTCGCGTCCGGCTGTCTCGGCGCGCGTTGATGCGAAGGTCAGGCTGTCCCGTCGCCACTTCTTCTCAAGCTCTGCGAGCACGACGGGCGCTTGGACTCGCGCCTCCTCCGGATCCCGGGTTCCAAGAGACACTTTGAACTCGGCCTTGCCATAAACTTCGAAAAGCTCTGCAGGGTATCGGCCCCGCACGCGGTAGATTCCCGTCCGCGGATGTTTGGTCGGTCTGATCACGTGCAATGCCACTGTGTGTACCACTCTTGTGTACCACACCAGCGTTACGAGACCGTTGATTTCTCTAAGACCACCTTGGAACTCAGCGCTTGTTCCGAGTGGTGGCGGAGAGGGTGGGATTCGAACCCACGGTACGGTTGCCCGCACAACGGTTTTCGAGACCGTCCCAATCGACCACTCTGGCACCTCTCCGCATAATCGAGAGCGTCGATGGGCAAGGGCATACACGCGAGGCCTCAGACGCACAAGATGGCGCGCGGCGGCGAAGGCGTCGTGACAGCGACAGGCCGGCGAGACCGCCGGCCGCCAAGGCGCGGCGACGAGGGCGGTGGCGTTTTGGGCCGCGGTCGGGCATATCGCGGCCAAGATGGGTGTCGACGTTCTGAGCTTCGGTTGCCGGCTGAACGCGCTCGATGGCGAGAGCGTACGGGCGCTCGCGCGCGCCGGCGGCGCGATCGACATGGTGGTGGTCAACGCCTGCGCGGTCACTGCCGAAGCCGGGCGGCAGGCGCGGCAGGCGGTGCGCCGGGCGGCCCGCGTGCGCCCGGGCGCTGAGATCGTGGTCACAGGGTGCGGCGCCCAGATCGAGCCCGCCGCCTATGCCGCCATGCCGCAGGTTTCGCGCGTGGTCGGGCTGGCGGCGCGCGCGAGGCGCGAGACCTGGGTCTCGACCGAAGCGAGCCGACGCGTCGAGGTTGGCGACGCCTTCATGGTCGAGGACGTCTCTCGCCCCCCGGCGGACGCCGACATCCTGCGCCCTCGCGCCTCCGTGCAGGCTCAGACCGGCTGCGACCATCGCTGCACCTTCTGCATCATTCCTTTCGGCAGGGGAGCGTCGCGCTCGACGCCGGTCGAGGCGGTGGTCGCAGAGGTCCGGCGCGTGGTCGGGCTCGGCGCCGTAGAGGCGGTGCTGACAGGCGTTGACCTCACCGCCTGGGGCGCGGATCTCGCCGGGCGCCCCAGCCTCGGGACGCTGGTCCGCGCGATCCTGCGCGAGGTTCCGGAGCTGAGGCGGTTACGCCTCTCCTCGCTCGACGCCGTCGAGGTGGATGAGGATCTGCTCGGCGCGCTCGCCGACGAGGAGCGGCTCATGCCGCATCTCCATCTCTCGCTGCAGTCCGGCGACGACATGATCCTGAAGCGGATGAAGCGCCGCCATTCCGCGGAGGACGCCATCCGCTTCTGCGAGCGGGTGCGGAACGCGCGGCCGGATGTCGCCTTTGGCGCGGACGTGATCGCGGGCTTTCCGACGGAGACCGAGGGGATGTTTGAAAACACGCTCAGCGTGCTGGAGGCCTGCGGCGTGGCCTATGTCCACGCCTTCCCGTTCTCGGCCCGGCCGGACACGCCCGCGGCGCGGATGCCCCAGGTGTCGCCGCCCGTCGTCAAGGCGCGCGCGGCGCGGTTGCGCGAGACGGGCGAAGCCTTGCTCGCGCGCCATCTCGACGCCCATGTCGGCCGCCGGGCGCTCGCGCTTTCGGAAGGGGCGGGCGCCGGAAGGCTCGCCGACTTCACATTGGTCGCGTTGCCGGTCGCGACGCCGAAGGGCGCCATCGTCGACGTCACACCGACCGGCCATGACGGCCGAAGGCTGATCGTGAGCGCGAGCGCATGAGCGATATCGAGACCGAAGACGGCTGGTTCTCGCGGCTGAAACGGGGGCTCTCCAAGACCTCGCAATCACTGACGCGCGGCATTACGGAGCTCTTCACCAAGGAGAAGCTTGACGCCTCGACGCTCGAGAACCTCGAAGACCTGCTGATCCAGGCCGATCTTGGCGTCGGGGCGGCGTCGCGCATTTCGGACGCTGTCGGCCGCGCGCGCCACGATCGCGCGCTCGACGGCGAGGGCGTCCGGGCGATCGTCGCCACGGAGGTCGCGCGCGTGCTCGCGCCGGTCGCGCGGCCGCTCGATCCGCCGGAGAGCGCCCGGCCTGCCGTGGTGCTGGTCGTCGGCGTCAACGGTTCGGGAAAGACCACGACGATCGGCAAGATCGCCGAGAGTTTTCGCACCGCCGGGCTGAAGATCGTCATCGCAGCCGGCGACACGTTTCGCGCGGCCGCCGTTGAGCAACTCGCCGTCTGGGCGAAGCGGGCGGACGCGATCTTCGTCTCCAAGGAGACCGGGGCCGACGCGGCGAGCCTCGTCTACGAGGCCTGGCAGCGCGCCAAGGCGGAAGACGCCGACCTGCTCATCATCGACACCGCCGGCCGGTTGCAGAACAAGGCCGGGCTGATGGCCGAGCTCGAGAAGATCGTGCGGGTGCTGAAGAAGCTCGATCCGGAAGCGCCGCACGACAGCCTGCTGGTGCTCGACGCCACGACCGGCCAGAACGCGCTCGGCCAGGTCGAGGCGTTCGGCAAGGTCGCCGGCGTCACCGGCCTCGTGATGACCAAGCTCGACGGCACCGCGCGGGGCGGCATCCTGGTCGCGGTCGCCGACCGCTTCCGTCTGCCGGTGCATTTCATCGGCGTCGGCGAGGGGGTGGACGACCTGGAGCCGTTCGACGCCGATGAGTTCTCACGCGCGCTGGTCGGCCTTCCCCGGGAGGGTTGAGGAGCGGCGGGCGAGGATCGGCAGCGCGCCGAGCGCGACGATGCCGAGCAAAGCGCAGGCGGCGAAGCAGAACGCGAAGCCGAGCGTGTCGCCGAACGAGCTCACGAGCCACCAGCCGATCAGGCTGACGATCCCGTCCATGCTCTGGAACAGCGTGAAGTCGACGCCGGCTTGGTCGAGCGAGGCGCGGCCCATGAGTTCGGAATAGACCGCGACGATGCCGAGCGAGATGGCGCCGGAGCTCAGAAGCCCGAGCAGGACGAGGGCGATCGGCGAGCGTGCGCCGAAATAAGCGTAGAGGGCGAAACCCACGGTGGCGAGGACCTGCGCCGCCATGGACGCCGCCATGACCGGGAAGGCCCCGAACCTGCGGACCACATAGCCGCCGCTGACCGCGCCGATCAGGCCCGCGACCGTGACGCCGACCCCATTCAGCACGCCGATCGCTGTCAGGCTGAGGCCGGCGTCGATCAGAAACGGGCTGATCAGCACGGAGGACCATTTCTGGCCGAGCACATAGAGCGAGATCAGCGCAATCCCGGAAAGGATTTCTGGCCGCTTCAACGCCGCCATAAGGGATTGGCGCGGCGCGTCGGGCCGAGCGGAGCGGGCCCCGTCGGGCGTGGTCAGGAATGGAAGCGCGAGCGCGACCAGAACCCCGGCCATGATCAGCGCAGAGGGCGTCCACCCCAGATGGTCGATGAGGACGAGGAACAAGCCGCCGCCGATCGCCGCGCCGATATAGGCGCCGCCGACCTGAGCCGAGTTGGCCCAGCCGTGGTTCTTCTCCGTCAGGCTTTCCACCGCGTGGCCGTCGCAGGCGATGTCGAGCGTGGCGGACGAGAACGAAGCGATCATCATGGCGACCATGAGCGGGCCGAGCGACGTCGGGCCGATCAGCGCGCAGGCGATCACCGCGCCCACCGCGCAGGCGCCGACGAGCCCGATGACCGTCCGCGACCGCCGCAGGCCGACGCGCGGCGAGCGGTATCGTTCGACCCAGGGCGCCCAGAGGAACTTGAACGACCAGGGCAGGACCGTGAGCAGGATGAAGGCGATGTCGTTGAGCGACGCGCCGTTCTGGCGCATGACGGCGGGAAGGCCGGTGAAGACCACCCCGCCGATGACGCTCTGCGTGACATAGAGCCCGCCGAGCCCAACGATAACGCGGGCAGGAAACGACGAGATCGACCCCTCGCCCGCCGGATCAGTGGTATTCACCACCGGTAGCGCAGGCTCGCGATGACCTTCCGGCCTTGGTTCAGGTAGCAATAGCTCGCCGAGCAGACCTGGTTTTCTTTGTCGAGAAGGTTTTCGGCGTTCACCTGCGCGCTCACGCCTTTCAGCTTTGGATCGAGTGCCTCAAAGTCGTAGCTGATGTTGGCGTCAACGTAAGCCACCGGCTTGTTCTTGATAACGGCGCGGTTGTAGTCGTCGCCGAAGTTAGATCCGGTGTGTCGCACGCCGGCGCCGAAGCCGAAGCCCTTCAGAAGGCCGGTCGGCACGTCGTAACTTCCCCAGATCGAGAAGGAGTGCTTAGGGATGCTGTTGAGCTGATTGCCTTCGGTGTCAGGAGACAGCTTTGTGATCTTAGTGTCGATGAAGCTGTACGACGCCTTGACGTTGATTCCGTTGGCGAGCGACGTGTTTGACTCGATCTCAAAGCCTTGCGAGCGGAAATCAAGCTGGGTCTGCTGGTTCACGCTGTTGACGACTGTGTAGACGATGCCATCAGTCTGCTTCAGCCAGAAGATCGAAGCGTTGATGAAGGTGTTGTGGCCCGGCACGTCGTATTTGACGCCGGCCTCAACCTGCTTGCCACGCGTAGGCTTTGCAACGCCACCGTTTATGACGGTGCCGGGATTAGCGATGAACGAGTTGCCGGCGCTGACATAGGGCGTCAGCCCGTATTCCGTCACATAGCTCAAGCCTGCGCGGCCTGTGAATGCGCCTTTATCCTGCTTAGTGGTCTGGGAAGGATTCAACACGTCAGTGGGGACGCCGGCAGGGTCTACGACAGTAGTGATCGTAGAAGGCGCGAAATATCTGCTGTCCAGCCAATCATGCCGGCCGCCCACAAGAAGCCGCCAAGGTCCGGCCTTCGCCTCATCCTGCACATAGGCACCGATGAGGGTCTGTTCCTGTCTGGTCGGCTCCGGTAGGTCAGGATCGGCGATTTCGGCAAAATTGTACCTGTTGCGCGAATTGTAGCTGGAGCGGCCGATATCAATGCCGGTTAGTAAGGTGTGATTGACTGGACCTGTGGCGATCCTCGTCTTCAGGTAGGTGTCCGCCGCTAACGACTGCAAGCTCTCCTTGACTAAACCAGCGTAAGTAGTGGTTCCGAACCTTTCGTTGGTTGAGAGCGCAGACCACCGCAGGTTTTGGTGCACCGATACCATATCGCTGAAAGAATGCTCGAACTCGTAACCAACGCGGCCTTGCTTCACGCTGAAGTCGTTATAGTCCGAATTATAGAGCGCGCTGTCGCTGACGCCTGTCGGCTGATTGGTCACCGTCCCGTCCTTGAGCGTATACGGCTCGGTATCATTGTCGAAAAACGATGAGCCACCCGACTTTGAATCCATGAACTCCCCAAGCAGGGTGAGCTTGGTGTCGTCGTTCGGCTGGAAGGTGACCGCGGGCGCCACGAAGACGCGATTGTCGGGGTACCCCGGGATGCTCGTGCTCGCGTCGCGAGCAAGCGCCGTGAAGCGATAGAGCACTGTGCCGCTCTCGTTCACGGGACCGCCTATGTCGAACGCCACCTGCTTGCGGTCGAACGATCCGCCCTGCACTTCCACTTCGCCGAACTTGTAATCCGTCGGACGCTTCGAGACGAGGTCAACGATGCCGACGGAGGAACTGGCGCCGTAGACCGAAGACGCAGGACCCTTCAGGATCGAGATCGATTCAAGGCCATAGGGCTCTAAC
This sequence comes from Hansschlegelia quercus, assembly GCF_004310425.1. GTDB lineage: Bacteria > Pseudomonadota > Alphaproteobacteria > Rhizobiales > Methylopilaceae > Methylopila > Methylopila quercus. Next base: position 117,894 of record NZ_SIUB01000010.1, on the reverse strand, counting down.
CGGACCTGTCCGCTCGGGCTCGTGAATTGCCTTAGGCCGTCGCGGAACACGCCCGTGAAGCCGACGTCCACGCCGCGGATGAAGAAGCTGTCAAACCGTGGGTTGAAGCCGAAAGCGCCAGTTCTAGCGCCGGGCGTGTAAGCAAGCGCCTCTTCAAGCGTCTGAGGCCTACGATCCTCGAGCTCAGACTGGGTGACTGTGCTGATCGTTATCGGCACCTCATTCACCGGCGTGTCGGTCTTCGTGCCGGTGCGTGTGGTCTTGGGCACATAGCCATCATTCGTCGCGACGCCGGGCGCTCCCGAGCCCTGACCGGTTCCGGCGCCGGACGCGCGACCCTCGACGGAAATCTCTTCGAGCGTCGTGGCGTCAGCGGCTTGCTGGGCGGCTGCTTTCTCGGCGATCGCCGTCATCGCCACGATGGCGGATAAGGCAACAAGCGGTCTGATCATCGTAACCCCCGAACTCACGCGTTCGGAGGTTAAAGATTGGATGAGGTCGGAAACTCAAGTCGCGGCGCGAACTATATAAATATAATAGTTCTAGACTGGGGATTACCCGCGGACGAGTCACTTAATCAAAATCAATAATCCGGCGATATTCCAAGTGATGTTAGTTTGGGCTATGGGTTTGTGGTAGGATCTCGAAACGTCTCTCCCACGTTACTGTCAGGCCTTCATTTCGGAGACGGCCGATCGAATAGTTCGTCACGTCTGGCATCCCACGTGCAGGTAGCCGGATGCTTCAGTCCTCGTCGGAAACAGGCGAGAAGGAGTCGGATTTGCGGCCAGTAAAAGGCCTTCGCAATCGGCCGTTGCCCCGGCGCCACAATCGGTCGCTTAAAGATGGAGCATGCCACGCACAGATTTCTGGAGGAGCGACATGAGGGTAACGCCGCTCGCGCTCGCCTCCGCGGAGGGTGACGGTGCGCGCCGCGCCTTCATCGACCTTGGTCGACTCGCGGGATTTCCGGAGCGCGTCGGAGCGGGAGGGCATCTTTCGCGAACTCAGCCGCTTTCTTCAGCGCACGGGCGACCGGCTGCTCCCGCCCGGCCGCTCGGCGACGATCGAAATCCTCAGCGTTCGCCCGGGCGGGCAGTTCGAGCCATGGCGGCAACCGCCCGGCGACCAGATTCGCGTTCTGCGCGATGTGACCCCGCCGCGCATCATGCTGCGCTATGCCGTTACGAAGCGCGGCCGCACGCTGGCGCGCGGCGAGGAGCAGGTCACCGACATCGACTACCTCAACGACATCGGCGCGCGCGCCTCGAGCGACCGGCTCGCCTATGAAAAGTCGATGCTGCGCGATTGGCTGCGCGACCGGCTGGTCAAGCTCAAGCCCGCGCGCGGATGACGCTTTCGGCCAAGTTGGCGGGGCGGGGCGATGCGTGTAAGCCATGGGCTCATCCTCGAAATTCATCGAGCGGACGGCGAATGGCTCTGATCGATCTGGCTCATGTCGCGGGACGGGCGCCTGCGAAGACGTACTGGACCCGGGAGGAGGCGAGGGCGCTCTACGACCTGCCTTTCGCCGACCTGATGTTCGAGGCGCAGACCGTCCACCGCCGGAACTTCGATCCAAACCGCGTGCAGATGTCGAAGCTGTTGTCGATCAAGACCGGCGGCTGCGCGGAGGATTGCGGCTATTGCAGCCAGTCCGCCCGTATGCCCGGCGAGAAGATGAAGGCCTCCAAGCTGATGGAGGTGGAGCGCGTGCTGGCCGAGGCGCAGAAGGCCAAGGACGGCGGCGCGACGCGCTATTGCATGGGCGCGGCCTGGCGGAGCCCGAAGGACCGCGACATGGATATGGTGGTCGCCATGGTCGAGGGCGTGAAGGCCATGGGGATGGAGACCTGCATGACGCTCGGCATGCTGACCCCCAAGCAGGCGCTGACGCTGAAGGACGCCGGCCTCGACTATTACAACCACAACCTCGACACCTCGGAGCGCTACTACTCCGAGATCATCTCCACCCGCACTTTCGCGGATCGGCTCGAGACGCTCGACAATGTCCGCTTGGCGGGCATGAAAGTCTGCGCCGGCGGCATTCTCGGCATGGGCGAGACGGTCGACGACCGCGTCGACATGCTCGTCACCCTCGCCAACATGGACGAGGCGCCGGAGAGCGTGCCGATCAACATGCTGATCCCGATCCCCGGCACCAAGCTCGAGAACGCGCCGCCCATCGACCCGCTGGACTTCGTACGCACCATTGCGCTCGCCCGCATCATGATGCCGGAGAGCCATGTGCGCCTCTCCGCCGGCCGCACCGAGATGTCGGACGAGACGCAGGCGCTGTGCTTCCTCGCCGGCGCGAACTCGATCTTCGTCGGCGACACGCTGCTGACCGCCGACAATCCGGGCGAAGACCATGACGGCGCGCTGTTCCGCCGCCTCGGGATCGGGCCGGAGGCGCTCGACGGAGCCTCGTGAGCCGGCTCGCCCGCTTCGAGGCAGCGCTTGAAGGCCTCGAACGCAAGACGCGGCGACGCCGGCTGGCGGCCCGCGCCGGGCTCGACTTCGCGTCGAATGATTATCTCGGCCTCGCCGCCTCTCCGCGCCTCGCTTACGCAGCCGAAGAGGCGCTTGCGCGCGGCGTGCCCGTCGGCGCGGCGGGCTCGCGGCTGCTGCGCGGCAACCACCCCGAGCACGAGGCGCTGGAGGCGGAGGCCGCCGCCTTCTTCCGCGCGGAGCGCGCGTTGTTCTTCGGCGCAGGCTATCAGGCGAACGTCGCGCTGATGTCCGCGCTACCGCAGCGTGGCGACCTCGTCGTGTGCGACGCGCTGGTGCATGCGAGCGTGCATGACGGGCTGCGTGATGCGAAGGCGGAGGTGGTCTTCGCCGCTCACAACGATGCGGGCGCCGTCGCTGACGCCGTCGCGGCCTGGCGTGCGCGAGGCGGGCGGGGTCAGCCTTTCATCGTCGCGGAAAGCCTCTATTCGATGGACGGCGATCGAGCCCCCGTCGCCGAGTTGCTCGCGATCGGCGAGGACAATGACGGCTTTCTCGTGCTCGACGAGGCGCACGCCACAGGCGTGTTCGGCGACGGAGGCCGCGGTCTGGCCGAGAAATTCGAGGGCCGCGAGGCGCTGATTTCAGTGCACACCTGCGGCAAGGCGTTAGGATCGTCGGGCGCGCTCGTCACCGGGCGGGCCGCGATCCTCGACATGCTGGTCAACCGCGCAAAGCCCTTCATCTACGCGACCGCTCCCTCCCCGCTCATTGCGGCCGTCGTGCGCGAGTCTCTGCGGATCGTTGCGGATGAGCCCGGACGGCGCGAAAAGCTTGGGCGCCTCGTCGCCTTCGCCGGAGAGCGGCTGTCCCGGCTCGGGCTGCCGGTCTCCGGCTCGCAGATCCAGCCGGTCGTGCTGGGCGCCAATGCGCGGGCAACGGACGCCGCGCGCCGGCTTCAGGCGGCCGGCTTCGACTGCCGCGCCATCCGCCCGCCGACGGTGCCCGAAGGCACGGCGCGGCTCAGAATATCCCTGACGCTGAACGTCGACGAAGTGGCGGTCGCGCGCCTGATCGACGCGCTGGCCCAGGGTTTGAGCGAGGCGGCGGCGTGACGCTCAGGCTCGTCGTGACGGGCACGGACACCGGCATCGGCAAGACCGTCTTCGCAGCGGGCCTGACTGCGGCGCTCGGCGCGTCCTACTGGAAGCCCGTGCAGGCAGGGCTCGACGACGAGACCGACAGCGAGACGGTCGCGCGTCTCGCGCGCCTGCCGCCGGAGCGTGTGATCCCGGAGGCATGGCGGCTGAAGACGCCGGCCTCGCCGCATCTGGCGGCGGAGATCGACGGCGTCGAGATCGACGCCGACGCGCTGGAGCCGCCGCCGGCCGACGGCCCGCTCGTCATCGAGGGCGCGGGCGGCTTGCTCGTACCGCTGAACCGCCGCACGCTGACCATCGACCTGTTCGCGCGCTGGGGCTTTCCGGTCGTCCTCGTCGCGCGGACAGCGCTCGGCACGATCAACCACACGCTGCTTTCGCTGGAGGCGCTGAAGCGCCGCGGCGTCCCCATCGCGGGCGTCGCCTTCGTCGGTGAGCGCCACGATGAGAACGCCAAGGCGATCGCGGGGTTTTCGGGCGTCCCCGTTCTGGGCCGCCTGCCGGCGCTCGATCCGCTAACGTCGGAAACGCTGGCTGAGGCGTTCGCGGCGGGGTTCGACGTCGACACGTTGCGCTCGATCGCTGTCTCGCAGCGCGCATGATCTGACCCGTGCGGCCGCGCCCGAACCGTGGCAAAAGCGCTTCGCCCGTGCGCCAAGGAGCCCTCCATGCCCGTCGTCTTCGCCGCAAGCTCAGCCGATGCGATCCCGGTCTGGTTCACGCCTGCGGATGGCGCCCTGCCTGTCGAGGCTGAAGGCTGGGCAAAGGCGAGCGGCTTCGAGCTCGGCGCCGGCAAGGCCCTGCTCGTGCCGGGCGCAGACGGCGCACTCTCCGGCGTCGCGTTTGGCGTCGAGAAGGCGGGCGCGCCCGCGAACCCCTTTATCGCTGGCAAGCTAGCAGGGGCGTTGCCGGCCGGGACCTATCGCCTGGAGGGCGCGGCCGACCCCCGGCTTGCGGCGCTCAGCCTCGCGCTCGGCTCCTATTCCTTCCGGCGCTACCGCAAGCCGGACACGAAGACCGTGACGATCGCGCTGCCCGAAGGCGCCGACGCCGCGGCGCTGACACGGACCGTCGAGGCCGTCGCGCTCGGCCGCGATCTCGTCAACACGCCGTCGAACGATCTCGGCCCGCAGGAGATCGAGGACGCGATCCGAACTCTCGGCGAGGCGCATGGCGCGACGGTGACCTCGATCGTCGGCGACGAGCTACTGAGCCACAACTTCCCGCTGATCCACGCGGTCGGCCGCGCCTCCACGCGCGCGCCGCGGATCGTCGACCTGATCTGGGGGGACGAAAACCATCCGAAGGTCACGCTGGTCGGCAAGGGCGTGGCGTTCGATACCGGCGGGCTCAACATCAAGCCGGACGCCGGCATGCTGCTGATGAAGAAGGACATGGGCGGCGCGGCGTCGATGATCGCGCTGGCCAGCATGGTGATGGGCGCGAAGCTGCCGGTGCGGCTCAGGCTGATCGTGGGCGCGGTTGAGAATTCAATCTCTGGAAACGCCTTCCGGCCGGGCGACGTGATCCCGAGCCGCAAGGGTCTCAACGTCGAGATCGGCAACACTGACGCGGAAGGGCGTCTCGTGCTCGCTGACGCGCTGGCGCTCGGCGACGAGGAAGCGCCCGAGATCATGGTCGACGCCGCGACTCTCACCGGCGCCGCCCGCGTCGCGCTCGGGCCCGATCTGCCGCCGCTTTACACCGACGACGATGCCTTCGCCGACGCGCTGCTCGCCCACGCCAACGCCGAGCATGACCCGCTCTGGCGCATGCCGTTGTGGAACCCGTATGACGAGCTGCTGTCGTCCAAGATCGCCGACGTGAACCACATTTCCGGCGGCGCTTTCGCAGGCTCGATCACCGCAGCCCTGTTCCTGCGCCGGTTCGTCGAGAAGGCGAAGGCTTGGGCTCATCTCGACATCTTTGCCTGGAATCCCTCGGCCCGGCCGGGCCGTCCGGAAGGCGGCGAGGTCCAGTCAGCTCGGGCGCTGTTTGCGCTGTTCAGTGAGCGTTACGGACGGTGACCCTCGACCGTCGCCTCACCCCCGCGCGCCCCGATGTCGCCGCAGCTCACCTCAAGGGGAAAGTGGAGGCGCTTCGCTTCGTGGAGGGCGAGCGCCGGCGGGTCGCCGTCGGCCATGTCGGTATCCGCCGCGCGCCTGGACCCGACGCCATGCTCGAGACGGAGGCGCTGCATGGCGAGGAATTCGTCGTCTATGACGAGCTCGAAGGCTGGTCGTGGGGGCAGCTCGAGACCGACGGCTATGTCGGCTACCTCCCATCCGCGGCGTTGACGGCGGAACTCGGCGCCAGCCCGACGCATCGGGTCTCGGCGCTCCGGACGCTGCTGTTTCCGCAGACTTCGATCAAGGTCCCGCCGCTCGACGCCCTGTCGATGAACGCCGTCGTCAGCGTGGCGGCGGAGGAGGGGAAGTTCGTGGCGCTCCATGGCGGCGGCTACGCGATCGCGGCGCATCTGAGACCGCTCGGCGTCTATGAAGCCGACCCGGTCGCTGTCGCCGAACGCTTCGTCGGCGCGCCTTATCTCTGGGGCGGGCGCACCAGCCTCGGCCTCGATTGCTCCGCGCTCGTCCAGACGGCGCTGGCCTCCTGTGGGATCGCAGCGCCGCGCGACAGCGACATGCAGGAGGCGGCGCTCGGCTCAGCCCTAGCGCTTGAAGAGGCGCAGCGCGGAGACCTGATCTTCTGGAAGGGGCACGTCGCTTTCGTGCGCAACGCCGACACGATCCTGCACGCCAACGCGCATGCCATGGCGGTCGCGGTCGAAGGCCTTCGAAACGCGATCGCCCGCATCAGGGATGCGGGCGACGAAGTCACGAGCGTGAAGCGGTTGGCTTAGGGCTCAAACCGTACGATCGAGGCTTTCCGTGGTCGGCGTCGGCTCGGCGGCGGACGCGCCGGCCTTCGGGCCGCCGCGGGCGACGCCGACCATTGCCGGTCTTAGAATGCGGTCGCCGATCACGTAGCCGTCCTGCATAACCTGCACGACGGTGCCGGCAGGAACGCTCGGATCCGGCGCTTCGAACACCGCCTCGTGGTGGTGCGGGTCGAACGGCTTGCCCTTGGGGTCGAGCTTCTTGACGCCGTTCTTCTCAAGCGTCTTGAGGAGCTCGCGCTCGGTCAGCTCGACGCCCTGCGCCAAAGCCGCAAGCGTCGGATCGGCGTTCTCGCCGCCGCTCGCCGCGGCGTCGAGGGCTCGGCGGAGATTGTCGGCGACGCCGAGCAGGTCGCGCGCGAAGGCGGAGACAGCGTAGCGCTTGGCGTCCTGAACCTCGCGCTCGGTGCGGCGGCGCAGGTTTTCCATCTCGGCGTGGCTGCGCAACAGGCGGTCGCGCATGTCCGTTACCGCGGCCTCCAGTTCGGCTGTGCGGTCGACGGTTTCCGTGACCTCGGCCTCTACGGTCGCGTCGGCGCGCTGCTCGTCGGTCTCGGGCGCGCCTGCGGCGGGCTTGGCGTGTTCATCGGTCATGGATGCGCTCTGCGCTGGGTCCGTCATACGGGCCTCTCGTCGTCGTTCTGTTTTCCAGGCTGGTGGCCCGGATATCAGGCGCGCCGGCCTGAAAATCAAGCGGCGGCGACGTATCTCAGAGCGTGGCGCGCAGCGCCTTGAGCTGGTCGACCTCGGACTGCGCCTTGATCTTCAGCGGGCCGTCCTCGAACGCTGAGGCGGCGCTTTCGGCGGACGCGATGGCCGCCTCGAGCTTGCCGGCGTCGAGCTCGCTCATCGGGATCGCCTCGTCGGCGAGGATGGTGAGGCCCTTCGGGTTCACATCGGCGAACCCGCCGCGCACGAACAGCCGCTCGGGAGCGCCGCCTTCGGTCTTGTAGACCTGGACGATGCCCGGACGCAGCGTCGACATGAACGGAGCGTGGTGCGCCAGCACGCCGAACTCGCCCTCGACGCCCGGCACGACGACGTGCTGCACGTCCTCGGAGATCAGCAGCTTCTCGGGCGAGACCAGTTCGAAGGGAAAGCTGTCCATGACCGAAATCCTCCTCAGCGCCGCCGATCGGCGACGAAGCCCAGGCCGAAGCCGATCAGCGCTCCGACGATGGCGAAGACCGCGACGTGCTGGGTCTGGCCGGTCGTCATCGACTGGTCGCGCGGCGACGCCGCCTTGTCGCCCTGAACCTCGATCTGCATGCCGAGCACGCTGATCTCGGCCGCCTGCGGCCGAGTGAGCCAGCCGACGAGCGCGCCGGCGAGCAGGCCAACGACGAGGAGGATGATCTTGGCGTTCATGCCTGGCTGTACTCACGCGTTAGCAAAATCCGTCGCGGACGAAGCCCGCGACGGAGACTATGCCGATCAGCCCTCGGCGAGCTTCTTGGCCTTCTCGATCGCCTGCTCGATGGTGCCGACCATGTAGAAGGCGGCCTCCGGCAGCGCGTCGTGCTTGCCCTCGATCAGCTCCTTGAAGCCCTTGATCGTGTCAGCGAGATCGACGAACACGCCCGGCGAGCCGGTGAAGATCTCGGCGACGTGGAACGGCTGGCTGAGGAAGCGCTCGACCTTGCGGGCGCGCGACACCGTCAGCTTGTCCTCTTCCGAGAGCTCGTCCATGCCCAGGATCGCGATGATGTCCTGCAGCGACTTGTAGCGCTGCAGCGTCTCCTGGACGCGGCGGGCGGTGTTGTAGTGCTCGTCGCCGATGATCTGCGCGGACAGGATGCGCGAGGTCGAGTCGAGCGGGTCGACCGCGGGGTAGATGCCCTTTTCGGCGATCGAGCGGTTCAGCACGGTCGTCGCGTCGAGATGGGCGAAGGAGGCCGCAGGCGCCGGGTCGGTCAGGTCGTCAGCCGGCACGTAGATCGCCTGCACGGACGTGATCGAGCCTTTATTGGTGGTGGTGATGCGCTCCTGCAGCGCGCCCATGTCGGTCGCGAGCGTCGGCTGATAGCCCACCGCCGACGGGATGCGGCCGAGCAGCGCCGACACTTCCGAGCCCGCCTGCGTGAAGCGGAAGATGTTGTCGACGAAGAACAGCACGTCCTGGCCCTGGTCGCGGAAGTGCTCGGCGACGGTGAGCCCGGAGAGCGCGACGCGGGCGCGGGCGCCGGGCGGCTCGTTCATCTGGCCGTAGACCAGGGCGCATTTGGAGCCCTCGCCGCCGCCCTGCTTGTTCACGCCGGATTCGATGAACTCGTGGTAGAGGTCGTTGCCCTCGCGGGTGCGCTCGCCGACGCCGGCGAACACGGAGTAGCCGCCGTGCGCCTTCGCGACGTTGTTGATCAGCTCCTGGATCAGCACGGTCTTGCCGACGCCGGCGCCGCCGAACAGGCCGACCTTGCCGCCCTTGGCGTATGGCGCGAGCAGGTCGACGACCTTGATGCCGGTGACGAGGATCTCGGTCTCCGTCGCCTGATCGGCGTAAGACGGGGCCGGCTGGTGGATCGGGCGGAGACCTTCGTTCTGGATCGGCCCGCCTTCATCGATCGGCTCGCCGACCACGTTCATGATGCGGCCGAGCGTGCCTGCGCCGACGGGAACCGCGATCGGCTCGCCGTTGTCCTTGACTTCCTGACCGCGGGTCAGGCCTTCGGTCGAGTCCATCGCGATGGTGCGGACGGTCGACTCGCCGAGATGCTGGGCGACTTCCAGCACGAGGCGCGAGCCGTTGTTCTGGGTCTCGAGCGCGTTCAGGATCGCAGGCAGGTGCCCGTCGAACTGCACGTCGACGACGGGGCCGATGACCTGGGTGATGCGGCCGACTGCTTCGGTCATAGGATTGGTCCTCGTCGGATAATCGTCAGAGCGCTTCGGCGCCGGAGATGATCTCGATCAGCTCCTTGGTGATCTGCGCCTGGCGTGTTCGGTTGTAGACCAGCGACAGCTTCTTGATCATGTCGCCGGCGTTGCGGGTGGCGTTGTCCATCGCGGACATGCGCGCGCCCTGCTCCGACGCCGCGTTCTCCAGCAGCGCCTTGAGAATCTGGATCTTGACGTTCTTCGGCAGGAGCTCCTCGAGGATCTCCTCCTCGGACGGCTCGTACTCGTAGATCGCGCCGTTGAGGTCGCTCGCGCCGTCGCCTTCGGGGATCTCCGCCGGCACGATCTGCTGCGCCGTCGGGATCTGGCTGACCACCGAGCGGAACTTCGAGAAGAACATGGTGGCGACGTCGAACTTGCCCTCGAAATATTCCGAGAGGATGCGCGCGCCGATTTCATCGGCCGTGCCGAAGCCGATGCTCTTCACTTCACGCAGCGAGATCACGTCGTCGATCTTGCCCGGGAACTGGCGGCGCAGGATGTCCGCGCCCTTGCGGCCCACGCAGAGGATACGGACGTCCTTGCCCTCCGCGATCAGCCGGCGGGCGTGGTCGCGGGCCAGCCGGGCGATCGACGAGTTGAAGCCGCCGGCAAGGCCCCGGTCCGCCGTCATCACGACGAGCAGATGGCGCTGCTCGCTGCCGGTGCCGGAGAGCAGAAGCGGCGCCTCGGGGGCCCCCTTCATGCTCGTGGCGAGGTTCGACAGCACCCGCTCCATGCGCTCGGCATAGGGGCTCGCCGCCGCCGCGGCCATTTCGGCGCGACGCAGCTTCGCCGCCGCGACCATCTGCATGGCCTTGGTGATCTTCTGCGTCGCCTTAACCGAGGCGATGCGGTTCCTGAGGTCCTTTAGGCTCGCCATGGGGCGCCCGAAACTCCGCTGCTACCGGTCTAAAAATCAGGCCGAAAAGGACTTGGTGTAGTCCTCGAGGAGCTTCTTCACCTTGGCGATGGTCTCGTCCTTGAGCTGCTTGTCGTCGCGGATCGTGTCCAGCAGCGGCTTCTCGGCGCCATTGAGACGCTCGAGCAGGCCGCGCTCATAGGCGCGCACCTTGTCAACCGGCAGCTTGTCCAGATAGCCGTTGGTGCCGGCGTAGATCACGACGACCTGCTCCTCGACGCGGAGCGGCGAGAACTGCGGCTGCTTGAGCAGCTCGGTCAGGCGGGCGCCGCGGTTCAGCAGGCGCTGGGTCGAGGCGTCGAGGTCAGAGCCGAACTGCGCGAAGGCCGCCATCTCGCGGTACTGCGCGAGCTCGCCTTTAATCTTGCCGGCGACCTGCTTCATCGCCTTGATCTGCGCGGCGGAGCCGACGCGCGAGACCGAGATGCCGACGTTCACGGCAGGGCGTACGCCCTGATAGAACAGATCGGACTCGAGGAAGATTTGGCCGTCGGTGATCGAGATCACGTTAGTCGGGATGTAGGCGGAGACGTCGTTCGCCTGGGTCTCGATGACGGGCAGGGCGGTCAGCGAACCGGCGCCGTTGTCGTCGTTGAGCTTCGCGGCGCGCTCGAGCAGGCGCGAGTGCAGGTAGAACACGTCGCCGGGATAGGCCTCGCGGCCGGGCGGGCGGCGCAGCAGCAGCGACATCTGGCGGTAGGCGACGGCCTGCTTGGAGAGATCGTCATAGACGATCAGGGCGTGCATGCCGTTGTCGCGGAAGAACTCGCCCATGGCGCAGCCGGCGAACGGCGCCAGGAACTGCATCGGGGCCGGATCGGAGGCGGTGGCCGCGATCACGATCGAATATTCGAGCGCACCCTGCTCCTCGAGCACCTTCACGAACTGCGCGACGGTGGAGCGCTTCTGACCGATCGCGACATAGACGCAGTAGAGCTTCTGCTTTTCGTCCCCGGAGGCGTTGATCGACTTCTGGTTCAGGATCGTGTCGAGCGCGACGGCGGTCTTGCCGGTCTGGCGGTCGCCGATGATCAGCTCGCGCTGGCCGCGGCCGACGGGGATCAGCGCGTCGATCGACTTGATGCCGGTCTGCATCGGCTCGTGGACGGACTTGCGCGGGATGATGCCCGGCGCCTTCACGTCGACGCGGCGACGCTCGGTGGTCTCGATCGGCCCCTTGCCGTCGATCGGGTTGCCGAGCGCGTCGACGACGCGGCCGAGCAGGGCCTTGCCGACCGGCACGTCAACGATCGAGCCGGTGCGCTTGACGGTGTCGCCTTCGGCGATGCCACGGTCCGCGCCGAATACCACGACGCCGACATTGTCGCTCTCGAGGTTGAGCGCCATGCCGCGCACGCCGCCCGGGAACTCGACCATTTCGCCGTACTGGACGTTGTCGAGGCCGTAGACGCGGGCGATGCCGTCGCCGATCGACAGCACCTGGCCGACTTCGGAGACCTCAGCCTCCTGGCCGAAATTCTGGATCTGATCCTTCAGGATCGAGGTGATCTCGGCGGCGCGAATGTCCATCAGCCGACCTCTTTCATCGCAAGTTTGATGGAATTGAGCTTGGTCTTCAGCGAGGCGTCGACCATGCGGCTACCAAGGCGCACGACGAGCCCGCCCAGAATTCTCGGATCGACCTTGACGTCGATATCGACAGTTTTGCCGGTGACGGCCGCGAGCGCGTCGGCGACGGCCTGGCGGCGGCTGTCGGTCAGCGGCTCGGCGACGGTCACCTCCGCGGTCGCAGCGCCGCGATCGGCGGCGGCCAGCGCACGGAAGCCCTTGATCATCGCCTCGAGCGCGAACAGGCGGCGGTTCTTGGCGACGAGTTTCACGAACTTGGCAGTGAGCCCGGCGATCCCGGCGCGGTCGAGCACCGCGGAGATCGCCTTCTCCTGCTGCTCGGCGGAGAAAACCGGGCTCTTCGTGAGCCGCCGGAGATCTTCGCTCTCAGCCAGGAGAGAGGAAAGGGTGTTGAGGTCGGCGGAGACCGCGTCGATCGCGCCGCTCTCCTTGGAAAGATCGAACAGGGCGGAGGCGTAGCGCCCCGCCATTCCTGACACGATGGTGTCCTTACCTGCCACCTGGGCGTCTCTCGCTGGTTGGAGCCAAGGGCTGAAACCGGAGCGGACGCTCCGAACCTCCCGATCCGTCGAATGGGCGCAATGCCCTCATCCCTCAGGCAGGCCTCAGGATGCCGGGGGTCACTAACATGCCCCGCGAGCGGCCGCAACATAATGGCGCGGTTGTGGCGAACGAACGAAAATTGAAGCGTAGGCAGTACGTTAGTAGCTCGTTGAGCGAGATACCCGCCTTGCGGCGCGACGCCGCGTCCGGCGTCACATGAAGCTTTGCGGGTCCACGTCGACCGCGATCCGCACTCCGCCGCGCGCCGGCGGCGCCGCTCCAAGCCAGTCGCGCAGAAAGCCGGGCATGTCGAAGTCCCGCACGGACTGGGCCAGCAGGCGCACCCGCGCCCGTCCGCGCACCATGGCGAGCGGCGCTTCCGCCGGGCCGAGCACCCGCACCCCCTCCACCTTCGGCGCGATGCGGGCGAGCGCCCGGCCGTGGGCTTCCGCCGCCTCCTTGGTCGGGGCCGAGATCACAATCCCGGCAAGACGGCCGAAGGGCGGCATCATCGCCGCCTCTCGCGACGCAGTCTCCGCGCGATAGAAGCCTTCGCGGTCGCCCGCGACCAACGCGCGGATCACGGCATGGTCCGGGTCATGGGTCTGGATCAGCGCGCGTCCGGGTTTCTCGCCGCGCCCGGCGCGCCCCGTCACCTGCTGCAGCATCTGGAACGTGCGCTCCGCCGCGCGCGGATCGGCGGCCCCGAGCGCAAAGTCGGCGTCGATCGCGCCGACAAACGTCAGGTTGGGAAAATGGTGGCCCTTGGTCACCATCTGCGTGCCGACCACGATGTCGATCTCGCCGCGTTCGATGGCTTCGAGCTCGGCCTTCAGGCGCTCTCCGGCGCCCATCACGTCGCTTGACAGGATCGAGATGCGAGCGCCCAAAAAACGCTCCGCCGCCTCGTCGCGGATGCGCTCGACGCCGGGCCCGCAGCCGACCAGCGCATCCTCCGCCGCGCAGGCGGGGCAGGTCTTCGGCGTCGGGGCGGAATGGCCGCAATGGTGGCAGACGAGGCTCGCGCGGAACCGGTGCTCGACCAGCCAGGCCGAGCAGTTGGGGCATTTCATGCGGTGGCCGCAGCGGCGGCAGAGCGTCAACGGCGCATAGCCGCGCCGGTTGAGGAACAGCAGCGCCTGCTGACCCGCGGCCAGCGTCTCCGTCACGGCATGAACCATCGCCGGCGCGAGCCAACTGCCGCGCGGCGGGCCAACCCGCCGCATGTCGATGGCCTGGACCGCGGGCATCGCGCGCCCCCCGAAGCGCGCCGGCAGCGCGAGCTTGTCGTAGCGTCCGCGCTCGACATTGACGCGGGTCTCGATCGAGGGCGTCGCACTGGCGAGCACGACCGCCGCGTCCTCGATGCGGGCGCGCACCACGGCCATGTCGCGGGCGTTGTAGGCGACGCCGTCCTCCTGCTTGTAGGCGGCGTCGTGTTCCTCATCGACGACGATGAGCGCGAGGTCCTTGAACGGCAAAAAGAGTCCCGAGCGGGCGGCGACGACGGCGCGGACCGAGCCGTCGGCGACGCCGGCGCGCACCGCCGCGCGGCCCTTCTCGCCGACGCTCGCGTGCCACACCGCGGGGCGTGCGCCGAACCGTTTAGCGAAACGGTCGAGGAACGGGATCGTTAGCGCGATCTCCGGCGCGAGGATCAGCGCTTGCCGCCCGGCGGACAGCGCCTCCGCGACCGCTTCGCAATAGACTTCCGTCTTCCCGGAGCCCGTGACGCCGTCGAGCAATGTGACGGAGAAGGCGCGCGCCGCGACCGCTTCCCGCAAGGCGCGGGCTGAGGCCGCCTGCTCGACCGAGAGCTCCGGGCCGGGCAGATCGGGATCCGGCTGCCGAGGAGGCGGGGGCGGCGGCAGCGGCGCCGGCTGGAGCGCGCCTTCGGCGACAAGCCCGTCGAGGACCGAGGTCGAGACGCCCGCCGCTTCCGAGAGAGCTTTCTTCGAGCGGACAACACCGTCGGATGCCGCCGCGAGCGCTTTCTCGCGCGCAGGCGTCAGACGCTTCGGCGCGACGCCTGTCGCGCGCAGGCCGATGCGCGGCTGAGGCGGCCCCGGATCCTCCGCGAGACCCCGCAGCGCCATGCGGAGCACCTGGCCGCGCGGCGCGAGCGTGTAGACCGCCACCCAGTCGATGAAGGAGCGCATCGGCTTCGAGAAGCCGGCCGCGTCGACTTTCCCGGAGAGCGGCTTCAGCTTGGCCGCGTCGACGGCCGCGCCTTCGCCGTCCCAGACCACCCCGACCGTCGGCCGGGTTCCGAGCGGGACGACCACCAGGTCGCCCGGCACGATGTCGAGTCCCTCCGGAACGGCATAGGTCAGCGGCCGGTCGAGGGCGACCGGCAGCAGCACCTCGACGGTTTTAAGGACGGGCAAGCGACTCTCGATCCGTTCTTGGCGGCGGCGTCCTGCGTCTTCGGCGGTGGACCGCGCCATCGTCAAGCGCAAGTGGGCTCTAAAACAGCGGCCCGCGTGCTAGAGCGCGGTATGATCCCTTGTCGCGAGCCCGCCCGATGAAGAGCCGTCTCCTGCCCGTCCGCCTGCTCGTCGGCATCCTCATCGTCTTGGGGCTGGTCGCCCTCGGCTTCATGGTCTGGATTTCGGGCTGGCCGCGTGAAGGGACCGGCGTCGACGCCGCGTTCGTGACCCCGCATCTGCCGGGCTACCGGTTCAAGCCCGAGATCCTACCCCGGCTGGGCGAGCTCGGCGGCGGCGCTCTCGGCCTCGGGCTGGCGTTGCTTGTCGTGGAGCGCTTCCTGGCGTGGCGGGAAAAGCGCGCGCCGAACCCGACGACGGCGGCTCCCGTCCGCCGCAACCCAGGGGCCACCGCGTTGCTCGCGGTGGCGGCGATTCTGGTCGGCCTCGCGGGAACCATCGGATGGCGCTGGCACTCTTATGTCGTCAACACCACAGACCCGTATGACGAGGTCGGAATTTCGCTGAACGCGGCCGCTCCCGGTCCAATCAACGCCTGGGGCTGCGCCCGCCTCAAGGCCACGTTCGAGGGCCGCGCGCTTCCGCCCTACGGCTGCACTGGGCCAGACGGCGGCTGGCGATAAACCGCGGCGGCCTGTCTCGCGGTCGACTGCGCGCGCTTAAAATGCGACAAGCGCGCCAGAGCTCCAAACGTCAGGACGATCCACGATGAAATTCTTCGTCGACACCGCCGACATCGGCGAGATCCGCGAACTCGCCGAGATGGGCATTCTCGACGGCGTGACCACCAACCCGTCCCTGGTCCTGAAGGCCAACCGGCCGATCATGGAGATCATCAAGGACATCTGCGACGTCGTGGACGGCCCGGTCTCGGCCGAGGTCAGCGCGCTCGACTATGACAGCATGATCCGCGAGGGCGAGATCCTGCGGAAGATCGCCGACAACGTCGCGATCAAGGTGCCGCTGACCTGGGACGGCCTCAAGGCCTGCCGCACCTTTACCGGCGACGGTTCGATGGTGAACGTCACGCTCTGCTTCTCCGCGCCGCAGGCGCTGCTTGCCGCCAAGGCCGGCGCGACCTTCATCTCTCCTTTTGTCGGACGTCTCGACGACATGGGGATCGACGGCATGGAGCTGATCCAGGACATCCGGACGATCTACGACAACTACCCGGACTTCCCGACTGAGATCCTCGCCGCCTCGCTCCGCACGACCAATCACGTCAAGCAGGCGGCGCTCGCCGGCGCCGATGTCTCGACGATCCCGCCCGCGATCATAAAGGGCCTCGTCAAGCATCCGCTGACGGACAAGGGCCTCGATCAGTTCGTCGCGGACTGGAAGAAGACCGGCCAGACGATCGGTTGAGGAAAGCGCGGCGGCGGAGGTCTTCCGCCGCCTGATCTTTCGCCGCGCCAACCACGCTTGAGCCGATCCGCGCTCGCGGACAGAACGGCGATCTACGACTTAGATAAAATCCTCATCGACGGAGTATCTTCTTAGATCAGGTTTTGGATGTACGTTTCGCTCGTGGTCGGACGGCCGGGCGTATTTTCGAACGCTTCATGCCGACGCCGAACGACCTTAACTTGCCGGACGCAAAGCCCGAGAATGGGCGGCTGATCGATCCGGCGCGTTCGCGGGGATCGGTTGGCATGCGGGAAAATCCGGTACTGATCCTGACGGATGATCTCCGCCGCGGTCGTGAGATCGCGTCCGATCTGTCTCTCCTGACCGAGTGGATCGCCGTTCGGCTGGTGACCGACGCGGCCGACGATTTCGACGCCGCGCTCGTGGTCAGCGACATCGCGTTCTCGCGGCCATCCTCCATCGCAGGTCTGCGCGCGCGGCTCGCGCGCGCAGCGAGCCCTGTCCGCGCCCATGTCTGCGTCATTCGACGCGACACCCCGCACGACCGCGCCCAGGCGAACGCTCTCGGCGCGAGCTCGATCGTGAATGTAAAACAGCGGGCGGAAGGTCTGCGCGCCGGTCTTGCGCCTTTTCTTCCCCGCCGGGCCGCGCCCAAGACGCAGCCATCCGTCGCCGCCAGCCGTGCGATGACCGACCTGCTGGAGGCGGCCCGCAGCGGCGGATTCGTCCCGCCGGCGCTCGCCGACAAGGGCGCCGAGGTGGTCCGGAAGGCCCTCGATGACGTCGCGATCCGCGGCTGGCTGGAGTTCGTCTGGCGCTTCGACGACGCCACGCATCAGCATTGCATGCTCGTCGCCGGCCTCGCCGCCGCTTTCGCCTCCACGCTCGGCTTCTCCCGCTCCGACACCCTGCGCCTGACGCGCGGGGCGTTGCTGCACGACATCGGCAAGGCGCGGATTCCGATCGAGATCCTCAACAAGCCCGGATCGCTCACCCAGGCGGAGTGGACGGTCATGCGGACTCACGCGCCCACCGGCTTCGAACTACTCGCAGGTCAGGGCTATGACGATGAGACCCTCGCCATCGTGCGCTCCCATCACGAGCTTCTGGACGGTTCGGGATATCCGGACGGGCTGCGCGGCGACGCCATCGCTGACGTGGTCCGCCTCGTCACGATCTGCGACATCTTCGCCGCGCTGATCGAGAAGCGGCCCTACAGGCGCGCGATCAGCTGCGAGGAGGCTTACGGCATCCTCTCCAAGATGGACGGCAAGCTCGACAGGGATCTCGTGCGGGCGTTCAAGCCCGTGGCGCTCGCGAGCGGTGAGCCGGCCTTTGCGCGGGCGGCTGGTCGGGGCTAACCGACTTCCTTCATGTCGACGGAGTGGGTCGTCTTCTGCGGGCCGGCGGTGATCAGCACCCCGTCGATCGGAGCGACGTCGCCATAGTCCCGCCCGACGGCCACCACGACATGATCGTCGAGCGCGAGCATGGCGTTGGTCGGGTCGAAACCGGCCCAGCCGTGATCGGGCCCCAGCCACACGTCGACCCAGGCGTGCATGGCGTCAGCGCCTTCGAGGCGCGGCTTGCCCGGCGGCGGGGTGGTGCGCAGGAAGCCGCTGACATAGGCCGCAGGAAGGCCGATCCCGCGCAACGCCGCGATCATGATGTGGGCGAAGTCCTGACAGACGCCCTCGCGCCGGGCGAACGCGTCCTCGAGCGGCGTGCTCACCGTCGTCTTCCCCGGCGCGTAATCGAACTCCTCGCGGATGCGCTTCGAAAAGGCGAGCATCGCCTCGCCGATCGGCTGGTCGTCCTTGATCGTCTCTGCGGCGTAGGCCGTCAGCGGCTCCGACAGGCGCACGATCCGGCTGTCGCCGAGGAAATGCATCGGGCCGTCGCCGTCGCTGTCGCGCGCGGCCGCCGCCATCGCGCGAATCTCCGCGACATCAGGCGTCGCCGCGAGGTCAGGCCTGGCGCGGTTCACTTCGACCCGCGCGCGCATCGTCACCGAGAGCCCGTCATGGCTCGGCAGGATCAGCACGTGATCGAGCGCGTTGCCGAAGAAGTCGCGATCGGCGCGGGATTCGTCGGGTTGGGGCGTGATCGTCAGCCGGTTGGTGACGAGACGCTGGCCGCGCTCGGTCAGAGGCCGCACCCGCAGGATGTGGCGGGCGTCCTTCACGTCGGACGGGTACTCGTAGCCGATCTTCAGCGCGAGGTCGTAGATCATTCGACGTCGAGCCTGTCCGCGTTGGCCTTCGGCCCGGAGGTGAAATAACGCTCGCTGAGCAGGTCCGAGACATCGCCGAGATCGTCGGCGATACGGCTCAGGAATTTCGCGTTCGCCTCAGAGGCGTCGCCCGTCGTGAGCCGGACCGCGAGCCGCGCGGCGCGGCGAGACACTGGAGCGAGCGACTCGCCGCGGCGCATGCCGGGAAGCTCGTCAAGCAGCGTCTTCAGGCTGTTGACCTGAAACGCGATCGATCGCGGGTTGAGCGGGTCGAGCGCGACGAGATCGAGCACCGTCTCGCGCGAAAGATCCACGGAATAGCGCCGGCGGTAGCTGATGCGGCTGTCGCAGAATTCGAGCAGCGCCTCGAGTCCGCCTTCCGGCGTTTCCTCGCCGCCGAGGGCGGCGGCGGCCAGCGCGGTGAGCTGTCCGCGCTCGATCAGGCGTCCGGCCTGCAAGAACCGCCAGCCGGTGAACTGGTACATGTTCTCGTGGACGAGGCCAGTAAAGCCGGAGAGCCGCGTCAGCACCTCGCTGGAGAGCGCTACGAGGTCGCTGCCCTCGGGAGCGTCGAGGTGTTGCTCGATCAGCCGCACGACGTCCCCGAGCGCGCGCCAGCCGTCCGGCGAGAAGCGGTCCCGGATCCGGGAAGCGGTGTCGAAAGCACGTTTCGCCCGGTCGAGCAGCCCCTTCGCGGGATCGGCGAGCAGCGCGTCGACGCCGATCTCCGCCAGCAGCTCCGCCACCAGCGCCTCGAGCGCGCCACGGCGCTCGCCCTCGGCGAGGCGGGCGGTGAACAGACGCACCAGACGGGTCGCGGCTTCCGCTCGTTCGACGTAGCGCCCGAGCCAATAGAGGTTGTCGGCCGCACGGGCGGGCGGCGCGCTCGGCAGCCGCCGGGAGAAGGCGGCGCCGTTCGAAAGCAACGAGACGCGGCGCTCTTCCCGGTCGGAGGACACCCAGACGTCGACGGAATGCCCGCCGGACTGCATGGCGACTGCAAGCGGATCGGTCGAACTCGACACGCGGGCGAAGCCGCCGGGCATGACGCTCCAGCCGTCGGCGTGGCGGGCGAGATAGACCCGCATCGTCACCGGACGCGCCTCGAGCTTGCCGTCGACGAAGACCGGCGCCGTCGACAGCGCGACGATCTCCTGGCCGACCACCGCCTGCGGGTCGATGTCGAGATCGCGCAGCAGCCGCTCGGAGTGCGACAGGCGGATGCCGAGATCGAGCGGGCGGCGTTGCTCTTCGTTTCCGATCGTCTGCGGGAAGGCGCGCGCGAGCGAAAGCCTTTCGAGATTTTCAGAAACGAAGGCGTGCTCCGCCTCCTGCCCGCACCACCAGGTCGCAACCGTCGGCAGCGTCAGCCGCTCGCCGATCAGGGCCTTGGCGAGCGCGGGCTGGAAGGCGAGCAACGCGCGCGTCTCCAAAATGCCGGAGCCGAGCGCGTTGACCATTTCAACGCCCCCCTCGCGGCTGGCGCGGGCGAGACCGGGCGTGCCTATGCGCGAGCGCGGGTGGAGCTCCAGCGGGTCGGCGAAGTCGCTGTCGAGGCGGCGCCAGAGCACGCTGATTGGTTTTTCGCCGTCGACCGTGCGCACGACCACCGACGAGCCATGCACCGCGAGGTCGCCGCCTTCGAGCAGCAGCAGGCCGAGATAGCGCGCGAGGTAAGCGTGCTCGAAATAGGTCTCGTTGGCGGGACCCGGCGTGAGCAGTCCGGCGCGCAGGCCCTTGCCGTCGTCGAGCGCGAGCAGCGTCTCGCGGAATTTCTTGAAGAAGCCGGCGAGCCGCTCGACCTTGAGATCGCGGATAAGGTCGGGGAACGCGCGCGAGGTCGCGACCCGGTTCTCCAGCGCGAAGCCCGCGCCGGAAGGGGCCTGCGCGCGGTCGCCCAGCACCCACCAGCGTCCGTCCGGGCCGCGGCCGAGATCGACCGCGATGAAGCGGATCAGCGGCCGCCCCGAGGCCTGGTTTGCGAGCGGCCGGAGGAATTCCGGGTTGCGGCCGAGGATCGCGGGGGGCAGCACGCCGTCGCGGATCAGCCGGCGCTCGCCGTAGAGATCCGCCATCAGCTTTTCGAGGAAGCCGGCGCGCTGGATGAGTCCGGCCGCGAGCGCCGCCCATTCTCCGCGCTCGATGACGAGCGGCGGATGCGCGAGCGGCCAGGAGCGCGTCTGCTCGCCCTGTTCGGCCGCGCCATAGACCCGGTAATAGACCCCGGCCTCGCGCAGATATTGCGCTGCGCTCGAGAAACGGCGCTCCCGTTCGGGCTCGCTCATCGTGGCGAGCGTCGAGACCAGCTGGCGATAGTGCGGGCGCACCTTGTCGTCAGCGCCGAGCATCTCGTCGAACACGCCCGGCGGCGGCGCGTAGCCGTCCAGCAGCCCGGGCCCCTTCGGACGCGCTTGAAGGAGCTCAGCGGCAGGCGGTCGAACCAATGTTTTTGAGCCGGACGGTAGGATGGAGGGCGGCGCGATCATGGCGCAGAAGGCGCCAGCAGGGAAAGAGGGTAGGGGCGCAACGGGCGCCGATAGTCGCGGCCGCCCTTGAGCCGGAACCCGGACGCGCCTCGTTCGCAGACTATGGCGTGATCCTCCGGCTCGACCGGAGGATCAGCCGCGTTCAGATTCCGGCCGGCCGCCTCAAGTCGAGCGTATGCGGGAAGCTCGGGTTCGGGGTCTCGATCGCGGGCTCATAGGCGCCCGGCGTATGGCCGATATCCTCGAAGCGGGCGAGGCGGCGGGCTTCGGCCTCATAGGAATTGACCGGGAAGGTGTCATAGTTCCGGCCGCCGGGATGGGCGACGTGATAGACGCAGCCGCCGATCGAGCGCTTCGACCAGCGGTCGTAGAGGTCGAAGGTCAGCGGAGCGTGCGCCGGGATCGTCGGATGCAGGCCTGTCGCCGGCTGCCACGCCTTGAACCGCACGCCCGCCACGAATTCGCCGGCGATTCCGGTCGGCGCGAGCGGCACGGCCCTCCCGTTGCAGGTGACCGCGTGGCGCGCCGGATCGGCGTTGGAAAGCTTCACCTGAAGCCGCTCGACGGAACTGTCCACGAACCGCACCGTTCCGCCGATCGCGCCGGTTTCGCCCATGACGTGCCAGGGCTCGAGCGCCTGCCGAAGCTCGAGGCTTACGCCGTCCCGGTCGATCTTCCCGCAGAACGGGAAGCGGAACTCGGACTGCGCCTCGAACCATTCGGGCCGCACGGGATAGCCCGCGCGCTTGAGATCCTCGAGCACATCGAGGAAGTCCGCCCAGATGAAGGCCGGCAGCATGAAGCGGTCGTGCAGCCTTGTGCCCCAGCGCGCGAAGCTCCCCGTGGCGGGCTCCCGCCAGAAGCGGGAGATCAGCGCGCGGATCAGCAGCTGCTGCGCGAGGCTCATGCGCGGGTCCGGCGGCATCTCGAAACCGCGAAACTCGACGAGGCCCAGCCGGCCGGTCGGCCCGTCCGGCGAATAGAGCTTGTCGATGCAGATTTCCGAGCGGTGGGTGTTGCCGGTAACGTCGATCAGCAGGTTGCGGAACAGCCGGTCGACGAGCCAGGCCGGCGGCGCCTGGCCCTCGCCGGGCGCGGGCAGGTTGCTCATCGCGATCTCGAGCTCGTAGAGCCCGTCGTGGCGCGCCTCGTCGACCCGCGGCGCCTGGCTCGTGGGGCCGATGAACATGCCGGAGAACAGGTAGCTGAGCGAAGGATGCCGCTGCCAGTGCAGGATCAGCGACTTCAGCAGGTCCGGGCGGCGCAGGAAGGGGCTGTCGAGCGGCGTTGCGCCGCCGACCACGACATGGTTGCCGCCTCCGGTGCCGACATGCTTGCCGTCGACCATGAACTTGTCTGCGCCGAGCCGCGACTGGCGCGCGTCCTCGTAGACGCCGCTAGTGATCTCGACCGCCTCGCGCCACGACGCCGCGGGGTGGACGTTGACCTCGATCACGCCGGGGTCCGGGGCGACGCGCACGACATTGACGCGCGGATCGTGCGGCGGCGGGTAGCCCTCGATATGGATCGGCGAACCGAGCTCTTCGGCCGACGCCTCGATCGCGGCGAGCAGGTCGAAATAGGCCTCGACCGATTCCATCGGCGGGATGAAGATCGAGAGCCGCCCGTCGCGCGGCTCGACCGTCAAAGCGGTGCGGACCGAGCCGTAGATGTCGGAGTTCAGCAACGGACCCAACGGCGCCGGCTGGTCGGGCTCGGGCGAACGGAGCGTGCGCTGGTCGTGGCCCGTAGCGATCTCCTCGGGGTCGGGCAGCGGCTCGAACTCCCGCACGGGATCGGCGGGCGAGAAGAACGGGAACTGCGCTGGACTGAGGTGGGGCAGCGAACCGAGCGGCAGGCGATAGCCGACGGGGCTGTCGCCGGGGGTGAGGAACAGCTTGCCCCGACGCGTCGACCAGCGCTCCGAAATCCAGCGCACGCCCTGCGCCTGCCAGGCCTGCACCGGCAGCACGAAGCCGGACGGCTTGGTAAGCCCGCGATCGAACACCCGCGCGATGCGGGCGCGCTCTTCCGCGTCGGCGAGCTTCGGATTGGTGGGGTCGACGTTTTCCGGCAGTTGCGCTTCGCGAGACAGCCAATAAGACGGGTCTTCGTAAGCCGCCGCGACGTTGTCGGACGGTACGCCGAGCCGCTGGGCGACGCCGCGGATCAGGCTCTCGGCGGCTCCGGCGTCCGACGGCCCCTCGATCTTCTCGCGGGCGATCAGGTCGGCGTTCTTCCAGATCGGCTTGCCGTCGCGCCGCCAGAACAGCGAGAACGTCCAGCGCGGCAGCGTCTCGCCGGGATACCACTTGCCCTGCCCGTAATGCAGGAAGCCGCCGGGCGCGAAACGATCGCGCAGACGGCGGATCATGTCGTCGGCGAGCGCGCGCTTCTGCGGGCCGGTGGCGTCGGCGTTCCATTCCGCCGACTGGTAGTCGTCGATCGACACGAAGGTCGGCTCGCCGCCCATCGTGAGGCGCACGTCGTTCGCCTTGAGGTCGGCGTCGACCTTCTCGCCGAGCGCGTCGAGCGCCGCCCAGCTGTCGTCGGAGAACGGATAGGAGACCCGCGGCCGCTCCGCGATGCGGTCGACGCCCATGGCGAAGTCGAAGGTGACCTCGGCGTAGCTTGCGGCGCCGGCGATCGGCGCGGCGGAGCGATAATGTGGAGTGGCGGCGAGCGGCACATGGCTTTCGCCGGTGAGCAGGCCCGAGGTCGGATCAAGGCCGATCCAGCCGGCGCCGGGGAGATAGACCTCGACCCAGGCATGCAGGTCCGTGAAGTCGACCGACGTTCCCGCCGGGCCGTCGATCGCGACGAGATCGGGTTTCAGCTGGATCAGGTAGCCGGAGACGAAGCGCGCGGCGAAGCCGAGACGGCGCACGGTCTGCACCAGCAGCCAGGTCGAGTCCCGGCATGAGCCGGACCCCGCGCCGAGCGTTTCGTCCGGCGTCTGCACGCCGGGCTCCATTCGGATCGTGTAGTTCACCTTCTGCGAGATCGCGCGGTTCAACCCGACCAGAAAGTTGACGGTGCGGTTCTCCGAACGGTCGATCTCGCCCAAGAAGGCGTCGAGCAGCGGTCCGTCATTCTCAAGCTCGAGATAGGGCTTGAGGTCGACCTTGAGGTCGTCGGTGTATTGGAACGGCCAGGTCTCGGCGTATTCCTCCACGAAGAAGTCGAACGGATTGTAGACCGTCATGTCGGCGAGCAGGTCGACCTCGATCTTCAGCTCCGTCGTCTTCTCCGGAAAGACGAAGCGCGCGAGGTAGTTGCCGAACGGGTCCTGCTGCCAGTTGATGAAGTGGTTCGCCGGCGTGACCTTCAGCGAATAGGACGGAACCTTCGTGCGGGAATGTGGGGCGGGCCTGAGCCGGATGATCTGAGGGCCGAGCGAGACCGGACGGTCGTATTTGTAATGCGTCAGGTGATGAAGCGCGGCGAGTATGGACATACGGGGGAGGCGGCTCCTGTGGGCGGGCTCCGTTCAACTTAGACGCCTTCTGCATCGCAGCAACCCGCATCTTTGCGCGGAGGCTAAGGCCGGCGCGGGGCGGTCCGATTGCGACGGAACCGATTGAACCTCTGAGCGATTGTGCGCGCAGCCGCGTCAGGCGCTAGCTCCCCGAAGGTCTTCGATGAAACTGTTCAATTGCCCGCACTGCGACCACGTCGTTTTCTTCGAGAACGTCGTCTGCGAGCGCTGCAACCATGCGCTCGGATACGATCCCGGCTCGAACGCGATGCTGGCGCTTGAGGCGGGCGGGACGGGCTGGACGTCGGTCGGCAAGATCGAAGCCAACCGTCCGTGGCGGTATTGCGCAAATTACGAGCATGGGACCTGCAATTGGCTCGTCCCCGGCGAGCAGGAGGAGCCGTTCTGCCTTGCCTGCCGACACAATCTCACGGTTCCGAACCTCGCCGACGCCGCCAACGTCGCGCTCTGGCAGAAGATGGAGATCGCGAAGCGGCGGCTGTTCTATCAGTTGCTGCGCCTGAAGCTTCCGCTGGAGACCCGTGCGGAACATCCGGAAGGCCTTGGCTTCCAGTTCCTATCGAACGACCCGAATCTGCCGGGCCACGTCATGACTGGTCACGATGACGGGCTGATCGTGATTGCGCTCGCGGAAGCGGACGACGCCGAACGCGAGTCGCGCCGGACCGCGATGGGCGAGCCTTACCGCACCCTGATCGGCCATTTCCGTCACGAAATCGGCCACTGGTACTGGGATCGCCTGGTCCGCGACGGCGGCAAGCTCGACGCCTGCCGCGCGGTATTCGGCGACGACAGTCAGGATTACGACCAGGCGCTCCAGGCTCACTACGCCAACGGGCCGAAGCCGAACTGGCAGAACGATTATGTCTCGAGCTACGCCGGCGCCCACCCGTGGGAGGATTTCGCCGAGACCTGGGCGCATTACCTGCACATCACCGACACGCTCGACACCGGCCGGGCCTGGGGGTTCCGCATCGATCCGCGTGCGGACCGCGACGACGTGCTGACGGCGAAGATCGACTTCAACGCCTATTCCGACACGACCACGATCCGCGAGATCAGCGGTTCCTGGCTTGCTCTCGCGGCGGCTCTCAACGCGCTGAATCGCTCGATGGGCGCCGCGGACCCTTATCCCTTCGTGCTGTCCGAGACCGTGATCCACAAGCTCGGCTTCATCCACGACCTCGTTCACGGCCGGGTGAACTAGGCGTCCGGACCTGACAGGGACAAACAAAAGGGCCCCGGCGTCGCCACCGGGGCCCTTCGCGTTTTCGAGCTTCAGTCGATGATCACTCGCGGTTGCCGAACAGCGACAGCAGCATCGTGAACATGTTGATGAAGTTCAGGTAAAGCGACAGCGCGCCCATGATGGCCTTGCGGCTCATCGTGCCATTGTCGTCGAGCTCGTAATATATTTCCTTGATGCGCTGCGTGTCGTAGGCGGTGAGGCCCGCGAACACGAGGACGCCGACCACCGAGACGACGAACTGCAGCATCGACGACTGAAGGAAGATGTTGACGAGCATCGCGAGCACGATGCCGAACAGGCCCATGATAAGGAACGAGCCCATCGCCGTCAGGTCGCGTTTCGTCGTGTAGCCGTAGAGGCTCAACGCGCCGAAGGCGGCCGCGGTGATGAAGAACACCCGCGCGATCGAGCCTCCGGTATAGACCAGGAAGATCGACGACAGGGATAGGCCCATCAGCGCCGCGAAGACGTAGAAGGCGATCTGTCCGCCGGCCGCGCTCATCTTGTGTAAGCGGGCGGAGAGGAAGAACACCATGCCGAGCGGAGCCAGCATCACCACCCACTTCAGCGGGCTCGTGTAGAGCAGCACGCCGAACTGCGTGAGGTGCATGCCCCGAGCGGCCACGCCGGTCGGCTCGCTCGAGACGGCGAGCATGAACGCGCCGATCGCGGCGAAGCCGGTGATGGCCAGGCCGATCGACATGTAGTTGTAGACGCTCAGCATGTAGGATCGCAGGCCCTGGTCGACCGCGGCGCTCGGCGCCGCGACGCCGCCGATAGGCCTGCCGAAGGCGTTGCGTTGGAATTCGGACATCTCAGGTCCCCTTGAAAACATTCCCGAAGCGGACCGACGCCAAGAAGCGCACGATCCCTTTGGACGCCAAGGATATGGGCATGCACAGAGGGCGCACAAGCGGCGCGAGGCCCGGCCGTTCTGACAACTTCGTCAGATGACGACGCGCTAATCCTCGTTAACCACGTAGCTTTCGCGGACCAAGGCCGATTGAGACGATCGTTTCGAGGCCAAGACGTCCCGCGAGGCGCCTCAGCGACTTGGCGTTCAGCGCAACGCAGCCCTCGGTTGGGGAGAAGCCCGGCTTCGCGACGTGCATGAAGATCGCGCTGCCGCGGCCCCGCCGCACCGGCCGGTCGTTCCATCCAAGTTCGATCACGAGATCGTAAAGCGCGTCGTCGCGACGCATCCGCTCATGAGAGGCGCGGAAGGGCAGTCGAACGGGCTTGTTGTAGCGGGGATGGGAGGCGGCGTCGCACCAGCCGTCGTCGGCTTGGATCAGCCGGACGGGGAGGCCGGTCGGCGGGCGTTGGCCGTGGTCCCCCCGCAGCCACAATCGCCTGAGCGCCAAGGCGGAAACCGGCGTCGCGCCGTCTCCCTCTCGCTTGGAGCGGCTCAAGCCGCCGCGGCCGAGCGCGCAGGGAAAGCGCATGGCGCCGGCTGCGAGCTGCCCATGCGACGGCTCTAAGACCGATCGGCGGACCGTGATACGATGAATTGAGCGCGATTTGACGGGCTTTCGTCCCTCCGGGGGTACCCGCCCGCCTTGTCTAATCCGCATCAGGCCCTTTAATCCTCGAACTTCGCCCGGCGACGGGCCTGTAGAGACTTCCGATGGCCGCCAAGCGCAAGATACTCATCGTCGAGGACGACCCGGACCTGAGAGGCGAGCTTGCCGAGCAGCTTGATCTCCACGACGAGTTCGAGGCGCTCCAGGCCGGCGTCGCGACCGCCGGCGTCGCGATCGTGCGCGAAGAGCATGTCGACCTTGTGCTGATGGATGTAGGCCTGCCGGACATCGACGGGCGCGAGGCGGTCAAGATGATGCGGCGCGAGGGCTATCGCGGACCCGTCATCATGCTGACCGGTCAGGATTCCGATTCCGACACGATCCTCGGCCTCGAGGCGGGCGCGAACGATTATGTGGCCAAGCCCGTGCGCTTTGCGGTCCTGCTCGCCCGCATCCGTGCGCAGCTCCGCAGCCACGAGGCGAGCGAGGACGCGATCTTCTCGATCGGGCCCTACACCTTCAAGCCCGGCTCCAAGCTGCTCGTCACCGACAAGAACGCCAAGATCCGCCTGACCGAGAAGGAGACCTCGATCCTCCGCTACCTCTATCGGGCAGGCGCGGCGGTCGTTGGACGCGAAACCCTTCTTCAGGAAGTTTGGGGTTATAATTCAGGCGTGACGACTCACACGCTCGAAACGCACGTCTACAGGCTTCGCCAGAAAATCGAAGCCGACCCGTCGAATGCGCGTCTGCTCGTCACGGAAGCCGGGGGCTACAAGCTCGTTCCCTGAGTAGGGGTTCGGCGTGCGAAGCGGGGACGGGTGGCGCTCGAAGACGACATTCGCGTTTTAAGCGAGACGCCGCTGCTCAGCGAGTTGGGGCGCGACGCCCTGCGCCTGATCGCATTCTCGGCCGATCACGTCAGGCTCTCGCGCGGCGACGTGCTGTTCAGCGAGGGCGATTCCGCAGATTGCGGCTACGTGGTGGTCGCGGGCCGCATCACGCTGGAGCGCGGGGGCAAGGAGACGGTCGTGGGCCGCGCGAGCCTGATCGGCGAGCTCGCGCTCGTCGCCGACATCCTGCGGCCAGCCACCGCCACCGCCCGCGAGCCGCTGGTCCTGCTGAGGATCGCCCGAGAATCCTTTGGCCGGCTGTTCACCGAATATCCGGAGCTCGCCCGCAAGCTTCACGCGCGGCTCGCAGCCCGCGTGCAGAACGACATCATTGACCTCAAGAAGATCGAGGCGGCGCTCAGGAAGTGAGCCGCCACGGCTTTGCGCCCGCGGGGTTTCGACTAGAGTGAGGCGGCGGCGCGTGGCCGCGACGGGGGCTTGCGGACGCGATGGCTTTCCTGGCGCGGAGCTCCACAGCCCGGCTCCTGAAGCCTCGACTTTCGCCGCTCGGACTGTTCGGGCGCATCGCGCTCGTGCTGGTCGCGCTCCCCTTCCTGCTGACCCTTCTCTATTCCGTCGTTCCGCCGGTCTCGACACTCATGATCGCGCGTTGGGCGACGCTGAGACCGGTCGAGCGGGTCTGGACGCCGATCGACCGTATCGCGCCGGCTCTGCCCCAGGCGGTGCTGGTGTCCGAGGACGCGCGCTTCTGCAGCCACCATGGCGTCGACTGGGGAGCGTTGCGCGGGGTCTTCGCCCGGCACGGCGGCCCGGCCCGCGGCGCCTCGACCATCCCGATGCAGGTCGCGAAGAACCTGTTCCTCTGGCAGGGAGCTCCGTACCTCCGCAAGCCGCTCGAGATCGTGCTGGCGCACTGGATCGACTTGGTTTGGACGAAGAGGCGCGTGATGGAGGTCTATCTCAACATCGCGGAATGGGGACCGAACGGCGTGTTCGGCGCCGAGGCCGGCGCCCGGCGCGCGTTCGGCCGAAGCGCGGGAGCGCTGACTCCCCAGCAGGCGGCGCGGATGGCGGCGGCCCTACCGAACCCCGTGACGCGCGATCCGAAGCTCGGCGGACGGCAGGCGAGCGCTCATGCCGCGATCGTCGCGGCGCGCGCTCGCGGCGCGGCGGCGATCGCCGCATGCCTGAGGTGAGCGCTGGAGATGCGGCGGCGGCCGGTTTCCGCTGGCGTTTCGGCCAAGACGCCGCTATAAGCCCGGCCTCGACGAGGCGGGATAAAAGCTCCGCCCGCTTTTTGGCGCGCCTTCGCGGCAGCGCAAAGACGATCTGACGGAGTTTCGAAATGGCCGTTCCGAAGCGAAAGACCTCCCCGATGAAGCGCGGGCACCGCCGTTCCGCGGACGCGCTCCAGGCTCCGACCTATGTCGAGGACAAGGATTCCGGTGAACTGCGCCGCCCGCACCATCTCGATCTGAAGACCGGCATGTATCGCGGCCGCCAGATCCTGACGCCGAAGGCCGAAGCCTGAGAGCGGATCGCGCGGGCGACGAAATAAAAAAAGCCGGCTCGCGAGAGCCGGCTTTTTTCTTGTTCCTTTGACCGGGGCCGATCAGGCGGTCGAGCCGCCCTTGGAAGGAGCGGGCTCCGCGGCCTTCTCATAAGCGTCGATGGCGGCCTGCACGGTCGCCCGCCTGCGGGAGCGGGTCTGTGGCGCGCCGATCGAGGTCGCGATCAACTGCGCGACGAGCGGGGCATAGGCTCTCGCTGGGCGGGACTTCGAGCGCGCGGCTTCGCGGTCTTCTCGCCGGCGCCCGCCGCTCTTGCGCCGCTCTTCGGCGGGCTGGACGCGTTCGCGGCGCTCCGGCTGTGTCTGCGCCTCGTCGTCGTCGCGCATGCGACGGGAAACCCGAACGGGACGCTCAGCCTTATCGACCGGCGGCAAGCTCAACATAGGGTTCGACCTGTCTGACCGAATTCGGTTTCGTCCGCGTTCCGGTCCCCCGGCCAAGTAAGAACGAGGTGTTTGTGTTTCTGTAACGGAATCTAGGGGCTTTCCGCCTAGAGTCCATACGAGCGATTCGTCTTGCACAGACGATCTCCGAGGAAGGTAAACATGGCCGAGGCCAAGCGTAGGCCCGAACCCGACGCCCCGGTCGAATGGCCGTTGGACGATCTGCTGACCGCGATCGGCGAGGCGGCCTATGTCTGGGACGTCGCGAGCGACCGCCTGCGGTGGACGCCCGGGGCGCGCGAGGTGCTGGGCCTTTCCGCGTCCGCCGCAATCGACTCCGCCTCCGGTTATGCCGCCGTCATCGACCCGGACGCTCTGACGACCCGTCGCGAGGCGGTGTTCGGCGCCGACCAATTGGACCGCGGCAAGGGCGTCGCCTTCGAGATCGAGTATCCCCTGTCGAGCGGCCCGCGCGGCCAGCGGCTCTGGGTGCAGGATCGCGGACGATGGAACGCCGGGCCCAACGGGGAGCCCGTCACCGTCATAGGCGTCGTGCGCCGCCTGGGCGCGCGCTACGAGAGCGCTGCGCAGGCCGCGATGCTCTCGCGCTTCGACCCGCTGACCGGCCAACTCGCCCGTGCGCGGCTGATCGAGGTCGCAGGCGCGACGCTCAGCTCGGCCCAGCGTCTGCAGGGATCCTGCGCGCTGGTGCTCGCCTCGATCACCAATCTCGGTGCGATCAACGAGTCCTATGGCCACGATGTCGGCGACTTCGTCATCGTCGAGACATCGCGGCGCCTGAAGGCCGCGATGCGCGGGGCGGACGCGCTCGGGCGGTTCTCGACCTCGACCTTCGGCATCGTTCTCCAGGATTGCGACCGCGCCGATCTCGACGTTGCGCTGCGCCGGCTCGCCAGCGCCATGCATGACGCGCCCGCGATGACGCCGGTCGGACCGGTCGCGGTCCGCATCGCGGTCGGCGCGGTCGTGGCCCCGCGCCACGCGCGCGACACAGTCGAGATGACGGCGCGCGCCCGCGAGGCGCTCCGACACGCCGCGACGACCGCGGCCAGCGTGTCGATCTACGCGCCGGATCCAGAGCGGGAGGCGAAGCGCCGCGCCAACATGCGCCGCGCCGACGAACTGATCGGAGCGCTGAACGACCGGCGCGTCCGTCTCGCTTTGCAGCCGGTCTTCCGATCCGGCGTTCGGGTTCCGGTGTGGAGCGAAGCGCTGGTGCGCGTCGTGAAGGAGGATGGCGGGATCGTCGCCGGCGGCCCGCTTGCGGAAGCAGCCGAGGCCGTCGGGCTGATCCACATGCTCGACCGCCGCGTGCTCGACCTCGCGCTCGCCTACCTCGCCGAGAAGCCGGAAGCGCGCATCGCGCTCAACGTGTCGGCCGCGACGACGGGCGACATGACCTGGTTCGACGCGCTGGGCGCGTGGCTCTCGCTTCGGCCGGACCTCGCCCCGCGGCTGATGGTCGAGATCACCGAGACAGCCGCAATCGCGGATATCGCGGTGACAGCGCGCTTCGTCGCGGATCTGAGGACGCTCGGGGTCCGCGTCGCGATCGACGATTTCGGGACAGGCCACACCTCGTTCAAGGCGCTGAAGGAGCTTGCGATCGATCTCGTTAAGATCGACGGCTCCTTTGTCCGTGACATGGCGACCTCGCACGACTCGGAGGCCTTTGTCAGGGCGTTGTTGGCGCTCTCCCGCGAACTCGGCTTCGAGACGGTGGCCGAGCAGGTTGAGACGGAAGCCGAGGCCGCCATGCTGGAAGCGCTCGGCGCCGACTATCTCCAAGGCGACCTGCTGGCGCCGGCAGCCTTGGTCGAGGAACCGGAAGAACCTGCGGCCTCCGCGTCAAAACAGGGCTGAGTTCAACGCCCAAATTTTAGGCCTGCCTACAGCTCGTTTCGAGGGGCACGGCCGCCAATGTCTCCATCACCGATCGTCAGATATGGAGGACGACATGGTCGAGACCGTCACCGAAGAGCGCCCGTGGACGCTGGAGAACGTCCGCGAACTGCAGGAGCTCGCTGGAGCGAAGGTGCCGGCGTCGCTGATCGCGATGCGGCTCCGCCGCTCGCAGAGCGACGTGCGCGCGAAGGCGTCCGAGCTGGGTCTGTCGCTCTCCGCGGAGTAGCTGCTCAGGCCGCGGGAGCGGCGCTCCAGAGCGGCGACAGGAAGATCGCGATTGTGATGAGCAGGCCGGTGCCGAAAACGGCCGAGCGCAGGGACGCCCGGTCGGCGTAGTAGGCCCAATGGTAGACGAGGCGGAGCAGGATGAAGGCGGCGGCCAGACCGTCGACCCAATCCTGCGATGCGCCTTGCGTCCAAGCGCAGAGCACGGCGGCTGCGAAGAACGGGAACGTCTCGAGCCCGTTGCGGTGCGAAGCGTAGACGCGCTTTCGCCAGCCTTCCAGCCGTCCCTCCCAGCCGCGCGGGTCGTTGTTGTCGAAGCTCCGGTCGCCGCGCTTGGCCACGCCCGCGACGACGATCGGCATCAGCCCCGCGATCAGCACGCACCAGATGGCGATCGGCATTTCCACGCTCCTTGAATGCTCAGACTACGCGGAGCGCGCGCTCGTAGATCCGCGTCAGTGTCTCGAGATCGGCGACCGAGACGCGTTCGTCGACCTGATGCATGGTGCGGCCGACAAGGCCGAACTCGACCACGGGGCAGTACGCCTTGATGAAGCGCGCATCCGAGGTGCCGCCGCTGGTGGTGAGCGCGGGCCTGCGGCCGGTCTCGGCCTCGACGGCGTCGGCGATCGCGTCGACGAAGGCGCCGGCCGGCGCGAGGAAGGCGTCGCCTGTCGGCGGCTCGAAGGCGAGACGGTAGGCGCCTGGCCCAAGCGCGCGGTCAAGGCGTTCAGCGATCAGCGCCGTCAGGCTTTCGGCTGTATGCCGGTCGTTGTAGCGAATGTTGAAGCGTAGGCTCGCGGCGCCGGGGATGACGTTGAACGCGCCCGCTCCGCTCTCGACGCCGACGATTTCAAGGTTCGACGGCTGGAAGCGCTCCGAGCCCTCGTCGAGCGGCTCGCTCATCAGGCCAGCGATCGCGGCCGGGAGCTTCCGCACGGGATTGTCGGCGAGATGGGGGTAGGCGACATGGCCCTGCACGCCCGGGATCGTCACCGTGCCGGATAGACTGCCGCGGCGGCCGACCTTGATCTCGTCGCCGAGCGCGTTCGGATTGGTGGGCTCGCCGAGCAGGCAGGCGGAGAACGCTTCTCCGCGCGCATGCGCCCACTCCAGCAGCGCCTTCGTGCCGTTGACGGCGGGGCCTTCCTCGTCGCCGGTGATGAGGAAGGCGACCGGGCGATTCATGCCCTCATCGGCCGCGCGCGCTACGGCCGCGACCATACAGGCGATCGCGCCCTTCATGTCGACCGCGCCTCGGCCGATCAGTTCGCCGTTCTCGATCGCGGCCGAGAACGGGCCGCTCGTCCAGCGCGCCTCGTCGCCCGGCGGAACGACGTCGGTGTGCCCGGCGAACACGAAGGCCTCGCCGTCGCCGCGGCGGGCGTAGAGGTTCTCGACATCCGGCGTGCCGTCGGCCGAGAAGACCGGCCGTTCGACGGCGAAACCGAGCGGCGCGAGAAGGCTTTCGAGCAGCGCCAGCGCGCCGCCCTCGGCCGGGGTGACGCTCGGGCAGGCGATCAGCGCCTGCGCGACGGCGACGGGATCGCGTGGCTCGACGGTCATGGCCTTCCTCGCGGGCGTCGGATCAGTCCCGCAGCAGCTCATTGATGCCGGTCTTGGAGCGGGTCTTCTCGTCCACCCGCTTCACGATCACCGCGCAGGCGAGCGAGGGGCCCGGCTTCCCGTCCTTGAGCGGCTTGCCCGGGAGCGAGCCCGGCACGACCACCGAATATTCCGGCACTTCGCCCATGAAGACCTCGCCGGTCTCGCGGTCGACGATCTTGGTGGAGGCGCCGAGGAACACGCCCATCGAGAGCACCGAGCCCTTGCGGACGATCACGCCCTCCGCGACCTCGGAGCGGGCGCCGATGAAGCAGTTGTCCTCGATGATCACCGGCCCTGCCTGCAGCGGCTCGAGCACGCCGCCGATGCCGACGCCGCCCGAGATGTGGCAGTCCTTGCCGATCTGAGCGCAGGAGCCGATCGTCACCCAGGTATCGACCATCGTGCCTGAATCGACATAGGCACCGACGTTCACGAAGGACGGCATCAGCACGACGTTCGGCGCGATGAAGGCCGAGCGGCGCACGATCGAGCCCGGCACGGCCCGGAAGCCGGCCTGCTTGAAGCGGGAATCGTCCCAGCCGTCGAACTTGGACGCGACCTTGTCCCACCACGAGGCCTGACCCGGCCCGCCGGGGATGCGCTCCATGTCGTTCAGGCGGAACGACAGCAGCACCGCCTTCTTGACCCACTGATGCACGGTCCAGCCGCCGTTCTCCGGCGTCGCGATGCGCAGCTCGCCCTTGTCCATCAGGCCAAGCGCCGTCTCGACGGCGTCCCGCTCGGCGCCTTTTGTCGAGCCGGAAATCTCGGCCCGGCGCTCCCAGGCGGCGTCAACGGTCGCGGCGAGATCGGCGTGGCTCATGGTATTTGGGCTCCGGCGGGAATTTAGCCGAGGACGTTTCGGACGGCGGCGGCGGGGTGTCAATCGCGCGTAGGCGCAGAACGTCGCCGGCCCATCACAGAATGAACCGGCTCAGATCCGCGTTCTTCGCGAGATCGCCGACGTACTTCCGAACGTAATCGCCGTCGACAGTCACCGTCTCGCCGCCGCGGTCGGCGGCGGTGAAGCTGATCTCGTCGAGCACGCGCTCCATCACGGTCTGCAGTCGCCGCGCGCCGATGTTCTCGACGCTCTTGTTCACCTCGACGGCGATGTCGGCGAGCGCTGCGACGCCCTCCTCGGTGACGTCGAGCGTCACGCCCTCGGTCGCCATCAGCGCCACGTATTGCTTGACGAGGCTCGCCTCCGTGTCGGTGAGGATGCGGACGAAGTCCTCGCGCGTCAGCGCAGAAAGCTCGACGCGGATCGGCAGCCGGCCCTGCAACTCGGGCAGC
Source organism: Hansschlegelia quercus (assembly GCF_004310425.1). Classification (GTDB taxonomy): domain Bacteria; phylum Pseudomonadota; class Alphaproteobacteria; order Rhizobiales; family Methylopilaceae; genus Methylopila; species Methylopila quercus. Next base: position 82,787 of record NZ_SIUB01000010.1, on the reverse strand, counting down.
AGGTCGGAGGGCTTGGCGACGTGGAAGGCGCCTGAGGCGATGAACAGGATGTGGTCGGTCTTCACCGGCCCGTGCTTGGTCGCGACGGTGGTGCCCTCGATCAGCGGGAGCAGGTCGCGCTGAACGCCCTCCCGCGAAACGTCGCCGGAGCGGCCATCGCGCGCGCAGATCTTGTCGATCTCGTCGAGGAACACGATGCCGGCGTTCTCGACGACATGGATAGCTTCCGCCGTCAGTTGCTCCTGGTCGAGCAGCTTGTCGGATTCGTCCGCCACCAGCTGCTCGCGAGCGTCCTTCACCAGCACGCGCTTGGTCTTCTTCTGCCCACCCATGTTCTTCAACATGTCGCCAAGCGAGATCATGCCGACCTGCCCCGGCATTCCGGGGATCTCCATCATGCCGCCGCCGGTGGCGGCGACCTCGATGTCGATTTCCTTGTCCTCCATCTCGCCGGCCATCAGCTTCTTGCGGAACGAGTCTCGGGTTGCAGGGCTCGCGGTCGCGCCGACCAGCGCGACGAGGATGCGCTCCTCCGCCGCGAGCTCCGCCTTGGCGCGGACGTCCCTGCGCTTGGTGTCCCGCACCAGGCCGATGCCGACTTCGACGAGGTCGCGCACGATCTGCTCGACGTCGCGCCCGACATAGCCGACCTCGGTAAACTTGGTGGCCTCCACTTTCAGGAACGGAGCATTGGCGAGCCGCGCCAGCCGGCGCGAGATCTCGGTCTTGCCGACGCCCGTCGGCCCAATCATCAGGATGTTCTTCGGCAGCACCTCTTCGCGCAGATGCCCCGTCAGCTGCAGGCGCCGCCAGCGGTTCCTGAGCGCGATCGCGACCGCGCGCTTGGCGTCACGCTGGCCGACAATGTGGCGGTCGAGTTCGGAGACGATTTCGCGGGGAGAGAGGTCGGTCATGTCTTTCTTTCGGCGCCGCGCGATGCGGCCCAGTTGGATCGCCGGCCCGAAGCGCCGGCTGGATCGTAAGAAAAAACGTCATCCCGGCCGAGCGGAGCGAGAGCCGGGATGACGTCAGGACGAGGCGCGCTTTATCCCGCGCACGATCCCGGGTCTTCGCGGCTCCGCCGCTTCGGCCGGGATGACAAGGGCTCTACCCCTCCGTCTCCATGCTTTCGACGGTAAGGTTGTTGTTGGTGTAGACGCAGATATCGGCGGCGATCTTCATCGCCTTGCGGACGATCGCCTCGGCGTCCGCGTCGGTGTCAATCAGCGCGCGGGCCGCCGAGAGCGCGTAATTGCCCCCGGAGCCGATCGCGGCGACGCCGTCCTCGGGCTCCAGCACGTCGCCGTTGCCGGTGATGACGAGGGCGGTCTTGGAATCCGCCACCAGCATCATCGCCTCGAGATGGCGGAGATAGCGGTCGGTGCGCCAGTCCTTGGCGAGCTCGACGGCGGCGCGCAGCAGCTGGCCGGGGTGCTGGTCGAGCTTGGCCTCGAGTCGCTCGAACAGCGTGAAGGCGTCCGCGGTCGCGCCGGCGAAGCCTGCGATTACGTCGCCCTTGGAGATCCGGCGGACCTTTTTGGCGGTCGCCTTCATCACGGTCTGGCCGAGGCTGACCTGGCCGTCGCCGCCGATCACGACGCGGCCGCCCTTGCGCACGAGCAGGATCGTCGTGCCATGCATCTGAATGTCGGACATCAAGGCTCCGGGGAGGAATTCGGAGCCTCAGGTAAGCATCCGCGAGCGGTTCGCAACTGGGACGGAGTTGGTGACGCCTGCCGCCGTCATCCCGGCGTTTCGGCTCGCTTCAGCCGGGATGACGTTCCGCATCGCTATAGCCGGGGAGGCTCGTTTACGCGCCGCGGCTGGTCTCGAACAGGAACCATGCGCGGCGCTCGGCCTCGTCGATCCAGTTTTCGATCAGGCTCGCGGTGGCGACGTCTTCGTGCTCGTCGCAGAGGTCGTGCACCTCACGCGCGCTTTTCACGAAGTCCAGATTGTCCTGGCGAAGCTCGGCTAGCATATCCTGCGGCGTCACGAACTCCGCGTCGTTGTCCTGGACGCGCTGAAGCCGGCCGATGTGGCCGATCGACCGGAGCGTGGTGCCGCCGATCTTGCGGACGCGCTCGGCCATGTCGTCGGTGCTGGCGAGGATCTGCGCCGCCTGCTCGTCGAGCATCAGGTGATAATCGCGGAAATGCGGACCGCTCATATGCCAATGGAAGTTCTTGGTCTTGAGGTAGAGCGCGAAAGTGTCCGCGAGCAGCGCGTTCATGCCGCCCTGGATGTCGCGCGTCGCATTGGAGCCGAGGTCCGTCGGCGTCGCGAGCGCCGCCTTGCGGCGCGCCTTCACGGCATCGGACTTCACCGGCTTCGGAGAGGACTTGGCCATGGTGTTCGCAGCCTTGGGCGCAGCCTGCGCCATGGGGCTTCTCCTGTTGAGTAATGACGTTTCAGCCGCGGACGGCGCCAGACTGTAGGCGCGCATCCCACGAATGCGAAACGAGCATTAAGGTTCCTGCGTGAAGGTCATGCGTCGGCGTCAGGCCTTCTTACGCGCTGTCAGCGTCTGAACGGCGAGGCGTTTACGCAGAAAGACGCGCCGGCTCCGGCTCAAGTCGCGATTCTGCGTCCTTGAACCAGTCGACAAACGCTGAAGGGGTCAGCGGGCGGGCGATCAGATAGCCCTGCACTTCGTCGCAGCCCTTCTCCGCCAGGAAGTCGTAGACCTCGATCGTCTCCACGCCCTCTGCGACGACGCGGTAGCCGAGATCGTGCGCGAGCGTGATCATCGTACCGACAAGCGTGTCTGTTCGTGCGTCCCGGCCGATATTCGCCATGAACGAACGGTCGATCTTCATGACGTCGGCGGGAAGGCGCTCGAGGTAGGACAGGCTGCTATAGCCGGTTCCAAAATCGTCGATCGCGATGCGGATTCCGGCTGCAGCGATCTGGTCGAGCTGCGCGAACCCGCTTGCGCCGTTCGCGATCACTGCGCTCTCGGTAAGTTCGATCTCGATCGCTGAACTCGGAAGACTGGCCTTTTCAAGCTCGGCGATCAGCCGGTCGGCGAAATCGACCTCGACGAGATTCGCCGCGCTGATGTTCAACGACACGACGAGATCGATGCCGAGCGCCCGCCATCCGGCGACCTGCGCCACGGCCGCCGCCACCACCCATTCCGTCACCGACCGCGCCAGTGTCGTCTTTTCGACGAGCGGGATGAATTCCGCCGGCGACACCGAACCCAGCTCGGGATCGGTCCAGCGCAACAGGGCTTCAGCTCCGATGCAGCCGCCGGAGCGGAGATCGACGCGGGGCTGGAAATGGAGGGAAAGTCCGGCGTTTTCGACGAGAGCGCGACGGAGCTTCTCAAGCATGGAAAATCGGCGCCGGTGCGCATCGTCCAACGATCGGCTGTAGAGACCGATCGCTTCGCCAGCGTCGCGTGCGTCATGGCTGGCGCCGCTCGCCATGCGCAGAACGTCCCGCGCCGAAACCTTGCCGAGTTCGACCGGCGCAACGCCGATCGTCGTGTTGGCGGTGAAAGCGGCGTCGATCGTGTCCGCGCGGCCCGCCGTCTCGTCGCGGATCTGCGCCACGATCGCCAAGACGTCGCCGATTTCGGCGCTTTCGACCACGAAGGCGTATTGCGTCTGGCCGACGGCGTAGAGCTTTGCCGAGGAGAGCGCCGCGCGGATCGCGCGAAGGGACCGGGCCGTGAGGTTCTCCAGGGCCGACGGCCCGGCGACGCGGAGAAGGTTGGTCAGGTCGTCGCCGCTCAGAAGGTCCACGACCACCGCATGGCGCCATTCGCCCGCATGGTCGCGCGCCAGGTCCTCGAGATCTTCGAAGAATTGATGCCGGTTCGGCAGCCCGCTTTCAGGGTCGATCCGTCCGAAGGCGTGCTGCATCTCGATCTGCGACATGACCATGGCCGCGAGATCTTTCAGCGCGCTGATCTCCTCGTCCGTGGCGCTTCGAGGACTGGGCCCCACCACGCACAGCGCGCCAAGACCATGGCCCTCGCGGGTGACCAAGGGGGCGCCCGCGTAAAACCGGACGCCGGATTTGCCGAGCGGACTGTCGTGATAGTTCTCGCTCTTCAGCAGATCTTGTATGAGGACGACTTCAGCGTTCTCAGCGACTTCCGCGCATGGCGCCTTCTCGCGCGGCAGCTCCCAATGATCGACGCCGACACGTGACTTGAACCACTGGCGGTCGCTATCCGTCAGCGAGACCGCCGCGACCGGCAGGTCGAAGATCCGGGCGGCCATGCGCGTGATGCGGTCGAAGCTCTCGCTCGGCGCGGTGTCAAGAATGCCGAGATTGCGGAGGGCCTCGATCCGCGCCGCTTCCGATTGAGCCATGAACCGCGCGCCTTCGCCTCATCCGACAGAATATCATCATACCGCAAATAGTCGTGGATGGTTGAAACGCCGTAGAACAGCGTCAGCGGATCGTTAAACTTGTCGATTGTTCAACAGCCACGCCTTCCCGACCGCCGTCGCTCGCGAAGGCGTGGCGCGCGCGCTGCGGGCGTGATAGTCAGCCGCCGTTGATTTCCTTGGAAAAGAGACACGGGCTATGCGGCGGGGCGAGATCACCCGGAAGACGGCCGAGACCGACATCACGCTGACCGTCGACCTAGACGGGACGGGCGCGACCAGGATTGCGACCGGGATCGGCTTCCTCGACCACATGCTCGAGCTGCTCGCGCGCCATGCGCTGATCGACCTCGACGTATCCGCCAAGGGCGATCTTCAGGTCGATTTCCACCACACGACGGAAGATGTCGGCATCGCGCTCGGTCAGGCCGTGCGCAGGGCGCTCGGCGACATGAAGGGCCTGACGCGCTATGCCGACGTTCTGCTGCCGATGGACGAGACGCTGACCCGCGTCGCGCTCGACATTTCCGGGCGGCCGTTCCTCGTCTGGCGCACCGCGTTTCCGGCGCCGAAGATCGGCGAGTTCGACACCGAGCTCGTGCGCGAGTTCTTCCAGGGTTTCGCCACCCACGCCGCCGTGACGCTGCACGTCGAGACGCTTTACGGCGCGAACGCGCACCACATCGCCGAGAGCTGCTTCAAGGGGCTCGCGCGCGTTCTGAAGGCTGCGGTCGCGATCGACCCGCGGGCGGGCGACCGCCTGCCGTCGACGAAGGAGCGGCTCGGGGATTGAAGGCGAGCGGGCGCCGCCTCGCGGTCCGGTCACCTCGGCGTCCACCGGCATTTCTCTCTCGAGCATCTATGTCTTTCTTCCGGCGCTTTGCTTGATGATCAAGGCGTGGATGCTCGAAGGCGGGCATGACGGCGGCGGGTCTTGTCGAGACGCCACGTGAAATTCTAGGAACTTCCATGGCTTCGAGCATGCGGAACTGGACGATCTTCGAGCCCCCGGGCGGCGCCGAGCGCACGCTCGACGGAGCGGCGCGCTTCGTCACGCTGCGCGACGGGTTCTCGAAGATCGCTTTCCTCGTCCCGATCCTCTGGCTGCCGTTCCGGCGCTGCTGGCTCGCACTCGCCGTCTATGTCGCGGTCCAGGCCATTCTGGCGCTGATCGTATCTGCGCTCGGGCTGTCGCAGGGCGTTGCGCTCGTCCTGTCCGCTCTGCCCAATGTCGCGGTCGGCCTTGAGGCCTCGTGGCTGCGCAGCCGGGCGCTGGAGAAGAGGGGCTATCGCTCCGTCGCGACCGTCCTCGCGCGGAGCGCGGAGGAGGCCGAAGCGGTGTTCTTCCGCGAATGGCTGATTACGACGCCTGAGGAGCGGCCGGCGCCCTCCGCCTCGGCTGGTTCCGCTCCCTATCGTCCGGCGCCGCCCGGCGTGCTCGGCGTGTTTCCCCAGCCGAGAGCGGCGCGTTGACGATCGCGGTGGTCGATTATGGCGCGGGCAATCTGCGCTCGGTCGAGAAGGCGCTGTTGCGCGCCGGCGGGCAAGACGTGGTCGTGACGAGCGATCCGGACGTGGTGGCGAAGGCCGACCGCATCGTGTTGCCGGGCGACGGCGCCTTCCCGGATTGCCGCGCGGCGCTCGCGCACGCATCTGGCGTCGGCGAGGCGCTGGACGAAGCGGTGCGGACCCGCGGAAAACCCTTCCTCGGCATCTGCATCGGCATGCAGATGCTCGCTGATGTTGGCGAGGAGTTCGAGACGACCGAGGGCTTGGGATGGATTCCCGGTCGCGTGGTCCGCATCGAGCCGGGCGACGACCGGCTCAAGGTGCCGCATATGGGCTGGAACACGCTCCGCGCCCATCGCGACCACAAACTCATCGGCGGCCTGCCGCTTGGGGAAAGCGGCCTGCACGCTTATTTCCTGCACGCCTTCCATCTGACGCCGGATGACCGCGACGACGTCGTGGCGGACGCGGCCTATGGCGGCGAGGTCACGGCGCTTGTCGCGCGCGGCAACGTCGCGGGCGTCCAGTTCCATCCCGAGAAGAGCCAGCGCCTCGGCATCGCGCTTCTGAAGAACTTCGTGGAGTGGCGGCCGTGATCCTCTATCCCGCCATCGACTTGAAGGGCGGATCGGTCGTGCGCCTCAAGGAGGGCGACATGGACCGCGCGACCGTCTACGGCCGCGATCCCGGCGCGCAGGCCCGCACCTTCGCCGAAACCGGCTTCGAATGGATCCATGTCGTCGATCTCGACGGCGCCTTTGCCGGTGCGAGCGTCAACGCGGCGGCGGTCGACGACATCCTCGACGCGTCCGGCGTTCCCGTGCAGCTCGGCGGCGGCATCCGCGACATGAAGGCTGTCGAGGCCTGGCTGAAGCGCGGCGTCAGCCGCGTGATCCTCGGCACCGCCGCCGTGCGCGACCCCGAGTTCGTGAAGGCCGCAGCGCAGGCGCATCCCGGAAAGGTCGCGGTCGGCGTAGACGCGCGCGACGGCCGCGTAGCCGTGCAGGGCTGGGCCGAGGTCTCCGACATGACCGTCCTTGATCTCGCAAAGCGGTTCGAGGACGCCGGCGTCGCAGCCATCATCTACACCGACATCGCCCGCGATGGCCTGCTGAAGGGCTTGAACTTGGAGTCGACCCGCGAACTCGCCGCGGCGGTGACGATCCCCGTGATCGCCTCCGGCGGCCTCGCCGACATCGAGGACGTCCGCCGCCTGCTCGAGCCCGAGAACGCCGCCATTGCCGGCGCGATCACCGGCCGGGCGCTCTACGACGGACGGCTCGACGGCCGCGAGGCGCTGGCCTTCGTGCGGGCGGCGAGGGCGGCCTGATGCTGAAGACCCGCGTCATCCCCTGCCTGGACGTCAAGGACGGCCGTGTCGTGAAGGGCGTGCGGTTCGTCGACCTGCGCGACGCAGGCGATCCGGTGGAGGCGGCGATCGCCTATGATGCGGCGGGCGCCGACGAGCTCTGCTTCCTCGACATCACGGCGAGCCATGAGGAGCGGGCGATCCTGCTCGACGTCGTCCGACGCACGGCGGAAAACTGCTTCATGCCGGTGACGGTCGGCGGCGGCGTGCGCTCCGTCGAGGACGTGCGGGCGCTGATGCTGGCGGGCGCCGACAAGGTCTCCATCATGTCGGCTGCCGTGAACGACCGTTCCGTGGTGGCGCGGGCGGCGGAGAAGTTCGGCGCGCAGGCGATCGTGGTCGCGGTCGACGCCAAGAAGGTCTCGGGCGAGGGCGAGGCCGACCGCTGGGAGGTCTTCACCCATGGCGGCCGCCGCCCGACCGGGCTCGATGCGGTCGCCTACGCCGCCGAAGTCGCTAATCTCGGCGCCGGCGAGATTCTGCTGACCTCGATGGATCGCGACGGCACGCGCGACGGCTACGACCTTGCGCTCACCCGCGCGGTAGTCGATGCGGTGCCGGTGCCGGTCGTGGCCTCGGGTGGCGTGGGCGGGCTCGACCACATGGTCGAGGGCGTGACGAAAGGCGGCGCGAGCGCGGTGCTCGCGGCCTCGATCTTCCATTTCGGCGAGCATACGATCGGCGAGGCCAAGGCCCGCATGGCGGCGGCGGGTATCGCCGTCCGGCTCGATCCGGCTGCGTGAGGCGGAGCTGATGGCCTTCACCCTCGACGACCTCGACGCGATCGTGGCTGCGCGCGCGGGTGCCAAGTCCGACGCGTCCTACACCCGCTCGCTCATCGAAGCCGGCCCCGCGCGCTGCGCGAAGAAGCTCGGCGAGGAAGGCGTGGAGGCGGCGCTCGCGACCGTCGCCGGCACGAAGGTCGAACTCGCCTCGGAAGCCGCCGACGTGTTCTATCATCTGCTCGTGGCGCTGAGAGCGCGAGACGTTCCGCTCGCCGACGTGATGGCGGAGCTTGAGCGGCGCACCGCGCAATCCGGCCTCGCCGAAAAGGCTTCGCGGCAATAGTCTTGGCGGAAAGAGCCCTGATGGACGATCTGCCGCGCAGCCAGAGCCCTTCGCCTTACGCCACCTTCTCGCGTAAGGACTGGGCGGCGCTCCGCGCGGACACGCCGCTCACGCTGAACAACGCGGACCTCAAGCGCCTCTCTTCGGTCAACGATCCGATCGACATGGACGAGGTCGAGCAGATCTATCTGCCGATCTCGCGCCTGCTCGCCTTCTACGTCGCCGCGCGCCAGCAGCTGTTCCGCGCCACGCAGCGCTTCCTCGGCCACAAGGAGACGCGCGTCCCTTACGTGATCGCGGTGGCGGGCTCCGTCGCCGTCGGCAAGTCGACCACGGCCCGCGTGCTCGCAGCGCTGCTCGCGCGCTGGAGCAATATGCCGAAGGTCGATCTGGTCACGACAGACGGCTTCCTGCTGCCAAATGCGGTTCTGGCCCGCGAGGGGCTGATGGGCCGCAAGGGCTTTCCGGAGAGCTACGACGTGCAGGCGCTGCTGCGCTTCGTCTCCGACATCAAGGCCGGCAAGCCGCATGTCACCGCGCCGGTCTACAGCCACCTCGTCTACGACGTCGTGCCGGGCGAGACGACGACGGTCGAGAAGCCCGACATCGTCATCATCGAGGGCCTAAATGTGCTCCAGACCGGCGAGCGGCCGAAGAACGGCCGCGTCACGCCCTTCGTTTCGGATTTCATCGATTTCGGCATCTATCTCGACGCCGACGAGCCGCAGCTGCGCCGCTGGTATGTCGAGCGCTTCATGAAACTGCGCGAGACCGCGTTCCGCGACCCGCAATCCTATTTCCGCAAATACGCGGCGGTCTCGACGGCCGAAGCGTTCGAGACCGCCGAGACGCTGTGGGCCGACATCAACCTGCCGAACCTGCGCGAGAACATCCGCCCCACGAGGCCGCGGGCGGATTTGATCCTGAAGAAGGGCGAGAGCCACAGGATCGACGAGGTGCGGCTCAGGAAGATCTGAGTCGCAGCATCTCATCTTCGGCCCGGGCGCCGCTCACAGCGCCTCGAGATCCTTCACCGCCTGTTCGAGTACCGCGCGCGCCTTCGCGGCCTGTTCCGCGCTGAGCGCGCCGCCGCGGAGCTTGGCGAACAGCGTCTTTCTAAGGTCGTGCAGGACCTCGCCGAGCGCCGCCTCGCCGAGTGCGCCCGAAGCCTCCTCGAGCTGAGCGTTGATCTTGTCGAGCTCGGCGCGGTTCTCCTCGAGATAGGCGCGGCCCTGATCGGTGACCGCGTAGAGCCGCTTGGTTCCGACCGTGGTCGAAGTCGCGAGGTCGGCGTCCTCCATCATCTGAAGCATCGGATAGATCGAGCCGGGGCTTGGCGAATAGGCGCCCTGGAAGCGGGCCTCCAGCGCCTTGATGACGTCATAGCCGTGCCGCGGCGCCTCCGCGAGCAGGCCGAGCACGACGAGACGTAGCGCGCCGGCGTCGAACAGCCTTGCGCCGCGTCCGCCGAACGGACCGCCGCGGTGGCGGCCGAAAGGACCGCCGCGTCCACGCGGCCCGTGGCCTTCGCCATTGCGCCCGCCGCGTTCGTCATGAGCCTCGAAGCAGCGATGGCCGCCGCCGCGGCCGAAACCGAAGAATCCTCTCTGATGGGAATGCATGTGTCGTTCTCTCAATAGGTTTTGCATGAGATCTATCTCGCAAACGATATATCGTTTGTCAAGGTGCGAGCTTGGCGTCATCAATCCGTCGCGCTTCTCGCGGGCGAAGCGGCTATAGGCTCGACGTCGAACGCGCGGCTACGAGAAGGGAAAGCGCCATGAAGATCGAGACCGTCGAGCAGCTCGAGGCGATCTATGGCCAGCCGCAGGAGACCTCGATCGTCAAGGAGACCGGCTGGCTGACGCCGGAATACCGCGCCATCGTGGAGGCCTCGCCCTTCGCGGCGCTTGCAACAGCCGGGCCGGAAGGGCTCGACTGCTCGCCGCGCGGCGACCTGCCGGGCTTCGTGCGCGTAGCGGACGAGCGCACGCTGATCATGCCGGACCGGCGCGGCAACAATCGGATCGACACGTTGCGCAACGTCGTGCGCGATCCTCGCGTGGCGCTGCTTTTCCTCGTTCCGGGTTCGGGCACGACGCTGCGCGTCAACGGGCGCGGGACGATCTCGGCCGAACCGGAGCTGCTCGCCTCCTTCGCCGTCGATGGTCACGCGCCCCGAACGGCGCTGGTGATCGCGATCGAGGCCGTCTACTTCCAGTGCGCCCGCGCGATCATCCGCTCCAAACTCTGGGACCCTGCGGCTCAAGTAGACCCAAAGTCCCTGCCGACGGCCGGGCGCATGCTGGCGGCCATTACGGAAGGCCGCGTCGGCGGCGAGGCCTACGACACGGCGTGGCCGATCCGTGCGGCGAGGACGATGTGGTGAGACCCTCGCGTGACGCCATTCCCAGCGATTGACGTCATCGTCACACTGTCGGCCGCGCAGCGAGGCGGCCGCGGGGAGTCTTACGGGCGGAAATTCGCAGACATGGTTAACAAATGCTTGATGAAGTCGAGGCCTGCCAGGTTCTTGTTAGAACGAATCGGGAATCAGGCGCTTGTGCGCGATTCGTTCTATTAGAACGAAACATGATTCGACTCGAGCCTGCCGCAAGCGGACTCGCGAAGACTCACGCGCCGATCAGTATGCTTAACGAATACTGAAGGCGCTCGGCCGGGCCACTCCTCGCTAGACCGCCCGTCACGGCGCCAGAATCAGGAAGGCGTAGGTGGCGAACAGCACGATGTGGATCATCCCGTAGAGGATGTTTGTCCGGCCCGTGCCGAAGGTGAGCAGGGCGACCGCGATCGTGACGAGCAGAATGACCGTGTCCTTCTCCCCGAGGCCGAGCTCGAGCTTGGCGCCGTAGACGATGGACAGGATCGCGACGGCGGGGATCGTCAGCCCGATGGTGGCGCAGGCCGAGCCGAGCGCGAGGTTCAGGCTTTTCTGCAGCTTGTCCGCGCGCGCCGCCTTCACTGCCGCCGTGAACTCCGGAAGCAGGATGAGAAGGGCGATGAACACGCCCGCGAGCGCGTCCGGAGCGCCCAGCCTGTCCAGCGAGAACTCGACCGCGGCGGTGAAGGTTTTCGACAGCAGGATGACGGCCAAGAGCGCCGCGACGAGCAAGGCGAAGGAGATCAGCGTCGTGCGCGCGCTCGGCCGGTGCGCCTTGTCGGCGACCTCGTCGTCGGCGATCACCACCGCGAAATACTCGCGGTTGCGCACGGTCTGCGTGTAGAGGAAGGACAGGTAGATCGCCAAAGTCGCCACCGCGACGTAGCCGAGCTGGCTCGCCGAATAGGCGCCGCCAGGGGCCGTCGTCGTGTAGTTCGGCAGCACGAGCGAAAGGCTGGCGAGCGCGATCAGCACCGCGAGATAGGCGTTGGCACCGGTGATGCGGAAGCTCTGTTCGCGGTGGCGCAGGCCGCCAAGCAGGATGCAGAGCCCAGCGAGGCCGTTCACCACGATCATGATGACGGCGAAGATCGTGTCACGCGCGAGCGCCGGGTTGGACTGGTCTCCGAGAAGCGCCGAGGCGATGAGCGCGACCTCCATGACGGTGACCGCGATGGTCAGCACCAGCGTGCCGTAGGGTTCGCCTGTCCGATGGGCGATCACCTCGGCATGGTAGACGGCTGCGAACACCGCTCCGAACAAAATAGGGATCAGCGCGACCGCGACGGCGATGTCGGCGGGCGCGCCGCTGAACGTCTTTCCGAGGCCAAGCGCAGTGACGACGCCGAAGAAGACGACGCCGAGCAGGGGGAACGCCCAACTCGTGAGGGGCGGACGGGGATCCTTGCGGACATGGCTTTCGGGGCTCAAGAGCCTGCGTCTCCTATGGCTTTGACGGATGGCGGCCGCGCGAGCCACTTTGCGGGCCGCAGCCAATGCCGTAATCAGGCTCGGGTCTAGCGCGTCGCGCGCCGTGGGACCACCCGCGAAGTCCAGTACGTTTGCGTGAAACCGTCGGTATGACAGTCCTCGACGCCGCTTCGCCCGTTCCTGCCGAAACCTTGGCGGCGGCGCCCCGTCCCGATCACCTGCTGGTGGCGGAGATGGTGCAGCGGGGCTCGCGCGTACTCGACGTCGGCTGCGGCGACGGCGATCTGCTGCGGCTGCTCGTCGAGCGGCGCGGCGTCGACGGGCGGGGGATCGAGCTGTCGCAGTCCGGCGTGAACGCCTCCGTGGCGCACGGGCTCTCGGTGGTGCAGGGCGACGCCGACGCCGACCTCATGCATTACCCGGACGACGCCTTCGACTACGTCATCCTGTCTCAGACGCTGCAGGCGACGCGGCGGCCGAAGCAGGTCGTCGAAGATCTGCTCAGGATCGGGCGGCGGGCGATCGTCTCGTTCCCGAATTTCGGGCATTGGCGGACGCGGCTGCAGTTCCTCGCCGAAGGCCGTATGCCGCAGAACGTCAATCTGCCGGAGACCTGGTACGACACGCCGAACATCCACCTCTGCACGATCGGCGATTTCGTCGACCTCGTGGAGATGATGGGCGCGCGGATGGAGCGGGCGATCGCGCTCGACGCCACCGGCCGGCCGGTGCGGGTCAATGCGCCCTGGTGGTTCTGGAACCTGTTCGGCGCGCAGGGCGTGTTCCTGCTGACCCGAAAGTGACGGGTTAAGGGCCTGCGGCGCCGCGCGAAGCCGGCTGCGGGGCGCCAAGGCTCGCGGGCGCAAGCGACGGCGCGGGTTTAGACTTGCGGACCTTGCGGGCGAGCGTCGGCCGCGTCGCCTGCTTCGTCGCCTCGACGATATGGACGCCGGCGAACGGCGCCCAGGCCCAGGACCCGACGCGCTCCAGAGCCAACGCCGTTCGCACGACGAGGTAGCTCTCGACCGGCGGCATGAACAGCGCCTCGTCCCAGCCAGCGGGCGCGAACTGCGCCTGCCGCATGAGGTCGGTCAGCTGGCTGCGGCTGAAAGGGCGGCCATGTCCGAAAGGCGTCGAATCCATCCGCGCCCAGGCGCCGCGGCGGTTCGGCACGATCGCGAGCAGGCGTCCGCCGGGCGCGAGGCAGCGACCGGCCTCGCGCAGGAACTCGACCGCGCTCTCCGATGTCTCAAGCGCATGGGCGGCCAGAATGCGGTCGACCGCGCCGTCCGGCAGCGGCCACATGCCGTCCTCGACAAGCGCCGCAGCGTTCGCGCGCTCTGCCGGCCACGCCGCGACGCCCTGCTGGCCGGGGCAGAAGGCGAGAATCCGCTCCGCGTCTTCACGGAACACGCCGAGGAAGGGGGTGGCGAAGCCGACGCCCAGCACGCGCTCGCCGCGCAAATTCGGCCAGCGCGCGCGGATCTTGGCGCGCACGATGCGGCGAACGATGCCGCCGAGCGGGCGGGCGTAGAAGTCCCGGAGGTCGACGACGTCGAGAGGCATGGCGCTCTATGTAGCGCATTTCCGGCGAGGCGAACCTATGAGGGGCTTCAGCCCCCGAACAGATGCTTCAGGAAGCCCAGCGGTTCGCGAACGATATCGGGGGTTCGGCGCTCGCGCTGGCGCGCGACATACCCATCGTCGGCGTCCGGATAGCTGCCCTGGTACGGCCCTTCCTCCGGCGGCTCGCCGCCGCCCTGTCCTGGACCGGTCTGATAGACGTCATCCGGCCCGCTGCGCTCGTAGCCCGCAACGCGCGGGCTCCACTCGCCGGGAAGCTCGGCGACGGGCATGCCCTCATGAGCCTTGGCCATGAAGCGGGACCAGATCTCGACCGGCAACCCGCCACCGGAAGCGTGCTTGGTCGGGCTGTTGTCGTCGTTGCCGAGCCAGACGGCTGTCACGAACTGCGCGGTGTAGCCGATGAACCAGGCGTCGCGGAAATCCTGGCTCGTGCCGGTCTTGCCGGCCGCCGGCCAGGCCTTGAAGGTCGCGCCCCGGGCGGTGCCCGACTTCAGCGTTTCCGACAGCATCGCGTTTATCATGCCGACGCGCTCTTCGTCGAGCACCTGCTTCGGCGCGTCCGTCTTGCGGACATAGAGCGGCTCGCCCGTCGAAGACTTGACCGAGCGCACGATGTAGGGCGTCGCGACCGTTCCGCCGTTCGCGAACGGCGCGTAAGCCGCCGCCATTTCGAGCGGGCTGACCTCGGACGTGCCGAGCGCGATGGAGGGGTTCGGATCGAGCTTCGAAGTAATGCCGAGATCGTGCGCGGTCTGAACAACGTGGTCCGGTCCCACCTCGACGCCGAGCTTCACCGCCACCGTGTTGATCGACTGCGATAGCGCATAGGTCAGGGTCATCGGGCCCGCATAGCGGCGGGTGTAGTTCTCAGGGCTCCAGCCCTTGAGCTGCAGCGGCTCGTCGACCCGCACGGTGTCCGGCGTCAGGCCCATCTGCAGGGCGGTGAGATAGACGAAGGGCTTGAACGACGAGCCCGGCTGGCGCTTGGCGTCGACCGCGCGGTTGAACTGGCTTTCCGCGTAGGACTTGCCGCCGACCAGCGCGCGCACGGCGCCGTCCGGCCCGAGCGAGACCAGCACGCCCTGGCTGACCTTCAGCTTGCCGCCCTTCTTGGCGATCACGTCGGCGAGATCGCGCTCCGCCTCGGTCTCGAGCGCAGGGTCGATCGTCGTTTCGACGATCAGGTCCTCGTCATAGACGCCGACGAGAGAGTCGATCTGGTCCATGACCCAGTCGGCGGCGTAGCCGATCGCGCCTTCCGGCTTCGGCGCGGGCGAGGGCGGCTGCGTCTTGAACGCGCTCTGCGCTTGATCGCGGGTGATGTAGCCCTCGTCCGCCATCGCCGCGAGCACCACGTCGGCGCGGGCACGGGCGGCGTCCGGGTCGCGGCTCGGCGACAGCCGGGACGGCGCCTTGACGAGGCCCGCAAGCATGGCCGCCTCGGTGACGTTCACCTTGCGGATCGATTTGCCGAAATAGCGCTGCGAGGCCGCCTCCACGCCATAGGCGCCCGCGCCGAAATAGACGCGGTTGAGGTACATCTCCAGGATCTTCTGCTTGCCGAACTTGCGCTCGAGATAGAAGGCCAACACGGCCTCCTGCACCTTGCGCTCCATCGAGCGCTCAGGCGTCAGGAACAGGTTCTTGGCGAGCTGCTGTGTGAGCGTCGACCCGCCCTGAGCGACGCCGCCGCGCTGGATGTTGGCCTTCACCGCGCGGGCGAGGCCGAAGATGTCGACGCCCCAATGGTCGTAGAACCGGCGATCCTCGATCGCGATGAAGGCCTGCGGCACGTATTTCGGCATCTCGCCGAGCGGCACGTTGGCGCCGCCGGTCTCGCCGCGGTTGGCGAGCGGCTTGCCGTCATAGCCGATCAGCTGGACGTTGGGCGGTCGCTTGGGGACCTCGAGGTTCTGGTAGGCGGGAAGCCGCGAGGCGTAATAGGCCACCACGCCGCCGGCGCCGATGGCGCCGAACAGGCCGAGCGCAACCACGAGCGAGACGAGCTTGGCGAGGAGTCCGCGCCGCTTTCGGCCGCCGCCGTCGCCGCCGCCGCGCTCACGCGCCGGCTGCGAGCGGCCCATCACCCAGGCCCAGTAGGACGACTTGCGGCGCTGAGGTTTAGCGCCCACGTCCGGCCCTTCCGAGCGTCCGCCGAAGTTCGGCTCGCGCCGGCCTTCGTCGCGCGGCTCGAACCGCGGCTCGCGGTCGCTGGAGGCGCGGAAGTCGCCGCCGCCCGTCGGCCGGTCCTGCGGCGTGACGCGGAGATCGGGAGACGACTGTCCGTTCGCGTCGAAGCGCGGTTCGCGTCGTTCCTCTCGCCCGGACCCCCGTCCGATCGCCATGGCTCACCAGCCTCGTCACGCAGCCGCACAATCGACGCCCCTCAGTGGGGTAGCCGTCCCTGTTCACCGGGGTGGACTTTGAATGCGGCGAGTTTAAGGGACGTTACGCGCCCAAACGCGGCGTCCGACCTTCCGTTCCTAGCAGTTTTGCGTCTTCGGCAGCGATCGATTTGTGAAGGTGGACGAAGAAGGCGGTGGCGAACAGCGGCGTCAGCAGGTTCGCGAACGGCACGATCGCGAGCGTAGCCACGAGCAGGCCGGCGGCGAACACCTCGCCTCGGTGGCGCCGGCGCAGCGCCGTCGCGCCGTCCTCGTCGCGGAACCGCATCGCGGCGAGCGAGAAGTATTCACGGCCGAGCAGATAGCCGTTGACGCCGAGCCAGGCGATCAGGTTGACGCCGGGGATGAACAGCAGCGCGAGCAGCAGCAGATTGAGGCTGAGCACCAGCGCCGCGAAGCGCAGCGACAGGAACAGCCCCTTCACCAGCGGCACGGGCTGCCCCGGAGCGTCCGCCGGATAGTGCGTGCGCTCGACGATCTCCGCGACGTCGTCGAGGAAGAAGCCCGCGACGATTGCGGTCACGGGCGTCACCAGAAACAGCAGGCCGAAAGCGGTCCCGAGGCCCGCGACCAGATGCGCGATCCACGTCGCGGTTTCGTTCGGCAGGACGAGCATCCGGTCGGCGAGCGCCTGGAGCCCGATCCAGCCGAGGATAAGCAGCAGGACGGTCAGC
The DNA here is from genome assembly GCF_004310425.1 of Hansschlegelia quercus. Lineage (GTDB taxonomy): Bacteria > Pseudomonadota > Alphaproteobacteria > Rhizobiales > Methylopilaceae > Methylopila > Methylopila quercus. The sequence continues at coordinate 65,997 of NZ_SIUB01000010.1, read as the reverse complement.
CCAAGCGACTTCAGCAGGACCGCGCGGAACGGCCGCGAGACGGTTTGAACAGCGGCCTTGAGGGCTGCGGACAGCATCAGGCGGGACTCGCCTGGGGCTCGGCGACTGGCGCCGGCTGTTCGTCCGGCAGTTTCACTTGCCGCGGAGCGGCGGCCCGCCCGCGCAGCGCGTCGGCCGTCATGCGGCGCGACTCGCGTTCGAGATCGCGCGCGAGCCGTTTGCGGTCGGTCGTGGCGTCAGCTGTCACGGTGTCGCCGAAGGTGATCACGACGTCGATCGCGCCGTTTGTCAGGATCGACCAGAGGTGGGAAGCGAACTCCATGTCGCCATACCAGGCGACGAAGGGGCGCCCGCCTCGGCCGAGCGGCAGACCGTTCCGCCTGAGATAGGCGATCGAGGCCGGCTGCACCGCCATGGAGCCGCCGCCGGTCGACAGGATCGCGCCCTGGGTCGCCCCGAGCAGCGCAGAGCGGAAGGGCAGCACGCGGTTGCCGTCGCTCGACGTGCCCTCGGCGAACAGAACGACCGGCTCGCCCGACGCCATGCGCTCGGCCATCTCGCGGTTGACGGCGGCGGTCGCCGTCTTGCGCGAGCGATCGACGAAGATCGTGCGCTGGAGCGTCGACATCCAGCCGAAGACCGGCCAGGTCGCGATCTCAGACTTCGCGACGAAGGACAGCGGCATGAGCGAGCCGAACGCCAGTATGTCGATCCAGGACGAGTGATTGGGGGTGATCAGGAGGGGTCTTGCGGCCGAAGGCGCGCCGATCACCGTGACGCGCATGCCGATCGCCCGGAGCGCGAGGCGGTGGAACAGCAGGGGGAGCGCCGGCGCAGAAGACGCCCGGAGCTTGAGCATGAGAAACTGAACAGGCCCGGCGATCGCGACGAATAGCGCGACCGCGAGCGTCGCGGCGAGGGCGCGAACCGGGCGCTTCACCGGTCGGCCGTGCGAGGTGTCGTTCGGATCGCTCAGCATGGCGCGGCGGCGAGCCTCACGCCTCGTCTTCCGTCGGCACCGCGTAGAGCTCGAGCCGGTGGTCGACCAGCCGGTAGCCGAGCCGTCGGGCGATCGCCGCCTGCAGCGCCTCGATCTCCTCGTCGCGGAACTCGATGATCTTGCCGGAGCGGAGGTCGATCAGATGGTCGTGATGCTCGTCGGGCGCCGGCTCATAGCGCGAGCGCCCGTCGCGAAAATCGAGCCGGGCGATAATGCCGGCGTCCTCGAAAAGCTTAACCGTGCGATAGACGGTCGAGATCGAGATCCGCTGGTCCACGGCGGACGCGCGGCGGTAGAGCTCCTCAACGTCGGGATGGTCGTCGGCGCTCTCGACCACGCGCGCGATCACGCGGCGCTGGTCCGTCATGCGCATGCCCTTGGCGGCGCACTGGCGCTCGATCGAGCTCGCGTCCTGCGTGGTCACTTGGCCGCCTTAGTCCGTGATCGCCTTGAGCCGCTTATAGGATCGGCCCCCCGAATCGTAAACTCTCGGCCTGGGTTCAGAGACTGTCCAGCGCGAGGACGCGCGCGACGCCCTTTGAGCCGTCGGCGCGGGCGTAATAGGCCTTGCGGCGGCCGACCTCGCGGAAGCCGAAGCGCGCGTAGAGCGCGAGCGCGGCCTGATTGTCCTCGTCGACCTCGAGCACCACGCGGCGCACGCCCTCGGCCGAAAGCCTGCCGAGATGGCGCCCGAACAACGCCGCCCCGCCGCCCTTTCCGCGGCCGGCGCTCTCGACCGCGATCGACAGCACCTCCGCTTCGTCCTTGGCCATGCGCGACAGCGCAAACCCGCAGGCGCGCCGATCTCCCTCGCGGCGGAGCGCGCAGGCGATCACGGCGCGGTCGCGGAGCAGGGCGTCCATCTCGTCGACGCTCCAGCCGCGCGCGAACGACGCCTCGTGGATGTCTGCGAATTCGGCGGCGTCGCCGGCGTCCGCGGGCTCGACCGCCCAGACGGGTTGCGGCATGAACGCCTCCCAGAACCACCAGAACATCTCGACGCCGTTCCCTCGTTCTCAGACGCGCGCGATAAGACCGCTGACCGACGGGTGCGCGTCGGCGGCCTTGAGGTAGAGCGGCCTCGGCGGCGAGGTCTCGGGATCACCAGCGGCGCCGAGCCGCGCGATCCAGATCGGATCCGGCGCGACGTGCGGTCCATCGGAGAGCGCCGCCGCGCCGTTCTCCGCCGCGGCGATCACGAGTCCGGCGCCCGAGCCGACGACGAGCGCCGGCCCATCGCCAAGCGCGCGGGCGGCGTCGCGGGCGTCGGTGATGCGCGGCGCAACGAGCGGCCGTCCGTCGCCGGAAAAAACCTGGAAGAACACGCGGCCGTGCCGCGCGTCGATCGCGCTCGCCACCGGCGCTACGCCTTCACCGCTATCGAGCGCAGGGGCCGCGAGCGCCGTCAGCGTCGAAACTCCGACGACGGGGATCTTGGCGCCGAGCGCGAGCGCCCGCGCGCAAGCAAGCCCGACGCGCAGTCCCGTAAAACTGCCGGGACCGACGGTGACGGCGATCCGCTCGATGGTCTGAAGGCCTCCAGCCGCGGCCAGCGCCCCGGCCACGAGCGGCATCAGCGCCTCCGCGTGGCCACGCTCCATGGGAACGGAGACCACGCGCGCCTCACCGCCTTCCGTCTCGACGACGGCGACGGAACAGGCGCCGAGCGCCGTATCGATCGCGAGCATGCGCATGCGGGGTGGAGTATCAGGTTCGAGAAGCTGCGCCAGCAGGCGAGACTTTGTGACGCCGCGCATCATCAAGCGTCATGGTCCGGCTCGACCGGACCATCCATGTCAGAGCCCGCGCTCGACGTCCGAGATGGATCCTCCGGTCAAGCCGGAGGATGACGGCGTCGTTCTACGTTCGAAAGCCCCCTCACGCGATCCTGCAGAACTCGTCGAAGTCCGGGCGGGGGAGGCGCTCGAACATCTTCTCTCCGTCGCCATAGCCGAGGTTGACGAGGAAGTTCGTGCGGAAGGTCGTGCCCTCGAAGAAGGCCTCGTCGACCTTGGCCTTGTCGAAGCCCGACATCGGGCCGCAATCGAGGCCGAGCGAGCGGGCGGCCATGATGAGGTAGCCGCCCATCAGCGTGCCGTTGCGGAAAGCGGTCTCCTCGATGGAGGCCTGGTTGCCCTCGAACCAGCTCTTGGCGTCCACATGCGGGAAGAAGCGCGGAAGGTTGTCGAGCCAGCGCATGTCGTGCGCGACGATGGCGACGACGGGCGCCTTCAGCGTCTTCTCTCGATTGTTCGAGGACAAAGCGGGCGCGAGCTTCGCCTTGCCGGCCTCGGAGGTGATGAACACGAAGCGGCCCGGCAGGCCGTTCGCGCTGGTCGGGCCCATCTTCACGAGCTCGAACAGCGCCCGGATCGTCGTTTCTGACACCGGCTCCGGCTTGAACGAATTATGCGTGCGGGCGGCGCGGAACAGGGCGTCGAGGCTCGCGTCGTCAAGCGGCGGGCGGTGCGGTCCGGACACGGGGATCATCCTTCTCGGAAGAACGGGAGGGAGGAGCGTTCTAGCGCGCCTTTCGCATCCGCGAAAAGGGCGCGCCTCAGATCGTATCGACGACGCCGCCGTCCACCCGCAGCGACGCGCCGGTGGTCGCGGACGCCTGCTCGGAGCAGACGTAGACGACCATGTTCGCGACCTCCTCGACGGTCGCCGCGCGCTGGATGATCGAGCTCGGCCGGTGCGCCTTCACGAAGGCCTCGCCGACCTCCTCGAGCGTCTGGCCGGTCTTGGCCACCTCGTCCTTCAGCATCTCCGCGACGCCTTCCGACAGCGTGGGTCCGGGCAGCACCGCATTGACCGTGACGCCGGTTCCCCTGAGCCGCTTGGCGAGGCCGCGCGAGATCGAGAGCTGGGCGGTCTTGGTGAAGCCGTAATGGATCATCTCGACGGGGATGTTGATCCCCGACTCGGAGGAGATGAACACGATCCGCCCCCAGCCGCGCTCCGCCATCGCCTGGGCATAGGCCCGCGACAGGCGCACGCCCGACATGACGTTGACCTCGAAGAAGCGCGACCACTCCTCATCCGGAACGTCGAAGAAATCCTTGGGATCGAAGATGCCGACATTGTTGACGAGGATGTCGGCGGACGGGATCGCCGCGACAAAGGCGGAGACGCCGTCCGCCGTCCCGAGATCGGCCGCGACGCCCTCGACCTTGGCGCCGGCGACCGCCTCCTTGATCTTGGCGATCGCCTTCTCGACGGCCTCCTGCTTGCGGCCATTGACGATCACGGTCGCGCCGGTGCGCGCCAGGCCGATCGCGACGGCGTGGCCGATGCCGACCGTCGAGCCGGTGACGATCGCGATCTTGCCGGTGAGGTCGATGTTCATGGAAGCGCTCCGCGTCTGATGAGAGCGCTTAGGTCGTGCGGAGAGGGCGGTCCGTCCAGCGGCGCGGCTGCAAGGAAGTTCCGGCGACCGTGCTGCACGCAGGCGATCGCCGTTCCGCGAACGATTGACGGGGGTAAAGCCTCTATCGCCGCTTCGCCGCCGCCTGCGCCTCCAGCGCGCGCGCCGCCACCCGGAAATCGTGGGCGGGGTAGACGCCGAGGATCGCAAGTTCGCTCGAGAAGAACTTCAGCTCCTCGAGCGCGCGCTTCAGGCCGGCGTCCTTCGGGTGGCCCTCGACGTCGGCGTAGAACTGCGTCGCGACGAAGCCGCCGTCGAGCTGATAGCTTTCGAGCTTCGTCATGTTCAGCCCGTTGGTCGCGAAACCTCCGAGCGCCTTGTAGAGCGCCGCCGGAAGGTTGCGGACCTTGAACACGAAGGTGGTGACCACGAGCCCACGGCCCGGCCGCGCCCAGGCCTTCTCGCGCGACAGGACGACGAAGCGGGTGGTGTTGTTCGGACTGTCCTCGACGTCGCGCGCCAGAATGTCGAGGCCATAAACCTCCGCCGCAAGCGTGGAGGCGATCGCGGCGCGGGTCGGGTCGCCGGCCTGCGCGATCTCGGCCGCGGAGCCCGCGGTGTCGGCGCCGATCAGAGCTTTGAGCCCGAGCGCGCGCATGCGCTTGCGGCACTGGCCGAGCGCCTGCACATGGCTTTGCACGGTCTTCACCGTATCGAGCGTCGCGCCGGGAACCGCCATCAGCTGGTGGTGCACGGGCATGAAGTACTCGCCGACGATGTGGAGCTTCGACGACGGCATGAGATGATGGACGTCGGCGACCCGGCCGTTCGCCGAGTTCTCGATCGGGATCATGCCGAGCTCGGCTTTGCCCGAGGCGACCGCGTCCAGCGCGTCCTCAAAGCTTGGGCAGGGCAGCGCCTCCAGCGCGGGATAGACGTCCGCGCAGGCGACGTGCGAGTTGGCGCCGGGCTCTCCCTGGTAGGCGATCCTGGCCGTCACGAGGGAACCCCTTCGGCCGCATGGATCAGCAGCGCGCGGGCGCGCTCCAGATCCTCCGGCGTGTCGACGCCGAGCGGAACCGCGTCGACCTTCACCGCGTCGACGCGCATCCCGGCCTCCAGCGCGCGAAGCTGCTCGAGCTTTTCGCGCATCTCGAGCGGCGAAGGCGGCAGCTTGACGAAGCGCTCCAGCGCCTCGCGGCGATAGGCGTAAAGTCCGATGTGGTGGTAGAGCGGCCCCGGCCCGGTCGGGGCGGTCGCTCTCGTGAAGTAGAGACAGCGGAAGCGGCCGGGCGTGACCTCCGAGCCGACCATCTTCACAACATCAGGCGCAGTCTTCTCCTCCTCGCGCGTAATCTCGGCGACGAGGGTCGAGATATCGACGTCGGGGTCTTCGAGCGGCGTCAGCGCGCGGCGCACGCTGAGCGGGTCGAGCGTCGGCAAGTCGCCCTGCAGATTGATCACCACGCCGAAATCGCGCGCCGGATCGATCTGATCGAGCGCCTCGGCGATGCGGTCCGAGCCTGAAGGATGGTCGGCGCGCGTCATCACGGCCTGTCCGCCGACGCTCTTGATCGCTTCCGCCACATCAACGGAATCGGTCGCGACGACGACAGGTCCGACGCCGGCCTCGGTGGCGCGGCGCCAGACGTGGACGATCATCGGCTCGCCGTGGATGTCGGCCAGCGGCTTGTTCGGCAGGCGGGTCGCCGCGAGACGCGCGGGGACGAGGACGAGGGGGCGCGACGGGGCGCGGACGGTCGGCATCGATCAGGTCCGGTTCGGCGCGCGTAGACCTTCGGCTAGCGCGCTCTCCAAAAGGTGAGCGGCGCCCTGATAGCCGAGTTGCGGCGCTTCGGCAAAACCGGTTAGCGTCCCCTCCGCTCGGCCGCAGGCGTTCATTTCCGCCTGCGTTGAGCGATTTTTTGGAGGAAGCGCAAAAATGCGCCAGGCGGTCTTTTGGCGAGATCCGGCCGCCGACGAGCCGGAGAGACCATGAACGCGTTTGAACTGAACAAGATCGCGGGGGCGATCCTTGGCGCGCTGACCGTCGTGGTGGGCGTCAACGTGCTCGCTGGGGGCATCTTCCACGACAAGAAGCCGGAAAAGGCTGGTTATCCCGTCGAGGTCAAAGAGGCTGCGCCCGCCGGCGGCGCGCCCAAGGGCGAAGACTTCAACGTGCTGCTCGCCAAGGCCGATCCGGCGAAGGGCGAGCAGGTCTCCAAGAAGTGCGGCGCCTGCCATTCGTTCGGCAAGGGCGAGCCCGCCAAGATGGGGCCGAACCTCTACGGCATCGTCGGGCTGAAGCACGCCCACATGGAAGGCTTCGGCTATTCCGACCCGATGAAGAAGTCGGGCGGCGAGTGGGACTTCGCCTCGCTCGACAAATGGCTGACGGATCCGAAGGCGTACATCGCCGGTACGACAATGGCGTTCGCGGGCATCAAGAACCCGGAAGAGCGCGCGAACCTCGTCGCCTATCTCAACAAGAATTCGGACGCCCCGAAGCCGATTCCCGCGGCTGAGGCCAAGGCCGCCGAACCCGCGGCTGCGGCCGGCGGCGCGCCCGCGGCGGGCGGCTTCGAGGCGAAGGTCGCCTCCGCCGATCCCGCCAAGGGCCAGCAGACGTCGAAGAAGTGCGCGGCCTGCCACTCGTTCGGCAAGGGAGAGCCCGCCAAGCTCGGGCCGAACCTTTACGGCATCGTCGGGCTGAAGCACGCCCACATGGAAGGCTTCGAATATTCCGAGCCGATGAAGAAGACCGGCGGCGTCTGGGATATCGCGTCGCTCGACAAGTGGCTGACGGATCCGAAGGCCATGGTGCCCGGCACCACGATGGCCTTCGCCGGCATCAAGAACGAGGACGAGCGCGCGGCGCTGATCGCTTGGCTGAACAAGAACTCCGACAAGCCGCAGGAGCTCGGCGGCGCGACGCCCGCGGCGGCCCCGGCCGGCGCGCCCGCGGCTCCCGCAGCGTCGGCTCCCGCCGCGCCGGAGCAGCAGGCCCCGAAGCCCGCGAACGAGCAGTCCGGCGGCGGCTCGGAAGCCGACAAGCCGGGCGAGCCCGCTCCGGCGCCCGCCGCTCCTGCGGAGCCCTCTCCGGCCCCTGCGGCTCCGGCTGCCCCGGCAGAGCCTGCGCCGGCTCCCGCCGGGCCTGCCCCTGCAGCGCCTGCCCCCGGAGCCGAACAGCCGAAGCAGCCCTGATCCCAGCTTGGCGATCTGAAGAACCGAGGAGGCCGGGCCAAAGCGCCCGGCCTTTTCACATGCCGCGGCGCGTGGGACCCGCGGTCTGGAAGGCGCCGCGATAAACTCGCATAATCGCCGCCATCGCACCAACCGAGCCCGAAGGGTCTTCGCCCCGCCAGATGACGTTCCGCGCAGCAAGCCTTCTCGTCGCCATCCTCGCCTTCGCCGCGCCCGCGACAGCCCAGGCGCCGAAGGCGTGGCGTCACGGCGTCTCGCTGATGGGCGACGTCAAATACCCAGAAGGCTTCGCGCATTTCGACTATGTGAATCCCGATGCGCCCAAAGGCGGTCGGGTGCGGCTTGGCGCGTTCGGCGGGTTCGACAGCTTCAACGGCTTCATCCCGCGCGGCAGCGAGGCCGCGGGCCTGAGCCTCGTCTACGACACCCTGATGGAACATGCCTTCGACGAGCCGTCGACCGAATACGGACTGATCGCCGAGGCCGTGAAATATCCCGCCGACTTCTCGTCGGCGACCTTCCGGCTGCGCCCCGAGGCCCGGTTCAACGACGGCGCGCCCGTGACCGTTGAAGACGTCGTCTGGTCGTTCGAGACGCTGAAGCGCGTCAACCCGCTGCTCCAGCGCTACTATCACGACGTCACGAAGGCCGAGGCCACGGGCGAGCGCGAGGTGACCTTCACCTTCTCCGGCCCCGGCAATCGCGAACTGCCGCAGATCGTCGGCCAGCTCCAGATCCTGCCCAAGCATTTCTGGGAGGGCGCCGACGCTTCGGGCAAGAAGCGCAACATCGATGAGGGCACGCTCGAAAAACCGGTCGGCTCCGGCCCGTACCGCATCAAGGATTTCGCGCCCGGCCGCTGGATCGCCTACGAGCGCGTGCCGGACTATTGGGGCGCGAAGCTCCCGGTGCGCGTCGGGACCAACAATTTCGACGAAATCCGCTACGATTATTTCCGCGACACGACCGTCTTGGTGGAAGCGTTCAAGGGCGACCAGTTCGACTATCGCGAGGAGAACAGCGCGAAGAACTGGGCGACGGCCTACGCCTTCCCGGCGGTCGAGCAGAAGCGCGTCGTGCTCGAGCAGTTCAGGGACAGCCAGTCCGGCCGCATGCAGGCCTACGCCTTCAACACCCGCCGCGAAAAGTTCGCCGATCCGCGCGTGCGCCGCGCCTTCAACCTCGCCTTCGACTTCGAGGAGATCAATCGGACGATCATGTTCGGCCAATACGTCCGGATCGACAGCTATTTCTTCGGCACGGAGCTCGCCTCGAAGGGCCTGCCGGACGGCCGTGAGAAGGAGATCCTGGAGAGCGTCCGCGACAAGATCCCGGCCGAGGTGTTCACGACGCCTTATGCGAACCCCGTCGGCGGCTCGCCGGAGCTCGCGCGCAAGAATTTGCGCGAGGCGGTGGACCTGCTGAAGCAGGCGGGCTGGACCGTCAGCCGCGACGGCGGCAAGCCGGCGCTGAAGAACGCCAAGGGCGAAACCTTCGTCGTCGAGTTCATCTACGCCGACCCAAGCGCGGAGCGGATCCTGAGCTTCTATGTCCCGGCGCTGGAGCGGCTCGGGATCGAGGTCCGCCAGCGGCTGCTGGACGACAGCCAGTACGTCAACCGCATCCGCAGCTTCGACTTCGACGTCATCACCATGGGCTGGGGCCAGTCGCTCTCGCCGGGCAACGAGCAGCGCGACCAGTGGGGCTCGGCGGCGGCCGACGTGGCCGGCACGCAGAACGTCGTCGGCATCAAGGACGCAGGCATCGACGCGCTGATCGATCGCCTGATCTACGCCAAGGACCGCGAGGAACTCGTCGCCGCGACGCACGCGCTCGACCGCGTGCTGCTCGCGCACAATTACGTCGTGCCGCAGTTCTCCAGCGTCGCCGACCGCACCGCGCGCTGGGATCGCTTCTCCCGTCCCGACAGGCTGCCGCCGGTCGGCTCGCTCTTCCCCACCGTGTGGTGGTGGAACGCCGAGAAAGCCAAAGCCGTGGGCGGACGGCCTTGAGCGGGGCGCCCTCTCGCCGTGAAACGCTGGCCTATGTCGGCGCCGCGACCGCGTTGGGCCTGTTCGCGCCGCGCGCTTGGGCGCAGGAGGGCGCTCCGGCCGCGGCCGGAGCAGTCGACGGCGATCCGAAGGCCTTCGGGCCGGAACGCCATGGGCTCTCCGCGTTCGGCGAGCTCCAATATCCCGCCGACTTCCCCCATTTCGACTATGTGAACCCCGCCGCGCCGAAGGGGGGTACGTTCAGTCAGGTCCCGCCGAACCGCTCGCTGAACCAGAGCTTCACCACCTTCAACACGCTGAACGCCTACATCCTCAAGGGCGACGGCGCGCAGGGGATGGACCTCGTCTTCGACACGCTGATGGCGCGCGCCGACGACGAGCCGGACGCGCTCTACGGGCTGATCGCCAAGTCCGTCGCGGTCTCCGGCGACGGCCTCGCCTATCGCTTTCGCCTCCGTCCCGAGGCGCGGTTCCACGACGGCTCGCGGCTGACGGCTGACGACGTGAAATGGTCGCTCGAGACGCTTAAAGCGCGGGGCCATCCGCTGATCGCGCAGTCGATCCACGACCTGGAGCGCGTCGACATCGAGTCCGAGGACGTCGTCACGCTGCGCCTGTCGCCGAAGCGGACCCGCGACCTGCCGCTGACGCTGGCTGCGCTGCCGATCTTCTCGAAGGCGTATTATTCAGCAAAGCCGTTCGACGCCTCGACCTTGGAGCCGCCGCTCGGCTCCGGCCCCTACAAGGTCGGCCGCTTCGAGCAGGGCCGCTTCATCGAGTTCGAGCGGGTCGCCGATTATTGGGCGAAGGACTTAGCCGTGAACGTCGGCAGGTCGAACTTCGACCGCCAGCGTTTCGAGTTCTTCCGCGACCGCGACGTCGGCTTCGAGGCCTTCAAGGCCCGCGCCTATCTGTTCCGCGAGGAGTTCACCTCTCGGACCTGGGCGACCGGCTACGACTTCCCCGGCGTGCGCGAGAACAAGGTCGTGCGCGAGACGCTTCCCGACCTGACGCCCTCGGGCGGGCAGGGCTGGTTCTTCAATCTCCGTCGGAAGAAGTTTCAGGACCCGAAAATCCGCGAGGCGCTGAACCTCGCTTTCGATTTCGAGTGGATGAACAGGAATCTGATGTTCGGCGCCTACAAGCGCACGGTCTCGGTGTTCCAGGGCGCGCCGGAGATGATGGCGATGGGCGCGGCGCAAGGGCCGGAGCTCGCGCTGCTAGAGCCGTTCCGAGACAAGCTGCCGGATAGCGTGTTCGGCGAACCGCCTGTTCCGCCCGTGTCCGACGGCTCGGGTCAGGACCGCAATCTACTCCGGCAGGCGCAAAGGCTGCTGCGCGAGGCCGGCTACGCGCCGAAGGACGGCCGCGCGGTGAACGCCGCGGGCGAGCCGCTGACGATCGAGTTCCTGGAGTTCGATCCCGGGCTCGACCCGCATGTCTCGAAGTTCATCGCCGGGCTCAAGATCATCGGCGTCGAGGCGTCGATCCGCATGGTGGACGCGGCCCAATACCAGCAACGCATGAACGCGTTCGACTACGACGTCGTGAGCCAGCGCATGTCGATGTCCTCGACACCCGGCGAGGGCCTGAGGCAGGTCTATTCCTCGGAATCGGCCGCCGTGCAGGGCTCGCAGAACCTCTCCGGCATCGCCTACCCCGCCGTCGACGCGATGGTTGAGGCGATCCTGTCGGCTAAGTCGCGTGAGGAACTGAACGTCGCGTGCCGCGCGCTCGACCGGGTGCTGCGGTCGCTGAATTTCTGGGTCCCCGCCTGGTACAAGGACAGCCATACGCTGGCCTATTGGGACGCCTTCTCGCACCCCGCGCAGAAACCGCGCTACACGCGCGGCGCGCCGGAGTTCTGGTGGTGGGATGCGGAGAAGGCCGATAAGGCGGGGGTGAAGGCGTGAGAGACGGCGATCCGGCGCGTAAGAGAGAGGCGCAGGAGCAGACTTGCGCGATCTGCTCCGGAGAAGACTTGAGCGTCCAGCCGCCGCGCGAGGAAATGCTGACTAGGCTTCTTGCGGGCGATGTCGTGCATGCAAGTTCGCCCGGCTCGTCCGCCAATATGACTTGCATAATAACGTCGATTGACGAGACGGCGATTCACGCAAGGCGGCTGATCGTTCCGCGCGACTACATCTTCGACCGGAGGACCGGAGCGGAGGTTGAGGGCGGGGATGCCGTAATCGACTCAATCGAGCCTCTGCCAATCGACGTCTATAATCAGATCATGTGGCTTGATCGAAAGAGCCGCCTTTCTTGGGATCTAACGAAGGCGAAGCTCAGCCCCGCTGATAAGAACGCTCTCTTGTTTTTATCCGACCATTACGAAAAGAATCAGCTGTTGCCGTTGGGTGCGTCTGTCGTCTCTCCGCAAGTAAACGGCTGACGCCTAGTGCCCGCTTACCTCCTGCGCCGTGTCCTGCTGATGATCCCGACCCTGATCGGGATCATGCTGGTGTCGTTCGTCATCATCCAGTTCGCGCCCGGCGGGCCGGTGGAGCGCGTCATCGCGCAGGTGACGGGGCAGGGCGGCGACGCGACCAGCCGCATCTCCGGCGGGTCCGGCAACGACATGGCCAATGCGACGCAGAATCGCGCCGCTTCGAACGACCCCGTCACCTCGAAATATCGCGGGGCGCAGGGGCTGGACCCCGAATTCATCAAGCAGCTCGAAAAGCAGTTCGGCTTCGACAAGCCGCCGCTGGAGCGCTTCGGCAAGATGATGTGGGACTACGCCCGCTTCGACTTCGGCCGCTCTTATTTCCGCGACATCGACGTGGTCGACCTCATCCTCGAGAAGATGCCGGTGTCGATCTCGCTCGGCCTCTGGATGACGCTGATCTCCTACATGATCTCGGTGCCGCTCGGCGTCGCCAAAGCGGTGCGCGACGGCTCGCGCTTCGACGTGTGGACCTCCAGCGTGATCGTGATCGGCTACGCCATCCCCGGCTTCCTGTTCGCGATCCTGCTGATCGTGCTGTTCGCCGGGGGCACGTTCCTGGACTGGTTTCCGCTCAGGGGCCTGACTTCCGACAATTGGGCGCAGCTGTCGCTGTGGGGGAAGGTCGTCGACTATGCTTGGCACATGGCGCTGCCGCTGTCGGCGCTTGCCATCTCGGCCTTTGCGACCACCACGCTGCTGACGAAGAACTCGTTCCTCGACGAAATCCGCAAGCAATACGTCCAGACCGCGCGGATGAAGGGGCTGACCGAGAACCAGGTGCTCTACCGTCACGTCTTCCGCAACGCGATGCTGCTGCTGATTGCGGGCTTTCCGGGCGCCTTCATCGGCGCGTTCTTTTCCGGCGCGCTGCTGATCGAGACGATCTTCTCGCTCGACGGGCTCGGGCTGCTGGGCTTCGAGTCGATCGTCAACCGCGACTACGCCGTGGTGTTCGCCAACCTCTACATCTTCTCGCTTTTGGGCCTCGTCGTCGCGCTGATCTCCGACCTCTCTTACATGTGGGTCGACCCGCGCATCGACTTCGAGACGCGGGAGGTTTGAGCGTGTCCGACGCCCTGCTCGCCTCGCCCGCGGCCCCGCCTGTTCCGGCTCCCCGTCGCGGACTGTCGCCGATCAACCGCCGGCGGCTCGCCAACTTCCGCGCCAACAAGCGCGGCTACTGGTCGTTCCTCGCCTTCATGCTGATCTTCGTCGTCAGCCTGTTCGCGGAGCTGATCGCGAACGACAAGCCGTTCCTCGTGAAATATGACGACGCGTTCTATTTCCCGGCGTTCAAGAGCTACTCCGAGACGACCTTTGGCGGCGATTTCGACACCGAAGCGGACTACCGCGACCCCTATCTGCAGGAGCTGATCCGCAAGTCCGGCGGCTACATGCTCTGGCCGCCCGTGCGCTACAGCTTCAACACGATCAACCTCAACCTGCCGACGCCCGCGCCCTCGCCTCCGACCTGGATGCTGACCGACGCGCAATGCGCCAGCGCCCGCGCCGGGCGCACGCCCTCCGGCGATCCCGCGCCGCAGACCTCGGCCGACGCCCCGAAAGCCCGCGGCTGCGCCGACATCGAGTGGAACTGGCTCGGCACCGACGACCAGGGCCGCGACGTGTTCGCGCGTCTGCTCTACGGCTTTCGGCTTTCGGTGCTGTTCGGACTAGCGCTCACCATCCTGTCGTCGATCGTCGGCGTCGCCGCCGGCGCGGTGCAAGGTTATTTCGGCGGCTGGACGGACCTGCTGTTCCAGCGCTTCATCGAGATCTGGACCTCGGTGCCGACGCTTTATCTGCTGATCATTCTGTCCTCGGTGCTCGCGCCCAGCGTCTGGACGTTGCTCGCCATCCTGTTGCTGTTCTCCTGGGTCTCGCTGGTCGGCGTGGTGCGCGCGGAGTTCCTGCGCGGCCGCAACTTCGAATATGTCCGGGCAGCCCGCGCCCTCGGCGTCTCGAACCTCGCGATCATGGGCCGCCATCTTCTGCCGAACGCCATGGTCGCGACCATGACATTCATGCCCTTTATCCTCTCGGGCTCGATCAGCACGCTGACCGCGCTCGATTTCCTCGGCTTCGGCCTGCCGCCGGGCTCCCCCTCGCTTGGGGAGCTGCTCAGCCAGGGCAAGTCCAACCTTCAGGCCCCCTGGCTCGGAATCTCGGGCTTCATGGTGATCGCCGTGATGCTGTCGCTGCTGATCTTTGTTGGCGAGGCGGTGCGCGACGCCTTCGACCCGCGGAAGACGTTCCGGTGACCGCCCCTCTCCTCTCCGTCCGCGACCTGTCGGTGGCCTTCGCCGTCGAGGGCGGCTCGTCGCTCGCCGTCGACCGCGTGTCGTTCGACCTCGCCAAAGGAGAGACGCTGGCGCTCGTCGGGGAAAGCGGGTCGGGGAAGTCCGTCACCGCGCTCTCGATCGTTCGGCTGCTCGCCTATCCCGCGGCGAGTCATCCCTCGGGCGAAATCCTGTTCGCGGGCAAGGATCTGCTGAAGGCGCCGGAGAAGGCGCTGCGGAGCGTGCGCGGCGCCGATATCTCCATGGTCTTTCAGGAGCCGATGACGTCGCTCAACCCGCTGCACTCGATCGAGCGGCAGGTCGGCGAAATCCTGAAAATCCATTGCGGCTGGTCCGCTCAGAAATGCCGCGCGCGCGTGATCGAGCTGCTGACGCAGGTCGGCATCCCGAACCCGGAAGAACGGCTCGACGCCTTTCCTCACCAGCTTTCCGGTGGGCAGCGCCAGCGCGTGATGATCGCGATGGCGCTCGCGAACGAGCCGGATCTTTTGATCGCCGACGAGCCGACCACCGCGCTCGACGTGACGGTGCAGGCCCAGATCCTCGCATTGCTGAAGGAGATGCAGTCCCGGCTCGGCATGGCGATGCTGTTCATCACCCACGACCTCGGGATCGTCAGGCGCGTTGCCGACCGGGTCTGCGTCATGACCGGCGGCCGCATCGTCGAGCAGGGGCCGACGGGCCGGGTGTTCTCGAACCCTGAGCACGCCTACACCAAGAAGCTCCTCGCCGCCGAGCCGAAGGGCGCGCCGCCCGCGGCCCAGCCCGACGCGAAGCCGCTGGTAACCGTCGAGGATCTCAAGGTCTGGTTCCCGGTGAAGCGCGGCTTCTTCCGCCGCACGGTGGCCCACGTGAAGGCCGTCGACGGCGTCAGCCTGACCTTGCGCGAAGGCCAGACGGTGGGCGTTGTCGGTGAGAGCGGTTCGGGAAAGACGACGCTCGGCCTCGCGATCCTGCGGCTGATCGCGAGCGAGGGCCGCATCGCGTGGCTGGGCAAGCCGATCGACGGCCTTGGCTTCGCCGCGATGCGGCCGCTCCGGCGCGAGATGCAGATCGTCTTCCAGGACCCCTATGGCTCGCTCAGCCCCCGCATGGCGGTGCTCGACATCGTGGCGGAAGGCCTTGGCGTGCAGGGCAAGCGGCTGGGCGCCCGTGACAAACGCGCCGCGGTCGCCCGCGCGCTCGAGGATGTTGGGCTCGATCCCGCCGCGATGGACCGCTACCCCCACGAGTTCTCCGGCGGCCAGCGCCAGCGCATCGCGATCGCCCGCGCGCTCGCGCTCGAGCCCTCCTTCATCGTTTTGGACGAGCCGACCAGCGCGCTCGACATGTCCGTGCAGGCGCAGATCGTCGATCTGCTGCGCGCCGTGCAGGCGAGCCGGAAGCTCGCCTTCCTGTTTATCAGCCACGACCTCAAGGTCGTGCGCGCTCTCGCGAACGAGGTGGTGGTGATGCGGAACGGCAAGGTGGTGGAGCAGGGCCCGGCGCGCGAGCTGATGGCCGCGCCGAAGTCTGACTACACCCGCGCGCTGCTCGCCGCGGCCTTCGACCTTGACGCGCGGAAGACCGAGGCCGTCGCACAATGAGCGGATATGACGAGCGGCTCGCCGACGCTGAAGCGGACGCCGAGCTTGAAGGGCCGGAACTGCTGCATGACGGCTATCGTCGGCTTGAGCGGTGGCGCGTCACGCTGCCGGCCTCGGGTCCGCGGGCTGAGATCGAGCAGAATCGCGAGGTGCTGCGCGCCGGCCCCTGCATCGGCGCGCTGCTGGTCGATCTCGAGCGCGATGCGCTGGTGCTGATCCGCCAGTTCCGCGCGCCCGCCGCGCTTGCGACGGGGAAGGGCGACCTTGTCGAGATCGTCGCCGGCCGCGTCGAGCCCGGCGAGGACCTGGAGATCGCCGCCCGTCGCGAGACGATGGAGGAGACCGGGCTCGAAGCCGGGCGGGCCGTGCGGCTGTTCGATTTCATGCCGTCCCCCGGCATCGCCGACGAGAACGCCGCGCTCTTCCTCGTCGAGGTGGACTCGTCGAAAGCCCTCGAACATGCCGGGGCGGCGGAGGAGCGGGAAGCCACACGCCCCTTTGTGGTCTTGATCGACGACGCTATAGCAAGCCTCGGCGACCCACGACCGCGCACGGCCTATCTTTTGCTCGCGCTGCAATGGCTTGCGCTAAATCGCGACCGGCTGTCCACGCTGTTGCGAGGCTGACGCGCTTATCCACTTGCAGCGTTTCTCTTTCGTGGCATACTGGAACGTATGGAGAACAGGCTTTCACTGGATGAGTTGACGGACGCTGTTCCCGCGGAGCGCGGGTCGTCGCTTTCCGGCGTGGCGGCGGGGCTGGCCCGCGGCGTGTGCCGTTACTTTGCGGCAGCGGACTATTCGTGCCTGCTGGAGTTCCCGCTGAAGTCGGGCCGGCGGGCGGACGTCATGGCGCTCGGTCCCTCGGGCGAGATCGCGGTCGTCGAGATCAAATCCGGGCCCCAGGATTTCCGTACGGACAGGAAGTGGCGCGACTATCGCGACTTCTGCGACGACTTCTTCTTCTGCGTCGGCGGAGACTTTCCACAGACGCTTATTCCGGCGGAGGTCGGGCTGATCGTCGCCGACCGATACGGCGCGGCGGTGATCCGGCAAGGCGAGCCTCACAGGCTCGCCGGCGCGCGCCGCAAGGCGGTCAGCCTGCGCTTCGCCCGGCTTGCCGCCCGGCGGTTGCAGGCGACGCTCGACCCGCCGGAGCTACGGCTCGCATGATGGAGTCGCCCGTATTCCGCCGCGTTTTCTTCTCAGTTCCGCTCGATGCGAAGTAAAGGCTGAGTTTCCCAAATGATTCGCAGCGACCGTCCCTGTGATCCAGGCCTGCAGCCGATCGGCTTCAGAAATGTTCTTAGTAACTCGTTCAGGTGATTGCAGCCATGTCCAATGACGACGTGAACGCAGTGGTGCTGAGGCTGGCGCTGACCCTTCAGCGCTGCGGCGAGGACCCCCGCGTCGTGTTCGGGGCGCTGATCGGCGCCGCGGCGACGATCGCGCCCGACGCCGAAATCGATCCGGACGATCTGGAGCAGATGCGCGCGGCGGTGGAGACCGTCATGACGCTCGGCGCGCTGCCTCGGCGCGAGAAGTCGAAAATGGCCGCCGTCATCCCGTTCCGCCCGACCACGCGCGTAGCATAAGGCCTTAGGCTAGCCTTCCGGCTCGTCCTTCCCCGGCGCGTCGAGCGCGCCTTCCGGCGGATCGACCACGACGCGTCCGCCGGCGATGTCCACAATCGGCGCGACCGCCTTGGTGAACGGCAGATAGATCGTGCGCCGTTCGCCCGCGAGCTTGATTTCCAGCAGGTCGTCGGCGCCGAAATTCTGCATCGCGGTGATTTCGCCGACGAGGCCGGCATCCGCCGTCTCGGCGCGCAGGCCGATCAGGTCGGCGTGATAGAACTCGTCGTCATCCTCGGCCGGCGGCAGCGCCTCGCGGGGCGCGTACAGCCCGACGCCGGTCAGCGCAGCCGCGGCTTCGCGCGTGCCGACGCTCTTGAAGCGGACCACCAGCATGTCGTCCTTGATCGGCCGCGCCGAGGCGATCTCGAAGGATTTAGTCCCTGCCGCGTCGGTGAGAGGGCGATAGCCGGCGAGCGCCTTCGGGTCCGCCGTGAAGGATTTGACGCGGAGCTCTCCCCGCACGCCATGAGGCGCGCCGATGACGCCGAGCTGGACGAGGCGAGGGGGCATGAGAATTCTCGATCATCCGCTGCATCCGCGTCCCGGCCTTGAGCCGGGACCCAGACGCGCTCCGTTAGCAGGAGATCTGCGCGTCGCTCGGCGACCGAACGGCTCTGGGTCCCGGCTCAAGGCCGGGAACGCGAGGCAGCGCTTCATGCGTTATGTTTAGGACGATCCCGGATCGACCGTAGGCGGTCCGGGACGACGTCCGTTCAGGCGCAGCTTTACGCTGCGGCTTCGTCGCTCGAGCCTTCGGCGGCCTTGGCGGCGGCGGCGCGCTCCTGAGCCTTCTTGCCGGGTTCGGCCTTCTTCGGATTGTTGCGGGCCTCGCGCTTCAGCAGGCCGGCGTCGTCTAGGAAGCGGTGCACGCGGTCGGTCGGGGTCGCGCCCTTCGCCAGCCACTCCTTGGCCTTCTCGAGGTCTAGCACCACGCGGTCGGCGGCGTCCTTCGCGAGCAGCGGGTTAAACGAGCCGATCCGCTCGATGAACCGGCCGTCACGCGGATAGCGCGAGTCGGCGACGACGATGCGGTAGAACGGACGCTTCTTGGCGCCGCCGCGGGCGAGACGGATCTTCAGGGACATCTTTATCTTTCCTTCTTCTCTAGCTCGTCATCCCGGATGGCTCTTGCCGGTCCGGGATCGTTCTCAGGATCTGCGTTCCATTCGGCTGACGATCCCGGCCCTGCGCTGCGCTTCGAACGGGATGACGTCTCGCCAAAAACTCACTTCTTCTTCCCTATGCCGGGGAAGCCGCCGAGTCCGGGCAGCTTCGGGCCGCCGCCCATGCCCGGAAAACCGGGGGGCAGGCCGCCCCCGGCGCCTGGGAAGCCAGGCGGCAGGTTCGTCGGCATCTTGCCGGCCTTCAGCTCCTCCAGCGCCTCGGGCGGCAGCTGCGGGGCGCCGCCGCCGAAGCCGAGCGCGGAGCCCAAGCCTGCGAGCGGGCCGCGGCCGGACTTCGCGCCCTTGCCCATCATCTTCATCATGTCCGCCATCTGGCGGTGCATCTTGAGGAGCTTGTTGACGTCCTCGACCTTGGCGCCCGAACCCGCGGCGACGCGCTTCTTGCGGCTCGCCTTCAGCAGGTCGGGGTTGCGGCGCTCGGCCTTGGTCATGGAGTCGATGATCGCGGCCTGGCGCTTGAACACGCTCTCATCGATGTTCGCGCCGGCCATCTGCTTCTTGAGGTTCGCGACGCCGGGCATCAGCGACATGATGCCCGACATGCCGCCGAGCTTCTGCATCTGGCAGAGCTGCTCCTTCAGGTCGTTCAGGTCGAACTGACCCTTCCGCATGCGCTCAGCGGCCTTCTGAGCCTGCTCGGCGTCGATCGCGGCGGCGGCCTTCTCGACGAGCGCGACGACGTCGCCCTGACCGAGGATGCGGTTCGCGATGCGCTGCGGATCGAACTCGTCGACCGCGTCGAACTTCTCGCCGACGCCGACGAGCTTGATCGGCTTGCCCGTGACGGCGCGCATCGAGAGCGCGGCGCCGCCGCGACCATCGCCGTCGAGGCGGGTCAGCACGATGCCGGTGACGCCAAGCGCGCCATCGAAGGCGCGGGCGGTGACGACCGCGTCCTGGCCGGTCAGCGCGTCAGCGACCAGCAGCACCTCGTGCGGACTGACGGCGCGCTTGACCTCGACGACCTCGGCCATCAGCGCCTCGTCGATGGTCGTGCGGCCGGCGGTGTCGAGCAGGACCACGTCGTAGCCGCCGAGCCGTCCCGCCTCCATCGCGCGCTTGGCGATCTGGACCGCGGTCTGGCCGGGCACGATCGGCAGCGTGGCGACGCCGGTCTGCTCTCCGAGCATCGCGAGCTGCTCCATCGCTGCCGGACGGCGCGTGTCGAGCGAGGCCATCAGCACCTTGCGCTTTTCGCGCGTGGTGAGGCGGCGGCCGATCTTGGCGGTCGAGGTCGTCTTGCCCGAGCCCTGCAGGCCGACCATCAGGATTGGCACCGGCGCGGAGGCGGCGAGGCTGATGCCCTGCGCTTCCGAACCGAGCGTCTTCACCAGTTCGTCGTGGACGATCTTGACGACCATCTGGCCGGGCGTGACCGACTTCACGACGTCGACGCCGACGGCGCGAGCCTTCACCCGGTCGATGAAGTCGCGCGCGACCTCGAGCGCGACGTCGGCCTCGAGCAGCGCCCGGCGCACCTCGCGCATCGCCTCGGCGACGTCCGCCTCGGTGAGCGCGCCGCGGCGGGTCAGCCTGTCGAGAATGCCGCCGAGGCGGTCGGTCAATGCGTCGAACATGCGCCTCTCAGGGCTGGAGTTCAGTTCTGGTCCAGGCCGACGACCACAACGCAAATCGCGCCCGCGGACGCATCGCGTCGGCGGACGTTGACCCCCCGGACTCGTCGGCACGGGCGGCTTGGCTGCGGTCTGACCTCGTCAGATGGTCGTGGAGGTACAGGCGGCGCTCTCTCGCGTCAACCTGCGCTGGCGTCCCAATTGCGACCGAGGGTCGCGCAACGGGTCTTTCCCGGCATTCGCTGTCGCCTCGCCGAACGAAGTCGACTATATCGACGGTAATCGCGCGCACGCGGCTCTACTTGGACGAATTCCAGTTCGTCTCGCAACTGCGAAGAACTGGACGTCGATACTTAAAAGCTCTCCGATTACGGGGCGCGTGCGGGTCTTGGCCGCTGAAAGCGGAAGAGAGCCATGACATCGATCCACGTCAGAATGAATCTGCGTCGCGCCTTCGCCTGCTGGCCGTCGAGGATCGGGGCTATGTCCCTGATCGCGCTGACGGCGAGCTGGGGAATGGAGGCCTATTACAGCGTCGCTACGCCTCCGCCCCAGACCGTCGCCGCGGTCGAATGACTAACGTGCCCTAGGGCCGCGTTAGTGCGTCGGGTCGAACCGTCATGCCCTGCTGCGGATTGCGCGGCGGCGGACGGATGCGCGCGTCACTCCTTCTCGTACATGATGATCGAAAGATAGGTCATCGGCTTCGCCACAAGCCGCTCCGGCCCGTGCGGCGCCCCTGAGTCGAACAGCAGGCTGTCGCCGGGCCTGAGGTGATAGCTGTTGCCGGCGTGGGCGTAGATCACCTCGCCGGTCAGCATGTAGATCAGCTCCGTGCCCTCGTGCTGGAAGGCGGTGTAGGGCGCGGCGTCCTCGGTGAGCGTGATGAGGTAGGGCTCGCACGCCACGGGCCCGCCGAGCATGTGGCCGAGCAGCTCGTATTTGTGGCCGACCTTGGTGCCGCGCCGCTGGATGACGACGCCCTGGCCGGCCGCCACGTAGGAGCAGTCCCGGCGTTCCTCGAACTCCGAAAACAGCAGGCTGATCGGCACGTTAAGAGCGGCCGCCAGCGTCTGCAGCGTCGTGAGCGAGGGCGAAATCTGGCCGTTCTCGATCTTCGAGAGCATGCCGGTCGACACGCTCGCGGCCGCCGCGAGTTCGGCGACGGTCAGGCCCATCAGCTTGCGGTGATGCCGGATCTGCAGGCCGATCGCCTGTTCGAGCGTGCGCCGCTCGACGGCCGCCGGCGCGTTGGAGCCGGTGACGTAGGCTTCGTCGGCCTCGGCCTTCGCTGCTCCCGCTGAACCCTCGGCCATGGTGTTTTCCTCGGAGGAAATTTCACGCAGGCTATCGGAGGCGGGCTAAAATCGAAAGCGGCGCGGCTCTGCCGTCGGTCTCAGAGCTTCGCGTCGATCCCGCGGCTCTGGCCGGCATGGACCAGCCAACGCCACAGCGTCGCGGCGTAGGAGCGGAAGACCGCGATCTCGTAGGTCGGGGCGTCGTCCGTCTGCCAGAGATGGACCGAGATCGACGCCGCATGCGTCAGCGCCGCGTCGCCGGACGTAAACGCGCGGGGATGCAGGTCGATCGCGATCAGCGTTGCAAGCGTCTCGCGCGCTCTCTCGCCGGAAACCGACAGGACAGAGCGGCCGTCCGACTGGTCCGCCACGGCTGCGGGAAGCGTCGAGAAATCCACGGGTCCTGTCGCGGTCGCGAGCCATTTGCCGGGGCCGGCCCAGACGAAGGCGACCTCTCCGGCGGCGACCCGCGTCGGCGTCGTCGGCAGCTCGATCCCGTAGGCCGAGCGCACCGCGTCCGCGAGTTCCGCCTCTCGGCCCTTGAAGGCGGCGACCGAGGCCAGGGTGAGATCTGTGCGCTCCCGGAGAACGACGCCAGGGGCCGGTGCGGCGATCTCCGGGGCGACGTGCGCTCGGAGCGCGGAGCGGGCGAGGAGGGGCTCAGGCACGAAGACGCGCTCCTTCCGGATCGACGAAGACGGGGGAGACGACTTCGACCTCGATGTCGCCGGCGCGCACGGGGTCGTAGGCGCGGACGATCTCGCCCATGCGCTCCGAACCGCGAGAAAGGAAGCCGAGGCCGATCCAGTGCCCGTTCGAGGGCGAGTAGGCCGTCGAGGTCATGTAGCCCTCGTCGTTCGCAGCCTCGTTGCCGGCGCCCTTCGGCAGGAAATGCGCGCCGGAGCGCAGCCGCGCCGAGCGGTCCACCGGCCGGAAGCCGACGAGGACGGGGCGAGCCGAATCGGCAAGGCCTTCGCGGCCTGCCATGGCGCGGCCGATGAAATCCTTCTTCTTGGACATCATTCGGCCCATGCCGAGATCAGCGCCTGTGGTCATCCCGTTCAGCTCGGGACCGGCGGCGTGGCCCTTCTCGATGCGCATGATCGCGAGAGCCTCGGCCCCATAGGGGCAGATGCCGAAGGGCTCGCCCGCCTTGACGATCGCGCGGATCATCGCGTCGCCGTAGCGCGCGGGAACCGCCAGCTCGTAGGCGAGCTCGCCCGAGAAGGAGAGCCGGAACAGCCGCGCCTTCACGCCGCCGCACACCGTCAGTTCGGTCGCGCCCATGTAAGGCAGCGCCTCGTTGGAAACGTCGAACCCGTCGTCGACCAAAGCCGCCACGACGTCGCGAGAGCGCGGACCGGCGATGGCGTATTGCGCCCATTGGTCCGTGACCGACGTCATGTGGACGTCGAGCTCCGGCCAGAGCCATTGCTTGCAGAACTCGAGATGACGCATTACGCCCGCCGCGTTCGCGGTCGTGGTCGTCATGTAATAGTGGTTCTCGCCCAGCCGCGTCGTGGTGCCGTCATCCATCGCCATGCCGTCTTCGCGCAGCATCAGCCCGTAGCGGGCCTTGCCGACGCCAAGCGACGCGAAGGCGTTGACGTAGACCTTGTCGAGCAGGGTCGCGGCGTCCGGCCCCTGGATGTCGATCTTGCCCAGCGTTGACGCGTCATAGACGCCGACCTTGGAGCGGACGGTGTTGATCTCGCGGGTCGCGATCTGTAGCCAGTCGGTCTCGCCGGTTCGAGGGAAGTAGGCCGCGCGCATCCACTGACCGGTCTCGACGAAGACCGCGCCCTGCTCCTCCGCCCAGAAATGCGAGGGCGGCAGGCGGGTCGGCTTGAACTCCTTGTGCCGATGCGCGCCGCCGAGAGCGCCGATCGCGACCGGCGTGTAAGGCGGCCGGTTCATCGTCACGCCGGTGTCGGGGATCGATTTGCCCGTGATCTCGGCCATCAGCGCGAGGCCGATGACGTTTGAGGTCTTGCCCTGGTCGGTCGCCATGCCAAGCGTGGTGTAGCGCTTGAGGTGCTCGACGGAGCGGAAGCCCTCGCGCGCCGACAGTTCGACGTCGGCGACCGTGACGTCGTTCTGGAAGTCGACGAACGCCTTGCCGCGCTTGATCGTCGGGCGCCATGGACCGTCGCCGTACGCCTCTTCTGGTTCCGGCAGGAGCCGAGGCGTCTGGAAGCCTGGACCGCTGAACCCACAGGAATCCGCCGCTTCGGCGCCGGCGCGCGCGCCGGTGACGAAGGCGTCGCGCAGACCGTATTCGCCATTCGCGGAGCCGACGACGATCATGCCGGGTGGCGTGACGCCGGGCAGGAAGGCGGCGAGCCGCTCGTCCCATTTCGGCCGTCCATTCAGATGGTTCGTCAACTGAATCGCGGGACTCCAGCCGCCGGAGACGGCGACGAGGTCGCAGGGCACGTTGAAGCTGTCGCCCTTGGGGCCGGAGACCTCCACGCCGGAGACCTCCTGGAAGCCATAGGCGCGCGCGACAGTGCGGCCGAACACCAGCGTCGCGCCGCAGGCCCTCGCCGCCTCGTGCAGGGCTGGCGCGTCGCCGCGCGCGTCGATGACGGCGGCCACCTCGCAGCCCGCCGCAACGAGATCGCCGACGGTCTTCGCCGCGTCGTCATTGTTGGCGTAGACGACCGCGCGCTTGCCCGGCGCCGCCCCGAAGCGGTTGAGATAGGCGCTGACCGCGCCTGCGAGCATCACGCCCGGCAGATCGTTGTTGCCGAACGGGATCGGCCGCTCGATCGCGCCGGTCGCGAGCACCGCGCGCTTGGCGACGATGCGCCAGAAACGCTGGCGCGGCTGGTGCGGGGCGGGCGTCGCGAGATGGTCCGAAACCCGCTCCAGCGCGCCATAGACGCCGCCGTCATGCACGCCGGTGATCGTGGTCCGCGGCAACAGCGTGACTTCAGGAAGGCTCCTAAGCTCGGCGACGATCGACGACGCGAAGGACGAGGAGGAGTTCCCGTCGATCTCGAAGCGCTGCGCGTTCAGGCGGCCGCCCATCAGGAAGTCGTCGTCGGCGAGGATCACCCGTGCGCCGGAGCGACCGGCGGCGAGCGCTGCAGCGAGGCCGGCGGGCCCCGCGCCGATCACCAGCACGTCGCAATACGCCGTAGCCTTTTCGTAGGAGTCGGGGTCGGCTGCGTCCGCCGCGCGGCCAAGACCCGCAGCCCGGCGGATCAGAGGCTCATAGAGCTTCTCCCAGAGGGCCGCCGGCCACATGAAGGTCTTGTAGTAGAAGCCCGCGACAAAGGCCGGGGAGGCGAGCTGGTTCACCGCCATCAGGTCGAAGGCGAGAGACGGCCAGCGGTTCTGGCTCCGCGCCTCGAGGCCTTCGAACAGTTCGGCTGTCGTCGCCCGCACGTTCGGCTCGCGCCGGGCGCCGCTTCTGAGCTCGACCAGCGCGTTCGGCTCCTCGAAGCCCGCGGTGAGGATCCCGCGCGGGCGATGATACTTGAACGAACGGGCGACGAGCTTCACCCCGTTCGCGACGAGCGCGGAGGCCAGCGTGTCGCCGGCGTAGCCGTCGAGCCGCTTGCCGTCGAAGGCGAAGGAGACCGGCTTAGCGCGGTCGATCAGCCCGCCTTGGGGCAAGCGATGGGACTGGCTCACGACTGCGCCTCCGAAGTCCGCGCCAGCGCCACGTCTCGCGCCGCCTCGACGGTCTCGATCGCGTGGCTGCGGGTGTCCCGTGTCACCACCAGCCAGGACTGGCAGCCGAGCGCGTGGCTCCAGAGCTCGCGGTGAGCGCCGGCGGGGTTGTCGCGGAGATAGACGTAATCCGCGAACGCGGTTTCGGCCGCGTCGGCGGCGGGGCGCGTTACGCTCGCGTCGCCGAAATAGGCGAACTCGTCGACGCCGCGGAGGCCGCAATGGGGGCAGGCGATGCGCATGGGATCAGCCTCAGTGCAAATTGGGCTGCGCGCCGACGCCCTTTTCGTCGATCGTCCGCCCGCGGGCGAAACGGTCGAGGCGATAGGCGGTCGCGACAAGGTGGGGCGCGTCTCGGGCGATCAGATGGGCGAAGCAGTCGCCGGAGGCCGGCGTCGCCTTGAAGCCGCCATAGCACCAGCCGGCGTTGAGATAGAGCCCGTCGACAGGCGTCGTGTCGATGATCGGAGAACCGTCCATCGACATGTCCATGATCCCGCCCCAGGAGCGCAGCATCTTCACCCGGCCGATCGACGGCATCAGCGCCATGCCGCCTTCGCAGACGTCCTCGACCGTCGGCAGGCTCCCGCGCTGGGCGTAGGAGTTGTAGCCGTCGAGATCGCCGCCAAAGACCAGGCCGCCCTTGTCGGACTGCGAGATGTAGAAGTGCCCGGCGCCGAAGGTGCAGACCGTGTCGATAAACGGCTTTATGCCCTCCGACACAAAGGCCTGCAGAACGTGGCTCTCGATCGGCAGCCTCAGGCCCGCCATCTGGGCGACGCGCGATGAGTTTCCGGCGCAGGCGAGCCCGACCTTCCCCGCTCCGATGAAGCCGCGGGTCGTCTCGACGCCGCGGATGCGGCCGTCCTCGATGCGGAACCCGGTGACCTCGCAATTCTGGATGATGTCGACGCCGCGTCCGTCCGCTGCGCGGGCATAGCCCCAAGCGACAGCGTCGTGTCGCACCGTGCCGCCGCGCTTCTGGCGCAGCGCGCCCTTGATTGGGAAGCGCGCATTGTCGAAGTCGAGCATCGGCAGGATGCGCTTGAGCTCCGCGACGTCGAGCAATTCCGCGTCGACGCCGTGCAGCCGCATCGCGTTGCCCCGCCGGGCATAGGCGTCGCGCTGGCCGTCGGAATGGAACAGGTTCACCACGCCGCGCTGGCTGACCATGGCGTTATAGTTAAGGTCCTGCTCCAGCCCCTCCCAGAGCTTCATCGAGTGCTCGTAGAATGGGATGTTGCCGGGCAGCAGATAGTTGGAGCGGACGATCGTGGTGTTGCGGCCGACATTGCCGCCGCCGATCCAGCCCTTCTCGACCACGGCGACGTTCCTGATGCCGTAGCGGCTCGCGAGATAATGGGCGGTGGCCAGACCGTGGCCGCCGCCGCCGACGATGACGACGTCGTAAGCCGCCTTGGGCTCGGCGTCGCGCCACGCTGGCTTCCAGCCGGAATGCCCGCGCAGGGATTCACGGAGCACGGAGAAGATCGAGTAGCGATCGGTCGACATGTGCGCCAAGTCCACGGTTCGTCAGCCGGGACGATGGACTGCGTCGACAGAGCGCTCAATATAAGTTTGAGTTATAGTGCTAGCTTGCAGGGCATTGGCGGATGACGAGGTTCCCGGCCCATGTCACGCTCTGACGACCTTCCCTTCGACCTCCGGTCGCTCTCGATCTTCCTCGCCGTCTGCGAAGCGGGCGGCATGGCGGCCGCGGCGCGACGGATGGGGCTTACGCAGCCCGCCGTCTCGCTTGCGATCGCCGAGCTCGAGTCGCGGCTCGGCGCACCGCTGTTCGACCGCAGTGTTCGGCCACTTGCGCTGACCACCGCCGGCGCACTGCTCCGCCAGCGCGCGAGCGCGCTGCTGTCGGAGGCGCGGCAGATTGGACCAATGATGCGCGAAGCGTCTCGCGGGCGCTTGTCGCTCGTCCGCGTGGGGCTTGTGGACTCGCTGTCGCGCGCCTTCGCGGCCCCGCTCGCGCAGCACCTCGCCGCACGCGCCGACGAGGCCTCGGTCTATTCCGGCCTAACCAGCGCCCACGCCTCGGCGCTCGTCACCCGCAATCTCGACCTGATGATCGGCGTCGACGATCTTGGCGACATGACCGGTCTGGAGCGCTGGCCGATCGTCGCCGAAAACTATCTGCTCGCGAAGCCAAGGGGATCGCGCCCTGTTTCGTCCGTCGCCGATCTCGCGGCGTTGGCCTCCGAGCTCGGCTTTGTCCGCTTCAGCGCGCGCTCCTCCACTGGCGTCGACATCGACCGCCATCTCAGGCGCCTCGGGCTGGAGATCCCGCGAGCGATGGAGTTCGACACGCCCTACGGCGTCTCCGCGATGGTCGCCAGAGGCGGACATTTCGCGATTACGACGCCGCTCTGTCTCTACGAGGGGGGCGGGGACCTCTCGACGATCGAATTCGTCCCGACCCCAGGGCCGCAGCTCCGCCGCCAACTCACCCTCGTCGCCTTCCGCCACCAATTCGGCCGCCTGCCCGCCGACGTCGCAGCGCTCGCGCGCGGGATTCTCGCGAGAGAGGTCGCCCCGGAACTGAAAAAGGCCGCCCCGGCGCTCGGAGCGGCCTTTTCGGTGCTTGGATCGGACGGAGCCGTCAGTTCTTCGTGACGAGCACCGGGGCGGCGTCGGCCGTGAATTTGTAGCCCACGCCGACATAGGCGCCGCGCGGGCGGGCCGGCGTGATGCTCCGGCTGCCCGAGAGGTTCAGGAACTCGATGTCGTCATTGTCGTAGAACGTGCCGTAGGTCGCGTAGCGCTGATTGAACACGTTATCGATCAGGCCGAACACGCGGATCTGGTCGGTGACCTGCCAGGACGCGTTGGCGTTGAACACTGCATAGCCCTTGAGCTTCCGCTCCTGATTGGACTCGTCGCCGACGAGATACTGGCTCGACATGATCACCACGTCCGCGCCGAGCGTCAGCTTCGGAACGGGCCGCCAGGCGACGCCGATCTTCGCCTGATGCTCCGGAATGGCGGGGAGATGGTCGCCCTTGCGGACGTTGATCTCGCCTGCGCCGTTCGCCGATGGACTGTTCGGCGAACCGAGCGTCACGTTCGACCGGAAGGTCGCGTCGATATAGCTGTAGTTCGCGTACATGCCCCAGGTGTCGGTCTGGTAGTCCGCCGAGAGCTCGACGCCTGCGCGCTGGGTGTCCCCGGCGTTCCGGAAGTAGCCGCGGCCGGTGATGAAGCTCGGGATCGTTAGGATGTCGTTGTTGTTGTAGGCGAAATAGCCGCCGACCTTCCAGTTGAGGAGGCCGCCGAAGCCGGGAGTCGTGTGGCCGCGCAGGCCGATCTCGCCGGTCCGGGTCACGACCTGCTTCAGAGGCGGATCAGAGACCAGGAAGCCCTCGAGCTGGCAGGGATTCGACGGATCGGCGCAGGCGAGCTCGAGCGGCGTCGGCGCGCGGTTCGTCTCGGAATAGCTGGCGTAAGCCGTGGTCTCAGGCGTGATTTTGTAGGTCACGCCCGCCATCGGATTGAAGCGGGTGAAGTTGTGCTTGCCATCGATGCCCGACCCCGCGGGGATCGTCATGGCTTCATCCGAGTAGTTGACGAACGGACTGAAGTCCTTGAGCGAGATATGCGCGTAGTTCAGCCGCGCACCGATGGTGGCCGACAGGCGATCGGTGACATCGAGCGTGTTGCTCGCGTAGATCCCGAGATAGTCGTTCCGGGTCTTCACGTCCGTCGGCAGAATCCCGCCGGGAATGGTCGTGTGATAGATGTCGCCCGTCCCGTCGACCTGCAGGTCATCCGGGATGATGCCGAGTTCGCTGTTGCCCCGGAAATCGGTCCAACCGTGGTCGTAGCTGACGCCCACCACGAAGTGGTTGGTCTTGCCCCACAATTCATTTGTGTTGGTGGCCTGAGCGGTGCCGCCGACGGTCTGGGACTTCGTCCAGGATCGCTCGATCGAACCCGGGCGGTCCTCGAAGCCGGCAGGCGCGACGACCGGGTTCCCGTTCTTGTCCCGCACGATCAGGCGCGGATCGTCGTCGTCCGGATTTGTGCCGGTCGCGGGGTCGATGATGTCATCGGCCTCGAGGCAGAGATTTCCGGCTGCTGCGAGCACAGGATCCTCGCAGAGTCGGACGTCGGTGTCGTTGCCGTCGACATGGCTCTGCTTGAAGCGGCGATAATAGGCGTTGGTCTGCAGCGACCAGGCGTTCGAAAGGTCGAACTGGCCCGTCAGGTTGAACTGGGCGGCCTTGTTGTCGGTGGTCTGCGGGCCGGTATAGACGGCCTTCCGCCCATCGCGGTCGAGCAGTTCTTGCGGGGTCGGGCCAACCACGCCGAGATGGGTGTCAGCCAGCGACACGTTGAAGTGGATCTCGGCGGCGTCGCCCTTGTAGCCGATGTCGCCGTAGAGCCGTTTGACGTTCGAGTTCGAGAAGTCGCGCCAGCCGCCGTCACGCTCGCCCTCGAGCGCCAGATAGGCCGACCAGTTTCCGAACTGCTGGCCCCATTGGGCGTTGCCGGAATACTTTCCGAAGGAGCCCGCCAGGAACTCGGTCTCGAGGCCCTGATAGGTGAAGCCGTTCTTCATCTTGATGTTCAGCGCGCCGCCGAGCGCGTTGAGGCCGAACACCGGATTGTTGGTGAAGACGTCGGCGCGGTCGATCGCGACCTCCGGGATGAGATCGAAGTTGACGGTGTCGCCGAACGCCTCGTTCTGGCGGACGCCGTTCTGATAGACGGCGATGCCCTGCGGCGTGCCGTTCAGCGGCGAGGCGACGAAGCCGCGGAAGTAGAAGTCCTTGAAGTACGGATTGCCCTGCACGTCGGCGAGGCTGACGGAGGGGGTCTTGCGCGCGATCGCTTCAGAGACCGAGCGTTGGGACACGCCGGAGAAGTCGCTCTGCGTCACGCTCGTGACAGCCGACGGAACCTTGTCACGGTCGAGCCCGTCACCTCCGATCGGCGTGGTGCCGATGACGTCGATCTCTTCGAGAGAGGTTGACCCGTCCTGCGCCTTGGCAGGAGCGATTGCGAGCAGCGCCGAAAGGCTGACAGTCGAACACAACAATAGACGCGACGCGCCACGAATCATCTCGGCCCCCGAACGCAAACGTTTCCCCGGCCGCCTCGTAGGACGGCTCGGCCCCATTAGACGGGAAACCTTCCCGCCATCAAGTTGCCATCCTGCGAACACAACTTGATTTGATCGCCTAAGATGCTGATCTGCAACATTATTATTATCTCTTAGGAGAGAACGGGGCGCGGTCTGCTCATATCGCGGCTAAAGCAGGCGTTGCTTGAAAACGCGCGCGCTCCATTATCCCGCCTCGCCTGAGCGGCCGGAGAGAGCAGCGTCATGAAGCGTTTCCACATCATCCTGGCGCTTCTGCTCGCCGCAGCGCCAGGCAGGGCCGCGCCGATCGACGACGCCCGTCTGCAAAGCGCAGGCTCGGACACGGGGAACTGGATCTTGCCCGGCCGCGACTATGGCGACAGCCGGTTCTCGCCGCTTTCCGCAATTGATCGGACGTCGGTGAAGCGTCTCGTCCCGAAGTGGATCTATCAGACCGGCTACGCCGCGACCTTCCAGACGACCCCGCTCGTCGCCGACGGGGTGATGTACCTCTCCGCGCCGTTCTCCCACGTCATCGCGATCGACGCGAAGACGGGCCGCGAGCGCTGGCGCTACGAACACAAGGCGACGACCAAGAAACTCTGCTGCGGCCCGGCCAATCGCGGCGTCGCGCTGGGCTACGGGCTCGTCTATGTCGCGACCGTCGACGCCCGCCTCGTCGCGCTTGATCAAGCGACTGGAAAGGTCGTGTTCGATGTGGCGCTTGCGCCCGCGACCGACGCTGAGGCGCCGAGCGAGGACAGCGCCACGATTCGAGGCGGCGACGCGGCGATGAAGGGCGCAGTCGCCGGCGCGACGGGCATCGGGGCGAACTCGGCGCCGCTGGTTTATGACGGCAAGGTCATCGTCGGCATCACCGGCGTCGGCTACGGCCTGCATCTCGACAGCGACCGGCCCGGCGCGCCGCTCGGCGCGGTCGTCGGCGTCGCCGGGCGCTACGGAAGGCCGGGCTTCCTCGCCGCCTTCGACGCCAAGACCGGCGCGCGAATCTGGACCTTCGAGAGCACCAGGGAAGACTGGGAGGGCGCGTTCTCGCAGGAGACGGCCTATGGCGTGAAGCTGGAGCGCGACATCCCGGCCGAGAAGGCGGCGGCGCCCGAGCACAAGGACGCCTGGAAGTTCGGCGGCGGCTCGATCTGGCACGCGCCCGCGCTCGATTCGAAAACCGGGCTGCTCTACCTTGGCATCGGCAATCCGAGTCCGCAGGTCGCGGGGGAAAGCCGGCCGGGCGACAATCTCTATACCTCCTCGCTGGTCGCGATCGACGCCAAGACCGGCAAGCTCGTCTGGCACTACCAGCAGGTGCCGCACGACCTTTGGGGCTACGACGTCGCGAGCCCGCCGGCCTTGTTCGACGTCGAAGTCAGTGGCCGCAAGGTCGCGGCGGTCGGTCAGGCGAGCAAGCTCGGCTGGTACTTCGTCCACGACCGCGCGACCGGCGAACTGCTGTTCAAGTCCGAGCCTTACGCGCCGCAGACCAACCTGTTCCGCGCGCCGACGAAGGAGGGAATCGTCATCGCGCCCGGCGTCGGCGGCGGCTCGAACTGGTCGCCCGCGGCGGTCGACGAGCAGGCCGGCCGCGCCTTCGTCGCCGCCATGCACTGGCCCTCGACCTATCGAGCCCAGGAGATTGCGGCGACGGCCGACAAGCCCGCCGTGCGCTTCTTCAGCATCGAGCCGGTGAAGGAGGGGATGTACGGGCTCCTGAGCGCTATCGACCTGAAGGCCGGCGGCAAGATCCTCTGGCAACGCCGGACGCCCGAGCCGCTGATCGGCGGCACGCTCGCGACCGCCGGCGGGCTGGTGTTCAACGGGGAGGGAAGCGGCGACCTCTCGGCCTTCGATTCAGCGACCGGCGAGACGCTGTGGAGCTTCAATTGCGGCGCCGGCGTCAACGCCCCGCCGATGGCCTACGCGGTCGACGGAACGGAGTATGTCGCGGTCGCCGCCGGCGGCAGCCAGATCTGGGGCTTTCGCCAGGGCGGCGCGGTGATCGCGTTCGGGCTGCCGGACTGATCACGCCGCGCCGGCGTTCGGCGCGGGCTCTTCGGTCGAGATCGCATCGGTCGTGCGCGGCGTCGGCTCGGGCTCGCCGTCGGCGCGCTCGATCCAGATGTTGATCGGGCCGGCCTCCATCAATCCGAACGGCGTCGAGAACGCGATCTCGGCGGCGTCTCGGCCGACGCCGATCCGCACCAGCCCGTCGAGCGCCGCCTGCCGCGTCGCGTCGAACAGCCACCAGCGGCCGTCGAGATAGGCCTCGAACACCGCGTGGAAATCGGCCGGAGACAGGCCGAACGCGTAGCAGCTGACAAGCCGCGCGGGGATGCCGAGCGCGCGGCAGAAAGCGATGCCGAGATGCGCGAAGTCGCGGCAGACGCCCGCGCGCCGGATCAAGATCTCGGTCGCCGTCGTCTCGGAATTGCTGCTGCCGCGCCGGTAGTCGATGTTCTGGTAGATCCAGCTGCAGATCGCGCTGACCCGCTCGTAGCCACGGGGAAAATCGCCGAATTCGCGATAGGCGAAATCCGCTAGACGGTCGGACGGGACGAAGCGGCTCGGCAGCAACTGGGGCAGGATGTCGAGCGGCAGGTCTCGGACGTCCATCTCGCGCACTCCAGTAGGATCGGCGCGGTGGACGTGGAGGTCGACCTCGGCTGTGTAGTGCACCGAGAAGTCGCCGGGCTGAGCAAGCACTCGGATGTAGCGGTTTTGAAGATCCGGGACGGTGTAGTCGACGACCGGGAGGTCGGGCTTCAGCGTCAGGCTGTCCGTCAGCGCCTTGTGGCGCTGGAGCTTCGCGACCTGGAAGTTGAAGATGAAGACGGTCTCCTCGAGGATCTTATATTCGAGGTCGCAGCCGAGCTTGAACTTCATCGTGAAAAGGTCCTTGGCGCGGCGGGCGCGTCCGCGCCGCTCTTGATGGCGGCGACTGTAAATGGATTTTCCGCCCGGCGCCGGGCCGGAAAAGCTGATTTTTCGACCTAAGGCTCCTCGCTTTTCAAAATAACCCGCTTCCTCTTGGACGCATGACGCGCGACAAAAGTCGCTCCGCGAGCTCAAAGATCGCGGCAAAGACGTCATACGATCACGAGGAGGTCGCCCGTGAGGCGCATCGTCATCGCATTCGCCGCCTTGCTCGCGCTCTGCGGTCAGGCGTTCAGCCAAGCCGCCTTCGTCTTCACCGCCATCCCCGACCAGGACGAAAGCCGCCTGGTCGAGCGGTTCACCAAGGTCGCCGAGTATCTTCAGGGCAAGCTCGGCGTTTCGGTCAAATATCTGCCGGTGAAGAGTTATCCCGCGGCGGTCACCGCCTTCACGAACGGCGACGTGCAACTCGCTTGGTTCGGCGGTTTCACCGGCGTGCAGGCCCGCAAAGCCAATCCCGGCGCACAGGCGCTTGCGCAAGGCGCCGAGGATGCCGCCTTCAAGACCTATTTCATCGCCAACGCCGCGACGGGTCTCGAGAAGACGGCTGACTTTCCAAAGGAAGCCGCCGGCAAGACCTTCACCTTCGGCGCTCGCTCCTCGACCTCCGGCCGGGTGATGCCGGAGCACTTCATCCGGCAGGCCTTTCCGGGCAAGACGCCCGAGCAGGTGTTCTCAAGGGTCGGCTTCTCCGGCGACCACAGCCGCACCATCCAACTCGTCCAGTCCGGCGCCTTCGAGGTCGGCGCGGTCGATTATTCCGTCTGGGATCTCGACGTGAAGGCGGGCAAGGTCGATGCGGCCAAGGTCAAGATCATCTGGGAGAGCCCGCCCTTCCCGGACTACCAGTGGACGGTCCGCGGCGACGTCGACGAGACATATGGCGCAGGCTTCACGGGAAGGCTCAAGGCGGCGCTGATCGAGGTGACGGACCGCGCGATCCTCGATCCGTTCGGCCGCTCGAAGTTCATCCCGGTCGACAACGCCGCCTATGCGCCCGTCGAGGAGGTCGGCAAAGCGACAGGCCTGCTGGATTGAGGCGGATGGGTTCTGCGTGCTTCGAGCCGGCTCTTCGAGCCTCCTCAGCATGAGGGGCGAGAAGACTCTCGTCAGCAGAGACGGTCCTCATGCTGAGGAGCCGCGGCGCGAGCCGGGGCGTCTCGAAGCACGCACGCCCGCTCCGCTCATCCATCTCAAGAACGCCACCGCGGGCTATGGCGGCCGCGCCGCTCTTCGAGGGATCGACCTCACGATTTACGCGGGCGAGCGCGTCGCGCTAATGGGACGGTCGGGGGCGGGCAAATCCACGCTGGTGAACCTGATCCACCGCGAACTCGGCGGCCAGGTCGCGCTCGCGCCGCAGGCCTCCGCGCTCGTCGACGCGCTCAGCGTGTTCCACAACGTCTATATGGGCCGGCTCGATCGCCGCTCGACGCTTCGGAATCTTTGGACCCTCGTCCGGCCGGCACAGGCGGACGTCGCGGCGGTCCGCGAAACGCTGGCGCTGGTCGAGCTGGAAGCCGAGCTGTTCTCCAAGGCTGGCGCGCTTTCGGGAGGCCAGCGCCAGCGCGTCTCTGTGGCCCGCGCGCTCTATGACGGACGACCGGTGATCGTCGCCGACGAACCGGTCTCGGCGCTCGATCGCCGGCAGGGCGCGGCGATCCTCGCGCGCATCGCGGAGCGCTCGGAAACGACGATCCTCGTGCTCCACGACGCGCCGCTTGCGCTCGACCACGTGGACAGGATCGTCGTGCTGGACGACGGGCGGATCGTGCTGGATCAGCCGTCCCGCGCGCTGTCCGCAGCCGACCTCGCGCCGTTCTTCGAGGCCTGAGGCACGATGTCCGCATTGGCCGCCATCCTGCCGCGCGGCTACCTCTCGGCGACGCGGGCCTTCGTCTTGCTCGCCGCCGTCTCGCTGCTGTTCGCCGATCTTGCGGTCACGACGATGGATCCGTTCGGCGAACTCCGCCGGATGTTCGCCGGCCTGGCGGCTCCGGATTTTGCCGCGATCGCGGGATGGAGCGTGGTCAGCACGCTGGCCTTCGCGGTGGTCGGCGTCACGCTCGGCGCGGGGGCCGGCTTCCTGCTCGCGATCGTCTTCGCGCGCTCGCGGACGGTGCGCATCGCCTGCGCGCTGGTGCGGTCGGTGCACGAATTGTTCTGGGCGCTGCTGTTGATGCAGGTCTTTGGCCTGTCGGCGATCACAGGCGTGCTCGCCATCGCGCTGCCCTACGCCGGCATCTGCGCAAAGGTTTATTCAGAGATGATCGAGGAGGCGGACCTTTCCGCCCTCGTCGCCCTGCCGAAGGCCACCTCGACCGTCTCGGCGTTCTTCTATGCGCGGCTGCCGGATTTGGCCGTGCGTATGAAGACCTACACGCTGTACCGGCTCGAATGCGCCATGCGCTCGACGCTCGTGCTCGGCTTCATCGGCTTGCCGACGATGGGCTTCTACCTCGAGAGCGCCTTCCGGCAGGGGCGCTACGCCGAGGCCGGCGCGCTGCTGCTTGTCTTCTATGTGCTGATCGGATCCCGGCGGCTCTGGGCGCGCGCCCGCACGCTGCCGCTGCTGTTCGCGGCCGCGATCCTCGCGCTGCCGTCTATGGGCGGTTCGGGAGACGTCTCGAGCAACCTTCTTCGCTTCGGTCGCGCTATCATGCCCGCGCCGCTCCGGAACGGCGACTGGCTCAGCCTCGAGACCTGGAGCCGCTTCGGCGCATGGCTGAGGTCGATCGTGACCGAGCAGATCCTGCCCGGCGCGCTCGAGACGCTCGTCCTGTCGCAGCTTGCGCTGGTTGCGACGGGCGCCGGGGCGCTCGCACTGCTCCCGCTGGTCTCGCGCCGCTTCACGGGCCGGCTCGGCCAGCCGCTCGGCCGCATTCTGCTGGTCGTCGTGCGCTCGACGCCGGAATATGTCCTTGCTTACGTGCTGCTGCAGCTCTTCGGGCCATCCATGCTGCCCGCGATCATCGCGCTCTCGATCCACAATGCCGGCATCATCGGCTATCTCATGGGCCGCCATGTCGACGGTCTCGCCTACCGCCCCGACGCGCCGCGCGGCGTGAACCTCTACGCCTACGAAGTCGTGCCGCGCGCTTACGGGCAGTTCCTCGCTTATCTGCTCTATCGCTGGGAGATCATCCTCCGGGAAAGCGCGATCTTCGGCATCTTGGGCGTCGCGACCCTCGGCTTCCACGTCGACGCCGCGATCTCGGAGCTGAGGCTCGACGTCGCCGTCGTGCTGATCCTCGCCACGGGCTGCATGGCGATCGCCGTGGACGCGCTGTCGCGGGCGCTCCGAAAATCGCTGAGGATCGAGCGCTTGCCGGTGCGGCTCTCGACGGCGTCTATCGACCGCGCCTAGCCTTCCGCCGCCTGCCGCTTCAGCTCGTCCACGAAGGCGTCGACCAGCGGAAGCTCTCCCTTCGGCCGCCGAGTCGCGACGAAGTGCTGGGATTCGAACCCGTAGCCCTCGCGGCGGATGACGCGCATCTCGCCGCGCGCCGCCCAGTGATCGCCGATATGGTTCGGCAGATAGCCGACAAAACGTCCCGACAGGATCAGCATCGTCTGGGCCTCCATATGCATCACTGCGCCGCTCGCCCGCGGATGGTTCACACGATAGAGGTCGTCGAGGTGGCGGTAGCGGCGCACCGAGAACAGCGCCTCCTCGATGTCCTCGTGCCGGATCGATTTGTCCGGTCGCTCGAACAGCGGGTGCCCTTTGCCGCAATAGAGCGCGTGCGGCTCGCGGCAGAGCGGCGCATAGACGAGGCCCGGCGCCTTCTGGCTGAACGGGCCGACGACGATGTCCCGCCGTCCGTCCATCAGCGCCTGTTCGAGCTCCAGCGGGGTGCCAAGCTCGAGGTCGACGAAGACCTCGGCCGCATAGCCCATGTAGCGGCTGAACGCAGTCTGGAGGCCGAGCTTGGGATTGGTCACCACGCCGTCGACCACGCCGACCCGCAACCGTCCGACGAGACGCTGCTGATCGCGGCCGATGCGGGCGTGGAAGGCGTCGACGTCGTCGAACAGCCGTCGCGCCGCGGCGTAGGCCGCCTCGCCGAACGGCGTCAGGCGGAAGCCTCCCCGGCCGCGCTCGCAGAGCTGACCGCCGAGTTTTCGCTCGAGCGAGGATAGGTGGGTCGAGAGCGTCGATTGAGACAGGTTGAGATTGATCTGCGCGTCCGCGAAGCCACCGGATTCTGCCAGCGTCAGAAAGACGCGCAGCAGCCGCAGGTCGATATTGTCGAGCCTGCGCATGCGGGCTTTGGGGCGGGCGTCCATGGGGGTCTGGTCTTACATCGATGTCGGTCGATGTATCATTCCAACAAAAGCGATATCCGTCGATGCGAAAGCGCGAAATGATCCCTCCAGCACCGAATGGAGGTCGCCATGGGACGTCTTCGTCATACGCTTGTCGTCGCCAGCCTGGGTCTGCTTGCGGCGGGTCCCGCCCTCGCGGCGGACACGCTCAGGGTTCTCGCTCCGACCTGGCCGGGCTATGCGCCGGTCTTCGTCGCGATCGACAAAGGGTACTTCAAGGAACTGGGGCTCGACGTCGACATGCGGTTCGAAGACGACCGCTCGAACGTTCTCGCGGCAATGACGCGCGGCGACATCGAAGTCGACATGCGCACCGTCGGAGAGCACCAGGGGCGTCCCCGCGACGCGAACACCCCGGGCGTGATCATCGGCACGATTGACA
This sequence comes from Hansschlegelia quercus, assembly GCF_004310425.1. Taxonomy (GTDB): domain Bacteria; phylum Pseudomonadota; class Alphaproteobacteria; order Rhizobiales; family Methylopilaceae; genus Methylopila; species Methylopila quercus. Next base: position 27,945 of record NZ_SIUB01000010.1, on the reverse strand, counting down.
AGTCTGTCGGCGGCGACGGCGTGATCGCGGACGGATCGATCGCCTCGATCAAGGATCTCAAGGGCAAGACCGTCGCGGTGGAGCCGAACATCCCCGCACGCCTCCTGCTTCAGCTCGCGCTCAAGAAGGAGGGCATGACGCTCGACGACCTCAACATCAAGAACATCATGACGCCGGACACGGTGGCGGTGTTCGCCGACAGCTCGATCGCCGCGATCGGCACCTACGAGCCGTTCATGTCGCAGGCGGTGTCCTCGCAGACGCAGCGCAACGGCAAGATGCTGCTGTCGTCAAAGGATAGCGACATCATTATCGACGTGATCGATGTCCGGCAGGATGACCTGAAGACCAATCCGACGAAATACCAGAAGTTCATGAAGGGCATCTTCAAGGCCGTCGAACTCTACAAGTCCGACCCTGCCGAATTCATCAAGACGACCGCGCCGCACTACAATCTCAGCGACGCCGAGGTGAAGGGCATCTTCGACACCAGCCTGACGTTCACGGGAGCCGAGGAGACGGCCAAGCTGATCGGCACGCCGGACAAGCCGGGAACGCTCTACGCCATCTTCGACACGGTGATGGACCTCAACGTCGAGAACAAGGCCGCCGACGCCAAGCTCGACGTCAAGTCGCAGATCGACTCGTCCGTCATGGCCGCCGTCTCCGGCGCAAAGTGAGCATGACCGAGGGACGCGTCATTCCTGATGCGGCGTCCCTCCCTGCGACAAGGGACGCCGGCCTCCGCCGGCGCCCCTCCGCGGTCGGAGGCGCCTTCCGGCTACGCGCAGCGCTGCCCCGTCCCTGGGGCGCCGTGATCGCGGTCGCCTCCAGCATCGCGATCCTTGCGCTTTGGGAGTTCGTCGCCCGGCTCGGTCTGACGACGCCGCTGTTCTTCCCCGCGCCGAGCGAGATCCTCGCGGCGATGGGCCGGATGTTCTCCACCCAGCATCTCGCTTGGCACGCCTGGGTGTCGACGCTGCGCGTCTGGGGCGCGTTCCTGCTGGCCGCGGTGATGGCGATCCCCATCGGCATGGCGATGAGCGGCTTCCGGCCGGTCGGCGCGGCGCTCGAGCCGGCGATCGACTTTATCCGCTATCTGCCGGTCCCGGCGCTCGTCCCGCTCTCGATCATCTGGTTTGGCGTGGGCGAAGAGACCAAGATCTTCCTGTTGTGGCTCGGCACCTTCTTCCAGCTCGTGCTGCTCGTCGCGGACGACATGCGGCGCGTGCCGAACGAATACTTCGAGACCGCCTACACGATCGGGGCGAGCCAAGCGCAGGCGCTCAAGGACGTCGCCTTCCGCGCGATGCTGCCGAGCCTCATCGATAATCTCCGCATCACGCTCGGCTGGTGCTGGACCTATCTGATCATCGCCGAAATCGTCGCGGCCGACAGCGGGCTCGGCTTCGTGATCTGGGCCGCCCGCCGCTACATGAAGACGCCCGAGGTGATGGCCGGCGTGGTGCTGATCGGCGTGATCGGCCTCGCCACCGATCAACTTCTGCGCGCCATCCACCGCCGCGCCTTCCGGTATCTGTGATGGCGACCGCGCCAACTCCTCATCTCGTGTTCGACGGCGTCACGAAGCGGTTCGGCTCCGTGCAGGTCGTCGAGCAGCCCTTCGATCTCGAAGTCGCGCGCCACGAGTTCGTGGCGTTCCTCGGCCCCTCCGGCTGCGGCAAGACCACGCTGATGCGCATGGTCGGCGGGCTCGACCAGCCGAGCTCGGGCGAGATCCGCCTCGACGGTGAGCCGGTCGGCCGCCCGGACCGGCGGCGCGGCATGGTGTTCCAGTCCTATTCGTCCTTCCCCTGGCTGACGGTCGGACAGAACGTCGCCTTCGGCATGAAGTACCGGAAGGACCTGTCGGAGCAGGAGAAGGCGGTCCGCGCGGAACGCTATCTCGACCTCGTCGGGCTCTACGAGTTCTCCGACAGCTATCCGAACCAGGTTTCGGGCGGCATGCGGCAGCGCATCGCGATCGCCCGCACGCTCGCCGCCGGCGCCGACGTGCTGCTGATGGACGAGCCTTTCGGCGCGCTTGACGCGCTCAGGCGCGAGCAGCTCCAGGCCGAACTCCGCCGCATCCAGCGGCGCGACGCCAAAACGGTGGTGTTTGTCACCCACGACGTCGAGGAGGCGCTGTTCCTCGCCGACCGCGTGGTGGTGTTTTCGAAGCGCCCGACGCGGATCGTCGCCGAGATCGACGTGAAGACGCGCCTCGGCGAAGAGCGGACGCTGGAGATGCGCGACGGGGACGACTTTTTCGCGCTCCGCCGCGAGGCGATCGGCGTGGTGCGCGCGGCAGCCGGCGGGGAGCTCTGAGATGCTGCAGGGTCTATCCGGCCGATCGGTCGTCGTCACGGGTTCCAGCCGAGGCATCGGCCTCGGGATCGCGCGCGCCTTTTCCGCCGCCGGCGCGGAACTCACGATGCTCGCAGACGACGAGGGCGTGTTCGAGGCCGCCGAGCGGCTCGGCGCGCGCGGCGTCCTCGCCGACATCACCGACTCCTACGCCGTCGAGGCTTTCGCCGCCTCGATCGGCCGCCTCGACGTGCTGGTGAACAACGCCGGCTACGAGCGGCTGACGCCGCTCGACGATTTCTCGTCCGAGAACGAAGCGACCTTCCGGCGCATCCTCGAGATCAACGTCGTCGGGACTTTCCTGATGACCCGCGCGCTCGCGCCGAAGATGTCGGCCGGCGGGCGCATCATCAACACGGCGTCGGTGTGGTCGCGCACGGCGGAAGCGGAGTTCGGCGCCTATGTCGCGTCGAAGCACGCCGTGATCGGGCTGACCAAGACCTGGGCGAAGGAGCTCGGCCCGCGCGGGATCAACGTCAACGCCGTCTGCCCAGGCTGGGTCAAAACGGAGGCGTCGCTGCGCTCCCTGACGCGGATGGCCGAGCGGGCAGGGCGGCCGGAAGAAGAGCTTCTCGACGGGATCGTCGCGGCCCAGGCGCTGCCGGGCTTCATGGAGCCGGAGGACGTTGCGGGCTCCTACCTGTTCCTCGCCTCGGACCTTGCGGCGAGCGTCACCGGCCAGAGCCTCGGAGCAGACAGGGGAGAAGCGCCATGGTGAGCCCGCATCAGGGGCTGCGCGTCGTCGTCACGGGGGCGTCGAGCGGGATCGGCCGAGCCGGCGCAATGCGGCTCACGGAAGAAGGCGCAAGGGTCGTGGGCCTCGACATCGCGCCGATATCCTCGGCATTCCCGATGGTCGCGTGCGACCTCGCCGACGAGGCTCAGGTGGTTTCCGCGATGGCCGAGGCCTCCAAGACGCTCGGCGGGCTCGACGCCGTCGTGAGCTCCGCCGGTCTCGATCTCGAAAGCCCGCTCGAACGCTTCGACCTCGCCGCGTTCGACCGCATGGTCGCCGTCAACGTGCGCGGGGTGATCCTTATCGCTCGCGAGGCGCTGAAGCACTTCGGTGAAGACGGGGGGCGCATCGTCAACATTGCCTCCGAGCTCGGCTATCTCGGCCGCGCCGGCGCGTCGGGCTATTGCGCGACCAAGGGCGCCATCCTCGCGCTCACGCGCTCCTGGGCGCGGGAGCTCGCGCCGAAGGTGCTGGTCAACGCGGTCGCGCCGGGGCCGATCGACACGCCGCTGCTGAACTTCGCCGCGATGACGCCCGAGCAGCAGGCGCTCGAAACGCTGAATCCGATGCGCCGGATCGGCCGTGCCGAAGAGGTGGCCGAGGCGATCCTTTTCCTGACCAGCCGCCGGACGACCTTCACCACGGGGCAGTGCGTGAGCGTCGACGGCGGCGCCGCTATGCACTGAGGGGATCAAGATGGTCGACAGCGTCTTCATGGCCGAACTGAGCTGGCCGGAATACGAAGCCAAGGTGAAGGCTGGCGCGCCGGTCTTCCTGCCCCTCGGGGCCACCGAGCAGCACGGTCCGCACATGGCGATGAACGTCGACGTCGTGCTGCCGACCGGCGTCTGCGAGCGCGTGGCGCGGGAGGTCGGCGGCCTCGTCGCGCCGTGCATTCCCTACGGCTGCAAATCGATGCCGCGGTCGGGCGGCGGCGAGGCGTTTCCGGGCACGACCAGCCTCGACGCGCATACTTTTTCGCTCGTGATCCGCGATGTCATCCGCGGCCTCGGTCGTGACGGGGTGCGCAGGATCGTACTCGTGATCGGCCACTACGAGAACATGTGGCCGTCCGTCGAAGGTCTCGATCTCGGCCTGCGCGAGCTCCGCCGCGACGGGATCGCGGACATGCAAGCCATGCGGCTGGAATATTGGGACTTCGTGCGCCGCGAGACGCTCGACCGCCTGTTCCCGGACGGCTTCCCCGGCACGGAGCTCGAGCACGCCAGCCTGCTTGAGACCTCGCTGATGCTTTTGCTACGGCCTGATCTCGTCGAGATGGACAAGGTCCCCTCGGACGGCCCCGCGCAATTCCCGACCTACGACATCTGGCCGACGCCGAGGGGCTTCGGCCCGGCGTCCGGCGTGCTCGCCGTCGCTCACGGGTCGAGTGCGGAAAAGGGCCAGTGGCTGATGGACGACCATGTCGCGCTGATCACCGCGGCGGTGAGGAAGGAATTCGGACTTTGAGCGACGCACCCGCTCATCCCGAACCGCTCGACAGCGGCGCCGTTCCGCGCTTCGCTGGCATGTCGACCTTCATGCGCCTGCCGGTGATGGCGCCGGAGGAGGTCGACATCGCGATCGTCGGCGTGCCGTTCGACATCGCGGTGACGAACCGACCCGGCACGCGCCACGGGCCGCGGGAGCTGCGCAACCAGTCCTCGCTGATGCGCCGCTACAATCATACGACGTGGCGCTCGCCTTACGACGCCGCGCGGGTCGCCGATTGCGGCGACGCGCCGGTGCACCCGCTCGATCTGATGGAGAATCTTTCGCTCATCGAGGGGTTTTATGCGCGCATCAAGTCGGCCGGCGCGCTTCCGCTGACCGGCGGCGGCGACCACCTCATCACCCTGCCGATCCTGCGGGGGCTGAAACCGGAGGAGCCAGTCGGCCTCATCCAGTTTGACGCGCATTCCGACACCTATGACGAATTCTTCGGCCAGAAATACAATCACGGCACGCCGTTCCGCCGCGGGATCGAGGAAGGGCTGATCGACCCGAAGCGGTTCGTACAGATCGGCATCCGCGGCTCGATCGGCGATCCCAGGAACTTCGACTTCGCGCGCGACGCGGGAGTGCGCACGATCTTCATGGAGGAGTTCTGCGCCCGCGGCGTCGACGACGTGATGGCGGAGGCGCGCGAGATCCTCGGCGACAAGCCGACCTACGTCACCTTCGACATCGACGGCATCGACCCGTCCCAGGCGCCCGGCACCGGCACGCCGGAAATCGGCGGCTTCACGACCCGGGAGGCGCAGGCGATGGTGCGCAAGCTCTCCGGTCTGAACGTGATCGGCGCCGACCTCGTCGAAGTCGCGCCGCCGTTCGACCCGTCGGGGCTGACTGCGATGACGGGGGCGACCATCATGTTCGAGCTGCTCTGCGTGCTGGCCGACCACGTGGCCGCGCGGGGGACCTGACAATGGCCCACGGCTACGAAAGCGGGCGCCTCGATCTGCCCTTCGTCGGCGTCGCGACCTTCGGCAAATATCCGCTGCAGCTCGACTGGGACCGGATTGACGCGGACGTCTGCATCCTCGGCGCGCCGTTCGATCTCGGCACGCAATGGCGCTCAGGCGCGCGGTCGGGACCGCGGGCGATCCGCGAGGCCTCAACCCTGTTCGCCTTCGGTCATTCCGGCGCCTACGACCACGAAGACGACGTCGTCTATCTCGAGGCGGGCAAGGCCCGGATCGTCGATCTCGGCGACGCCGACATGATCCATACCGACACGATCCGCAGCCACGCCAATATCGAGACGGCGGTCCGGACGATTCTGAAGGCCGGCGCGATCCCGGTCGTGCTCGGCGGCGACCACTCCGTCAACATCCCCTGCATCGCCGCCTTTTCCGACGAAGCGCCGATCCATCTCGTGCAGTTCGACGCCCATCTCGACTTCGTCGACGAGCGCCACGGCGTCCGCTACGGCCATGGCAGTCCGATGCGGCGCGCGGCGGAGCGGGATTACGTCACCGGCCTGACGCAGCTCGGCATCCGCAACGTCTCGTCCACCGCCCGCGAAGGCTATGAGGACGCGCGGGCCATGGGCTCCGACATCCTGTCCGTCCGGCAGATCCGCAAGCTCGGCGTCGAGGCCGTGCTGGCGCGGATCCCGGCCGGGGCTCGCTATTACGTCACGATCGACATCGACGGCTTCGACCCGTCCATCGCGCCCGGCACCGGCACGCCGAGCCATGGCGGCTTCCAGTACTACGAGGTGCTGGAGCTGCTCGACGGCCTGACCAAGCAGGGCGAGGTGGTCGGCGTCGACCTCGTCGAGGTCGCCCGCGAATATGACCCGGCGGGCGTCACCTCGATCCTCGCCGCGCAAGTGCTGCTCAACCTCATCGGCCGGATGCTGCACAACCGCGCGCTCCGCTGAACAATAAGAGCGGGAGGCGTAACGAAGGTTCGGGATGGCGCGTATACTCCGAGGCCGCATAATCCGGGCGAACCCGGCCCATGGCCAAAGGCGACGCAGAGCGCCGCACGGAGGAACACATGATCGCGAATGTCTCGCGCGCCGCGGCCTTCGGGCTCGCCGCCGCTCTTTCCCTCTCCGCCGCCCACGCCGCCGACGACAAGGCCGAGCGCGAGGCGCGCTGGACGGAGCTTCGTCAGACCGTGTTCGGCGACCGCAAAGTCGAGGATGGCGACCTCGTCTCGCTCGACACGCCGGTTCGGGCCGAGGACGCCTCCATGGTGCCGATCGCGCTGAAGGCCTCTCGTCCGGGCGAGGTGAGGGCGGCGACGCTGTTCATCGACGACAATCCAGCGCCGGTCGCCGGCAAGATCACCTTCGGCCCCGCGGGCGACGCCAGCCTCACCAAGCTCCGCGTGCGGGTGAACACCTATTCCAACGTCCGCGCGGTGGCTGAGACCTCCGACGGCCGCCTTGTCGAGACCGCCAACTTCGTGAAGGCGAGCGGCGGCTGCTCCGCGCCCGTCGGCGCGAGCGACGAGGAAGCGATGAAGGGGATGGGCGACATGCGCCTGCGCGTCCGCGACGAGGTGACTCCCGGCAAGCCGGCCGTCGCCACGCTGATGATCCGCCATCCGAACTTCTCGGGCATGCAGATGGACCAGGTGAAGCGCACCTACACGCCGCCCCGCTACATCAAGACGATCAAGGTCACCTATAACGACAAGGACGTTTTCACGCTCGACGGCGACATCTCGATCTCCTCGAACCCGGTGATCGAGTTCGGCTTCAAGCCGGAGGCGAACGGCAAGATCACGGTCGCGGCGACCGACACCGCGAACGCGCATTGGGAAAAGACCTTCGACGTTCCCTCCCAGGGCAACTGAGCTCGGGAGACAGGGACATGACGCGTGATTTCCTTAAGGCGGCGCTTGTCTTGGCGCTCCTGCCGGCGGCAGCGCTCGCCGGCGGCCCGGGTTCGGCGCCCGAGCCCGATGGTCTGTGGACCGGCGCACTTGCGGGCTACACGCCTTCGACGCTGAAAGGCGCACAGGTGGTCGAGACTGCGGCCGTCGCAGATCTCGCCGAGAAGGGCGCGGTTCTTCTCGACGTCGGCCCCGCCGACCGTCGACCCGATACGTTGCCGAAGACCGCGATCTGGCTGCCTCAGCATCGGGCGATCCCGGGCTCGGTCTGGATGCCTGGCGCCGGCGAAGGCGTCCTTCGGCCTGAGCAGGAAAAGAGGCTGAAGGACCGCGCTACGGCGCTCTCTGGCGGTGATCTTTCGAAGCCGGTCGTCACCTATTGCAAGCCGGACTGCTGGGGGAGCTGGAACCTCGGCAAGCGGCTCGTCGGTTGGGGCTTCACCAACGTCCACTGGTTCCCGGCCGGCATCAATGGCTGGCAGGAATCCGACCGTCCGACCGTGCCCGTCGGGATCGACGCGGATTGGCGCGCGACGACAGCGCCCGCAGCCGAGCGCTGAAGGACAGCCGATATGATCCGCAATCCCCTCCTGCCGGGCGCCTGCGCCGGGGCCATCCTGTGCTGCGCGGCGCCCGCCTTCGCTGCTCCCTTCTCGGCGGAAGCCTTCGACGCGGCGGTCGCCTCCGGCGGGCCCGTGCTCGTCCATGTCGCGGCGCCGTGGTGCCCGATCTGCAAGGCGCAGCATCCGGTTCTTGAGAAGTTGTTGGCTGACCCTCGGTTCGCAAAGATGCAGGCCTTCGACATCGACTTCGATACGAATAAGCCCGCGCTGCGGAAGGTCGGCGCGCAGCTCCAGAGCACGCTGATCGTCTACAAGGGCGGCAAGGAGGTCGGCCGCTCGGTCGGCGAGCCGCAGCCTGAATGGATCGAGGATCTGCTCGAACGCGCGCTCTAAGGCCTTAAGCCGTGGCCGGTACCCTGCTCCTCGCCTTCCTCGCAGGCCTCGTCTCGATCCTGTCACCCTGCGTGCTGCCGATCGTCCCGCTGGCGCTTGGGGCCGCGGCCTCCGAGCACAGGCTCGGCCCACTGGCGCTCGCGAGCGGCCTCGCGCTGTCTTTCGTCATCATCGGCCTGTTCGTGGCGACCGTCGGCTTCTCGATCGGCCTCGACAGCGACGTTTTCCGCGCCGTCGCGGCTGTCATGATGATCGTGGTCGGCGCCGTCGTGCTGCTGCCGGCCGCGCAGGCGCGGTTCGCACTGGCGGCCGGTCCAGCCGGACACTGGGCGGCGGAGCGGCTCGACGGGGCGTCGCGGACGGGTCTCTCAGGTCAGTTCGTCGTCGGGCTGCTGCTCGGTGCGGTGTGGAGCCCCTGCGTCGGGCCGACGCTCGGGGCGGCGTCCGTGCTCGCCGCGCGCGGAGAAAACCTCGGCGCCGTCGCGCTCACCATGCTGGTCTTCGGGCTCGGCGCGGCGGTCCCGCTGCTGGCGCTCGGCATGGTCTCGCGCGAACTTACGACGCGTTGGCGCTCCCGACTCGGGAGCGCGGGCCGGACTGCTAAGATCGTTCTCGGCGTGCTGCTCATCACCGTCGGGGCTATCGTGGCGTCAGGCGTCGACAAGACGGTCGAGACCGCGCTTGTCCAAGTCTCGCCTGAATGGCTCACCGCGTTCACCACGCGGTTCTGAGCGCTAGACCTTTAAGTCTAGCTGACGCCGTTCCGCGGCTTTCTCTGAAGTCATCTCGCAAGTGCGAGATGGAAAGCCTTCAATTCGGCTTACGACATTGGCGGCATTGCGTAATGGAAAATGAACAACTACCGTTGGGCATCAAATACATGAGCGATGACGTCGCTTTGGCATGCCGAACCGGGCGCCGGAAAGGCTTGTCGACGTCAGGTTGAGGATCGACGGGGCCCATGAAGAAAAACAAGGTCATTACCGCCGCCGAAGCGATCGCGCTGATCCGTGACGATGACGTGGTCACGACGACGGGCTTCGTCCAGAGCTGCATCCCCGAGGCGCTGCACGCTGCGCTGGAGAGCCGCTTCGTCGAGACCGGATCGCCGAAGAATCTCACGCTGGTGATGACTGCGGGCGCGGGCGACTCGAAGGGCCTCGGCACGGGCCGCCTGCATCACAAGGGGCTGCTCAACCGCGTCATCGCGGCCAATTTCGGCCGCATGCCGAAGGTCGCGGAAGCCGCCAAGCGCAACGAGATCCTCGGCTACAACCTGCCGCAGGGCGTCATCTCTCAACTCTACCGCGCCTGCGCGGCCGGTCAGCCCGGCCTGTTCTCGAAGGTCGGCCTGCACACCTATGTCGACCCGCGCCATGGCGGCGGCCGCGTGAACGACCTCACCCAGGAGGAGATCGTCAAGGTCGTCGAGGTCGATGGCGAGGAGTGGCTGTTCTACAAGGCGACCAAGATCGACGTCGCCTTCATCCGCGGCACCTCGGCCGACCCCTCGGGTAACATCTCGATGGAGAAGGAGGCGCTGACCCTCGACGTGCTGGCCCAGGCGATGGCCGCCCGCAACAATGGCGGCATCGTCGTGGCGCAGGTCGAGCGCATCGTCGATGACGGCTTCCTGCTGCCGAAGGACGTTCGCGTTCCCGGCATTCTGGTCGACTGCGTCGTGGTCGCCGAGCCCGAGATGCACCGCATGAACTACGGCGTGATGCACAATCCGGCGCTCGCGGGCCAGATCCGCGTGCCGGTCACCGGCATCGCCAAGATGAAGCTCGATCCGCGCAAGGTCATCGCCCGCCGCGCGGCCTTCGAGCTGCCGCCGAACGGCGTTGTCAATCTGGGCGTCGGCGCGCCGGAGGGCATCTCCTCGGTCGCAAACGAGGAGAAGGTCACGCCCTACATCACGCTGACCACCGAGGCCGGGGCGGTCGGCGGCGTGCTGGCCTCGGGCTCGAGCTTCGGGGCGGCGACCAACGCCGACTGCGTCATCGACCAGAACCAGATGTTCGACTTCTACGACGGCGGCGGCCTCGACATGACCTGCCTCGGCATGGCCGAGTGCGACGAGGCCGGCAACGTCAACACCTCGTCCTTCGGCGGCAAGCTGAACGGCTGCGGCGGCTTCATCAACATCAGCCAGAACGCCCGCTGCGTCGTGTTCGCCGGCACCTTCACCGTGGGCGGCCTCGAGATCGAGATCGCCGACGGCAAGTTGAACATCATCCAGGAAGGCCGCTCCCACAAATTCCTGAAACAGGTCGAGCAGAACACGTTCTCCGGCCCCTACGCCTGCGAGCGCGGGCAACCGGTGATCTACGTCACCGAGCGCTGCGTGTTCGAGCTGACCGAGGACGGACTGGAGCTGATCGAGGTCGCGCCGGGGATCGACATCGAGCGCGACATCCTCGCCCATATGGACTTCAAGCCGATCGTGAAGGCGCCGGTCCTGATGGACGCGCGCATCTTCCGCGACGAGCCGATGGACCTGCTGTCCGATCTGCTCAACCTCAATCTCTCCGAGCGCGTCTCCTATGACGAGGAGCGCAACATCCTGTTCCTCAACCTCGAGGGCTGGAATGCGCGCCAGAAGAGCGACATCGACGATCTGCGCAAGGTGCTGGTCGACGCCTGCGTAAAGGCCGGCAAGCGCGTCAACTCGGTCGTCAATCACGACGGCTTCCGCATCTCGGAAGCTCTCTACGACGACTACGCCGAGATGATCGAATATCTGATGGAGCACTATTACCAGACGACGTCGCGCTACGCGACGAACGCCTTTCTGCGCCTCAAGATGCAGGAGGCGCTCAAGAAGCGCGGCCTCGCCCCCCACGTGTTCGAGCGCAAGGAGGACGCCCACGCCTTCCTTGAGCGAGCCGACCGGGTCAACGCCGCCTTCGGAGAGGATCCTAACGAGGAAGCCGCGGCGGCGTAGGTTTCAGCCGTCATTCCGGACGGCTGAAAGGCCGATCCGGGATCGTGCGCTGTATCGAGCTCCATCCCGGTGACGATCCCGGCTCTCGCTGGAGCTCGGCCGGGATGACAAGCGGCGTCGGCCTTTAAGGCAAATAGCCGATCAGCTCGTCCGCGCTCATCACGTGGCAGTAGATCATGTTCATGATCTCGAGCTCCTTCAGGTGAAGCGCGTGGTCGCCCGCTGCACAGGCGTCCTCCACCACGATCACGTCGAAGCTCTCGTCGGCGAGGCTGCGGACGGTCGACGCGACGCATTGATCGGTGAACACGCCGCAGCAGATCACGTGGCTGATCCCGATATTGGTCAGCGTCAGCCTGAGGTTGGTGCCGGTCAGCGCGCTGTCGGTGGTCTTGATGACCACGATCTCGTCAGGCTTCGGCGCGATCGAGGCTGGGATCTGCGAAGCGTGCTCGTCCTTGGGAAGCAGCAGGTCGTTCCAGCCTGGCTTTTTCTGGCTAAGCGAGCGATCGCGGCCGTCGCCCGTCTGGCAGGCGATGCGGGCGTAGATCACCTCGAGGCCGCCGTCACGGAAGCGCTGCAGCAGCCGCTGGATGGTGGGCATCACCGTACCCGCCATGCGTTCGTGGAACGGCGTCCAGGCGTCGTAGCGGGCGCGTTCGGCGCCCGATAGGGACGCTCGATCCGGCCGCTCGAAATAGGTGTTCTGCACGTCGATCACGAGCAGCGCCGTTTTTCCCTTCACGAGGATCGGGTCCGGCGGCTCCGGGGCGCCTTCGTAATAGAGCGAGCGGTAGGCGGTCTTCCAGGACGTCATCGGCGATCTCGTCGAAATGGCTTTCGGCAGGCTTAGGCGACGGACTTGTCGAGGAGCTCCGCGACCAGCCCGCGCAAATCCTCGATGTCGGCCGCGATGCGGTCGTCGCCGCGCGCCGTGGACGCAAAGAAGATGCCGTCGAGATGGAGGCTGATCGCTCGCGCCGTCTTGGTGACGTCCACCGCGCGGAACTGGCCGGCGGCGATCCCGCGTCCGATGCAGTCCTCCAAGAGGGCCTGCTCGCGGGCGTAGAACTGCGCGATCAGCGCCGCGGCGGCATCCTCGCTCCGGCGGCTAGGGGCGTAGTCGCTCATGAGCTTCGTCATGCGCACCAGCGTCGGCGCGATCGAGGCGTGCATGTCGAGCCACGCCATGATCTGGGATCGGGCGTCTCCGCCGGAGCTCGCCTCCGCATAGCCCGCGTTGAGCTGGCCGATGGCGTGGCCGAGCGCCTGGGCGAACAGGTGCTCCTTGCTCTCGAAGTAATAATAGATGAGCGCCGGGTTTACGCCGCAGGCGAGCCCGAGATCGCGCACGGTGACCGTGCTGTAGTGCCGTTCAGCGAACAGCTTGAGCGCGCCGTCGAGGATCAGTTCGGTGCGCTCGGCCGGCGCGAGCCGGCGGCGCGCGACCCCTTTCGTCGACGCATCCAGGCTGCGCGCGGCGTGCGCAGGCCGCGCATTCGACTGAGGCGCCGCCCTTCTGATTCCAGACTGTCGAGCCATTTTCGGCGCCCAAATTTTGCGCTGCACAATGACTGCGCCTTCGTTCATATTAAACACGCGTTTAATAGCGCCGTCGACCCCGGCGCGCCGTTCCAGGAGCCTGCGATGCGTCGTTTCCTGCGCTTTCTCGCCCTCGGCCTCGCGATCGGCATCGGCGCCTTCGCCGCGCTGTCCCTACCGGCCGAGGCCGCCGCGAAGAAGACCTTCAAGATCGGCTATTCCGTCTATGTCGGCTTCGAGCCGCTGGAGTGGCTGAAGAGCTCCGGCACGATGAAGCGCTGGGCGGACAAATACGGCATTGAGGTCGAGATCGTTCAGATCAACGACTATGTCGCGGGGATCAACCAGTTCATCGCCGGCGACCTCGACGCCTTCGCCATGGCGAACATGGACCAGCTGGTGATGCCCGCCGCTGGCGGCGTGGACACGTCGCTCTTCCTGATCGGCGATTACTCCAACGGAAACGACGCCATCGTTTCGAAGACCGCCAAGTCGGTGAAGGAGCTCGAGGGCAAGGACATCTTCCTGCTGCAGTACAGCGTCTCGCACTACCTGTTGAACCGCGCGCTTATCATCAACGGCATGAAGGGCGTCGGCGCGGTCAAGACCACCAATATCTCCGACGCCGAGATCTCCGCCGCCTTCATCAGCCAGCCGCAGATGGAGCACGCGGTCTCGTGGAAGCCGATGATCCCCGACATGTTGAAGGGCGCTCAGGGCTCGAAGATCATCTTCGACAGCTCGCAGATCCCCGGCGAGATCATGGACGTTTTCGTCGCCAAGACCGAGACGCTCAAGGACAATCCCGACTTCGGCAAGGCCTTCACCGGCGCTTGGTACGAGGCCCTCGGCCACCTCAAGGAAGGCGGGGCCAAGGCCGATGAGGTGAAGTCCGTGATGGCGGCCGCCCTCAACACCGACGAGGCGGGCCTTAAGACGCAGATGGACACCACGCACTTCTTCCTCTCGCCGGTCGAGGCGCACGCCTTCCTGACCGCCGCGAAGACCAAGGAGATCTGGAACTACGTCCGCACCTTCTGCTTCGAGCAGGGGCTTTATGGCCAGGGCGCCGACAGCGTCGACGCGATCGGCATCCAGATGAGCGATGGATCGGTGCTCGGATCGGAGAAGAACATCCGCATTCGCATCGACCCGACTTTCACCAAGCTCGCGGCCGACGGGAAGCTCTGACGGGCCGGCGGGGGCGGAAGCCGATGCGGCGCATCGTCAACTATCACCCGAGCACGACCGCGCGGATCGCGCTGGGCGCGCTTCCGATCGCGATCGCGATCGCGGCCTATCTCATCGCCTCGGACGCGCGGCTCGCCGCCAATCCCGGCGACAAGATCATGCCCGCGATCTCGTCGTTCTATGCGGCGATGGCGCGGCTGATCGGGCGGGTCGATCCGACCGCGGGCCAGCCGCTGTTCTGGTACGACACCTGGCTCAGCCTCGCGCGTCTCGGCGCGGGGCTCGGCATCTCGGCCGCGATAGGCCTCGTCCTCGGCGTGCTGATCGGCTTCATCCCCTATCTGCGCGCGACCTTCGATCCGATCGTCGCCGCGCTGTCGCTCATCCCGCCGCTCGCGGTGCTGCCGATCCTGTTCATCGCCTTCGGCCTCGGCGAAGCGTCCAAGATCATTCTGATCATCTTCGGCGTCGCGCCGGTGATGGTGCGCGACATGGTGCTGTCGGTCTCCGCCATCCCGCGGGAGCAGATCATCAAGGCGCAGACGCTGGGCGCCTCGACTTGGCAGATGATCCTCGACGTCGTGCTGCCGCAGGTGCTGCCCCGCCTGATCGACACCGTGCGGCTGTCGCTCGGCGCGGCTTGGCTGTTCGTCATCGCCGCGGAGGCGATAACGGCGGAAGGCGGCCTCGGCTACCGGATCTTCCTCGTCCGCCGCTATCTCGCGATGGACGTGATCCTGCCTTACGTCGTCTGGATCACGCTGCTCGCCTTCCTGCTCGACTACGGCCTGCGCAAGCTCTCCGCCTACGCCTTCCCCTGGAACGGGTTGAAGGAGGCTTGAAGGCATGACCGAGATCCGCTTCGAGCACGTCTGGAAGGAATATGGCGCCCACATCGTCCTGGAAGACGTCGACTTCTCTCTCGCCGACCATGAGTTCCTGGTCGTCATCGGGCCGAGCGGCGTCGGCAAGACCACGCTGCTGCGCATGCTGCTTGCCCAGGAGCGTCCGACGCGCGGACGCATTCTGCTCGACGGCCAGCCGATCGCGGCCGAGCCGACCGCCGATCGCGGCGTCGTGTTCCAGCGCTACTCGGTGTTTCCGCACAAGACGGTGCTGGGCAACGTCATGATGGGCCCGCAATGGGCAGGCTCGCCGCTGCTGGGCCGGTTGTTCGGGGTGAAGCGCAAAAGCCTCAGGGACGATGCGATGGCGCTGCTCGAGCGCGTCGGCCTCGCCGAACATGCGGACAAATATCCGGCGCAGCTTTCCGGCGGCATGCAGCAGCGTCTCGCGATCGCCCAGGCGCTGATCAACAAGCCGAAGGTGCTGCTGCTCGACGAGCCGTTCGGCGCTCTCGATCCGGGCTCCCGGCGCTCGATGCACGTGTTGGTGCGCGAACTCTGGGAGGAGCGGGCGATGACGATCGTGATGGTCACGCACGATCTGATGGAGGCCTTCCATCTCGGCACGCGCGTCGTCGCCGTGGACCGGCCCCGCAAGGACCTGCAGGCGCCCGAGCGCTTCGGCGCCCGCATCACATCCGACTTCTGCGCCAAGCCGCGCATCGTGCGCGACAGCATGAAATTCGAAGCCGCGCGCCTGCGCGCCGCCGCCGAAAAGACGCTTGCCGAGCAGGCGATCCCTGCCGAGCGGGCGACGCCTGCCGCATCCCGTAAGGACTGACAGACATGGCCGACAAGCGCTTTCACCTCGCCTGGTTCATGAACTTCACCCCCGACGAATGGCGCGAGCCGTTCGGCCAGGGCGGCAGCCCGTGGGACGGCCAGTTCTATGTCGAGATGGCGAAGACGCTGGAGCGCGCCTGCTTCGACTACATCATGATCGAAGACAAGCTGATGGTCCCGCAGACCTATGGCGGCTCGTCCAAGGCCTCGCTCAACCACGGCATGATGGTGCCGAAGCACGACCCCGCGCCGCTCGCGGTCGCCATGGGCATGGCGACGTCGCGGCTCGGGATCATCGCCACCATGTCGACCATGGCCTATCCGCCCTTCATGCTGGCGCGCTTGTCGTCCACGATCGACAGCCTGACCAAGGGCCGGTTCGGCTGGAACATCGTGACCTCCGCCGAAGACCTGATGGCGAAGAATTTCGGCATGGACCGGCTGCCGCCGCGCGACCAGCGCTACGAGATGGCGGACGAATACATGGAGGTGATGGGCAAGCTGTTCGACAGCTGGGAACCGGACGCCGTCGTGCTCGATCGCGACGCCGGCATCTACGCCGACGAGACCAAGGTCCATCCGATCGACTACGAGGGCAAATACTACAAGGTCCGCGGGCCGCTCAACACGGTGCCCTCGCCGCAGCGGCGGCCGCTTTACGTGCAAGCCGGCGCCTCGCCGAAGGGCCGCGACTTCGCGGCGACCCATGCGGATTCGATCATCTCGGTCGCAAGCGGCGTCGCGGAGATGAAGAAGTTCCGCGACGACATCCGCGAACGCGCCGTAAAGCTCGGCCGCGATCCCGATACGATCAAGGTGATGTTCTGCGTCACGCCGGTTGTCGGCGAGACCGACGAGGAGGCCCGCGCCAAGTATGAGCGCATGCTGAGCTCCGAGCACTTCATCGTGGATACGCTGGCTTCGCTCTCGGCCATCACCGAGATCGACTTCGCCCAGTTCGACGTCGACAAGCCGATTCCCGAAAAGCTCGTGACGAACGGCGAGTCCGGCACGCTCGACAAGTTCCAGCAATGGGGCAGCGGCAAGACGCTCCGCGAACTCGTGGTCGATGGCGGCGGCGGGCTCGTGTCCTCCGTGGAGCTGGTCGGCACGCCGGGCACGGTGGCGGATCGCATGGGCGAGATCATGGAGGAGGTCGGTGGCGACGGCTTCCTGATCACCACGCCCGTGCTGCGCGTCAGCCGCCGGTTCATCGTGGAGATCGCGGACGGGCTCGTCCCCGCGCTGCAGAAGCGCGGCCTTGTGCGCACCTCCTATGCCCACGAGAAGCTGCGCGACAACCTCTTGGAGTTTTGAGACGCCAAGGCGCCTCGAAACCGGCCCGGACCCGAACGGACAAAGCCATGACGCAATGCGCGGAAGCATACGGCGCCGTAACCAAGGACCAGTACCGCGACGCGATGGCGACGGTTGCGGCGGCCGTAAATGTCGTGACGACCGACGGGCCTGCGGGCCGCGCCGGCTTCACGGCGACGGCGGTCTGCAGCGTCACCGACAGCCCGCCGACCCTGCTCGTCTGCGTGAAGCGCGACAGCTCGGTCGGCGAGGCGTTCCGCGCCAATGGCGGTCTGTGCGTCAACACGCTCGCGCCGGAGCATACTGCGCTCTCCAACATGTTCGGCGGCAAGACGCCTTCCGAGGAGCGCTTCGCGGCCGCAAACTGGACGACGGCTTGCACCGGCGCGCCGGTGCTCGAAGGCGCGCTAGCGTCATTTGATTGCCGCATCTCGAGCGTCGTCGACGTCGGCACCCATGCGGTGCTCTTCTGCGAGGTCTTGCATATCGGCGGCGGCGCCCCGCGCGACGCGCTGATCTATGTCGGCCGGCGCTACGACAGCCTCCCGGCTTGCGTAGGCACCTAGCAGCAGAGTCTAGTTGACTTAATTTATAGACTGAGTGTCTTTAAAGATGCGTCCGGGTCGGGCGCTCTTCGGAGACTCTTCGTCATGGCCTTCCTGTCCCGGCGCAGCCTGCTGTCCTTCGCCGCCGTCGCAATGCTTCTCGCTCCCGGGATCGCGAGCGCCGCGCCATCGGAAGTCCGCCTGGACTGGGCGACTTACAGCCCGGTGAGCATCGCGCTTAAGGAGAAAGGCTTCCTTGAGAAGGCCTTGAAGCCCGAGGGTATCTCGGTCGTCTGGGTTCAGTCGCTCGGCTCCAACAAGGCGCTTGAGTTCCTCAACGCCGGCTCGCTAGACTTCGGCTCCTCCGCCTCCGCCGCCGCTTTGATCGCACGCGTCAACGGCAACCCGATCAAGTCGGTCTCGATCTATTCGAAGGCGGAATGGACGGCGCTCGTCGCCGGGGCCGAAAGCCCGATCAAGTCGCTGGCCGACCTCAAGGGCAAGCGCGTCGCGGTCACCCGCGGCACCGATCCGCACATCTTCCTCGTCCGCGCGCTCGCCCGCGAGGGCTTGAGCGACAAGGACGTGAAGCTCGTCCTGCTGCAGCACGCCGACGGCCGCCTCGCGCTCCAGCGCGGCGACGTCGACGCCTGGGCCGGCCTCGACCCGATGATGGCCTCCGCCGAGCTGCAGGACGGCGCGAAGCTGTTTTACCGCGACCCATCGCTCAACAGCTGGGGCGCGTTGAACGTGCGCGAAGCTTCGCCAAGGAGAACCCGGCGCTCGTCGACACGGTGCTGACGGCCTATGCCGAAGCCCGCAAATGGGCGATCGAGAACCCCGCCGAGCTGAAAGCGCTGCTCGCCAAGGCCGCCAAGCTGCCTGAGGACGTCGTCGCCCGGCAGCTGGAACGGACCAAGCTGAGCTATAGCCCGATCGGCGAAGAGGAGGCCTCCGCCGTGGTCGCGGCCGGCGAGGCGCTCGCCAAGGCCGGCGTCATTCCCGCCGAGACGGATGTGAAGGGCTTCACCGCCGCCCTCATCGACCGCAGCTTCGACGCCAAGGTCGCGGAAACGACGGCCGCCGCGAAATGACGGACTTCAGCCTCTCCGGGCTGACGCACGCGAAGGGCGACGCCGTAAGGCGTCGTTCCCGTTTTATTGCGGGCTGGGCGCTCGGCCTCGCGCTGCCGGTCGGCCTCGCGCTCTTATGGGAGGCCGCCGTGCGCCTCGGCCTGTCGGACGGCCGGCTGATGGCCCCGCCGAGCCGCATCTTTGCGACGCTGGGCGCGCTTTGGACGACCGGCGATCTCGCGCTCCACCTCTGGGCGACGGTGTGGCGCGTCGCGGTCGGATTCGCGATCGGCGTCGCCTCGGGCACGGCTCTCGGCGCGATCGCGGGGTCTTCCGCGCTGACCCGGCGGGTGGTCGACCCGACCTTGCAGGGCCTGCGCGCCGTGCCGTCGATCGCCTGGGTGCCGCTGTTCATCCTGTGGCTCGGCATCTTCGAGACGTCGAAGGTCGCGCTGATCTCGGTCGGCGTGTTCTTCCCGGTCTATCTCGGCGTTTTGGGCGCGATCGCATCCGTCGACCGCAAGACCGTCGAGGTCGGCCGCATCTTCCGGCTCGGCCGCGTCGCGCTCGCCCGGCGCATTCTGTTGCCCGCGATCCTGCCGGCCTATGTGCTGGCGCTGCGAGCCGGCCTCGGCCTCGGCTGGATGTTCGTGGTCGCCGCCGAATTCATGGGCGCGTCCGAAGGGCTCGGCTATCTGCTGGTCGACGGCCAGCAGCTTGGCAAGCCCGATCAGATCGTCGCGACGATCCTGATCTTCGCGCTGCTCGGCAAGCTCAGCGACGCTTTGCTAGTCGCGGCTTCCGCGCCATGGCTGCGCTGGCAGGACGTCGTGCGCGAGGAGGATTGAGCCATGGCGCTCTCCGTCAGGGACGTCTCCAAGGCCTTCGACGGCGCGCAGGCGCTGTCGCATCTGTCGCTCGACGTCGAGCCCGGACGGATTCTCGCAATCGTCGGCGGCTCTGGCTGCGGGAAGAGCACGCTGCTGCGGCTGATCGCCGGCCTCGAGTCCGCCAGCGCCGGGGCGATCGCGCTCGACGGAAGCCCGGTGACGGCGCCGCGCGAGGAAATCGGGCTTGTGTTCCAAGAGCCGCGCCTGCTGCCATGGCTCACGGTCGCCGGCAATGTCGGCTTCGGGCTCGAGGACAGCTCTGAGGCCGAGAGGAAGGCGCTCGTGGCGCAGGCGCTGGAGCGGGTGGGCCTCGCCGCGAAGGCGAACGCCTGGCCGCGCCAGCTCTCCGGCGGACAGGCGCAGCGCGCCGCGCTCGCCCGAGCGCTGGTGGTGCGCCCGAAGGTGCTGCTGCTCGATGAGCCGTTCTCCGCGCTGGACGCCATCACCCGGGCCGATCTGCAGGACCATCTGCTGGAGCTCTGGGCTGAGCTTCGTCCGACCTTGGTGCTCGTCACCCATGACGTCGACGAGGCCGTCTATCTCGCCGACGAGGTGGTGGTGATGGCGGCCCATCCCGGCCGGATCGCCGAGCGCATCTCGATCGACGTCCCGCGCCCGCGCGAGCGGCGCTCGGAGACCGTCGACCGCGAGACCCGCCGCGTGGCGCGGGCGCTTGGCGAAGCGATCGGCCGCCGCGCGGCCTGAGGCCTCGCGAAACGGCGGGTTAAGAGGCATATAGGGGCGGCATAAACCGGACCGCCCGACATGAGCGCCCTGATCGACCGCCCCTACGCCAAGATGAACGGGCTCGGCAACGAGATCCTGGTGGTCGACCTGCGGGGAACGTCCGCCCGCGTGACGGCGGGCGAGGCGCGCGCGCTGAGCGCCCGGCCGGACACCCGCTTCGACCAGCTGATGGCGCTGCACGATCCGCTGACGCCCGGGACGGCCGGCTTCATGCGCATCCTGAACGCCGACGGGTCGGAGGTCTCGGCCTGCGGCAACGGCACGCGCTGCGTGGCGGATCTGCTGATGCGGGAAGCCGGAATCGACGCGCTGACACTGGAGACCAAGGCCGGCCTGCTGGTCTGCTCCGCGGGGGGCGCGCTCGGCGAGGTCACCGTCGATATGGGCGCGCCGCGCTTCGGCTGGGCGGAGATCCCGCTCGAGGAAGAGTTTGCCGACACCCGCACGATCGAGCTTCAGATCGGGCCGATCGACGCCCCGCTGATCCACTCGCCCTCTGTCGCCAATGTCGGCAATCCGCACGCGATCTTCTGGGTGGACGATCTCGACGTGGTCGATCTCGCCCGCGCCGGCCCGATGCTTGAGAACCACCCGATCTTTCCCGAGCGCGCCAACATCTCGCTCGCCAAGGTGACGTCGCCCGAGGCGATCACGCTCAAGGTCTGGGAGCGCGGCGCAGGGCTGACGCTCGCCTGCGGCACCGCCGCCTGCGCCGCCGCCGTCTCCGCCGCCCGCACCCGCCGCACGGGACGCGACGTCACCGTGACGCTGCCGGGCGGGCCGCTGAGGATCGTCTGGCGCGAGGGTGACGACCACATCCTGATGACCGGCCCGGCCGAGTTGGAGCACCGGGGCAGGCTGACCGCCGAGATGTTTTCGGAAGCGGCCTGAGGCGCGCGAACAAGCTCGTCATCCCGGCGTATAGCCGGGATGACGTTTTATCCCGGCCGCCCTTGCGTGCGCTTCGAGGCGGCCCTTCGCGCCTCCTCAGCATGAGGAGGTTAGAGGTTCTCCACGATCCTCATGCTGAGGAGCCCGCATCAGCGGGCGTCTCAAAGCGCGCACATCCTCCGCCTCACATATGGATCGCGCGGCTGTCCACCGCGAGCGCGGCTTCCTTGACGGCTTCGGCGAGCGTCGGATGGGCGTGACAGGTGCGGGCGATGTCTTCGGACGAGGCCGAAAACTCCATCCCGAGGGCGGCCTCCGCGATCAGGTCGCCGGCGCGGGGGCCGACGATATGAACGCCTAAGACCTTGTCGGTCTTGGCGTCAGCCAGGATCTTCACGAAGCCTTCCGTCGTGGCGTTCGCCTTGGCGCGGCCATTGGCCGTGAACGGGAACTTGCCGGCTTTGTAGTCTGCGCCGTCGGCCTTCAGCTCCTCCTCGGTCTTCCCCACTGAGGCGACCTCGGGATAGGTGTAGACCACGTTCGGGATGACGCCGGAATTCACGTGGCCGGACTTGCCCGCAAGGATCTCGGCGATCGCGACGCCCTCATCCTCGGCCTTATGGGCGAGCATCGGACCGGCGATGACGTCGCCGATGGCGTAGATCCCGTCGACATTGGTCTTGAAGTGGCCGTTGGTCTTCACCCGCCCGCGCTCGTCGAGCGCCACGCCGGCTTCTTCGAGGCCGAGGCCCGCGGTGTAGGGAACGCGGCCGATCGCGACCAGCACGACGTCGGCCTCGACCGTCTCAGCCTCCCCGCCCTTGGCGGGCTCGACGGAAACCTTCAGGCCATCGCCGGCCTTCTCCGCTGACGTGACCTTGGAGCCGAGCTTGAACTGAATGCCCTGCTTCTCGAGCAGGCGCTGGAACTGCTTGGTGGTGTCGACGTCCATGCCGGGAAGGATGCGGTCGAGGAACTCGACGACCAGCACCTCCGCGCCGAGCCGCCGCCAGACCGAACCCAACTCAAGCCCGATCACGCCGCCGCCGACGACCACCAGCTTCTTCGGCACGGACTTCAGCGTGAGCGCGCCGGTTGAGGACACGATGGTCTCCTCGTCGATCTCGATACCCTTGAGCCGCGCTATGTCCGAGCCTGTCGCGATGACGATCGATTTGGTCTCAAGCGTCGTAGTTTCGCCGCGGTCGAGCGCGACCTCGACCTTGCCGGCGCCGAGGATCTTGCCGACGCCGGTGAAAGTCTCGACCTTGTTCTTCTTGAACAGGAAGGCGACGCCTTTCGTGTTGCCCTCTACGCCCTCATCCTTGAAGGCCATCATCTTCGCGAGGTCGAGCGTCAGTTCGCCGACGCCGATGCCGAGCTTTTCGAACTTGTGGCCGGCTTCCTCATAGAGCTCGGAGGCGTGGAGCAGGGCCTTCGAGGGGATACAGCCGACGTTGAGGCAGGTGCCGCCGAAGGTCGGCCGCTTCTCGACCACCGCCACCTTGAGGCCGAGCTGCGCCGCGCGGATCGCGCAGACATAGCCGCCGGGGCCGGTTCCGATGACGATGAGGTCGTAGGCCATCTGTCTCTTCCGCTCGGATATCTTCAAGTTTCGAACTAAACGGTGCGTCGCCGTGTGGAACGTCGGCAGGCCGATGGAGTTTGTTGCACGGGGAACGTCGTTTCGCGTACCCTCGCAAGCTCTCCTAGGAAGGATGCAACGAAATGGCGGCGACGAAGACCACGGAAAAGAAGCCCGCGGCGGCCAAGAAGCCGGCCGCCCCGAAGAAGTCTACCGGAGCGAAGAAGCCCAACGCGCTGAGCGTCGAGGTGAAGCCGTCCGCCGAACTCGCGGCCATCGTAGGCGACAAGCCGCTCGCGCGCAGCGCAGTGGTCAGCAAGACCTGGGAATACATCAAGAAGCATAAGCTTCAGAACCCCGATGACGGCCGCGAAATCCTTGCGGACGACAAGCTCGAGAAGATCTTCGGGAAGAAGAAGGCCACGATGTTCGAGATGAACAAGTTTCTCAACGCCCATCTGAGCTGAGACGAGCGGGCGGCCTCACGGCCGCCCCGACCTCTCAGAGATCCATCACAAGTCGCGACGGATCTTCGAGGCTTTCCTTGACGCGCACGAGGAAGGTCACGGCCTCTTTCCCGTCCACCACGCGATGGTCGTAGCTGAGGGCGAGATACATCATCGGGCGGATCTCGATTTTCTCGCCGACGGCCATCGGCCTCTCCTGGATCTTGTGCATGCCGAGAATGCCCGACTGCGGCGCATTCAGGATCGGCGTCGACATAAGCGAGCCGTAGATCCCGCCATTGGTGATCGTGAACGTGCCGCCCTGCATCTCGTCGATCCCGAGCTTGCCGTCGCGTGCGCGCCTGCCGAAATCCGTGATCGTCTTCTCAATGCCTGCGAGACCCTTCTCGCCGGCGTCGCGCACCACCGGCACGACAAGGCCTTTATCGGTCCCGACGGCGATGCCGATATGATAGTAGTTCTTGTAAACGAGGTCGCTCCCGTCGATCTCGGCGTTGACCGCCGGAAGATCCTTTAGCGCCTGGATCACCGCCTTCACGAAGAAGCCCATGAAGCCGAGCTTCACGCCGTGCTTCTTCTCGAACACGTCCTTGTACTTCGCGCGGAGCGCCATGACCCCCGTCATGTCGACCTCGTTGAAGGTCGTGAGCATGGCCGCGGTGTTCTGCGCGTCCTTGAGGCGCCGCGCGATCGTCTGGCGCAGTTTCGTCATCTTCACGCGCTCTTCGCGCGAGGCGTCGTCGGGCGCGGAAGGCGCGCGCATCTTGGCGGGCTCGGGCTCGGGCGCGGGCGCTGAGGTCGCAGGCTTCTGCGGTGCTCTCGCCCCGCTCTCGCCGGCGGCGAGCATGTCGCCTTTGGTGACGCGGCCGTCCTTGCCGGTGCCCTGAAGGCTCGCCGGATTGATGCCAGTCTCGTCGGCTAGACGGCGGACGGAAGGCGCCTGATCGTCGGCCGCGCCATTTGCTTTCGGCGCGTCAGTCTTCGGCTTGGTTTCGTTGGCGTCGTCTCTGATCGGCTTCGGCTCTTCGGCCTTTGCAGACTCCGCGGCCTTCGCCTCCGGTTGCTTCTTCGGGGCGGCCGTAGCGCCGCCGCTTTCCTCGATCGAGCCGAGCAAGGCGCCGACCCCGACGGTCTCGCCGTCTTTCGCCTCATATTCGCCGAGGACGCCAGCGGCGGGCGCCGGCACCTCCAGCGTCACCTTGTCGGTCTCAAGTTCGACGATGGGCTCGTCTGCGGAGACGGCTTCCCCCGGCTTCTTGAACCATCGGCCGATCGTGGCCTCGGTCACGGATTCGCCGAGCGTCGGAACGCGGATCTCAGTGCCCATCAGATCGCTCCCCTAAGAGAGCCTCCCCATTCGTGTCCGGAAAACGCCGCCTGGATGCAGGATAGGCGGCCTGAGAGGAAAATCCGACCCCCTCATAGGAAATTCCGCTTGATCGCCGCAGATACGCGATCAACCGAGCGCGTCGTTCAGGAAAGCCTGGAGCTGCGCGAGGTGCTTCGACATCAATCCTGTCGCCGTCGCTGCGGAGGCCGGGCGGCCGGCATAGCGAGGCCGGCGGTTCTTCGCGCCGATCTGGTTCAGCACCCATTCGATGTAGGTTTCGACGAAGAACCAGGCGCCCATGTTCCTGGGCTCTTCCTGGCACCAGACGATCT
Source organism: Hansschlegelia quercus (assembly GCF_004310425.1). GTDB lineage: Bacteria > Pseudomonadota > Alphaproteobacteria > Rhizobiales > Methylopilaceae > Methylopila > Methylopila quercus. The sequence goes on along the minus strand of NZ_SIUB01000010.1, from coordinate 2,988 downwards.
CCGCGTCCTTGAAGCGCGAGAGCTCGTTGACGGCGGCCTTCACCGGGAACGGATAGAGCTGCTCGACGCGCAGGACGTAAACGTCGTCCGCGCCGCGCTTCTCGCGCTCCTCCAGCAGGTCATAATAAACCTTGCCTGAGCACAGGACGACGCGGCGGATCTCGGCGTCCGGCTTGAGCTGGAGCGTCGAACCCGGGTGAAGCTGCGCGTCGTCCCATAGCAGGCGGTGGAACGAGGAGCCGTCCTCCATCATGGAGAGCGGCGAGACTGCCCGCTTGTGGCGGAGCAGCGACTTCGGCGTCATCAGGATCAGCGGCTTGCGGAAATCGCGGACGAGCTGGCGCCGCAGGATGTGGAAGTAGTTCGCTGGCGTCGTGCAGTTCGCGACCTGCATGTTGTCCTCGGCGCACATCTGCAGATAGCGCTCGAGGCGGGCGGAGGAATGCTCCGGCCCCTGACCTTCGTAGCCGTGCGGCAGCAGCATCACGAGGCCCGACATGCGCAGCCATTTGCGCTCGCCGGACGACAGGAACTGGTCGACGATTACCTGAGCGCCATTGGCGAAGTCGCCGAACTGCGCTTCCCACAGTGTCAGGGCGTTCGGCTCGGCCAGCGTGTAGCCATATTCGAAGCCGAGCACGGCTTCTTCGGAAAGCATCGAGTTGATGATCTCGAAGCGCGCCTGTTCGGGATCAAGGTTGGAGAGCGGCGTGAAGCGCGCTTCGGTCTCCTGATCGGTCAGCACCGAATGGCGCTGGCTGAACGTGCCGCGCTCGACGTCCTGGCCGACGAAGCGGACCGGCCGGCCTTCCACGAGCAGCGATCCCAGCGCCAGCGCCTCGGCCATCGCCCAGTCGACGCCTTCGCCGTCCTCGACCATCTTGCGGCGGTTATCCAGCAGGCGCTGCACAGTGCGGTGGACCGCGAAGCCCTCGGGCGCCGAGCCGATCTTGGCGCCAAGGTTCTTGAGGATGTCGACCGGCACGCCGGTCCTGCCGCGGCGCGCGTCGTCGACGTCCTTAGACGCCTTGATGCCGGACCATCGGCCGTCCAGCCAGTCGGCCTTGTTCGGCTTGTAAGACTGCCCGGACTCGTACTCGACCTCGAGCTTCGACCGGAAGGCCTGACGCATCTCGTCGGCCTCGCCAGCTTTGATGACGCCTTCCTTCTCCAGCCGCCCGGAATAAAGCTCGAGCGTGGTCGGGTGCTTGCGGATGACCTTGTACATCCGCGGCTGCGTGAAGGACGGCTCGTCGCCCTCATTGTGGCCGAAGCGGCGATAGCAGAAGATGTCGATCACGACCGGCTTGTGGAACTTCTGCCGGAACTCGGTCGCGATCTTGGCCGCGAAGGTCACCGCCTCCGGGTCGTCGCCGTTCACGTGGAAGATCGGCGCCTCGATCATCTTGGCGACGTCGGACGGGTAGGGCGAGGAGCGCGCGTTGCGCGGGCTCGTCGTGAAGCCGATCTGATTGTTGATGATGACGTGCAGCGAGCCGCCGGTCTTGTGGCCGCGCAGGCCCGACAGGCCGAAGCATTCCGCGATCACGCCCTGGCCGGCGAATGCAGCGTCGCCGTGGATCAGCAGCGGCAGCACCTGCACGCGGTCGACGTCACGATGCTGGTCCTGCTTCGCCCGCACCTTGCCGAGCACGACGGGATCGACGATCTCGAGATGCGAGGGGTTCGCGGTCAGCGACAGATGGACGTTGTTGCCGTCGAACTCGCGATCCGACGATGCGCCAAGGTGATACTTGACGTCGCCCGAGCCTTCGACCTCGTCCGGCGTCCAAGACCCGCCCTTGAACTCATGGAAGATCGCGCGGTGCGGCTTTCCGAGCACCTGGGCCAGAATGTTCAGGCGGCCGCGATGGGCCATGCCGACTACGATCTCGCGCACGCCCAGCGCGCCGCCGCGCTTGATGATCTGCTCCAGCGCCGGGACGATCGACTCGCCGCCGTCGAGGCCGAAGCGCTTGGTGCCGGTGTATTTGACGTCGAGAAATTTCTCGAAGCCCTCGGCTTCCACCAGCTTGTTGAGAATCGCCTTCTTGCCCTCGGGGGTGAAGGCGACGCCCTTGTCCGGCCCCTCGATGCGCTCCTGGATCCACGCCTTCTCGGCCGGATCGGAGATGTGCATGAACTCCACGCCGAGCGTCGAGCAGTAGGTCCGCTTCAGGATCGCCAGCATCTCGCGCACGGTCGCGAATTCGAGGCCGAGCACGTGGTCGATGAATATCTTGCGGTCGAGGTCGGCGTCGGAGAAGCCGTAGGATTCCGGGGCGAGCTCCTCGCGCTCGGCGCGATGGTCCAGCTTCAGCGGGTCGAGGTCGGCGGCGAGATGGCCGCGGATCCGGTAGGCCCTGATCATCATGAGCGCGCGCGTGGAGTCGCGCGTCGCGGCCTTGATCTGCTCTTCGGTGAGCGGCGCGCCCTTCTCGGCGCCGCGCGCCTTCAGCTTGTCGCCGATCGCGATCTCGATCGCGCCCCAATTGCCATCGAGCGCCGAGACCAGCTCGCCATTCGCGGGGATCGGCCAGTTCGGTCGTTCCCAAGAGGGGCCTTCGGCCGTGCGCTCCACCGAGGCCGGCTCGTCTCCGAGATCCTCGAAGAAGGCGCGCCATTCGGCGTCGACTGACGACGGATCGTCCTGGTAGCGGGCCTGGAGGTCCTCGACGTAGGCGGCGTTGCCGCCCCAGAGGAACGAGGTGCGGGAGAAAGCGTCGTTCGCCGGCTGGCGGGACATCGGATGAGAGCCTTGAGGTTTAAGCCGCAGCGTCTATCGCATCGCAATATAGACCCGATGCCGGGGGATAGAACGCCTCAATTGCGAAATCCCCGTGTCGCCCGTTCACAAAACCTTTCGCGATCCTTCAAGCGGCCTTAGCTCTTGAGCAGCTCGACCAGCGTCTTGCCGAGCCTTGCGGGGCTGGGCGACACGCGGACGCCCGCGGCCTCCATCGCCGCGATCTTGTCCTCGGCGCCGCC
>NZ_SIUB01000016.1 GCF_004310425.1 Hansschlegelia quercus | reverse complement strand
GCGTGCGGTCAGCCGCTTGCGCGTTGCTTTGTCATCGACCGTCATGTTGCTCGACGCCCCGCATTCGTCGATGGCTGTTCGCCAAGCTGCGTACCGCGTGTAGAAGGCGTGGGAGGGGGGTTTCGGCGCGACCAGCCAGTCGCGCGAGCCCGCGGCGCTGCTTCGCCGCGCGATCACCCCGGACTTGTCTAGGCGCTCCCAGGGGCCCTCGCGAACAATCTGGTAGAAGCCGTAGCCTTGTTCTTCAAGGAAGCTCAGCGCCTGATCGAGCAGGGCGTCGTCCGTACCGGAGAGGAACTCACACGTTATCCATGGCTTGGAGCGCGTTATGGTCGCGCGCGCCCCAAGGATGACCTGCGGTTCAAAGGTCTCGACGTCGATCTTCATCAATGTGGGCGGCGGCGCGCCAGCCGCCACCAGGCCGTCGATCGTCTCGCAGCGGACGGTGACTGCGGTCGAGCCTGGGCGGAAGCCGGCGTTCAGCGAGTTCGACGTCTCCGCCTTCGTCGAGAGGAAAAGCTGCGTTTCGCCGGGTTCGTTCGAGACGGCGCACGGCGTCAGCATGTAGCCAAACGCGTTCTTGTCGCGGAATTTCAAGGCGCGGCCGAAGGTCGATGGCGTCGGCTCGAAGGCATAAGTCTGCAGGCCGTTGCCGCGGTAGACCGCCGACAAGAGTCCGGCAAAGAAGCCGATATGCGCGCCCACATCGAAAAACACCCGCTGCCGAGGGGACTGCGCAAGCGCAAGCAGCGCCGCTTGTAAATCCGGCTCGTAATTGGCGAGGCCGCCACGGGAAAGCCGCCTCTGGATGTTCGTTCCTCGGCCGGTCAATGCATTGAGGTGCCGCCTGTAGGGCCCGAATGTCGCGATCGCATCGTCGTTGCGCGGCGTCTGAACAAACAACGTCA